>OY969790.1:200000-4037919 GCA_963703125.1 uncultured Flavobacteriaceae bacterium | reverse complement strand
CGCCGTGCCTCACACCGAACCGCAGTTGCGACGGATAGGCGCGGGTGTCCTGCTTGCGCCGGAATGTCTTGGACGGGTAGGGGGTCTCCGGGGCCAGCACGGCCGCCCAGTCGATGCCGTCCACCAACGCGCGAATCTCGGCCGGCGTCATGCCCGTGGCGAACGCTCCGCCGATCAGGGCCCCCATGCTCGTGCCCCCGACCACGTCGACCGGGATGCGGTGTTCGTCGAGCCAGGCCAGGATGCCGAGGTGGGCGAAGCCGCGGGCGCCCCCGCCCCCGAGCGCCAGCCCAAGTCGAGGCCTCGGTTGGAACGTGCTGGGCGCGGGCGGCTGGGCGGTGGGCGGCTGGGCGGGCGGCGCGGGCGGTTGGGCGAGCGCCGGCATCGACGCCCCTGCGATCAGGAGGGCCGCCAGGATGCGCGCTCGCGCACCGTTCCCACGACACAGCCTCGTCATCTGCCGATGCCTCGGCTCAAGTGTACCGTGAAGCGGATACAATCGTCCGCGTGAGCCGGACCCTCCTGTCGCGTGCGACCCGCCTGCTCCTGTCGGCCATGCACCTGGTCGGGGATCGCGGACGCTCGTGCTGGCGGGGCTCCTGCTGGCGGTCTGGACCGGCTACGGCGCGGTCCGCAACCTGTGGTTCTCGCTCAACGGCACCGTGGCGACCGGCGTCGTCACGAGGCAGATTGAGGAGTTCTCCGCCGACTGGAAGGACAAACAGCCCGCCCCGCTTGGCGCGGAGGTTGCGGGAATCGACCTCGCGGCGGCCGAGTTGCGATACCGCGCGGTCGGTCCCAGTTCGCGGACGGCGGACGGATGTTCGATGTCGTGTCCGAGTTGCACGGGCCGGCGCAGGATTACACGACGGGATCGAACGTGCCGGTCGTCTATCCGCCGGGCCGGCCCGAGCGTGCCAGGCTCAGGCCCGAGTGCCGGATGGGTGGATGCAATCCGGGCTGCTGCTGGCGGCGACGATGCTCGGGGCTGGGAGCGCGCGGTTGTGGTGGAGGCTGGCGCGTCGGCGTGCCCGGCGGCGCCGCGTTGTCACGCCGGACGGGTAGATGGTAGAATACGACGTTTGCGGGTCGGTCGGGGCGTCGTGTCGGGGCGGTTAGCTCAGTGGTAGAGCGCCGGCTTTACACGCCGGCCGTCACAGGTTCGAATCCTGTACCGCCCACCACCACGGGCGTCTTGGGTTCGGCCGCAAGCCACGCGTATCCGGGCAGCCTGGTGACAGCGGCTGCCGCCCAACGGGTGCCGCGGGGTTCGACTGGCGCGGGGTTGTAGTTCAGTTGGTTAGAACGCCGGCCTGTCACGTCGGAGGTCGCGGGTTCGAGTCCCGTCAACCCCGCCAGTCACTTGGGGTCAGATCCGCAGCCCTGCGGATCCGACCCGCAGGCTCGCGGATCTGACCCGCGACTCCGCGCCCCATCGCACTATCGCCGCGTGGGGACCTTCGCCTGCGCCTCCTCGTGCCAGTTCTCTACCGGGCTGATCGGAGCAGCGCCTAGCGCTGCAGTGAACACGCGGTTCCCTGCCGACATACTCGAACAGCATCCGGGCCGGCCCCGGCTGGGACGTCGGCGTGAACTCCACCACCGTCAGCTTCTTGTTCCCGGCGGCGTCAGTGGGGGTGAGGAAGAACAACTCGAGGCCGTTCCTGCTCCACGCTGGGGAGGAGCCGCCGTCAGGCGACAGGGTGGCCCCCAGCCGCTCACGCGTGGCGCCCCGGTCGGCGACACGACGCCGTGGCGATAGACCCAGACCAGTTCGCGTTCCGGATACGCCGGCGCCGGGCCGGGAATCCAGGCCAGCGTGCCCGTCGATGCGACGGCATACCGACCCGCGCCGGTCGCGTCGAGTTCATGCCCAGCCGCCGCCGCCCGCGACACGCCGTCGAGGAGGGGCACTTCGGGGCCGACGACCTTCACGGCGTCCGGGTCGAACGCCACGCCGAACATAGTGCCCCGGCGCATGAAGACGAGGTGGCGCGGGAGACGAACCGCGCATCGGCCGCGTCCTTCAGCAGCGGCTTCCGATCCCCCGTGGCCATAACCTGCTCCACGACCGCCTCGTCGCCCCACCCGATGTACCTCTCGTTTTCGCTGCGTGTACACCAGAACGTTCCCGTCCGGCGACAGGCTGGGGAGCATATCGCGCCCGGCCCCGCGCGTGTAGCCGTCTTCGACGCTGACCGCCTTCAGTCCGCTGGAAGGGGAGGCGCAATCGATCCTCTTGTCTGCTCCGTCGAAATACAGATTCCCGCGGGTGTCCCACGCGAGCCCGAACGGGAGGACGCGCGATGCGGCGATCCCGATAGGAAGGCCGCCTGCCAGAGGCTCCTTCTTCAGCGCGCCATTCGCCCAGAATGCCACCCACTGGCCGTCCGCCGAGACGGCGAGGGGCCGGTGACTGACGTGCCCCCGGGGCGGCTGCGTCGGCGGCTGCGGCGTCGAGGATGGCGCTGGGCTCGCAGCTCCGGCGGCTGGGCCGCCGGGATCATTCGGCGCGTCCCGAACGGGGGCCGTCAGCCGGTACCCGCGTTTGGGCATGATTTCGAGGCCCTCGCCCTTCTGCCAGCCCCGCGCCTGCCGCAGTTGCGAGACCGCCCGCGTCACGGCATGGTCTTCTACCAGCGTGCCGGGCCACACCGCGTCGATCAGCGTCTGGCGTGACAAGACCGCGCCCCTGCTCCGCGCGAGGGCCACCAGGACTTCCATGGCCTTCGGCTCGAGGTGGACGACCGGCCCGTTCCGGCTCGCCTGCCCCAGGACCCGCGATACCCTGGCGCCGGCGGCGGACGACCCGTGCTGATGGCCCGGTGGCTCCCAAGTCGCCTGGGGTGTCTCCGCCGCCCGGCAATGCCCCGACTTTTCGGTCGATCTCCGCGCTGCGGGCGCGATACTGAGCCTCGTGTCTGAGTGCCGCCGCCGCTGGCGCGAGCGCAGGCCCCTGGGGATGACGTCTGAGAAGGCACGTGATGTTCCCCACCACCCCACCGCGCCGACGCCCGAGGAGACGGCCGGGCGCCCGTTCGTCGAGGTCTCGGGGCGGAAGGGCCTGGGCGTCAAGGCCGACGATCTGATCGACACGCTCGTCGAGAAGGTGCTGGCCGAGGTGACGAAGCGCAACCCCGAACTGCCGTGTAGGCCGGGCGTCCGGGCGAGCGATCTGAGCGTCCGGGTGAAGGACATCGGCATCGTTCGCAATGGACGAGACCCGGGGCGTCGGCGTTCGCCGGGGGTTACAGGACCTGCCGATGCCGGGGCGAGGTAGATCAAATATGGGGTTTTTCTTGCGCCGCCGGGCGGCGCGTTCCGCGTTGTACGTGGCGGCCGCCCTGGCAGCCATGCTGCTCGCGGTCCACTCGCCGTGGTCCGGCGCCCCCTGCTGAACTGGTTGACCGGCTGGCTCGCGCGGGAAGACGACCTGCGTCTGACCGTCACGACTTCGACTACAACCTCCTCACCCGGCGCATCACGGTGCGCGGCCTGACGCTTGCCGCTCCGGTCACGAGCAGACACCGCTCTTCACGGCCGGCGAGATCGAAGTCCGGCTGCCGTGGTCCGCGTACACCGGCCGGGTCGCGCTGCAGAGCGTGCGGCTGACCGACGCGGCCGTCACCATCGCCTCCGACATCAACGGCGTGAGCAACCTGCCGCGCACTTGGTGGCGCTCAGCCGCGGCCGGAACCGCCGTGCGCCATCGACCTTCGCGCCCTGACTGTCCGCAATCTCGACGTCGTCTACCTCGACGCGCAGAACGACGTCGACGTGCGCGATCACGGTCGTCGCGCGTGACCTTGCGGCGCGCGCCGGGCGAGTCGCGAGGCACGAAGGGCACCATTGCGACGACCGCGGTGTGACCGTGCGCGCGGGCAACGCAACGAACGACCAGCGCACCGGTCTAAGGGTCGTCTCGCCTTCGACGGCAGCACCATGACGGCGCAGGCGCTTCGTCTCTCGTTTCCCGAAGCGGTATGTCACGCTCAACGGGCGCATCGTGCGCGTGCTCGACACCACGGCGCTCGACTTGCGGTTCGAGGGCACGGCCCGCCTGGCCGCCGCGGCGATGGGCTGCAGCGCCGGTGCACGTCGACGGAACGGCCACACTGGCCGGCACCATCACCGGCCCGCTCGACGCGACCCTGCTCGAGGGCACGTACACATCCGACAATCTCGCGCTCGGGCGGGCGGGCGGCTTACGCGTCTCTGGCAGGCGTGCGGATCACCCCCGACGCGCTCACGCTGGCGCCGCTCAGCGCTCACGAGCGGCCACGGCGTCGCCGACGCGCGCGTGTTCGTGCCGTTGGACGACGAGCGCCCGGCCACGGTGGAGGCGAAGTGGCGCCGGCTCCCGCTCGCGACGGTGCTGGCCATCGCCGAGCAGGACGCCGTGCCTGTGGCCGCCACGCTCGAGGGCACGCTGACGCTCGAGCCTCGGCGCCGGGCCCGCGGCCCCGATGACGCATCGACCTCGAGAATCGCGCCCGCGCCGCTGCCCGACGTGGCACCGTTCCGACCGAAGGCCGGATCACGGCGCGCGTGGCGGGCGGGCAATGGCGCGCCGTGATCGACCACCGGGTGCCGGGCGCGGCGCAGATCGTCGCCAACTCCGCGGCGCCTTCGATGCCGGTCGACCCGGCCAACTCGACGCTGGCGGGTCCCATCGACCTGCATGTCACCAGCATCGGGACACCTGCCGCGCGCGCTGAGCCGCGCCGGAGTCGACGTGCCGGCGCTCGTCGCCACTTCGACCGGCCGACTGTCGGCGGCGCTCCAGCTCGGCGGACGTGTCGGCGCGCCGACGGTGGCCGGCACGATAGCGAGCGACAACCTGGTGCTGGCCGACGTCGGAGCGGCGCACTTGATCTGTCGCTGTCGGCCACGCCCGCCGTTGTGCAGATTCGCGACCTTCGGCTGGCGTCGGCGGACATGGTCCTGGACGCCGACGGGCGCGTCGCCCTGCCGGCCGGCCGATTCGACGGCCGATTCGGGCTCGAGGCACCGTCGCTGAAACAGACGCTCGCGATGCTGCCTGCGCGAATGGCGCGCCACGGGACGTGCCTCGGCAGCAGGGCGCTTTCGAGGGCACGCTCGACCTGCCGCGCGCCACGATGTCGATCAGCGCCGGTCCGCTCGTGCGGGACCGCAGCGCATCGACTTGGTGCGCGCCGACTTGCGCGTACTCCCGAGGCGATCGACATCGACACGCTCGACGATCACGCAGGGCGATGGGCGACTCGACGCCTCGGGCCGCTACGGTCTGTCGAGCGGCGCGTACGTGGCGAACGTCGAGGCGCGCGGTCTCGTCATCGAAGACGTGGTCGGCACCGGAGTCCGGCACGCGCGCGCTTCGATCTCACGTTCAACGGGACGGGCACCATGGACAAGCCGTTTGGACAGGGACGCGTCACCGTCAGCCTGGAAGGCGGCACGGCCGGCGCGCTTGTCGGCAAGGGCTCGGCCGACCTCACGCTCGACGGCGACATGGCGCATGTTCACCGCGCTGGTGCCAAAGCTGGGCACGTACCTCAGCGGCACCTTCCATCCGGTCAGCCCTTACGCCTACCGCGCCGTGGCCGTCCTGAACCGTCTCGACCTGGCGCCGCTTGCGCTCCTGGCCGGCGCGCGCGAAGGCGCCATCCACGGGACGCTCAGCCTGAACACGCTCGTCACGGGAAACCTGGCGTGACGCAGCCAGCCTCGCCGCCGCGATCAACGTCCAGCATCTCACCGCGGAGGTCAACGGCGTGCCCGTGGCGCTGGCGGCGCCGGCGCGCCTGCGATGGGCGGGCGACGCGTTCGGAGCGGACGATGTGCGGGTGCGCTCGGCAGCGGTGAACTGCGCGCGGCAGGCGGGCTCGCCGCAACGACCGGTGAGCGGATGGACTGCCACGCTGCAGGCCGAGGCGGCGGACCTTGTGACGCTCGCCGCGGCGTTTCCGGGCGTCCCCGCCGACGCTCGACGCCAGGCGCGGTGAACATCAACTGGACCTCGCCGCGCGGATGGACCAGCTCCGACGTCACGCTGGCGATCACGGACGGCACGCTGGCCTGGGGCGATCTTCCGCCGGTCACGGGCCTCGGCGTCGATGCGTCGTTCGACGGCGCGACCGTCGACGTCACGCGCCTGACCGGCTCGTGGCAGGACGGCGGCATCGACGCGACAGCGCGGCTGCCCCTGTCGCTCCTCGACACGGACGCACCCGGCGCGACTGGCAGCCGGGGCTTCGTGAAGAGCCCGGCTCACCGGAATCACGCAGGCGGCCCTGGCCCCGTTCGTGGAGGGTGACACTCTCACCGGAGTTGACGGACGGTTATCGGTCACCCTGGACGTCGAGATCGACGCGCTCACGCCGGCCGGGGTGCGCGGTAACGCTGGTCGTTCGACGAGGCCTCGATGACGGTCGAGGGGGTGGCCATCGAGCAGCAGTACGCCGTCGCGGCTGACCATCGCCGACGGTCGGCTCCGAACTGACCGAGGTGCAGTGGACGGCGGGCGGCAGCCCGCTCGTGCTCGGCGGTTCGGTGGATCTCGCCGCCGACGACCCGGCCCTCGACCTCGATCTCGCCGGCACGGGCCGACCTCCGCATCCTGTCGGCGTTCGACCCGACGGTGGCTGCGGACGGATCGGCGGAGATCGACGTCCGCATCGCGGGCACGGCTGGGGCGCCCCGGTTCGCGGGGCGCGATCACGTTCGACGGCACTGAACTGGCGCTGAGCGATCCCCAGGTCGTCCTCTCGGATGTTCGCGGGATCGTCCGGCTCGAGGACAACCGCATCGTCTTTCAGGATTTCGCCGGCGAGGCCAACGGCGGGCGCATGATTGTCACGGGCGGGCTCGACATCGCCGGGCTGGCACTGACCGGCGGCGCGGTGAACCTGCAGCTGGAGGGCGTGGCGCTCGAGTACCCGCGCGGCCTGCAAAGCGAATCCGATGCGCAGTTGCTGTTCACGCCGGGGCCCGGGGCCGGCCCTCCCCTTCTCTCCGGCAGGGTGCGGATCCTGCGGAGCGCCTACCTGGCGCCGTTCAGCCTCCCGGCGATGGTCGCGGCCAACCGCGCGCGTGGCGCGCCCGTGCGTCCGCGCGCCGGTCCTACGTCGACACCATCCGGCTCGACATCGCGGTCGAGACCGTGACGGACACGGTCGTCGACAACAACTACGGCCGCTTCGAGGCCGGCACGGAGTTCCGGCTGGTCGGCACGGTGGCCGAGCCCTGGTCTCACCGGCCGCGCCACGCTGCGCGAAGGCGGCGAGATGTACCTGGGCGGCAACACATTCCGCGTGGAGCGCGGCAACGTCTCGTTTGTCAGCCCGACCGCGCATCGAGCCCGACCTCGACATCCGTGCTCCGCGCGCTCGTCTCCGGTCAGGACGTCACCCTGACGCTGACCGGCACGCTCGACCGGCTCGAGACCGACGTACCGTTCCTCCGATTCGACCGTGCCCGCCGACGAACTCGTGTCGTTGCTGCTGGGTGACTCCGCGCCGGATTCGGGCGCGCGGAGCCCTGACCCTGCTGTCGGCGGAACTGCTCGGCGCCACCGGCCGAGCCGTCGGTCTCGACTGCTCCGCGTCGAGCGTGGATTCACCGGCAACCAGATCTCAGGGACGACCCGGGTCTCATCGCCAGCGAAACCGATCCGTCCGCGCGGCTCACGATGTCGAAACGCCTGCGCCCGGACGTCGAGGTGATCCTGTCGCAGAACCTGCGCGAGGCTGGGCTCTCCGGCAGTCCTCAGCTACCGGCCTCGGAAGAACATCGAATTACGCGGCATCTCGCTCGACAACCTGGACCGTACGTACTCGGTGCGCCACGAGATCACGATTCGGCGGCGGGACGACAGCCACGAGCGCCAGTGCCGCCCCTCCGATGCGCGTGTCGGCGGTGACGATGACCGGGCCGTCCATCGACCAGGCCGATCTCAGCCGCCGGCTGCGCCTCGAGGCTGGTGACCGTTTCAACTTCTACACCTGGCAGCGCGACATCGACACGCTGCGCAGTCGACTACCACAAGCTGGGCACTACGAAGCTCGCGTCCGCGCGAGCCGACAGCCGGACGAAGCCGCCGGCGAAGTCGCGCTCGACTACGAGCTGGAGCCTGGCCCGGCGACCGACCTGGTGATTGAGGGACATCGCCCTTCCCAGCGCTTCAGAACGGAGCTCGAGCGTGCGTGGACCCGGACGGTTGTCGATCAGTTCCTAGTCCGGGACCTGGTCACGCGCACGCGGAGATTCATGGTCGACCGCGGCTTCTTCGGCAGCGGGGTGCAGGCCGCAGTCGAACGTCCATCCGACGATCGCAAAGTCGTGCGCCTGACCATCGAGCCGGGCGTTGCCGTTGTGCGCCGGGAGTTCAGGTGTGAGGGACGGCAGGGTCTCGACGAGAGCGTGCTGAGGAGTGCCATCGTCTTGGCCGGTCTCAACATCGAAGCCTGGCTGTCGCCGGAGCGGACTCGCCAGCCGCTCGAGGACGTCTACGCCGTCGCGGGGTATCTCGACGCGCGCGTGTCACCGGGCCAGCCCGAGCTCGAAGGCGATCGCGCCGTGCTGGTCGTGCGCATCGACGAGGGCCAGCGCTACGCCGTCGGCGCCGTCGCGGTCGAGGGCGTGTCCCCGTCACGGTTCGAAGGCGTGCGGGGGGACGTCGGGCTCACACCCGGCGCAGTCCTACACCTCGGACGCCATCGAGCAGGCCCGCCGCCGCGTCGAGAGGAAGGTACTGGGGGCTGGGGTTCAACGCGGTCCGCGTGGACGTGCGGCCCACGCTCCATCAGGCGGACGCCACGGTGGACGTCGCCCTGCTCGTCGCGGAAGGACCGCAGCAGTCGCTCGTCGGGGTCGTAGCATCTGGCGCCACGAGGACGCGCCCCGGCGTGATCGAGCGGACGTTGAGACTGCCCGTGGGCAAACCCGTGGATCTCAACGAATGGGCGCTGGCCCGCAAACGGCTGTACGACACGGGCGTATTCCGCCAGGTCGATCTGGAACCCGAGCCGGTAGGCGACCCGGTGGACGGCGTCGAGCCAGTGCTCGCGCGGGTCACGGTGCAGGAGTGGCCATCGTGGCGCCTGCGCTACGGTCTGCAGTTGAACGACACGCAGCCCGAGGAAGATACGTCAATCAGCCTGCCGGGAGAAACCGCCGGACGGCGCTATTCACTGGGCGTGGTCGCCGATCTGCGCAGTCAGAACCTGTTCGGCCGGGCGATCGGCACGGGGCTCTTTGGCCGCCTCGAATCCGATCGCCAATCGGCCGGGGCCAACGTCGCGTTCCCGCGGCTATTCCGCCTGCCCGTCTCGACCAACCTGTACCTCTTCGGCGATCGTGAAGACGTCAACATCGCCGATCTGTTGGCGTTCGTCACCGTCCGCACGGGTTTCAGCGCCGAGCAGCGGTGGCGCCGGACGCGCGGGACGCAGGTCGCGTGGAGCTACCGGTTCGAACGGACACACACCTACGATCCCTCGCCAAGCCCGGACGACTTCTTCCCGCTCGACGCCGCCTTCGACATCGGCCGGTTCAGCGTGACGACGCTGCTCGATCGCCGCGACGACCCCTTCAATACGAAGCGGGGCTGGTTCTCGTCGGCGGCGTTCGAGTACGCCGCGCCCGCAATTGGATCGGACCTTCGCCTGGCGAAGCTGTACCTGCAGCAGAAGTACTTCCGGCAGGCGGGGCCGGTGGTGCTGGCCGCCTTCGCGCAGGCCGGCGCCGCGTTCGCGGACGACCTGATTCCGTCGGAGCGGTTCCGCGCGGGGGGCGGCTACACCGTGCGCGGGTACGCGGAAAACAGCCTCGGCCCACTCGACTTTCTCGGATTGCCGAAGGGCGGCAACGCGCTGCTCACGCTGAATCAGGAGGCCCGGTTTCCCGTCTTCAAGTGGGTGCGCGGCGTCGCGTTCCTCGACGCGGGCAATGTGTTCGCCCAGCGCCGCGAGTTTTCGATCACCGGCCTGAAGGTGGGCTACGGGCTCGGGCTCAGGCTGGATACGCCCTTCGCGATGCTGCGCGTCGACTACGGCCGGCCGGCATCGCGCGGCGCCGGCGAGCCAGGCGGCCGATGGTATTTCGGCATCGGCCACGTGTTCTAACGCGCCCGCCCTCGAGCGCCTACCTCCGCACGCTCCTCATGATTGCGACCACCGCGAGCCGTTCCGGTGCGTTCGGCGCCAGTCTCAGAAACGACTCGAGGTGGACCGCCATAAGGTTGATGTCTTTCACGCGCTGGAAGGACAGGCCCGCGTAGTAGTGGGCGTAGGCGAAGGCCGGCATCAGCTCCGCCGCGCGCGCGAAGGACGCCGCCGCAGGCGCGTAGGTGGCTCGCCGCGCCTGCACGAGGCCCAGCTGGAAGTACGCGAATCCGGGAGCCCCCTCGGGCTTGGCCGCCTCGGTGGACGCCGCCAGGGCCTCTTCCAGGCGAACGGCCTCGGTGGCCGTGGCCAGCGCCTCGTCCAGGTCGCCGGCGTCAAGGGCGATTCCCGAGCGGCCGATCATCCGCCAGGCGGGGTTCTCCTGTTCGGCCAGGCGCTGGTACTCCTCACCGGGGTGGCCGGCCTGTTCCAGGCGGTGCTGCGCCAACGCGGCGATGAAGGTCGATTCGGGCGACGCGTGGCCCTGCCCACGTTCTTCGGCCACCCGCTGGAGCGTCGCGTCGTACTGGCCGGCCTCGAAGAGCTTCTGCAGAGACGGCCGCTCCTGGGCCGTGACCGCCAGGGGCAGGGCCAGTACGCCCGAGAACGCGGCCACGAGGATCGTCCTCCCCAGGTGGTGGTGCATCCACGTCGTGTTCATCATGTGAATTCTCCTCCACAGCCGACGCCGCGGCAGCCAGCCGTACCCGTTGACGCCTGCAACGACGCCGCCGACGCCGCCTTCCGCGGCACCGACCACCCACCCATAGGTCAATGGTACTTCATGTGAACGGAGGAGCCGAACGAGGCTGGGAGCCGCGGGCCTACTCGTACCGCATCGCGGACGATAGGAAGCATTCATAGGTGATCACGTAAGGACATCCTACGGTGGCCAGAGCGGCCCGTAGGCGGCCTGGACGAGCTGGGCCTTGAATCGGCCCTGAGTGACACGGTCACACCGCCCGTGCCGGATGTTCCACCCGTGGGCGTAGACGCTGTTCAGGTACCCCATCGCCCAAGATCCGCGATCCCTCCCTGGGGGCGCGGATTGTCGAGCAGATCTTCGAGCCTCGCTTGACGGCATGGCAATATCTGCAGTCTCGACCGCGGCTCGGATCGCAACAACTGCCATCTGTGCCTCGACGATGAGTGCCATTGCGTCGGGGCGAGAGTCCTGACGGCTCGGCCGGGCCGGTTTGACCCACTTGCTACGCGACGTGACCGTGGAGGGACCTGGCCCCATTACCCGACAACGTGCCGGGAATCGAGATCTGACCCCATTACCCGACAAAGTGTCGGGAATCGAGATCTGACCCCGCAAGATCCCGCAAGGTGCGGCGCGGTAAGATAGTGGCTGCCCCGAAGAAGGAGACCCGAATGGGCTACGAAAAGACCCGACGCGATTTTCTGAAAGTCTCGATGATCGGCCTGGTGGGGACTGCGTGCGGCACGCGTCCGACCCCGGCTGGCGAGCAGACCGCATCCGCCGGCGGGCAGACCGCAGCCCCCGCGGCCCAGATCGCCATCGCCGGCCGCCTGGCGGTCTGTAGTTGGTCCCTGCAGCCGGAGTCGGCCGACGACCTCTTCGCGAAGCTCGCCCAGACCGGGCTCTCGCGCGTCCAGATTGCCCTCGATGCGATCCGCGAGAACGCGAAGGGCGGCTGGGCCGACTTCACCGCCCGCTGCGCCGCCAAGGGCGTCACGTGCGTGTCGGGGATGCTCGGGACGGTCGGCGAGGACTACACGACGCTGGAGACCATCAAGGCGACGGGCGGCGTGGTCCCGGACGCGACCTGGCCGAAGACCTGGGCCAACATCCAGGCCGACGCGGACCTCGCGCAGGCGATGGGCCTCAAGCTCGTGACGTTCCACGCGGGTTTCCTGCCCCACGAGGAGAGCGACCCGTCGTTCGCGAAGCTCGTTGACCGCCTGCACCAGGTCGCGGAACTCTTCGCCGCCAAGCAGATGGCGGTCGCCTTCGAGACCGGCCAGGAGGAAGCCTCGACGCTCGCGACCTTCCTGACGAAACTCGATCGGGCGAACGTCGGCGTGAACTTCGACCCGGCCAACATGATCCTCTACGGCAAGGGCGACCCGGTCGCGGCGCTCCGGACGCTCGGGCCGTGGCTGCGGCAGTGCCACCTGAAGGACGCCGTCGCGACGAAGACGCCGGGCACGTGGGGCCAGGAAGTGCGCCTCGGGACGGGCGAGGTGGACTGGAAGGCCTTCTTCGCGGCGCTTGGCGAAGTCGGCTTCACGGGCGATCTCTGCATCGAGCGCGAAGCGGGGAACCAGCGCGTCGCGGACATCCGCGCGGCGCGGGAGTTCGTCACGGCGCTCTGAACCCGGAGCTCGGTCCGGTTGATGGCGTTCGCACCGGAGCACGCAGGCTGAGTCCCGTGTGCTCCGGCCCGGCGCATGGCCGGCAGCCGTGAGCGCCGGGTCCAGCCTCCGCCGGTCTACAGGCCCTTCGGTCTGGCGGCGAGCATCCGGCGGACCTTTTCACGGATCGTCCCGGCCGCGACGTGCACGTAGTCCGGGTGCTCGTTCATGTCGATCTCGGCCGGGAGCGTGATGAGGTCCGCATCGGGCGGCACGATGGCGAATTCCTGGTAGCGCAGCAGCGTCCGCTTCCAGTTGGCGGCGATCGCCTCGTACTGCTCGTGGATTTCCCGCAGGTACTCCGCCTTGATGGTGGCCGCGTAGTCGTCGCCCTCGGCCGCCCTCCTGGCCCGCCGGCGCTCGAGCGCGTCGGGTTCCGCCCGCAGGTAGACCGTCAGGTCCGGCAGGCGGATGTGCTCGTTGCGGAGCGTCTGCTGGAAGAGCGCCCGGTACAGCTTCGCGTGCGCCGGCGGCATCTCGCCGGACTCGATCATCCGCGCGACGAACACCTCGGGGCCGTCCATGAACGGCCGGTCCTCCACGATGACCACGCCGCGCGGGCTCTCCCGCGTCATCAGGTGCCTGATCTCGCGCTGCTGGATCGTGCGCATCTGCAGGAACGCGACCTCGGTCGGAAAGATGTTCGCGACGCGGTCGCTGTAAAAGAGGGCCAGGCACTCGTCGACGAGCGATCCCTTGTCTACCCGCTCCGAGAACGCGTGCAATTCGGCGCCGCCGACGAGCGCCTCGAGATCGCGCTTGTACGGGTCCCTCGCCAGCGCGTGCATCAGGGTCGTCTTGCCCGAGAACAGGTTGCCCATGATGCCGACGTGGAAGTTCTGCTTCATTCGAGCCGCCTTCCTGGCCTCGCAGCTAGTTCTGGGACAGCGCGACGAGAGCGATCGCCAGCGCGACGATCAGCACCACGAACAGGATCTTCCACGGGCTCTTCGGGTAGCCTCCGGCCAGGACGCCGGTGTAGCCGTTCGCCACCACCTGGAAGGTCTTCGCCCCGAACGTGTACGTCAGCAGCCAGACCGGCACCAGGATGTGCTTGAACGTCTGCGCCCGAGTACGCCGGGTGCGATGCGGAGGTTGCGGTGCGTGTCGCCGGGGACCTGCTGCGCCGCACAGCGCCCTCGAGCTGCGCCTCCATCGCCTCGCGCGACCGGGTGGCCGCCTCCGCCAGCGCCACCTGGTAGTGCTCGACCACGTGCCCCGACAGGTAGGCCGTGTCGTACGGCACGAGCTCGGTCGTCGGAAACGGCTCGACGCTCTTCAGCAGGCGAGCGTCGACGCCCGTGGTGCCGGGCACCGGCTCATCGTCGAAGAAGTGGTCGATCTCGCCGGCGGCGGGTTCCCACCGCACCTTTCGCACCCGTCCGACATCGCGCGCGGCCCTGGCTGTCGCGCTGCTCCTCGTTGACGTAGTAGTAGTGACCGGCCTCCGCGTCCCAGGGGCAGTGGACCTGCGCGTCGAACGTCCAGTACGGGACGTAGAGACTCTTGCAGCTGATCGACGAGCGCCTTCGTCTTCAGCGCGCCCGGCGCGAACCACTTGCTCGCGTACCAGCGGCGGATGCAGTCGCGGACCTCGGTCTGCGAGACCTTGAACGGCAGCAGGCCCTGCGGTCGGATGGGCGACTTGATCTCCTCGTAGTCCACGAGCGCCGGCGAACCGCAGAACTCGCAGTTCTGGCCGACCCGCTCCGGGTCGTACACCATGACGGCCTTGCAGCTCCGGCACTGCACGCTGCGGCGCTCGGCCTGCCAGCCGCGTGCCTCGTCCGGCACTTCGCGCAGCGCCGTGCAGCAGGTCGATCTCCGCGACCTTGCCGCCGTCCGTGTCGAACGCGTAGGGCGACTCGGTGCCGCAGAACGGGCAGACCAGCTTCTGCTTGCCGGGGTTCCACTCGGCCTGCGCGCCGCAGGCCGGGCAGGCGTGCTTCTCGATTGCGGCGATTTCGGTCACGGACGCCTCCGCCCTTCGACGTCGCTCGAAGCGGGCCTCCCGGGGGCCGCGGCCCCCGGGCGTCGCCGTCGCCTAGCAGCCGGGCCGTCAGGCCCGACGCCCGGCCGGACGGCTATTGCGCGAGGTACGCGTCGAGCGCCGCCCGCGTCACGCGGTAGCTGGTGCCGATCTTCTTCGCCTTGAGTTCGCCGGACTTGATGATGGCCATCACGTCGTCCTCGGGCACGCCGAGCAGCGTCGCGACATCAGCCGGCGCGAGCAGGTCGACGCCAGGCGCCGCAGGCGCCGCCGCGGCCCCAGCCGCTGCGCCGCCGCCACGTTCATCGCGCTCGCGCCTGCGGGTTCATCAGCCCCTGCTGCATCATCTGCTGCGCCATGCCGAAGCCGACGGCCAGCTCGGCGGCCGTGCCGCCGGCGCCCGACCCGCCGCTTTCCATGCCCTTCGCCCATCTGGTACTTCACGAAGTCGTTCAGGTTGCCGACGGCGGCCATGCTCGAGCGCTTGTCGATCGCCTCCTCGACCTCCGGCGGCACCGACACGTTCTCGACGATGAAGCTGGTGATCTCGAGGCCGTACTTCGTCGCGACCGCCGGGTTGATGAGCGGCAGCAGCGCCTCGCCGAGTTCCGTGTACCGCGTGGCGACGTCGAGCACCGGGACCTGCGACGCGGCCAGCGCCTCGCTGAACACGCTGACCATGCGCGACCGCATCGTGTCGGCGAACTCGTCGAGCCGGAAGTTCTGGTCCGATCCGGCGACCTCCTTCAGGAACAGCTTCGGCTCGACGATCCTGAAGTCGAAGGTGCCGAACGCGCGCAGCCGCACGATGCCGAAGTCGTCGTCGCGCACCATGATGGGATTGGCCGTGCCCCACTTGTTGCCCGGTGAACAGGCGCGTGTTGACGTAGTAGACGTCGGCCTTGAACGGCGAGTTGAAGCCGTACTTCCACGACTTCAGCCTCGTCAGCACCGGGATGTTGTCGGTCGTCAGCGTGTGCTTGCCCGGCCCGAACGTGTCGCCGAACTGGCCGAGGTACATGAACTGCACGACCTGCGACTCGCGCACGATGAGCTGCGCGCCGTTCTTGATGGCCTTGTCCTCGTCGGGAAAGCGGTACGACAGCGTGTCGCGCGAGTCATCGGTCCACTCGATGACGTCGATCAGCTCGCCCTTGATGAAATCCATGATTCCCATGCCAGGCTCCTCTCGGTGACAAGCGGCGATCCGAACACTCCATTCTAGCGCGCTTCGCCGCCACGCTCCTCGACGATGGCGGCCGCGCGCTGCAGGTCGTGCATCCGCCGGAACCATCCGTCCTGCCGCCGCAACTCGTCGAAGGTCCCGCGCTGGATCACCGCGCCGTCGTGCAGCACCACGATCTCGTCCGCGCCGGCCAGCCCGGCCGTGCGGTGCGTGACGAGCAGGACCCCGCGGTCGTGCGCGAGCGCCAGCAGCGCCTCGGCCAGGCGCCGCTCGGAGGCGGGATCGAGGTGGGCGCCGGGTTCGTCGAGGATCAGGAACGGCGCCGGCTTGAGGATGGCGCGCGCCAGCGCGAGCCGCTGTCGTTCGCCTCCGGACAGGCGCTGGCCCTGCTCGCCAATCCAGGTGCCCAACCCGTCCGGCAGGCTGCGCACCAGGGTGTCCAGACCCACGAGATCGATTGCCGCCGCCATCGCCGACTCCACGGAAGCCGGGTCGGCCGCCGGAGGCATGCCGAGCAGCAGATTCTCCCGGATCGTGCCGGTCAGGATGCTCGCGCGCTGATCCACGTACGAGACGCGCTCGCGCACATCGTCTGCGCGGCAGTCCCGGACGTCGCGGCCATCGAGCAGGACCGACCCGGCCGGGGCGTCGTAGAACCGCAGGAGGACGCCGGCGAGCGTGGACTTGCCCGCGCCGCTCGGCCCGACCACGGCCACCAGCCGTCCCGGCTCCAGGCGGAGGCTCACGCCGCGCAGGGCCTCCCGACTGGCTCCCGCGTGGCTGAACGAGAGGTTGCGGACGTCGAGCACGCGTCCCGGCGGAGCCGCGACGGGGTCCGGCGGGTCTTCGACCGCCGCCGCGCCGGCGACGAGGGATTGGATGCGATTGGCGGCGGCGCGCGTCGCTCCGAGGTGCGGCCATGCGGCAGCGAGCGGGGCAGCCACCTCGAAAGCGGCGAGCGTAACGAGCATGACCACCGGCAACTGGACGCCGTCCAGTGAGCCGGATCGGACCAGAGGCACGGCGAGCACGAAGATCGCAAGCAGCGTGAGGTCGCCCGCCAGGCCCACCGCGGCCGACGCCGCCGACGCGACGCGGGCCGTCCGCGCCTGAGTCCGAGTGAGCTCGCGGGTGCGGCGTCCCAGGTCTAAGCGGAAATCGCCGCCTCGCCCGAACGCCAGCAGGTCCCCGATTCCCTGCACCACGTCGGCGGCGCGGGCGGCGACGTCCGCGCGCTGGGCCACGGCACGGGCGCTGAACCGCGCGCCGAGCCGGAGCGCGGAGACCGGCAGAACGACACCCGCGGTGACGAGGCCCGAGACGGCCGCCGCGGCGAGCGCCGACCCGCGCGAGGCCAGCACGGCGCAGACGAGCGCCGCAACGAGGCCGGCGGCGACGGAAGGACCGAGCACCCTCACGTACACCGTGTCCAGGGCATCGACGTCGTCCACGAGGCGGCTGACGAGATCGCCGCTCCGCTCGCCCAGCAACCGGGCTGGCGCGAGCGGGACGAGCGCGCGGTAGATCCGCACACGCAGGCGCGAGTGCAGCGACAGCGTGGCGCCGTGCGAGGCCAGGCGCTCGAGGTACCGCAGGAAGCCCCGCGCGATGCCGAAGAAGCGGACGCCGACGATCGCGACGCCCAGGACGGCGATGGACGGATGCAGGCCCGCCGTCGCGATGAGCCACGCCGACGTGCCCATGAGGCCGATGCCGCACGCGATCGTGGCGAACTGGAGCGCCGCCGCCGCGCCAAACGGCGCCGCCATCGGCCTGAGGAGCGACGCCACGAACCTCCAGGGCCCGCTCACGCCGCACCTCCATACGCGCGTAGCATGGACGCGTAGCGGCCGCCGGCTGCCCGCAGCGCATCGGGCGTGCCGATTGCTCGACGACGCAGCCGCCGGACAGGACGGCCAGGGCATCCGCGTCGGCCACCGTCGTGAGCCGGTGCGCGATGAGCAGCACCGTCCGCCCGCGGCGCAACTCGGCCATCGACTCGCGGATGGCGGCCTCGTATCCGGGGTCGAGGTGGGCCGTCGGCTCGTCCAGCACGAGCAGCGGCGCGTCCTTCAGAAACGCGCGGGCGAGGGCGATGCGCTGAGCCTCTCCACCCGAAAGGCGCTGCCCCCGCTCCCCGACCGGGGTGTCGAGCCCGAGCGGCAGGCTTCGGACGAAGGCGTCCGCATGCGCCCGCTCGAGCGCTTCCGCGATGGCTCCCTCTCCGGCCTCCGGGCGGGCCAAGCGCAGGTTGTCGCGGATCGTGCCGTGGAAGAGGTGGGGCTGTTGCGGCACCCAGGCCACCGCGCGCCGCCACCGGTCGGCGTCCATTCCGCCGAGCGGCACGCCGTCCACCCGGATCTCTCCCGCGTCGGGATCGAGAAAGCGCAGCAGCAAGCGCGCGATCGTGGTCTTTCCCGATCCGCTCGGGCCGACCAGGGCCAGCGTCCGGCCCGCCGGCACCTCGATGTCCAGCGCGTCGACCGCGCGGCGTCCGCCTGCGGCGTACGCAGAACGACACATTCCGGAACGCCACCGCGGGGGGCCTCGAGCCGTGCGCGCGCCCCTCGTCTCGCCCTGGCCCGCGCGACTCATCCGTCACGGACGCGGGCTGGTCCGCCGCCTCGAATTCGCGCACACGCGCCAGGGCTTCGCGCCCCGCGAGCCCCGCGTGAAATGCCGCGCCGAGATTGCGCAGCGGCCGGTAGAACTCCGGGGCGAGCAGCAACACCGTGAACGCGTCGCGGAACGCCAGGCGGGCGTAGAGCAGCCGGAGGCCGACCTCGACGGCGACGATGGCGACGCCGATCGCGGCCAGCAGCTCGAGCGTCAGCGCCGACACGAACGCCACGCGCAGCGCCGACATCGTCACGGCGCGGAAGCGCTCGCTGGCCCCCGCGATCGCGTCGGCTTCGGCGTCCGCCCGTCCGAACGCCCGGAGCAGCGGCAGCGCCTGGACGGCGTCGAGGAACCGCGCGCTCAGGCGGGAGAGCGTGACGAACTGCCGGCGGGTGCGCGCCCGCGCTGTGCCGCCGACGAGCCACGTGAAGAGCGGAATGAGCGGACCGGTGATGGCGAGGACGAGGGCCGACAGCGGGTCGATCACGAGGACGGCTGCGAGGACGAGCAGCGGCACCGTCGCCGCGAGCCCCGCCTGGGCAGGGACCTGGCCGACGTACGCCTCGACAGACTCGACGCCGCCGACGAGCGTGTTGACCAGCTCGCCCGTACGTTCGGCCGATGCGCCGCGGGGGCCGCGCCGCAGCAGCGCGCGCACCAGTCCGTCACGGACGGCGATCTTGACGTCGCCGGCGGCCGCGTGCGCGGACAACTCGCCCAGCCACGACACGCCGGCGCGGGCGAGGGCGAGGGCGGTGAGGCCCGCGAGCAGGCTCCGCAGGCCGGCGATCGTGCGGCCGCCGACGAAGACGGCGTCGACGGCGGTGCCGAGGAGGACGAAGAAGGCCACGGCGAGGGCGCCGGCCAGCGTCCCGCAGGCGATTGACGCGATCGTCCGGCGCCGGGCCCTCGGTGTCAGCACGGGCTGGTCAGGGATCAGTATTCGAGCGTCGTCTCCGGGCCGACGCGGTGCCGGAACACCCAGTACGTCCATCCCTGGTAGGCCACCACGACGGGCACGAACACGAGTGCGACGACGCTCATCACCTTCAGCGTGTAGGGCGAGGACGACGCGTTGTAGATCGTGAGGCTCCAGTCCGGGTTGAGGCTCGACACCATCACCCTGGGGTACAGCGACAGGAAGATCGTCGCGGTCGCGAGGGCGAGCGCGAGGCAGGTCATTGTGAACGCCCACCCCATCCGTTTGCCGCGCACGAAAACCCCGGCGCCGAGCATGGCGGCCACGGCCAGCACCGGGACCGCGCCCGGGTTGACGCCGAGGCGGCTGAACGCGTCGGTCCAGGCGTAGGTGGCGACGATGAACAGGCCGACGAGGACCGTGGCGATCGGCCCGGCGATCCGGATGGCGTCGAGCGCCCGCATCCTGATGGGATCCGTGCTCTTCAGGTGGAGGAAGATCGCGCCGTGCGTCGTGAAGACCGCCAGCGTCGTCAGGCCGGTGAGCAGCGCGTACGGATTCAGGAGGTTGAAGAACCCGCCGACGTAGGTCTTGGTCGCGTCGATGGGCACGCCCTGGAGCAGGTTCCCGAGGGCGACGCCCCAGAGCAGGGCCGGGACGGCCGACCCGACGAAGATCATCGCGTCCCACGTCGCGCGCCACGCCGTGCTGCGGTCCTTGCTGCGGAACTCGAAGGCCACGGCGCGGACGATCAGGGCGGCGAGCATCAGGAACAGGGCGAGGTAGAAGCCGCTGAACAGCGTGGCGTACCAGTGCGGGAAGGCCGCGAAGATGGCGCCGCCCGCGGTCAGCACCCACACCTCGTTGCCGTCCCAGACCGGGCCGATCGTGTTGATGATCCGGCGGCGCTCCGCGTCCGTGCAGCCGAAGGGCAGCAGGATGCCGACGCCGTAGTCGAAGCCCTCGAGGATGAAGAAGCCGGTGAAGAGGACGCCGACCAGGATGAACCAGAGCGTGTTGAGATCCATGGTGAGCCTCCCCCTACGCGCGCGCGGGCTCGGCGGCGGCGTGGTCGGCGGCCGCGAGGTCCTTCCCGGTGACGCCCGCCTTTGGCGTACTTCGCGAGCAGGTAGACGTCGGCGGCCATGAGGGCCGCCGTAGAGCAGCGTGAAGCCGACCAGCGAGAGCCACAGTTCGCCGGCGGTGACGGCCGGCGACACGCCGTCCGCGATCGTCTGGAGGCCGAACACGATCCACGGCTGCGCGGCCGATCTCGGTGAAGATCCAGCCCGTGCTGTGGGCGACGTAGGGCAGCGCGATGGCGGGCACGAGCAGCGCGAGCAGGCGCGGGCTGGCGTCGATGCGCGTGTCGCGCCCGCGGCGAGCGCCGCCCAGGCGGCCAGCAGCAGCATCAGCGCCCCGGCGCCGACCATCGCCCGGAACGTCCAGTAGGTCCACTTGATCGGGGGCGACGTAGTCGCCGGGGCCGTACCGCTGCTCCGTACTCCGCCTGGATGTCCTTCGATGCCCTTCACTTCGCCGTCGAACCGGTTGTACGCGAGGAAGCTCAGCAGGCCGGGCACCTTCGACGGCCCACACGTCGCGCCGCTCCGGCTCGTTGCCCCAGGTGAAGAGCGACAGCGACGCGGGATCCTCGCTCTCCCAGAGCGCCTCGGCGGCCGCCATCTTCATGGGCTGCGTCCTGACCATGTACTGCGCCTGCGTGTGGCCGACCAGCGCGACGCAGGATCGACCGACCAGCGCGTACGACGGCGGCGATCCGGAACGAGCGCCGGAAGGCGTCGCGGTTCTCGTCGTCTGCTGGACCGGCGCAGGTGCCACGCGCTGATACCCAGCACGAAGAAGCCCGCCAGTGGCCATGGCCCGGTGATCACGTGCGGGAACTGCACCAACACGTGCGGGTTGAACACCAGCGCCGCGAAGTCCTCATCTCGGCGCGGCCGTTCGCGCAGGACGTAGCCCACCGGCTGCTGCATGAACGAGTTGGCGATCAGGATCCACAGCGCCGAGAGGTTCGAGCCCGACGGCGACGATCCAGATGCACGCCAGATGGACCTTCTTCGGCAGCTTGTCCCACCCGAAGACCCACAGCCCGAGGAACGTCGACTCGAGGAAGAAGGCGAGCAGCGCCTCGATGGCGAGCGGCGCGCCGAAGATGTCGCCCGACGAAGCGGGAGTACTCGGACCAGTTCATGCCGAACTGGAACTCCATGCACGATGCCCGTCGACGACGCCCATGGCGAAGTTGATGAGGAAGAGCTTGCCCCAGAACTTCGTGAGCTTCTGCCACACGTCCTTGCCGGTGACGACCCAGGCCGTCTGCAGTGCCGGCCACGACCCACACGAGGCCCAGGGTCAGCGGGACGAAGAAGAAGTGGTAGACGCAGGTGATGGCGAACTGCCATCTCGCCAAGAGGACGGTGTCCATGCGCACGCCCCTCCGGAGGGCCTCGATCACGGGCCTCCGCGAGGCCCGCTCACGGTCAGGTACCTCCGCCTCGATACTTGTTGCGCCGCAATCGGCGTACGGCGTTATGATGTCGGCACGACGGCCCAGGCGGCGTCCGCATCCCAGCGCGGGAGCTTCCAGGTCCAGAGCCGGCGCAGGTTCGGCGGCGGGCGGTCCTCGCCTTCTCCGCGGGGACCCAATCGCGCGGCCGCGCCGTGCCCCGGCCCCAGGAGGCCCGGATGGCGATCACGGACGCGAGATCCCCTCGCAAGACCTACGTCGTCGACACCAGCATCCTCGTTTCGGCTCCAGACGCGCTTCAGAATCTCACCTCGAACAACACCGTCCTCATGCCGTTCCCGGTCCTTCAGGAGTTGGACCGCAAGCGCACGTCGGCGAACGGCGTCGGCTACACGGCGCGCAACACGATCAAGTTCTCGACCAGGTCCAGACCGCGCCATCGGCCGACCAGCTCGGATCGGGCATCCCGATGAACGGCGGGCTCCTCAAGTTCCACGGGGGGACCCTCGACCTCCGCCGCGCGTGGCCCGGCTTCAACCCGGGCTCAGCCGGACGACGCCATCATCCTGCTGGCGGACGACTACCAGCAGCAGCACCTCGGCGAGCAGGTCATTCTCGTGACCCGCGACGCGGCGATGCGATGCAAGGCGCGGGCGCGGTCCGTCAGCGCCGAGGACTACTGGAGCGATCGCCCGGTGGCCTCCCCGAGAAGTTCTACTCGGGGCGCGTGCGGATCGACGTGCCCGTGGAGCACGCCGGCCTCCTCTCGACGCTCCACCGCGAGCAGCGGCTGCCCGCCGACGCCCTCGGCGAGCTCGTCGACGTCACCCAGTTGCTCGCGAACCAGTGCTGCGAGCTTCACGTCTCGGAAACGGCAAGAGCGCGTGGGGCATCTTCAAGCAGCACGACGGCGCTGGCTACCTCCGGCGGGTCAACACCAAGAACGGCGAGCGCTTCGGCCCCTGCAACCGGAACAGGCGTGCGCGCACGAGCTCATCCTGGACGACCAGTCGCTCATTGTCAGCCTGGTCGGGATCGCAGGGACCGGCAAGACGCTCATCGCGCTGCTGTCGGCCTACGAGATGCTTCGCGCCGGCAAGGTCTCGCGGATCGAGGTGTACCGGCTGAATGCCGAAGCCGGGCGCGAGCTGGGATTCCTGCCCGGTGACCTCGGCCAGAAGATGGCGCCGTGGGCGAAGCCCGTCATCGACAACCTCGACTTCATCATGCGCCGGCTGCACAACAACGCCCGCTGGACCAACCAGGTGGCGGACCACCACGGCGAGAAGAAGGAGCCCTCGCACCCGACGGTCGAGAACCTGCTGCAGTCGAACCTGCTCGAAATCGCGCCGATCAACTACCTGCGGGGCCGGTCCATCCACGACGCGGCCATCATCGTGGACGACGGCCAGAACCTGACGCAGGAGGACATGAAGCTGGTGCTGACGCGCGCCGGCGAGGGGTCCCGGGTCATCCTGACCGGCGACCCGGACCAGATCGACCGGGCCGAGATCACTTCGCTCTCGAACGGCCTGGTGCAGGTGGTGGAGCGGTTCAAGGGCCAGCCGAACTTCGCGCACCTGACCATGCACGACGTCGTGCGGTCGCGGATCGCGGAGATGGCCGCGAAGCTGCTGTAGGCGCAGGGCCCCGCGCTCGCGGCCGCGCCGGCCCTCGGGCACCCACTCGAGCCATGAGCGGGTGTTGCCGGAGGCCGCTGGCAGGCGCCGTTGCGCTCGGGTATCCTGTGAGCCGTGGGACCGCCGGACCTCAGGCGCTACGCGTGGCTGTCGATAGCCGCCGCCGTCACGACCATCACGCTCAAGTCGGCGGCGTACGGGCTGACCGGCTCCGTCGGGCTGCTGTCCGACGCCATCGAGTCGATCGTCAACCTCGTCGGCGCGATCATGGCGCTGACGATGCTGACCGTGGCTGCGAGGCCGGAGGACGAGGACCACGCGTACGGCCACTCGAAGGCCGAGTACTTCTCGAGCGGGGTCGAGGGGACCCTGATCCTCCTCGCGGCGGTGAGCATCGCCGTCGCGGCGGCGAGCCGCCTCTGGGCCCCGAGGCCCATCGAGCAGGTGGGGATCGGCCTCGCGTTGACCGTCGTGGCGTCCCTGGTCAATCTCGCGGTCGCGCTCGTCCTGCTGCGCGTCGGCAAGGCATACCACTCCATCACGCTCGAGGCGGACGCCCAGCATCTCCTGACGGACGTCTGGACGTCGGTTGGCGTCATCGTCGGCGTGTGCGCGGTCGCGGCGACCGGGTGGCTGCGGCTCGACCCGATCGTGGCGCTGCCGTGGCCGCGAACATCGTGCGGACCGGCTTCGGCATCGTGCGGCGATCGGTCCTCGGGCTGATGGACACGGCCTTGCCGGCCGACGAACTGGCGGCCGTGAAGGCGGCGCTCGCGAGCCACCTGCAGGACGGCGTCCAGTACCATGCGCTGCGGACGCGCCAGTCGGGGGCCAGACGGTTCGTGTCGTTTCACGTGCTCGTGCCGGGCGGGTGGACGGTCCACCAGGGGCACGAACTGCTCGAGGACGTCGAGGCGAGAATCCGCGCCGCCGTCCCGAACGTCAATGTCTTCACGCACCTCGAGTCGCTTGACGACCCGAGGTATCCTGGTACGACGAGCGACTGGACCGGCAGGAGCCGCCGCCGGCGGATGCCGCCGGCCGGGACGCGACGGAGTGAGATGAGACGAGCCCTGGCGTTCTGCTCCGCGGCGGCCATCCTCGCGGGAGCGTGGCTCGGGGCCGCGCCGGCGCCGTTCTTCCCCGTGGCGGTCTGGTACGGGGGAGGCACGGCCCGCCCGCCCATGCTCGAATCCGTCGGGCCCGCGTCGGAGGGCGCCTGGCGGCAGGACCTCGCGTCGATGAAGTCGCTCGGCTTCAACACCGTCCGGACGTGGGTGGAGTGGAGCGCCGCCGAGCCGCGTGAGGGCGAGTTCCGGTTCGATCAGCTTCAACTCGTGCTGAAGCTCGCCGAGGAAGCCGGCCTGAAGGTCATCGTCCAGGTCTACGTGGACTCGGCGCCGGAGTGGGTCGGCGTGCAGCACCCCGACGGCCACTTCGTGTCGCAGGGGGGCACGGCCATCAAGCCGCAGGCGGCGCCCGGCTCCTGCTTCGACCACCCCGGCGTCCGGCGCGCGATGCTCCGCTTCTTCGAGCAGGTGGCGCGCCGCGCCTCGGCGAGCCCGGCGTTCTACGCCTACGACCTCTGGAGCGAGCCGGCGGTCATGAACTGGGCGTTGCCGACCTACGTGCCGAACGCGCAGTTCTGCTATTGCCCGCACACCATGGCTCGCTTCCGCGGCTGGCTGCAGGCCAGGCACGGCAGCATCGAGCGCTTGAACGCGGCGTGGTACCGGACGTTCAGCGCGTGGGAGCAGGTCGAGCCGCCCCGCTTCGGGACCATCCTCACGTACGCCGACTTCATGGACTGGCGGGTGTTCATCGGCGAGAAGATCGCCGCCGACCTGAAGTCGCGCGCGGACGCGGTGCGGGGTATCGACGCGTCGCACCCCGTCACGAGCCACGCGCCCAACCCGTCACCCGTCTTCCGGACGCTGGCCGACAGCATGGACGCCTCGGACGATTACCTGATGAAGTCGTCCGTCGACTTCTTCGGGACGAGCTTCTACCCGAAGCTGACGTCGCCCGACCGGGACTTCCCGTTGGAGCGCCGGGCCCTCGTGTTCGACATGGCGCGCGCCGTGACCGGTGATCGCGGCTTCTACGTCGGCGAGCTCCAGGCCGGGTACGGCGTGCACGGGATCGTCACGGGCAATCCCATCGCCGGGGACGACCTCGACATCTACGCATGGAGCGCCGTGTCGCGCGGCGCGAAGTCGATCAGCGTCTACGCGTACTACCCGATGAGCACGGGATACGAGGCGGGCGGCTACGGCCTCGTCAACCTCGACGGGTCGCTCACCGAACGCAGCCGGCGGGCTGGCGCCACGGCCCGCGCGATCGCCGCGAATGCCGACGTGATCCTGGCGGCGCGCCCGGCGCCGGCGAGCGTGGCCGTCGTGTTCAACCCGCTGGTGCCGCTGCTCGGCGGCGAGCAGGCGTACGGCGACCGGCGCTCGATGCACCGGGCCGTCGCGGGGTCACCGGATGTTCTTCGAGCGGAACGTCCCCGTCGACTTCCCGAGCGCGCGCGAACTGACGCCGGACGGGCTGAAGCGCTACGCGCTCGTGGTCGTGCCGTGCCCGATTCTCATGACCGAGGGGATGGCCGCTGCGCTGGAAGCGTAACGTCCGGGATGGCGGGAGGGTGCTTCTCGAGGCGCGCCCCGGATGGCAGGACGAGCGCGGGCACGCGGCGCCGGTCCTGCCGGCGTTCGGCTGGCATCGGATGCTGGGCGTGCGCGAGTCGGAGGTGCTGCCGGTGAAGCAGGTGAAGGTGCGGTGGGGGTCGCGCGTCTTTCAGGGCGCGAACATCGCGGAGCACTTCGAGGTACTCGACCCGGCAGCCGCGGCCGTCGCCGTGTTCGAGGACGAATAGCCGGCGGCCTTCGAACGGGCTGTCGGGAAAGGCCGCGCGATCATCCTCGGCACGTTCGCCGGCGAGAGCAACGCCCTCGAACCCGCGGCCATGAACCCGCTGGGCGACATCCTGTGCGAGTGGGCTGGAATCGAGCGGCCCGACATCGCGTCGTCGCGTTTCGTCGAGCTCCGGCGCATGACGGCGCCGGACGGCGAACTCGTCTTCGTGTTCAACCACGAACCGGAGCCAGTCCGCGTGACCTGCGCGCTGCCGCTCGCGCGCGCCGCGCGGTCGGTCCGCGACATCACTTCGGGGTCGTCGGCCCAGGGGCTTCCAGCAGCCGGCGGGAGCGAATTCACGCTCGGGGTGGACTTGCCCGGACAGAGCGTCAGGGTCTATCGGGTGGACTATCGATAGGACTCGAACAGACACCGGCACACCCGCCTCGGGCGGGTGTGCCGGTGGACAGTGTCTCGGGCGGGGTCGTTACGCCGGCCGGACGTTCTCGGCGCGCGGACCCTTGGGGCCCTGGCCGGTCTCGAACGTCACCGGGTCGCCTTCGCGAAGTGCGTCGAAAGGCGTCTGCATGCACGCCGACTGGTGGAAGAAGTATTCCTTCCGTCGCCGGCAGCGATGAACCCGAAGCCCTTGTCGCTGACCTTCCGCTTGATCGTTCCGCTCAACGAAGCCATATCGTCTCCTCGTGCGACCGCCTTCTCTGCTGCACCACTCTTCGTCGACACGATAGAGACGGTGAGGGCACGCGAGCTGTGCGGAAATGCACAAGCTCTCGTCGCATGGTCGCGCACGCTCCGAACCACCATAGCACAAAATGCCCGGTTTTGCGCGTCAACTGTCCAACGGCCCCCTCCGCGGCGCGGCCGGCGCGCGCACATCGGGTAGACTCGGGAGGCCTTGCCGCCGATACCCGACTGGAGGCCTAATCCGTGGACCCCGAGCCGACACCGTCCCCGCGCTGCCAGGGAGACCCCCTGACCGACCTCAGCGAACGGGCCGACCTGGGCCAGGTTACCGCGCAGTTCGCGCTCGCGTTCTGCCACGCGCGGGGCCAGGCCGGGGGGCGGTCCGACGCGGGGCTCGCGCTGGCGTTGTACCGCAAGGCGGCCGCGCAGGGGCATGCGCTGGCCCAGTACCGCCTCGGCCTCTGGCACGCCCAGGGGCAGCAGGTGCCCCGCGACGACGCCGCGGCCGTCGCGTGGTTCCAGCAGGCCGCCGAGCAGGGCCAGCCCGAGGCCGCCTACATGCTCGGGGTGATGTACGGCACTGGTCGAGGCGTCGCGCAGGACCAGGCCGCGGCCGTCTCGTGGTGCCGCAAGGCGGCCTTCCAGGGCCACCCGGAAGCGCAGTTCACACTGGGCGTCATGCACGCGCGGGGCGAAGGCGTATCCCGCGACGGATGGCAGGCCGTCGCCTGGTGCCGGAAAGCGGCCGCGCGTGGCCACGCCGAGGCCCAGCACACCCTCGGCGTGATGTACGCCCACGGCGACGGCGTGGTTCAGGATGCGCCGCAGGCAGTCCGCTGGTACCGGCAGGCAGCCGAGCAGGGCCACGCCCCTTCCCAGTACGAACTCGGCAGAGCGTACGAGTCCGGCGAAGGCGTGGAGCAGGACGCCTTGGCGGCCGCGGACTGGTACCGGCGCGCCGCGGACCAGGGACACGCGGCGGCGGCGCGCGCGCTCGCCAGTTCACCCTTGTCCGCCGGAACCGAGCCGGCTGTGCCGTCTGAACCGCCTCCCCTGGCCCGGCCCAGTCCGGCCCCGACGTTCCCGGATTCGTACGCGGGCCTCCCGACAATCCCCTCGGCGCCTGCCGGCGAGTCGTCGTCCGGGCAGTTCTTAGCCGTCCAGCCGTCCCCGGCGACCACGGCTCCAGTGCCCTGTGACACGCGCCGGAGGATGCCCGCGTCGCGGCCTGCCGCGCCGAGGCCGAGCGCGGAGACGCGCTCGCGCAGTACCGGCTCGCCGCCATGCACGCCGCGGGCGACGGCGTCCCCCAGAACGACGCCGAGGCGTTCGCCTGGTGCGCGCGCGCGGCCGAGCAGGGACTGGCTGAAGCGCAATACACCCTGGCCGCGCTGTACGCCGCCGGGCGCGGCGTCCTGCACGACGAGACCAGGGCCGTGGAATGGCTCCGGAAGGCCGCCGATCTCGGCAGCGCACCCGCGCAGTTCGAACTCGGCGTCCGTTTCGCGAAGGGACTTGGCGTCCGGCAGGACGACGGCGAGGCGGCATCGTGGTACCGGAGGGCTGCCGAGCGAGGCCATCCCGCCGCGCAGTTCAACCTCGCCTTGCGTCACGCGCGCGGCATCGGCGTGGAGCGCGACGACGAGCAAGCGGCGTGGTGGTACCAGCAGGCCGCCGAATCATCGCACCTGCCCGCGCAGTTCAACCTGGGCGTCCGGTACGCACGGGGCGAGGGCGTGCCGCAGGATCTGGTCGAGGCGTATCTGGTGGATCCACCTCGCCGCGACCCGATCGAGCGGAGCGATGCAGGAATCCTGTGCGGCCGCGCTCGACGAAATCGCCTCGCAGATGACGCCGGCGCAGGCGGAGGCCAGCCGTCAGCGCATCGCCAGGTGGGACGCGTCCTTCGAAGAGCGGGGCAGGCGCTAGCGTCGAACGCCTGCGGCCGCGCGTCCGGCACGAAACGGGCGCTTCCGTTACACAATCGTCTCCGCCCGACCGGGACACGGAAGGCCATCGGCCGGATCTCCCGGCGCAGGCGCGGGCACCTCGCCTGCATTGACGACCCCAGACGCGTCACGGTGCTGTCACGGGAGGGGCTCATGAACCGGTGGATCGGGGTCGCGGTTGTCGTGGCTGTCGGAACCGTCGGGTGCGGCGGGTCCGGCCCGGAGTCCCCGAGCGCGCCGAGTCCGTCGGGGAATCTCGTCGTGGCATCCGCGTCGATGAACGGAAGCGCGTCGAGCAAGCCTGCAGCGGCCGTGGAAGTCGAGGGCCGCATCGAGTCGCTGCCCGCCGACCCCGGGGGCACGCTCGTCGTCGACGGGCGTTCCGTCGCGACGACGGCGCAGACGGCCATCTGGAAGGGCGACACGGCCTGCGCCTTCGCGGACCTGGCGATCGGCCAGCGCGTCCACGTGAAGGGCACCCTGAGTGACGGCGTGATCACGGCGGGCAGCATCGCCATCCAGAACACCAATACCTGGATTCCCGTCAACGTCAACGGCCTCATCACGGCGCTCAGCGTCACGAGTCCGGACTTCACCGCCACGGTCGACGGCCGCGAAGTGCGGGGCGACGCGACGACGGTGTTCTACGGCGACGAGGACGACGTGCTGACACTCGCCGCACTGGCCGTCGGCGTGCGCGTGGAGGTCAAGGGGCTCCAGCACGACGGATACGTGTTCGCCGAGCGCATTCACGTCAACGGCGCGGCAGCCACCGAGCCGCCACAGGAGGAGTCTGCGTCCATCGAAGGGCGGCTGAACGCGATCGGCGGGAGCGCCACCGCGCCGACGCTGACGATCGGCACCACGATCGTCACGACCACAGCGGCGACCGAGGTCCAGCGGCGCGGCGACGTGCAGCCCCTGTCGGTCCTGTCCGTCGGCCAGACGATTCACGCCGTCGGCACGCGCCTGCCGGATGGCACGCTCGTCGCGCGGAAGCTGCAGATCAAGGACGACGAGGCCACGGGAGCCTTCGCCATCTCCGGCCCGATGGGCGGGCTGAAAGGCACCTGCCCGTCGCTCACCTTCGGGGTGAACGGGTACTCGGTCCACACGACGGATGCCACGGTGTTCGGACCAGACCCGCTCACCTGTGCCAGCTTCAAGAGCGGCACGAAGGTCGAGGTCAAGGGGACGGTCGAGGCCGGAGGGCAGGTGCTGGCCACGACCGTCACGAGGAAGTAGCTCCAGAGGCGAAGCCCGGTCCGGAAGACCGGGCAGGACTCAGGCGAGCGCCGCGAGGACGCCCCTGAGGTAGCCGATCGACTCCGCGGAACCCGGCAGCGGGTCTTTCGCGTCCTTCTCGTACTCGAGCGCCAGCGTGCCCTTGTAGCCGATCCGCTTCAGCGTGCGCATCAGCTTCGGGATGTCGATGACGCCGCGGCCGATCTCGACCGTGGTGCCCTTGGCCGTGGACGCCGACACGTCTTTGACGTGCACGTCGAGCAGCCGGTCGGCGTACTTCTCGGCCGACTCGGACGGATCGACGCCCGAGCGCTGGGTGTGGCCGATGTCCATGCACAACCCCATCCGCCGGTCCATGCCGGCAATCCGCTCGTACGCGCTCTGCGGCGTGGGGAAGAGCGGGTTGTCGGGACCGTGGTTGTGAATGGCCACGGGGATGTCGTACTCCTGGACCTTGCGGTTCGTGTAGGCGACGAGCTCGTACGTCGGCACGCCGATGATCATCTTCATGCCGGCGGCCTTCGCGTAGACGAAGGCCCGATCGACTTCCGCCTCGGTCTTCATGTAGATGACACCGCCGGCATAGAGGTCCAGGCCGGCGGCCTTCACCTTCGCCACCGTCTCGGCCACCTCCGCGGCGGTCGCGTCCATCTTCAGATGGAAGTCCTTGAAGCAGATGCGGGTCAGGCCCAGGCGCCTGGTCATCTCGATGGCCTGGTCCACCGGGAACGCCCGCAGCGTGTACGACGCCATGCCGAGCTCGAACGGCAGGGCCGCGGCGGCTGCACCCGCCGCTCGGGAGGAGGACGCTGCCAGCGCCTCGCCGCGCGGGGACACCGCGCAGGCCACCGCCCCAACACCGGCCACCTTGAGGAATCGACGCCTGGTCGGAGAACTGTCCATCACGGCCTCCTTGACACCGGGCGATTCTACACCGGGCCGTCCTGATGTACGCTTTGGCCGAGTGGCGGGCGGCGCCTGGCCGCGCGCCCGCGAAGGACCGGCATCCACGAAACGGAGACGCAACGTATGGCCACACCCCTCAATGTCGGACTGGTCGGCGGCGGCAAGGGCGCGTTCATCGTCCATCCGCACCAGAAGGCGATCCACTTCGACGGCACCCGCCGCGTCGTGGCGGCGGCGCTGTTCCCCGATCCCAAGGTCGCCCTGACGAGGCGGCGAACTGGCCGTACCCGATCAAGGGCTACCGGTCCTACGACGAGATGATCGCCGCGAAGGCGAGCCTGCCCGCCGGCGAGCAGCTCGACTACGTCCTCATCGTCACGCCGAACCACGTGCACTTCGACCCGGCGATGAAGGCCATGAAGGCCGGCATCCCGGTGTTCTGCGAGAAGCCGCTGTGCCTCACGCTGAAGGAGGCCGCGCGATCTCGTCAGGACCGTCGCGGAAGCTGAAGATCCCGTTCGGCGTCGCGCACACGTACCTCGGCCACTGGACCAGCCGCTTCTCGCGCTACATCGTCCGCAGCGGGCTGCTCGGCGACGTGCGCTGGGTGGACGCGTCTACATCCAGGGCTGGCTGGCGACGCAGGCGGAGGACACCGGGCAGCAGCAGGCGTCGTGGCGCGTCGATCCGAAGCGGGCCGGCGCCTCCGGCTGCGGCGGCGACATCGGCACGCACGCGCTGATGCAGCTGCGCTACGTGACCGGCCTCGAGGTCGCGCGCGTCTCGGCGCAGCTGGAGACGTTCGTCCAGGGCCGGCAGCTCGACGACCACTTCACCGTCTACTGCCAGCTGCTCGAACGGCGGCAAGGCCCTCGTGCGGGCCTCCCAGATCTGCATCGGCCACAAGAACGACCTCGGCATCGAGGTCGCCGGCACGAAGGGCGACGCTGCGCTGGAACCAGGAAGAGCCGGAGCGCGTGACGATCCAGCTGCCCGGCCAGCCCGACCGCGTCTACTGGCGGGGCGCGGTCACGCCGGAGACGGGTTCCTCCCGAAGGACGCGCCGGCGGCCCTGCTGGCCGAGCCGACGATCCCGTCGGGCCACCCCGAGGCGTTCCACGACGCCTTCGCGCGCCTGCACCGCGCGTTCGAGAAGGACGTGCGGGCGTGGAAGGCCGGCAAGCCGTTTGCCGGGGCCGGCCCGCAGTACGCCAGCGTCGACGACGGCTGGACGGTTGGCAGGCCAACTGCATTGTTTGCCAGAAATACTTCCAATGTTCGCACCCACAATAAATAGTTACAAAAGATTGATTGTTGGGGCCTGGGCACCGATTAACAAAACATGGGGCAGGGATAATAGAACTACATCCCTTAAGGGCCTGTGCTCCGGTAAAAAAGCAACCCGTATTGAACATAGGGTAGTGGGTTCGGATGTGAATCCGTATTTGGCCATGGCGGCTTGTTTGGCCAGTGGCCTGTATGGAATCAAAAACAAGATGGAACTGGATATTCCGGAGACTACTGGAAATGGTTATGAGGCAAAAAAAGGATTTCTTCCTTCAAACCTATGGGAAGCTTCCCAGAAAATGAAGAATTCGAAAATAGCGAACGAACTTTTTGGAGGCGAATTTGTAGAACATTTCACTAAAACTAGGGAGTGGGAATGGAGACAATTTTCGGGAGAGGTTACCGATTGGGAAACCAAAAGATATTTTGAAATTATTTAATAAATGGATATACATAAAATTCACGGTTTCAATTTCCCTACCCCAATTCGTTTTGGAGCCGGGGCAAGCGAAGAATTAGCCGATTACTTGAAACAAAACAATTTAAAGCGTTCACTTTTGGTTACCGATGCTATAGTGGCAGATCTGTCTTTTTTTAAAAATATCAAAAGCCAACTTGAACAAAAGGGAATATCGGTTGAGGTCTTTAAAGACATGCATAAGAATCCTATAAAATCAGATGTTTTGGCGGGCGGCGAAGCATTTCATAAAACAAATAGGGATTGTATAGTGGGTATTGGCGGCGGTGTTGCCTTGGATGTGGCAAGGGCGATTGCCCTTCGTGTAAACCACAAAAGGGATTTGTTTGATTACGATGATTTAATTGGTGGGGACGAATATGTGACTGAAGAAGTCCCCCATTTTGTAACCATTCCAACGACGTCGGGTACGGGAAGTGAGGTAGGTCGCAGTGCCATTATCTCTGAAGATGAATCCAAGAAAAAGCGGATCTTGTTCAGTCCCAAACTGATGGCAAAAATTGTTTTTGCCGATCCCTTGTTGACTATGGAGCTCCCCGCATTTGTGACCGCAGCAACCGGAATGGATGCCTTGACACACAATATGGAGGCCTATTTGGCGAAGAACTTTCATCCCATGTGTGATGGAATAGCCTTGGAGGGTATGCAACTCATTTCCGAATCATTGGAAACTGCGACCCATAAACCTGATCTAAAATCACGGTCCAAAATGTTGTTGGCATCTTTGATGGGTGCAGTGGCTTTCCAGAAAGGATTGGGTGTGGTACACAGTTTGGCGCATCCTCTTTCTAGTTTATTGGATACGCACCATGGTTTGGCCAATGCGGTCAACCTTCCCTATGGGATGCAGTTTAATTATCATGGATTTGAAGGCAGGTTTGATAAAATGGCGGATGCCTTTGGATTGGGCGGTAGGGCAGGAGGTAGTCTTGTTGACCATCTATTCGAAATGAACATGAAACTGGGTATGCCAACAAAACTATCCGCAATAGGAGTGGAGGGAAAACATGTTGAAGAACTTTCGACATTGGCGGAAGCGGATTTTTGCCATCCAAACAATCCGAAACCAGTTTCAAGGGAAGATTTCAAAAACCTGTATGAGGGCGCTCTATGATTAAAATAGGAATATCTTCCTGCTTTATGTACCCCGATAGGGAACGTGTAGTTTTTGGCCCAAAATCTTTAAGCTATGTCGAAAATGACTTCGCCCGTTATGTAACTCGTAAGGGAGTTCTTCCGATTTTGATTCCCGACGTCGATGACGTGCTTTTATTTGATATCCTAAATGAAATGGATGGCTTTGTGCTGCAAGGTGGGGCCGACCTGGCACCTGAAACTTATGGTGAAAAACCAATTGGCAAATGGAAAGGAGATGCCCATCGTGACCGATACGAATTAAAAATAATGGACTTTGCCATTAAGAACTCAAAACCGATATTGGGCATTTGTCGCGGATTTCAATTGATGAACGTCTACTTTGGTGGAACCCTATATCAAGATACGGTAACACAAAATTCAAAGGCAGAAAATCATCGTTCGGCCGAATTGTACGACACCATCAAACATCCCATAAATTTTATTGATAATACATTCCTCGCAAATCTTTATAGAAACGAAGAAGCACCCTTTGTGAATACGGTCCACCATCAGGCGGTAAAAGATTTGGGGGATGGCTTGGAGGTGTATGCCGTTTCTAATGATGGACTTATAGAAGCCTTTGGCTATAAAGGAGAACCTGATGGTAAAGTATTCGGTGTACAATGGCATCCAGAATTCACACATACATTACATGAAGAGTTGATAAATGCCGATTTGCTATTCGAGGAATTTTTAAAACAGCTTAAAAAATGAAACCGACATGTTAAAACTAATCATTAACAAACGGCGCAATGAGTAGTTTTTAACCTCAAAGGCTACATCTGACCATTAAAAAATAATAATTATAAACAGATGAAAATAATCAATCCCGCGACGGAAGAAATCATAACGGACCTTGAAGAAACTTCAGAGAAAGAGCTAGGAATTAAATTGGTATCCCTGCGAAGTGGCCAAAAAGAGTGGGCCAAAAGATCAATTGATGAGCGACTTTCCATAATTGCAAAATTTGGGGAACTAATACAAACAAATATCAATGAACTTGCCTCCATTTTAACTTCCGAGACAGGAAAACCTTTGCAACAGTCCCTAAATGAGATAAAAGGGGCCCAAAACAGGGTTGATCACCTACTGAAGAATGCCAAAAGATGGTTACAAGATGAATTGGTAATAGATTCAGGGGCGACCCATGAGAAGATTGCCTATGAGCCATTGGGAGCGATAGCCAACATATCAGCATGGAATTTTCCTTTCAATGTAGGTTACAATGTTTTTTTATACGCTTTGGTGGCTGGCAATGCGGTTCTCTATAAGCCGTCAGAGTTTGCTTCTTTGACAGGAAAGCAATTTGAAAAGTATCTTTGGCTTGCCGGAGTTCCTGAAAATGTATTTCAATGCGTAATTGGGGATGGGATTTTAGGTCAAATGATTTTAGATGCGGAATTGGATGGATATTTCTTTACCGGTTCGTATGCCACTGGAAAGCATATCGCGAAGGAAGTTGCCAGCAAATTGGTTCCGGTTCAATTGGAACTGGGCGGAAAAGATCCACTTTATGTCATGGATGATGTTTCTGATATAAATCAAGCGGCAATCAATGCCGCGGAAGGTGCTTTTTATAACAATGGACAAAGCTGCTGTGCCGTAGAACGTATCTATGTTTCAGAACCTATCTACGACCAGTTTGTGGAAGCATTTGTAAAAGAGGTCAAATCGTATAAGATTGGAGATCCAGTTGAGCTGGAAACATTTGTGGGACCATTAACACGTCCCCAACAAATGGAAATACTGCAAGGCCAGATAGAGGATGCCATTGAAAAGGGAGGTAGTTTAACTGCGGGAGGAAAGAAAATAGATAGAAAAGGTTATTATTTTGAACCTACAGTGGTGGTCAATTGCAATCATGAAATGAAGATCATGATGGATGAATCTTTTGGGCCTATAATTGGAATTCAAAAAGTGAAATCCGACAACGATGCCATCGAACTTATGAAAGACACGGATTATGGATTGACGGCGGCCGTATTTTCTGCGGATGAAAGTAGGGCGATGAATGTGCTCAATCAAATGAATACGGGTACAGTATATTGGAATTGCTGCGACCGTGTAAGTCCGAATGTCCCGTGGTCGGGCAGAAAAAATTCCGGTTTGGGTTCTACGCTTTCCTCACAGGGCATACGTGCTTTTGTGCAACCCAAGGCATATCATCTGAGACAATCCTGATATCTGATCAATATGGGGATTTGTTCTCCAAATCTTCTTTTCTAAATACATTCATTAAAAAATGGAAGGAGATGAGTAAAAAAGTGAGGAAGAGGTATTCTTCGAAATAATTATTTTCACCTAGTCCAACTTTTCTGTAGAATAGAAAGCAGTACCAGTAAGTTAAGGTGTTGAAGAGTAAAAAGAGCAATGAGAACCTCCAATTTTTAATTGTTTCCACTAATTTTTTGAATGAAAGTGAAAAAGAAATTTCACCATCCAGTAGTTGAGCAAATATAGGCCAAATAAAGAATAAAGGAAGCGCAAAAAGCCTTGATTCCCGTGCCAGCGCGACCAATATTACAACTGGGGTGTTAACAAGCACAACAATCAAAAATGCATGGATATAATTTCTGGTTACTTGTGCAGTGGTTGACTTGCATAATTTGAAAACGGCAAAGTATAGGAAGATTGCCAAAGTCAAAATAAAGGACGTAACGGTTTCAACAGTGTTTTTTTTATTTTCAAAATTTTCCAAAAAGCATGTGAATCTTTTGGACATTTCATTGTCCGTCCCTTGCCATAAGTTGTTCATCGAAATGAAAATTACAAGGTAAGTTGCATAAAAAATGATGGGCAATACAAGAGTGCCATATACTCGAATAGTGGATCGCCAACTTATTTTCTTGGGAGAATCCCCATTCTTTAAACTAAGAAATAGTAAGCCTGGTAAAAGTAAGGCCGTGGTTTCCCTAGATATAAGGGCCAAGGTAAAAAACACCAAATAAAAGAACCATTTTTGACTTGCAAATGCGATCAAGGCAAGAAAGATGAAACAGTACTGAACAGGTTCGTCATAGCTAAATACGGGAGGAAAAAAAGCAAAAAGAATAGAGAAGGTAAAGAAGTAGCAGATCATATTGATGATTCCTTGCTTCAATGTTGCCCCCATTTTTTTGGACAAATGGAAAAGTAGAATCCCACTAAAAAAGAGAAAAAAGAAATTCACAGTTACAAAAGAGTGACCGAGTTTCATTTTAAAATTTGTGCTTACACCTTCTATCAGCCAAGATGTAATTGGTCTTCTGGCAAATGGTGCGAACTCTTCATGATACCGAATTTGGGAGGTTAAAAAACCGTTGGAAAGAATGTTGTTATTTTCATTTAACATGCTATCCACATTTTCGTTCATGTGGAGTTTGTAAATTGCAAAAGTGCATACGAGACCCGCCAAGTACGGCACTCCTTTCAAGAACCATTTTTTGAAATTGTTGGGAAAGGTCATTCAGATTGTTTGGTTTGTACGAAAATAGGTAATTTTGATATGAAAATTCATCGGAACTCCAAATCAGAATGAAGCTTAGAAATTACCAAGATTTTGAAGATACGCTAGCAACTAATTTCCCCAATCCCGAATGGTCAGAAGGCCTAAAGGCCCTTTGGTATGACGCCAAGGGAGACTGGAACGCTTCACATGATATTGCCCAAGAAATGCATGACCAATTAGGAAGCTGGATCCATGCCTATTTGCACAGAAAGGAAGGCGACGAGTTTAATGCCGGTTATTGGTATAGAAAGGCAAAAAGACCGTTTTCCAACCTTTCCTTAGAAGCTGAGAGACAAGAAATAGTGAAGTTTCTTCTTGATTGATTTTAGGTCAAACCTTTAAGAAAACCTTCTTTTTGTAAAGGAAATATAGGAAGACCCATTTCACGGCAATAAAGGCAAGTACCATTACGAGTATATTCCATGGATTGCCGACCAATTGGCCCAACCATCCAAATAAACTATTCGTCGTATAGTCCCAATCTATAAAATGACCTGAGAGGTAAATTAAAATGGAATTCATTCCGATTACCTTAAAGAAGAAGGCCCATTTTCTATGCCCTAAAATATCGATGATGTAATAGAATAAGGCCATTAACAGCACACTTGTTCCCCCACATTGCAACACAAAAGAACTGGTCCAAAGGTTTTTGTTTATGGGGAAAAACAAATTCCATATTTGTGCCAGCACCAATAAAACAATACCTATAACAAGCATATTAATTGCCTTTTTGGATTTATCGCCAATTTGGGTGTTACGAAGTAAATTACCAATATAAATACCTAATAAGGCCGTTGCAATAGCCGGTATTGCCCCAATCAAACCTTCCGGGTCATGAATTCCCAGATATAATTTCCCTGGTATGATAGTACGGTCCAAATAGGAGACTACATTACCCTCCATACTAAAATCGCCCGCAGGAAATCCGGGTGCTGAGCCTAGGGCCATTAGCAACCAATAGCCAATGAGTATACTAATAAACCAAATAATTTGACCCCGTTGCTTGGTGTACAGGAAAATGATATTTGCGAACATATATCCCAAACCAATTCGACCCAAAACACTGCCGAATCTGATTTCTTCAATTGCCCGAATTTCGAGCCCATTATTATAGATTATCCCTAAAAGAACAAGGATAAGCCCTCTTTTGATTACTCGCAATAAAAGTTTTTTGCGATCCGCTCCTTTTTCCATTTGCTTACCAATGGAGTAGGGTGTAGCAACTCCTGCCAAGAACAGGAAGAGCGGAAAAATAAGATCATATGCAGAAAACCCGTGCCATGCGGGATGTTGAAATTGATTGGCAATTGCCTCCCAAAAAGGTGATTTGGTAACTTCGGCGATTCTGTGAAAAATCTCCTCACCACCCATAATCCAAAACATGTCAAATCCTCTTAGGGCATCAAGCGAATAAAGTCGCTGGTCAACTAACTCTGTATCCATTATTATTAGTTGGTGTTTTTAATCCTATCCAAGGTAATTTAAAAATCAATTAGACCTAAGCATTGATTTACTTTTTTAGTAATCGGAATAGTCAGTTGGGTACAGAAACCTTGTATCATTACGAGATACATTGTTCTGGTATTTGGGCATGGCTTTTAGGGTGTTCCATTCTGGGGCATCAACAAATGATTTCCAATGATCGTCCCTGCTCTTTTGGTCTGAAAAAGTGGTCATGTACATGAGGTTCGGCATGGAGCTTCCCGATAGTACCTCCGCATAAAAAACAGCGTTGAATCCCAACTTATCAAAAAGGGCAACTTCCCCTCCGGCATTGAACATATCTACCTTATTTTTGTATAGTTCCTCAGTCGCCGACTCATAACTGCGAAGTTCATAAATTCGATCTGCTCTAGGACCTGTCAGCTTAGAGGCTTCCATTTTAGGCATATCTACAAAGGCCTTTAAGAGGGTAGATTCTATTCTTTGATAGGGCGGATTGTCATGCGAAGCATGAATGTAGGCATCGCCAGCTTTCAAATATTCCGAATCCATTGCCAAAGCATTGCCAGAGTTTTCGAATTGCGACAACGAACTAAACGGAATCAAAACATAGGTGATTTTTGGAGTTACAGAATCTAAGGGTCTAGCTTTAAAAACTCCTATTGGAGAAATGCCCATGCGCTTCATTGCAGGCAAAAAAGCATTTTTAAGATAGTCATCGGTTGCCTTTATTTGAGCGTCCGTTTCAAATGAATAAGTCTTTAATTGATAATATTCACGTTTGGATTCTTGAGAACTTTTCTGAGAAAAGGCAATAATAGTAGATAAACATAAAAGGGAAAGGATGATTTTTGTTTTCATAATACTAGTTAGTAGTTAGTAGTTAGTGGTTAGTGGTCAGGAGTCGTTAACCAGCAGGCAATATATCGAAAAAAAACCCGAGTACTTGAAGGTAACAATTTGATAATCAATATTTTTGTCTTTTGTTTTTGTTTTATCGTCTTGTTCATAATAGATGCGATTATACTCTGATACTGGTTCCTTGCGCTATTTTGCTGGTATCGGTGTCAAAATAAAAATCGATACGGCCTAAATTGACCCCAAAGCAACCGACTTGATTTACTAAGATATCTTTTCCTATGGCATTTTGAACAATGGTGGGCCTATCTAGAAATGTGTGCGTGTGACCCCCTATAATAAGATCGGTAAATTTAGTTTTGGCCGCGAGCAAAACATCACTAGGTCTGTTTTCGTTGCTATATTCATATCCTATATGTGACAAACATATAATAAGATCACATTTTTTATCATTCTTTAAATTATGCTCGGTATCAAGGGCAATCTCATATGGATCCAAATATTTGGTTTCAAGGTATAAATTTTTGGTCACCAAACCATCCAGATTAATTCCTAATCCATAAACTCCCACTTTTAATCCATCCAATTCATAAATTTCATAGGGTTTTACGTAACCTTCCATGAGGGTATTGGTAAAGTCATAATTTGCGCTAAGTAGTTTAAACTTTGCATGGGGCAATTGAGCGAATAGGCCCTCTATGCCATTGTCAAAATCATGATTGCCAATGGTTGCTGCATGATAACCCAGTTTGCTCATTAATTTGTATTCAAGTTCCCCACCATAAAAATTAAAATACGGGGTTCCTTGAAAAATATCACCTGCGTCCAATAATAACGTACTTGGGTTTTCCTGGCGTATAGTTTCTACTATTGCAGCCCTTCTGGCCACTCCACCTAAATTTGGGTATTCCGAATGGTCTTTTGGAAAAGTATCAATATGACTGTGCACATCGTTTGTATGTAAAATGGTAATATGCTTTTGACCTTTAGTTTTGCATGAATTCATTGAAAGTCCGCCTAGACCTATAAAAGCAGAGGATACAGATGAATTGACAATAAATTTTCTTCTGTCCATGGGTTTATTTTAGTTGGTAAAACCTATCGTCAATTTTCGGAGCGAGTGTATCAACTTTTTTAAAATAATCGATCATGGCATTTCGTATCAGATAGTCCGTAGCCGTAACTTTCAAACCTTCCTTGAAAAAATCCATATGGTCGCCACCGGTTATTAAGTAATTGGACGTCGCCACGTTATAATTTCTTTTTTGATCAAACCTTTTCCCTTGTATATTCACCGAATGCAGCTTTCCATTTTTATTCAAAACAATTTGCATTCCGGAAATAGGATGTGGTTTTTCAGAGTTCAGCAAATAATCGATTAACTTATTGACGGATGAACCACTTAATTCGACTACTTCAATTGAATTCTCGAAGGGCATAACTTCATAAGCCGTTCTGGCAGTTACTTTTCCTTCCGAGATAATAGATCTAATACCGCCAAAATTTAGAAGTACAAAGTCTATTTCTTTGCCCGTTCTCGATTTGAATATTGGACTTGCTTCGGATAAAATTAAATCGGCCATAAGATTTCCTGCTGGGGTATTGTAACGACCTTCTTCTCTTGAGATGGGCCATTTGGCATAGGCCAAAGCACTATCCAAAACGGCGTTGATATGATTGCGATAGGGGGCAATAAAGCCATCAATGGAATCTGATTCAGAGTAAGAACTGTCGATCGTTATTTCTTTTCCCTCGATCTTTAAAACCCTTTCCACCCCTTGCTTACAGGAAACAAAACAAACAATTGTTATAAATATAACAAAAAGTTGTATTTTTAAAACCATATTCCTTTCTATCTTAGCCAAAGTTTATGAAAAGTATATTCTTTACATTTGTAGAAATGTAAAATTACATGTTTAAGGGAATAAAAGATAAATTTAAGCACAAATCTGGGCTTAAATTTTTAAGAGAGGAACTTGCCAAAAATCCGGTGGCAATCAATCGGAGCAAAGGCATAACTTCAGTGGGAATTATTGTTGACATGGATGCGTTCGATAATACGAATCTCTTTTATGAACTTGTTGAGGAATTTTCCTTGAGACCAAACGCTATTAAGATTATAGGGTATAAAAATTACTACGATAAAAATTCGCCCTATTCCACCCCGGTTTTTTCGGACAAGGATTTGGGATGGAACGGAAATATTGAGAACAGCTATGCCCTTGAGTTTTTGGGAAGGGAATATGATCTGTTATTGAATTATTACAACCAAGAAAATCTGTTGCTCCAGATAATGAGCGTGAGGTCAAAAGCCAGATTCAGTGTGGGTTTTAAGGAAATTAATCCCAGATTGAACGATTTGATTTTAGATGTGCCCATTAAAGAGTTTAAGTTGTTTAAACAAGAGTTGAAAAAATATTTGAAAGTATTAAACGAAATTGAGAAATGAAACAATTGCTAGGTACAGGTGTAGCATTGATAACCCCATTTAATAAAGACCTTTCCATTGATGTTGAGGGGTTGGGCCGTATCGTCAATTATTGCATTGAGGGTGGGGTAGAGTATCTAGTGGTCTTGGGCACTACTGGAGAATCGGTTACTTTGAGTTCTGTTGAAAAGGAGTTGGTAATCAATACTGTCATAAAATATAATGACGGTCGATTGCCACTTGTATTGGGCGTAGGAGGTAATAATACAGCTTCAATAGTAGAAGAACTAAAATTGATCAATCCTGATTCTTTTGATGCCATTCTTTCTGTTTCGCCCTATTATAACAAACCTACTCAAGAGGGAATTTACCAACATTTCAAGGCAATTTCCCAAGCTTCCCCCGTTCCTGTTATTTTATATAATGTGCCTGGTAGAACAGGAAGTAACATGCTTCCGTCAACGGTGTTCCGACTTGCAAATGACTTTAATAATATCGTGGCAATCAAAGAGGCTTCTGGCGATATGGCCCAAGTTATGACCCTTATTAAAGGCAAGCCAAATGATTTCCTCGTGATTTCTGGAGATGACATCACGGCATTGCCTACAGTTTTGGCAGGTGGTTCTGGAGTGATTTCTGTTTTGGGACAGGGTTTGCCCACGAAATTTTCAAACATGATACGCTTTGGATTAGACGGTAGACCGGATGATGCATATCAACTACATTATGAAATGCAAGATCTTATGGGCCATATTTTCCTTGAAGGTAATCCTGCGGGTATCAAATCTGTTTTTGAAATATTGGGTATATCCAATAGCATTGTGAGGCTTCCATTGGTTGAAGCTACTAACGGACTGAAAGAAAAAATAGCTTCGGTTATTAGACCATTGGTTTCGGTACATAGCTAGGTTGCCTTCTTCTTTTAAAGTTAAATCTTCCCTAAATGCCTTGCGAGCTTATTGGAACGGCCTATTTTAGCGGATTAAAATTGTTTTTTTAATCCGTAGAGAATCCGTAATTTTGCAAAATGTTTTTTAGAATGAAGAGATATTTTCCTGTTATCGTTCTGTTGTTAGTTATGACCTCCTGTAGTCAGTACCAAAAAGTGCTTAAAAATGAGGATGTCAAGGCAAAGTATGATATGGCTCAAGCGCTCTATGAAAATGGGGACTATAAACGTTCCAATAGATTGTTTGAGCAGATAGCACCTAAATATGTAGGTAAGCCCCAGGGTGAAAGAGTGATGTTTTTCTTTGCAGATTCCTATTTTCAAAGGAAAGATTATAACATGGCCGGGTATCAATTTGAACGTTTTTTAAAATCGTATCCCAAAAGCGAAAAAGTAATTGAGGCAGCTTTTCTGGGAGCCAGAAGTTATTATGAACTTTCACCGGCTTATTCCTTGGACCAGGCAGATACGGATAAGGCACTCACTAAATTGCAAACTTTCATCAACGCCTATCCCGATTCCGAGTATTTTGAAGAGGCGAATGGCATGGCAAAGGAGTTGAGCACCAAGAAAGAGAAAAAAGCATTTGAAATAGCTCGGCAGTTCAACAAAATAGGAAAGTTCGATTTTACTTTCTTGGTCCCTGCCATAGCTGCATTTGATAATTTTATTTCTGACTATCCTGGTTCAATTTATCGGGAAGCTGCACTTTATTATAAGTTCGACTCGGCTACCAAATATGCCATGAACAGCTTCGAGAGCTTAAAACCTGAGCGACTTCGCAATGCAAAAGTTGCCTATGCAGTTTTAAAAAAGCAATTTCCCGAAACGGTGTATGCGAAGGATGCAGATGACCTTTTGGCAAAGGTTGAAAAGGAATTAAACAATTACTCAAAAGAATCAAAATAATACTTTCTAATAAATACTAACATGAACGATTTAAAGAGTTCTAAAGCCCCGGTATCTACTGTTACCATCAATAAGAATGAGTTTGATGAGAAAACAGGAAATATCTATGAGGCTATTTCAATTACCGCCAAACGTGCGGTTCAAATCAATTCGGAAATAAAGAAAGAGCTTCTTGAAAAACTGGAAGAATTTGCTACTTACAGTGATAGTTTGGAGGAAGTTTTTGAGAATAAGGAGCAAATAGAAGTTTCCAAATTCTACGAAAAATTGCCTAAACCACATGCCATGGCAGTTGAAGAATGGTTAAAGGACAAGATTTATTATAGGAACACAGATAAAGACATGTAGTTCATATGTTGGGCGGTAAAAACATCCTTTTAGGCATTACCGGAGGGATAGCTGCTTACAAAACTACTTTTCTGGTTCGTTTATTTATTAAGGCCGGTGCCAATGTTAAGATTGTCTTGACTGAGAGTGCGGGCTCTTTTGTTTCCCCTTTGACACTGGCCACCTTATCAAAAAACCCGGTTGTTTCTTCTTTTATTTCACAAGAAGATCATAGTACGGATTGGAACAATCATGTTGATCTTGCCCTTTGGGCAGATTTAATGGTTATTGCCCCTGCCACGGCGAATACCCTTTCCAAGATGGCCAACGGAACTTGTGACAATTTGTTACTTGCCGTATATCTTTCTGCCAAATGTCCTGTTTTTTTTGCTCCGGCCATGGATTTGGACATGTACAAACATCCATCTACAAAAACATCTTTCGAAAAACTAAGGTCATTTGGCAATATAATAATCCCCGCCACTTCCGGTGAATTGGCAAGTGGGCTATATGGTGAAGGAAGAATGGCCGAGCCTCTAGAAATAATTGAATTTATTGAAAACCATCTTTCGCAGGGGCTGCCTTTGAGTGGTAAAAAGGTGATGATAACAGCAGGACCTACCTATGAGGCAATTGACCCTGTAAGATTCATAGGCAATCATTCCACGGGACTCATGGGTTATGAATTGGCCAAGACTGCAGCTAATTTGGGTGCAAGTGTAATTCTCATTTCGGGGCCTTCAAAGCTCACCATAAATCATAGCTCCATAAAGAAAATTGATGTTGTTTCTGCAAATGACATGTACCGCGAGGCCCATTCTCACTATAAAAATGCAGATATTGCCATATGTGCCGCTGCGATAGCCGATTATAGGCCAAAAGCCATTGCTGAACAAAAAATAAAGAAGAGTGCGGATACACTTACATTAGAACTTGTAAAGAACAAGGATGTTTTGCTGTCTCTTGGAGAGCAGAAGAAAAATCAATATCTGGTTGGCTTTGCGTTAGAGACTGAAAATGAAATTGAGAATGCGAAAGGGAAAATTATAAAAAAGCATCTTGACGCCATTGTTTTGAACTCTATGAACGATAAAGGGGCAGGCTTCGGGAAGGAAACCAACAAAATAACCTTCATAGATAAGAATTTCAACATTAAACCGTTTGATTTAAAGACGAAGGCCGAGGTAGCCCAGGATATCATAAATGAAATTATTGAAAGACTTCATGCGTAGTGCCCTATTTTTTGTGATATGCTCACTTTTTTATGTAAATGTGCAGGCCCAGGAAATGAATTGCACAATAACGGTCAATTCTGACCAGGTTTCGCAGACCAATCAACAAGTTTTCAAAACGTTGGAAAGGTCTCTCGGTGATTTTGTCAATAAAAATAAATGGACGAGCCGCACTTATAAGGAAAATGAAAGGCTGAATGCCCAAATGTTCATTACTATTACCGAATATGAATCCAATAGGTTTAAAGGTACTCTACAGATTCAATCTTCCAGACCCGTATTTAATACTTCCTATGAAACCCCGGTTTTTAATTACAAAGACAATCAGTTAAGCTTTGAATATATTGAGTTTCAACCCCTAATTTTCAATGAGAATGTGTATGAGTCAAATTTAATTAGCGTTGTTTCCTATTATGTATATGTTATGCTAGGATTGGATGCCGATACTTTTGCGCTTGAGGGGGGCACAGATTATTTTAAAACGGCTCAAAAGATTGTTACACAGGCCCAGGGCAGTAACTCTTCTGGATGGAGTCAATCGAGTGCCCGAAGTAGATTTGAACTAGTGGATAATTTGTTATCAAATACCTACAGGGAATATCGTGTGGCAATGTACAATTACCATAGAAAAGGGCTTGATATCCTTGGCGATAATAATAGCACAGGAAAGCAGGTGATTGCAGGTACCATGAAACTTTTTGAGACCATGATGAAACGTCGCCCCAATGCTTTTTTGGTAACCACTTTTTTTGATGCGAAATCTGATGAAATAAGAAATATCTTTTCGGATCGAACCAAAAGTAGATATAGTGCAACTTAAGGAAACTTTAAACAACATAGCTCCTTTGTATTCCACCACCTGGAATGAAATAAAGTATTGACCTCCTTTTTTTTCCACTGATATAAATTATCTTTGTCACCCTAATCCTCCGGATAATTTGCTGACAAAACTTTCCATAAAAAACTACGCATTAATCAACCACTTAAAGGTAGAATTCACTGATGGTTTTACGGTAATTACCGGAGAAACAGGTGCCGGAAAATCCATTTTGTTGGGCGGATTATCTTTGGTCCTCGGAAAGAGGGCCGATCTTTCCTCCTTACGGGATAAGGAACAAAAATGTATTGTTGAGGCTGAATTTCAACTTGGCAAATATGATTTAAATAAATTCTTTAGCGAGAACGATTTGGATTATGAACCGACCACAATAATCAGAAGGGAAATATTGCCAAGTGGAAAATCTAGGGCATTTATAAATGACACCCCTGTTACCTTGGATATTTTTTCTGATTTGGGCGATAGATTAATTGACGTGCATTCCCAGCATCAAACATTGCAATTGGCTGACAGTGACTTTCAATTAAAAGTCATAGATGCTTTGGCGAACAACCAAACGTTGTTGACGGAATATTCCAAAGACTTATCTTTATATCAATCAGTTACCAAAGAATTAAATCAACTTATTGAATTACAAAAAGAAACAGCCAAAGAGTTGGATTATAACTCATTTCTGTTACAAGAGTTGGAGAAATCTCCCCTTAAAATAGGGCTCCAAGAAGAGCTGGAGGAGCAATTTGAACAGTTGAACAATGTAGAGACCATTTTAGAACAGTTGTCAAAAGGAGATCAATTGCTTAATGATGAGCAGATCGGCATTATTGGTTTATTATCGGAATTGAAGCTGTTATCAAACAAACTGTCAAGTTTTGGTGCCCAGTATGCCGAATTGAACCAGCGAATACTTTCGGTTTTCATAGAAGTTGATGATATTTCGAACGAATGGCAAGTGGTCCATGAGAATTTGGATGCAAATCCAAATTTGTTGGAAGAAGTAAATGGAAAACTAAGACATATTTATGACCTTCAGAAGAAACACGGAGTTTCCGATATATCGCAATTGTTGGACATAAAAAAGGTCTTAACTGAAAAGGTGCACATTACTGAAAGTTTGGAGTCGAATATTACTGAAAAGAGGAAAGAAATAGTCAGACTGGAAAGTGAGTTAAACAAAAAATCAGCCATAATAAGTGATAAGCGTAAAAAAGTAATTCCCGAATTAAAAGAGCAGTTGGAAGGGAGTTTATGGTCTTTGGGAATGCCTAATTCTAGGTTCAAAATAGAATTGGGCGCTTCAAAGGATTTTAAAAATTCAGGAAAAGACAATCTTACTTTTCTGTTTTCGGCAAATAAGGGAACCGAGTTTGGAGAGCTTAAAAAAGTGGCTTCCGGTGGAGAACTTTCTCGGATTATGTTGACTATCAAATCCATTTTAGGTAAATATGAAAATTTGCCCACCATGATGTTCGATGAGATAGATACTGGGGTGTCTGGAGAAATATCGAATAAAATGGGGGATATTATGCTACAAATGAGCAAGTCTATGCAGGTTTTTAGCATTACACATTTACCGCAAGTCGCTTCGAAAGGTAATCATCATTTTAAGGTTTTCAAGGATGAAAAAGGGGCCATGACCAACACTCAAATGAAGCAATTGAATTCCAACGAAAGAGTAGTGGAACTTGCTGAAATGCTTGGGGGCAAAAACTTGACCGATTCGGCCATGGCACACGCGCGGGAATTATTAAACTAGTATATTGAACCCAAGACAAAATCTTTACAAATGACGCGTTCTATTATATTCCCAACGTACTTTGTTCCGCTCTGGTGAATAAAATTCACCACCTTATTATGTAAAATGCAGTAATTAAATAAGGATTTTGGAAGACTATCCCTACCCATTAATTTTTATATCTTTGATTTTTATACCAACTTAAGAGAAATGCTTTATGGCTTACAACTTACTAAAAGGAAAAAGAGGAATTATTTTTGGAGCACTTGACGCTAATTCCATCGCATGGAAAACGGCTGAAAGAGTCCATGAAGAAGGAGGAGTTTTTGTTTTAACCAACGCCCCCATTGCCATGCGAATGGGAACGATCAATGAACTAGCAAAAAAAACAGGGTCAGAAGTTGTACCTGCTGATGCTACAAGCGAAGAAGATTTGAATAACCTTGTAAGTAGGGCAGTTGAAATTCTTGGCGGTAAACTTGATTTTGTTTTGCATTCCATTGGCATGTCGGTCAATGTTAGAAAAGGGCGCGCTTATACCGATCAGAATTATGAATTTTCACATAAAGGTTGGGACATATCGGCACTTTCATTTCATAGGGTCATGCAAACATTATATAAGGCGGATGCGATGAACGAATGGGGAAGCATAGTGGCACTTACATATATGGCTGCACAAAGAACATTCCCAGATTATAATGATATGGCTGATAATAAGGCATATCTCGAGTCCGTCGCCAGAAGTTTCGGATATTTCTTTGGAAAGGACAAAAAGGTCCGTGTCAATACTATTTCACAATCTCCAACCCCCACGACTGCCGGTCAGGGAGTAAAAGGATTTGATGGTTTCATAAGCTATGCCGATAAGATGTCTCCGCTAGGAAATGCCACAGCCTTGGAATGTGCCGACTATACTATTTCGTTATTTTCCGAACTTACGAAAAAAGTAACCATGCAGAATCTGTTCCATGATGGTGGGTTTTCCAACACCGGTGTGAGTAAGGAGGTTATGGACCGATTTGTTTAATAGAATCTAAATAGGCATGTAAATAGGGTTTAAGTGTGGTATAATAAAGCTCAATTCTTTAATTGTGCATCATTTAAACATTGAATCAATCAAAGCCTTTAAGAATTAGAAAAAGTTCTTTCATAGGTTTTCCGGAATTTTGTAAAGCCATGAACCTATTTTTCTCATTTATAGTTCCCGTTTATAACAGACCCGATGAAGTCAAAGACTTGTTAGATAGTTTGGCTATACAAACTTTTAAGGAGCCTTTTGAAATTGTGATCGTTGAAGATGGTTCTACAATTGATTCAGAGAAAGTAATTGAAGAATTCCGATCAAGACTTACAATTTCATACTTCAAGAAACTGAATTCAGGTCCAGGGGATTCCCGTAATTATGGAATGAAAAGGGCAAAGGGTAATTATTTTATCATATTGGACTCTGACTGTATTCTGCCGCCACAGTATCTAAAGGAAGTTGAAAAATCCTTATTGGAAGACTTTGTGCATTGTTTTGGGGGGCCAGATACCGCCCATGCATCGTTTTCGGATGTTCAGAAGGCTATCAATTATGCCATGACTTCCATGTTGACAACGGGAGGGATACGAGGTAATAAATCTTCGGTAGGTAAGTTTCAGCCTAGAAGCTTTAATATGGGGCTGTCCAAAGAGGTTTTTGAGAAAGTGGGCGGATATGGTAATATTCACCCTGGCGAGGACCTGGATCTAACCATTCGTATTTGGAACAATGGTTATGATACCAAATTAATCCCTGAGGCTTTCGTTTATCATAAACGCAGGATAGACTGGAAAAAGTTTTTGGTACAAGTAAAAAAATTCGGAATGGTGAGACCAATATTGAATAGTTGGCATCCGCAAACGGCAAGACTGACTTATTGGTTTCCTGCCATATTTTGTATTGGTTTTCTTTTTGCAATGAGTTTGGCCTTATTCAAAATTTGGTGGCCATTAACTTTATATGGCTTTTATTTTATTGCCATTTTCATTGATTCTTTACGTAGAAACAAAAACTTAAAGATCGCATTTCTTTCTGTAATAGCTGTTATAATTCAGTTTGTAGGATACGGCCAAGGATTCTTAAAATCAACCCTTAGTATATTTTTCAGCAACAAAAGACCGGAAGAGATTTTTCCAAAACTATTTTTTAAAACTGGTTCCACATAGTGATAAGCAAAATGAATAGCTCAATGAAGGAGAGGAAGATTAGGTTATTTGTAATTTTCTTGTTTTGCTCTGTTTTAGCTTGGTTTATTAGCAAATTAAGCGATACCTATGTGAGTGATGCTACCTTTGACGTTTCGTATTCAAGTCTACCAGACAGCCTATTTTTGGAGAGGGCCTCTACCGATAAAATCTCCGTTAAGTTAAAGGCAACTGGATTCCAGCTGTTATGGTTTAATTTAAAGGACAAGAAAATTGTGTTGGACTTATCCAAAATTCAGAGAAACGGGCCCAGATATTATATTTCACGTGAGACATATAAACGGCAGATTGAGAAACAGCTTTCAAAATCAATGACGCTGGTAGAAATAAACGAGGAAGAAATTTATTTTGATTTTTACAAAATTGACACCAAAGAAGTTCCCATTGTGCCCATTGTACAATTGAACCTTGCCCCGGATTATATGATTGATGGCCCTTTAAAAGTAAAACCGGACAAAATATTGATCCATGGCCCAGAAGATGAAATTGACTCGATATTAAATATAAAAACAAAAAGAATAGATTTATCAGGTCTGACTTCTGATGTGGACCTTAAAGTGCAATTGGCACTGCCAGATAATTTAGAGCGCACGACATTTTCGGTAAATTCAGCTAGGGTCAAAGGAAAAATTTTCAGGTTTTCTGAAAGATTGATCGAAGTTCCTATTAAAGTGTTGAATCTTCCTTCCGGGTATGCGATTAAAACCTTTCCGGATAAAGCGGCCATAGTATGCAAATCAAGAATAGATGATTTAAAGAATCTTGAAAGCTCTGATTTCTCTGTAGTTGCTGATTATAGTTCAATTGTTAATCAAAAAACATCTACTCTTACACTTAAAATATTGAAAAAACCTAAAAAGTTGAGCAGTGTTGTGTTGCAAGAATCAAAGGTTGAATTCATATTAAAACAAGAATGATAATAGTAGGTTTGACTGGGGGAATAGGAAGTGGGAAAACCACCGTGGCAAAGTTATTTAAGGAGCTTGGTGTACCTGTTTATAATTCAGACCAAAAAGCCGGGAGACTTATGAAGTCATCCGGCAAAATGAGGGAAGCCATTATTGCACTATTGGGCCCCAAATCTTATAACGGAGTTGAAGTCAATAGAAAATACATTGCTGAAAAGGTATTCAATGACAAAGATTTGCTTCAAAAGTTAAATGGCATAGTGCATCCACGGGTTCGAAAAAGTTTTCTTGCTTGGTGTAAAAGACAAGATTATCCATATGTAATTCAAGAAGTTGCAATTATTTTTGAGAATAATTTACAGGAGTTTTATGATAAAATAATTCTTATAACAGCCCCAGAATCAAAACGAATTGAAAGGGTAATGAAACGGGACAATGTGATGAAAAGTGATGTTTTGGCCCGTATGGCCAATCAACTGGACGATTCAAAAAAAATTCTCTTGGCAGACTTTGTTATAGAGAACGTTGAATTAGACAAAACAAGGCTTCAAATTAAGGATGTTCACAAGCGTCTGCTTGAATATACTTGAGGTTTAGAGATTTTTAACATTTTTGTTAAGGTTTGGTTAAACGCACTATTTCCTAATTGTTAAATTCCTAATTTTACCCAAAGATGAATAAGAGGTTATTTGTTCTGTTGGTTATTCTGATGAGCCTCTCTCTTGTTGGGATAATTTTCGTTCAAAGTTTTTGGATCAAACAATCGGTAGATGATAAGGAAGAGCGCTTTTCGAGCATAGTTTCGGAAGTCTTGGTTAAGGTCACCGATAAGATTGCCGAGAGAGAATCCAAGGATTATTTTGACCGGTTTATAGACCAGAAGGACAGTTTAGGAAATGCACCGGTAGATAGCCATTTTAGCAACATTTTTTTCATAAATCGGGATTTAAATTCTGATGAGATCAAGTTTTATTCGCATGGTATTCTTGAAGAGGAATATAATATAGCATCAACGTTCTTTGATAACGGTAGCAGAAATGATACTACCACTATAAAAAATATTACCAGTAAGCGAGTAAGTGCAACTTTTAAGGAGAATTTTGGCCTTGATGGAAAATCTTATACCCTAGACCCAATACAAAAACTAGAAAAGATAGGAGGGCTGTCATCGACAGAGAAAGCGGCCTTTGAGGATGTTTTTAGTCAATATGCCAAATTGGTCCCGATTCATAAAAGGGTCTCCAAACAAGAAATTGAATTGCTCTTGGGACGCGAGTTGAAAAATAGGGATATTGATATAGATTTTGAATACGGTGTTTACAGTAATGGGTTGCCAACAAAAATTAGGTCTCGAAGATTTAAACCTGGGGTCACCACTGTATACCAAGCCCCTATATTTAAAGACAGTGAAGGTGCATCAGACTTTTCTTTATTGATTTCTTTTCCAAAAAAGAAACAATTTCTGATAAGTTCAATTTTAAAAATGGCCATTTTATCATTGCTATTCACACTTATAATTATTGTGGCATATTCTGGAGCTATTTACCAATTAATTAGGCAGAAGCAGATATCAGAAATAAAATCTGATTTTATCAACAATATGACCCACGAGTTTAAGACTCCCATTGCAACCATCAACTTAGCAGTTGAAGCCATCAAAAATCCAAAAATAATTGATGACAAAGAAAAGGTGATGCGTTATTTACAAATGATCCGAGATGAAAACAAACGCATGCACGCGCAAGTTGAAAATGTGTTGCGTATTTCAAAACTTGAAAAGAACCAGCTTGATATAAGTAAGGACCGGGTAGACGTTCACGATATAATACAAGATGCAATTGCCCATGTTGAATTGATTGTCGCGGATAGGGGAGGATATATTCATACCCATTTAAAAGCTGCCCGATTTGAAGTGTTGGCCAGTGAGATGCATTTTACCAATGTAATTGTCAATATTCTTGACAATGCTGTAAAGTATTCGCCTGAAGTTCCGAAGATAGATGTATACACTGAAATGGCAAAGAACCACATTGTTATTAAGATCCAGGACCAAGGTGCCGGAATGAGCAAAGCGGTCTTAAAGAAGGTCTTTGAGAAATTTTACCGCGAGCATACCGGCGATGTGCACAATGTTAAAGGACATGGTTTAGGCCTTGCCTATGTTAAAAAGATAATAGATGATCATCAAGGAGAAGTTTATGCAGAAAGTGAGAAAGGAAAAGGCAGTATTTTTTATATAAAACTCCCATTAATTTAAAACTATGGAAACAATAAATAAGAAGATTCTTTTGGTAGAGGATGACCCAAATTTTGGGATTGTCCTTAAGGACTATTTAGCGATGAACGATTTTGACGTGACGTTGGCGAAGAATGGTATGGAGGGATTTGAGAAATTCAAGAAGGATAATTTTGATATATGTATCTTGGATGTCATGATGCCTTATAAGGATGGATTTACCCTTGCAAAAGAAATACGTGAAAAAAATGAGAATGTGCCTATAGTGTTCCTTACGGCTAAAACCATGAAAGAGGATGTACTTAAGGGATATAAGGCTGGTGCCGATGACTATTTGAATAAACCATTTGACTCAGAGGTCCTCTTGATGAAAATCAAAGCGATACTTCAAAGAAAGGCGTCCAATACACTGGTAGATAGTAAGAAATTTGAATTTAAGATAGGAGGTTTCCATTTGAATTCAAAACTTAGATTCTTGAAGTACAAAGAAAATGAATCCATTAAACTTTCGCCAAAGGAGAATGAACTATTGAGATTATTGGCACTCCACGAAAATGATTTAATGCCTAGGGAATTGGCTTTAACCAAAATTTGGCGCGATGATAACTACTTCACATCAAGAAGTATGGATGTGTACATAGCCAAATTGCGTAAATACCTAAAAGTGGATGATACGGTAGAGATTTTGAATATACACGGGGAAGGTTTTCGTTTGGTAGTGAAGCCTTAATAAAAACTGATACTAGTTTGATCAAAAGCACCTTTGTAACAAGGTGCTTTTTAGTTTTCGCTTAGTTTTTCAAGTATTTTGTGAACAATGATATTTGGGGCATGGTCTATTGAAACTGTGACTGCATTTTCAGGAGGTTCCAATGTCTCAAATTGAGATTTTAATAGATCCGGCGGCATAAAATGTCCTTTTCGCTGCTCCATCCGATTCATGACAAGATTAAAATCCCCACTCAAATAAACGAAACGTACTTCACTTTCAATACCCTTACTTAGAATATCCCGATAGGCAGATTTTAGAGCTGAACATACGATAATAGCACCCTCCTCATCATGTTTTTTGGCCAAGATATTCAGTGTGTTGAGCCACTCAATGCGATCCTCATCCGTCAGTGCTGTGCCCGATGCCATTTTTGCTACATTTTCTTTGGAATGAAAATCATCACCGTCATAAAATGGAATTTTCAATTCCATGGAAAGTAATTGGCCAATAGTTGTTTTTCCGCAACCGGAAACTCCCATAATAAATAAGATGCCATTTTTATGTCTACCTGTCATTCTCTATTATTTTCTGAATTTTGGCAAGTCTTTCCGATAAATCAATGTTGGCGTCAAACCATATGATAGTTGAGTCTTTTTTAAACCAGGTCAATTGTCTTTTGGCAAAGCGGCGTGTATTTTTTTTTATTTCCGAAATCGCAAAACCCAAATCATATTCGCCATCAAAATATTTAAAAAATTCCTTATAACCTACAGTTTGCAGCGCATTAAGAGTTCTTTGTGCATAAAGTGATCTGGCTTCTTCCAAAAGTCCTTCCTTGACCATAAGATCCACCCTTTGGTTTATTCGATCATAAATTAATTCTCTTTTAGCTGTTAGCCCAAAGGATATCGTTTTGAAAGATCTAGCAATTTTTGGTTTATTCAGGAAAGATGAATAAGGTTTTCCCGTAGTAAGGCAAACTTCTAAAGCCCTTATAAGTCTATGTGGGTTTTCGGGATCCACTTTGGAAAAATATTCGGGATCTTTCAATTTAAGTAGCTCTTGAAGTTCCTGAATTCCTTTTTCTTTTAAAACTTGATTAAGCTCATTTCGCAATCCGGCGTCAATTTTAGGAAACCCATCCAATCCCTTTGTTATGGCATCAATATACAATCCACTTCCACCAACCAAAACAACAATGTCATATTTTTTGAATAACTCATCCAATAGGCGCAAGGCATCTTTTTCAAAAGCACCGACCGAATAAATTTCGGCAATACCTTTGTGCTGAATGAAATGATGTGGTATGGCGGATAGTTCATTTATGGATGGTACGGCCGTCCCTATCTTCATCTCTTTGTAAAATTGCCTGGAATCTGCGGAAATGATCTCTGTCTTAAATTGTTTGGCAATGCCAATCGCCATTTCGGTTTTTCCAATTGCCGTCGGGCCAACTAAGGTAATTAAAGTCTTCTTATTCACTCATCTTTCGTTAAATCATACCCGCATTTTCGACAATAATGGGCATCCCAACTTAATATTTCCGTTCCACAACCGGGGCAAGACCTACCCTTATCCAAATTTTCTTCATCATTTTTAGATGACGCATATTCCGCGGAAACGATCCCCGTTGGAACAGCGATTATTCCATAACCGATAATCATGATCAAAGTTGCCAAGAACTGACCCAATGGGGTTTGCGGAGAAATATCACCATAACCTACGGTAGTAAGGGTTACAATAGTCCAGTAAACACTATGTGGGATGCTGTTAAAACCGTTGCTAGGTCCTTCAATAAGGTACATTAATGTGCCTAACAATACGGATATTACAAGCACAAAAAAGACGAACACCATAATTTTGGTGCGGCTGGACCTCAAGGCACGGATTAAATTATTTGATGCACCTACAAAGCGCACCAATTTCAATATTCGAAATATGCGAAGGAGCCTAAGCGCACGAAAGGCCGTCAAGTACTGCGATCCAATAAATAGATAAGATAAATATTTTGGAACGGTTGATAAAAAGTCGATAATCCCGAAAAAACTGAAGATGTATTTCTGTGGCTTTTGAATGCAAATAATTCTCAAAATATATTCTATTGAGAACAGTATGGTAACTACCCACTCAGAAATATTCAGGAATTCATGGTACTTAGAATCAATGCGTGGTACACTCTCCAGCATTACGATGACTATGCTGTATAATATGAGTATGAGGAGAAGAACATCGAATAGTTTGCCAGCAGGAGTATGTGTCCCATAAATGATTATGTGAATCTTCTTCTTCCATCCGTTAAGCTTGCCGGTATTTTTCAATTTTAAAGTTTCAACTCTATTTTTTTAATGATTCTTCCTTTGCGTAAATGAGATTCTATAAGATGTCGAGAATTAGAATCCCCTTTCATAGGGGTTATTATGGATTCTAAGATATGAATATTGTTTATTTGGTGGTTTAAATTATAAAATCCCAGACCTTGATATATCCCGTCTTGTATCCAAATGGCACTGTACTCTCCAATTTCTCGACCTTTATCAACAAGTACTATATTCTGTTCCAAGATACTGTATTTCTTTAAAGCTTGGTCCACCCTTGCATTGTAGTCAAAGGAATGTTCTTTTAAGATACAAGCACCCGAACATAGATTCTCAGTGTATTTGGAACAATTTTTCTTGGCATGGGATAAACTGTTCAGTTTGTCACATAATTTAAATTCCTTGGTAATTTTGTACAAAAAATTCTTGGCACTGTGAATGCCTTTGAAAGTACATAGATAGGATTCTGACTCTTTGTGCAAATCAACTTTTAAATGGACATAACCATTGGCATCAATTGTCCGATACAAAGCATGTGTGAATAATTTTTGTTTGTGATTGTCATTGTATTTTGGACGATTTCGACGACGTTCCTCATAATCCTTTAAGGAAGATACCAATTCACTACCTGTTTTTTCGAAAGTCACTTTTTTTGTTTCCTTTTGTAGATGCCTAGCCCTATTTCCATTGTTGGTAAAAAGCTCGTTTACCTTTTTTTTGATATCATTGCTTTTATCAAGATATATGATATCCCCGTCCTTATTATGCATATAAAAAACACCTGTAGCAGAAGGCATTTCTTCGACGATATCCAATTGTCTATCGGAAAGCTCACCTTGGGATTCTTTTCGTATAACCTTTTTGATGATTGATTTATCACTATCCTTTGAAAGTAATAGTTTAAATAATTTTAGTGTTGCAAGAGCGTCCCCGTTTGCCCTATGCCTATCGCTTACCGGTATTCCCAACGAACGAACCAACTTTCCCAAGCTATATGATTCTGCATCAGGTAGCAATGTTTTGGAAAGATCAACGGTACATAAAGTCTTACGCTCAAAATTATAGCCAAGACGCTTGAATTCAGTACGCAAAATCCGATAGTCGAATTGGGCGTTATGGGCCACTAAAACAGAATCTTGTGTAATTTCTACTATGCGTTTGGCTACTTCATGGAACTTAGGTGCGGTTTGGAGCATTTTATTATTGATGCCCGTAAGATTGACAACAAAGGGTTGAATATCTTTTTCCGGATTCACCAGACTAATAAATTCGTCTACCACATCATGGCCGTCAAATTTGTGAATGGCAATTTCGGTAATCCCTTCTTCATTGTATTTTCCCCCGGTAGTTTCTATATCAAGTATTGCGTACATTGAGGCTAGTAAAATTCCTAATTTAGTGAGTTACAAAAAAGGCTTATGGTTTATAAAATGCTAGTTTCTGAATCCAAAGATACTACTTCCTATGCGTACCATTGTACTGCCACATTCAATTGCAATTTTGTAATCCCCGCTCATTCCCATTGATAGTATCGTAATTTCTGGAATTAGTTCCTTTGCTTTTTTGAACAAATCGTTTAACTGCCCAAATTCTCTTCGGATTTGGCCCTCATCATCTGTAAAGGTCGCCATCCCCATAAGTCCTTTGACCTTTACATTTTTCATCCGACCAAATTCGTCCGAAGTGACCAGTTCAAATAGCTCGCGAGAATCCAAACCAAATTTAGTTTCCTCTTCGGCAATATGAATTTGCAAAAGACAATTAATGCAACGATTAAATTTCGATGCCTGTAAATCAATTTCCTTCAATAATTTGAGACTATCTACCCCGTGAACAAGGGAAACATAGGGGGCCATATACTTAACCTTATTACGTTGTACATGACCAATCATGTGCCATTCAATATCTTTGGGCAATTGCTCCCATTTTAAGGTCATTTCCTGGACTTTGTTCTCTCCAAAAATCTTTTGACCCGCATTGTGTGCCTGTTGAATGTCCTCTATAGGTTTTGTCTTGGAAACGGCTACCAAGGTTACGTTTTGAGGAAGCTCCCGTTTAATTTTATTTAAATTTTCTCGAATGGACATAGAATTCTGAATTGAAAAGAAATTGTAAAAAGGGAAGAAAGACAAATGCAATTCATTACTTCCAAAATACCATTCCTAGTGGCTGACCTTGAATTGCGATGCCACAATTTCAGCTTTTTTGGAAATGGAATAGTCATAAAAACCTTCCCCTGACTTAACACCCAATTTTCCGGCTAAAACCATATTTACTAGTAATGGGCATGGGGCATATTTTTGATTTTTGAATCCTTCGTACATAACCCTAAGGATAGAAAGACATACATCAAGACCAATAAAATCGGCTAATTGTAAGGGCCCCATAGGGTGGCCCATGCCTAATTTCATAACTGTATCAATCTCTGAAACACCAGCCACTCGATTGTACAAGGTTTCAATTGCCTCATTTATCATTGGCATTAAAATACGATTGGCAACGAACCCGGGATAATCATTTACTTGTACGGGGGTCTTACCTAATTTTTCAGTAAGCTCCATAATTGTACTACATGTTTCGTCGTCAGTGTTGTATCCTCTTATGATCTCTACTAACTGTATGATTGGCACAGGGTTCATAAAATGCATACCGATAACCTTGTCGGGCCGATCAGTAATTGCCGCTATTTGCGTTATTGATATGGACGAAGTATTGGTTGCCAAAATTGTTGTTTTTTTGCAAATCGCATCCAATTCCTTGAAAATTCCAAGTTTAAGTTCAATATTCTCCGTGGCCGCTTCTACTACTAAACTGACATTTTCCGCACCCTGCGACAAACTGGTATATGAATGAATGTTTTTTAAGGTATTGATCTTGTCATTCTCACTAATTTTCTCCTTTAGCACCATACGGTCCAGGTTTTCCGAAATCCTTGACAATCCTTTGTCCAAAGAATTTTGGGAAATATCAATAAGATTTACTTTGAGTCCATTTTGGGCGAATAAATGCGCAATACCATTTCCCATGGTTCCGGCTCCTATGACGGCAATGTGTTTCATTTATATAAAAATTTCAAACTATTGATATTCAATCGCTTATATCGGTTGGCATTACTCATTCTTTTTAAATGCGCATTATGGGCTTTCATATTACTTTTTACCAAATGATTCAATGATTTCCAAAGCTACTTTCAATGCATCTGTGCCCTGCTTTAATGTGACTACTGGTATAGTGTCATTTACAATGGCATCTGCAAATGTTTCCAGTTCCTCCAAGATGGCATTGTTTAAATGAATTTCAGGATTCTCGAAATAAATCTGCTTTTTTTCTCCTTCGGCGTTTTGTACTAACCATATCAAAATCACCCACAATTTCAGGAGCGTCCTTCATTTTTACCACCTCTACTTTTTTCTCAAGGAAATCAACAGAAATGTAGGCGTCTTTTTGAAAAAAACGTGATTTTCGCATATTTTTTAGGGAGATACGGCTCGCGGTAAGATTGGCCACGCAACCATTTTCAAATTCAATACGGGCATTTGCAATATCGGGAGACTTACTAATTACGGAGACCCCACTCGCATTGATTTGTTTAACGGGAGAATCAACTACGCTCAAAATGGCGTCAATATCGTGGATCATCAAGTCAAGCACTACGGGCACGTCAGTGCCTCTTGGGTTAAACTCCGCCAATCTATGGGATTCAATGAACATAGGATTTTTTATCCCATGTTTAACGGCCGTAAATGCTGGGTTAAATCTCTCAACGTGACCAACTTGGCCTTTTATTTTGTGTTTCTTCTCAAGATTCAATAATTCTTCCGCCTCTACCAATGTATTGGTGATGGGCTTTTCCAAGAAAACATGCTTCCCTTTTTCAATAGCCTTTTTGGCACATTCAAAATGGGAAAGGGTTGGAGTCACAATATCGATTACATCCACTGAATCAATGAGTTGATTCATATTTTCAAAATAGGTATAACCGAATTCTTCGGCAACTTTTTTTCCGTTGATTTCGTCGGGATCGAAAAATCCGACTAGGTTATATTTTTTTGACTCATTTAGTAGGCGAAGATGAATTTTACCTAAATGTCCCGCACCTAAGACTCCAACTTTAAGCATGTATGTAAGTTTTGTTCAAAAATAAGGATTGTTTTGGAGTTAATAGGTGCCTTCTTAAGGCAATGCAAATCAAGTAAACCATTAAAGTAAAAAATGATATTTTAAAATCAAGATCCTTGTAATTTGTTTATTTCCTGTCTAAATTTGAATACCAAAACCAAACCTTTGAAAGATACCTTGAAACATCGTGGAATGCGCAATAAATTGGCCGATATTCTGGTCGAAAAAGGTATAAGGGACAAGAAGGTTTTGGACGCCATAAGGTTCATACCCAGGCATTTGTTCATGGACAGCAGTTTTGAGGGACATGCCTATCAGGATAAGGCGTTTCCAATTGCGGCTGACCAGACGATATCGCAGCCATATACGGTTGCGTTTCAAACCGAACTTCTGGAACTAAAACCTGAGCATAAAGTCTTGGAAATTGGCACGGGGAGTGGTTATCAAACGGCCGTTCTATTAAATTTAAAGGCCAAAGTTTATACAATTGAACGTCAATTGGAGCTTTTCAAAAAGACAAATCTTTTTTTTAATAAAATGGGCTATAGACCTAAAAAAGTTATTTTTGGGGATGGTTATAAAGGTTTGCCCGAGGATGCTCCGTTTGACAGTATAATCGTAACGGCGGGTGCTCCTGAAGTGCCAAAAGCATTATTGTCACAATTAAAAATAGGGGGTAGGCTCGTTATTCCCGTGGGTTCGGAGGAACAAATCATGAACTTGTTCGTGCGAAAATCCGATGCGGAATTTGAACAAAAAGAATTTGGTACGTTTCGATTTGTACCCTTGCTAGAAGATAAGAACTAGTCATTTAGTACATCTAATTAGTTATTGAATTTCTTTTTCACCCGATCCAAATCCCGTTTATTATCCCGATCTTTAATGGTTTCCCTTTTATCATATAGCTTTTTACCACGAGCAAGCGCAATGTTCAACTTGGCAAGACCTCTATCATTGAGAAATAAGTTAAGCGGAATAATAGTGTAACCCGAGGTTTTGACTTCTTTCTCCAGTTTTTTAAGCTCCCTTTTGTTCAATAAAAGTTTTCTTTCGGCCTTTGGCTTGTGATTATAATGAGATCCATGGGAGTACTCATCTATTTGCATGTTGATTATAAACAGCTCCCCATGGTCGTTAAATTCACAAAAACTTTCGGAAATTGAGGCCTTACTGAGTCGTATTGATTTTATTTCGGTCCCAGAAAGTACAATGCCGGCAACAAAAGTATCCGACAATTCATATTCGAATCTGGCCCTTTTGTTCTTTATGTTAATTTTTTGCTGCATAAGTCAACAAAAATAGTGAACTATTCTATCTTTCGTAACCCAAATATAAATTCTTGTTCCATCCGGTAAGGTTTATGCCAATTTAAGGACTACAAGTAAAATCGAAACAATGAGAAAAATCATGTTTTTACCACTAATACTGGTCATTATGTCTTGTAAGGATGGAGATTCTAGAGGTTTGTCAGCGCAGGAAATTGTGGATAAAAGTATTGAAGTTTGCGGGGGTGATCTATATAAAAATAGCCAAATTTCCTTTGACTTTAGGGATAAGACCTATACAGCACTTCGTGTTAACGGCAGGCGGGTCTTAAAACGCATATATAAGAATGATTCTATTAAGATAGTGGATGTTAAAAGTCATGATCGCTTTGAAAGATATAAAAACGACAGCTTGATTATAGTGCATGATACATTGGCAAATGCCTATTCAAACTCGATTAATTCAGTGCATTATTTTGCCTATTTGCCTTTTGGCTTAAATGACCCTGCAGTACGGAAAACATTTTTGGACACCGTGACTATTAAGAATCAGGAATACTTTAAAATTAAGGTAACGTTTGATCAGAATGGTGGTGGAAAAGATTTTGATGATGTCTATGTTTATTGGATCAACACCCAGTCATTCAAACCCGATTATTTGGCCTATGAATTTCATGTTGATGGCGGAGGAATGCGTTTCCGTGAAGCTTATAACGAACGCATTGTTAACGGAATCAGATTTGTCGATTATAAAAATTACAAATCGAAGGATCAAAAAACCACTATATTTCAAATAGATAGCCTTTTTGCGAACAATGAGCTTGAGTTATTGTCTACAATTGAATTGACAAATATCAGCGTCCAGCTGGACAATTACAATTAATTGATAAGCGCGTATCCGTAGCCACTCCGTTTACGATCTGAACAATGAAAAGACTACCATTATCGCTATCATTTATATCGGAATATTTGTCCTCGCCAATCATTTTATTGACCATGTCCGGAACCGTATTGCTATGACCAACTACTAGTACCTTTTTATTAAGGTTATCGGCTTTGAATTGCTCAATATTAATTTCATCGGGGTTGTAGTACTGAACCGTAATATCTTTTTTCACTGAAGTTGGTGCTGCGGTCATTGAGGTTCTCTCAAAATCGGTCGTGTAGATGGCATCCAATTGTACATTATCTAGGATTTCGGCCCAATGCATAGCCCTTCCGAGACCGGCTTGGGTAAGCTCTGGATCCACATTATCCGCATTACTTCTGTCTTTTTCCGCATGGCGAATAAAATAAAAAGTTGAAATAGATGTATCCTGTAACGGTCTATCTGAAATTTTTTGCTCCTTTTTACATCCTAAAATGGTGATTGCTACGAATAAATATACTACGGACTTTGCTAGTCTCATTGGTAGATTTTTGTGTTGTTGAAAACTTTTCTTCTTGTCAAAACTAAATTAAATTAAAAAAAGTATGTATTGCATGTGGTTTTTCGTTTTTTTGCATATGCGTAGAATAGTCCTAATTTTCTTGCTGTTTTTGTTTATTTCAGGAGTTCGAGGTCAGGAAGTTCGGCTACCTGCAGATCTTAGACAGCATAATCTTGTAAGTTATAACTCCAGCTTGTTTAATCCTGCTTTTTCGTTGGATCGTAACGATCCTGAATCAATTGCTTTTTGGACACGTTGGCAATGGCAAAGTATTGATGCAGATCCAACTACACTTTTTCTTAACTATACGCGAAAATTGAACGACCGATCAACTGCGGGAGCGGCATTCTTTCAACACAATACAGGTGTATATTTTAATACAGGAGGAGTGTTGAATTTTGCCTATGAATTAAATCTTACCTCAACTATTCAGTTAGCTTTTGGGGCCAATCTTTTCGGATTTAAACAAAAACTGGCTGATACACGTTTTTCAACCAATCCAGGGCTTCCATTACCACAGCTTAGGGTTTCTAATGATTTTATTCTTCAAATGGCACCTGGTGTCAGATTGTCCGTTCAAGGACTTTCTTTTAGCATGGCTTCGGAAAACTTACTCGATTATAATTTTGCCCTAAAGGAGGCAAATACCCAAGGTTCCGATAAGATTTTCATGGGTATGCTTTCTTATGACTTTCCACTCCCAATGCAAGACCCAAATTCATATCTACGACCTTCTTTGTATTTAAGAACGGTACCGGGAGAGTCCAATCAAATAGGTCTAAATACATATTTGAATACTAGTAAATATTGGGCACAATTGGGTTACAATAATTTTTATGGAATAGGAGTAGGAGGTGGTGGCACATTTTTTAAGAAATATTCGTTGGGCGCTGTCATGGAGTTTGGTACAAGTGCTTCGGTTAACTCAAAAGAACCCTCGTTTGAGATTGTAGCGGCTTATTTCTTTGGTACGCCTGAAGAACGTAATAAAGTGACTACCTATAATGTGGAAATGGAAGTAGCAAAACCTCCGATAGATGAAAAAGCAAAAGAGGAAAAAGCCGTGGAAGCCCAAGAAAAAGAAGCTGCTAAAGTTGAAGAGGATAGATTGAAGGAAATTAGTAGACTTGAGAAAGCTCGTCAAAAAGAAATTAAAGATTCCATCGCTGCTATAAAAGTAGATAACGGAGTTGTCCTATCAAAAAGAGAACAAAGAAGAAAACAAGACTCTATCAATAAAGTCAATGAGGCCGAGGTACTTGCCGAAAAAGTGCGTCAACAACAGAAACGCACGCTTGATTCTATAAGTAATGCAAGAGAAGCCGAGGCAATTGCGGCTGCCAAGAAATTGGAGCTTCAGAAGGCAAAGGATTCCATAGATCAAGTTGCATTGGAACGGGCAGCTAAGGAAAAAACACAAGATTTGGCGGGTGATAAGCCAAAAACGGGTGAGAAATATGAAGAGGTAGCCACTTTTGAAGGCTTGGAACCTGGCTATTATTTGATAGCTAACGTCTTTGGAACGAAGAAGTATTTTGATGCGTTCATGAAGGATCTTACAAACAAAGGTTTGGAACCTCAATCTTTCTTTAGAAATTCGAACAAGTATAACTATGTTTATTTAGGTCGCTATAATACAATGAACGAAGCAAGGAACGCAAGGGATGGCAAGTTAAATGGTAAGTATCCTGAAAAGACATGGATATTTAGGGTGGTCGGAAAATGAGACTAAATGAATTTAATTTAATTTAATGCAAAGGCCCTTGAAGTTCTGAAATTCAAGGGCTTTTTATATTTAGCAATAAAGAAGGCCAAACTACTTTTTTATTTCTCGATTGATCAGGACTTCCAAATAGGCAACCGTGTTAATTAAATATTTTCTGTCACCTGTTACGGTTGACATTGAAACGGCTCCCATTAGCATCGTGAACATCTGTTTTGCAAATTGAAGTGGGGTAACCGGTAGCCGCAATTCATTATGGTTAACACCATTCTCAAGAACCAGGGCAATTTTGCCTTCAATGGTCTTAATGGTTTCTCGCGCCGCAGCTGCCAAAAGCGCATTATTAAATTCAGCATCAACACCGACTTTTAGAATGGGGCATCCTCCCATTTCGGAGGTAAAAACATCATAGTTTCTATAAAATTTTGTAAGTATAAAAAGTTTTTCAAGGGATGTACCTTCTGTTTTCAATTGGTCATCTATAGCTTGAAGCAATCTTTTGCTATTGTACTCGAAAGCAGCAAGGGCCAAGGCTTCCTTATTCTCAAAATTACCATACAGGGCACCTTTTGTAAGACCCGTAGCCTCGGTCAAATCACTCATGCTTGTCCCGGCATACCCGTGTTTATTAAAAACAGGGGCAATGGTTTCAATGATATAGTTCGTGGTTTTTTCAGCTTTGGAGGTCATTGTGATCAAATTTATACGAAGATAAAAAAATATATACTGTATGGTATATATTGTTGATAAAAAAGGGTATTGTGTAAAATGTTGAATTCTACCCAATACCCTTGTAATTTAAGAAAACCTAATTTACCAATTCGGGCTGGTTTCGGAATACCAGGCCATCATCAAATGAGTCAATGAGGACAATGCTATCAGCTTTAATTGTACCACTCAATAATTCTTTTGATAAGTTATTAAGTACCTCTTTTTGAATGATTCTCTTGATCGGTCTTGCTCCATACTGAGGGTCAAAACCTTTTTCGGCCAAATAATTAATCGCCTCATCCGTTGCATCTATTGTTATGTTCTGTTTTGCAACCATTTTCTTCAATTGATTCAATTGAAGCCTTACAATTTGGGTGATGTCCTTTTTGTTCAGAGGTGTAAACATGATAATGTCATCAATTCTATTCAAGAATTCTGGTCTGATCGTCCTTCGTAACAGTCCAAGAACCTCAACTCTGGCTGCCGCACTTGTACTGACTAGGTCCTTGGTGCTCTCAAATTTTTCTTGGATAATTTGGCTGCCAATATTGCTGGTCATAATGATTATGGTATTCTTGAAATCTGCAATACGGCCCTTATTGTCGGTTAATCTTCCTTCGTCCAACACTTGCAATAAAATGTTGAACGTATCTGGGTGCGCTTTCTCAATTTCATCTAGCAAGACCACCGAATAGGGGCGTCTTCGTACCGCTTCGGTCAACTGTCCACCCTCATCATAGCCAACATACCCTGGAGGAGCTCCCACCAATCTGCTAACTGAATGGGCTTCTTGATATTCGCTCATATCAATCCGGGTCATGGCATTTTCATCATCAAATAAATAGGCGGCCAGAGTCTTAGCCAATTCGGTCTTTCCAACACCAGTAGTACCAAGGAAAAGAAATGAACCTATGGGTTTTTTAACATCCTGAAGACCCGCTCTACTTCTGCGAATGGCATCGGAAACTGCCTGTATGGCTTCTTCCTGACCCACAACCCTTTTATGTAGAACATCTTCCAATTGGAGTAATTTTTCGCGCTCGGACTGCAACATTTTTGCAACGGGAATCCCTGTCCATTTTGCAACGACTTCGGCGATATCCTCACTGGTGACTTCTTCTTTGATAAGAGTTCCAGAACTTTGTTGGGCGATCATTTCTTTTTGTAAAGTTTCCAGTTTCTCCTGAGCATCCTTTATTTTCCCATACCGGAGCTCCGCAACAAGTCCATAGTCTCCATTACGTTCAGCCTTATCGGCCTCCGTTTTATAATTTTCAATATCCTGTTTCGTTTTTTGGATATTCTCAACCACCGATTTTTCACTTTCCCATTGCGCAAAGAGTTCGTTGCGCTCCTCTTTTAAATTGGCGAGATCTGAATTAAGAATCTTTAGTCTCGCTTTGTCGTCCTCCCGTTTTATAGCCTCAATTTCAATTTCTAATTGCATTATTTTTCGATCTAAAACATCAAGCTCTTCGGGTTTGGAATTTATTTCCATACGCATTTTAGCAGCTGCCTCATCCATTAAATCTATTGCCTTATCAGGCAAAAACCGATTGGTTATGTAACGTTGGGAAAGTTCCACTGCGGCAATAACCGCTTCATCTTTGATACGAACTTTATGGTGCGCCTCATATTTTTCCTTAATCCCACGTAGTATGGAAATGGCACTTTCCGTGTCTGGTTCATCAACAACTACCTTCTGAAATCTACGCTCCAATGCCTTGTCCTTTTCGAAATATTTTTGGTACTCATCAAGTGTTGTGGCACCAATGGCGCGCAATTCCCCCCTTGCAAGAGCGGGCTTCAAAATATTGGCGGCATCCATGGCACCTTGTCCGCCACCGGCACCAACCAATGTGTGGATCTCATCTATGAAGAGCACGATATTGCCATCTGAGGAAGTAACTTCCTTAATAACCGATTTCAATCTTTCCTCAAACTCTCCCTTATACTTCGCACCTGCGATCAGCGCACCCATATCCAAGGAATAAATTACTTTGTCCTTAAGATTTTCAGGTATATCACCTTGTATAATTCTATGGGCCAATCCTTCGGCAATAGCGGTTTTGCCAACGCCAGGCTCCCCGACCAACATTGGGTTGTTTTTGGTTCTCCTCGATAATATTTGCAATACCCTGCGTATTTCTTCGTCACGACCTATTACCGGATCTAGCCGTCCATCATCGGCAAGTTGGTTAAGGTTTCTTGCATACTTTTCCAACGAATTATAAGTGTCTTCGGCACTTTGAGAGGTAACTTTACCACCACCGCGCAGCGCATCAATACTCGCTTTTAAATCTTTTTCCGTAACACCTTGATCTTTAAGGATCTGTGCTATTTTGCTTTTTGACTTAAAGATTGCCAAAATCAGGTGCTCAATGGAAACATATTCATCTTCCATTTTCTTTGCGATTATAGTCGCTTCGGTAAGTGTTTTTCCGGCTTCTCGTGAAACCATGATCTCTCCCCCAGAAACTTTTGGAAAACTCTCCAACTCCTTCTCCAAGATTTGATTCAACAATGTTAAATTCACATTTAGTTTTTTAAGAATAAATGGAAGTACATTTTCCTCAACTTCGGAAATGGCCTTGAAAATATGCTCATTTTCTATTTGTTGATGCCCCATTTCTTGGGCAATTTGTTGAGCATGCTGAATGGCTTCTTGAGCCTTTATAGTGAAATTATTAAAGTTCATATCTTATGTTTTAATGTTAATGTCTATTTTTGATTTTGGCAAGTTCAATAATCCTACCAATCACCAAGAACAGACAAAATGTCTGTTAAAGCCAACAATAATAGGACATTACGGCAGTTGTAAGTTTTTCGATTTCATATTGACCTATTACATAAAGTTACGAAATGGGTATGTTTAATAGTTTGTTTGGAAATAAAAATAGAGTAGAAAAAAAGATGGAAGCGCCATTGCCGTGGATAGCTCTGACTTCGGAAGATCAGCTAGAGGAAATCTCCGAAAAGTCGATTACCAGAACCCAAATGATTTTCAAACATTCTACAACCTGTGGAACGAGTCGTATGGTCTTAAATATGTTTGGAAAGGGTTTCAATTTTAAAGACAATGCCATTGACCTTTATTATTTGGACTTACATGCTCACAGAAATATTTCCGATGATATTGCCCAGAAGTTTAAGATAAGGCATCAATCCCCTCAATTATTGGTAATTAGAAATGGTGAGGTGGTTGCCCATGATTCCCATGGCGGAATTATAGATATTGATTTGAATAAATATTCTTAGGAATCAAAGGTTTTATTTAGCGGAAATTACCTATTCAGCTAAACCTCAATTAGTAATCATTTCTTTTTAGGTTGAAATACAGGCAATAGTTTCGTTGATAATTCGCCAAAACCTATTCGTACATCTTTCGAGATACAATAGCCACGCATGGTAACCGTATCCCCATCCTCGATAAAAGTTCTGTCTTGTCCATCGTTTAAGCGAATTGGTTTGGTGCCTTGCCATGCAAGTTCTAGCATAGACCCAAGAGAATCGGGAGTTGGCCCTGAAATGGTCCCACTGCCCATCATATCGCCACTATTTACTTTACATCCATTTACAGTGTGATGCGCAAGCTGCTGGGCCATTGACCAATACATGTATTTGAAGTTTGACTTGGAAACGGTGTTGGCCTGCCCATTTTCTGGAGTTATCGCCACTTCCAAATGTATATCAAAACTGTGTTTTCCCTTGATCTTCAAATACGAAAAAGGCTCGGGTTGTTGTTTAGGGCCTTCCACTTTAAAGGGCTCCAATGCGTCCAAAGTCACTATCCAAGGTGAAATGGATGAAGCAAAATTCTTGGCCAGAAAGGGCCCTAATGGCACATATTCCCATTTTTGAATGTCTCTCGCGCTCCAATCATTAAAAAGGACCATACCAAATATATACTCTTCAGCTTCTTCAACAGGAATAGGTTCTCCCATTACATTGGCATCCGTGGTTATAAACGCCATTTCAAGTTCAAAGTCAACGAGCTTTGAAGGTCCAAATATTGGTTTGTCAGCACCTTTTGGCATCGTTTGCCCCATAGGCCTGCGAACCGGTACTCCACTGGGCACAATAGTGGAACTCCTACCATGATATCCTACCGGAATATGCAACCAATTGGGCAGCAGCGCATTTTCGGGGTCCCTGAACATTGAGCCAACATTTGTAGCGTGTTCCTTACTTGAGTAAAAATCGGTATAATCACCTATCTGTACGGGCAATTGCATTTCTATCTCGTTCAATGAGAACAATACTATTTTTTTATGTTCTATATTGTTCTGAAGTGTCTTATTATTTATATCGAATATTTCACTTATTCTATCCCGAACCAATCTCCATGTCTTTCTTCCATCGGAAATAAAATCGTTCAACGTGTCCTGTAGGAATATATCATCGGTGAGTGGAATACCATCAAAATACCCTAACTGGTGCAATGCCCCTAAATCTATTGCTTGGTCCCCAATTCGAGTTCCAATGGTAATAATATCGTCCCTGGTCAAGAAAACCCCGAACGGGATATTTTGAATGGGGAAATCTGAATTTTCAGGAACAGCTATCCAAGTTTTTTTATTCGGATTGTTGGCTTCGACTGACATATTGAAATTGTTGATTTATATTTAATAAATACTTGATCAAATATATTATTTTCTTCCAATTAACTACTTGCAATTTGTATTTTTGCGCATCATTTAACTGAATACCTTAGTATGCTACGCGATAACGTAATTTTTGAATTAATAGAGGAAGAAAAAGAACGTCAAATCAATGGATTGGAGCTAATCGCATCCGAAAATTTTGTAAGCCCACAAGTAATGGAAGCTGCTGGCTCGGTCCTTACAAATAAGTATGCCGAAGGGTATCCTGGGAAGCGTTATTATGGTGGCTGCGAGGTAGTTGATGAAATAGAACAACTAGCTATTGATAGGGCCAAGGAATTATTTGGGGCAGTATACGCAAATGTACAGCCACATTCGGGTTCTCAGGCAAATTCAGCAGTTTATCACGCCTGTCTTTCTCCAGGTGATACTATTTTGGGATTTGACCTTGCACATGGCGGGCATCTGACGCATGGTTCCCCGGTTAATTTCTCTGGAAGACTTTATAACCCTGTTTTCTATGGCGTTGATAGAGAAACAGGTGTTCTGGATTATGATAAAATTCAAGAAATTGCTTTTATCGAAAAACCTAAATTGATTATTGCTGGGGCGTCTGCCTATTCCCGGGATATGGATTTTAAAAGATTTCGAGAAATTGCGGATAGTGTAAATGCCATTTTGTTGGCCGATGTCTCGCATCCTGCGGGATTGATAGCCAAGGGAATCATGAACGATCCCATTCCACATTGTCATATTGTAACAACTACTACCCATAAAACTTTGCGGGGCCCAAGAGGTGGACTTATTTTAATGGGAGAGGATTTTGATAATCCGTTCGGGATCGCCTTAAAAAACGGAACTCTAAGAAAAATGTCGGCATTACTTGATTTAGCCGTTTTTCCAGGAAATCAGGGTGGGCCTTTGGAGCATATAATTGCCGCAAAGGCAATTGCTTTTGGCGAAGCCCTAACTGACGATTTTTTGCATTATATGTTGCGGGTTAAGAAAAATGCGGCGGCCATGGCCGCAGAGTTTTTTCAAAAAGGATATCAAATTATTTCTGGAGGAACTGATAATCACATGATGCTCATTGATCTTCGAAATAAAAATATAACTGGCAAGGATGCAGAAAGTGCTTTGGTAAAGGCCGATATTACTGCGAACAAGAACATGGTGCCTTTTGATGACAAATCACCATTTATCACCTCGGGAATCCGATTTGGTGTTGCAGCAATTACAACACGGGGTTTATTGGAAACGGATATGAAGACCGTTGTTGAACTAGTTGACGCTGTCCTGTCCAATCCTGAGGATGATACGATAATTTTGGAAACAAAAAAGAAGGTAAATAATTTGATGAAGGGCAGATCATTGTTCAATGCCTAAACCATCCAACTATTAATGGTTGAGCATATATAGATCACCAGGAATAATGGATATGTTTGGCAAATCATAAATTAAGGCATCTTCCTCTGATTCAAAATACAAACCCCAGTAATTATAGTAATCCTTTGGAGTAATTTTTTCTCCTAATTCATTATAGGAGTTAAGATACTCCAGCGATAGTTTACCCTCAAAAACAGGCATGTAAATTTCATAAGGCACCTCTTTCAATCCGTTTGTTAAATGAACATAGTGATTGCCCAGCTCAATAAGAATCTCTTGTAATTGCTCTGGAATACTATTTTTGTATATTCTATCAATTACAATGGTTGTATCTTTTAACAAAATTGAAAGCTCTTCAATTTCAATAGAATTTAAATTAACTCCATTCAGAATATCCAGTGCGATCGATAATGTCGACTCTCCTGGCCTGAAATGCCCCCAAGCTTCACGGTTGAAATGAAAAAGCAATTCTGCCAAACTCATATCACATATAAGTTCAAGCACCAATTTAATCTCACCAGATGCCGATTTACATTGATAAACCGTTGTTCTGGAAAAAAAATCCTTTTCTAATAGATTTAAAAAGGTCTCTAAACCTGAAATGGTAAAATTCTGGGAAATCTCTATTGGAGGATTATTCTTAAAACTATCTAAATGTAGTGGCATAGGTCAATAAACTATGTTCACTTGCAAAATTATGGGTACATAATGAATCTAGGCTACATGAAAACCTTATAAAAACTAAGGTTTGTATTAAAAAAATGGTTGTTCGTCGATAAAACCACAACAATAGGTTGTCCAAAAGTAAAATTATTCAAATAAACCCCCTTTTCCTTGCTTCTTCAATCAAAGCAAGGTCGTTACCATTATCGATGTTAAAAATAGTTTTTAAATGACGCTTACGCGCCTCTACAGTCGCCGTTGACGCTGCTATCAATGTAGGAATGTCCTTTGTTCTTGTTCCGATAGAAAGATAATAGAGTATTTTACGGTCCTGTTCATCTACTTCTATATTATTGGCCAAGCTTTTTCGAATTACAGTGAGCGCGCTGGCTGTATAGTATGGAGGGTCTTTCATTATGGTATTGACCATGGTAACAAGCGATTTTTCATCTATCTCGGATTTTACCATATAGCCATCCGGGTTGGCTGCCTTAAAAATACTATTAAGCCGGAAGGCATCTGTAAAAGATGACATGAAAACAACTTTTGAGCTGGGAGCTACTTTGCGGGCTAGTATTCCCAAATCTTCCCCGCTACGTAATTCGTTCAAATGTGTAGGGAAAAGTTGAATATCAAGCAAAATGATGTCATATTTAAGGGAGCGCTCAGATTGTTCAATTTTCTCTTTTCCAGTTTCATAACTCTTGGCAATATCAACGTGTACCTTAAAATCATCAAATTCTGCCCCTTCCAAGATGTATTTATACCCTAGGGTCGTCATTTCATGGTCATCAATCGCCAAAATACGTAAATACCTCATTTTTTCTATCCTATCACCTTCTTAAACACTCTCTTGTCGCGCTGTGGTCATTTCCAATTCTACTGAATTGGAGTAACTTATCGGAATTATAAGAGTGACCTTTGTTCCTTTACCTAATTCGCTTTCAATTGTCCAAGTGCCACCCAGACTATTTATTCTGGATCCCATGTTGCGAACGCCGATCCCCTTTTTCTTTTTCTTTGGTTCAAAACCCTTACCATCATCTTCCACCGAAATTATCATGTTGTCCTTTGAGGATGCAAAGTTAATAAGTAAGTTCTTACACTGGGCATGTTTAACAACATTTTGAGTAGTTTCTTGAATTATTCGATATAAGTTAATTTTTGTTTTTCCGCTCAAATGATCCCAGTCAACTTTCTCATCATGGACAAAGGACGTATTGATACGATTGGTTTTGCCTACGTTGGAAAGTAGTTCCCCGACCGAGGAAATAAAGTTCGGAATTTCGCTATAGGCCGCATTGCTAAGTTCATGGGAGATTTCCCGAATCTCGACCTCTGCTGCCTTGAGTGCCGTTATCGCGTTGGCACGTTCGTTGATTGCTTCCTCATCTGTTTTTTTATTGAGTCCCGTGAGTACCATACGGGCACCTAGCATTTTGCCCAAAACGCCATCGTGCAATTCCTCGGATATTCGTTTTTGCTCCATTTTTTTTCCCTCGTCAAGTTTTTTGTTCTGGGAAAGCATGAGCGTGAATATTTCATTATTGGCCTCTTGTTGTTGTTGTTGAAATTTTAGTCTTTGGTTTTTGACCCGTTGATCTGCGATTATATATATGGATAACCCTAACATTAAAAGGGCAACAGCGATACCCGCCCATAATTTCTTTTCCTGGGTCAATGTCACATTTTCGGCAATAAATTCATCGGTCTCAAAGCGAATACGGGCAAATTTATCCCGGATCTTGCGCTCCTCCTGTTGTAGACTGTCATTTAGGGCAATATACTCTTGTATATAAAGAGGTGCATTTTTGGGATCAATATTGACGAGGAGATGTAACGTGGTCAAAAGGCGTTCATTGTTGCCACTTTGTTTGGCGGAGGATTGGGCCAAACGCGCCTGCGTAAGTGCTTTCAAGGTATCTTTTTTTGCTAAATAAAAATCGGCCAATGTATAGTGACCGCGAGAAATGCCTTGAGAAGCATTTATACTGGTCCATATCTTAAGTGATTGTTTCATTTGGCTTTCAACTCCAATGCTATCATTGATCTTAAATCGATTGTAAGCATAATTGTTTAGGGCCATGGCGTACAGCTCAGGATTTTTTTGGAAAACCGTGCTGTCTTCAATTATTGCCTTGAAGTAGGGCAAGGCCTTATAATATTTTCCTTGATTTCCGTACACCATGCCAATATTATTTCGGGTTGCTTGCATCGGAATCTCTGTACCCTCCAATTTTTTTAAATAGGATAGGGCCTCATTATGATATTCCAGTGCAAGATCATACTCCTTAAGACCAATATATATGTTGCCTAAATGATTGTAGCACAAGTAAAGTCGATAAAATTCATTTCCGTTCTCGAATATCCCAATTGCGTTAAAGATATTACTTTCCGAGCCGGTGTAATCTTTGATCGAGTTTTGTATAAGGGCCATGCCATAGTACATTCGTGCCACCTCAGAATCCATTTTTAAGGAAGCGAACAATTCCTGCGCCTTCGCGAAATTGTAATAGGCACTATCCTTAATTGACCAAGTGTCATAAAAAGAGGCCAGGTCCCAATGAGCCTCGGCCAAACTCAGGGAATCTTTGGTTTGGGATGCAAACTGAAAGGCTTTTTTATTGAATTTGCGAAAAAGAATAGAATCCTTAGAACTCGAAAATGACAAAGATAATTGTGAAAAATATTTTGTTTTTAAGGAGTCGTTGGCCAAGGTCTCAGAATTTCCCAGAATTTTTTGAAGCAAATGGTTACTGCCATTAGAAGTGGAGGAGGTCGCAATTTTGTCTGCCTCTCTTACCCATTCCTGGATGCTATCCGAATAAATTTGATTTGAAATGGAAGTATTTTTCCGGATACTTTCATGACAGTTCAGGAAAAAAAATAATGGAAATAATGTAAAAAATAGTTTTTTGATCAAGTTGGCGGTCTTTATAGTTCAGTATCTATACCTACAAGATAAAAAAAAGCCCCGAACATATTGTTCAGGGCAGCAAATTTATTGTCGATGGGATCATTGGCCACTTCCTCTTGGATCTTTTGGGCTGTAGCACGTATCACATGCATTTGTATCCTGAACATCGTATAGTGCACTATCATCATTGCTACTATCATTTGTGCATGAGAACATTCCTAGGCTCATCACCACTACTGCGAAAATACTTACTGCTTTTTTCATAATGTTTAATTTTTTAGTTAGGGGGGTAAATTTTGGTTTTCTTACGTTGTAAAAGTAATACGCAGTAGGTATAGGAGAGGAACGGTTTTGAACAATGCTAGTAAAGAGCAGGGTTTTGCGAGTATTTGAACCAATTCTGCGAGTATTGGTTTAATTAGGTGTAAAAATAGCACTTTTTGAAAGTCGCTTCTTTAGCCCATCTATATTTTCAATATACGATTTTGAGAACGGTAACTGTTGTTTGACCAATTTTAAAGAACAAATGGCTTTCCCATAGTTTATTCTGGAGATGTAGTCTGTATTGACGATATAACTTTGGTGAATGCGCACGAAGTTTTTGGGTAATTTATCCTCGAATGTTTTCAAGGTTTTGAAGGCATTGACCATAGAACCGTCCTTCATCATAAATTCGGTGGCATTGTTATCGGCCTGTAGATATAATATATCGTTGGTATTGATATATTGATAATCCCTGTACGATTTTAAACATAAGGTGTGGGATTCTTCTTTTTTCGGTATTTGTTTTTTTAAACGCAACAGGCTCTTCCTAATATCGAATTCGTTGTAGGGAAGTAGCCAGTAATCAAAGAAATTATTTTTGATTGCTTGATATGCAAAATCTTTGGTTTTTGAAATTCCAACTAGTACCGGAATATTATTGATGTACTGGTGCAACTCCATGGTCATTTGAAAATAATCATTGGCCTCATCGTTGAGGTGTACGAACACGATATCAGGAGAATGCTTTAAAATGGAATTAAGCCCTTCATTGCTATTGCGAGCCAGAGCAGCACATGTGAACTCACCATAATCCTCCAAGTAATGCTGAAGTTGCAAATTGGAAGTTGCATCCGAATCTATTATGGTATAAGTATACTCCATGCTACTTAATAATCAAGCGCAAAGTAAGTATTGTAAGGCAAAATGAACTACACGAAAACCTTATAAAAAGTAAGGTTTAGTTTATAATCTATTGATTATGAATAACTTTGAAGGAAAAGCCCTTCAATGACATTGCATTTTACATCAATTATCACTACTGGTCTGGAAGGCACCTATTGCCGGATCCATTGTGCGATCCACACCCAGTATATCTAAGGGAACAGTTAAAGAAGCGTTTTTCTCGGCTTTTGAAGCCGCTGCGGACAATTGCCCTATCTTAAAGTTGTTCTTTTGTGGATTTTCAAAATCTGCATCCCCGTTCACAAACAGCATGGTATAATTATCCGAATCTGTAAAATCGTATAAAGGATTTAGTGCCGAGTTGCCGCTTCCCATTTTATATTTTAGTAAGCAATGTGAGAAATAGAAGTTGAACAAACCATTCTGATCTGCGTTCAAAGAAAGTTCTCTGTCTGTATTTCCTTCGATAATGCAGTTTATAAAATCAGCTTTTACAAGGTCTCTGGGTGTTACATTGTTAAGATTATCAATTTTAAGAGCGGTACCAGTACGGAAGCCGTTTTGCCAAAAATTGGCGATCGTGGTATGTATAAAAGAATATTCTCCACCCATATTAATATAAAGAGATGAATGCCCTGCCGATCCAAACACACAATTCTCTCCGATTATCTTTGCTGATTTTGACCAAAGATTAGTGGAACTGCTATTATAGATTTTGGAATTTTTAATAAGTAGTGTAGGTGGTTGAAATTGTATATCGCCTTCAACCATTAAACCCACGGTGGCATTTTTAATGGTCAAATGATTCAATTCGTTGTTGATGCTTCCTTTGGATAGAATGACAGAACCCCATTGACCAGCAATGTATTCAAACGGTGGCTCCAACCGATCCCCTTCGAAGATTACCTCGTTTTCCATCAACTTTAGATCTGTACTTAAAGTGCCATTAACTTTTAAAGAGGCATTTTGGGATATGAACAGCCCCGAATCTTTATGAAAATGAATCCTTGCGCCGGCATCTATTTGTAGCTCTTTATTTTCAGGAACAGCTGCATATCCATAAACAATATAAGGTTTGTCCGCGGTAAAATTCAAATGGTTTTCAGGAAGATAAAGTCCCTTGACCAAAATCTCCGTTCCATCCTGATTCAAACCCAAGGAAATTTTTTCTTTTGTGCCATTTTGAAGTGTCCTTGGAAATAGGAAAATAGCATCCTTTATCAAGGTAACCAATTGTACTTCTTGCCTGTTCTGACCCGAATCAAACTGAATAACATCGGTATATAGAAATTCATTTTGTTCCGAGGTTGCCAATTCGTGAGTGGTTTCTATGAAAATGTAAAGACTGTCCTTTGCAAACAAGGGAATATTCACGAATTCGTTGCCTGCTTGGCCATCTACATTTAATCTGAAATCACTTTCCTCGCCCAAACCCAATTTGATGGACGGTATTTCAATATCGTCAAGTGTACGGTTGTAGACCTTTAAAGTATAAGTGCTGCTGCCAATTCTTGAAAATACGGTATCCAAAAAAACGGTATCCCTAGAGAATTCAAGATTACCGGAACTGGGGGCATAATCCAAATCTTCTCTACAAGAACCCCAAATAAAGAGCAGACTCAACATCGCGATTAAAAAGAGGAAAGTCCGCATTTATTCTATATGAAGGATTAGACTTCAATTAATGGGCGAAATTAAACCCTTGCCTTAAAAACATTCTTTATTTCGTCCGAAATCCGAATTGGTTTGAAGCTTTGGGAGTTTAACAAACACCACTCAGTTTCAGAACGCACCAAAAGTTGATTTGTTTTGTGATCGAACATTTCTACGACCCGAACAGAAATGGCACCCCTACTTTTGGCGATATGAGTCTTTACTTTAATGACATCGCCTAATTTGGCCGCACTTTTGTAGGTAATATGATGGGTCATTACTACCCAAACCACTCCGTTCTGTATTGCTGCCGGGGCATTGGTTTGCCAATGCTCTTTTGAAATGTCCTGTATCCATTGCACATAGCGAACATTGTTGACATGATCAAGGTCATCTAAATCTTCGATCGTAACGTTTATGGTCTTTTCATACGTTTCCATCCCTATTTTTTAAGGATTCTTACTTCAAAAAGTTTATCCCAGTTTTTACCCGTTACAAAAAAAGTCTTTCGTGTTGGGTGGTATGCAACACCATTCAATACATCAAGTTTTTCGTGTTGCTTCACTTTTTCTTTGAGTCCACCAAAATTAATTACCCCCTCAATTGCACCACTTTTAGCGTCAATTATCATCATACTTTCCTTTTGATAAACATTCGCATAGATTTTCCCATCAACGTATTCCAGTTCATTTGCCTTGTTGAAAACTGACTTGTCGGTTACTGTTTCAATATAACCTTCTTCCATTAGGGTACTTGGATCTAGAAACCATATTTTTTCAGTGCCATCACTTTTATAGAGTTTTTCTCCATCATTGGCCAATCCCCAGCCTTCCTTACTTTCACCATATTGAAAATTATCCAGTTTTTTAAAGTCCTTTAAACTGTAGACAAATCCCATCCCATTTTGCCATGTGAGCTGATATATCTTATCATTTAAAATGGTAATTCCTTCGCCAAAATAGGTATTGTCCAAGTCAATTTGCTTTAATACCTTCCCTGACTTATAATCAATTTTACGTAACCAAGAGGTTCCCTTATGGCCTGTACTTTCGTACAACGTGTCATTATGAAATTCAAGACCCTGCGTGTAGGCATTTAGGTCATGGGGGAATTCATTTATGATTTCATAGGTGTAAATTTCGGGGGAAGCATCCGCTAAAATTCTAATCTTTTTAGAGATTTCGGTTGAAATTCCTTCGTAATCAACGACTGCCTTTAATGTTTTCTCACCAAGACTGGGAACATCAAGTGTTATTTTCCCATTATTTACTTTAAGCTCATTGTCATCAATTGAATAGGTTACTTTATTGATGGCTTTGTTCTTCAAATTTTTTATGCTGACACCAATCTCCTTATTCTGCTGAAACTGGGAAGCATTTTCCTGTATTTTTATATCGAAAAGGGAAGATGCGGACTTATTACCACCTCCGCAGGCTAAAAAGAAGCACATTGATGTGCCCATAAAAATAAATTTAAAATTGCTCATAATTTTTTAACGAAACTTTTAATTAGGGTCTAAACCATTTAGGAAGCTACTAGGTTCCTATATTAATCTAAATATCAAATTACTAGATATATTTTTCCCATGGCAAAAATAACACCATTGATGCAAGCATCCACTATTTGACCACTAAATTAAGAATCTAAAACAATTGTGAAAGATTTAAAAGGGTTGTATATTTGCAGTTGGCAAGTCCTACACGACCAGCTCCTGTAGAATCCCCCAGGGTGGGAACGCAGCAAGGGTATATGGTTGTAGCGGTGCGATGTAGGTAGCTTGCCTTTTTTTGTGCCCTAAACTCAAGCAACTTCTTTAAAAACGACCTCCAATTTCATTTCCCGAACGGGCTTTTATTCGTTATTTTGCAATACATATGGAACGTAAGGTTGTACTTATTACGGGAGGTTCTTCAGGAATAGGGAAATCTATTGCTTTATTTTTGGCATCCAAAGGTTTTAAGGTTTATGGAACCGCCAGGGACACTTCGAAATATACCGATATTAGTGAATTTTCCTTACTGAACCTAGATGTTCGAGATACCGTTTCTATTGGTTCTGCCGTTCAAAAAATAATTGAAAAAGAAGGAAGAATTGATGTTCTTATCAATAATGCAGGCCTTGGCATTACAGGTCCAATAGAGGAAACCCCACATCAAGAAATATTAAAAGCTTTTGATACCAACTTTCATGGCCCACTGCACATGATGAATGCAGTGCTGCCCCAAATGCGGAAACAAAAATCGGGCTTGATAATCAATATAACGTCAATTGCTGGTTATATGGGCTTGCCTTATCGTGGCATTTATTCTGCAACAAAAGGAGCTATTGCATTGGTTACCGAAGCTTTGCGAATGGAAACCAAGGATTTTGGTATCCATATTACCACATTGGCACCGGGCGACTTTGCAACCAATATTGCTGCCGGACGCTATCATGCCCCTGTACTTGAAAACTCGGTATATAGAAAACCGTATGCCAAGACGCTGCAAATGATAAATGATGACGTTGATAATGCAGAAAATCCTATTGCGGTTGCTAAAAAAGTATTTGAAATTTTACAAACCAAAAAGCCCAGAGTACATTATAAAGTAGGGGCGCCAATGCAAAAATTCTCTCTTTTTCTAAAAAAAATACTGCCGGACTTTATATATGAGAAACTGGTCTTAAATCATTATAAATTGTAATTTCGTGTGCTACCAAGATAATTTGGCTGGTAGCACTTTTAATCACTTCGAAAAACTAAAAAAATGAAATTTTTTATTGACACCGCTAATTTAGATCAAATTCGTGAAGCCCAGGAACTAGGAGTTCTTGATGGAGTAACAACCAATCCTTCCCTAATGGCAAAAGAAGGAATTACAGGTAGAAATAGCATCCTAAAACACTATGTGGATATTTGTAATATTGTGGAAGGCGATGTTTCTGCCGAAGTAATTGCTACCGACTTAAAGGGAATGATTAAGGAAGGTGAGGAATTGGCAGAATTACATGAGCAAATTGTGGTTAAAGTGCCTATGATCAAAGACGGTGTCAAAGCTTTAAAATATTTTAGCGACAAAGGCATTCGAACAAATTGTACATTGGTTTTCTCCCCGGGGCAAGCTCTTTTGGCCGCAAAAGCGGGTGCTACTTACGTTTCTCCCTTCATTGGCAGATTGGATGATATTTCAACTGATGGCCTCAACCTAATAGCTGAAATTCGACTTATTTATGATAACTATGGTTTTGAAACGCAAATATTAGCGGCTTCAGTTCGTCATACCATGCATATTATTGATTGTGCCAAATTAGGTGCAGATGTAATGACAGGTCCTCTGTCTGCAATTGAAGGATTGTTGAAGCATCCTTTGACTGACAGTGGTCTTGAAAAGTTCTTGGCAGATTACAAAAAAGGTAATTAATCCTAAGGATTTCACGATATAGGTCGGGAACGATTTGCCACTGGCAAAAACCCAATCCGGCCTATTAAATTTTGTTCAGAATGAAGCGTACATCGTAGAAAAAGCATCAACGATTTTCGCATCATCGGTAATAATGCATTTATTTTGAGGGTAAATAATCAAGGTCTTTGTAAGTTCCCTGAAGTCTTTTGCACGATACTGAGTACTCGGGTCAAGACCTTTATTTTCCATTAAAACTTTCCAAGTAGTCTCGTCGGTCATTAAATTTATTCCAACAAAAAAATATTCCGGTTTCGCAATTGACAGCTGCTTCACCCGTTTCACCATATTGTTGTAGTGCGATTTGTCTGCCCCTGACCAAAAGTAAAAAACAGTCTTCCTATTTTTGGCAATATCCCTAAGGGAGACATCCTGTCCTTCAAAATTGGCAACATCTACATCAGGAATGACTTTGTTTGGTTGAATATTTTTTATTCCCAGATACAAATCGTCGATTTCCTTAATATGCTGGTTATTTCCAGACAATTTGTGAAACTCATCAATAAAAATATCATTGTTTTGTTCGCCGTCGTGGGCATTAAGCAGATAGTCGAAGGCTACATTCCTAAATAGATTGTCCCTTAAATTCTTTTCTACAATAAGACTATCTATAAGATTTAGTTTGTGACGATTAAAATGAAGCTGATTTTTCACCACACTATCCTTCATGGCACACTTATGCGAGCAATTGGTATAGGAAAGGTTTCCGAAATGGGATTTCATAAAATCATAGTATGGCTTTAAGAAGGTAAGATTCTTATTTCCATATTCCACAGTTTCACGATAGTTATAAAAACCATCGGGAACCTTATGGACTTTGTTTTCACGCGTACTCTTTTTATGCTCAAAAACATACCGCTCCTTATAATTATCGTAGGTATAATTAATATTGGCCTTTGCCAATTCCAAAGATTCCTCGGATAATTTGGTTTCCGATTCCAATGTGTTTAAATCCGCAAATTTCTCATCCCTTAAAGAATCCATTCTTTTGCTGAAGTCCATGGGTTCCAAGGGATAGTATTTGTTGAACATCATTTGTTCCTCTTCTTCATTGACCAAAAATAAATTGAGCAGAAAATTATTGATATCTTCGCCAACACCTGAAAAAACTAATGACTCATCAAATTCTACCGTATTAAGGCGTATCATTAAACTATCACCTTTTTCCAAATACACATATTGGTATTCGGTGTGATTAAAGTGGTAGAGACCGTCGGAAATGGAATCCAATTTAAACTCAAAACGGTTGTTTTCATCCAACTTTGCAGAATCGATGACCATGTTCCCTTTATACAGGACCACATAATCGTCGGTCGGATTAACAATCTCGCCAGCGAAAAAAACGCCTGGGAATTTTTTCTCTCCTTTACTATTACAACCTATAAGCGCAAAAAGAAACAGATAGAGTAATCTTTTATTCATATATGAATATATGCTGAGTTGAGTCAAAATTAATAAACCCGTTCCCTTGACCCTGTTAATAGTGCGTTAAAAGTAAATAAGTTACGTTAATGTCATCGACAATATGTTGCCAATTAAAGATTATTGGTACGGCCACATTAAATTATATATTTTTGCACAAAATTTAAAATCAGGAATTATGTTGTCCGTATCGAATTTATCAGTACAGTTTGGGAAAAGAGTTCTTTTTGATGAAGTAAATGTAACGTTTACGCAAGGAAATTGTTACGGGGTAATTGGTGCGAACGGGGCAGGTAAATCTACTTTTCTTAAAATTCTTTCAGGACAACAAGACCCTACTTCGGGACATGTGAATTTGGAGCCCGGAAAAAGGATGTCAATTCTAGAGCAAAACCACAATGCCTACGACGGATTTACGGTTTTGGAAACCGTTGTGATGGGCAATAAATCCTTGTTTTCAATAAAAAAGGAAATAGATGCGCTTTATGCCGATTATAGTGATGAAAATGCAGATAGAATTGGCGAATTACAGGTTCAATTTGAAGAAATGAATGGTTGGAATGCCGATAGTAATGCCGCCGCATTATTATCCAACCTAGGTATAGAGGAAGAACATCACTATACAGCAATGGCCGATGTAGATTCAAAACTAAAGGTGCGCGTTCTTTTGGCACAGGCACTTTTCGGGAATCCGGATGTGCTCATCATGGACGAGCCCACGAACGATTTGGATTATGAAACAATCAGTTGGTTGGAAAACTTTTTGGCAGATTATGAAAATACGGTAATTGTAGTATCGCACGACCGACACTTTTTGGATTCGGTCTGTACACATATTGCAGATATTGACTTTGGTAAAATGAACCTTTATTCAGGCAATTACACCTTTTGGTACGAAAGCAGCCAATTGGCGGCTCGCCAAAGGGCCCAACAAAATAAGAAGGCAGAGGAAAAAGCAAAGGAGCTTCAAGAGTTCATTATGAGATTTAGTGCCAATGTTGCCAAGAGCAAGCAGGCTACCTCTAGAAAGAAAATGCTGTCCAAACTTAAGATTGAGGATATTAAACCTTCGAGCAGACGTTATCCGGCCATTATTTTTGATAGGGAAAGAGAGGCCGGCGATCAAATTCTCAACATTGAGGCATTATCGGCATCATCTGAAGACGGGGATTTACTTTTTCAAAATGTAAATATTAATTTGGCGAAAGGGGATAAGATCGCTGTAATTTCCAGGGATTCTCGTGCAACCAGTGCTTTTTACGAAATAGTCAATGGGAATCGAAAGGCGGACAGCGGTGTTTTTCAATGGGGAATAACCACAAACCAAAGCTATTTGCCAGCAGATAATTCAATCTTCTTCAATGATAATATCAACCTTGTTGATTGGTTACGGCAGTGGGCTAAAACAGAAGAGGAAAGGGAGGAAGTCTATATTCGTGGGTTTTTAGGAAAAATGTTATTTAGTGGGGAAGAGGCATTGAAGAAATGCACTGTTTTATCCGGTGGCGAGAAGGTTAGGTGTATGTTGAGCCGCATGATGATGCTCCGAGCAAACGTTTTGATGCTTGACGAACCTACCAACCATTTGGACCTTGAAAGCATTACGGCTTTTAACAATTCACTGAAAAACTTCAAGGGCTCCGTACTATTTACGACACATGACCATGAGTTTGCGCAAACGGTTGCAAATCGTATCATAGAATTAACTCCTAAAGGCAACATTGATAGATATTTAACGTTTGATGAATATATGTCTGATAAGACATTAAAGGAACAGCGAGATAAAATGTACGCGGTGCCCATTTGATTTTTGTAGAACCCAAATTCTTACATTATGAAGACCTACTACCTATTTTGCCTATTTTTCGCATGCGCTATTGTGGGTTGCAGTAAAGCAGATCCCATTTCAGAACCTGAGGATCCCATTGAAGTAGGGGCGAAGGCCAATTACACTCTTATTGTCACAAGTGACGGAATGCTCAAAGCACTACCTCTAGATGCGACAGCCGAGTTGATCGGCCCTAACCCTGGCGAAAGCCCCTTTACAAAACTTTTAGTTCCAGACCTTACATTCAAAGAAGGTTCTGAGCTCCTGACGTACCACAAAAAGACAAATTGTCTTGGGGAGCTCAATACATATGATTTTAGTGATCATTCATCATCAAAAATTGAAGTTTTTGGCGATTTGGGAAGCTGTAACCTAACTGTTTCGGCTATTGCCCAAACTAGTAACACAATTTACATTGGGTATGTATTGCAAGCCACTGTGAAGACTTATTTTGTTAGGGTTTTGGATACAAGCGCCACGGAACCGAGTTTTGTTGATATTGAACTGGACGAAAAACCGGCGCAGTTCGCCGTTTCAAACAATAGATTGTTCATATTGACTTTTGACGAAGAGGTCACCGATGAAAATAGCATAACGGTAATGGATATGAATAGCAAGTCCTTGATTTATGATGCTAATCTGGGCTATAATGTTCGTAAAATTTTCAAGAACAAAGAAGGAAATATTATAATTAGTTATGATGGTTTACATACTGTTTTCAATGCATCCAGCTTTGCCGTTCAATATGTTAATTATCAACCGGGAACTGAACCAAAATTTTCATATTCCGTATCCAACAATTTAGACAGTAAAGGTCTGCTCTATTTTTTGAGGCCGACGGGTGAGGAATTACATTCCAATGTTCCGGCAATCTATGATTTCGATAAAAATTTGACCTATCTGTACATTTTTGAGAATTTTTTAACCGAGGCACAGATTAAATTCGATTTTGAGATCGATGATACAACCATGCTAAGCTACGATGAGAAGACAAATTTATTGTTAATAGGATATAAAAAATCCAGTAATTCCAATAAAGGTGGTCTTCTACGAGTCAAACCAGTTCCAGAACCAGCATTTATTGACAATCTAAATGTGGATGGCGTCCCTTATGACATCTTCATAAAATAAGTTGTACATATAACATAGTTTTAAGGGCTTCCTGCAGTTTTGTGAGAAGCCCTTTTTTATACTAGGCATTAAAATATTTCTGGTTCCAAATGGATGGACTAAAATTTTTGCCTAATGCAAAACCATAAAAAATGACGATTGCGGCGACTGATTTAAAGATGAAAAGAAATATAATCCAAAATTCTGCAGCCGAGCCTGTTTTAGAAAAAAGCCCTTCCGGAACTAGATAAGTTGCCAAATAACTAATAAAAAACACAACTACTGTTAGGTTGACAATGTTCTTAAAGGGCCACATTGCAAACTTTCGCAGCGGATGCAGGTCATTGCCCCACTTATGTATAAGATAAAAATAACCGTTTCCCATAGGAGCGAAGAGCAAAGGGTCATCCATATTATTTAGTTTAAAAAGCTTGGATGGAGCAACAATTTTAAAGTTCTTTATTTGAGTGCAATGTATTTTTTGGAGCGATGAAATCTTTGAAATGGCTTCTTCAGGAATATCTCCTTTGAAATACTTTGTATCCAAGAAACGCAATCTATAATCAATACATATTTTTCTGATATGACTTAAATGAAATATTCTTTCTGTTTCCAAAAAATCAAATTGAAAGTCATTCGCCAATTCTTTTTGCGTGCTAGTAAGGGAATTTTTAATTCTTGATCTGTTTTCAGAAACATGGTCCAAAATTTGCCGAATGTCCATGGAAATTTTCTCGATTCCTGAATTTTTTCCTCTCTCGATTTTAAGTTTTTGAACAATATCTACTTTTTTTAACACCATCTTTTTGGGAATGCTTCCTTCAAAATTAGACAAATTCATACATAATAGGTGAGCTCCTTAGTTTCAATATGTTAATATATTGTTAAATTCTATGAACCGTCAACTCCATTAACACGTTGTGCGATCCAAATGTTGTACATTGTCGATGAACCTCTACCGTTCATCGATTTTTTTAGTAACTAACCCCACATCCAAAGACCTATGAAATCCTTGGCAACCCCCATGTCACTTATCTGTTTACTTATTTCTTTTAGTTCTTTTGCGCAGAATGGGCCGTCACTGGATAAGGGTTTCTTTTCAGATCCTGATAAATCGATTATAACTAATACTCAGACTTCAAATAATCACAAAACATTATTGGTTGCACTAAAGGCGGCCAACTTGGAGCATATATTAAGTTATGATGGTCCCTTTACGGTTTTTGCACCTTCCGACATGGCTTTTGAAAAGCTATCAGATTTGGAAATCGAGAGACTATTAGACCCCAAGAATAAAAAAGAGTTGCACGAGGTGCTCACGTACCATATGGTTGCCGGTAATTTTTCGGCGGCCAAAATCTTAATGGCAATGTGCAGGGGCAATGGAACAGCCACTTTTACTACTGTACAAGGTGATGACATAACCGCGACCATGAACGGACTGGATATAATTTTAACCGATGTATTGGGACATACCGCTAAAATTACAATGGCCGACTCAAATCAATGTAACGGGGTGATCCATGAAATAGACAGCGTCATTCTTCCGAAAAAAATCTAAGTAATTATCTTATTTCGGCACCTAACTCGGTCTTGAAACGCAATTGAAGCTTCTCCATGATTTTATCTATTTGCCCGTCGGTAAGTGTATTTTTTTCATCTTGGAGCGTAAAACTTACGGCATACGATTTTTTTCCGTTCGGTAAATTATTTCCAGTATATACATCAAATAATGAAATGTTCTTAAGCAGTTTCTTCTCGCTTTGAAAGGCTATTTCAAAAATTTCCTTAAATTTTGTTTTTGAATCCAATAGAAGTGCCAAGTCACGTCTAACTTCTGGATATTTAGGAATATCCTGAAAAACTATTCCTTGGTTTCTAACAAGCTTCATGATAGCGTCCCAGTTAAAATTGGCGTACAATACTTCTTGCTTTATTTCAAAATGTTTTAAGATGGACTTTTTAACAGCTCCGAATTCAACCAGGTCCAAATTTTTACAAATAAGTTTTATTCCCTCTGAAAATGAACTGTTCTCCAAAGGACCATCACTGAAGTCCGCGATCCCTAAACGGATCAAGATATTCTCTACAACTGATTTCAAAAAGAAAAAATCCGTTTTTTTGGAAGGGTTTGTCCAACTATCGGCATATTGATTGCCCGTTAGATAAATTGCCAAGTGCTTGTCCTCTAATTTAAAATTATCATTTTGGTGATATGATTTGCCAAACTCGAACAATTTAAGATTTGGTCTTTTCCTATTTAAATTATATGAAATTACCTCAAGCGCGTTAAATAATAGACACTGTCTTAAAACAGATAAATCGGTGCTTAAGGGATTCATGATATTCACAGTACCAATGGCATTGTCATTCAAGAGCGAATTGTAATTTGGGGAGGTAAGGCTATTGGTCATAATTTCTGAAAACCCTTGTGATGCCAACAGATTGCCTATTACATTCTCGATCTTATGTCCTTCAAAGCGAGAGGTGGTCGCTATAGAGGCATTCAATTTGTCCTTGAAATCAATATTATTGTAACCATATATCCTTAGAATTTCCTCAATGACATCCACCGGTCTCAACACATCAACCCGATAGGACGGAATTTCCAGTCCAATTCCTGTTTCGGTAACATTCTTGACTTTGATTTCCAATGAGGCTAGAATGGATTTGATAGTGTCTTGGGGTATTTCCTGACCTATAAGCTTGGTTATCTTGTCAAATGCCAAAAATACTTCATGATCTTTTTTCTTAATGGGATATAGGTCGATTACGTCCGAAGTTATATCACCTCCGGCAATTTCCTTTATGAGAATCGCAGCACGTTTTAAACTGTATTCCACATTTTCAATATCAATTCCTCTCTCAAATCTAAAGGAGGCATCCGTATTGAGACCATGTCTTTTGGCCGATTTACGAATGCTGATCGGGTCAAAATAGGCACTCTCCAAAAATATTGAAGTTGTATCTTCCGTTACTCCAGAGTAAATACCACCAAAAACACCAGCAATGCACATAGGTTTTTCAGCATCGCAAATCATTAAATCTTCCTCATGAAGTTCGCGCTCTTCACCATCCAAAGTCATGAATTTGGTGCCTGCGGGCATTGTTTTTACCACGATCTTCTTGCCATGAATTCTGGCAGCATCAAAGGCATGTAAAGGCTGACCCATCTCATGCAAAACATAATTGGTGGCATCTACCAGATTATTTTTTGGGGCAATTCCTATAGCCCTTAACCTGTTTTGCAACCAATGGGGTGAAGGTTGAACAATTAAATTACTCAAGGTAACACCACAATATCTGGGTGCCAGTTTGTTGTTTTCTACAATGACATCAATTTTAAGGGAACGGTTATCCACATTAAAATGGCTTGTAGGTGGGGTAATAAGTTCTTTTATGATCTCTTTTTGCTTTAATCCGGCCCGTATATCCCTAGCTACACCAAAATGGCTCATTGCATCCGCCCGGTTGGGTGTAAGACCAATTTCAAAAACTTCATCATTTTCTATTTCAAATACCTCTGAGCAGGGTGTGCCTGGTTTTAAGACTTCGCTAAGGACCATTATACCATCATGACTCTCTCCAAGGCCCAGCTCATCTTCAGCGCATATCATACCGAAACTTTCTTCGCCGCGTATCTTGCCTTTTTTGATGGCTAAAGATTCACCATTGGTGGGATATAATACTGTGCCTATAGTTGCCACCGGAACTTTTTGACCTGCAGCCACGTTAGGAGCACCACACACAATTTGCAAAGGTTCTTGAATGCCGATATCTACGGTTGCCAGTTTAAGTCGGTCTGCATTGGGATGCTGTATACAGCTGAGAACATGCCCAACAACAACTCCTTTCAATCCTCCCTTAGCAGATTCATAGGGCCTAATGCCCTCCACTTCGAGACCAAGGTCCGTGAGCAGCTCTGCCAATTGTTTTGAATCCCCGTCAAGTTTCAGAAATTGTTTTAACCAGTTATATGATATGAGCATGGTTTGGTTTTAAAGGCCGTAAAGATAAAACAATGCAGTAAGACATTCAATATGCGGTTCTACTATTCGTTCCAATTTTTTATTGTAAATATTATGTTGTTATTTCGAGTATGGACAAAAGCATTTTCACTTCGCAAAATTTTATTGTTTTTCTATTGGCAACTTTTCTTATTGGTTCGTGTAGCGAACCCAAGCCGTCAAAACCTAATGAAGGTATGTGGTTGGCAAAATTGGAAACAATTGATGGCCAAAAACTTCCGTTCAATTTCAGCCTGAAAAAAATAAGCGACAATGCGTACCAGTTGGAAATATTTAACGCCTCAGAGACTATAGTGCTTGATGAGATAGAAATTAGAAATGATTCAATTTATATAAGGCCGCCGGTTTTCGAAGGTTATATTGTGGCAAAATTTTCGGACACCGCCATGCGCGGTTCTTTTATTAAGGAAAGTTTAAATAGAATAGTTCCTTTTGAAGCAACTTTTGGTTCTAATGAGAGATTCATCCAAAATGGAATCCCCACAGAAAATATTTCAGGTCAATGGGAAGTTGAGTTTAATCCAAATTCCGAGGATTCCTATCCTGCCAAGGGAATTTTTATGCAAGAAGGGGCAAAAGTTACAGGAACATTTAGAACAACTACGGGCGACTATCGCTATTTGGAAGGTGTGATGAACGGTGATTCATTGAAGCTCTCAACTTTTGATGGTGCCCACGCATTCCTGTTCTCTGCCCAGGCATCCGATAGTACCTTGAATGGCCTGTTCTACTCTGGTAACCATTCAAAGGAGACGTTTGTCGGTAGGCGAAATGAGATATACGAACTGCCAAGTGAAGATTCTTTAACATTTTTAAAGGAAGGATATGAAAAATTGGAATTCTCATTTCCAAATGAAAATGGAGTGGAAATTTCCCTAGAGGATTCAAGGTTTAAAAATAAAGTAGTCATTGTACAAATTATGGGTACCTGGTGTCCCAATTGTTTGGACGAGACAAAGTTTCTGATCGACTATTTAAATAAAAATCCGGAAATTGAAATTATTGCTTTGGCCTTTGAATATGCGAGAACGGAAGATGGTGCATTTAAAAGTATTAAAAGACTCAAGGATAGGCTAGGAGTGCCGTACCCTATCTTGTTGGCCCAATACGGTACTTCCGATAAATCAAAGGCACAAGAAAAATTACCCATGTTGAACCATATATTATCGTACCCAACTACCATATTTATCGATAAGGAAGGGAAAGTCCGTAAAATACATACCGGTTTCAATGGACCCGCAACAGAAGAAAAATACCAAATCTTTAAGCAGGAGTTTGACAATTTTGTGAAGGAACTGTCTCGGGAATAAAATTAAAAATTGCTAAATAATAGTAGATTTTCCTAACCAGATGTTTTCATCATTTATGGTTAAATTGTCTTCGGAATCTGTAATATTATGTGCAATGTAATCTCCAATGTAATTGGTACCGTACTTACTGGTTCCCAAAATGTCCGAGGTTACAATTTTTTTATGGAACGACTTCAGTACCGAAGAAACAACTGCATTGGATTCTTCTTCCAGGCCAAAGTGTTGTAGAAGTAGGGCAACGCTCAAAATGGAGGCCACAGGATTCGCTATATTCTTGCCTTTTGCCTGTGGGTATGAACCATGAACGGGTTCGAACATGGCATTTTCGGTTCCAATGGAAGCAGAAGGTAATATACCCGTTGAACCTAAAAGAACACTTGCCTGGTCGTTCAAAATATCACCAAACATATTGTCGGTTAAAATCACATCAAATTGACTTGGATTCAATATCATTTGTATAGCGGCCTTATCTACAAAAAGGCACTCTAATTCTACCTCTGGGTAACTGTTGGCAATATTCATTACTACCCTGCGCCACAATCTTGATGTCTCCAAAACGTTGGCCTTGTCAACTAGAGTGAGTTTTTTCTTTCTTTTTTTTGCTGCTTTAAATGCCAAATGGGCTATTCTGCTGATTTCTTTTTCAGAATATTCACAAAGATCCGATGCATAAGCTCCATCTTCACTTAATTTTTTCTCACTGAAATAAATACCACTGGTAAGCTCTCGAAAGATAACAAAATCGGTACCCTTAACCACATTTTCCTTCAAAGGTGATCCGGGAATAAGATGGTGGAACATTTTGATGGGCCTAATATTGGCAAACAAGTCCAGTTCTTTACGCAATTTAAGAAGTCCCTGCTCTGGTCTTACCCTTGCATCCGGATTGTTATCATATTCCAAAGAACCAATGGCCCCAAATAAAATAGCATCGGAATCCCGACAAAGTTTTATGGTTTTTTCGGGCAACGGATTACCCTCAATGTCCATTGCTTCAGCACCTACTGGCGCCTTTTCAAATGTAAAAGTATGCCCAAAAGTTTCACCAACTGACTGCAAGCATTTAACGGCCTGTGCCAAAACTTCGGGACCAATACCGTCCCCACCGAGTAGAGCTATTTTAAGACGCATTAAGTGAGGCTCTCTATATTTAGTTTGCTGCTTTCAATGATTTCATGGATGTCATTATCAAGAACCTCTTTTTTGCGATCCGCAAACTTTAAGAATTCCAGATAAACTGAATCCAGTTGGACCTTAGTTAGCTCATAACCCACTTTTTTGGCGCGATATGCCAAAGCAGCGCGACCACTTCTTGCGGTCAAGACAATTGAGGATTCGTTAACCCCAACATCGGCAGGGTCTATAATTTCGTAAGTTTCCCTGTTCTTGATCACACCGTCTTGATGAATTCCTGAGCTATGCGCAAATGCGTTGGCCCCGACAATGGCCTTGTTCGGTTGAACCATAACACCCATTTTTTGGGATACCATTTGGCTGGTACTATAAAGGAGCTTGCTATTCACATTTGTGTCCAATCCCAATGTTGGGTGCTGTCTTAGAATCATTACGACTTCTTCCAATGAAGTATTGCCGGCCCTTTCTCCTAATCCGTTTATTGTGCATTCAATTTGTCGTGCCCCGTTTACAACGCCGGCAATTGAATTGGCGGTTGCCAACCCGAGATCATTGTGGCAATGACAGGACAATGTTGCTTTATGGATACCTGTAACATTTTCTTTCAAATAGCGCATCTTGGCTCCGTACTCGTCTGGCAGACAATATCCTGTTGTGTCCGGAATATTAAGTACAGTCGCTCCTGCCTTGATTACAGCTTCACAGACCCGGGCAAGAAATTCATTGTCGGTTCTACCGGCATCCTCGGCATAAAACTCAACATCCTCCACAAAAGTTTTCGCATAGCTCACGGCGTCCACCGCTCGTTCTATGATTCCTTCCCGATCTGAATTAAATTTGTATTTTATATGCGAGTCCGAAGTTCCGATGCCCGTATGTATTCTCGGCCTTTTTGCATTTTTTAAAGCCGCCGCCGCTACTTCAATATCCTTTTTAACAGCTCTTGTTAAACCGCAAACGGTTGCATTTTTTACAATTCTTGCAATTTGATCTACTGAATTGAAATCCCCAGGGCTTGATATAGGGAAACCCGCTTCTATAACGTCCACGCCCAATTCGTCCAAACGCTCCGCAATTACCAATTTCTGCTCGGTATCCAATTTGCAGCCCGGTACTTGCTCTCCGTCTCGAAGGGTTGTATCAAAAATTTGTACTATATCTTTGCTCATTATATTTGTGTAGTTTAGCTAGCTTGTACGAATATATGGTGAATAAGCAAATTTAGCATGATTTGTACTATTTATTTACAACGTTGACACACTTTGCTGGAATATTAAAATACTGACTTATAATACTTTAAACTCTATTTTTTACGATGACAAATGTGCACAAAGATGCCTTGTTCGTCTTGGTTAAATCACTTTCAAAGTCCGAAAAACGACAATTTAAGCTCTATGTTGGCAGGCTCGGTGTGAATACCGATGCTAAATTTTTGGGTCTTTTTAACCTGTTGGATAAGCTAAAGAATTATGATGAAAAAATAATTTTGACAAGCGGGATCGTAAAGAAAGCTCAACTCTCAAACCTTAAGGCCCATCTGTACAAACAAATCTTGGTGAGTTTACGCTTAAATCCTGTGAATCAAAACATTAGGGTTCAAATTAGAGAGCAACTAGATTTTGCGACTATTTTGTACCAAAAGGGCCTTTATAGGCAAAGCCTTAAAATTCTTGATAAGGCGAAAATAAACGCTATTGAGCATGAGGAAAAAAATATTGCGTACGAAATTGTTGAACTTGAGAAAATAATAGAAACACAGTATATTACTCGCAGTATACCCGACCGTGCCGATGAATTGGCCATGCAGGCCAAATGGTTGTCCGCCCAGAACGTAATGACCAGTAAACTATCCAATTTATCCTTGCAACTCTATGGAATGATGTTGAAAATTGGCTATGTTCAAAGCGATTCAGATTATCAACGTGTTAAGAAGTATTTTGATAAGCACCTTCCAAAATACACTATTGAAGAATTGGGTTTTAGAGAAAAATTATGGCTGTACAAGGCACATTTATGGTATAGTTTTTTGATTCAGGATTTCCTGTCATGTTATAAATATTCAAATAAATGGGTAGACCTTTTCTATGATCATAAAGACATGATCCAATTGAACCCCGTGTTCTTTTTGAAAGGGAACCATTATCTATTGGAATCTTTGTTTTTTGTTCGATATGCCTCCCAATTTAAAGAAACACTCAAAAAATTGGAAACCGTAGTCGAAAGTCCCGACTTCCCTAAGAACGACAATATATCCTCATTAAGTTTTTTATATATAAATGCCAATAGATTAAATCAGCATTTTTTGGAAGGTACTTTTGAAAAAGGATTGTATCTGGTTAAAATTGTTGAGTACGGAATAAATAAACACAAGGATAGAATTGATGTGCACCATATAATGCTCCTATATTACAAAATTGCCTGTTTGTATTTTGGTAATGGTGATAACAAGAACTGTATTTTTTACCTAAAAAAAATCATCAATAATAAGCATTTAAAAATGCGCGAGGACCTTATGTGTTTTGCCAGGGTTTTGAGCCTGGTGGCACATTATGAGGCCGGAATGGACTATCATTTGGAAGTACAGCTAAAAAGCACATACAAGTTTTTGATTAAAATGAACGACCTCCATGGTGTTCAGAAAGAAATGATAAAATTTCTTAGAAATCTAGGGAATATTTACCCACATGAATTGAATTCAGAATTTGAAAAATTGTATAGTCAGCTTAAAAAATATGAAGATCACCCATATGAAAGGAGGGCATTTCTGTATCTGGACATAATTTCGTGGCTCGAAAGTCACTTGGAAAATAAGCCGGTTGGTGTCATTATTCGTGAGAAGGCGAAAATATATACGAGATAGGGTTTGATAAAAAGTAAATCCTTTCACACCGGAAATTTTCTAGAAATTAATTTGACCATGCTGTTGTTGGGCACATCGGGTCCTTTTGGAAAGTATATTACACTTCCAGTAGCATTGACAATAGAAATCAGAGCTTTATTGGCTTTCCTTTTATTGTTTGCATTTTGCAGATATAAGGGCATTTCTTTCTCTCTCGCCGGTAAGGACAAATTTCCAATTTTGATATGTGGATTACTGATGGGAGTTCATTGGGTCTCCTACTTTTACGCTTTGCAACTGTCAAATGTGGCCGTGGGAATGCTTTCATTATTTACTTATCCAGTAATCACAGCATTTTTGGAGCCCCTTTTTTTAAGAAGCAAGCTTCAAAAGTTGCATCTTATATTGGGAATTTTGGTCTTGACCGGCATTTATTTACTTGTTCCCAATTTTGGCTTTCAAAACTCCGATACCTTGGCAGTTGCTTTAGGTATTTTTTCAGCAATATGTTACTCCGTGAGGAATCTAATCCTTAAAACAAAGGTTGACAGGTACAATGGTTCGCTATTGATGACCTACCAAATGGGTATTGTAGGCCTGCTATTGATCCCCTCTTATTTTTTTTATGGCACAAGTGATCTCACCACATATTGGAAGCCTTTACTTGGCCTAATATTGATCACTACAGTTTTGGGACATACCATGTTCATAAATTGTTTCAAACATTTTTCAGTTACCACCGTAAGTATTTTAAGCAGTATTCAGCCTGTTTATGGGATTTTAATTGGTGCTTTCATTTTGTCGGAAATACCGTCCTTAACTACTATTTTTGGAGGTACTTTAATATTAAGTTCTGTGGTTATTGAGAGTTTTAGATCTTATAAGTAAGTTATTGGCAGTACAATTGACTATTCGTTTTCCTTATTTTGAACTTCTTGACCGAATTGGTTCATGAGACTTTCACCCATTTTCTGAAATTCTTGGTTTTGAGCCATTTCACGAATTTTTACGGGATCAAAATTGCCATTAAAGTAGAGAAAGGAACCGTTCAGATTGTTGTTGTTGTAAATTAATATTTCTTTCACTGCGTTTCTCTTTTCGCGTATCGAAACAACATTTCTCTTTTGATTGTCATTTTTTCGATACACTTCAATAAATGAATTTCCTGTAATGTCGTTCATTTGATTATTTAAAAATTCAGTTCTTGCGGTTGTTGTACTAGGGAACCGCATATACCTTAGATCTTTGGTGTTCCCGACCAGAGATTGCATTTCTGGAGATATATTGCTGATCAAAGCCAGCATAAATTGGGGCACCCTTACGGCGGTTACATGATCATCATTTTTATGAGCATTATAGAAACTGTCAATTGAATTATAAGAGCTACAAGAAGTGAATATGAAAATTGATAATAGTGTAATTGATTTCTTCAACATTTTATAGGGTTTATGATGTTCGTGGACTTACATTAACAACAAGCGTTCCAAATTGAATCGCAAGGGGGTTGGGCAATCAGTTCTATATGGGTTTTGGCTACGGGATGAATGAAAGATAGACTTCTGGCATGTAGATGAATGCTTCCATCTTCATTGCTGCGGTCGGCACCATATTTTAGATCTCCTTTAATAATGCAACCGATTGCTGCCAATTGCGCTCTGATCTGATGATGTCTACCTGTTTCCAAGTCTATTTCAAGTAAAAAATATCGATCCAAAGATTTAATCTGTGCATAGTTAAGAACCGCTCTTTTACTATTGGGAACTTCTTTGATATGAGCGTATGATTTATTCTGTTTTGTATTTCTTTTTAACCAATGAGTCAAGGTATCTTTTATTTTTGGGGGCGTATTTTTGACGACTGCCCAATATATTTTTTTAGCCTCTTTTTCGGCAAATAATTTGTTTAACCTTGGTAACACTTTTGACGTTTTGGCAAAAACAACGATTCCCGAAGTAGGTCGGTCCAATCTATGGGCCACACCTAAATATACATTTCCCGGCTTGTTATATTTTTTTTTGATGTAGGTTTTTACTACTTCACTTAAAGGTTCGTCACCCGTATCATCTCCTTGCACAATATCCCCGGGTCTTTTGTTTATGGCTATAAGATGATTGTCTTCATAAATCACTTGAAGATTCTCTGGGGTTGAAGTAATTTTGATGTCCATTATAACGCTATCTTTTTAGTTCTTAACGAAAGCATCAATAGCAATAAAATTCCAGTTGTTACTGAAACATCGGCCATGTTGAAGATTCCCGTTTTAAGGAAACCCAGTTTGATTTGAAAAAAATCGGTCACCGAACCATAACGTATACGATCAATTAAATTCCCGATTCCACCTCCAATTACAAAGGCAAAAGCAATAATCATCCACCTATTCAAATTTGATTTTTTCAATATCCTTATAAGTAGAAAAAGCAATACCAAAACAGGCAGTACCTGTAATAGGATCATTTTAAGAATAGGAGGGAGGTTTTCCCCAAATCCCAACATTGCCCCCGTGTTTTCTACATTCGTAAGTATAAGATTGTCTTCAAAAATTTGAATGTAATCACGTGGTTCCACATTTTTCCGAACCACATCTTTTGAAATTTGATCACAACCCACATTCACAAGGACCAATACAATGATCGCAATTTTTGAAATGGAAGTTTTGCGTTGCATGTAAAATAGGCGGTATAGCGGTTTATTTAATATTGTTCATCGTCGCTGGGGAAATCCTTGGCCTTGACGTCTTTTACGTAATTGGAAATGGCCTCGCCCATTTCTTCATATAAATTCATATATCTCCTTAAGAATCTTGGACTGAATTCATGGGTCATTCCAAGTAGGTCATGAATAACAAGTACCTGTCCATCTGCATGTTTTCCCCCACCAATTCCTATCGTGGGAATTGATATGTTTTCCGAGACAAGCTTTGTCAAGCTTGCCGGTATTTTCTCTAAAACAATGGCGAAACAACCCAGTTTCTCCAACAATTTGGCATCCTCCATTAATTTTTCCGCCTCTTGTTCCTCTTTAGCACGAACGGTATAGGTACCGAATTTATAAATAGATTGGGGCGTTAAGCCTAAGTGGCCCATTACGGGAATTCCCGCATTCAATATTCGCTTTACCGACTCCTTTATTTCTATACCACCTTCAACTTTCACGGCATGCGCTCCACTTTCTTTCATAATGCGTATAGCAGAACGTAGGGCTTCCTTGGGATCACTTTGATAACTTCCAAAAGGAATGTCCACTACAACAAGGGCTCTCTCAACCGCCCGTATTACCGAAGCTGCATGATATATCATTTGATCCAATGTAATTGGAAGGGTGGTCTCATGGCCCGCCATGACATTGCTGGCCGAGTCACCTACCAGGATAACGTCAACTTGTGCCGCATCCACAATCTTTGCCATAGAATAATCATATGCGGTAAGCATTGATATTTTTTCGCCATTTTTTTTCATTTCCACAAGGGACTTGACGGTTATACGCTTGTACTCTTTTTTAGCGGTTGACATGTAATTTCAATTTAGAGCGATAAAAGTAAGGAATTCCTTTAGTATAGAACATTAAAGGATTTTATGTTTAGCCCTGACTGAAGAACAGGATTTTCATCTGGCACGGAACATTGGAAATTTGATTAAATTTGACAAAGCAACCATTTATGAAAACATATATTTTACTTACACTTCTTTTAATAAGCGCAAATCTATCAGCTCAAAAATCGGAAATTGAGAAGGTTCGATCTACCATTGAAAAGTTTTTTGAAGGTTTTCACAACCAAGATTCTTCATTGATCACACAAACTACTTCTAAAAATATAATTATGCAAACAATCGCAAAAGACTCGCTTGGCAATGATTTTGTGCTGAATGAGGATTTTTCAAAATTTTTAAAGTCCATTGTCGGTATTCCTGAATCAACAAAGTTCAAGGAAGTAATAATGGACTACTCGATTCAAATTGACGGACCTATGGCGAACGCATGGACCTCCTATGAATTCTGGCTAAACGATACTTTTCATCACTGTGGCGTAAATTCATTTCAATTATTTAAGGAAGATTCACAATGGAAGATAATTTACCTAATTGATACACGGAGAAAAGATAATTGCGAATAACCATATCTTTTAAAGTTTTGGAGTAAGCTTCAAAGTAATAATTCCAATATATTTACAGCACTTAAATTTAAATACTTGATAAAATGAAATTAGGAGTAAAAACGGTTTTGGCCATTTTTGTGGTTCAATTTTTTATGTGTGTTACAATTGGTTATTCCCAAGAAGCCAACCCTTTGGAAGGAAGATGGGACATGGTTGTCGTCAAAGATGGCAAGGAACTCCCTTCATGGTTGGAGATAAGTCATTCTGGCAATAGCACGCTTGTAGGGCGATTTGTATACGCAATGGGCAGTGCACGTCCTATCTCAGAAGTGGTTTTAAAGGATGGAGGTTTTAGTTTCTCAATTCCGCCACAATGGGAAACCGGTGATACCGATATGGTTTTTAATGGTCAACCAGAGGGCGATAGATTAAAGGGGACAATGCTTTATACCGATGGGAAAACCTATTCTTGGACAGCAACAAGAGCTCCTAAGCTGGAATATATCGAGAATCCGCAATGGGGAGATCCAATAGTTCTTTTTGACGGAAAAAATATGGATGCATGGCGCGCAATGGGTGAAAATCAGTGGATTGTTGAAAATGGAATTTTAAAAAGCCCTAAATCTGGATCGAATTTGGTGTCAAATCAAACTTTTGAAGACTTTAAGCTTCACATAGAATTTAAGTACCCGGAACATAGCAATAGTGGAGTGTATCTTCGAGGGCGGTACGAAGTTCAGGTTATGGACAGTAAAGGCCAAGATCCATCGGATGTGCTTTTTGGAGGGGTGTACGGATTTTTGACACCTAATCAAATGGCTGCAAAAAGCGCGGGGGAATGGCAGTCTTTTGACATCACGTTGATAGGGAGAAGGGTAACAGTGGTTGCCAACGGAATCCCAATAATAAATGATCAAATTATACCCGGGATTACGGGTGGTGCAATGGATAGCAAGGAGGGAGAACCAGGTCCTATCCTGATTCAGGGTGATCACGGACCGGTTGAATACCGTAATATCGTTATTACCCCGGTTAGGGTCATGAAGCAATAGTTTCATTTTGGAAACTGAGTTAATAGTAAAACGCCCGTCAAATTATTTGAGGGGCGTTTTACTATCATATGATTTAGGCAGTTATACTTTCCACCCTTCCCTATAGGTCCTTCCCACAAATTGATTTGCTTCCTCAAGATTGGTAATGCGTGTATTCTCACCATCCCATAAGAGTTTTTTACGGGCAAAGAATTCCATTTTCCCTTCGCTGTTCTCACGCTGTAGCATGTAACTGCGAATGGCCAAATTGCCCATTAGAACAGTCTCGGTCATAGGGCCGGCATAGTCGAATGAAGAAGTAAGCCCTTTATGTTGGGGACTGTCAAAACCAGCCTTGCAAGCGTCTACCCAAAGGCGCTGGTGGCCATATTCCGGTTCATCGTTTGGCTCAATTTCCGGACCAAAATCGGTCGTGCCATCGTTCAAGTATAGTTTGGGCATGAGAGGGGAACTATCATTGATGTTTGTTGAAATGATTCCCTTTTCTCCAATTATCAATACACCGTTGGCACTATCCTTTCCACCTATATCCGAGTTTGCCGGAATAATATCGGGATGTGATGGTTTTATTCCCCCATCGCTCCAAGTCATTTCAATTGGGGATTTTGATTTTTCGGTAGCGCCAAAATGTAAGGTAATGAATGAGGAGGCCGGGCAGCCTTCCGGATGGTAATCGGCATTCCACATACCAGAATAGACGGCACCTACACTACATTCGGCATCCGTAGGATACTTTAAGCCCAGCGTCCTAAATGGAATATCTATCAAATGACAGCCCACATCTCCAAGTGCTCCTGTACCGTAGTCCCACCAACCTCTCCAACTAAAGGGGTGCAGGTTGGGCGTATATGGTTTTTCAGGCGAAGGTCCCAGCCAAAGGTTCCAATCCAAATCTTTTGGTTTTAAACTTGGATCTGGCTGTGGCATGGCTCCACCCTGCGGCCACACGGGCCTGTTGGTCCAAATCTGTACTTTGTGTATATTGCCAAGAACACCAGAATCAATCCATTTCTGTACCATTCCCAGCAAAGGATTGGACCCCCCTTGGTTGCCCATTTGGCTCACGATTTTTTGGCTCCTGGCCATTTCGGTAAGAATGCGGGCCTCCCTAATATTATGGGTCATTGGTTTTTGAACATACACATGTTTTCCACGCTGCATTGCAAAAGATGCTGCGGGACCGTGAACGTGATCTGGGGTAGAAATGGTTACGGCGTCAATACCTTTTTCTTTTTCCAACATTTCACGATAATCACTATATAACTTTGCTTTTGGAAATCTCTCGACAGACTTTTTGGCCGATCCACCGAAATCTACATCGCATAGAGCCACTATGTTTTCACGACCGTTGACCGAAGCATTATAAATGTCACTAGCACCTTTGCCACCTGCCCCGATAGCGGCAATATTAAGACGATCACTGGGTGCCATGTACCCTATACCCCCAAGAACATGTCTCGGAACAATAAATATGGATGAAGCTATCGCTCCTTTTTTTAAAAATGATCTTCGGGACGAAGCCCCAGTCTTTGATTTTTCCTTCATTTTCTTAATTATTTTGTTGATTATTTCACGAAGAATGAAAGTTACTAAAAATATGCCAATGGCAATACTGCTATTTGTAGGAAAGCCACTATTAGAATATTTTTAATATGAAGATTATCTTTTGGTTTTTTTAACTTATTTGAATATCAAAAATTGTTAGAAAAGGTTCTATATTCAGGAAGGTTGAATTATATATGGAGAGAAAATCTAAGTTTTATTTATTAAAACTAAGCTAAGGCTCAAAGTTGAAATGGGAATAAGTTAACTTTTGTATTTCTAGGAAACATAAGTTTTTAATACTCATTTTTCGGTTTAATTTTATCAAGATCAACTAAGCCCGAAGAATAGATAATTTTGTTTTTTTAGTATATTCCTATAAATAGGTAATGCCAAATTTTTGGCAATTCTTCTTGAACCATTCCAATTGGATTTGTACCGGTATTGCAATTTCATTGGTATCATAACCTCTTTCAAGCCTGCCTTTTCTGCCATTTTTACTAGAGAAATTCTTCGATAATAATTTATGTGTTCTAATGGAGCGACTGGCATTAATGAGTTTTTTGAACCCCTTTCAGCCTTCCAATCCATTTTTTTTAATATACTTTTAATATTATTAGCAGTAGGAACACTTATTTTAATAATTCCATTGGGTTTTAAAGAAAGTTTAAGATGATTTAATGTTTCCAATGGGTTTGGGATATGTTCAAATACTTGTTCTGTGTTTATAAAATCAAAACTATAACTGGGCATTTCTTCCCATGTTATAACTTGTATACCATTCGAAGTCGCATATTTTATTCTTTCTTCTGATAGTTCTGTTCCGTAAGTTTTACAACCAAATGACTTGACCATTAAGGCCCACTTACCCCACCCCATGCCAAAATCAAAAAAGCTTAATTCTGAAGGCATTTTATCAAAAAAATCTATAATCATCGATATTTCACTTGCATAGTACATGGCTCGTTCAAGGTTATGGCTATCTTGATCGTGATTAAAAATAAGGATAGGGTCTATCCATTTATCATACAGTAATTCCATTAGATAATCGTTCAATATTTCCTTCTGAAATATTAAATTACATTCCTTGCACTCGCATAGATGATAAGAGGCATTCTTTAAATATTCAAATTCTACTCCACCGTCTGGAGCTGCGTAGAATACTTCCAAATAACTTCTAATAGGATGTTCATCAAAAGGACTTTTGTAAACCTCCTTAAAATTTTTTGAATGACATGCAGGGCATTTATCTCGATAATTGAAAAATTCGTTTTTCATCGTGAATTGCTTTGGTCAGTAATATTTGATAAGATAATATTTATCAGGTAAAAAAACTAATTTGACTTGTCAAGTTTTTATAATTTACCCCGTAATGTGACCTTTCAGGAAAGTATTTTTGGACAGCCGTACCAAGACCAAAAAGAAATCTTACCGTGCATCGGGCAAGATCTGCAAAGGCTGTGCGCTCAGGTCGGCGTGTCTGGGAAAAGTGAACGAAAAACAGTTCAGCGTTACCTACTATCGCGAAGAATACGAACGCAACATCGCAAGGGTGCAGAGTCCACAGGGCCGTTATATGAAGGGCAAACGGCAAAGTACGGTAGAACCTGTTTTCGGGACCCTCACACAGTTCATGGGGCTGCGAAAGATAAACACGATAGGTTTAAAACAAGCTAATAAGTGCATGCACCTCTCCGCCATTGCCTACAACATTCAAAAGTACCTGAAATTCGAGCAAAAACGGGCAAAAAGCGGGGCAGGGCAGCTTGTTTTTAAAGACATTGCGAAAAGTGTAGTCGAGAACCTGTTCTTAGTTTTTCCAAGACATCGAAAATTGACCTTTCAATACTGATCCGGCAAGAAAAAAGCCCCGTAAAAGGGCTTATATGAATCAGTTCTATGGCCGATCAGGGGCTTGCGCAACGGTTACCATTGTTAGACAACGTTTTTATTTTCGTAATGTTTTATTTCGTTCAGTTCCGATTCTTTTGATTCTTTTTCCTCCTCAATGTCGAAATCGTCTTGAAGCCCGAGCCAGAATTTTGCGGAATTTCCAAAATATTTACTCAATCGCAAAGCTGTGTCCGCGGTGATTCTGCGATTTCCTTTCACGATTTCAGAAATTCGGGTTTGCGGAATTTTCAAGTCTTTGGAAAGTCGGTATGCGGTGATTTCCAATGGCTCAAGAAATTCGTAATTCAAGATTTCTCCAGGATGTACATTTGCTAACTTTTCCATTTTTATGATTTTTAATGATAATCAATTATTTCCACTTCGCTTGCGTTTCCTTTGTCCCAAATGAAGATGACTCGCCATTGTTTGTTAATCCGAATACTGTAAAATTCACTTAATTTTCCAGTCAGTTTTTCAAGTCGGTTTGATGGTGGAATTCGCAAATCGGCAATATCCTGTGAGTTATTCAACATTCTTAATTTACGACGTCCAACGTTTTGAATTTCAATCGGCATTTTCTTGACTCGGGTTCCGTTCCAAATCTGTTCGGTCTCTTTCGAGCCAAAGGAAATAATCATATTTTCGCCTTACGTTACTAACGTCAAAGATAAGTAAAATATTTGAATTTGCAACTGATTTTCTCAAATGTTGCCCAACAGCCCGACGGGCAATTTGGTTTAGCGGGGCGTTGGGACGGGTTTCCGAAGGGGCGGGAGCGGGAATACATGAGCGGCGCAGCCACTTTGGTCAGCTTCAGCTGTTCCGAGCGCAGCGAACACACGACGGCTGCAAAGCAGCCTAGCTAATCCGTCCCAACGGACAGGTATTGCCGAAGTGCAGGTAATAATTCCGTCAGCCCGGCTAACTGATGCTGAGTAAAGATAAAAAGATGATGATATATTCTACAGCTAAATTTTTAACGGCAAGCTGGATATGCAGATGCACAATGAACAAAAAGTTGAAACACGGCTTCCGTCAGCCTGCATTTTGGCAATACCCATTTTAGTGGCTGGCGTTTTGTCTATTTTTGTTTTTGGCATATTATGTACCAAAATTTTTGTTTTGGTTTTCCTTCAATGTCTATTTCTGGTTCATTAATTTCTTCGTTTTCAATTAAGCCGAAGTTTTCAAAATCTACTTTAATGGAATCTAAATCGTAAAAAAATAAATTTAGTCCTTTCCAAGGTTCAAAAGTGTCTTTGGAAATTTCAGTCCCTTGTCCAAATCTAAAATCACTTTTTGAGATAGTTACAAAAACCATATAACCATTTGGTTTAAGTTGTTTATAACAGTCTTCGATTAGTTTTATTCTATCCTGTTCGTTTAGCAAATGAATTAAAGAATAACAGAAAATACCGTCATATAATTCTTTATCAAAAGGCATTTTAGAAACCGAACCTTCATAAATTTTAACGCTTTTGTCAAAGTGTTTCTTTGCTAAATCTATTGCAGTTTCAGAAATTTCAATGCCTGTTACTTCAAGTCCATTGTCTATAAAATATTTGGCATTTCTACCATAACCAAATCCAGGTATTAAAATGTCTTTAATGTTTTTGTTTTTAAACAATTCCAAGGTTTTGCGAACTGAGTCTGCTGGTTCCCATCCCCACATTTCTTGTTTTTCTTTAAAACTGGTCTCCCAAAATTCTGTCATTATTATTTTATTTTGTCAATGTGTGTCGGGTTCGGTACGCTTGCCACTAACGGTTTGCGTGTATGAGAAGTAGCGGATTTAAAAGCACTTCACTTTCAGTTTGGCACTGACTTTTATTAAAAAGTACTGACCTTTGATTTAGCACTGAGCCAGCTATTTCTTATACACGCTGTGTGTGCCCAGCATGGGCATCTTTTAACTACAGAAATGTAGTTAATTAATCTAGAGGGTGCAAGTCCCTTATGGGCGGGGGTAACGCCTCGAACCATTAGTAAGTCGCAAGGGTGGTAACTGCGAAGTTACATCTGAAGGAAGCGAGACTACAAAACTCGGTACTGACGAACAGGAACCGTATACAGAGGCATTTATGCATGGGTAAGCAAGCACATCATTGTAACGCCCAACGAGTACAAAAGATGCATTAATGTAGATACGGCAGGAATCGGGGGAAAGAAGATGTTCTTACCTGGGGAGGTCTCCAAAGCTACGTGTAGCTCAATGGAGAAGTCAGCAGAGGTCATAGTAGTTGCTGGAAATGAGCTGATAGCAAAATCAGAGGTCTCACAAGCGACGAAGGACCGAACGTGATTCTCTTTAAAATTCGCATAGGAATGATGATTCATAGCCTATGCTTAAACTAGGGGATAGTTTCAAGGGTGAAAAGAGCCTTGAAGTGATGGATTACGAACCGCCGTATACGAGACCCGTACGTACGGTGGTGTGAGAGGCGCACTCCGTCAGTCAATGGCGGAGCCGTCTACTCGATTAGCACCTAGTGCATTTGTCCGAATGTATTTAAACAATTTCACTAATTCTTGCCTTCAACTTTGTCTCAATTAGTGAAAGAGGAGAAGCTACTCCATTAACATATTGTAAATTACCTTCCATTTTTCCTTCTATTGATAATTGAATAAAACTTGCTTGACTTTGAACTGCATTAACTTTAAATTTTTCAGTCTCGTTGTCATAAATTAAATATGGAGACCCAGAAGAACCAAACCTAAAATAACCCTTAATTAAATACCGTGTACCGTCCATAGTGTAGATATTGTCAAGCACATCCTTTTGTTGACTAAAGTTATCTAAAATGCCTTCTATCCTAGCTTCATTGATTATTCTTCCCAAATTGTCGTACGGAGCTGTCTGAAGGCAATAATAATTTTCAGTACCTGTGTCGTGCAACTGAAAATCTACCTCAACGGAAGGCAATTTATTTATTATGTCATCGTGAGTATTTACAATTTTATAAATCGCTAGGTCTTCATTGACACACTCGTCCAACAATTCTAGTTCAATTAAAAATGTATATCTATTTAGATTTGCTTCGTGAAATGAATTGCTTGGAGAAAAATGCACATTTAATAATGGGTCATCGCAAAAAGCATTATTTCTAAAAGTTGTAACAAGATACGGCTTACAACAATTTTCTGAATGCAATTTAGAATATCTTCTGTCGACCTTGGCAACATCTAATATTTTCACTAATTGCTCTATCAAAGGTTGATTTCCACCTCCATTAAACACTCGTTTTGAAGTCCCTGGAATTGAAGTGTAATGTTGGTTAAATAGTGGAAGGTCGTTGGGGTCAACTTTTGGAGTAAGTTCATTTTGAAAAAAAGTGTCCGAAAGTAAAAGTGGGAGTCCGTCTAATGACCTTAGATTATGTGCTACGCTAATAACAAGTCCATTTCCAATATGGAAAGCACAAATATTATTTGCAAACGCAATATTGTTTCCGTTCAAATTGTAAACGGACATAATTCTAAAAAGAGGAGAGTTGTTCTCGTCAATTAATTTAAGTTTTTTATCTTTCATGTTGTCGTCATTTATGCATTGGTGCTAACGTTTTGGGGGTTAAAGAAGTGGCGGTTTAGAAGCACGAACTGTCAACCTACCACAACAGTTTATTAGAAGCACAAATGTTTGATTAACCACTTCACCCGCCATTTCTTTTAACCCCTTGTGTGTGCCCAGCATGGGCATCTTTTAACTACAGAAATGTAGTTAATTAATCTAGAGGGTGCAAGTCCCTTATGGGCGGGGGTAACGCCTCGAACCATTAGTAAGTCGCAAGGGTGGTAACTTCGAAGTTACATCTGAAGGAAGCGAGACTACAAAACCCGGTACTGACGAACAGGAACCGTATACGGAGGCATAGTTACTTGGGTAAGCAAGCACATCATTGTAACGCCCAACGATTACCAAAAGGGTAGCTATGTAGATACGGCAGGGATCGGGTGAAAGAAGATGTTCTTACCTGGGGAGGTCTCAACAGTCACGGGATGGCACGGTTGAGAAGTCAGCAGAGGTCATAGTACTTGCGGGAAACGAGCCATTCGAAAAATGGAGGTCTCACGAGTAAGGAAGGGCCGAACGTAAATTGGTCCTCAATGCGGAACGGAATCGCGAGATAGCCCTCTGCAACGAAGACAGGTAAATGAAAATGTAAACCAAGAATGATTGGACATGTACTACATTCTTACAACCTGCAAAAAGCCCTTGGGCAAGTAATTGTAAATAAAGGCAGTGCAGGAATCGATGGAATGAAAACAACGGCACTCACAGAGTATCTGCGAGAGAACAAGTTGCAACTATTCCAAAGGGTAAAGCAAGGAAAGTACCGACCCCAAGCCATTCTTGGTGTGGAAATTCCCAAGGCAAATGGGAAATCCCGTCTTTTGGGAATCCCGACAGTAACCGACAGGTTGCTCCAACAAGCGGTATCACAAGTTGTGATGCCCAAATTTGAAAATGGTTTCAGCGCTTATAGTTACGGATTCCGCCCCAACAGAAATGCCCGCCAAGCAGTTGGCAAGGCTCTGGAATATATTCATGAGGGGTATGGTTTTATTGTAGACATAGACCTAAAAACATTTTTCGATGAAGTAGACCATTGCCTGCTTCTAAACTTGCTGCACCAAAAGATAAAATGCCCAATTACGCTCCAATTGATACGCAAATGGTTGCGGGTACCGATTTTGGTCAATGGCAGACTGCAAAAAAGGAGAAAGGGCGTCCCGCAGGGAAGCCCGATCAGTCCGTTACTGTCCAACATCCTGCTCAACGAGCTGGATAAAGAACTGACCAGACGGAAACTCCGGTTCGTTCGCTATGCTGATGATTTCAGTATCTACACCAGACGAAGAAGTGATGCAACGGCAACAATGGGAGCAATTTCAAAGTACCTAAAGACAAAACTTAAACTGACGGTAAACCGTGAGAAGAGTGGTGTCAGGAAGCCGGTGCAGTTCACCATCTTGGGTTTTGGTTTCGTTCCCACCTATATCAAAGGGGAGAAGGGAAAATATCAATTGGCAGTGAGCGAAAAGGCATGGAAGAGTTTAAAAATGAGAGTAAGGACAATAACCGCCAAGACCAAGCCCATGGGTTTTGATGAGCGGGTTGCCAAGATAAACGAAATCCAGAGGGGATGGTTAAACTATTTCCGGGGGACAAGTATCCATGGCAAACTCCGTGATTTGGATGGTTGGCTTAGGAATCGTTTACGTTATTGTATCTGGACAGATTGGAAGAAGCCCGAGAGGAAAAGGAAAAACCTGATCCGGTTGGGTGTAGACCAAGACCATGCCTATGCGTGGAGTAGAACAAGAAAAGGAGGTTGGGCAGTAGCCCAGAGTCCAATTTTGAACTCCACTATTACCCTCAAAAGACTTCAAAATAGGGGCTACCAAGCAATGTTAAAGCTTTACATGGAATTGAACCCATCAATTTACGAACCGCCGTATACGAGACCCGTACGTACGGTGGTGTGAGAGGCGCACTCCGTCAGTCAATGGCGGAGCCGTCTACTCGATTATGCGGTCGGCTTTCATTTCTTTTTAATTTTTGAAATGGTCTTACCAACAGATTTTGTCGGCTTGTCCATATCCTTAATTGCAAAGTCAATAGCTTCTTTAATCAATGCTTTCACTTTTGGGTTTCTGTAGTCGCTTGCTTTCTTTACGTCAATGTGCCTAATTAAATTCCCTGTCCCTGTCAAAAGTTTATTAGGGTCTTTAAGGAGTGTCCCTTTATTGAAGCCCAAATTCAGGTAGTTTGTATAAATTGGTAACATACAAAAAGCGTCTGATAGCTTGTCTGAGATTGAAAACACCGCTGTCAAGGCATGGGTATGATAAACAAGTTCGTTACAGTCTGGATGCAACGCCAAAATGTATTCTCGCAAGTCTTTAAATAGGTCAATTACTTCTTGGTCTTTAAAGTCCAATAAGAATTGAAAGTCTGGATGAATTGGTTGTATTGTTTTCATCTCGCTGAATTGTCATATTGCATTCCACAAATCAGGTTGCCTTCTGTGTCCAAAAACTTGGCAATGTAGCCCACATAAGGAATGACCGTTTTTGGCATTACAACTTGTCCGCCATTACTTATTACTTTTTCTATGATTTCGTCAATGTTTTCAACGCCAATCGTGCATTCCATACCAATAACTTTGTCAGGTATTGGGGAGTATTTTCTTGATTGCAATGCCCCAATCAGTTCTCCATTTTCGGACTTGTCAGCTTTGATTTGCAAAAAGTCGCCTTGTCCGTAAGAGTTGAAGCCCCAATCAAATACTCCGTCATAGAAGTTTTTTGCCCGTTCAATGTCGTCAATGTGAATGGCAAAATGTGTTAGTTTGTTATTCATATTTTTTGTTTTGATGTTAACCCCTCAGTTGACTTTTATTTTGTTAGAAAATTTATTATTTCTTTATTAAATTCATTTGGTTTATCCCACCAAATGATGTGTCCGGCATTTTCAATGAAAACATACTTGCCTTTTAATAAATCTGCATATTCGTAAACTGATGAGTATTCGCCTTGGTCATACTGTCCTTGCATGACAAGTGTTGGGATATTCAATAGTTTCAATTTACTTCTGATATCTTCAAGACCTCCGTAGAAGTTACTAAAACCATGAGAATATCCACCGGCACCGCCTTCTTCTGGTTTTACATTTTTGGGGTCAGCTACCATGCCTTTTGTAAATTTTGAAGCCATCGTGTTGGTATAGTCGTCAAATTCTTTATCGCTTGCCCATTTAAAATTAATCACCATTGCACAAAGCATTGACATAACAATTCTTGGCTGTAAAAAATCCTTTTCAGTTTGTTCAAATACTTCTATTGGTTTTTTAAATTCCATATTCTTTGGAACAGGATAAAGTTTGTCCATAATTGCCATCGTTCCATCTTCATTTTGCCTGTAGGGTTGTAAATCGCCAGGTGATGAAAGTATTAATTTACTAAAAAGTTCAGGGTTGTTTGCTGTAAAATGTGTTGCTAATATTCCGCCATAAGAGTGTCCAATTAGGATAACTTTGGGAGATTTGATGTGGCTTACAATGATTTCATTTAGGTTTTCCAAATGCCTGTTGAATGAATAATCTTTTGGCTTGGGTAATCTATCAGATAAGCCAGAACCTATTTGGTCGTATAAATAAATGTCATATCCATATTGTGCGATATCTTTCATTTGATTGATTATAGCTGAGTGAATATAACCGCCCGGTCCACCATGTAGGAATACAATAGCGGGGTTTACATTAGCAGTATCTCCATCAATTTTAGTAAAGGCTATTTTATAGCCATCAATCAGCGTCCAATATTGTGTGTCTGGCCTTGCTTTTAAAGGCTTTACTCTTTCTTTTATGGGAATTAAGCTCCATATAAGAAATATCAAAATTACGGAACCAATTGCTCGAAAAGTCCACTTTAAAAGTCTTCTGAGAAGTGATTGTTTTTTATTTTCTTTCATATTATTTACTTGCTTTTAAATACACCCTTAAAGGTTCCATTGGGTTGAACAGAAGTGAAACTTACGGGAGTATCGCCATTCATATCGAATGTAATTTTATACCCTTGTTTACCTTTAACAGTAAAATTATTTTCAGAAAGTATTTTGAGTTCATCAGGTGCTTGTCCAGGAACAAATGCCCAAAGACTTCCGTCTCGTACAACCAAAGCAATATCTAACTGAAAATCTACCAAAGTATAAGTGCCAACATATTTAAGCAAACCCTCAACAGGCAAACTTTGAATTTCAGTACGAGAAAGAGCATTCAATTTTTGCAGAATAGAAGCATCATTATTTATCTGCAAAGCCTTTTTGTAGTTTGTAATTGCACTTATCGTATCTTTTTGTGACAAGTGATAATCTGCATAAGCATCATAGACTTTGCTGCTTTCGGGATACCATTCTATGTTTAACTCAAACAATGTCTTTGCTTTTGCAAAGTGTTTTTGAGCCAACGCTCCGTATCCAAGATAATTGATTAGAGGTTCTGGTGGGGCATTTTTGTCTCCTAACTCTTTGGTTACATTTTCATAATGAGACTTTAGTCGTATAGCAATCTGAGCCGACGAATCCGCAAAATCTTTTTCACCTGCATCAAAAAAGTAGTAGTCGAAAATAAAACGCAATCCATCATATTCGCATAACAAGGGTACTGTATTATGTCTTTCATTTTCATAATACTTATGAGCAAATTTCAATCCGTTATTGGATTTTACTAAAAAATCATTCAACTTCAAAATAGAACGGATATGTTGTGTTTCATTATCATTTCTTTTTTTAAGCTGAGTTAAAATCATTCCTTTAGGCATTGTGTTTGCCGTACCGATGAATAATTTTTTCCCTTTTTTATTTTGCTTTGGAAGTTGAGCCATTGCATTTTTGAGATATACCTCGTTATTATACCACATACTTGGGTCAATAGCAATATAGGCGTTAAACAGGTCATTTGAATGAGTTAAAATGTCAATAACTGTAAGCCCACCCAAAGAATGACCAACTAACATTCTGTAAGGAGCAGTATTGTAATTTTTGTCAATGAAAGGTATAAGTTCGTCAGCTATAAAACCAACAAAAGGATTGGGTTTATCGATGTCAGTAGAAGGCACCAAATCTCTATAACGATTGGTATTTTCTATGGCAACAACAATCATTTCAGGTAGAACACCATTTCCATTGGCTTGACTTAGCTGTTGTATAATGCCTACTGTAGAATAAAAATGTGCATTTCCATCTAATAAATATAGAACAGGATACCGTTTGTTAGAATCTGGACTTAGAGATGTCAAAGTGGGTGAATAGACCCAAACCGTCCTGTTTTCATTTAGAATTTTGGAAATTAATACTTCCTTTCTGCCAATAGTAATATTTTCATCCATTTGTGCATTTATGCAAAAAGAGATGAGTAATAAAAGGAATGTCACGAATATTGACTTCATAATTTTTTATTTTTTTGTTTCTTCAATATATTCCAAAATATCGCCCGGTTGGCAGTCTAAGGCTTTACATATAGACTCCAATGTGCTAAAACGAATTGCTTTAGCCTTTCCTGTCTTTAAGATGGAAAGGTTTGATAATGTCAAATCAACTCTTTCTGAAAGTTCATTGAGAGAGATTTTACGTTTTGCCATCATCACGTCTAAGTTTACAATGATTGGCATAGCTTATACAGTTAAATCGTTTTCGTTTTGAATATCTACACCCTTTTTAAAAATTGTCGCAATGATATAGATTACTGCGCCCATCAATATGAAGGCTTCACTGTCTACCCAAAATTGATTTATGTAGTTGGGAACAAAACCGTAATGCGTTAAATTATTAACTAAATGTCTTGCGATGTAACTCAATAATCCAATTGAAAGGGTAAAATAACTTATCATCGAAATTTGTCTCGAAACAAAGTTATTAAAGGGTTTTATTCTGTCCATTTTATGCATTAGATTGATAACTATGTAAAACAAGCAAGCTTTTGAAATTGAAATGATAAGAATAAAACTATAAGTACCCAAAAATGCTAATCTACTCTCTTTATACATTTGTATTAAGTCCAACTTTTGGTAAAGATTAGGCACAATTGAAGGATTATACAGATGGAAAAAGAAGTTTACTAATAAGCCACCTGCTTCAATGGACAAGCCAACAAAAATGAGCCAAGCTATGGCATATAAGCACCAAAATACGAAGTTGTTTGTTTTTGACATCTTTTATAGATTTTAAAATGATGTCGCAAAAATAATAAATATTTATTGAAAAACAATAAATTTATATTGATTAATAATTTTTTTTCAACAATTACTAAAATTGAGGAAGTTAAGGCTGTCGGAATGAGTCAACTATTAGCCAGGAGTGATGTCTTAAGCTGCCGCATAACGGACACGGCTTGGCGATGTGGCGGTATTTGAAAAACGTCAAGCCCGGAACCGCTGCTGAATAGAATTACTAATGATGAAGATAACAACTAAAGCTCAATAGTAAAAGTCAAGCCCGGACTGCTGCTGATAGCGAACAAAAAGTTGAGAATATATTCGTCACCCCGCCATATTGCCAAACCGCTTGTTGCCTGCAGTATTTATTCCGTGATGCTAATACTCAACTTTCCTTTTAAGTCTGTGCGAAGTAAAATTTTGTCTTTTAAAGGAAAAAGAGAGTTGATTTTTAATTCTGTCAACTCACCCTTAGGTATAACATTGTCCCCTAACGGTTCGTTAAGTTTAATTGTTATGTCATTTTTGGCTTTTAAAAGCTGTTCTGTTAAATTGAATTTTGACTTTTGTCGTAATAACTCTGTTATTTTATTACTTAGTATCCACTTCGCAATATTCAATAATAAGCTGTTTGTTTTTGCGTCAAAATCTAAGTCAGGAAAAGTAAATGTTTGAGTAGATACGTCAAGAGTTGGAGTACCAACTAAATAAATATACCCTTTTCTTGTTCCTTTGAAATTTATTTTTGTTGATACTTTATTATTCCCAATACTTTTTATTTCACAATTGGTTATTATAAATTTTTTACTTCCGATTTTTATTGGATTAGTAGATAGGTTCTTCGTCAAGAGTTTTGAAAGTGAATCAGTACTTGCGGATAAATCGAATTGTATTTCAAAGGCATCTTGGGTTTGTGGTGTAGATAAATCAGGTAGAGGGTTTGTACTTGGAGTTGCATCATTTGATATACTCGGAAAAGCTTTGAGCTCAATTTTTGTAAACAGTTTATTGTTTTCTCCATTAAATTCAGTTAAACCTAATGTTTGTGGATTAATTTTTAAGAATCCAATCCCATTAATTGCAAATGGGTTTTGTATTTTATTCCAAATATTCTCAACTTTATCTCGGAATGTTAGTTCACCTATTTTCGAGTCAAGTTTTCCTAATAATTCTTCAAATTTTGGTTTTGCTTTTTCAATAATTCTATCTGTAATGTCAAAATTTATTATAAAAACTTTACACCGATTTTCTGGTTCAAATTCCGTTAATGTCGTTACAGTATTGAGTTTGTAGTTTGCCAGCAATTTGATATTTGAATTAATACCAATGCGGATTATTCTTTCACCATCTCCATCTACTCCACAACTTGCTGATACTTTTGGGACAACACATTTTTTGAACACACATTTTGCACAATACTCTGCTCTTGCACCATAAAAAAGTTTTGTCCTAACACCTAAGTTAGTTCCAGTAAGTCCAAATGCTAAATCATCTCTTCGAGCATTAACATTGTACCGAACACCTTCACAAGGGTCATCACTTCTGCTAAATGTACGGTCTAATGAGCCATTAGCATCATTAAATAACTTAGTTAAGTTCAGGTCCAATGGGATTGAAGCAAAGGATTCTTTTTGTACGACTGGCGGGGCATCTGGTATTGGGGTAGTAGTTGGGCTGTCAGGTTTAATTACTCTACAACTACAAAGAAAAAAAACAAAAGAAGCGATTGTCAAAAAATACTTTTTCATTTGAATAATTTTTAAAGTTAAAAATATTAATTACGATTATTTTTTGTCAGGGTGATTAAACCTATTTACAAAGGGTGGAATAACGGTCTGTGAATATTGCAGGCAACGTTTTCGGGCTTGGCGAAGGTGGCGATTTTCACCACAAATGTTGATGCGGAGAACCAATGTTTGATTAACCACAAATGTGTCTGCGGAGCACTGAACCGCCACTTTTGCCAAACCCGTGTTATGCGTTCGGGCTTCTTTGTCTGTCGTTAATTTTCTGTCTGAATACCACATTGTCATTGAAGCAATTTGTTTAATTGTGTTTCTAAAGTTTCAAACAACATTGAGTCTAATTTATTGAAATTTGTCAATGATGAAAAAGGTATCTCCATCGCTGTTATTGTTATTTCGTCTGCTCCACCAAAACCTGAAATAATTTTAAAGTTGTCTGATGTATTTAGGTCGTCTGAAATGTTGGGGTAAACTAATATTATATCTGTGCAACCTCTCTTAAAAGCATAACTAACCATTTGATAAAGGTCTGATTGTGCTACACCCTTTTTGGGGTCTGTTTTGAAATTGTCTAGGCGTAATTTGTATTTGGTGTCAATGATAACTTTTCTTTTTGAACCTTGTCTTGCGGTAAGAAATATGTCATGTTGCATGTTGAACACTCTAGGTATATTTGACAAGTATTCGTCTGATTTTTGATATTCAATTTTCCAGTCTTTTGAAAATTTATTTTCTAAGAACCCTGCAAGAAAGTCTTCAAAAATATATTCCATTGGGAAAAGTAAACACCATTGAGAAAGGTCGTAAGTATTACTTGAATAGAGTTGTTGGCTAAGGATAAGTTTACAACTGTCAAGTAGATTGGAATAATCTGAAAAGAAAGTATTGAGAGTGATATTTTCAACATCGTGTATGGTGCAATATAAGTCCTCAACTTCGTCTAAGATGAAAACAACATCTTGGAGCTTTCGCAAATTTTCTGAAAACTTTGTTTGCTTCATCAATAGCCTAGAACAATATTTAATTATTCTATTTACTTTATTGTCAAATAGGAATGGTTCATAATCACATTCGATATTTTGAAAATTACCGTGTGATAAACTGCTGTTTACATAGCGTTTGAAATTTATTGAACCTCTTGGAGTAATCAACGATTCCTCTACTTCTTGATACATTGTTAAAGGTTGCTTTGAAAGTGTTTCTAAAAACTGATTTGCTATTAAGTTTATAATCAGTTCCGGAAATTCATCCACGTCAATTGTGTCAAGTGATGCTTGATTAAAAGGGAAGTTCCATTTTCGACAATAGCTAAACCAATAAAAGATGTGGCGAAGCATCAACATCTTTTCATTCTCTGATGGGTTCGGTAAATGTTGCCGAAATACTTTCGGATAAATCTCAATTACTTCATCTCCGTTTTGAATGAAGCCAACAAAATTGTTTGCTCTTATTTGATTGTCGTCAAACTGTAGGAATGGTTGATAATGATTGTCTGTTTGAACTTCTGTAAGTTCTGAATCCGTTTCAACAAACATGCGTTGCCTCCAAATGTCTTTCAGCATTTGGTGTAAAGCATTTTTGTTATTTATGCTCTGCCATTTTCCGTATTCAAAGAGTAGAGCCATTTTATCTCGGTGAAATATCCCAAATGAAATTTGTGGTATTGTAAGTTACATTCCAATTAGTGTCTGCAAATATTTTAGAAACAATATCTGTTTTACCTGAAAAATATTCCATCAACAATGGAACAACTTTGTTTTGCAAAACAATTTGAATTGTTTGCCCTTTCATGAAGTAAGCATGCCCAATTAGATAGTCAGCTGATTTTTTTTCTTTGAAAACTGCTTCATTAACTTTTTTAAGAAGCAAAGATTCTTCTTCATTCAACATCTCATATTCTGGATAATAGCCAATGAACTCAAAACGCCTACGCAAAGCAATATCAATTAAAGCAATCGACTTGTCAGCTGTATTCATTGTGCCTATGATGTAAAGATTTGGCGGTACGCCAAATTCTTTTTCTCCATTTGGCAAAGTAATTTTCAATTCGTTTTCTTCTCCTAATCTTTTATCGTCCTCAAGAAGTGTAATTAATTCGCCAAAAACCTTAGAAATATTAGCACGATTTATTTCATCAATTATCAAAACAAACCTTTTCAATTCCTCTTCTGCTGAATTTTGGGGTTCAAGCGTTTCGGCAAATTCTTTTAGATGTTCTACCAATGGATTGTAATAAACACCCAAACCTTCAACACCATAATCCAAACTTCCCTCATAAATTGCTTTGAGATTTTTTACAAGCAAGTCGTGTCCTGTTCCTCCGCTTTGTTTTGTAAACTTTATTCTTCCCTCATCAATGTCAATTGATGTTACTTTGAACTTGTATCCTTTGCTTTTCATTGGTATTTCAACTTCCTTTACTTCTTCCTCAATCAATTTTGCAAAGAAGGAATTGAAAACGAAGTTAAAATCAATGGTGATTTCTTTCTTGTTGGTTGCTGTTAACCAATTTTGTTTTGCTCTTTCAGCCAACTGTTTGAAAATTCCTTCACGTTTGTCAAAACGCAAAGTGCCAGATGTAACATCGGGAGAAATCCCAACTACAAAATCTTCATAGGAATAATTTTGGTGGAAAGTAACGAACTCAATTTGTCCATTTCTTCTTAATTCGTCAAACACTCCTTTATTGACCTTGTGATTATTGAAATTAAATCTTTCAGGTGAAGCTATCTCAACAGCCTTATCAATGCTATTGTATGTCTTTCCTGTTCCTGGAGGTGCCATAAAGGATAATGTTTTTTGCTTGCATGTCAGCTTTATTATTTGATGCAGTTGTATTATTTATTAAACTCAATATAGTTTTGAACTCAGTTTTTGTTGCTGTGAAATTTGTTCCTTGATTACCAACTTTCAAATTTTCTAGTCCTTTTGTTCCCTTTATTTTGCTCCAAAGCAAAGGAGTTTCAATTATATTATGTGTGATTTTGATTCCTGCTTTAAGAGGGTTTTTGTCTTCTGTTTTCCATAGGTGTGAATCTTTTGATTGAGTAATGTTTTGTGCTTCACTTGTTACTTCTGCTAGAGAGTAACAACCTGAATTTTTACCTGAAATCCATAAAATTACTTTGTCACCTTTTTTTATCTTGTCTTTATGAGCTGAAACAGTCCAATCTTCTAACAAATTATTTTTAATTGCAGTTTCGAAATCAAATACACTTGGATTGCCTTGAAATATCCAATAATTGGCATTTCTACTATTCCATAAGTCAATAACCTTATTACGAATGTCTCTATTTTGAACTTTGCAGATTCCTTGCTGTAATTGATATGAAAATGTGTCATCTTCTTCAAGTTCATACCATTCGGAATTTGCGTAGTTGACCCAAGTGTCATACTCAATTGCGAGATTGTCAAAGGAAGGTTTAAGATTTATGTTACTTGTAACAGGTTTCGGATTCTCATTAATTCTTGCGATTGCCTTTACTTGATGTCCTTCTGTAACAACAATCAAGTCGCCAATGCTGTATTTTTTGTCCTCAACGCCAATAATAATGCTCTCTTCTTTAATGTAGTTGTAGAAGCTAGGTTTACCGCTTCCCCAATTGCATCCTAGTTTCCAAATATTGCCTGTGATACTCACTTCATTCATATTTGTTCTTGATTTACTTTTTATTTCAAAACCTAATTCTGTAAAATATTTGTTAGTTGGCTCACCGCCACTTCGCTCCCAAATATGCTCGCCATTCATTAATTCATGAGCATAACGCATCACTTCCTTAGGTGGATAGGCTTTACCATTAACAATTACATCAAACCTTGTCGAAGGTTCAAGCGAAATAGTCTCGCTGTCTATTTTCTTGACTGCATCAAGTATATGTTGTTTAGTTATTTTGTCTGGTTCAAATGCCATTATTATTTTCTTTTTCTGTCGTTGTTTTTATTATGTAGTGTCGTCTTTTAGCCTGACGCATAACGTTTAGTATATGAAAAGTAGGCGATTTCGAAGCACGAAACTTTCGGTTAAACACAAAGTTTGACACGAGCCAAAAGCCCTGATTGTACTACTGCTTCGCCTATTTTTTATATACATTGTGTGTGCCCAGCATGGGCATCTTTTAACTACAGAAATGTAGTTAATTAATCTAGAGGGTGCAAGTCCCTTATGGGCGGGGGTAACGCCTCGAACCATTAGTAAGTCGCAAGGGTGGTGACCGTGAGGTCACATCTGAAGGAAGCGAGACTACAAAACCCGGTACTGACGAACAGGAACCGTATACAGAGGCATTTATGCATGGGTAAGCAAGCACATCATTGTAACGCCCAACGAGTACAAAAGATGCATTAATGTAGATACGGCAGGAATCGGGGGAAAGAAGATGTTCTTACCTGGGGAGGTCTCCAAAGCTACGTGTAGCTCAATGGAGAAGTCAGCAGAGGTCATAGTAGTTGCTGGAAATGAGCTGATAGCAAAATCAGAGGTCTCACAAGCGACGAAGGACCGAACGTGATTCTCTTTAAAATTCGCATAGGAATGATGATTCATAGCCTATGCTTAAACTAGGGGATAGTTTCAAGGGTGAAAAGAGCCTTGAAGTGATGGATTACGAACCGCCGTATACGAGACCCGTACGTACGGTGGTGTGAGAGGCGCACTCCGTCAGTCAATGGCGGAGCCCGTCTACTCGATTAGCGGTAGTGCCTTTGGTTATTCAAATATTCTATGTTTAAATAATTCTTTCATTTTTTCAAAATTCTGTTTTGGTTTTTTGCAAATATAAATTCTCTGATACAATTCTTCCTCGTTGTCTGCATAAGGATTATAAATACTTTTTACAAGGGTTACTTCTGTGAAATATGGATTAAAAAATTCGCCAACTTGATAACTTAATGCAATTACCGTTTCAGGCATTTCTCCACTTGGTGTCCAACTATAAAAACTTCCGTGGTATGAAAATGCTTTTGGCAAATTGTATTCTTTTCTCAACAAATTAATTGCTCCTGCTTGTCCATAATGTTTTCCCCAAATTAGGCAATTTTCTTTTTCTTTTTCGGGCAAACTGTCATAAACTTTTTGCAGTTCAGTCATTGTAGTTTTCCACTTTTCTTTGGTGTAATATTCGTCATAACGAACAGCATATTTTCCGCCTTCAACTTTTGTTTGTTCGTATTTTTGAATAGAATTTAGCATTTTGTGAAATGAATAAACTGGCATTCCAAATGGAATTAATATTGAACCTAAAAACAGTATTGTTGCAATAGGATAAATAACCCATTTCCGATTTTGAATAACTTTTTGTTCCCAAAATATTCCACCAAAAGGGAAAATTATTAAAACGATAGGGAAAAAATAATAGGATTTTCCGTTACTGAATAACAATAAAAGAAATGATAGCATAATTGAAAATGCTAATGGTTTGTAAAGTTCGGCTTTGTTAGATTTGAACATATAAACCAATGCTGGTAAAACCAAAATAAGTGAAATGGGATTGGTTGCAAGAATTAAATTTCTCAAATTATCAATTCTTGAAAGTTTGTCTAATTGCGTTTCGTATAATCGACCAAACATTTGTAATACAGGGAAATTGTTTGCGTATTGCCAATAAAGATTAGGTAGAATTAATAAAAAAGCAATTGTAATATATAATCCAATATTCTGTTTTAATAATGTTTCTCTTGTTCTTTTGAAAAAGAATAATGATGATAAACCAAAAATGAAAAACAATATATCGTACTTAAATAAAAATCCAATTACTGAAAAAATGACTAAATAGGTTAAATATTTTTTGTCAAGATATTTTGTATAAAGTACCAATTGATAGAAACCTAAAGCCCAAAATAGTTGTCCAAAAACAACAGGTTGAAAAAGCTGTTGTGAACGCCCAAAAGCAGGAGCAATAATGATGCACAATAAAGTTAAAAACAGAGCGATGTTTTTTCCTCCTAATTCTATTGTGATTTTTGCAACATAAATGATTATTAAAATACTTGAAATATGAGAAAATAAATGATGAACATAAACAGAATTAGAGCCAAAGAGATTTTGAATAAATGCTACAATTCCAATTAATGGTGGAAATTCCATATACCCAAAAGCCAAATGATTTCCTGTTTCGATATGCAACAATTCGTCTCCTTGAAAGCCTGAATGATAATCTGCTATTAAATGAAGTGTCAATTTAATGACACATAAAAATAGAATAATTAGTTTGGTATGTTTACTCATTTTTGGTTACAGTGTGTTTATTTTGCAGTGTCGCTTTGGTATTACCGCTAACGCAACGCTAAACGTAGTGAGGTTCTGGATTTTAAAAATAGGGAATTTATTCCCTTGTTTTTAAAAGACAGATGAACCTTGCCAAATTGCTTTTAGCGATTGTTGTGTGGAGTGCCCGGTTTCGAACCGGCAGCGCCAAAGCTGGATGTTGGTAGGGGATGAAAGCAATTTGGTTTAGCGGGGCGTTGTGTCGAATTTCCTGTGGTGCGGGGCTTTGCGTAGCAAAGTATAGCAACATAGGTCAGCTTCAGCTGTTCCGAGCGCAGCGAACATACGACGGCTGCAAAGCAGCCTAGCTAATTCGACACAACATCCATATAGCCGCAATTCTTGCGGTTTTATGGCGTATATACCTCAAATCTAAGAAATAAACGATCCCTATTTTTGAATCATGGTTTTTATTAGCCCGATGGCGATAGACCGTTATAAAAATATCCGGAAACAAGTGACAATCGGTATTTTGCTCTATTGTCTGGCTAAAACTTTCCTTACCTTCGGAAGCATCATTTCTTTTTTTGTGCACTTGCCATCCCGTTTCAACAATCGCTCAAGAACACGCCAACGGCCAGGCCCCCTTCAGAAGTTTCCTTATATTTTGCGCTCATGTCCTTGGCGGTTTCCCACATGGTCTGTACCACCTTATCAAGCGGTACCTTGGCATCTTCAGGGTCCGAACCCATGGCAAGCTCCGCGGCATTGATGGCCTTAATGGCACCCATGCTATTGCGCTCAATGCAAGGTATTTGTACGAGTCCGCCAATTGGGTCGCACGTAAGCCCCAAATGGTGTTCCATGGCTATTTCCGCGGCCATTAAAACCTGTTCTGGCTTTCCTCCCATAAGTTCGGTAAGTGCCCCTGCGGCCATGGCCGATGAAACCCCGATTTCCGCCTGGCAACCGCCCATGGCGGCAGAAATGGTGGCCCCTTTTTTGAAGATGCTCCCAATTTCCCCGGAAACCAGCAAGAATTTTTTTATATGGTCAAACCCGGCAGCATGGTTCTCTATAACCAAATAATACATGAGCACTGCGGGTATGACACCTGCACTGCCATTGGTTGGTGCGGTGACAACCCTGCCAAGAGAGGCATTGACTTCGTTGACGGCGAGGGCAAAACAACTTACCCACTGTAGAATTTGACGAAACTTCACCTCTGTGTTGCGTATGGTTTTCAACCATTCCGTCGCATTTGTATATCCCTTGTTGTCGGGCAACAAATTCTTGTTTAGGTCAAAGGCCCTGCGATGCACGTTCAACCCGCCCGGAAGCTTGCCTTCGGTATGGCAGCCAATATACATGCATTCCAACATCGTATCCCAAATACGGTGCATTTGTCGGTCAATCTCGGCATCGGTGCGCAGTGAACGCTCGTTCTCCAGGACCACTTCCGAAATTGATTTGTTTTCCTGTTGGCAATACGCCAGTAGTTCTGCCCCGTTTTCAATGGGAAACGGAAAGTTTTTGAAATTTTGGATGTTGCGCTTGGCGTTCTTTCGTTCTTCCACCACCACAAATCCGCCGCCGATTGAATAATAAGTTTTTGATTTTGTTTGACCGGACTTTAACTTGGCTTGAAAAATAAGTCCATTGGCATGGAACGGCAAGAATTTCCTATGGAAAACAATGTCGGAACCAGGATCAAAGACAAGTTCAATTTCGTTCCCGAAGTTTAGGATCCCCGTATTTTTGATTTTTTCTACAAGACCGTGAATGGCCTCAATGGGCACCACTTCGGGATCCGCTCCCGATAATCCTAACATAATGGCATAATCTGTGGCATGCCCCTTGCCGGTCAATGAAAGTGACCCGTAGACGGATACCTGTATGCGTTGCACCTCCTCAAAAATGAGCGACTTCCTTAATTCCGCGATCCACCGCTCTGCCGCTCGCCATGGCCCCAAAGTGTGAGAGCTTGAAGGGCCTACACCGATCTTTAGCATATCAAAAACACTGATACATTCCATTTCTAAACCTATTTTCCCTGCCTAAAGATACATTTATTGTGCGTTGGAAATTGGCTCTGGAATTTGGAGTTAAAAAGATCTTTAACAAGTAAGAACTATTTCGGAAGACTTTGGGATACTTAGGACAACTAGTTTTGATCCATTGGCCGAACCTCAAATAATGACATCCTGTCAGTTTTACCCTCTTGGCATATTGTTTGACATTTGCTAATCGATTATAAAAATAGGCACTAATATTTAAAACATATAGAATGAGCAAAATTATAGGGATTGATTTGGGTACTACCAACTCCTGCGTTTCCGTAATGGAAGGGAATGAACCAGTGGTTATTCCCAATGCCGAAGGAAAAAGAACAACACCATCCGTCATCGCATTTGTTGAAGGAGGAGAGATAAAAGTAGGGGACCCCGCCAAGAGACAGGCGGTGACGAACCCGACCAAAACCGTATACTCCATCAAAAGGTTTATGGGCAACAAGTATACGGAATCAAAAAAAGAGGCTGAAAGGGTACCATACAAAGTGGTAAAGGGTGACAACGATACCCCGCGGGTAGATATTGATGGCCGTTTGTATTCACCCCAAGAATTATCGGCCATGATCCTTCAAAAAATGAAGAAAACCGCCGAGGATTATTTGGGACAGACCGTTACACGTGCCGTAATTACCGTACCTGCCTATTTCAACGATGCCCAGCGCCAGGCTACAAAAGAGGCCGGCGAAATTGCGGGCCTTACCGTAGAACGGATCATCAACGAGCCAACGGCCGCTTCTTTGGCATACGGTATGGACAAGAAGAATACGGACCAAAAAATAGTCGTTTTTGATTTTGGTGGAGGAACGCATGACGTATCCATACTTGAATTGGGCGATGGTGTTTTTGAGGTTTTGGCTACGGATGGGGACACCCATTTAGGTGGAGATGATGTGGATCAAAAGATAATTGATTGGTTGGCCGATGAATTCAACAAGGACGAAAGTATTGATCTTCGAAAGGATGCTATGGCGTTGCAACGCTTAAGGGAAGCTGCCGAGAAAGCGAAGATTGAATTGTCGTCTTCTGCGCAGACGGAAATAAATTTACCATACGTAACGGCAACGGCAACGGGACCAAAGCACTTGGTGCGCACTTTGACACGTGCCAAGTTTGAGCAATTGATCGAGGATTTGGTAAAAAGAACCATTGAGCCTTGTCAAACTGCCTTAAAGGCGGCGGGGCTTTCAAAGAGCGATATTGATGAAATTATCTTGGTAGGGGGTTCTACAAGAATTCCTGCCGTACAAGATGCCGTTGAGAAGTTTTTCGGCAAGAAACCTTCAAAAGGGGTGAACCCCGATGAAGTGGTGGCAGTAGGTGCCGCTATTCAAGGTGGGGTTTTGACAGGTGATGTGAAAGATGTGTTGTTGTTGGATGTGACCCCGCTTTCATTGGGTATTGAGACCATGGGCGGCGTGATGACCAAGTTGATCGATGCCAACACGACGATTCCCACCAAAAAATCACAGATATTCTCCACTGCGGCAGACAATCAGCCCTCCGTAGAGATTCATGTGTTACAGGGGGAACGACCTATGGCCACTGATAATAAGACCATCGGGAGGTTTCATTTGGACGGAATTCCGCCGGCACAAAGAGGTACCCCGCAAATTGAGGTAGCCTTTGATATTGATGCCAACGGAATTATTAAGGTCTCTGCAACCGATAAGGCGACGAACAAAACACAGGACATCAGAATTGAGGCTTCTTCCGGATTAACGGAGGAGGAAATCAAAAAGATGAAAGCCGAAGCCGAAGCAAATGCGGAAAGTGATAAAAAAGCGAAGGAAACTGCCGATAAATTGAACGAGGCCGATGGCATGATTTTTCAGACTGAAAAACAGTTGAAAGAATTTGGCGAGAAATTGTCGGAGGACAAGAAAAAGCCTATTGAGGAAGCTTTGGAAAACTTGAAAAAGAGTTATGAAAGCAAGGATTTGGCGCAGATTACGCCAGCTTTGGAAAAAATTAACGAAGCTTGGAAGGTAGCGTCCGAAGAAATGTACAAGGCACAGGCAGAAGCACAACAAGGCCCTACTGCAAATGGCACGGATACCGCAAGTAGCGATGCCAAGGAAGGCGATAGTGTCGAGGACGTTGATTTTGAGGAAGTCAAGTAGTAAATTTTGAATAAATATCATGTAAGAGCGACCTTTTGGTCGCTCTTTTTTTGCTCCGGTTTTTAAGTTCAGCGAATATCCAGTAATTTTACCCTATGGAAAAACTTTACACGCTACTCTTGACACTTTGTATCGTTGCCGCATCTACGAATTCTTTCGGACAGGAAATACGAATATTCACATCCAAGGATTTTGATTTGATAGGCAAAGTAAAATCCTGTATGGTCAGCACAAATTACGGCAAGGAGGAGTATGATTTTAATGAGGACGGACTTCTGGTCAAATCGGTCACGCGTTATAACGACCAGGATTATGACACCACGTATTATAAATTCGAGAACGGGGAACTTATTGAGAAGAGATCTGAAAACTACAGGGACAATGTTTTTGACCGCGGTATTTCCATCGCGAATATATACGAAATAGACACCACGAACAATCGGCGTGTCATAGAAAAGATCGTTTCGTACGATAAGGAGTATTTGGACCAGTATGAATATACCTATGATGCTAAAGGTCTTCTGAACAAGATAGTTAGGACCAATAAGGAAGGTACTGACGAAACGGAAATAGCGTATGCATCCTTAAAAGGGGAAGATACCAGAACTGCCAAGTTAAATGGGGTTCTCTTAGAATCTGTGCGCACGTCATCGCGTAAAACAAAAGAGGGTTCCATACAAAAAATAGTCCTTACAAAGAAGTATTTGGATGGTGAGCCCAATTCGGCGGTTGAAGTCAAGTATGATAAAAATGGGAAAATGGTATCGCGCACAAACTTCAGGTTTAGTCCTGAATCCAAACGGTTTGCCCCGGTGGAGACCACACTTTTTACATACGATGGCAAGGGAATATTAACAAAAACGGAAACGAAGCGAGGGGAAACTACGGAAGTGAAGGAATATATTTACCAATTTGACCACGGTGAAAATGGCAACTGGATCAAACAGATCATTATGCCCGGCAATGCCTATACTACCAGAAAGATAGCGTATTACGAACCTTTGGAATTTTCAAGTAAAGATTGAAGCTTAAAATAGTATTGGGTATAGAGAATTGAATATTTTTAAACCTAACACCCAGCACCCAGCACCCAACACCTAACTCCTAACTACCCATTCTTCCCTGAGAATTCCATAGCAGCAGGTATTGCGCTTGAAACCATCCAATAGATAGATATTTTTTCGGAGAATGCCTTCCAAGACTCCCCCTAATTTTTCCACCGCTTTCCTTGATCTGCCATTCCGTTCATCAATACGGAATTCCACTTTTTCAAACCCCATGCTATCAAAGGCGTAATTTAGCATCAACAGTTTCATTTGACCATTTAGACCTGTTCCCTGAAATTCACGGCCGATCCACGTAGAACCAATTTCAAGCACCTTATGGGGCCATTGTATATTCATATAACGGGTACTTCCCGCGTACTTTTTCACTCTTTTGTCGAAAATGATAAAGGGTAGGGCGGTACCCATTTTTTGATGCTCCAAGGCCGTTTCCACATACTTTTTTAACGCTTGGGGCGTCTCAATGTCCGAGGGTGAATACTGTACCAGTTTTTCTTGGGAGGCCACTTCGTACAGATTCTCATAATTGTCCAGGGTCAGTGGCGAGATCCTCAAAAAATCATTTTCTAAAACAATAGTATTTTCCATTATGCTAGGGTCTTGAGAAGTTCTTTCTTTATTTCATGTCCGCCTTTGAAAACAATTTGTTTTACTTTGCCTTGAAAGAGGTTTTCAATTTTTTTAGATTCCAATTCGGAACGTTCACCTGTCAAAAATTCATCTTGATCCCCAACAAGTACCGTAACCCGCATTTTTTTTTCCAATAACTGCTCAAAATCCTTGGGCATCAGTTCGTTGGGAATTCCTCCTGCATATAAAATCAAATGTTCGCACTTTAGTTGTTTTGCGGCCACCCATCTCGTTGCGACGGATACTCCTTGGGAAAACCCGAAAACGATGAGATTACGGTCCTTTGGGATTTGCTCATTCTCTAAAACCGAGTCTAAATAGGAAATTACATTTTTCGTTTCTTGAACAGTATCCTCTTTGGTCAGCCAACTGGCCCCGACATGTCTATATTCGCCCTTTAGGTAGTATTTAGAGGGGGCCTGTGGCGCAATGATATAGTTTTCCCCAGAAGGAATTTCATCAAAATAGGTCAGGAAATACTTGCTCAAAAACCCGATTCCGTGCAGCACCACCCATATATTTTTAGTCTTTTCCGATAGTCTGTTCAATGTCAAATAGCTATTGGTTGTTTGGTAGGTTACTTTTTTTGCTGTCGTGTCCATAAATCAAAATCTATTTCAAAGTAATGGCTTTTGTTGCTTTCGTAATACTTAATTTTACAAAAAAAATACTTTAATGGATGATTTTAAAACGAAAATCCTAAAGGTCTGCAACGAGTCATCAAAAAATACGATGATGGAAACTTTGGGTATTGAATACATTGATGTAGGGACCGACTTTCTGATCGGTAAAATGCCTGTAAGTTCAAAGGTGCATCAACCGGATGGCGTTTTACACGGGGGTGCCATGGTAGCACTGGCCGAAAGTGTGGGGAGTACAGCTTCTTACATATTCTTGGATGCACAGAATTTTTTTGTTCGGGGCATAGAGATATCCGCGAATCATGTAAAAAGTGTCAGGGACGGGGTGGTGTTCGCAAGGGCAACCATTATCCACAAAGGCCGAACCACCCAATTGTGGGATATTAAAATAACAGATTCTGCGGATAACCTTATCTCTGTGTGTAAATTAACCACAATCGCATTACCCAAAAAGTAAGATGTTCTCTGAATTGTTAGCACGTGCGAAAACCCAACATTCTTGCAAACTTCCTTTTGCCATCTATAGAAAGCCCAATGAGGAAGCGGTAAAGGCCGTTTTTCAAAATGATGGTTTGTTGAACCATGTTAGCGACTATTCCGAAGTTGGTTTTGTTTTTGCACCCTTTGATTCCAATCAACCGCCCATATTATTACGGATCGATGAAAAGTTGGAAGCCTCTGATTTTACGGGAAAAAGTATAGTTACGGGTAATGACGGCCCATCGGAGGCCCAAGATTTTCAGAGATCGATTTACAAAAAATTGGTGGAGAAAGGTATTCAAGCGATCCACAGGGGCACATTTAAGAAGGTAGTGCTCTCCAGAAAAATCGAAGTGGAATCAAGAAATTCCCCATTTGACATTCTTCAGTGCATTTTATCAACCTATGCCACTGCCTTCTGTTACCTATGGTATCATCCGAAAGTAGGATTGTGGTTGGGCGCAACACCAGAGATCCTATTACATATCGAAAACAATAGATTCACGACCATGTCGCTTGCAGGTACACAATCAGCGATTCAAAATGACCATCCCTTGTGGGGCGACAAGGAAATAAAGGAACAAAGTTTGGTGACGAGGTATATTCAAGACGCATTGGCTCCCATGGTCTCAGGACTTAAGGCAACTCAGCCTGAATCTGTGAGGGCAGGAAATCTATGGCACCTAAGATCTAAAATTACTGGACGCCAGCAAAGTTCCCTAAACCAAGTTATAAAGGTTTTGCATCCTACCCCCGCCGTATGTGGACTTCCTTTGAAAGAAACCCAACAGTTTATTATAGACAATGAAAACTACGACAGAGAGTTCTATACCGGCTTTTTGGGAGAGTTGAATATGCTTGGGGGAAAGGACCGGGTTTCCAATAGTCGAAACATTGAAAATAAAGCGTACCGTGTCATCAAAAAAGAGACTCAACTATTTGTAAATCTACGATGCGTTAAAATACAAAATGATAAGGCCTTGGTCTATGTTGGCGGAGGAATTACACACGATTCGAACCCCGATAGCGAATGGGAAGAAACGGTTCATAAAAGCAGAACGATGCTATCGGTGTTATACCAAAATTAATTGGGTTAAGAATTAGGCACTTTGTATTTTTACCACCAATGAAACATTCTAGCATTCCGTCCGCACAAACAGTTGTTTTACATTGCAAGGCAAAAGGTATTCAAAACATTGTAATCTCGCCCGGTTCCAGAAATGCACCCCTTATTATAGGATTTACGGGGGATCCCTATTTCAAATGTTTCAGCATAGTTGATGAGCGTTCCGCTGCATTTTTTGCCTTAGGTATCGCACAACAGACAAAAACCCCTGTCGCTGTGGTCTGCACTTCAGGGAGTGCACTATTGAATTATTATCCGGCCGTTGCAGAGGCATTCTATAGTGATATTCCCTTGTTGGTGATTTCGGCGAACCGGCCTTCATATAAGATTGACATCGGTGACGGACAAACCATTCGCCAAATGAACGTTTTTGAAAATCATATTGGGTATTCTGCCAATCTGATGCAAGATGTAGTTCATTCCACCGACAAGGTGCAAAAGTATGGCCCCGGATTGATTGTCAATAATACAATGGAAGATTCTCAGCAAAAGGTACAATCATTCAATGATGCCGAGTTGAACAATGCCATAAACAGGACGATTTCAAAAAAGGTTCCCGTTCACATAAATGTACCCTTTGAAGAGCCCCTCTATGATCAAATGGATGACTTAACCGTTGCCCCAAGTATTGATGAAATTAACTATGTAGGTTCAAGGCCGGTACAGGAAATAATAAGTTTTGCGAATATTTGGAACAACTCATCCCGTAAAATGGTTTTGATCGGGGTAAACGACCCAGATGCAATTGCCCCGGCAATCGTAAAATATTTGGCCGATGACCCCTCGGTCGTAGTTTTGACCGAAACCACCTCCAATCTTCATGACCCTAGTTTTTTTCCAAGCATAGATAGCATACTTGCACCTATTGAAAAGTTGACTAAAAGGGCTGAAATTTTTGGGCAGCTAAGACCTGAAATTCTTTTGACTTTTGGAGGACTTATTGTTTCAAAAAAAATAAAGTCTTTTTTAAGGGATTTCAAACCACAACACCACTGGCACATTGACCCAAAACAAGCATTGAACACATTTTTTTGTTTATCGCATCATTTCAAGGCGGATGTGAATTCTTTTTTTAAGGAATTTTTGGTGGCCATTCAGTCAAAACCAAGTAAATACCACGAGGTCTGGAATCTTTTCAAGAGCAATTATATTGCAAAACGTACCACTTTCATGAAGGAGGTGGTTTTTTCGAACCTGTGGACGTACCATCGTATTTTTGACAAAATACCCCATCATTTTCAATTGCAGCTTGCCAATAGTTCAACGGTACGCTATGCACAACTTTTTGATTTGCATAAAACGCTCAGAATATTCTGCAATAGGGGAACTAGTGGAATTGACGGAAGTACCTCAACAGCCATTGGAGCATCTATTTTTTATGAAAACCCAACTTTGTTCATAACCGGAGACCTGAGTTTCTTTTATGATAGCAATGGCTTGTGGAGCAATTATATCCGTTCTGATTTTAGGATTGTAGTAATCAACAACCAAGGGGGAGGCATTTTTAGAATTCTTCCAGGTCATGCTGACAATGAAAATTTTGAAAACTATTTTGAAACTTCCCATACGCTTACTGCGAAAAAATTATGTGAAATGCATGGAATTGAATACAGCTTCGCACAGGATAAGGAAACTTTTGAGAAGACATATTGCAGCTTTTTTAATGAATCAGGTAATGCTAAATTGCTCGAAATATATACCCCTAGGGTAGTGAACAATAAAATTTTGATGGGTTATTTTGATTTTATATCTTCGGGTATTATTAACCATTAATTATTCAACACTAACTATTATGAGTAAAAGAGACGAATTAATTGAAAAGTATGCTGCCGACATTAAGGACAAGTTTGGTGCCTCCGCAGATATGGCTTTATTGACCAAAGTTACGATTGGGCTTGGTCCATCAATCTACAATTTGGATGCTTCCAAGGTTTCCGGTGCAGATGAAAAAGAATTGGCTACGGTAAAAAATAACTACCTGGTTAAAAAATTAGGTTTAAAAGATAGTCCTGATTTAATAAATGCCGTTAAGGCTGTGCTGGAGAAATATGGTTCTTCAAACAAGAATAAGCACAGGGCCGTTGTTTATTACATGTTGTGCAAGCACTTCAAAAAAGAATCCGCTTATAAATAAGAAAAGACCTTGAAAACTAAAAGCCGTTCGCCATTTGGTGGGCGGCTTTTTTTATGCACAATCTTTTTTAAGTTATTTTTGTAACATGATAGCATTGGGAGAATATAATACCTTGGAAATACTTCGCGATACGAGTGTAGGCCTCTTTTTGGGCGACGGGGAAAATGAAATATTGTTGCCGAACAAATATGTTCCGAAAACCTACGAAATAGGTGATTCATTGACGGTTTTTTGCTATTTGGATCATGCCGAAAGACCTGTGGCAACGAATCTGGAACCTGATGTGCTGGTTAATGAGTTTCAGTTACTTAAGGTGGTTGAGGTGAATGAATTTGGGGCTTTTATGGATTGGGGGCTTGAAAAGCACCTTTTGGTCCCCTTTAGGGAACAACGGATCAAAATGGTGGAGGGTCAATGGTATGTGGTCTTCTGCTATTTGGATGAAAAAACCAATCGCTTGGTAGCATCCAATAAAATTGATCGGTTTTTGAGCAATGAAAATCTGACGGTCAATGAGGGTGATGAGGTTGAATTGGTTGTTACAAGGTTTACTGAACTTGGCTGGGAGGTGATAATCAACCACAAGCATAAAGGGTTGGTGTACGGCAATGAGGTATTTAAGAAGATTTCAATAGGTGATACCACAAAAGGAGTGGTCAAAAGAATCCGAAGTGACCATAAAATTGATGTTTCCCTACAACCTTTGGGTGCAAAAATTCTGGAACCGGCGGCGAACAAAATATTCGAAACCTTAATGGCCAACGGTGGTTATTTAGGCCTACATGACAAATCTTCTCCCGAGGAAATAAAGGATGAACTCCAAATGAGCAAAAAAACCTTCAAGAAGGGAATCGGCACACTATACAAGGCTCGTAAAATAGAGATCAAAGAGGATGGGATCCATGCTCTTTAGGCGGATCTCAAGCACATCTACTTGTATGAAAATCAAGGAAATGATCCTTTTCAACTTACTTTTTTTACCATACTCCAGATAAATTGTTAAGTTTGCACTGGAAGGCATATTTTTATGCCTGATCCTGATTTAAAATTTAGTAATTTTAAAGGGTACAAGTAAAGAGAACAGACCCCTAAAACCTAATATCACATGCCATTCATAGAAGAAAGTGATTTGTTGGAGCTCCATAAGGATATCGACAAGGCCCAAATAATAAACGAACGTCTCTTAGATCAGATTAAATTTAAGAACAAAGAGCTGAAAAAGAGCAAGATACAACGTAATGTGTTGGCAGGCATAACGGGCTTGTTCCTAATAGGAACTTTGGCAATAACCTCGTTTACGGCTGGTTTAAGTACAAAGAATGGATTTGAAAAGCAGAGCAATTTATTGGTATCCATTGATAGTTTGGATGCCATTAAAACCCGGATTGATAATTTAAAGGAACAGAACGAGGAACTGAGCTTGGTAAAGGAGTTTTATTTGGCCAAAAATTTTTTAGAAAAAGAAAAAGTATATTCCGTTCAAGTAAAATCATTTGTTGAGAACAATATTACCTTGGCATCCGAGGCCTTAACAAATACCATGTTCGTTAAAACAAATCCTTTCTACTCATATTCCCTAGGCAATTTTGAAACCTTGAAAGAGGCCCAAAACTTTAGAAAGCAACTGGTAGCCCTAGGTTTCGAGGATGCCTTTGTTGCCTCCTATAAAGAAGGTAAACGAATTCAAATAGAAGACCCTTTTTAATTTTGTCGAAAATTTCCGCTTGGCTTAAAACAGCCAGGTTACGAACACTACCTTTGTCAGTATCCGGTGTAATCATGGGTACCGCATTGGCTAATTTTCAAGGCGGCCAAAATTTTTTAATCTTTATCTTGGCCTTGATGACGGCCGTTGGTTTTCAAGTTACCTCCAATTTCGCCAATGACTATGGTGATGGCGTAAAGGGCACGGACAATGAAGATAGAATTGGACCCAGACGGTCATTTCAAAGTGGACTTTTAAGTAGAAACGAATTAAAGAAGGGAATTGTTATTTCTAGTTTCTTCAGCCTTTTACTAGTATTTTCTGTACTATATTTTTCATTTGGAACTGAATTTATCGGATACTTTATAGTCTTCACCATATTAGGTATGGCCAGTATATGGGCTGCAATTAAATATACGGTCGGCGAATCAGCTTATGGCTATAAAGGACTTGGAGATGTTTTTGTTTTTTTATTTTTTGGAATTTTAGCTGTTATGGGAACAATGTTCCTGTACCTGAAAGAGGTTACTTGGTCGTCTTTGCTTCCGGCCGCTGCCATAGGCTGTTTAAGCACGGGAGTATTAAACTTGAATAATCTTAGGGACTATACATCGGACAAAAAGTCCTTTAAAAACACCTTGATAGTGAAAATCGGAGTGGAAAAGGGTAAAAAATACCACTACCTTTTACTCTCAATTTCTTTTCTGTGCATTTTACTGTTTACCGGTATAAGCTATAGTCATTGGTACCACTTTATACCTTTACTCGCATTTCTGCCTATTTTTAGGCATCTCTTAAAGGTTTTTAGAACCAATAATGTACAGAACTTGGATCCGGAACTGAAAAAATTGGCCTTGAGCACCTTTCTATTGGCATTTTTGTTTTATTTCTTTTATAATAATTTTTTGTAATTTTGAGTACTAACTATCTAAACCACAACTAATTTTGGAACAACCCATCAGAATTCTAATCGTAGAGGATAATGTTATTATAGCGGACGACATGCAGTCCATGCTTGAAGAGATTGGATATGAAATCGTTGACAATGTAATAGTCTATGAGCAAGCTGAGGAAGTTTTAAGGACCAAGGAAGTTGATTTGGTCTTGATAGATATTATTCTTGCATCCGATAAAACCGGAATTGATCTTGGGAAACATATTCGTGAAAATTATGACATTCCGTTTATTTTTGTTACTTCCAACTCGGACAGGGCCACTGTAGAGAATGCCAAGACGGTAAAACCAAACGGATATCTCGTAAAACCTTTTGAGCAGCAAGATTTATATACATCCATTGAGATTGCCCTGTCGAATTTTATTTATTCGGAAGGTAAACAGAATTCAAGCTCTAGTGATTCTGAAGTTGCGATGTCCAACAGCATTTTAAAAGACTCGATTTTCGTAAAGAAGCAGCACCTTTATTATCGAATTCAGTTTGGGGACATTCTTTTCATTAAAGCGGACAATGTGTATCTGGAGGTGAATACCGTCGATAAAAAGTTTTTGGTCAGGTCCCCACTTAAGGACTATCTGGAAAAGTTGCCAAAGAACAAATTTTATAGAGCGCATAAATCATATATCGTAAACGTGGATTATATAGATGCAATTAACTCAAAGGATATTATGATAAACAACAACCTAATTCCAATTTCGAAGGAGTTTAAAGAGTTTATAATTTCTGCCATGAATTCGTAAGTGGTATATAACTTCCTATTAAGAAAGACTCCTATGTAGGGAGTCTTTTTTTTACATACCATTCAAACATGGGCCAGCACCACATTTTTAGGAGCTTACACAACAATACTTTTTGAAAGGTTCGTTCTTGTCATATGTTTGAATTGTAATACACTATGAAGTATTGCCCACCAAGTAAATAATTTTTTCATTTTCATATAGTGTTCTCGTAAAAGAGCCCAGTCTGACCGGATGGGCTCTTTTTAGTTTAAAAATTGGATACTAATATGCAGTTCAATTATATTTTTATTGTTTTCCGTGTGATATTTTAAAGAAATTACGAGGCTTGGCAATCTCTTTTGGAGCAACATTTGAACAGTGAACACATTTAGAAGCTGGTCATAGCAACACCTAAAAACATCGATGAAATACACAAAGTGTCGATGAAATACACTGCATTTTACAATATATTCCCTACACCACAAAAATGAGCCATTACACAACAATATTCATCTTCTTTAGATTCTAAACTTTATTTTTGGAATCGTTAGATTCAACCCCAAATCGAATCAAATTTTGTAAAGATTTAAAAGCATTCACTGATCTGTACGGCTTTTTTCTTTGATTTTATAACCTATTTGTATGACGTGCAGGTTGCCTCCTTTGATTTTTTATTAATAAAGGCGGTATTGGTATAAGGTATCCTTCATGCGTGAAGGATAATTTCCAGTATGAAATTTACCCAGCAATGTGCTTGGTTTATTAACAACAAAATAGGTTCAAAACCGTTTGATATGCTATGTTGAGTTTGGTTTTCTTAATTGTATGAAAAAATTGTTTAGCAGAGGTTTGGGATTGTTAATGGTAGCTCAATTCGGCATCCTTGGAGTAATTGCTCAGGATACGGTGTCCTCCCAAGACAATGCATTCAAGGAGTTCCAAACCATAAAGACGCTACCGGAAAGATTTCAACTCTTTTTCGACACACCTTACAGATATAGCAAAAACTCGCCCTACGATTGGTTGGATACTGTTAATGTGTACTTAAATACGGCAGAAAAGTCCAACGATTCGGTAGGCATAAAAAATTACAAGCTCATTCAATCACAGTTGTATTTTGACATTGGTGACTATGACAAGAGTTTAGCAATCGCCAAGGAATTGCATAAACAGATTGACGGGCTCACCATCGAAACAAAAACTGTCCTGCTTGATTTAATGGACCGCAATTATGCGCAATTAGGTTTCTATACCGAACAAATTGCCATAAGAAAAGAAAAGAAAAACCTGGGGATAACGAGAAATGTGGCATTCTATGATATCTATTCCAATTTGGGACTTCACAGAAAGGCTATGGAAGATTATTTTGAGAGTGTTAAAAAAACGGTGCCGGAGAAGGACTATTATGCACAAGCTGAATTCTACAACAATGTAGGCACCTATCTTAGGTTGGACCAATCCATTCCCACGGCTTTGACCAATTATAAAAAGGCCAAGGGCTTCATAGATGTTTTTTTGAGTGACGTAACAAAAATTAAATCGGAAACCGATATTCATGAGGCCAATCTCTTGAACAGCAGGATCGAAGGAAATATCGGTAAGTGCCATGTGCAAATGGAACATTACCAAGATGCCATTCCATTTTTGGAAGGAAGTGTAACTGGAATGTCCGAATCCAATATGGGAAGATTCTATTCCGAGATTGTTGAGAATAGATTGGCACTTGCAGAATGCTATCTACAATTGAACAATTTGAAAAAGGCAACCGACTTTTTAAGTGATAATGTTAGTCCAAAAACGACAGCCAATCAGATAAAGAAAAATAGGTTGCTCTCTATTTATTACGATAAGACCGAAGATTATAAAAATGCGTCTTTATACTTAAGGAAAAATATCCGAATAAATGACTCTATCACTATTAATGAATCAGAATTGAGGAAACAGCAGTTGGCAACTGTAATGGCAGAAGAAAAGGCAAATACGCGCTCAATTATGGACGCCCAAAAAAAAGCACTTGAAGAGCAACGAAATGAAATGATAGCCAAGGACGAGCGGATCAACCTAGTATTTATTTCATTGATATTCACGTTATTGGGATTTGCGGGACTCGTATATGCCTATTTAAAAAGTATCAAGAACCAAAGATTGATAGCTGAACAGAAGCATATTATTGAAAATGCCCTTGTCGAAAAAGATTCACTTTTAAAGGAAATTCACCACCGCGTGAAGAACAATTTACAAATGGTATCCAGCCTTCTGAGCTTGCAAACCAAAAATACACGGAGCAAGGCAGCCATTGAGGCGCTTGAAGAAGGCAAGAGCCGGGTTAAGGCAATGGCCCTTATTCACCAAAAATTATATCAAAATGACGATCTTTCGGTAATCGAGATGCAAGGTTATATTGAAAGTTTGATCAATAGTGTACAATCGGTTTACAAAAAAGGGGGACATAATATTAACATTACCATTGATGCGGAAGGTGTTGAGCTCGATATTGATCGTGCCATCCCGTTCGGCCTTATTTTGAACGAATTGGTTTCCAACTCATTCAAGTATGCATTTCCCGTAGATGATGAAAACGGTAAGATTTACATTCATTTGCGTAAAATTGGGGAGAAAGAGGGCTTCTTTGAATATACTGACAATGGTGTGGGGCTTCCAGAGGATACCGATGAACGGGCCAATGCCTCAATGGGCATTCGCTTAATGAACCGCTTGGCCAATCAACTTCAGACCAAGTTAAACATAGATAAGACTTCCGAAGGGGTTAGGTTCTCGGTTCAATTTCATTTAGATTTACTAAAATTCCAAAATTTTTCGTTCATAAGTACACTCTGTTTATTTGACCGTACTTTTGAGTACCAACCTATGTAAATATCTTGGAAAAAAACGTTTCACATAGATACCCATAATTTCTTTTCGACCTATGTAGGCCTCAAATTTTCTCTTTTCGATAGCCTTTATCATTTTATTGGCAAATTCCTTTACGGGCAAACCATTTTGTGTTGCTACATCATCCGTGGTTTGAGGGCTCCCATCAGAAGTCAATGCATTTTTGGCCACATTGGTATGTACAAATCCGGGGCAAATAAGGGTAACATCAATTCCATCTTTTTCATGTTCCATCCTCAGTACATCAAAAAACCCATGCAAAGCGTGCTTAGCACCACAATAGCCTGATCTATAGGGAGAACCAAATTTGCCCATAAGACTGGTCACTGTTACAAAGTGGCCATTTTTTTTTGAAATAAAATGGGGTAAAATGGCTTTTGAAAGGGCTACAGTTCCCAAATAGTTGATGTCCATCAACTTTTTATAAACTAAGAAATCAGTATCAACTATTAGGGAACGTTGACTAACCCCCGCATTGTTGATCAATAGGTCGATACTTCCTAAAGCATCGATTGCGGATCTTGATAATTTTTCAAATGAATTGAAATTTAAAAGATCCATGGTTAGTATGACAACTTTGTCGGGAAACGGGCATTTGTTCTTCACACTATTCAAATCTTTCTCATTTCGTGAAGAAATGACAAGATTGCATTCTCTTGAATTAAGCTCATAAACAAGTGCTTCCCCGATACCTGAAGATGCACCTGTAATCCATATATTTTTCCCATTGATTCGATTCATTTTCTCAATTTAAGACCCAAAATATAACTAAATTTGGTCGCATTGATGAAGGCAACCTGTAAAAAACATATCCTCGAATTTAAAAATCCCTCTGGGACCTCAAGAGGTATTCTGACCAAAAAGGAAACCTGGTTTTTAATCCTTGAGGAAAAGGGCAAAATGGGAATAGGGGAGTGCGGCCTATTTCGTGGTCTAGGTATCGATGATGTTCCGGAGTATGAGGATACTTTGAAATGGGTTTGTGCCAACATCCATTTGGGAGTTGATGTTTTATTGCAAAAAATGCAGCAATTCCCCAGTATTCAATTTGGTCTGGAACAAGCCTTTATTTCTTTGGCCTCTTCCGGACCTTTTGTTCTATTCCCTTCCGAATTTACTGAGAATGAAAGACCAATTCCCATTAACGGACTCATATGGATGGGCGACGAGGAGTTCATGTTGCTACAAGTTCAGCAAAAATTGGAAGAAGGCTTTAAATGTCTCAAAATGAAAATTGGGGCAATCGATTTTAACAGGGAAATCAATATTTTAAGGTCTATCCGAAAAAAATATTCAAAACAGGATATTGAAATTCGTGTGGATGCCAATGGTGCATTTGCGGCCAAAAATGCACTTGACAAACTAATAATCCTATCAGAATTCGATATTCATTCCATAGAACAACCTATAAAGGCCGGAGACTGGGATAATATGAAAAAACTCTGTGAAAGCTCACCGATACCCATAGCATTGGATGAAGAACTTATAGGCGTTACCGATGTAACGAAAAAGAAAGAAATCATACAAACCATTAGGCCAAGCTATATAATTTTAAAGCCAAGCCTGATAGGTGGATTCAAAGGAAGTCAAGAATGGATAGATTTAGCTAAAAAACACGATATTGGCTGGTGGATTACAAGTGCCTTGGAAAGTAACATAGGATTGAATGCCATTGCACAATGGACATTTACCTTAAATAATAAGATGCCGCAAGGATTGGGTACGGGTGGCTTGTTCACGAACAATTTCAAAAGTCCGCTGGAAGTATTTAATGGTGGACTGTATTATAGGCAAACTAATAACTGGAAGAATAATTTAATTGGGAATTTATGTATATAGAACAGGCATATAAAGGCGACAATGCTTCATGGAGGGTAATGCTGACTTTGTTGGTATCAACCGGGTTTCTCATCGCCAACAGTATTTTTGTGATGTTTTTATCGAAGGAAGAGATGGACAAGGTGTATGAATTAATGAAGAAAATACCTTCTAATATTGGCTTGATGGCCAATCTTGTGCCATTTTTAGTGTTATTTGGATTATTGATCATAATGGTGATTTTTGTTCATAAGCGAAGTTTTCTTTCCCTTACAACTTCAAGGAAGAAAATAGATTTTTCCAGGATTTTCTTTTCGGCATGCCTTATTATGGCAATTACCATAATCCTTTTTGCAGTCTCTTACTATTTGGCACCGGAAGAGGTTGTCTGGAATTTCAAACCTGTTAACTTCATCATTCTGGTAATGATCAGTTTAATGCTTTTTCCGTTTCAAATAGGTTTCGAGGAATATCTTTTTCGGGGATATCTAATGCAGCAATTAGGGGTATTTGCGAAAAACAGGTGGTTTCCCCTTATGGTTACTTCCGTTCTTTTTGGCCTCATGCACTTTGCAAACCCCGAGGTCGCGGAAATGGGCTACATAACCATGATTTTTTATATCGGTTTTGGTTTGTTGATGGGCATAATGACATTGATGGACGAAGGGTTGGAATTGGCCTTAGGATTTCATTTCGGAAACAATTTTCTAGCCGCATTGTTGGTCTCCTCCGAATGGTCTGCCCTTCAGACGGATGCATTGTTTAAATATACTGCGCAAAATGCTTCGGAAGGGGTTGTTACAGAACTCATCTTTACCGTAGGGATAACTTTCCCTATTGTCTTGTTTATATGTGCCAAAAAATACGGTTGGAAAAACTGGAAAGAACGTTTGACGGGCAAGGTGCAACCAGAAGAACTTTTACTCGCGGAAAATAAAGAATCAATTGACATTCTTTGATCCACATCCGGCATTTCAACTTAATGGAATTTCTTATTCCAAGGATGACCTAATTGAACTCGCTTATAGTTATGTCAAGGAGGGTGAACCATTTGAAATGGAAATTGGAAGTTTTCTTTTGGATTGGTTGAATTACCAAACTACCATAGAAGTCCATACCTCTGGCTCAACAGGAACCCCAAAAACCATTTTACTGCATAAGTACAGAATGGTCAATTCCGCGAAAGCGACAGGGGAGTTTTTCGATCTAAAACCAGGTATTACCGCTTTACACTGTTTGCCCACGAGTTTTATTGCCGGGAAAATGATGGTGCTAAGGGCTTTGGTGCTCGGATTGAAAATGGATTGTGTTGAACCAACCACGTGTCCACTTCAGAATATTGACAAGCATTATGGTTTCAGTGCCATGGTGCCCTTACAATTGCAAAATTCTTTGGACCATATTGATAAGATAAAAACATTGATTATTGGCGGAGCGAAACCCTCCCGGGAATTAAAGGAAAAGACACAATCAAAAAAGTGCACTATTTATGAGACGTATGGCATGACGGAAACGATTACCCATGTAGCGGTCAAAAAAATCAACAATCTAAATTCAACAGGCAGCCCATTGTACAAAAACACTTTCTCGGCTTTGCCCAACGTTTTTTTTTCTATGGATACAAGAGGCTGTTTGGTAATAAGTGCACCGAATATTTCGGAAGAAGTTGTGGTAACGAATGATTTGGTCCGTTTATTTTCCCCAACCGAGTTTGAATGGCTAGGGCGTTATGATTCAATCATCAATTCTGGGGGCATAAAGTTAATACCGGAAGTGATTGAAGAAAAATTAACTGCCCTGATCGAGAACCGTTTTTTTGTCTCTGGCCTACCTGACAATAATTTGGGGGAGAAATTAGTTTTGGTAATCGAAGGAGTAGCGGATATGGATCTTCTCATGCAAAGGATAAGCACAATTAAGTCCATCAAAAAATATGAACGCCCCAAGGAAGTTTATATGCTCCCTAAATTTTTGGAAACTGAGAACGGCAAAATCCGAAGACGGGAGACAATGTCTTTAGTAATCCCTACTTAAGCCCAATTTATAAACTTCAGTTCTTAATATTTTGTATTTTCATATAATATACCAAACCTATGAGAAGTTATTTACTCCTTTTTATTTCCATTGCTTCATTGCAAATTTCAAGCGCACAACAAATCCTGTCAGAAAGTGAGAGGGCAAGGGTTGTTGATGAAATTCTTGCCGACCGTTTCAATAATCTCTTGCCAAGCCTAATGGATGCCGCAGCGATTGATATGTGGGTGGTCATTTCCCGCGAATACAATGAGGACCCGGTTTTACGGACCATGCTTCCGGCTACATGGCTAAATGCCCGCAGAAGGACCATTCTTTTGTTTTATAGGGACAAAGCAAAAAACACCATTGAAAAGTTGGCAGTCGCCAGATATAATGTAGGTGAGAACATACAATCGGCATGGGATAAGGAAAAAGAACCCGACCAATGGAAAAGATTGATAGCGTTAATTGAGGAACGCAATCCCAAAAAAATAGGACTTAATTATTCAAAGGACCATAACATTGCGGACGGATTGGACAAAACCGATTATGACGAATTTATGCAATACCTGCCAAAGAAATATCATTCCAGGGTAGGACCGCGGAACAATTGGCAGTACGTTGGATCGAGACCAGAACGGAAAGGGAAATGGTCATTTACAATCAGTTGGTTGACATTACGCACGATATTATTGCAGAAGCATTTTCAGAAAAGGTGATTACTCCCGGCATTACGACGACTACCGAAGTAGAATGGTGGATGCGCCAAAAAGTAACCGATTTGGGTCTGGAAACTTGGTTTCATCCCACGGTTGACGTACAGCGAACCAGCGAAGAATTAGTAGGTCATTTGTATTCCTTTTCGGGAAGGCCTGATGATACGGTTATTCTTCCCGGGGATTTATTGCATTGCGATTTTGGAATTACCTATTTAAGATTGAATACCGATTGTCAGGAATTGGCCTATGTATTACGTCCAACGGAAAAGGCAGCACCGCAATACCTGGTAGATGCTTTTAAGGACGGTAATAAAGTGCAGGATTTCTTGACGGGCAATATGATCAAAGGGCGTACGGGCAACGAAATTTTGGCCAAAGCATTGGCGGAGGCAAAAGCGGCGGGGCTGAGACCGGCCATATACACACATCCTTTAGGTTTGTACGGGCATTCCGCTGGTACCACGATAGGCATGTGGGACTCTCAGGGCGGAGTTATGAAAGACGATGGGGAGAACTATCCTTTAAATCCGAATACGGTGTACGCGATAGAACTGAATACAACGGTTAACATTCCAGAATGGAAAAGAGATATACGCATCATGTTCGAAGAAGCCGGCTTTTATGGCAATGACGGCTTTAGATATGTAAATGGGCGCCAAACGGAACTTCTCTTGATTCCCCGAGTGAAATCGCATCAGGGAAATTGATTTGGTAAACTATGTTCAAAAACGGGTTCATATTTTTAGTAACCATTTGTCTTTCTTATCAAATGATCGGTCAGACAGCCGAGTCAAAGCATATCTTGCTTGCATGGGATGCTTCTTTTTCAGAGACGAATAGAGTTGTTGAAAGTGATTTCAAATTTTTGGACAATTATTTTGACAGGAACAAAGAGGCTGTTGTTGACCTACTTGTTTTTAGCAATGCCCTTGTTGTCAATAAAGAGTTCGTTATTTCGAATGGAAAGTGGGAAGAATTGAGATCCTCCCTTCAAAAAACAGAATACGACGGCGCGACAAATTTTAAGGTAATTGAGAGTATGGTTTCATTAAATCATGAGGAATTACTTTTATTTACAGATGGTGCCCAGAGTATTGGCATAGATGTGCCCACTTTCGGAATTAAGACTTTCGTCATAAATAGCAGTCCATATAGGGACCAAATGGATCTAAATGCGATATTGGTAAAGAATAAGGCAAGGCTTTTTGATTATGGTCGGGCCATTTTTTCGAACCAACAGGAAAAAGAAGGGGTTTCAACTTCTGTACGACCCGATGAAAAGTCAAATACTCAGGATGAACCTTTTACCAATAGGGTACGACTTAATGAGGTCATCGTAAGCGAAAAACAAAGTGAAGAGACACCTTCGGAAACTATCAACTTGGGAAATGGGGAAGTTGATAAAAATAGGGTAGGGGTAGCGGTTCAAACTATTGGTGACGAGCAGATTTCGCCAATAACGACCGATGTATCCAATGTCTTACAGGGTAAATTTTCGGGGGTGCAAATAGGAAATAGGGCTGGGGACCGTGGTACCGAAGCAGACATAAGCAAGATAACCATGCGTACCAACAATTCTATGATTCTTAATAATTATGGGCTCATTGTAATCGATGGTGTGCCGCAACAACAAGGGGACTCTTCTAAGAATGCTAAGTTAAATTCTTCCCCTCAACCAGGTTTTGGATTCGTGGACCCTGAAAACATAGCTGATATCACCGTGCTCAAGGGTATGGCCGCAACAACGCGTTATGGCACTTTAGGGGCAAATGGGGTCATTTTGATTACAACCAAATCATCCAAAGGTGCAAAACCAAAAGATGGTAAACCGGTGGATAGGGCTTTGCTAAAGAATAATATTTATAACGGTGATTTATCCATTTCCGAAAAATCCGATGAACCGATATATACATCCGAATTGAGCAAAATTGCAGATAAAAATGACGCTTACGATTTCTATTTAAAACAAAGATCCAACTTTTTGGATTCACCTGATTATTTTATTGCGATGTATGAATATTTCAAGTCCAGAGATAAGGACAAGGCCCAAAGAATCTTATCCAATTTGGCTGAAATAAATACAAAGAACATAGCTCTTCTACGAATTTTGGCATTCAAATATGAAGAAGAGGGGGATTTAACCAATGCGCTTAAAATAAATCAACAAATTTTGGATTTGGATGATAATAGCGCACAGTCCAAATTAGACTTGGCCTTGGTGTATGATGCCTCCAAAAAGTATGCTTCAGCATATAAGCTGCTATCGGAATTGGTGAATAATAATCTGGAGGGAACCACGGATATGTCCGCAATGAAAAAGACCGCTGTTAATTCCCTTCGGAATGTTATTAAAGAAGCCGGTTCAAGTATTACCGTAAACGAAGAGGACAAAAAATATCAAAATCAAGTACGATATGATGCGAGAATTTTGGTGATGTGGAATAAGAGCAATGCGGAATTTGAATTGCAGATCATCAATCCCGATAAGCGATTTTTTACATGGGAACATTCACAGGTAAGCAATTTGGGGACATTTCAAAAGGGGATTAAAAATGATGTCAACACAGAAGAATTCCATCTAATTGATGCGCAGAAAGGTAATTGGTTTATAAAAGCGAACGATGTATCTGAAAATGCGATGACCGAGCCCGTTTTCTTAAAAGTCATCGTATACTATAATTTTGGTCTACCGTCCCAAAGAAAAGAAATAACTACCATGAGACTATATTCGGATGGGATCAATGAAACACTTTTTAAAATTGGTCTTTGAAAATTCTGATAACGCATTTGACATTATAGTTTTTATAGTATTAACATAACCTTTAATATCAATAGTTATGAAAAAATTACTTTTTACTTTTTGTATTTGTGTATTGGCGAATATAAGTTTCTCGCAAGAAAAGCTGAAAACGGTATTTGGTACGGTAACCGATGATTTTGGAGTCTTGAGAGATGTAAATATTTCAATTCAAGGAAAGGATGAAAAGTCTGCGACCAATGAAAATGGAAAATATAGTATTTCGGCCATTGAAGGGGATATTCTGGTATTTTCACAAATGGGTATGTTACCACTGGAAATTAAAGTGGAGGATGTCACTAGGGTATTGAATATTAAGATGTACGAGAAAGTTGAGAAATTGAACGAGGTTACGGTTACCAAAAAAATATTGAAAAACCAGAATGAATTGGCAATTGAATATAATAGCAATCCCAATTTGATTAAGACGAGCTGGGGTATATTGGATAAAGAAACATCAACTTTTTCATTAAGAATTTTGGATGAAAAGGCATTAAACAGAGCTATTGATTTGGGGACTGCCTTAAATGCGAGATTTGCAGGTGTTACTACAAATTGTGATAATGGGGATTTGGCCGTTTCGGTTCGCACCAATGGCGGCATCGGTGGTGCAGGTTCTGATGGGGCCATTTTCGATGTTGATGGACAAATATTTACAAGCCTGCCCTGCCATATGATTGACCCTAATAATATATTGAGGATCGCTGTAATACCTTCATTTTCTGGCACCTTAAGATATGGCAGTATAGCACGAGGAGGCGTAGTAGTCATAAACACCAAAACAGCCAATTATCGACCCAAGGATGAAAACGGGCAGATTATTGATGTTGTACGACGACAGGATAATAAATATCAAAACGATGCTTTGCATGATGAAGCTAAGGCAAATACACCTGTTTATTTAGAGGAATATTACTTAGCAGATTCTGAAAGTAGAGCCCTTCAAGTTTATGATAATCTAGTACCCAAGTACGCCCACTCCTTTTTCTTTATTCTTGATACGTACAATTATTTTATTTCAGCATGGAAGAATCATGAAATCGCCAATTTAATTGTTAGGGATAACTGGCAGGTTTTTGAGGAAAATCCTGTGGCACTTAAATCACTGGCATATCTATATCAAGTAAATGATGAGCACTCAAAGGCCAACGAAATTTTCAAAAAGATTTTTAGGCAACGCCCACAATATGCACAGTCCTATCTAGATCTGGCCAAGAGTTATATCGATAATAATGAACATCAAAAGGGGGCGGGAATCTATACGCGCTACGGCTACCTGTTGGAAGAAGGTTTTCTAAAGGATAGCATAAAAGATTTTGCCCTACTCATGGATCGGGAGCTCAACAATCTCATTGCCCTAAATGGTAAGGATTTCTTATCAAAAAAAGACCTTAAAAAATTGACGCTTGAAGAGTATTTTGAAGGTACACGTTTGATATTTGAATGGGCGGACAGTGAAGCCGAATTTGAGTTGCAATTTGTTAATCCACAAAATAGATACTTCAGTTGGAGCCATAGTTTACGTGATAACCCGGAACGAATTAAGAACGAAAAATCCGCAGGCTTTTCAACCGAGGAGTATCTCATTGACGGTTCACTAAAGGGGATTTGGCAAGTGAACATCAAATATTTGGGCAACAAGAGTTTGACACCTACCTATTTAAAAGCTACCATTTATTATAACTACGGAAGTAATTCACAAAGAAAGGAAACCAAAGTGTTCAAATTAAGTTTAATGAATGTGAATCAACAGTTATTTTCCGTAAACACCGAAGATGTAGTGGTTTCCAAATGATTAAACCTGTAGTACTCCCATATTAAAGCTCTTATCAATAGGGGCATGGTTGGCGGCTTCTATGCCCATTGAGATCCATTTTCGGGTGTCGGTGGGTTCAATTATGGCATCGGTCCAAAGTCGGGCAGCTGCATAATACGGAGAAGTTTGGTTGTCATACCGCTGCTTGATTTTATCAAAAAGTTCGTTTTCCTTTTTCTCCGTAATCGTTTCTCCCTTCTTTTTAAGGGAGGCCTTTTCTATTTGTAAAAGTACTTTCGCTGCCGAATTGCCGCTCATTACGGCCAGTTCGGCACTGGGCCAGGCAACAATCAACCTTGGGTCATAGGCCTTGCCGCACATGGCGTAATTGCCGGCACCATAACTGTTTCCTATTATGACAGTGAATTTGGGTACCACTGAATTGCTGACGGCATTGACCATTTTGGCTCCATCTTTTATGATACCTCCATGTTCACTCTTGCTTCCGACCATAAATCCGGTGACATCCTGTAAGAACACCAACGGAATTTTCTTTTGATTGCAGTTTGCAATAAATCGGGTTGCCTTATCCGAGGAATCGGAATAAATGACCCCACCGAATTGCATTTCTCCTTTTGTGGTCTTTACAACTTTTCGTTGATTGGCCACAATTCCCACGGCCCATCCGTCAATTCTTGCATATCCCGTTAAAATGGTTTTACCGTAGCCTTCCTTATACTGTTCAAAATCGGAATCATCAACAAGCCGTTTAATAATTTCCAACATATCGTATTGATCGGTTCGGGAACTGGGTAGAATGCCGAATATGTCGGCTGCATTTTCTTTCGGCCTTTGCGATTTTATTCGGTTAAACCCGGCCTTATCAAAATCACCGATCTTGCCAATAATGTTCTTTATGGTGTCTAGCGCAGCCTTGTCATCCTTTGCTTTGTAATCTGTTACACCGCTTATTTCACAGTGGGTTGTGGCTCCTCCAAGTGTTTCATTGTCTATGTTTTCCCCTATTGCAGCTTTTACTAAATAGCTGCCAGCCAAGAAAATACTGCCCGTTTTGTCAACAATCAGGGCTTCATCGCTCATAATAGGTAAGTAGGCGCCCCCCGCCACACAGCTTCCCATAACGGCAGAAATTTGGGTGATTCCCATACCGCTCATTACAGCATTGTTCCTAAAAATGCGCCCAAAATGTTCTTTATCTGGGAAAATTTCATCCTGTAAGGGCAAATAAACCCCGGCACTATCGACTAGATAAATAATCGGCAGCCTATTTTCGATGGCTATTTCTTGGGCCCTTAGATTTTTCTTGGCCGTTATGGGGAACCATGCACCGGCCTTGACCGTGGCATCGTTGGCAACCACGATACATTGCCTTCCTGAAACATAACCGATCACAATTATAACACCGCCAGAAGGGCATCCTCCATGCTCCTCATACATCCCATCACCTACAAGTGCCCCAATTTCAATTTGTTCCTCATTGGTATCAAGGAGGTATTCAATGCGCTCTCGAGCGGTAAGTTTACCTTGTTCGCGTTGTTTTTCAAGTCGGGTTTTGCCACCGCCCATTTTAACCTGCGAAAGTCTTTTTCTTAGCTCCGAAACCAGCAGTTTATTATGGTCTTCGTTCTTGTTGAAATTAATATCCATTCAGGGTCACTTTCATTGTTGTGGTTAAAGATAAGGAGTAAAATTGATTACATTTGAGAAAATTAGAAAGGGTATGACAGAGAAAATCAGATGGGGTATTATAGGGCCGGGGCATATTGCACATAGCTTTGCAAAAGATTTAAAGCTGGTTTCGGAGGGTGTTTTGACCGCCGTGGCTTCTAGAAATCTTGAAAATGCCAAAGCTTTTGCCCAAGAATACGATATTGAACATGCGTATGGCAGTTATGAAGAGTTAATGGTTTCAGATGTGGTTGACGTTATTTATATTGCAACACCGCATGTTTCGCATGCAGAACTGAGCATAAAAGCAATGAACAGTGGTAAGCATGTGCTTTGCGAAAAGCCGATGGGAGTGAACAAATCGGAAGTAGAAAGTATGATCCTGGCGGCGAAGGAAAACAATGTTTTCCTAATGGAAGCCCTTTGGAGCAGATTTAACCCGACCATTATGAAGGTCAAAAATATGATAGATGACGGGTTCTTTGGTGAAATTAGGTATGTACATGCCGATTTTGCTTTTTATGCATTGGATAGGGATGAAAATGGGCGGTTGTTGAATCCTGAACTCGCCGGAGGTACACTTTTGGATATCGGTATTTATCCCATTTTTTTGTCCTATTTAATTCTCGGAAAACCAACGGAAATTTTGGCAAAGTCTAAATTTTATAAAACAGGTGTCGAGATTCAAACCTCCATGATCTTCGATTACGAAAATGCCCAGGCAATTCTGTACAGTGGCCTAAATTCGAAATCGGAAATGAAAGCTGAAATTTCAGGAAGCAAAGGTTCTGTTTTTATACACCCTCGGTGGCACGAATCACAGGGATATTCGATAGAGAAAGAAGGCATAATGGAAAACTTCGAATTGCCGACTACCGGCAAGGGATACGCCCATGAAATAGAAGAAGTGCACCGCTGTCTCAAAGCGGGAAAAATACAAAGTGGGCTATGGAGCCATCAGAATAGCTTGGATCTGATCACTATTATGGATACGATTCGAAGTAAAACAGGAATCACATTTCCATTTGAGAAATAATCTTTATGTAATAGGGTCAAGTCTTTTGTCAAAAATTACGATATTTGGCGTTACCACAAACCAAACAGATCAACTATGGGTATGAACAAAAATACCGTGCTCGCTTGGGCGACCTTTATAATGATAATTGTTGGCATAGGGCTTATATCCCTTGGTGCCTTTCGATATGATGATGTGGCCGGTTGGGGCTTCGCATCTGTGGGAATCGGTTTTTTTGCCATTGCCTGGGTATTCAATGCCTTAAAGGGAAGAGTTTAAGCCACCAAAATTTCAGTGCTTCAAGAGGGGTATAGATTAACTTTAGATTTAATAATTAACAACGATTACTACGTTTATGTCTGACGATAAGAAAGTCATATTTTCAATGACCGGGGTCACGAAGACCTATAAAACAGCGAATACACCCGTACTTAAGAATATATATCTGAGTTTCTTTTATGGGGCTAAAATAGGTATTCTAGGACTTAATGGTTCTGGTAAATCAACCTTGTTGAAAATAATTGCCGGGGTTGACAAGAACTATCAAGGAGATGTGGTTTTTTCACCAGGATATAAAGTAGGTTATCTTGAACAGGAACCTAAGCTGGATGAAAATAAGACCGTACTGGAAATAGTTCGTGAGGGAGCAGGGGAAACAGTGGCTATTTTAGATGAATATAACAAGATAAATGATATGTTCGGGTTACCTGAGGTCTATGAAGATGCCGATAAGATGCAGAAATTAATGGATAGGCAGGCAGAACTACAGGATAAGATTGACGCAACTAATGCATGGGAACTGGATACCAAACTTGAAATAGCAATGGATGCCTTGAGGACTCCAGATGGTGACCAAAAAATAAGTGTACTCTCAGGGGGGAAAGAAGACGGGTAGCCTTATGCAGATTATTATTGCAAGAGCCTGAGATATTATTATTGGATGAACCAACGAATCATTTGGATGCTGAATCTGTACACTGGTTGGAACATCATTTGGCACAATACAAGGGAACCGTTATTGCGGTAACGCACGATAGATATTTTCTGGACAATGTGGCAGGATGGATCCTTGAGTTGGATAGGGGCGAAGGCATACCCTGGAAAGGGAATTACTCCAGTTGGCTTGACCAGAAATCGAAACGACTGGCGCAAGAAAGCAAGACGGCCTCGAAGCGTCAAAAAACATTGGAGCGAGAGCTGGAATGGGTTCGTCAAGGAGCGAAAGGTCGCCAAACAAAGCAAAAGGCCCGTTTGAACAACTATGATAAACTATTGAGCCAAGACCAAAAACAGTTGGATGAAAAGCTTGAAATCTACATTCCAAACGGTCCCCGTCTCGGAACCAATGTGATTGAAGCAAAGAGTGTTAGCAAGGGCTATGGGGACAAATTACTTTATGAAGACTTGAACTTTAAATTGCCGCAAGCGGGAATAGTGGGGATTATTGGACCGAACGGTGCTGGGAAAACCACTATTTTCAGAATGATAATGGATGAGGAACAACCGGATAAGGGATCGTTTGAAGTGGGTGATACCGCCAAAATTGCTTATGTGGACCAAAGCCATTCAAACATTGATCCAGAAAAAACGATCTGGCAGAATTTTAGTGATGAACAAGAATTGATCATGATGGGTGGGCGACAAGTAAATTCTAGAGCTTATTTGAGCCGGTTTAATTTTTCGGGAAGTGAGCAGAACAAAAAGGTAAATATGCTATCGGGCGGGGAACGCAACAGGCTTCACTTGGCGATGACCTTAAAGGAGGAAGGAAACGTTTTGTTGCTCGATGAACCTACAAACGATCTAGATATCAATACTCTAAGAGCCTTAGAGGAAGGACTGGAGAATTTTGCAGGCTGTGCAGTGGTTATTTCCCACGATAGGTGGTTTTTGGATAGAATATGTACACACATATTGGCTTTTGAAGGAAATTCCCAAGTATATTTCTTTGAGGGCTCGTTTACAGATTACGAGGAGAATCGTAAGAAACGATTGGGGGCTGATATTATGCCTAAACGACTTAAGTACAAAAAGCTAATACGCTGATTAGAAAACTACCTCAAAGACGGGAGTTTTTATAATTGGGTACATCTTTTTATTGCTTTAAAAATTTCTGCACGGTCTACAATTGGTATCAAATTCCCCTTATCAGCTTAAAAAGGTGCAGTAATAATTAACATGACTTGAACTTAGTTTGAATTCCAGTAAATAAATATCATTGCGCTTTATAAGTCCAACCAATTTCTAAACTCCGCCGCCTTGTTTTTGCTTATCAGAATATCGGTACTCGTTTTGGGTATTACCAGTATTTTGAGTTGGTGGTTCCCATATTTGACAATCCTGTCAATACTGGATACCGAAATGATAAACTGACGGTTGGCCCTAAAAAAGGAGTTTTTGTCCAATTGGGAAAACAATTCGTCGAGACTCGTATTGGTCGTTGATCTTCTGCCATCAAAACAGATTACATGGGTAATGGTATTTTCTGTATAGATTTGGGCTATTTCTTCAATCGGAATGGAAAGCAGCTCATTTTTCAACTGAGTCAAAACTCTTTTCTTGGTTATAGCGGATTTTGGTTTTTCAATAACTTTTTGTTGGTAATCGCCTACGGCCCTATTTAATTTTGAAAGGTTCAAAACTTCGTCTTCCAACTTCTGCTTTTGAAACTCTAGGCGTTTTTCATAAATACTACCAATATAACGGGTGGTAATTACAAATGTTGGGATGATGATAAGACCTAAAAAGGTAAGGATAGTATAAAATCGATATTTTAATCTCTTGATTTGGGAGGTTAAATTTTTCAAATTGATATGAGAAGCCACTATCAAATCAGAGTGTTGAATTGGGAACATGAAAATAACTTCCGATGCATTTTCGACCATATCACCCTCACTTTTTTCATTTAGGAGGAGGTAGAACTCGTTGGCACTCAAGTTTTCGGCCACAGAAGAAACAAATGATTTCTCCGAACCTATGGATTGACCAACTTTTTTAATTTCGGGATGGCATATAATTTTCCCCGACCAATCTATGATACTCAAAAAAACGTTGTTCTGGTGGGTATCCCGTAACCCTTCCTGAACTTGAACCACAACGGTATCTTTCTGGGTGTCATTCTGCAAATTATACCCGACCAATGCGGCAAATGTTTTGGCCTCCTTCTTTCCAAATTCCAGTTGCGACCCAATAAGTTCAATCGTTGTGCCCTTTAATAAATATGCGATGGCAACTACTGCTACGACCAAATAGATTAGGGCAACGGACAAAAAAGTGAGAAAATAAAGTTTGTCTTTCCGCATAGGGATTGAGGCAATTTTTCACAAGATAATGATTAGTTCTGTACGGAAAAATATTTATCAAATACTAAAAAAGAACGTAGTCCGGTTTACGAACAGGGGGAGATAATTCAACTGCAAATTTTCCCTTTTAGGGCGAGAAATTCCCCTTCACAAAGGTTTTGTTGCCACCTTTTCCAAGGAATGGTTGTTTTGGCATTAAGAAACATAAAACTCTTAATCATGAAAAAGATATTACCGCTATTACTTTTCATTGTTCTACTATCACAAGGTTGTTCAAATGATAGTGAAGGCGATTTGGTCGAAGAAAAGAAAGATAACAATCAAAGTGACCTTGTAACCTACAATGCAAACATAAAGTCAATCATGGGCGGCAATTGTACGGCTTGCCATTCCAACCCTCCGGTAAACGGGGCTCCATTCGCTTTATCCACATACACGCAGGTAAAAAGCCGGGCAAGCGATTTGTTAGGTGCTATAAGCAAAGAAACAGGTGAATCGGGTGCGATGCCGCCTGCCGGAAAGTTGCCACAGAATACCATCGACTTGATCAAAAAATGGATTGACGATGGACTATTGGAAAATTAGGATTTCACAGATGATTTCAATTGCCGTAAACAGTTTAAGAATAAGTATAAGCATTGTTCTGCTATTGCTAAGCGGCTATTTGTATGCACAGGAAAAATTCATAGATAAGAAGGGTGTGGTGGTATTTGAAGCCTCGGAGAAACTCTTTGAAGAGGTAAAGGCAAAAAATGAATCGGTAACGGCAATTTTCGATGCCACAAACAACATGATTGCCTCGCTGGCACTAATACGGGGATTTCAATTTAAGAACCCTTTGATGCAAGAACATTTTAATGAAAATTATATTGAATCAGATCTTTTTCCCAAAGCAATATTTAAAGGTGAAATCCTTAGTCTCGATATTGCCCAATTGGGACAGAATTCGAAAGAATATGTAATACAGGGAACCTTGGTAATAAGAGGGATTGAAAAGAAGATAAACCCAACCGTGAAAATTCAGAAAATAAACAATGTAATCTCCATCAATGGTAGTTTTATAGCGCTGCCAAGTGATTTTAACATTAAGATTCCCAAAATTGTAGAAAACAAGATAGCCAAGCAGGTTTTGGTCAAATTGGATTTTAAATTAAAAGAAAAGGATGAAAAATAAAAGGATACTATTCTTGATTGTGGGTTTGGCCGTTGCTTCCTTGATGGTCGTTTTTACCTATAATACGCTATATCCCGATCAAAGAAATATTGCTGATGAAACAGCCGTATTGGATATATCCGCACAAGATTTTCTGAAAAAAATGGGCAATGCAGAAATAGCCAAGAATTATGGGGACAAGGTAATTCAAACTTACGGAAAGATAACTTCAATAGATGCCAGAACCATCACCTTGGATAACGCCATATTGGTCAATCTGTTGAATACTTCCAATCTTGAACTTTCAAATGGGGACAGTATAACCATAAAAGGAAGGTGCATTGGTTATGACGATTTACTGGAAGAGGTTAAAATTGACCAAGCATCCATAGTTCAGAACAAAAATTCCCAATTAAACAACCACATGAAATGAAAAAATTATTGTTTACCCTGTTCTTCATACCCTTGTTTGCATTTTCTCAAGATGACCTTTTGAAACAAATCGATACGGATTCAGTCCAAAATGATTTTGAAATTGCCGCATTCAAAGGACTAAAGATTGTCAACTTTGAAACTACCAAAATGGCTGCCAAAAAGACACTCTATTTTGTAGTTTCCCATAGGTTTGGAAGCATTAAAGCAGGAATTGAGGACTTCTTTGGATTGGATCAAGCAGTCACCAGATTAAATTTTGTTTACGGAATTACGGATGGAATAAATCTGGGTATATCCAGAAGTTCTTATGAAAGAACGTATGAAGCATCTTTAAAATTCAGGCTTGCAAGACAGGAGAAAAATGGATTTCCGTTCAATATTGTTTCATTCAACACCATTTTAATGAATGGGGCCTTGGATGAGAGTAACCTTCCAAGTCTTGAGTTTAAACACAGGTTGTCCTACTCAACACAGATTTTGATTTCCAGGAAACTGGGCCAAAAGTTATCAATGGAGGTTGCCCCAACTTTTTTTCATGACAATCTGGTTTCATTGGACGAACAGGAAAACTCTCAATACGCGCTTGGTATTGGCGGAAGGTATAAGATCTCCAAAAGGGTTTCGTTTAATGCGGATTATGGCTTTCACCTCAATAGGGCCTCAAATTCACCTTTCAAAAATCCATTGTCGATCGGGATGGACATAGAAACCGGGGGGCATGTTTTTCAATTGCACTTTACCAATGCCCAACCTATGAACGTAAACACATTTTTGAACCAAGCAACCGGAGATTGGGGTAGTGCCGATATTTATTTTGGCTTTAATCTGTTAAGGGTTTTTTAAGGATGAAGAATTTCAAAGTCAAAAATTCCGTTGATACCATAAGTTTCACCTTAACCAAGGCTTTGAATCATAACCACTTGATAAATGGCTCATTTGAACCAAGAAGCGATTAAATAAAATGTATTAATAACCCATAAAAATTGAAAAAATGAAAAAGCAAGTAATTCTATTTCTATCCACGTTGCTACTCTTTGCATGTTCCAAGGATGACAACGGTAATCCCACTACTAATCCAGAACCGACCCGATCCAGTTGGGAACGATACAAAGTCGGTAAGACTTATCAATAACGGTGTTTTCGGAAAAATACTTACCGACTCTGAAGGGCTGACCCTGTACTTTTTCTCACTTGACAGTGATGGAGATTCCAATTGCACAGGAGCTTGTCTAGATGCTTGGCCAATTTTTTATAAAGAAAACCCGACCTTGGATACAGGTTTGGACACTGGTGATTTTAGTGCTGTTTCCAGAGCAGATGGATCTATGCAGACCACATACAAAGGTTGGCCATTGTATTATTTTGCAAGCGACAGTACGGAAGGTGATGTCAAAGGTGACGGTGTCAACGACATTTGGTATGTAGCCAAACCCGATTATTCTATAATGATGGTACGTTCCCAATTGGTCGGTAGGGATTCTGGCGGTACTGAAACAAACCTAACCAGCACTTATGAGCCTGGTGACGAACAAACTTTTTATATGGTAGATGCTTACGGCAATACGCTTTACAGGTTTATCAACGATACAAATGGGGTAAATAATTTTACGGACGAAGATTTCTCAAACGATGCCGTATGGCCGATTTTCGAAGAAGACTTGCAAGAAATTCCCAGCAATCTAAATGCAGATGATTTTGCCTCAATCGATGTTTTTGGGAAGCAGCAGTTGACCTATAAGGGGTGGCCACTGTACTATTTTGGGCAGGACGAACAGCGTGGTGACAATTATGGTGTTGGTTTTCCTGCTGCGGGAATTTGGCCAATAGCAAATACAGATACCGAAATTGCTCCTCAGGCAGAGTCTACCACCATCTCTTATGATGTAGCAAATCAGGCAGCATCGGCCTATCTATTTAGTGGTAATAGCCTAAACAATGTTGAAAACGGTGATCTTACCTTAAAAAGAGGCAACACATATGAGTTTAACGTTCAAGCCCCGGGTCATCCCTTCTATATTAAAACCGTTCAGAGTATCGGTACAGGTGATACCTATGATAATGGAGTAACCAACAATGGGGCATCTGCTGGGACAATTACTTTTACAGTTCCAAACGATGCACCTGACACCTTATTCTATATTTGCGAATTTCATAGTCCCATGACTGGAACATTCAATATCATAGATTGAAAAGGAGGATTTATTTTGAGTAGGACGAAAACCAAGGCCCCAATTCTTGGAGCCTTGGTTTTGTTAAATGTTTAAATTTTTTTCTTTATTTGCCAGTAAGAATCCGTAATGCTTAAAAAGCAAAAAATAGCCGTGTTGGTATTGTTCCTATTTGTTTACGGAATAATAGTCCTATGGCAAATATCAGGCGAGAGGAATACTATTGACTTACTAGATAAACCTCCCGAATTAGAGGTAACAGCGGAAAATCTGTTGATTTTTTTTAATGATGGAACCCCAGAATTGGAATATGGCCTAAAAGCTGAGCAGGTGTTAGAAATAGTAGGACTAGTCAAGGAAACCAATACGAAAAACAATAGAATAACGACCTTGCTAAAAGGCACTAATGACCGCCCACCCTATATTATTTGTGATATGCAGGCAGATCAAAGAGCCCTGGTGGAAAAGCTCAGACCAAATGATTCAATAAAGATAAAAGGCATTTTTAAGGGATTCTTGAAGGATATCGTATTTTTGAACTGCATCGTCACGTATAGCCGACCCAATGACTAAATATATATTTCTTTGCTTGAGCTCGGTAGTTTTTTGCCAGCAACTGCCGGCGCAAAAAGTTATTGCCCGCCAGGGTAAAGTGGCATTTTTTTCACATACAACTGTTGAAGACATAAAAGCGGAGAACAATCAGGTTCTTAGTATTATAGACATAGAAAATGGTAAAATAGCAGTTAGCATGCTCATGAATACCTTCGTTTTTAAAAAGGCTCTAATGAGAGAACATTTCAATGAAAGTTATGTGGAGTCCGACATTTACCCTAAAGCAACTTTTGAGGGTGCTATTGATAAATTTGAACCTGCAGTACAGGAAATTCAAACGCGATTTGTAAAAGGAATTTTTACAATGCATGGAGTTTCCAAGGAACTTGAGATAAAAATCAAAATACATTATCTTAACGACAATTATGTGCTTACAGGCAGTTTTGAGGCGATAGTTGAAGATTATGAAATCAGGATACCACCCTTATTGGCGGGTAATATCGCTGACGTAGTCTCCGTGGAATTTAGATTTGAATTTGAGCCTTATGAAGAATAAAGCATTAATTTTTTTGATTGTAATTATATCCGCTCCAAATATCTTTGGACAGGAATTGTTGCAAATTCTGGAAAAGGAGCACCATGATTCCATACAATATACCGAGGCCACTTTTAAATATACGAGGATTTCGTATGGACACTCTATAGAAACCAGAAAAAAAGGAATCTTGGAAATCTTTGTTGCCAACAGGTTTTGGGACACCCCAAATTTAACATCACAAAGCTTTATGGCCGATAGGTTAAGTACCAGGGTCGGTCTTGAATATGGTTTGTCGGACAGGTTGTCAACGGGAATAGGAGGTACAAGTTGGGATGGTCTATTTGACGGTTATCTGAAGTATCGATTGGTTCGTCAAAAAAAGGGAGCAAAGAACATACCTTTTAGTATTACTTTGTTTCAGAATGGGAGTTACTTTAGTGAAGGAATAACCAATCCAAATATAAAAGATGACTTTACTGATAGGCTTTCGTTTACCACCCAGGTCTTGATAGCTTCTAAATTAACGAGAAACCTATCATTGCAAATTGCACCGACCTTTATTCACAAAGGGCTAAATTATTCAGGTGAGAATCCTCAGAATCATTTGGCAATAGGCTTTGGGGGAAGGTATAAATTGGGAGGTCATGTTTCTTTTGTCTCAGAATATTACACGGTTTTTAACCCAATAAAATCTATGAACACCTATGGTTCGTTTTCCGTTGGGGTAAATTGGGAAATAAGTCGTTTAATGCTTCAGTTTATGCTTACGAATGCAGTGAGTATGGTAGAGGATGCATTCATCGTCGAGACAAGAAATAATTTCAACCTAAGAAATCCGAATCTTAATTTCGGTTTTAATGCTACGTACGTGATTCACTTAAAAAAAGCTAAAAACTGAAATGTAAAAACCCAATTAAAAGGAGGCTTTCTGATTCCCATTCCCACGGAATTCTTTGGATTTTGGAACAGCCTATGCCTAAACAACTTAAGTACAAAAAGCTAATTCACTGAATAAAAAACTCCCGTCTTTGCGGGAGTTTTTTATTATCAGTAATCTTAGTTATTGTTTTAATGGTTTTTGGACAGTTTCCTGCACTTGACTTTCTATCTTGGATTTATCTCCCACCACTATTAAGGTCATGTTCTCTGGGCGAATGTATTTTCGGGTCATTTCCTGAACTTTTTCGGGGGTGACGGCATGCATATTTTTAACTTTATTGGTTAAATAGGAATCGTCCAGGTCATGCGTGTTTAGAAATATCATCTGACCTATAATACCATTGGGAGTTGAATTTTGCAAAACATAAATTCCTGATTCATAATTTATGATACCATCCATTTCCTCTTGGCTAGGTGGTTCATTTTGTAGCTTTTCTATTTCCTTTTTTATTTCTGAAATGGAAGCTCCGGTATGTTCGGTGGTGACATCGGCAACCTCATACCACACCCCAGATTTATAATTCGTCTGAAGATCGCTATAAGGTGAGTAGGTATATCCTTTATCCTCTCGAATATTACTGGTAATTCTTGAAGCAAATGATCCACCGAGTATTGAATTCGTAACGTCAAGTGGAATAAAATCAGGGCTTGAAGGGTCGGCCACTGGTAAGCCATAATATATTGTTGATTGCGGGGCACCTGGTCTATCTATGATTTTTACATTATTGCTGGTAATAGGTTTTGCAACAGGATAATTTGAAGCAACCCCTTTTCTCCAATTCGAAAAGGATTTTTCAACCGCTTCTTTCACTTTTGTACTGTCAAAATTTCCGGCAATATAAATGGTCGTTCGTAAAGCCCCGAAATTATCGTCATAGAATTTTTTAATGTCATCTATGGAATATGAGTCGACCATTTCATCCGTGGGGTATATCCTTCCATATGGATGATCTGGGTATAACTCCGCAAAAAATTCCTTGGTTGCCTGGGCTTGGGGCTGGGATAGTTGTACTGAAAGATTTCTTTTCATGTCATCCTTAAGTCGAACCAATTCTGAAGTGGGCCATTTGGGGTTCTTAAGGACATCTGCCATTAGTTCAATTGCCTTTGGAGCAAACTCGTACAGAACAGAACTGCTGACAGAGGATGTGTGCACGCCAACGCCAATATTTAAATTTCCTCCCATGCCGGCAATTTCATCGGCAATTTGCTTGCTAGTTTTGGTTGTGGTCCCTTCCTCAAGTAAATCAGCCATTAGGTCTGAAAGCCAAACTTGATTTTCACCTTCATTGATGTTTCCTGTTTTAATACTGAATTGAATGTTGGCTTTCGGAATGGAGCCGTATGGAACCATTACAAGTGTTAGCCCGTTATCAAACTTTATGACTTCCTTTTTAGGTAAGGTAAAATTTTTGGGCTCCCCGCCTTTGGGCGGAAGTTCCTTTTCCTGTGCGGTCAAAATATGGGCCGAGAGGATGAATGCCATTACATAGATTAGAGTGCTTTTCATGATCATTGTGTTTTTTCATTATTGGCCAAAAGAGGATTCACTGTAAGAATTGTCCTATTGTTTTTAATCAGATATTCATCTATGGTTTTTTTAACAATATCCGGAGTTACTTTTTTGAATTCGTCTTCAAGGGAATTGATTCGCTCAGGGTTATCATCAAACAAGGCAAAACTACACAGTAAATCAGCTCGTCCCAATCCAAAAGTTCCGCCTATATCATCGTACAGTTGAGAGCGCACTTTTACAATGGCTTGATCTATCATCTCTTGATTGATGGAATTTTTTAAACCTGACATAACTTCGTCAATAGAACTAAGTACCTCATCCCGGGAAGTGTCCTTGTCATATATCAAATCGTACATCCATATCATTGGGCCTTTGTAATTGAACATATTCCCTAGATAATTAATGCCCCCGCTAACATTTGAAGTATAACCCTTTTCTTTTTCCAGCTTTTGTGCCAGTAGACTGTTATCACCTTGAATCAAAATTTGATCAAGGATGCCCATGGCATAGTATTCAGGTGTATTTCTCTCTGGCATGTGATACGCCAATGCAATTGCAGGTTTATTTGCCAAAGAATCATTCTTCACGAATTCTTTCTCTTTCTCTTGTTTTGGTTCCGAGATATCGGGTTGGGAAGGAATAACGGCTGAAGGGATATTCCCGAAATATTTTTCTATCCATTTTTTGGTTTCCTCCATATCAAAATCCCCAACAACCGAAATTGCGGCATTGTTAGGAGCGTAGAAGGTCTTAAAAAATGAGGCCACATCCTCAAGATTTGCAGCATCCAAGTCCTTGAGGTCGCCATAAAAATTATGTGCGTTGTACCAATTTGTATTGGCATACTGCGGCATGTCAAGCCATGGAAAACCACCATAAGGTTGATTCAGAACATTCACTTTTACTTCGTTTTTTACAACCCCTTGTTGATTGGTCAGATTGTCCTGGGTAATATCAAGGCCGCGCATTCTATCGCCTTCGGCCCACAACATGGTTTCCAATTTATGTGAGGGTACTATTTCAAAATAGTTGGTAAAATCAAACCGTGTTGAGCCGTTAAGTACCCCACCATTTTGTTGAACCAATTTCACGAATTCCATTTTCCCCAAATTATTTGAACCTTGGAACATCATGTGTTCAAAAAGGTGTGCAAATCCGGTTCGGTTCTGAGGCTCAATTCGAAACCCTATATTGTAATAGACAGCTACAATTGCTGTTGGTGAGGTGGTATCCTGTGAGAGAATAACTTTTAGACCATTGTCAAGTTTATAGTATTCTAAAGGTACTTTAAATTCTGCTAGTGTATTTTTCTCTTCCTTTTCCTTACCGCAGCTAATAATTAGCATGGCCGACAGGTAAAGTAAAATGTGTTTTGGCTTCATTTTCATTGAAAATTGTTTTGAGTTAGAGTTGTTTTAAGTGGCTATAGTAAGTAATAGACGCCCAATTTTGTAAAGCGTTACACAAGAATTTAAAATTCATCATTAGGATACCAATCAAGTTGTACCACCTCAATTTCCGTATTCGCAGCGTTAACTATTTCCTTGAATTTTGCTACATTGCTTACATCGGGCTGCCCTCTATAATGATAGGGATATACTTGCTTTGGTTTGAAATCTAAGACCGCATCGGCTGCCCGTTCTTCAGTCATTGTATAGGGCAGGTTCATGCAGATAAAGGCCTTATCAATATTTTTAAGGTTTCGCATTTCTGGTATATCTTCCGTATCACCAGAAAAATAAATTCGCTCACCGCCAATGTTTAAAACATATCCATTTCCTCGACCTTTTTCGTGAAACTTTTTGGCTTCCTCACGTAAATTGTACATTGGAATGGCTTCAATGGTAATACCTTCAATTTCTTTGGATTCACCATTTGCCATTATTTGGGTATTGACCCGAATTGATTCGGACATTTTATCTACTACTGCTTTTGGCGCAATTATTTTTACATTATCCGAATTTATTTCATTCAAAGTTTCCGGACTAAAGTGATCACCGTGAATGTCAGTAATCAAAATAAGATCGGGACGCTTCTGACCTTCAAAAGCCTTGACGCCACCAAAAGGATCAATATAAATTGTTAGCCCGTTCCATTCCAAAACAGCCGTGGCGTGTTCAATAGGGATGATCTTGACCTCCGAAGCCAATTCAACTACCTCTGGTTGCGATGTTTCATGTGTTGAAATTTCCGAATCTAATAAAGGGCTTTTAGTTTGTTTGTCTTTGCAACCTAGTACAGTTAGGCCTAAAGCTATTGATGTGATGATAATTTTTTTCATAGTATATTGTTTAAGTAAGCGTTAAATCAAGTTCCATTTTGATATCACTTCGCATATACGGGTTTGGATTTTCAAGCACTACTTCATTGAATCCGTATTTTTTGTAAATATGTATTGCGGTGGTTAATTTGGTGTTTGAATACAAAATAATCTTCTTCCACTTCTTTTTTTTACCAAATTCTACCGCATAGGTCAAAAGTTTTTGACCAATCCTTAGCCCCTGTACTTTTTCATCAACGGCCATTTTGCCCAATTCGAAAATACCATCGGTATGTCGTATGAGGGAAAAGCATCCCACGATTTCATTTTCGTATTTAGCGAAAAAAATATAACCACCTTGATCTATTATGGATTTTTTACAATCTTCCAACAATATAAGGTCCTTTGGCTCAACGTAAAAATATTTTTCAAGCCAGGCTTTGTTTAAATCTCTAAAAGAACTCGCATATTCAGGATCGAAAGGAACTATTTCCAGGGACATTGAGCATTGACAGCAATTGTTGATTCTATAAATTTAGTTTATAGAGCAATAAACCAAAGACTTTTTTAATTTTTTTTCACATAAAAAATCTAAAATTAAAATTAAACCGTATATAGAGGGATACAAACAAACACTTTAATTGAAAAGTAAAAACAAAAGTTAATTAATTTTAATATTATGACTGAAACAAAGAGTAACAATGGATTGAAAGTATTGGCAGGTCTGCTTGGTGTAATACTTTTAGGAATGATTATTTACACAGTAAGTCTTTATCAAGACAAGAAGAAGACTGAAGGCGTGTTGACAAAGGAAAAGGAATTGGTTGTCGAAGACCTTAATAGCTTAAAGTCAGAATATGACAAAGCCATTTTAGAAAGCAATGCTACCAATGAAGAATTAGTAACGGCTAGGGACAATATTGCAAAATATATTGACTCGGTAAAAACTATGAAAGGTGATATCTCTGCACTTTATAGGTTCAGGAAACAAGTTGGTATTTTAACCAAAGAAAGAGAGCAGCTTTTAAAACAAGTAGACTCACTTACACGTTCCAATACTATGATTGCCATGCAACGTGACAGTACGTACGTTGAATTGGAAAAGCAAACGGTTTTCAACGATTCGCTGGTTGTTCAAAATACACAATTGGCCGATGTTGTTGAAAGAGGGTCTGCATTGAATCTTTCTACCATGACAGTTGATGCCGTCAAAGAAAGAGGCAGTGGAAAATTAGTATCTACTCAGAGAGCCAAAGCTACCGATAAATTCAAAGTATGCTTCACAGTTGCCAATAACACAATTGCCCAAGCCGGAGATAGGGAGTTTTTCGTTGAGGTTCTTGATCCCCAAGGCAATGTAATGGGTGAAGGTTTTTCAAAAACTGGTGATAGCGGTTCTTCAATTACTTACAGCAAAGGAACTAATTTCTATTATGAAAATAAGGCACTTGATGTTTGTGATTATATTAACAAACCAGCAAGTGAATTTCAGAAAGGTAACTACATGGTAAATGTATATGACGATAAATTAAAGTTGCTGGCAACTTCAAAATTCGTCCTTAAGTAGTAATAAGCACTATCCATTAATTTGAAAAGGGGCAATCCTACAGGATTGGCCCTTTTTTTCTGCTCTAAAATTAAAACAAAACCTTATTTTAGGCCTCCTACCATTTCTTCAGGTTTTACCCATTCATCATATTCGGCTGCAGTCACATAGCCTAAATTAATTGCCTCTTCTTTTAAGGTAGTCCCATTTTTATGTGCAGTATTTGCTATTTCTGCCGCTTTATAGTATCCAATTTTGGTATTTAAGGCGGTGACCAACATCAAAGAATTGTTCAATAATTGTTTTATAACTTCATGATTGGGTTCAATACCCACGGCACAATTCTCATCAAAACTAACACATGCATCCCCTAATAATTGGGCTGATTGCAATATATTCGCGGCCATCAAAGGTTTGAATACATTTAGCTCATAATGGCCTTGGGTGCCTCCGACCGTTATTGCCACATCATTGCCAATAACTTGTGCGCATACCATTGTAAGAGCCTCGCATTGCGTTGGATTTACTTTCCCAGGCATAATAGAACTTCCAGGTTCATTGGCTGGAATGATAATCTCGCCAATTCCCGAGCGAGGCCCGGAAGCCATCATACGAATGTCATTTGCAATCTTATTGAGTGAAACCGACAATTGTTTAAGTGCACCGTGGCTTTCTACAATTGCGTCATGTGCTGCCAGTGCCTCGAATTTATTTGGTGCAGTTTTAAAAGGTAGCCCAGTGAATTCGGCAATATATTTTGCCACAAGTACATCATATCCCTTGGGTGTGTTCAGTCCGGTACCTACAGCCGTTCCACCCAATGCCAACTCACTTAAATGATTTAGTGTATTTCTTAGAGCTTTGAGTCCATGATCCAATTGAGCAACATAACCTGAAAATTCTTGACCTAAGGTAAGGGGAGTGGCATCCATTAAGTGGGTTCTACCTATTTTGACTACCTTACTGAATTCCTGAGCTTTACGGTTTAAGGTATTGCGCAACTGCAAGATTCCAGGAATTGTCACCTCTTCAATCTTTTGATATGCAGCTATGTACATACCGGTAGGAAAGGTGTCATTTGAAGATTGCGATTTGTTCACATCATCATTGGCCTGAATAGCTTTTTCACTTTCACCAATTTTTTTGCCCGCCAATTCTTGTGCTCGGTTGGCAATCACTTCATTGACGTTCATATTACTTTGAGTGCCAGAGCCCGTTTGCCAGATTACCAAGGGAAACTGGTCGTCTAATTGGCCCTTCAAAATTTCATCGCAAACCTGGGAAATCAAATCTCTTTTTTCTTTTGATAAGACTCCAAGATCACAATTGGTGTGGGCCGCGGCTTTTTTTAGATACGCAAATCCATATATAATATCCAGGGGCATTGATGCCGAGGGGCCTATTTTGAAGTTATTTCTGGATCTTTCAGTTTGAGCCCCCCAATACTTATCTGCCGGTACTTTGACTTCGCCCATTGTGTCTTTCTCTATTCTAAAGCTCATTTTCAAGTTTTTAATTTCACACAAAGGTACTATTTTGGTCATTTGTTTCAATTTGACGTGTTATGAAATTCCATAATTGTCAATATTTTTTAACTTTGATTTGTAGGTTACATTGTTTTCAAAGTATCTTTGCTATCATAAAATTTAATCAACATGTTTGAATTTGACCAATATTTAGGATTTTTAGCCTTCTTGACCATTTTAACCATAGGCTTTTGGCTAATGATATTCTTATTGACTTTTGTAGTGCCTTATTGGTTGGGCGGAAACTTAATCGAAATCTGGAAAGAACGACGGGCGGCAAGAAAAGCCAAACGGGAAGCATAACAAAAAAGGAGCCAATTGGCTCCTTTTTTGTTTTTCAACATCTAACTTTCTATCCTTCAAATTCTTCATCTTCGCCACCACCATTTCGTTGTCTGTTTCTATCCGATTGTTTTTTCTGATTTATCCTGTAAATGAAAGATAAGGTAAACTGTCGTTGTCTCCATTGAAATTCACTTTCAGAAGTAAAAAAGGGCGTATCTGTAAAAGATCTACGTTTTCGAGAATTGAGAAGATCGCTCACATTAAAAGAAACAGTTCCCTTATCTCCAAGTACATCTTTGCTAAATGCCAGGTCCAATGAAAAAATACCGTTGCTTTTTGTTTGGGAATTTTCGGATGGACCACGATAAAAGCCATTGGTTTGCCAATCTATTTTGCCGGGCAAAGTTACTTTTGAACTAAACCGCGAGAACCAGCTGGTATTTTTGGCTCCGTAATCAATATTATTAAAAAATCCATTGGTATTGAATTGGAAGAAGTTAAAACTTCCATTAAATCGCAACCACTTAGTAGGATTGTATAACGCCCCGACCTCGGCTCCAATACGCTCGTTGGTGGACAAATTAATTGGTAAAGACCTAATAATCTCTATTCCATCTGATGTTGTCTGACCTGTTTTTTCTTGAATTCTTTCAAATGCATTGGTCTCTTTTTGATAATAGATCGATGAAGTTAGTGTTAATTTATCCCATCTTTTCAAATAGCCCAAATCATACGCGTTTGCATAAGCTGGGTCAATATCGGGATTACCTTGAAAGATGTTTGTACGACTTGATCTTGATGGGAAAGGATTGATAAAAAACCCTCTTGGCCTATTTATTCTTCTATTATAACCAAGTGTAATATTTTCTCTTTCACCTAATTCGTACGTTAGGTTAATGGTTGGGAAAAGTCCTAGGTAATTTTTATCGAAATTCAAATCAATATCAGGCCCCAAAATTTCCTGTAGCTCTGTTAAATCAACACCGGTCACATTTCCTTTTAACTGGGTGTTCTCTAATCGAAGACCCAATAGAAATGAGACCTTTCCAAATTTATTTCCGTATTGGGTATAAAGTGCATTGACGTTTTGATTATATAAAAATCTATTGGTCAAACCAACATTGTTTTCGAACTCACCTGTATTTAGGTTGAATTCATCCAATCTATAATCTGTGTCACTCTCCTCGAAAGTACCACGATAACCAGCTTCAAATTGCGAATCACCTATAGGAAGCACATAATCGGCTTGTGCCAAAATTTCATTCTCGAACTGCGTTTGGGATATGTTCTCACTTGCCAAAAGGTCGTTGTTCGGAAAGGTGTTGTTTTCTCGAATAGTGGTGGGCTCTACCTCTTTATCCTTGGAATATTGAAAATCGGCCGTTAGTTTATGGCCATTGTCATTGAAATTATTTGTATAGTTCAATGATAATTGATAGCTCTTGTCATCTTCTTTTTCAATTTCTTTCCTAAGGGTTTTACTATCAATATTAGTAAGGATATATCTTGTAGTATTATTTTCAGTGATATCCTCTCCTTTTGAAAAACGGCCAAAAGCATTTGCCGTTATTGATGATTTATCTGTTAAAAAATACTCGAACCCAAGATTTACATTGAACCCTTTATTCAACCTATTTATATCACGATTTTCGATTATGCGATCTAAGTTATTGGTAATAGTGTCTTTATAAGTATTATCAAAAAAAGCGTTTCCTGGTCCTTCGCGATATGAATATCCAATTGTATTGAAAACATTGAACTTGTCAGTACGCAGGTTTAGGTTTGAGGTAATAGAACTTGAATTGGGGTAACCTATCGTAGTGTTTATAGAACCATTGAACCCCAAGGTTTTCTCTTTTTTCAAAACAATGTTCAGAATACCTGCTGTACCTTCGGCGTCATACCTTGCTGACGGACTTGTAATTACTTCGACTTTCTCAATCGCATCTGCGGGCAACTGTCGCAGGGCATCGGTTGAACCAAAACCGGCCATTGCAGATGGTTTTCCGTTTATTAGGATTCTGACATTTTCATTCCCCCGCAAGGCGATTGCACCGTCTACATCTACCGTAACAGAGGGTATGTTGTTTAATGCATCACTTATATTGGCACCGCTTGTCGTAAGGTCTTTCCCGATGTTATATACTTTTTTATCCAATCGAACTTCTACTGTGGTTTTTTCACCGACAACCTCTACTTCGTTGAGTTGCTGAACATCAGTACCTAGTCTAATGCTTCCTAAATCGGTGGATTTACTCAACGTCTGATTATCCAATTTGAATGTCTTGTAGGAAATGTATTCGACACTTATATCATATTTTCCAGGAAGTGCTTCAACTTCGAACATACCATCAATATTGGTAATCCCACCTGTAATCTTGGTAGGATCTTGAATACTTTTTAAGACCAAGGTGGCGTATTCAAGAGGCTGGTTTGAGTCTTTGTCCAAAACTATCCCCGTAATTTTTATGGGTTCTTGTGCTCCGTTCGGTGGACCGCCTTGCGGTCTTTGTGCACTTATAAAAAAGGTAATTAATAACAGAGCAAGCAGGGATAGTTTAGGCATGAATTAGTCTTTGGATTTTTTCTTTTTCTTTTTTTTGATATTCTTTTGTGTCTTTTGAAGCCCATCTCTTTGCATGGCTACAAAAGCTTCATATTTTTCAATAGGTAAACCAGCTTTCAGTTCTTTATCTTGGTTGGCCGTAATTTTTTCCATTCCCGCACGCATTTGTTCTGCATCCAATTTTAGAATTTGCATTTCAATGCGCTCTTGCACATACTTTTTAAGTGTACTGCTCAAAACTGCTATTTCGAAGTCATTTAACTCCAAGGCCTCAGCAATGGCAGGCATCTCGTTATCCACAATTTGTTCTGCGGTCATAGGTTCCGGCTCCTTTTTGTTTTCTTCAGCTTGCGGAATTGAATTTCTTTGACTTCCATAACCGTATCCATAGCCGCTACCATAGCCATAGCCTCCTCTTCCATACCCATACTGAGCTTGCGAGAACGCTCCGATTAACATAATTGCACAAACAGCGAAATAAAATTTTAGATTGGTTTTCATAATTTTATTAGTTTATTTGATTTTAAAAATAGATGAAGGTTTAACCCATATTGGTTAAATGTTTGTTAAAGAATTTAATGTAATTGTCAACAATAAGCATGCCCTATTAAGTTTTTTGGGACTTTGAACGGCACTCCTCTAAAATTAATATAGAAATGAAGATAAACAAAGGAATGTATTATTCTTCCTCTTTTTGCCCCATCATCATTAAATAGGCCTTTAAGAAAGGGTTTATGTGACCATCCATAACAGCATCGATATTGCTAGATTCTTGACCAGTTCGAACATCTTTAATGAGCTTGTAGGGCTGCATGGTATAATTGCGTATCTGTGAACCCCACTCGATTTTCATTTTTGATGATTCAATTTGCTGACGGGCTTCCATTTTTTTACGAAGTTCAATCTCGTATAATTGGGACTTAAGCATTTTTAAAGCAGTAGCCCTGTTATCGTGCTGACTTCGTGAATCTGAACAGGAAATTTGGATACCTGTCGGGTGGTGCGTTAGTTGTACTTTCGTTTCGACCTTATTAACATTCTGCCCACCGGCACCGCTTGAACGTGCCGTGGTAATGGTAATATCAGCGGGATTTACATCAATCTCAATACTGTCATCAACCAAAGGGTACACATAAACAGAGGCGAACGATGTATGCCTTTTGGCATTACTGTCAAATGGGGATATTCGCACCAAGCGGTGAACCCCGTTTTCTCCCTTTAGCCAGCCGAATGCGAATTCACCATCAATTTCCAAGGTTACCGTTTTTATTCCGGCAACATCTCCTTCCTGATAGTTGAGCTCCTTAACTTTATATCCGTTTTTTTCGCTCCACATCATGTACATGCGCATGAGCATAGAGGCCCAATCACAACTTTCTGTGCCTCCGGCTCCGGCTGTAATCTGTAAGACAGCCGAGAGTTCATCGCCTTCTTCCGAGAGCATGTTCTTGAACTCAATATTCTCAATGAGGTCCAAGGCTTTCTCGTAGTGTTGTTCCACTTCTGCCGGACCTACTTCACCGGCCTGTTGAAACTCGAGCAGTATTTCCAAGTCTCCCACCAAATTTTGGGCAGTATTGAAGTCATCAACCCATTGTTTTTTGGATTGAATAAATCTCATGTGTGCCTGTGCTTCTTGAGGATTGTCCCAGAAATCAGGAGCCAAAGTTTTCTCCTGTTCGTTCTCTATTTCAATAAGTTTCGCATCAACGTCAAAGATACCTCCTTAACGCGCCAAGGCGATCTAAAAGACTTTTATATAAGTCCGTGGTAATTGTCATTATCTCAAATTTTGAACAAAAATAGAATTCTTTTTCTTGATTATTAGAGATGAAACAAATGTTTTATTGCTGTTGCTGACTGGATACCTGAACGGAATGACTGGTCTCATTTCCGCCGGCAGTGTACACAACCCCCTTTAAAGGTGAGCAGTCATTGTAATCTTTGCCGTGAGCAACTTTTATGTGGTTGGTATTGGCCATTAGGTCATTTGTGGGGTCAAACCCCATCCAACCGATATTTGGAATATATGCTTCTGCCCATGCATGCATTTGGGAGTCACCAAAATAGCCATTTCCTTGATGAAGATAGCCTGATACATATCTTGCCGGGATACCATTTTGTCTCGCCAAGGCACAAAATAAATGTGTGAAATCTTGACAAACACCATGTCTTTTTTCAATGATTTCACTCAAAGTCGTATTTACATCGGTTACCTCGGTTTTAAAAAAAATATGAAGAAAAGTCCAATGGTTCAAGGCCTGAAGATTTTCAAAAATAGATTTAGTAGTATCAAACTCGAAAATACCTTCATCTTTTAAAGGGAGTGTGGTAAAAAGGGTCTTTCTTAGAAATGGCTCATGATCAACCTTAAAATCGCGCGTTTTAATTATCTGATAGGAGCCAGCAATGTTTTCCTCTGGCTCAAAATCAAAAGGATTCACTTCCTTTTTGATCAAACGAAAATTGGCTTCAAAGGAAATCTCCTTGAATTTCTTTTTTGGATTTACCCGGATTGTCTTAAAGCCGTAACCATTTATAGAATACTCGTTTGGGGCATCAATTGAGTTCTTAAAATCAGTTTCAATAAATTCCTGGGAATTGTTATGTTCCGGGATAATTAAAAATTGCCAATGGGCATCATCAGCCCAGGTTTCATATGTGTTTTGGGCCTTGTAGACTATGGAGTATTCTAAAAACATATTCTTTTTGCAATAACGCTAAGATAGAACATCTAATCAACTTTAGTAATTAAAAAATTCCTTTTCCATCTTTACACTTATTTCAGAAAGACTGTTTAAAATACTATCTATAAAACCCTGTATGTTGCCCTCAATTTCCTCGATCTTTTTATATTCATACTCGGCTCTGACCTTACCTACCAAAAAGGAAGTTGAATTTTTATTATAAGTTCTGTTCAGGTCCAATTCACGTATATGCTTATATACCTGATTTAGACTGTTCATTACGGACCTTGGGCAATTTGGGTTTAAGATAAGGAACTCCAAAGTTGTAAAACTAGTCGGTGTTTTTTTATAAAAGCGACGCATCATATCATAAGATTCGGCGCATTTCAATAAGGTAGACCATTCAAAACTATTACTGAACTTATGGCCATAGCTTCCTTGGGCATTCAGGGCATCATTATATTTGGCATTGATAATGCGAATAATTTGGGTGGCACGCTCAATGTTTACACCCATCAAAATAATGGCATAGACTTCATCATGCAATAAGGTAGCTCTAATTTTACCTCTTAAAATTGAACTCATTTCCGTCACATTCATTGTAAAATCATGAAGTCCGTTTTTAACGAAAATGTCAACCGGGTAATTCAATACAAAATGGTAAAACTTATTAATTGCCTCGTAAAGTTCTGTAGAAATAAGATCTCGGGCACTATTGGCGTTTTCCCGGGCAACTTTTACATTGTTCAATATTGAGAAAGAAAATTTTGGATCAAGACCGATTTTATAAAGTATCCTTTCTTCTTCCAGCACAATGGATTCGTCCTGTACTGGATCTCCTACCATAAAAAGCATGGACTTTAAGACAAACTGCCTGTCTTGAGATTGTTTATTAGGAGCATCTAGCGAAGAAAAATAATTCACGTTCATATAACGTGCAATATGTTCGGATCGTTCAATATAGCGACCCATCCAAAATAAATTATTGGCTACTCGTGCAAGCATATCGTTTTTATTATTTTTTTAATACCCAGGTATCTTTGGACCCACCACCTTGAGATGAGTTAACAATTAAATTACCTCTTTTTAGGGCAACTCGAGTAAGTCCTCCCTTTAAAACAAATTCCTTATCTTTTCCCAGCACAGTAAAGGTTCTCAAATCCACATGACGCTGTTCAAAAGACTCGGTCTCATCTATATAGGTAGGATGTACTGAAAGTGACATTATAGGTTGTGCAACATACTTTCTTGGATTTTCCTTAATGACCAATTTCACATTTTCTATTTCAGCTTTGTTCAATTTATTACCTATTGAGATTCCATATCCGCCCGCTTCATCCACCGGTTTTATGACCAATTCATGAATATGATCAAGTACATATTTGAGTTCATCGGGCCTGCTGCAATGATAGGTGTATACATTATTAAGTATGGGTTCCTCATCAAGGTAATATTTAATAATTTGTGGCATGTAAGTATATACTGCCTTATCATCGGCAACACCTGTCCCGGGGGCATTGGCTAGAGTAACATTGCCTTTTTTATATGCCGCGAAAAGCCCTGGAACGCCTAATGAAGAGTCTGGCTTAAACTCCAATGGATCAATAAAAAGGTCATCTATACGTCTATATATTACATCTACTTTTAGCGGCCCACGTATGGTTTTCATATATACAAAATCATTCTCAACAAATAGATCTCGCCCCTCAACAAGTTCAACACCCATGGTTTTGGCAAGATAGGAATGTTCGTAAAAAGCCGAATTGAACATACCTGGGGTAATCACCACACAATTGGGTACGTCCACACCCTTGGGCTTAACTGTTTCCAAAAGGTCTAGGAGGTTTTCCGCATAATTGGTTACCGAGTATGTTTGATAATGGTTGAACACTCCGAAAAGAGCCCTTTTCAGTGCAGTACGGTTACATATGACATAACTTACCCCCGATGGACACCTGATGTTGTCTTCAAGAACATAATAGCTTCCGTCGGAATGTTTTATGATATCTGTACCGGAAATATGATTATAGATTCCACCGGGTGGATCTACGCCGATCATTTGATGCAAATAGTTTACGGATGAACTTATCAAGTCCATAGGTACTATTCCTTGTTTTATGATTTTCTTATCATGGTATATATCCCACAGAAATAAGTTTAGAGCCTTACTTCTTTGAATGGCCCCCCTTTCTATAATATCCCATTCATCACTATCAATAATTCTTGGAAACAAATCAAATGGAAATATCTTCTCTTGAGTATCCTTCTCACTATACACCTGAAAAGTAATTCCTTGATTGAAAAATGAAGCTTTGGCTTTGGTATTTAAATTTACATAATCCTTAATGGCGTGTTCACCATAAAGGGTAAAAATCTTTTGATACACATCTCTGAGACAGCCCTCTTTATCATACATCTCATCTAATAAATCAGGATTTCTTTGGTACGAAGAAAAGATTTGATTTTCTATTGCGGCCATGGTCGTTATTTTTTTAAAAGATACTCGTTTTTAGGGAGTTTAGAGGTGCTTATTTTTCAATAATCACTTATTCTTTTAGGTTTTCTGGCAAAAATTTATAGGATAAATTATTGATTGCACTTTTTTAGAGTGAATAAGGGTATTAGCACCTTTATTAATAGAATTTATCTAAATTTAGCCATAAAACCAATCAATGAAAAGCATAATTCTTGTCATAGGCACTTTAATTGCTGCGCAATTTTCAAATTCCCAGTTTGCAGAAAAAAGTAAGGATTTTAAAAAATACAAAGGGCTTTTTAATTTTCAGTATGATACTGAAAATGACAAAATATACTTGGAAGTCAATGAACTAAACAAAGAATTCCTATACGTTTACTCACTTAGCAGTGGAATAGGGAGTAATGATCTGGGGTTGGATCGGGGGCAACTCGGCAATGAACAAATTGTTTACTTTAAAAAAGCCGGGGGCAAGCTTTTGCTGGTGCAGCCTAACTTAAAATTCAGGGCCTTGACAGATAATTCATTGGAGAAGAAATCCTTGGAGCAGGCATTCGCCAAATCTATTTTGGGAGGGTTTAAGATAGAAGAAGAGAAGGAAGACAAATACATTATAGATATTACCGACTTTTTGATACAGGATGCGCATGGGGTGGTCAAAAGATTGAAAACAGCAGATCAGGGAACTTACAGTTTGGACAAAGAGAAAAGTGCCATAGATTTGGAAAGGACAAAGGCCTTTCCAAAAAACATAGAATTCGATGTAACTCTAACTTTCAAAGGGGAGGCCAAAGGAGCCTATATTCGTTCGGTTGCCCCAAACCCCGATTTGATTACGGTTGCCCAGCACCATTCTTTTATAGAATTGCCTGATGATAACTATCAGAAAAGGGAATATGACCCAAGAAGCGGTTCGTATCCCTTTATATACTACGATTATTCAACACCGGTTCAAGAGCCGATTATAAAGCGTTTTATAACACGTCATAGACTGGCCAAAAAAGACAATAATGCAGCTGTTAGTGAAGCTGTTGAACCGATTGTCTATTACCTGGACAATGGTACCCCTGAACCAATCCGCTCAGCGTTACTTGATGGTGGAAGATGGTGGAATCAGGCATTTGAGGCAGCTGGTTATAAAGATGCATTTCAATTAAAGATGTTGCCGGATGATGCGGATCCCTTAGATGTGAGGTATAATGTGATACAATGGGTACACCGATCTACTAGGGGCTGGAGCTATGGAAGTAGTATTACAGATCCTAGAACCGGTGAAATCATGAAAGGTCATGTTAGCCTTGGAAGCTTACGTATAAGGCAGGACTATTTGATCGCGCAGGCACTAATGAATAAACCCTTTGCGGAAAGGGACAATAACTACCAGCCTATGTTAGATTTTGCATTGGCACGGATACGCCAATTATCGGCCCATGAAATAGGACATACACTTGGGTTCGCCCATAATTATGCCGCTAGTTCCAATAACAAGGCCTCTGTGATGGATTATCCCCACCCTCAAATTTCAATAAACAACGGTGTAATTGATTTTTCAAAGGCTTACGAAACGGGCATAGGTGAATGGGACATGGTTACTGTCGCCTATTCTTATACCGATATACCGAAGGGTAAGGATGAGAAACCGATCTTAAATTCTATTTTGGATACGGCCCATAAAAAAGGCTTACGGTACATAACCGATCAAGACGCCCGACCTGCGGGCAGTTCGCATTATTTGGCCCATTTATGGGACAATGGTAAAAATGTGAGTGTTGAATTGGACGAGATGCTCAAAGTACGTAAGATGGCCATTGATAATTTTACTGTCGATAATATTCGAAAGGATGAACCTTATACTGTTTTAGAGGATGTCTTTGTGCCGCTCTATTTTTTTCATCGCTATCAGACGGAAGCGGTCACAAAAGTTGTCGGCGGACTCGACTATAATTATGCCGAAAAAGGAGATGGTCAACTTACGGTGCAGGTGGTTGACCGGGAAACTCAGCAAAACGCTTTGAAAAGCGTCCTGAAAACATTGGATGCCAGTATTATAGCAATTCCAAAGGAAAAATTGAACTTATTTCCCCCTCGGGCATTTGGCTATAGAGCTACACGGGAATCGTTTAAGGGAAAAACAGGTGTTTCGTTTGATGCACTTTCCGCTCCCGAGACTTCGGCCGATATGACCTTGGGATTTTTACTCAACCCAGAAAGGGCTTCCCGGTTGATTCAGCAAAAGGCACTCGGTCCAAAAAATGTTGGATTGGAAGAAGTCTTGAGCGAGATTGTAAACAGTACAGTGAAAAAGAAGCAAAAGGACACATACCTTGACGAAGTACAAAAAATAGTTAATTTCCGTGTACTCTTCCATATAATGAATTTAGCGGCAAGTACTGAAGTTCACGCGCAAGTAAATGCACTTGCCAACGATAGTTTGAAAGGATTAAAGACATTTCTCTTGACAAATGAGAAGAATGCCTATGGGACAGAAATGGTAAGGAGAATAGATAATTTTTACGAGCATCCAGAGCAAATTAAAGTCATACCTGTACCCCAAATTCCTGATGGATCTCCTATTGGTATGGATTGCTTCGATTGAACCTTCTAAATTTTGAAGATGAGTGAAAATCAAATCCATCAATATTTCGTAAACTTATCTTGACAATCTGCAATGGAAATTAACCTTATAAGTGACACTGTAACGAAGCCTACTCCAGGAATGTTGGAAGCAATGATGGCTGCTCAAGTGGGAGATGACGTTTTTAAGGAAGACCCATCGGTAAATGCTCTTGAAAAGAAGGTGGCTACACTTTTTGGCAAGGAGGCGGCTTTGTTCTTTCCTTCTGGCAGCATGACCAATCAGACCGCAATTAAGCTACATACAAATCCAGGAGATCAGTTAATATGTGATAAATATGCGCACGTTTACAATTATGAGGGTGGTGGTGCCAGTTTTAATAGCGGGGTTTCCTGTAAGTTGGTAGATGGTCATAGGGGTATGATGACCGCGACACAAGTAGAAGAATCAATAAATCCGCCTGATTTCTATCATAGCCCTCTAACGTCTTTGGTGTGTATAGAAAACACAACCAATAAAGGTGGCGGGGCCTGTTGGGATTTTGAAGAATTGAAGAAAATTCAATTCGTTTGCAAAAAGCACAATTTAGGGTATCATTTGGATGGAGCCCGATTATGGAATGCCTTGGTTGCAAAAAATGAAAGTGCCAAGCAATATGGGCAACTTTTTGATACCATAAGTGTGTGCCTGAGCAAAGGACTGGGCTGTCCCGTAGGCTCGATACTTGTGGGAAATTCGGAAATGATAAACAAAGCGATTCGAATTCGCAAAATTTTAGGAGGCGGTATGCGCCAAGCGGGTTTTTTAGCGGCCGCTGGCAGCTATGCCCTTGATAATAATCTTGAAAGATTGGCCGAAGACCATAATAAGGCCAAGGAAATAGGGGCAGTGCTCATTGGACTATCTTTTGTTAAGAAGGTAGAGCCAATAGAAACGAACATTATCATATTCGAGATAGATGAAAAATTCATGGGCGGTGAGGATTTTGTGGGGAAACTTGCAGAGAAAAAGGTAAGATTAATAGGTATGGGCCAAGGAAAACTTAGAATTGTTACTCATTTAGATTACACGGATTTCATGCACGAAAGATTGTTATCTATTTTAAAGGATCTCTAAATCAATTTATAATTTGATAATTCGTCAATTTGAGATCTAACATTTGCAATGCCATTTTCCATGCCTGCTTCAGAGGTAAAAGGTTCACTATAGGCAATTAGATTTCCGGATGCATCTTTTAGGCTAAAAAGAAATTGACCTTCATGATTGGTTTTCCTTTCAAATACATTCAAGGACTCTTCAAAGAGAGGTAAATTTCCCATGGTCTTTTCAATATCTTTCCTATTTGTGAATGGAATACTGGTCAATAGCGTGTGACCACTTTCGGTCATTAAACGAAAGCGAAAAGAATCATCCTTCTCTTTTTGAATATGTATCATTTCGGATGGAATAATTCAGATAAATTACAAAATTTCCGACACAAACACAAGTTTGGCATACGTTTAAGGAAACTTAAGCCAGTCAAAAAGGTAATTCTCCGATGCAATTAGGGCATGGGTTATGCCATTTTAATTGATTATTTAAAAAAAGCATCCATACCTGGAATGTTGGGCATTCCTTCTCTTGCAACAGCGGCGAGTTCGGCCTCGTTGATACTTGTTGCTTTTGCAATTGCGGTGTTGAGAACGAGTACCAAATAATCTTCCAATTGTTCTTTATCCTCCAATAGACTACTATCAATATGAATTTCCTTCAAAACCCTGTTTGCTGTTATTGTAATTTTCAATAATCCATCGGAAGAACTTTCATCAACGGTTACGGTATCCAATCTCTTTTTAGTGTCTTCAACTTTTTTTTGGGTTTCCTTGAGCTTTCCCATCATTCCCATCATATCTCCGAACATCTTACATTTATTTAAAAGTTTAAAAATCAAAATTACTAATTTGAACCCAAATTCAGAATTATCATAATGCACTTTGGAAAAAACAAATTCGTTTTTGCTTTAAGTATTACTTTTGCCGTTTCTTGCCAAACACAAAACAAAGATATGACGCGACCGCAGGCCCCCGTTGCCAAAAAAGTACATAAGGAACTAGAGATGCACGGTGATGTTAGATTGGATCCGTATTACTGGCTCAATGATCGTGATAATCCAGATGTAATTAGTTATTTAAAGAAAGAAAATGAATATTACAGAGTGATGACTGCACATACCAAGCAGTTTCAGGAGGTTTTGTTCGAAGAAATGAAAGGGAGGATAAAAGAGGACGACTCGTCGGTACCTTATAAAGAAAATGGGTATTGGTATGTAACCCGTTATGAAACAGGAAAAGAATACCCTATTTATAGTAGACATAAAGAGTCATTGGATTCCCCTGAAGAAATAGTCTTCGACTGTAATGACCTCGCTGAAGGGCATGATTATTTTAATTTAGGGGGTATAGGCGTTAGTCCTGATAATAAATTGGCTGCTTTTGGGGTAGATACAGTTTCTAGAAGGCAATACACGCTACAAATCAAGAATTTGGGAACAAGTGAGATCTTACCTGACAAAATTGAAAATACAACGGGCGGCGCAGTATGGGCAAATGATAATAAAACCATGTATTACAGCGCGAAAGACCCTGTAACACTCCGTTCTGATAAAATTTTCAAGCATAAACTGGGAACACCATCTTCCGAAGATGTGCTGGTTTTTCATGAAAAAGACGAGACCTTCGGGACCTATGTATACAAAACAAAATCCGACAAGTATATTGTTATAGGATCCTATAGCACTTTAACATCGGAATTCCAGTTTTTAAATGCCAATGAACCAGATGGGGAATTCACTATCTTCTCCCCAAGAGAGAGAGGTTTGGAATATTCCATTTCGCATTATGGTGATTTCTTTTATGTATTGACCAATAAGGATAATGCCACGAATTTTAAATTAATGAAGGTAGAAGAGGAGAATACAATTGCTAAAAACTGGCAAGAATTTATTTCGCATAGGAAAGATGTGTTATTGGAGGATATTGAAATTTTTAAGGACTATTATGTCCTCTCGGAAAGAAATAATGGACTCAACAGACTTAAAATAACGAAATGGGAAAACGAGGAAAGCTATTACCTCCCTTTTGACAGTGAGACCTATACGGCCGGTGTGAGCACCAATCCCGATTTTGACACAGAAATACTTCGATATTCTTACAATTCATTAGGAACTCCGAGGTCTGTGATCGACTTTAACATGCGGACCCAAAAAAAGGAAATTAAAAAAGAGCAGGAAGTACTGGGAGGGAAATTTAAAAAGGAGAATTATGAAGAAAGGCGAATATGGGCGACGGCAAGGGATGGTGCTAAAATTCCGATGTCCATAATTTATCATAAAGATACGAAGTTAAACTCCGATACTCCAATTTTACAATACGCCTATGGTTCTTATGGTGCTACGGTAGATCCATATTTTTCAACTGTACGCCTAAGTTTACTTGACAGGGGGTTCGTTTATGTGTTGGCACATGTGCGCGGGGGGCAATATTTGGGAAGGCCTTGGTATGATGATGGGAAGTTGCTTAGAAAGAAGAATACATTCAATGACTTTATAGATTGTTCAAAGTTCTTAATTGAAAATAACTACACGAGTGCCGAACATTTGTATGCCATGGGGGGCTCTGCTGGCGGACTCCTAATGGGTGCGGTAATAAATTTAGCTCCAGAACTATATAAGGGTATTGTCGCGGCAGTGCCTTTTGTCGATGTTTTGACGACCATGCTTGATGATGAAATACCCCTTACTACTGGTGAATATGATGAATGGGGCAATCCCAATGAAAAGGAGTTTTATGAGTACATGAAATCCTATTCGCCGTATGACAATGTTGAGCCAAGAGCATATCCCCATATGCTGGTTACCTCAGGTCTTCATGATTCCCAAGTACAGTATTTTGAACCTGCCAAATGGGTCGCTAAATTGCGCGAATTGAAGACCGATGATAATTTGTTGTTGTTCGATATTAATATGGAAGCTGGTCATGGAGGTGCTTCTGGGCGGTTCGAATCTTTGAAAGAAGTTGCAAAGGAATATGCCTTTTTGTTAGATTTAGAGGGTAGAATTCAATAATCCGAAAAAAATTGTAATTTTGTCTCAGAATTTTGAGGAATTTCTGATTCTGCACAATTCTTAAACTTATAGAGCCTTTATGGAAAATAAGATTAAAGCTTATAACAACATCCTAGAACTCGTAGGAAATACCCCACTCGTAAAATTAAACAGGATTACCGCCCATTTGAAAGGCAATTTTTATGCTAAAATGGAATCTTTCAATCCAGGGCATTCATCAAAAGATAGAGTGGCAACTTTTATAATCGAAGAAGCCGAACGAAAAGGTCTTTTGAAGAAAGATAGCACTGTTATTGAAACCACTTCTGGTAATACGGGCTTTAGCATTGCAATGGTAAGTATCATTAAAGGTTACAAATGCATATTGGCCGTAAGTTCAAAATCGTCAAAAGATAAAATTGACATGTTGCGTTCCATGGGTGCTCAGGTGCATGTTTGCCCAGCTCATGTGAGTGCCGATGACCCACGTTCCTATTATCAGGTTGCGAAAAGACTACATGAGGAAACAAAAGGCTCCATATATATAAATCAGTATTTTAATGAACTAAATATAGACGCACACTACGCGTCCACAGGTCCTGAAATTTGGGAGCAAACAGGCGGTACCATTACGCACCTAGTGGCATGCAGCGGTACGGGTGGAACTATTTCCGGCACTGCACGGTATTTGAAGGAGCAGAATCCAAATATCAAGGTAATCGGGATAGATGCTTTTGGTTCTGTTTTAAAAAAGTTCCATGAGACCGGCGAATTTGATCAACAGGAAATTTATCCGTACCGTATTGAAGGTTTGGGTAAAAATTTAATTCCAGCCGCCACAGATTTTGGGGTCATTGACCAATTTATAAAAGTATCTGATGAGGAGAGTGCCCACACTGCTAGGGAAATTGTCAAAACCGAGGGTATGTTCGTGGGTTACACAAGTGGTGCTGTTATGCAGGGAATTAAACAATTGAGTAAAGATGGAGAATTTTCAAAGGATAGCAATGTGATCGTTATTTTCCCAGACCATGGATCACGGTACATGAGTAAGATTTATAGTGATCAATGGATGGAGGATCAGGGCTTTTTTGATGCCAAGACCATTGAAGAGACAGAAAAAATTCAATTTGTGAAATAATTGAAAGCAAATTATAAATAATGAAAAAGCGAGAATTACCCAGTTCTTGCTTTTTTTATGAAAGTAAAATATTATGAATGCTTGTTGAAAATCTATATTTTTGCTGGCGTAATCAACCCAAAATTACATGAGAGACTTATTTGATAGGATTATTGAGAATAAAGGTCCGTTAGGAAAATGGGCTTCACAGGCTGAAGGATATTTTGTTTTCCCAAAACTGGAAGGACCAATTTCCAATCGTATGAAATTCCAAGGAAAAGATGTTATTACCTGGAGCATTAATGATTATTTAGGTCTTGCTAATCGTCCAGAGGTTAAAAAAGTGGATGGTGAGGCTGCACTAGAGCATGGAGCGGCATATCCTATGGGGGCTCGAATGATGAGCGGTCATACCGATTTTCACGAACAATTGGAGCAAGAATTGGCGGCGTTCGTGCATAAACAATCTTCGTATTTATTGAATTTTGGTTACCAGGGAATGGTTTCTGCCATCGATGCACTGGTTTCCAAGGACGATATCATAGTCTATGATGTGGATTCCCATGCATGTATAATTGATGGTGTTCGTCTTCATATGGGCAAACGGTTTACTTTCAAGCACAATGATATTGAAAGTTTGGAGAAAAATCTGGATCGCGCGACTAAAATGGCAGAACAGACCGGTGGAGGGATTTTGGTTATCTCCGAAGGGGTGTTTGGAATGCGAGGTGAGCAAGGAAAGCTTCGGGAAATAGTGGCCTTGAAAAAGAAATACAATTTCAGGCTATTCGTTGATGATGCCCATGGTTTTGGAACATTGGGAAAAACTGGGGCTGGAGCTGGCGAGGAACAAGGAGTTCAGGATGACATTGATGTATATTTTGCCACTTTCGCCAAATCAATGGCCGGAATCGGTGCGTTTTTAGCTGCAGACAAAGAAATTATTGATTATTTAAAATATAATTTGCGCTCGCAAATGTTCGCAAAATCCCTTCCGATGATTTATGTAAAAGGGGCTTTGAAGCGTTTGGATATGTTGCGCACAATGCCAGAGCTAAAAGCAAAACTTTGGGAAAATGTAGATGCACTTCAAAATGGCCTTAAGGAAAGAGGATTTGATATTGGAAATACCTCAAGTTGTGTTACTCCTGTTTATTTGAATGGCAGTATTCCCGAAGCCATGGCACTGGTAAAGGATTTAAGGGAGAATTATGGAATATTCTGCTCAATCGTAGTTTACCCCGTAATACCTAAAGGATTAATTTTATTGAGAATGATTCCTACGGCTACACATACCATAGAGGATATCCACGAAACTTTGGAGGCGTTTTCTGCGATACGCGACAGATTGGAGAATGGCACCTATAAAAGATTGTCTGCTGCGGTTGCCGCGGCAATGGGCGAATAGTTTTGCTCTGCTAAACAAAATCCCAAGTTCCTTCCAATTGGAAGGAACTTGGGATTTTGTTTAAAATCTATTTTAAATTTTTTCTGTACGTTCGCCTGCGCTTATAAATTACCGGGTCAAAATGTTTCCACATTTGCCGAATGGCCACATTTTCTTCCAGTTCTGGGGTACGGTAACACATTTCAATTTTTTTCTCATTGAAGGTCTTATAATATTCATTAAATATAATCGCCGTTACACCCTTGTTCTGATAATCGGGATGAATTCCGATAAGATAGAAAATAACATCCTTACTGTTTTTCTTTGCATTTAATAGATGGAAAATGCCAAAAGGGAATAGTTTTCCATTGGCCTTTTGCAAGGCATTTGAAAATGCGGGCATTACAATGGCGAATGCAATAAGTTTATTGTCCTTATCGACAATGAATTTGATATATTCCGGATTTATGAAACTAATATATTTTTTCTTGAAATAGGCCTTTTGAACTTCCGTTATCGGTACAAATGATGAAAGTTTGGAATAGGTTTCATTGAACAAATCAAACATTTGATCCGCCATGGGAAGCACTTCTTTTGTTTTAGTGAAATTTACTTCCCTAAGGGAATATCTCCTTTTAATAAGTTCGTTTAATTTTGTAAAAAGAGCCGGGTCGGCATTACTGGCCGGGAATTTATTCTCCATATATTCCTTCTCTTTTATGAAACCTAATTTCTCATAATGATCCTTGTAGTAGGAGTGATTGTACCAGGTAATCATTGTACCAATATGGTCAAAACCTTCAATTAACACGCCCACTTTGTCAAGGTTTGAAAAACCAACAGGACCTTCCATATATTCCAATCCGTTATTCTTGCCTATTTCAACAACCTTGCTCACTAGCTTTTCGGAAACTTCCAGGTCATCGATAAAATCGAACCACCCGAACCGCATTTTCTTAATTTTTTGGTCGTTGACTTCAATCCAATTAATGATGGCGACAGCACGCCCTACGATTTCATCATTTTTATAGGCCAAATAAAACCAAGCATCCGCATTTTTAAAGGCTGGATTCTTTTCCCTATCAAATGATGCAAGTTCATCACTGATTATGGGCGGTACCCAATAAGGATTATTTTTGTACAGTGAAAAGGGAAATTTTACGAACTGTTTCAGTTCTGCTTTAGTGGTAGCTTCTTTAAGGGTGACCATGCAATGCTTTTTGAATGGCCAATATTAGCAATAAATGGGATGAGAATAAAATTTAACGATTTTATATCCGTATTTCCATTCTAATATTAGAATTCTATTTCACCGTTATCGCCGTTCTTCTTCTTTTGCTCTTTCTTTAGTTGACGCAGTTGTTTTTTAGATGGACTTAGGTCAATATCCTCTGCACCCGAACCTTTATTTTTTCTCTTTTCTTTTTTCTTCATGGTGTTCTTTTTAATTGGACCACCATTTTCCCCTCCTTGCTGATCTTCGATGGCCTTCGGTTTATCTTTATGAAGATCAAACCTGTAAGATCCTCCCATGGTCACAAAAATTCTTGAGGGGGTATTTTTGAAACTCGCACCCATATTGACATCTACTTGTAAATCTTCGGTCAAGAGATGGGCAACCCCACCTCTCAATAGAACATCAGAATACCTATCGCTTTTAATCCCTTGATTTTCTACAAAAGCACTCCATTTAGGATTTCTAAAAGCATGCGATAGAGAAACTAAGTAGCTCAACTCGGGAAAATCGCTGCTTATGCGATCATAAGCGATATTGGAAATAAGTACAAAACAAGGGGTAAGTTTACTTTGGGTAACTATCATTCCCCTGTATGAAACAGTCGGATCTCCAAGATAGAAAGGATTATCGCCAATATTAAATGTTGCACCGCCATAAATAGCAATCGACGGTATCAAATTTTTCCATTGAAAACCATAATTGGCCTTCCAACTATATAAATTAGGTTTGTTGTTCTCTGGATTTTTAAATCTGTCATAGATCAAATACTTTAATCCCAATCTATTTCTATAAAAATCCGTGTAGGACTCCGAGGTGCCAAGATCGGAATAGGTTATTTTTTGATTTTGAAAGGTACCTTCGTAATTTATTTCAAGTGCTTCGATCAACAGGCCATATCGAAGTGAAATATCGGTTCCCCAAATGTTTGATTGTGTATTCAAGAGACTATGGTCTTGCTGTTCATATACCAAACCTACTTCTGTCTGGATTACATTTTTTCCAGCGGCGTAGGCACCAACGGACAAACCGGGCCTATTTGAATTGATTACATCGGTATATTGTGAAAAGCTTACTAATGGCAATATTAAAAGTATCTGGAAGATTAATTGTTTCATTTGATCTGACCTAAATTAAAATGCAACTAAATTGAATTTGATAATGGTTTGTTAATAGTGTATTTAAGTCAACTTATTGAATGATTTTTCAATTTTGTAAATCGATATCAAACAACCTGTTCATCCCCAACAGACCATTTTATCATATTTTTAGGACTTTTGCCCTGCTATTACAACGTGAGAATTGTATTTTTGATATAATAATTACAAATAAAATGGCATTTTTAAGAACGATATTAATTATACTTCTGGTTTACTATCTGCTGAAAATATTGGCCAAATGGTTTGCGCCTAAAATATTTAGCTACGCTGCAAAAAAAACGGAAGCGCATTTTAAAGAAAAATTTGGGGATTTCATGAACCAAAGCGGGAAACACGAAGAACGAGTAGGAGACATAATAATTGACAAAAAACCAATCAGAAAAGGGAATGGTTCTCAAAAAGTAGGGGAGTATATTGATTTTGAGGAATTAGATTGATTATTTTAGCGGCACCAACCCCTTAAATTGTTTCATGCAATCAGGTTTAAAGTCATTTTTTGTTCATTTTTTTGCTGCTTCTTTTTTTGTGATTGTGGCCCTAGCGTACTTTAATCCTGTCTTGCAGGGAAAAGTAATTGAACAATCCGATATTGTTCAATTTACGGGAATGGCCAAGGAGCAAAACGATTTTCGTACGACAACGGGAGAAGAACCTTTTTGGACAAACAGTGCTTTTGGAGGAATGCCCACCTATCAATTAGGAGCTTACTACCCATATGATTTTGTAAAAAAATTGGATCGCCTCATTCGCTTTTTGCCGCGACCTGCGGATTACCTCTTCCTGTATTTTATAGGCTTTTACATTTTATTATGCTGCCTAAAGGTTGACTATCGTTTGGCGGTATTGGGAGCTCTGGCTTTCGGATTTTCAACTTATTTGATTATTATATTGGGTGTGGGGCACAATGCCAAAGCACATGCTATTGGCTATTTGCCCATGGTTTTGGCGGGCATTGTCTTGGTGTTTCGAAAAAAATACCTCTGGGGATTTGTATTGACCGCCATTGCCATGGCCCTTGAGATTGGTGCCAACCACTACCAAATGACATATTATTTCATGCTTTTGGTACTGATCTTGGGAGTGGCCTATCTTGTTGATGCTTTTCGGAAAAAAGTTTTGAAACACTACTTTATTTCCTTGGGTATATTATTGGTAGCCGTTTTATTGGGTATAGCAGCCAATGCAACAAGCCTAATGGCAACAAAAGAATACGCAGATTGGAGCACACGTGGAAAATCCGATTTGACAATTAATTACGATGGTTCGCCAAAAGAAAGCACAACAGGACTTGACAAGGAATATATAACGAGGTGGAGTTATGGGATAACCGAATCATTGAATTTGTTCGTTCCCCGTCTATTCGGAGGCTCCAACTCAGAAAACTTAGGGGAAAATTCCAAAACTTTCGCTTATGTGGTCAATAAGGATATACCTAAAAGTACGGCCTTACAATACTTTGGTGTTTTGAATTTATATTGGGGCGGTCAACCAGGCACCTCAGGCCCTGCTTATATAGGTGCCATCATATTTTTCCTTTTTATAATGGGTTTGATCTTAGTGAAGGGAAGGGCAAAATGGTGGATTTTAGGTGGAACGATAATGTCGCTACTTCTTTCATGGGGTAAAAATTTTAGTGTTTTGACCGATTTCATGATCGATTATTTTCCACTCTACAACAAATTCCGTGCAGTTTCCTCCATACAGGTTATTTTGGAGCTTTGTGTACCGATTTTGGCAATTTTGGGTTTAATGGCCATTTTCAACCAGCATCTCTCAAGTTCTAAAAAAATACGGGCATTAAAAATTTCCTTCTTTACCGTTGTAGGGTTATTAATCATGTTGTTCTTGGTAAAGGGAATGTTTGATTTTAGTGCTCCTGGCGATGAAAGATTAAAAATGACAGGTTTAGAGGGGCTACCTGATGTTCTAAAGGAAGATCGCAAGGATGTTTACAACAACGACATCTTCCGGTCAATGATCTATGTTTTACTGTCGGCATTGGTCTTGTGGTTATTTCTGAAGGATAAAATTGGTAAGACCATTCTGGCTTTGGTTTTAGGTGCTTTGATAGTTCTTGATTTGGTCGGTGTAGATCGTAGGTATGTCAACAACGAGAATTTTGTTGCCAAAAGGCGAATGACACAACCTTTTCAAGAAACCCCGGCAGATAGTGAAATACTTAAGGACACCACAAATTTTAGGGTATATGATCAGAGAATAGGTTTCGAGGGTGGGGGTGCCTCTTATTTTCATAAGGCTATTTCTGGGTATCATGCCGCAAAACCCGCTGCCATGGAGGATCTTTTCTACTACCATATTGCCCAAGGCAATTTGAAGGTTTTGAATATGTTGAACGTAAAATATATAATTCAACAAGATGATGAGGGCAATGCATATCCGGCGATAAATCCTGATGCCAATGGAAATGCTTGGTTTGTTGAAAAATTAATAGAAGTGAAAAATGCTGATGAGGAAATCAATGGGTTAAAGGACTTTGATGAGAAAAATGAGGCTATTGTGAACACAACGGAATTTCCAATTGCGAATAGGGTCAATTATGAGGTAGACTCCACTGCAAGTATCAAACTTGTAAATTATAAGCCAAATCAACTGATTTATCAATCTAATAACGTCGCTTCAGGAATAGCGGTCTTTTCAGAAATGTATTATGCCAACGGTTGGAACGCTTATATTGATGGTCAACTGAAGGACCATTTCAAAGTTGATTACGCATTAAGGGCATTAAAAATCCCTGAAGGTAAACATACCATCGTTTTTAAGTTTGAACCAGAGGTTATTGAAAAGGGAAGTAAAATAACTTTGACTAGTTCAATTTTATTGGGTCTAATCACTCTTGGGGGTATTGGTTTCACTTTTTGGAAAAATCGTAAAAGAAGGAATTCCTATGAAGCCGGCTTAAAATAATTATAGGCGCACAAGGAATGATTGTTTTAAAATTAAAGGTTACATCTGACCTTTAAAAAATAGATAAATAGCAACAGATGAAAAAGATATTGATCATTACGTATTACTGGCCACCTGCTGGCGGTCCGGGCGTACAACGGTGGTTAAAGTTTGTCAAGTATTTAAGGGACTTTAATATTGAGCCTGTTTTATTCGTTCCAAAAAATGCACATTATCCTATTATTGATGGGTCATTGGCCAGCGAAATCCCAAAAGGAATAAAAATTTACGAGCAACCTATATTTGAACCATACGGTCTGGCCGGATTCTTATCTTCCAAGAAAACCAAGCGCATCAGCTCCGGAATTATTCAAACTAAAAATCAATCGCCTTTAGAAAAATTAATGCTCTGGATACGAGGTAATTTTTTCATTCCGGATGCCCGAAAGTATTGGGTGAAACCATCTGTAAAATTTTTATCAAGTATCATTGAGAGTGAACACATCAGCACCATAATTACTACCGGTCCGCCGCATAGCGTACATCTTATTGGCTATCATTTGAGCAAAAAATATCAGATAAAATGGCTAGCGGATTTTAGGGACCCGTGGACTTCAATAGGATATCATAAAAGTTTAAAGTTGACCACCGCTTCCCAGAAGAAACACCGTTACTTGGAGCAGTTAATTTTAAATGAGGCTAGTGAAATTTTGGTAACAAGCAATACGACAAAAGAGGAATTTCAGAGTAGTATATCAACCCCCATTTCTGTAATAACAAATGGCTACGACTCTGACTATGAAGGTGGTGCGCATCTTGACGAACAGTTTACAATTTCGCACATTGGATCGCTACTATCTGAAAGAAACCCTCAAATCTTATGGAAAGTCCTCTCGCAATTGGCTGCGGAGGATGCAGTTTTCAGGTCTGATCTTCAATTGGAATTCATGGGAGTTGTAAGTCAAGAAGTACTGAATTCCTTAAATCGTTACGAATTGGCACCTTATTTAAAATTGAGAGGATATGGTTCTCACTTGGAAGCCATAAGAAAGCAACAACAAGCGCAGATTTTATTGCTCGTTGAGATTGATTCCCTTGAAACGGAAGGCATTATTCCGGGGAAACTTTTTGAATATATGGCAGCTCGAAGACCTATTTTGGCAATTGGCCCCAAAAATTGGGAAGCTGGGAGAATTATTATGGAAACGCAAACAGGCGAAGTATGTGATTATAAAGATGAGGACCAATTAAAGGACATACTTTTAAAATGGCATAGAGCTTATAAAAATGGCAAATTGCAAATAATATCGAAGCCCATTGAACAATACAGTCGAAGAAAGCTTACTGGAAAATTAGCCGAGTTACTCTGATGGGAATCGTTTTAAAACAATCGTTCAATAATACATTGGTTACCTATATTGGGTTTGGCATTGGGGCCGTCAACACGTTATTTCTTTATACGAATTTCTTGACAGATGAGTATTTTGGCTTGGTCAACGTAATTCTTTCGGCTTCCGCGGTAATCATGCCCATTCTGGCATTTGGTGTTCCAAACACCTTAATCAAGTATTATAGTAGTTTTAAGGATGAAAAAACCGTTGATGGATTTTTAACATTGATGTTGTTATTGCCCTTGGTTTTGATTTTACCTCTTGCTGGACTTTCATACTTGGCAAACGAAAGTATTGGCAACTTTCTTTCCAAAGAAAACCCAATCGTAAAGGAATATGTCTGGTACATTTTTTTAATTGGTGTTGCAATGGCCTATTTTGAAGTATTCTATGCTTGGGCGAGGATTCGGATGAAGTCTGTTTTCGGCAATTTTATGAAAGAGGTTTTTAGTAGGTTGGGCGTAACAGTTCTATTGATCTTGGTCTATTTAAGGGTCCTGACCGTAGAAGCTTTTCTAAATGCGCTAGTGGCATTGTTTCTTATTCGGACTGTTATTATGAAAATATATGCTTATCGATTACGAATGCCAAAATTGACTTTATATTTTCCTGGTAATGTTAAGGATATAATGACCTATAGTGGTTTGATAATACTCGGTGGATCTGCCGCAATAGTGTTATTGGAAATAGATAAGGTAATGCTCAATCAATTTATAGATATTAAAAATGTTGCATATTATAGTGTTGCGGGTTTCATTGCGACCGTAATTGCCGTACCATCAAGGTCAATGCACCAAATTACATACCCGATGACAGCAGAACTCATGAACGCAAAGGACGCTATTGGTCTGAAGAAGCTTTACCAAAAAAGCTCGTTGACGCTATTCATCGTTTCTGGATTTATTTTTCTTTTGATAATGTTGAATCTAAATGACCTTTATGATTTACTTCCAAAGGCATACCGGGATGGCTATATCATTGTTTTTTGGATAGGATTGGCAAAGGTTTTTGATGCCCTTTTGGGCAATAACAATGCCATTATGTATAATTCTGATTATTACAAATCTTTGCTTTTAATGGGTGTTTTACTAGCTATAATGGCCATCCTTTTCAATCTTTGGTTAATACCCAAATATGGACTTAATGGTGCGGCGATAGCCAGTTTTTCGGCCTTTTTCATTTATAACACTGTTAAACTGGTTTATGTGAAATTGAAATTTCAGATAAGTCCTTTCACTTCTGAAACATTTAAAGTGTTCACATTGTTGATACTAATTACCGTGCTGTTCCAATTCTTGCAATTTTCATTTCATCCAATCCTCAATATTATTTTAAAAAGTTCGGTAATGACAGCTATGTATGTTGGGGTGCTTTATCGTTTTAAAATTTCAGAGGATGTTTTTGGTCTTCTCAATAGATTTTTGGGGAAATAAAACAAACTTCTCATTAACTTTAAGTAACGGATCCTTTATGGCAGGTTGAATGGATCACGAATGGTGACTTAGGCTTGATAGGTTCCAATATCAATTCGCATATGAAAGATAAGTATCAAAGGAATATTTCGATTATAGGCCCTGATGAATTTACAAACATTCGTATTGAAGAACCTAGTAAAAATGCGGCTGGTTTAGCGGGTGTAAAGGAAGCCCTCCGTCATAGCTTCAAAGAAATGGGTGTTGTTCGTTCAATGAAGGCATTGTTGGAAATGAACCAAGAAGGTGGTTTTGATTGTCCAAGTTGTGCATGGCCCAATCCCGAAAATCCATCTAGAATCGCCGAATACTGTGAAAATGGCGCAAAGGCCTTAGCAGATGAGGCCACAGCAAAATTTGTGGATGCTACATTTTTTCAGCAGTTTTCTGTTGAAGATCTGTCCCTTTTATCGGATTATCAACTGAATAAATTTGGTCGCATAACAGAACCACTGGTCTTAAAAGTGGGCAGTAAGCATTACGAACAAATCTCCTGGGATAGTGCCTATGAATTAATCGCGAAGGAATTGCGTGCGTTGCAGTCACCCAATGAGGCCATATTTTATACATCCGGTCGTTCAAGTAATGAGGCCGCCTTCCTGTATGGAATGTTTGCAAGGGCATTTGGCACCAATAATATGCCCGATTGCTCCAACATGTGTCATGAATCAAGTGGTATAGCACTCTCAGAAACATTGGGCATTGGCAAAGGTTCTATAAAATTAGAGGATTTGTACGAAGCTGAAGTTGTTATTGTTGCGGGACAAAATCCTGGGACCAATCACCCAAGAATGCTATCGGCCCTTGAAAAATGTAAATTGAATGGGGGCAAAGTGATCAGCATAAACCCTTTGGAAGAAATTGGACTCGTAAATTTTAAAAACCCTCAAGAAGTTAAAGGATGGATAGGTGGTGGACAAAGTATGGCTGATATTCATCTTCCTGTGAAAATCAATCAAGATATTGCGCTGATCAAGTTAATTCTAAAAAGGCTAGTCCTTCTGGATAAGGAATTAGGGAATGTTTTTGACCACAATTTCTTAAATAAATATGTTGATGGATACGGGAATCTCATTATAGATTTAAATAACTATTCTGAGGACGTGCTATTAAACCTATGCAGAGTAGAAAATGATTTAATCAATGATGCGGTCAATTTAATAGCAAATAAAAATAAAATTGTGGTTTGTTGGGCTATGGGCCTTACACAGCATAAAAATGGTGTAGAAAATATTAAGGAGTATGTAAATCTATTACTTTTAAAAGGTGCTATTGGAAAACCGAATGCTGGCACCTGTCCTGTTCGCGGGCACAGCAATGTCCAAGGCGACCGAAGTGTTGGCATTATGCATTTTGTTGACGAACAGTTAAACAAAAGAATAGAAAAGCATTTGGGTTTCACCCCACCATATTTGCCTGGTTTTGATACGGTAGGAGCCATGGAGGCAATGCACGAAGGCCGTGCAAAAGTTTTTATTGGATTGGGCGGTAATTTTTTAATGGCCGCATCTGATACGGAATATACCGCAAAAGCTTTGCAACAATGTAATTTAACGGTTCAGATAAGCACAAAACTTAATCGATCTCACTTGGTAACGGGAAGAATAGCATTGATTTTACCCACATTTGGTCGTTCTGAAAAAGATGAAAAAGAGGGTAATGTGCGGTATCAAACCATGGAAGACAGCATGGGACGCGTGCGCCGATCGAAGGGTCTTTTAAAACCGGCATCGAATAATATCAAAAGCGAACCGCAATTAATAGCTGAATTGGCCGATGCCTACTTCATGGGCAAGCATTCTATGGATTGGAAAGCCATGGGTGAGGATTACAACCTTATACGGCAGAGTATTGATAAAGTAATCAAGGGATTTGAAAACACATCCGGGCGTTCTCAGGGTATTGGTTACTACTTGCCAAACAACGTAAGGGAGCTCGATTTCAGTATGTTGCCAAATGGTAAGGCACAATTATCCATAAATCAATTACCGGAACATTTGCTGGATGAAGACGAGTTTTTGTTAATGACCATTAGATCTCATGATCAGTTCAACACAACTATTTATGGATTGGATGACCGATATAGGGGAGTTTATAATGAAAGAAGAGTGCTCTTTATGAATGCCAAGGATATGAAAGCACATGGATTGTTGAAATTGGACATTGTTAATTTGACCAGTAATTATGACGATACCATTAGAAGGGCCAATAATTTTTTGGTTATACCCTATAAAATTCCTAAAGGTAATTTAGCGGCCTATTTTCCCGAAACCAATGTCTTGGTACCCTACAATCACTTTGCTGATAAGAGTAATACCCCTATAAGCAAGTCAATTAAGGTAAGAGTTCTAAAGGCGGAAATAAAAAAAGCCCCACAGCAGATGAATCCGCTGCAGGGCTAAACAACTAACCAACCTAAAAACTATTTTTCTTGCCCACCTCTACTTCTAGCAGTGGCGGATCTTGTACTACTTTGAGAACTTCTTGACGGTGCTTTCTGAACACTACTCCTGGAAGAAGAACTTCTAACTGCGCCCTGAGAAGCAGATGAACTTCTACTCGACACACTGTTCGAGCTTCTTGATACTGTTTTTGGAGCTTCTCGCTTCACAGATTTCTGAGCGACACTTCGTTGATTCCTTGAATCCGAACTTCGTACAGCTCTTGTATTTTCTTTTACAGAAGGTGTTTTTGAGACAGTACTTCTCGTTAGCGTTCTTGAACTTGGGGTTTGGGTTACCGATCTTTTAGCAACCGTTCTTCCCATATCACCATCATTTTTGCGAGCTGTAGTCCTGCTTGACCTTAGGTCGTTACTTCTTACTGTACTGTTACGTACTGTTGTTCCTTGATTTGACCTAGAAGCTTCACCTCTAGTGGCAACCCTTTGGTTCGATCTTGAAACTTCTCCTCTAGCATCAACTCTTCTATTAGATCTAGCGTTATTTTCTCTAATGGCAACTCTTTTGTCATTTCTATAGATAGTAGACCTTTCATTTCTCACTTTATTATATCTATGTACCTGTCCTATTTTGGCATACGCATGTCTTTGATTATAACGATATGGGCTATAATAGGTATATCTATAAGGTGTATAATACCTTCTGTAAGGGCTGTTAAACACTAAGCAGAATCCCAAAGCCGGTCTCACAAAAAATGAGTGGAAAGGCCTATACATATAGGTTCTATTGTATACATTTATATATCCTGAGTGATAATCATAGAATCCCCTACTGTTATAGTAGACGTACATTCCGCCCATTCTAAATACCCTGTTATTGCGATATGAAATATCAACACTGCCTATTTGGGTAACCCGTCCATAATAGTCATAATAGATAGGAATGTTCTCAACTTGAATTACTGCGCCGTAATCGTCATATTGGGCATACGGGCTATAATCATAACCGGAGTTGAAAGTGATGCCGTCCCTGCGACCGCTTACATAATTTTCAATGTAAAAGTCAAACTCACCATCCGGATATACTGAAAACGTGATGCCATCTTCAACAAAAATGAATGAGTTGTTGTTTCCATAAGCATTGCGTTCTGCAACCTTATCGTCGTTTGTACTTGTGGCCAAGGCACCAGAGGTTCCTAAAACGAGAGCCGAAAAAAGGAGTACTAAATTTCTCATGATATAAGGTTTAAAATTTCCGAATGCAACTATTTACATTCGGAATGAATATACCAAACAGCGTGCCAAAAATTATTAATACATCGTAAATACCTGTAAAACAGATAATTATGTTATTTGTGTTTAAAAACAAAAAGGAAGATTTAAAGAACTAAATCCTTGTTCAATTTTCAGGAGCGTTACCTTGCAAGATTAATAGTATGAATCGCTTGGGGCGATTATAATTTATGTTTCAAATACTTAGCAGTGTGAGATTCTTTAGATTTAATTATTTCTTCGGGAGTACCTTCTACCAATAGTCTACCGCCGTTTTCACCACCTTCCGGCCCCAGATCAATAATATAATCTGCACATTTTATCAAATCTATATTATGTTCTATAACCACGATTGAGTGTCCTTTAGCAATTAATGCATTGAACGATTTCAGTAATTTCTTTATATCGTGAAAGTGAAGTCCAGTGGTGGGTTCATCAAAGATAAACAACGCTTTATCCTTCGAATTTCCTTTAACCAAGAATGATGCTAGTTTTATTCTTTGGGCCTCGCCCCCAGATAAAGTGGAGGAAGATTGTCCTAAGGTTACATATCCGAGCCCCACATCTTGCAATGGTTTCAACTTGGCCATAATTTTGGTTTGTTGATGTGTCCCAAAAAATACAATGGCGTCATCTATAGTCATGTTAAGAACATCATCAATTGAGGCTTCTTCGAATTTAACTTCAAGAACCTCTTTTTTGAATCTTTTTCCATGGCAGGTGTCACATTCCAAATGAACATCCGCCATAAACTGCATTTCCACTGTAATTTCCCCTTCCCCTTTGCATTTTTCACATCGACCACCATCCACATTAAAAGAAAAATGTTTCGCTTGGTAGGCCCTAATCTTACTTAGTTTTTGATCGGCAAACAAGTTTCGAATATCATCATAAGCTTTTATATAGGTAACCGGATTAGATCTTGAAGACCGTCCAATAGGATTTTGATCTACAAACTCTACATGTTTTATTGATTGGTATTTTCCGCTAACCGAAGTATACTGTCCCGCTTTTTCACCATAACCACCGATTTCCTTCAAAAGAATGGGGTAGAGTAATTTTTTTACAACGGTGCTCTTTCCACTACCTGAGACACCCGTAATTATAGTAAGCATATTAAGAGGAAAAGTAATATCAATATTTTTTAGATTATTTTCCCTAGCTCCATTTATTGTAATAAAATTTTTAGAGGTACGACGTTCCTTCGGTACCTCAATTTCCATAGTGCCATTAAGATAGCTCGCCGTTAATGAGCTGGAAAGTAAAACTTCCTGTAAAGTTCCATGCGCCACTACCTCGCCACCACGAGTGCCGGCTTCGGGGCCAATATCAATAACTTCGTCCGCCGCCTTCATGATATCTTCGTCATGTTCTACTACAATGACCGTATTACCCAAATCCCGAAGTGATTTTAAGACCTCAATGAGGTTTTCAGTATCCTTGGGATGAAGCCCAATACTAGGTTCATCCAATATATACATGGAACCTACCAAACTACTGCCTAAAGAAGTTGCTAAATTGATACGCTGACTTTCACCACCAGAAAGCGTATTGGACTTTCTATTGAGGGTCAAATAGTTTAACCCAACTTTATTTAAGAAACCCAATCGGGCATTTATTTCCTTAATAAGGCGAGACGCGATTTGGGTATCGTTTTGATTTAAAATTAATTCTTCAAAAAATAGAGCTAATTTCTTAATCGGAAGTTCAACCAAATCCGAAATAGACTTACCCGAAACTTTGACATAATCCGTTTCTTTTCGCAAACGCCTGCCCTTACAACTGCTGCATTTTGTCTTACCTCGGTATCGGGATAACATTACTCGATTCTGAATTTTATAACTTTTTTCTTCCAGTATAGAAAAGAATTCATTTAGGCCGGTAAAATGGGCATTTCCATCCCAAACCAACTGCTTTTGTTCCTCTGAAAGTTCAAACCAAGGTTTATGGATAGGGAAATCAAATTTATAGGCAGAATTTACTAAATCATCACGATAGGCGCCCATACTCTCACCTCTCCACGGAAATATAGTATTTTCATATAGTGAAAGTGAGGTATTGGGAATTACGAGATCTTGATCAATGCCGATTACATCTCCGTAACCCTCACATTTTGGGCAGGCACCATATGGATTGTTAAAACTGAACAAATGAATATTTGGTTCAACGAAAGCCATGCCATCTAACTCAAATTTGTTGTTGAAGACCGTTTGTTTGCCGGTTTCTAGCTCCTCAATGATACATTCACCTTTTCCTTCAAAATAGGAAGTATCTACAGCGTTGGCCAATCGATTATAGAAATCCTCATCATCCTGGGTGATAATTCTATCGATTACCAATTGTAAACTTTTACCGATATTTTTCGGCGCCGACTCAATTCTAATTACCTCCCCATTATATTTGATTCTAGCATAGCCCTGTTTAGAAAGTAACTGCAAAGATTTAATGACATCACGATCTTCTTTAATTACAATTGGCGCCAACAAGAGAAGTTTAGTGCCGACAGGAAATTCTTTAATATGGCCTATAACGTCACTTACGGTGTTCTTTTTTACTTCTTTTCCTGAAATGGGAGAAATGGTTTTACCAATTCTTGCGAAAAGCAATTTTAGATAATCATATATTTCAGTGCTTGTGCCAACAGTTGATCTTGGGTTGGTAGAATTAACTTTTTGCTCTATGGCAATGGCAGGTGCGATACCTTTTATATAATCAACTTTTGGCTTATCCAATTTTCCCAAAAATTGTCGCGCATAGGAAGAAAGGCTTTCAACATAACGTCTTTGACCTTCGGCATATAGGGTATCAAATGCGAGGGTGGATTTTCCGGAGCCGGATAAACCTGTTATGACCACTAGCTTATTTCTGGGTATAACAACATTGATATTTTTTAAATTGTGAAGTCTAGCTCCCTTAATAATGATGTTCTCCTTCGGGTTTACATCTAGTATCGTAGTCATGGTATTGAATAAGATCGCAAAGATACAATATGTGTATTTTAATCGACTGATTTAGGCATATGGAGATTCTAAAATAAAGCCATTGCCATATAATTTTTTTGATACCACTTAATTTTTTCTATATTTGAACTCCTTAAACAGTCAAAAAGCCTATTGTAAAAAATTACTTTTTAAAAATTAGAGCATATCCTACAAGCCTTTTCCGCAAGGGCAGGCAGCTAATTTAACCCAAAAAAGTAATTGCCATGGCACCATATATTGACGATTCACTACTCATAAAAAGATTTATTTCAGGAGACGAAAGAGCTCTAGAGATACTTGTAAACCGGCACAATCAAAGAATTACCAGTTTTATTTATTCAAAAATTGGCGATAGGGAAATTACCGAGGACATTTTTCAAGATACCTTTGTAAAGGTCATTAGAACGCTAAAAAGAGGTGCATACAATGAAGAAGGAAAATTTCTTCCATGGGTTATGCGAATTGCGCATAACCTTATAATCGATCATTTTAGAAGAAATAGTAGAATGCCAATGTACGATGGTACGCAAAGCTTTGGTATATTTTCTGCGCTTGGTGATGACAAACTTAATATTGAAAAGCAATTGATAAAGGAGCAGATAGATTCAGATTTGATAATGCTTATTGCCGAACTACCTCCGGATCAAAAAGAAGTCCTTATGATGCGGATGTATCAAGATATGAGCTTCAAGGAAATTTCTGAAAATACAGGGGTTAGTATCAATACAGCACTCGGCCGAATGAGATATGCCTTGATTAACCTTAGAAAAATCATAGAACACAATAATATTGTTTTAACGAATTAATGGGCCATAGGTCGATTGGAATTTACTATATTTATTCCAACTGCGTTATCTTAGTGAAACAAACTTGATATAGTATGGAAAAAATTTACTCGAAAGTACAAGACAAGACTGAAAAGATAGAAGCTAAGAAAGAAACAATTGATTTTATATTGAATTTTTCCAAATCATTAAAAATTACCAAGGTCAAAGGAATTCAGTTTGAAAGCAATATTAATTAAGTCTATTACAAAATATTTTATTAGACCCTTGACAATTAGTTGTCAAGGGTTTTTTCTTTTTAATACTAGAAAGTCGTTCAGAATTGATTCTCCCTAGACATGAGTTTCAACCGCTTTGGTGCGTCAAATCGTGCCTTTATTTTTCAATGCAAGTAATTATCGAAAATCCAACAATAAAAAGGGTAATATTTCGATGAAAAATACAAAACGGGGGTTTCACATCAAAAACATGCGCTTTTACAACAATGTTTTTTTCTAACTACCCCTTTTATCTAGTTTTAGGTCATAATTCAGAAACACAGTGGCCTATAGAAGGCTTTTGTAGCAATTAAAAACTAAATAAAGGAGCTTTAAAAAAGAAGACCCTAATCTAAACCAAAAAGTTATTTGTATGGAACTACAAATTGAAGATTCAGTACTAGTAAGGGATTACATCAGCGGTGATGAAAAAGCCCTAGAAGTTTTAATCAATCGCCATAATCAGCGTATCTCCAGTTTTATTTATTCAAAAGTTTTGGATAGGGATGTGACTGAAGATATTTTTCAGGATACTTTTATTAAGGTAATCAAAACCTTGAAAAAAGGGAATTATAGTGAAGAAGGTAAGTTTTTACCATGGGTTATGCGAATTGCCCATAACCTCATAATAGATCACTTTAGAAAAAATAAAAGAATGCCAATGTTCGAGGGGAATGATGACTTTAATATTTTCTCGGTAATTGGCGACGATAAATTAAATGTTGAGAAACAAATAATTAAGGATCAGATTGATTCCGACCTTCGTTTTCTTATTGAAGAACTACCTGATGATCAAAAAGAAGTTCTTTTAATGAGAATGTATCAGGATATGAGCTTTAAAGAAATCTCCGAAAATACGGGGGTAAGTATTAATACAGCTTTAGGTAGAATGCGATACGCGCTGATAAACCTTCGCAAAATTATTGAAAAGCATAACATTGTTCTAACTGTTTAATTTCACGGAAACAGAAAAAAAACAATATTTCCATATTAGTTGCGTTATATTAGCATAACTATACGATTGCAGATATGGAAAAAATTTACACTGAACACCTAGCTTATAGAAGTCTTAACAAGGCTTGCCCTGAAACTATAAGGTTTTTATTGGATTATTCCAAAGCCTTATATGTATTCGAGCATAATGAAATAGACTTTGAAAGCATTATGAACTGAATAAAAAGACCTTGTAAAAAAAATTACAAGGTCTTTTTATTTTTAAGGAAATCATTTAAGACCAATTTTCTTCCAATGGTCTTTGTTATTATATCTTTTTCCGGATTCCATCCTCTCGCCGGAGAATATTCTCTCCCGTACCAAATTATTTGTAGATGTAAATCGTTCCAAAGTTCTATGGGAAATATTCTTTTGGCATCTTTTTCAGTCTGAACCACATTTTTGCCATTGCTAAATCCCCACCTATACATTAATCTATGTATGTGAGTGTCAACCGGAAAAGCCGGGATTCCAAAAGCTTGAGAAACAACAACACTAGCTGTTTTATGGCCTACGGACGGAAATTCTTCCAAAAGTTTCATATCTTTTGGTACGATGCCATTATATTTTTCGATTAAAATTTTGGAAAGACCATGAATTCCTTTTGCTTTCATAGGTGAAAGCCCCACGGGCTTTATGATCGTACGAATTTCCTCAACCGAAAGTTTTACCATATCATACGGATTATCAGCCTTTTCAAAAAGCAGAGGTGTAATTTGATTGACCTTGACATCGGTACTTTGGGCAGACATTAAAACCGCAATCAACAAGGTATAGGGGTCTTTATGCGCTAGTGGCACGGGAATTAGCGGATACAGTTCTTGTAACTTCTTTATTGTAAAATCAACTTTTTCGGCTTTGTTCATTTTTACGTAGCTTCGCCCAAATTTAACAGTAGCGAATTTAACCATAATTAGAGAATGAATACATTAAAAGTAGGGGATAAGGTACCAGAATTTAAAGTTTTGGATAATGAAGGAAGAGAGGTTAGATTGTCCGATTATAAAGGGAAGAAGCTAATAATTTTCTTTTATCCACGAGCAAATACTCCGAGCTGTACCATTGAAGCATGCAATTTGAGGGATAATTATGTTGAATTACAAGCAAATGGTTATGACATACTTGGCGTGAGTGCCGATACGGTCAAAAAACAGAACAATTTTAGTAAAAAGTACAAATTCCCATTTCGGTTGTTGGCCGATGTAAATCACTCGTTACTTTCCATATTCGGGGTTTGGGGGCCTAAAAAATTTATGGGTAGAAAGTACGATGGAATACACAGAATAACCTTTGTAATAAATGAGGAAGGGGTTGTTTCAAAAGTAGTGGATAATGTGAAAACCAAAGATCACGCAGCCCAGTTATTGGACGCATAATATTATACTTCTACTTGATCTTCATCAATAATCTTGCGGGTAAATAGCTGCTTGTCTTTGATCATTTCAGCAATACCCTGTGGTAGCATGTCTTCCCAGCCATCTTCGCCCTGGGTAATTTTTTTGAGAACGTCTCTAGAAAAAATGTGCATAATTTCCGGATCGTAATCAATTATATCCATGACTTTGCCGTTATATTTGAAGAATTTGTAAAGTTCCTTCATTCTTGGGTGGACTTTTACTGTATTGCTGGTCATTATCTGTCCTGTTTCAGGATTCTTCATGGGATATAGATATACCTGTAAATCCTTAAAGAACAATTTGCCAAACGCCTCCAAAATTCCGCCACTTAGATGTCTGTAATATTTCTCATCGAATATATCGACTAAATTATTGACCCCCATCGTCAATCCAATTTTGGCCTTTGTATAATTATTGAAATACTCGACCAATTTATAATATTCCTGAAATTTAGAGATCATTACCGAGTGGCCCAATGAACATAATAACTCGGCACGATCCATAAAATCTTGTTCGTCAATTTCCCCAGAAGCCTTTAAATTGGAAAGGGTTATCTCAAAAATGACTATGGTATTCTCCTCGTCCACACCCGGATCTCGAATGAATATATCATATGATTTTTCAAACATGTCCGTATTCACCTTGGTAACTGGCCTAAAGCTACCTCTTAAGGCCAAAATATTCTTTTTGTAGAGAACCGCTGCCGGTAAGAGATTGTTGCCGTCCGGACCGAACATTACCGCATCGGTCATATCATTTTTAATGAGCTGTAAACTCATCAATCTATTATCAACATCCTTAAAATTAGGGCCTGAGAAATTCACCATATCGATCTCTATAGTATCTTTATCAATATGATCATAAAGGTATCTCAGTAATTTTTTAGGCTTATCAAACTTATAAAATGCCCCATAAATAAGGTTTACGCCCACGGTACCCAACGTTTCTTGTTGCAATCTCGCCTCATTTTGTTTGAAACGAATGTGCAGTATGATCTCATCATATTCTCTTTGGGAAGGATCTAACTGGTATCTTATCCCTAACCAGCCATGACCTTTGTACCTTTTTGAAAAATCAATTGTGGCTACGGTATTCGCATAGGAAAAAAACAATCGGTTAGGGTGCTGTTTTCTACTTATGCGCTCTTCCATAAGTTTCATCTCATGCTCAAGCATTGTTTTTAAGCGAGACTGGGTAACATATCTGCCTTCTTCCTCAACCCCGTAGATGGCATCGCTGAAGTCCTTGTCATAGGCGCTCATTGCCTTGGCAATGGTCCCCGATGCACCACCAGACCTAAAGAAGTGCCTGGCGGTTTCCTGCCCAGCGCCTATTTCGGCAAATGTCCCATAAATGTCTGGGTTTAGATTTATTCTTAGGGTCTTTGATTTGAGTGACGGTATGTTTTCGAATGCGGAGTCCCTATCTAGAACTGAAGCCATTTTATGAATTTTGCAGTTGTACAAAGTTAGTAAGAATGGGGCATGTATTAAATAAATATGTTATAATTTTGAATCAAACAGGCAATCCTTTTGTGAAAATTACTTTTTTGGGTACGGGAACATCACAGGGCATCCCGGTTATTGGGAGCGACCATCCTGTTTGCTTAAGTGAGGATCCACGAGATCAAAGACTTCGAGTATCCGTATTGGTTTCTTGGGATGATTTCAACTATGTAATTGATTGCGGACCTGATTTTCGACAGCAAATGTTGAAACACAGAATCTCAAAGTTAGACGGCATTCTTTTTACGCATGAACATTCCGATCATGTTGCCGGGCTTGATGACATTCGGCCGTTTTTTTTCAAACAAGGTAATATACCCATTTATGCCCATGAACGGGTAATTCGCTCATTGAGAACCAGATTTGATTATATTTTTGAAGTAGCCGACCGCTATCCCGGTGCTCCCGCTGTTCAAATAAACCAAATAGAAAATAATCATTCCTTTATGATAGGTGACAGAATCGTAGTTCCTGTGGAGGGAGACCATAACGGACTTCAAGTATTTGGATTTCGGATAAATGATTTTACATACTTGACCGATATAAAATCGATGCGGGATGAAGAAATTGAGAAGATAATAGGAACTAGAATTTTGGTTGTTAACGCACTTAGGGAAGATCCCCATCATTCACATTTCAATTTGACCGAAGCATTGCATTTTGTTGAAAAAGTAAAACCTTCAACTACCTATTTTACCCATATTAGTCATTTACTGGGCTATCATGCGGATGTTGAAAAAAAATTGCCAAAAGGCGTATATTTGGCGTATGATAATTTATCGATTACCCTTTGATTAAGACTGGATTATGAAGAACAAAATTTTCATTTACCTATTTATTTTTGCGGCCCTAATTGGCCTATATCTTTTTGTTAGCAATGGAAACATAATAAAAGCTAAAGATTCAAAAATTGAAAATCTTGATTCTGGGATTGCTGCTTTAAAGGACTCGGTTAAAAGCGCGAAATTGAAAGTTATGGATATGCAATATTTTTCATTGGAGAACAATGATGATGCATTGGCATATTATGACCATTTAAACCTAAAGAATCCGGCCAGTTATATTACGGATAAGTTATTGGAAACCAATGAAAAGAAAGGTGATAATCCATTAATTCCTTATGAAGGCATGGAAAATGATTTTAAAATAAATAAAATTAAGGTGTTAAATCATAAATGGATCTTGGCCGATTTTTCTGATGGAAAATTTTGGGGCGAAGCTTTAATTAAATATGAACTAAAAGATGATCTCGGGGTAGATTTTACATTGATCGATCACTTGTTGTATACTCGAAGTAATTAGATTTTATCTTCTAGCCATTTTCGAAAGGAATAGAAATTTTGAGGTGAGACACCGTGGCCTGTTGGAAATTCCTCATACAAATGTTGGATACCAAGCTTATTTAGGAATGCTGGGGTCTTTTGGGCCCACTCAGGGGGTATAACTTGATCTACTTGTCCATGTGAGGCATAAATATGAAGATTTTCATGATTCTTGCTTTTGAAATCAGTTACCAGAATCTCTTCGTTAATGTAGCCACTGAGAGCTACCACATTCTTTACTTTTTCAGGATAGGATATCGCTACGGCATAGCTCAATATGGAGCCCTGGCTAAAGCCAAGTAAAGTAGTTTGCTTAGAATCCAATCCGTAAGTTGAGCAGGCCTCCTCCATAAATTTCACTATTTTATCCCTAGAAATTATAGCTTGCTCATTGTCGCTCCATTTTCCTTGATGTGCGTCAAAATTAATGCTATACCAAGCATTTCCAAATGGTTGGATAGGGAAGGGTGCGCGCACAGATATTATGCATAACTTTTCAGGAAGCTCCGGTGCGAAGGAGAATAAATCTTCTTCATTGCTTCCGTAGCCGTGAAACATAAAAAGAACGGGTATTTGGCCGGTCGTTAATGTAGAAGGTCTTACCAAATGTTCTAGCGATAAGGGGGCTGTGGTCATATTATTGGATAAAGGTGAACCATTTTTGAAAATAGGGACCTAAAAATGGAATTTCCTGCATTTTACCATTAAGAGCTCCGACAAATCCATATATGAAAAGAATTATATAACATAAGTAGAGCCCGTATAATGCAAAAATACTATATGAAACACTTGATAATAATGCAAAGGCATGAAAAACTAAATGTATACCGAAAGCCTGGCGAATATGAAATCTTGCAAAGGTGTTCTTTGGTTCCATATTCATTGTAATTGCAATTATAGAACCAATGATGGTTAGATAAGCGATTATTGCCATTGATTTTCCTTCCTTTTCCATATTGCTTAGCGCGACTCAACTGAAAACTACTATAATTGCCCTACTCTCCTATTGAACCTATTATGGGCAATTTTTTGGTAGTACCATTTGCTGCATTTATGATTCCAATGATCATGAGTACTAATATTCCTAATCCTATAATAGTGGTTACAAAATCCATTCTAAAGGGCAAAATTCTCTCTAGGGCATAGTTTGCAGCTCCAAGAATTGCAAGACGTACTGATTGCCCAATATGAAATTGGGCAAAAGTATTCTTCTTTTCATTGTTCATTAAATAAGCAATCAACAAGCCAATAGGTGTAAATATATAGCTGATAATTGCTGCAGTCTTACCTTCATTAATTGTGTTCTGGTCCATATTGGAAAATTTAGTTGATTAGTTCAATATCATTTGGCCATTATTTATAATACCGTAAACTTTCCCCTTTAAAGGAGTCCCTAAAAACATGCTGTTTTTTGATGTTGAAAGAATGTCATCATTTTTAAAGACATATTCTTTGTCAGGGTTAAACAACGTCAAACTGGCAAATTCTTTTTCCTTAATTGAAGGGGTCATAAGCCCGTAATGTTCTCTTCCCCTTGTCATTAATTTGATTGTGGTTTCTGTTCCAAATAACTGATTCAAAGCTCCAAAGGCACTTTCCAGACCGATTGTGCCATTTGCGGAATTATCAAACTCCACTTGCTTTTGTTCGATATTCATCGGAATATGATCGGAAGTCACAAAATCTATTATCCCATCACTAAGACCTTTTAACAAAGCTTTGGTATCTGCCTTGGTCCGTAATGGCGGTTCCACTTTATATTGCGAATCAAATTCCACCAATTCTCCATCGGTGAACATTAAATTATGTATGGCCACACTGCATGTAATATTCAATCCTTTCTTTTTTGCCTCGGAGATCAACTTAATAGAACCCGCCGTGGAAATTGTAGGAATATGTAACCTTCCCCCCGTATATTCCAAGATGTAAATATCACGGGCAATTTGCAGCTCTTCAGCCAAGGCGGGTATTCCTTTGAGCCCCAATGAGGTAGAAATATTTCCTTCATGAACGATGCCTTTACCCGCTATATGGGAGTCCATTGGAAAGGAGTATATAAATCCATCAAAATTTTGAGCATATTGTAACGCTATTTTCAAAAGATTGGGATTTTGTATAGAGTGCTTGAAATCATAGAAGCCTATTGCCCCGGAATTTTTCATATCGAACAATTCCGCCAGGTCTTTCCCTTCTCCCTTTACGGTTAAATTTCCTAAGGGATATAGGTTGGTTGCATTCCCTTTCGATGCATTCTTTAAAAAAACAATGTCAGAACTAGAGTCAGGAAGGGGATAACTGCTGGGGTTCAAGATAACATCTGTAAAACCACTTTTGGCAGCACATTCCAAACCGTTCTTAATTGTTTCGCGTTCCTCAAAGCCCGGTTCCCCAAAAGAGACACCTGTGTCCATCCAGCCAATGGAAACATGGAGGTTTTCAAGATTTATGATCTTTGTTTTCCCTGTTACCTCAATGGCAGGGGCAATCTTATCAATTTTACCATTGATGATACTAATATCCCTATTTTTTAGGTGAATGTTTTTGTTGGATTCATCAATAATTTTGGCAGATTTTATGAGTATGTTCATTTGCAGTGGATACGTTGCATTATTCCAAAAGTATAAGTTCTTTTCGAGGGAGACACCAATTTTATGAAATTAGAATTAGCCATTTAAAGGTATTTCTGAATTAGTATTTCAATAATCAGAAATAGCAATGCTAAAATAACAAACCATTTCCAAAGCTCCTTTATAGAATTATCATTTTGTAAATCTTCAAAAAGATTGGAAATTGAGTCATTCACCCTATTTGAATATCCCTGGGATACATCTAAATAGGTAAGATCGCTTTCCTCTTTTGGGTAATTAAAACTTATGTTATTTACGATTTTTCCATTATCCATGATCTGATAAATCCCGTTTTCCATTCCATTTTGAGAAAAATTCAAGGCCACCTTATTTGAGAATGCCTGTTGCTGGGGAATGAGTTCAAAATCAGCTTTTGCCAATTTTAAAATATGGTCTTTTTCCAGTTGAATGGGAACATCTACATTCACCGCATCACCAATAAGGTGATATAGACTTGGTAGCTTTAAGCTGTTTATGCCCATTTTATAGAAAGTGGGAACAATCAAAGGGGAATTTTTAAAGTTGGAATTGTCATCGTTTAAAGAAGCTGTAAAAAAGTACATTCCGTCGCCACCAACCAAAAAAGGGCTTTTATCTTGATATAGCAATATTGATGGCTGATTTGTTTGTATACGATAGGATCGGGCAACTTTTGGGTATTGAAAATTAGTAACATTTTTTTCAAACACATTTTTAAATAATGGATGATCGAAAGATATATCCGTAATTTCCCGCTCTTCATTTATAGCTTGTAGGACCCTGGTTCGCATGAGATTGGTAAGTAAAGGAACATAAGAATCAAAATCAATTTCATCGGAAGGAATGATTGTGAGATTACCGCCCTTTTCAATAAAAGACCCTAGAGTCGACGTTAAGGAAGATGGGATGGCCTCCAACTCATTGAGGATAACTAAATTTTGCCCATCAATGGATCCATAGTTAAGGTTTTGAAGGGTAAAGTCTGCTAATTCAAATTCGGCATCGACAAATATTCTTGAAAGAAAAGAGGTGTCCTCTGAGCCGATGGACATTACCTTTATTTTCTTTCGTTCTTCTATATTGAAATATAGCTCGTTATCGTATCCTAGTCCCGCATCGCCGATTTCAATCTTTCCCATTATTTGTTCTCTTGAAGGAATTGTGAAACTCACCTGGGCTTTTTGATTCCCATTGAAAGTTGCGGAAGTTTTGGCTATAAGCTTTTCACCATTGAACAATGAAACCGGAGTACTTCCCACTTCAAAATTGGCGGAAAGTAAAATAGATAGATCGGTGTTTTCAAATCCTTCATTCTCAATATAAGCGGAATCTATACTAATATTTATCGTTTCACTAGGGTTTAATTTGACCAAATAACTGCTTAGTGTGTGCACAGAATCATTTTGTTCAGAAGCCATTCGCTGTTGAAAATCTGAAATTATAATGAGATTTTTTTCGCTTCCCTTATCGGTTTCAAAAAAAGTACTTGCTTTAAGGGATATTTCATTCAGTTTAAGTTGTTTTGAGCTAAAGGGCAATGCAAGAAGTGCATTTTGGATTTCCTGAATATTTCCTTTCTTAAAGACCTTTTCATTTGTGAAAAGAGTAAAATATTCATCTTTTGGAACAGATTTGATAAGATCTTGTTTGGCAGTTTCGAAAAGAGAGGCATTCCCCGTTCTTGCCTGCATGCTATAAGAATCATCCAAATAAATAACAGTTTCCTTTGGTATCAAGGCAGACTTGGAAGCTATATACGGTTTTGCGAAAGCAAAAATCAGTGCGGCCAACAATAGCAATCTGGTAAATAGCAATAACCATTTTTTTAGGGTTTTGCTTCGTCGTGATTCGGCCTGTATCTTTTGAAGGACCTTTACGTTCGTAAAGGGTGTTTTTATAAATCTTCTAAGTTGAAAAAGATGGATTAAAATGGGAATTAAGAGGAGAAATAGCGCCCAAAAAAGTTCTGGATATGTAAATTGCATTCCCGATTTTGATTTGACAAATATAATCAATTAAGAAATAATGGTTAAGACTTAAAAGGCATTAAGCAATCTAAGTTTAGAACTTACATTATGTAGTTAAAATTTAAAAATCAGTAGGGAATTCGCTTGCTTAGCAAAAAAAGAAATAGTCGGTCATAGGTCGTTGTCCCAATTGCGAAAAATAGTGCCTAATCATGGTTTGAGCCTCCCCGTTGGCAACGGTTACTATACTTTGAGGGTTTTTCAATTTACGCAGTGTATCAAAGTGCACCATTTTTTGACCATAGATTTCTTTACCGATTTTTTTGGGATTGTCGCACAACCAATAAAAAGGCACTCCTTTTTCAAGAAGCTCCTTGGCAATCTCTTTGCCTTTGGTGCCGGCGCCCCAAATGGTCAATGTTCGTGAGGAATCATAATCCAGCCTTAAAAAATGGTGCATCTTAATCCCCAAAAAATAATTTTGCGCATAGTGTTCGCTAGTTCTGGAGGTACGTGTTTTATAGTCCCGCCAATGGTGCAATAAGACATTGCAGGGGATGCATTTTATTTTTTTTTCGTAGAACCTGAAAGTTAAATCGTAATCCTCAGGATAAAAATCTGATTGAAATGCGCCGCACTCATCCAAATCTTTGCGGTATGCCATCCAACAGGGCGAAGGTATAACGCACTCTTTATAAATTTCAGTATAGTTGCAGCCCAATCTTGTTAGGCCATTGATCCAATCTTCGTATCGGGCATAACCATTACTAATCCCTGAATCAGAGAAATATTTTACGAGACCTAGGGCAAGATGACCACTTCCATTGGTTCGCAAATTGTTTACCATGGTACTCAACTTGCTGGGCACCATGATATCATCAGAATCCATTCGGGTTATAAATTCACCACTCGAATTGGAATATGCGGTGCGCAAGGCATGAATAATTCCGTTACCCTTATTTGTTAAAACTTTAATACGAATGTCCTGGTCAGAATAGGATTCAAGCAATAATCTACTTCCGTCGGATGAATGATCATCGATAGCCAATACTTCCCAATTTTTGTAATTCTGTTCAAGAATACTATCTAAACAATCCTTAAGAAATTTTTCAGTATTCTTAAAGGGAATCAATATGCTCACCAATGATTCGTTCATGGAGGCAATTTATAAAATAAAAATGCCACTATTCTCAAAAACCAGCTATCCAAAGGGCCCTATTCCATTTCCTGTAATTTAAGCAGTGCTTGCGATTTTGAGTTGACATCAAGTTTAAGATAGATATTCTGAATATGAAAGTTGACAGTACTTGGAGTGACGAACAATTTGTCGGCAATGACTTTATAAGTAGCTCCCGTGCACAAATAATCAATGATCTGGTTTTCTCTTTCGGAAAAAGGGGTATACGATTTTCTTTGGAACATCGCTATCACTTTTTTAGCGATATCGTTACTCATGGCAGCACCTTCATATTTTATGGAATTTAAAGAGCGATATAAACCATTCTTTGTCAAAGGTTTGGAAACATATCCGTTCGCACCATTTTTAAATGCTTTTTTAATTATTTCAAACTCATTCTTATCACTCATCATTACAACTTGCACATTTCGGTCTTTTTTACGAAAAAGACGAACACCTTCAATACCAGTAATATCTGGCAATGAAACTTCTGTAATTATAATATCTGGATATATTTTATCATAATCCAACATTGCACTTTCTACCGAAGTATAAATTCCTTTAAGGGAATAGTCCAAGTAGCAATTAAAGTAATATCTGTAAGACTGATGCAATAACACATTATTGTCTATAATAATAATCTTTAGAATAGGTGATTTCATTTTGTGGGTATTTTTATTCCATAAATTGATTTTTCTTAAAAAAGGGAGTCTCAAATACTCAAATTGCGCTTTATTTTACACAACCGGTATTAGTACACGTTTAAAAACCTGCATCGTTTGGAAATAGGACATAACCTAATTATTGATAGATAATCAGATGTTCGTTAGGCCGTAAATCTTCTTGATTGGCTACAGTAAGTGCAGTAGTCCGTTATCACATAAATGAAATCGCCAATCTTTTAATTTTGGGCTTTTGCCTAGACTGGATATTTTTGAAGTAGGTAAATAGAATGAAGAAGAAGATAAGTTTACTTCATTTGAAAATTCGATCTTGTTTTGTACAATAAAGAACTGTTTGCCTAGCAAAAGACTTGATATAGAATTACTTTTTGTACCGCTGGGTAGGTAAAGATTTGCATCCATGGTTTGGGGGGATTTGGGTTAAACATTGGTTATTTTACTGTTTTAACAAAATAAAAGTAGGAAAAATATTATATTAAAATCTGTGATTCTCTGGATTTTCGTTAAAATGCAAGTATCACAAAAATTTGAAAGCTAAATTTCAATGGCAGGTTTTATAATCAATGCTAATTGCGACAGGGCCTCCAGAAATATTTTATCAGCAATTAAAAACTAAAATTACACATACCCATAAATGGTGAAATTATAAGAAGCGGTTAAATTGTGTAATGAAGGAGGGCTTGTAGCATCCCCCCGGATACCCTCCTTCTTTCAACACAAAATCAACCTTATATTTTAAAAATAGTTATTGGGCATCATAGATGTTGGCAGCTGTGGCCATGCTATTATCAACTTGCATTATCCATTTCTCGTCATTGTATTTGCCATTTAAATTCGAAACATAAGCTCCCTCAGCTTCGCTTTTGGCATTATAGTCCGCTAAATAGACATAATAAAGTCCATTTTCCTTATTATAGAACTGCTTTGCCTCAAGACCTTGATCAGATAATGTTTTCATAAAGGCATTTAAGTATTTCTTATTCTTGTAAACATTGGCGATTACATAGTAGCCGGATTTGACCCCGATAATATCAGATTGATTTAAAACTTTAATCGGCAATTTCTCATAATCCTTGTGTTCTTTGTTATTCAATTCCGTTGTTGGCGGTTTCGGTTTCTCTACTTGCGCGACCATTGTTTCCTTTGCGGGGTCGTTATATTCTTCTGATTTTACTTTTATATTTTGCTTTATATCGCTCCTAAGAATTCTAACGATTGTTTGAAACCTTTCCTCAAAAGCCAAATCACGGGCTTTTTCAATTGAATCTTGTCTTAATATAAGCTCATCCAATATCAATCTATTTTGATACGCAAGGGAATTGGATTCCTCCTCCGGAGTGGATAAGGCTCCTAAATCTTTTCTATTACTCCTTGAAACACTTTTGTTTTTTTCAGCTTTCAACTGTAAAATCTGTTCTTCATAGTTTCGTACTATTTGGTCGATCTTTGCATCTTGCGAACTATCGGCAAAATCTACAAAACCGGTTTTTTCGTCTTTAAAGGTATAGGCCAATGATAGTTCATGGTTCCAACCAAAATCAACTGTTTCATCGAACAAATCCTTTTCCATCAAGTATCCCAAGGACATTTTCTTACTAAGGTTAAATCCAAATCCCATTGATAGCCCATAAGCATCATCTACGGTGGACTGTAACCAGCCATATTTAGGCAGATCAAGTAAAATAGATCCGAAATATCCCAGACTGCCATCCTCATTCTTGCTCATTTGAAATAAAGGCATTAATCTGGCATTGGTAAACAAACCTCGGGTTGCTATAAATGAGTGGGTATATTGCAGCGAGGCGGTTAAAGTTTTGTCATTTAAGCGGGTCAGGAAACTGTTGGTTGTCTGATTGTATTTAAATAAATCTTCGGCATAAAGCCCAAAATCAAATTTTCCTATAGAAAGAGTAATCCCCGGTTGCACGGCTATTTTACTTTCTTTGGTGGCTTCATTGATTTTTGTATCGTTTTCAGTGGCCACGATGCGATTTTTATCAAGACCTTCATTGAAATAGGTGACATTGGTACCAAAGGTCAATGAACTCTTTTCCCCCAATTTCACAGAGGTTGCATAATTTGCATTGAAACCAAACTCTTGAATAACCCCCGACCACTGGCTGTAAATACCTATACCAACAGCGGTATGGTCATTTAGTCTATTGCTGAAACCTAGAAAGTAATTTTGACTATTATCATCAAAAGTTGCATACTGGTTTCTATGCAGAATATTCAAATACGACTTGTTTTCTCGCACCAATGAAAAGGTCGGATTAATCAGAAATCGATTGAAAAACAATTGATTATGATATGTGCTCTTTGAACTGATCTCTGAGCTTGTCTCTTGACTATATGTGGGTTGGCTAAATAGAACCACACATAACACAACTAGAAGACAAATCTTTTGCGGAATAGTAGTATTGTAACTCATAATAATGGATATTAAAGTTATATTGTTCAGAAGGAATTATCATCCTGATTATTATCAACTTATAATAAGATGGATGAATTGTAAGACTGAAAATCTGAACAATTTTTGGTCCTAGGGTTTGACAATCAAGATGATTTTCCAGATTGCTCAATAAAATGATTTATAAAATCTAAAGCGTATTCTAGAACATTAGTTCTCAAATACCGAGGTGGTATAACTGGCTTTATCTTCTGAATTTAGAATCTCGAAGATGTCTTCGCGCTTGCCATCCTTTGAAGGAGCTTTGGCGGAATTGATGAGTGCCACGCGTTGAACAATTTCTTGGTGAGTACCTCTGTTTGACATCACATATCCCATCCCGTTTTCTTCTACTGAAATTGAATAGTCATCTGCCAAGCTATTAATTTCAGGACCTAAGTTCACAGATCTACTTACTTTTGAATGGCTTACATTGGCCATAAATAGATCCAGTCCTCCAAACCCACCATGCCCTTCCGAAGCAAAACATATGGTATTGCCATGGACAATCTTCGGATATAGGTCGTCTTTATCTGTATTTACCTTTTTGCCTAAATTTTTGGCAACCCCGAAAGAACCATCCTTTTGAATTTCAGAAACATAAATATCAAATTCTCCAAAGGTACCTGGCATGTTAGAAGCGAAAAAAAGCCTCTTTCCGTCCTCGGAAACTGTTGGGTGCTTTGCAGAATAATATTTAGGGCTTAAGGCAATTTCTTGAATATTTTTCCATTCCCCTTTTACATTTTCCGCCTTGTATATTTTATGAAGCGACTGCTTTTTGGAAAAAACACCATACTTGGGCTTTATGCTGACAGTTTTACTGAAATAAGCAATTTTTCCATCAGCAGTAATACTCATCGGTGCTTCGTATTCCTTTGGAATATAGTCCTTATTTTCAATAGACGCATAGGATTCCCTACTTTTGAGGTTTTTGTTGATTTGATAATCGGCCTTTATGTCAACCAGCCAATCTTTGTTTTCTGAAACACCGGCCATTTCGTTGCCAGCTGTTTTTTGAAGTGCGAATTCATACCGCTTTTTATAACTTGTGTTAAGAGATCCATTGCTACCGATTTCAAGCAGTTTTTGATACCAAAAAGCGGCCGTTTCGTAGTTTTCTACCAAAAAATTTGCATTCCCTAGGTCTTCAAAGATTTCAGGATCACTATATCCTAAATTTTTGAGCTCTAGGTAATTGTCTACCCTTTTGTGGATTTCTGTGGTAGGGACTAAGTCTGATTTGAAAGCTTTTGTGCCTTGCCCAAACGATGAGTACGACAAGAATGTAATAAAACATCCTAAGGCGACGTTGTAGGTTATAGAATTTTTCATAAGATAAGATTTTGGATTATTAGGTGAACCAAAATTCTTAAAACGACGAGCACTTCTGCCTATTAAAAATTCATAGTATTTCTTATATTTTATGTATTTTATCGAATAAATGTGTTTTTAAGCTAATTTATTTGAAAAAATGAAACTTAAAATTAAAATTCTTCAGTTTGACTTTTACGCTTAAAGTTGTTTTCATATTTATTAAAAGAGTTACAATATAATTTGTAAAACTCTTTATAGAGTTGAAAAAGCTTTCTATATTTGCACCCGCATTGGAGGAATGGCAGAGTGGTCGATTGCGGCAGTCTTGAAAACTGTTGAGGGTCACACCTCCGGGGGTTCGAATCCCTCTTCCTCCGCTCTGTGATTCCAAATCACACCAAAAAAAACCTGTAAATCATTGATTTACAGGTTTTTATTTTTTATTATAAAAAATAAATTCACGTGATACCAACTTAAATAGTGCCTTATTCGATGCCCGTCCAATACCTACGAAAAAGGGACACCTGTATTTATATAAATTATTGTTAATCAATATGTTGAAATAATTAATATTTAAAATATTTTCTCTAGTTTCTATTGAAATAACTCTTAAATAGGCCATTGGTTTCAAATTACCAATGAGTTCATAGAAAATAGGTTACCAGAAAATTTTATTTTAGACTAGTAATTATTAAAAGTAAGAACCTGTCCCATAAAAGGTAAATTAACGAAACTACAAAAAGAGACTACAAATGGGATTGAATGATAATAGATTTTTAAAACAGGGAATAGGATTTTAAAAGTGGCCATCGAATGCCATATGAATTTCAATTGAAAGAATCATAAATTACCATGCAGAAAAATGCCACTCTGGTCCTAAAACTTAAAATGACAAACGAACAAACCGCAATTAGAACAACCTATTTCAGTATAAGCGGAAATACTGCTTCGGCTCTAATTAAGGGATTAGCTGGTTTTTTTTTGTTAATTCCTATACCCTGATAGCCGATACCATAGAGTCGACCACCGATATTTTTGCCTCATTACTGGTTCGTAATCGGACTCAGATATGCAAAAAAAAACGGCTTATGATAACCACCCCTATGGCCATGGTAAGATTGAACCTCTGGTCATTTTCGTTTAGTGACCTCCACTACAATTACTGCCTATGAAAGCATTCAACATATTCAAACCCCGCATAAAATTCCTAAACCTTGGACTTTAATCGTTCTTGGCACCATTATTATTTGGAAAGAGGTAACCTATAGGATAGTGGTTAAGAAACGCAATCAAACCAATAGGTTTTCTTTAAAAGCGAATGACTGGCATCATCGTAGCGATGCCATTACTTCGCTAATGGCATTTCTCGGAATTTCAATTGCCTTGATTTTTGGCAAAGGATACGAAATCGTGGATGATTGGGCGGCACTGTTGGCATCTGGATTTATTCTTTACAACAGTTATTTTATTTTTAGGCCTGCCCTTGGTGAAATAATGGACGAAAATCTATACGATGACCCTATTCAGGAAATCCGAACGGAATCCCTTAAAGTCGATGGGATTCTTGGCGCCGAGAAGTGCTTTTTTAGAAAAACGGGAATGACATACCACATCGATTTGCACGATATAGTCGATGCCCATATTTCCGTGAAAGAAGGCCATGATCTTGCTCATAAACTCAAAGATACCCTGAAAATAAGAATTCCCAATTTAGGGCATGTACTTGTCCATATTGAACCAAGTGAATAATCCATATTATTTTGGATGTTTTTTAAAGATAGACCGACTTGTCTTTGTCAAATTGGTTTAATTTCGCAATAAAGGTTTAGCATGAAATATACCTACCTTCTATTATCGGGTCTATTTGTCCTGTTTCTGACTTCCTGCAATTCGAAAGAAGAATTAAATTACGATTTGGTCATTCGCTCTGTTACCGTTGTTGATACCTACTTCGGTAGACTTATTGAGAATCAAAGCATTGCCATTATCAGGGATTCCATTGCGGTCGTTGCAAATACCGATATCTCAAAAGGATGGAAGACAAAAAAAGAAATCGATGCCAAAGGTAAATTTGTAATTCCGGGGCTTTGGGATATGCATGTACATTTTGGCGGAGGGGATACTTTAATAGCTGAAAACAAAAACCTGTTGCCTCTATTCATAGCAAATGGAGTTACGACGATTAGGGACTGCTCGGCCGATATTAGCACTTCGGTCTTTGAGTGGAAAGCTGAAATTGCCAAGGGAGAGCTTCTAGGCCCGAATATTTTCTCATCAGGCCCGAAAATCGAAGGAATCAATTCCATTTGGCCTGGTGATCAAGAGATTGCCGATGAAACCGGACTTGAGCACGCCCTTGATTCATTAGAAAAAATAAAGGCTGATTTTGTAAAAATCACTGATAACGCCCTTTCACCCGAACTTTTTGAGACTGCTGTAAAAAGGGCACATCAAAGAGGGTTTAAAGTATCCGGCCACATTCCTTTTAGCTTAAGGGCCTTTGACCTTTCGATAGAAGGGATGAGCACGGTAGAACATATGTCCTATATGTTAAAAGCCGGTTCGCCAGAGGAAATGGCCATAATAGAGAAAGTCAACGCCAACCAATTGGACTATGCTTCCGCCAACCGCGCTCTGTACGATTCCTTTGATGAAGAATACGCGCTTTCAGTTTATACAGAACTTCATAAGAACAAAACCGCAGTGGTACCCACATTAATAGGAAATCGGATTATCTCCTATTTAGATGAATACGACCACAAAAACGATAAAGAATTGAACTATTTGGGGAAAGGGCTGATAAAAACATATGATTGGAGAGTCGAACGAGCCAATAAAGCCACCCCAGAAGAAATTGACGAAAGAAAGAAGCGATATGAAAAATTAATAGCGTTGATACCGATAATAAAATCCGCAGGTATGGATATTGTCGCCGGAACTGATGCGGGGTTTTTGAACTCCTATATTTATCCAGGATTCGCTTTGCATGAAGAGTTAAAAATATATGTCGATGGCGGGTTAAGCCCTTTGGAAGCATTACAAACATCCGTAGTCAACGGGCCAAAATTCTTTGGGCTTTTGGACAAATACGGAGCTGTTGAGGCTGGTAAGAAGGCCGATTTGCTTTTTTTAAATTCCAACCCCTTGATTAACATTGAAGCTTCCAAGGATATTCATATGTTAGTTAAACAAGGGCATCCCTTCACAAAACAAGAGTTAGATAGTTTGTTAATAGGTTTAGCGAAAATAAATTCGAGTGTGAAATAGCAGCGTTCATTGCACACTCGAATTATTGTTAACATAACTTCGAAGTGCCTATATTCTTAGTTCTTGGCACTTGGTTTTTTCATCGGACAAGTACTGATTCCGAAAGGTGCGTACAAGGGACAAAAACTGATAAAGCTTGTTAAAAGAAATACACCAGCCAGTGCCAACAATACTATTCCTGAAGTTCCAGTAAGTGTTCCGTTAAAATACAATACTCCGACGATTGCGGCGATAATGAATCGAATGATTCGGTCTGTGTTACCCATATTTTTTTTCATGTCAATACATTTTAGTTAGACAATTTTTGAAAGGCCAGAACAATAACCGAGACCGCTACTAAGCAAATCAGGCACACCCATAAAAATTGGAATATTTTCTTGCTCATTGTTTCTTTTTATCAAATGTACTTAGGTAATTTTAGCTATGCTGTGACCGAAGTCACAACTACAAAACTTCGATACCGTTGTGATGCTGTTTGACCAAACCCTCGATCTCCAGTTTCTTCATTACCCTGCTTATGACTTCCCTTACCGTACCCAATTCATTGGCCAGCTGCTGGTGTGATATCCTAAGCGGATTCTCATTTCTAACGAAAATTTTGGTCTTTAGATGGTCGTATAATCTTGCGTCCATTTTATTGAAAAGTACGTGGTGTATCGTATCTAGAAGTTCACTGTAGCGCTGTTTGTATTGTTGAAAGAAAAGGGTATTGATGTCCGGAAATTGTTCGATCCATGTTGAAACTTTAGCGACCGGTAATAATAAGGCCGTGGTGTCTTCTTCGGTTTCGGCAAAAACCTGGCTAGGTTCATTTTTTATGCTGGCCGAAAATGACATGATGCAACTTTCATCGGGACGTATGTAGTATAACAAAAGTTCCCTATCATCATAACGGGTATATACTTTTATCAAGCCTTTTAAAACAATGGGAATGACCTTTATAAATTGTCCTTCACGTAAAATTTGAGTGTTCTTTGGAATTTCCTTTAAGATCGATTCTTCCTCTATCCGAGTAACAAGTTTTGGGTTTAGATAGGAAAGCGATTTTGAAATATTCATAATGACATGAGGGTTTTATGCAAGACACGATAAATATAAAAGTTAAAACTGCCCCAATTTGCCTTGGGGCAGTTCATCAAAAACCTTCCTTTTTCATAGCGGGAAACTTTAATCAAAGAATCCGGAAGATTTTCGACACCAACACTAGAATTGAGGGGGAACACTAGTGGCTTGGGCCATCTAGCAGGTCTAATTCTTTTCAAAGGTCAACAGATCGGTTCCCCCATTCCCTCCACTAACATGTTTGAGTTCGATTTTGGATGCCGTATGCGAAATGATATCCCAATCTTCAGAAAGTTCCGCAAAGTCTGCAGGAGAAGCGAAGAAAATATTAAAATCGATATCGCCTGAAGTATTCCCAGATGAAGAACTGCCTGAGAAATTACCTATAGTGCAATTGTTCTTAAATCGTAAGCGATCATTGCCACCGATGCGCATATCGACTTTTGATTCACCATTTTCCAATTCGATTTCATGAAGGGTCCATGTGGCCTCTAAATCACTCAAATCTGAAATAGTGAGCACAACTTGAACGTTATTGCCGCTCCCGGAAGCGGTCCATGTACCACTGTATGTATTACCATTCGATGTTATGTTTATGGTGCCATCTGACGAAAAGTCAAAATTGTACCCGTTCAAATTATCTTCCAGGTCATTGTCATCTACTTCAAGCTTGTCAACATACCAGCCCGAACATGCCGTCAATACATCGGTCAATTGGGAAACACTGCAATTGTTGCAATCGTCATTGGAGTTATCGTCGTTTGAACTACTGCTGGAGCTATCATCGTTTGCGCCACTGCTACTTGAATCGTCGTTGGAGTTGCTGTCAATCGTAATCGACCATGTGCCAGTTTTTGTATTGCTGCCATTATCCGCCACCAGACTTCCATCCGAATTGAATGAGAATCCGTAGCCCGTGAAATCGCCGGTCTCATTTTTACCGGAATCGATAAAATTAGTGATGACCCATGAACCTGAGGTAACATTGTTGGTAATCGTTTCCACATCTGCCTGAAGGTTCGCAAAATTGTTGCTGTCATCAGCATCTTTGGTACATGCGGTAAAGAGTACCGCTACCAAAACTAATCCGTAATTTAAAATATTCTTTTTCATAGCAATTGATTTTTAAAGGTTACTGTATTATTGTTTATTCAGAATTAATGTATCCGTTCCCCCATTTCCGCCGCTGACATCACGTACTTCTACCTGGGTATTGGTAACGGAAATAACGTCCCAAGTGTCGTTGAATTCATCCCATGGTGATGTGCTTCCAAAATCCATAATGAGTTCACTATCTGAATCTTGTGTTGCCCATGTGCCATTGATGGGGGTACCGTTGCTAGCGATCACGGTGCCATCACTGTTAAAGTTTATGGTATAGCCGCTATAATTACTTGTTTGGTCGTCGGAGTCTTCGGTATAAGAGCCTACTACCCAAACGCCATCGGTCAAAATAGTAGCAAGCGCTCCTGTATTTCCATTGTTATTACCCCCATTATCTGAGCAATTGCTTTCGAACCGCAGTCGGTCGTCGCCCAATCTAAGGTCAAATTTGTTCTCTCTACCGCCTTGTTCTATTTCATGGAGGTTCCAATTGGTGTTGAAGTCACTTAAATTTGGAATATTCAAGGCAAAGGAAATGCTGTTTCCGGAACCGTTGATTTCCCATGTCCCCAAAAAGGAATTGCTGTTGGTTGCCGCGGTCAAAGTTCCATCGGCGGCGAAATTGAATTGATAGCCTACATAGTTGTCTTCAAGGTCTTGGTCGTTACGTTCTAGTTTATCAACCGTCCAATTCGTACAGCTTGTCAGTAAATCGGCAAGTTGGTTCGTGGTACAGTTGTCGCAGTCGTCATCGTTATAGTCGTAATCATCATCTTCATCACAACTATCCTTGGCATTATCGATGACTTCTTCTAATTGGTTTAAACTACCAATACTTATTCCGGTTCCATCCGCCAAGACAACATCTATAGGAAAGCTGATATCAACGATGTCATCACTCTCTAAATCATCGATAAAGTTATAGAGCTGAGAATCGCTTGTAATCGATAGATTATCAAAAACCTCCGTCGTTTGGTTGAAAATAGATGCAGTTATAGGGTATTGAATATCCAAACATTCAATATCGTCATCCGCCACATTCTCGCCGTTACAACTGGCAGAAAAAGTGTCGAATTCCGTTTGGTCCGCGATGGCCACTTCCGTAAAGTCACTCAAGATAATTGTAATGGGAAATAGGATTTCCAGAACATCGACATCATCATCATAAGCATCAAAAATCGCCTCTACGTTTGCATAATCTTCTATAGCATCCACTAAGACATCTGTTCCGTTGACATTTACAGCGACCGGCAATTGAACCGTAAAACAATTCGATTGGTCAATAATGTTATCTATAGAGCCGTCGTTCAAGGCCGTCCTTTCAAGCAGCTCCGCTACCATTGTATTGGCCAAGGTTTGTTGCTCCTCTGGTGGAAAATATTCAAATTCCTCTTGTCTGCAGCTAAAGTTGAGTAAAACAAGAGATAGGATTATGGTTACTATTTTAAGGGACTTCTGCATGATAAAAAAATTTCGATTAATGGGCTTTGCTACTAAAACAACCAACTCCTAAAAACTCCTGAAAAATTCAAAAAAATTTATTTCTACATTTAACAGCATAAAATTCAAAGCCTTGTCAAAAGAACTACATGAAGATATTTGTCAACAACAGGTCTTCGCGGGTATTTATAACAAATACTCAAAAAACCTGCACGACTACCTTTATTATAAGTACGGCGAACGCCTAAATCCGAACGATAAGGCCCAAGAAGCCTTCATCAAACTTTGGGAACATTGTAAAGAGGTTACTCTAGGTAAGGCAAAGTCCTATTTATATAAGGTGGCCAATAACATGATGTTGAACGAGGTCAAGCACCAAAAAGTGGTTCTACGGTATCAAAAGTTAAAACCACAAGAACATAGTAACGAGACCCCCGAGTTTCTTATGGAAAAGGAGGAGTACTTTCAAAAATACCAAAAGGCCCTCGAAAAACTTTCAGAGGAGCAACGGGTGGCCTTCATGCTGAATAAAGCAGAAGGCAAGAAACATGAGGAAATTGCAGAAATGTTAGGGGTTACCTGTAAGGTGGTCGAGTACCGTATTTATACTGCTTTTGGCATCCTAAAAAAAGAATTGGAAAATTTTAAATTAAAATAATCAGGAAAAAAGCAACCTTGGTTGTTATATAATCAGAAGCCAAATCAATGGATAAGGAATACTTGATACAAAAATGGTTGACAGATGAGCTTTCTGAGCAGGAAATGAAGGCCTTCGAACAACTTGACGATTACCCTGAACTTACGGTTATCATTGAGAATGCCATGTATTTCAAAGCCTCAGAGTTTTCGACTGTGGATGATTTTGAAACCTTTAGCAAACGACTTGAAAAGGATACCGTGCCCGTGAGAAAATTGAATTGGGTAAAACCATTCCTAAAAATTGCAAGCGTATTTGTTATTGGTCTAGCACTTTCCTATTTCTTTCTTTTTAATAGGGATGTAGAAATTAATACCCTTGCTGGTGAAAAAACTACCATAGAATTACCGGATGCCTCTACCGTAGTGGTCAATGCACAATCTGAAATAAGCTATTCCAAAAGAAAATGGAACGATGAACGGGAAGTCCATTTAACGGGCGAGGCCTATTTTAAGGTTGCCAAAGGTGCTAAATTCGATGTGATTACTTCCGAAGGAATCGTTAGTGTTTTAGGCACGCAATTTAATGTGAAACAACGAGGGAGCTATTTTGAGGTCGAGTGTTTTCAGGGCGTTGTAAAAGTTACTTCCCCGAACGCCACAGAACAACTTACCGCAGGAAATCGCTTTCGATTTTCAAATGGAAAAGCCTCTCTTGGAAAAACAACCTATCAAAATCCGCAATGGACCAAGAACGTCAGTAGTTTCGAACGGGTTCCCTTAGCGGAAGTCATTGCCGAACTGGAACGGCAATACGATATAAAGGTTCGAATGGAAAATGTAGAGGCTGACCGTCTTTTCACGGGTGGCTTTGTACACGATAGCTTGGAAAATGCGTTGAAATCGATCAGCGAACCTTTGGATTTGGGATATCGAATAGAAAATGGGAATTCGGTTAGCATATACCCTTTAAACAATTGATGTGGCCTCATTAGGTCTTTTAAATAAGATTTAAGACCTCCCGTTCAAAGATGAAATTTCCTTTTAAAACCCTTATTATACTGTTCGCCTTGTTTTTTTTTGTCCTAAGAAAACAATACGCTTAACTTAACCTGAAAAAAGCAAAACACGTTAAACCATTAAAGTATCGGGCCAAGTCAGGCACTAAGTCAGTGAACCGCATTCGATTATATATAATCCTTCTTTTTCTACTCTGTAATTTTGTTTCGGTTTCAGCACAAGATTCCCAATCGGCCAAACCGTTGATCGAGGTATTGACTGAGCTACACATCCAATTTGGATATCAGTTCAATTATGCCTCCGAAACCGTGGATGGTATTCAAGTGGTTCCTCCCTCGAAGGAGTTATCCATTGACGAATCACTTCGCTACGTTCAGGAACGCACCAAGCTGATTTTTGCTATTCTTGACAATAAAATCGTTTCTATTAAAAAACCTGAATTGCAGCTCTGCGGATACTTAAAGGACAAGAACACGCAAGAACCTATTGTGAACGCTACGGTTCAAGGTAATAAAAGTTCAACAATTACGGATGAGAACGGATATTTCGAGTTGAAACCGGATTCTAAAAACGACCTCATAAGCATTCGGCATATCGGCTATAAAACCTTGGACAGGAGCTATCAATTTTTCAAGGAATATACTTGCGGCACAATCTACGTATTGCCCGATGAAATGCAATTGGCCGAGATTGTACTATCGGATTTTTTGATACGGGGAATTGATAAGCTAAATGACGGATCATTCAAGATAGATTTTGATAGGTTCAGCATTTTGCCAGGGTTGATAGAAACTGATGTGCTGCAATCCGTTCAGGCCTTCCCGGGCATTCAAAGCATTAACGAAACGGTATCCGACATCAATATTAGAGGTGGTACGAACGACCAGAACCTTATCTTATGGGATGGGATAAAAATGTATCAATCCGGGCATTTTTTTGGGCTTATCTCGATGTACAACCCCCAAATAACACAAAAGGTCGGTCTACGTAAAAACGGTACACCTGTTTCTTATACGGATGGAGTTTCGGGTACTATTGCCATGGAAACCGAAAAGGAGGTCACTACAAATTTTCAGGGCAACGTTGCCTTTAATTTTTTGGATGCCAATGCTTTTGCGGATGTTCCTTTGGGGAATAAGTCTTCCGTACAGGTCGCTGCAAGAAAGGGCATTAGCAATTTTGTGGAATCGCCTACCTATACGGCCTATTTTGATCGAATTGCACAAGACACCGAAGTTGAATCGAACACCGCCGAGGTCATCAATTCTGATTTTGAATCTGATTTTTACGACCATTCGCTACGTTGGTTGTACAAGCTTTCCGAAAAGGACGATATTCAATTGAACTTCATAAATGCCAATAATGAATTGGTGTTCAATGAAAATGCGACCCTAAATGGTGCTGAGGAATCGAGACGGAGCAGCGTTGCTCAAAACAGTATAGCAGGCGGATTGCAATACCATCGCACTTGAACCGACCATCTTAAAACATCTTTACATATCTATGAAACGGATTATGCCCTAAAAGCGACCAATGCCAATATTCTGGAAAACCAGAGGTTTACGCAAAAAAATTCTGTTTCAGAAACAGGTGTCAAGTTAGAGGCCGAATACCAACTAACAAATAGATGGCGAATTCAGGGAGGCTACCAATTTGTAGAAACTAAAGTGACCAACTTGGACGATATTGACAATCCCCGTTTTGTGAGCTTGGAGGGAGAAGTACTTAGAACACATGCCGGGTTTACTCAATTGGGCTATGTTTCGGAAGACAGGCAAACAACCATCAATGCCGGATTCCGGTACAACTATCTCGACAAGTTCAAAAAACATTTGTTAGAGCCGCGATTTAGTTTTAATCAACGCTTTTTAAATTCTTTCAATCTGGAAATACTTGGGGAGTTCAAACATCAGAACACTTCACAGATCATCAATTTTCAAAACGACTTTTTGGGAATTGAAAAGCGTAGATGGCGGTTATCGAACGATGCCGATATACCCGTTATAATTGGCAAACAGGTGTCTACTGGGCTGAGTTTCAGCAACAAGGGATGGCTCATAAATCTGGTCGGATATTATAAAGACGTTAAAGGAATAACTACATCAAGCCAAGGTTTTCAGAACCAATACCAGTTTGTTGCGGCCAGCGGAAGTTTTGATGCCATGGGGGTAGATCTATTGATTAGAAAGCAATTCAAGAACCTGAACACTTGGTTGAGCTACTCTTATCTTTCAAGCGATTATACGTTTGAGTCGCTACCAGAAGCCAGCTTTCCAAATAATTTGGAAGTTGTGAGTAGCGCCACGTTTGGGGCCACTTACATAACGCCTCGTATTTTGTTCTCCGCCGGTTTGAACTGGCATTCGGGCAAACCTATTACTAGACCCATGGAGGGCAATGAAGTCATAAACAATATCATTAATTATGGTACTGTTAACAACGACAGACTTGATGATTATATGCGAGTAGACATGTCCGCCATCTATCAGTTTAAGATGAAAGGAACTAGTAAGGTAAATATAGGCGTGTCCGTTTGGAATCTATTAGACAAGGAAAACACCATCAATAATTTCTATAGGATAAATGCACTTAGAACGGTGGAAGAAGTAAAGCAAAACTCATTGGGTATTACTCCCAATGCAGTACTTCGAGTTTACCTGTAGTGCTTACCTTCCGTTTACACGTTGGTTTAAAACTAAAATATTCAACTTAAATTATTGTTTTTTTCTTTCATATATTTATTATGTATTCTCACAAATCAGTATGAACTAATTAATAAAAGTTATTCCTCATAGATTTCATAGTTAGGTTTTGATTTTAGGTCCAAAACATATACTTTAGAGGAGCTTGAATTTAAAAAAGGTTCATGCAAACGCACCATGGAGAATAAAAACGAATCGAATATAGATACCTCTGGAAGAAGGTCTTTTTTAAAGAAATCAGGGATAGCCTTAGTTGGAACTTCACTGGTAAACCCCTTGAGTGCTTTTGGGGAATCCGCTAAAGTCAAAGATCAAATTTTAAAGGTAGGACTGATTGGTTGTGGAGGTCGGGGCACTGGGGCTGCGGCACAAGCTCTCCAAGCGGACCCCAATGTTATTCTTTGGGCCATGGGGGATGTTTTTGAGGATCGATTGGAAAGCGCACATACAGAACTTCTTAAAATTCACCCAGAGCGGATCAAGGTTTCGAAAGAACAGAAATTTGTTGGTTTTGATGCATACCTGAAGGTTATCGCTTCCGATGTTGATGTTGTACTATTGACGACACCGCCGGCATTTAGACCTGACCACTTGGCCGAAGCAGTGAAAGCCGGCAAGCATGTGTTCTGTGAGAAACCAGTGGCTGTTGATGCTCCCGGTGTTAGAAAGGTGTTGGAATCCGCCAAAATTGCCAAACAAAAAAAATTGACCTTAGTTTCCGGTTTTTGTTTTAGGCACAATTATCCTAATCAAGAATTCTTCGGTAGAATTTTAAAAGGCGCAGTAGGTGATATAAGGGCCGTTACCACTTTTCGGCATGGTGGGGAAGCATGGTATATGGATCCCCAACCGGATTGGACACAAATGACTTACGAAATGAGGAATTGGTACTACTACCATTGGCTTTCAGGCGATTTTATTGTAGAACAAGCCGTTCATAGTATAGATATGATGTCATGGGCAATGAATGACGAATTACCGGTAAAAGCAACAGGTCATGGCGGTAGGCAGGTACGTGTTGACCCTAAATACGGAAATATTTATGACCATTTTTCTATCGAGTATGAATATGCGGATGGTGCTAAAGGCTATCATTTTACGCGACAGCAAGCGGATACCTCGAGTCAAAATACTGTAGAGGTATTCGGAAGCGATGGTACCGCCATGGCAGATATGTATAGACAACATATTATAAACGGCAAAAATAGTTGGAAGTATATGGGTGAAAACAATGATATGTTTCAAACGGAACATGATGAACTCTTTAAATCCATTAGAAATGGAAATCCTATTAATGATGGTGAAAAAATGGCGAACAGTACTATGCTGGCCGTTATGGGCCGAATGGTCGGATACACGGGGCAGACAATAAGTTGGGAGGAAGCTTTTAATTCAAACGAATCTATTGGACCAAAAATAGACGAGTATTCATGGGACTTTGTGTGGAAGACTCCGCCTATAGCCATTCCTGGAAAAACTAAACTCATTTAATAGCCCCATGTTATTTAAACAAAACTTTTCGATAGCTCTAATTTTTATTTTATTCGTCACTAGGGCCACAATCGTATCTGGTCAAGAAAAACCCATTGCTTTTGGGAATGAAATTTCATTGGATATAATGGTGAATCTGCCAGAAAATATCGGGGAGCCCATAAATTGGATCAATGTAAATACCGATTTTGATACATGGAGAACAGAAAATGACCTTTTGATTTGCAAAGGATTGCCAATTGGTGTAATGCGCTCCGAAAAGCAATATGAGAATTTCATTCTGCTTGTGGAATGGCGTCATATGGAAGCTGGCGGTAACTCGGGCGTATTCGTTTGGAGTGATGCTGAACCTGATCCTGAAAGCCGATTGCCCGGTGGAGTAGAGGTTCAAATGTTGGAACTTGATTGGGTAAATCAAAATATAAGGGATGGTGTAAAACCGCCAATTGCATATGTCCATGGCGAGCTTTTTGGTGTTGGCGGAGTTATAACCGACCCTGACAATCCCCGAGGAACAAGAAGTAAATCAATTGAGAATAGGGCTTTGGGAAAAGGAGAGTGGAATTCATATAAGGTAGTCTGCATTGATGGAACCATTAAACTATCAGTAAATGGTAAATTTGTAAATGGGATAAGTAATTCTTCCATCAAAAAGGGCTATCTATGTCTAGAATCGGAAGGAGCAGAAATCCATTTTAGAAACTTTAAAATTATAGAACTTCCTGCGGGAGTAACTACTAAAGAGCAAACCGCCCCTTTAAAGGAATAGTAGACTTGTCGATTAATTTAAATAGTATAAACCTTCACATTTCTTGAGAACAATTCACCTTATTTTTGCATAATGGAGGAATGGTACTATTATGTCTTACTGGTACTAGTAGGACTTTTTGTCGCTTTTATTAATACTTTGGCTGGCGGCGGTTCGTTGCTCACACTTCCGATTCTAATTTTTATGGGGCTGCCGCCCAGTGTTGCCAATGGAACAAACCGTATAGCAGTATTGGTTCAAGGAATTGCCAATGTTGCAGGTTACGGGAGCAAGGGTATGCAGGTAAGTTCAAAATTCATTTGGCAACTTTCTATTGCCGCAACCTTTGGTACTACCTTGGGAACGGGATTGGCTATTTGGATAGATGAGGGCATCTTCAATAAAATTTTGGCATTGGTAATGGTGCTCATGGTTGTTTTGATGCTCTACAAACCAAAAAAGGAATTTGGTGGACTAGTTGAAAGACTGGAAGGGAAATATCGTAATTGGGGTATTATCATCTTCTTTTTCATCGGAATCTATGGAGGCTTCATTCAGGCGGGAACCGGTATTCTTATGCTACTGGCATTATCATCCATTAATCATTTGACCTTGATGAAGTCAAATGTTATAAAAGCCACTGTGGTACTGGTTTACTCTATTATGGCTCTCATACTTTTTGGACTTAATGGAAAACTGGATTGGGAAATAGGCTTAACTTTGGCATTGGGTCAAGCTATCGGAGGGTGGTTGACCAGTAGGTGGTCAGTAAATAAGGGTGATGGAATAGTCAAAGCATTAATGATTGTAATGGTTACGGCAATGGCCTTAAAACTCTGGTTTTTTAATTAAATATATTTTTAAGTATAAATGTAATTTTCAAGGTTAAATGTTCAACATCATTGAAAGTCTAAAGTGGCGCTATGCGGTCAAGAAATTTGACCCTGAGCGTCAACTATCCTTAGACCAATTGCAGAAAATCAAAGAAGCCTTTAACCTTACGGCCACATCATACGGATTGCAGCCTATTAATTTATTGATCTTGAAGAATAAAGGTATCCAGGAGCAATTATTGACCCATTCCTATGGTCAAAAACAGGTTTTGCAGGCTTCACATGTATTGGTCATTTGTATACAGAACAGAGTTGATGCGCAATATATTTCCCATTATTTTAATAGGGTGGGTAAAATAAGGGGAACAAGCAATGAGGTATTGGACCCTTTTGAAAAGGCCCTTATTACAGACTTTTCCAAAAAGGATGAAAAGGAGATAAGGGAATGGGCCAAAAATCAGGCATATTTGGCTTTGGGAAACTTATTGACGGTCTGCGCCCTAGAGAAAATAGATTCCTGTCCCATGGAGGGTTTTGAGGCCGATGCGTATGACCGCATATTGAAGCTGAATAAAAGAAATTTAACTTCCGTATTGGTTCTTCCCATAGGTCATAGGGCCGCAGATGATATGTTTTCGAGTTTTAAAAAGGTTCGTAAGGAACTGGAGGAAACAATCATCGAAATAATCTAGATTTAACCTTTGTAATTTATAATTCGTTAAAGCATGCCAGGATTTGAGCTTTTTGGGGAAAAGGAGAAAAATGAGGTCAATGAGGTGCTGGATACCGGTGTCTTGATGCGCTATGGTTTTGATGGCATGAGAGCTGGAAAGTGGAAAGCAAGGGAGTTGGAAACCGAACTTGGAAAGGTTTTAAATGCAAAACATGTTCATCTTGTCAGCAGTGGAACGGCAGCATTAACGGTTGCTTTGGCCAGTACCGGAATTGGGGCTGGGGACGAAGTTATTATTCCTACTTTTACTTTTGTGGCGAGTTTTGAATCCATTTTAGCTCTGGGAGCGATTCCTGTTTTAGTGGATGTAGACGACACCCTTACTCTTGATCCCATTGCGGTTGAAAAGGCTATTACGACTCGAACAAAAGTTATTATGCCAGTTCATATGTGCGGGTCAATGGCCGATTTGAAGCCTTTGAAAGAATTATGCGAGGAGCATAAAATTATTTTGCTGGAGGATGCTTGCCAGGCAATAGGGGGTTACTATGAAGGAAAACCCTTGGGTAGTTACGGTGATTTGGGTTGTTTTTCGTTTGATTATGTGAAAACTGTTACTTGTGGTGAAGGTGGTGCAGTTGTGACCAACAATGAACTATACTATCAGAATGCCGATAAGTATTCCGATCACGGGCACGATCATGTCGGTAAGGACAGAGGGGCCGAAAACCATCCTTTTCTTGGATATAATTATAGAATTTCTGAGTTGCATGCGGCTGTGGGACTTGCCCAGATTAGGAGATTGGATGAATTTTTAAATATACAAAAGAAGAATTACACCGTACTTCGCGAAGCTCTGGAAAGTGTCCCAGGAATAACCTTTAGAAGGGTCCCTACTGCGGGAACAGAGAGTTATGCCTTTCTAAGTTTTTATTTGCCGAATGAAGACCAGGCCAAAGAAGCTCATAAATTGCTAAATAGTGTAGGAGTGGATGGGTGCTTTTACTGGTATGACAATAATTGGCACTATTATAGAAAATGGGAACATTTGATTGAACTAAAATCTTTGGGGAATTTACCTAAGGAGGTCCAGTTGGGCATTCAGGATTTTAAAAAAATCGATTTTTCACAATCTGATCACTGGGTGGGTAGAAATATTTCTTGTTTGATCAAACTTTCATGGAGTGAGGAGCATGTCCGTGAAAGAGCGGAAACGATGGTGGAAGTTTTGCGAAATATTTGAACCAATCAATACTTTACATATTCAACTATTTCCAGCCCATATCCAACCATTCCAACCCGTTTGGTCTGTGCGCTATTGCTAAGTAGCCGCATTTTGGTAATATCCAAATCGTGTAAAATTTGCGCGCCTATACCAAAGTCGCGGGCATCCATATCAATTTTTGGTGCTTTGAGCACCCCCTTTTTTTGGAGTTCCTTTAGTTCTGTAAGTCTCGAAAGTAGATTAAGGGATTCTGAATCTTGATTGATAAATACGATCGCCCCTCTACCTTCCTTGTTTAGCGTGGTGAACATATCCTCAAGCCTTTGGTTGGGATCGTTCGTCAAGGTTCCTAAAATATCGTTATTTACCCAGGTGGAGTTGATTCTCGTAAGCACTTCCTCATCTTTATTCCAACTGCCTTTTGTCAAGGCAATATGTATGTGATTGTTGGTTGTTTGTTGATAGGCCCTAAGTCGATAGTTTCCAAATCTTGTGGTGATCTCAAAATCCTCCTTTTTGTGGATGAGACTATCATGCTCCATTCTATAAGCCACCAAATCCTCGATAGAAACAATCTTCAAATTAAATTTCTTGGCCACTTCCATTAATTGTGGAAGACGGGCCATACTGCCATCATCGTTCATGATTTCCACAATTATTCCTGCGGGTTTTAAACCTGCCAATCGCGCAAAATCAATAGCAGCTTCTGTATGGCCTGTTCTCCTTAAGACCCCTCCTTCTTTGGCAATTAATGGGAATATGTGCCCAGGCCGAATAAAATCATGAGCTTTTGAATCATCACTTGCCAGGGCACATACGGTTTTTGCCCTATCCGCTGCCGAAATTCCCGTAGTCACTCCATTCCCTCGCAGGTCCACAGAAACGGTAAAAGCAGTTTCCAATGGATCAGTATTGTGACTGACCATCATATGAAGCCCCAACTCCTTACATTTTCCTTCCGTAAGTGGCGCACATATAAGACCTTTGCCATGGGTAGCCATAAAATTGACGGTCTCGGGAGTTGCCAACTCGGCTGCGGCCAAAAAATCACCTTCATTTTCTCGATTCTCATCATCTACGACAATTATGACTCTTCCATTGCGAATTTCTTCAATGGCTTCTTCGATCATATCCAATTGTGAGCTCTTTTTCATATCAGCAATCATACTGTCACAGGTTTATTCTTCTTTCTTTTAAATAAGTCCCTGAATCGGTCTATTATACTACCAAAACTCATCAACCCTTTATCTTCAGTCGCCCTTTTTGTCAAAACTACACCCAAAGGTAGCATTATCAAAGTAGATAACCATGCTCCAAGAATAGGATGTATGTTACCCTCTTTGGCATAATTACCAGCAAAAACGCCTATAAAGTAATAGGTAAGAAATAAAATAATAGCGATTACCATCGGAAGACCCAAACCTCCTTTTCTAATAATTGCACCCAGAGGAGCTCCTACAAAAAACAGTATGATGCAAGAAAGGGCCAGCGCATATTTTTTATGTAATGACAATATATGCATGCGATAAATCTTCAACCTGCGATCCATATCTTCTTTTTTACTTTGTATGGATGCTATAATACTCGTTGTGGAATTTTTGGCGGAGGAGATCAGCTGAATCTTCTGCCAATCTTTAAACCGCTCAACAATATCCTCAATAGAGGTGATGGGCTCTTGAATAACGCTGGTGCCCGTGTCCATTTCAGTTTTGGTAAGCGTATCTCTAGTATATTGGATCTGCTTTTTTAGAAAAACGGAATCTACAGGTGGCAAAGGAACGAAAGCCCCCATTCTGTTCGAAATATTTTTGGAAAAAGCATTTACAATTTTAAGATTGTCATTTTTTAAGGAGTCGATATCCTTGATTAAGCGAGAGGCATTCTTCATCCTGTCGGTATCTATGTTACTCTCTTCCTCCAAATCCTCTTCCATATCTGGAATTTCAATATTCATCCTATAAATCTCAAAATTTGCACTGGCAAAAGGATTTTTAACCTTATCAGTATTGTTTTTTGTATAAATATCCTCATAGTAATGCCCATCCCTCAATACCAATTGTATTAAATCAGAAGATTCGCTGCTTACAAGCTCGCCAGTTTTGGCTTTTATAACGGTTTTATTCTGGCTCGTATTGTCTTTTATATGTATGGTTACATTCTCTAAAAAGCGATCTTTTTCACCATACTTGTTATCAACTTTAATACTCATTCCTTCAAATTCACTAAAGGCACCTTCCTCTATGGCAGCTGCTGGTTTGACCTTGGCAATATTGCGACGAAGGTTGAAGAATTTTTGCTGTGAGGCAGGAATGACATTATTGGCAAAATAAAAGGTAACACCACCTAAGAAAACGATAAAAAAGATAAGACTGAGCATTGCACGTTGAAGTGAAATTCCTGAAGCTTTCATGGCTGCGAATTCATAATTTTCGGCAAAGGTGCCAAAAGTAAGAATGGATGAAAGGAGTACCGTAAGGGGAATCACCTTGTCCATTAGTTCAGGAATCAAATAAAGAAGGAACTTTCCAATAATGACAATATCCAAGCCTTTGCCTGCCATATCATCAATAAAAAGCCATATCGATTGAAATATGAAGATTAACATCAATATTACAAACGAACTGAAAAAGTTAAATAGAAACCTCGATAAAATATATCGGTCTAGAATTCTCAAAACATTAATTTCTTATGATGTAGTAGCCATCGGCCTTGTATTTGCCTTCATCAAAAGTAAATAAGGTTTTTGATATCGGTTGATTGGTTTTAAAAGAATTAACGGTGATGGTTGTCGTTGTACCATTGCTGCCTGTTTCAATAAGCTTGTAAATGTGTTTGGTTTCCACGTCAATACCCAATAAAACGGACTTAATTTCCGAGTTGGAATCTATCGGAATCAATTTTACGAATTGTATTTTTCGACCTTGGACCGTCTGTAATATATCCCATTCATAGTTAAAACCTTTTTTATAGAAGGTAAGCATTTTTGAAGGGGTCATTGCACCTTCGTCTTCGGATTTGGATTCTATGGTAACTTCTTCATTTTCCGGAACTATCGTATAGACTTTGGAACCATCGAACAATTGTTTGGAGCCAAAAAAATTACCCACATATTTGTCGCCCTGCATGGTAACGTCACCTCGGGTCTCACTGTTGATATCTGCTTCCTTATTATTTAGCACATATTTAAAATCCACAACGATATTATCATAGGCTTTAACTTTATTGTAAACATCATCAAGCAAGGCCTTGGCCTTATCTGAACTTTGCCCCATTGCCAAAAAAGAAATTGATACAAATGCTAGAAATAGATATTTTCCCATTTTCATTTTTTATTTTAACTCGTTACTCAATAATTGATCTAGGCTGCTTAAATCGGTAATCAACACTTGTCTTGCTTTACTGCCTTCGAATGGCCCTACGATACCTGCCGCTTCCAATTGATCAATAATACGACCGGCCCGATTGTAGCCTAATTTTAATTTTCTTTGTATCAATGAAGCTGAGCCTTGCTGCGCGGTCACAATGACTTCTGCCGCTTCACGAAACATGGCATCTCTTTCAGATATGTCATAATCAAGACTTGTGCCAGAATCCTCACCAATATATTCAGGAAGTTCATAGGCTTCCGGATAGGCACGTTGTGAACCAATATACTCAGTGATTTTGGCTATTTCCGGAGTGTCTACAAATGCACACTGCAAACGGGTCACATCATTGCCCTGAGTGAACAACATATCTCCCCTGCCTATTAATTGATCTGCCCCTTGAGTGTCCAAAATGGTTCTGGAATCAATCTTTGACGTAACCCTAAAGGCAATACGTGCGGGAAAGTTTGCTTTTATGATACCAGTAATAACATTGACAGATGGTCTTTGCGTGGCAATTATCAAGTGAATTCCTATTGCCCGGGCCAATTGTGCCAATCGCGCAATTGGCGTTTCCACCTCTTTTCCGGCCGTCATAATCAAATCGGCAAACTCATCTATGACCAATATGATATAAGGTAAATACTTGTGACCATCATTAGGGTTCAGTTTACGTGTCTTGAACTTTGTGTTGTACTCCTTGATATTACGGACCATTGCCAATTTCAATAGTTCATATCTGTTGTCCATTTCAATGCAAAGGGAGTTAAGGGTTGTAATCACTTTGTTGTTGTCGGTAATAATAGCATCTTCAACATCGGGTAGTTTTGCCAAAAAGTGTCTTTCAATTTTATTAAAAAGGGTAAGTTCCACTTTTTTTGGATCTACAAGCACGAACTTTACTTCAGCGGGATGCTTCTTGTATAAAAGAGAAGTGAGGACTGCATTTAAACCAACCGATTTACCTTGGCCGGTTGCGCCCGCCATTAATAAGTGCGGCATTTTAGCAAGATCAACCACGAAGGTTTCATTACTAATTGTTTTTCCAAAGGCAATGGGCAATTGCATTTCAGCATTTTGAAATTTGGTTGAAGCAATCACCGAACGCATAGACACAATTGTCGGATTTTTATTGGGAACCTCAATACCAATGGTGCCCTTGCCCGGGATCGGAGCTATTATTCTAATTCCCAATGCCGCCAAGGAAAGGGCAATGTCATCTTCAAGGTTTTTAATTTTTGAAATTCTGATACCCGCATCCGGTACAATTTCGTATAGCGTTACAGTTGGTCCTATAGTGGCTTTTATCTGCGCAATTCCGATTTTATAGTTTCGAAGGGTTTCAACAATTTTGTTTTTATTCTCTTCTAATTCTTCCTGATTTATAGTGATGCCCCCCGTAACACCGTGCGGGTCCAAAAGGTCTATGGGCGGAAACTTATATTTTGCAAGCTCAAGGGTAGGGTCAAATTCCCCAAAATCATCCACTAATTTATCTGCAATATTGTCGCTCTCTTCCTTCTCAACGACAATTTTTTCAACTTCCATATCCAAGTTGTCATCGATTGGAGGGTTTACCTCCAATTCATCTATGGCAGTATCTTTCTTAAGCGCGGGAATATTTTCTTTATGGGTGTAGGTATCAAAAACTATGGGAGATTCGTCCAAGGGATCCGAAGGTATGGTTATAGAGCCTTCTTTTGGCTTGCTTTTAAATTCGGAAGCCAAGGAAGCTCTTTTGGCGATAAAAAAACTGACGATTCCTTCCGGTGTTAATTTGAACAAACTAACGAGTATAAATATAAGACCAAAAAGTAAAATGAGAAAAACCCCGATCTTTCCTGCATAATCCTGCAGAAAATCATTCATTTCATAACCTACGAGTCCCCCCAAAAGTGGGCTCTTTGTTGCAAAAAAACCAAGGGTAATCGAAATCCAAATAACAAATAAAAGCCCCCAAACCCACTTTCTAAGCAAGCCTTTTTTTGTAAAGCTCATGAACAGGTGCAACCCCGTGAGAAATAGTAAAAATGGAAAAATGAGAGCCGCCAGCCCAAATCCCTTATAAAGGAAAAAGTGGCTCACACTTGCACCAAATTTATTAAGCAGATTTTCTGCCCCTTTATTTCTATTGGTAAATTCAGTTAATAGGCTTTGATCGTCTTGCCAAGTAAAATAGAAGGATATAAAAGAAAAGAAAAGAGCGATACTAAAAAGCATCAAGAGGCTTCCTAATATGATCTTATTCTGTTTTGAGGGTTTTAATCGTATCTTTTTTCGAGGGGTGGTCTCACCCTTCGTAGTTTTTTTGACCGATTTCTTTTTTGCCATTAACCGTTATTGTCTTTGATGCAAAAATACAAATAACCTTGATTCTGCTATGCTTAATATTTTATAACTTGAGATACCGCGTATCCTAATATTATTCTTCTTCTTTTGGCATTTTATCCGCGCTCAATCTACCATCAATGATTCTGTTCATGTAATCTTGTTCAAAACCGTTGGCCATTTGTTCCATTTCTTTCATTTCTTTTTCTTTATCTGCTTTCAGGTTTGTTGATAAGCTCTTGTCCGAACTTTTATAAATACCAACAGCTTTGCCATCATCTCCTATAGCGGTTATGAGGCTATCTCTCATTAAAAGTAAGTGGGAGCCAGTGTAACTTACGACATACGGCTTTTGGACGGTATCATTTATCAAGCTTCTGCCCCAACTTCTGAAAGGCTTTTTGTAACCAGCTATGTCAAGTAGTGTGGGATATATATCAATTTGTTGTGTCCAATTCTTGTCAACGCCTACATACTTTCCATTGGGATCATAAATCATAATAGGGACGGCAAAACGGTTCACAATTTTATGGTATTCATCATAATAAATTTGATTGGTATGGTCTGCGGTTATAACAAAAATAGTGTTCTTGAAATAGGGTTCTTTTTTGGCCGCCTCAAAGAACTTCTTTAAGGCATAGTCTGTGTATCCAATACATTTATGCATTTCTAAATGCCCTTCCGGAAATTTGCCTTTGTGCTCTTCGGGAATTATGTAGGGTGTATGCGACGAGACTGTAAAGATGGTGGCCATGAATGGTTCTTTTTTCTGGGAAATTACCGACTCAACATAGCCTAAAAAAGGTTCGTCCCATATTCCCCAAATACCATCAAAATCAACATCATTATTATATTCCGTTTTCCCATAGTAGTGATCAAAACCTAAAATGTTACCGAAACCCAAAAAACCCATTGAGCCATTTGGGGCGCCATGGAAGAACGATGTATCGTAACCCATTTCATTCAAGGCTGAAACTAGGGATTGTACTTTTTGAGTGGCATATGGCGAAGAGGTGTAAGCGGTTTTAAAAGAAGGGATACCTGCCAGTATAGAGGACATGGCATGTATGGATTTTCTGCCGTTGGCATAAGCATTTGGAAAAATTAGACTTTTCGAGGCCAAGGAGTCCAAAAACGGGGCATAACCCACAAAGTTTTCAATCCCACTGTCCTTATTGAAGCTGGCAAGGTATTCTCGGCTAAAGCTCTCCAAAATAAAAACCACGATATTCGGTTTTTCCGAAGTATGGTTTGCATATTGTTTGATTGGGTGAAATGCATTTTCAACTACTGCATCGGGAATTCCAGAGCGTTTTTGAAAATCGTTGTTATTGAATGTCCGTATAATACTAAAAGGAGTATTGAGCACAATATTCGCATACTCGGGATTCTTTACATGTCTACTTGCATCAATCAGCGTGATGGGTCGGGTACTATGTTTAAAATCACCTCTTATACCACCGATGGTCAATGTCGCAGTGATTAGTATGGCAATAATTGAGCTAATAAAATACCTAGGCTTGCTATCAACCGATTTATCGATTACCTTATATTTTTTATAAAACCATATCCACAGGAATGCGCAGAGGCCAAAAAGTAAAAAAATGTGCCAATAATCTCTTAGAAAATTGCCAAATAACCCCATTTTATTGTTTTCATTCTTAACGGACTCCAATGAAGCAAGGGAAGCCCTAGTAAATGTGAATCGGTAATAGGCAAAATCTACGAAATTTGTTGCATAGGCCAACAGGTTTGGAATAAAATAAGCGGCAAATAAAATCTTCTGATAAGTCCGTGAAGTATTGACGAAGAGTGGAGGTAAACTGAGCAATATAAATAGCAAATTGGTATAAAGGATCGCAGTACTGTCAAAGCTTAATCCCCAAAAACACATTTTGAGAAAGTCGGTAATAGATTCTACGGCCAAAAGATCTTTGTTATAGATGTAGAACAGAACCCTGGCAACAAAATAAAACACATATGCCAAGAAGATACGATATGCGAATATTTTATATTCCTGTATTCGAAAAGAATTTTCCATCATAAAACAGTTTATATGCCCAAAATCCGCTTTCTAATTTATTGATAGGGGATAGCAAAGGTATTAAGCGTATCCTAGAATATCTTGGGTACATATATGATAAGCCCAACGATTGTAGCGCCGATAGCTACAAACATGACAGCACCTGCCGATACGTCCTTTATAAAGCCAATTTTAGCATCAAATTCCGGATGAATAAAATCAGCTATTTTTTCTACGGCTGTATTTATACCTTCAACACCTAGAATCATTGAAATTGCAAGTACCTGAAGAATCCATTCCGTGTTGGAAATTTTAAAATAAAAGCCTGCGAGGGTCATCAAAATAGTAATGACCACTTGTATTTTAATACTGGATTCGGATCTAACGAGCAGCAGGGCACCGCGCAGGGCAAAGCCAACGGACCTGATCCGATTTAATAAAAAAGACTCATCCTTAGGCATTCTTGAGTGCTTCAAGTGCGGCCTTATAGTTAGGTTCGTCCACGGTTTCGGCAACTTGTTCAGAATAGACAACGGTTCCGTTTTCAGAAAGGACCACAACGGACCTTGAAAGCAAAGCTTGTAGAGGGCCATCACTGAATTCTACCTGATAGGCTTTTCCAAAATTGCCATTTCTAAAATCGGAAAGCATGACCACATTTTCTATCCCTTCAGCTCCACAGAAACGGGCTTGGGCAAACGGGAGGTCTTTCGAAACGCATAATACCACGCTATTTTCTAATGTTGCGGCTCGTTTATTAAACTCTCTAACTGATTGCGCACAGGTACCTGTATCTATACTTGGAAAAATATTCAAAACAATTTTCTTTCCCGTAAAGTCCGCTAAAGACGCTATGGACAAATCATTTTTTGTTAATTGAAAGTCAGGGGCTTTGCTACCAGTAGAAGGTAGATTTCCAATTGTATGTATGTTATTTCCCTTTAGTGTTACTGTTGCCATTTTATATATTTTAATTCGAGTGTGAAATTAAAAAATAATATACGATATATAAAGAAATCTATATTAATAAGACCATTTCTTCTTAATAGAAAGCTTGGCTTGTTTTGATATTTCGCCAATCCTTTTGCGCAGCGTATCAGGAATTTCTAATATTCATGAGACCCTTCTTCCCTAGGAACTAAAAATTGGGCCTTATGTTTATCTAAAAATAAACTTTGAAGTGAGTCCATTTGTTTCATTATTTCTTGAAGTCCGTTCATATTTCCCCCAAAATGGTGTTGAAACATAGAATCATCAAAACCACCCTCAAAAAATTGCTTCATGAAAAGCGAGTCATTCTGGGAAAATCCGTGAATCCCGCCAGAACCAAAAGAAAAATTCCGCCCGAACATGTTACTGAAATGATTGTTTATGCTGTCTAATTCTTCAAGCGATAGATTTTCAGGGCCATTTGAAGAAGACCAAGAGTAGATGGAGTCATATTTTATTAAATTACCGTTTTCATCTACTTCACGGTTTACTTTCCAAGAACCCTTGGGCTCTGATTTTGAAATTTTACCATTTTCTTGGGCTATTTCAGATTGTTTTTTTTCCTGGGCATGGCATCCGGCAGCTAAAATTGCTACCAATGAAGCTAAAAGATATTTTTTCATTATTGTACAATTTTAATATCAACATGAATACACATCAAAATAAATGCCTATTCCTTTAATTCTAACCATATATCAGGTTAAAATTTGTTAAAATTAAAACAGAAGAAATCATTTGAATAGCATTAAAAGGAAATACCCAAATAGATTTAAGAAGATTATTTACTTCTTATCAATTGTTTGATTTTAATTTTGAGGCCAGCAAAAATAAGGGTCATTATGGGACTCAACCAATTGAAAATTGCAAACACAAAGTATTCCCCAACCCCAACCCCAAGCACACCACTATGGTACGCACCGCAGGTATTCCAAGGAACCAGAACTGAAGTCACCGTTCCCGAATCCTCCAAAGTACGGCTAAGGTTTTCAGGTGCTAGACCTCTATCTTTATAAGCTTTGGAAAACATTTTTCCAGGAACTACGATCGCAAGGTATTGATCTGAAGCGGTTACGTTCAACGCCAAACAACTTGCCACTGTACTAGCAAAAAGTCCAAAAGTGGTTTTTGCCAAACTCAAAAGTGATTTGGTTATTCTGGAGAGCGCTCCAATACCATCCATGATACCACCAAAAACCATGGCGCAAATAATCAGCCAGATGGTACCCAACATGCCAGACATACCTTTTGAAGAAAACAAATCATTAAGTGCCGTATTGTCAGTAGCTACTGAAGTGCTTACCGTAATAGCATTCATTATTCCTTTGTAGCCCGATTCGAATGTAAGATTTTCCGATCCGCCAATAGCGGCTACAACACCGGGTTGAAAAATCAACGCGAAAACACCACCAAGAAGTGTTCCAATCAACAAGGCCAAAAGGGGAGGGGTTTTCTTTAAAATCAAAAGAACAACCGTGATGGGCACTAGGAACAGCCATCCATTTATGTTAAAGGAGGCATCCATAGAATCGATCAAAGATTTTGTATCGACATTTCCGGAGGCATCCAAAGTAAATCCAAGGACTATAAAGGCCAATAATGTAACCACATAAGTGGGAATTGTTGTAATGGTCATGTATTTTATATGCCCAAAAAGCTCACCTCCGGCCATGGCTGGGGCCAAGTTGGTAGTATCACTCATTGGGGAAAGTTTATCACCGAAATAGGCTCCGGAAAGTACGGCACCGGCGGTCATTCCCAAAGGAACACCAAGTGCGGTTCCGATTCCAATTAAGGCGATGCCGACAGTTGCGGAGGTGGTCCAAGAACTTCCTGTCGCTATGGAAATTATGGAACAAATAATGACCGTGGCCGCCAAAAAAATTGTCGGATTCAATATCTGAAGTCCATAATAGATCATTGAAGGTATGATGCCACTTATCAACCAGGTACCGGAAAGAGCCCCGACCATTAGCAAAATAAGGAGAGCACCTGTAGTGGACTTAACATTTTCGGCTACCTCCTCCAGCATTTGTTCGTAGGAAACCTTATTAAAAACCCCTATAATGGCGGCTACCGCACCGCCCAATAGAAGAATAAACTGGTTGGAGCCACTTAGCGCATTGTCGCCATAAACGAAGACATTATAGGCCAACATGCAAACCAGGATAATCACAGGGAGAAGTGCTTCCCAGATACTCAATTCCCTATTTTCAACAATATTTTCATCTTGGGGTTCTCTTGGTTCAATGTCTTGGCTTTCCATAAAGTAATTGGGTTATGTTGTAATATTACAATTTTGGATAATGCCCTGCAAATTGAAAAACAATCAAAGGATTAGGAAATAGCCCCTAAAATTCTATCTCATCAAAAAAATGCTTCACCCCTGTCTAGATAACCAATTGATTCATATGGTTATAAAGTCTTGTTTACGTCCCTTATTCAGTAATTTATCGTCTTAAAATCATCGTATCATGCAACGACATCAATTCTTAAGGACAGTTGCGGGAGGTGGTCTTATTTTGGCCGCGACACCGATGTTGTCATTCAAATCACAGGAAGAACCGCAACTGGATAAAAAATTGGTTCAGGAGTTTGTTGGAGCTTCCCATAAGAATATGGACAAAGTCAAAGAAATGCTCGAGGAATTTCCCACTTTGCTGAATGCTGCCCATGATTGGAAATACGGTGATTTTGAAACCGGACTAGGAGCAGCGAGTCATGTTGGCTATAAAGACTTGGTGCGTTATTTTTTGGATAAAGGGGCACAGGCAGATATCTTTACGGCTTGTCTTTTTGGTAAAATGGAAATTGTAAAGCCCATGCTGACCATTTTTCCGAGTACATTGAATTCCTTGGGACCACACGGATATACCTTGCTGCATCATGCCCAAGAAGGAGGAGAGGAGGCTCTGGAGGTCAAAGAATTCCTTATTTCATTGGGTGCAACTGAAACCATCGTGGCGATCTATTGATACTTTATGCCCCATGGCAGCATAAAATTTATTTTTGATTTTGAGTATAATTACCCCATGAAACTTTAACACCTATCTATGTAAGGTTCGTGAAATATCCACTTCCTCTGAATTTGATATCTAGGCCTATATGTTGACTGACATACTGGCAATGCGGTTGCCAGGAAACGTAGTTGCCTAAAATAATTATGCCTTGTTGAACCCTAAAACATTTGTACTTTTGTATCTTAAAATTCGTTCCGATCACTAAATCTAAAATTCGCTTATGAATCAATATGATGTGGCCATTATTGGCTCTGGACCTGGTGGCTACGTGGCTGCCATACGTTGCGCACAATTAGGCATGAAAACTGCCATAATCGAAAAGTATGGCACCCTTGGCGGCACCTGCCTTAACGTAGGTTGCATTCCTTCAAAGGCACTTTTAGATTCGTCACATCATTATGAAGATGCTATTTCCCATTTTGCAGAGCATGGTATCGAAATTCCAGGAACGATAAAGTTGAATTTGGAAAAAATGATTGCCCGAAAGCAGTCCGTTGTAGATCAGACCACTAAAGGAATTGAGTTTTTAATGGGGAAAAACAAAATTGATGTTTTTGAAGGAATGGGTAGTTTCAAAGACGCAACCCATATTAATATTAAAAAGAGCGATGGCAAGACCGAAACCATCGAATCCAAAAATGTCATAATAGCCACAGGTTCCAAACCTTCAACCTTACCCTTTATTAAGCTGGACAAAGATCGGGTCATCACATCAACAGAGGCTCTAAAGCTCAAAGAAGTACCCAAACACCTCATAGTAATCGGTGGTGGTGTCATTGGATTGGAATTGGGACAGGTATATAAACGGCTGGGTGCAGAAGTGACAGTGATTGAGTTTATGGATCGCATCATTCCTACCATGGACGCCGCCTTATCAAAGGAGTTGATGAAAGTTTTGAAAAAACAGAAGGTTCAGTTTAATTTATCGCATAAGGTTAAATCCGTTGAGAAAAAAGGAAAGGAGGTCATTGTAAAGGCCGATAATCAAAAGGGGGAAGAAGTTGTTTTTAAGGGAGATTATTGTTTGGTAAGTGTAGGAAGGAGACCTTATACCGATGGGTTGAATCTTAAAGCCGCAGGTGTTAACCTGGATGCGCGTGGTAAAGTGGAGGTAAATGAACATTTGCAAACAAATATTCCCAATATTTATGCCATTGGTGATGTGATAAAAGGTGCAATGCTGGCTCATAAGGCCGAAGAAGAAGGAACTTTGGTGGCCGAACAATTGGCAGGACAAAAACCACATATTGATTACAATCTCATTCCCGGGGTGGTTTATACTTGGCCCGAAGTCGCCGCAGTAGGCAAAACGGAAGAGGAACTGAAAGAAGCCGGAATCGAATATAAGACGGGCCAGTTTCCAATGCGTGCCTTGGGACGTTCAAGGGCAAGTGGCGATACCGACGGATTTGTTAAAATCCTAGCAGACAAAAAAACCGATGAAGTCCTGGGGGTACACATGATCGGTGCCCGTGTTGCCGATTTGATCACAGAGGCGGTAACTGCTATGGAATTCCGTGCTTCCGCCGAGGATATTGCGCGCATGAGCCATGCACACCCAACCTATGCCGAGGCGGTCAAAGAAGCTGCTATGGCCGCGACCGAAGATAGGGCAATGCATATTTAGTTTCTCATTGATAGTATTTGTTTTTTTCGATACTTACAATTTAATAGGTTGCCTTTTTCCATAGATGCCAAAGCAACCTATTGGATACTGTGGCATCTATGGAAAAAATAGCGATGAAAGTTCTAATTGTTTTTGTTCTCCTGGCTACCCTCAATTCATGCTCCAAGGACCGATCCGAAGAAATTTTGGGATCATCAGAATTTATGGGGAAATGGCAATTGGTGCGTATGGTGGGAAATTGGCATAATTCAGAAACCAAGGGAGATGCAATGGCCTGGCAGGAGTTTTATGTTTTCAATGCCGATTCCACGTTCATAAAGTCAAGGAAACAAAAGGGTGAAGAGACCACGGCCACTGGAATATTCTGGTACGATAAAAACAATAATGGAGAAGAATTTCTTCATTTGACCTATAAAACTGAAAGTATCATTGCAGGCAGTTGCTACGGCAAAGCCAAGGAAACGCTGTATGTTGCTACAAGCAAAAGCCTCGAAAGTTCATGGAGAGATTGCGATGGACCAGGACTGGAATATCAAAAAGTTAGTTTTTAATCAAGCCCAGTACTTTTAGCACTCTGTTTAAGAATGACTTCAAAATTTCCAAACCGAACAAAAGATAGGGTTCAGATTTTTGCCATGCTAAAGCTCTAGCCTCGGCCATACGGATTTTGATTTCCGGTTTGTTCCGCTCATATCTCAAAGCGAAATAGGTGCTCGCAATCATAAATACCACCGCACCAATGACTACCACGTAAGGGGAAAGCGAATGATTGAAAAAGCGATAAAGTCCCAAACCAGTAAAGCTGCCATAGAGAATAATAAAATGTACTATGTAGATCGATAACGTACTTTGCCCTATTTTCAAAACGGTACTGTTCTTAAGTAAGCTTCGGAAAAGCATGAAAATTGCAAAAACGATAAAGACATCACCCAATCTAATAAATAAATAATTATTAAGATAAATATCATTAAATAATTGAAAACCAGTATTTTGTGAAAACCATAAGAATAAGTCGGAAGAAAGGAAAATCAATCCAAAGCCAACCAATGTAGAAATTGAAATTGCGGCAGGATATAAATATTTGAAATTTTTAAATCGCGTAAACAAAATAGAAAGAAAACTTCCGAAGGCCGCATATCCAAACCATGGGAAAATGTTGAACACAGAACCGTTGGCCTTTGTAAAATAGTTGGCAACTAATTGATTTGCGAATGAATAATTGAATTGTTTGTAGACGGGCTCAAACATAAACAATAAAAAAGTACAACTTACCAAAATTAACGGAAGTATGTATTTTTTGCTATTTATGGTCAGCAAATAAATACCAATGATTCCTAAAATAGAAAGGCCTATACAATGAAGAACATCTACCAGATAAAATGAATTGTAGATTTTACCTTGCAGCAGACCTAAAAAATTTGTGCGTAGCAAATAGCCGATGAACAATAATTCAAGCCCTCGCTTTATTCCCTTATTGACTCTTGGGTTCTCAAACCCTTTCTTGGAATCCCTTATTAACAGATATGTAAAAATAAATCCCGAAACTGTAAAAAATACAGGTGCCGTAATCCCTCTAAAGTATTTCCAAATATTGAAAACAATATTGTTGTCATCACGAAATATAGGGTCCAGAAGTCCATCGACAAAATGACCTTGAAGCATCATGAGAATAGCCCAGGCGCGCATTGCGTCAATGAAGTAGAGTCTGTTGGCTTTATTTTCCATTTCTAAGATACCCTATATACTTGTTAAACAGTATGTTTGGATGTTTCGCGCCGCAAAATTATATAAAATAAGTTCAAATTGGTTGTATTTGTGTAATTTTCGTCCTACTTAACCATTTATACGCATTTATGTCCTCACTTTTAGCATTTGCGGGAAGTAATTCCTCTACTTCAATAAATTTTAAATTGGTCAATTACACGGTGTCGCTTGTGAAAGGACACCAAATTGGCGTAATGAATATGGCCAATTATCCTTTTCCGATATACAGTGCAGATCATGAAAAGGAAAATGGGTTCTCAAACTCATTGGTGGAATTGAAAAATGTTATCATGAATTCAGACGGGCTCATTATTTCAGTAAACGAGCACAATAGCAACCCCTCTGCCTATTTCAAAAATCTTATAGACTGGCTATCTCGTTTGGAGCGCAAATTCCTGGAAGGAAAAAAAATACTGTTAATGTCCACCTCCGGAGGAAGAAGGGGAGGTGTGGGCTCATTGGAGGTAGTCAAGAATATGCTGCCAAGATTTGGGGCACAAACAATCATTACTTTTTCACTACCACAGTTTCATGAGAATTTTTCTGTAGAAAGCGGTATTATTGACGAAGATCTTGCCAAAGAACATAAAAGAGCCCTTAAAGATTTCTTAAAAGCACTTTAAATTAGGGCCTTGCGAAAAATCAGTTCTTTTAAAATTTCCAATATCCAAAACTTCAAGCATAATCTTTTGTCTTGGGCCCAACAATTTGAGGAAGTTGTATGGTTAGATAGCAATTTTCACAAAAACCCCTACACTTCTTTTGACAGTTTACTGGCTGTAGATGCCTTTACATCAATAAGTACCGATTGGCATAACGCTTTTGATAAATTAAAGGAATATCAAAAATCGACCAACGATTGGATCCTGGGGTATCTTACCTACGATTTAAAAAATGATGTTGAGGACCTTTCTTCAAACAATGGTGACCATCTTTATTTTCCCGATTTGTTTTTTTTTCAACCTAAAAAAATTATTCGAATAATTGGGGATAAAGTAGAATTCATCTACTTAAACCTTATATCTGATGAAATAGACGATGATTCCAACATGATCATGAACGGGGAGAACTTGCACTCAGGAAGTACCACATACGACCCCATAAAAATTAAAATGCGAATTTTTAAGGACACGTATTTTAAACGTATAAATGAATTGCTTGAACATATTCATCGCGGGGATGTTTATGAAGCCAATTATTGTCAAGAATTTTATGCCGAAAACACTAAAATTGATGTTTTACGAACGTATCAAAAGCTAAATACCATTTCAAAAGCACCTTTTGCGGCTTTTTTAAAATTGAATGATACGTATATGTTGTCCGCTTCCCCCGAGCGCTATCTAAAGAAAATTGGGAGTAAAATTATTTCGCAACCAATCAAGGGAACTGCAAAGCGATCGGCAATCGCGAGTGAGGACAAAGATTTAAAATTAATGCTGGTCAATAATCCAAAAGAACGTTCCGAGAATATAATGATTGTGGATCTAGTTCGGAACGACCTCTCAAAAAGTGCTTTAAAGGGCACCGTTACAGTTGAGGAATTATGTAAAGTATATTCGTTTAAACAGGTGCACCAGATGATATCAACGGTTACGGCCATTGTTGAAGAAAACAAAAATCCTGTTGAAATTATTCGTGAGAGCTTTCCGATGGGCAGTATGACGGGGGCCCCGAAGGTATCTGCCATGAAAATAATTGAAGAATTGGAGTCATTCAAAAGAGGGCTTTACAGTGGCGCTATAGGTTATTTTGCACCGGAAGGTGATTTTGATTTTAATGTAGTCATTCGAAGTATCTTGTACAACTCATCCGAAAACTACGTTTCTTTTTCAGTTGGAGGAGCAATCACCTCAAATTCAGATCCGCAAATGGAATATGAGGAGTGTCTTTTAAAAGCTAAGGCCATGCGGGAAGTATTGGAAAATTTGGGAAGAGAAGACGACAAGATTAAACAGTAAACTTCAAGTGATGCACCTTAAAGAATTTGAATTGGAAATAGTCAACGCAAGAATATTGGGTTGGCATACGACCCCAAACAATGCAAAAGGTGTTCTTGTTCTTGTTCATGGTTTTGGTGAGCATTCAGGTAGATATTTTGACAGCGTAGTTCCTGAATTATTGGATATTGGATTGGCCGTCGTATTATATGACAATATAGGTCATGGCAAATCTAGCGGAAAAAGAGGGCATTGTTCCAGTTATGAAAGTCTACTCGATATACTAGATCATGTGATTCAAAAAGCTAAGAATCTAAATCCGCACTTGCCGTTAATTTTATACGGACATAGCATGGGTGGAAATTTGGTCCTCAATTATTCCCTAAGAAGGGATACATCGATTTTCGCAATGATAGCCACCAGTCCGTATTTGCGTTTGGCTTTCACACCGCCCAAATGGAAAATGATAGTCGGGAGAGCTCTGTTAAGACTTTGGCCTTCGATAACAATGCCATCGGGCCTCGATCCCCAGGGTATTTCCAGGATTCCTGAGGAAATAGAGAAATATAAAAATGACCCTTTAATACATGACAAAGTAAGTCCCATGTTTTCATTTCCTGTTATAAGGGCAGGGGAGTGGGCCATTTCAAATGGTTCAAAACTAAAGGTGAATACATTGTTACTACATGGAACGGGCGACCCCATAATAGATTTTTGCGGTACTCAGGAACTTCACCAAAATTCAAAAAAGACTGAATTGGAGTTGTTTGATGGTGGTTATCATGAGTTGCACCACGATCTTTGTAAAAGTCAAATGTTGGCAAAAATCAGTAATTGGTTAGGGCAACAACTTTAAGTACTTTTGTGAAGTGCTCGAAGAATTCAAAAAACATATTAAAAATCAATTTCCCCATTTAGGGGAACACCCTTTTTTGATTGCATGCAGTGCGGGTCTCGATAGTACCGTACTGGCGTATTTATGCCACCGTATTGGTCTTGATTTCCAAATCGCCCATTGCAATTTTAAACTAAGAGGAGCAGAAAGTGATGAGGACGAGCATTTTGTGAGAGGTTTGGCCAATAAACTAAAAAAGAATATTCATGTAACTCATTTTGATACAATTGGTTATATGAATAAAAATAAAGTTTCGCTTCAAATGGCCGCACGTGAATTAAGATACTATTGGTTTGCCGAAATAATGAAACAAAACGCTTTGGGGCCCTTGGTGACCGCCCATCACGCGGATGACAATTTGGAAACATATATTATAAATCTTTCAAGGGGAACCGGAATCGACGGACTCCTTGGCATCCCATTCCGTACCCATTCTATATCCAGGCCATTATTGGAATTTTCAAGAGAGGATATATTGGGGTATGCCAAAGCTGAAGGATTGGAATGGCGTGAGGAAAGTACAAATTCGGAGACTAAATATTTACGAAATAAAATTCGCCATAACATAGTTCCCATTCTTAAGGAATTACACCCGACCTTTCTAGATAATTTTAAAAAGACTCAGGAACATTTGAATGAAATAGCGCAACTTGCTGAAAATCATATTGATAAAATCCGTCAAGAAATCTTTGAGAGAAAGGACAACCATACTCGGATAAAGATCGGGTCGTTAAAAAGTTTGATACCAATTAAGGCTTATTTGTACCATCTTTTCAAGGAGTTTGGCTTTGCCGAATGGAATACTCTTGAACAACTTTTAACGGCTTCAAGTGGCAAACAATTATTGTCCCATTCGCATCGGTTGGTTAAAGATAGGGAATACCTATTATTGACCGAAATTGTGGACAATAACAATGAAGTTCATCTTATCCATGAAGATGACGAGCTGGTACATACCCCCATAAAACTTCATATAAAAAAAGTTGATACCATGAAAGAGCGTGGCGAAAATGTACTATACGTAGACAAAGAAACGTTAAAGTATCCGCTGACATTAAGGAAATGGAGAAAAGGCGACTATTTTTATCCGTTGGGGATGATTGGCAAGAAAAAGCTTTCCAAGTATTTCAAGGATGAGAAGGTAGATATGATTTCAAAGGAAAAGCAGTGGTTAGTATGTTCTGATGACCAAATTGTTTGGGTCGTTGGAAGAAGGATGGACGAACGCTTTAAAATTAGGGATACCACTAGAACAATTATACAAATCAAAAACCTTTAATGAAAAACTTACTATTTCTTGCCCTATTTGTAATTGGAGGTATTATCCGGATTTTTTCGCAGGATGATGCGAATCCCGTTTTGTGGTCTACAGAAACCAATAAACTTAGCGATACTGAATATGAACTTGTACTTAAGGGGACCATACACGAAGGTTGGCATGTATATTCCCAGCACACGGCTGAAGGTGGTTCCTTGCCTAGTGAATTTACATATAAAAAAGCCGGTATTGATTATGAATTGGTAGGGGAGACCACGGAGAGCGAAACAATAACGGAGTATACTGACGTATTTGACGTGGATGAAACCTTCTTTAAAGAGAATGTTGTTTTTATTCAGAAAATCAAACTTCTAAAATCCAATGTAAAGCAAATAGATATAAATCTATGGTATCAGGTCTGCAAGGAAGTCTGTATTCCCGTCGATATGGATTTTATTTTTTCCTTGGATGGGAGTGAGGTCATAAAAGAGGAAAAGTCCGTGGATGAAAGAAGTTTACTATTGGGGGCGGCTTTAAAACTTGATCTAAAGAACAAAGAACTACTTGCCGATCCCATTGGGGAGGCAATTGGATCCAAATCGGGTTTATGGACCATCTTTGGTCTGGGATTTTTAGGCGGATTAATTGCGCTACTTACCCCATGTGTCTTTCCCATGATTCCTTTAACGGTTTCTTTTTTTACAAAACATTCCGGGCGCAAATCCAAGGGCATAGCTAATGCAATTCTTTACGGCTTTTTCATTGTGCTTATTTACTTTTTATTAAGCTTGCCATTTCATTTATTTGATTCTGTGGACTCTCAAATATTGAATACCATTGCAACGAACGTATGGCTTAATATTGCCTTCTTTGTGATATTTGTCTTTTTCGCTTTTTCCTTCTTTGGCTATTACGAGCTTACCCTACCCAGTTCATGGGCCAATAAAATGGATTCAGCTTCTTCGAGTGTCGGTGGTGCAATGGGTATCTTTTTTATGGCCCTTACGCTGGCGATCGTTTCCTTTTCATGTACAGGACCCATATTAGGAGGACTTTTAGGGAGTACTACTTTGGCGGAAGGGGATGTTGCAACGAATCTTTCGGCAGGTATGACTGGCTTCGGTGTGGCATTGGCATTACCGTTTGCTCTTTTTGCCCTTTTCCCAGCTTGGTTGAATTCACTGCCAAAATCGGGAGGTTGGATGACAACGGTGAAAGTGGTACTAGGGTTTTTGGAACTCGGTTTGGCACTCAAATTTTTGTCCAATGCCGATTTGGTCGGTAACTGGGGGGTATTGAAACGAGAAATATTTTTAGGTATTTGGATATTATTATCCGCTTTATTGGCCCTATATCTTTTCGGGGTTTTCAGATTTCCGCATGATGGGCCAAAGCAAAAAATATCAGTAACCAGAACAGGAGTGGGGCTGCTTAGTGCCATTTTTTCCATTTATTTGATAATGGGCCTCTTCAATTTTACAAACCTTAAAATGTTGAGTGGCTTTCCGCCCCCGGACTTTTATAGTGTATCGGAAACCGAGAGCGACTGCCCACTAGGTCTAAATTGTTTCAAGGATTTTGACGAGGGGGTTGCATATGCTAAAGCGGTCAATAAACCTATACTACTGGACTTTACCGGATGGGCCTGTGTAAATTGTCGTAAAATGGAAGAGAACGTTTGGAGCGAACCCGAAATTTATTCGATGCTCAAAAACGATTTCGTCTTGATTTCCCTGTATATAGATGACCGAAAGGAACTCCCAGAAGAAGAGCAGTTTGATTTTAAATTTAATACAGGCCGTGTGAAAACCATTGAGACGGTAGGAGAGAAGTGGGGAACTTTTCAATCATTGAACTTCAGTTCGGCCTCCCAGCCATTTTATGTTTTACTTTCCCCAGATCTAGCGGTTTTGAATGCGTCTATACAACGTGCAGAAAGTAATGTCTACCAAAAATGGCTAAGGAATGGGCTTTCTCGATTTAAAAATGCACCCTCAGAATAATTTAGTGACCTGAGCGAATGGAAATACAAAGCCAATTAAAATCTTAAACTTTCCTTTTTTTTCAGAATTAATTTAAGAATGGGGCTTTGATTTAGCTTGAAATAATCCTAATTTTCGAGATAAACTTGTGCAAATGCAATTGTTGAGAAAAATAGGTTGGGGGCTTTTGGCTGTTTTGGGAATTTCTGTTTTGACCGCCGGTATTTTTTGGAATTCAATGCAGCCGGATTATGAAGGAGATGTTAAATTGTCCTCTCTTTTCCATGAAACCAAAGTGTATTACGATGCATATGGCATCCCTCACATTTACGCCTTGAATGAAAAGGACGCCTTCAGGGTATTGGGCTATGTGCATGCCCAGGATCGTTTATGGCAAATGGAACTATTGCGAAGGGTTGCCCGGGGCGGTCTCTCAGAGTTGTTCGGAAAGGATTTAATTAGCACCGATAAGTTCTTTTTGTCTTTGGGCATTGATGATGCCTCGGCAAAAACGGTTTCTGGACTAGATACCAACAGTCCTATGGTCATACTCTCACAAGCCTATTTGGACGGTATCAATCAGTTTATAGAGGAAGGCCAGACCCCAATAGAGTTTATGTTGACGGGTGCAGAAAAGAAACCTTTTTCACTAGTGGATGTCTATAATTCAATAGGTTATATGGCTTTTAGTTTCGCCATGGCGCATAAAACAGATCCTTTATTGACCAATATAAAGGACAAACTAGGAGCAGCATACTTAAAGGATTTAGAAATTGGGTCAAATCCCGACACAGATTGGATAAAAAATTACAACCGTGCCTGGTCCGATTCAATCCTGAACAATCTTACCTCAGCAGTGACCAATGCCTTAAAAGGTTTGTCATTACCCTTATTTGAAGGTAGCAACAGTTGGGTAATTGCCCCCGAAAAGACCAAAAATGGAAAAGTATTGTTTGCCAATGACCCCCACATAGGTTTTGCACAACCTTCTGTTTGGTATGAAGCGCATATAAATACCCCTTCATATGAGAAATACGGTTATCATTTGGCGGGTATACCCTTTCCGCTTTTAGGGCATAATTATGATGTAGCTTATGGATTGACCATGTTCGAAAATGATGATATAGACTTTTATTATGAGCAAACAAATCCTTCCAACATTTCAGAATACAAAACGGAGAATGGATGGGAAGCCTATGGGAAGGTATCAAAGACTATAAAAGTGAAGGATAACAAAGATTCTGTTTTCACTTTTAATAGAACCAGGAATGGTCCGGTTCTAAACGGAATAGCAGACCAAATAACAGGGGAACGCCCCATTAGCATGTCATGGATTTACACACAATTGGATAACAGGGTCATGGACGCTCTTTTCGGGATTGCCCATGCAACTAATTTGGAGGAATTTAAGAGTGCACTTCCAAAAATACATGCGCCGGGCTTAAATGTAATGTATGGGGATTCCAAAGGTAATGTTGCGTGGTTCGCAACCGCCAAGCTTTATAAAATGCCAGACAGTGTGAGCACCAAATTTATACTCGATGGAACTAGCAATACCGAAAAACCCATAAAATATTTAGATTTTTCGGAAAACCCACAGGCAGTTAATCCTCCTTGGGGCTATGTCTATTCGGCGAACAACCAGCCAGATTCTATTTCTGGTATACTGTATCCGGGATATTATTTGCCTGAAAACAGGGCCAAAAGAATAGAGCAATTATTGGAACCAAGGAATAATTGGGACCGTGAAGGGGTTGAGAAAATGATAACGGATGTCACGTCTTCAGTAAATCCTTCAATAATTGCAAATTTCATCAAAATTATGGATGTAAAAAAGGTAGATAGTTTGCAAATTCATGCCCTTGATAAACTCAAAGGTTGGAAAGGGGATTATCCTCTTGAAAGTGTTGAGGGAACGATTTTTCATAGATGGGAGTACTTTTTTTTAAAGAACACCTTCGAGGATGAATTAGGAAAGGACATGTTCCCACAATTCCTGGCTACTCACTTCAGTAAGCGTTTGGTTGCGCCAATGTCGGGAAAGGCTGAATCAGTTTGGTGGGATAATTCAAATACAAAGGATGTTGTTGAGACACAGAAAGATATTGTTAACACATCTTTTGATCAAGCGATCACTTCCTTGGTGTTGGATTTCGGAAATGATATGAAAGATTGGTCGTGGTCTAGAGTCCATACCCTCGAGCACGAGCATCCAATAGGCAGCGTGGCCGCTTTGCGTTCTTTTTTGAATGTAGGCCCATTTCCTGTTAATGGAACCCGCGAAGTCATCAATAATATGTCTTTTAGTTATGGTGATAACGGAATTTACAAGGTAGGTTCAGGGCCTTCAACACGACGGGTCATTGATTTCTCAGATGTTGAAAATAGTACTGGCATTATACCAACTGGACAATCGGGAAATCCGTTTAGCCCACATTACAAAGACCAAGCTGAAATGTATCTTAAGGGAGAATTTCGTAAAATGTTATTGAATAAGGATGAGATTAAGGACGGTTCAAAATCCGTTCTTATTTTTAAATCTTCGGATGTTTCAAATTAATCTTCAATAGTTCGCGAGCCTTAAAACCTATCTTTTTGATTTAATTTATTATATTTAGTTCAGACATTGTATAGGTAGCCAATCCAAATTATGATAGGTCTATATTTAGATATTTCGCAATATAGGCCTTTATTTTTTTGAATATTCGCAAAGGTTTAATCAGTGGTCAATTGTGATTTAATTGCACCTGTTAAAAATGAAAAAAAAATACGTTTGCCTTGTACTTACTTTTACGATTTCTTTTTCGGTTTATAACCAAAATCGGAGTGTTACGGATTCCTCGAAGCAAATTTCCCTGTCATTTGACAATACAACTATCAAATCTGTATTAGATAGTATAGAAGAAATCTCAGGATCTAAATTTTATTATGTTGAAAATTGGTTGGGTAGTACCCTAGTTTCAGGAGACTATACAAACGTGCCCATAGCAGATGTTCTTGATGACATTTTCAAGGATACACCTCTGAACTACTATCAATATTCCCTTGATATGATTATACTTACGCGCAATAACCTAATATACGATAGGCTTCCCGATGGTTTTTTTGAGGAGTCCGCAGAGGAAGCGGAAAAGGAGCAGCCGTTAAATGCCGTTTTGGTTAACCCTACTTATTTTAATGAAAGTGATACTAAAGAATCGAGTGCTATCGAAACCGTACGAATTGGTAAAGAGGACAAAACCAACCCTAAAAATCGATTTAAGCTCTCGGGCTATATGCACAATCAGAGAACAGGTGAAGCAATCCCTAATTTGTCTCTGTTGGTGGTAAATAGAAAGACGGGGACGGTTACGAATCAAAATGGGTTTTATAGTATTGAACTCCCTCCCGGGCTAAACATACTTGAGACCCGTTCTTTGGGCATGGAAAAATCACGAAAAAATGTGATTCTATTCAGTGATGGCCAGCTTAATTTCAACTTAAATGAGAGTGTAGAACAATTAGATGAAGTAGTTGTTGCGGCAGATGCCGCTAGGAATGTAGAAGAAGCAACTACGGGTTCCACACAGATTGATGCTGAAGAATCAAAGAACATCCCATTGGTTCTGGGTGAACGGGATATTCTAAAAATAGCGACTACGCTTCCGGGAATTACGACTGCCGGAGAAGGAGCAGCAGGTTATAACGTCCGTGGCGGGAATACAAATCAGAATTTAATTCTTTTAGATGATGGGGTAATCTATAACCCTTCACATTTCTTCGGAATATTTCAAGCTTTGAATCCTTATGCAACAAAAGATGTAACAATTTACAAGGGAAATATCCCTGCAGAATACGGGGGTAGGCTTTCATCGGTTTTTGACATTCGGACCAAAGACAGCAACGTCGAAAAATTTGCGGGTGAAGCATCCATTGGGCCGGTAACCAACAATGTGGTTTTGGAAATTCCATTGGAAAAAGAAAAATCATCGGTTTTGATCGGAGGACGCAGTTCATATTCGGATTGGATTTTACGTTCTCTCAAAGATGAACGATTAAGCAATAGCACAGCATCATTTTATGATTTGATTGCCAAGTTCAATATTAGTGTCAATGAGAACAATGATGTAAAAGCCACCGCATATTATAGCAAAGATGCCTTTAGTATTACCTCTGATTCTATCTACAAATACAGTAATCGAATGTTCACCGCAAATTGGAACCATCTATTCAATGATAGGAATATCGCCAATTTGAACATTGCCAATACTGAATATCGTTTTAATATTGGCTATGGCGAACCTTCCAATAGAGATTTTGACTTGGGTTTCAAAATCAATGAGACCGATTTAAAACTGAAACTCAATTATTTGTATAGTGAAGCTCATAAGTTTACTTACGGACTTGAAGGAAAGCTGTATAATTCAAATCCCGGAAGTATTGAGCCAAATGGCTCCGAATCAAATATTGAAACTTTGATAATACCAAAAGAAAAAGGGTTGGAGGCCGCACTTTTTCTCTCTGATAATTTTAAGGTAAGCGATAGATTCTTGGTAGACATAGGTCTTCGCTATTCTTTTTTTGCTGCGTTGGGAAAATCAGCTCAGCGGTACTATGAGGCGGGGTTGCCCAAAAATGAATCAACGAGAACTAAAACCAAGGAATTTGGCAATAATGAAGTGATTGAAACTTATTCAGGTCCTGAGGCCCGGATTTCAATGCGTTATTTCTTAGCACCCGATTTTTCCATTAAAGCATCTTTTAATAATACCTTACAATATATACATACATTATCCAACACCACCACGGTTTCCCCTATTGATACATGGAAGCTTTCAGACGCGAACATTGAACCGGCAAGGGCCAATCAATATTCACTTGGCCTGTATAAAAACTTGAACTATAATATGTATGAGCTTAGTTTAGAGGGATACTATAAAACTTCAAACAATATTCTTGATTTTAAAGTCGGGGCCCAATTGCTTTTGAACGAGACAATCGAAACCGAAGTCCTGCAAGGTGAAGGTCGGGCCTATGGGCTAGAGCTATTGTTACGAAAGAATAGGGGCGACTTAAACGGATGGTTGGGTTACACATATTCGCGTTCCGAAATCAAATTTGATAGTGAATTTGGTGAAGAACGTATCAACAATGGTGATTTTTTCCCATCCAACTATGATAAGCCCCATGATTTTAGTGCTGTATTGAACTATAAGCTTACCCGTCGATTTAGTCTTTCCACCAATTTTTTATATCAGACAGGCCGACCAGTTACGTATCCAGTTGGGCGTTATACCTTTAACAATACAGAATATGTATATTACAGTAACAGAAATGAGTTTCGTATTCCGGATTATTACCGTTTGGATATAGGTTTGAATGTAGAGGGCAATCATAAGATAAAGAAATTTGCCCATAGTTTTTGGACCCTTTCCATTTACAATGTTTTGGGAAGGAACAATCCCTATTCAGTATATTTTGTTACGGAGAGTGGAGAATTAAAGGCGTATAAGAGTTCGATTTTTACGGTGCCAATTCCTTCAATAACCTATAATTTTAAGTTTTAAGGATGTTGTTCAGTTACGGAAAAAGGGTTGTTTTTATTTTTCTCATTGGTTTGGGAACATTTTTGAATGGTTGTATAGAAACCTTTCCCATTGAGGCCTCATCAGCGTTTGAAAGTGCCCTGGTGGTCGAGGCCACCATCACAAACGAGGAAAAGCAACAGGCAATCCTATTGTCAAGAAGTTATACTTTGGATACCATAGGCCCAAGCCCCGAAAGCAATGCTTTGGTAAAGGTTATCGACGATAAGGGAAATGAACATGATTTTCTTGAGATTGAGCCGGGCAGATACCTATCGTCAACTATGTTTGCTGCACAACCGGGAATAGGCTATCAGTTAATTATAAAGACTTCAGAGGGAGGAGCATATCGCTCTGAAACCCAAGTTCTGCCTAGCAGTTCGGAAATCGACGAAGTTTATCCCGTTCGTGAGACCAATGATTTTGGAGAGGATGGCATGTCAATCTATGTTGATGCGACGGGCACCATGGGCACACAGAATTTCTTCCGCTACGAATATGAAGAAACTTTCAAGATAGTTGCCCCATTTTATAACCCTCAGGATATAATTGTTGTCAATGACCAATGGCCTAATTTTGAATATGATCTGGTAGAAAGACAAAGCAGGCCCGTTTGCTATGGTAACCGTTCATCAAGCAGTCTTATATTGACAAATACTGATGGTCAAGTTGAAAATAGGATCAGACGTTTTCAATTGAAGTTCCTAAGCAGTGAAGATTATGTCATTTCCCATCGCTATAGTATTTTAGTAAAACAGTATTCCCAATCTTCAAGTGCTTATTCATATTATAAAACTTTGCGGGACTTTTCTCAGGCTGAAAATCCGTTTTCAGAAAACCAGCCAGGATTCCTTGAGGGGAATATACTTTCGGAAAATAATAGCGACGAAAAAATAATCGGTTTTTTTGATGTTTCGGCTGTAATTAAGAGGCGTATGTTTTTTAATTATACCGATTTTTATCCAGATGAACCTTTACCACCTTATCCTTCGTTTTGTTCTGTAGTAGCACCAAATCCAGGGTGTTCCGGAGAAGGTTCCCCAGGTTGCATACCCTCGTTGATAAGGAATATTAGGGAACAAATTACAGTTTATTATGGACCTGGTATGGGATATGAAATGGTGCCATTCGATTGTGGGGACTGTACGAAACTGGGCAGCAATACGGTACCTGATTTTTGGGAAGAGGAGTAAGATTTAAGCATATGGGAAGAAAACTATTCTTATTTTTTGGGATTCTTATGTTGACAATTGCCGCTGTAAAAGGGCAAATGGTTATCAAAGATGTACAACAGCTCAATGAACTAAAAAAAGTACCGTTGGAGAAAATGTTTGTTCATCATGGAAACTCCCTATTATTTCCTGGCGAATATTTAGTCTATACTGTTTATTGTATAAACGCGTACACTTTCGAGTTGAGCGATTTTAGCAAAATTGCCTATATAGAATTGGTTTCGGAAAACGGAGACCTAATTTTTTCCCATAAATTACGGCTAGAGAGGGGGAGGGGTCAAGGAGATTTTTTTATTCCAGTAGAACTTTCTTCGGGTAATTACAAATTACTTGGGTATACCCAATGGATGAAAAATGGAGGGCTAAAACAAATTTTCCAAGATGATATTGTCATAATCAATCCGTATCAGAGCAATCAAGAAGCACTGCGAGGTAAGATTTCCGACTTAAATAATTCTACAGGGGTTCCTTCAATTGAAAATTCAGAAAATCTAAAATCAACATTGGCTGGAAATGATGTTATTCTACCTTTGACCGACCAAAAGCTATACGGGAAAAGGGCAAAAGTTTCATTGGTTCCCAAGAATTATAAAGGTGCCCTGGGATATGGAAATTATTCAATCTTGGTACGTAAAAAAGAATCCATCCCTCATCCCAATTCATATTCGGCCAATGGTTACTCCCAAGAGACAATCGAAATTGATAAATTTATTCCCCAATCGGTGAACGATTCCATTTATTTGCCGGAGCAAACTGGGGAACTTTTTTGGGGGAATGTTTCAGAAAGTGCATCCGGTGCGCCTGGCAACAATAAAACTGTGGTTGTCTCAATTCCCGGAGGGGAATTTCAACTTAAATACGCCACAACGGATGCCAAAGGAAATTTTTATACTTATTTAAATAAGGCGTACGACGCAAATGTGGCAATCGTACAGGTATTGGATGCAAATGATAAGGAATTTAATATAAGAATCAAGGAACAATCGCCTTTAGATTACAACCATTTGAAATTCAATAGCTATAGCATAACACCTGAATTGGAAAAGGCCATATTAGCACGAAGTATCCAAAATCAAGTGGAAAATGCCTACTTTACTCTTAAGCCAGATACTATTTTATCCGTCAAAGATACCGACCCATTTATAGGGGGCAATCCTGAGATTTATAAACTGGATGACTATACCCGCTTTCCTACACTCAAAGAAACTTTGGTGGAAGTAGTTGATAATGTCTGGTTTAAAAAAGTAAATGGTAGGGAAACTATTTGGGTACGACAATATTTGGAACCTAGTGGCAAAGACGATGAATATGTAAATTTACCGCCCATAGTATTGATTGATGGGGTTTTCATCCCCGACCATGAAGACATACTTAATTTTAATGCATTAACAATCAAAGAAATTAAAACCGTACGTGACCAATTTGTACTTGGCAAGAATGAATATTTGGGAATGGTGGCAGTAGAAACAATTGATGGGGACTACCCAGAACTCTGGCGATCAAAAACAAATGGTATTAAAAAAGAATTGTTCAAACCATTATTAAAGAAGAACTATTTCGTTCAGAACTACTCGCAGGAGCAAGAAAAGGCCAAAGAGCGTATACCGGATTTTAGAAATCAATTACTTTGGGTTCCAAATCTAATTATTGATGAAAAGGATAAAAGTTTTGAATTCTACACCTCTGATATTTTAGGAGAATATGAGATCGTGCTGGAGGGATTCACAACTTATGGTAAGCCTATTTCGGTGATTGAAACATTTTTTGTGAAGTAATTTTACTGTAGTTGGTGATTTCCTTCCAATTCTAAAAAAACCATTACTTTTACCCATAAAGCAATCTTATGCTTACAAAAGTCTTTGGTAGTGCTGTTTTTGGCGTTGAGGCTACCACTATTACCGCCGAAGTAAATGTAGATATCGGTGTTGGTTATCATCTTGTTGGCCTTCCGGACAATGCAATTAAGGAAAGTAATTATCGTATAGCTGCTGCACTATTGAATAACGGTTATAAAATCCCAGGAAAGAAAATAACCCTGAACCTAGCACCCGCAGACCTTCGAAAAGAGGGATCGGCCTACGATCTTACCCTGGCATTAGGGATCCTGGCGGCTTCGGGTCAGATACAATCTGGGAACATAGACAAGTATATTATAATGGGCGAACTTTCCCTTGATGGAAGTTTGCAGCCCATTAAGGGAGCCCTCCCGATAGCTATAAAAGCCCATGAAGAAGGGTTTAAAGGATTTATCCTTCCAATTGACAACGCCAAGGAAGCGGCCATTGTGGAAGGCTTGGAAGTTTATGGGGCAGATAATATTTCAGAAGTAATCAACTATTTTGACAAGGGAGAGCCTTTAGAAAGGACGATTGTGGATATTCAAGAAGAGTTTTATAAAAATCTTGATTATCCCGAGTTTGATTTTTCCGATGTAAAAGGGCAGGAGAGCATCAAACGTTGTATGGAAATAGCCGCAGCCGGAGGTCATAATATTATTCTTATAGGCCCCCCAGGTGCCGGTAAAACAATGCTGGCAAAAAGATTGCCCTCCATTTTACCCCCCATGACCATGCAGGAGGCATTGGAGACTACAAAAATCCATTCCGTAGTGGGCAAGATCAAGAATATGGGTTTGATGAGTCAACGTCCCTTCCGGAGCCCCCATCACACTATTAGCGATGTAGCCTTGGTCGGTGGCGGAGCGTACCCGCAACCTGGTGAAATTTCTTTGTCGCACAACGGGGTACTTTTTCTGGATGAACTTCCTGAATTTAAGCGCGGCGTATTGGAAGTGATGCGCCAACCCTTGGAAGATCGGGAGGTGACCATTTCTAGGGCACGCTTTTCGGTTACCTACCCAAGCAGCTTTATGTTGGTAGCCAGTATGAATCCTAGTCCCGGAGGCTATTTTAATGATCCGGATGCACCCGTAACTTCTTCACCGGCTGAAATGCAACGCTATTTGGGGAAAATATCGGGACCGTTGTTAGATCGTATAGATATCCACATTGAAGTAACCCCGGTACCCTTTGAAAAACTTTCCGAAGAACGGAAAGGAGAGGGGAGTGTAGACATTCGAAAACGAGTCACCGCAGCAAGGGAAATACAATCCCATCGTTTTGAAAAATTCACAAATGTGCATTACAATGCCCAAATGAACACAAAACAGATACGGGAATTCTGCAATTTGGACGAACCTTCCAAGACCATGTTGAAAAATGCCATGGACCGACTGAACCTATCGGCTAGGGCCTATGATCGCATTTTGAAAGTCGCACGTACTATTGCCGATTTGGAAAATACCGAAGCCCTTAATGGCAATCACATTGGTGAAGCTATTCAATATCGTAGCTTGGATCGGGAAGGTTGGTTGGGATGAAAGGAAGAGGACTTAGGAAATTTGGCATCTAAAATCCAAGGAAATCTAAAAAACGAGCCATTTGCAAGAATAATAGAATTATTTCTTCACATTGATCATAATCGCCTCGCAACTTTTTAAGTCCGAATTCAAGATTATTTTCTCAGAGGTTTTTCCATCCTTTATTTCAATGGAAACCGTATTGGGCGGAAACCTTCCCAAATTATGCGCATATAGAAATAGATCGTTCGGTTTTGAAGGGTCCAATTTTATCTCAAATTTCCTTTTGTGATATTCCAAGGCATATTTGGCAACAATTGCCTCACCATTTAAATAAATTGAGACAATATCACCATCTTTTCTGCTATGGTCCCAAAGGCTAATTTGAATATCCGAACTGCTAACTTCCATTTCATTAACATAGTTCAATTTTCTGCCATCGAACATTTCCCTTGGAGGTGCAGGTTTGTTAGCCGCAACTACATTTTCAACAATTATTTCTCTGGGGGCTTTTGTAATAGTGAACAAAGGGGTTGCATATTTTGCTATGCTATATTTGTCGTCTGGGAAGAGCTCTATGGCTATAACCCTATATTTATCACTTGTTTGTAAAGACCTACTCAAAGGTATGCCCCCAACAAATTTTTTATTTTGAAATATCCCCAGTTCCTGAACGACCATATCATCGTTGGACAGGTAAAATTTAAGGGTCTTGTTCTCCGGAATATTCTTGGTATCCCATTTGAGTTCAACGGTATCAGGAGCATTCCATACAGTACCGGCCGTTGGGTATGTTATGGTAATCTGAGTTTTGGGAAGGGCCTTTTGAGTGTGGAATCTTTCAATCAAAGGTGCTTCCGCCATCATAGAAACGGATAGTCCATGAACTAGAATCAACAATAAAATCGGTAAAAAATGATAATTCTTCATTCTGAATGCAACTAAACTAAAATAACAAGCTATCAATTTTGGCACAACATTAAAGTAATTGCCTAAAAAGAACTAGTCCCAAATTAACGAAAATTTAGCCTTCATATTGCAGTATAGGAATCAAAGTGACCGGACTTTCATTTTTCAAGATGAATGCATACACCTTTTGTGTGTTTAGATTTTATACAAAAAAATATAAATGGCCCAGAGAATACAAATTAAGCAAATGATGTACAACAAATAGCGAACTAGGCTTGCCCTTTTCAAATAAGAATGATTTTTATGGAAAACAAGTAAGGAATCATGAATGAGGATACCACGTTTAGCCATCTTAGAAAAATAAGGCATCGATAAAAGTTATTAAATAATCGTTGAAATGCATTTATATACTTTGAAGTGCATATAAAATTTGAATTTGCCAAGTTTGGTCGGTCAACGCATTATTTTTTTAAGGGACTCCGAAAAATGCCCGACCTGCTCCAAAGTACCCGTACTTACCCTTGCCCAATCAAACATTGGGGCAAATGGCCTACCTATAAGCACATTTTCCTTTTCCATTTGGTTTATTAATTCCTGTATGGGTCTTCCAGACTTAAAGAAGATAAAGTTTGTATGTGATTTGATATAATCCAATCCTAGGTCATCCAATGTTCGGTATATTACTTCCTTGGCTTCCAGATTTTTTAAAACGCTAAACTTGTAAAACTCATCATCTTTTAGGGCTTCTTTGGCAGCTTCAATGGCCAAAACGTTGGTGTTTGCCATTACGCTGCCTTTAAGTCTATCTGCAATATCTGGACGGGCTATGAGATAACCGACCCGAAGCCCGGCCAAACCATATACCTTGGAAAAGGTCTTGGAAACAATCATATTATGCCCGTCCTTGACCAACTCGACCATGGAAGGATAATCAGGCTCTGTTATGAAATCATAATAAGCTTCATCACTAAATATGGTTACTTGTGAGCTTAGCGATTTACAGAAATCCTTTAACAAATTTCTATTTAAGAGTGTGCCTGTAGGATTATTGGGATTGCAAATAAAAATAAGTGAGGTTTTGTTATTGACTCTTTGGAACATTGCCGTTAGATCATGTTCCATTTTGTCGTTAACTGGTACTCTGTGTACAAAGGCACCATGCGTTTCGGCATATCGCAGCATGGACTGAAAAGTTGGGTCCGCAGCAATGATTTCACCTCCATTCATACCATAAACCAAACCAGCAGCAGTCAAACCTTCGGTAGAACCGCCAGTAATGACAACATGATCTTTCGAAACCCCTTCTTTATTGGCTATCATTTCCACTAAACTGGAAAGTGAACGAAACGGATAACGGCAAGCCTCATCAAAGCTTTTGGTTAATATGGCGCGTACTTTTTGAGAAGGTCCATATGGATTCTCATTGGCGTTCAACCTTATTAATGGGTCTATTATATTATTCGATTTTACAGAGGAGTCTAAGGCCAAACTTTCAAATCCACCTAGAAGGGCAAAACCACTGGACAAACCAACTGTGCGAAGCCAATTGCGACGATCAACGTTTCTCATAACAATAGAACATTATGAGATTCAAGATAGGAATAAAATCAGACTATTTACACCAAAGGTGCAAGTACAACGAAAATCTAAGTGTATTTAGCACAGATACAGATGTTTAGGATATCAATTTATAACTGAAATTCCTCATTATTTTGATCCTCACGAGGTTGTTTAGAGGCCTCAAAAAAATCTTTAAGAATGTATGCTGCTATCAATACAATTCCAAAAACCAATAAGCTTGTTGCATACTCCCAATTCAAAATTTTTAAAAGACTGCCCGTAATTATTCCCAAAGCTCCAATGACCATGGCACAATTCCAAAGTATATGGGAAAGACTATTCTTAGACTTTCTATCCTCATCAAGAAAATAGGCAGTCCCTTCCATAATTACCCAGACTACAAAGAATATGGCGGTCATTATTTGAAAAAACAATCCATAGGCGAAATCAAGTATTCTTAATATTCCGTTAGTAGTCCAAAAAAGAACAAGAAAAAGCTTAATGAAATCAATGTTCATTTTGCTTGATTTCTTCCAAAAGCGAATACTGTATAGAACCCCTATGGAACCAAATCCCGTTAAAATAAGTCCACTTGCGTAGGGTTCTTGAAAAATTTTTGCGACCATTCCCATTAATAGCACTATTATGGAAATTCTCAGAGGAACTTTAAATACTTTTCTTTTCTTGGTTTCCATATTGATTTATGTTTTAGATTGCTTTTATGTTTGCGCGCAGGCCCTCCATAATTCCAAGGATATTGGTTACCGTTTCTTTTAAGTAATGTTTTATCAAGACATGGGGTATTCGTATGGTAGTAAACCCATTTTTAAAAGAATGCATTGCCTCTTCAAGATCATTAATGGCTTGTTCATGGGTAAGCATATGGTATTTGGTGTCAATTTCGATATTTAGCTTTACTCGAGAAATGGCAATATCAACGGATTTTTTACCATCCCACCATTCGAGCATGGCATTGACTCCAGCTTCGCGTAGGCCATAATATAGTTGTATTGCCTCCAAAGGTGTTTCATTTTGTGCTATCAATTTCTGCATTCTGGCTAAATGTGGAGCACATAGTTCAATTCCGATTTCATCCATCGAATTCTTATGGTCCAAGTAGCCAAGTTCTTTATTACATTCCAGGCAATTCATGCAACTAGGTTAAGTTTAATTTGATATATTAATAACCCCTGATGTTGACGAATAGTATATGCCCCCGATGTATGACATTCGTTTTTTAGATGAACTGCAAGATTTTAGATAAACGGCATTCAAAAATGTTAAAACTGTGGTGAAAATACATCCTTGAATTTGGAGCCAACTGAGAAAGACCTATTATATTTACTCTTTTAAGATTCCAATGAAATACAGGCCTATGCCAATAATTTTGCATATTACATTATCATCATTCACGAATAATAGTGCGTAATATAAATACACTATCAAATCAATTGGCATGTTCAAAAAAATAGGTCCAGGTGTTTTAGTGGCAGCCGCTTTTATTGGACCGGAACGGTGACCGTCTGCACCATTGCGGGAGTAAAGTTTGGATATGCTTTATTATGGGCAATGGTATTATCAATATTGGCAACTATTATACTTCAAGAAATGTCCGCTCGTTTGGGGGTTATTACCCAAAAGGGACTAGCAGATGTCATAAAGTCGGAGATAGGCCAACCATGGATGCGGACACTTGCCATAATCATTATTTTAGGTGCCATTGTCGTTGGCAATGCAGCATATGAGGCAGGAAACATAGGTGGTGCTACGTTGGGACTGGAGTCTGTTTTCGGAACTGGGCATTCCCCATACTACCCTTATATTGTTGGGGTAGTAGCATTTGGTTTGCTTTATTTAGGTAGTTATAAAGCATTGGAAAAGGTCTTTGTGTCCCTAGTTCTCATAATGAGTCTTTCCTTCTTGCTGACCGCCTTGATCACAAAGCCGAATCTATTGGAGCTTGTCAAAGGCACATTAGTTCCTTCCTTGCCATCAGGAAGTTTATTGACAATAATCGCCTTAGTTGGTACCACGGTCGTTCCCTACAACTTATTTTTACACGCTTCGTTGGTAAGTGAAAAATGGAAGTCGCAAAGCGATCTTAAAAATGTAAAGAGAGATGCTTATGTTTCTATTGCGATTGGCGGAATGGTATCAATGGCCATTGTAGTTGCAGCTTCTGCCATTTCGGGAAAGGAAGTGAACAATGTGCTTGACCTTGCCAAAGGCTTGGAGCCGTTATATGGCAATTGGGCCAAATATTTTATGGGAATAGGGCTTTTTGCAGCGGGAATTACCTCTGCCATTACCGCGCCTTTGGCGGCCGCCTATGTTGCCAATAGTTGTTTTGGTTGGCAATCAGGTATGAAGGACTTAAAATTCCGATTGGTCTGGATGATTATCCTAGCTTTGGGAGTGTTCTTTTTATCATTTGGCATCAAACCTATTGAGATTATCAAATTTGCTCAAGTTACAAATGGCATATTATTACCAATTATAGCCATATTTCTGCTTTGGGTGGTCAATAGGCCATCTGTGATGCACGAATTTAAGAATTCACCAATGCAAAACTTTTTTGGAATTTTCATTATTGTTTTGGCCATTGTTCTGGGTTGTAAAAGTATATTTACCGTACTTGGTTTTTTATAGATGGATTTTACATATATAGATATCAATTGTGATGTTGGCGAAGGTATAGGAAATGAGGATGAACTTATGCCTTACATTACATCCTGTAATATTGCCTGTGGTGCTCACGCTGGAGATGAAAAAACCATGAGCAAGGTAATCCGGTTGGCAATGCAATGGGGGGTTAAGATAGGTGCACATCCTTCGTATCCAGATCGCGAGAATTTTGGTCGCGCCTCAATGGAAATGTCCGAGGACGATCTTAAAAAAAGTGTCCTTTCTCAAATTCGAAATTTAGTATCGATTTTAAGCAATGAAGGCGGGTCTTTACATCATATCAAACCACACGGTGCATTATATAATGATTTAGTGAAGGATAAACATCTTTCACTTGTCTTTTTAAATTCAATTAATGGGTTTAAAAACAAGGTATTTTTGTATGTGCCATTTAAATCTGTAATCGAGGAAGAAGCATTAAAAACGGGTTTTAAGGTAAAAAGGGAAGCTTTTGCCGATAGAAACTACAATACGGACTTAAGTCTTGTTTCCCGAAAACTGCCAGATGCCCTTATTCATAATCCAAAATTGGTTTTGGAACATTTAATTAGATTGGCCAAGGAAAGGACGGTTAGAACTATTGATGGAACAGAAAGGATAATTTTGGCAGATACTTTTTGTATTCATGGTGATACACCTGATGTCATGAATATTTTGGATTATCTTTCAAAAGAATTGCCCAAACACCAGATCAAGCTCCAAAAATGAAAAATTTTCGAATTTCCATCCGGCCTTATGGAATGCATGCAATTTTAATAGAATGGCCTAATGAGGTCAACGAAAAAATCTTGGATGATATTTTGGATTTCAGGGACTATTTAAAATTAGGACATCTAGACCCTCGAGAGTGGGAAATGGTACCAGCATACAATTCACTCACCTTAATTTGTGAAGGCCACCCTATTGATTTTGAAATTTTTGCCCCGCAACTTAAATCTTTATACGAAAAAGAGAGGACAAAAGGAATTGTCTCACAAAAATATCTATGGAAATTACCCGTTTGCTACGACCTTAATTTTGGGATAGATTTAGCAGAGATTTCCCAAAAATTGCAGAAGACAATTCCGGAGATTATTGATGAACATACAAAACATATTTATACTGTTTATGGAATTGGTTTTCTTCCAGGATTTATGTATTTAGGCGGAATTCCAGAATCTTTGGAAATCGCAAGGAAAGAAACTCCTAGACTCATGGTAGAAAAGGGGGCCGTAGGGCTCGCGGGAAAACAAACAGGGATTTATCCCCAGGAGTCCCCTGGAGGTTGGAACATCATTGGCAATTGTCCAGTTCCTTTATTTGACCCCAATAGTGAGTTACCATGTTTTGTAAGTGTTGGAGATAAAATTCAATTTCATTCAATTTCTAAGTCAGAATATGATCTATATAAAATTGAAAATGAAGTGGGTATTTACAAATTGGAAAAGATAAAAATCAATGCTTAAGCTTATAAAGTCCGGTTTTTATACCACAGTACAAGATAGGGGCAGATTTGGATATAGGGATAAAGGAGTTCCACTCGCAGGGGTGATGGATCATATCGCAATTTCAAAAGCCAATAAATTATTGGAAAACGATAATGATGCTGCCGTACTCGAAATTACGATGACCGGCCCTACCATAGAATTTGAAGAGAGTACTTTCATTGTAATTTCTGGTGCGTCAATGGCAGTCACTTTAAACAACCAATCTATCTCAAATGATACCGTTTATAAAATTACGCCCGGGGACGTTTTGTCCTATGGCAGATTAGAGAAGGGACTTAGGAACTATCTGGCCGTAAAAGATGGTTTTAAAACCAAATTGGTTCTGGGCAGCAGATCATTTTCAAAATCCGTTACACCACAATCGGTTCTTAAAGACAAAAGTATGGTCCCTTACACAGCTTGTTCGTCTTTTATTCCTAAAATCTCAAGACTGGAAACGGAAAACTACTTGGGGAATGGCTTATTGGATGTTGTCAAAGGACCTGAATATGAAATTTTGGGGGATAGGCAATTGGAGAAAATATTCAGCGGCAAGTTTACGGTTGCAAAGGAGAATAATCGCATGGCCTATCAATTGGAAGAAAAAGTGAACGGTCATTCCATATCCATGTTGACGTCGGCAACACTTCCAGGTACTATACAAATTACCCCTTCAGGTAAGTTGATTGTTTTGATGAAAGATGGCCAGACAACAGGGGGTTACCCTAGAATATTACAGTTAACCGATAAGGCCATTTCAATTCTGTCCCAAAAAAAATTCGGGGATAAAATTTCATTCAAAATTCTACAATAGACTAATTTTCTTTTAAAATAAATGCTTGACTTTCTTTAAAAATTTCGTCGAAAGATTGTGGGGAGGGTATCTTAGAGGTACATCAAACCAATTTGCCTTTTTCACAATGGCTTTATGATGTGAAAAAAGGTCAAAGGAACTTTTCCCATGATAAGCTCCTATTCCGCTATTACCGACGCCCCCAAAAGGAAGTTTTTTATTGGTAATTTGAATAACGGTATCATTTATGGCACCACCTCCAAAACTGTACGTTTTGATTATTTTGTCCTGAAATGATTTTCTGTTAGAGAAGACATAGGCCGCCAAAGGTTTTCCGTAATGCAATATGTAATTTCCAATATCACTTTCATCATCATAGGAAATAATGGGTAGAATAGGCCCAAATATTTCTCCTTCCATTAACCTGCTATCTAATTTGGGCTCATTGACTAGAGTTGGTTCCAAATAATTGTCATCCTCATTAAACTTTCCACCATAAAGAATTTCTTCCCCTTCTAACAATGTGTTCAATCTTTTCAAATGTTTCTTATTCACTAATCTAGGGTAATCAGGTGATTTCTCTATATCCGTTCCGTAGCTCTTTAAAACACTCTGAACTAATCCTTCGATCAATTTTTCTTTAACCTTGCTGTGCACCAATATATAGTCAGGTGCAATACAAGTCTGACCCGCATTTAAAAACTTGCCCCATACAATACGCTTGGCGGCTAGGGCAACTGAGGCGGTCTGATCCACAATGCATGGGTTTTTTCCACCTAATTCCAATGTGACGGGGGTCAAATGCTTGGAGGCACTTTCATATACGATTTGACCGACCTTAGAGCTTCCTGTAAAAAATATATAATCCCAACGCTCGGCTAAAAGTTTTTTAGAAATTTCAATACCCCCTTCGATTACACTCACATGCTCCAAGGCAAAAACAGATGCTATTATCTTTGATATGATCGCAGATGTATTCGGAGTGGCTTCGGAAGGTTTGACCACGGCCGTGTTTCCTGCAGCTATCGCCCCGATTAGGGGCGCAAAAACCAATTGAAAGGGATAGTTCCAAGGAGCCATTATCAACACGCTACCATAGGGTTCCTTGTAAATATAATCGGAAGAAGGCCAATTCATTAGAGAAGCCGTTTTGCGCTCAGGTGCAGTCCAATAATCAATATTTTTAAGGGTATACTTTAATTCCGCGAGCACAAACTGGGTTTCAGTACCCAAAGTCTCAAATTTTGGCTTCTTGAAATCGGCATAAAGTGCATCGCAAATTGCATCTTCGTTTTCAATGATAACTTTTTGCAATTTCTTTAAAGCTTTTTTTCGAAAGGCGACATCTTTTGTCTTCTGGGACGCAAAGAATAGACGCTGTGATTCAATTATATCCTTCATTGCATCAAATTTAAACAATTCCGTCTCCAGTTATTATTGATGGAAATTTTTAATTGAGCGATGGGTCGAATATGGCAAGATATACCCTTAGCAAAATATCTTACAGTAATATAGCAGATTATGTGCCATGTAAAATGGTAAGGATTGGCATTTATTAAATTTTGAGGCTTTTTAATTTAGTAAAAACTTGTTGATTTAAGCTCATTCCAAACTATTGAGTATGATAAAAAAATCAGCTTATGTAATTGAATATCAATTGTATAAATATTTTTTTTTAATGTTGAATTTAAACCAGTACTAAATGTTAAAACCATAAGGTATTTGAAAGAATTATCTTTGATTATCCTAATACATTCAATAGAACCTAAGAACCAGAAGAATTGATTTAATGGAATTAAATAAATACAGCAAGAACGTTACTCAAGATCCAACGCAGCCAGCGGCGCAAGCCATGTTGTATGCCATTGGGCTTAATGAGGAAGATTTAAAAAAACCATTGGTAGGTATTGGAAGTACCGGTTATGAGGGGAACCCGTGTAACATGCACTTGAACGATCTTGCCCAATACGTAAAAGAAGGAACGGCTAAAGGAGGTCTGGTAGGACTTGTTTTTAACACAATTGGCGTCAGCGACGGAATTTCCATGGGTACCTACGGAATGCGATATTCATTGCCTTCACGTGATATTATTGCCGATTCGATGGAAACGGTTGTGCAGGCCATGAATTATGACGGACTGGTAACCGTGGTGGGCTGTGATAAAAATATGCCAGGTGCCTTAATGGCCATGATACGCCTGAACAGACCTTCAATTTTGGTCTATGGAGGTACAATAGCCTCAGGTTGTTTTAAAGATAAAAAGTTGGACATTGTTTCTGCATTTGAAGCCTGGGGAGAGAAGGTAGCCGGAACGATGAACGAAGAAGATTATAAGAGCGTAATACAAAATGCCTGTCCTGGAGCTGGTGCTTGCGGTGGCATGTATACCGCAAACACAATGGCATCTGCCATCGAAGCCTTGGGAATGGCATTGCCATATAATTCTTCGAACCCGGCACTGGGAAGCGAGAAGAAACAAGATTGTATCAATTCAGGTTTTGTTTTGAGAAACTTGATGGACAAGGATATAAAACCAAGTGATGTCATCACCCGAAAGTCTTTCGAGAATGCCATTAGACTTTTGACTCTTTTGGGAGGTTCTACCAATGCGGTATTGCACTTTTTGGCAATTGCGAAAGCTGCCGATATAGATTTCACTTTAGATGATTTTCAGAAGATCAGTGATACCACACCTTTTTTGGCAGATTTAAAACCAAGTGGCAAGTATTTGATGGAAGATCTCCATCGTGTTGGAGGTACTCCAGCTGTAATGAAATTTATGTTGGAAAATGGAATGCTACATGGAGATTGTTTGACCATTACGGGTAAAACCATTGCCGAAAACTTGGCAGATTTGCCTGGACTTAAAGCTGGCCAAGATGTAGTAAGAACATTGAAAAATCCGATTAAGGAAACTGGACATCTTCGCATTTTATACGGAAATCTTGCAGAGGATGGCGCGGTTGCCAAAATAACTGGAAAAGAGGGACTCCATTTTACAGGCCCTGCCAAAGTATTTGATGATGAGTTTTTAGCGAACGCAGGGATTGGTAGGGGTGAAGTTCAAAAAGGTGATGTCGTTGTTATCCGTTATGAGGGACCGAAAGGAGGTCCAGGTATGCCAGAAATGTTAAAGCCAACAGCAGCCATCATGGGTGCTGGCCTTGGTAAGGATGTTGCCTTGATTACCGATGGCAGGTTTTCAGGTGGAACCCATGGTTTTGTAGTGGGCCATGTTTGCCCAGAAGCACAGGATGGAGGGACCATAGCCTTGCTAAAAAATGGCGATATCATAACCATTGATGCGGAGAAAAACACAATATCCGTCAATTTATCCGATACCGAAATAGCCGATCGCAGGGCAAAATGGATTCAACCTGCATTGAAGGTTAATAAGGGTAGTTTATACAAATATGCAAAAACAGTTTCTTCGGCATCGCAAGGTTGTGTGACCGATGAAATTTGAAAGATAAGGGAACTAACCAAGATTGTGTATGGTCCAAGTTTTAATTAGAATTAAAGTAAATGGAGATAGTAAAGGAAAAAAAGACGGAAATTAAAAATCCGGCAACAATTAAAATAAGCGGTGCCGAGGCAATTATCCATTGTTTATTGGCAGAGGGTGTGGATTTAATATATGGGTATCCGGGTGGTGCCATTATGCCAGTTTATGACGAACTCTATAAGTTTCAGGATAAACTGACCCATATTTTAACACGACATGAGCAAGGAGCGGCCCATGCAGCACAAGGCTATGCACGAGTGACGGGAAAGGTGGGTGTCGCAATGGCAACATCAGGACCGGGAGCTACCAATTTGGTTACAGGCCTTGCCGATGCGCAGATTGATTCAACCCCTATGGTTTGCATAACGGGTCAAGTTGCCAGACATCTTTTGGGTTCCGATGCTTTTCAAGAAACGGATATAATCGGAATCTCAACACCTGTTACTAAATGGAACTACCAGATAACCAAAGCATCGGAAATCCCAGAAATAATGGCCAAGGCCTTCTACATTGCCAAATCGGGAAGACCAGGTCCCGTATTGGTTGATATAACAAAAAATGCGCAGTTTGACGAATTTGAGTTCCATTATGAAAAATGTAAGGGAGTGCGCAGTTACAATCCGATTCCAAAACCCAATTTGGAAGCTATTGAGGCGGCGGCCGAATTGATCAATAAAGCTAAAAAACCTTTCATCGTTTTTGGACAAGGGGTTATTTTAGGTCGTTCAGAGGAGCAGCTAAAAGCACTTATTGAAAAAGCCGGTATTCCTGCCGCTTGAACCATTCTAGGCCTTTCTGCCCTGGAAAGCGACCATCCTTTAAACGTTGGCATGGTAGGAATGCATGGGAACTATGGGCCAAATATATTGACCAACGACTGTGATGTTCTTATTGCTATAGGAATGCGTTTCGATGATCGTGTTACTGGTAATTTGGAAACCTATGCCAAACAGGCAAAGGTGATCCACTTTGATATAGACCCAGCCGAAATCAATAAAAATGTAAAAGCCGATGTTGCTGTTTTGGGCGATTCGAGGGAAACTTTAGATCTAATACTTCCATTGATACAGAAAAATAAGCATGAATCATGGCACAATAAATTCAAGGAAAAGTATAAAATTGAATTTGATGCGGTGATTAAAGATGAATTGAATCCGACCAAGGAAAAGCTAACAATGGCCGAGGTCATTAAGGAAATTAACTTAGCATCCAACAACGATGCAGTTATCGTAACCGATGTGGGACAACATCAAATGGTTGCATGTCGCTATGCAAAATTTAGACAATCCAAAAGTAATATTACTTCCGGAGGATTGGGAACTATGGGATTTGCCTTACCTGCTGCAATCGGAGCTAAAATGGGGGCAATGGACCGTGAAATAGTAGCTATTATTGGGGATGGGGGATACCAAATGACCATTCAGGAACTAGGGGTCATTTTTCAACACAACGTTCCCGTAAAGATTGTGGTTTTGAATAACGACCATTTGGGAATGGTTCGTCAGTGGCAGGAATTATTCTTTGAAAGTAGATATGCATCTACGGTAATGACCAATCCTGATTTTGTCAAAATTGCGGAAGGCTACCATATAGAGGCAAAAAGGATAAGTGAAAGATCGGAGCTTAAAAGCACCGTTCAGGCCATGATGGCCTCTAAAAATCCATATTTCCTAGAAGTTAAAGTAGAAAAAGAAGATAATGTTTTTCCTATGATTCCTTCAGGTGCCTCAGTTTCGGATATTAGATTGAAATAGATTTTAAATTCAAAAGAACATCCTTTAATAGGAAATAAAGTTCAGTCATGAAAGATTCAAATATTCTTGACAAGCCAAGAATCCATCAGAAAATTAACAATAAATCGAAAGAAATTGGGTTTACAATGCCTTCCGATTTATATGTAGGATCCCTCCTTAAAACCTTGATAACATCAAGGCAAAAGGCTAATATTTTAGAATTGGGCACCGGTATAGGTCTTAGTTTGTCATGGATGGTTGATGGAATGGATAAGGACTCTAATTTGATTACTGTTGATAATGATCCTGAATTAATTGCCATCGCAAAAGAATATTTCGGAGAAGATGATCGCATCAAGATTGTCACAATGGACGGTGCTGAATGGATAAGCAATTATTCAGGGCATAAATTCGACTTGATTTTTGCAGATGCTTGGCCAGGAAAATATAGCCAAATAGAAGAAATTTTAGATTTGGTCAAAATTGGTGGTTTTTACATTATTGATGATATGTCCGCTCAACCCAATTGGCCCGCTGGCCATCAAAAGAATGTAGATAATTTAATTGCGTACCTGGAAAAAAGAGAGGATTTTAATCTGACCAAAATGAATTGGTCCACCGGATTGATTATAGCAGTGCGAAAATTTTAATTCCCTCGAATTCTTTCATATGCAACAAGTAGCATCAAAATGGGACGCGGAGCTATATTCAGGTAAACATTCGTTTGTATATGAACATGGCGAGTCGTTAATAGCTTTTTTAGACCCCAAAAAGGATGAAAGAATTCTTGATTTGGGGTGTGGTTCTGGACAATTGACAAATGCAATTCAAAATTTATGTGAATATGTTGTCGGCATTGATAGTTCATTTGAAATGATACAAACGGCCAAGTCAAATTTCCCGTTCGTAAACTTTCAATTGGGAGATGCCACTGACTTTCACTTTGAGCAAAAGTTCAATGCTATTTTTTCAAATGCCGCCCTGCATTGGGTTACCAATTATCAAGAGGCAATAGAGCGAATGTATGAAAACTTAAGCTATGGAGGTAGAATAGTATTGGAGTTCGGAGGAAAGGGCAATGTAGAATTTATACTAAAACAAGTACAAAAATCCCTTGAAGATCGAGGATATAAAGAGCAATCAAAGCTCAATCTATGGTATTTCCCCTCCATTTCCGAATATACGATGGAGCTCGAATCAAAAGGATTTGAAGTGACCTTTGCACATTTGTATGATCGGCCTACAGAATTGGCCGATGAGGGTTCGGGTATAATTGATTGGCTTGATATGTTCGGTTCATCATTCTTTAAGGGAGTCAAAGAAGTAGATGTGGAAAGCATCAAAAATGAAGTTCAGGCGAATCTAATGCCCCATCTCTTTAAAAATGGAAAGTGGTACGCAGATTACAGAAGAATAAGAATATTGGCATATAAACAACAGAATTAACTAGATGAGAAAGCAATGGTTCACCATATCGGTATATTCCGAGAACAACGTAGGATTGTTGAACAGAATTTCAGGAATATTCCTAAAAAGGCACATTAACATTGAAAGTTTAAATGTGTCCAAGTCAGAAATAGACAATGTTTCAAAGTTTACAATTGTGGTTCACACCACTGAAGATTGGGTGCGCAATATAGTGGGACAAATAGAGAAGCAAATAGAGGTAATCAAAGCATTCTCCCATACGGATGATGAGACTATTTATCAGGAATCGGCCTTGTTTAAAATTGATTCGGCCCTTCTATTCGATGAGCGACAAATCCAGAACATAATCAAGGAAAGTAATTCCCAGATTGTAACTGTTTCCAGAGATTTTTTTGTTTTGGCAAAATCCGGTAGGAGAAATGAAATAGATGAGATGTACGAACTCTTAAAACCATTCGGAATTATGCAATTTGTCCGATCTGGCAGAATAGCGGTCACAAAATCCGAAATGCAGATTTCAGCTCTATTAAAGGAATTTCAAAAAGTATAAACCAATTAGAAACATAAAACGAGAATATAAAATGGCAAATTATTTTAATACACTATCATTACGAGATCAATTGAAACAACTGGGCAAATGTCGGTTTATGGAATCCGGTGAATTTGCCGATGGTGTATCCCCTTTAAAAGGAAAGAAAATTGTAATTGTTGGTTGTGGGGCCCAAGGTTTGAACCAAGGTTTGAATATGCGGGATTCAGGACTGGATATCTCCTATACACTTAGAGAAAATGCTATTAAAGAAAAGCGCCAGTCGTTTCTGAATGCAACTGAAAATGGTTTTACCGTTGGCACTTATGAAGAATTGGTACCAACAGCCGATTTGGTCATCAATTTAACCCCTGACAAACAGCATACAAGTGTAATAAAAGCTATTATGCCCTTAATGAAAAAAGGAGCAACCTTATCTTATTCCCACGGTTTCAATATCGTTGAAGAAGGTATGCAGATTAGGGAGGACTTGACCGTAATTATGGTGGCACCAAAATGCCCCGGTTCTGAAGTTCGCGAGGAATATAAAAGAGGTTTTGGCGTACCTACATTAATTGCGGTTCACCCTGCAAATGACCCGCAAGGCAAGGGCAAGGAACAGGCTAAAGCGTATGCGGTCGCCACAGGTGGGCATAAGGCCGGGGTTTTAGAGTCTTCCTTCGTCGCCGAAGTGAAATCGGATCTAATGGGTGAACAGACCATTTTATGCGGATTGCTTCAGACAGGATCCATTCTTTGCTTTGATAAAATGGTACAAAAAGGTATTGATGCGGGGTATGCTTCCCGATTAATTCAATATGGCTGGGAAACCGTAACCGAAGGTATGAAATATGGTGGCATAACCAATATGATGGACCGACTATCAAATCCTGCAAAAATAAAGGCATTTGAACTTTCTGAAGAATTGAAGAATATCATGCGGCCACTTTTCCAAAAACACATGGATGATATTATGACCGGCCATTTTTCAAAAACCATGATGGAAGATTGGGCAAATGATGATAAAAACCTTTTGACATGGCGTGCAGAAACCGGGGAGACCGCATTTGAAAAAACACCCGCAAGTAGTGCCAAGATTTCGGAACAAGAATTCTATGACAATGGTGTTCTTATGGTAGCCATGGTAAGAGCAGGTGTGGAGCTTGCCTTTGAATCAATGACTGAATCTGGAATTATTGCTGAATCGGCTTATTATGAATCACTACATGAAACCCCTTTGATTGCGAATACCATTGCGAGAAAAAAATTATTCGAGATGAACCGGGTTATTTCCGATACCGCTGAGTATGGTTGTTATTTGTTCGATCATGCATGTAAACCGTTATTGGCAGATTTCATGAAGAAAATAGATACCGATGTTATTGGAAAACACTATGGGGAAGGTAAAAACAACCAAGTTGACAATGTGAAATTAATCTCAGTGAACAAAGCACTAAGGGAGCATCCTGTAGAAATTGTAGGAGCCAGATTGAGGGCTTCAATGACTGCAATGAAACCCATAATTTAACGACTAAATCCCTGAGAAGTCGGGGATTTTTTTATTCCCATGATTTTATATTTATAAAAGATGTCACAAAAAGTAAGTACAATACCGGAAGTGTTTCAAATAACGGATTTGATCCATCAAAAAAAATATCTGGTAAATGGTGAATTATTGGAGTGGAATGGAAACAATACTGAAGTCTATTCCTCGATTTCATCTACCAAGACCTATGCGCCAACTTTGTTGGGAAGTATTCCCGATATGGGAGAGCCTGAAGCCTTAAATGCTTTAGATTCCGCTCTCAATTCATACAATAAGGGTCAGGGAGTATGGCCTACCATGCATGTGAGGGATCGTATAAAATGTATGGAAGACTTTGTGAAAAAAATGGTGTCCAAAAGAGACCTTATCGTTAAATTATTAATGTGGGAAATAGGCAAATCCCTTCCTGACTCCCAAAAAGAATTTGATCGTACCATAGATTATATCAACGACACTATTGAAGATTATAAGCAATTGGATCGAAATTCGGCCAAATTTCAAAAGCATGAAGGTGTTTATGCCCACATAAAAAGAGGGCCTTTAGGAGTTGTACTTTGTTTAGGGCCTTATAATTATCCATTAAATGAAACCTTCGCATTGCTGATCCCCGCAATAATCATGGGAAACACAACAATATTTAAACCTGCAAAACACGGTGTTCTTCTTATTACACCTTTATTGGAGGCATTTCAAAGTAGTTTTCCCAAAGGTGTGGTAAATGTTATTTTTGGCCGCGGTCGGGCGGTAGCCGCGCCTATCATGAAGACTGGAAAAGTTGATGTATTGGCCCTAATTGGCAATAGCAGATCTGCCAATGCATTGCAAAACCAACATCCAAAAAGCAACCGACTTCGACTGGTATTGGGTTTGGAGGCCAAGAATCCTGCAATTATACTTCCGGATGCGGATATGAAGTTGACTATCGATGAAGTTCTGGCGGGAACTACTTCTTTTAATGGACAGCGTTGTACGGCTTTAAAAGTTGTGTACGTCCATGATGAGGTCAAGGACGTGTTCCTAAAACAATTTTCCGAAAAAGTTGACGATTTAATTTTTGGAAATCCGTGGGAAGATGGCGTTAAATTGACCCCGCTCCCTGAACCGGATAAACCTGCCTATATTCAGGAATTAATTGATGATGCCTTGGCAAAAGGCGCAAAAATCATGAATGCAAAAGGAGGAAAGCGCTTTGATAATTACATTTGGCCGGCAGTGTTATTTCCCGTAACCAAGGATATGCGAGTATATCAAGAAGAGCAATTCGGACCCGTTATTCCTGTGGTAGCATTTAATGACATTGAAGAACCTTTGGAAGATATGGCCGAAAGCAATTACGGACAACAAGTGAGCTTGTTCGGTAAGGATGTTTATGCGTTGGCCCCTTTGATCGATTCTTTGGTGAATCTTGTTTGCCGGGTAAACCTAAATAGTTCATGCCAAAGAGGGCCCGATGTGTATCCCTTTACCGGTCGAAAAGATTCGGCCCAATCAACTTTGAGCGTACATGATGCTTTGCGGTCGTTCTCTATCCGCACATTTGTGGCTTTCAAGGATAATGATCTGAACAATGGGACGATTCAACATTTATTGGAAACCAAACTCTCAAATTTTGTAAGCACCGATTATATCCTTTAAACTGATCAATAGTAATGCACATGCTTTGAATTGATTTCTATTGTATTTGCATTATCTATATTGTATTGTCCGTATTTTGACAAATTATTGTAAATAAAGGTAAAATAGCATATAAATGTGATAAAGCTGAATATAACAGCTGTGTTTGTCTGCTCTAACTTTGTACCAAATAAAAGTTCATATCCCCAAAGAACCTAAAAAGTATGATTTCAGGGGAATTATTGAACAAATAATTTTATTGGTATGAAAACAAACACTTCAGATAAAAGGGCCTTAATTTCCCTGGCCATAGGTGGCTTCGGTATTGGCTTAACAGAATTTGTAATAATGGGCATTCTTCCCGATGTGGCTGGCGGATTGGAAATAAGTATCCCCCAGGCTGGCCATTTTATAGCTGCCTACGCACTTGGGGTGGTAATAGGGGCACCGCTTTTGACCAAGCTGGCGGGTAAAAGGGATTCGCGCATGATGTTGATTCTTTTAATGATATGGTTTACCCTATTTAATTCCTTATCAGGTCTTGCAAATAGCTATTGGTCACTATTGACCTTGCGATTCCTATCTGGTCTTCCTCATGGGGCATTTTTTGGAATTGGTGCGGTCGTGGCAGGAAGATTGGCCAAAGCCGGCAAATCAGCGCAAGCTATTGCCATAATGTTTTCCGGATTGACCATCGCAAATGTCATTGGCGTGCCCATAGGTACATTTATAGGACATCGGTTTGATTGGAGCTTATCCTTTTATATGGTAGGGATAGTTGGATTATTGACAATAGCCGGAATTTATTTCTGGATGCCCAAACTTCCAAGCATTCAACAAAATCTACAGGCCCATGAAAATAAAGGTTTGAGGAATAAGGAACTTTGGGCCCTGATTTTATTAACCACAATAGGTACGGGAGGGTTTTTTGCATGGTACAGTTATATTGCGCCCCTTATAACAGATGTTGCGGGATGGGGTGAATACATGGTAGGATACGCAATGATCATTGCCGGCTTGGGCATGGTATTAGGGAATTTCCTCGGTGCAAAAATGGCGGAATGGTTTTCGCCATTGAAAGCGGTAGCCATAAGTTTGTCAATAATGGTCGGCCTTTTATTGATAAACACTATTATGGCATTTAACCCATATGCCATTCTAGTGTTGACCTTTTTAATTGGAACGGCATCATTCACAGTGGCCACACCCATACAAATGGCAATAATTAACACTTCAAAAGGCTCGGAAATGCTGGGTTCGTCAATGAATCAAAGCGCTTTCAATATGGGCAATGCATCAGGAGCCTATTTAGCGGGTTTGCCTATTGTTTTCGGATTTGGGATACGATACACCAGTCTTGTTGGGGCAATATTGGCCGCTACAGGTGTAGCAATGGCCTGTGCAATTATTATATATAGAAAGCAGAAATCAAGACAGGTTGGCAAGATCGCCTATAATTCCTAGTATTTTTTCCTAGTGGATAAAAAAGCGGCAAATATTCATTTGCCGCTTTTTTAGTTAGATATTTTTGGCGAGCCAATCACCAACTTCACTGGTCTTATAAGATGTACCACCATCGGATAGGTCTTCAGTAACGATACCTTCTGCCAGTGATTTGTTGACAACGGACCGAATTGTTTCGGCTTCCTCGGTCAAATTAAAATCTTCGAACATCATCGCTGCCGATAGCACGGTAGCCAAAGGATTTGCTATATCTTTTCCCGCTGCTTGTGGGTAAGACCCGTGAATAGGTTCGTATAGCGATACTTTACTTCCCACCGAAGAAGATGGCATTAATCCCATGGAACCAGAAATCACAGAGGCTTCATCGGTCAAAATATCTCCGAAAAGATTCTCCGTAATGATAACATCATAACCTTTTGGCCATTGTACCAGGCGCATGGCAACAGCATCCACAAATTCATAAGATACTTCGACCTCGGGATACTCCTTTTCCATGGCCTGAACCGTCTCTCGCCATAATCTTGACGATTCCAAGACATTGGCTTTGTCAACGCAACATAAACGCTTTGAACGTGTCATGGCCATTTCAAATCCTTTTTTGGCCAGTCGCTGTATTTCGGCACGGGTATAGATCATGGTGTCAAATGCGGTATTCCCATTATCCTTGCGCCCACGTTCCCCAAAATACACTCCGCCAGTCAGTTCCCTAAGGATTATAAGATCAGTTCCTTCGATTCGTTCCCGTTTTAAAGGCGATTTATCTATTAAAGAAGGAAAAGTAAAAGTAGGACGTACATTGGCAAAAAGTCCCAATTTCTGGCGCATTTTCAATAATCCCTGCTCCGGACGTACTTTTGCCGAGGGGTCATTGTCAAATCTGGGATGACCTATGGCACCGAATAAAACGGCATCGGCGTTGGCACAAATTTCATGGGTCTCATCAGGATAAGGTTCTCCAACTGCATCAATAGCTGCGGCTCCGGTTAGGGCAGGAGTCCAACTGATTTCATGATTGAATTTTTTAGCAATGGCATTCGAAACTTTTACAGCTTGATCTATTACTTCTGGGCCAATTCCGTCACCGGCGAGTAGGGCAATGTTTAATTTCATGTATTTTTCGCTTTACGCCATGCACTATTCGCTGGCTTGATCAATAATATTCATTTTTAATTCTCGTACTCTGATAGGTGATAGACACTAAGATATTTTTTTGTCTTTATTCTATTCTCTGGGTTCTTTCACCCTTTTAAATAATATTCAACATTTTCTCGGTGGCCTTGATAGCCGATACCGTTTGGTCGGAATCCAATCCACGTGAAATAAATTCTTTTCCATTGTTTTCCCAGGTGATGATTGTCTCACAAAGCGCATCTGAATTGCTTCCGGGAGGTATGCGCACGGCATAATCGACCAATTTAGGCAATTCCAATTTTTTGGATCGGTAGACCTTTCTTAGGGCATTCATAAAAGCATCGTATTGTCCATCTCCTTGCGCATGCTCTTCAAAAGTTTTACCGTTGATCTCAACGGAAATAGTCGTTGAGGGCTTTAATCCTTTGGAATGTGTCAATACGTATGACTTCACAAAAACTTTTTGTTGAAAATCACTATCCAAAACATCGGATATTATATAAGGCAGATCTTCCTTGGTAACGCGTTCCTTTTTATCACCTAACTCAATAATGCGTTGCGTTACTTTTTTAAGCTCTTCGTCATTCAAAGTTAATCCTAAGTCCTGTAAGTTTTTTTGAATGTTCGCCTTCCCTGACATTTTCCCCAAAGCATATTTGCGAACCCTCCCGAAACGCTCTGGCATTAAGTCACTAAAGTACAGGTTCTTTTTGCTATCACCATCGGCATGGATACCAGCGGTTTGTGTAAACACATTTTCACCCACAATTGGTTTATTTGCCGGTATTCCAAAACCTGTAAAAGCAGAAACCAGTTTACTTACTTTGTACAGCGAAGATTCATTGATACCTATTTCTACTTCCGGCAAAAAATCATTGATAACTGCCACCGTGCTCGCCATTGGGGCATTTCCAGCTCGTTCTCCCATACCGTTCACTGTAAGGTGCAATCCTTTACAACCAGCTTTTACAGCTTCCATTACATTTGCAACACCCAAATCATAGTCGTTATGGCCATGGAAATCAAAATGCATATTTGGATATTTTTTGATTATTGCCGTTAAATAGGAAGATGTTTCCGAATAGGTCAATATCCCAAGAGTATCGGGCAAAAGTACCCGCTTAATCGGTTGTGTGGAAAGAAAATCCAAGAACTGATATACATATTCCTTGGAACTTCGCATTCCGTTACTCCAATCCTCCAAGTAGACATTTGTTGTAATTCCCAATTTCTTTGCCAGCTCAAAAGTCTGTGCAATATCTGAAAAATGTTGTTCGGGAGTTTTTTTGAGTTGGTAGGTAAGGTGATTCATCGAGCCTTTGGTCAATAGGTTTTGCACCTTGGCGCCTGCTTTTTGCATCCAATCCATCGAGACACCACCGTCTACAAAAGTCAAGACCTCTACCCGGTCAAGAAAACCTTTGCTTTTGGCCCATTGTGTAATCTGTTTAACAGCCTCTAGTTCCCCTTCAGAAACTCTTGCGGACGCTACCTCAATTCTATCCACGTTTAATTCTTCCAAAAGTAACTTAGCCAAGGTCAGTTTTTCAGATACTGAAAAGGACACCCCTGACGTTTGTTCGCCATCACGCAACGTGGTATCCATTATTTCTATCCTTCTTTTTTTCATTTCTTTCTTGAATGTACTTTTGATTTTTTAAAAAATAGACTTAAGTCAATTGATAATTTTTCGATTTAAAAATCGATACTCAAGTACTTATTTTTTAATGGAAGTTTACGAATATAATTTTTTAAAGCGGGGTGGTTTTAGCAAAAGATCGAATGCCTTCCTTAATATTCAGTAAATAGTCAATATCATCAAAGCCATTCAACATATTTGATTTTTTATAATCATTAATGTCAAAACTTTCGGACTCGCCTGTAGTTAGAAGTGTTATTTTTTGATCGGGTAGATGTACTTCTAGTTTTGTATTAGGGTCTGAGTCTATGGCTTTAAATATTTTCTCTAAAAAAGCCGGACTAACCTGAACGGGGAGAACGCCAATATTCAAACAATTGTTACGAAATATATCCGCAAAAAAACTGGAAACCACACATCTAAATCCATAATCATAAACAGCCCATGCCGCATGTTCGCGCGATGATCCGGAACCAAAGTTCTTTCCTCCGACCAGAATCTTTCCGCTAAATTTTGGGTTGTTCAGTATAAAATCCTCTTTAGGGGAATTATTGCTATCATACCGCCAATCCCTAAAAAGATTATCGCCAAATCCTTTGCGCTCTGTGGCCTTTAAAAACCGCGCCGGGATTATTTGATCTGTATCCACATTTTCTATTGGAAGTGGAACAGCAGTTGTTGTAAGTATATTGAATTTATCGTATGCCATTTTAAAAATATTTGTAATTAGGTACTAGTGATTAGACAGCTTCAAGTTCCATAAGTTCCCTAGGTCCGTTACCTTTCCAGTAACAGCCGCAGCTGCGGCTACTAGCGGACTTGCCAAAAGGGTTCGTGCTCCTGGACCTTGCCTTCCCTCAAAATTTCGATTGGAGGTACTAACGGCATATTTGCCAGCAGGAATTTTATCTTCATTCATTGCCAGACATGCAGAACAACCTGGTTCCCTTAACTGGAAACCAGCTTCATGCAAAATATGCAGAATACCTTCCTCCTTAATGGCAGCTTCTACCTTATGAGATCCAGGAACCAACCATGCGGTTACATTATCCGCCTTTTTCCTTCCTTTTACAATAGATGCAAAAGCCCTAAAATCTTCTATGCGACCGTTTGTACAACTGCCGAGAAATACAAAATCTATTTTTTTGCCCATCATACTATCGCCTTCATGAAAATCCATATATTTTAAGGATTTGTGATACGTTGCCGCTCCACCTTCAACGGCATCCGCCATTGGAATCCCGTTTGAAATTCCGATACCCATTCCAGGATTCGTACCGTAGGTAATCATTGGTTCTATGTCTGAAGCATTGAAAGTGATCTCTTTGTCAAACTGTGCCCCCTCGTCCGTTTGCAAAGTTTGCCAATAATCCATTGCAGTATTCCAAGCATCACCTTTAGGGGTAAATTCCCTCTCTTTTATATAATGGAAAGTTTTCTCGTCAGGGGCTATCATTCCGCCACGAGCACCCATTTCAATACTAAGGTTACATACGGTCATTCGGCCTTCCATCGTCATATCACGGAAAACTTGCCCCGCATATTCAACGAAGTAACCCGTGGCTCCTGAGGTAGACAATTGGGAGATTATATAAAGGGCGACATCTTTGGGTGTAACTCCTCTACCAAGGCTTCCTTCTACATTTATGCGCATACTCTTCGGTTTTGTTTGCATAATACATTGGGTTGCCAAAACCATTTCAACTTCCGAGGTTCCAATGCCAAAAGCAATGGCACCAAAGGCTCCATGTGTTGATGTATGCGAGTCGCCACATACTATAGTGGCACCGGGTTGCGTAATTCCATATTCAGGACCCACAACATGTACAATACCATTTTTCTCATGGCCCAAGCCCCAATAGGAAATACCAAATTCTTTCGAATTCTCCTCCAACATTCGCAGCTGGTTGGCAGATAATGGATCTTCTACAGGTAAATGCTGATTGATTGTTGGGGTATTATGATCCGCAGTAGCAAAGGTCTTTTCGGGGTACATGACCTTAATGGCACGGTTCTTAATCCCTAGGAATGCAACGGGACTAGTAACCTCATGAACCATATGACGGTCAATAAATAGAACGTCCGGTCCATTTTTTATACTCTGTACTACATGGGAATCCCATACTTTGTCAAATAGTGTCTTTTTTGTACTCATAAATCACAATGTTCTAAGTCAACAAAGCTAATGAAACTAGCAGTTTTAGGAAATTTTTGTATGAGAAAATTACGATGTTCAACGTTCGGAATGGCCTTTTTTCACACTTGACAGCCTACAAGTTTTAAAACTGCTCAATTTAACATGATAGACTGACAATTTAACAAAATTGTAACGTATTTACACCTAGTGTATAGATACCTTGTTATGAATCACCCAAAACTATGAATATGAAAAACTTGTATAAAAAAAGTGTGATTTTAAGTATACTGATCGTTGTTTCTTGCTCGGTCAAATTAACTGCTCAGTTAAACCTTCCTCAAGGCAGTCAGCTGGCAAAAGTATCACAGCGTATTGGTATTACGGATATTGAGGTAGTTTACTCCCGCCCGAATGTCAATAATAGGGAAATTTGGGGTTCCTTGGTTCCCTATGGCATGAATAATCTTGGTTTTGGTACAGCAAAAGAATCGCCATGGAGGGCAGGTGCCAACGAAAACACGGTCATAAGCTTTACACATGACGTAAAGGTAGAAGGACACGATTTACCGGCAGGAAAGTACGGCCTTCATATGATAGTTTATGAAAATGACAAGGCAACTATTATATTTTCGAAAAACCATACGGCTTGGGGCAGTTATTTTTATACTCCCGAGGAAGATGCCGTACGTATGGATGTCAATACCATAGAGATTCCATATACTGAACAATTGACCTATTTTTTTATCGATGTACTGCCTGGATCAACAATAATTGCCCTAGACTGGGAAAAAAAGCGAATCCCGTTGAAGATTGATGTGAATGTAACCAATGTTGTTTTGGGCGATATTCGTCAAAAGCTACAAGATTCTCCTGGTTTCAATAGGTCAACCTGGGAACAGGCGGCATCATTCTCCCTAGCCAACGGAGGTAATCTAAATGAAGCACTAGGTTGGATCAATGCCGCCATTGAAGGACAGTTTTTCAGTAAAAAGGATTTTAACAATTTGAGCATAAAAGCAGGTATTCTTGAAAAACTAGGGAAGGTTAACGAGGCGAACGCTATTATGGATGAAGCCTTGAAGAGCGGGACTGTTTTTGAGATACATGCGTATGGACGACAATTAATTGCACAGGGAAACAAAGATAGGGCGCTCGAAGTTTTCAAATTTAATGGGAAGGCCTACAAAGGTGAATGGCCGGTCGATTTTGGCTTAGCCAGAGGATATTCGGCGGTCGGCAATTACAAAATAGCCTTAAAGCACCTAAAGGTTGCACAAAGAAGGGCACCAGATGAACCAAATAGGGATGCTATTGCCAGTTATATTTTGAAACTACAGAATAATGAAGATTTCAATTAAATCAAAATTGTATCCTTAAATTTAGAAAGGACAAGATGAATATCGGGCCTTTTCTTAGCTTATATAAGTCCAAATATTCTTGTGCTTGATCAACTGGGCATAAGTGTGCCGAATGACTAAATTATCTGGTCTTTCAAGACCAGGGTCATTTTTAAGTAGCTGCAGCGCATAATACCTTGCTGTTTTAAGAATGTCATTGTCCCTGATAATGTCGGCTATTTTCAAATTTAGGATTCCACTTTGCTGCGTTCCCATTAAATCACCTGGCCCCCTTAACCGAAGATCTACTTCGGCAATCTCAAAACCATCGTTGGTCTGTACCATGGTATGAAGTCGGGTCTTTGCTTCTGAAGACAACTTATGTCCTGTCATCAAAATGCAGTAACTCTGATCCGCACCACGACCTACACGTCCCCTCAGTTGATGTAATTGTGAAAGCCCAAAACGTTCGGCACTTTCAATGATCATTACCGAAGCATTTGGAACGTTGACACCGACCTCAATTACCGTTGTTGCCACCATAATTTGAGTTTCGCCCTTCACAAACCGCTCCATTTCAAAATCCTTGTCCACTGGTTTCATTTGACCGTGCACAATGGAAATTTGATACTGAGGTAGGGGAAATTCGCGCACGATACTCTCATAGCCATCCATCAAATCCTTATAGTCCATTGCCTCGGATTCTTGAATAAGTGGGTATACGATATAAATCTGGCGCCCCTTGACGATTTCATCCCTTATGAACTTGAAAACCTTTAATCGATTGGAATCATATCTATGAACAGTAGTAATAGGTTTTCGACCTGGAGGAAGCTCGTCAATCACAGAAATATCCAAATCTCCATATAAACTCATTGCCAAAGTTCTAGGAATAGGGGTTGCGGTCATTACCAATACGTGGGGGGGGATGTCATTTTTGTGCCAAAGTTTTGACCGCTGTGCAACCCCGAACCTATGTTGTTCATCAACAATGGCCAATCCCAAGTTCTTGTACCGGACCTTATCCTCCAAAAGCGCATGTGTCCCAATAAGAATATGTAGTTCGCCACTTTCAAGCTGTTCATGTATGGGTTTCCGATCAGACTTTTTAACTGAACCAGTCAATAAGGCACATGTTACTCCCGTACCTTCCAGAAGTTCCTTTACCCCATTGTAATGCTGATTTGCAAGTATTTCGGTTGGTGCCATCAAGCAGGCCTGGAATCCATTATCAATTGCCAAGAGCATGATCATGACTGCTACAATGGTCTTTCCCGAACCTACATCGCCCTGCAAAAGTCTATTCATTTGAGCATTGCTTCCCAAATCTGACCTTATTTCCTTTATAACTCTTTTTTGGGCATCAGTGAGCGCAAACGGTAAATGGTTCTTATAAAAATCAGTAAACAATTCGCCAACTTGACCAAAGGGGAAGCCTTTGATTTTTTGCTGCCGTAGCATTTTTTTAGCTATCAGTTGAATTTGAATATAAAAAAGCTCCTCAAACTTTAATCTAAATTGGGCCTTAGCCAATAATTTCTGGTTTTTGGGGAAATGAACATTGAAGAGCGCTTCACTTTTAGGGATAAGTTTCAACTCTTGCAACAGGCTGGGGGATAGGGTTTCAGAAAACTTGCCTTGCACCTCCATAAACAATTGTTGCATCAATTTATTGATGACCCTATTGGTGATCCCAGAATTCCCTAATTTGTCTGTAGATGGATAAATGGGTTGCATGGCAATTTTCAGACCTTGCTCATGTTCTGAAAGTAATTCCATCTCTGGATGTGGCATTGAAAACTTTCCGTTGAACCAAGTACATTTTCCAAAAATCACATAATCAGTATTCAATTTTAGATTTTCCCGTATCCATTTTTGCCCACGGAACCACACCAATTCCATTTCTCCGGTTTCATCAACAAAAGAGGCAACCAGTCGTTTCCCTTTTTGATATTCAATTGTTTTGATATGAATAATCTTCCCGATAATCTGTATCTCGGCATTGTTCTTCTGTAACTGGGAAATCTTATAATATTGGGTCTTGTCCAAATATCTATTGGGGAAAAGATTGATCAGATCCTGATAGGTGCCAATGCCCAATTCTGATTGCAGAACATCTGCCCTGCTAGGGCCAACTCCTTTGAGATACGTAATGGGTGTTTGGAGAAAATTGGCATTCATTCCACTAAATTAGGGCTTCGTACACTTAGGTGCAATCTAAAATGTTAATTTTGATGCGACTCTTGAATTTTAAATTTTATGCGGATCCCGATATTCATTTCAATTTTATTTTTTAGCATTTATTGTTTAGCGCAGGTTCAGGATAAAGTTGATTTTATTAGTGGGCAGGTTCAAATCATTCCCAATGTTGAGGAAAAACGAATCAATGGAGTTGTAGAATATAAATTTGAAGTTTTGGCCAATGTGGATTCTATTTTTTTGGATGCCAAGAATATGGAGATTTCAGAAGTGCGAATTGATGGAAAGAAGATTAAATTCAATAATGACGGAAAAGCAGTTATCATCCAGAAAAAGTTCAAACAAGGTAAAAGCTATGATATTGAGTTAAGATATTCCTGCATTCCAAAACAAGCTGTTTACTTTTTTGAGTCCAATTTTACATTTACTCTTCCAGATGTTTTAGATAGTTTCATTGGCCCCGGTAAAAAAGGAGAAACACAAAATTTTGACTTGGTGACACAAATCTGGACACAAGGACAGGGGAAGTACACAAGTCACTGGCTTCCCAGTTTTGATGATATGAATGAAAAGATCGAGTTTGATCTTAGTATTTCCATATATTCAGGTTTTCAGGTTATTGCCAACGGAAAACTGGTTTCGACCCAAATGGAATCCGCAGAGGTTCGAAAATGGAATTTCGATATGCAAAAACCGATGAGCAGTTATCTCTTGGCCTTTGTTATTGGTGACTACAAAAAGCAAGAGATCACTTCATCAAGTGGTATTCCCATAGAAAACTATTACTACCCAGCGGATAGCTTGCGAGTTGAACCTACCTACAGATACACGAAAAAAATCTTTGATTTTTTGGAATCGGAAATTGGGTTTCCCTATCCTTGGCAAAATTATAAACAGGTTCCGGTTCGGGATTTTCTGTATGCGGGCATGGAAAATACCGGGGCAACCATTTTTTCAGATGGCTATGTCATCGACTCTACCGCCTTCATCGATAAAAATTACGTAAACGTGAATGCCCACGAAATGGCGCACCAATGGTTCGGCGATCTGGTAACCGAAAAAGATGGTAACCACCACTGGCTGCACGAAGGTTTTGCTACCTTCTATGCTTATTTGGGCGAGAAAGAGATTTTTGGGGACGATTATTTTTACTGGAAATTATACGATGCAGCAAGGCAGTTACAAGAAATGTCGAATACAGGCAAAGGCGAAGCTTTGACAGATCCCAAGTCAAGTAGTCTTACCTTTTATGAAAAAGGGGCATGGGCCCTTCTGGTATTGAGAAATAATATTGGAGAAAAATCCTTCAAAAAAGGAATCACTTCGTATTTACAGAGGTTTCAATATTCGAACGCTACCATATCTGACTTCATTAAAGAAATGGAGCAAGCAAGTGGACAAGATTTAAGAAATTTTACAAAAGAATGGCTGAACGGGACCCAGTTTCCTTATGGCCAAGCAAAAGAAATTTTAACCAAGAACAATCTCTCAATAAACGACCTATTCAATCTTCAGAAAGAGCTAACGACCAGTTTGGGGGATACTATAACGATGATTCAGAAATATTGGGATGAAAGCCGATCTGTTGAACTTAAAAAGAGGATAATTTCCAATTACGGTAAATCACTTTCTATCGAGTTTTTTCGCCATGCATTTACCAGTGGTAATTTGGAAATTCGACAGGCCCTCTCATTTCTTGAAGGGGATTATATACCTAGTATGAAAGACGATTTTGAAACTTTATTGGACGACCCTAGTTATTTCACCAAAGAGAATGCCCTTTATAAATTATGGACAAATTTTCCGGTGGAAAGAGCAAAATATTTGGATAAAACAAAAGGAGTCATAGGATTTCCCAGTAAAAATATCCGCTTGTTATGGTTAACCTTGGCGGTTCTAACCAATGGCTATGAGGACCAAAATACAAAGCAAAATTTTGATGAATTGAGTGCCTACACGAGTCCCATCTATTCTTTTGAAGTCCGGCAAGGAGCGTTTCAATTTTTAAACGAGGCATTTGGTTTTACGGACCAAAACTTGTTAGACCTGATCCAAGCCACAACACATCACGCATGGCAATTCAAGAAATATGCGAGAGATCTTTTGGACAAATTATTAAAAGATGAAATTTATAGAGAACGGATCCGGTCTTTAGTAGATAAACTATTACCTGAAGAAAAACGTTATATTGAAAGCAAATTAAAGTAAAATGAGGGCATTGGTTATTTCTGGTGGTGGGAGCAAAGGTGCCTTTGCGGGTGGCGTTGCCCAATATCTCATGGAAGAGCTGAAGTATAATTACGAGCTTTTCATAGGTACCTCTACTGGAAGCCTACTAATTTCCCATCTTGCCCTGCAAAAAATAGCCAAAATAAAAGAGGTTTATACATCGGTTAATCAAGACAGTATTTTTAGCAATTGTCCCTTTATAATCCAAAAAAAACATGGTATTGATGGTATTGCGATCAATCACTGGAATGTTTTTAAGAATTTTTACAGAGGAAGTAAAACTTTTGGTGAGAGCAATAATCTGCTGAGCCTTATAAAAAATACACTTTTAGAAGATGAATTCAATAATCTGAAAAACGGTCCGATCGATATTGTTGTGACCGTTTCCAATCTATCATTGAACCAGGTGGAATACAAGTCCATTAATGATTTTAGCTATGAGGAATTTTGTGAATGGATTTGGATTTCCTGTAATTATACGCCTTTTATGTCACTTGTTCAGAAAAATGGTTGCGATTATGCAGATGGCGGGCTTGGAACCATGGTTCCCATTGAAGAGGCAGTTCGAAGAGGAGCTACCGAAATAGATGCTATTATTTTACAGACAGAGACCACAATGTTCAATCGCATGCCATCAAAGAACGCTTTCTCCCTTCTAACAAGCATGTTCTCTTTTATGCTCGATAGAATTGAAAGTCAAAACATACGAATAGGAAAGTTTGTTGCAACACATAATGGCGCCATAATCAATTTTTACTATACACCAACGGTTCTAACTACAAACTCGCTAATTTTTGACAAGGTAAAGATGTTATCTTGGTGGGAAAGTGGGTATAATTTCGCCAAATACAAAAATGTGGAATTGAACCAAATTGAACCGGAAGCCGAATAATTTCCTGGACATTTTAAGGATTTTGACAATTCTCAAAATTTACCCCTCACTAACATTTATTAGTCTAATCTTTGGTTTTTTAGATTAATTGAATAAAAGTGCACTTTTTACCAAAGTTCTCCGATCTCTTTTTTTACAAAAGAAAGTGCCGTGGCAGATGGCGAAGATTTATCCATCGTTTCCGTCAAAACATCTTCCCGAAGTTTATCGGCCGAATCGGTTTCACTCATTGCAGCTTTCCGGATCATTTGAATAGTTGCACTTTTTGCCGCTTTAATAATATTCCAACATTCATCTGAAAGGTATATCTGTTGCGAAAGATTGTGCTCGAATTCATTTTCAATGCTCTTAATTAACAGAGATTCATAATCACCTTTATTTGCCGATTTAGGCGCAACTCTTACCACTAGGCTTGGAATGGATATGCGCTCAAGAAACAAGGCCATTCTCTCATAAGCCTGTAATCTGATAGGAAGTGTATTTTTTTGCGAATCCTTGTGAAGAAGATAGCGCCGGCGGCCTTCTTCATTTTTAGTGTGCATCTTAAAAAAGTAGAAGGCCACTACTCCTGTTACTACGGCAGGTAATAAAAATCCAAATAGTTGTAAAAGTCCGTCTCCGGTCATGCTGGTTTTTTTTGGTCCCGAAATTCATCGAGATTGGTTATGGAAGTAAAACGCACGATTATTTCAAAAATTATACAATTCACCTAATCCTAAATCAATCTATTTGTTAGACTTCATATTCTCCCGCACCATTAGATAAAATTGATCATATTTTGCGTGTATTCTTATAAGTACACCTTCTTTGAGATTTCCGTCCTTTCCCAAAGAAGCCATTCTTGATGGGTCAACACCGAATTTTTTTTGAAGAACCGATGTAATTGATGCGGCCTGGTTTGCAGCCAAATCCAATTCACCTGTCATGCTGAGTCCTTCTACCGTCGCGACCATTCTCGGGTTGGCTTTGAGAATACTTGCTATTTGTCCCAAAAAAGTCTCGGCCGAAGCAGCTACGCTTACTGAAGTATCACTGCCAAACATAGTTGGTAAAGTTTCTGAAATGACTACTTCCCCATTTATTACGGCTATTTTGGCATTTTCCCCCAAGGTTTGTTTCGCATTGGTCAGAACAATTACAGAAGTCGAATCATTTTGGCTGATTGCGTCCCGAATATCCTTAAGCTGTTTCTCTTTGTCTTGAAGACTGGCCATTGCCTTGTTCACATTATCGGAGTTCTTGCTCGAAATCTCCGCAAACGTATTCAAGTTTTTCATTAGGGTAGCATTGGCATCTTGCAATTCTGTAACCTGTGATTCAAAAGAGTCTGCCCTTGCCGTGCTGACTTTTTCATTTTTCTGAGCCGTTGTGACCATACTTTTCAGGGAATCGCGCTCCATTTTTAATTGGTTTATTTCCGCCAACAGATCACTCTTTTTTTGTCCGAGGGCAAGAAAACTGAAAACCAATAAAGTTAAAGTGAAAAATGCTTTTCTATTCATATGAATCAAATTGTGTGATTTCCTAAAATTAGAAATTTGTGCAAAAGTATATCAAACTAACAATTTTCAATATTATTCGTGTCTATTTATAGATTATTAAATGAATCATTTTTTATTCAAGTAGTCCAAGCTCATTTCCGTCAACGCCCGCACACCCAACATCAATCCGCTATCATCTATTAGAAAATCCGGAGTATGGTGAGGAAATGACTGTGTATTACCAGGAGTCATCCCTCCTAGAAAGAAAAAGAATCCTGGAATCTCTTTTTGAAAATAAGAGAAATCTTCAGCACCCGTAATCGCCTTTTGAGTGACAATTTTAGATTCCCCGGCGATACGTTTCAATGTAGGGAGCATTTGTTCTACAAGTGCCGGGTCATTATATGTTATATCAGTTGCGTCCTTGATTTCAATGGTTGCTTCGCCCCCAAATGCCTTGGCAATTGCCGGTACCATTTCCTCCATTCTTTTGTTGATATGGGCCTTCATCTCATAGTCCAAAGTACGTATAGTACCAAGCATTTCAGCACTTTCAGGAATAATGTTAAAGCGAACCCCACTGGTTATTTTACCAACGGTAATAACGGCCGCTTCATTCGTAAGGTCAGTTTCACGACTAATAATGGTTTGAAGGCCATCTATAATTTTTGCACTTATAAGAATAGGGTCAATTCCCGCCCATGGTTGTGATCCGTGACTTTGTTTTCCTTTGACCTTAATTGTGAAACTCTGGGCAGCGGCCATGGCACCACCCGATTTGTATCGAATCGTTCCCACAGGGGTTTGGGAATTGATGTGGAGTCCAAATATGGCATCTACATCGGGGTTTTTCAAAACACCTTCTTTGACCATTAAAAGTGCACCGCCTTCTTCACCTGGTGGAGGTCCTTCTTCGGCTGGTTGAAAGATGAACTTCACCGTCCCTTTTATCTTATCCCTATTTTTTGAAAGCACTTCTGCGACACCCATCAAAATGGCTGTATGGGTATCATGACCACAGGCATGCATAACAGGCACTTCATTTCCCATAAATTCTCCTATTACCGTTGATTTATAGGGAAGGTCGTTTCTTTCAGCAACTGGTAAAGCATCAATATCCGCGCGCAAAGCGATCACTTTTCCTGGCTTGTTTCCTTTTAGGATTCCCACAACTCCTGTATGTGCTACTCCAGTTTGTACTTCAATACCAAGTGATTTCAAATGAGTGGCAATCTTTTCCGCTGTCTTGAATTCACGGTTTGAAAGTTCTGGATTTTGATGGATTTCCCTTCGCCATTCAATGACTTTTTTTTCGACCGCACCATAGTCTTTATCTAATTTTGGGCCTTGTGCCATTGCAAAGGATCCAATCAAAAGCAAGCCAACAAGTGTGTAGTTTTTCATTCGTTATATGTTTAAAATTTAATTAGTCTATAATTGTCGTCCTGTAGTTGGATCAAAGCGTTCATTGCCGAAAGTGACATTTGTACCCCATCAATTAGGTCCTCTTTTGGAATTCCCCTGGCAGCAGCAGATTGCCCGCAAAAGATTACTTGTACCCCAGCATCCAACAAAGCCTTAATCAACTTGGTATTCGGATTGCGTGTACCGTATTTCTTCTGGTAGGCACCATCTGTCATGATGTCTTTGGATGCGGTATTGTGAACCACAATGGCCGCCTTTAAATTGGCTGATGGTACGCCGCTTTGTCCGTGCATGTTTAAAAAACGGGCAGCGGTTTCAATGCTTGCGTTGATTTCTTCATGGGATTCCGGAGAATTCATAATGTCAAAGACAGCTTTGAGCTCTGTTGATAATTCAACCTTGAAATCTGGGTCATCCACTCTGTAAACCTCTCCAAAATCATTTATTGCTGGGCCTGAAGCTTTTTCCTGGGAAAAAACAAAGCAAAAGGGGAAAAGTAGGCTAAAAAAGAAAATATGGTGTATAAATCTTCGCATCGATATTGATTTCACTGCCTAAATATATTCAAATTCATAGGAAATACATTTGTCTTGTTCATAAATGTACCGAAGTTCATTTTCGCAAGAGTCTATTTATGGCTAAATTCACCCATTCAAATAAAGAAGCTTGAAGACGTTTTTAGACGAATTGAATGAGGCCCAAAAGGCACCTGTATTGCATAAGGATGGGCCATTGATGGTGATTGCCGGTGCCGGTTCTGGTAAAACCCGCGTGCTAACCTACAGAATTGCCCATTTGATGGCCCAAGGTGTAGATTCCTTTAACATATTGGCCCTGACTTTCACCAATAAGGCCGCTCGCGAAATGAAAAAGCGTATTGCCCATATCGTTGGCAATTCCGAGGCCAAAAACCTTTGGATGGGAACTTTCCATTCTGTTTTTGCGAAATTGTTACGTTTTGATGGGGACAAGTTAGGCTTCCCGAGCAATTTCACAATCTATGATACCCAAGATTCCCAAAGACTCATTGCCTCGATCATTAAAGAAATGGGACTTGATAAAGACACTTACAAGTACAAGCAAATTCAAAATCGAATTTCATCTTATAAGAACAGCCTCATTACCGTAAAGGCCTATTTCAATAATCCAGAACTCGTTGAGTCCGATGCCATGGCAAAACGCCCACGAACGGGTGAGATATACAAAGAATATGTAGAACGTTGCTTTAAAGCAGGTGCGATGGATTTTGATGACCTTCTATTACGTACAAATGAGCTTTTAAATCGGTTTCCCGAGGTCTTGATGAAATACCAGGAAAGGTTTAAATATATCTTGGTAGACGAGTACCAAGATACCAACCATTCCCAATATTTAATTGTAAAGGCATTGGCTGATCGTTATCAGAATATCTGTGTAGTGGGTGATGATGCACAAAGTATCTATTCCTTCAGAGGAGCCAATATAAGTAACATTCTGAATTTCCAAAAAGATTATGATGATGTGGGACTCTATCGATTGGAACAGAACTACCGCTCCACGAAAAATATTGTAAATGCTGCCAACTCCATAATCGCCAAGAATAAAAATCAGTTGGAAAAAGTTGTTTGGACAGCCAATGATGTAGGTGCTTTCATAAAAATCCATAGAAGTATTACCGATGCGGAAGAAGGCCGTTTTGTGGCAGGTTCAATCTGGGAAAACCGAATGCAAAATCAACTTGGCAACGGAAATTTTGCGGTTTTATACCGCACAAATTCCCAGTCAAGGGCTATTGAAGATGCACTTCGGAAACGGGACATACCCTATAGAATTTACGGTGGTCTCTCATTCTATCAACGCAAGGAGATAAAAGATGTATTGTCCTACCTGCGCTTGGTGGTGAACCCGAAAGATGAGGAAGCCCTTAAAAGAATCATCAATTTTCCCGCCCGCGGAATTGGTCAGACTACTATTGATAAATTGGTGGTAACGGCGAATCACTATGGCCGTTCCATTTTCGAGGTGATGGAGAATCTGCATAAAATCGATTTAAAGATAAATTCGGGCACAAAATCCAAACTCCATGATTTCGTGAACATGATCAAGAGTTTTCAGATTATGAACGAAGGCGCAGATGCCTTTTCGATTGCGGAACATGTAGCAAAGAAAACAGGGATTCTTTTAGAATTCAAAAAAGATGGTACTCCGGAAGGTATTGCCAAAATGGAGAATATTGAGGAATTGCTCAATGGCATAAAGGATTTTGTAGAAGGTCAAAAGGAATTGGTCGATGCAAAGGGAGATATTGGTGAATTTTTGGAAGATGTTGCACTCGCAACAGATTTGGATAAGGATACAGGGGATGATGATAGGGTAGCACTTATGACAATTCACTTGGCGAAAGGCCTAGAATTTCCTTATGTGTACATAGTTGGGATGGAAGAAGACCTATTCCCTTCTGCTATGAGTATGAGCACCCGTAGTGAATTGGAAGAAGAACGTAGATTATTTTACGTGGCTTTGACCCGTGCTGAAAAACAGGCCTATTTAACGTATACCCAAAATAGATATAGATGGGGTAAACTCGTAGATGCCGAGCCTAGCCGATTTTTAGAGGAGATTGATGAACAGTATGTTGAGAATTTAACTCCCATTGAAAACAGCTACAGGTATAAACCACTTATAGATTCTGATATATTCGGGGAGGTGGACAAAAGTAGGTTGCGTCAAAACAAACCGGAAAACGGAACTCCACCCGCCACAGGTAAACCTAATGAAAACCAATTGCGTAGACTACGAAAATTAAGACCTGAACTGGCGCAGCCTATTGGAAATACAAACACAATTGATGCCAGTTTGGGAGAAGGCACTCTGGTTAGCCATTCCCGCTTCGGTAAGGGAAAGGTGTTGAAGATTGAAGGAATCGGCAATGATAAAAAAGCGGAAATTCAATTTGAGCAAGGTGATGTCAAAAAATTGCTGCTGCGATTCGCAAAACTTGAGATCATCGTTTAAATAAGTATCTAAATGCTCGTTGATTGGCCGACATAAAATAAATCCCTAACCTTATTTTTTTGGTATATTGGCCTTATTAAATTCATTTCCTTATGAACGAGCCAAAGTTTTCAATTGTATTAATTCTAATTTGCCTGATCGGATGCAGCAGTGATAACCCTTCCAACATTGTGCCCATTATCGAAGAAGAACAAATACCACAAAATACTAAAGATGTTTACAGTCCCGATTATTGGGATGATGCGGATCTGGTGTGGAGCGATGAGTTTGATGGTACCACGATTTCGACCGAAAATTGGACATTTGAAACCGGTGACCACGGCTGGGGAAATAATGAGCTGCAAAATTATACGGAAAGTGGCAATGCCGAAGTTTCAGATGGAATTTTAAGAATTACAGCCAAAAAAGAGACAAGCGGTCCTGCCAATTACTCATCGGCAAGAATGAATAGCAAAAGGGCCTTTACTTTCGGGAAAATCGAATTCAGGGCTAAAATGCCCGATTTAAAGGGAAAAGGAATTTGGCCGGCCTTGTGGATGCTTGGGGCTAATATTTCAAATGGAGGTTGGCCGGCTTGTGGGGAAATAGACATTATGGAATACGTTAGTTATTTACCCAATACTACCCATTTTTCAATTCATAGTACGGCCAACAATCATGTGAATGGCACTCAGGTAACTTCGGGCCCCTTGTCTTTGGAAACAATTGAAGAGGAATTTCATGTTTATGGATTTTTATGGACCGACAAATATCTAAAGTTTTATATCGACGATGTTGATAACATTAAACTGACTTTTAACAGACCTACCAATGCCAATATGGATAATTGGCCTTTTGATCAACCATTTTATTTTCTGATGAATATAGCAGTTGGTGGTAATTGGGGAGGGTTAGAAGGAGTGGATGATACCATTTTCCCTGCCACCATGGAAGTGGATTATGTGCGAGTTTATCAAGTAAAATAGATTGAAAATAAAACCTCTACAACCTAATGGTATGGAGGTTTGTGTATTTAACTACTAATAAAAGGTGCTTTTTTTAAATAGGTTTTATCCTCCATTTGCCCAATTAAAAAATGTGCTAAATCTGTAGCACTTACTTTATTCCCTGGGCAATCTTTAAGGCTTACCATTGTTGCCCTGCACTCATTCGTCAACTCAATTAAAGGAAGTCGCACCAATGTCCAATCCAGCTCGCTTTCGGTCAATAATCTATATTCAATCTGTCTATCGGCGGTAGATATGGGGTAATTTGTGTACATCCAGTTTGTGGCTGATTGAACATCCTGACTTTTTTCATCGTCGGGAGTGTCAACATTCAGTCCCGTTATAGCCACATAACGATTTACGTGAAGCTGATTCATGGCACTAAGAATATTCCGGGTTGCCGTGCTGAAAATAGTCGGTTCACTACTCGGAATTCCCATGCCCAAAGTACTTATTACGGCGGTACAACCACTGATTAAATCTTTCACAGTTTCCAGATTGTCCACACTACCTTGAATGACTTCCAATAATGGACTTTTAGTTTTAAGGTTATCGGAATTTCTAACGAGTGCCTTCAAATTATAACCTCTATTCAATAACTCACGAACCAAATAGGTGCCCGATTTTCCTGTACCTCCTATTATTGCAATTTTTACATTGTTTTTCATTTCAAAGATATATTTTATGGAATACAAATTCTGCACCAATTTATAAGACATGGTGCTTAAAACCAGATGCTGATTGCTTTTCTGCTAGGCTATATGTTAGGAAGATATTCTAATATGGTAAAAGTAACTAAATTATATAAGTCAAAAAAAATGTCTTGCCTTTTACAAATAAGTTTCGATAAATGCCCTCAACTTTATTGATGTATCCAATAAATCAGGCCCTATCCAACCGTGACCTCCATTGGGATAGAGTGTAAATTCATGGGTAACATTTAATTCTGTCAACTTAGAATCCAAATCTATTCCTTGGGAGTTTGGAATCAAAGGGTCTTGGCCTCCATAAAATAAAATAGTAGGAGGGGAGGATGATTTTACATTATATAAGGGGCTCACTTCCTTTAATAATTCTAAGTCCGTACCAAATTGAAAAATTAAGTTTTGTAATTCCACATTTTCGGAGTTCAAATAAGATTCATCCGCCAAATTAGTGGGTCCCACTATGCTACATACCATTTTCACTTGACTTCTGTTATCAAAGGCATAACTCCATAAAAGGGAGAGATGCCCCCCGGCACTAACACCCATGAAACCGAGTTCCGAGCCAATTTGATATTCATTTTGCTTTGATTTAAGGTCATTTATTACTGAGGATATATCGTTGATCTGCATTGGGTATGGCGAATTGTCAGCAGTCGCCAATCGATAATTAATATTTACAATGGCCAGATCAGGCAATTGTTCATTTATAAAATCCTTGAATCCTGTCATATCACTTTTGTCACCCTCATTCCACCCTCCGCCATGAATCAAAATCATAGTTTTCGTTGCTAAACCCCTATTTTTAGGCAAATAAATATCATATGTCTGTTTTGGGTCATTTCCGTAGATTACATTGGTCAAAGCCTTAAATTCTTTTGGATCATATATTTCTGATTGCATTTGATCTGTTGCACATCCAAAATAGAAAAGTACCAAACAAAAAAGGACAATAATACGACCAAGGCTTTGCATAAGAAAGAATTCTATGTATTTTGTATAAACGCTTTTAGTGCTTAATTGGTATGGCCGAGTTTATTAAAATTTACCCTGAAAACCCGAATCCCAAGGAAATCAACAAGGTGATTACAGTACTGCGAAAAGGAGGATTGGTAATTTACCCTACGGATACGGTTTATGGTTTGGGGTGCGATATAACAAACACCAGAGCCTTAGAAAGAATTGCAAGAATAAAGGGTATAAAGCTTGAAAAGGCAAATTGGTCCTTTATATGTGCCGACCTAAGCAACCTTTCCGATTATGTGCGCCAAATCGATACAACTACATTTAAAATTCTGAAAAGGGCGCTTCCGGGACCATACACCTTTATCCTACCTGGAAACAATAATTTACCCAAAGATTTTAAAAGAAAAAAAACGGTTGGTATTCGTGTGCCCGATAACTCTATTGCCAAGGCCTTGGTTGAAGGTTTGGGTCATCCTATTATTTCAACTTCAATTCATGATGAAGATGAATTACTCGAATATACGACAGACCCAGAGCTTATTTTTGAAAAATGGCATAACTTGGTCGATGTTGTAATTGATGGGGGGTATGGAGACAACATGGCATCCACGGTTATTGACCTTTCAAATGGCAATCCTGTTGTTATTAGGGAAGGAAAAGGAAGTTTGGATATTTTTTAATTCTCCTCGTCCTCTTTTTCTATAGATAAATCAGGGTTAGCCGGAATAAAAAGATTTCCAGGGTCTTTGACATCTCCTATTACCTCTTCTATTTCTCTTTGAAGGTAAAGTAAATGGGCTTTTGTCATCCTGTGGGTAATTACAGGTAATGTCCCTTTTATCTTCTTCTGTATACGTGTAAGATTATCAAGGGCCAATGATCGTACATCTGTGTTAACCGTATAACCCTCGGACAATTTAGCTAAAATTCCTCCCACCAGGCCTTCCGCTTCATTTGGTTTGTACAACGAAATTAAATTGGAAACATATGCTTTCTGCAATTTTCTTCGATATGAACCAGTGGTATAAAATACATTCATTTCTCCCCATACCAATTGATTCAAATCATCAAGGTATTCTTCGGGAGTATAAACTTCTTCATTGTTGAACCTTTCTGAAACAAATGTAATCCTGCTCATTCTACTGCCACCAACAAGGTTCATAACAATGCTTTCCATAGTTTTGGTAATCAGCTCTTTGGATTGGGGCGATGAAATACGGTTGAGAATATCATTATTTACAAGCCATTTAGGTTCTTTAAAAATATAGTTGTTCAAAAAGGCCAAGGCCTCTTTTTGTGTTTTTTTAGGCACAGGTCTATAGACTTCCCCAGATTCACCAACGGTTTTTGGGGTCACATAAATACCGCCTATATTTTTAGTTACATGAAACAGATAGTTTTCATACTGCTTCATCAAGCTTTCGTATAGGTCGTCAAGATTAGAGTAGTCATCACTTTTTCGCTCTTGCGTCCATGCAGTCAATTGTGGTACAATTCGTTGAAGGTTCATAATTCCATACGTACTTGCAACCATTGCATTATCACCTAAATCCTCGGTTTGGGACCGAGGGTCAAAATCGCGACCTTCACCACCGAACCATAATCTTGGATTTGATGTAATACTATCCATCACCCATTGGTTCATTACCTCCCTTTCATCTGAATTATCTGTGAGAACCGGAATTTTGGAATACCCCCATTGTATGGCCCACTTATCATAATCTCCGATCCTTGGCATCAAATCCTTGGGTGGTAAGCTGTCTTGCGGCTGTGCTACATAATTGAATCGGGCATAATCCATTATAGAACTAGTGTGCCCATTTTTTTCCAGCCATTTGGCATCTCTTAATTTCTCAACAGGGGTTGCGAAACTGGCCCCCATATTATGTCTTAGGCCCAATGTATGACCAACTTCGTGAGAAGAAACGAAACGAATCAATTCACCCATTAATTCAGAATCATACTCCATTTTTTGAGCCCTGGGATCTACCGCCCCTGCCTGAACCGCATACCAATTATGCAATAAGTCCATCAGATTATGGTACCAGCCAATATGACTTTCCAATATTTCGCCACTTCTGGGATCGGTGATATTGGGACCATATGCATTCTTATTTGGTGAAGCAAAATATCGCAAGACCGAAAATCGGGCATCTTCCAGACTCATTGATTGATCGTCAATTGGCCACTCTTTGCCTATTATTGCATTCTTAAATCCGGCCTGTTCAAATGCCTTTTGCCAATCATTAATTCCCTGGATCAAGTAGGGACGCCATTTTTTAGGTGTGGCAGGATCAATATAAAAAACAATGGGTTTCTTTGGTTCAACGAGCTCGCCATTTTGCCATTTCTCAAAATCCTCATTTTTTGGCTCCAATCTCCAACGATGAATAAAAGTATTCTTGTCAACTTTTTGTTGATCATCGCCATATTCCAAATAGGAACTTGCAAAATAACCTACTCTTGGGTCAAAAATCCTTTTCTTCATAGGCTCTTTGGGTAGCAAGATGAACGAATTGTTGATTTCTAGAGTGACAACACCCGATAAAATGGCCGCAGGCAATGGCTTTTTGCTTTTACTGGAAGTTCTGGCCTTGTAGGTTTTTACTGTTAAGACTTCCGTGTTTATAGGAAATGATGTTATTTTTTTTATGTATGATTTATCTTTTTCAAGTGTTGAAAGTTGATACTCTTCCTTTTGGGAATCATTTAGGGTCAACAAAGAGTTTTCGCCGTTAATAAAATCGGTCACCTCAATTAAGGAAGATTTGTGTTTTTCATTTCTGACCTTGATATCAAAAGCTTCCAATATGGGTGTAATATTGGCATTGTTAACAGCCTGCGAAATGGCATCTTCCTCATTTGCAACACTGACGAGGGTACCAATTCTAAGAAATATATTATTCTGTGGCCCCTTTTCCCAAAAAATTGTTTTTTTACCAATTTCTTCACCTCCGTAATTAGCAGAACCAGCTGGGGTTTTCACAAATCGTGTCACGGTCAGGATTTCACGATTCAAAATGCTATCGGCAATTTCAAAGTAAAATTTGCTACCAACTTGATGGACAATGAAAAGACCTTCTTGAGAATTGCTCTCTTTGGGTATAAAATCATCAAAAGTTTTCACCTTTGACTTTTCTACGGCACCATTGTCCACATTTCCTCTAGATTGTGCACGATTTGCTAAACCTGTTATTCCGCAAGAGCTTACTAGAAGTAAAGCCGTTAATACTCCAAAAAATATTTTCATACTTGAAAAACGATTTAATTTACTAAATAGTGTCTTAAGTATTGTATTGGTCCGATATTTCAAAGGTACTATAAACCTTTACTAAAAAAGAAAACCTGCAAATGCCAATAAAAAAACCGCAGTCTTGAAAGATGCGGTTCTTTATCTGTAGCAATAAATTCTATTTATTGATAGCCGGATCTTTCATTCCTTCTTCAATCATGCTATAAAATTGATCAATCTTAGGAAGTACAACGATTCGTGTTCTTCTGTTTTTGGATTTTTCAGTTTGTGAAACGGGAACATATTCCGCTCTTCCCGCAGCAGTCATACGCTTGGGATCAACTTTGTAATCATTTTGTAAAATACGAACTACCGCAGTTGCTCTTTTTGTACTTAAATCCCAGTTGTCCAGTAAGACGCCATTTCGATATGGAACATCATCAGTATGGCCTTCAACCATAAACTCAAAATCAGGTTTATTGTTTACAACTTGTGCAACTTTGCCCAATATTTCTTTTGCCCTGCTTGTTACGTTGTAACTTCCGCTACTAAACAATAATTTATCTGAAATAGAAACAAAAACTACCCCTTTTTCAACACTTATTTCAATATCTTGATCATCCAGGTTTCCAAGAACTCCCTTTAAACTTTGAACCAATGAAAGGTTTACCGAATCTCTACGAGTGATGGCGTTTTGCAGTTTACGTATGGTCAAATCTTTTTCTTGAAGACTTTCCAAAGACTTTTCAAGGTTTTGGGCTCCTTTTGTTGTCAATGTGGTAAGATTACCCATATTGTTTATCAATTCTTGATTATTCGCTTTTAAGAAGGCATTCTGATCCTCTAAAGTTTTTAACCTTGAACTTGCAGTGGCTTTTTCCTCAAGGCAGCTATTCAATTTAACGGTAGCAGAATTCAACAAATCTTGGGCCTCTTTATGTTTTGCCTCAAGATCTGCGTACTTTTTTTGAGAAACGCAAGAGGATAATAATAAAGAAATACTTAAAACTCCTAAAATTAATTTTTTCATGTTATATTACTTTGTTTGTTATTTGTTCAAAATTTGGTCTAAATCAGGCACAAAACTATATAAATAGCTATCCGCTGATTTCCAAAATTAGTTAATCTTTTACTAAAATGTTAAACTTCTTTACTTGATGTACGAAATACGACCATACAATGGACTTTGTAGCGTAATATTTTAGGATAAAATTAGCTTTCTCCCTTTTGGTGTACATTTTCCTAAACTGCCTATAAAAGCTCAAATGGGCCCTTAATATAGCCCATACATGGTCATACTTTAGTTGAAATGCAAATCTAAATGCGGCAACACCATCTAGAAGCAATCGTATTAAGATTATGGTAAAAGCTTTTCTTCTTGGCAAATTTTTGGTTATTGAAAACAGGGAGTTCCGAAAATTAAGGTAGGTTTTTCTTGGGTTCATGTTACTTAAAGTCGATCCCCCTAAATGATAAACTTTTGATGCACCTGTATAATAAATCTTATGGCCCTCATTTTTGGCCCTCCAACAGAGGTCAACTTCTTCTTGATGCGCAAAATACGCTTCATCAAAACCTCCCAATGAATGGAATATTTCGGGTCTTACGAACATACAGGCCCCTGTGGCCCAAAATATCTCGCGAGCATCATCATACTGTCCTTCATCTTTCTCCAACGACTGAAAAATTCTGCCCCGACAGAAAGGATATCCCAATTGATCAATAAAGCCACCAGCGGCACCGGCATATTCAAAATATTCCCTTCGGAGTAAATCCAATACTTTAGGTTGCATTATGGCAACTTCCGGTTTTTCCTCAAAAATACTTTCTATGGGTTTCAACCAATCTTTTGTCACTTCAACATCTGAATTCAATAAACAGTAGACATCTGCATCCACATATTTTAAAGCGTCATTATAGCCCTTGGCAAATCCTCCATTTTCAGAATTCTGAATAATTTTTACGGTTGGGTGATTTTTCCGAACAAATTCTACAGATCCATCGGAGGATGCATTGTCAGCCACATAAATATCCGCATCGTCCGAAAATTGAACAACCAATGGGAGGTAGCTTTCAAGTAAAACCTCTCCATTCCAATTGAGTATGACAATGGCTATTTTCAAAGCGGTGGTAAATTAACGGCTAAAATCGGGAATATGATTCAAAAAGGTATATTTTTCCTTCTCAAAGTTCATTTTACAATAAATGTGGTCCAAACCATTGGTAACCATCATAAATGTGGCCTTTACCTGCATGTTATAACGCGCAATTTGATCAAATGTATTTTGGGTCAACTTAATGTCCGGTGCTTTGCATTCAATTAAAATCTCTATACTGCCATCTAAATTGAATACTACCACATCATATCTTTTTTTAAGACCGTTTAAACTCAATTGCTTTTCAACATTGATATGGCTTTGGGGATATTTCTTTTCCCTAATTAAGAATTGCACAACATGCTGACGAACCCATTCTTCGGGCTGTAAAACGACAAACTTTTTACGGATATCATCAAAAATAAGGACTTTATTTTCGCTATTTTTGAATCTAAATGGGTAAGTCGGAAAGTTCAAGGGCTCCATAGGACAAATTTGAAGTTTTTTTTTCAATGGACGAAGTAAAACAGGTTGTAAACGACATTCGAAATGGGAACATAAAACCTATTTATTTTCTTCATGGGGAAGAGGCCTATTACATTGACAAAATTGCGGATTTCATCGCTGGAAATGTTTTGACCGAGGAGGAGAGGGGTTTCAATCAAATGGTGCTATACGGTAAAGATACTTCCGTTGAAGAAATCATTTCAAATGCGAAACGATATCCAATGATGGCAGAGAGGCAGGTCATCATTGTAAAAGAAGCGCAGCACCTTTCAAGAACAATTGAAAATCTATCATCTTATGTCAACAATTTACAAGAAACAACGGTTTTAGTCATATGCTACAAATATAAAAAGCTTGACAAGCGCAAAAAGCTAGGTAAGCTGATTCATTCCAAAGGTGTACTTTTTGAAAGTAATAAGCTTTACGAAAATCAAGTTTCTGATTGGATCCGAAAAAATCTGCTCGCCAAAGGATTCAATATATCCCACAAAGCGGCCATCCTTTTGGTCGAATTCTTAGGGACGGACTTAAACAAAATCGACAATGAGCTCAATAAACTTAAACTTGTCCTAAATCCAGGTGCTGAAATATCGCCTGAGGATATTGAAATACACATAGGCATAAGTAAGGATTACAACAATTTTGAACTTAAAAAAGCCATAGGTGAACGAAATATTCGAAAGGCAGTTCAAATAATAAATTATTTTGCCCAAAACCCAAAGGACAATCCTTTTGTGCTAACAGTTACCCTGCTACACTCTTTTTTTTCCCAACTGTTACAGTATCATGGACTAAGTGACCATTCACCCAAAAATATAGCCAGCACCTTAAGAATAAACCCCTATTTTGTTGGAGAGTTTCAAACTGCCGCAAAAAATTTTCCAATGAAAAAAGTAAGTCAAGCGATATCTTTTTTAAGGGAAATGGACCTCAAAGGTAAGGGAGTAGGATCCAACTCCATTTCGGATGCAGATCTATTAAAAGAGCTTTTGGTAAAGATTATATAAATTTATTCCCACTAGTAGGTTTAATACCCCGAAGCTCGCTTCGAAATGGTAAAGATGAATTGCATTCTGCCTCGCGGGCTTGCCCCGAGGTAGTTTACTTTTTATCGACACTATACTTACCGGGGCCTACCAGCATTATTACAACAAAAATTGTTAAAAATAGTAATGGTAATTCTTTGTCCCCAAGTGGATCTTGACCATGAACTATAAAGCTGGCAACCAACATAGTAATGGCCGTTGGTATTGCCGCCAATCTGGTTTTAAAGCCAATAATAATGAGAATTGGACAAACAAACTCACCTATTACAGCCAAGAAAAGAGAGGGGGTATCACCCAAACCTATTGGGTCGGCAAATTCAAAATTACCGGCTATTAAATTTTTTAACTTACCATAGCCGTGCGTCATAATCAATAGAGATGGTACTATTCTCAAAACGGCCAATCCAATATTTTTAAAAAAATCATTCTTCATTTCTCTAATCTTCTTGATGCCAAAAATAAATAAATATTCCTTACCAGCCCATTCTAAATTTCTTAGGGCATATACTAATAAGATGGCATTACAAAAGGAATTTGACTTTACTATAAATGGCTTGTCCCTGTAAAAAAGAGTTAAAATAAATCTTGACAATCACTTTTATCGGTATAAAATTAAATTTTATAATATGGAAATACTTTGTGGCGTACTTTCAGATAATCATTTGGCAAGTGGGAACTTCCTTGGATTAGATTCATGCATGATCTTATAAACTTTTTCATATATATCCTCGGCATTGGGTTTGGAAAAGTAATCGCCGTCAGATCCATACGCCGGTCTATGATCTTTTGCCGTCAAGGTTTGAGGAATACTGTCCAAATATTTGAAAGCTCCCTGCTTTTCAACAATTTCATGCATCAGATATGCCGAACAACCACCAGGTACATCCTCGTCAACTATAAGCAATTTATTGGTTTTCTGAATACTTTTTAGGGTTTCATGACCAATATCGAATGGCAAAAGAGTTTGCGCATCAATTACTTCTACTTCAATGCCTATTTCCTTTAATTCTTGGGCCACTTTTAAAACGATCCTTAAAGTTGAACCATACGAAACAATAGTAATATCCACTCCTTCCGTTAGTTTTTCAACAATACCAATTGGTGTACAGAATTGCCCAAGATTCGTTGGCCTCGGCTCTTTAAGTCTATAGCCATTCAAACTTTCAATTACAATTGCCGGTTCATCACTCTTCAATAAAGTGTTATAAAACCCAGCTGCTTGGGTCATATTTCTGGGAGCCAAGATATAAATTCCTCTCAGGAGGTGAATAAGACCGCCCATTTGAGATCCAGAATGCCATATTCCCTCGAGTCTATGGCCTCGAGTTCTTATAATTAAAGGAGCTTTCTGTTTACCGCACGTCCTGTAGCGTAAAGTGGCCAAATCATCCGTAAGCGTAGCCATTGCATAAAAAATGTAGTCCAAATACTGTATTTCGGCGATGGGCCTTAAGCCTCTTAAAGCAAGTCCAATACCTTGTCCAATGATCGTAGTCTCTCGAATTCCTGTATCAGCAATACGAAGTTCCCCGTATTTTTTTTGAAGGCCTTCCAATCCTTGGTTCACATCACCAATTTTGCCACTATCCTCTCCAAAAGTTAATGCCTCCGGATATTTTGTGAATATTCTATCAAAATTGTCGCGCAGTATTACCCTACCGTCTACTTTTTCGGGTTGAAGGTCGTAAGTGGGTTTCACTTCCGGTATGTTTGTTGCCCGATTGGGCAAATCACTATACAGATCTGAACTAAATTTAATCTGCATGCTTTGCATAAAACCCTTGACCCAAGCACTTAAAGCCCTACTTTCAGAAGATTCATCATTTACAAGATATCTCAGAGCTTTTCTGGAATAAATAGCCAGGTCCTTTTTCAAGGGTTCCTCAAGAGCAATCAAGTCATTTTTAATACTTGTTATATGATTTTTGTTAAGGCTTTTATCCGCAGCCTTATCAAAAAGACCTACCAGTTCCTTTTTAAGAAGCTTATGAGGTTCTATAAACTCGGACCATGCTTCTTTTTTTGCAGTCCGTACTATTTTTAATATTCCTTTTTCAATTTCGTCAAGCTCATCTGGAGTTGATATCCCAGTTTCGATGATCCATTCCTTAAATCGTTTATTGCAATCATTCTTGCGCTCCCAATCCAATCGGGAATCACTTTTATATCTTTCATGGGAGCCAGAGGTAGAATGGCCCTGTGGCTGCGTTAGTTCCCGCACATGTATTATTACGGGCACATGTTCTTGTCTGGCAATATCCGCGGCATTTTCATAAACGTGCATTAGTGCCGTATAGTCCCAACCATTAACAGAGAAAATTTCGTATCCAGCATCATTATCGTCCCTCTGAAAACCGCTAAGAATTTTTGAAATATCCTCCTTGGTGGTATGATGTTTTGCGGATACCGATATGCCAAAATCGTCATCCCAAATACTTACGACCATAGGAACTTGAAGCACCCCACCCGCATTTATGGTTTCTAAAAAAAGACCTTCGCTGGTACTGGCGTTTCCTATAGTTCCCCATGCTACTTCGTTACCGGCATTGGAAAAATTAAAACTATCTATTCCTTTTACCTGTCTGTAAATCTTTGATGCTTGCGCCAAGCCCAATAAACGGGGCATTTGACCGGCCGTACATGAAATGTCGGCACTGCTATTTTTTTGATTGGTTAAATTTTTCCAACTACCATCTTGATTAAGGCTATGTGTTAGAAAATGACCTCCCATTTGTCTACCGCCGCTCATGGGTTCTTTTTCAATGTCGGTGGTAGCATATAATCCATGAAAAAACTCTTTTGGGGATAGCAGGCCCAAAGCCATCATAAATGTTTGGTCTCGATAATATCCACTTCTAAAATCACCATTTCTAAAAGCTCTTGCCATTGCCAGTTGTGGCAATTCTTTTCCATCACCAAAAATTCCAAATTTTGCCTTACCGGTAAGTACTTCTTTGCGACCCAATAAACTACAATTTCGGCTAGTAGTAGCTATTTCATAATCTTTCAGAATTTGAGATCTAAAATCTTCGAAAGAAATGTCACTACTGGTTTGGGAAGATATATCCATTTAAAAAGTATCGGATTTTCACAAAAGTATTGAATCCATGGGAGGCATACAATTAGAAAAACAACTTATTCATTTCATTATTGTTAAATATAAAACTGATAAAATGCCTATTTCGCAGTGCCCACTATAAAAAGATGGTTTTCATTATTGATTCATCAATAATTTATAGCCATTTACGGGTAAAAAGACCGATTAAGGTTCTTGGGCTTACAGTAACGATAAAACGTATTTTTTCACCATAGTTGGGTTGGGAAACTTCCCAGCCGTTATTTGAATAAAGCGGAAAATATAGTTCAAAGTAATCAGTCACTAAATTCAAGCGGACTCCTGAATCATAGACAAATTTTCCTCTTTCCCCTTTGTTCTTTACAACACCAATATCTCCGTAAAGCTCAATCCATCTCCATAAGTTCACACTGGCATTTAAGGTTGTGAGCCAGTCATTTGAAAATCGATATCGCTCATCTAAAAATGATTTAAAGCCACCCTCAGCGATAATGATTTGTTGACTATATATGCCGGACCCTTCCGATCTGCCTAAGTAACCATAGTCAAAAAGATAATCTGTTGGCCTGTCCAGAGCGAAATTGAAAAACCTGTCCTCAGTTTTGTTTCTTAGAAACTTACCGACGTAAAAGCGTAAGTTTAATTGCCGATTGCTTTCGAATAATTTTCGATACTCTGCCTCAAATATCAACTTGGTAAATTTACTGGCATGCTGAAAATCTACCTGCCATGACTTATAATTTATGATGTTGTTATCAACGCTACCATATCTAACATCAAATATACTATAGTTGGGACTAGCGGGTGACTTTTCATTTGACTGCAGGCTTTCATCCAAATTCCTGAAAATATTGACATATCTGAACAACAGCGCCTGCCTTTCGTTCGAGAGAAGATTGTCCGGTCTCCATCCAAAACTTATCGAAGGGGTAAGGGTTGAATAACGGGAATTAATATCGAAATGTGAAGTGGATCCCCTAAGTCCGTAATTGGCAACATAAAGTCCTGTTTTACTGAGGTACTTTCTATAGTTTAACCTGCCGAACCCGACAAAAGAATTTTCACGGAAGGAGTATGATGGCGCTATATCATATACAAAAGGGCGCTCAAGAAGGGTCTTGTTATACAACCGCATTCCAGGTGCCCAACCATCATATACATTAAAATTTATAAGAGGTACATAGAAAATTTGATTTAAATATGGATTTTCGGAATCCCTGAAAAATGTAAAATTTAATTTTTTGTTGCTGGATAGAAATCCTCCTAGGGATTTCCAGTTGTCACGTTGATTGAATTCCGGGATTTTTTGATCATAATTCAATACCAATTTGTCTTCTCCATTTCTTGGAAGGGTAAAAGTTTTTTCTCCATCAAATTCAGAAAGCCAATATTTCGAAATAATGGAGTCTTTTTTAAGTCCAAAAAGTGAAATAGGTACGACCGTACCTTCTTTATTTTTCAGGGTGACTCTTAGGGAGTCCTCGGATTTCTCAATTTTCTTGATCTTGTAGTCAATTCTGCGATCACTTGACACATAGTTCGAAAAAAACCAATCCATATCGGTATTTGAGGACCTTTTTAAAATAGATTCAAAATCATCTACTTTAACCTTGTTTAGACTATAATGTGAAAAGAATGTTTTAATGCTCTCATCAACCCTGTCCTTGCCGATATAACTTGCCAAATAGGCCAGTCCAAGACCCGCTTTATATTTATTCGCTATCTTTTGATTGAATTTGATCAGGGAATCGTTTGGGGTTTCTAGAGGCTGATCAGAATTGCGACGTGCAGTGAGCATATAAAGAAATGAGTATTGCTCATTGAACTCCATCTTGGCCAGATTAAACCATCTAATGCCCCAGACCGTCGATAATTTACCCAATAATTTTTGATGGGGATAATAACTTTCCACATAGGCAATCATCAAATAATTGGCAATGGCATCTGTTACCCACTGCTCCTTTCTTGGATCAAGGTAAATGGTTTCTTCCAAGACATTCATCAAAGCGGTCTTAAGGAACTTCATTTCAAATTGAAACTGTTCCTCATAGGGCCTTATGAACGAGGGCAGTTGATTAATGCCGTACAAGGGGTTCTTTTCATAGTCAATTTCACTGACCAAAAGCTGCTGGTGCGGAAATTTTCCGAGGTTTTCCGCAATAAACTTCGTAATCCGGTTTATGGATACCCCTTGGGATATTTGGTCGTACTTATTGGCTTCAATATCAGTGATAACGGTAATTTCGGGAGTAATATGGGTAGTGAATTTCTTGGTTGGCGACAATACTAGTTCGCAGCTTTTTTGTCCAATACCTTCCATCTGGGATTCTTGGTAATTGGATATCACTGTAGTTCCCAATACCCTGAAATTAGATGCCAAAAAAAGATTTTTAGGATATTTAAGGGTCAATGTGGTATTGGTGACATCGGTATAGAGATCCTCCAGATTTACATTGGAATATAAATGCCATTGTCCGTCATATACGGCTGGTGTCAAATACCAATCTTTTAAATAATATTCATCCTTATTACTGTAGCCGTATGGCGTAAATTTATTGGGAGGCAGTTTTACAGTGTAGGTAATGTAAAATTTGGCAGATTCTTTAGGTCCAAGGCGTTTGTTAAGTTCAAGTTTAATAATGTCTTTTCCGTCCGTTCTTTGCCATCTAAGTCCTCTATAATCATCATCGACCGCGCTTATGATATTAGTGCTGCCCCTTTCATCATCCTTTGCCAAATGCAAGCTCTTTTTGAATTCCTCGGCAAAGCGTTTTGCCAGTTCTGTATTTTTATCGGAATAGGAATTGGCCCAATCATTGAAATATAGAATTTCTAGGGTGTCATCAGAATTATTGACATATTCAAATTCCTGTTGGATACTAACTTCCTTGAGGTCATGGTTTATACTCGCAGTTATAATATTGGTATGCTGTGCAATACAGATATGAATCCCCAAGAGAAAGGCAAAAAGAAAACCTTGATATTTTTTTTTGGGGAAACCCATGTGAACTTATTATTAAAAATTTGGACTAAGCGCCCGTCCTTTATAGAAAGCATCTATAATTTCAACAACTTCATCCTCGGTATCGGCCAAATGTACCAGGTCCAAATCTTTGTCACTAATATTTCCTTTTATCAGCATGACATTTTTGATCCATTCGAACAAACCTTTCCAAAATTCGGTTCCAACCAAAATAATTGGAAACTTTTCAATTTTATGGGTCTGTATGAGGGTTATGGCTTCGAAAAGCTCATCCAACGTCCCAAAACCTCCAGGCATGACCACAAAACCTTGAGAATATTTGACAAACATTACCTTACGGACGAAGAAATAATCAAAATCAAGACTTTTATCGCTATCAATATATGGGTTGTCATGTTGCTCGAACGGCAGATCTATATTCAGTCCAACTGAAGTACCTCCCGCCAAATGTGCTCCCTTATTTCCAGCTTCCATGATTCCCGGTTCTCCACCAGTGATGATGCCATAACCGGCCTCCGATATACTTTTTGAAATACGAACGGCCAACTCATAAATGGGGTCCTCTTGATTTGTACGCGCAGATCCGAAGATTGAAACACATGGCCCGATCGTGCCCATTTTTTCAAATCCATTTACAAATTCCCCCATTATTTTAAAAATGGCCCAGGAATCATTTGTTTTGATTTCATTCCATCCTTTATGATGTTGTTCTTTTCTCATTTATTCTATAAATCTTAATTGTTACAGCGGATTAAACCTAAACCTCAATTTTTTTAAGTTTGGGCTCCAATTCTTTCCTCAAAAACTCTGCCGTATAACTTTTTGGATCTTTGGCAACTTCTTCCGGGGTACCTTTTGCTACAAGCATTCCACCACCTCGACCACCTTCGTATCCTATATCAACTATGTAATCTACCATTTTGATGACATCCATATTGTGTTCTATGACCAAAATTGTGTTTCCTTTATCCACAAGTTTGTTTAACACGTCCATTAATACCCTTACATCTTCAAAATGAAGTCCGGTGGTTGGCTCATCCAAGATATAAAAAGTATTTCCAGTATCTCGCTTGGAAAGTTCCGTTGCCAATTTTATTCTTTGAGCTTCCCCACCTGATAAGGTGGTTGATTGCTGACCCAATGAAATATAGCCCAACCCAACATCTTGTATTGTCTTTAACTTACGATATATTTTAGGAATGGGTTCAAAAAATTCCACGGCCTCGTTGATGGTCATATCAAGGACATCCGAAATTGATTTGCCCTTATATCTAATTTCCAAGGTTTCCCTATTAAACCTTTTTCCGTAACAAGTTTCACATTCTACATAAACATCTGGCAAGAAGTTCATTTCTATTACTCTAAGACCACCACCTTGGCAAGTCTCACACCTACCTCCCTTTACATTGAAACTAAATCTCCCCGGTTTATACCCGCGAATGGCCGCTTCGGTCGTTTTGGTGAATAGTGTACGTATTTCACTAAAGACACCCGTGTAGGTAGCCGGATTTGATCTAGGTGTGCGACCTATCGGGGATTGGTTAATGTCAATTACTTTGTCAATATGCTCCAAGCCGGTTATTTTTCTATAGGTCATCGGCTTTTTGACACCGTTAAAATAATATGCGTTCATAATAGGGTAGAGGGTCTCATTTATAAGGGTGGATTTTCCACTACCCGATACCCCTGTAACACCTATCATTTGACCTAGCGGAAATTCTACAGTGACATTTTTCAAGTTATTTCCTGAGCACCCCGAAAGTACAATCCTCTCACCATTCCCTTTTCTACGTTTTTTGGGCACAGGGATTTCCTTTCGGCCCGAAAGATAATCAGCGGTCAAAGTGTTAAACGAAAATAAATCTTCCGGACTTCCTTGGGATATAATTTCGCCCCCATATTTTCCAGCTTTGGGGCCAATATCAATTACATGGTCCGCTCGTTCTATCATGTCCCTGTCATGTTCCACTACGATCACCGAATTGCCAATATCACGGAGTGCTTCCAAAGAGCTGATCAATCGGTTATTATCACGTTGATGCAATCCTATACTGGGTTCGTCAAGAATATATAAAACTCCTACCAATTGTGATCCAATTTGAGTGGCAAGCCGAATGCGTTGCGCCTCTCCTCCTGATAGCGATTTTGAGCTTCTATTCAAGGAAAGATAATCGAGCCCCACATCCAGTAAAAACCGTATGCGGGTATTTATTTCCTTGATAATTTCATGGGAAATAATTTTTTGACTTCCCTGCAATTTATCATTTAACCTTGAAAAAAAATCGGCCAATTCTGCGATATCCAAATTTGCCAATTCGGAAATGTTCTTTTCATATATTCTAAAGTTCAGAGATTCTTTACGTAGGCGAGATCCTTCACAGGTAGGACAAACAATTTTATCCATATATTCCTTTGCCCATCTTTTAATTGATGTAGAGTCGGCCTCCTCAAATTGGTTTTTGATGAAATTGGCTATTCCCTCGTATTCTATTTTGTAGTTGCGCTTAACTCCTAGGGTTTTGGATTCAAGCTCAAAAGACTCACTGGAGCCATGCAATAATACCTCAATGGCTTCATCCGATATTTTTGAAATCGAATCGGAGATACCAAATCCATACCGTTGGCCTATGGTTTCAATTTGTTTGAAGGCCCATGAATTTTTATACGCTCCTAGAGGTGCAATTCCGCCAGCTTTGATCGAAAGTTTTTTATCTGGGAATATTTTATTCGAATTAACCTCGTAAACATGGCCAAGTCCGTTACAATTAAGGCACATACCCTTTGGTGAATTGAAAGAAAATGTATTGGGTTCCGGGGAAGGATATGAAATTCCGGTAGTTGGGCACATCAGGTCCCTACTGAAATATCTTGGTTCTATACTTTCCTCTTCCAATACCATTAATACATTCTCACCGCTATACATGGCCGTATTAATGGTGTCCGTAAGCCTTTTGTCAAGATCTATTGACTCGTTGACTTTTAATCTATCAATGACAATCTCGATGTCATGGGTCTTGTAGCGATCTAGCTTCATACCTTTCAAGATATCCTTCACTTCACCATCTACTCGTACTTTTACAAATCCCTGCTTTGCAATTTGCTCAAAAAGCTCCCTATAGTGCCCCTTGCGGGATTTTATGATGGGCGCAAGAATATTTATTTTCTTGCCATCATAGTCTGTTTTGATAAGTTCCTTGATTTGGTCATCGCTGTAACTAACCATTTTTTCTCCTGTATTATAACTATAGGCATCTGCCGCCCGAGCAAAAAGAAGCCTTAAAAAGTCATAAATTTCGGTGATGGTGCCAACAGTAGACCGCGGCGATTTAGAGGTTGTCTTTTGTTCAATGGCAATTACGGGTGAAAGACCATCAATTTTATCTACATCCGGTCGCTCTAGGCCACCCAGAAATTGACGTGCATAAGCTGAAAACGTTTCAATATAGCGACGCTGGCCTTCTGCATAGATAGTGTCAAATGCCAAAGAGGACTTACCACTGCCGGACAGTCCCGTGATTACGACCAACTTTTCCCTGGGAATGGTAACATCTATATTTTTAAGATTGTGGACCCGGGCTCCACGAACCTCAATATTTTCTTCGTATTTTATCATTATTTCTTCTCGATATACAACGTCTTTTAATTCTTAAATACTTCATATTTCAAAGATGTTAATCCATATTTATCAGGTATTTAAAATTGCCACGCCTAATTTTAATCAAGGTGGCAAAGGTACAATTTTGGGAAGTAAAAAGGAACTGGGGTTTACTTATTACTTTGTTAATTGAAATCATACGACTAAATTAGCAACGGTAAATTAAATTATAACTAATGCAGCTTTTAGGAATAGGATCACGAATTGAGCACTCTGAATTTGGAAAAGGTGTAGTAACCAATGTAACCTCAAAACAATACTGGGTCACCTTTATTGAAAGCGGTCTGGAAACAATTGATTTGGATAGTGATTTTGAAGTCATAGAAGCTGTAGAGGACGAAGTAGATACCGTTAGTTTTTCAGAAGTTGAAAGTTCATTGGTCGCCATTCTTAAACGTTGGAGCGATGCTTCCTCAATAACACCTATCGCCGACAAATGGAAGAAAGGAAACCTGGTTTTACAGCCCGGCGACTCCAATCTATCCAACAAAGAAATACCCATTGATACGTTTTTCCATAAAATTGTAATGGTCCGTGATCGAGTTAGAGTTATGGAGCAAAAAATCAATTCCAGTTCAAATTTAGATGATCAGGAAAAAGTGGACTTACAGCAATATATTACCCGAATTTATGGCAGTTTAACAACATTCAATGTGCTTTTCAAGAATCAGAGCGACCATTTTGTGGGTGAAAAAACCACGTAAACTGGTTGTTTTTCAAAAAAGCAATAATAATTCACCTGTTTTCCTATACGGCTTTTTTCTCCAAATAAGGCCTCGTTGTGTTTTGGATGTAAAATTTCTCATTTAAATGGGGTAAAATAGCATTACATCTGAAATAATCCATTAAAGTATCATGTTCATTATGGGAATCTGCAGAAAAATGATTTTTCTTTTGTTCTCTTCTATTAGGCAGGGCCAGGGTTATTATTTCCACTCTATCAAGGTCGTAATAAAGACCATATTTGCGTTTTGAATCATATACGATCCAAGATTGGTTCGGCAATCGCGAACGAAGATGCCTTGATATAAGAGGAAGTACATTAAATTCCGGTTTGATCATGCTCAAGTATACTTCGTCATAAGTCAAATCAAAACCAATGAAAGATTCCATACGTTCTTTCACTCTGGAAACATTTTTTGCCAACTGACGTACTTTCAATGCAATGCCATCAATGTTGATTATACTTTCAAAATCCCTATCGACAAAAAGTTGCCTTATATATCTATAAAGAATCTGTTCAATACCTTCATATTCACTTAAATAGGCAAAATATATATTCTTTACAGCAGAAGTGCTTTTATCCTGAATTCCGTTCCATACGCGTTTGGCCTTTTCCATATCCGTAAAAATAGTTTCAGTTTCTGAAAAGAGTCCATTTTGACAAACGGGATTGCTCCGAATATCTGATACTTGTATTCTATTTTCAAATGCTACATAAATAGCTGTAAGAAAACCATTAAAACTTCCATCGTAAATAAGAATTTTAGAATTGTCCATGACTACTGAATTAGAATTTACACTACATTCATTTTGTAATTAATCCAAAATTATGGAATTATTCCTAATTATGGAAATATTCCATAATTTATTTTGGATATAATCCATATTGTGTATATTTGAATATGGAAAATGAGCTAACACTAAAAAGGTTTACTGACTTAAGAAGGGATTTAGGTTATACCCAGGCCGATTTCGCAAAGCTTTTGGGCGTATCAAACACCACTGCCGATATTGAACGCGGTAGAACAAAACTATCCGGTAAGGTCGTTTCGGAACTATTGAGGCAATTTAAAGTGAACCCACTTTGGCTTTTTGGTGAAAGCGAACAAAAATATTTGGAAACCTCGAATACCAGTGTAATTCCCAAAGTAGTAACCATTGATTCCGAAGAACGGGAAAACATGGTTTTGGTAAATGCCAAGGCAGCGGCCGGGTACCCCCAGAATATACAAGATACCAGTTGGTACAAACAGTTACCTGCCTTTGATTTGCCTATTCCAGAATTCCGAAATGCCACATACCGCGGATTTCAAGTGGAGGGCGATAGCATGCTTCCCAACTTAAAGCCGGGAGAATGGGTACTTGCCAAGGCAGTGGAACATATTGATGATGTGAGCCCCAATAAAATGTATGTGGTGGTCCTTCAAGATGCGGTATTGGTCAAAAAGATTGAAAAGAAGCCCAACTCCAATAACATTACCCTGGTTTCATTGAACGAGACCTATCCACCTTACGAAATCAAACCATTTCAAATACAGGAGATATGGCAGGTAGGTAGTAAAATTACTTTTGGTGAGGATGCAACTACCGAAAAAGGTTTACTTAAGCAGTTGCAAGAATCTATGGAGGAATTAAAAAATCAGTTCAATAAGCAGGCAATGAGCTAATCATTGTTAATTCAGTCAAGAATAAGGCGATATAATCCACTATCCTTTAGTTTAAAACCAAGGCTTTTATATAATTCAATAGCGGCTTTTCTATGATGGCCGGAGAAAAGTAATATTTCATTCAATTGTCGGTTTTTGCCCTCATTTAAAAGAGATTCCATAAGCTTTCTGCCGATTCCTTTTCCTCTGTGATCATTATCCACGATGACATCTTCAATCATTCCTTTATGACCAGAAATTACTTTATAAATAGCCATCATTGCTATTCCGATAACTTTTTCTTCTTCATGACAAATGGCAAAAACAAGATTTTCATTGTTCTCAAGTATTTCCTTTGTTGAAAGCTGATTTATTTCGGGGTTTAATTGTTTGTAAAGCTCTGAAATACAAAGTTGCATTTCATTGGTAACATGCTCACTCCGAAGTACTTCTACTTGCATAATAATAATTTAGAATATAATTTTTAAGTACTTTCCTCTCAAAAGCCAACGGCCCTGTCATCACCCCGTTTATCCGCACCACCTTCAAGCGAGCCATTTGGCAATACCAAAATGGCATCCACTTTTCCAATGATGGGCGTTCGCTCTTCATTAATGATATATCCCTTGGACTTAAGACTACCTACCAGTTCATTTGAAAATCCTTCTGGCTCAAAAACAATGGCATCAGGTAGCCATTGGTGATGAAAACGAGGTGCATTCACTGCCGCTTGCATACTTAGGTCAAACTCATACACATTTAGAATGGTTTGTGCCACCGCAGTTATGATGGTTGAACCGCCGGGTGTCCCAACTACCATCCATAAATTACCATCTTTTTCCACAATTGTTGGGGTCATACTACTCAACATGCGTTTTTCCGGGGCAATGCTATTGGCTTCGGCTCCAATGAGCCCAAACATGTTGGGCACTCCGGGTTTTGAACTAAAATCGTCCATTTCGTTATTCAGAAAAAAACCCAGTTCATCACAATATAACTTGGATCCATAGGCCCCATTCAGGGTTGTAGTTACCGAAACTGCATTTCCTTGGGCATCAACAATAGAGTAGTGCGTGGTCTCTATACTCTCCAGAATCTCAACCTCACCATGTGCAACCTCAGCTGACTTAGTGGCCAAGTCGAATGAAAAATCTTGCATTCGCTCTTTCAAATAAGCACTGCTCAGCAAAACATCCAAGGGAATATTAACAAAATCGGGGTCTCCTAAAAAAAAATTGCGATCTGCATAGGCCCTTCTTGATGCTTCCGTAAATAATTGGATGGTCTTCGCCGAATTATGTCCAAACCCTGAAATATCATAAGACTCGATCATTTTAAATATTTGATTGATGGTAACACCACCACTGCTTGGCGGACTCATCGAAATAATCTTCAAATCCTTATAGTTAAAAATAATAGGTTGGCGCCACTTGGCCTCATAATTTTCCAAATCTATGGTAGTTACAAATCCGCCTTTATCCTGAATAAAGCGGGACAATATTTTGGCGGTCTCGCCCTCATAAAAACCATCTCGTCCTTCCTTGGCTATTTTTTTAAGTGTATGTGCCAAAACGGGGTATTTAAGGGTGTCCCCTGCTTTACAACCAATTGGGAAACTTGTATGTCCGCCGTTTATTTCCAAGATGGCAGCACCGTATTCTTTGAATCTTGCCGCCTGTTTTTCTGATACTATTATACCCTTTTCCGCCAGTTCTATGACAGGTGCAAGGATTTCTTCCATCGATAGGGACCCAAACTTCTCATGCACTTCAAACATGCCGGCAATTGTTCCAGGCACTCCAACAGCAGTTGCTCCTTTTGTGCTCATACCTGGAATTACATTCCCCAAAGAATCCAAATACATGTCCTTGTGTGCGGATAAAGGAGCTTTTTCCCTATAATCCAAGGAACCAACATCCCCATCATTTTTACGATAGACCATAAACCCACCGCCACCCAGATTCCCAGCAAACGGATATGCGACCGCCAAAGCCATTTCAGTGGCGATCATGGCATCAAAGGCATTGCCACCTTTTGCCAGAATATCGGAGCCTATTCGAGAAGCTTCTTCCCGGGCCGAAACAACCATTGCTTTTTTAGTTACTAGTCCAGTTGGTGTTATCTTTTTTTTGCAGCTAAAAAAGAGAAGTATTGAAATGGTTAACAAAAATAATTTTTTCATAAATGACTATTTTTTGTAAAAGAACCAAGATGTTTTCAGTTAATTAATTCTTTGTAGCACTAGGTTTTATAATGAAATAAATTTTTGTCTTGAAAAGCCTATCAATTCCTCAAAAAATGATGTGAATTCGTTTTCGAAAGCCTCATAATGTTCTTCTAAATCCAGAATTGCAAAGTTCATTCGCGATTTGTTCTGGGTTCTTCTATTCATACCATTGAGAACTCTCTCTATTCCTTCCATTTTAGAGTAATTGTATATCCAGTTGTCGGTTATCATATAAGGCATCATGCGCTTTACACCATCTGGAAGCAGGTCGTAATTGTCCTCCAAGAGGTCATAAAAATTGTCAACAAAGATTTCTAAAGGAATGTCAGAATACCTTTTCCAGTTCTTGGCCAAAAAGTGATCGTAAAATATATCCACAATAACCCTGCTGTAGTGACTATAATTTTCGTGCAATCTTTTGCTACTTTTTTTGGGAATCAAATGACTATCGGTATATGTATCAATTTCTCTATGTAAAAGAATACCTTTTTGAATCCTCTCAGGAAAATGATTGAATTTGTTGCCACGTATACTATCTGCAATAAAATTGCCAAGTGTTATTTGGTCGTCCCCAAAAGACAAGTAAATATGGGCCAAAAAATTCATAGAGCGATTATCTTCTTCATAAGGTCGAATTTAAGAATTCATGGCTTAGGATTATCAATAGACCTGTATATTTGCAAAAACTTTTTAACATCCTATGACACTCATAAAATCAATTTCAGGAATACGGGGAACTATAGGCGGACGCCCTGGAGATAATTTAACGCCACTGGATGCCGTAAAGTTCGCAGCGGCCTACGGACTATGGTTAAAGGATTATTCCAAAAAAGATAAATTGAAGGTGGTCATTGGAAGAGATGCCAGACTGTCTGGTGAAATGATCCAGAATTTAGTGGTTTCAACGTTGATTGGACTTGGAATCGATGTCATAGATTTGAATCTTTCAACCACACCTACTGTGGAAATTGCGGTTCCCTTGGAAAATGCGGATGGTGGGATAATATTGACCGCAAGTCATAATCCCAAACAATGGAATGCCCTAAAATTATTGAACAGGAAAGGCGAGTTTTTGGATGCGGGGCAAGGAGCAAAGATCCTGGATATTGCCGAAAAAGAGGAGTTCGAATTTTCCGAAGTCGATGGGCTTGGAGAAATCACCAGGAATGATGCCTATATAGATATTCATGTTGATGAAGTATTAAATCTTTCATTGGTTGATGAGGAAACCATTAAAAAAGCAAAGTTTAAAGTGGTCGTTGACGGGGTAAACTCCACAGGAGGTATTGCCATTCCAAAGTTATTGGATGCTTTGGGCGTTGAAGTGGTAAAGTTATATTGTGACCCAACGGGACATTTTCCCCACAATCCAGAGCCTTTGAAGGAACATTTGGGTGATATATGCAAATTGGTGGTCGAGGAAAAGGCCGATTTTGGTATTGTGGTCGATCCAGATGTTGACCGATTGGCATTTATAAGTGAAGATGGTGAAATGTTCGGGGAAGAATATACACTTGTTGCATGTGCCGATTATGTTCTTGGCAAGACCAAGGGAAATACGGTTTCCAATCTCTCATCTTCAAGGGCACTAAGGGATATTACCGAAAAGCACGGGGGGAAATATGAGGCGGCCGCTGTGGGCGAAGTGAATGTTGTTGCCAAGATGAAGGCCAACAAGGCAATTATTGGCGGGGAAGGAAATGGGGGAATTATATATCCTGAAAGTCATTATGGCCGGGATTCATTAGTGGGTACGGCATTGTTTTTAATGTTAATGGCCGAAAAGGGCGGTACTGTTTCCGAGTTAAGAGCTAGCTACCCTTCTTATTTCATGGGTAAAAAGAAAATTGAACTAACACCTGGATTGGATGTTGACGGAATCCTAAAGGCCATGGCCGAAAAATATAAAAACGAGGATATTTCTACTATTGACGGGGTAAAAATTGATTTTCCTGAAAATTGGGTACATCTGCGAAAATCGAATACCGAACCCATAATCAGGATTTACACTGAGGCGAAAAGTCAGTCGGAAGCAGATGGGTTGGGTGATCGAATTATTTCGGAAATTAAAGCAATTGCAGGGATTTAATTGGAAGTTCTGCCAGCGTATTTGAGATATTCACTTCTCACTATTTTTGCAGTTTTGTGAACTCCAGTATGATGCCAGCCCGGTGGCATGACCAAATATTTTAGCTTGTTTGTCAAACCGGGTGCTTTCGAGACATCTTTGGCCAGGGCTATAATTTCACCAAAATAGACATCGAAAAAATTACCTGAATTCATTTCACGAGTTATTCCATATTCTATTTTAATGTGCTTTTCTTCATTTTGAAAGGTACCAAATGCTTTATCCCATATGTTTAAAAGATTGCAGAAATTAGTATCCATATATATAGGATTCTTGGCATGATGAACCCTATGATGTGATGGTGTGAGAACAATTTTGTTAAGAAATCCAAGTCTGCCGTCTTTAATAAGATTTTCCCCAACATGAATAAAGGCGCCCCAAGTTCCATCAATAAACATGATCAAGAACAATAGTTCAGGTTGTACTCCCAATAAAATGCACACCGTGGTCCTGATTGCATCCGCATAAGGTGCTTCCAGAAAAAAATGGGCGTGTGTAACTGAGAGATTCATATTTTCCGGGGCATGATGAGTGGAGTGCAAGCACCAAAACAATCGCACTTTATGGGCCCAATAATGATAAAGGAAGTGCCCGAATTCCCAAACAATATAAGCGTAAATGATCCAATACCAAGTAAAAGTCGTTTGAAATGGTGCAATAGGCTGCAATAGACCAATAATAAATGCCACCATTGCAATGGCTACAAATCTGCCTATAATTCTGTTAAATAGATAGATCAGGAAATTTACTTTGTAAACCTTGCTGTGCGGTTTTTTATAAATAAGTCCTAATATAAGTTCCAAAATCAGGAGCAGGGGAATGATGGGATAGATTAGGGAAACAATTCCGTCATAGGACTTAAAGACACTATAATCCCCCGTTTTTAACAAATCCCAAGCTTGGGAGATGCCTAAAAAGCCTATGATTTCATTGTAAAGGGTATCTAGAATTTCCATAAGATCAATAATAAAACTTACACTTTCGAAATATATGTTCTATTCAAATAATATTAATAACACTTCGATGAAAATATGTGAAAATTGCACCAAATGATTAGTATTGTCATTATTTTCAATTTAATTCCTGAGGAACTTTATCCCTATGTTTCCATCGTCTATGCGTCCATAAATAAAATTCGGGAGCCTCCTTTATCTGTGTTTCAGTAAGTCGCAAGAATTGATTTGTAATCTCATTTACTTCTGTGTTTTTTCCAGAGGTTGTTATCGGAATAAATTCCGCTTTGTAATACCCTCTTTTAATCTTGGAAACTTTAAGAAAAACAACCGCCAAATCCAATTTTCTTGCCAGTAGCTCCGCACCATTAAAAATAGGAACTTTTATTCCCATAAACTCCGTCCAATAATGTGCTCTCTGGGCCATAGGCGATTGATCGCTCACCATTCCGTAAGTAGCACGGATCCCATTTTGCTCATTTCGCATAACAGTCTTAGTGGTTTCCTGAGAAGTTATTAAAGTGGTGTTCCATCTTGCCCTGACTTTTTTAATGAAGGAATCAAAATAGGAGTTACCCACTCTCTGATATACGGCATACCCTTTTGATTCCACATAATTGTTAATGCTCACGTTCCATTCCCAATTGGCATAATGGGAGCACACAATTAGTATACTTTTCTCCTTTTCCAATTCTTTTACGACTTCAATGTTTTGAATAGTATACCGTTTTTTAACATCCTCCTTTGAAAGACTCATGGTTTTGACCATTTCAAGGAACATATCGCACATGTGCTTGAAAAATGTCTTTTGAATTCTCAATATTTCTTCTTGGGATTTCGTCGGAAAAACCAATTTCAAGTTATCCCTGACCACTTTCTTGCGATACCCAAAAACATGAAAAACCAAGAAAAAAACAAAATCTGAAAAAGCATATAAAAGACGATTGGGCAAAATAGAGATAAGCCATATTAACGGGTAGGCCAGGATAAAGATAAGTAGCTGCATGCAATGACTTATAATTGGCAAATATAGCTATATTTGAAACCAAATTGAACCCTTTGAAGCATGTATGACCTTCATATTGTAACAATCGCAATAATTGCGGCAAATGTACTGGTATCCATTAAAGGTTTTAACGACACCGTTTTTTTTGAAAGATATAAATTTGGGATTGGGCCTATAAATGCCGGACAAAAAGATAGAATGGTAACCTCAGGCTTTTTGCATGTTGATATTGCGCATCTACTGTTCAATATGGTGACGCTTTATTTTTTTGCCGGAAAGGTTATTGGATGGTTTGGACCCGGTAAATTTTTGGGGATCTATTTCATAAGTTTGCTCGGCGGAAGCCTTTTAGCACTTTTCTTTCATAAAAACGAACCTTACTATAGTGCTGTTGGAGCCAGTGGGGCGGTTACTGGAATTCTATACTCGGCCATTTTATTGGAACCGACTATGAGCCTTTATATAATGTTTATTCCAATTCCAATACCGGCATATGTTTTGGGAATTGGTTATTTGCTGTATTCCATTTACGGGATGAAAAATAAATTGGGAAATATTGGACATACCGCCCATTTTGGCGGGGCCATTGGTGGCTATCTAACTACACTACTCTTCATGCCCGATTTGATTTTTACTGCAACCCTCATGGTAATTCTCCTTGCAATCCCTATTATTCTATTGTTTGTAATGGAGAAAATGGGAAAAATATAGGATTCCCATTTATCTACGGGAATGTGGTGAATTCTGTTTGATCTTCATTTAGCGATCCAAAGAAAAATTAAATGAAAAAATAGTATTGTTGAAAAGAATGTTTTTTTGTATAGAAGATAATTTTACAGTTTCTGCGGATTTTTTGATTCACCAAGATGTACACAATAGGATTTAAACGGCCATTGACTATAAAATAAAAAGGCCCTGATTTAAGTCTCAGGGCCTTTTTATCAATACATTCATGGATTAGTCCAGTAATTCACCAACTTTAGCCTCCAGAGCAGTTCCCCTTAAATTTTTTGCGACAATAATTCCGTTTTCATCCAATAAAAAAGCCGCAGGAATGGCATCCACATTATAAAGCTTGGCGATTGGATCATCAAAATAAGAAATATGTGAAACGTGGTTCCATACGAGTCCATCATCCTCAATGGCCTTTTTCCAGGCATCGGCACTTTTATCCAATGACACTCCGATTATATTAAAACCTTTATCATGGTATTTATTATAGGCATTTACTACATTGGGATTTTCATCACGGCAAGGCTTGCACCAAGCGGCCCAAAAATCGATCAAGGTAACCTTTCCCAAAACATCCTTCAACGCTAATTCTGTGCCCGTAGGGGTAGGAGCTACAAAATCCGGGGCTTTTGAACCAACTTCGCTATTCTTCCCGTTTTCCTCACGATCTAAAGCAGTAGTTATTTGTTCGGATACTTTTTTGGCCGCTGAAGTCTGCTTGATTTCCGGCGAGAGGGCATCAAATAAGGTCTTAACTTCTGAAGCTGGTATAGATCTTGACATAACGGCCCTTTCCAAAAGTAGGACAGAAATTAATGCCGTTGGATTGTCTTTTACAAAACCCAGGTCAAATTGCTTATATTCCTCCTGCAACTCTTTCATTTCATCGGTCAATGAAACAATCAATGTTTCATTGCGCTCCATGGTTGCCTTCTGTAAGTCTTCCTGAATGGACATGGCCCTTTTGTTGACAGCTTTTGATTTATCCATGTAGCTGGCAAAAATATCGTTTTGTGGTGCTCCTTTCGCCTTTGCAAATCCTAAACTATCTTTTTCTGCCACAATACTGATGTCCCCATTTTCAAGTATTATCGGAATATATCCTTGTACTTTATCCACAAAAATATAACGCATCTCCGGCGACTCCACTTTGTTACCAGTAAATACATATTTCCCATTTTCGACCGTGGTGGTGTCAAGGTCTACCGGTTGATTATCGTCACCTACTTTGCGTAAGAAAACTTGAGTGCCATTTTCAACCTCTCCGGTTAAACTACCTTCAATGGTATAACCCTCATTCATATTACATGCCGAAATTAAAACCAAAATAATAAGGGAGAAAAGCAATTTTTTCATGAATCTATTTTTTAGAATCGCAAATGTAGGTATATAAAAGGATAAAAAAAAAACCTTGAATAGCGAATACCAAGGGCTTTATAATCTTTTATAACTGCTAGAACTGATAACGTACTCCCAAAGCGATATCAAAATCAAAATTATCCGAAAAACCATCGTAGCCGACTAAGCCAATTTCCGGTCTAAAATCAAGGGAAAGTAATAACGGAAAATCAAAATTGTATTCTATTCCGATGTCGCCTGCTGCAAAAACAAAAAGACCGCCGTCTGGATTGTCGTTCGGCCTAGGCGCAAAATCGACACTGCCTAAACCACCACCCACACCATAGTACCAATTAAAATCTCCTTCAATTGTATGAATCCATTGAAAAAGGCCCGCTAATTTTACGGCGTCAAAATTTCTACTATCACGCCATCCTAGATCAAGTTCCAGTCTGTTATATCTCTTAAGGGATTTTTGATATGAGATTTCAGCCCCGAATCCATCGCTATCACCAAGTCGCAATCCCAGCGCATGATCCGCAATTTCTTGTGCGCTAAGCGATAAGGTCATAAAAGAAATGATAAGTGTAATAAATTTTGTGATTTTCATGTTTTTCATTTTTTCAGTTAGCTCTTAAAATCTGTGATTCTTTATTTTGTTCAAACAATAATAACTTAATTTAGTGCCCAAAATTGTTCCAAAGTGATTAATAATTTGCTCAAACGCTTAAGCGAAGACCTTGCAGGAGAGATATATTTTGATAAATTAACGAAAGCAATATATGCAACGGATGCGTCCGTATATCGGAAAACACCTTTGGCTGTGGCATTCCCCAAGACTATTGAGGACATAAAGAAATTAATTCACTTCGCAGAAACCAATAAAGTTGGACTCATACCTAGAACTGCGGGCACCTCGTTGGCAGGACAATGCGTTGGAGATGGCATAGTGGTAGATGTTTCAAAACACTTTACGAAAATCATACATCTGGACCAAGAAAAAAAGCAAGTAACCGTTCAACCAGGGGTAATTCGTGATGAGCTCAACCAATACCTTGCCCCGTACGGACTTTTTTTTGGCCCAATACTTCAACGGCCAATAGGTGCATGATTGGAGGAATGGTAGGCAACAATTCTTCTGGAACCACTTCCATTCAATACGGTGTGACCCGAGATAAAGTAATTTCCCTCAAAACGGTATTGTACGACAGCAGCGAAGTTGAATTCAAGGCAATTACCTCGGAAGAACTTGAACAAAAAATACACGGAAACTCTATTGAAGCATCAATTTATAGAAATGTATATAAAGAACTTGTAAACAAAGAAATACAGAGAGAGATAAAGGAGCAATTTCCAAAACCTGAAATCCACAGGAGAAACACAGGATATGCCGTAGATTCATTATTAAAAAACGACCGCTTCGGAGGAGAAGAGAACACTTTCAACTTCTGCGAACTATTATGCGGAAGTGAGGGTACCCTTGCCTTTACTACCGAAATAACATTGGATCTTGATTTGTTGCCGCCCAAATTTTCTGCCATGGTGGTTACCCATTACCAAACACTTGAAGATTGCTTAACAGATGTAATTCCGGTAATGAAACACAATCTTCAAACCTGTGAGATGATGGATAAAGTTATTCTCGATTGTACAAAAAACAATCGAGAGCAACTTCAAAATCGTTTTTTTGTGGAAGGAGATCCGGCGGCCTTGCTAATGCTCGAGGTTAAAGATCAAAGTGAGGAAGAACTTGAAATACACTTGGAGAAACTGTTAAGAACCATTGAGAACTCTGGTCTTAGTTACGCAAACGCAATACTAAGGGAATCCGAAATTAATAGGGCTTTAGAGCTTCGAAAAGCTGGCCTGGGGCTCTTGGGCAATATAGTTGGCGATCGAAAAGCCGTTGCCTGTATAGAAGATACTGCGGTAGCCTTGACAGATTTGAAGAATTTCATTGGCGAGTTTACCCAGATCATGAAAGATTACCATCAAGATGCGGTTTACTACGCACATGCCGGAGCCGGTGAGCTTCATCTGCGCCCTATTTTAAACCTCAAGAAATCAGAAGATGTTGGTTTGTTCAGATCAATTACCACGGATGTGGCCAAGCTCACAAAAAAGTATAAAGGTTCTTTTAGTGGGGAACATGGTGATGGAATCGTACGGGCCGAATTTATTCCTTTGATGATAGGGGATAAGAACTATGAACTTCTAAGGCGCATAAAGTCCTATTTTGACCCAAATAACATCTTCAATCCCGGAAAAATAGTCGATGCGTATCCCATGGATGCGTCTTTTCGTTATGAAATAGACCGCATTGAGCCTGAAATAAAAACCATGATGGACTTCTCCGATAGTGAGGGAATTTTAAAGGCCGCAGAAAAGTGCAATGGTAGTGGTGATTGTAGAAAAACACATCAAATGAATGGAGCTATGTGCCCAAGTTATCATGCCACTAAAAATGAAAAAGACACAACTAGGGGCAGGGCAAATGCTTTACGGGAATTTTTGACAACATCCGAACAAAAAAATAAGTTTGACCAAAAAGAACTTAAGGAAGTTTTTGACCTTTGCCTAAGTTGCAAGGCATGTGCCAGTGAATGCCCTAGTAATGTGGACGTAGCAACTTTGAAGGCCGAATTCCTGTATCAATATCAGGAGACCAATGGATATTCCTTACGCAATAAGCTTTTTGCCCATAACACGACCATCAATCGGCTTGGGAGTAAAGTATCCGGACTAACAAATGCAGTTTATTCCTCACCTCTTTTAGGCGGACTATCCAAAAAAATCGCGAACGTCGCTTCGGAAAGAAGCCTTCCCAAAGTATCAAGTTTTAATTTTGATAAATGCTTACAATTATTTAAAGAACAGTATGTTGTATCAAAATCAAAAGTTGTACTTTATATTGATGAGTTCACCCAATACCTTGATATTGAATTGGGAAAGGATGCGATTGAAGTTTTGATAAAATTAGGGTATGATGTGCAAATTTATTATGCCGAGAGCGGAAGGACTTATTTATCTAAAGGGTTTTTAAGACAAGCCAAAAAACTAGCAATAAAAAATATAGAAAAATTGAAAGTCTTCGCAGAACAAAATATACCTGTAGTAGGCTTGGAGCCATCAGCCATTTTGACTTTTAGGGATGAATACAAAAGATTTTCAAGTGATACGGAAGCAACAAGTGCTATTTCTTTAAATGCTTTTCTGATCGAGGAATTTCTATCCCAAGAGTTGCAGAAGGGGTTATTAAGTTCTGAAAGTTTTACAAAGGAAAAAAAGACAGTGAAAATTCATAGCCATTGCCATCAAAAGGCCTTGAGCAATCAAAAAGTAACATTTGATGTTCTTAATATTCCTGAGAACTATACGGTTTCCATCATAAGCTCTGGCTGCTGTGGCATGGCCGGATCTTTTGGGTATGAAAAGGAACACTATGGGGTAAGCATGCAAATTGGAGAGCTAAAGTTGTTTCCGGCCATACGCAAAACTGCCGATGATGTCATTATTTCAGCAAATGGCACCAGCTGTAGGCACCAAATCTATGATGGAACACAAAGAAAAGCACTTCACCCTATTACTATTATTAAAAATGCCCTAATCTTGAAGTGATTCACCCTCTCTTCTTGCTTTTTTCTTATTTATGGAGGCAACCAATTCATGAATGTCCATTTCCTTCATTTCCTCGTCGGCAAAGAATGGTGCTAATTTATCATGATTGTAGGCGTAAACCTTCCAACGCTTTAAGGAATACTCAAGTGCAGTAAGGTTTTCAACCCAGTCCCCGGAATTCAAATAAGTGCACTGACCTTTTTTAGTAGCTTTGATTTCCTTTTTTGGTCGATGTGTATGTCCACATATTACGAGGTCGTAGCCATTTTCTATGGCAAGTTCTGCGGCGGCATTTTCAAAATCACAAATTTGTTTTATAGATTTCTGAGGATTCTCTTTGATCTTCCTTGAAAGGGAGTATCTTTTTTTTCCAATTCGGCTTAAAAAATGATTTGCGAGCCTGTTGAATTTTAATAAGAAATCAAAGCCGACTTGACCGAACTTTAGCATCGATTTGGAGATTTTAGCCGAGAAATCAAAAACATCACCATGAAAGAAGCATACCCTTTTACCATCAATCTCAAGTATCAGCTTATTAAGAATGCGGATTTGACCTAATGATACATCGCTAAATGTTCTAAAACTATCATCATGGTTGCCAGTAATATAGCAAACCTCGGTTCCCTTGGATGCCATCGTTAAAATTTTCTTCAGCACCATCGTATGCGATATGGGAAAATATCCTGTTCCAAATTGCCAAATATCAACAATATCGCCATTTAGGATCAGTTTTTTAGGCTGGATACTGTTGAGGTATATGAGCAATTCCTCGGCATGGCAATCATAAGAGCCCAGATAAATATCAGAAATAACGGCAATGTCAAGTTTTCTTTTTTTCAACAAAATGGTTTTTTCCTAAATTAAACCTACTGGTATAAAAAACCCGATTTTTAAAATCAAGATATTATTTTCATACTGTTAAGTTTATATTATGTAGAAATCACCTTATTAATATTAAACAATGTAAATTTTTCTATTTCTTCATTAAGATTTACCTTTGAGACTGTCATATAAACAATTCAATGTCGGCAAACTCGTTCGGAAACCTATTCAGACTTACAACTTTTGGAGAATCGCACGGGGTGGCCATAGGAGGTGTGCTAGATGGCTGTCCTTCGGGCATACTATTGGATTTTGAAGCCATCCAAAGTGATCTTGATCGTCGTAAGCCAGGTCAATCGGCTATTGTAACCCAAAGAAAGGAACCTGATACTGTTGAATTCCTTTCCGGAATTTTCGAGGGTAAAACCACGGGTACACCTATTGGGTTTGCCATTCACAATACCAATCAGAAATCACATGATTATTCGCACATAAAAGATTCATATAGGCCATCACATGCGGATTATGTGTACGATCAGAAATATGGTTTTCGAGATTACCGGGGAGGGGGCAGAAGTTCCGCCCGAGAAACCGCTAGTAGAGTAGTGGGCGGTGCAATAGCGAAGCAATTTTTAAAGAACGTTCAAATAAAGGCTTTTGTATCACAGGTTGGCAATTTAAAACTTGATAAGGATTACAAGGAACTTGACTTATCCTTGGCAGAAACAAATGACGTGCGCTGTCCGGACCTGGCTATGGCAATTCGTATGGAAGATTATATTAAAGAGGTGCGTAAAGATGGGGATACCATAGGCGGAATCATTACCTGTGTTATCCAAAATGTACCGATTGGACTTGGCGAACCTGTATTTGATAAACTACATGCCGAACTCGGAAAAGCCATGCTTTCCATTAATGCCGTGAAAGGTTTTGAATACGGCAGTGGGTTTGATGGGGTAAAACTCAGAGGCAGCATACACAATGACCAATTCAATCCTGATGGCACAACAAAAACCAACTATAGCGGTGGTATTCAAGGAGGTATAAGCAATGGTATGGATATTTACTTTAATGTTGCCTTTAAACCTGTGGCTACTGTGATTCAAGCCTACGAGACCATTGATAAAGATGGCAACTCCATACAAGCCCAAGGAAAGGGTCGACATGATCCTTGTGTCGTCCCAAGAGCCGTGCCTATTGTGGAAGCAATGGCCGCTTTGGTCCTTGCGGATTTTACCTTATTAAATCGTACGGTTAAATTATAGTCCCGCTTTTTTGTCGCGATTGAATCAAAACTGTATCTTCCAATTTTAAACAATCAATAGATGAAAAAGCTGGAACTGCATTGGCAAATCCTAATAGGAATGTTCTGTGGAGTGTTATTCGCACTCGCAATGGTACAATTTGAATTGGGGCCTAAACTAGTTTCCGATTGGGTCAAACCCTTTGGGAATATTTTCATCAATTCCTTGAAGCTCATTGCCGTTCCATTGATATTGGCCTCTTTGATCAAAGGTGTTTCAGACCTAAAGGACATTTCAAAGCTTTCTAAAATGGGTGGCAGGACTATCGGTATCTATTTATTGACAACCGTTATGGCTGTTTCAATTGGTCTTTTGATTGTAAACATCGTAAAACCGGGAAACTCAATATCGGAAGAAACCCGTAATGAACTGGTCGCGAATTATAGTGGCGATGCAAACTCTCGCATCCTTCAAGCAGAAAAACAACAAGAATCGGGTCCTTTGCAGGCACTGGAGGATCTGGTACCAAGCAATATATTTCAAGCCGCAAGTGATAACGGCAATATGTTGCAAGTAATTTTCTTTGCTGTTTTCTTTGGAATCGGGTTAATCCTCATTCCCGAAAAACAGGCAAAACCGGTCAAGGATTTTTTTGACGGATTCAATGAAGTAATACTAAAACTGATTGATTTGATAATGCTCGCAGCACCATACGGGGTTTTTGCGCTTTTGGCCGCCCTTGTGGTAGAGTCGCCTAGCATGGATCTTTTTAAGGCACTTGCATGGTATGCCTTGTGCGTTGTTTTGGGACTAACTTTAATGTTGGGTGTTTACCTCGCAATTGTATTTGTATTCACCAAAAAAAGTCCGTCCTTTTTCATGAAAGGCATGGCACCGGCCCAGTTATTGGCATTTTCCACGAGTTCAAGTGCCGCAACTTTGCCCGTTACCATGGAGCGGGTAGAGGAGCATCTCGGAGTAGAGGAGGAGGTAACCAGCTTTGTGCTGCCGATTGGAGCAACTATTAATATGGACGGTACAAGTCTTTATCAGGCTGTAGCTGCGGTCTTCATTGCCCAGGCATTCGGAATGGATTTAAGTTTCTCCACCCAATTGGGAATCATCGTCACGGCAACATTAGCCTCTATAGGAAGTGCAGCGGTACCGGGAGCTGGAATGGTAATGCTCGTGATAGTTCTGGCACAAGCTGGAATTCCCGAAGCCGGTCTTGCATTGATATTTGCAGTTGACAGGCCGTTGGATATGTGCCGAACCGTAATAAATGTTTCAGGCGATGCCACAGTTTCGATGGTTGTGGCCAAATCTTTGGGCAAATTGGGGGAACCAAAAGTTAAAAATTGGAATGATAATCTGGACAACGTAATTTAAAGTTTATTTTATTTAAGCCGATACCAAGAAAATATTTAAGGAATCGGCTTTTTTCATGCTTTTTCTATATTGAGATACTTTTATATTTTGGATACCTGACCTGAAAAGAAAAACTTTCCGTTTTGGTTTCTTGAGACGAAAGCTGGATTTTCCATGATAGTAGCCCTTTTTTATCATCGTAGCTGGCATTATTGGTAATTATATCTTCCACTTTTATTTCTTTGTTTTGGGAAACAGGAATACCGTCCAATAAGCTAAGTTCGACGGCGACACTTTTGTTATTCTTTACTTCCAAGTCATAAGTACGATCTAAAATTCGATTGCTTCCGATAAACGTTTTGTTCTTGAAATTCTTTTTTTGTTTTCGTGTTACGGTGATGTTGGGATCGATACCCAAAGAAACCACCATTTCCTTTTGGGTAGTGTAAGGGTCAATCGTAGTTTTTCCAGCAAAACTTCCGGCAAAATATATACTGGCCTCCCCTGGCAAAAGATTATATTGCTCCCAAGAAGTAAATCGAGCCGTTAGAAATACATTTTCATTCAAAATAGGGGCGGCAAAATATTCGTACTGGGCATTCAAATCGAATGAACTTATGCCAATGGATGTCAAATCACCGTCCGATAAAATTGTATATGGTTTTTTGATAACGAATTTGGTGGTGGTTATATCGTCCTGCACATTGCTTTTCCGGGTCGCAATTATAATAACTCCATTACTACCTTTACTGCCATACAGTTCAATGGCACTTTCACTATTTAATACTTCAATAGACTGGATTTCGTTTTCGTCCAAGTCGCCTTCCGTAAAATCAGGAAGAGGTTTTCCATCTATTACATATAATGGCAATTGAGGTTCGGAGCCGTTGGTTAAATTTTTAGTCCCTCTTATTTGAATTCCAGCGGAACGACCTTGCAATGTTGATTCAGTATTTACTGATGAAACAGCATATCCCAGGGTTTCACTTCTATTGGTGCCCATAGCGGTTACTACCACTTCATCCAAAGCCTGGGCATCTTCCTCCATTCTAACATTCATAATAGAGGAATAAATGGGGAGTTCCATATCTTTATATCCGAGATACGAAAAGACCAATTCCTGTCCTTGGGAAATGTCCAACGAAAAAAAACCATCAAAATCTGTATGGGTACCATTTGTCGTTCCTTTTACAAGTACCCTGCAACCAGGAAGGGGAGTCCCATCAGTATCAGTAATCATGCCGGTCACCTTTTTGACGGTTGGATTATGTACATATTTCTGTTTCTTAATGGTATTTGAATACCGTTTTTGGTACCCGTTGACAAAATCGAGGTATTTGGTACCAAGATTTGGTTTAACTATATTGAAATTGGGGCTTCCCGTGGAAAGAATTACCTTGACATTATTCCAATCACTTCCTGTTTTTTGGTACACATTTGCCTTGTAGTCCATTTCTAATGGAGTGTTCAAGCCTTTTGATTTAAGGTCATAGGAAGGAATCCAGCCAGCATCCAGAACGGTATAGGAAACTTCCAAATTCAATATTATGGCTATAGGGGCATCGAACTTTATCTTGATTTCCCCTTGCTTTTTTTCAGGAGTATCGTTGACTTCGGACAATTGTAGTCTTAATTGCCGTATATCCGCACTCAACAAATGGATTTCCAAATTGGTTCTGAAAATTTCATTCCTTATTTGGGTCGTACGGGTGCGGTAATAGGTGCCCACCTCTTTCAGCCGCTCAAGGTTCAATTCTTGGGCATCTGAGCTTACCAAACGATTTGTGGAAATTACCTTTTCCTCTTCTTCAAGTCCCGTAACGGAATTTTTTAAATAGGCAATCTTGGTTTCCAAGACCTTAATCTCATTTTCCCATTGCAAGGTTTCCGGATTACTTTCGGTTTTAACCAAGTAATTCACATCATAGGCCATTGACAAAATGGAAACCGATTGTAAACCTGAAAGCTGGATGCTGCTCTCATCTATTTTAGGTGAGAGTCCGGTCAATAAAATTTCCGATGCCCCAGAAGGGATATTGCAATGTGCAGATCTCGTGATTTGGGCACCACTCAGATACAGTGTTACCTCCTTTATCTTTGAGGGAATTTTAGGGTTATTGGAAAAAATCAGAAAAGGGTAGAGCAAGAGGAAGAATACAAGGTTTTTCATAATCGTGGTTTTTAAGTTTTGATAAATCTCGTTAGAAACCACTAGATAGTCAATCCTGAATGCGTGAACGGGTCCGTTTTCCAAGTAAAGTATTACTTTGACCTAGTCACCCTAAAAACTTTGCCTTCAATTCCGGGGTCGGTACCATACATTGGTCCGTTTTGCCATACCATTTATAGCGATTATTAGCTATAAAATCGTATACGATATTTCTAAAGCTTGTCGGAATCCATTTAAATAGACCTATTAGCGACCAAACTCCGCCAATTTCCTGAGCTATTTCCATAGCGGCATCTGATTTAATGTAAAATGCGATTCCTGGTTCTATTAAAATGATGGAATCGATATTAACGGAATCTATCTGACGCTCAGCGAGGAGTTTTTTGCCAATTTCGCTTTGTAAGGCCGCAAAACGAAAGCTATCTTTCTTGTCCCTTTTTATAATATATTGCACGGCACCATTGCACAAATTGCAAATACCATCAAAAAGAATGATTTTCTTGTTTTTTTCCATAAAACAAAGATACTGCAGCCGAAAATGACAAGGATGAAATTTACAATGTATTTAAAAAAGTACTTAAATCGGTTTCCTTTTCCAACCCCAGCTTTTTCTTTAATCGGTATTTTGATTTTAAGATACTATCGGGCAGCACGTTTAAAGTGGCCGCAATTTCCTTGGTGGTAAGGTTCATGCGCAAAAAGGCGGCCAACCTAACTTCTTTTTCCGAGATATCGGCATAAAGAGTTTTTAGTTTTTGATCAAAGTCGTTATGAACTTCGGCAAAGTAAGTTTTAAACACTTCCCAGTCCTTATCGGAAGCGTTTTCCTTTTTAAGAAGCATAATGATACGACGGAATTCCATTTTGAACTTTTCGGGGGAGTTCTTTATATTCTCCAAATTCTCCATCACCTCTTGAATAAAGGTGTTCTTCTGTACCAAATGCAGCGTTTGGCTAGCCAGTTCCTTTTGTTTGTGGACTATTTCCTGTTTGTAGATTTCCTCTTGCTTTTCACGTGCCAAACGGTTTTTTTTCATGCGTTGGCGAAATCCAAAAAACAATAGTCCGGATACCGCCAAAAAGGTGAACATGCCACCAGCATAAAGCCCTTTGGTCAAAGAATCTACTTTGGCCTTTTCGTTCAAGGTGTTTATCTGTTCTTTCTGTAGGGCAATTTGAGCCTCTTTTTTTTCGGTTTCGAAAATAATCTGCAATTGCTCGATCTGCTTTGTTTTGCTGATATTGAAAAGACTATCCTTAAGGCTAATCATTTGATGGATATCCGTAAGTGATTTTTTGTCCATTTTAAAGAGCTCGTAAGTCTTTGATCGATATTCCAAGGCATTTTTCAACTCATTGTCCTGGCCTGTGGAATCTGCCAGATGTATAGCTCTATCTAGGTGGTACAGTGCTGAATCCTTTTGCTTTTGTAACCCATAGGTATAGCCTATGTGATAGTGGTAGATGATGTTATTGGACATACTCTCATTAAAATCAATGAAACGGTCCGATTCCCTGAAAGATGACAGTGCTTTGCTGTATTGACCGAGTTCCCTTTGGGCAATGCCAATATTAGTCAGGGCTTTTGACTGCACACTATTGAAATTATATATTTTGCATAGGTCCAGACTTTTCTGGTAATAATCTATGGCCCCTTTATAATTATTGGCTGCAAGGGCAACGTTTCCTATATCGTTCCATACTATGGCCTGATACAGAAAATCATCCACTTCCTTATAGATGTCCATAGCTTCATTGAAATATTTTAAAGCGTCCTGAAAATCCTTTTCTTGATAGTTCAATTTTGCAATATTGCGATATACATCGGCTTTCCTAAAGATGTCCTTATTGATGGTGTCCAACACGCTCAAAGCATTTTTAAAGCCACTCATGGCATTCACAAAATCACCTTGTTCATAAAAATGATAAGCCCTGTTGTTAAGGGTTACGCCATAATTGAGAAAATCGTTTTCCCTAAGATTGATTTTAGCAACAGAATCCATAAGACTAATGGCCTTGGCATAGTTTCCATTTTGCCCTTCAATAACAGAAATATTGGCCAAAGCACTGGCAACACAGGTGTTAATTTTAAATGCTCCGGAAATTTTTAGTGTTTCCTTATAATAAACCATGGCACTATCCTCTTTTTGAAGTGCTTTATAGCAATTTGCCTTTAAAAAGTTGCCGGTGGCCAAACCAATGCCATATTTTTTTTTAGCTGAAATAGCAATGATGTTATCTGCATATTCTATCCCTTTATGGGAATTGTTGTACATATAATATTCCACAATATCACCCATGGTCAATACACTATCCGCTATGGTGGTATGCCCTTTTAAGGTAAGAAATAGACTATCTGGAGCTTTTGAATTGCTTTGGGAACGTATAATAGATAACTGACAAATCATTACCATAATTATAAAATACCTGTACTGTTTCATTTCAATTCTTATTTGAACTTGATGTCAAGATAATTAGAAAAGCAACAGGAAAAAAGGGTCGACCCCGGAGCTAAAACCATACTGTCAATAGGTTGTCCATGGAAATTCAATTAAATGTCAAAAGAATTAACGATATAATATTCTGATAACATGTGTGTTATGGGTTATTTCCGAATCTAGTTCGATAGACTTAGTCCATAGTGGATTAGAGGTCTAAGACGAACCGATGTCCATACTTTGTCCATGGACAAAATTAGGTACGGGGTTGATTATCATTTAGTTTCGAGGTGTTGAATCCTAAAAAACCAGAAATTATGAAAACAATACCTTTTTCTTTAAAACACATTATTGTTTATTTCTTCCTGATAGGTTCCCTCTCTTGTAGTAAAGACAGTGGAGGTGAAAACCCGATTCCGGACCCCGAACCAGATCCCGTCAACATTGAAGCGGAATTCACTAAAGTAGTGATCAACGCAGGAGATTTTGAAGATCCTGAGAACAAGAAAGATCTTGTAGAGGAAAAGGAGACCAACGAAGTCATTGGAGGAGAGGTCTGGAATTGTAAGACCACGACGTATGACGCGCTCAAGTCTGGAGGAACCGGTAAGGATGGTTTTCCACTATTCAACCCTAATGCGTCTGTAATCTATCCGGGCAGTTTGTTACAAGGCAAATCACTAAAAAAAGCCACACCTGATATTATTGCTGTAGAACGCTCGGGTGGAACTATCTCCTATAACCTTAACAATGGCAACTTAGCTTCCAGCTTTATGGTAGGTAAGGTGGCCAAAAGTTCCATTCAAGATGCCATGAACAACATCATAGCAAATTCGCCTTCCGACCTACCTGCGAATTTCTCTTTCAATTATAGTCAGGTACAAAGTAGGGAGGCATTCGCATTGAGTATGGGCGTTGATTTTGAGAATGCGTTCGCAGAGGTCAGTGCCGATTTTGATTTTAGTACCGAAAAGGAGTACAATCGTATTTTAGTAGAATTGAAACAGAATTTTTATACTATGTCTTTCGATATTCCTACAAGTTTAAAAGGGTTGTTCGCCGATTCGGTAAAACCCGAAGATTTGGCAAAATATGTACAGCCCGGTAATCCAGCAACCTATATCAGTGATGTCTCTTATGGGAGGATATATTATATGCTCGTTGAATCTACTTCCTCCTATACAGAAATGAACGCTGCGGTAGAGGCAGAGTTCAATGCTGTGGTCGGCAAGACCGAGGTTGAAATTGATGCGTCCGCACTTAGGGAATTGAGCGAGGTAAAAATAAAAGTAATGGCGTTTGGCGGTGAATCTTCCTCAACGATACGAACCATTGGTGGAAATCTTTCGGAGCTTGTTGATCTCTTGGCCGAGAGCAGCACTATTTCTACTGGACTGCCTTTGAGTTATGTGGTTCGTAGTGTTTATGACAATCAGATCGTAGGGGTTCAATTAGCCACCAAATATGATGTTACAGAATGTGAACCAGCACCAGCTGGGGGAGAGCCTATTCATACAGCTCATTGGAAAGGACAGGTATTATCACGTATGGGGCCTGTAGGTGCCTCATTTGCTCTTCAGGGTACTGAATTTATTCTGATCAGTGAGGATGGCAAACGATACATGCGCAGTTTTGAGGGCAAATTGGATGGGCCCTTTCCGTTAACAGAACTTTTTGAAGGAGAGGTTCCCTTTGAGGATGATGGCATTGGTGCCGCATGCAATATAGGCGGAGATCAACCAGGAAGTAGTGGGACAATAATGGTAATGTCGAGAAATGGGCTGTTCTACAACTATGTTATCAATGGTAAATGGTCCAACAACCAAAACAATATAGAAAACTTGGCCAACGGCAACAATCCTTTGGCACTTACAGGGGTTGGTGCAATGATTTTCAATTCGCAGGATCCCAATGGCCCCTCTACCCGGTTCATGTTCAATAAGGTAGGCAGTCAATATGCTCTTTACAATAACAATCCGAATGGTTTTACTTCGTTGTTCAATAGAACCCAATGGGGACCGGATGGAACGCTTCCATTCGATGTAGGTGCGGGTATCGGTTTCTATCTGGGCAACATCAGACAATATCTTCTTTTCGATATTACGGGGACCAAATATGTTATTTCCAATGGAATGGATACACCGATAGGGCCATTTGATCTTTAAACTAGAAATAGGGAGAATTTTGCTAAAAGTTGACACAGTCGGCATCTCAGGTTGGGTTCAACAACTTGATGCCGGCTGTTGTTTTTATGATTATTAAATTTCATCCTAAAAAACGAATTAACAAACACCCAAATCAACCTTTTTTTGCCTCCACCAACTCCAATTGATCTACGCTCACATTTGTTGTAAACATACCATAATTGACTACGGCCTTATTTTTTTCCAACTTATCTATACTTCCCACCGCTTTACCATCGATTAGGCGGACTCGATCCCCAATTTTGTAAATCGGCTTGGGCTTAAACTTTTCTTTCCTGATTGCCTTTTTCTTTTCCTCCTGCCTCTTTTCACGAATTACCTTGACTTCTTGTTGGACCTCCTGTGCAACTTGAGCCTTCTTTTCACTCTCAAGTTTGGTCTCATTTACAGTTTTCTTTTTTCGTTTGCTGTTTTCAGTCTCCACAATGCGAATCAATTCAGAAACAAGGGTTCGTTTTTTCTTGTCGTGAAAATACTTGGCGGACACTTTCTCCACTTTGTTGCCCAATTGGATCATTCGCTGATCATGGTCGTAAAGCTCCTGATAATTTTCCAACTTGGATTTTACCTTCTCGTTCAATTTTTCCAAGCGTGTCGCTTCCTCTCTGGCCCTTGACTGTTCCTCTTCCAATCTAGAGCCTGTTATGGCCATTTTGCTGCGTTCTTTCTGCAGTTTGGCTATTGTGGCGTCAAAACGGACTTTACCGCGCTCTATCTTCTTCTTTGCCTTGTTGATTAGGGAGTAGGGAATACCGTTCTTTTGTGCCACCTCAAAAGTGAAGGAACTACCCGCCTCTCCCAGCACCAATTGAAAGGTGGGCTCCAATGTTTTACTATCAAAAAGCATGTTTGCATTCGATATTTGAGGCAACTCGTTGGCCAATAATTTTAGATTGGCATAGTGTGTTGTAATAACTCCAAATGCACCGCGGTCATAAAAGACTTCCAAAAAGGTTTCGGCAAGAGCACCACCCATTTCGGGGTCGCTTCCCGTGCCAAATTCATCGATCAAAAACAATGTTTCAGAATTACATCCTTTGAGAAATGAGTTCATGTTCTTCAATCGATAACTATACGTACTTAAATGATTTTCAATGGATTGATTATCTCCAATATCCGTAAGAATCTGATTGAAAAGACAAACAGAACTTCGCTCGTGCACCGGAATCAGAAGGCCGCTCTGAAGCATCACCTGTAATAGCCCTATTGTCTTCAAAGTGATACTTTTACCACCCGCATTGGGTCCCGAAATAACAATAATGCGGTTTTCCGCATGCAACTCAATCGTCTGCGGAAAGGTCTTTTCGTTCTTTCGCTTGTTGCCCAAAAATAAAATGGGATGATAAGCGTCCCTCAAAAACAATCTTTTCGATTCATTGATTCCAGGTAATATAGCGTTCATTTCCGAGGCGTATTTGGCTTTTGCGGCGGTGATATCCATTTCGGTCAAAAACTCCTGATAAATCTGTAGAAGAGGGGCAAAGGGCCTGATTTTGGCCGTAAGCTCTTTTAAAATTCGCTGAATTTCTTCCTTTTCATCAAATTCCAGGTTGTTTAGTTCACGACTATGCCGCAAAGTGGCTTCCGGTTCAATATATACAATGCTTCCGGTTTTGGAGGAACCCATGACCGCACCTTTAACTTTTTTGCGATACATGGCCTTCACAGCCAGGACCCGTCGATTTTCAACGACCGACTCCCGTATGTCATCCAGATAGTCCGAACCGTTGTACGTGTTCAAGGCAGCAGCAAAACTTTGACTTATTTTACCTTTGACTTGGCCTATTTCTCGCCGAATTACAAAAAGTTGGTCGGACGCCTGGGCCTTAATCTCCCCAAATCGATCTATGACACCCTCAATTTGCTGGGGTATTTCGGTATTCAATTCAATTTCCTGCGCTATTTCAAATATAAGCGGATAATATTCCTTGAATTTCGCAAAGAACTTTTTATGGGTCATTACGGAGGTACAAATGGCGCCAATTCTTCTAAATCCACCTATTTCAAGTGTGGTGTTTTCAATTTTTAGGAGTTTAAGCTCCATGTTGATATCCTCAAAACCATGATTCGGAATTCGGTTATCGCTAATTAGTGAAGATAGATACTCGGAGGTCCTGCCCAGAATGGGCCTAAGTACATCAAAATCAGTCAATGGCACTATTTCTAGGGCTCCCAATTTTCCCAGTTCGGTTGAGCAACGGGCGGACACCTGCTGCAAGACGGTTGGAAACTCAAGATCTTGTAGTGTTTTTTCTTGGATTGCTGCCATTGTTCAATCTAATAGTCGGCAAAGGTATGGATTCGTGTTGAATTGATGGAAGGCAACCTTAACCAAGTACATCGATTAGGACACCAATACCAATGGCAATTCCGAAACTTAGCAAGGTTCCGATCAATACATATTCAGTTTTGTTAAAACCTTTGGTCTCATCCTTGTAGCGCAAAATGGATTTAGCGGCAATAAGAAAACCAACCGCGCTGAATTGATTAATCAAAATAAAGGTGAGCACCAACCATCTTTCCACCACCCCAATGAGCCTTCCGGCATTCGGAAGATCCTCTTTGTCCATTCCTTCGAATTCAATTTTCGACGATTGGAAAATTTCCTTAATAAACACATTGGCCGGTTTACCGCAGAAAAGATATCCGATACCGATTAAAATATATGTGGAGTTAAAGTTTAAATAAATAATCGTATCTATTTCAAAATAAATAGTATAAATATAAACAATTGATATTAAAATAATAACATGCAACCCTTGGTCTATGAAAAAAGCATACCTGCCCAAGACTTTGCTTTTATTCAATTTTGGTTTGAAGCCATCAATGACCCAATGTGTTAAGGCGATTGTAAGTGCCCCGAAAATAAACTTGATCTGAAAGGATAGGATCCATGAGGAAATGAACATAATCAGCACATGCCATTTTAGAAACTTGCTCTTAAACCCTTTTTCATTCTTGCCCGCCGCCATCTTATCCGATTGAAAGGTATAATCGGTTAGGATATGGGCCAATAGCTGTAATAAGATCATTTGGGCGTAATCCATACGTTACAAGTTTTTAATTGTTTTATTGAAGTATTCCGTTGCCTTCTCTATGGCGTTCCATCCAGCACTGTTCGAATGTTGATTGACTGCCGATTGTGAAATACCCATCTTTTTGGCGATGCTGTCTTCATTATATCCTAAAAGCTTGTACTGCAGTACCTCCGATTGGCGCGCCGTCGCTTTGTTCATAAGAAAATCGAGCAAAGCCGTTAGAGGTTCCATGGTGTCGTTAAGTGCGTCATCCATTGAAACAAAAAAGAGGGTGTTCTTGATGCTTATGCGATCCATAGTGTGGGTATCTTCTTCATTGATCTTGCGGCCCGATAGGTATATAGCTTCCCCATCAATGATTCCCTTTTCTACATCAAAACGCTCCAATGCACCATATCCCATAGCCAGACGCACACCGTAATTCTCAAAGTACGGTGACCTATTGTCATTTTTTTTATCAAACCCCATGGGGATTGATTTTATAGTGCTCTTTATTAACAAGGCAACGGTCAACATATCTTCCGGCTTCGGGACAACACATTCAAGATAGTCTCCCTTTACCAATCGCGCAAAGCATTTGAATTCGTCTGCTAATTTGCCCAATAATATTTTCAATCGGTCTTCCACCAGTTCCTTTTGGGACATTGAAAGGCTCGTAAAAGCTACTATATCTCCTGAAATCACTCCTTTTTTCATGCTTGATAGAAATATTGTCAAGAACAAATATAGGCAAAATATAAGTTATAAGACTTATAAGTACACATTATAAGCTAATAAACTTATAAATAGCTTTTATAAGCTAATAAACTTATAAATAGTTCAACATACTTCCAGATTTGTTTCAAAGGTTGGGGACCATTATTACTTTTCTATGATTTAACTTCGCAATGCTTATTTTTATAAAGTTAGAACACCCCGGGATAAAACCCCAATTATGCTAGTAAAAATCAATGAAACCTGGAAGAACCAATTATCCCAAGAATTCGAAAAGGCATATTTCACTGCTTTGACAGAGTTCGTAAAGAGGGAGTACAACAAGCATGTATGTTATCCTCAAGGAAAACATATTTTCGCCGCTTTTGATCATTCGCCATTCAATAAAACCAAAGTGGTCATCATTGGCCAAGACCCCTATCATGGACCAAATCAAGCAAACGGACTCTGCTTTTCGGTAAAGGACGGCATTCCACACCCACCATCACTAATCAACATATTCAAGGAAATTGAAAGTGATTTAGGTAAGCCCTATCCAAGAAGCGGCAATCTTGAAAAATGGGCCGATCAAGGTGTATTGCTTTTGAATGCAACGCTCACAGTAAGGGCCCATGAAGCCGCAAGCCATCAAAATAAGGGGTGGGAAGTCTTTACGGACAGTGTTATCAAAAAACTGTCGGAAGAAAAAGAGGGACTTATTTTTTTACTCTGGGGCGGATTTGCAAAAAAGAAAACCGCCTTGATCGATACTAAAAAACATCACATCCTTACTTCAGGACACCCTTCGCCTTTAAGCGCAAATAGAGGGCTTTGGTTCGGCAACAAACATTTTAGCAGCACCAACGAGCTATTGAAAGAAATGGGAAAAAACCCTATTGATTGGTAATGGCATCGTGCGCAATGAGATCTCCTCCTTCAGAATATGGGACAGGTATCGGTTGGATCAAAGATTTAATCCGCATATATTCTTGCCAACGAAACGGCTCCAAAACATCTGCCATTTCAGAAGTTTCCCTGCTCGAAATCCGCTTTAATAAGTAATATTTGCCCTTATCGGAAAGGGTCCGATCATTTTCAATAGCTTTCTTTTTTACCAAAAAACGAGCAACGGTTTGCTGAAATTCCAAGGCTTGATCTATACCCATTACCAGTCTTGGCTGGTATTTGCTTGTAATATCAATAGCTTCATTTCGAATAGTACGGTCTATTTTCAACGCATAAAATGTCTGTGCATTCGCGGAATAAAAGACTAACGAAAAAAATAAAAGGGTAACAATATGCAAGGGAGAAGTGAATCTGGACAACATAACAACAAGAAACTTTTAGTTCAACAGCAATCGATTGCTTTTAAAATTAAGAAGCAATAGTTTGTTTATCAAGAATATAACTGCTAAAAATCTGCTAAAATTCGAGGTTTATTTGGTTTTTTGTCAATCAATTTTAATTTGAAGAGCGTATCGGCAACATTTTCAATCACGTGAGCGTCCAATTGTGATTGACTCCATCGTGTCAGGGATAGCCATTCCTGAATATCTTCCAACTTCTGACCATACGCATTGGCCAAAGTTCTGTCAATACTGGGTATTTGTTTGAATTCAGCCGTATAGAGATTGATGGTTTTAAGAATATGGATCATTGTTCCTGGATTTTCAGCCAAAAACGTATCCGTTACCGCAATCACAAAGCAAGGCCATGGGGTAGGGCAGTCCCCTAAACGACAAAAAACCCCCTCGTCCACTATTGGTTTTGTGGTAAAATGCTCCCACATAAAATAATCTGCGCGTCGGTTTTCAAGGGCCTCAATGGCCCCATCCAAATTATTGACAACCTCAAATGCCAAAGAACTGGTATCCCAACCTTCATTCTGGGCATTTACATAGGCCATAAGGTGACTTCCGCTCCCGAACCGACTAATGGCCACCTTCCTGTTTTTAAGCTCTAAAATAGACCTATAGGGAGAATTGGCGGCGACATGAATTCCCCAAAGTAGGGGAGAATCGATATAACCTTGAACAATTTTACTGGGATTGCCTTCAATAATACTCTTAACCAGACCTTCGGTAAGGATGATCGCCAAGTCCGTTTCACCATTTTCCAGCATTTGGCACATTCTCCCGGTTCCTTCAGGAATATCCGTCCATTGCAAGTTTATTCCCCGTGCTTCAAAAGCACCTTCTTCAATGGCCAGGTGCCAGGGAAAATTGAAGTGCTCTGGCACGCCTATTATTTGCACATTTTTCATTCTGTTAATTTTTCCAAAGTGTATTTTATGAGGGCATCCATAGATTTCTCCGGGGTCTTGGAAAATTCTCCCGTGGTTCTGTTGGCCAGTATGCAATTTAAGGAAATAGACTCATGCCCAAGTAACTTCGAAAGCCCGTAAATACCCGCGGTTTCCATTTCAAGATTCGTAATTTTCATTGCTTTGAATCTAAAGTTACCCAGTTTTGAAATGAAATCCGCATTTTGGGGTTCCAATCGAAGCGTTCTTCCTTGCGGTTCGTAAAACCCCGACGTCGTTGCTGTTATGCCTAATCGTATACGATTTGAGGCTATTTTTATGGACAGGTCCTCGTCACATTTCACCACATAAGGTGCGGCTTTTGCTGCAAAATGATCCAGGTGTTTTTTTAAGGGATTGGAAATTTCAAATTCTTGAACATCTTCACTTTTATAAAAATGTAATAGACCGTCAAAACCTACTGCATATTGACTTAATAGAAAAGAATCCAGAGGGATTTCAGGCTGAATGGCCCCTGAAGTACCAATGCGCACAATTTTTAATCGTATACGATTTTCCTTAATTTTTCGTGTGCTAAAATTGATGTTTGCCAGGGCATCGAGCTCGTTCAGTACAATATCAACATTGTCGGTTCCAATCCCGGTGGAAATTACTGTCAGACGTTTTCCGTTTAGCGTCCCCGTATGTGTATGAAACTCCCGTTTCCGTTTATTTACATCAATGGAATCGAAATATCTGGAGACATTTGAAACGCGATCAGGGTCACCCACGGTGATGATTGTAGCCGCAATGTCTTCAGGAAGTAGATTTAGGTGATAAATGCTATTATCGGCATTCAGGATAAGCTCAGAAGGCCTTAATTGCATGCTACAATTTTAAAATACGGTTTGATTCCGTGTTGTATAGATAACTATACTTTAAAGCACCACCAAGATACACATTGTTATCCTGGATGCAAGAGTAATAACTGGTCTTGCCATCAAGAATATCCTTTCCTTTTTTGGTGAGCTTTACTGGGTTGAAAGAAGTGTAAAGTGGTTTTAACGTATTAAGAATACGATCATACTGTGTATCCCCAAAACCATAAACTCCTTGATTCGAAAGTATGGCACCCATTAATTCTTCACGCGTTTTAAGCTTTCTGTCCTGGGATAAGCCCAGTACCTGGTTTTCAACTTGATTTAGCCCATTTTTAATGGTTGGGAAACGCTTTAAATGTGCCTTCATGGCCTCCGATAAATACGAAAATTGAAATTCCTTATAATCTGTTAGATTTTCCAATCGTATGGGATTGTTGCTACAGTACAATTGCCAAACATAATCGGCATATTCTATATCATCCTGGGTTAGGATCGTCTTATTGGCAAACAATTGCAGTAATTGTTCATCACTCAACTCATTAAGTCCGTACATCTTGTCCGTCCCATCTTCCTTGCCGCTGCATACCAAAGATATTTCGGCATACTTGCGATTCGTTTTGAGCCAACTTATGACGGCAAGCATGTTCACCTGGCAAAAAAGATCGTATTCAAACCAAAGTACAATATGATCCTGTTGTTTGTGATTGCAAAGAGATCGGTATTCTTTTAAGGTTTTTTCGATAAACCAAGACTTGGAAACCTTGTAATTTTTGTTAAGGTATTCAAATCGGGTTTTCCAGAAAGATTCACTACCTACATTGGTCTCGGTTCTACCCTCGCAAAGCATTTCACGCCAAGTGATTACATCACCACCTAAATTGAGGTGCTGAAGTTTTTCCGTGAAATTATCTCCATTCGTAATGTGCAGAAGGGAACCCATATGAGACTTGTTTTGGTAATTGGCCCCTAAATGTAACGCTTAATCGAAAAAAATAAAAAAAATTAACAATAAATCGAGCAACCATTCAGTAATTTCTGCATCGTCAACGTGTATCACTATCCGCCAACCCGCTTTACGGAAAATCCTTTTTCTTTTAGGAAGCCCATAATTTGATCCCTGTAATCGCCTTGAATAATTATTTTCCCTTCTTTGAAAGTACCGCCCACACTAAGTTTGGTCTTTAATTCTTTGGCAAGTATCTTAAAATCATGATCGGCACCGTTATACCCTTCCAAAATAGTAATGGGTTTGCCTTTTCGCTTTTCATATTTGCAGATTATGGGCTCGACTTGAAGCCAAATATTACTTATGGATTTAGGGGATTCCTGCTTTTCAGGAATATGTTCTGGAAAGAGGTTTTTAAGTTGGTCTTTAAAATCCATAACTTTTTTAGGGCTAAAATACTGAATATCCAAAGATAATGGAAAAGCCGCTATAAGATGAAAAATAGGAACGATAGGCCTTCGTGTTAAACACTTCTCTATTTCCAAGGAATCTACCTTCGATGCTTACTTTGTTATTAAAATTGTATCCTATACCTCCTGTAAAACTATAATTATAACCAATTTCTGCAATTTCATCCCTTAATCCAGTATATATAATTTTAGAGTTGAATGGCATATCGACCAACAATCCAGCATTTAAAAAAATCTTGGATTTCCCCGTCAAAAAAAAGTAGTGTCTCAGGCCAAAAGGAACTTCAACTGATTTGTAGTTGGCCTTAGCCGTTCTTCCATTAGGTATACTTACATTGGAGGGCATGGTAACCTGATCATCTTGGTATGACTGAAAGGTCGGTTCAATAAACAGGGCCCATTTGTTTTTGTTGAATGGTAGAATGGCCTCCAGCTCTAAACCTAATCTCAAACTGGTCTTTTGTTCAAAATCGACATTTTTTGTTCTGGATTGGTTATTTTCAACCTTTAATTTGGCAATGTTGACCCCTGGGCGAGCATTTAGTTTAAATTTAGTATTTTTTTTATCCTTTTCGTTTAACTTAAAATCCGGGTTTTGGCAAAGATTATATTGATTAAATAGTTTGACCAAGGGATCCAATTTATAAGGCAACCGTAAAATTTTATCTGGATCTATATCTTGACATTTTAGGTCATTATACAATTGTTGCCTGAATTCATTGTTCTCTCCGATTTCTAAATTCTCTTTTTTGTAACGCTTATATACCAATTGACTGATTACTTTATCTTGGGTAGAATAAAAGTATCTAACAATACTGCCTTCTTCATAAGAATATAGATTTGCCGAGCCTTCAACCAAAAGTTTAAGATAAAGTTCTTCTTCTCTAAATGTGATGGCCCTATCGGTTTCCAATAAATTGGTTTTGTCAGATGACCTATTGATCTTAACTCTAAATCTCACATAATGATTCCCGCCATAAATTTTAAACTCCTTTACGCTACCGATAATACCTTCTTTCGTTTCATCATCGGCATCAAGTCGATACTCAAAACCAGACGGATTATTTCTCCCATCAACATTGCGAATAAAGCATTCAATTCTTTTATCAGTATTGTCAATAAAGTAAGCTTTTTCAAAAGCTATTTGAGAAAATGAATTTGATGCAAAAAAAAATAAAATAGGTATTACCAAAAAATTCTTCATATGTATTAGATTGGATTGCCAAAATCACAAAACGGATTTTGTAGGAAAAAATTACCCGTAATTGATAGTTACTTTTTTAAAAACTTTCTCACGATTTTATCAACCCCAACTCAATCAATCGCTCGTGGAGAAATTCACCGGCGGTAATATCGTCAAATGCCTTTTGGTGTTCAGTATCTATGCATTCCTCCAAACAGTTTAAGGGCATTTCACTTATGGGGTGCATAAAAAACGGGATTGAATATCGAGAAGTACTCCACATTTCCCTAGGTGGATTCACGACCTGATGAATGGTAGATTTAAGCTTGTTGTTTGTCAATCGCGATAGCATATCCCCAACATTGATCATCAATTGATCAGGTTTTGCAATTGCATCCACCCATTCTCCTTTGTGGTTCATCACTTGTAGTCCCTTGCCGTGAGATCCCATCAACAAGGTAATAAGGTTGATATCGCCATGGGCAGCGGCACGAACGGCCGTTTTGGGTTCAGTGGTTATGGGCGGATAGTGTATGGGCCTTAAAATTGAGTTTCCATTTAATATGTATTTGTCAAAGTATTTTTCGTCCAATTCCAAATGCAAGGCCAACGCCCGGAGGACATATTTAGCTGTCTTCTCCAACATTTTATAGGTTTCTTTACCTACTTCATTGAATTTGGGAAGTTCCTTGACCAACACATTATCGGGGTATTCCGCGCTCAGTTTTGGATCATTCTCGACATATTGGCCAAAATGCCAAAATTCCTTTAGATCGCCCTCTTTTCTGCCTTTTGCGTGTTCCTTACCAAAAGAGGTATACCCTCGTTGCCCACCAATTCCTGGAATTTCATAGGTGTTTTTTAGCTCTTGGGGCAAATTGAAAAACTTTTTTATCTCAGCATATAAATCTTCGACCAATTTATCGGAAAGAAAATGACCGCTCAACGCCACAAATCCAATATCGCCGAATGCGCTACCTATTTCATTGATGAATTTGGTTTTTCTTTCTGTATTGTCAGATAAAAAATCGCCCAGATCTACACTCGGTATGGCACTCATAACTTCGATTTTAATATTTCTCCAAAGTTAACAAAATATGAGCGTAATAACATAAGAGGATTGTTTGAGGTGATTGACCCATTTTCGCTACTTTTGACTTTCTCAACGGGTCTTAAAATCCAAGATACGATGCAATATAACAATAAGGGTATTTCGCTGGAAATTCAAAAAAAACTTTACTATGACATGCTAAAACCTCGCATGATAGAGGAGAGGATGCTTATTTTATTGCGTCAGGGCAAGATTTCGAAATGGTTCAGCGGTATTGGTCAAGAAGCAATATCCATTGGGGTCACGAGTGCTTTGGACAAGAATGAGTACATATTGCCCATGCACCGGAACCTTGGAGTCTTTACATCTCGTGACATCCCCTTGAACCGCCTTTTTGCACAATGGCAAGGTAAGGCAAGTGGATTTACAAAGGGTCGCGACCGTAGTTTTCATTTTGGAACCCAAGAATACAAAATTGTGGGTATGATTTCCCACTTAGGCCCGCAGTTAGGAGTGGCCGACGGTATTGCCCTTGCAGATGTTCTTAAAAAGCAAGAACATGTAACAGCGGTGTTTACAGGCGAGGGAGGTACCAGTGAAGGTGACTTTCATGAAGCTTTGAATGTAGCTTCCGTATGGAATCTACCCGTGCTTTTTTGCATTGAAAATAATGGATATGGCCTATCCACAACCACGGACGAACAATATAGATGTGAAAATTTGGCAGACAAAGGTATTGGATACGGCATGGAATCGTATACGATTGATGGGAACAATGTTTTGGAGGTCTATTCGCTCGTTGACGCCATTTGCAAGCGCATTCGCAAAGAACCGCGCCCGGTTTTACTGGAATTTAGGACACGTTTCGGATGCGCGGCCATGAAGAGGCCAGTGGAACAAAATATGTCCCCGACGAATTAATGAAAGAATGGGCAAAAAAAGACCCTATTGAAAATTATGAACGATTTTTATTAAAGGAGCAAATACTTACTACTTCTCAAATTAAGGAAATGCGCGAGGAAATTGAGAAGGAAATTAATGAAGGACTTCAGTTGGCGTTTTCCGAAAATCCTATTGAATGCAATGCAGGTAACGAGTTAGATGATGTGTATCATAATTTTGATTATCAAGAAGTTAATCCTAGTGTGACAAGGAAAAATGTTCGACTGGTCGATGCCATATCCCAAGGTCTTAAGCAATCTATGGAAAAGCATGACCATCTTATCATCATGGGGCAAGATGTTGCGGATTATGGGGGTGTTTTCAAAATTACCGAGGGTTTTGTGGAGGCGTTTGGTAAAGATAGGGTTCGGAACACACCGATTTGCGAGTCCTCTATTATTTCAGCCGCTATGGGATTATCGATCAACGGAATGAAGGCGGTTGTAGAAATGCAATTTGCTGATTTTATAAGTACCGGATTCAATCCGGTGGTCAATTATTTGGCAAAATCCCATTATAGATGGGCAGAAAAGGCTGATGTTGTCATAAGAATGCCCTGCGGAGGAGGGGTAGGTGCCGGTCCATTTCATTCGCAAACAAACGAAGCATGGTTTACAAAGACTCCCGGATTGAAAGTAGTCTATCCGGCTTTTCCTTATGATGCCAAAGGTCTATTGGCCACTGCAATCAATGACCCCAACCCTGTGTTGTTTTTTGAACACAAGGGATTGTATAGAAGTGTTTATCAAGATGTTCCCACTGATTATTACACACTTCCTTTCGGAAAGGCCAATATTTTAATGTCGGGTGATTCCATTACCATCATCACCTACGGTGCGGGTGTGCATTGGGCATTGGAAACCCTTAAGTCCCTACCAGAGGTCAGTGCCGATTTGCTCGACCTTCGAACTTTGGCACCGATGGACCTGAATGCAATTTATGCGTCCGTTAGAAAAACCGGTAAATTGATAATCCTTCAGGAGGATAGTCTTTTTGGGGGTGTGGCGAGTGATATTTCTGCTTGGGTCATGGAAAATTGTTTCGAATATCTGGACGCACCTGTCAAACGCGTGGCAAGTTTGGAGACTCCTATTCCATTCGCCAAAAACCTTGAGGACAATTATTTGCCAAAGGCCAGGTTCAGAGCTTCCCTACTTGAGCTATTGACCTATTAGCATTAAAGAAATTAGCAATTCAATCAATCAAATCGAAAATTATTCAATGACTTTGTACAATATTGGTGTCATTTTAATGGTTTGAAGAAGTCAAAACTGTAATTTGAAACGTATATGTATAGAAATATTATAAAACCCCGATTATGATTAAAAAAACAATTCTACTTTTTTTTGCAGCCGTGCTGGTCTTAGCTTCTTGCTCAACACCGAAAGGAGTGCCATCAACCAAAGGAACGGCAAAACTTCAGAAGACGCTTAACGGATTATGGACACTAAATACCGTAAGCTATGAGGGCAACGACGGCAAATTCAGTTCCATACTATTCAATGATGCCGATGCAACCTGTTTTGAAGGTACTGATTGGTTCTTCAGAAATAATAACAATACCGGAAGTTATGTGATCAATGCTACAGATAGTTGCCCAGGCGGGGAACGCTTTATTAGATGGTCTATTTTAAATTCTGGTCAACTCCAATTTAAATCAATTGACTCAAACTACAAAGATATTTCAGGAGGTGTAGGGTACCGTATGGACGTAGCTTCACTCGATGAAACATCAATGACCCTTAAATCACGCGTATCCGTTGACGGGGAACCGATAACAGTAGTTTATTCATTCACAAAAAAATAATCCAAATGAAAAATACAATATCAAAAAGTGTATATGTTCTTATGTCCGTTTTAATGATTACGGGCTGTACCGCAGTAAAAAACACAAACCATAAGCAAAGAGGTGCTACCGTAGGAGCTGCCAGTGGTGCCGTAATTGGAGGAGTTCTTGGAAACAATGTCGGAAAAGGAAACAATACGGCCTTAGGTGCCATTATCGGTGCCGTTGTGGGCGGTGTTGCGGGTGGCTATATTGGTGATCGCATGGACAAGCAGGCGCAAAAAATCGAGGAAGAAATCCCAGGTGCCGAAGTAACGCGCGTTGGTGAAGGTATCAATGTAGTTTTTAACGAAGATGCAGGAGTTTATTTTGATACCAACAAGTCTACGGTAAAAGGAACATCGGCCTCAACACTTGACAAACTTTCAGATATTCTGAAAGAATATCCCAAGACCAATATTTTGGTCGAAGGGCATACCGATAGTGCTGGTCCAGATGATTACAATTTGAAATTATCACAACAGCGGGCCGAATCCGTTACCAATTACTTGGTGACACATGGTATTGATAAAGGCAGACTTACCACTGAATGGTATGGTGAAACCCAACCCAAAGCGGATAATTCAACTCCCGAAGGAAAGGCAAAGAACCGTAGGGTTGAAATGGCTATAGTCGCAAATGAGGAATTGAAACAAGAGGCCATCAATAAGTCTAACAATTAGTTCTTGGAACAATTGTAAAATAGAATGGAATCCCGGTCAAATGATCGGGATTCTTTGTTTAGATTATGTACCTTTCCGCAGTGGACCACTACGATATTGTCATAATAGGGGCGGGATTGGCGGGACTTACCGCAGCTATTCATTTAGGTCAAAATGGCCATGGTGTGCTAGTGATAGAAAAACAGATTTTTCCACATCACAAGGTGTGTGGTGAATATGTATCGAATGAAGTTAGGCCCTATCTGGAATCGCTAGGCGTGGATCTGTCAAAACTTGGTTCCGTAAAAATAGAATCCTTTCAACTTACAACAAGCCATAATAGATCCTTGAGCATTGATCTGCCAATGGGTGGTTTTGGGATCAGTCGCTTTGCCTTTGATAATTATCTTTACGAAAAAGCCGTATCGCTCGGAGTGCTTTTTAAATTCCAAAGTGCCGTTTCAATAAAATACTCAGAGGATATCTTTACCGTTAAAACTTCGGAGAATGAACAAATCACCTCTAAGTTTGTCATTGGTTCTTTTGGAAAGCGAAGTAATCTGGATAAATTTTTGAACAGGCGCTTTGCACAACAAAAGTCACCTTGGCTGGCTATAAAACAGTATTATGAGTGTAGTTCGTTTCCAGATAATCTAGTCGCTCTGCATAACTTTAAAGGAGGGTATGGCGGACTTTCAAAAAACGAAAAGGGAACTGTAAATTTTTGCTATTTAGTAACCTATAAAAGCTTTCAAACCGAAAATTGTGTGGCAGATTTTAATCAGAATGTGATTCGAAAAAATCCATATCTGGACGATTTTCTTTCCAAATCAACCCCTGTTTTTAAAGAGCCCCTGTCAATTGCACAAATTTCTTTTGAGCCCAAGGAGTTGGTAAAAAACCATGTTCTAATGTGCGGGGATGCTGCGGGTCTGATACATCCATTATGTGGTAACGGTATGGCTATGGCCATTCACAGTGCCAAAGTTGTATCAGAATTAATTCATGACTATATTAGATTTGGAGGTATAAATCGATACCAACTGGAACGGGACTATAAAAAGATATGGAAAACTACTTTTGGAAAACGGTTATGGACGGGTCGTAGGCTGCAATCGGTTTTATTAAATGATAGATTAGCGAATCTTGGGATGTCCGTTTTGGCCAAGTCGCCAGCACTTATCAGGGGACTAATTAAAAATACACACGGGAAACCAATTGAATAATGAACTTGTCAAAAAGAAGCACGGAAAAAGAGTTGATGGACGACCCCAACCTGGATCCAATAACATTGGGTAGTGTGCTAACTGACATAGCACTGGCCAACAAAACTTTGGGAGGAAATAAAATAACCATCCAAGCGATTTGGCAACTTATTCAAGACAATCCAAAATCAAAATATTCCATTGTTGACATGGGTTGTGGAAATGGGTCCATGCTAAGGGAAATTGTTAATTTCGGACGAGGGAAAAATATTGAATTTGAAGCCATTGGAATTGATTTAAACAAAAAGTCAATTGAAATAGCAAGGTCGGAATCTTTGGGGTACCCGGAAATAAAATATTTGGAGCAAGACATTTTAGAACTAAAACCAATTGAATTTTCTTGTGATATTCTTCTTTGCACACTTACAATGCATCATTTTAAGGATAGTGAAATAGTTGTTTTTTTGGACAAATTCGTTAAACTAGCGCTTTTGGGAGTAGTAATCAACGATTTGCATCGGAGTAAATTATCCTATTTTCTCTTTGGCATGTTCAGCACTTTTTTTACACATACCAAGGTTGCAAAAAATGACGGCCTTGTTTCGATTAAAAGTGGTTTTAAAAAATCGGAGCTGATTAGATTTTCTACCAAACTAAACAATGCCAAACATGAAATTAGGTGGAAATGGGCCTTTAGATATGTATGGGTCATTAAACCGAATCGACTAACGGAAGTATATGAGTGAGGTGCGGATAGTGACTGTCGCGAAGGAGGTGCCACAGTTTTGTAGGGAAACAAAAGACATATTACCCTTTGTGGATTTATGGTTGGCCGACCAAAATGAACGTTTTCGAAGGAAGGTAATCAAGATTTTTGAAGGAGCCGCTGTTGACCAACGCTATGGTATAATGGATATCGAGGAAGTTTTTACCGCGTCTTCCTTTGAGAACAAGAATGCCATTTATGTGCGGGAAGTCAAAAAACTGGGTAAATCCGTCCTTCAAAAAGCCCTTGACTCGATGGGCTGGACACCGGATTCCATCGATTATATTATTACAGTAAGTTGTACAGGGATTATGATTCCCTCTTTGGATGCCTATTTGATCAATGATGTAGGCCTTAGACAGGATGTGATGCGGTTGCCGGTAACCGAAATGGGCTGTGCTGCTGGGGTATCAGGTCTTATTTACGCCAATAACCTTCTCAAATCCAATCCCACTAAGCGAGCCGCCATAGTTGCCATTGAAAGCCCTACGGCCACCTTTCAGTTGAACGATTATTCAATGGCCAACATGGTGAGTGCCGCCATTTTTGGTGACGGTGCGGCATGCGTCCTGTTATCTTCTGAGGAGTCGGCAATAGGCCCCACGATAAAAGGGGAGGGAATGTACCATTTTAATAATACCACGCACCTAATGGGCTTTGATTTAACGAATCACGGATTAAAAATGATATTGGATCCCAAGGTTCCGGAAACCATAACCGAGCATTTTCCCAACATTGTGAATCCTTTTTTAAAAAAACATGGAACATCCATAGAAAAAGTAGCCCATTTAATTTTTCATCCAGGAGGAAAAAAGATTGTTCAGACCGTTGAAGAACTTTTTGGTACATTGGGAAAGAATATTGATGATACCAAGGAAGTCTTAAGGCAATATGGCAATATGAGCAGCGTAACCGTACTTTATGTACTCGAAAGATTTTTGGATAAAAATATCAAGGAAGGAGAACAGGGTTTAATACTAAGTTTTGGTCCCGGATTTTCGGCACAAAGAGTTTTGCTTGAATGGTAGAAATCGGAATAAACAAAGTGCATATAAAAGTTAAGAATCCAATTTTAAATGAAAGGTAAAAAAAATCAAGATGTATCGGCAGTAAGCCATAGGAAGATGACCGATCAGGTGTGGGCGTTGATATTGGGTGGTAGTAGCGGATTGGGCATGGCGACAGCGAGGAAACTGGCAAAGCATGGGTATAACTTAATTATTGTTCACAGAGATTTAAATATTGATTTAAAGCAAGTTAAGTATAATTTTGAAGAAATTACTTCAAACAATGTTAAACTGATAAGTTTTAATATAGACGTGGCGAATGCTGAGAAAAGAAGGGAAGTCATTCATAAATTGATAGAAAGATTTGATTCCGAAGACCGTATCAAAGTTCTTGTTCATAGTATTGCCAAGGCTAGTATGAAACCAATGTATTCTGAAAGCGGTGCCACCTTAAATAATCAAGATTTCATAATTACCTTGAATGCGATGGCGTTGAGTTTGTACGATTGGACAAAAGATTTGAATGACAACGGTTTATTTGCCAAAGATAGCCGCATAATTTCATTTACTAGTGAGGGTAATACGAAGGTATGGCCAGGTTATGCAACGGTTTCTGCCGCAAAAGCTGCCCTAGAGGCCATAACCAGAAATATTGCGCTTGAATTTGCCCCCATGGGCATTAAGGCGAACTGCATTCAGGCGGGGGCAACGGATACAAAGGCATTTTCAATGATTCCAGGAAGTGAACAGCTTCTGGAAAATGCATTAAAGCGCAATCCCCAGGGTCGTCTTACAACTCCTGAAGATGTGGCCAATGTGGCTTATCTACTTACCACGGAGGAGGCCAAATGGATTACCGGAACGATAATCAAGGCAGATGGAGGTGAGAGTCTAAGATAGCAGGTCACCCTAAAACGGAACGAATTACATGAAGTATCACCACATAACATCCTTATTACCGTATTCAAAACCCTTTTTGTTTGTGGAAGGTTTATCTCACGTTGACGACAACGGAGTAATAGGCTTTTGTACTTTTTCCAAAGAATTGGATTTTTATAAGGGGCATTTTAAAAGAAATCCTGTTACGCCGGGTGTGATCCTAACAGAATGCTGTGCCCAAATTGGGCTTGTTTGTCTTGGCATTCATTTACTGACTGGGAGTGAAGGGTTATTTGAGAACCTAAAAATTGGCCTTAGCAGTTCTGAAATGGAGTTTTTTCTTCCTGTTTATCCGGGGGAAAAAGTTCAGGTAACATCCAAAAAAAAATACTTCCGATTTCATAAACTAAAATGTGAAGTGCAAATGCACAATGAGATGGGGAAATTGATATGCAAAGGATCTATTGCAGGGATGATTAAAATGGATGCGAATGGGTAACCGAGTAGTAATTACGGGCTTGGGAGTTTGCTCGCCCAACGGGGTTGGCATAGATGAATTCACCAAATCTATGCGGGAAGGAATTAGCGGAATCCGCTTTTATCCGAATCTAAGGGATCTTAATTTTGGATGTCAGGTGGCTGGGGAACCAAAATTGGATGGTATTGACCTAAGCAACTATTTTTCCTCCCTACAACTCCACGGGCTAAACTCAAGTGGCATTCTTTATGGGGTCATTGCGGGTACAGACGCATGGAGAGACGCTGGCCTGTCGATAGCAACCAAAGAAATACCGGATTGGGAAAGTGGTATTATTTTCGGCACAGGTATTTTAGGTGTTGACAAATTTAGAGAGTCCATTCATTTAGTTGACGACAAAAACGTACGACGGTTAGGGAGCACCTCGGTTATTCAAACTATGGCCAGCGGAATAAGTTCCTATTTGGGAGGAATTTTAGGTTGCGGAAATCAGGTGACTACGAACTCTTCGGCTTGCACTACGGGTACGGAAGGGGTTTTAATGGCTTATGATCGTATTTTTTCGGGAAAGGCCACACGAATGCTTACTGGAAGTTGCAGTGATAGTGGTCCATATGTTTGGGGCGGTTTTGACGCCATGCGCGTATTGCCAAGACAATTTAATGGGAATGCCACGAAAGCAAGTAGGCCCATGAGTGCTTCGGCAGCCGGATTTGTGCCTGGGAGTGGGGCAGGAGCACTGGTTTTGGAGTCCCTTGATAGTGCTCTTGAAAGGGGTGCAACTATTTATGCAGAAGTTTTAGGTGGATCCGTAAACAGTGGCGGACAAAGGGGGGATGGGAGTATGACCGCACCAAATAGTATGGCCGTTCGGCGTTGTATTGTCGAAGCGATTGAAAACGCAGGCGTAAAAAAACGGGATATTGATACCATAAATGGCCATTTGACTGCGACTTCCAAAGATGCCCTGGAAATCCGAAATTGGAAGGAGGCAATGGAGCGAACAGCTTCGGATTTTCCTTTCGTTAATTCGTTCAAAGGTCTTTTTGGGCATTGTTTGGCAGCATCCGGGAGCATTGAATGTGTCGCAGCGGTACTTCAATTTAAATTAGGGGAAATTTTCGGCAATGTAAACTGCGAGGACCTTCATCCAGAGATTGCCAATTTAGTTGACCCATCAAGAATACCTCAGGAAAGTATCCCTCATCGCCCAAAAATATTGGCAAAATCCAGTTTTGGCTTTGGTGATGTGAATGCTTGTGCTATTTTTGGTTCTTACGGTGACCAATAGTCAACTTGAATCACAGATCATTAAATCCAGGTTAAACCAAATCAATTCCTATGAACAAAGAAGAACGATACGATAAACTAAAGAGTATCATCAAAATTTATCTTCCTGAAGATATATCCGTAGATGCCATTTCGGAAAACAGCCATTTTACAACTGAATTGAATATTAACTCCGCCAATTTAGTAGACATTGTGCTTGATGTGGAAGATGCATTTGGGATAACACTTGAAAATGAAGATATGGATGAAATGCGTACCGTTCAAGATGCATTGGCAATAATAGATAAAAAACTTTTGTCAAAATGACCTTATCAAATTTTGTGGTTTGGGCTAGGGAAAAGCTTAAGGTAGATAAAAAATCACTATTAACATACTGTCTGGTATATTTTATCTGGGGATTGGGAATGAATTGGTTTGGCATAAAAATGGAAATTGCCAAGTTCACCTATTGGTGGCAAGTAATTACCTGCTACATCATTTATATGGTTCCCATTTCCCTTCTGTTACGAAAAATGCCTTTTCATGCGCAATATGCATACGGACTCGTTGCTATGTCCTTATTGGAATTTGCGGGATACGCCCTTGAGACTTCGTATGCTTACCCCAACAACCTATTGGACAAAATCGTTGGGGAGCGTTCTTTTGGGCTTGCCATGGCCTTATTCTTTGCCTTTTATTTTCCTCTTGGCAATTGGGGGGTCGAAAAAATTTACACCCTTGTATTCAAAAAATGATTCTTTTTAGAGTTGTGTAATTACGAGGGATTTTCAACTCCTTTTTCCGGAATTAAGAGGGAGGCAGCTATTCCGCCTAGCAAGGAAACCGAAATAACCGTCAATGAAACCCATTCCGCAATCTCAATATGATGTGAGAATAGCATTTTTAAACCTACAAAAGCCAAAATCACTACCAGGCTATAATTAATAAATCGAAACTTCTGCAACATCCTTGAAATCAGAAAGTACATAGACCTCAATCCTAAAATGGCCAGAATATTGGAACTGAAAACTATGAACGGATCTGCGGTAATTGCCAAGATCGCGGGGATACTGTCCAACGCAAAAAGGATATCCGTAAGTTCAATGACGATGAGGGCCACGAAAAGTGGAGTGGCGGCCTTAACGCCCATGCGCCTTACAAAAAAATCATGCCCTTGAATGGTATTGGTTATGGGATAGAGCTTTTTTAGATTTCTAAAAACAAAAGAATTTTTAGGGTTGAACTCGTGATCGTCACCTTTCAGCATTTTAAATGCAGTATACAAAAGAAACACCCCGAACACATAAATGACCCATTCAAATCGGGTAATCAGTGCAACACCGAACAAAATCATCAAAGCCCTAAATACTATGGCACCAAGGATTCCCCAGAAAAGAACGCGATGTTGATAAATTGGCGGAATCTTGAACGATGCAAATATGACAGCTATAACAAACACGTTGTCAATACTTAACGATAATTCAATTAAATAACCTGTTATATATTTGAGAACTGCGTTATTGGGTGTCAGCCCAGTTGGATTTTCGGCAATCCCCGTTGAAAAAATCCAATAAATTACACCACTGAATGCCAATGCGACCGTAACCCAAATAGCTGTCCATATACCTGCTTCCTTACTTTTTATTACATGCTCATCCTTATGAAAAACACCAAGGTCTAGGGCCAAAAACACTATAATTAAGGCAATAAATACAATCCAAACCCACATAATAAAAAATTTAGCTGCGAAGTTAAGAATCCTTTTTTGATTCAACTAGTGGATTTCCTCAAGTTGTTTCGCAAAATTTAATTGCGGACAGAATAAACTCTTACATGCACGATTTATACAGATAAACAGAATCATTTAATCGCCCATTGGTCGAATACAATTAAGAATAACTATAGAATCTCAAAAAAAAGTATTTTTACCAAAGAACAATGAATGGTGTATGAAAAAAATCAGCTTACTACCTTTTTTGGTTTGTTCCTTTATAATCGGAATAACTAACACTATAGCTCAAAATAATAAGAACGGAGCGACACTGGATTCCTTGGCAAAAGCTGAAGAGGATGGACTACTGATGTTTAAATTTGAACCTGATTATTTGGCCTCTATTGAAGCACGTAAAACGGATATCAGGGAAGGAATCAAAATAATTGATACCATGGATATTTCCGATCGTAAGCGAAGGAAATTGATAAAGCAATTATTCAAGAGCACGCCTTCCAAAAAAGATTCTAAAACCCGACTTGTCGAAACTAAATTTGAAGATTCGGAAAACTAGAATACAAGATTATAGTGTGGTATACTACTCGGATAATCTGTATTTGACAGGTAACTCTTGAAAACGATTGTGTTTTGAGTTAATGACTTTTCATTTTGCCTTTTCTTTTTTTCAATTGTATTTCCAGGTCATCTACAGATTCTGCTATTGATGCCTCGAACGAACCGTGATTTGATTCAGAAAAGAGACGTGGGCCAGGTACGCTTAATCGTATGTTACAAATCTTCCCTTTTTCTTGAACCGATGTGTTTTCCGTTTTAAAGAAAACATCTGCGCGTACTATAAAATCATACTTATCCAAAAGTTTGTTGATTCTCTCAGACGCCAACAATTCCAATCGTTCACTGGCCTTTACGTCATGATACTCGAAGTTAATATCCATACATCTCTATTTTAAGTCAAATTAAGAAGTAACCCTAAACAATCCTATTAATAATTGATAAAAAATACCTAAAATATAAATTCTTTCATACGCAAACCTTTTCTTTTTCTTCGCTTTGACACTAAACAATCAACATACATTATAACTGCATGCTGAACAATTGGTGCTTAAAAATCTTTTTTGAACCTATATTTAATTCCTTTGATCATTGATTGGTTTTGGATTGAAAAACAAACGAATCCCAAAAAATGCTCCGTGTAGAGGTAGTTTTTAGGACTCGTTTAATTCTAAACGCTATGAAGACTTTCTTATTTGAAACCAAACTTTTTCAATCCGGCATGGCTAATTTTTATGGCCTCAAGGGGTGTCATTCCGTCAAAGGTTCTGTCCTGTTCCACCATATAATATTTCATTCCCGAAAGTTTTTTATTGGCAAGGATCTCTGCGAAGTCAATGTGGCCATTTCCAACCGGAGCAAACTTACTTTCGTTGTCCATATCCTTTACATGCCATATATTAAAACGCCCAGGGTATTTCTTGAAGTACGCAATTGGATCGGCGCCGGCCTTGGTTACCCAGAAAAGGTCCATCTGAAAATTAACGTATTTGGGATTGCAGTGTTCCAATAAATAGTCGATTGTAACAATCCCGTCAGCATCCTTTTTAAACTCAAAATCATGATTGTGGTACAGCAGTTTAAGTCCGGCCTTGCTGCACTTTTCACCCAATGTGTCCAATATGTTGGCTAAATTGGCGGCTCCGCCCGTCATGCCCATAGTCTGCGATGCACCGTCAAACTTGAATAGTCCCATTGGAGGAACTGGAATTACGAAATATTTAAACCCGGCCGCTTTAACATCGGCGATCATGGCATCGGCATTGTCCAGTGTCACAGAGCCTTGGTGCGTACTTATAGGTTTTAATCCTATTTCCTTAAGGAGTTTTTTGAATTCGGAAGGAGACATGTTATAGAATTTTCCGTCAGCATACCCAGCGGCCTCTATATACTTATATCCTTCGTCCGCCACTGCCTGCAAAGTGGCTTTTGCATTTGTACCCATATCATCGCGTACGGTATACAATGCCAGACCGCCAAATTTTTCCTGTGCCCATGCAGAATTTGAAGCGATGAAGATCAAGGCAAAGGTAAAGAGTTTAAAAACAGATTTCTTAAGAGTGTTCATTGATTTAATTTTTAATTAAGTTTCGTAATTATAAATGTAGTCAATACTCTTTAATTTTGGTTTAAATCTACCGATGGATATGTAAATTGACAATTATTTTGAAGGCACTTCGATGTATTTTAGAATTATATTTGGCGCTGAAATATGAAATGCTTTTGTTTTCCGGATAGATTCCATTTATGACCGATATTACAATTGTCACTGAAAAAGCATGTCTACTTGCAGATACGGGCATTAGATACAATGCATCTGCAATAGAAGAGGACAATCTCCTTATGCGAAACTTTATTGAAAGTGGCCTAACCTGCAATCGTGTGGCATGGGAGGACGTTGAATATGATTGGTCATCTACCAAAATAGCATTGATAAAGACACCTTGGAACTATTTTAGGCATGTCTCCCAGTTTAAGGATTGGGTAAGGTTCGGTTTCCAGAAAATGCGTATTGATCAACGATAAGTCAATAATTCTCTGGAACATGGACAAACATTACCTCCTTGATCTTAAAGAAAAGGAAATAGCCATTCCCGATACATTTGTGCTTGATTCGCAAAATGGTTTCAATCCTGATTATTGGGATAGTATACTTGGAAATCACGGCATAGTGGTCAAGCCCTTTGTTTCCGGAGGGGCGAAAGATACTTTTTTGTTGCGCAAACCTTGGATTGAATCCGACATTCATGCCGTTGAAAAAGCGATTGCGGAGCAACCTATGATGGTGCAACCTTACATTCAATCGATTACAACCAAAGGTGAAATTTCCTTGGTTTTTATCAATGGGGATTTCACCCATGCAATGGTCAAAATTCCGAAGCCTAAGGATTTTAGGGTTCAAATATATCATGGCGGAAAGCTGGAAGAATTTTTTCCGAGTCGGGAAGAAATTGATTTTGGCATACATGTACTTCAAGCATGTGAAGACCTGCTTCAAAGAAAATTGCTGTATGCCAGAGTAGATATTTGTTACGGCGAAAAAGAGGAATTACTGCTTATGGAACTTGAAGCCATAGAACCCGAACTTTGGTATTCTTATTCCCCTAAGGCAGTTACGGCCTTGGTGCAATCACTTCAAAAAATTGTACATAGTTCATGAAAAAAATACTTCCGCTTCTCTTACTTGCGCTGACCATGATTTGCTGGGCGGCCAACTTTCATATCACCAAAATAGCCTTGGTATATTATAGTCCCTTGGCCTTGGCCGCATGGCGCTTTTTTTTCGGCGTAGTGGGATTGCTACTACTCATGTATTACAGGTTTGGTCGCAATTTGTTCAAATCAAAATTTACGGTCAAAGAATGGTGGTACGTTTTCCTGACCGCTTTTTTTGGCATCTTCCTTACCATATATTTCTTCAATTTCGGTTTAAAAACTACCAGCGCCATCAATGGATCACTCATTATTGCAACAAGTCCGGCAATAACCGCCGTATTTACATTTTTGTTCGAAAGAAAAAAGGTAGGGCCCGTACAATGGCTTGCCATTGGGATAAGTTTCTTTGGGGTAGTCCTAATTTTGGTAAATGGTGACCTTGGCAAGTTGGCCCATTTGCAGTTTGAGGTTGGGGATCTGTATATTCTAATGATGGCCATTGTTTTTTCACTATCGCAGATAATAGTTGGCAAATACCTACCACACTTGGACGCAACCTTATTGACCGCATATAGTTCTTTGATTTCGCTGGTACTTTTTGCACTCTTTTCGAGTGGTGAGCTATTCACGGTACCCGTGCCAGCGGATTTGGTGTTTTGGGCAAGTGTAGTCTTCATGGGGCTTTTGGGAACTTCATTTTCCTATGTGGCATTTTATTATTGTGTTGTTAAGGCCGGTGCCACAACTTCTACCCTTTACATGAATTTAATTCCATTCTTTACCGTCCTATTGGCTTTTCCATTCGGTGAAAGATTGTATCCAGTGCAAATTATAGGAGGGCTCATCATAATCGCCGGACTATTACTGTTTCAGTATGCCAAGAATCGATGGAGAAAAATGGAAATTAAGGCTCAGATCAAGTAATAAAGTTCCAAATTCAGTCTCATATTGAAAACGTCATATTAAAAAGGGCATTTTTGACAGATGAAGGCCATATTGATTCTATCATTTACCCTAAAAAGAACTATTTTTATTCTATGGCCTAAAACAATCCATATGCGTATTTTGTTGTTTTCAATCATCCTATTTTTTACTACTTTTTCCTTCTCATAAATTGATAGATCTTTATGCCAAGACTTAAAATATAGGGTAATTGGGCCTTTTAAGGCCGGAAGAACCGTTGGGGAAGTTGAACTACCGACTCAACCCAATGTTTTTTCATTGGGGTAAATAATGGTGGCGTTTGGAAAACGGATGATTATGGCAGAACATGGAATCCCATTTTTGATGATGCTCCCACGGGCTCAATCGGAGATTTGGCTGTCTCTCCATCAAATCCCAATATTATTTATGTAGGAACCTGCGAAGGATTCCATAGACCCGATTTATCTGTGGGTGACGGAATGTTCAAATCCATAGATGGAGGTAAAAACTGGACACATATAGGATTGAAGGATGTTCAACAAGTAAGTCGGGTAATTGTGCATCCTACCAATCCGGATATTGTACTGGTTGGAGTCTTGGGCCATCCATATGGGGCGAATGAAATGCGCGGAATATATCGCTCAACTGATGGCGGCAAAAATTGGAAAACATTATATATAAATCATAATACCGGAGCCGTTCAAGTAGAATTTGACCCCAACAATCCGCAAATTGTTTTTGCCAACCTCTGGGAACATCAGGAAGGTCTGTGGGAAAACACCGCTTTTTCAAGGGAAAATAGCGGTGTTTACTAATCCACGAATAGAGGTGCCTCCTAGCGAAAAATTGTCAATGGACTTCCTTCGGCGGCGCAAGGCAGAGTGCCGGTTTTAGGTCTACAAATCAAGCGATTAATGAGGTAGAATCGTTGGAAAAAGAAGCGATGAAATTAATCTCAGATGGCACAAGATCAATTAATATTTATCAATACATTGTGCCCTGAAAATTAACTATGTAACCTATAATTTCTCTGTCTTATTTTTTAATTTCGAATCTTTGCCGCAATTCTTTTTATAAAACTATTGTAATGAATTGATTAATTTACTGGATTTTAATGATGTATAGGTAAAAATGAGGTTTAATGGAAAAAGTGTTTTACTTTATTATTTTGGGGTTTTGTGGAAGTTCCTTTTGTCAAAGCCCCTCCTTATCAGAACTCCAAATTAAATTTGAAATTTTGAGGTCGAGGACAAAGGTTGTTGATGCTGATGTTGCCGCAAAGTATCATGGAGGAGACTCTTATTGGTTTATAAATGGGGCTGAAGGTGAGTTACTCGCTTTCCAAGCGACCGGGCAGTTGTCCTATCTAGAGGCCTTCTTAGTGCATTGGTATGCCTTTCAAGATAATGCACTGCCTTCGAATACATTTCCTAATCGCAAATTACCCCCCTATACCAAGCTAGAGGCATTAGGTTCCCCTAAATATTTTAAAGATTCCTACTTATCATGGGATAATCACGGTAGTCGCCATTATTCGCAGGGACAGACTGATGGGGGAGAGTATCCTTTGTTTGAAACCCATGGTTTTCAATGTGTTCCCAAAATGCTCTATGTTTTATTTCAACATCCAGAATTAAGAACTCTTAAAAATGAAAGAGGCGGAACCTACCAAGATGACTATGATAAAATTCTTCCTTGGTTCGAAAAGAATATTTGGGACAAATGGTTTAGTCGAGGAAGGGGTAATCTTTTTAGAAGTCAGACACATATAACTTCGCATGCGGCGAATATGGCTCTTTATCTTTCAAAAATTCATCCTTCAAAATCTGAGTACAAACACTTTTTAGATGATTTTAATTCTAATGCTGATGGACATGGATTCAGTTCCTATCCCAGTTCTTTTAGAGATCAGTTAAGAGAACACGTATACAAAGATACTGGTAAATCTTGGAAGGGTTATATTTGGAATCCAAATTGGGGAGTTATGACAGGTGCAACAGATACTAACCACAATCAAGCGGAATTTAGACACATCATAAATCAAATGATGTTTGCCGGCAGCTATTGGAATGAAGCTGACAAGGTTAGGTTTTTGGCTACTGCGCATTGGCAATTGGAAAACTCGGAAGTGCAACCTGCCAACTATAAAATGGATCTTGCTCCAAATAACAAAGATGGTCAATGGTCAAGCATGTTATATTATGGAGTTTCAGCTTGGGGCAGGTTTGATGAAAGCCTGCAAAAAGCCCTTTCCGAATCTAAACTTTACAACAATACCAAACCCGCATTTAATGAAAGGAAAAAAATCTTCATCGGGAATATGATGTATAACCGAGCATTTTTGGATGGCACAATGGAATATCCGGAGTATTGAATATTGCCAATAAACTTTAAACTATATTGAATGTTACAAAATCGAAGAAATTTTATAAAGAAGACCGGACTGGCAATTTCCGCCAGTTTGTTGCCCATTCCCAGTTTTTCAATGCCAAAAAGCCCAAAGTACAAAATGGGGCTTCAACTTTTCACCATACGGGATGCCATGGCCGAAAATCCGTTGGCAACTTTACAGACCGTAGCCAAATTGGGCTATGAAGATTTGGAGACCTATGGTTACGATGGTGAAAACGATATGTACTATGGGTACAGATCAAGCGATTTCAAAAGCATCCTAGAAGACCTGAAATTGACGGCGTCAAGCGGCCATTATGGGTTTTCGGACTATTTTGAAAAGTCCGCCGATGAACTTAAACATTTTGTAGATCAATGTGTAAAAGGCGCACATACGCTTGGTAAGAGTTATATCACTTGGCCTTGGTTGGACCCAAAATACCGCAATTTGGAGAGCTTTAAAGTTCTTTCGGGGAAACTGAACCAGATTGGGGAACAGGTGAATGCATCAGGCTTGGGTTTTGCCTATCACAACCACGATTTTGAGTTTACCGACCATGATGGCGAAACCGGGTATGATATTATTTTACGCGAAACCGATTCCGATTTGGTAAAACTGCAAATAGATCTTTACTGGGTAATGCATTCTTCGAAATTAAGCCCCAAAGAATTGATTGCAAACGAACCTGGCCGCTATGTGATGTGGCACATTAAGGATATGGACAAGGTTACTAGAGATTATACCGAATTGGGGAACGGATCCATCAATTATGCCGATGTATTGCCCGATCCGGTACTTTCGGGGCTGGAATTCTATTATTTGGAACAAGGCGGAAACTTTGCGCAGAATTCCATGCAAAGCATAACCGATAGTGCCACTTATTTTAAGGAGCACCTGCAAAAATTTCTTTAGCCCAATACATGGATCCGTACCCAGAAAAAGTATATCTCAACGGGGAAATTTTAAGTCCGGAATCTGCCAAAATATCCGTGTTTGATAGGGGATTTTTATTTGGTGATGGGATTTATGAGGTAATGGCCCATATAAACGGTCGCTTTTTTTATGAACAGGCCCATTTGGAGCGTCTTGACCAATGCCTTAAAAAGATACACATCACTTTTGATATCGATTTGGTATCCAAGGAAATACCCAGATTGCTTGACGCCACAAATTTGACCGAAAAGGATTGCTTGCTATACATTCAGGTAACTAGGGGAGTGGCCCCTAGAAAGCATTCATTTCCCGAGGGGATTCCACCAACTTTCATGATGTATGCAATGCCCAAAGTATTGCCGGGTATCAATAACGTGAATGCATCGGTGATTACTGCCGAAGATTTTCGATCGGTCCCGATGTGATATCAAATCGACCTCTTTACTTGGCAACGTGTTGCTCAATGAACAGGCCGTCCAACGGGACTGTTATGAAATCTTATTGGTTCGCAATGGCTTTATAACCGAGGCTTCCCATTGCAATGTGTTTTTTGTTAAAGACAATATAGTATTTACACATCCTGCAAATGCCTTTATTCTTGATGGAATTACGAGACAGGTCGTTTTGGAGATCTGTCAGAATCTAGAGATAGCCGTACGCGAGGAGGGAACCCCTGCGTCGAAAATTTTCGAGATGGATGAAGCTTTTTTAACCGGCACCAGCACGCAAATCGCGTCCATCAAGAAAATCGATAACCACCAGTTTTACAAGGGGAATACTATAGGCCCCGTTACAAAAAGGTTACAGGAGGCATTTCTTAAATTAAAAAAGAAGTAATTAATCAATCTTATTTTAATGGCGAACCCTTTTAGTCCTTAACAAAGTTATGTTCGAATTACATAATGAAATAAGTCCGGAAGAAATTAAATACATCCTCGAAAACCCTTGGGAAAAATCTAAGGCAGAATGGCGACTGGCAAATGAATTACAACGTCAAGAAACCCTGGAGTTTATTCTTAACCGTCTTCTGATGACCAAGACGAACGGATTTTCAAAGCTGTGGAAAACCCCGGACGATAGGTCAATCGCCGTTCTAGGAGCATTTAAAACATCTGATACAAAGTATGAGACCTTTTTAATCTGTTCTGATCTTATGCAAGAAAATTCCATAAAGATTAGCTTCGACATGCGCAAAATCTTAAAGGAACTCTCCATTCGCTACAAAGGATGCACCTGTGGTCAATATGCCACGGCTGAAAATAAAAACCAAATTTCCTGGTTTCGTTTCTTAGGTTTCAAATACAAACCTGAGGGCAATAGGGGAAGTATGCTTTACTACGAATATGAATCGTCCCTAAAATGAAGTCTATTTAGCGTTCGTACCCGTTTCAAAAAAACTGTTATAAGTCAGTAAAAGTATATTGGTCAGCGAAAAATAGGCATTCGGACAGTATTGGGCTTCTTTCGGACATTTTGTATGCTTTCGCTTGCTTAAAAAGTATATCTTAGATAGTATTAACCAACTAAAAACCAATATTATGTGTGGAGGAAATGGATCAGTAGCCCATTCTATTATTTTACAGGTCGATACAAATGCAATACCTATACCCCCAACTACAACTGCCTTGATTGATGCCAATTGTTCATTTCAAGGGAACTCTAATGGGGTAACTAATGAAAATTTTGTAATCAATGTAGCCAACAATGATACCATTACCTGGAGTGGTATTTCCGTTACCAATCCTGCTACGGATACCGTGGTTATTACAGAGATTGACTATGAAGATGGTAAAAATCTTTTTGGTAATTCCGATCTGCAAGCTCCCGCCGGGGCAGCTACGATTACAGGAACCATTGTTAATGCCCAGAATAACGATGCGGAATCCTATGTGATTAAATTTGCAGTATATAATTCCGGAGTTCTGAAAGGCACTTATCAAATTGACCCGAAAATAAGTGTCAGAGCAAAAACTTCTTAATGTGCACAAATAAATTATTCTATTATCTTTTAATAGTATTTTTTTATTTTTTCACTTATTCAATTTTTTCACAAAATCAAAAATTAGCCGATAGTCTTGCGAAAATTTATCAAGATGGCAAACCCCAATTAAAAGAAAAATTAGCAATACTTTATGATTTAGCTTTTTATGAAATAAACGATTTTTCAAAAAAATTGAATTATTCACAGGAACTAATTCGTTTATCCGAAATAAACAAAAACAATAAGTACCTCTATCACGGTTATTTTCGTTTAGGTGATACTAAAAGGTTGATGGGTAATCTTCAAGAGGCATTAGAAGCATATTTCAAAAGTGCTGAAGTAGCCAAAAAGGAAAATCTGATAGCGGCCGAAGGTAGTTCATATGGTGCCATTGCCGATATTTATTCTATCTCCGACAACCATAAAAATGCAATGCTTTATTATGATAGAGCAATTTCTATTTTACGCAAAACAGAAGATACCATAGCATTTGCTTCTTATATTTTGAATGCAGGTGATGCGCTGCTTACAAATAAACAATATGACTCGGCATTAACGTATTTCAATGAATCTGGTGAACTTTTTGAACAGGTGAACTATAAAGTGGGTAAAGCTTATAATCTCGGCAATATTGGTATGGTTTATGCCAGTACTGGAAAAAAAGATTTGGCCGAAATGAACATAAATGAGGCGGTTAACATTCTAGAAGAATCGGGCGATTATCATCCTATTTGTGTTTATTTGGTTTCCATGGCTGATATCTATTTGGAGAAAAACGAACACAAGATTGCCATTAATTATGCTCAGAGAAGTCTAGAGTTGGCAAAAAAATACGGGCTAAAAGAACAAATCAGTGATGCAAATCTTAAACTCTCCGAGCTTTATGAATTAATTGGTGAATTGGTTTTTTCCTATAAACATTACAAAGATCATATCGTCTATAGGGATAGCCTTATCAATATAGAAACTGTACAAAATTTGGCAGAACAGCGCAGTGACTTTGAGGTTTCCCAAAAGCAAATTGAAGTTGACCTATTAGACCAGAGAAGAAAAAACCAACGTAATATCGCCATTGCAACGGCCGTTGCCTTGGTATTGATCGGTATTTTAGCCGTAGGCCTCTACCGGCGCAATAATTTTATTCGGAAGACCAAACAGATCATTGAAGCGGAACGAGATCGTTCGGATACCCTGTTATTGAATATACTCCCCGCAGAAACGGCCTCGGAACTAAAACAAAATGGCTCCGTAAAAGCAAAAAAATACGACTCGGTCACCGTTTTATTTACCGATTTTAAAGGTTTTACCAACTATTCGGAAAAATTGTCCCCGGAGGCATTAGTGGAAACCATCGGTTTTTACTTTTCAAAATTTGATGCGATTATCGAAAAGCACGGACTGGAAAAAATCAAGACGATAGGGGATGCCTATATGTGTGCCGGCGGATTGCATACCAACGAGAACGACCATGCCCAGCGCATGGTACAAGCGGCCTTTGAAATCGTCAATTTTGTGGAAGAGACCAAAAACGATGTGGCGGCCAGCGAACTTACTTTCGATATCCGAATCGGAATCAATACCGGTCCCGTGGTTGCAGGTGTCGTTGGTACCAAGAAATTTGCCTATGATATATGGGGCGATACCGTAAATGTGGCTTCCAGAATGGAATCCATGTCCGAACCCGGTAAGATCAATATCGGTGAAAGCACCTATCATTTTGTCAAAGACCACTATACCTGTGAATACCGCGGGGAAATCGAAGCCAAGAACAGGGGTGCCATGAAAATGTACTTCGTTTTGCCCCATAAAATGGTTTCCTAACTACCACGTAAAAGGCCATCTCCAAGTTTATAAATTTTACAGCGCATCCAATCCTACCATGTGGTTCTAAACTTGAACATTCGGGTAATTACTATCGAGTATACCTTGTTTTTTAAGTATCAACTGAGTCCATAACAAGATAATTTAAACTTCGATTCAGCGTTTTATTAATATTTTTAACCAAAAATTTCCTGTATGCGAAGAGCGTTTATTTTGTATTCCGTACTCACCCTATCGGCTATCGGTATTATTGCCTTCTATTGGACTCCGATATTATGGAGTTTTCTGCTTATCGGCCCTTTATTGTTTATCGGTTTAAGAGATATGCTGCAAAAAAAGCACACCATTCGCAGAAATTTTCCCTTGATCGGAAATTTCAGGTATATTTTGGAAAGTATTCGACCGGAGATAAGCCAGTATTTCATAGAGACAAATTTTAGCGGGGCACCGATCAACAGACAGGCTCGTTCCATCGTTTACCAAAGAGCCAAGAAAGAGCTTTCAACTTTACCTTTCGGGACACAGCTCAACGTATATGAAGTGGGGTATGAATGGGTAAACCATTCCTTGTCGCCCGTTTCGGTGGATCCCAAATCATTGCGGGTGACGATTGGGGGTCCCGATTGCAAACAACCCTATGATGCAAGTATTTTGAATATTTCCGCCATGAGCTATGGATCTTTGAGCCGTAATGCCGTGATGGCCTTGAACAAAGGCGCAAAATTGGGAGGGTTTGCACATAATACAGGCGAAGGCGGACTTACCAAGTATCATTTGGAGCACGAAGGCGATATCATATGGCAATTGGGAACCGGTTATTTTGGGGCCAGAACTTTGGAAGGAAATTTTGACGATCACATGTTCCAGGTAAAAACCAAGAACCCCAATGTCAAAATGATCGAGATCAAACTTTCCCAAGGTGCCAAACCGGGACATGGAGGTATCTTGCCGGCCCAAAAAGTTACCGCTGAAATTGCGGAGATCCGCAATGTGCCCATCGGTAAAACGGTACTGTCCCCACCGGCACATTCAGCCTTCAAAACCCCTATTGAACTGATATTCTTTGTACAAAGGTTGCGCAATCTATCCGGAGGAAAACCAATTGGTATAAAACTGTGTATTGGAAAACGAAGGGAATTTATCGCCATTTGCAAAGCAATGATCGAAACGGGCATTACACCGGACTATATCGCCATTGATGGGGCAGAAGGGGGCACGGGTGCAGCACCCATAGAGTATTCCGACAGCGTAGGCGCACCTTTGGTCGAGGCGCTTATTTTTGCCCACAATGCCTTGGTGGGCTATAATCTGCGCGATAAGATCAAAATAATATGCAGTGGAAAAATAATCACCGCCTTTGACATCATTAAAAACATTTCGATAGGGGCCGATCTTTGTTATTCCGCTAGGGGCATGATGTTGGCCATAGGATGCATACAGGCATTGCGCTGCAATTCAAATGACTGTCCAACAGGTGTGGCCACCCAAAATGAAATGCTTGTAAAAGGGTTGGATGTAGACCATAAGGCTCAGAGAACGGCTTCTTTCCATGAAGAGACCATCCATAGTACGGCCGAAATACTTGGGGTCCATGGGATTGAGTACCACCCGGCAATTGCGGCCTTGGCACCGCATGCGCCGCACCGATTTTACGGTCATAAAACATTATGGTGAAATATATCCTGCACTGAAGCCCGGGGAATTGCTCAAGGAAAAGTTGCCGGAAGGTTGGAACCGGGCCGTAAGGGCGGCATCATCACAATCTTTTAACCATATCCCGGATGTGGTGCTGCAATAGCCTGTTTTGTAGCTGCTCAAGCATCTACTTTTGATGCCACCTTTCAAGTGTCGGGACAACCCGCTCAATATTCAAAAGATTGAGAATTTTTTGAATATATGCCGTCTTCTAAAAACTTTCTTTCGAAAAGGTAATGAAACCGAGCCATTTTGCGAGGTTCATGAATACCTTTAAAAAACAAATAACTGGCAATGAATAAACACTTATTATGCGAGCCGACGGTAGGAGGGGAGTGTAATGTGTGTGGAATGGTATATTTGCTAAAATGCTAACCAATTCTGGGTGAATAATCAAAAAGTATACTTTTCTGGAATCAAAGAAATTATTGCTGACGCCATAAATAAATCATGTGAAGAAATTCTTGTTGCCGTGGCATGGTTTACGGACACGACTTTAAAAGATGCCTTACTCGGAGCTTTGCAAAGAGGTGTAAAAATTTCAATCATTATCTATGACGACAAAATAAATGACAAAAGTTTTTTCGAAACCCTATATTATCAAGGGGCTAAAATTGGTCTTGCAAAAAAACTGATGCATAATAAGTTTTGTGTGATTGATAGAGATACCGTTATAAACGGTTCTTACAATTGGACTATAAAGGCCAAATCAAATGATGAAAACATTCAGGTTACAAGCAATAATTCTTACCTGGCCAATCAATTTATAGAACAGTTTGGGTTACTACACAATTCGTGTAAAACAATTGATGAATTTTTTCAATATGGGTTTAAAGTTTTCGAAAATGAAGAAAATAAAATTTTAAGAGAATTTGAGGAGCAAAGATATTCTGAAAAGTATCCTTTTTTTATTAATTGGAAAGGGTATGAAGTTAATGAATTTCAAAATAAATTTTTAGGGAAGGCTCTTCATTTTAACAGGCAACACGCCGATTTAATCTCTTTTGAAGTTCCTCTATATAAATATAGGCTGGAAAATGGCTTTTATTTAATGAGAAATGAAGATGACGAATTAAACTTTTTTCGACTAAGACACTATTTATCAAACAATTTTGAGTTAAAAAAAATAGAAAAAAAGCTCGGTAAAAGATTTTTGGAACCCCTTTACTTTTGGAAAATCATCAATTTCAAAAATATTAGTAAAGAAACAATCCCTAGTACTAATGCTTATCATATTGTTGAGGAATTTAAAGACACGTTTATTTCTATACCTAAAAGCCCCTTTCTCAAAAGTTACTCGGAGAAGAAAGAAGCAAGAACGGTTTATAAAATAGATTCTAAAGGACAACTGTTAGGAGATAAAATAACCTTTCAATCAAAATTACCTAATGGTTATTACTACAAAAGAGATTCGAAATCGTCAAAAACAGACCCAGACCCTAAACCATATATATACAACTCAACGTTAGAGAAGAAAGAATTAGATTGCTTTGCGGTTGATAAAATATTTGATAAAATCGGGCTTGTAACCTACATACTTAATAATGAAAGAGAGCGAATAGGATATGGGTTAACAACTTTTAGTGGTAAACAATTACTACCTCCTCAATTTGAATCCTATTCTGTAACCGAGGATTGCAATAAAATTGAGTTCTTAGAAAAACCTATTCTGTTTAGCCTAAAAAGCGATTGGAATAAATTTCTTCTTTTTGATAAGAACCAGCATCTATTATTAAACGAAATTCCATTGTTGAAAAAGTCGTATGATAGTAAAAAAGGTATTCTTTCAACAGAGGCCATAAATTGGCCTGAAAAGGTTCATGATTGTGTTTTTCTGTCAGAAAAAAAAGGGATTTTCAAGGAATTTTACAAAGCTCTTGTGGAAAGTATGTCATGGAATAGAGTTCTATTGAGAGATTGGTTGATTTCTTATAAAACTGAGTTTCTAAAATTGTCACAAATCGAGGGGAACCTAGAGAAAGAAAATATCAGTATTCTCTTAGAGCAACATAGAAAATTAAATGAAGAAAACAAAGCAAAAGAAATACAAGCCAAAAAAAATGCCGAAAGTTGCTACGTTGCAACGATGGTTTATGAAGATGTCAACCATCCAAAAGTTCAAACTTTAAGGAATTATCGGGATACGTGTTTGAGAAAAAATCTATTCGGAAGAATATTTATACGTATTTATTATACACTTTCGCCTAATTTGGTAAAATTTGCTAAAAACCATAAATTTCTTCAAAGTCTTCTTCGAAGCCTAGTGATCAAAATCGTTTATTTCGTCGAAAAAATAGAACTTAAAGCATAAAAATTTAAGGTTTTTGTGTACCTCCAAATATCTATCGAAATTTGACAAATAAATCTTAAATAAGAAATATGAAAAAGTTTAAAATTACCTTTAAAACCCTTTCGAAAATGGATAATTGGTTTGGAGATGTGAAACAGTTTGATTTGGTTAATTGCGAATTCGTAGCCGCAAATGAAGAAGTTGCTGAAAAATTCAAAGAAGCAATATCATCTGCTTTTAGTATACCTCCAAGAATTGTAGCTGGTAGTTATAATATGACCGAGATTGAAAATTGGACTGAAAAGTTGAAGTAAGGTCTCCGGCCTAAGAGAATTTTGGCAAGACAATAGGGGAGAGGAGCGTTAAGAATTTTAGGGGGCTGGTTACCATTTTTCTTGACAAATAAAAAGGCTCTTTTATCTGAAAGCAGTCTTAAGTGTTACAATGGATCCTAAAATATAGCGACTGAGCCGTATTATCTGTTAGCCTTGAAATCGCAGATTCACGAATACCTTTAAAAATCAATAGATATCAATGAGTATCTTTTTGTTTCTTTTTTTATCAAGAAAAAAGAAAAGAATTTCTTTAACTATGAGCAAATCAGTATTAAAAAGAACAGATGTCGATAATATAATTACCAATTTGAGAGGAGAATTAGGTTCAATAATTGAAGTTTGGACGTTAATGCGTGAACAATACATTGTAACTAATCAATTGGCTTCTGATGATTTAATAGAAACCTTTAGAAGGCCTGATTTTAATAAATCTTACATCATCAAAAAAAAATTAACAGATGATATTATATCAAGACTTTCTGAACTGTCTAATAAAAGTTATGGCAAACTGAATTTCTACTTTGCTACTCAGAAGTTAGGTATGCTAAATTTGGAATTTGAAGAATATCGAGATTTTATAGTAAAGCATAACTTTAAGGCTCGAAGGGACGAGTTTATAAGTCATAAAAAACTACCCATAACATGGGAGGCACATAAAGCTGCGCATAGGGTTCCTTATTTGACAATATTAAAAGCTATTGCAAAAGCTCTTATATTAATGAAAAAAATTGATAAAATATTCCTGGGAGAGAACTCTAATATTAACTGGCAAAAATTAAGGAATCATCGATATACATATGATATTCCTGCACGTGCTAAGTATATGATGATGTATTATGTAAAATAGACTTTTAGGAAAAGTTTCTAGGAACACGAAGGCAGTATAAGTGCTCAGAAATTTTATTTTACCCACAAGGTTTTTTAATTGTTAAATTTAAATGTGTTCGTGAATCTCTTGATAAATTTACTGCACACAGTTTCTCACAAATCGAGCGATTGGCTGTGCGGCAATTTTACATAACAACAAAACCCCGGTGAGCATCTGAATAAACGGAAAACTTAAGTATAGCGTGTTGGTTTTCTTTTACATAATTGTTGACGATATGAACCTATAGGCAATCATAGCTACAATTATATAAAATAGCACAAGCTATACGCAAACAACACACGTTAAATTTGCACCATAATTTATATTATGTAAAATAGAATATTTTGAAAGCGTCTTGTCTATAAACTCATACTTCCTCTATATATTCCAACACTTAATCGAAAAATGACTTCCTCATACAATACCGAAATCAATCTTATCCTACATTTGAGGAAAATAACCCAATAAAATAAGAAAATGAAACGTTCCTCCTTATTAATCCTAGCATGTCTCACGGTTATCATCTCCGGTTGTTCAAAGGACGATGTATCAAGTGTCATACTTAGTCGTGTTGACTATGATATCGTTGATACCAATGGTCAAAGTATTGGTACGGCCACCTTTACCGAAGATAGCAACAAGGCCACCGAAGTACTCATTGAATTGACAGGCTCATCAACTTCCACTCACCCAGCGTTTATTCGATATAATTCCGCTGCCGAGGGAGGCCCAGTTGCACTGACATTGAAGGCTTGCGAATGTTCTGTTAGCCATACTGTAGTCTCTAAATTAGACAATGGCCCTTCAATAACGTTCGATGGATTGTTAATATTGGATGGGCATATAAGCATTCAACAAAGTGCCACGGACCCAACAGTAATTGCGACTGCGAACATCGGGTCTAACTCTAACCAAGTGCCCTATTAATAGCAAGCAACCTATTGAAATTCCTAAAAAAAACCTGACCATTCAGATGGTCAGGTTTTTTTTATTTTTTTTTGGATCCATTAGGTATTGCGTACCCATCTAACGTAATCCGCAACCCCCTGTTGAAGCTCGTGAAACTCCTTCAATTGCAGCTTTACCCGATCCACATACTCCTCTACGGATTTCTTTTTGCCTTTTAAGGCCTGTATCATCTCGCTGTTTGATTTATTCAAACTCTCCAACGCATTTCGCAGCGATTCAATTCTTTCAAATAAACCGTACGTTTTCGGTTCACAAATGTACGAGTTCAATTTATTCTTTAACTGTCCTACTTCCCTTTGGTTTCTTTCCAATCGAAGTACCAAGGTATTTTTTTCAGCGGTTCTTGTCAAAATTTCCATAGTGTTTAGATTTTAGGGGGTTCATTGCAGTAGGTCTTAAATATCTATACAAAGTAAACCTTTAATTGCGTTCTAAAATATATAGAACCAGTACTTTAACGTTTTGTTAGGGCAGATTTTACATTTCATTACAATGGGTTCGAACACAAAGAATTTATCTTGAAGAGCCACCAATGCACCTCTCTTGAATCCTTTCATTAATTCCTATATTTATCGGACTAAATCTAACCGAACATCTGCAATGTGCCCGATCCAATCCGTTAATTTTATAGTGTACAAGCCCTATGGTTTTCTAAGCCAGTTGACTTCAAACAATCACAAGGAGGCAAAATCGAAACGATTTCTTTCTGAACTTTATGAGTTTCCCGAAGGAGTCATGGCTGTAGGTCGATTGGATGAGAAGTCGGAAGGCTTACTTTTTCTTACTTCGGACGGAAAACTAAGTGATAGCATTAACCGCTCGGGAATTGAAAAAGAGTATTATGCACAATTGGATGGTGAAATTACCGCAGTGGCGATCCAACAATTGGAAACAGGTGTAGAAATTGGGTTAAAAGGTGCAAAATATCGTACCAGGGCGATTGTAAAAAAAATAGAATCGGCCCCCACCCTACCCACCGCAGATTCTAAAATACGCCTTGGGGGACACAGACCCAATTCTTGGATCAGCATTATATTAACCGAGGGTAAGTTTAGACAAGTTCGGAAAATGACTGCATCGGTAGGGTTTCCGACCCTTAGGCTTGTTAGGGTTCGCATAGGAAGCGTAACCTTTTCTGGTCTAGAACCTGGGATGGTCAAAAAAGTAGATGAATTAAATTTCATGTAGCTTCAGATAAGAATTTACCAATTTGTCGAGGGCAAATATTCCATAGTAATTAGAGTAATTATTTTCAATCTTTTAATTTGACCAGCCCTATTTTTGTCAATACTTAATTTTCTATATTTAAAGAATGAAGCCAATCGTACAGATTTCCCTTGATTTAACCAATATTGATGAAGCTTTGGAAACCGCCGCAATGGCTCTGCGGGCCGGCGTTGACTGGATAGAAGCTGGCACTCCCCTTATTCTTGCGGAAGGCCTACACGGAGTTAGAAAACTTAGGGAAGCCTTCCCGACCATTCCTATTGTAGCCGATCTTAAAACTATGGATGGTGGATACCTTGAAGCGGAGATGATGGCAAAAGCTGGCGCAACACATGTGGTCGTAATGGCGCGTGCACATGCCGAAACCATTAAGGTAGTTGTGCAGGCGGGAAAGGATTTTGGAGTGAAAGTGATGGGAGATAATTTGGGATGTCCAGATATGGTAGAAGGTGCCAAATGGCTGGAAGATTTGGGTTGCGATTATATTGTGCACCATATTGGTTATGATGAGCGACGGGGTATCGCAGCACAAGGAAAACCCATGCCAAGTCCGCTAGATCAATTACGGGAAGTTGTCAATGCCGTAAAAATTCCAGTACAGGCAGTTGGTGGACTCTCTTTGGAGCAAGCCATTCGATGTCCGGAATTTGGAGCCCCTCTTGTCGTTTTAGGTGCTCCTTTGACCATTGATGCCGATTCCTTTAAAACGGCGGATGGCAATTTGGAAAGCTCTCTTCGGCTGATCTGTCAAAAAATTCACGCCTATGGCGAACTATAATTTAAGTCCGTTATGAAATCAGTTGCAGTAGTAAATTTTGCCCCGGAAAAGGGAAGCGTTGAACTAAGGGAAATAGAAAAACCTATAATTGGTGACGACGACGTGCTTCTTGAGGTTGCCAATGTGGGCGTTTGTGGTAGCGATCTACACCAATGGACCTCTGATCACAGCTGGCCCGTGAATTATCCTGTAGTTCTTGGACATGAATTTGGAGGTCATATTGTGGAATTGGGAAAAAATGTAAATGGATGGCACGAAGGCGCTCGTGTGGTAAGTGAAACCGCAGCTGTAATAGATGTAAATAACCCTATGTCCAGACAAGGGTTATATAATCTTGATCCAACACGAAAAGGTTTTGGCTATGGTGTTAATGGTGCCATGACCCGCTTTGTCAGGGTTCCCGCAAGATGCTTGCATAAAGTTCCTGAAAATCTACCATTTGAACAGGCTTGTTTAGCTGAACCTTGTTCGGTGGCTTACAATTCAGTAGTTGTGAATTCGGACATTAATCCCGGAGACCGTGTTCTAGTCATCGGACCGGGAACAATTGGTATTTTATGCGCTGCAATGGCGAAATTGTGTGGAGCAGAAGTCGCCGTTGTAGGATTGGAATCAGATCGTAATCGATTGGAAATAGCCAAACAATATGGTTGTGAGGCACTTATTGGGGATGCAACAGAATGGTCTAAGAAATATGACGGACTCGGAGTTGATTGCGTGATCGATGCCGCAGGTGTTAGCGCTACACTACAAATGGCCTTACAGCATGTGAGACCAAACGGCCAAATTACGAAGGTAGGCTGGGGTCCAAAACCATTGAATTTCTCCCTAGATCCATTGGTTCAAAAAAATGTACGATTACAAGGTAGTTTTAGTCATAATTGGCCTATATGGGAAAAGGTTCTTTTTTTATTGGCCTCTGGAAAATTAGATGTAAAACCCATTATTGGCGGGGTTTGGGCGTTAACAAATTGGCACGAGGCCTTTGAACAAATGCATTCTGGCAAAGTCGTGAAAAGTGTATTAAAACCAAATTAGGTAAAATGAGATTAGCCAATAAGGTAATTCTAGTAACTGGTAGTTATACGGGAATTGGCAAGGCAATAGCCAGAAGTTGTATAAAAGAAGGTGCCAAAGTGGTTCTTAATGGATTGGATGAACAATTAGGTCTGGCCCTATTCAATGAATTGGGGAGAGACGATAGTACTTACCTAACTATAGATATTACCGATGAGAACGCTCCTGAAGCCTTGGCAAAAAAGGCTCATGATTTTTTCGGAAGACTGGATGCTGTGGTTAACAATGCCGCAATTATAGCTTCTTCAAATATAACAAGTACGACGATTCCATATCTGCAGCGTATGCTGGCCGTTAATACAGTGGCTCCCTTCGCAATCATTCAGGCTGCCCTACCCTATTTATCAAAAAATAAAGGCTGTGTCGTGAATATTGGCTCCATTAACTCCTGGAGTGGTGAGCCCAATTTATTGGCTTACAGCATTTCCAAAGGTGCATTGATGACCCTTAGCAGAAACCTTGGCGACAGTCTTTTTAGGGATTATGGCGTGCGGGTGAACCAAATTAATCCTGGATGGGTTTTGACCGAACATGAAGTGATCAATCAAAGAGAACATGGAAAAGATGAGGATTGGTATGAAAAGCTACCAAACACCTTTGCCCCTGCAAAACGTATTTTTAAGCCAGAGGAAATAGCTGCTGCTGCAGTTTATCTTCTTTCGGACGAAAGTGGGCCTATTAGTGGTCAAATTATTGAAGTAGAGCAATTTCCGATGATAGGGCGAAATCCACCAAAATAAAGGCATCTTATTTTCAACTACTAACCTAATAGTACTCAATGCCAAAATTAGCCGTATTTCCAAAAGCATTTATGCAAGCCTTATGTAAGGATGGAACCATGAAGATATCCGAGTGGATAAAATTAGCTAGTGAACTAGAAATAGACGGATTGGAATGGTATGCCGGATTTCTGGAAATGGCAGATGAGGAAAACTGGCCTACTTTTCGACATGAAGTAGAATCAAAAGGAAAAGTGATTCCAATGCTTTGCTGTTCACCTGATTTTACACATCCAGACCCTGCATTTCGTCAGAATGAAATTGATAAGCAATTGAAATGGATTAAAATGACCCATGTTTTAGGAGGTTCCTACTGTAGGGTGTTATCTGGCCAACGGCGTCCAGAACTCACGATCGACCGGGGAGTTGACTTAGCTGCTGAATGTATTAAAGCCTGTTTGCCGACGGCACAAGAACTAGGGATTACACTAATTCTAGAGAATCATTATAAAGATGATTTCTGGGAATACCCGGAATTTGCCCAACAAATGGATGTCTTTTGTAAACTGGTAGCTAAAATTGACCATCCTAATTTTGGGGTCAATTATGACCCTAGCAATACTTTTTTGGCCGGGGAAGACCCATTGGAGTTGTTGTACCGCATCTCCGATCGGGTGGTTACCATGCATGCGAGTGATCGATACTTGATTGAAGGGACCATTGAAGATCTGCGCAAAGAAGAAGGTGGCGCTTTGGGTTATGCCAAAAGATTGAGGCATGGGGAAATTGGCAAGGGACTTAATGACTATGATGCAATTTTCGCAGAATTAAGGCGCGTGGGTTTCGATGGCTGGATCAGTATTGAAGATGGCGTAGATGGTATGGATCAACTGGAGCGTAGCGTATCTTTTCTTAGAAAAAAAATTATGCACTATTGGCCCGACTTCCAATAGAAGTGCTATATTTTGATTGGAGAGTTTAATTGAAAGCCCATATTGGGCATTACTTTATCCTACGGTCTTAACTGTACCAAAAAAAAGTAAATGAATAAAGCCATATTACTACATAAAAGACCCATTGGTTTGCCAAAACTGACAGATTTCAAAATCATTTCGGAGCAAAAACCAGAGATAAGAACCGGGGAGGTTTTACTTAAAACACTATATGTATCCGTTGATCCTTATTTGCGAGGTCGAATGAACGATGTAGAATCATATATTCCCCCTTTCGAGCTAAATAAGCCCCTAAAATCTGGAATTATTGCAGAAATTGTTGAATCTAAGCATCCTAATTTTGAACTTGGGGGTTTTGTAAGTGGCCTATTGGAATGGAAAGAAATGCAAGTTTCAAAAGGAGAAGGCCTTATGAAAATCGATTCCAAAATAGCTCCGCTTACCTCCTATCTTGGAGTTTTGGGAATTACCGGACTTACTGCCTATTTGGGATTAATTGAAATTGGAAAGCCTAAAAAAGGAGAAACATTGCTGGTCTCGGGAGCTGCGGGCGCAGTAGGAAGTATTGTGGGGCAAATAGGTAAACTCTTAGGGCTACATGTAGTCGGTATTGCCGGTACTGCAGAGAAGGTGGAAATGTTGGTTTCGGAATATGGTTTTGATGGTGCCATCAATTACAAAGAATCTTTCAATATGGTCGAAGCCATAAAATCAGCTTGTCCGGATGGAGTGGATATCTATTTTGATAATGTTGGTGGGCCTATTTCCGATGCGGTTCTTTTTAATATCAATACCTATGCACGCACGATTCAATGTGGGGCCATTTCCGTATATAATGAAACTTCTTTGCCAAAAAGTCTTCCCGTACATACATTTCTGATTCGTAAAAGGGCCTTGATGCAGGGGTTTATCATATTTGATTATGAAGAGAAATACCCGGAAGCACTGGCCAAATTAACACAATGGTATAAAGACGGAATTCTTAAATCCACGGAAACCATTCAAGAGGGATTTGAAAATATCCCAAATGCGCTAATTGGTTTATTCAAAGGAGCCAACACAGGAAAGATGATTGTAAAAATATAATTTAGGTCAAGGGAAACACTGGATCAATTGGTGAGTTCTGTGATGGGTGTCAACCAAACTTTACGAAATTCTACTTCGGCTCCTTCTGCTTGCAACGCTATTTGACCATGGTTCGCCGTCGCGTTATATCCATAATTCACTAAATCACCATTTACCCATACTTTTATTTGGTTGTTGAGTGCTTCAATCGTCATTTTGTTCCACTCACCCAATGGCTTTTCTGAATTATCGGTAAGATTTAAAATTCTTCTTTTCTTACCTTCCGTAATTCCCCATTCCTCTTCCGGTTCACGACGGGCAATCATATCATCGGTAGCAATATCCTCAACAATGCACCAAAAATCCCCGGCGTTTTCATACATCATTTGAACCTCTATGGATTTTGGGAACATTTTATATAAAGACCTAGGGGTGGAGGCAAAAACCAAAACCCCACAATTTCCAGGTTCTCCTGCAAAACGATATTCCACTTCCAATCTAAAATCCCGATAATTGCCGTCCGTAATGAGATGACCTTGTGGTGTCCCTAAACTTACCAGCATACCATCTCTTACAATAAACGGATTTATAGTTCCGGGAATAGTATCCATTTCTGGTATATCAATATGCCAACCTTCCAAATCTTTTCCGTTAAACAGGGATTTACCAGACTTTGAATCATTACATGCAACTGCAGTGATTATAATAATGATGAACAGCATATTTTTCATGTCTATTAAAGTAATCATTTTACTTTAATGGACATAAGTGCTATTTAGGTTTATTTTCGCCATAAAAGCGCTCTTTTCAAGTCTCGAATTCAGTATTTGGAATGATCCTCACTTTGGCTAAACAGCATCGTATAGGAACAGGTCCTCCTCTATTTCATTATAAAATAGTGTCTTTTCATATCTAAATCCGTTTTTAATATAAAAGCTCTTCAGTTGCTTTTCTTCAGTTGTTAACCAGAATTTTTGAGCTGGGTTTTGCCTTTTCAAATTAAACAACCATTCAGACCCGTAGTTTTGCTTGCGCTTATCTTCAGGCACCCAAATAAATCCAATATAAAGATAATACCGCTTTAACCAATAATTGGCATCGTTCCTAAAATGTTCCATTTCTGGAGGTAAGGAATTGAACACAATTCCTCCCGCACAAATTTCCCCATCTTTTTTCAGGACATAAACCTTTGCACTTTCACTATAATTTCTCCAATAGGGCACAATAGAATCCTGCCAATCTTTTGGCAATAGATCAAAGAATATTTTAGCATTTACTAGGATCTCAAACATAAGTGTTAACTATAATAAGCCCCAGGACCATAATTTATCCGAATCATCATGCCATCGATCTCCAATATCAGTACGATAATAACTGTTGTTTACAATAATATTATGTACCCGATTGTACATATTCTTCTGGGCATCCTTCATCGTCAGACCCGTTCCACTCACAACCACCGCAATACCTGTATCGCCCGTTATGAGCCATTCTTCATTTATCTTTTTTAAATGCATAGGGTGTAATCCATCCTTCATGTCTTTCTTAAAAATAACCACCGCGTCTTTTGAAAAAAGTTCGAATGTTTTCCTATCGTCGTACGGAAAAGGCGGAACAACCATTAACACACCTACCTGAAATCCTTTTTTTACGTTTATCTTAAAATCCTTTCCCTTTGCCAATTTGAAGAAAAATTCACCCATAGGTTCATTGATACCCGCCCGTTGTATCAAAATTTGTGGATACCCAAATCGAGATGTAAATTCCAGTGGAAATATCCCATTCCCGTTCACAATACAATTAATATCAATATGGCCAATAAAATTTTTCTGGGCCAAAGTAGACTCCAATTTCTTGAGGGTTGCATCAAATATTGGAGAGTCTTTTGTCCAGAACATACTCGTTCCCATTTCACCTGTTGACACTCCCAATTCTTTCGGAAATAGTTTTTTATGCTCAAAGGTGATGTTGATAGGGTGCAAAAAACGAGCTCCGTTAAAGAAAGCTGCCACAGAAATTTCGACTCCCTTGACCTTTTTCTGCAATTGAAAATTCCCAAAGTTGTTGCCCCACGATTTTTCGTAAGCTTTCATTACCCTAATTACATCCAATCCTTCATCGTCTTGGCCAACGAAAAGAAGTTGCTTCAATTCCTGGGTTTCACCTGATGGTTTTATAACATACGCATCTGGATTCTGTTGCACATAAGCAATGGCGTCTTGAAAATTGGTGAACTCAATTGATGGCAATACCTTTATTTTATGTGTCTGAAGTTGTTCATGTCCAAAATTCCTATCCAATTCTAAAAGATCGGTATATTCAGAACCACCAATGACCAATTTGCCCGAACTCCTTAATTCTTCACAAATTTTGCCATACCCGGTATAATCAAATATTATGAGGTCTGCCCAATCAACATGCTTTCGCCAATCTGATACTTTCGGGACAAAACCTAGGCCTATTTCTTTGCACGATTTGGTTTCAATGTACATTTTTACGGCAAAACCCTCCAAAAAAATGGTATAGGCGAGGTCTAATGTTTCGCCATATTTTGAGATAATAAGGACTTTTTTCGGTCCTTATTTTTTTATTTTTCAATAGTACTTTTGTTAAGAAATTAGATGGTATACATGTTAAGAAAATACCGATGTTGAATATAAAGGTATCAGCAGGGAACAGAACGTTACCAATTAACGTTCATCCCGATTATTGAAGGTTCAACATAATTTACATAATCAAAATGATTAAGTTTTAGTAGAAAAACATCGAATACTTCTATAACAACTAGTATGTTTTCAAAGTATTTGCGGTACAGTTGAGCAAGTCTAATTGGTACTATAAGTCTTGATAAACAATAACACAAAACTAATTAAAAAATGACATGCGGGCCTTCTTATTCAAATAATTAATTACAATGATCTCTAAAAAATAAATGGCACCCTTTCAAATATTATCTAATAAATCTAGAGAACATTGCCAGTTTTTTCTTGGTGTTAATAAAGTATACGCCTGTTAAAAGAATAAAAGCCGCTACCACGGATTGTGTTGTTATTTGTTCATTCAAGAAATACCAGCCCAAGAGCAATGCAATTATAGGATTTACATACGTGGAGGTAGAAACTTTTTCAGGGGATACCACTCTTAGCAGATAATTGAAAGCCGTAAACGCCACCACACTTCCGAAAATAATTAATAGGATCATTGAAATTTGAACAGTCCCGCTCCATTCCAAAGGTGAGATCCAATTTTCACCAATCATAAGACTGAAAATGAGCATCATTGCGCCTCCGGTCACCATTTGATAACCCGTATTTATAAAAAAGTTTCGCGGTAAATCGGCTCTGGCAACAAAAAGGCTTCCGTATCCCCAACTAAGCATCGCCAAGAATATCAGAAACATGCCCATTACAGAACCTTCCTGACCAATTATTTCTTTCTGGCTCACCAACAAGTAGATGCCAATAAAACCAAGCATAACCCCTACCAACGACATTATTTTAATTTTCTTGCCTTGAATCAAGCGCATCAATAGAAGCACAATAAGCGGCTGGGCCGAAATCTCCAATGCCGCAAAACCACTGTCAACAAACTTTAATGCCCACACTACTACCCCATTGCCAAAAGACAGAAAAAGAAAACCGGCAATGGCCGAGTTAACTATTTGTTTCCAACTAGCCAAAACGGATATTCCCATAATCTTGGCCATAATGAATATCAAAATACCGGCAACTACAAAGCGAACTCCGGCCAACATAAAGGCCGGTAATTCAGTTACCGCAATTTTGTTCAAAAGATATGTCGACCCCCAAATCACATAGATTGCAAAAAAAGCGAGAATAATAGGTACGACACTCTTGGGCTTGTCCATTCAGATATGAAATGTTGAAATTTTGGTCAATATTAAGAATAACCTACTATTTAAAATAGGATTTACCTAATAAATCATTCGATAAGTTTGCCTCAATTAATATATATTAGGGACAGAATGGCAATTAATTCATATATTAATAATCCAATACAAAGAATGAGACTAATATTTGTTTTATCCCTTTTCTTATGCATGTGCTACTTAAATGCACAGGAAACACCTATTGAAATAGTTACCGAAGAGATTCCCAATAGACTTGCCTTCTATGCCATTAATGAAAATGATCAGGAATTTGATGTCATCTTGACAATTTCTGGAACTAATTTTAGGCAAAGTCGGGCCGTTCCCAGAGCTATTCGTCTTCCAGCAACATCCAAAGTGCTTTTGCAGACCATTGTGCCAATGAGAGGCAAAATACCGTCCTATAAGACTGAATTGATTGTTAAGGATAGCTTGTCCGGTAATGCCTTGAAAAAAGCACACACTAAAATTAAGATACGGCCTAAAAGGCAAATCATTTTGTATGTGGCTCCCAACTGCTTAACCTGTGATAGCCTATTGAGTAAGATGTCTGAAGGAAAGTACTTATTTGAATCCCATGATCTTCGATTAAAACCGGAAATTAAAGACCAATTGCAGAAAATTTTCGGGACCCGTTCTCCTTTAGATTCCGTTAGTACCCCAATCTTGAATATTGGGGGGAAACTTTTTACTAAGATAGAAACATATGAAGGCATGCTGGAAGAATTGAACAAGGACTAAAACAAGATTTAGTCAATGGTCTTTGTAGCAACCAAAATCCACATGGTCTTATCGGTGTCATTTTCCCATTTTCCAAAATCATGAACTTCCTTAATGACTGAAAAGCCGGCCTTTTCTATATCTTTTTTTACATATTTCATAGATAAGGTGTGAGCATCCATCTGATCCTTACGGGATTTCTCCTTTGCATGTTCTTTTAATTTTTCTAGAATTAAAAGGCGACCGCCAAGTTTCAACGAATTCTTTATATGAGCAAGAACACTTTTATAATCGTCAATTTCATGATAGGTATCTATAACAAAGACAGCATCAAGTTTTGCCGATGGTAACTTAGGATCATCATAATCACCAAAAATGACCTCAATGTTGAGTACATTATTACTTCTTACGTTCTCTCTCAACTTTTCCAGTCGATCTTCCCTTACATCTACAGAATAAACCTTTCCTGTGCCCCCTACCCTTTTTGATAAATGAAAACTGAGATAGCCTTCGTGGCAGCCCACATCCCCTACAATGGATCCATCGGTTACCTGGGCATCGTCCAAAATTTGGGAAACGTTCATCCAACCATCCCTTTCTTTCCATTCGCTTTTTGAATATTGAGCGTACAAATCAGAGGTGTTGAACACTAAAAAAGTTAGAATGCATACGATTATTTTTGTTCCCATATCACTAAGATAGTAAATATGTTCATTTTTTCAATTGAAAGTAACTTTTCGTAATTACTTGTATATCAGTAGTTTATTTTAAAATGATTACTACCCTTTCAGTTATGAAGTGTTAAATATTCCATAAAATAGTACCTTTTATTACATAGTACTGTAACATATATGATTATTCGTCGTCTTCTATATATAAATCATTAAAAAACAACATCATGGAAACTTTATATCAACATCAATTAAGACCTAGAATATATTTTGAAACAGGAAATGGCTGGCACACCGATAGATGGTTTGACCAGAGAATTAAAAAAGAAAACATCACAACTTTAAACTAAAAATCATGAAAGCAACATTTAATAAAACAGCAACGGAATCAAAAACAGGTAATTACTTTTCCTCATTGCGAGACAGTAAAAGAGTGCAATGGGCGGCCTATAGAAATTACAATAGATAATAAGTCCAATCAAGAAAACAATTAAACAACTTTTAAAAACATAAAAACATGAAATCTACATTCTCAAAAACATCTACAGAATCTAAAACATTCAACTACTTTTCTTCACTTAGGGACACTAAAAGAGTACAATGGGCTCAATATAGAAACTATTCAAGATAAGTTAAGGTACCAACAACAAAAAGCCCGTACCTATTTAAGGACGGGCTTTTTTATGAATTATATTTTGTTTAATCCTTTAAGGAAATTTCTTCGGTCGCCCCATTTGGGTAGGTCAAAGTAGCCTTGTCGTCACAAGTGCCATCTCCTAAGCCAACCGTTACAACCAAACCGTTTTTATCAACGGTCATAGTTCCATTGGTCAAGTATCCGCAACTAAAATTGCCTTCCAATATAGACCCTATTACCACTTTATAAGTTTGTCCATCAACTTGTAAAGTCCAATTTCCACCAATGGTATAGATAGTGGTTTCCAGATTGTCCCCAAAGTCGATTCCAAAGCTTTTAGTGCCACTTTCTGAAACTGTGGATCCATCTTCCATTACAATTGTCAAATTACTGGTAATCGTAAAGGATATGCTTCCTTCTTCAGAATTACCCTCAATTTCATATCCTCTGGTACCATTGATCTTAATATCACCTACATAAAAATTGGTAAAAGTGGCGATATATGCCGCAGCACCTTCCTCTGTGGAATACACTACGCTCAGGGTACCATTTACATCATCGGACCCATTTAATACACAATTGTTAAAGGTAGCCGTGAATCCGGTTTCAGAATACTCTGCTGAATAACAGTCCGATTGTTTGGCGGATGGAGATCCACTACTATTATATATGTCGGCCAAGACGTTGTCAGCAACTCTAGATACATCATCCGTTTCAAGGATTGTTTTCAGTTCGGTCTGTGTTAATTCTTGTTCTTGGGAAATTTCATTGTCTTTGTTGCAACTAATTGCCAAAGCGGCTACCACGCCTAAAAGAAGGATTCGATTGCCAATTACTTTACTATTAATCATCTTTTGATCGTTTTTGGATTTTATACTACGGTAACGGGCTTAACGCCAATTTAGTACTTAAAAAACTTCTTATTAGATGAACAGTAGGTTTTGGAGGGAATTAAAGGCAAAATAAAAGCCCTAAAAGGGCTGAAAGGAATTTAAAACAAAATGTATTAAAACTTCTAAGTATCACTATATACCCATTTTATGGGCACTGTAATATTTTTGAATTATATACGTGGAACTTATAGTTGGAAGGCTATCCTCTTTTTACGCGAACTGCATTAAGTCCTTTCATGCCCTTTTCCAATTCGAAGGAAACCTTATCGTTTTCCTGAATCTCGTCGATCAACCCACTTACATGTACGAAATACTTTTCCGAGTTTTCCGAATCGATGATAAAGCCAAAACCCTTCGAAGTATCAAAAAAGGAAACCTTTCCTTTGCGAATCGGGTCTTCTTCTTCTTGCTCCTCTTTTTTCGGAATTCCTAACACAATGCTCTCTGCATCTATTTTTACTTTTTTGGATGGATCTGGTGGCGTATCGGTAAAATGGCCATTTTCATCAACGTATACCAACATGTCTTCAAATGTTCCACCTGTAGACGAAGATTTTCGAGCTTCCTTCTTTTTCTGCTTTTCCTCACGCTTTTTTAAACGCTTCTTTTCCCGCTCTTTCTTACCATAGGTTTCTTGTGCTCTTGCCATTTGCCTTCTTAATTATTAATATTTTAAATTATATGTGCCCAATTTATAGAGCTGCCATTGAGGTGCTGAACTAAAGTTCGGGAAATGACAATTTTTAAGATTGATTACCTAAGCAATTTATTCAGAAGTTACAATAAGCGGTCGCGTATTATCCGTATCCTCAAAAAAGTACTCGGCGCAACACCCCAAAGATAAGTTCAGTAGGACTTGGAAACAAATACTTAACGATAAAATTAATGTCCTAGACCATTTTTTCGGTGTAGGAGGCATAAATACCCATTATTTTGATCAAAAAAAAGTGTTGAATAGACCCAAGCACTTGGTATTGGAATCTAGCCAAGTACTAAAACCAATGTTTCAGAAGTTATAAATACGCACTTGCGTTGAAAAGTGTAAATCACTTAATTGGTGTGGTAGAATGAGGTTTTACACTAAAAAAATCAGCTTTCTTTGTAATCGTATACGATTTGTTATATTTGTGATATGAATTCAAAATCAATTTTACGGGATAAAGTCAGGGAATATTTGTTGAGCCATATGATGGAGGGCACCTTGGTAAGTGGCCAAACCATTAATTTGGCCGCTGTATCTAGAAAACTAGGTGTGAGTGTAACCCCTATTCGGGAGGCTTTGACCCAATTACAACAAGCTCGTATCATAGAGGCTGTCCCAAATCGCGGATTTGTTATTGCCGAACTAAATCGAAAGGAAGCTAAGGATCTTTATGAATTAGTAGCAGATTTAGAAGTGTTGGCCATAGAAAATTCGGTCTTTTTCCCAACCTGTATCATTGATTTAAAAAATCAACAACTGGCTTTCAAAACATCAACAGACACCTTGGGCCGTATCACGGCTAAATTAGAGTTCCATAGACTTCTTACCCGGCACTACGAAAACGGTCTGGCCCAGCAGATTTTGGCCGACTTAAAGGCCCGGATCTTTTTCTACGAGAAAGCATTATTGTCAGATGAGACTATCTATGATAAATCCGATAACCAACACGATGGAATCATTTCTGCGATTGAAGATGACAATGTGCCTACCGCTGCCTTAATTCTCAAGATGAATTGGATGTTGATTTTGGATTATGTGCACAAACAATTGGCCCCTACCCCGATCGATGCTTATTGATCCTTATTTTCCTCCTTTTTTAAAAATCAAAATTTCATATTAAAAATCACAAACTTTTGGTAAAGTATTAATATCAATAACAAGTACTGGCTAATTTTGACCTGAATCTGATTACAAATTGTCTCGTTAACACGTTCGCGTTTTATATAAAATAACAATTATGGGCTATTTATCACCTCAAATTGAGGCCTATGCAAAGAAGAAAAAGCAAGAAAAAAATTCCCTGGTCAAGATGGAAGTATCCTGCGGCATTTTCCAAGATTATGGCGACATGGGCACAGCCGTAGAAAATAGGGCTAGACACTAACATATACGTTTTTAACCCAGTATTACAACGGTTTGTCCGCCATAAGTTGTGGCATTGTACCTCGATTTTTTTGAAATAATCAAAGTCAAACCCCTACTAAAAAACTAATCCTTCGGAAAAAGATTCTTATCCAACCCGGGGATAAGGTTCAAGGCATTTTTATAATACACTTTTTTAAGCACTTCGTCGGGAAGATCCAACCCATACATGGCCCAAAAGGCATGGTATTTTTTGTAGTAAGGAAAATATTCGTCATCAGTTTCCAATACCCTAAAATAGGTCGGAAATTCATTTGGTTGCCAGCTATCCTTGCCAAAAAGGATACGATCTTGGTATTTTAGAAAGAAGGCCTTTGCTGCCTTGGGCTGTCTTCCCAATTCGGCAATGATAGCGCCAATACCTACGGACATATTTGGAATCTCGTCCATGAGTTCGCTCAATTTGCCCAAGTTATTGGCATACCAACCCATATGGGCATTTATGAACTTGGTTTTTGGATGCTTTTTAAACATACGGTGCTGTTCGTCAATTATTTGTTGCCATGGTGCCGGATCTGTATCGGATCTTTTTCTTCTGGTATGCGTTTTGAGTTCCAACCAACGCTCATTATTACTATCCATCGGATCCCAGAATGATTTAGGGTCAGCTGCATGAATCAAGACCGGAATCCCTAATTCGGCACATTTACTCCAAACCGGGTCTAACCTTGGGTCATCTATGGCCAAGCGTTTTCCATCGGTATCCTTGTAACTCAGACCCAGGCTCTTATAAATCTTTAACCCTTTTGCACCTGCCCTAACATCGATTTCCAATTGTTTGGCCGCATTTTCACTCCATCCAGGTTTGCCCACATTATCAAAGTCCACATTTGCAAAAACAGCAAATCTGTTCGGATAGTTTTTTTGAATACTTTCCGTCATTTCTCGAAGTCGGTTGCCGGAACCACCGCTAAGATTTACCATTATACCCTCATTCAGACCATCCATGTCTACAATCATTTTTTTCAAAGCCTCGGCCGACATGTCCCGCTGATGGCTATGAACATCAATAAATGGAAACTTTGCACTTTTTATCTCATGTATAGGGACCACCAAAGTGGAAGTTGGATTGTATTCTTCGAATCCCATTTCTTGGGCATGCACGGATAACCCCATAAACATTATTGCAAGAAATCCCCATTTTAAAATGCTGTATTTCATTCTGTTATCTTTTTGTTTTTCCATTATAACTTTAACTCTTTCAGGTGGTTGTAATCTTTCAAGGTATCTATGTCCTTTGTCTTGTCTCCCGCAAATACAAGTTCCACATCCTGTTGGTGTTCCAATAGCAAATACTTAGCGCCTTTATCCGAATTTAAACCCATCAGTTTTTCATAATATTGCTGATCGAACAGTGCCGGCACTCCTGGTTCGTTTTCCATAACCTGTAGCCACAATCCCTTTTTTAACTATGTGAAACGAACTGATCATTTGTTCCAGATATTCAGAATCGATTAAAGGTTGGTCGGCTAGCATTACTAAAATTTTGGGGATTTTCGGTTCATTTTCAAGTATCGCTTTCGCGCCCAGTGCAATGGATGTGCCCAAACCTGACTCCCAATGACTATTGAATACCCATTTTACATCTTTTTGAATGTGGGCGGATTTTATGGCATCCGAATTTGCACCTAAAGTCACGAAGATTATAGAATTTTCAATGGTCGAAGCTTCGTCAATGGCATGCCCCAATAAAGTAGTTCCCTTCCATTCCATCAGTTGCTTGGGTTTACCCATTCTGGTAGATGCCCCTGCTGCTAAAATCAAAATGGCTATTTTCCTCGATAATCGAGATTTAAAATGCTCCGGGGCATGTGTCGAAATGTTTTTCAGGTTTTCCTCCTGATACCACGCGCGCTTGCCCCGAGGTTGTTCACGATCTACCATCAATTATGTATTCTTATTTTTTTGTCCCTGAGCATCATAGGCTCTTGTCCACGTACCACGGCCAGAATCTCCGAAAGTATAGCGATGGCAATCTCTTGAGCGGTCTCAGCACCAATATTAAGACCGGCAGGTCCGTGGATTCTATTTATAAAATCCAAATCGATTTCCGGGAAACGCTCCATGATTTCGGAGAGTAGTTTTTCCCTTCGCGTGGATGGGCCCAATAAACCAAGGTAAAATGGACAGGTGTTCCTTATTTGCATTAGGAACTTAAGGTCTTTAACGTAGCTATGGGTCATGACCAAAACAGCCGTGCGATCATCAATCTGTTCCAGAGGAAAATTCTCAGCTTCCAGTCCCAATAGTTCATGTACGCCCGGAAAGTCCGATATTCTTTTCTCTTCAGTAGGGTGGGCAACTACGGTTACTTCCAGACCGGTCTTGGTAGCATAGGAACATAGTTGCACCGCATCGTGTTCGGCTCCAAAAATAATCAGTTTTAGGCAAGGTTCTATCCATTGCTCAAATACTTCCAATTCCGAATCGTTTACAAACTCCTCCCTCAGAGCATGTGTTTCTTTCCAAAAGGTAAAAACAGACCCAAAATGTCTACTTACCGAATCTTTCTTCCCAAAAAATGATTCAATCTTCAAGGAATTCCTCTTTTTCAAATTACCCGTGAAGGCGGTCAAAAAATCAGAAGCCGGTTCAAACGGTTCAATCAGAATATATAGTATTCCCTCACATCCCAAGCGATATCTTCCGTCATAGGTCATAACCTTGGGAATGGCCGATTCAAATACACTTTGTGATTGACGCACAATCTCCTTCTCCACACACCCTCCACTTACTGCACCAGTCATATTCCCATCTATGTCTATGAGCATACGAACTCCCGGTCTTCGATACGAAGAGCCTTCCAAGGCCACTACGGTTGCCAAAACGGTTTTATGACCTTTTGATTTGGACAGCTGATGGGCCTGGACTATCTTTTTTAGCTCGTACATCATAAGTAGCAAGTTAGCAAAATATGGTTTTTCAGTAGTTTATTTAACAAATTCTTAGACTGTTACCGATTCCATATCTATAAAGCATTTCACATTGGAATGTAACCATAAAAAAGATGCGGGCAGCGATGTGCTGATTCGGGGCTTTAATAAATCTTTCGTAATCCCGTCCTTCCCACTGCCAGTAATTAAAAGGATAATCATTTTAGAATTCAGAATATCGCCCATACCCAAGGTTAAGCCATAGGCAGGTTTATGCTCTAAAGAATTTACCATTTGGTGTTGTTGGGATTCTTTTGAGAGTTCGGCCCTATGGCAATTAGGTACCAGGTTCAAAGCAGGTTCATTGAACCCAACATGTCCATTCTTTCCCAACCCCAAAATACAGACGTCCAAAGGGCCACTGTTTTGCAATTCATTCTGAACACGCAAACATTCCTGTTCCGGAAAGTTGGGATTGCTATTAAACGAAATGTAATTACTTTGCGGAACCTGCAAAGGTCCAAGTATTCGATCTTGAATGAAGCTTTCACAAGAATTGGGCGCATCCATTGGAATTCCGCCCCACTCATCCAATTTTACAATTCCTAGATCTTTAAAAAAAGTAGGGTTTTTCTGTGCAGCTCCAGCCAAAAGCTCATATAGGCCCTTGGGTGAATTTCCTGTAGCCACTCCCAATAAGGAACTTGGCTTTTCTTTTATTTGGGAAATTAAAATTTTCGACGCTTTTAAGCTCATTTCGGAATACTTGGAGCAGTGCTGAATTTCCATATAATTACCTATTTATTAAACCAATATGTGAATTTAAGGGTAAGGCCCCAATTTCTACCTTCAAAAGGTTCAATGAAATAATTGTTGGTATAGACCAAAAATAAATCCGAAGCCGGGGCATACCGCCATTGAAACCTTGAGTTTAAATTAAAATTCTGCGTTTGCTCATTATATTGAAATAGCGTGGCAAAAAACAATTTATTACTAAATGTAACATCAACTTCTGAACCGATCAACCAGAATTGATTTTTATTCCATGGGGCGGGAAGGTCAATATGGTTATAGTTGAGGTTGGCACTTAAACTTACATAGGGTTGAAAGCGGTATCCCAGTTCAGTGGTAAGGCTAGTACGATGTCCATCTTGATAATATCCACCCAATCGGCCATCAAAGGTATAGGTAAAAAGACTTTGGGGCTTGGAAGCGAACATCCATCCAAAGGCATTCCAATTGTGCTTCGTGCCTGCCGCCAATTGCTCCTTGCCCAATCTTGTGGGGTCAAAGGGTGCCAACAGCTCTACATAATCGTCCGACACAAAGAAATCCAAAGTGCTCTGGTTCCGAAAATCCAAGTTATAAACCAGGTAACTGGTATTATCGGTGCGTTCCAAACTTTCGTTGAAATAATAGGTGGTATTCAATGTCGGGCCGTGGCTAAGAAGTATTCCACCTTTTGGGAAAAATAGATGACCTAAAAACGAATTGAAATTCACATAACCGTTACGTGGCACATAACCGACTTCTGCAGTGTATTCCTTGCCCACCCATTCCTCTTGTATGCGCCAGTTCCATTTTCGACTTTTATATTCCAAATGAGCCGCTTGGGTTACGCCACTTCCCGCTTCATCCGGGGAAAATGATTTTAGAAAGAAAGCCTTTCCATTCCACAGATTATTAGAGGAGGCCAGATTATATTCCAGACCTAAATTGCGATTGTACTTTGGATACAGGTCAACTATTGAATCCGTTTCATTGGGATACCGAAGCGATTCCTTGTTCACGAACATTAATCCGATACTCGACCTACTAAATACCTTTCTTTGAAGGGACAAAACCGCGAAATTTTGACTTGGTAGTCCCGTATCGTCCACTTTGGAGGTTTGCATATCCATTAGACCTAGGCGCCATTTCTTGTTCAAATTCCCGCTCACTCTTGCCCCGGCCTGAATTGGGACACCAAGACCTATTCTTCTGGAGAAGAAAGGTCGAATGGTCGGGTATCCAAAATTGGCAAAAAGGTCACCGTTCTCAAGGAAAAACTGTCTTTTTTCCGGAAAAAAAAGCTCAAACCTATCTAGATTGGTTACTTGTCTGTCTACCTCTACTTGTGAGAAATCGGGATTCACAGTTAGATCCAAATTCATCGAAGAGGACAAGCTGAGTTTTACGTCGCCCCCAACTTTCGCATCGTATTTGGTATCTCCATTATTTTCCAAATCCTTGCTTACAGAGCCAAGAGCGTAGGGAATGACCGAAAAATTAAATCCTGGCTCTGGAGGCGGGGCATCCCATACAAGTGTTCCCGTATAAGCCAATGAAGCCGTGGGGAATTGTCTTGGAATTGGTGTCCAACTTGATTTTTCAGTGGACTTCAAATCCAATCGACTAAAATTTATGCCCCATTCGGTTACACCTGCCTCATATCTTATGGACTTGAAAGGCAATGCCATCTCAAAAACCCACTTCTCTTTATCACGGGTGGTTTCAGAAACCCATTTGCTGTCCCAGTTAAGATCTACACTGCCGCCATTGTACATAGTACCATCCCACTGCGCCCCAAATGCATTTGCCCCAAAAGAAAATCCCGTGGTCTGATTATTAAACGGATCTAAAAAGAGAAGGAAATTATCATTTTTCCCGAATGAAAAATCCCGTCGCAAGGATTCCACAAAATATTCACCTTGCTTTTGATGAAAAAAGATGGCGAGCAAGTATATATTCTTATCATCATAGGCCATTCTAATTTCTGACGTTTCATTTGCTTTGCCAGTATCCATGGGCAATACCATAAAAAAATCCTTGGCAACATCGGTTTCCTTCCAAGCTTGCTCGTCCCCTATCCCATCTATTTCAATTTGGGAAGTTGTTTTTCGAATATTCAATCTGAAGGATTCATTCTTTTTTTGGGCTTTGAGCGGAATGCAAAAGGTACTGATCGATAAAAATATAATTGGATAATTTAAAAATGTGTATTTGAACATTTAATTATTTTGGTTTGGTGCTTGGTTAGGAGGCCTCATTGTTCCAATTTATTATAAGGCCGTCAATATAAATTCTTATGTGATTTTAGGTGGCCCATGCCTTATCGTCATTTTCATAGGGAATACATCCTAGATATTTACCGGGAATAGGGTTGTAACGCAAAGCTTTGGTGGCGCCTGGTTCAGATGTAAAATACCCCCAAAGTGTAAGTTCTTTTATCATTCGAAAATAATGGGGCTCGGTTTTATCAAAACCCTTCCGGATCTCTTGATCCAACCCAACAATTAGATCATGTTTTTCTTTAGAATTTATATTCATAAAGTCGGTACCAAACTTATCATGTGAATTTTGGTTTAGTTCCAATAATCCATTCTTGAAAATCATTTGCTCCCCTTCATCATAGCAATCGGTAACAATATCCATTATAAACTGTCCAATATGTGCTTCTTTTGCTCCAGGTGAGTCCTTGGTTTCCGGTAAAATCACTTCTCCGATCTCATCTAAAAGAAATAGATCTGATTCGGAAAACAGTGCCTGGTTCCGTGGTTTGCGCGCGCAGCCGGCAAGAAAAACCTCCGAGCCTATCAATACGGTACCAAAAAAACCAGCAGTCAAAAACATTGCTTCCCTACGTTCCATAATTCAGTTTCTTTTTTTCCATAATTTGTAGGGTTTGTCAACGTTGGAGGTAAATGGCAAATCGGACCTTTTTACCCGTTCCGGCGGACTCATAAGCAGCAAAAATGACCTCAAGTACAGCCTTTCCGTCCGCTCCGGTTACCAATGGGGTTTTGTCATTTTTGACACAGTCAACAAAATGGGCAAATTCTTGGGGAAAGCCATAATTCCAGATTTCCTCGTACATGGTAAAACTCCAGCCTACGGTATTTCCTGCTTTTTCCACCGCATAGCCTACACCCTGGGTACTGTAGGTTTGAATGGAATTGCCCTGCAACACATCTGCGTAGGCTACCCCTTCAGACCCATGTATTTCTGCCCTATCGTCCATTCCGCCAAGTTTGGTCCAACTCTCTTCGGCCAAAGCGGTCACGCCATTCTCAAACTCAAGTATTAGAATTGCATTGTCGTCCCCAATGGTTTTGGCACTATGGACGCTGGTAGACATTTGGGCATATACGGTCTTAATTGGGTTATTTTTATTCAACCATCTAAAAAATTGAATGGCATGACAGCCCATGTCCATTGTAACGCCACCGCCAGATTTCTCAACATTCCAGAAATGCTCGGCGTGGGGACCATCATGTTTTTCAGATTGTTTCAACAATACAGGCTTTCCAAGGGCACCTTCGTCCAACAATGCCTTCATTCGAACATACTTTGGGGTAAAACAAAGCTCTTCGGCATACATTAATTTAACGTTTGCATCCTTACATGCGTGGATCATTCTATCCGCCTCTTCCAAGTTCATACATAATGGTTTCTCAACAACCATGTGTTTACCGGCTTTGGCTGCCTTTAAGGCAATTTCACAATGAAGGGAGTTTGGGGCCCCAATGACAAGCATATCAATTTCTTTCATGGCGAGAATGGCATCAAGATCCGTAAAGTGATGGGGGATATTGTGCTTTTCAGCAAAGGCTTTCGCATTGCCCTTTGTGGGCGACATAACGGCCAAAACCTCCGCGTCAGGAACCGTTTTTAAAGCTTCGGCATGTATCGTAGAAATAAATTGCGACCCGATGAGGCCAACACCTACCTTCTTTTCCATTCTTAGATTTAATTATAAGTTGCCTTTCCTAATTTCTTCGACCGCATAATTTGCCGCACGGGCAGTGAGCGCCATATATAAAATAGAAGGACTTTGGTTACCGGTACTCGTCATACAGGCACCGTCCGTAACAAAAACATTCTTGCACAAATGCAATTGGTTCCATTCATTTAAAAGGGAGTCCTTGGGATCTTTACCCATCCGAACACCACCCATTTCATGTATATCAAGTCCTGGAGGCTGGTGGTTATCTTCCACCTCGATTTCGGTACAGCCTATTTTTTCGAGCATCTCTTTGCTTTGAACCAGAAAATCAGCTACCATTTTATCATCGTTCCCATCGTAACCTACATCGGTTATCAAAAGGGGAATTCCCCATTGGTCTTTCTTGTCCTCGCTCAAATATACTTGATTGGTTATTTTTGGAATGGTTTCACCCTGCATATACATATACACATGCCAATCGCCTGCTTTCGTCAAAGCTGTTTTGTAATCGGCCCCAATTTGTACATCACTATCCTCCAACTCTTGATTACGGACCCTATAGGCACCACAGAAAGTGGTATAACCGCCAACATAATCCATATCCTTGTCTTTCAAATTTCGATAATTCGCTAGAATAGGTTCTGAAGGCTTCCTTCCGTAGACGTATTTGTCCTTAAAGCCTTCGATCTTTGCCCCTGCATGCCCTCTGTAAATATGGAAACAAACATATTTGCCCAAAAGTCCGTTGTCATTGGCCAATCCATTGGGAAACCGATTGGATTTTGAATTGAGAAGTATCAAATTGGAATTAAGTGCGGAGGCATTTAGAAATATGATACGTGCTTCGAAAGTGATTTCTTCAAAGGTATGTGCATCAATAATCTTGACCCCTGAGGCTTTGCCCGTTTTTTCATCATATACTATGGAATGAACAACTGAAAATGGTCTAATTGTCAAGTTACCTGTCTTTTCGGCCCAAGGAAGTGTGGAAGAAACCGAACTAAAATACCCGCCAAAAGGACATCCCCGCATGCAAAGATTGCGCGCTTGGCATTTTCCGCGACCCTGTTCCAAATGAATTTCCTTAGGTTCGGTCAATTGCGCCCATCGCCCTTGGACCAGATGGCGATCGGGATAATGCTCCTTTATTTTATCGCTCATATATTGTTCAACACAATTAAATTCAAATGGCGGCAAAAATTCCCCATCGGGCATGGCTTCTATTCCATCTTCATTTCCGCAAACACCTACAAATTTTTCAACATGGGAATACCAAGGGGCTACATCGTCATAGCCTATTGGCCATTCAATGCCATAGCCGAATTTACCGGGTGCCTTAAATTCATTATCGCTCCAACGCTGACATGCTCGGCCCCAAGTAAGTGACTTACCTCCTACTTGATAGCCGCGAATCCAGTCGAATGGTTTTTTTTGAACATATGGATGGTCTGCATCCTCAATGAAAAAATGAGCGGTATCCGCCCCAAAACCAGCCGCTCGTGTTATCAAAGGGTTTTTTTCATAGAATTCGCGAGTCATACTGCCCCGATACTTGAATTCCCAAGGGGCCAAATTAGCAGTTGGGTAATCTTTTAAATGCTCCACATTCCTGCCCCTTTCCAAAACCAATGTTTTTAGCCCTTTTTCGCAAAGCTCTTTGGCGGCCCAGCCACCCGATATTCCGGAGCCAATTACGATTGCATCAAATGAATTTGATTCATCCTTCATTCACAAATGATTTTATATGCAATGAATTTTCCTTGAAACAGTTTTGCTGCCATTTTCATCACCACCTCTAAACTACAATTTTTTTTACCCTCCCTTCGGATGCCTTTAACAATCTTTAACATAATTTTTAAAATAAGTCATACTTAAAATGCAAAATGCCCGTTGTGATGGTTGAACCTCAAAAAATTTGAAAATGAAATCATACTTCAAACTTATAACCCTATTTTTCACCATTGCCCTTTTTATTTCCTGCGGAAATGCAGATGATGACATAAATTTTAATCCGGATTTTGGAGATGGATTGGGCAAAGGAAAACCAGTGGACGATTGTTTGGGATTGGGTGAGAACGGACTAGTTCTGTCTATCCAAGAACAATACACGACGCTACCAGGAAAAGTATCCATCTTTTTTAAAGTATCTGATGTCGATGGAAATCCAGTACCGGGACTAACAGCCAATAAGTTTACAATTTACGAACAAGGGCGAAATGATGCCTGCTTTAATACCATTTCAACATCAGAATCACAAGCGCGTATTTCACCAAACTCACAAATTTTCAGCAACAATACCATATTGGTGCTCGATTTGAGCAATAGTGTACTAAGCAGCAGTCTATCGGAATTGAAATCTGCAGGAATCAGTTTTGTTGACAATGTAATGCCCGAAACTTCGCAGGAGAGCTTCAAAATGGCAATTTATTGGTTTGATGGTGAAAATGAGCTTCATTTGCTCAATGAATTCACCTCTTCCAAGCAAGAGCTAACAGCTGCCATTGAGGGCATTACCGATGATATCAGCAACGATCCTTCCACCGATTTGTATGGCGCGGTAATTAAATCAACCGACATTGCCATTGCAGAATTGTCAAAAAGCACCCAAGGTGGTAAAATTGGTGCTGCTTCCGTTGTAATTTTTACAGATGGAACCGATCAGGCATCCAGATATACCAAGGATGCCGCCCAGACGAAAGTTGATGCTGCAGATCCCAACATATCATTCTTTACCATTGGTCTGGGCACTGAAATAGACACCCAGGTCCTTAGTGATATTGGAAAAACTTATAGCGTATTCGCCGGGGACAAACAAGATTTGGAAAACATGTTCAATGAAATTTCATTTAGGGTCTCACAGCGTGCCAGTAGTTTCTACCTCTTTGAGTATTGCAGTCCAAAACGTGATGGCAGTGGGGAAAACAATTTGGCCATTCAAGTAAAAGATGGTAGCCGACAAGGTGCCGTTCAAACAAAATTTAATGCGAACGGTTTTACCGGAGGATGCGAATAAAATTTAGAATGGTTACTTTATCAGGTAATCGTAACAATCTTTTGGGTGGTCTGTATTAATAAAACAGACTCCCAAATTCGCTAAGGTTTTCCAGGACAATTCTGTATCTGGTGTGGCCCATAAACGAAAAGGCTTGCCAAAATCATTTGCCATTTTTACGAGGGCGGTGATTTTGGCAATTTCTATTTCCGGTAGTTCGGACAGTCCGTCCCAACTGGAATATTTATAAAATGGAAGGCTTACCAACGCGATTTTTTCGTTCAGTTCTTTGTTGTTCAATACCTGTAAACTTTGATAGTCAAATAAAATATACCTGGGATAATTCGTATATTCTTCCGGCTTTGGCCTATTTCCTGAAATCACAAGGACAACCTTTTCATTGCCCGTAAGATCGGGATATTTATTCAATACTTCAATGAGCTTTTCCAAGGTCTTATAGGCATCCGATTTGATATCTATAAGCAATTGTATCTTCCTATTATCGGACTCGAATTTGTCACTTAGGGTTTTTTGTAGAGGTTTCAAGTATAATAATTCAACGTCGCGTCCCGGCTTAATTTCAGCTTCTGCATGGGTGACGAACAAGGTTTCATTTTTTAGGAAAACATCTACCTCAATTGAAGTCGCACCTGCTTCATAAGCCCCCCAAAAAGGAATTTCATGGTGGTAGTCATTATGGGAATGGACCCCTAAATTTTCACAACGCTGACCTGTTGATACACTTGATATAAACAGAAAAATGAGAAGCGAAACGATTCTGTTTTGCATTATTTGGGAATTTCAATAAAAATAGAACTTTATCTACTAAAATGCAGGTCTGCAAAGTTATATTTCCATTATTTTATAAGTCAAAAAAGGCTTGGGTTTCAGCAATTCAACTTGATTTTTAGTATCTCATCGAAATCTATACAATAAAATTAGAAATCATTAGGGTATTTGGCATTCAAATTGTTCTATTTGTAACAACCCAATTATCTTGATCACCTACATCCTAAAGACTATGTTGCTATTTAATAGAGCGTTTTTTTAATAAGTGCTTAAAAAAGGAAATCATGGATGTAATCAACGAAATTATTCAGAACAGTGCCTTGGGCCTGTTATCAAAATGGTATAAAAGTATTGTATTGCTTTTGTTCTCCGCTATCGTATCCGTTTTATTGACTATGCTTATTATTTTAGTGGTAAATGGACCCGATATGATCATCAGATTCGGATATTAATTCCAATTCTACCTAAAAATCAGTGCGTTTTTAAAATCACTTTTTTTAGATTTTAAATGTATTAAAAAGCCATTGATGACGGCATATTCAATTTGCCCACTTTTTTCAAGCAAAAAGGTTGGATTGTTGCCTACGCTGATTCCAAATTTTGGAGCTTTGGATTTAGGACCTATAATATGAATCGGGAATTTGGAATCCAATTGTCTTTCGGGAATATTCTCCATTCTCACGGTCGTGTAGCCCAATTTCAATAGGGCAAAAACGTCCAAATTATTTAAGTCCGCCATCGATTTTAAGACCTTGGGCGCCACTTTTCCTTCTTTGATCGTATACTCCGAAGCATCGAAAGTTTCGTACCCATAGTACGTAGAAAGGTCTCCTTGATCAATGATTCGGCTGCTGTACCAAAAATCGGTATTGCGTTCTTTGTCGATTTCCAAATGGTTAATTCCCAAATCCAATTTATAGGTTTTCCCCAAAAGAGTATAGGTCACATCCTTTATTTTTAAATCGAACAATTTGCGGTCGTTTTCAGGGATTTTTTCATACTCCCCCAGCACAATATTTTTAAAGCTCTCCTTGGCAATCGTATAGATAGCGGATAGAATTGAAACGTAGTTCAACTTACGTATTTCCTGCTTTTCGACGTCATTTTTATATCCTCCCGACTCAATAAGAATAGCACTTGTGCCCCATTTCTGGATATTGTCACCAAAGGCCCTTGGTTCAAATTCATCACTATACCTACCTACTTGCCCTGGCGCATATTTCTGAATGATGGAATTCATGAAAACAATGACTTTCATGGCATTTCCCCGCACCTCGTTTATTTCCTTTTCATAATTATAGGCAGGAGCCAAGTAGGAAATGGTTGCTGGTTTCTCGGTCCGTTCGGCATTGTAATATGTGCTCTGATCATGAAGGTTAAAGCCAAAATCTGCCTGCAAGCTATCACGGACCCTCTTTAAAGTGCGACCTTCCGGTGATTGAAGGCTTAACGCATCCCTGTTGATATCTATTCCCAAGCGATTTCTGCGTTGAAAAACCTCGGCACCGTCCGGATTCAACATGGGTAAAAAATGAAGTGTCAAATTCTGAAGAATCGCCTCTTTTTCCTCCGTAAAATCATTGCTGTCCAAGAAATTTAAAATATCGAAAATTGCTTGCGTGGCCGTAGGTTCATCGCCATGCATCTGAGACCATAGAAAAACATTTGTTTTACCAGAACCGACACTTATAAGGGTAAGATCGCGACCTTCGATTGAATTGCCTACTTTGCGAACTATAAATCTTGGGTTGCTGCTATATTTTGCAATCAGGGGTTGTAATTCATGGTGCTTGATCCTACGTTTGTCCAAAGTTGCTTCTTTGTACTTTGAATACGTTTCATATAAATTGGAAGTAAAATCTGTTTCCTGTGCTTGTAGGGATACTATGATCAAAAGAAAAAATAGGATAGATAACTTATTGACTTTCATTGGTTATTGACTTAGTGGGAATTGATTTGAAATTTAACTTGGCGGTAGCGTTACGCACTTTGTACATAAAATCTTCGCCTGGGTCGCTCTTTTTGGTACGGTATATTGAATCTTTTTCCAACCACAAAGGATGGTCCATCAAAATTAGTGTATTCGTAATGCCCAATTAGGTACTCTATATTATATTTTTTGGCCAAATACTGCACCAATTTCACATTGGCTCTTACTTGTGCCTTCGTTAAAGGCAGCTCCTCGGTACCACCAACATTCTCAACTCCGATGGCACAGTGATTAAGACCTATCACATGTCGGGCCATTGTGGTTTCGGGAAGTAATCTGAAAATGGTTCCGTCCCTGTCGACCAAAAATTGTGATGAAACATTGAGTCCGCTCACATTCGCTATATCCGGCCTCCAATCGGGCAGTGTAGGTTTTTCAAAGGCTTCGAAGGTTTCTTTCATTGTGGGGATAACGGTAAAGTGCAAAACGATCATCCTAGGTAAGATCGTGGGAGCTTCTTGCCCTAAACCATATCTTTCCGATAAATACTGTAAGGTGAGATTTTTACGGGTTTCATCGAAAACAATCGGTTTGTCCCTTATTTTACGTGCGGTACCACAGGATAACATTAAAAATATGGAACAAAAAATCAAGTACTTCCTCTGCATATTTTTCCTATCCTACTTTATGAATCTAGGCATCCAATAGACGTCTGTGATAATTGACCTGTCCCAAATGATACCCCAAATGCGTCTCTAAATGCACCAAAAAGTGGCCAGTGGTCATTTTATCCTTAAAAACCACCATGGGATATTCTTTCCATAGCACTTCCTCGGTTAAATTGGCAAGTGCAGCATCGACTACTTCAATGGTTTCGGTAATTTTTGACAGCAATTCCTCTCTTGGTATGCCTTTTATCGAAAATTCGCCCTCCCGGTCCCTTATATAGCCAGTATTGCCCAAAACGGCACCCAGATAGGCGTTTAGATTCCCGATAATGTGCAAACAAAGGTTCCCGGCGCAATTCGCAATTTGCTTGTCAACCTTCCAAATTATATCCTCATCTTGGTAAAGAGTTATTTCAGTACGTAGCTTTTCCAAATCCCTTTTAAATAATTGACGAAGTGTTGCGATCAACATAACTATTTCTTTTAAGCAAAGTTAATTCAAAGAAGTTCTAGTTTGTATGCTGTCTTTCTTGACCGCATATTGGATTTCAAGCTTCTTCTTGCCCCATTCATTTGCCAGAGAAACATCGTTACCCATGTAAATATCAATTCTATTGCGCCATCTAAAATGCATTTTATCCTTCACTAAATAAATACCCTCCAATCCTTCAATTTTGACCATGGTATTGTAACGAAGCCCCTTGGAAATTAGGTCTCGGGAAACCGCTATGCTTTTCATTCCCGGAATCAATGTATCGCCCCACGCGGCGATATTGGGATGACCATCGGTTTGTGAGGCGTGTGAGTTATAGGCCGATACTGTTACTTTCAAAGGAAGCCAGTCGTATTTTTCCTTTTCTCCTTTTTTGCAGGAAAGGATCAAGAACAACGCTAGTGCCAATATCACTTTGTTCCTTCCGATCATTTTTCCAGAAGCATGTTTTCAAGAACCATCAAGTCCACTTTTTTTTCTTTCCAGACCGCTTCGAGGTCTTTTGGGGCTGGCGTATACCCATAAGAGAATGCGCTCAAAATTATATCTTCATCGCCATCTTGGTCTATATCGCCTGAGTCCATCAGAAACCATCTTGCAAAATTTGAATCCTTAAATGTAAAAACCTCAAAGTCATATGCAGTTGCATCCTTATTTTCTAAATATACAAAAGTAAATTCGGGATGGTTCACATAATCTGGGAAAGTGGAAAGGAGTGCAAAATCGATATCCCCATCCTGGTCGAAGTCCTTTGCAATGACGCGAGTTGCCCCATTTAGCGCATAAAAATATTGTTCTGTGAAATCATTATTTCCATTGTTCAGAAAGATACGCATCCCGTGATAGGGCTTTTGAACATACGTGCCATCTGCATTGTCCCCATTTACAGTAATTATATCCCTATCCCCATCCCCATCATAGTCCAGCAGTTCAAACCAGCTACTGCCATAAACCGGACTAAACCTTATCACTTTTTCTGGCCTAAAGTTTAAGTCAGCTTCTTGAAATAGGATAGTTATTGATTCATCACCCTGGGTTGTAAGAACTATTAAATCTTTTTTTCCATCATCATTCATATCTTCGGCCAAAACCCTAGTGCTACCGGGTTGGTTTAGAATTGTTTTTTTATAATATTGTTGATCTTGTCCTCGAACGAACAAGGAAAGAGACCCAGTAAGATCACCAAATTCGCACACCACCAGTTCATCTTCGCCGTCATTGTTCAAGTCATCTACCAATGTATGTACGGGTCGGTGCAGCATATCGGGAACGGTTTGCATTTTCGTATTTTCTTTCCTGAAAATTCTGCCCGATGCCAACGAGGAAGGATCCAAATAACCCACAGTAGTAACAAACTCCGTACTGTCTTTAATATGAAAGTCCGTGATCCCGCTAATAAACCTTCCTTTTGTTATCAAAGTATCTTTTTCAAAATTATATTCCGATAAATAACCCTCTTTGTTCCCAAGAAACAATAAGCGTGAAGCTGGATCAAATTTTAACAAGGTAAAAAGTGCAGTTGAAATAGTGTCCACCGACAATGGCCGTGCCCTAAATTGATGCAATTCTTTTCTATGCGCGTTCTGATTGCTTGTCGGGAGGGAATCGGGTGCCATGTTCAAGATATATTCTTTCAATATCTTCCAGTCTTCCTTTTTTATAAGGGGTGTAAAAGAATAGGCCCCTGTATTTAAAATGGCCTCTTGTTCTTGAAAAGGTAGTCCTTTAAGGGGGTCGTACAAGGAATCGCTTATGCCAAGCCGTAAACCCATTTCGGGCAAGACCCGATTCTCCCAGAGATATTTTGGCAAGGATTGTATCTCTGGGGCCATATGGCAGCTTGCACAATATGAATTGAACAATACTCGGCCCTTTTCTTCTTTGGATGGGCCGCACGAGGCCATTGCGAAAATTAAAAAAAAGAGTGATGTTCTGCGCATATGGCTATCTTAGTATCCTAAATTTTAAATTGAACTCGTTTAAACTTTTTCATTTGGCTAAAAGTTAAACGAGTTCAATAAATTCCCCGAAAGGTATGAAACTTTTTAAACGAATTTTTTTGGTATTGCTGGTGATAATTGCTGCTGCAATTTATCTTAATTACCCGAAATTAAATATCATATCCGGTTACGCCTCCAAAAATATGGCTTCGACCGTATTTATAGCCCATAGGAGTGCGGAATCTGTTAATGAAAACGACAACAACGTCCCCTTGATCAAATTGGCAAATGTAGAGGAAACTGGCAAGGAAGCTTCTGCTACCGTTTATGGCCTCATGAAGCGCACCACCATCTGTCGCGACGGACTTGGCTGTACCTTGGTGAATGAGGACTATGATCCTTCAAAAGCCTATTTAAGTCCAAAACGTATCAAAATTGATACGGGATTGCCTTTTCCATACGGAGATGCAGATGCCAGGGACACCATTTTTGAAAATGTGGATTACAATGCCCTGCAAAAAGCTATGGAATTTGCCTATGCCATGCCAGATACCCAAAAAACCAGGACTTTATTGGTTACTTATAAGGGACATATTTTATCGGAGAGATATGCGGACGGATTTTCAAAGGATACCCCGATTTTAGGCTGGTCCATGACCAAAAGTGTGTTGGCCACCTTGTACGGAATATTGGAGTATCAGGATAAAGTGGATCTATCCAAGCAAGTTCCGATTGAAACATGGCAGCAAGATGACCGAAAGAACATAACCTACAACCACCTGCTGCGCATGCAAAGCGGACTTGAATGGGAAGAGGATTACACACGCATTTCCGATGTAACCCAAATGTTGTTCCTCGACAGCGATATGTCCAAGGCCCAAATGGACAAGAAATCCATTGCCAAACCTACCGAAATATGGAACTACTCCTCGGGAACTTCCAATCTGCTTGCCGGACTCTTGCGCAAACAATTTAAAACCCAACAGGAGTACCTTGATTTCCCCTATTGTGCCCTGATCGACAAAATTGGAATGAATTCCATGCTCATAGAGACCGATCTTGCAGGTAATTTCGTAGGTTCTTCCTACGGCTGGGCCAGTACACGCGACTGGGCAAAATTTGGAATTCTCTATTTGAACAAAGGCGAATGGAACGGAGCACATTTGTTTGATGAATCGTGGGTAGATTATATTACCAAACCTACTTCACTTTCAGATGGCACCTACGGTGCACATTTTTGGTTGAATGCGCAAGGGAAATTCCCCGATGTACCCAGGGATATGTTTTCGGCCAACGGCTATCAAGGTCAATATGTGTGGGTCATTCCTTCGAAAGATTTGGTTGTCGTGCGCACGGGACTCGCCGAAGATCCCGATTTTGATGTGAACCGATTTCTTAAGGATATTTTGAACAGTATAAAGATTCCTTAATTTGACTATTCTAGAATGGCATGCCCAAAATTCACCTTGAAATCAACACACCATACCATAAGGTATTTATATGTGCCAAAATTAATACTATTTGGCAGGTCATACGTATAATTGCCGTCCAATCCTTTAAGCATCCCGAGAGAGATATAATTCGAAGCAGTTAAATCTGTTGCAAGATAAAATTCAAGTACTGGGCCTGCATCCGTTTTAAAATTTGTCAATGTTAATAGGGTATGCTGTTTGTTGACCACGGCCGTACCGCTGGTAGGATGCGCAGCGCTCATAAACACACCTGTAAGCTCCATTCCTTTTGTAGTATCAGGGCCTTGCAGTAAATCCATATCCATTTGAGGGTCAGATTTGCTACAGGCCAAACAAATTGTCAAAAGCATGAAACAACTAAAATAATAGACATTTTTAAAGCTTTGCATGGGCCACGATACTTAGTAATATGGAAAAATAGGCAATAGATATCACAGAATTATCACCGATGAATTTTTTAAGTACCGTGTCCTTAAGCTCATAGGACCAGCCGAAGACCTTGTTCTTGGTATGATCGGAAAACTATTAGGTGAGGTCCTTCAATTGGTCCACATGTACCAATCTGCCCACTATCCGACCTTTTTCTAGAACAGTACCAGGATTTAGCACCGCATTCGCTCCTATCCTGACACCATCGGCTAAAACTGAACCGAATTTCATGACTTTGGTATCCACGACCTTTCCGCTGACCACCACTTGAATGGTCCTGTTCTTAATCTCGTTGAAATGGTTGGCCAAAATAGAACCGGCCTCCATATTCACATCATGGCCGATGAGGGAATTCCCTACATAGTTCAAATGGGCAATACGCGATTCGTTGAAAATAACACTCTGCTTAACTTCGCAATTGGCACCGATCATGGCATTGCGTCCCAAAAAGACTCCATCACGTAAGTATGCCCCAGCTTTAATGATACTATTTTCACCTATTATCAAGGCACCTTTTATGGTTACCCCGTTTTCAATTAAGGCCGATTTATGAATGGCTACTTGATCCTTAATGTCATAATCCGAGGCGGAAAGTTTGGAAATTCTATTTTTTAGGAGCGTTTCAAGGTGATGTACCATGTCCCAAGGAAAGGTGTGGTTCTCCAACTCTGGGAATTCTGAATAGCAATTTTCAATATGCTGGGATAGGTTCATTTGATTAAAAATAATGGGGTCTAAAATCTAAATATCAAAATAAGGCACTTACACCACAAATGCGCTGCACTTTGCAACAATAATTTCTTTCCGGCGAATGAAGGGCTTAAGTTTACCATATAATTAAGCTACAAACAAAATTTTTCATTTTCATATAGTGTTCTCGTAAAAGAGCTTGGTCTTGATTGATCAGGCTCTTTTTAGTTTTGCACCCTAACCACTTACTAAATACTCATATTGAAGAACTGGTAGCTCATCACGGCAACCATTTATTCTTCCCGAAATCGGGTTTTCGTTTTTCTAAAAAGGCATTGCGGCCTTCCTTGGCTTCATCGGTCATATAGGCCAATCGCGTAGCTTCACCGGCAAATACCTGTTGTCCGACCATTCCGTCATCGGTAAGGTTCATGGCGAACTTCAACATTTTTATGGAGGTGGGTGATTTTGCCAAGATTTCCTGAGCCCATTCAAAGGCGGTTTCCTCCAATTCCTCATGCGGAATCACCGCATTGACCATTCCCATTTCAAAGGCAGCCTGTGCCGTATAGCTCCTTCCCAAAAAGAAGATCTCACGCGCTTTTTTTTGTCCGACCATTTTAGCGAGGTAAGCGGATCCATACCCACCATCAAAACTGGTCACATCGGCATCGGTTTGTTTAAATAGGGCGTGTTCCTTACTGGCCAAGGTAAGGTCACAGACCACATGTAAGCTGTGTCCACCACCCACGGCCCAGCCGGGAACAACGGCAATAACCACCTTGGGCATAAAACGGATCAAGCGTTGTACTTCCAAAATATTCAAACGATGCTGACCGTCATCACCCACATATCCTTGATGCCCACGTGCATTTTGATCTCCCCCGCTGCAAAAAGAATAGACACCATCCTTGGTAGACGGACCCTCCCCTGACAACAATACTACACCAATGGAAGTATCTTCCTGGGCATCGTAAAAAGCCTGGTAAAGCTCACTGGTTGTTTTTGGCCGAAAGGCATTGCGTACGTTGGGCCGGTTAAAGGCGATTCGCGCCACGCCATCACATTTTTTATAGGTAATATCTTCAAATTCTTTGGCAATCTTCCAATTGATTTTTTGCATTGCGATCCTTTTTCTTGAATGCAAAGTAACACAATTTGGCAAAAATAGCGGTGTGGATGGTCTCATCCGTTCCCAAAGATCCGCAATCGTTTTGCCTGCGTTAAAAAGACCTTTAAAAGAGACTACCTCCCAAACGATTAAACGGCTATATTTAGCCCCAGTCAAAAAATAAATGAAAAGAACTTTGGTCAGGTTTCGAAATAGTAGGTTGCACAACTTCATTCGAAAGCATGAAAAATATGCCCCGATTATTTTCTTTGTTGGCGGATTCATTTTTGATTCTTTGACTTTGGGCCGCATAGATAGATTATACGATCTTACCATGTTGTGCCTGCACATGACCGGTCTGAGCATAGCGCTCTACTTGTATAATCTTGTGGACGATGGAAAGTGGAAAAACACCTTTCTTGAACGCTACGAGGTCTATTTTCCCCTGGCCATTCAGTTTTTCTTTGGGGCGCTGTCAAGTGCCTATGTGGTTTATTTTTCCAGAAGTGTTTCTTTGTCCAAAACGGCCTCTTTCTTTGTTATTTTGGTCGTTTTGTTGTTCGCGAACGAATTTCTTAAGAAACGTATCTCCAACAAATACCTCCAGTTTAGTGTCTATTTCTTTATCAGTTTGGTGTTTTTCGCCTTTATGATTCCGGTATTTCTGAAGGAAATGACCACCGATATTTTTATCATATCGGGAGTAACAAGTCTAATAAGCAGTCTTGTCTTGACCTCTTTTATTTATTTTAAAAGTCCCAGTACACGGGCAGAAATTCGCTTGGGAAAATTGATAGGCATCATTTTGACCATCTATGCCCTTATCAATGCATTCTATTTTATGCGATTGATTCCACCCGTACCACTCGCCCTGCAAAGTGGGATTATTGCCTATAACGTAACCGTGAAAAACAACGAATATATCGTCTCTTATGAGCGTGATGAATGGTATATATTCTGGAGGGAGCACAAACTAAAATTCAATTATCGACCTGAAGAAAGTGTTTATGTGTTTACTTCCATATTTGCACCGACCGATCTGGATAAATCCATTGTGCACCGTTGGAGTTGGTATAATGCAGCCACCAAGCAATGGGAGTTTGTAGAGGACATTGGTTACGACATTACCGGTGGCCGTGGTGGTGGTTTTAGAGGTTATACCTTTAAGGGCAACGTGAAAGCGGGCGAATGGAAAGTGGAAGTGCTTACCGAAGAAGAACTGGTATTGGGCGTCATTGATTTTGAAATTGTGAACAACGATTCGCCCGCTTCCAAAAGACTGGCCGTTAAAAAATTCTAACACAGCTACCCTGATATCATGGTTTATAATTTTACGTTCGAAATTCAGTAATAATATTCATTATTTATTTACTTGCTTAAAGCAAGTATTTTTTTATATTTGGATATGAAAGAAGATGTTATAAAGAAAATAAGGGCTTTCAATCGCTACTATACAGGTGTAATCGGTGTCACTAACAATCATATTTTAAAAAGCAAGTATTCGCTGACCGAGGTACGGGTCATGTTCGAAGTGTATAACCATCCCAATATCACGGCGCAGCAAATAAAGGAGATTGTTCAAGTTGATGAAGGGTATTTGAGCAGATTGATTACCAAATTGGTCAAGTTGCATATTGTGCAAAAAGAAAAGTCAAAGGCCGATAATAGGGAGTTGTCCCTAACACTTACGAAAAATGGGGAATCCGTTTTCTTAAAACTGGATAACGAATCCTCGCAGGAGGTGGCCAAGTTAATAGGCCATTTGACTACCTGGGAACAGGAAGAACTGATATTGCATCTTCAAAGAATACAGCTTTTATTAACAAAAAAACAGTCCACCAATGACCATCGATGAAATTAAGATCCGAAGCGATTTGAGGCCCGGAGATCTTGGGTATGTCATGTACCGGCACGGGAAATTGTACGGGGAAGAATATAACTTTGGTGTTGCATTTGAAACCTACGTAGGCGCCGGCCTTTTTGAGTTCTATTCAAATTACGATCCCGGTTTGGACCGGGTTTGGATATGTGAGCATCGTGAAACTATGATAGGCTTTGTATTGCTTATGCACCGCGAAAACAAGGCCGCCCAACTTCGGTTCTTCTATTTGGAAGCTGGTTACAGGGGTCTTGGTCTGGGAAAAAGACTCATGGGCCTTTTCATGGATTTCCTTAAGGAAAAAGGATATCAATCGGCTTATCTATGGACCACCCACGAGCTGCACACAGCAGCTTCGCTCTACATGAGGCACGGTTTTAAACTCACCGATAGCAAGGAATCCCTTGCATTTGGAAAACCATTGAAAGAACAACGATATGATTTGACTGTAATTCAGTAAGTTATGATCGAACGTCATTGGAAAGCAACACTTCGAGAGGAAAGTTTGGATGATTATATAAAGCATCTGGCCGAGGAAACATTTCCGCTGTTGTCCACTATTGCCGGTTTTAAAAAAGCTGTTATTTTACGGCGAAGTACAGAGGAAGGCATTGAGATTTTAATTCGCACACATTGGGAATCGTTGGAATCGATCAAAAAGTTTGCCGGTGACGAATTGGATACTGCAGTAGTTCCTTTAAAGGTTCAAAAGATGACGTTGGGCTATGATTTAAAAGTGTCGCATTTTTTAGTAGTTACTGATTGGTTTAAAACTTAAAGTGAAAGAAGAAAAAACATTTGAATGGACCGCCGAACTTGAACTCCTCGGGATCAATCCCTTTGTTCAAGTGCCAGAAGCCATTCTGAAGGCTATTTTTAAACAGTCAGGAAGGGACAAAAGTCCCATACCCATAAAAGGCTTGATCAATAAAGCACATTACAGGCAATCGCTTGTGAAGTATCGTGGCGATTGGCGGTTGTATGTGAACACCACAATGCTTAAAAATTCCCCCGGCCGCATCGGAGAAAAGATTACCGTGAGCATTGCCCATGATCCAGAGGACCGCAGTATACCCATTCATCCTAAACTGCTTGCGGCACTTGACCAAAATAAGGAAGCAAAAGCCGTTTTTGACGCACTTCCCCCCTCTTTGCAAAAGGAAATCGTTCGGTACATTTCGTTTCTAAAGACCGAGGAAAGTATCGATAAAAATGTGGCCAGGGCCATTGACTTCCTATTGGGCAAAAGCTCTTTTATTGGTAGGTCAAAGCTGTAAACAAAAGGTTTTGGTCGTTGAAACCTATGTACTCTATATTAAAAATTCCGTATTTCAATGAAAATTTCAAATAATCTATAAGATCAGTTCTAAAGGACCACTTAAAAATGGATAAAAATTTACAAGGATATTGCAAATCAAAAGAGCCGTATTAAATACGGCTCTTTTGATTTATTGGCAACACAGTACATCAAATATAAAAACCACCCGCAACTTCTATTCGCTGCGCATTGATCCACTTTGCATCGTCGGAACAAAGAAAGGCTACCACGCTACCGATATCGTCAGGCAAACCGGCTCTGCCCAATGCCGTGCCATTGGCTATCATTTCGTTTAGGTCTTTGTTATCCCGTATGGCACCCCCACCAAAATCGGTCTCTATTGCACCAGGGGCCACCGAATTTACCCTTATTTTTCGAGCACCCAGTTCAAGTGCTTGGTACCTGCTCAAACTTTCTATACCTGCCTTCATTATACCATATGCCGAATAATTGGCAAAACTAAAACGTGCCAGCCCCGATGAAATATTTACAATACTTCCGCCATTTTCCAGTAGAGGCAACATCTTTTGGGTCAAGAAAAAGGCTGCTTTCAAGTGGATGTTCACCATGCTATCAAATTGCTCTTCCGTGGTGCTTTCATAAGGGGCATAGGCTCCTACACCCGCATTGTTTACCAAAGCCTGAATTTTTGTACTGTCAAAGGTTTCGCTCAATGCCTTTTTTGTGCTTTCGACAAAACCATCAAAAGTATGGCTCAATCCTGCATCAAACTGTAAGGCTACCGCTTTTTTTCCCAAAGATTTGATTTCCCCTACTACCTTTTCCGCGGCATCCTTATTGCCTTGGTAAGTGATGATTACATTAAAATCTTTTTTTGCCAATTGTATGGCCATGTCCTTACCTAGTCCTCGGCTACCACCGGTCACTAATGCTACTTTTTTACCTGTCATTTTATTTACTTTTATTTGATACGCAAAGTTTCTTTAAAAAGTAAATCCCCTATTTGTAAATCGCAATCTATTTTTTATAAATTTCAATCAATTACGATATTTCAAAGGTGAAAGTGCTGTGTGCTTTTTGAAAAAATTGGAAAAATAAGCCACTTCGTCAAAACCCAATGCAAATGCAATTTCGGACACATTCCATTGCGTCTGCCTTAACAATATCTTGGCCTCTTCCGCTATTCTGCCATTGATGATTTCCGTGGTACTTCTGCCCGTAGTTTCTTTTAATACTTTATTAAGGTGGTTGATATGCACCCCCAAGGCTTTGGCAAAATCGAGAGGGGCCTTGAGCTGTATCACTTGTGCATCGTTTTCAATAGGAAATTGCCTTTCCAACAACTCAATAAACAATGACGAGATTCTACTGGCCGCATTGGTAGTGTTCTTTATTCTCTCTATGGGTTTTAACTTTTGACCGGTGTGTATGAGCTCCAAAACGTAATTGCGGAGCAGATCATACTTGAACGCATAATCCGAAGAAAGTTCCGTATCCATTTTCTTGAATATCACCTCCATTTCCTGATATTGCTCATCCTTCAACTGATAAACAAAATCGCTGTTGGGTTGATAGATAGGCAGTTCATCAATAAACAGCCCTGTTTTCGATTTCGATAGAAATTCTGAGGTAAAAACACAAAAAAAGCCTGATTGCTCCTGGTTTTGAGGTATATATCGATAAGGTATTTTAGGCGTAGCGAACAAAATACCCTGTTTTTCAATAAGCACCGATCTGCCAGCATACTCCACAAGATTTTTGCCCTTGATCAAGCTTATTTTGTAATACATTCTACGATTGTAGGTCATTTCCGATTTTTTATTGCCACAGTAATAAAATTTTCGAATATCAAAGACATTGAAAAGCCCTAGGTCGTTGGTGTTTTCACTATCCAAAAAGTCATCCAACTGACATCCGCTATCACCACATATCTCTTTATAGAACTCTTTAATACATGCTCTTTCCATATTTATAAAATTCAAATAATTTTCAAAGATAACCATAAATTTTACTGTGCTTCTTTAGAACCGTAAAGAACTAAAAAATTGTTGCCAAAAAATCTCTGCCCGTAAAGCAATGGAATTGGGATTTACTTTTCGGGTAGATTAGCTAAACATATGATTTAAAGGCACTTGCAAATACAAAAGTTATACCTTAACTTCGTTAGGCACCCTTGGTAGTCCTACAATTGGATTATCAAAGAACTCCTAAAATAAAACCGCGAACCTTTAAAACAATACCATGAAAACCACCATCCTTTTTTGCATTGCCCTGCTTTGTTTTTTGACCGTACGCGCACAGGAAGAAAACCAAGTGCCAAAACCATTTCCCATTGATGAAAAGTACCTTTCCGGGTTGGACATTCCCAAATTTGAACTAAAAGCGCATCCGGAAAGGGAGTATTTTCAAAAAAGGTTGTACCGGGGTTCTGAATTGACCGTTTTTATTCTTTCCAGCGAAACGGCCGACAATGCCTTTGAGAGTTTCCCTTTGGAGGAATTTGTCTATTTCTTAAATGGAAGGGCCGATGTTACCCCTAAAAACGAGGCCCAGATTTCGTTCTACCCCAACGACTATATTTTTGTGCCCAAGGGCTTTGCCGGAAAATCGACCAACAACGGCGGCAATACCTATCATTTGGAACTCTCTGTCATCTCAAACCGGCGAACCGACTCCACTCAACTATCAAAGCCCCAAAAGCCCTTTGTATTGGACAAAGAACTCTTGGCGGGCATAGGGCTTACCCAAATTTCAGAAACCCTGTACCGTGATGAACTGTACTCAGGGGTTGAACTGCAAATCATAACCGAATCTGAAGAAGCCACCGAAAAACAGATCAGCAACTCCCCCAAAGAGCAATTTATACAGGTTTTGAACGGTAAAGTGACCCTTACGCCCACAGGTGCAGCACCCCAAACATTTTACGCCGGAGACTTTTTTATACTCCCAAAAGGGTTTAACGGACTGTGGCAAAGTGAAGGTGCCAATTTATGCCGTACACTAAGGGTGATGCAAGTTGAGCCTTTACTTTGATAATCTTCTAAAAAAAGGGGTAAATGCCCCCTAAAAAGTGTTAAAAATTTCCACTAACTTCGTGAGCCACAGATAAATGAAACCTGTACTGAGCTTGTCAAAGTATTGAAACTCCTCTCTGCTATATGTTGTATGCAAACCTAAAGAAAGACAACGCAATTAAAAGTATTTAAAAAACTCTAAATCAAGAAATGTGAACTGAAAATCAGTAGAATCCTCAAATCTGGCATCCGTTGGATATGATGCGGAAAATGAAATTCTTGAAGTCGAATTCAACCACGGAGCGATATATCAATATTTTGGGTTACCTGAAAGGGTGCATGAGGAACTAATGAACTCAGCAACAAAGGGGAGTTATTTTATGAATGAACTAAAGGATGAATTCAAATACAAAAAGAAATAAAATTGGCGGATAGTATTTGGAAGAAGCTGTCGGCGAGGAGATTAAATAGAAATAAATAATGTAGTATGACAACACACGATCCAGTCAAGCATATAAAGTTTTTAAGACAAACACTATCACAGGACAAGAAGCCATTAGGTTTTTTTATTTCGGCAGGTTGCCCCTTAGCAGTAAATATGCCAGCTGATAAATGGCCTTTGATACCTGATGTTGCAAAACTTACAGAATATATAATTAACAAATTAAAGTCGGAAACAGCCGAGAAAAATAATTTTGATAAATTGATTGATGAAGTAATCTTATCAAATTTAAAATCAAACAATATCGAAGATATATTGAGCTTTCTTCGAGGGTTAAAGGAGGTCTCTGTTGGAAATTCTGTCAGAGGATTCACAAAAGAAAACTTGGTTGAACTTGAAAAAAATATTTGCAATAAAATTGTCGAAAAGCTTGAAGTAAATCTCCCCGATAAAGATACACCATACCATAAACTAGCCCAATGGATTTCAATTGATAGAGAAAAACCAATTGAGGTGTTTACTACAAACTATGATTTGCTTCTTGAAGAAGCTTTTGAGGATTTATCAATTCCTTATTTTGATGGATTTGTAGGTTCAAGACAATCTTTCTTTGACTTGCGTGCAGTTGAGGATAACTTGATTCCAAAACATTGGACTAGACTATGGAAAATTCACGGTTCTATAAATTGGTTTCAAAAAGAAAACAAAGAAGTTTATAGGTCGAGTTTAACAAAGGCTAATGGTGATTCATATTTGATATATCCTTCTCACTTAAAATATGAACAAAGTAGAAAAATGCCATATTTGGCTCTAATAGACCAACTTAATAGGTTTTTAAGACTGCCAAATTCATTAATGATATTATCAGGCTATTCATTTAATGATGAACATTTGAATGATACAATTTTAAGTGCTTTAAAAGCAAATCCTAATTCTATGGTTATAGCTATGTTATTCGACACTTTAACCTACGAAGACTCAGGGGAACTGGTTGAGCGTTATCCTAAAGCAATACCATTAGCCAAAAACAGAAACAACCTTGCTTTATGGTCTTATGATGAAGCAATGATTGGAACTGTAAGAGGGAAATGGAAAATTCCATTAGAAATGGAGGATGAAGATAACTTGGCAAATTGCATTCATAAAATACCGTACACGGAAGAGTCAGAAGAAAAACACCTTTTGAAACTAGGAGATTTTTCAAAGTTGGGTGATTTTCTTCAAGCACTTATTGGCTATAATCAAACTAAATTAGATGAAAAATAATTCTACATACTTAGGAACAGTTCAAGATGTAACTGGCACAACCATAAGAGTAGCAATGGTTAATGATTCTCTATCAGGTTTGACTTATGTTAACGGAGAGGGTTATCGAATTGGACAAATTGGGAGCTTTGTAAAAATACCTATTGGATATAACTATTTATTTGGCATTATTACACAAGTGGGTGCAGGTGCTGTACCTGAAAATCAAGTTGAGAATCAGCCTTATGGCAATAGATGGATTACGATTCAATTAGTTGGTGAAGGACAAAGAGCAGGTGAATTTCAAAGAGGTATTTCCCAATATCCAACTATAAGTGACGAAGTTCATTTAGTCTCAGAGGAAGATTTAAAAAGAATATACGGACAACCTGACAAACCTTATTTTGTGAATGTTGGGCATATAGCGGGTGCCGAATCTATTCCAGCATTAATTGATGTAAACAAATTAATTACAAGGCATTGCGCAGTTGTCGGAACAACAGGTTCTGGGAAATCTACAACTGTTGCTAGCTTATTAAATGCTTTATCAGATACAGAGAAATATCCATCTTCTCGAATTTTGGTTTTTGATATTCACGGTGAATATGGTCAAGCATTAAAAGATAAAGCCAATATTTATAAGATAAATGCAGATAAAAGTGCAGGAAGTGTTGAAAAAGAACTTCTACTTCCGTTTTGGGCCTTAAATTTTGATGAACTGTGTGAGGTTAGTTTCGGAAAAATTTCAAATGAAAAAGATTACAATACAATATTAGAAAGGATATTGTCTGAAAAAAGAAAGAGTTTAGAAAAATATCCTAGAAAAGGGTTGAATACTGATACCTTAAATGTTGATTCTCCAGTTCCTTTTAGTTTAAATCATCTTTGGTATGAGTTATATACACAGACACTTGGTAAACTGTATCAAGATAAAGAAGGAAAACCTTTGGCTTATGAATTAGATAAAGAAGGAAATGAAATTAAAGGAGACCCAGTTAATGGACTTCCTCCTATCTTCAAAAAAATCAATTCAAATGGAGCTAATGGTGACCGTGTTCAGTACCAAAATGAATCTCCTTTAACAAATGGACAACAGCTTCATTCACTTGGTTCAAAGTTGAGAATTCCAAGATTCGATTTCATTTTCAAACCTACAGATTTGACTCCAAAACACGATGGGGAGGTTGACAAGGATTTAGATGACTTATTGAAAGGTTGGATAGGAAGTGATAAACCAATAACCATTTTAGATTTATCAGGTGTTCCAATTACAATATTGAATACAATAATTGGAGTTTTGTTAAGGATTATCTATGACGCCTTATTTTGGTCTCGAAACCTATCTCAAGGAGGAAAGGAAAGACCACTATTGTTGTTAATGGAAGAAGCTCACAATTATTTAAACTCAGAAGGAAGTGCTCTTTCTATTGTCCAAAAAATAGTAAAAGAAGGTAGAAAATATGGTATTGGAACAATGATAGTAAGCCAAAGACCATCCGAAATAAACTCTACAATTCTTTCTCAATGTGGTACTTTCTTCGCCTTAAGACTTTCAAACTCTACTGACAGAAGCCATATTACAAGTGCTGTTTCTGATAATCTCGAAGGTCTTACCAGTATGTTGCCGATTTTAAAAACAGGCGAAGCAATAATTTTAGGTGAAGCAGTTAAACTTCCTATGAGAACAATTATAAAGGCTCCTTCAAAAGATAGACGACCAGATAGCCAAGACCCAATTGTTTTTGATGAAATTGAATCTAAAGATTCACTTCGCCCTGGTGGATGGGGTAATAAAATGGAAGAAAATCCAAATTATAAAGAATTTATTGAAACTTGGAGGGCTCAAAACCCTAAAATTGAACGTATAATTAAATAAAGATAAAAATGGAAAGAAAACCCGTAACATCATCGAATATCGCTTCAATTGGATATGATGAAAACACCTCAACTTTAGAGATTGAATTTTTGAATAATACCATCTACCAGTATTTTGATGTACCTCAACACGTTTATAACGGAATAATGAGTGCTGATTCGCATGGGCAGTATCTAGCCCAAAATATTAAAGGAGTATATCGCTACTCTAAAGTTTAATATTTACAATGGAAAGATACAGAAATTCAGGAGGAGATTCAGGTGTCTCATCCTATGAAATAGGTTCCGATTATATCATTGTAAAATTTTCAGGAACAGCTAGAACATATAGATATAGTCATCGAAAAGCTGGGCAAAATCACGTAGAGAATTTAAAACGACTTGCACAGAACGGTAGTGGTTTGAATTCATACATAAACCAATTTGTTAAGTTTGAGTATGATTAACATATGAAAATAAGTAATTTGAAAATTTCGAATTGGCGTTCAATAGTATATGAAGAAATATTTTTTCAAGACTTAATGATTTTTATTGGTCAGAATAATCATGGAAAATCTAATATATTGAGTTCGATTTTATTCTTTTTTGGTGAAATAAATCACCAGTACCTTGATTTTAATGGTGATTCTGATGAATTATGGGTTGAACTTGAATTTTCTGAATTAACTGATAATGAAAAAAAAACGTTTAAAAAATATGTTTCATCTAATAATGAAATAAGAGTAAGAAAAACAGCAATTAAAAATGGCATCTTCTCTTATAATGGATATATAGAAGAGGCTAATGAAGATTGGTTGAAGGAATCCAAGGTTTCAGAGTTTAAGAAAAGAGAAATCGCAGAAACATTGCCTCTTTCAAAATTTCTACCGGAAAAGGGGGCAATAACAATTGAACAATTTAAAATTGCTCAAAATGATTATATTAAAGAGAATATTCAAAATTTAGAATTTAATTATATTCTTGAAGAAACAAATTTTTTAGGATTGAAAAATGTTGCTAAAGGAAGTTTTGGAGATTTATTTTTTATTCCTTCGGTTAAGAATGCGTCTGATGAATTAAGACCTAATGCTAGTTCTCTTTTTGGTCAACTCTATTCTAGGGTAATAAATAAAATTTCAGAAAATAATCCACAATTTAAAGAAGCCAAAGAAAAAATTGTAGCATTGACAAAAATCCTTAATAAAACTAATATTGATGGAGAGGCTAACTTATCTAGACCAGCTGATTTAACGGCTTTGGAAAATTCATTAGATGAGGAATTATTGAGTTGGGGTACAAAAATTGACATCCAAATTTCACCTCCTAATGTTGATGATATATTTAGAGTTGGGGCAAATGTTTCAATTGATGATGGAATTAAAACTGACATAACTAGAAAGGGACATGGTTTACAGAGAGCTCTAATCTTTGCATTGATAAAAGCATGGTCGAAGGTAATAAAAGAGGACAGGGAAGAATTAGAAACCAATTCAGAGTCTGAAAATGCAACTAGGAGAGCTTCAAAATCAACATATTTTATATTTGAAGAGCCAGAATTGTTTTTGCATCCTCAAGCTCAAAAAGAATTGTTTTCTTCATTGGTCAATTTATCGAATGAAGAAAGCCAAGTAATTCTATGTACTCATTCAAGTTCTTTTTTAGATTTAGAACATCATAAATCAATTTGTATAGTTAAAAAAGAAACCATCCAAAATGGAACGAAAGTTCTTCAATATGTAAATGATATTTTTGATGATTCGGAAGAAATTAAAACTTTTAATTTGAGTTATTGGATTAACCCAGAGCGGAGCGAATTATTTTTTGCAAAAAAAGTAATACTTGTTGAAGGTCAAACGGATAAAACTATATTGCCATTTATTGCTAAACGATTAAATGTTTTTAAATATGATTACACAATTATTGATTGTGGAGGAAAGGACAGTATTCATTTATACATTACTCTTTTGAATAAATATAAAATCAATTATTTAGTTGTATATGATAAAGATAATCATGTTAGTAAATCACCTCAAGTAATAGAAAGTTCCAATGCTAAAAATTTAATAATAGAAAACGCCATTGATATTAATTATGGCAAATCAATTATACTTGAAAATGATATAGAAGAAGAAATCGGATTATTAAATTCAACTGGTAGAAACAAGGCTCATAAGGCCTTATCTCATGTGGTTGGCAATGATTTTGTTTTGTCAGAAAGTCTTGAAAACAAAACAAAACAAATATTTGAATAATGGCAACAATAAAAATAAATCAACAACTCAAACGCATTGAAATCAAAGAATTTGAAATCGAAAATCAAATTGTTTTCAATTACTTCGATAATCTCCCTGCAAGTGAAAGAGATGACAAACTGCTAAGAGCAATTTATATCGGAGTGTTGGCATTGATGGAAGACCGAATTTCCTCTTTTCTTTCAAAAACATCCAATGAGTTAGGAACAGAACTCGAAAGCTTAAAGATGATTTTTGAGATGAAAAAAGAACTTTTCTATAAATCAACAATCAAAGGAACATTAGCAGAGGATGAAGTCGCAGAATTCTTAAATCAATATTTTCTAGATAAGCGATTAAAAGACCGGGCATTTTTAACTGGCAATACAGCAGGTAATTTACCCAGAAATAAAACAGGTGATATTATATGTGAAGTCAATGGAACACCTGATTTAAAAATAGCTATTGAATGTAAGTTTGATAAAAGCGTTCGTTTGGGTGATATTGAAAGGAAGGATATTTTCACCCGTAAATCTGACACAGCTTGGAGTCAGCTAATAGAAGCACAAGCCAACAGAGACAGCAAAGTGAGTTTGATTGTTTTTGATATTTCTTTAGTTGAAAACTCTATTTTAAAGAATTTTGAAAATGTAGGCTATATTCCTGGAGTGGGTTTTGTTGCCATTATCAATTCACAAAAAGGGGATTACAGCAATTTAGCCATTGCGTATATGTTAGCTCGTGACATTGCTTTAAATGCAAGAGAAATTGAACTAGATAAAGATATTTTGGCACTGATGGTAAACCGAATCGTCAAAGACATCAACGAAATATTGACCATAAAATCTTTGGTTCAAAACAACATTGAAAACAACAAAGCAATTTTGAAACAATTGGAAAAATCCATCCTTTTAATGGAATTCAACCAAGAATATTTAAAACGCTTTTTAAGTCAAGGAACATTAACCAAGAAAGACTTGTTAGACTTCTATTCAGGAGAAGATGTAAAAGACAAATATCGTTTAATTGAAAAGGAGATTAATGACATATGAAAGTCAAAGGCCAACTTTTAACAATTTATATAATAAATAGACGAAATATCAATGAAACAAGGGTTTTTGGTTCATATTAAACGTTATGCTTAACCCAAAGTTTAATGCTTCCAAATCGCTTAATTTTCCTATATAAAATAACAACTAAACAATCACCCTCCCCTATTCTTCTCCGCAATCCATTTGGAGAGGTATTTGGTGCTTTGTAGCGTTTGGTGCTGGATCATGGCCCCTGTAAAGTTTTGAATGCGGTGGGCTTTAAGGTTCTTTAGTAAACCTTCAATTCTAATTTTTAAAAGTGCCCCCAACTTTTCTGTATCGTATAGATCGTTGATGATCGCGATGCCCTTCTGTACCGCTATGCGCCACACATTTGTATCGGTGTACAATTGCACGGCGGCATTAGCCAGCTCTTCGGCGGTACTGTAAATGCCACCGCACCATGGGTGTCCGTCGTGCATGCCCTCGGCACCAATCGCGGTGGTGATGCTTGGCGTGCCGTTCAACATGGCATCGGCCAGTTTGCCTTTGATACCGGCCCCAAATCGCAAAGGTGCCAGGTTTACAAGAGCGTTTCTTAAAACGGCATGTGCGTCTTCCGCCCAACCATGTACCCAAAACCCTTCTTTGGGCCGGTGCATTTGGGAAATTTGCTCTGGCAAATAAGAACCATACACATGCAGTTGCGCTTCGGGCAGCCGTTTACGGATCAAGGGCCAAATTTCGTGTTTCAGCCAAACAATGGCATCCACATTGGGCGCATGTTTGCCGTTCCCAATACAGACAAAGTCCGTTCGTTCCTCAAAACCGGGCCAAGTTGCCATTTGGGCCTCATCAATGGCGCGCAGCATAAAAGGCAAGTGCAGCAGCAATCCGCCCTCTATTTTGAGCGTTTGGGTCAGCAGTTCCATTTCGTAGGAAGAAATGATCAGGGAAAGATCGCAGCGGTAGATACTGGCTATTTCCCTTTTGGTGGTATCGTGCTGTAGCCAAGCTTCCACAGTAAAAGGTTCATTCGCACGAAAGGCCTTTTCCCGTGCTTCCCGCAGGGAATGTAAGTCGCTTGTTTCCAGAATTCGCACCGCATCGGGAACGGCTTCCGCCACGCGCCAGCCAAACTGTTCTTCGGTCAGGAACCGATCAAAGAGAACAATAGTAGGTTGTAACTCCTTTACAAAATCATCAAAACTATCGTGGTTCAGCAAAATGGTCTGGGATTTTACCCCCAAAGAGGCCAGATCCATCGAAAGTGTTGAAGTATTGGCGGTACTGGCAAAAGTCACCTCATAACGTTGCTCTATAAAGAAGTGTATCAACTGCTGCATTCGGGTACCGGCAGCGGTGGAAAGCGGTTCGGGCCAAGTGAAACCGATGATGAGGAGTTTTTTCATTTAAAGTTCAAGTGCAAGAATCAAGTTCAAGTGCAAGAATCAAGTTCAAATACAAGTTCAAGTGCAAGAATCAAGTTCAAATACAAGTTCAAGTGCAAGAATCAAGTTCAAATACAAGTGCAAGTTCAAAAATCAAATACAAGTTCAAGTACAAGTTCAAGAATCAAGTGCAAGTGTCAAGTGCAAAAATCAAGTTCAAGTGCAAGAATCAAGTGCAAGTGCAAATTCAAAAATCAAATACAAGTGCAAGATCAAGTTCAAGTTCAAGTGCAAGTTCAAATAACAAGTTAGGCGAAAATTAGCGTTTACATTTTGGCGGCATACTTTTGGGAGATGCTGGACCGCAGTTTACGTTCGTAATCTTCCTCGAGCCACTCTTTGTAATTCTTTGTATTGTTCATGATGCAATAGGAATACTGCTTCACCCGAAAACTGATCTCCTCGGTCAACAGTTTGGCCAATTGACGGGCCTCAAAGACGTCCTTGGCATTCTCCACGCACATTTGGGCATGCTGTTCAATGCTGTTTTCCAACACTGTTTTTGATTTGAGTCCCTGGGCAAATATCTTTTTATACTCTTCTTTTACGTCGTATTCGATATTGGCGGACTTTGCGAATTTTGCACGAAGTTCTTGCGGCATTTCATATACGAACTCCCTTTCTATATCCTCGTCGTTTTTGATATTGTCCAAATAAAAATCGGGGAAATGAAAAATCTCCTGCCAGTCTATGGGCGCATCCCACATGCCAAAACGGGCCACATTGTTCCCCATGTCCACCACCGTAAATTCATCCTTGTTCGGCAGAATCCGCGAACCACGGCCGATCATCTGAAAATAGAGTGTCAAGGAGCGGGTCGCACGGTTCAGGATTATGGTCTCGACCGTAGGTTCGTCAAAACCGGTGGTAAGGATACTCACCGAGGTCAAGACCGCATCTGGGGTATTTGAAAACCAGTCAAGGATTTCCCTTCGCTCGCTGGCCGTATTCTTATTGTCCAAATGGCGGATGTTCACGCCGGCCTTCCTGAACGTCTCGTACACATACCGAGAGGTATTTATACCGTTGTTAAAAATCAAGGTCTTGGTGCCTTTGGCAATCTCATTGTAGGCATTCAACAGTTTGCCGAGCATGCTATGGTTTCCGTACAGTTCGTCGGAAGACTTAACGGTATAATCGCCGTTGATACCCAATTTTAAGGTCTGTAGGCTTACATCGTAATTGAAAACGTTCGCGCGGGCCAGAAACTTTTTTTTGATCAAGGAACCAATGGACTCCCCAACGAGCAATTTTTTATAGTTGTCCTTCATCGGGAGTTTGATGTTGGAACTCAATGGCGTGGCCGTTACCCCTAAAATGGTGGACTTCTCAAAGTATTTGAACAGCTTGCGGAAGGAATTGTAATGGGCCTCATCAATGATAACAAGCCCAATGTTCTTGATCTCTACTTTCTCTTCCTGCAATCGATTGTTCAGTGTTTCCACCATGGCCACAAAACACATGTACCCATCTTGATCACGAAGTTCCTTGACTTCGCTATTGATAACCTTGTTTTGTACCCCAAAGCCCGTGAGCATGGTCGAGGTCTGGTTGCTAAGCTCAATACGGTGGGTAAGTACCACCACCTTCTTTTTGGTCTGTTCAATATATCTGCGGGCGATTTCGGAGAAAACGACCGTTTTACCCCCACCTGTGGGAAGTTGATACAAAAGATTACCGCCGGCGGACTTTTCCAAATGCTCGAAAATGACATTCAAATCCTCTTCCTGGTAATCGTAAAGCGTTTTTTCAGTGGATTCGTTGCGTAACTTCAAGTAACAATGGATTTTTATTAATTCTCTGCTTTTTAAGGCGCGGTTGCGACCACACCAATTTTGCAAAACTAATAGAAATTAATGCTTCAACGAAATATATGTAGGGAAATATGGAATTGATTTCTCAACGAACAAAATTCCGATAAAAATTTAGGGCCTGTTTAAGATCAATAGCCCCTTTCTTTTGAAACCAGGTTCAAAAGTGGCTCCCCAAGCTGCAAACGGCGGTAATTCTCCACAATTTGGGGCACTACGGACTGTGTATCCGAAACGCTCGCGTAATGCGGTGTCATATGAATTTTATCATGTTTCCAAAAAGGATGATCTGTCGCCAACGGTTCTTGGTGGTACACATCCAAACACGCACCTGAAAGATGGCCATTGTCCAACATTTCAATGAGATCTTCATCAACTAAATGTCCGCCGCGCGCCACATTGATGATGTAGGCACCCTTGGGCAACTGTGAGAACAGGCCTTTGTTCAAAATGCCCGAAGTTTCGTCGGTCAAGGGCAATAGGCAGACCAAAATATGGGTCGTCGCCAAAAATTCGGGAAGTTCTTCTTTCCCTGTAAAGGTCTTGAAGTTGGAAAGGTTCTTTTCGGAATGCGCCCATCCCTGCCCTTTGAAACCAAAACGGCTCAGATCTTTCGCCAAGGCCATTCCCAAGGCGCCCATTCCCAGAATGCCCACGGTAAAATCGACGATCCTTTTATATTCGCGAGGTTTCCAGACCAAATTGGTTTGGTCCAAACGGTACTGTCCTAAATTTTTTAGATAACTAAAAATGGCGGCGATCACGTGTTCTGACATATCACTGGCCAACATTTCGTCGACCACCCGTGTAATGGGCAATTCCTGCGGATAATCGGGATCTTCGAAAATGAAGTCCACCCCTGCTCCACTGGACGCAATACATTTAAGGTTGGGATATTGGTTCAAAGCCCCATTTGGATGTTTCCAAATAAGGGCCATCTCTATTTTATCCTTCGGATGGTCTTCCAAATAACTATACACCTCAATATTGGGTGCCGCCATTTTGAGGGCCTCTTGCCATAATTTGATTTTTCCGTCCTGTCTAATGATTACGATTGCCATGTTATTCCAAAATATCCAGTGCCCTTGAAAAGTCGTCGCCAAAGGGCCATTCCCTTTCTTGCACGGTGTTATAAATCTTTAAAATGCGTTCTTTAAAATCGGTAAGTATTCCGTTTACGGAAATAAACTGCGTCGCCTCGGTGAAAGAATTGGACATGCTCTTGAAAAAGGAATCCGGCACATTTCTTTCGGATGAGAAAGTCTGGCCGATCTCAATATTGAACAACATGAGGTCTGCGATCAAATGCGGTTCGACCCCCAACTTCATAAAATGTTTGATATATTTCTGCGCCACTGAGCGCCTTGCCTTGGGCTTTCTACGTTTTATGGGAAAATATTCGTTCGCGATCTTGGCCTTTGCTTCCTGAATCAATTTGTCCTCTTTGGGATTGAAACTAAAATCATAATATTCCTTTACCAGCGGAAACCGCTCATAAAGATCCATCATCTGTTCCTCAAGTGCCGGTTTCTTTAATTCGGAAAGATATTTTTTAAAGGCCCTTTTGCTCATAAAATTGGTTTCGTATCAAAAATAAGGCAAGCTTTCAGATTATGGTACAAACTGACAGATAAATCCTAAACTTCTCATAAATTATGTATAAGAATTCCTATAAGTCTTTGGATAAGACACAATAATGGCGTATTATGAAGTCTTATATAAAATCGAAATCAAGATATACAAATGAGGCAATTAAAGATCATCAAGCAGGTTACCAATAGAGAGTCAAAATCCCTGGATAAGTACTTGCAGGATATCAGTAAAATAGATTTGATCACTGCCCATGAAGAGGTAGAATTGGCACAAAGAATAAGGGCCGGAGACCAAATTGCACTGGAAAAATTGACCGTATCGAACCTACGGTTTGTGGTTTCGGTAGCAAAACAATATCAAAATCAGGGCCTCACATTGCCCGATTTGATCAACGAAGGGAATTTAGGTCTTGTAAAGGCCGCCAAACGTTTTGATGAAACACGCGGTTTCAAATTCATCTCCTATGCCGTATGGTGGATCCGGCAGTCCATTCTTCAGGCTTTGGCGGAACAGTCGCGCGTGGTTCGTTTGCCCTTGAACAAAATCGGCTCCATCAATAAGATAAAAAAAGCATTTTCCTATTTGGAACAGGCGCATGAACGGCCGCCTTCCGCAGAAGAAATTGCCTCTGAATTGGAAATGACCGTAAACGAGGTAAAACAGTCCATGAAGAATACGGGACGCCATGTATCAATGGATGCCCCTTTGCGTGAAGGCGAAGATTCCAATCTGTACGATGTCTTACGATCTGGCGAATCACCGCGACCGGATAATATTTTAATGCAGCAATCCTTGAATACCGAGATCAATCGCGCTTTGGAAACTTTATCCCCCAGGGAAGCTGATGTGGTAAAATTATACTACGGCATAGGAGATCAACAGTCAATGACTTTGGCAGAAATAGGCCAGACATTTGACCTGACGCGGGAAAGGGTTCGCCAGATACGTGAAAAGGCCATTCGAAAGCTGCGGCACAATTCGCGTAGTAAGTTACTTCTGTCCTACTTGGGTTAAATTTTTTGAAAGCGGGAATGAAAAAGGCCTTTGCGATATCGCAAAGGCCTTTTTCACACTAATATACTTAAACACTAATAACTCAATTTATTGATACTAACATCGGTTAGTATGTCATTTAAATTTTCAATAAAGTTCATGTAAGCAATGTTGTCCGGATTCTGTCGTGCCATAATGCGAGGTTTTGTTTTTGTCAAATCTGGACTACATATAATCCAATTCAACTAAATCGTTAATACTTAAAATTTCGTTTAGCTCGTGAAGAAAAGTCAAATATTCCTCACCGTAGGTATCGTAAAGCATAGGTGTTCGGGGTTATGTTATTTACTGATTTGGGTTTTGATTTCTGATGTAAACATATTTATAACGTTCGCTTAAAACAATAAATTGTGGTGAATCCATATCAATTAGTTGTGTAAGTTCCAAAACTTGGTGAGACCCCTAAAATTTGGGGATGTAAGCCGGTGCATTTCATCGAATTTATGTGATTTTGGACTGGCTGGCGAAGGTTAGAACTTGACTTTGTAAATGATTTCTGCGAAAGCCAACCTAAAAAAAGCACCCAATTATGCCATCGAAATTGAGCATTCGAGTGCATTGCAACTATGCCTTGCTTCAAGGTTTTGTAGTATCGGCTTCGGAAAGATCTATGAAACCTGAATTTCGGAAACCGATTACACCTTGGTTTTTTTCAACTTCGGTCAACCCCAGCCTCTTTTTTAAAGACTCCAGCCCTTTTTTTGCTTTTTTCTGAATGATTGCTTCGGGATGGTTCAAAAGGGTTTTTAAAAAGTTGATGTCGTTTTCATCCATCACATCAAGTATGCTGTCCAGTAGAATTATTTTTGCTTCAAGATCACAGCTATCGAATAGCTCCCTTACCACATTGTACTCCGGTATTTCTATTTGCTCAATTGAATTTGTGGGTGATTTTTTTGGTTTGGGTTCCCAGTTGGCAAACCTCTTGATCAAACCTCGGATCCTGTCTTTGATATTCTGATCGTTTTCTTTTTCAAAAAATTCCATCAATAAAGGAATTTCACGTTCATCTCCCATCTCTTCCAAATCATCCAGTAGTTGATTCAGGTCTTTTGTAGCCTCTTCAATGAAGTTGGTCTGTAATAGGCCGTTCAACAAATGCTCATTTGCCAAATCATTGAACCCTATATTAGTATTCTCTGTATTTTCTGTCGGAAGATTTTCAAGTTCCCCATTTTTGTCAAGTTTTAAGGGCCATTCGATGAATTCTTCGGATCCTTCTTCTTCATACGTCACCCTTTGGTCATAAAGGGATGCCATATTGATTTCTTGGACGGATGCCGGTATTTGATTGGGTGGTTCACACACTTTTTGGTCTAGAAACTCACTTAAATAATCCGGCCAATCAAATGTAGGATTGTCGTCCAGTTCATTTTCTAGGGGATTTGGGCCTAGCTCAAGAACAACCGGATAGTCTTCAATTTTACTTTTTAAAGTGATATGATCCAAACCTAATTGATACCTATAACGGTCTTGTGTATTGATTGAATCCCCTAATTCCCATGAATTATCTACGATAATCGGCAGGAAATTAAGCTCATTGGGATCAAAGGTTATTGCATCGATGACCGAAGGATAAGATGATATTTCGAGTTCCTGTGCTTCTAGTTCCTGATTGATTGCTTCAAACTCGACCTGAAGTTGGGATACATTTTCATGATTTGCAGGAGCATCTTCCTCTTTTCCCTTTTGAAGGTTCGATCCAATATCCTCGACTACATTCTCATGGGTAACAAGGGGTAAAAAATCCAAGTTCATGAAGTCAGGGGAATTTGATACCGTTTCATTGGAGGTTGCAGCCAAAATATCTTTGCTTTTGGTATCATGAAGGTGCCCAAAATCATTATAAAGCTTAAAAAGTCGGTCTTGGACATTCCCAGGTATCTTATTTCCAAAGAAAAGTAGACCCAATAAACACAGAACGGTTAGACTTACAAATAGAAATAGCGGATTCCATAAAAAATCCAGATGGATTTTTTGGACAGTAGTAATTGCGTCTATTTTATATAGGATACTCACGTCTTCTTTTATTCAAATTTTTTTGGCAACGATGGTTTTATGACAACGAACAAAGTTGTATTTCAACTATAGACTGTTATCTATTTTTCATTTCCTCCAGTGTCTTGTCTATCGCTTCTTCCATAGCTAAAAATTCATGGACAAAACAGTTTTTTAGGTTTTCAATGACACGAATATTTTCGGGGACATCACACAGATTATGAATGTGAGCGACAATTTCCTTAAGATGTTCGGTTCCCATCATGGCTAGTGCAGACTTTATTTTGCGGGTAGCCATCTTAATTTGTCGCATATCCACATTTTGAATGTATAAACTAACGGCTCCAATAAATTCAATGGCATTTTGCTTATAGTGTCTTACCAATTCCTCCAGGTGCCCAACATCTCCCATGCAATCTTGCAACAAAATGGATAGGTCCCTATTAATTTTTACTGATAATGATTTGGTTTCGGCCAAATTCATATCCAATTTTACGGTCGTTTTCATAGTGCTATTTTTTTCTGTTCTTTTATCATGATAACCTGTTGATCCTATTTCTGATGGGATGAAGGGTATTTCAAATTTGAATCGAATAATTGATTCTTGATTATTAAATATCAATATGTTACCACCCATATTCTTAATTGTTTCTTTAATCAATTCCAAATGAAGTATATCCGGTTTGGTGGAATTGGCAAAAGAACCATCCGGTTCATCTACAATACCGTTTGGCACATTATTAAGTGTAAACTCAATGGTGTCTGACGTCATACTTCCATTTTTGAATTTGATGTATAAATGTACTTCCCCATTTATATCCCGACTCATTTCGAAACCCAATAGTCCCATCAAAGTTTGAGTGAGTCCGGCAGGATCTCCCCACATAGTTGATGGTATCTTTTGATCCAAATGAACAATCAACTGCACATCGTTTGACAGGCGCAACGTGTCGGCTAGAAAGAAAACACTATGGATTACGCCCTTAAAATCAAATTCAACACACGATGTCTTTGCCTGACCTAGGGAGATGCGTGAATAATCCAACAGATCTTGAAACTGATTCGATATTCCTTTTGATATGGACAAGATTTTATTATCTCGGGCAAGTTGTTCTTCCGTTTTGTGAAAACCATCGGTTGGCTGCACCATTTCAATTACTCGGTTCAAATCCCCGTTCACAGTGCATATCATCTGCTCCAATTGCATTAAATAATTGGAATATTCACGAGGGTTTTCGCGTATGGTTTCATGGGTTTTAATGAATGGTTGCTCTTCGAAGTCGGTGGTGCTAGATGAATTGGTTGAACTTAGATGATTTTGCAAATCCCATTTAAAGTGGGTAAATGCCTTTTTCAATGAATTGGCCTCATGCACTTTTAGTTCTTCGAACGAAAAAGCATTCAGCTCACCCTCCAATGCGGTTAATTTAAATAGTAGGTCTTTAGATTTCAATAGATGGGATTTGGGCAAATGATTAAGTGCACTGATTTTTTATAGATTCCCGAAAAACCTATTTGTTCCCGGTTTACGACATTAAAAATCCCCCTATTATCCAGCCCACGCAATTAAATGTTACCTATGCTTCCATTTATGTTGTCAAATTGCTTTATTTGTGGGTATAAAATTCTTACTATCATGAACAAAATCAGTAAACTAGCTATTTTTTTAATTTTGACTTCTTGCGGAGAGCAGGCGAAAAAGACAGGGATGAGCGAAGAAGAAAGAGCGAGGGAAATTCATGAAAACGTAATTACCATCGATACACATGATGATATCAATGTGAGAAATTTCACTGATAGCGTTAATTATACACAGCGACTGGAAACCCAAGTGAATCTCCCAAAAATGACCGACGGCGGTCTGGATGTTGCCTGGTTCATTGTCTACACTGGACAGGATTCGCTGAATAGCGCGGGTTACCAAAGAGCCTCGGAAAACGCAATGGCGAAGTTCGAGGCCATTCATAAGTTTTGTGAGGAAATTGCACCAGACCAAATTGAACTTGCACTTACCTCCTCTGATGTAAGACGAATTGATGCCTCAGGAAAAAAGGTTGCCATGATCGGTGTTGAAAACGCATATCCAATGGGAGAGGATTTGTCCAACTTTGAAAAATATCATGCACTTGGTGCAAGGTATGTTTCGCTGGCACACAACGGTCACAGTCAATTCTCGGATTCCAACACTGGCGAGAGTGATAGTATATGGTTACATAACGGTTTAAGTAAATTAGGGCAAGATGCTGTAAAAGAAATGAATAGACTTGGAATAATGATTGATATTTCCCATCCGTCCAGGGAAGCTATGACTCAGATGGTCAAGTTGTCAAAAGCTCCGGTCATCGCATCACATTCATCGGCCAGGGCTTTGTGCGATCATAGCAGAAACCTGGACGATGAGCAGTTATTAATGGTAAAGGAGAACGGTGGAGTGGTCCAAACAGTAGCATTTGGTGCATACCTCAATACTAAAAAGAATGATGTTCATAGCGACTACATGAAGCAAATAAACAAGCAAGTCGCAGATTCAATGGGTATTGAATGGCATGAGTTCAAAGATTTCCCTTCACTGACCGATACACAGAAAGACAACCTTATGGAAAACTACCCAAAGGTCATGTCGGTCGCAAAAAAAGTAGCGGCCAAAAAATCTGGAGCTCCAAAAGCCGTGGGTGTGCCTGATTTTGTGGACCACATAGATTATATGGTAAAATTAATAGGAATCGACCATGTGGGCATCAGTTCTGATTTTGATGGTGGCGGCGGAATTGAAGGCTGGTCCGATGCCGCTGAAACCTTCAATGTAACCCTTGAACTGGTGAAACGAGGTTACTCCGAAGAGGATATTGCCAAGTTATGGGGTGAAAACTTATTGCGCGTTTTGGATGATGTTCAGAAAGTGGCAGCAGAAATGGCGCAAGGTTAATCCATAGAGGCCGTATCGGATGCCAATCGGTCTTTAACGTATTCGATTTTTGTCTTTCCGTGGGCGACCGGTTTACCATCGGAGCCTAAATTCACCATAATGATATTGTCAACCGTCACTATGGTTTCATGGGTCATTTTATTTCTCACCTCACAATTAAGCGTTAAGGAAGTTTTACCAAACTTGACCACCTCAATGCCAATTTCAATGATATCGCCTTTTTGGGCAGTACTCATGAAGTTAATTTCAGACATATATTTGGTAACCACTCTTTTATTTTCAAGCTGAATAATACTGTACAGGGCAGCTTCCTCATCTATCCAAGCCAATACCTTGCCCCCAAAAAGTGTTTCATTGGCGTTTAAATCTTCGGGCTTTACCCATTTTCTTGTATGAAATCTCATCGTTCACAGAATTTTCGACAAAACTAGTGAAGAAATTGCCATCAAAATAAACTAGGAGGAGAATCGTTCAACGTTTTTGGAATGTGAAGATTTGTTCCCAAATTTTTATTCAATTTCCCAATAAAGTAAGCCGATAATAATGGAGAAGCCAATTCTACATTCTGATGGATAAAAAAATGAATGTTTTTCAGACCCATTTCCTTCCATTCATAAAGTCTGTCGACCCATTCATCCAGCCGGGCATAATCGCTGCTATGATTTGCACCCACAAACCTGATGAAGGCCTCATTATTGGTAAGCCTCATGTGTAGTAAGTCTCTTCGTCCGGCGGTATCTACCAAAACATTGGCAATATTATTCTCTGTCAGCAGATGGTAAAGCTCAGCCGAAACCTTATCATCATTGTACCAATCGGTATGCCTAAATTCCATGGCCAATGCAAACTCCTTTGGCCATTTTTCAACAAAACGTACCACTTTATCCCAGTCTTTAGGAGCAAAGTTGTTGTGCAATTGCAGGAAAATTGTCCCGAGTTTATCTTGAAGATTGGAGGTAACATTCAAATATTCATCCAAAATTGGATATGCCTTTTCATTGAGCCTATTTAAATGACTCACATTCTGGACTATTTTAGGGAAGAATTTAAAATCCTCAGTAGTTTTGGAATACCAATTAAGGTGCGTTTCGGCTGGAAATATGCGATAAAATGTTGCATTAAGCTCAATGCTGTTGAATTGATTGGAATAATAGGCCAGTTCATCTTTCGTGCCCCTGGGAAAAAAGTTTTTGAGATCCTGCTTGTTCCATTTTGCGCAACCAATTCGAATATCAAGAAATTCTCCGCCTTCATTGGAAGAAAGGACAACTTTGGTTTGAGGATTGTCATCGGGTAACTTAAAATCTACCAATTCTGGGTTTTCTACTTGTCCAAATTTCATTATTTTATATAAATGGTCTTTTTGTTTACAAATTCCTTTATTCCATGAGAAGAAAGCTCCCTGCCATATCCCGAGGTTTTAACGCCCCCAAAAGGAAGGCGTGGATCGCTCTTTACCAATTCGTTGACAAATACGGCACCTTCCTCAAATTGGGGAATGAGCCTTTTGGCGCGTTGAATATCAGAGGTGAACAAAGATACCCCTAGACCAAATTCTGAAGCATTTGACAAAGCAACGGCATCTTCCTCATTTTCAAATGTTGTAATTCCAATTACCGGTCCAAAAGTTTCTTCTTTAAAGACGGGCATTTCTTTTTCAACGTCACCCAGTATTGTTGGCGAAAAATAACTCCCTTTCCGTATCCCACCGCATAGTATTTTAGCCCCCATTCCCACCGAGGCATTAACTTGCCGCTCCAATTCCACCGCCAGATCTTCACGGGCCATGACTCCAATATACGTGTTCTTGTCCATTGGGTCACCACTTTTAAGTTCCAATACTTTATTCCTAAACTTTTCAATGAAGTTGTCGGCTATACTACTCTGGACCAGAAGACGTTTACCAGCAATACAGCTTTGGCCTGTGTTTTGAAATCTTGCCTGTATGCAAACTTCCAAAGCCCCATCGATATGTGCATCTTCAAACACGATCAGGGCATTGCTGCCCCCCAGTTCCAATACCGATTTCTTAATATATTTTCCGGCTATCGCGGCTACCGATGCCCCTGCAGATTTGCTTCCGGTCAAAGTTACCGCCTTTACCCTAGGGTCCGCAATGATTGTTTCAATCTCCTCGCTGCCTATTGTCAAATGTTGAAAACATCCCTTAGGGAAACCAGCCCTTTCAAAGACTTCTTGAATCATTTCCCCGCTTTTCATAACGTTGGAAGCGTGCTTTAACAATGAAACGTTCCCTGCCATTAAATTAGGGGTCGCAAATCTAAAAACCTGCCAAAAGGGATAGTTCCATGGCATAATGGCCAGTATGATACCCAATGGTTCATAGCGGACAAAACTTTCGTTTGCATCCGTCTTGATGATTTCATCTTTTAATTGCTCCTTCGCATTTTGGGCATAGTATTCGCAAACCCAAGCACATTTTTCCACTTCGGCCTTAGATTGGGAAATTGGTTTCCCCATTTCTAGGGTCATGATCTTGGCATATTTGTCGACATGTGTCCTCAGTACCTCTGCCGCTTTTCGCATTAAGGAAGAACGCTCCCCGTATGAGGTATTTCTGTAGGATTCAAAACAATTTTGGGAAATTTGAATTTTTTCGAGCACTTCATTTTGACCAAGACTTTTAAATTGAAATAATTTTTCACCTGTATATGGATTAATGGATTCTTTCATTTTAATGTTTTCAATATTTAAAGCTAAGAAGAACCGAATGGAAAGTCGAGACCATTCTGATGAATTTAACAAAGACTTCAAATTTTATTTAACATTTCTGTAACAGAAATGTTATATTTGATACCTATAAATAAATCCATTAACACTGAGGAAAAATGAAAAAAATTAAATTGATTATTGCAGTCTTAACTGTTATGATGGTAGTACCGGTGAATGCGCAAACCGCGGACGAAATTATCAATAGCTATTTTGAGAATATCGGCGGTCTTGAAAATTTTAAGGCGTTGAGTGGCGTTAAAATGTCCGCTAAACTGAATCAACAAGGTATGGAAATCCCTATTGATATTGTTCAACTGAGCGATGGACGGCAATTGACCTCAATAAACTTTCAGGGCAAGGAAATAAAGCAAGGGGTTTTTGATGGCGAAACCTTATGGAGCGATAATTTCATGACTATGAAAGCAGAAAAAAGCGACGCTGAATCTACGGCCAATTTTAAATTGAACGCAAACGATTTTCCAGATCCTTTTATTGGGTATAAAGAAAAAGGATACACAGTTGAACTTATAGGCAAAGAAACCATTGACGGAGCTGAAGCATTTAAACTTAAGTTGGTTAAAGAACCTATCACAGTGGATGGCAAACAAGAGGAAGATGTTGCATTCTATTTCTTTGATACGGAAAATCTTGTACCTATTGCGATGCAATCTGAGGTGAAATCAGGCCCTGGAAAAGGCATGACCCAAGAAATTACATTCAGTGACTATCAAGAAGTTGAAGGTCTATACTTCCCATTCGCAATGACACAAGGGGTTAAAGGTCAGCCTGGTACTCCCATTACTATCTCAAAGATTGAACTCAATCCAACAGTAGATGAGAAGGCTTTTGCCTTTCCAGAAGAAGTCGCTGAAGAAAAAAAATAAACTAACCAATACAAAGGGCCCTATTTATCTAGGGCCTTTTTGATTAAACCAATTCAAAAAATGAAAAAAACGCTTTTTTTGTCGATTCTGGTTTTTCTGTTTTTATTATGGAACGTTGAGTCGCAAACCATTACCGATTCTGGCAAGGAACTTTTTGGGGATATGACGGCAAGGCATATCGGTCCGGCAATAATGAGCGGTCGGATCAATGACATCGAAGTACACCCCACCAACAATAGAATCGTCTATGCAGGCAGTGCCGGTGGTGGAGTTTGGAAATCAAATGATGCCGGAACTACATTTAATCCCATATTTGACGAGTACTGTCAATCTATTGGCGCCGTCACTTTAGATCCCAATGATCCAGACAATACCATTTATGTAGGAACTGGGGAAACATGGACTCGAAATAGTGTTTCAATTGGTGACGGACTGTACAAGTCGTTTGACGGTGGCGCTAACTGGAATAAAATTGGATTCGAAAAATCGGAACGGATCGCCAATATAATTGTAAATCCCAAAAACTCAAAGGAAATTTATGTCGCGGTTCTTGGCGCATTATGGGGCGATAGTGAAGAAAGGGGCGTATATAAATCAACCGATGGAGGAATAACTTGGAACAAACTTCTTTATGTAAATCCAAAAACAGGATGTGCGGATTTGATAATGGATCCTTCCGATCCAAATACGCTTTACGCCAGTATGTGGGAGTTTAGGAGAACGGGTTGGGGATTTGAGTCCGGTGGAAGCAATAGCGCGCTTTATAAATCTATTGATGCCGGCAAAACATGGAATAAAATACACAATGGTTTCCCTGCCGGAAAATTGGGCAGATTAGGAATAGCAATCGCTCCGTCTAACAACAAGGTATTATATACAGTGATCGAAGCAGAAAAGGATGAGCGCAAAGGTCTATATCGCAGTGACGATGCAGGGAATACCTGGAAGCAATTGAACAATGATTTCGGCATCACCGTACGACCTTTTTATTTTTCTAGAATCGTTGTAGATCCCAGAGATGAGAATGTGGTCGTTAAAGGTGGACTTTTTGGTTCCATTTCACGTGATGGTGGAAAAACTTTTAAGAATTTAGGCAACATGCATAGTGATATCCACGATATTGCCTTTAGCATAAAGGATTCAGATATAATGTATGTAGGGACAGATGGCGGCGTGTACCGTTCTTGGGATGGTGGAACCAATATGGAAATAGTTGAAAATCTTCCTTTGTCACAGTTTTACCAGGTGAGCGTCGATGATGCCACCCCTTACAATGTGTACGGAGGGCTTCAGGATAATGGCTCTTGGTATGGCCCTTCCTCTTCTCCTGGTGGTGTTGAAGGCCGTGATTGGAATTCAGTCGGTGCCGGTGATGGTTTTCGAGTATTCAAGCATCCGACAAAAAACATTATCTATTCCGAAATGCAAGGGGCCGAAAGTGTTTGGCGCTATGATGTTGATCGCAATTTGACAAAAACCATTCAACCCCTTCCAACTAAAGAAGTAAAGAAACTACGTTTTAATTGGAATGCCCCAATGGCTATTAGTTCACATCAACCCCATCGCTTTTACATGGGAAGTCAATTCCTTCATAAATCAGAGGACATGGGCGATACCTGGCAAATAATTTCCCCAGATTTAACGACCAATGACCCTACGAAACAAGCACAAGAAAATTCAGGGGGTTTGTCTAAGGACAATTCCGGAGCGGAAAACCACACTACCATATTTACTATTGCAGAATCATCTCTTGATGAGAAGGTAATTTGGGTGGGTACGGATGATGGCAATGTACAGGTCACACAGGATGGTGGCAAAACTTGGACCAACACTGTGGCCAATATCGAAGGTTTGCCAAAAAATACTTGGTGCTATCATATTGAGGCAAGTAGCCTTGATAAAGCCACTGCCTATGCGGTTTTTGATGGACATACACAAAACGATATGAATCCGTACGCTTATAAAACCACTGACTTTGGCAAAACATGGACAAATATCATCTCAGACGGAGTGAAGGGTATTGCCCGCAATATTCAAGAAGACTATGAAAATCCAAATCTTTTATTTTTGGGAACTGAATTTGGACTTTACATTACCATGAACAGCGGAAAGAAGTGGCATAAATTCACGAACAATATGCCATCTGTGGCCGTACACTATATTGAGCTCCAAAAACAGACCAGCGATTTGGTTTTGGCAACACATGGTCGGGGCATCATCATTTTAGATGATATTTCGCCACTTAGGGAAATAAATGATGACGTTTTGGCGCAAAAAGTTCATTTTTTTAAGAGCAAGCCAACTGTTATAAATGAAGAAGGTGGATTTTCAGGCGGCTTCGGAAATGAGACCCAATTCGTTGGAGGTAACAAAACGAAAGACGCACAGATCAAATATTATTTAGACAAGCGTCATACGTTCGGAAAAATGATCATTGAAATACAGGATATGCAGGGCAATAAAATTGTCGAGTTGGGTCCAGGAAAATCGAAAGGCATCAATATTGTGAACTGGGGCTACACCAGAAAACAGCCTAAGGTTGCAAAGGGCAAGACATTTAGTTTTGGTGGATTTACGAGTCCGACTGTTCCAGCCGGGACTTATAAAATGGTTATGACCAAAGGAAAGGATATCTATGAACAAACGTTCGATTTAATATATGATCCCCGTTCTCCCTTAACGGAAACAGAGCGTAAGCTTAAGGATGAAACTACGATGAAGCTGTACGATATGACCCAGGAGCTGGCTTATCTTGTATATCAAATGGATGAGATGATTGCGAAAGCCGAAGCTGATAAAAATGCAAGAATAGTGACCAAGTTAAATGAACTTAAAAAGACCTTGGTGATTACAACAGGGGACAATTATGTAGGTGCTGCCGAACCTCAATTGAGAGAGAAAATGGCAGACCTGTTCAGTAAAGTGGCAACAAGCTATGACAAACCATCAAATGCAGAACTTGAGAATATCAATGCAATCTCAGACAGGTTCACGGTCGCAAAAATTGATTTCGAAAAATTGAAAAAGAAATTTAAAGGTTTGGACCAAATTAAATTTCAACACTATGAGGAATTCTTAGAAGGTAAATAGAGACAAATTACTTATAAAAGGGCCATCAATTCAAAGTTGATGGTCTTTTTGTTTATAACCTCGTTAAAAACTCACAGTTGTTTATAGATATAGAGGGGCCTTTTACTTCTAACTTTATAAAAACTTCCAAAAATGAGTGATCGTTCCCACAACCTTCTCCATATTAGGCCCACAATTTTATCCGCTGTTATTTATGAGTCCACCTGCGCCGAAGAAGAATTTCAAAATAGGACATTGCGCCCGGTCATCAAATTTCAAAATGACCTTTTAATTGCCGCCCTTCGGAATTACATAGGGAAGTACAAAAATCGATTTTACGATCTTTCCCTGGAAAAAAGGATGGATTATATAGAGAACGCGGTTCAAAAGGATATCAAATTTCGGAATTCCCTAAAAGGTATGATCATAGGGCAATTTACGGTTGAAGAATATGAATTGTACATTCAAAACTCCTCGGCCTTGAATAAAAGAATGATGAATATGGTAATTGCCCGCTACAAAGACCAGATCCAACTATTTGAAGCTGTACTAGCCCAATAGGGATTCCCCATCCAAATTGGTGGTAAGTACTTCACTCATAAGATCAAAGTAGGGTCGTACAATTTTGAACGAGTCATCTATTAATTTTCCGAAATCTTTTGATACTACGTGGTCGTCTGTGAATTTTCTGACAAAAATGAACTGCTTACGCCTAATGAGGTCAATGTTCGCGTGTTCCTTATCAAAACCCTTGGGAGCTGTCATAACTTCATCACCAACAAGGTCTCCCCACACTTTTTTAAAAGATTTTTCATTGGTAACGCGTCGGAAATCATCTGCATCAAGCTCCAGTTCTTTTCGTATTCTTAGCAGATCATCTTTGTTTGGTTCCCAAAAACCGGTCGCTATAAAACTTTCCTTTGGTTTAATATGTACATAATAGCCTCCCCGTAAATTGGCTCCCGCCCTAGAAAATGAACAGGCAAGATGTGCTTTATATGGGGTCTTATCATTGGAGAATCGAACATCCCGGTAAATACGAAAAACCTTCATTTTCTCGATTTCATCATGCTTCTTAAGACTTTCCATTACGGAAATGAAAAACTTTTTTGCTGTTTCTTCATGTGATTTGAACGCTTTCTTATTTTCTTCAAACCATTCCCGATTGTTGTTATTCTCCAACTTGGTTAAAAAGTCAATTAAGCTTTGGGTAATTAATGGATGTAACATACGACCTAGTACTTGTGATTTTAAGCTAAAGTTAACCATTTACCATAAAGTGCTTTTAAATTTATGGTTAATTTTGAATTTGAACTAAACGCGAATGAACCGATCAGATATAGTACAAAAAATTATAGCCCATAAGAAACAGCCTAACCTGCGATATGCTTTAAAGAAAAAAGTTGAAGTATTCACTGACCGACTTTTTTACACTCTTTTTGATATTGATACCCCTGTCCCCGAAAATTTGGACTTGCTGGAAAAGGAGTTTGATGAACTTGTAAAATTGGCCTGTTGGGAAGTGGACCGACCTTGCAAAAAAGTATGGGACAACTATGTTGTAAATCTTCCCCATATTTTGGAAAGCCTTAATTTGGACGCCGAAGCTATCGTTGATTGTGACCCGGCTTCATTGTCGATAGAAGAAGTTTACATGGCCTATCCAGGATTTTACGCCATCGCGATTTACCGATTGGCACATGAACTGTATAAAGATGGTTTTCCGCTAGTTCCAAGATTAATGACCGAATATGCGCACCGTCAAACCGGTGTGGATATAAACCCTGGAGCACAAATTGGCAAATCGTTTTTTATTGACCATGCCACGGGGGTCGTTATAGGGGAAACGGCAATTATTAAAGACCATGTAAAAATCTATCAGGGAGTTACTCTTGGTGCCCTTTATGTGGCAAAAAGTCTGCAAAGAAAAAAACGTCATCCTACCATTGAGAACAATGTAACCATTTATGCAAATGCCACGATTCTTGGCGGAAAAACAGTTATCGGCGAAAATAGCATTATAGGCGGAAATGCGTGGATTACGGAGTCGGTACCTCCCAATTCAACCGTATTTCATACCCCCGAAATTAAAATCAAAACGAATGCCTAATACAATTCTAGACCTAATTGGGAATACTCCACTGGTAGAATCAAGAACATTGAACAAAAATAAAGATGTAAAGCTTTATTTTAAGTTGGAAGGGCATAATCCCGGGGGCAGTGTCAAGGATCGCCCAGCTTTGAACATGATTGAAAGTGGTCTAAAAAGGGGGGATTTTGACAAAAACTCCAAATTGATCGAAGCAACCAGTGGAAATACGGGCATAGCATTGGCCATGATTGCCGGGATTTACGGATTGAACATTGAGCTTGTAATGCCCGAGAATTCCACAAAGGAAAGAGTACAGACCATGCGTGCCTATGGCGCAAAGGTTACCCTTACTTCAACTGAAGTGGGCATTGAAGGTGCTAGGGACTATGCCGAGGCAAAAGTGAGGAATGAAGGCTTTATAATGGTAGACCAATTTGCAAATGATGATAATTGGAAGGCGCATTACAAAACAACAGGGCCGGAAATATGGCAAGATACCGTTGGCAAAATAACCCATTTCGTTTCTGCCATGGGAACGACCGGGACTATTATGGGCACGTCAACCTATCTAAAGGAGTGCAATAAAGAAATAACAATTGTTGGCGTTCAGCCAACCGAAGGTTCTAGTATACCTGGTATACGAAAATGGCCCGAAGAATATCTTCCTAAAATTTTTGACGCTAAAAAAGTTGATAAAATAATGGAGGTGAGTCAAGAAGAAGCTTCTGAAATGGCACGAAGATTGGCGAAAGAAGAAGGTATATTTTCAGGGGTAAGTAGCGGTGGCGCGGCAGTGTCGGCCCTTCGGTTGGCAGAAACCTTGAAATCGGGCGTGATTGTATCCATTGTTTGTGATCGAGGAGATCGATACCTATCTTCCGATCTTTTCGATTAAAATCTTTTTATCCGATCTTACCAAGGTGATTATCCATGAACGGTCATTGGCAAAATTGTGCTAAAGCCAATGTTTCTTTTTGAAATAAATCACCATGCCCAAGAAAATTGCTATCATGATTCCCCATACCATAAAATAACCATTCTTCCAGTGTAGCTCAGGAATATTATCAAAGTTCATCCCATAAACTCCGACAATAAAGGTAAGCGGTATAAAAATGGAAGCCATAATGGTCAATACTTTCATGACCTCGTTCATTTTATTGCTCATGTTGCTCATATACATTTCCATAAGGCTCATGGTCATTTCTCGATAAATTTGTAAGCTATCGTTGATTTCTACCGAATGATCTAGGGCATCCCGTAAATATATCTTTGTGTCTTTGGAAATCAATTTGCATTCCGAATCAATTAATCTACCCACCAATTCTTTCACTGGATACACCCACTGCCTAATTTTCAACACCTCTTTTTTTAAGCTCTGGATTGCATGGGCTACATCTGGATTTGGATTATCATACACCTCTTCCTCCAAAATTTCAATCTTATGGTTTACATTTTCCAAAACCACAAAATAGTTATCAATAATAGCATCCAATAAGGCAAAAAAGAGATAATCGGATCCCTTGGCCCTTATGCGCCCCAATTGCGTTGAAATTCGCTCCCTTACGCCCTCAAAAACATCCTTCTCCATTTCTTGGAAAACCAAAACACAGTTCTCCAAGAGCACGATTGCGACATGCTCACAAACCAATTCATTGGTTTCGTTTAGATAGAGCATTTTGAAAACACCAAAAATGTAACTGTCGTATTCGTCTATTTTGGGTCGTTGGGTCGTATTGACCGCATCTTCCAATACCAATGGATTCAAACCGAATTGTTTCCCAACTTCATCAATAAACGGCTCATCGCTCAAACCGGTAATATTCACCCAGGAAACGGTCGGGGTATCCTTGTGAACTGCAATTTGTTCAATGTTTTCGGGTACCTGCGTTTCATAAAAATTCTCACTAAATTCAATAATATTTGTCTTACTGTCGGCTTTTTCTTTACTGCCCATGTAGGTAATGGTACCTGGAGCTTTTCCGAGCTTTCCCTGACGTTTAAAGAATTTCTTTTGACTTAGCTTGTTTCCATTTTTCTTTTTGGACATCGTATGGGTCTTTAAATATTGTTTATAAAGTGGGGTGATTTATTTGAATTCCATTTTATGTAAAAGTAGTCCAGAACCAGGTGCCACATAATTTAATTGCATTGTAGTCCCTCCCGACAATGTGCTTTTAAATTGTTCAAGGGAAATGGCTCCCTTTCCCAATTGAATGATGGCCCCCATCATCATTCTGATCTGGTAGCGCATAAACCCTTCGCCTTGCACAACAAAAGCATAGCTTGTTTTTGGGAAAAAATTGGCTTCTAAAAAATCGTTCTCTTGAATAGCACATGAAACAATGGTCCTTATGACCTTGGCATTTTTCTGGAGCCGTGCTGTGTAATGTGAAAAATCATGAGTGCCCTCAAATAATTTAGCAGCTTCCATCATAAGCCCAATATTAAGATCTTCTAAAATATTGGCCAAAAAAGGGGCACTGAACGGGTGGTTTTTGCTTCCATAGGAAAATAGATATACATATTCCTTGAGCTTGCTATTTTGAATTATATTAAAGTTTTCGTTTACCAAGGATATTTCCGTGATTCGAATATCCGGCGGGAGATTCTTGTTGAAAAGAATTATAAAGTCCTCCACGTTTTCAATGGGCGGACCTTCAAGGAATAATTCAAAGGCCGCATCCAAGGCCGATACCTTGGCATCGGTCCTACCAGCCCCTAAAACTTTAAACTTGCGCGCTGGAAGTATAAACTTCAGCGTTTTTATCAACATACTTTCAATGGTCTTCTGTGCCGGTTGCTTTTGCCAACCACTGTATCTAAATCCTAGATATTGAAGACGTATCAAGTAATAGTGTTTTTCTGTAAACATGTGAATCAAAGATATTACAAATCCGTTTGAAGCGTCCAAGAAACCTATTTACAAATTATTGAATGTACTTTGTTAATTGAAATATTTCGTAATTTAATACCGTAACCAACTAAAAATTCAAACTATGACCACTCAAAATTCAATTATAAAACCACCCGTATGGTTTTGGATAGTCAGTGTAATTGCATTGGTATGGAACCTTATGGGCGCAATGGCTTATTTGGGGCAAGCCTATATGACCGATGAGATAAAATCTGCCATGACCACCGAGCAACAAGAACTGATGAACAATACCCCTGCATGGGTCACAGCTGCTTTTGCAATAGCGGTATGGGGAGGTTTACTAGGGTGCATTGCACTTCTTCTTCGGAAGAAATGGGCCAAAACAGTATTTGTGATTTCATTGATTGCAATTGTTGTACAAATGTCCTATTCTTTTTTTATGACCAATGCAGCCGAAGTATATGGTACCTTTCAAGGAATGATTATGCCTTTAATGATTATTCTTGTAGCTATAGCCTTACTGCTATTTTCTAAAAGCTCAATAGCCAAGGGATGGATTTCTTAAGAAGGTTAAAAGGTTGATTCTATTTGAATTTTGGGGCACGCTTTGAGTACTTCGTATTAAGCCATTTGATGTTATCTCACAACACTTTTAAAGAGGTTGCCAACATTACTTGCACTTCATCGATATTTTTAAAATAATAAAAAATGAGGTACGTTCTTTGTACTAAACGATGGGTCCCCCAAATCCCCAAAATACAATACATATGAACTTTATTTTAAGTTTATTGACTTGGAAGCGTATATTATCACTGTCAATTGGTATCCTAATCCTCTTGAACATTTTCAGTTTTTACGGTCTATATACCAATAAGTTTTATTTTTTTAAAATCGATAATTATATTTTCCCATTTTTGAGCATTGTTCATTTTACATTTTTATATGCTTTATGGTTCAAAATCAGGGAAGGTGAAGTTGCAGATCCAAATATGAGAAACTTGGAGTATGCCCTATATGTTATTTTTTTTGTGTATGTATTTAAAATGTTGGATGTCCTATTTATTTTATTGGGTTCAAGCGAATATGCGGACCATGTTATTCCTGATACTTTTATGCCATTAGGTGTTTTGATTTTTTTATTGCATTTTCTTTTGCTCGGAATTACCTTGTTAGCTTTTAAATACCGAAAAGATCTCGTTGGCAGTTATAAATTTGATGATATCAACGGTCATATTGATACATGGGAGTAAGATTATAACATATTATGACCGTAAAAAGACCTTGGATTAAATCCAAGGTCTTTTTACGGTCAATTAAATTACAAGGCTCATTATTTATTTACGGACCCAATGGTCACCTTTATTACATTTGATGTCGTAGGAATATTTGGATACGACATCTCATCAACTAGCCGAACATTCATGTTTTGGTCTTGTGGTCCGGAATCGATCCCCGATTGTCGAATAACTTGATGCAATCCGGCACCTGGGAATTCGTCTTCCTCACTACCCACATCATAAAGGAATACATGTTCAGTAACTTCGCCACTTACCGGGACACCGTTGTTAAACAAGGTCAGTCCTTCCCCTCCAAAGGAATAGAACCAGTCGTTGCTTTGCACGAACATGGTTGCCAGGGATAGGCTTTCCCCCTCTTCCGCGGAAAATGAAAACATATAACTGCCTCCAGGTCCTATCGCACCGGGCTCGGCTGCACCCGTAGGAGTATTAAATACTGAAGAATTAAGCACACCCTCCTTTGTTACTAGTATTTCGGCCAACTTCATCGGCGACCCGTCTTCTGCAATTCCATCCAGTCCCTCACCCAAATCAGGAGAATTATTTTGGAACAGCGGTTGAATCCCTGATTTATGTGATGCCCAAACCCCGGGAGATAAAGGAACAATTAATCCTGTGGCCTCCTTGGTATCGATCAACAAAGCATCTAGAAAACCATCTTCGGCAATATCCTCAACACCGTTAATACTCCCTACCGAACCAGCTCCTGAAGCGGCCTTACCTTCTTCGAAAAAAGGTGCTGGCATCGTATGAACGGCATAAACACCCGGTGAAATAGGAACTGCCGCCCTTGTATCCGCTCCTAATGCTGGTGTCGAGATGGTCATGCCATTCGAAACATTTTTAATTCGCACTTTAAATCTCGCTGAACCTACGTTCTCAATAGTAACTTTTATGACCTGATTATTTTCTGGCAGTATATTGCCAAAAGAGCAGTAATTATTGGTTATTTTTGTTACCACCCCGTTCTCATCGATGCCCTGATCTTCCACTGTGGCATCTTGTTGTGGTTTCTGATTGGGTCCGCCCGTCATTTCATTTACTTCGGTACCAGCATCCCAAAGTGCTATTTGGTCCGTTACATCTGCTGGAGTTCCATTGCATCCAATGGCCATTCCGCTATCATCATATAGTGCTATACCGTCTTCATCAGGGGCAAAAAACAAATCATTTGATTGTACGAACATGGTGACGAAGGACAGTCTTGTCCCTCCATCGTTCGGTAACACAACGGGGCCAGCATTGATTTCAAACTCGTAGTAATCACCAGGAAATAGTGGGGCTGGTTCGTTTTTACCCACAGGGGTATGAAATACGCCGCTTTCAAAAATTGGTTTTGGAGTACTCACATTTTCAATTGTAACAGTAAATTCGGCCTTCGCCAAATCCATTTGAGTGCCATCGGCATTCGAATCGATCTCAGTTTCAATTGTTGAGGCGGTCTCGTCAACAAAAGCAGATTCAGTTTCGGAGCAGGAACTTAGAACCAAAAATGCGCCAGTTAATGCCATAAATTGTAATGTTTTCTTTTTCATAGTATGTTGTTTTAGTAATTCAAAACAAATTAACTAACCTAGTATAACAAAGTGATCACAGAATCTTAAACATTAGGGTCAAATTTGTAAGCGTTTCGTGAACTTTACGCCTAATCATTCATCAAATAGCACAATATAGCCGCAACGTGTCTTTTTGCACAGGCTATTGTCTAAATAAATAGTTTTGATTTATTTGTGATATTTATGTGATAACTTTTGACTTCATTCGTGTCCAATTGAATATGAAACACATACTTATTATAGAAGATGATCCCGAGATCGTTCGACTTCTGGAAATACATCTAACGGATTTAATTTATACCACATCAAAGGCGACCGATGGAGGTATAGGCCTAAAAATGGCCTTAGAGCATGAGTATGACCTGATTATACTTGATTTGACTTTACCCACTATGGATGGCGTAGAGATATGTAAAAAAGTAAGGGCCGTGAAAAACACTCCTATAATTATGCTCACTGCGAAATCGGAAGAAATAGACCGAGTGCTGGGTTTGGAAATAGGTGCAGATGACTATATTACCAAACCTTTTAGCATTAGAGAGTTTCTTGCCCGGGTTAAAGCAGTAATCCGTAGAAGTGTGACTAAAGAAGAGCATCAAAAGGATTCTTCATCAATTTCTGCCGAAGGTCTTTACATTGATATTGAAAAAAGGAAGGTTTTGTTGGATAATCAAAAAGTTGATCTTTCACCTAAAGAATTTGAATTACTGGTTTTGATGGCCTCTAACCCGGGTCGCAACTACAGCAGGACAGAATTATTGAATATAATTTGGGGTTATAATTTTGAAGGTTACGATCACACCGTTAATTCCCACATTAATCGTCTTCGCGCCAAAATAGAATCGGACATGGCGCACCCAAACTATATCTTGACCACATGGGGAGTGGGTTACAAATTCAATGAAGACATTGCCACATGAGAAAGGAAGAAAAAACATTGACCCCAAAGCTCGTCAAAAAATTATGGGCAGCCTTTGTTGTTCTTGTGCTACTCATGGGTATCTCCTATATTTTTATTACTGGGTATTTTGCCAATAAGTATAGTGAAGAGACCACACAGAGAGTCAATTCAAATGTCGCAAATCACGTTATTGCCGAAAAATTTAAGGATGCCTCACCCTTTTTAGAAGATGGTAGTGTTAACAAACCGTTATTTGGGGATCTTATGCATGATATGATGGCCGTTAATCAGGGCATAGAGGTCTATCTTTTGGATGAAACCGGGGAAGTTCTCTATTCGGTTGTGCTGGAGCATGGTGCCAACGCTCCCGAAAGAAAGGTTTCATTGGGACCTATAAATGATTTTATCAAAAGTGGTGGAAAGAAATTTGTATTGGGCGATGACCCGCGGAATCTGGGAGAACAGAAAATTTTCTCGGCCGCACCTTTCTCCATTGACGGCCATGAAGGCTTTATTTATATTATTCTTGCCGGCAAGCAGTTTGATACCATAAGTAACAATCTACTAGGCCAATACTTTGCTAAATTGGGAATCGGGGCCGTTTTATTGACAATGTTGTTCGCAGCTATCATTGGACTATTAAGTATTTGGTTTCTAACAAAAAACTTACGGCTAATAACGGGAACCGTTAAAAAATTTCAAGAAGGTGATTTGAATGCCCGTATTGAAAATCCCGAAAATTCCGATATCGGAATTTTCGCAAAATCTTTTAATGAAATGGCGGATACCATTGTTGGAAATATGGACAAGATGAAATCAGTGGATCTGCTTAGAAGAGAACTGATTGCCAATGTTTCCCATGATCTTAGAACACCTTTGGCAATATTAAAGGGATATATCGAAACTTTGCAGATGAAGCATGGTACGCTCTCTGAAGCTGAAAAGGAAGAGTATTTGCAAATTACCCATGACAATGTTGACCGATTGTCAAACTTGATAAATCAATTGTTCGAGTATTCTAAACTTGAGGCAGAACAGGTTACTCCAGTCAAAGAGCCATTTTCGATTACCGAACTGTCGCATGACCTTATTGCCAAATTCCGAGTGTTGGCGATACAAAAGAAAATTGAGCTTGAATTGGACAACCCTGAGGATAATTGCTTGGTGTTTGCTGATTTGAGCTTGGTGGAGCGTGCTTTGCAAAACCTTATTGAAAATGCCTTAAAGTATACCGACGCAGGTGGAAAAGTGACCCTATCACTGCATAAGAAAGGTACGAACGTCGAAATAAATATTACGGATACCGGGTCTGGAATTCCGGTGAATGAGCAACCCTTCATATTTGATCGCTATAAACAAGTTGACAAAAGTTCAAAAAAGCAAGGATATGGTCTGGGCTTGGCCATTGTTAAAAAAATCATGGAGCTCCATGATACTACCATTACAGTGCTAAGTAAGCCGAAGGAAGGAAGTTCATTTAGTTTCAACTTACCTGCATACCAGGTATAATGGAAGATAATTGCTATGAAAGAAAAACCCTGATTAAAAACCAGGGTTTTTTGTTTAAAGTCCACTTATAAAACTACCATATAAATCCTTGAAGTGATAGCCTTCGGAAAACCGATGCTTATTCAACTTCTTATGTGACACGAGACCCCACAAAAGCAATTCCTTTAGGAAATAGATGTCTTCTTTTGGGTAGTCGGGCTGATTTTTCTTAATTAAATCATTGAGGGCGGGAATGCTGTCCAAAGTTCGCTTGTATTCCTCCTCCGTAAAATCATCCAATAATTCAAAACCTTCACCTTGAAAGAACCAATGCAACAAATCATCATAGGGAGTAACCGCATCTTTCTTCTCCAACTTATTTATTTTAGGAAAATACGCTTCGAACAAGGTCTTGACCGCATCATCAATGAGTATTTCGGCAACTGCATCTGCTCCCTCCTGCTCACCTTCGTAAACCAATTCTATCTTACCTGTTATAGAAGGAATGAGTCCTAGAAAATCACTTAGGCGAACCATAGTGTTTTCTGCCCCGGTCATCAAAACCCTTCGTTCGGCCGTACTTAGCAAATTTTCGAATGCCGTAATACTTGTTCTGGCACTTACACCGCTCTTAGCATCGACATATTCGCTGTTCCTGGCTTCAAAACTTATTTGTTCGAGCAGGTCTTTTGCCACGTCAGGTACATACACAACACTTGTCTGGCGCGTATCAAGTTTAGATTCCTGTTCGGTTATTTTTCTCGCAGTTTCTATATCATCTGGGTAGTGGGTCAAAATTTGTGACCCTATACGGTCTTTCAACGGTGTGACGATGCTGCCGCGGTTCGTATAGTCTTCCGGGTTTGCAGTAAACACAAATTGAAGGTCTAGGGGCAACCTTAATTTAAACCCCCGGATTTGAACATCGCCTTCCTCCAGAATGTTGAACAGCGCCACTTGTATTCTGGCCTGAAGATCGGGTAATTCATTGATTACGAAGATGCACCTATTGGCTCTCGGAATCATTCCGAAGTGGATAACCCTGTCATCGGCATATGACAATTTCAGATTTGCCGCTTTTATAGGGTCAACATCACCGATCAAATCCGCAACGGTAACATCCGGTGTGGCCAGTTTTTCATAGAAGCGGTCACTTTTGTGCAACCACGAAATAGGTGTTTTGTCTCCTTTTTCCAATAAAAGGTCCTTTGCAAACCTTGAAATGGGCCTTAATGGGTCATCATTTATTTCGGAACCTTCCACTATTGGGATCCATTCATCCAAAAGATCCACCATCAATCTCGCCAAACGTGTTTTTGCCTGTCCTCTAAGTCCTAAAAGATTAATGTTATGACGGGATAGAATGGCACGCTCCAATTCTGGGATTACAGAATTTCCATACCCATGCACACCAGCAAAAGTTTCAGTTCCATTCTTTAACTTCTCTCGTAGGTTATTTCTGAGTTCATCTTTGATGCTTTTACTTTGGTAACCTGCTTTTTTTAGCTCCCCTAGGGAGGATATTTCTTTGTAGTTCAATTTCATAATGTAGTTGATGGTTGATGGTTTTCAGTTGTTGAGCTTACCATCAACCAACAACTGATAACGGACAACCGAGTTTATCCTTTTAAACGTTTCCTTCTATTATTCTCGTAATCCTCAAAAATCATCTCCCCCAACCCCTTTAAACCTGTAAAAAAGGCTTTGCCTTTATTAGCTTCGGTAAAATGACGTATGAACTGCATTAGATAGGGATCTTGGGCAATCATAAAAGTCGTTATAGGGATATGTAGTTTACGGGCTTGCCGTGCCATATTGTAACATCTTTCCACTATATAATCATCCAAACCAACGCTATTCTTGTAATAATTACCATCCGGTAACCTAATACAACTGGGTTTCCCGTCGGTTATCATAAAAATTTGTTTGTTGGTATTTCGTTTACGGCGAAGCATATCCATGGCCAATTGAAGTCCGGCAACGGTATTGGTATGATAAGGGCCTACTTTTAAGTACGGCAGATCTTTGATAGGTATGGGCCAAGCATCGTTTCCAAAAACTAAAATATCAAGCGTATCCTTTGGGTACCTTGTGGTTATAAGTTCGGCCAGTGCCATTGCCACTTTCTTGGCCGGTGTAATCCTGTCTTCGCCATATAGGATCATGCTATGGCTTATATCTATCATGAGCACCGTGCTCATTTGCGCCTTATGATGGGTTTCTTCGACCACTAGGTCGTCTTCTGTCAGGGAAAAATTTCCAATCCCGTTATTGACTTGGGCATTTTTAAGACTTTCGGTCATTGAAATACGCTCAAGTCCGTCGCCATATCTAAACTCCCTTAGCTCACCGGTATGCTCGTCACCCTGACCTATTTTTCCGGTTTTGTGATTTCCGGCACCGCTCTTTTTAAGTTTGCCAAAAATTTGGTCAAGTGCCCGTTGTCTGATCAGGCGCTCCAATTTTGCCGTAATAGAAGTCTTGCCCTTTCCTCCTCCCTCATCTCCTTCTTCCCCGGAGCCCATTTCGCCACCGCCATCTTCAAACTCCTCCCTTATATAACCTTTGGCTTTTAGTTCTTCAATAAAGTCGTCAATGGTATAATTTTCGTCTGTGAGCTCATACTCCTTATCGAGTTCACGTAACCAGTCGATGGCTTCATCAAAATCACCTGAGGTATGTGTAATAAGCTCTTGAAAAATATCAAAAAGTTTATCAAAGGGAGATTGCTCTAGGGCTTCGTACGTTTCAAAACGGAAGCCATTTCTTTTAGTCATAGCCATCCTCAAAATTACTACATTTCATAATCAATGCAGCTTCTTTAAAGAAAACTTAACGTACTAAAAGCCCTAGAACCTTCTCCTACTTATTCAAAAGTATAATCGGCCCTGACCATTTGTGTTAGCCTAAAATAACCATAGGCATTGTTTGAAGGATTATTCGCGTTAAGACAATTCCCTTTCAAAGCGACCGGTGTTGAACTGAATAAACCTCCACCTTCCGACTGTTCAATGAGTATTTTAATATAATTATAGTATTGCTCAGATATTCCATAGAAATTAATATCCACCAAATCCCCAGGCACAAAAGCCTCATTTTTATCGGTATCCGCATCGTCATTTTTTTCGTGATACCACCTAATTCGGTTTCCGTTTACGAATTCATCATCGGCACTCTCCAAAGTTGGCAAAAGATCCCCTCTCTTTTGAAACTTAAAGAGATAATAATTGTTTTCTTCTTCCGGGTCGGTAAAAATTACATTCACCTCCAAATCTTCCTCATCAAACCCATTATTCTTGGATTGCGTGATATCTTGAATATCTGTCACTTGGGTCAATGTTTCATGAGCTACATATGTTTCAGAATTGTAGATCACTTCCAAAGTATACGATTGATTTACAACAGGTTTAAAGCTTGAAGTAAAGTACTCCCCGTTGTTTTGGTCTTCAAAAACAAAAACTTCGTTAGAGGAGTCATTGGTGACTTTTACCGAAGCACCGGTCACAGTGGTTCCGGCATTTTTATCAAAGTAACCCTTTGAGGTGCTTAACTTAATGGTCTGCTCATTACCCAATGTTCCTTTTTCCCAATCTAAAGAGGCTTCAATGGTTAATTTGATAGGTGCCTCTTGTACTTCTAAGTCAATTACATCTTCGCAAGATGTTGCAAATAAGCCAAGGACTACTACGATACTACTAAAATATGTTCTCATTTTACTTAAAATTTAAAGTTATACGTTGCGGAAGGGACGATACCGAAAATGGCAGTTCTTGTGGCTTCATTGGCTCCCGTATCAACATTTTGACCAAAGGAAACTGAAGCCGCATTCTTATGGTTATATAGATTATAAATTCCAAATACCCACTCCCCTTTCCATCTTTTCTGGGGTTTCCTGTTTGGTCTATAAGTGGCAGAAATGTCAAGTCTATGATAGGCAGGCAATCGATCCGAGTTACGATCGGAATAACTCGCAATGGACATTCCCTCATACTCAAATTGACCATTGGGATAAGTCACGGGCCGACCCGTTTGAAAAACAAGATTTGCACCAAAACTCCATCTATCGTTCATTTGGTAGGCCCCTGTCAGTGATATATCATGCGTCCTATCATATGCGGTATTGTACCAATTCCCGTTATTTATTCCGAGTCCGCCGGCTTTACCCCCAAAAGAGCGTTGTTCAGCTTTTGATAGTGTATACGCTAACCATCCTGTAAAATCACCTTCATTTTTGCGAAAAAGAAACTCCAACCCATAAGCCCTTGATTCACCGTTCAGTATTTCGGTCTCAATAGTATTATTTCCTATAAGATCGGACCCATCAATATAATCTATTCGGTTGTCAACTATCTTATAATAGGCCTCAACTTCCATAGAATATACCTGATCTTTGAAGTTCTTAAAGTAACCCAAGGCATACTGATCTGCAATTTGAGGTTTAATAAATTCACCACTTGGGGTCCAAACATCCAAGGGAGTGACCGAGGTTGTATTGGAAAGTAGATGTATGTATTGCGCAGCACGGGAATACCCCAACTTCACAGCTGAGGATTCATTAAGTTCATACGCCAAGGCCACTCTTGGTTCAAAATTCCCGTAGCTCTTAATTGTTTCTCCTTTGGCATATTCCTTTTCTCCAATGGCCTCACCTCTTTCGTAAATACCAAGAACATTGTTATAAACAACCGGTTGTCCATTTGCATAAATTGTCATGGCTTGCCCCCCTAATCTGCTGAATGTACTATACCTTAGGCCATATTGGGCCGTGAACTTATCCGTAAGGCTATGCTCTGCATTGATATATAGACCACTCTCCGTTGCTTTTTTTCTATCAAGGGACAAAGCATTGATCGCTGATGTGGATGAAGTGGGTTTTATTTGCCCCGGGTCAAAGTCGTAATAGATTCCGCTAGCACCAAAATCCAATTTAAAGACATCGTTTACATAGTATTTGAAATCGTATTTGACGTTGTAATTGTTTATGGATGAAATCCAATCAAACTCCTCTATTTTAATACCAAGATTGTAATCATACTTGCTGTAAATCAATGAAAGATTTGAAAACAACCGATCGTTAAAGATGTGGTTCCATCGCAAATTTCCAGATAAATTGCCATAACTACTGTCAAAGCTATCTCCGAAATTAAAGGCGTCCCGCCCAAAATACCCGGAAAGGAAAAGTCGGTTACTGTCATTTATGTTATAATTGGTCTTTAAGTTTATATCATAGAAATTAGCTCCATTTTTCTCCCCTGCCGCTTTCAACAAAAGATGGGCATACGATCCTCTGGCGGCGACCAAATAGGAACCCCTGTCTTTATACATGGGTCCTTCGAGTGCTAAGCGACTAGATATAATACCAATACCTCCTGTCATTGCGAAGTTTTTACTATTCCCATCTTTTTGCCGAATGTCCAAAACCGAAGAGGCGCGTCCACCGAATCTTGCTGGAATCCCACCTTTATAAAGTTTAATATCCTTTATGGCATCGGCATTAAAAATTGAGAAGAAGCCCAGTAAGTGCGAAGTATTGTAAATGATAGCTTCATCCAGAAGTACTAAGTTTTGATCAGCGGCCCCTCCCCTCACATTGAATCCACTAGAGCCTTCACCATTATTGGTTACTCCAGGGAGTAACTGAATAGATTTAAGAATATCAACTTCTCCAAGTACAACCGGCATTTGTTTTACGGTGCTAATATTCAACTTTGATACACTCATCTCCGGTTTTCGAAGTATGGCACGCTCAGGTTCATCGGCTGAAACTATTACTTCATCAAGTTTTGTGGAATTCTCATTCAATTCAAAATCAATTTTTTGATTGGCCTCAAGTATAATTTCTTTGTTCGATTCCATATAGCCCATATAGGATATTACCAAAGTATAGGTACCCTTTGGGGCCGTAAGCGAGTAAAAGCCATATTCATTTGTGATTCCCCCATAGGTTGTTCCCGATAAAAAAATGGAAGCACCAAAGAGTGTTTCCCCGCTAGCTTTATCGGTAATTTTACCACTTATGGTATAATCCTGTTGTCCCACTACCATTGTGGCCATGGCCATTATTGCTAGACTTACAATAAAGTCCCTGGCTTGTTTGTTTTTTGATTTTTGATGCATAAAGGTTGTTTTTGAAATTTAAATAGTACATGCCTATTGACAGATGAAAAAAACAAAGGTTGCATCTAGACCAAAATTTTAAATAAGAGAATAAGATTCGTTCACATTAGAATTTGCTATTTATAATATATTTCAGTCTTGGAATCACTAATAGAACCATCGCTTGCATTTTAAATTTATATTTTCGCAAAATAATTTCATGCCAGATGCAACCCTAAGCACATTCTATTGTCTTTACCAATAGAGCATGAATTATTTCGGGCCTTAAACAACCTAAATAGTATTTGGAAACCAATATCCACTTTACACATCGATCGCTTGTAGAGCAAAGCAAGTTGGGAGATAGAAGCGCACAATACCAATTGTATGAGCTCTACGTGGATTCCATGTACAATATTAGTATGCGTATGTTAGGCATTAAGGAAGATGCAGAAGATACAATCCAAGAAAGTTTTGTTGACGCCTTTAGAAATCTTGCAAGTTTTAAATACGAAAGCACTTTTGGTTCATGGCTCAAAAGAATCGTAATCAATAAAAGTATAAACCATTTAAAGCTAAAACGTATTCCACTTACGTCCATGGAGGATAAAGAGTATTATTTAACAGAAGAACCTTACGAGGATAGTGAACCGGTGGACTTGCGAAAGGTGCAATTAGGCATTGAAAAGCTACCCATGGGCTATAAGCAGATTATTAATCTTTATTTAATAGAGGGCTATGACCATGAAGAGATTGGCGAGGTTCTTGGAATTTCAACGTCAACATCAAAATCCCAATACCACAGGGCAAAGAAAAAACTACTTGAAATTATAAATGTGCTATAATGGACAATTTTGAAAAACACGTAAGGGACAATCGGGAAATGTTCAATGTGCATAAGGCTGATAAAGCTACAATGTGGGCCAAGATTGAAACTGAACTTGAACAACCTAAACAAAAGGTTATTCCTTTGTGGAAATCTCCTATGATACGTATTGCGGCCAGTATTTTAATTGTACTCGGTGTTACTGCCTTTATTAGTTTGTTTGTACTGAGACAGGGCAATATAGAGGAGGGTACTTTTGCCTCAAAAGAACTACAGGATATTGATATGCATTACAATTATTTGGTAATGGAGCAAGTGACTTTGGTAAAGAACCATCCGGATCTATCACCAACAGATAGGGAGGAATTTCTATCATTTATGGAGGATTTGGACATTGAATATGTACAGTTGAAACTTGAAATGCGCAAGAATCTTGATAACGAGTTGGTCTTGGAGGCAATTGTCGGTAACTATAAAAAAAGAATTGAGCTAATTGAAAACCTTTTGAGGCAAATAAATGAGTCAAAAAAAATAATAGATGATGAAAATGGATATACTTTATAAAAAACTGTCAATGATTTTGGCAGCGGCTATGATTTCGGGCATAATTATGGCTCAGGAGAAGGTATCTAAAAGAGTAACCCAGAACTACCAGCTGACCAACGCAGGTGAACTTCAGATAGATACAAAATATGGCAATGTCAAAATAAATGGTTGGGAAAAAAATAATATTTCAATAACCGTGGATATTACGGTGACCCACAAGAAACTTGAAAATGCCCAAAGTTTATTGTCACGTATTAAACCAGAATTTAAAACGATGAGCAATTTTGTTGGAATTATTTCCCGTATCGAAGACAAAAACGAAGGATTTTTCGCCAAATATTTCAGTAAGGCCAATCCGTTTGATTTTGACAGGAGTAATGTTCAAATAAACTATACAATCTATTTGCCAATGAACGCCGAATTGGATATCACTAATAAGTTTGGAGATGTCGTTCTTGATGACTGGTCAGGAAAGTTGAAGGTAGATGCACAACACGGTGATATCTGGATCAGTAAAAATCTGAACAATGCAGATATAGACTTGAAATATGGCAAGTTGAAGGCCAAAAACATTAATTACGGAAGTATTCGCTTAAAGAATGGCAGCATTGGCCTGACCAAATCAACGGATTTAAGGTTAACCAGTAGCGGTTCGGATATAAATATCAAGGAAATAGCAAGCTTGGAACTATATTCTAGCAAGGACGAAATAAACATTGAAGAAGTAGGGAATGTAAGCGGTTCGTTGGAATTCACTAAAATGCAGTTGGATAATTTGGACGATGGAATGGACTTGGTCATGAAAATTTCGGATTTCAAATTGTCCAATATCCATAGTGCAGATGCCAAAATAAACATACACCAAGAATCCTCAGAAATAGTTCTTAGTATTCAAGATTTCTCTTTCAACTTTGAAGCCACTCTTGAAGAAGGATTGCTTCGAATTCCAAAATCTTTCGATAATGTTGAAACCAATATGCTTGATCAGGGAAAAAGAATCCGAGAGGTAAAGGCAACATACGGAAAAGACAAGCTAGGTTCTATCTCAATTACAGGTGAAAAGGGTGTGATTCTCCTAAAAGAACTATAAAAAATTATAAAAAAATGCAACCTTTTTGAATTTGGGTTGTCTATTAAATCATCAATCAAAAAACAACAGCATGAATTTAAAATTATCAACTTTAGCTTTCACTTTTCTTATCATGGGCGGTAGTATGTATTCTCAAGAAGATTCCGAAGAATATGTTGAGTTTAATGATCGTAAAAATGTAGTACATGGTGTATATCTGGGCCTTACTACACATTTTGGGGAAATAAAAAAGGAAGACGCATTTTTTGTAGGGCTAAAAGTAGCGTATGTGGCAAATCAGCAATTTGAGGTCGGCTTTGTTGGTACTTTTTTCTACTCAGACCAGAATTCAATAAATAGTATTTCGTTGATAACCGAAGATTTGATTGGAGGTTATGGCGGAATTCATTTAGAACCAATTTTTTTTAGTAAGCATCGGGTAAACCTTTCCTTTCCCTTGCTTATCGGCGCTGGAGGAATGGGGTATATAGATGATGATTACAGAGAGGAGGATTTCGACGAACAACGGTTTGAAGAGAACGCCAAAGCCTTCTTCATAGTGGAACCCGGAATCAATGCACTTTTTAATGTTTCCAGATACTTACAGCTAGAAGCAGGAATAAAATATAGGATTTCCAGCAACATTGGGTTCAATTCAGATGTTTACAATGTAAATGATATCAATGGATTCTCTGCTGGACTGGGGGTCAAAATTGGGGTCTTTAATATGGGTAGAAACAGGTATAAAAAGAGCATATAATGAAAAAGAACTCAATCTTTAGATGCCAAATTTGCCATGATGTGATCGAAACACAACATGTCTATTCAGAAAACAATCAGGTTTACCTGAAAAATCATTCAATCAACAAAAACAATGCTGCAAGAACCGAAGAGTGGTTTCCCATCAACTTTCAGTGGAAATCAGATTTGGAACTACGTAACACTTTAATTCAGCAATCATAGAATCAATAGTAAATGAAACCTATATCAATAATTTTTGGACTTTTTGTCCTGTGCGGAATTTTGAATTCCTGTGACAAAGAAATCATTCGGGCATCCAATGATATTTCGACCACTGAATACAGTTTCTCAAATTATGAGGGATTAAAAATTTCGAGTGCCTTTAATGCGTATGTGACTTTCTCAGATTCTGAAGAAGAAATTATAGTTAAGGCTAACGATAATATTCAAAAGTACATCTCTGTGAGCAAAGACGGCGACAAGCTAATAGTTAAACTTGATAATGACGTTGTACTAAGGGGTGATTCAACACTAGATGTTTTTATTAAAACAAGGCATATAGAAAACTATGAACTTTCAGGAGCGGCCACCGTAACATTGGAAAACGATCTGGTTGCCACCAATGCAGATATAAGGTTATCGGGAGCTTCAAAATTCTACGGTGATCTGGAAATAAACAGATTGGATTATGATGCACACGGGGCTTCGGAGGGTAATTTGTTTGGAGTTGTAAAAGATTTTAATGTGCAACTAAATGGAGCTAGTGAACTAAGGGGTTACGATTTATTGGCGACCCAACTGGATATAAGATTATCCGGGGCAAGTGAGGCTTGGCTTTCAGTTTCCGAATTGATCGATATTGATGCTTCAGGTGCCAGTGCATTGCGCTACAAAGGAGAGGCTACCATTGGCAAATTAAAATTGTCCGGGGCTTCCGAGGTAATTAAAAAAGATTAGAAGAATACAAATGACGGTCGTGATCGGAGTTACCAATCGAGGCCGTTATTCTTTTTCCCTTGCCTTTAAAACTTCAACTACAGCATCAAGGGAGAAACCCTTTGCTTTTAGTAGAATCAGATAATGAAACAATAAATCGGCACTTTCGCTCAAAAAAAGCTCCGCATTATCATCTTTGGCCTCTATAACCACTTCTACGGCCTCCTCACCCACTTTTTGGGCTATTTTATTGATTCCTTTTTCAAATAATGAAGTAACATATGAATTCATGGAATCAGCATTGGTACGTCTTTCCTCAATAATTTCTTCCAGATGGGATAAAAAGCCATATGAAGAAGTGTTATTTTCATTCCAGCATGTGTCGCTTCCTGTATGGCAAGTTGGTCCTGTTGGTTTTGCCTTAATCAATAAGGTATCCTTATCACAATCCACTTTGACATCAACAAGATTTAAAAAATTACCGCTTTCCTCCCCTTTTGTCCATAACCGCTGCTTTGAGCGACTAAAAAAGGTAACCTTTCCCGTTTCTTCGGTTTTGGCCAGTGCCGCTTCATTCATATAACCCAACATTAGAACATTCTTGGTCATTGCATCCTGAATGATTGCAGGGACAAGTCCGTCTGTGTTTTTCTTAAAATCTATTTTCATAATATGGTCGTTGGTCGATAGTTGTTTGTTGACCGTGTTTTCTATAACCCATCAACTTACCTCCATCAACAATTTATATCCTTACCGCTATATTTTTACTTTTCAATTCCTTTTTCAATTCTTTGATCTTAATTTCCTTATAGTGAAAAACACTGGCAGCAAGGGCAGCATCGGCTTTTCCATTTGTAAAGGCATCTGCGAAATGTTGATTTGTACCCGCACCTCCCGATGCAATGATTGGAATATTCAGTTCTTGGGAAAGTTTGGCCAATGCTTCATTTGCAAATCCATTTTTTGTGCCATCATGATCCATTGAGGTAAACAATATTTCGCCGGCACCTCGCTCTTCAACTTCCTTTGCCCATTGGAATAGATCTAATTCTGTTGGCACCTTTCCTCCCACTAGGTGAACCTTCCATTGCCCATTGATCTGTTTGGCGTCAATGGCAACGACAATGCACTGTGAGCCGAATTTTGCTGCCAGATCATTGATTAGTTGCGGATTCTTCACAGCAGAAGAATTTATAGAAACTTTATCCGCTCCATTTTGAAGTAGAATATCAACATCTTCCACTGAAGAAATACCCCCTCCTACAGTGAAAGGGATATTCACTTTTTCTGCCACATGATATACCAGTTCGGCTAAAGTCTTTCTTTTTTCCTCGGTAGCTGAAATATCCAAAAAAACCAATTCATCAGCACCTTCCTTGGCATATATCTCGGCCAATTCCACTGGATCCCCAGCATCCCGCAAATCCACAAAATTTACCCCCTTCACTGTTCTTCCGTTCTTGATATCCAAACACGGTATTATTCTTTTAGTGAGCATTTATACTTTATTTTTTATGGTGAGATCTATGCCTTCATAAAAGTTTAGATCTTTATTCTTCAATTGTTTGACCCAAAAAGCGATCTGGCCGGTATGATAGGAGTAGTGCTCTACAACATGGATAATGATTCCGATTCCTGAGAATTTGAATCCCTGAACTTCCCTGATCTTCAATAATTCGATGACCGATGTGTTCTGGATCGTATTTTTGGCATTGCCGACCGTTTCAAAAAGTTGTGCCAGCAGTTCTGACTTATTAAACCCGGATACCGTAGTAAATTCCAAATCACGTTCGCGGTTATCTGCTATATTACCTATCGACGAAATGATGTATTGGGTGATATTCCCGCACAGGTGCAAAATTAAATTACCTATGCTATTGGATGATTCGTTGGGTTTAAGCCAAACTTCCTTTTCATTGAGCTCTTCAACGGATTTCAGGATCATGCGTGAACTTTCGTCCATTCGAAACAGGGCATTCTTGATCAGTTCATCCCTTAGCCTTTCATCATTTGTCATACGATAGAATAAAATTTTCCAATTGTTTTAATGAAATTCTGTTCTCATAGATTGCCTTACCGATAATGGCACCTTCGCAACCCATCTCAGCAAGCTTGGGCAATTCGTCAAAAGTCGAAATTCCACCGCTGGCAATAAGTTTTAATCTCTGGCCCGATTGTTCCAAAATCTTCCTGTATAAGTCAAACGAGGGCCCTTCCAACATACCGTCTTTGCTAATATCTGTACATATCACATAGGTAATTCCTGATTTTTGATACGAATTGATAAAGGGTACAAGGTCTATTTTAGAATCTTCTTGCCATCCTGATATGGCAATTTTCTCATTCATGGCATCTGCCCCTAAAATGATTTTGTCAGTGCCATATTTTTCAATCCATTCTAGAAACAAGTGTCGATTTTTAACGGCAATGCTACCCACGGTAATTTGACTGGCGCCATTATCAAAAGCAATACCCAAATCCTCATCTGATTTTAAACCTCCCCCGAAATCGATTTTTAAAGAGGTCTTTGATGCTATCTGTTTTAAAATCCTGTGGTTCACTATTTTACTTGATTTCGCACCATCCAGATCAACTAAGTGAAGATACCCAATACCGTGATTCTCAAATTCTTTGGCTACCTCGAGGGGATTCTCATTATATACCTTTTTGGTTTCGTAATCACCTTTTGAAAGTCGGACACATTTGCCGTCTATAATATCAATTGCAGGTATAATCCTCATCGCACTATTTTTTTACGAAGCATCCAGGTATTAGTGTCTTCGATTTCTTTAAATCCGAATTTCTGGTACAAGCCATGCGCATCAGAAGTCCGCAATCCAATGCCATTTACATTTTGAAGTTCGGGCAAACTTAAAATGTATTCGATCAGTTTTTTCCCAATGCCTTTTCCCCTAAAGGTATCATCCACAAAAACATCCATCAACCAAGCAAAGACCACATAATCTGTTACCAAACGTGCAAAAGCAATTTGTTTGCCTTGTGTTGTAAATGCCCCAAAACAAAGCGAGTTTTCCATGGATTTCATTACCATTTCGATAGAACGATCTTTTGCCCAATAAGAATGATTGCAGAGGTAATCATGAATGAAAACAACATTCATTTTAGTCTTGTCCATTGAAATATAAAATTCCTTCTCCATTACATTTCGATAAAATTCTTTAAAATGGATGCCCCAGCATCACTACTTTTCTCTGGATGAAACTGAGTACCGTAAAAATTGTCTTTCATCAGGGCTGCACTATAATTTAATCCATACTCTGTTTCAGCAATGGTTTCCTTGCATAAGGGAGAATAGTAGCTGTGTACCAAATAGATAAATTCATTTTCTTGGATATCGTTGAATAATTCAGATTTCAAATGGCTTATTTGGTTCCATCCTATTTGCGGAACTTTGACCGAATTGGGAAATTTGATCACATCAGTGTTAAAAATGCCCAAACCTTTGGTATTGCCCTCCTTGGATGAATTGCACATTAATTGCATACCCAAGCAAATGCCCAATACAGGTTGTTTAAGTTCCGGGATCAAACCATCCAGACCACTGGCCCTTAATTTTGCCATGGCACTACTCGCCTCACCGACCCCCGGGAAAATAATTTTGTCGGCATTTGTGATCTCTTTGATATCATTGCTCAGAACTGCATTATACCCAAGACGTTGAATAGCAAATTTAATACTCTGTATATTACCGGCTCCGTAGTTTATAATGACAATTTTCATATTTAAAGGTACAAGGTTTAAAGTAGGAGACACGAAGGTTTTTCTCCTGTCAGCTTGCTAATAGTTCTACTACTTTTCGTTGCTTTTTCTTGATGTTTTAATGGATGCTACTACTATGCCAGAAGCTCTTTTGCTTCTTTGTGCAATATTTCTATTTGATGTATTTTGTCACTATTGATTTCTAGAAATAGCTCTAACCAATATGCCGATTCATCTACCTCTTCCTCAACAATCTTAAGTTCATTAATAAATCCGCTGCAGACTTAGCTCTTTGTGATGCCCTATAATTGTCTCTTACTGAACTTGAGCTATGTATCAATTGTCTTACCCGTGCATCTAGTTCTCTAGACCTAGGAACTTGCTCGCAGAACTTCCAACAATCAACGGCAAATTTTTTGGTTCGAGATTTTAAATCTTGCATTTCTTTGTACTTTTAACCTTGTACCTCCTATTTTACAGCATCCCTTTCGTACTAGGCAGCACCATTTTTTCCACATCTCTCTTGACCGCCATTTTTATTGACTTTGCGAATGCCTTAAAAATAGCTTCGATTTTGTGGTGTTCGTTGGAGCCTTCCGCCTTTATGTTCAAATTCGCTTTGGCCCCATCGGTAAATGATTTGAAAAAATGGTGAAACATTTCGGTTGGCATTTCGCCTATTTTTTCCCGTTTGAAATCCGCATCCCAGACCAGCCAATTTCGGCCACCAAAATCAATCGCCACTTGTGCCAGACAATCATCCATTGGAAGACAGAATCCGTAACGTTCAATACCCAATTTGTTCCCTAGGGCTTTATGGAATACTTCACCCAATGCTATAGCGGTATCTTCGATTGTATGATGTTCATCTACCTCAAGATCCCCATTCACTTTGATTTCCAAATCCATCTGGCCGTGTCTCGCCAATTGATCGAGCATATGATCAAAAAAAGCTAGACCCGTATCAATAGCGCTTTTTCCTGTTCCGTCAATATTTAATTTGATCCGTATATCTGTCTCATTGGTTTTACGGATTATTTCCGAAACGCGATTTTCCAATTTTAGAAATTCATATATACGTTCCCAATCATTGTTCTCAAGTGCGATTGCGTTGCTCAATTCTTCTCTTTTCACGGTAATGTCACTCGAGCCCAGATTGGTATTATCGTTGATAAAAATGCCTTTTGAACCCAAATTTTTGGCCAATTCCATATCGGTCAACCGATCCCCTATGACGAAGGAATTCTTTAAATCATAATCATCCGAAAAATATTCGGTCAAAAGTCCGGTTCCCGGTTTGCGGGTATTCGCATTTTCGTGTGGAAATGTTCTGTCCAAGAAAACTTTATCAAATACAACTCCCTCATTTTCAAAAGATTTTAGAATGAAATTGTGAACGGGCCAAAATGTTTCCTCAGGAAAACTATTGGTGCCCCAAGCCATCCTGATTTGTAATCATCACCAGTTCATAATCCAATTCCTTAGCTATTTTTCCTAAAAATGTGAAAGCTTTCGGGTAAAAGACCATTTTTTCAAAAGCGTCTATTTGTTCGTCAACTGTTTCTTTTATTATCGTCCCATCCCTATCAATGAAGAGTACTTTTTTCATTTCAATTCTTTTAATACTTTAAATAATTTCTCGTTCTCCTGCTTTGTTCCTATGGTAAATCGCAGTGTATTTTGGCATAAAGGCTGTGAATTTCTGTTACGAACAACAATACCTTTTGACACTAATTGCTGGTACCTTTTATTCGCATCATCAACCTTGGCAAGAACAAAATTAGCATCGGATGGGTATACTTTGGAAACAAAATCTATTTCATGAAGTGCCTTAGACACCAATTCTCTTTCTTGCAATATTTGTTCGACTTCCAATTTTACTTGTTCCCTGTCCAAGACTCTCCCCAATGCTTTTTGCTGTGTTAGTTCGTTCACATTATAGGGAGGTTTTATTTTATTGAGAATGGCAATAATTTCTTTGGATGCATAACAAATTCCCAGTCGAATCCCGGCCATTCCATAGGCTTTGGATAAAGTTTGTGTAACAATCAAATTTGGATGTGTATCCAATTTGTTCACCCAGCTTTTATCTTTTGCAAAATCAACATACGCCTCATCAATTACCACCAGGCCTTTAAAGTTTTCAAGAAGGTTGTTAATTTTGGAAGCGGAAAAACTGTTTGCCGTTGGATTATTAGGTGAACAAATAAAAAGAAGTTTAGAATTGTCATCACTTACTTTCAAGATGTCCTTCACATTTGGTTCAAAATCGGCAGTTAGCAGAACCTCTCGATTCTCAACATTATTAATTCCGGCAAGTACCCCATACATTCCATAGGTTGGTGGAAGGGTAATAATATTATCAATCTTAGGTTCGCAAAACGCCCTATAAACCAAATCTAGGACTTCGTCACTACCATTGCCCAAAAGGATATTCTCAATTCCAACTCCCTTTTGTTCTGCCAAAACAGCTTTTAAACTGCGTTGATGGGGATCCGGGTACCTATTGACACCGTTTTCAAATGGATTTTCATTGGCGTCCAAAAAGACCATTTGAGAACCATCTGAAACATATTCATTTCGAGCCGATGAATACGGTTTTAGATCCTTTAGGTTTTCACGAATTAAAGTATGTATGTCAAAACTCATTTTAAACTATTCAATCTTAATGTAATGGCATTTTTATGCGCCTGCAATCCCTCGGCCTCTGCCATCACTTCAATGGCATTTCCTATTCGAGCTATTCCTTCCTCAGAGATTTTCTGGAAAGTCATGCTTTTAAGAAAACTGTCTAAATTCACACCGCTATATTGTTTTGCATATCCATTGGTTGGCAGTGTATGATTGGTTCCAGAAGCATAATCACCAGCACTCTCAGGAGTAAAATTACCGATGAATACCGACCCGGCATTGTGAATATTTTCGATGTAAAAATTCTCGTTCTTTGTGCAAATGATTAGGTGTTCCGGTCCATATTCATTTATAAGATCCATGGCGGTTTTGTCATCCCCGACAAAAATCAGTTTACTGTTCTCCATGGCCTTTTTAGCAATCTCCTTTCTTGGTAATTTCTTCAACTGCCCCTCAATTTCCTTTTCAACGGCTTTGATCATGGTTTTAGATGTGGACACCAAAATGACTTGACTATCAATTCCGTGTTCCGCCTGACTCAATAGATCCGAAGCTACAAACACGGCATTGGCAGAATCATCAGCCACTACCAGTAATTCACTTGAACCGGCCGGCATATCTATGGCAACACCATGTTTGGTGGCAATTTGTTTGGCAACCGTTACAAACTGGTTACCCGGCCCAAATATTTTATAGACTTGTGGCACGCTTTCAGTTCCAAATGTCATACTGGCAATTGCCTGTATGCCCCCTATTTTAAAAATTTGCGTCACACCGCATTCATTGGCGGTGTATAAAATTGCTGGATGTATTTTTCCTTCTTCATAGGGAGGGGAACATAGCACAATTTCTTCACAACCTGCAATCTTGGCCGGAATTGCCAACATTAATATTGTTGAAAATAAGGGTGCCGTTCCACCTGGAATGTAGAGTCCAACTTTTTGAATGGGCCGTTTTTCTTGCCAACAAAGAACTCCCTGAGTAGTTTCAACCTCCACTTTGGGAGTTGATTGTGCTCTATGGAATTTTTCAATGTTATTCTTCGCCAGTTGAATGGCCTCCTTTAACTCGCTGGAAACTTGGCCTTTTGCTTCTTCGATTTCCTGTCTGGAAACCAATAAACTGCCCAAAGTAACCTTATCGAATTTCTTGGTGTACTTCCTTAATACATCGTCCCCACCTTCCGCTACTTCCCTAAATATTGAATTTACAATACCCTCTATATCCGCTACGGTTTCCGTAGGTCGCTTTAAAATCGATGTCCAATCTTCTCGTTTCGGGTTAAATATCTTGTTCATTTTATAAAACCATTTTTTCAATTGGACAGACCAAAATCCCTTCAGCTCCAGCTTCTTTCAACTCATCAATGACTTCCCAAAACTTGTCTTTATTGATCACGGTATGTACAGAGCTCCAACCATCTTCCGCCAATGGCAATACAGTAGGGCTGCGCATTCCTGGTAATAATTTTAAGATTGCATCCAATTTACTGTTTGGGGCATTTAAAAGCACATATTTTGACTGCCGTGCCCTTAACACAGCTTGTATCCTAAATTGTAATTTCTTGAGCAATTGTTTTCTTTCCTCCGAAATTAGTGGTGACACGGCCAGTACCGCCTCACTGGTCAACATTACCTCAACCTCCTTAAGATTGTTCTTAAAAAGTGTGCTTCCGCTGGAGACAATATCACAAATAGCCTCCGAAAGTCCAATATTTGGAGCAATTTCCACCGATCCGCTTATGATATGCAATTCTGCATTTATCCCTCTTTGCCGTAAATAATTTTTTACGGTATTGGGATAAGAAGTGGCAATTCGTTTGCCCTCAAAATCTTGGATGGAACTATATTTAAAAGATTTGGGAACCGCCAAGGAAACTTTGCACTTAGAAAAACCTAACTTTTCAACAACCGAAATATCCTCGCCCTTTTCTACCAAGACATTCTCACCTATGATGGCTATATCCACTACCCCATCTCTTAAATACTGGGGTATATCCCCGTTTCTAAGATAGAAAACTTCCATAGGGAAATTTCTTGAGGAGGCCTTTAGCTGATCCTTGCCATTGTCAATTGATATACCGCAATCCTTTAAAATTTCAATGGACTCCTCATTTAAGCGTCCTGCCTTTTGAATTGCTATTCTAATTTTTGTCATTTTGATCTGTTTATGTTCAAGCTTTCAAAAAGGCTCAAAAGCAAAACCCGTTTGATTGCTCAAACGGGTTTAAATATGTTGTAACACTACAATACATTTCTACCTCGCTTGAGAGCAAGTATGGAAATGATGATGATGTGTCTTATTGTTTGTCATTACTTCGTAAAAGTAAAACTTATTTTGATTTAACAAAAAATTATTTTAATTATTACCTAAAATCAAAGGTAAACCTGAATCCCCACTGCCTACAATGACCACCTTTGAATTGGGCGATTTGGCAAGTTCCAGAGTCGCATCTATTCCTTTATCCTGTAAAATTTTATCGGTCAACGAAGCACTTAAGATCTTATTCGCATCCGCTTTTCCTTGGGCTTCGATTGTTACTTTTTCAGCTTCCTTTTTGGCCGTGACCAAACGAAACTCATATTCCAAAGATTCTTGTTCTTGCTTTAACTTACGTTCAATTGCCTCTTTAATGGTTGCAGGCAAGGTCACATCGCGTACCAAAATCTCATTAAGTTGAATGTACTGACCGTCCACTATTTTTTTGGTCTCCTCAAAAATCTCCCTCTGTATCGCATCCCGCTTGCTTGAATATAGTTGTTCGGGTGTATATCGGCCCACAACGCTTCGTGCTGCCGAACGAATGGTAGGCAACAATACACGTTGAACATATTCGGTGCCTTTCTCTTGGTGCAATTTGCCTAAAAGTTCACGTTTTGGTTCGAACCAAGCTGAGGCATCCAATTTAATTTCCAATCCGTTCGATGATAAAACTTGCATTTTTTCAAAAACTTCCTGTTGACGTACCTCGTATACAAATACCTTGTTCCAAGGTGCCACAATATGAAACCCTTCGCCCAAAGGTGGTTGATCGGTAACTACCCCTCCACCAAATGTCTTATATAGCACCCCGGCCTCTCCTGAGCCAATGGTAACCGCTGATTTTGAAATTAAGATAATAAGGGCAACGGCTGCAATGATTGCCGGTAATGCAATTTTTGGTAATTTGTCCATTTAGTTTTGTTTTAAGTTAATCCGTTATACTTTCTGATAAACCACTCAAGTGAAAGTGCGGCCACAATAATGGCCAATAAAAGTCGGAAATCGATTAAAGATACAACTTTTTCGATGCTGCTCTGGATAGGTCGAAAACGAGGGTCATTTGTTACATTTTGAATCAAAGATTCAACTTCCGAAGGAAAAAAAACAGAGCCTCCCGAATTTGATGCCAAAAGTGCCAGTTTCTTATAATCACTGGAGGAAAATTGTTGCTCTACATCAAAGTCCAATATGGTGAAATTCCCTGTTTTGGACCTATTTTCAGGTTGTACATTGACATTGAAATCATAATTTCCAGAAGGAAGACCCGAAAGATCCGTCTCATAGTAACCACTTTTCAACAACATCGGAATTTCCTTTTTGATGCCATTGTTGTTACCATCCAATTTTAAAGTGATGCTGGCAGAAGGGTCAAATTCGAAACCCTCATCGAAATAAGTCGCCGTTATCTTTGCCACGTTACTACCCTCATAAACTGATTTATAGTCAACTTGCAGTCTGTTTTTGGGCTTAGAGCTTGTTAAATATAGTACTAGCTTTCCTACAAGGTCATCGAACTTTTTAAAATCTTGGTTGTCCCGATAATTTTGCATTCGCCATTTCCATATGTTTTGCCCAATTAGAAAGGCCTTTTTTTGGCTTTTATCATCCTTGACAAATAGCAACGGACTGCCTACATCAACTCCCTTAATTTGCATATTGATCAATGCTTCAAAATCACCCGAAACACGTATTGCTCCAGAATTACTTTCAAGTGGTGGATAACCTTCAAATGAATATTCCGAAATATCATATTTTGTAAACGACCTATTCAATACCCCAAAAATGTCTTGTTTTGGATACCCTTCCTCAACTGTAACTTCTGGATCCAATTCATTTACAAATTTCCAATTTGTATTGTTTCCTGTAATTACAAAGACACTGGAGTTTTTTTTCGAAATATGTTTCTGGATCTCATTAAAGGAAGAACTTGGCTGATATAAAATAAAAAGTTCCGTTGCTTCAAACTCTTTGATATCTGCTGTTGGTTTTTTAATGGTGACGGTTCGCTGCTCATTACTTTCTAAGGCTTTTTTCAACGCTCCCAGATCAGGATGAATTAGGTCAGAAACTATTGTAATGTTGGTTTTCTCATCAATAACCTCAATCGCCAAAGTTTTTTGATTGTTCAACTTGTTTCTTTCATTGTCCAATGAAGCTATTGAAACCTTGATTGATTTTGGCCCTACCGAATTAGATTCGATTTGGGTATTCACAATTTTAGTGTTTTCAATGGGTGAGAAAATCAAATTTTCGCGATACACCACTTTACCATCAAACTCAATGGTAGTGGCTGAATTTACTTGATTTTCTCCTTCATAATTAATGTATACCTCGACTGGAAATTTATTCTTCAAAAATGCGTAACGGTTTACGTTCACTTGGTCAATTCTCAAGTCTTCAAATGTAGTTGTATCACCAATGACAATGGGGTAAATTGGAAATTTGGCCTCATTTCCTAAGTAGCGATAATCCGCACCAAGAGTTTGGTTTCCGTCTGTTACAAGTATGACTGCCGAGTTGGTCCTATCATGTAGGCGGTCCAAAGTAGATATTGCCTTACTGATATCGGTATTTCTGTCAGAAAATGTCAGACTATCAGAATTTTTTAACTCCTTACCAAAATTATACTCCATCACATTAAACTTTCCTCCAACTTTATCACTCTGCCGAATGGCCTTTAAAACTGAACGGATGTCATTCTCCGAATCCTTTACAGAAGATGAGTTGTCCGTTAGAACAATCAGATTGGGCTTGTCCAAAGTCAATGATGTTTTGGAAAATTTTGGATTAATTAGTAGTATAAAAAGCCCCAGTAAAGCTATGAAACGAAGAAAGGATAGCGATATAACTAAATTTCCTCGTCTTTTTTTTTGGAAAAAGTATTGAAAAAAAACTATCCCAAGGGCCACAATCGCAGCAAGAATAATAAAAAGGGAAGTTTGTACCTGCATTTAGACGAGAATTTCCTGTCGATATTTATTTTAAAAAAAGCTAAAATTAAAGTCGGTTTTGCGACAGGCTAGGCAATCAAATAGTATGTTTTAGGTCAACATGCCGCCATCTACATTTAGGACTTGACCTGTTATATATGCAGATAGATCGGAGGCAAAAAACAAGCAGGAATTGGCAATATCTTCTGGTGTCCCACCTCGTTTTAATGGAATTGCATCACGCCATCCCTGAACCGTTTTCTCATCCAATTTACCCGTCATTTCAGTTTCTATAAATCCAGGTGCAATGGCATTGCATCGAATGTTTCTAGAACCTAGTTCCAGTGCCACTGATTTTGTAAACCCGATCATGCCGGCCTTGGAAGCGGCATAATTTGTTTGCCCGGCATTGCCCTTCACCCCGACGACACTGCTCATATTGATTATTGAACCTTTACGTTGTTTAAGCATAGTGCGCTGTACCGCTTTTGTCATATTGAAGACGGACTTCAAATTGATTTCAATTACCGAATCAAAATCGGCTTCAGCCATGCGGATCAATAAATTATCCTTAGTGATTCCTGCATTATTTATCAGGACATCTATGCTCCCAAAATCTGAAAGCACATTTTCTACAAGCTTTTCAGCCTCTGCAAAACTTGCAGCGTTGCTTTTGTACGCTTTTGCCTTAACACCTTTTCCTTTCAATTCTTTTTCAAGTTGCAGAGCGGGACCCTCGCTAGAACTATAGGTAAAGGCCACATTGGCACCATTATCGGCAAATACTTGGGCTATACCCATGCCAATACCTCTACTGGCCCCAGTTATAATTACGTTTTTGTCCTGTAAAAGTTTCATATAGTTCCTAGTTAAAGGTATGTTGGAAATGGTTTTATAATCGGCTACGATTCAAATATAAGTTTTGTTTCATTTAATGGCTAAAAAAAATCCCGTTGTGTACGGGATTTTCTTATTTCATTGTAATAAGGTTACCCCATTACTTCTTTCACTTTTTTACCAATTTCAGCAGGTGAATCAACAACATGAATTCCACACTCCCTCATAATTCTCTTTTTGGCCTGTGCCGTATCATCACTTCCACCGACAATGGCACCTGCATGCCCCATAGTACGTCCTGCTGGCGCAGTTTCTCCCGCAATAAATCCTATTATTGGTTTTTTACTGCCACTATTCTTGTACCATTTGGCCGCCTCAGCTTCAAGTTGACCGCCAATCTCACCGATCATGACCACGCAATGGGTTTCTGGATCATTGATCAATAATTCCACAGCCTCTTTTGTAGTGGTTCCAATAATTGGGTCTCCGCCAATTCCTATGGCTGTCGTGATCCCCAAACCTTGTCGCACCACTTGATCTGCGGCTTCGTATGTAAGGGTCCCTGATTTTGAAACGATTCCTACATGTCCTTTTTTAAACACAAAACCCGGCATAATACCCACTTTTGCTTCACCAGGTGTAATTACCCCAGGGCAGTTTGGACCGATTAAACGACAATCTTTATCCTTAATATAATCATAAGCCTTCACCATATCCGCAACTGGGATTCCCTCGGTAATCGTTATAATAACCTTGATTCCGGCACTGGCAGCTTCCATAATGGCATCAGCTGCAAATGCAGGTGGCACAAATATGATAGTAGTATCAGCCCCAACTTTTTCAACAGCTTCGGCAACGGTATTAAAAACAGGTTTGCCCAAATGTTCTTGGCCACCTTTCCCTGGGGTAACCCCTCCAACAACATTGGTGCCGTATTCAATCATTTGTTCGGCGTGGAAAGTGCCCTCGCTACCGGTAAAACCTTGTACGATTATATTTGATTTTTTATTAACTAGAACACTCATTTCGTTTTGGTTTCAAGTTTATTTATTGTGATTTTATATTCCTAAAAGCTAATGAAAACGCAAAAATATAGGTTTGAAATCGATTTATAAAGGATAACCAATTTATTATTCTAATTTTTTCAATATGTACGGAATCTTCTTTATGTAAGCAAGTTGCTTTAATTTTTCACGCGATTCCTCAATAGGTGTACCAAAGTAGCTCTTTCCGCCAGCAACGGATTTTGTTACTCCTGTCTGGCCCATGATGACAGCATTTTTGCCGATGGTTATCCCGCTATTGGTGCCCACCTGTCCCCAAAGTGTGACCCCGTCTTCGATAATTACACACCCGGCAATACCCGTTTGTGATGCAATCAGGCATTTTTCACCAATTACAGTATCATGGCCTACATGAACCTGATTGTCGAGTTTAGTTCCTTTTTTAATAGTAGTATCGCCCGTAACTCCTTTGTCTATCGTACACAATGCGCCTATCTCAACATTATCCTCAAGAACCACCCTTCCCCCGGAAAGCAATTTGTCAAAACCCTCAACCCTTTTTTTATAATAGAATGCATCTGAGCCCAAAACAGTTCCGGCGTGTATGGTGACATTATTACCAATTACACAATTGTCATAAATAGAAACATTGGAATGAATGAGACAATTCTCCCCGATAACAACGTTGTGTCCAATAAACGTATTCGGTTGAACGATCGTGTTTTTACCTATCTGGGAAGAGGGGGCAATAGTTTTTGTGGATTCTTCAAATGGTCTGAAAAAATGTGTTAGCTTATTAAAATCCCTAAAAGGATCATCCGATAAAAGTAGTGCTTTGCCTTCGGGGCAATCCACCTTTTTATTTATCATGACAATGGTCGCAGCCGATTTCAGGGCTTTGTCATAATATTTGGGATGATCAACAAATACAATTTCCCCTTCCCTGACAACATGGATCTCATTCATGCCCAACACAGGGCAATCGTCACTGCCAATATACTCACAATCAATTATGGTCGCGATTTGTTTTAAAGAATAGGGCGTTGGAAATCTCAATTGACTGTTTGAATTAAATTACTCAAATGAAGGTTTTAAAAAAGTTCTTGAATGTTTGCATTCTACTCCTTCACCCTTTCCATGTATGATCCTGTGGCTGTATCTACTTTTATTTTGTCACCTTCATTGATAAAAAGTGGAACGTTCACTTCGGCCCCAGTCTCAACTTTAGCCGGTTTGGTGGCATTGGTAGCCGTATTCCCTTTTACCCCTGGTTCGGCATATGTGACTTCCAAAATGACACTGGCCGGCATATCTACCGACAAAGGCATGCTGTCCTCCGTATTAAAAAGAATGGTTACAACCTCGCCTTCTTTTAGAAGCCCTGGTGCATCCAAGGCCTTTTCTTGCAGGGTTATCTGGTTGTAATCATCGGTATTCATAAAGTGGAATGTTTCGCCCTCGGCATACAGAAATTGATAGTTGCGGGTTTCAACGCGTACATCTTCGATTTTGTGTCCAGCGGAGAACGTATTGTCCAACACTTTGCCATTCGTAACACTTCTGAGTTTTGTACGGACAAATGCTGGCCCTTTTCCAGGTTTTACATGTAAAAACTCGATTATTTTATAAATGTCATTATTGTACCTAATGCACAATCCTTTTCTAATGTCTGATGTTGATGCCATATAATTATTTAAGTTGTACTGAAATATCCCTTCATAATTCCACGCTGCGAATCCCTTATGAACTGTAATATTTCGTCACGTTCGGGAGTTGCCTCCATTTCCGCTTCGATTATTTGTACTGCCTGCGTATTGTTGTAATTTTTTTGATATAAAATTCGATATATATTCTGTATTTCCCGAATCTTTTCAGATTCATAACCTCTTCTTCGGAGCCCAACTGAATTTATACCCACATAGGATAAAGGTTCTCTTGCCGCTTTTACATAGGGTGGCACATCCTTTCTTACCAAGGAGCCTCCTGTTACAAAAGCATGCTGACCGATCGAAACAAATTGGTGTACAGCAACCAAACCGGCCAATATCACATTATCACCAATAGAAACATGACCCGCCAAGGTGGAATTATTGGAAAAAATGCAATTGTTCCCAACGATACAATCGTGTGCGACATGACAATAAGCCATTATAAGGCAATTTTTTCCAATGACCGTTTTATTCCTATCCGAAGTTCCTTTGTGAATAGTGGCGCACTCTCGAATTGTGGTATTATCCCCAATTTCAACGGTCGTTTCCTCTCCGTTATACTTTAAATCCTGAGGAGGTGCAGAAATGACGGCCCCAGGAAAAATATTACAATTTTTGCCTATTCTCGCCCCTTCCATTATGGTTACATTGGAACCGATCCAAGTACCGTCCCCTATTGTAACATTATTATGGATAGTAGTGAACGGTTCTACTACTACATTTTTTGAAATCTTTGCGCCTGGATGAATATAGGCTAAGGGTTGGTTCATTCTAAGTTCTTTTAACAATTTGGGCCATCATTTCGGCCTCACTGACCAATTTATCATTTGCATAGGCATAGGCTTGCATGTGACAAATTCCGCGCCTAATTGGTGTTATTAAGCTACAATGGAATATTAAGGTATCCCCAGGCAATACTTGTTGTTTAAACTTAACCTTATCGATCTTCATAAACAATGTCAGGTAGTTTTCGGGATCTGGTACAGTGCTGAGCACCAAAATACCGCCTGTTTGCGCCATGGCTTCAACTTGAAGCACACCTGGCATAACCGGAGCCCCAGGAAAGTGACCCACAAAAAATGGCTCGTTCATGGTGACATTTTTCATACCCACCACGTGACTTTCCGATAATTCTAATATGCGGTCTATCAACAAGAATGGAGGTCTGTGTGGCAGCATGGCCATAATTTGATGTATGTCCATCAATGGAGGCTGGTTCAAGTCGTAATGCGGAACGTTGCTTCGCTTTTCCATCTTAATAATTTTAGCAAGTTTCTTGGCAAATTGTGTGTTTACAAAGTGTCCTGGCTTATTGGCAATAACCTTTCCCTGGATTCTCGTCCCCGCTAAGGCCAAGTCGCCAATAACATCCAAGAGTTTATGGCGTGCAGCTTCGTTCGGCTGGTGAAGTGTAAGGTTGTCTAATATACCATTTGGTTTTACTGACAATTTTTCCTTGTTGAAAGCCTTCTCAAGCTTTTTCATGGTAGCCTCGGAAATCTCTTTGTCAACGTAAACAATGGCATTGTTCAAATCTCCGCCTTTAATGAGTCCATTTTCGAGGAGCATTTCCAACTCATGCAAAAAACTGAACGTTCTGGCATCTGCAATTTCTTTCTTAAAATCCGATAGTTTTTCAAGCGTGGCATTTTGAGTTCCCAAGACTTTAGTACCAAAATCAACCATTGCAGTAACCACGTATTCGCTTGAAGGGATTACCGTAATTTCGCTACCGGTATTCTCATCTTTATATGATATTACCTCTTTGACTATATAAACTTCCCTTTCCGCATCTTGTTCAACAATGCCTGCTTTTTCCAAAGCCTCCACGAAATACTTTGAAGAACCGTCCAAAATGGGTGGCTCAGGGGCGTTTAGTTCAATAAGCACGTTATCGATCTCCAAACCCACCAATGCGGCCAAAACATGTTCGGAAGTCTGTATTTTGACACCCCTTTTTTCAAGATTTGTACCACGTTGTGTGTTCACAACATAATTGGCATCGGCCTCTATGACCGGCTCACCCTCAAGATCAACACGCTTAAATGCATACCCATGGTTTTCAGGGGCAGGCACAAATTTCAAAGTCACGTTTTCACCTGTGTGAAGTCCTACGCCCGTCAGCACGACTTCAGATCCAATGGTGCGCTGCTTCATTTTAATTTTATTCACCCTAAATCTTTTTTTTCCAGTTTGTCAATCCTATCTATTGTCTTCTGCAAATTTTTGAAATGTACGTAGGCTTTATTATAATCCCCATAATTAAACGCTGGGGATCCCTGCAGCACTTCGTTGTCTTTCACATTTCTACCTATTCCGGACTGGGCCTGTATCCTCACATTGTCCCCAATGGTTATGTGCCCCACAATTCCGACTTGGCCACCTATCATACAACGCTTGCCTATTTTGGTAGACCCCGCCACACCCGTTTGGGCCGCGATTACGGTATGCTCCCCGATTTCAACATTGTGGGCAATTTGAATTTGATTATCCAATTTTACCCCTTTCCGCAAAATAGTGGAGCCTAGGGTAGCACGATCAATGGTTGTTCCGGCACCTATGTCAACGTCATCTTCCAAAATCACATTTCCTGTTTGCGGCACCTTGGTAAAAGTGCCATTTTTACTGGGTGAAAAGCCAAAACCATCCGACCCCAAAATTACCCCACCATGTATTACGCAATTATTGCCAATTATGGTTTCTGAATACACCTTTGCGCCAGCAAAAACAACTACATTGTCGGCAATGGTAACATTGTCGCCAATATATACATTGGGATATAATTTTACATTGTTGCCTATTGTTACGTTATCGCCCAGGTAAGAAAATGCCCCTAAATAGAAATCTTTTCCGTACTTGGCCGTCTCAGATATGTAAACGGGATTTTCAATACCTGTTTTGACGCTTTTTACTTGATTATAATACTGTAATAACTTGGAAAACGACTCATAGGCGTCCTCTACTTTTATTAAGGTAGTGGATAATATACCGTCTGGAATAAAATCTTTGTTTACTATGGTAATTGAAGCTTTTGTGGTATAGATATACGAAGTGTATTTGGGATTGGAAAGAAAGGTTAGAGAACCTTGCTCCCCCTCTTCTATCTTCGCCAATTTATGGACGGCTATCTCTGGATTTCCTTCGACTTCCCCCTCCAAGATACCCGCAATTTGACCTGCTGTAAATACCATGGGCACAAAAGTAAGAAAAATTGGTTAACCTAATAAAATAATAAGCCCGGACAGATAAAAACAACTTGCAAATTTTCCTTAAACCCATTTATGTTACTATCCCTATTGGAAAGTTTACAAATTCTCCCTTGGGTAGCATAAATAATGCTTCACCACTAAATTTGAAAGGGTCATTAGGTTCAAATGATCGGAAGCCTTGGCCACATCCACCAATTTGCCATTCTTTCTGAGTATGTTTATATTTTGTTTGTCCTTATTATATGCCCTATTTTCTACTGTTCCGTCAAAAACAAAATAACCCGCATCTTCCTTGGAAATAGAAAATCTTGTTCGTATTTCTTGAATAAGTGCTTCCTTTTTACTGTTGTTTATAGGCTTGTCCTTGATTTTTATGTGCGGCAACCGTCTATTGATGATCATTTGGCATAAATGAGAAAGGATAAAATCAGTATCATACTGCCAAGTTTTTATCGCCGCCAATACATCTACATCATCCAATTTGGCAAACCTCTCAAGATATTCTGAACTGAAATTCTTGGCTTCAATTTTAGTGCATAAAAAGAATTTCAGGTTTTCACTACAAGGAAGCTCCATATTTTCGGCTAAAAGAAATCTAGCCCGCCTTAATATTCTGATCAATAATTGCTCGGCAACCAAACTCGTTTTATGCAAGTAGGCTTGCCAGTACATAAAACGTCTTGCCATTAGGAATTTCTCCACGGAATAAATACCTTTCTCTTCAACAACCAATTCACCTTTCACCACGTTCAACATGGTTATAAGCCGCTCTGAATTGATATTCCCTTCGGCGACACCTGTATAAAAGCTATCGCGCTTTAGATAGTCCAAGCGATCCATATCCAATTGACTTGATACCAATTGATTTAAGAATTTTTTAGGGTGTTCTCCTTTAAAAATTTCCAGTGCCATGGTTAAACTTCCGTTAAACTTCTTATTTAACTCCTCCATGAACAACAATGACATCTGTTCATGATCAACACCGGCAACAATGCTATTCTCCATGGCATGTGAGAAGGGACCGTGGCCAATATCATGCAATAAAACGGCACATAACAATCCTTCTTCCTCATCTTCTGACAGGCTTATTCGCTTATAGCGAAGCACTTGTATCGCTTGCTGCATTAAATGCATGCTCCCTAAAGCATGATGGAATCTAGTGTGGTGTGCTCCGGGGAAAACCAGATAAGAAAGTCCCATTTGCGAAATTCTTCGTAGACGTTGAAAATAGGGATGCGCAATGAGGTCGAAAATTAGGCCGCTGGGAATTGTAATAAATCCGTAAATTGGATCATTAAAAATTTTAAGCTTAGTTGATGCCGGCAAGATTCTTATATTTTTTGTATAACATTCAAAGTTATGGAAATTGGATTGAAACCCTCCTATAAAGCTGAGGCGCAATAAAGACAAAGTTTAGTATCGATTTTAGCTGTCAAATTTAGCTTTCAGAAATAAAGAAAAGGAAAATGAGCAAAATAACAATACTGTGGGTAGATGATGAAATTGATTTGCTAAAACCGCACATTCTTTTTCTTGAGGGCAAAAATTATAAGGTGGTTACTTGTAGAAGTGGTCAGGAAGCATTGGAAGAAATAATAAAGACCAGGGTCGATATTATATTTTTGGATGAGAATATGCCCGGAATATCGGGTTTGGAGACTTTAAGCGAAATTAAGATTATTGATTCTTCCATTCCTGTTGTCATGATTACAAAGAGCGAAGAGGAATTTATAATGGAAGAAGCCATTGGTTCCAAAATTGCTGATTACCTTATTAAACCGGTCAATCCCAACCAGATATTGCTCTCACTCAAAAAGAACCTGGACCATTCGCGATTGGTATCGGAAAAAACTACCGCCAATTACCAACAAGAATTCAGAAAAATAGCGATGGACCTCTCAATGGTGAATTCTATTGAGGAATGGATAGAACTTTACAAGAAGCTTATTTATTGGGAATTACGTTTAGAAGAAATTGAGGACAACAGTATGTTTGAAATTCTGGAATCCCAAAAAATCGAAGCGAACAATCAATTCAGCAAATTTGTAGACAAAAATTACCAAGAGTGGTTCAACGGCCACGACGGCCCAATAATGTCCCATACCCTTTTTAAGGAATGGGTACGTCCCGAAGTTGAAAATGAGCCTGTTCTTTTGGTAGTCATCGATAATCTGAGGTACGATCAGTGGTATGCTTTTGAAGATACGGTTGGATCTTTTTATAAAAAAAGTAAGGAAAAATCCTATTTTAGTATTCTCCCTACGGCCACCCAGTACGCCCGAAATGCCATTTTCTCTGGCTTGATGCCCTTGGACATGGAAAAAAAATACCCTGAATGGTGGAAAAACGATACGGATGAGGGGGGGAAAAACCTTTTTGAGGATAAATTTCTCGAGGCACAGATCAAGCGGTTGGGAATGGATATTAAATGGGAATACCATAAGATCAGCAGCTTAAAACAAGGCAAGCAACTTTCGCAGAATTTCAGGTCCCAAAAAGAAAATGACCTTACGGTCATCGTCTATAATTTTGTGGATATGCTTTCCCATTCCAAAACAGAAATGGATGTTATAAAAGAATTGGCCTCAAATGACAAGTCATACCGGTCGCTCACCCAAAGTTGGTTTAAAAACTCGCCTTTGCTCGAGATCATACAACAGGCACAGGATTTGGGAATGAAATTAATCATTACAACTGACCACGGCACCATAAATGTAAAACAGCCCTCCAAAGTTGTCGGGGACAAGGAAACCAGTTTAAACCTGAGGTACAAAACAGGAAGAAGTCTTTCCTATGAGCCAAAGGATGTACTAGAGGCACGCGATCCAAAAAAAATACACTTGCCTTCCATTAATATGAGCAGTTCCTATATTTTTGCGAAAAACGACCTCTTTTTTGCATATCCCAATAACTACAACCATTATGTGAGCTACTACCGAAATACGTATCAGCATGGTGGGGTTTCTTTGGAAGAAATGATCATACCCTTTGTTGTTTTGGAACCGAGGTAAAGATCCTTTGGTTTCAAATAGCGTTCGTTAACATGGCTTTAGAATCTAAAGTCCTATTTTATTTGGAAATACCTAGGGGAGGGATATGATGTTTGAAATTCCTAAAACTTAACCAAAATTAAAAGTTTTAGGAATTTTACATATCTTTGCCGAATGAAAATCATTATACGCAAACACTACTTAGATACACTTAGTGTTCTTAAAGACAAGAATTTAATTAAAGTTGCCACAGGTGTTAGGCGTTGTGGAAAATCAACTTTAATGACACAATTTCAAGATTTGTTGCGTAAAGAAAACGACAAAGTTTCCATTTTGGCGATCAATATGGATATGCCCGAATTTCGGTTTTTAGCAGAAAAAAATTGGAAAGAGATTTACGATTACATCATTAAGCATCTCAAAAAAAACGTAACCAATTATGTGTTTATAGACGAAGTGCAAAACGTTCCCGAGTTTGAAAAACTGTTGGAAGGCTTGTACGTTCATCCAAACATAGATTTGTATGTTACAGGTTCAAACGCATTTTTATTATCAAGCGAATTGGCAACTTTGCTCACAGGTAGAGCTTATGAAATAAATGTATTGCCTTTTTCTTTTGCTGAATATTTAGAGTTCACAGGCAAAACCACAAACCCTGACCGTGCTTTTGCTGAATATGTGCGTACAGGTGGTTTTCCCGAAGCTGTACGACTTTCAGCAGACGGAAATCATTTTGCAAATGAATATTTGCAAACGGTTTTCAAAAACATTTACGACAACGATATTTCTAAACGCTATACTATTTATGCCGAAGAATCGTATCAGGAAGTTGTAAACTTCTTAATAGATTCAGTTGGTTCAAGTGTTTCAGCAGGAAACATTGCCAAAGTTTTAACGGCAAACAAAAAGAAAATTGACAACAAAACGGTGTCAAAGTACATTGATACTTTGGTTGAAGCCTATTTGTTTTACAAAGTAAACCGCTATGACATCAAAGGCAAACAACATTTGGCAACGCAAGAAAAATACTATTTGGTGGATTTAGGTTTTCGCAATGCATTACTTGGAAAAGAATTGGCAAGCGATGCAGGACATTTACTTGAAAATATTATTTATCTTGAGCTAAAACGAAGAAATAACCAAGTATGGATAGGAAAAACCAACAATTTAGAAGTTGATTTTGTTGTTCGCAACAACGAAGGTTATACACAATACATACAAGTTTCGCAAACAGTACAAAATGCAACGACTCTTAGAACGTGAATTAGCACCATTTGACAATATTGCAGACCATCATGAAAAACTTTCTAATCACAATGGACTACGACACAGGTACATATAACGGAATAAAAAAAATAAACGCAATAGATTGGCTATTAACTGGACGATAGAATAAAGATAAAAGACCCGTCCGCACCGGAACGGGCGGACAATAGACACAAGAATACTCGCGGCTGATTGTCAATTGTTTCCTGATATTTTTATGACGATCTATCACCGTCGGGTTAATATTAAACCCATAAAATAATGGCAAACAGTTAACTAGGTTTTGTGAAATGGCCGGGAAGCGAACTTGGTGGGGTTTCCTTGGAAGAAATGATGATTCCTTTTATTGTTTTGGAACCGAAGTAAAATTTAATGCTTTTTTAGATTGGTTAAATATGTTCTTGATACGGATTTGTTTTAATAAGCCCTTATGAATGAGTCGTTTGGTCCAAAATTGGGTGCTTTCCAAAAATAACTCGTACATGGATACTTCCCATAACCGTTCAAGGGCCATATTTCAGTTTTGAATGTTCGCTATTCGTTTTTCTAAACTAGGATGGTTAATGTTCCCCTTAGTTAATTTTCCCTCAGTTAATTTATCCAAACTTATCAAGGCGCTAATCATACTTTCTCTATCGTTTTCAGAAGCTGAAAATGAATCTGCTTGATATTCTAAGTAATATAAAATTTTATTTGGAATATAGTAACAAGCTAACCCAAACATTGCTCCTGATAAAAATACGGATAAGCCTTTGAAAAATTGAGTTTGAAAGTCATAATCTACCATTAAGGAATTACCCAAAAAATAGAACGTAAAAATGATTACATTTAAAATGTACATTATTAAAATATGTCTTTTCTTATGATGTCCAATCTCATGATAGATGATTGCTTTTAACTCCGCTTCATTCAAGTTTAGTCTTAAATCTTTTGCAATAATTATGATTTTATAAAATGGGATAATACCTGAGGCAAAGGCATTTGAATTAATCTTATCTGTAAAATATACTTTAAAGTTTAGGTTTTCTTTTTTGAGTTGATTTTCAATTTCAAAATCCCTCAAGTGTTTTTTTGATAAGATTACATACATAAGAGGGTCTAAAATAAACCAATAAGCATAAATGGAGCAAGACAGTAAGACGGAAAACAAAAGTATACTGTTGAAATCCTCAAAATAGTTCGAAAAAATATTCAATATTCCTCCTAAAATAAGAGATGCTACTGGCATGGAAATTAGGTTTTCCCTAAGAGATGAAATACTCCTTTCTTTCGATAGCAAAAAGATTATAAAATATTGAATGAATAGAACAACAAAAACCAGGGCAGGATAGTAGAATAGTTTAACCATATGGTTTTAATGTAATTAATATATCCATTTCGTATGTCTTGTAATTCAATACAACGTCTCGCCAAACGATGGTATTTACCTCTTTAAAACCATAACTTTCTATGTTGAACCAAGGGGTACGGTAAGTCTTTATGACATAGGGTATCAGTTCATTCATGTGGTAAATTAATGGGGCGGCCAATATGCTCAATACAATTAGAATATCCAATTTTTGAAAAGGCCTCTTTTTATCCCAAGCATTAAAAAGCTCGCCCGCTTCCTTACCCAAAACTGATTCGTATACAAAAAAATTTTTCATATTGGCATTTGACTGATCCTTCTTAATAGTGTCATAGTGGTAGGTAAAATCTTTGGCCCTATAAACCTGCCTAACATTTTTAAAAGAGTCTTTTTTAATGTACCAACGGAATTCGACATGGCCAATGCCCTTCAACAATTGCTTATCCACAAAAAAAATAAACAGCAATACTGCACAATTGACCAATACCGTAAGTAACAACAAATTGTTTTCCCAGAATTCAGAGTAAATGAAAGAATTACGCACTAAAGAGTCGATCCATAGGGCCGTCGGTATAAGCAAGAAGTACCTCCACCAATTATTGGTATTAAAGAACCAAATAATCAACAAAGACAATGGAAGGAATATTATGAGAACCGACCAAACAAAAGCCTTTGTACCGGCCTTTAATTGGTGTTCATATACAAATCCTAAAATTCGAAGCGTTTTATCTGAATTATCGAACAAAATATGGGCATATAGGGATATCGGCAGGAAGACTATTAAGACTGCCATGGTTATATCCCAAAGAAACTTTTTTTTCCAAAACAAACTTCTCCTCCCGTATCTTTGCCTCATATTAACGGTATCCTAATTTATTATTTAAATGTAGGCTTTTATCATTAAAATGCAGAAAATATTCTATTCCCAAAATCAAATTGAAGAAATCGCCCATCAAATTGTTGCCAAATCAAAGTCAAAAAATCTTTGTTTCTATGGCCAAATGGGTGCCGGGAAAACTACTTTGATTAGAGCCTTGGTAAAAAACTTAGGCGCAGAAGGTTCCGCCAACAGCCCTACTTTTGGTATTGTAAACGAATACCACCGCGTCAATGGAGATGTTTTAGGCTACCACTTTGATTTTTATAGATTGAATAACGAGACCGAGGCTTTGGACCTTGGTTTTGAGGAATATCTGAACCAAAATGCATGGGTCTTTATTGAGTGGCCGGAAATGATAAATTCCTTACTGCCCGAGGAGCGAACCGAAATACACATCAAAATAGTTGATGAACTGCATAGGGAGATTAAAGTGAAATTGGTTAATGGTTGATAGTTGTTGGTTCGTTGATTTGTTTATTCGTTGATGCGTTGATGCGCTGATGTGTTGATGCGTGGATTTGTTGATATTTTATGGCCAAAATCTTATTTACTATTTTTCCTCTCCACTAACCACTAACCACTAACCACTAACCACTAACCACTAACCACTAACCACTAACCACTAACCACTAACCACTAACCACTAACCACTAACCACATCGTTCAAAGCCCTTTTTTATTGTAAACTTTTCGATGAACTACCAAAAATTCGTTGTTTTGTCATCTTTATCCGATGAAATACACTTTTTTAACATTTTTTTTTGAAATCGAAGTGGTTTATTTCTTACATTGCGAGCTGTATAATGGTCCGATTTCTAACTAAAAACCTATTGAAAATGAACGCTAAAAAAATAATCTTTGCTATTGCTGCCACATTTGCCTTATTGACAGCGTCTTGCTCGCCCAATACAACTTCTGAAGATGAATCCCTGTATGTGAATGGGGTTGACAAGACAAAATTACCCTCAACCGCGGATAAATCTTCAGTGGATAAAACTAAATTACCTTCGACAGCGAATAGGGGAAAATAGGACATACACTTTATCGATTTTAACAGTAGTTCTTCGATGGGCAATCAATATATTGCCCTTTTTTTCGTTCCTAATCTTAATTATAACAACATTAAGGTTGTTCGCAATGGAAAAAAAGTTATCAGATAAAGGAAGAAAAGCTAGAAGAAGTCTCTTCGTTGATTCATTGTTGGTATTCCTAATTATTATCTCACCTTTCGTATTTAAACTACATCAATATTTACCTGGTGATCCTGAGGCTACCATCAAATTTTTAGGAATGGTCTTTGATCGCAATGGATTTGCAGATTTAAATACCTATGGATGGTTTATATTGAGCAAATTAGTTCCATTTTATTTATTGGTAATTTGGTTTATTACATGTAAACATTGGTGGTACCATATAATTTTAATACCTACCACAATGTACGCTTTTCAGGTATTTGAGGTTGTTTATTCGGATGATGTAATTGTAGATACAAAAAATCTACTTTGGCTTCTACCTGTATGCATGGTTGTAATCCCAATAGTCTATTTTATTCGAATAAAGTTATACGACAAGTATGTGCACGGTATTGACCTCGAGGCAATGGAAGCCGAGTTACAAGTACTAAAAGCAAAGCAAGAATTTAAAAAACCACAGGTTGACACCTCTGAATATGACGAAGAAAAAGTGGATCTTAGTGAACTATCCTTTTCGGAAAAAATAAACTTCCTGCTCTCTACGCGCAATTTGGAATCCTATTTTAGGAATTTCCAGCATACCTTGCAGAATTGGGTGAATTTGAAATTATAGAATTCCAAAAATCGCTTCCTACAGTTTACGGAAATAAACTTCGTTAAAATGTCGTAAATTGGTCCCATAAGTCCTGGGGGCTGTTTATCCTTTTGGCATAGTTTTATAGTCATGAACCAACCCACATCGCCTTTCAGCAAGCAACAATTGCTTCCACAGGAGGAAACCTTAGAGGTTTTTCGTCAAAAAGGAGAGCTTTTCATTGGCATTCCGAAAGAGAAACAATATCAAGAAAAACGTATCTGCCTAACGCCCGATGCCGTCAACGCCATTACGGCACATGGCCATCGGGTGCTTATTGAGGCGGGTGCCGGTGAAGGGGCGCACTATTCGGATCTTGAATATACCAATGCAGGGGCGGAAATCACCAAGGATACCAAAAAGGTTTTTGGTTGCCCGTTGATTTTAAAAGTGGAACCCCCTACCCTGGCTGAAATTGGCCTCCTTAATCCACAAACAACCATTATATCGGCGCTACAGATCAAGACCCAGAACAAAGGCTATTTTGAAGCCCTTGGCAAGAAAAGAATTAGCGCCATTGCATTTGAATACATTCGCGATGATGATGGTAAATATCCTGCTGTAAGATCTTTAAGTGAGATTGCCGGAATTTCATCGGTGCTAATCGCAGCCGAAATTATGTCGAACACAAATCGTGGAAACGGACTCATGTTCGGCAATATCAGCGGAGTTCCGCCCGTGGAGGTTGTTATTTTAGGTGCGGGTACTGTTGGGGAGTTTGCCGCCAGATCGGCCATTGGACTAGGAGCAAACATTAAAATATTCGACAATTCAATTACCAAGCTGAGAAATATTCAGACCCACTTAAAACAGACCGTATATACCTCTACCATACAACCTAAAAATCTATTAAAAGCCTTAAAAAGGTGTGATGTTGCCATTGGTGCTACACGGGGAAAAGATCGTTCTCCGGTAATTGTCTCCCGAACCATGGTTGAACACATGAAAAAAGGTGCTGTAATCATTGATGTTAGCATTGATATGGGCGGGTGTTTTGAAACCAGTGAAATTACGACCCATGATAAACCTACGGTTGAAAAATATGGGGTAATTCACTATGCAGTGCCCAATATTCCATCGCGATATCCTAAAACGGCCAGTGTTTCAATAAGTAATATTTTTACACCCTATCTCCTAAAACTGGGCGAGGATGGTGGACTCGAGAATTCCCTAAGATTTGACAAAGGTCTTAGAAACGGACTCTACCTTTATCACGGTATCTTAACAAGCAAATCAGTTGGTGATTGGTTTGATCTTCAATATAGCGATATTAATTTTTTGATCTTTTAAGTAAAAAAAACAAAGAGACCAAAGACATGAGACAAGACAAAAACCAAATCAACGAAATACGGTTAACGATAATCAAATCAGCGAATCAACGAATCCACGAATCAACGATTGTTATTAACGATCAACTCACTAATTCACTAACCCACTAAAAAAATGGCATTTTTAAAACGCTTGGGTTTTTACTTGGCGGGGTTCGCTATTGGCCTTGTTTTCTTGGCCTTCTTCTTTAAAAAGAAATCTGAGGAAACTGGCGTTTATTTTTGCTATTTTCCGAATTGCAGAACGCTTAAGGATATTAGGTCAAAACCTTTGACCTATTCCGAAGAGGTACAGGAACTTCTGAGAAACAATGTCTTGGACTCGACCGATATCACAACCTTCTTAACCGAGGGAAGTGTAGATTTTTCTAAAAGCGATACGAAGACAACGGACTGTAAAACCTATTACATTGAGGGATCTATCGATGGAAAAGATGCTGGGTTAAGGGTTCGGAATTGCTTGGAAACGGCCGAGGTCGAAAATATTACTTTTTAATTACTTCAGGAAAAAATAGTAAAAGGAGTATTAGATTATATCTTCCTCCTTTTTCGTTCTTTTTTTAAAAGGGAAAGTTCACGACTGGTTTGCCCAGCTACGGATGTGTTTTCCTCTGCCCGTCGAATCAAGTATGGCATTACATCGCGAACGGGACCAAAAGGTAAATATTTAGCTACGTTATACGCTTTATTTGCCAGATTATAGGATATGTGATCACTCATTCCGTACAATTGTCCAAACCAAACTCTTGAATCTGAATTATTAATTCCCTTCTGATCCATAAGCTCCATAAGTTTATAGGAACTATCCTCATTATGAGTACCTGCAAAAACAGAAATAACATCCAAATGTTCAATAGAATAGGCTATGGCGGCGTCAAAATTATTATCGGTCAAAGCTTTGGTCTTGCATATCGGTGAAGCATATCCCTTTTCCTCGGCACGTTCGTTCTCTTTTTCCATATAGGCACCTCTCACGACCTTTATTCCAATTTTAAATCCCTCTTCTTTTGCCTTCTTATGCAACTTTTCCAAATAATCCATTCGGTCTGAGCGATACATTTGTAAGGTATTGAAAACAATCGCTTTTTTCTTATTGTATTTTTGCATCATCTGCTCAACCAACTGATCGGCCGCATCTTGCATCCAGCTCTCCTCGGCATCAATAAGAAGGGATACGTCCAAATCAAAGGCTTTTTGACAAGTCGTTTCAAAACGAGCGACCACACGGTTCCATTCAGCCTGTTCATTGAATGTTAAAGCCTTGCCTTCACTGATTTTCTTAAATAATGAAAAGCGACCATAGCCTGTGGGTTTAAAAACGGCAAAGGGTATGGCCTCCTTCTCTTTAACGAAATCCAGTACCTTCAAAATCATTTTTAGTGCATTGTCCAAAGGATCTTCCTCCTCTTTTCCTTCTACAGAGTAATCAAGTACAGAACATACCCTTTTACTCCACATTTTATCAACAACGGTCATGCAATCTTCTTCATTTACACCGCCGCAGAAATGATCAAAAACTGTTGCTCTGATAAGTCCTTCAACAGGTAGATGCGCCTTGATTGCAAAATTGGTAACAGCGGTACCCATTCTGACCAATGGTTCGTTCGCGATCATTTTAAACAAGAAATAGGCACGTTCAAGCTCTGAATCCGTCTTTAGTGCAAATGCCGTTGCAGTATCTTCAAAAATTCGCTCCATTGTTGTGTTAATGTTAGGGGTTCAAAGATAAAGACACAAATTGTATTCTTTTGATAAAAAATAACCTTTATTTTGCGGGCGAAAGCAATTAAACTTTTCGATTTTACAGGAATTCAAAGATCAGTTATATGGAATCTGTTATCACTTCATCTTATGCCGTATATTTTAATAATTCAGCATATAGATCGCTAGAAGAACATCTAGAGGACAAAAAGTATTCGAAGCTTTTCATTTTAGTGGATGAGAATACCACTCTTCATTGTCTGCCAGTGTTTTTAAAAGAGTTAAAGGGAGATTATAAATTCGAAATTTTGGAAATTCCTTCCGGTGAGGTTCACAAAAATATTTCCACATGTACAGATGTTTGGGAAAGGTTATCTGATCTGGATGTGGACCGCAAAAGTTTGTTGCTGAATCTTGGTGGTGGTGTTGTCACCGATTTAGGAGGCTTTGTAGCATCTACCTTTAAAAGGGGTATTGATTTTATAAACATACCCACTACCCTACTTTCAATGGTAGATGCCTCCGTTGGTGGTAAAACAGGAGTAGATCTGGGTTCGTTAAAAAATCAAATCGGAGTTATCAATCAACCGGAAATGGTGCTTATAATTCCATTCTTTTTAAAAACATTGAACGAACGACAAATGCGGAGTGGTTTTGCCGAGATGCTAAAACACGGTCTCATCAGCGATATTTCATATTGGAACAATCTAAAATCAGTTTCAGATTTTAACTCCTTGGAAGAACATATTTATAGATCCATCCTAATAAAGAACGAAGTAGTACTGCACGATCCGACAGAGCGGAATGTTCGTAAAACCTTGAATTTTGGCCATACCCTCGGCCATGCCATAGAATCAAGTTTTTTGGACAATCCTGAGAAAGGCTCATTGTTACATGGTGAGGCAATTGCCATAGGAATGATACTTGAGGCATATCTTTCTCATCACCTCACGGGACTACCAAAGGAGCAATTAAACGATATCACCCAAACCTTCATAGATTGGTTCGGAAAAGTTGTTATTACCAATGGGGATATTCAGGATATTTTAACACTCCTTAGGTTCGATAAGAAAAACTCTCACGGGAATATAAATTTCGTACTGCTTGAATCCATAGGAAAATGCAGAATTGATGTGCATGTCCCCAATCAATTAATTACCGATTCCTTTATTTACTACAAAGAACAATAGCTTCATATACTAAAACTGGGCGTTTACAACTCTTTGGATCTTTCATAAGGAAAAATGTATAGTTTAGTTTCAGTAATTCAGACGCATTGATGTTACCCACATCGATTTAGTTTTGAGATTGCACCAAAAACCAATACGAACGCCCAACCGAAAAGTAGGGCAGTAAAAAGACCACCATGCTTAGAAAAATTGTTGACTACAAAAAACTGGACCATCATTTGGCCGCATTATTAATTGAAACCTACCCTGATGGATATGGAGATGATGACATTATCGCCTTTAAAAATATTCATGGCGAAATAATTGAGGCGGTTGAAATCAAGACCCCAGAAGTCATTTACTTGGTAAAAATAAGTAAAAGTCTGGCCAATTTCATTTCCAACTTTGAGGAGAACATGGAAAAAGAACTTGAATTGGATAATGAGGAAACCTCAAGTCCTATTTTGGAAGAAGTTGATTCAAACGGATTGGAATTTGAGCTGAACGGGGAGCAAGATATGGATGAGGACTTGGACTATGAATAGATTGCCCTGAGTATAATTACTATAGGTATCTCTTCAAAAGTATGTCCATATGGTATTTTTGATGCCCACTAATTACAAATCCAAGACCACCAACGCTCCATGGCTTATCGCTGGCCCTGCCCTTTCGCATTAAATATTCGTCGGTCAGTGGTTCAAAAAGTGTAATGGTGGAATTACGCACTGCGCTATACTCCTCAATTATACTCCTTTTGCCTCTATTTTGGCCATTTGCTTCCAAAATATAGTCGTCCTGTTCAAAACCAGGCAATTCGGTTTTATCGTTCCTGGAGAATCTAAATGCCCTGTATTGAAATATTCTTTCGGTGTCTATGATATGCAACAACACCTCAACCAACGTCCATTTTCCTTTTTCATAAGCATATTGCCATTTCTCATCCGGCACTTCGTCAACAAACTTCAAAAACTCATTTTTCCCATTTCTTAGCGACCCCATTAATTCAACATTATCCAAAGTGGCTAGGTAGGTTCCATAAAACTGGGAAAATTCTTCAGCTTGCAATTGCGACTTTATCATGGGCAAAATCAATAAACCCGATTACTTTGCATAATCGGGCGACATATTTTAAAGTAATTGTAGCTTACAATTCGTTAAAAATAGTATGCATTAGACGTCTTTTATCATTGATGCTTTCTTCCAAGGAAATCATTGTTTCCGTTCGGCTGATTCCGTCTATATCATCAATTTTAAAGATGATGTTTTTCGCATGGTTTGTATCACGCGCCCTTATTTTACAGAAAATATTAAATTTTCCCGTAGTGATGTGGGCAACAGTAACATTGGGGATTTGCTCCAAACGCTCCAAAACAAACTTAGTTTGATGTGTCTTCTCCAAAAAGATACCGACGTAGGCTATGAATGCGTACCCCAGTTTCACATAATCGAGTGTTAAGGAAGAACCTTTGATAATCCCAGCATCCTCCATTTTCTTTACTCTTACATGTACTGTTCCCGCAGAGATAAGTAATTTTTTTGCGATGTCGGTAAAAGGTGTTCTGGTATTGTCAATCAAAAGATCCAATATCTGATGATCTATCTCGTCTAATTTAATTTTGCCCATTTTAATGAAATTTTAAGCAAAAATAAAAAATTAAGAAAGTTAATTCATTAAATCTTACTATTTTTTAATAAATACGTAATCATCTGATGTTTATCATGGAATATTTGCAATATTATTTTTTTAGGAGATTCCAAAATTCCTCTTCCTTTATTTTTTCTAAATCACTGTTTATTAAACAGTTAAAAGTTTTATGCCCATAATTTGAATCTAAATTCCCGACAGAGGCAATCTGAGGCACAAAATTAATGGCCCCTTCCTCCAATACTTCCTTAAATAGAATACCAACATCAAAATTTTTTTGAGAACGTGGATTGATATGGTCTGCGCGTTTCACCAACACATCGAAAAATAGTTTGTTGTTCTCTGGAATTTCAAAATAATCTGACTTGTCCATTTTTTCATAAGTCTCCATTGAGATAGTGGTCAAAGCAATCCACAATGCCTGAAATACAAAGAACCTGGTTTGCTCTCTCTGGTAGTCATTTTTAAAGTGACCCGCTTCAAAAAGAATGGTTGGGGTTCCCAACATTTGAAAAGCATCGCCCACACAATTGGCATTGAATGTATCATCAAACCTCCCGATCTGTCCTGGAATAAGTTTTTGAAGTTCCACATTTATCGCAGCTATAACCTGCATGCTCCTTTCGCGCGTCTTGGAAATCGTCCGATTTTCATCGTGTGCAGGTGCCAAAAAAGAAAGAGTAGCGGGCATTTCAGACCTACCAACATTAAAGATAGTACGCTGGTCATGTAAGTTGAAGCAAAAATGCGGCTTGAAATCATCATAAGTCTCTCGCAGTACCTTACTCTCGGGTTGGTTTCTTTCTTGGGCATCCCTATTTAAATCAACATCCGATGCATTTACTCTAGTGTAGTAAAATGCACCGTCCGGATTTAGCATGGGTATTATTTTAATGGTACATGCTTCCAGAATTTTATTCGAATCCAAGGAAGTTGTACCCAATAAATTAATCAAATCCAAAACTGCCTTTGTTGTCGTAGACTCGTTACCATGCATTTGGGACCACATAAGAATACGTTTGGGACCTGAACCCAAGGTGATACATTTTATAATTCTGTTTTCAACTGATTTTCCAATTTCCTGTACCTTAAAAGTAGTTGATTGCAATTTTAGAAATGCATCAATCTGCTCATTGATTACATACCTACCAGTTACAGATTTTTCCTTTAGAGACTCGTATACTTTATTGTTAATCAGCATTGTTAAACTTTAGTTCCTCGACAAAAATACAATCTTAATAAATTACATTTGTAAACAAATTCTTTGAAAGAACAAAGGTTTTATCCATAATTAGGTAAGCTTTAGGGAAAGTTGTGGATTGTGAAGATAATTATAGTATAATTTATTGTTAATCATATTTTTAATATAATTCATTTCTACTTAAAATTGAATTATTTTCTTTAAAATTCCCTTATGCTGGAAGGCAGTAAAGACCATTTCAAGTTACAATGATAAACTCCGCTGATTTTGTAAAAAGATTGGAAATGATATCCGGATATTACGGTCTCACGGCCGCTTCCTTTGCCGATAAAATAGGTGTTCAAAGATCCAGTATTTCGCACTTGTTATCAAGAAGAAACAAACCCAGCCTTGAGTTTGTTTTAAAAGTGGTCAAGTCATTTCCTGAGGTGAATCTTTATTGGTTGTTGAATGGAAAAGGCACATTTCCTTCAACGGAAATTGAAAATTCTGCGACCACTCTGCATTCGCAACTTAAGAAACTAGGGTTTCCCATAACTTCTGAGGCTAAAGAGATTGACAGGGTCATTATTTTTTATAAGGATGGCAGTTTCGCGTCCTACCAAGAAAGTACCTCTGAATAATTCTTGAACTATTTGCACAACTTCTCTTTATTTCGACCTGAAATCCTTTATTTTGTACCCATCATGAAAAAAGTCATCCCTGCAATTATCATATTGATTTCAATTGCTTCTTGCCAAGAGCCCAAAAGGGATTGCAAGAGCTTTAAAAACGGTACTTATACCTTCACGGCCATGATCGATGGAAATGAAAAAACAACTTCCTTCACGCGTACTGACGGGATTGAAATAGACGTTTTTGAAAACAAAATTGACACCTCTACAGTCCGATGGATCAATGATTGTGAATATGTAATCCGAAAAAGGAATCCAAATACAAAATCTGAAGAGAAATCAATTCATATTAAGATATTGTCGACTACCGATAATTCTTATACATTTGAATACAGCATTGTAGGGGATCGAAATAAATCTATAGGAACCGCCATTAAAACCAATTAGTATGTTTGAAATTTTTACTAGTCCAGATGCATGGATAGCCCTGTTAACCCTTACTTTTTTAGAAATAGTTTTAGGTATCGATAATATTATTTTTATTTCTATCGCCGCCGGGAAACTAGAAAAAAGTCAGCGCAAAAAGGCAACAAACATTGGTCTGGTCCTGGCTATGGCCATGAGAATTGTTCTATTGTTCGGCATTACGCTGCTAACGGCCATGAAGAAACCTTTTTGGATGATAGATGCGGGATGGATTCATGGTGGTATCAGCGGTCAAGGCCTGATTCTATTCGCCGGCGGACTTTTTCTTCTTTATAAAAGCACGAAGGAAATACATGAAAAAGTTGAGGACAAAGGCCATGATGAGCGGGAAGTTAAAAAAGCGCGCTCTACCTCTTTGAGTAGTGCCATCTTGCAGATAACGGTCATCAACATAGTGTTTTCATTTGATTCCATTTTAACGGCCATTGGCATGACCAATGGAATATCACCGGATCCCAATGACGCTCTTGTGCTAATGATCGTTGCGGTTGTGATATCGGTTGTTATAATGATGTTGTTCGCCAATCCTGTCGGGGAATTTGTGAACCGCCATCCTTCCATTCAAATTTTGGGGCTTTCATTCCTCATCCTGATCGGGTTTATGTTAATTGCCGAGTCGGCCCATTTATCACATTTAGTGGTATTTGGAAACGAAGTAGGCACGATTCCGAAAGGATACCTTTATTTCGCCATTGCATTTTCCTTAATGGTGGAATTCTTTGATTTGCGAATGAATAGAAACAAAAAAGGGATTGTTGAAGACAAACAGATTAACGGGCAATAAAAGTATCGCGAACAAAAAAACACCTGAGGCTATCAGGTGTTTTTTTTGCTTTATTATCCTCTAGTTTGGCCTATTATAAGCTATTTCAGGGTTTTTTAGCTTCTGTTCCTTGAACAATCGCTGTTGTTGCTTTACGGTGAGCGTACTTCCATCCGGACTCCATCCTGGAGGGCCAAAAATATACATTAAAGCGTGCCAAAACTTCTTGGACTTCTTCACGTCGTTCCAAATGTCCTTAAACTCGTGGGTCAAGATGACAATAGGATTATGGGAGTTTGGCGCATGAATTACTCCGTATTTAACATCAATATTGTCGTCGAGCTCTTTCCATGTTCCAAAAATCTTGTCGAAAATATTTAAGAATCCCCCGTGATTTTTATCGAGGTACTCTACATTTTGGGCATGGTGCACTTGGTGCATTGTATGCGTATTGAAAACTTTTTCTATAATGCCCATTTTTGGAACATAAACGGAATGGAGTTGAAATTGCCACAACGCCTCGATACCTAGGCAAACCACTACCATTTCTGGCGGAAACCCAATTGCCGGAAGCCACATGTAAAAAAAAGGTTTGTACAAAATCGTGAACCAACCATTGCGAACCGCTGTTCCCAGATTGAAATTGTCGGATGAATGATGCACTATATGTGCCGCCCAAAGAATACGGACTTCATGATTGGCGCGATGAAACCAGTAGTAGGTGAAATCGTCCGCCAATTGACATAACAACCATATATACCAAGCATATCCAAATGATTGGTATCCCATGATATTTGTACGAACTCCATTTATCTCGGGATTGAACAATTCGAATACGAATTCAAAAATTACAATGGCCGAAACTACCTTTATAAGTGGTGCGAGGATGGCCGAACCCACTCCCATAAAGCCACTTGCAAATAAATCCCTCCACTCGTAAAGATGATCGTCACCGTGAGTTTTGCTATAGGTCAATTCAAGTAAAATAAAGGCAATAAAGCAAGGTACACCGTATACCAGGGGGTTGGTAAAATCCATTTTTAAATATTTTCGGCTAAATATAGCAATATAAAAGTAGTCTTAACCATTATTCTTAGAACTAAGTATAAAGTCAACTTAAATCAACCTTCGCTATAAATGCCTAAAGAACTTCATATTACAACCAAGGTCATTTTTGTTTTATTAGAAGAGTTTTATCTGTCCATCGGAATCTTGGCCTTCCCCATCCTCTAAGTCTTGGCCGTCGTTATCCGATGATGTGTCTGTTAATCTTTTAGATTGAACATTCTCTTCGTCAATGACTTCCATTTCGTTTGCACTCTGGACTTCAGGTTCCGTATAGGGTAAAGGTTCCAAAGAATTCACGCTTTTTAACTTCTCAGAAGTCAGTTGATTGCCTAAAGCTTTTATTCCTTTAACAGAAATAAACTGTTCTATATCAATTTGTTGATTTGGTTTTGAATCTTTTCCACGTGCTTTTGAAAACTCTATTTCAACCAAAGGCCTCCAATCCGTCGAAACCAATTCCAAAAATGATTTTGGATGTTCCGATATGAACAATTCTTCTTTATTTTCGTTTTCGATCAGGAAACGTTTCACATAATATTTTTCCTTTTCCCCATCATAATAAACTGCCGATAACGGTTTAACGGGATTCCATTTCTCAAGAACGATCATATCTTCTTCAAAATGACTGGTCAACGTGGGCATTATGGTTTTGGCATATCCTTTCTGTGTGACGATCAACAGAAGGTCATCACCACGAAACTCCCCAAGAAGTTCACCTCTGCCATCCACATTTAAGCGCCTTACCACATCATCGAACCATATTTTTCTGGGTTTTAAGGTAGATACGCCTTTCTCCTTCAGTTCAACCCGCTTAACCGTATATTTGGACACAAGGTTTCCTTTGGAGGCCCTTCCTTTTATAAGCACGTCGGCAAAATCAAGGTCCCATTTAAGCCTTTTAATGCTACCTGCCTGACGAAGATTTATAGTAATCACCTCCGCCTCACCATTTGGGTTGGCCGAAAAATAAAGAATTTCGGAGCCGGGTTTGCCATTCGTCAAATCATATGCTTTATCCCGGGTAACCCCGTCAACATTAAAACGCTTTATATAACTAGGGCCTCCTTTGCCATCTTTGTAGACCATGTTATAGATGGTTCTTTTGTCCTTTTTCTTGAACACGGCGGCATGGATTATATTTTTCCCAACAAATGTTTTTGCATCTACCTTAGTGACCGTCATTTGACCATCGTTCGTGAAAACAATAACATCATCAATATCACTACAGTCCGCAATATACTCGTCTCGTTTTAAGGACGTGCCTACAAAACCTTCTTCCCTATTGATATAGAGTTTTGTATTTCGGATTACAACTTTAGTGGCCTCAATATCATCAAATATCCTAATTTCCGATTTTCGCTCCCGTCCTTTGCCGTAAGTAGTCTTCAGGTTTTTAAAGTAATCGATCGCAAATTCTATCAGATGTCCCAAGTGGTGTTTTACTTCGGCGATTTTTGCTTCTAGGTTGTCCAAATACTGTTGCGCTTTATCCAAATCGAATTTTGAAATCCGCTTAATACGGATTTCGGTCAATCGGACGATATCATCCTCGGTAACCGCCCTTCTTAAATTTTTCGTAAAAGGCCTAAGCCCCTTGTCAATTGCGGCAATAACCCCTTCCCAAGTTTCTTCCTCTTCAATATCTCGATAGATTCGGTTTTCAATGAAAATACGCTCCAAAGATGCATAATGCCATTGTTCCTCAAGCTCACTTAACTGTATTTCCAATTCGGCCTTGAGCAATTCAACGGTGTTGTCCGTAGAGCGCTCCAACATCTCAGTGACCCCGATAAACAACGGTTTATTGTCTTCGATTATACAACCTAGTGGGGATATCGATGATTCACAGGCCGTAAAAGCATATAAGGCGTCTATAGTCTTATCGGGAGAAATTCCAGATGGCAAGTGCACCAAAATTTCTACTTCTGCCGCGGTATTGTCCTCAATTTTTTTGACTTTTATCTTCCCTTTTTCATTCGCTTTTAATATAGAATCAATTAGAGAAGAAGTGTTGGTTCCGTACGGTATCTCACTAATAATCAATGTGTTCTTATCTAATTGCGAAATTTTGGCACGAACCCTTATTTTACCGCCCCTCAATCCGTCATTATAGTTATTAATGTCGATAATTCCACCTGTCGGAAAGTCGGGAAACAACTTAAAACGTTGCCCCTTCAAATGCTTTATGGAGGCATCAATAAGCTCAATGAAATTATGCGGCAGTATCTTGGTTGACAATCCTACTGCAATACCTTCCGCACCTTGCGCCAATAACAAGGGAAACTTTACGGGAAGGTTGACAGGCTCCTTTTTTCGGCCGTCATAGGACATCTGCCACTCGGTAATTTTTGGGCTAAAAACAACCTCGAGCGCAAATTTAGAAAGGCGAGCCTCTATATACCTGGATGCCGCGGCACCATCTCCTGTCAAGATATTCCCCCAGTTCCCTTGGGTATCGATTAGGAGTTCTTTTTGGCCAATTTGCACCATAGCATCACCGATGCTGGCGTCCCCATGGGGATGATACTGCATGGTGTGTCCCACAACATTGGCTACTTTATTATATCGACCATCGTCCAATTCCTTTAAAGCGTGCATTATACGGCGCTGAACTGGCTTAAAACCATCTTCAATCGCAGGAACCGCCCGCTCTAAAATTACATAGGAAGCATAATCCAAAAACCAATCTTTGTACATTCCGGATACCTTTGTAAGGGCATCTTGACCATCCTCCGAACCAGCATTAGAAATAGGCAGATTGTCATTCTGCCCTTCATTCAGCTCATCATTTTCTTCCATTCAGTACAGATTCGTAATTATATGATTTATAATTGATTTTCTTCAATCAAATCAAGTTCAACTTTAAGATTATTTATAATGAATTCTTGCCTATCCGGCGTGTTTTTTCCCATATAAAATTCCAGCAGGCTTTCAATTGACATGGCCTTATCCAGCATTACCGGCTCTAGGCGAATGTCATCACCGATAAAGTGCTTGAACTCGTCAGGCGATATTTCTCCCAAACCTTTGAATCGGGTAATTTCTGGCTTCCCGGATAATTTCTCAATGGCCGCCAATTTCTCCTCATGGCTATAGCAATAAAAGGTTTCCTTTTTATTCCGCACCCTGAACAATGGGGTCTGCAGAATATATAAATGGTTCTCTTTAATCAATTCAGGAAAAAATTGAAGAAAGAATGTGATCAATAACAACCTAATGTGCATTCCGTCAACATCTGCATCCGTAGCGATCACAATATTGTTATAGCGCAGGTCCTCCATGGATTCCTCAATATTCAATGCAGCTTGCAAAAGATTGAATTCCTCGTTCTCATAAACAATCTTTTTGGACATACCATACGAATTCAAAGGCTTGCCCCGAAGGCTGAAAACCGCTTGGGTATTCACGTCCCTTGATTTGGTAATGGATCCAGAGGCTGAGTCGCCCTCAGTGATAAAAAGGGTGCTCTGCAAACTTCTTTCATCCTTCGTGTCCGCCAAATGCACACGGCAGTCCCGTAACTTTTTATTGTGAAGACTTGCTTTTTTTGCGCGGTCCCTCGCCAATTTACGAATACCCGAAAGTTCTTTGCGCTCCCGTTCGGCCTGCATGATCTTTCGTTGCAGCTTTTCAGCCGTAATGGGGTTCTTATGCAGGTAATTATCCAATTGGGTTCCTATGAAATCGTTGATGTAGGTTCGTACAGTCGGCAAATCGCCACCCATATCGGTAGATCCCAATTTTGTTTTGGTCTGGCTTTCGAAGACCGGTTCCATCACCTTAATGGCTACCGCCGAAATAATCGATTTACGAATATCCGATGGCTCATAGGATTTTCCGTAAAAATCACGAATCGTTTTAACAATGGCTTCGCGAAAAGCGGTTTGGTGCGTACCGCCTTGTGTGGTATTTTGTCCGTTTACAAAGGAATGGTATTCCTCGCTGTATTGGGTCTTACTGTGTGTAATCGCCACCTCAATGTCATCGCCCTTTAAATGAATGACGGGATATAACATATCGTCTATGCTATTGTTATCCTCCAATAGGTCCTTTAACCCATTTTCAGAGAAGAATTTTTCTCCATTGAAGATAATGGTCAATCCCGGATTGAGATAAACATAGTTCTTGAGCATGCGTTCTACATACTCATTGCGGTATTTGTATTTTTTGAATATAAGTTCGTCTGGCGTAAATGAGACCTTGGTTCCCTTTCTCTTACTGGAATCCATAGGTCCTTCTTCCTTTATCAAGATTCCCTGACTGAACTCCGCCACTTTCATTTGATTTTCCCGAGAGGATTGTACTTCAAAAAAACTGGACAAGGCATTTACGGCCTTTGTACCCACGCCATTTAGTCCCACGGATTTTTTAAAGGCACGGCTATCATATTTGCCGCCAGTGTTCATTTTGGAGACTACATCCACCACTTTTCCCAAGGGAATGCCACGACCGTAATCACGGACTTTGACCACATTATCTTTTATGGCAATATCAATGGTCTTTCCCGCACCCATCACGAATTCGTCAATACAATTGTCGATGACTTCCTTAAGGAGAATATAGATACCATCATCCGCAGAGGAACCGTCTCCCAATTTTCCGATATACATACCGGGGCGCATTCGAATGTGCTCTTTCCAGTCAAGAGATCGAATGTTATCCTCGTTATATTGGGTTTCTGCAGCCATTAAATAGGGGGTTGTTCGTAAGAGCCGCTAATATAGGAAGTGTTGCAAAAAGATAAAACCCCTTACTGTTAAAGTAATTAACAATACGTCAAAGGGTATTGTTGATAGATAGGAAGTTGAACCTAATTTTAAAAAGGTAATGATCTGGATCTATACGTTAAACCGAAAATGCATCACATCTCCGTCTTTTACAATGTACTCCTTACCTTCCACTCGCATTTTACCGGCTTCCTTTACCTTGGGCTCACTGCCGTATTGCACATAATCATTGTAAGCTATGACCTCTGCGCGAATAAATCCTTTTTCAAAATCGGTGTGAATCACTCCTGCAGCTTGGGGAGCAGTGGCCCCGACAGGAATGGTCCATGCACGGACTTCCTTGACACCTGCGGTGAAATACGTTTCCAGGTTTAAAAGTTTATAGGCACCCCTTATCAATTTGGCGGATCCAGGTTCTGACAGCCCTAAATCTTCCAAAAACATTTGCCGTTCTTCGTAGGTTTCCAATTCCGTAATATCAGCTTCTGTGCCTACGGCCAAAAAGATAACCTCGGCATTTTCGCCAGATACTGCCGCTTTTACTTTCTCCACATAGGCATTTCCAATAGCGGCCGATTCTTCATCCACATTGCAAACATACATGACAGGTTTATCCGTTATAAATTGAAGCGGATCCACAAATTCTGTTCTCGATTCTTTATCAATATCAATCGCACGAACGGAAATCCCTTTTTCGAGTCCGTCTTTGACCTTTAGCAAGACAGCTTCCTCTTTTTGCGCTTCTTTATTACCGGTTTTTGCGGCTCTTTTTACTTTCTCCAATTTTTTATCCACCGTTTCGAGATCTTTCAATTGTAGTTCCATGTCAATAGTCTCTTTATCGCGAATCGGGTCCACCGAACCATCAACATGTACGATATTATCGTTATCAAAACAGCGCAGCACATGTAAAATCGCATCGGTTTCCCGAATATTTCCCAAAAACTGGTTTCCCAGGCCTTCACCTTTGCTCGCTCCCTTAACCAATCCTGCAATATCAACTATTTCAACGGTTGCAGGCAGAACTCTTTCCGGTTTTACAAGTTCTTCCAATTTTTGCAGTCTTGGATCGGGAACATTAACGACTCCAATATTGGGTTCAATGGTACAAAATGGAAAATTGGCACTTTGAGCCTTCGCATTGGAGAGACAATTAAATAAGGTGGACTTACCCACATTGGGCAATCCTACGATTCCTGCTTTCATCGGATAATTAGGTTGTGATTTCGATTCTCAAGAATCTTACATCGTTTAAATCGGCTGCAAAGATAGTTTTTTCATCTTGTTAATTCAATCTTCTCCCATAATGTATATTTCCTTTAATAGTATCGCATGTTAAGATTTAAAGGACCTTTAATATATTGGAATAAAAAAGCCCGAATTAGGTTCGGGCTTTCTTTTTATTGTAATATCCGCTTATTCTTCCGGGTGCATAAAACGCTGTTTTCCCAACAACACTTCTTCAGACTCCACATGGTCTTCATCTGGCACACAACAATCAACCGGACATACGGCCGCACACTGCGGTTCATCATGGAATCCCTTGCACTCTGTGCACTTATCCGGTACAATATAATATATTTCGTCACTTACAGGCTCCTGTACATCTTCGGCGTTCACCGGCTTACCATTCGTAAGGATTACGTCGCCTTTTAGGGATGTACCATCGGCATAACGCCACTCATCAGCACCTTCATAAATTGCAGTATTTGGGCATTCAGGCTCGCATGCACCGCAATTAATGCACTCATCGGTTATAATAATTGCCATAATCTTCTTTTTTAAAATAACTCATTAATTGGGACATTGTTGCTTATCATATATAATTCCTACTAGGTACGAAATAATGCAACAATACTTACTTTTGCACAAAGGTAAAGCGTAAACCAATCCCGTACAAATATAATGAGCCACCTAAAGCAACGAATTAATGCTTTTGCCAAACTTGGTGATTTCTTCCTAAAGTATTGCGAATGTGCTAATAATGACACACAGTCAGCTGATAATGAGCGGCCTTGGTTTAAAAGATTTGATGATGTTGTAGAATTGGCAGGGCATAAAAACGGTTGGTTTACAAAAGAAAATATCCTCTTTTCGCTACATAGCTGGGGAAAATTACTGAACCAGGAATCATTGGAAGATTGGTTGACACCCTATACTATTAAAGTTGAAAATCCCAAAGTTGTGGCTATAATCATGGCCGGAAATATTCCTTTGGTAGGTTTTCACGATTTTATGGCGGTATTGGTGACTGGGAACACTGCTCTCATTAAGTTATCATCCAATGATTCTGTATTGCTTCCTTTTATAGCAGATTATCTTGCCGAACTGGAAACTTCTTTGCGTGATAAAATAATCTTTACTGATGGGTTGCTCAAGGATTTCGACGCAATTATTGCCACGGGAAGTAACAATACTGCCCGTTATTTTGAACACTATTTTGGAAAAGGACCAAATATTATTCGCAAAAATCGAAATTCCGTGGCCGTATTAACGGGCTATGAGAGTTTTGAGAAGTTACATGCACTGGGGGAAGATATCTTTAGATATTATGGCTTGGGTTGTAGAAGCGTATCCAAAATTTTTGTCCCAGTCGGTTATGATTTTGAACTTTTTTTCAAATCGATAAATTCCTATAGTTTTATCATGGACAAAGTAAAATATTCCAATAATTACGACTACAATAAGGCAGTGTATCTAATGAGTGAGTTCGCGATTCTGGATAACGGATTCTTGATTCTCAAAAATGACGTAAATTATGGTTCACCTATTGCCTCCTTATTTTATGAAGAATATGGGGATCTTGAAAAATTAAAACTGCGTTTAGGGAATGATGCGGATCAAATTCAATGTATCATCGGTGAAGATGTTGCAGAAAGTGAAATTCCATTTGGATCTTCCCAGACTCCATCCCTAAAAGATTATGCCGATGGTATAGACTCTGTTGAGTTTTTGTTAAAAATTTAATAGATTAATTTTAATATAATTACTACATATTCATTGTAAATTTGTGATTTTTTGATATCCAAACAACAAAACATTCATTGCATTAAACAACTTATATGAAAAAACATAACTTCAGTGCCGGCCCATGTATTCTGCCACAGGATGTGCTATTGAAAGCCTCTGAGGCCGTAATGGATTTTAACGGTTCTGGCCTTTCGTTAATTGAAATATCCCATAGGAGCAAGGACTTTGTAGCTGTAATGGATAAGGCAAGGGCATTGGCACTTGAATTATTGGGCCTTGAAGATCAAGGGTATCAGGCCTTGTTCTTACAGGGTGGTGCCAGTCTTCAGTTTTTGATGGTTGCTTACAATTTATTGGAAACCAAAGCTGGGTACCTTAATACAGGTACTTGGAGTTCAAACGCGATAAAAGAAGCCAAATTATTCGGCGAAGTTATTGAGGTTGGGTCTTCAAAAGATGAGAATTTCAAATACATCCCAAAAGGTTATACTGTTCCGAATGGATTGGATTTTCTTCATTTAACATCCAATAACACAATCTTCGGAACCCAGATTAAAAAATTTCCCACAACTGATTCACCCATTGTTTGTGATATGAGCTCCGATATCTTTTCACGTCAGCTCGATTTCTCAAAGTTCGACCTTATTTACGCGGGCGCCCAAAAAAATATGGGTCCGGCCGGTGCCACTTTGGTTGTGGTCAAAGAGGAGATTTTAGGAAAGGTTACAAGGAAGATACCATCTATACTTGACTATAAAGTGCATATCGCCAAAGAAAGTATGTTCAATACCCCTTCCGTTTTTGCCGTATATGTTTCCATGTTAACCCTGGAATGGTTGAAAAACTTGGGCGGCATTTCTAAAATCGAGGAAATAAACGATAAAAAAGCGCAGCTTTTGTATTCTGAAATAGACCTTAATCCTATTTTCGACGGTTACGCCAATGTTGAAGACCGTTCCAACATGAATGCAACATTCAACCTGGCAGAGGAAGGATTGAAAGAAACCTTTGATAGTGCTTTAAAAGAAGCCGGAATTGTCGGATTAAACGGACACAGGTCGGTAGGCGGTTATCGGGCATCCATGTACAACGCGCTTTCATTGGAGAGTGTAGGAGTATTGGTTGATGTAATGAGTGAAATGGAACGTAAAGCATAGATCATTCAATCCGATTATATTTAGTCAAAATTAATATGCGAATAAAATTGGTACCCTATAGCAAATGAAAATACTCGCAAATGATGGAATTTCCGAATCTGGTATAACGGCCTTGAAAAATGCTGGTCTTGAAATTCTCACCACCACCGTGGCCCAAGAGCAACTTGCGAATTTTATTAATCAAAATAATATTACCGGCTTGTTGGTGCGCAGTGCCACTAAGGTCCGAAAAGACCTTATAGATGTTTGCCCATCATTAAAGCTTATTGGGCGGGGCGGTGTAGGAATGGACAATATTGATGTGGAATATGCCAAACAAAAAGGTATTAACGTAATCAATACACCGGCGGCTTCGTCGCAATCGGTAGCGGAATTGGTTTTTGCCCATTTTTATGGTTGCGTACGCTTTTTGCATGATTCAAATCGCAATATGCCTTTGGATGGGGATAGTAAATTCACCCAGCTTAAAAAAAGCTACGCCAATGGAATTGAGCTAAGGGGAAAAACCTTGGGATTGATTGGTTTTGGAAGGATAGGCCAAGCGACGGCTAAAATAGCACTAGGAATAGGAATGAAAATAGTCTACTTTGATCCACTTATCGATAAGATAATTTTAAAAATTCCTTTTTTTGATGGACAGGAAGTCTCTTTTGAACTTCAAAATACCACCCTGAACGAGGTTTTAGAAACCTCGGATTTTATTTCCTTACATATCCCAGCGCAATCGGGATATGTAATAGGGAAAAAGGAGTTCGATTTAATGAAAAAAGGTGTAGGTATTGTAAATGCCGCCCGTGGTGGCATTATGGACGAAGTTGCCTTGGTCGATGCGCTGGATAGCGGTAAAGTATCTTTTGCCGGCCTGGATGTTTTTGAATCAGAACCAAATCCAGAAATAAAAATACTAATGCATCCCAATATTTCGCTAACACCGCACATCGGGGCAGCCACTAAGGAAGCCCAGGACCGAATAGGCATTGAACTGGCGATGCAAATTATTGAATTAAGCAATACTTTATAGAGCTAAAAAAGAGTTGCTTTTTGTACATTTCAGAACCAATTTTAAATTAACTATAAAATGTCAGGATTATTAGATTTACTAAACAGCCCAATGGGCAAACAATTAATTAGTGGGGTTGCTGGTCAAACCGGTCAGCCGGAAAGCAAAACAGCAGATGTTTTAGGCATGGCTATGCCTCTGATTTTAGGGGCATTGAAAAAAAATGTTGCAACTCCGCAAGGTGCCCAAGGCTTAATGGGCGCTCTTTCATCGAAGCATGATGGCAGCATCCTAGATGATTTAGGAGGCCTTTTTGGAGGCGGCGTAGATGAATCGGTCATTAATGATGGTGCAGGAATATTGGGCCATGTTTTCGGAAACAAACAACCACAAGTTGAAAATGCATTGAGTCAAAAATCAGGTATGGATGCGGCTTCCATCGCCAATATTTTAAAAATAGCAGCTCCAATTGTGATGGGTTTTATCGGAAAACAAACTTCTCAGAACAATATCAACGATGCCAGTGGAATGAACAGTCTTCTTGGTGGGCTTTTAGGTGGTCAGCCTCAACAGAATCAGAGCTTGATCACTACCTTATTGGATGCAGATGGTGATGGTAGCATTTTAGACGATGTTGCCGGCATGGTAATGGGCACAAGTAAGAAAAAAGGAGGATTAGGCGGACTTTTAGGGGGTCTTTTCGGAAGATAATTTCCTTGCATTTAAATATCAAAAGCCGTTTGCCAGTGCAAACGGCTTTTTTTTTGTAAATTAAAGTTCTGAAATATAAATATTCAGGTTGAAGCATCTATTTCGACTAACAGGTTAAAATTGGGAAGAATGAAAAAGTCAATTCTAAAGTTAGCAACATTAATGCTTGTGGTTATTGTGGTGTTTGCTAGGTGTGGCACCAATAAGAACGCATTATCTATAACGGATAAGGAAAAAGAAGCGTTTGCCGAAAAAAAAGGTGATACCATTACAATTGCCAATGATGAAACCGAATATCAGATCATTATTATTGAGCCGGGTTTCAATTTCTGGCTACAGAGTATTGCGAAGCCAGAAGGTTACTATTCACAATCTTATTTGGAGAATAGAAATAGGATTTATGTAATCAATTGGAACCAAAGGGTCTTAGAGCCTCTACGTTATAGTCCAAATTTATATGAAATGCAGATTGACTACAACCCAAATATTGATTATGGATACGAGGTAAACTATAAGCTATATTATTATTTCATATATTTTCAACGCAAGTATAATCAAAGACTTGGTCCTTTTACTCCTCGGGTTTAAGGTTTATATTTGCAAGCGATAATCGTCGCAATGAATAAATTAAAAGAACGCTGGGCCGTTAGCAGTAATTTCCAACTTGTTATTATTTTTATCGTCTTTGCCATTACAGGGTCTTCCTCGGTGTATGTGGCAAGTCCTGTTTTAGAATGGCTGGGCGTTCATAGGAATAATTTTACGGAAGCCTGGTGGAGTACAGGGTCCTATTGGGTATTGCGTATATTATTGATTTTTCCTTTTTATCAAATTCTATTGGTCCTCTATGGATGGCTATTTGGACAGTTTAAATTCTTTTGGAACTTTGAAAAAAAGATGTTGGGACGTATGGGCTTGGGTTTTCTATTTAAATAACCACGTATTTATTAACACTTTAGTTGTTGAATAATTAGTAGATTTGACTCGTGAAGATATTTTTTAGAAGCACTATACTCTCTTTCACTGCACTATTTCTTATAGGCTGTATCTCTGCACCTACGATAATTAAACTTGTGCACGCACTTCATGGTCATTCCAATGTACAATGCCATGAAAAAAAAGTGCATTTTCATAAGGCGGAATTTGATTGTGATTTTCAAAAATATAAGCTCTCCTCGTATAGCCTTCCCACCTTATTTCATTTCAACGCTACACAGGTAGCTCTTGTTGAGGAAAAAAATTATTCAGTATATACCTTTCTAAGCAAATATCAGAAACTTCATTTTAATCTTAGGGGGCCTCCATCCTTTTCATAACAAGTTATTATTAAAATTTATTAATTCAATTTTAAGTTATGAAAAAAACATTCTTTTCATTGCTCTGCGCAATGACATATTTTGCTTGCTATTCTCAAAATTCACTATCCGGTAAAATACTGGATGGCACGGATAACAAACCTCTTGAACAGGTAGAAATTTATTTGCCCCATTTGGAAAAAGGCACTGTAAGTGCAGAGGACGGCAATTTTAGTATTGACAAGCTACCTGTTGGCAACTACAAGATTGTTGCTTCTTATCTTGGCTATAGAACATTTTCCCAAAACATTGAAATTAGACCCGGTAGTAATTCCCTTGATATTACTATGGAGTCAAGCGCGATAGAAATGCAGGAAATCATCGTATCAACACCCTTTCATAAACTACAAAGTGAAAATGTTATGAAAGTTGAACAGGCCAATATGTCCGAAATTAGAAAAACAGGTGCGATAACACTTTCTGAGGGCATTACAAAAGTGCCGGGAGTGCAAAACGTGTCAACAGGCATAAGTATTGGAAAGCCCGTGATTAGAGGTTTGGGATCCAATCGTGTATTGGTATATGCCCAAGGTATCAGACTGGAAAATCAACAATGGGGCGGCGAGCACGGCTTGGGGCTTAGTGATGCCGGTATTGAAAGTATCGAAGTTATTAAGGGCCCGGCAACATTGTTATATGGTTCGGATGCGATGGGTGGAGTCCTGTATTTAAATCCTGAAAAATTTACATTGCCCAACACCACAGAGGGTGACATAAACTTAAATTATTTTTCCAATACCCAAGGTCTTGGAACCAATGCAGGAGTCAAAACTTCGGGTGAAAAATTTAAGTTTATGGCGCGCGGCAGTGTAGCTTCCCATACAGACTATAAAACGGGTGCCGGCGAAAGAGCAACAAATTCGCGCTTCCGGGAATATGATTTAAAGACTGGGGTGGGCTATCAAGGAACTTCCTATAAAACTGAGCTCCGTTATAACTACAATAATATCAAATTGGGCATTCCTGAGGAAATTGGACTTCAAACCACTACCAGGACACCAGATCTTCCTTTTCAGACCATTGACAATCATATGTTGAGTTCAAAAACCAGTGTATTTTTCGAAAAATCGAGCTTGGAGGCAACTTTGGGATACATTTTCAATAATCGAAAAGAATTTGGAGAGTCTACAGATATGGCAGAATTGGATATGAATCTGTCAACATTGAGCTATAATCTTCAATACAATATGCCCAAACTGGGCAATATTGAGACCATTTTGGGTTTGCAAGGTATGCATGGGACAAATACCAATTTTGGTGAGGAAGTCTTAATTCCTGATGCAGTCACCAATGATATTGGCATTTTAGGGACCTCGCATGTGCACTTTTCCAACGAAAGTGACCTCCAAATTGGCCTACGCTATGATCATCGCGGTATAAATGGGGATGAACATGGTTCTATGAATGAGGAATCGTACATATCGCCCTTGAATAGGGATTTCGGTAGCTTTAATGCCTCATTGGGCTATAAGATAAATTTTGCCAAAAACATGGTTGCTCGTTTGAACATAGCCTCAGGGTTTAGAGCTCCCAATTTAGCCGAACTTACCTCAAATGGTGTCCACGAAGGAACTAACAGGTATGAAATAGGGAGCGAGACTTTGAAGAATGAAAAGAATTTACAGACCGATTTGGTTTTGGAATACAAGAATGAACATATTGAGTTATTTGTAAATGGATTCTACAATAACATCAGTGATTATATTTTTATTGAACCAAATGGCGAATTTATAGGGGATAATGCAGTTTTTCTGTACCGTCAGGAGGATGCCAACTTGTTTGGTGGTGAAGCTGGTTTTCACTTGCATCCCCATCCTTTGGATTGGCTACATATCGAAAGTACCTTCGAAACCGTTACAGGCAAATTAAACAATGATGTATACCTTCCATTAATTCCCGCTAATAGTTGGACGAATACTTTGCGTATTGAGTTTGAAAAAGATAGGGAATGGATCAATCGTGGTTATTGCTTCCTTACTCTCCAATCCGTATTTTCCCAGAATAATGTAAATGAGTTTGAAACCCCTACCGAAGGGTATAATTTGCTGAACATTGGGGTCGGAGGCACGGTCGACATTTTTAATAAGCCCATTGATATTCGAGTTAGTGGAAACAATATGTTGGACACCAACTATATTTCACATTTATCAAGATTAAAAGTAGATGGAATTTCCAATATTGGCAGAAATGTTAGTATGGGCATAAGTGTGCCATTGTAACAACAATCGGGTAGGGAACCAATTGGTCCTTACCCGATTAATTTTTGACGTAAAATCTTCCAAATCCGTATTTGAGTTGATGCCAGAAGCCCTTGGGAACTTTCTCATCTCCTTTAAACCCAAGTACTATTTTTCCGCTCGATTCAGGAATATAATTGGTTCTAAAGATATAATCCCATAAACTAAGGCTAATTCCGAAATTAACCCCTATGCTACCTTTTGGTAATTCATATGCATGATGATACAAATGCATGACCGGATTATTTAAAAGATACTTTAAAGGGCCCCAAGTTATTTTAATATTTGAATGGTTTAAATGACCTATCGTAATGGCTATAAAATGAACAAGATAAGCTTGTCCTGGTTCGAATCCTCCTAATATCATAACCCCTAAAGTTTTTAAGGGTTTGTAAAGGATGTTTTCCATCCAATGGTACCTCAAATGAGCGGCAAATCCCATTTCCTTTACACTGTGATGAATTTTGTGGAATTGCCATAGAAATGAATAGCGGTGCAAAAGAATATGGGTAAACCATTGCACAAGGTCCAAGACTACGAAAAAGAGCAATAATTGGGCCCACGGAGCCAAACTTGATAAATCAATGAGCGTTAATGCCGATTTTTTAATTCCAATATCCAAAAACAAATTTTCCAATAATTTGTAAAAACCACTGATGACAATGGCAAATACAAAAAAATTAAAAAACATATAAAAAACGTCCAACCAAAAGTCTCTCCTGAAAATAGATTGCTCTTTTCTCCAAGGAAAAATTATTTCAAGAGACCAAACAAGTAATGAGATGACTACCAGGCCCCAAAAGTAATTGGAATACCATGGGACTTCAAAAAGGATGGACTTCCATGTCCATTGGGCTGTCCCCAGAATAGAACCTATAAATGCATCCCAGTATTTTCCCATTTTAGTTGACGTATTAATACTTTAAATCATACCATTGAATATCGGACAACACCACTCTCCTACCCTTTTTTAACGGCGGATAATTGGTGACCAAGTAATTGACAATAACTTCCTCGTTGGCACCTAAATCCCATAGGTTCTGTGTTTTTTGCATCCAGCGAATGGTAGAGACCCATCTTTCCTTATCCATCCTATTTTGAATTACCAATTGCGCAGAATGGCAGTTTGTGCAATTGTTGACAACGGTCATAAGGCCTTCACCTTCAACAAAACCTGTCCTCACATGTATTCCGTTTTCAATCTTATCGGGATCTTCGGAATCTTTTGAAATAGAGGTATAGTCGGAATCTTTATCCGTTATTTCAACTTCCATACCCTGATAAAAATAGACGGCCGCAATGGACACAATGACTGCAAGTGCGCAAATTATGATAAGAAATCTGTATAAATTTCTAGATCTTCTCCAAAATAGTTGATCTTTCATATTTCAAGTGACCTTAATTGCAATTCTATGGCAGGCATTATTAAGATATCCTTTGGGGTTCCAACCAGGAACGACCATGGGTTGTGAGACTCCATTGGTATCGGTGGCCTTTGCCCATATTTCATAATACCCTTTCTTCGGAAATTCTATTTGGGCCGAAAAATGCTGCCATGCAAGTCTGTTTGAAGGTTTATCAACTTTGCACGAATGCCAAGTAGCCCCAAAATCAATGGAATATTCCATTTTCATTACCTCAAGTTCTCCTGCCCATGAATGGCCCCGAATGCTCAACTTCTTTCCGTAAGATATCATTGCTCCTGTTTTAGGATAGGTGATGAGCGATTTTACTGGCATTGACTCAATAATGCACATATTCTCCTCGGTGACTTTATCTCCTGGAGCAACCGCGTTGCAAGGTGTTTTATAGGAAGACCCGCCCATTTTTTCACCATCGTGCACGATGTTACGAATGCTAATTCGTTTTATCCATTTACCGGATACTGAAGCAGGCCAACCACCGGCTACCAATCGCAACGGAAAGCCATGTGCAACCGGAATATCCGCTCCATTCATTTTTATGGCCAAAAGTGTTTCGTCCTGCAATGCTTTTGAGATTGGAACACCTCGGGAAATAGGCTCTTTCTTGGGATCGCGGCTCAAATGAACATCAGCTGCGTGATATCCTATATAAACTGCATCTTTTTTTATTCCCACGTCATTCAAAATATCCCTTAATCTAGGACCGGACCAAGTAGCGCACGAAACAGCACCGATTGACCATTGATTGCCTTCCGCTGGGGGATCGAACTCATTACGGCCATTTCCTCCGCACTCCAAAGTAAGTTGATAGGTATATTGCCTAAAATTCGTTTTGAGGTCTTCGAGTGAATACGTCTTTGGTTTTACCACTGATTCCCCATCAATGGTCAATGACCACGATTTTGTATCAATGTTTTCGGGAACAAGTCCGTTGTTACGGATGAACATAAATTTGTTGGGCGTAATTTTATCATCCAACATGTGCGCTTTGGCCTCCATATTCCATGGTTTGTCATTCAGCAAGACCATTTCAGGGTCCTTATCGAACATCTTAAAAGGATCTGGATCTTGCAGGGCCAACGGCACATATCCTTTCGGCATTAGGTTTCCAAACACAATATCTACTCCAAGAGTTACCGCCGTTGAGGCAAGAACCGTCTTTTTAACAAAATTTCTTCTTTCCACTAAATATCCAATTATCAATTAGCCTACCTGTAAAGTTAGGATTTTTAGTATAAAACAAAGTAACAATGGTTACCAAGAAAAATATAGGATATGCAGTTCTATTAGGAATTGAACTGTAAAATGAGGTTAATGGACATCAATAATTTTTCCCTTTTTTGATCTCTTGAATACATATGTATACAACCACATAATGGTAAAAGTGGGAATTACATCCAATCCCGGAATTATTTCCTCAATGAAAGTAATTACTCCGGCCGCCTGACCAACCTTACCTTTATACATACGGGTCATTAACCAAGCCGCTAAAGGTGCCCATATCACATCGGAAAACTCGCCAATAAAAGGTATTGTGAAAGATAACATCCCCACGGCGTCAAAAAAAAGTCCGAGCAGTAAGTGTTTTATTTTGGTGTCTTTTAAATCTGCCATAATTAAAATTATTAATTCAGAGCGTGCAAAACAATAAGAGTGCCAAAAAAATGGGGTATCCTAATCCATATTATAGCGGTATCATACTTTGCGAATGGCTCTCCAATATACTATGACAATGTAGAACTAATCAATCTCAAAAATTCACTTCGTGTTTCGATTTTTTCGAATTGTCCTCTAAATCCAGAGGTGGTAGTGACCGAGTTTTGTTTTTGAACCCCTCGCATCATCATACACATGTGCGAAGCTTCAATAACAACAGCTACACCCTTAGGTTGTAACGTATTGTTTATACATTCCAGAATATCATGTGTAAGACGCTCTTGAACCTGCAATCGCCTTGCAAAGACGTCAACAACCCGAGGTATTTTGCTCAAACCAACTATGTGTCCATTGGGAATATACGCAACGTGTGCCTTTCCAAAAAATGGTAGCATATGATGTTCACACAAGGAATATAACTCAATATCCTTAATAATGACCATGTCATCATACTGCTCAGCAAACATAGCGCCTTTAAGGATTTCTACAGGATCTTGCTGATAGCCCTGTGTTAAAAAAAGCATGGCTTTTGCCGCACGTTCAGGTGTTTTTTGAAGGCCTTCACGTGCTACATCCTCACCGATCTCTCCAATAATCGAAGAAAATTTACTTTTGACTTCATCCGTAATTTCTATGTTGTATTCTTCAAAATTTTTATAAGGAGACATCTATGGTGTTTTATTTTTTATCAATATTGACAAATTTAAGCCTATTTGAAATTAAAATTTGAATATATCCCTAATTTAAGTCGTAGATAATTGATCATAAATTTTTTGTTTGTCCAAAACTTACTATTAACCTTACACATAAATTATGTCCAAAAAATTTAATTAGCAAAACCCTTAATTTTGTAGTGTTGGCGTTAATGTTTACTTTTCCGGGCGATAACAATATTTAAATGATCAAGGCCAGTAATATTCAGAAATTTTATGGAAATTTACAAGTTTTAAAAGGTGTTGACCTGCATATAAAACCAGGGGAGATTGTTTCTATTGTTGGACCTTCAGGAGCAGGTAAAACCACTTTATTACAAATTTTGGGAACGTTGGATTCACAGTCAAATAAGACTGATAGTCAATTGCTTATAAATGGAATAGGGATGAATTCCCTTTCCGACAAGGACCTTGCAAAATTTAGAAACGAGCATATTGGTTTTATTTTTCAATTTCATCAGTTATTACCGGAATTTACTGCTCTTGAAAATGTCTGTATTCCTGCCTTCATTAAAAAAACGCCCAAGAGCACAGCCGAAATCAAAGCAAAGGAGCTCCTTGATTTTTTAGGTCTTGCTAAAAGATATGACCACAAGCCCAATGAACTCTCTGGCGGGGAACAACAAAGAGTGGCCGTCGCAAGAGCTTTGATAAATGGACCTTCAATCATTTTTGCCGATGAACCAAGTGGCAATCTAGATTCGGAAAGTGCCGATAATTTACACCAACTCTTTTTTGAACTTAGGGATAAATTTGGACAGACTTTTGTCATTGTAACCCACAATATGGAACTGGCTGACATGGCAGATAGGAAATTAACCATGGTGGACGGGCTTATTATCACATCAGATGCTTAATGAAGTATGGGAGTTTCTAAAGAACCCCATTTACCTGGAAGATGACAACGAAGACTTTAAGCATCGTGTGCGAATCCTATTTAAGATTTTAGGACTCTCAATTGCATTTAGCATTTTATTGGGTCTTTTAATTGGTGTGTTTCAAACCATTTTTGAAATTGATTTTGGCGAACACGCCATAGACAAGGTGTTGGAGAAATATCCCATAAGCTACTTATTCTTTGCAGCTGTTGTTCTTGCCCCCATAATTGAAGAAACTATTTTTCGGGGCCCACTATATTTTTTCAGAAATTCCGCTTACTTTAAATGGGTATTTTACCTTCTTACCATCATTTTTGGTTTTTACCACGTAACCCATTTTGAAATCACCAAAACGGTCTTATTTTTTTCACCATTGCTGGTCGCCCCGCAATTGATAGCAGGAACGTTTTTCGGTTTTATCAGAGTACGGTTCGGACTCCTCTGGTCTATTGCTCTTCATACCTTCTATAACCTAATTCTAGTTGGCCCGGTAGTATTGTTTAAAATTCTTGATATACCATTGGAATGACAAAAAACGAGTTAAAGGAGTTTCTTGATGCCAAGGTTTTAGAGTACAACCACCCCATTTTTTTGGAAAGTGATCCCATACAAATTCCCCATAAATTCTCTATGAAGGAGGACATAGAAATAAGCGCCTTTTTGACTGCCACAATTGCTTGGGGAAATCGCAAAAGTATAATCAACAATGCCAATAAATTGATGCAAATGTTGGATTACGACCCGTACCGCTTTGTTATAAATCATAGTGCCCACGATTTAGGGAAATTACAATATTTTGTGCACAGGACCTACAACGGCACTGATCTGACCTATTTCATTAAAAGTTTAAAAAACATATATCAGAACCATCTAGGACTTGAACGGGTATTTGCCCGGAATGCAGATTCAGAAACCTTACAACCTGCCATTTCCAAATTCAAGAAAGTTTTTTTCCAAATACCCCACCTTGGCCGCACTACAAAACATATTTCGGACCCTTTGAACGGGTCGGCCGCAAAACGCATTAATATGTTTTTACGATGGATGGTCAGAGATAATTCCACAGGAGTTGACTTTGGACTTTGGAAAAGTATGGATCCCTGTCAACTTTCTTGTCCGTTAGATGTGCATTCAGGTAACGTTGCGCGCAAGTTAGGCTTGCTGATGCGCAAGCATAACGATGCCAAGGCGGTGATTGAATTGGATAAAAATCTACGTATAATGGATCCCAATGACCCCGTAAAGTACGACTTTGCGCTTTTTGGCTTGGGTGTTTTCGAAAAATTTTGAACCACAAATTAACAGAAAAAATGCTCATACTAGAGCATTTAAGTTCGTAGGTATCCAACTAATTTTTCTATTTTTAAGCCTAGACTAAAACCACAATAGAATGAGACAAATTATACCTCTTTTTTTAATCGTTACTCTCTTATTTTCAGCCTCTAATCTGCACTCGCAAAAGAATAAGGGCGATCAAGCAACTCCGGCGGTGAAGTATAGCCGATCCTCTGAAAGGCATATTCCCATTGACACTTCCATTACCACCCAGCACAGCGTTACAATTAATGGTGCCCTTATAAGTTATACGGCCAAGACGGGTACCCAGCCTGTCTGGGACGAAATGGGGAAGCCAATTGCCTCTCTGCATTACACCTACTATACCCGAAACAATGTAAAAGACAAGGCGGCAAGGCCATTGTTAATTTCTTTTAACGGTGGGCCTGGATCGGGTTCAGTGTGGATGCATTTGGCTTATACCGGGCCAAGGGTTTTAAAAATTGATGATGAGGGATATCCCGTTCAGCCCTATGGGGTCAATGAGAATCCTTTTTCCGTTCTGGACGTTACGGATATTGTGTATGTGAACCCAGCAAATACGGGATATAGCCGCACAATTCCCGAATCAGGGGAGGAAGTTGATAGAAAAAAATTCTTCGGTATTAATGCCGATATTACTTATTTAGCGGAATGGCTCAATACATTCGTGACACGAAATAATCGTTGGAGTTCCCCAAAATATATTATTGGTGAAAGCTATGGTGGTCCTCGCGTTATGGGTCTTTCACTTGCCTTACAAAATCAGCAATGGATGTATTTGAACGGTGTTATTTTGGTATCTCCTGCTGATTATAAAATCATTCGAAATACGGGCCCGGTAGCGGAAGCCATTAATTTGCCCTATTATACGGCAGCTGCTTGGCACCACAAGGCGTTGCCGGCTCAATTGCAACAAAAAGATCTTCTGGAAATCTTACCGGAATCTGAGGATTATACTATTAATACATTGATTCCGGCCTTGGCCAAAGGCGGTTTTATAACCGATACCGAGCGAAAGGCCGTGGCTGAAAAAATGGCTTACTATTCGGGGTTATCCGCATCTGAAATATTAGATCAAAACCTAAACGTACCTACCGACTACTTCTGGAAAAATCTCTTGAAAGATAGAGGTTTCAATATTGGGCGATTGGATAGCCGATACTTAGGTATTGATCGTCAATTGGCAGGAATGGAACCCGACTATAGTGCCGAATTGACTTCATGGCTCCATAGCTTTACGCCCGCCATAAATTATTACTTACAGGAAGAACTCAACTTTAAGACCGATATTAAATATAATATGTTCGGGCCCGTACATCCTTGGGACAATTCAGATGAGCATACCCGGGAAGATTTGAGGCAGGCCATGGCTCAAAATCCATATTTAAATGTATTGGTACAATCTGGATATTATGACGGCGCGACCACCTATTTTAATGCCAAATACCTTATGTGGCAGGTAGATCCAAGCGGAAGATTAAAAAATCGTTTTGATTTCAAGGGATATCGCAGTGGACACATGATGTATCTACGACGTGAAGATTTACAGAAAGCAAATAATGATATTCGGGATTTTATAATGCGCACATTATCAAACGGTAAAAGTGCAAAGTATTAAATCAAAAAAAGTTTAAGCCAGCCTTAGAAACTTTTAGAAAATGCCATCCTATAAGTCCTATAAGCAAATAGTTCGTTATATGGGCTTTTTTTTAATGATGAACCGTTGTTCCGAACTTCCAGAAATGCTTTTGAATTTTCAACAACAATTTAAAGCACTGACATGAAAAAATACTTCACTTTGATTATCAACTTTGTTCTCTTAGTCCTCATTCCTCATGGGCTAATTGGGCAGGATTTCTTATATGGAGACCCACTTCCTGATGCCCCGGAGTTTTCTGCACGTGGAGAACATCGGATTGGAGTTAGGACTCTAAATCTAATCAACAAAAGTCAAGTTGATATATTGAAGTCCAAAGGTGGGAACGACCTATTATATGACAGACCGTTAACTGTGGAAGTTTGGTATCCAGCAAATATAGGGTCAAATTCTGAAGTTTTGGTGACTTACAATGAGGTGCTGGGCACCGCGGGAGATACGCTTAGACCTCTGATCCCCTTTACTTTTAAAGGGCGTGCCTTGCGAGATGCAACTCCAACAAAGATTGATGGTGGTTATCCCTTGGTTGTAGTATCCCATGGTTATGTTGGTTCCAGATATTTAATGACCTATTTAACTGAAAATTTGGCTTCAAAAGGATATGTGGTTGTTGCCATTGATCATACAGATTCAACCTTTAAGGACGCAAACGCATTTTATAGTACGCTACTCAATCGGGCCAAGGACATTCGATTCGTGGTAAATGAAGTTGCCGAATTGGGAGCCAAGGGTACTAATAATTTTTTATCCGGAATTTTAAATAGCAATAATATAGGAATAATCGGCTATTCGATGGGTGGATATGGTGTTTTAAATGTTGGCGGGGCAGGATATAGTGATACACTAACTCAATTTTTCGGTAGCATGACGGGAGGAAGCAAAGCCATACATTCACTTGCCGCCAACAATCAGGAATATCAGAAACTAATTGACCCTAGAATTAAGGCAATTGTTGCATTTGCCCCATGGGGCATGGAAAGAGGCGTATGGGACAGTGAAGGATTAAAAGGCTTAAGGACCCCCACCTTTTTTGTAGCTGGTAGCGAGGATGATATTTCTGGTTATGAAAAAGGTATCAAAGCAATTTATACCGGTGCCATCAATGCAGACCGTTATTTATTAACCTATGAAAATGCCCGTCATAATGTAGCTCCAAACCCACCTCCCGTTGAATCTTTTGCACCAGGATTACACATTGATGAATATTACCGTTATGCAGATGCTACTTGGGATCAAAGAAAAATCAATAACATTAATCAACATTTTGTGACCGCCTTTCTGGGCATACACCTAAAACAAAAAGAATATGCCAAATATTTAGACATTCCACAAGAGTCCAACGTAAAAGATTGGCCTGGGTTCAAACCTAGATCTTCCACCGGAATGGAGCTTTTGCATGCAGTGTCAGAATTAGGATTCAAATCGAAAGAATAAAAAACTACATTTCAAACAAACCTTGAGGTAAGAAAATATAATTTATCTTAGGAAACTTTTAAAATAAAATTCTATGAAAAAGATACAATCGATGATGCTGACCCTACTTACGTTAATAGGATCAGCTTATATTACAAATGCCCAGGATTGGGCCAATCTAGAGATGTTCCGGGAAGCAAATTCTAAATTAACAGTGCCTACCGAAGAGGAAAATCGAGTTGTATTCATGGGCAATTCAATTACCATCGGTTGGCTAAATACAAGGCCTGAATTCTTTGCCAATAAACCCTATATCAATCGGGGAATCAGTGGCCAGACTACTCCTCAGATGCTGGTTCGATTTCGTCAAGATGTAATCGATTTAAAACCCAAAGTGGTGGTCATATTGGCCGGAACCAATGACATTGCAGGAAACACCGGTCCTTCAACGATTAAGATGATTGCCGACAATATTTTTTCGATGGCCGAATTGGCAAAAGCAAATGGCATTAAAGTTATCATTTCCTCTACCTTACCCGCCTTTGATTATCCTTGGAAACCAGGATTGGAACCAGCGGAGAAAATCGTTACCCTAAATCAACTCCTGAAAACATATGCAGAATTGAATGATATAGTATATGTGGATTACTTTACAGCAATGGCAGACGAACGTAAGGGACTCCCTTTAAAATATGCCAAGGATGGAGTACATCCAACACCTGAAGGTTATGCGGTAATGGAGCCGTTGGTAGAAGCTGCGATTGCAAAAGTACTTTTAAGCGAGTAAGGTCAATTCATTGGTAACAAAAAAATAGTTGCAAAATTTATCAAGTTCTGAGATTGGGGATTGTTATGATTCCATCATAATTGGTTCGGGCGCAGGAGGCTTGACCACGGCCATTTGTTTGGCGCGGGAAGGTCAAAAAGTATTGGTTCTGGAGCAACACGATGTACCAGGAGGATGGTGCCACAGCTTCTATTTAAACGGTCATCGATTTACTCCAGGAGTTCATTATGTTGGGCTTTTGGGAGAAGGTGAATCTACAAGTGATCTTTACAAGGGATTGGGAATTGCCAACGATTTGGTTTTTTTCAGGATGAATCCGGATGGATATGAACATTGCAGAATTGGTGATGAAAAAATAGACTTTCCCTCTGATTTGGAAACCCTTATCAATCGGTTATCAGAACGATTTCCAAAGGAAAAAAAGCGAATTAGGAAATACCTTACTTTGGTGCAGACGGTAAGCACGGAATTACAGCTTCTGCCCAAATTGAATGGTTTTTGGGATAATATCACGGTTCCCTATCGTACAAGGCATATGGGTAAATTTGGTCTATTCAGCCTTAAACGGGTTATCAATTGGCATATCAAAGATCCTTTGTTGAAGAATATTTTGAACATTCAATGTGGCGATCATGGTCTTCAGCCCCGAAAAGCTAGCTTTCCTCTACATTGTGCCGTTATGGACCATTATTTTAACGGTGCATATTACCCAATGGGCGGCGGCGGCGCTTTGATCAAGTCAATGACCAATGCCATAAAACTATATGGTGGCGAAATACAGACAAATCAAACTGTAAAACGAATAATTTTAGAAGGAAAGGTAAAAAAGAAAGCCATTGGCATTGAACTTACGGACGGAAAACGCTTGTTTGCAAAAAACATCATATCCAATGCTGACGTCGGTGTCACCTATCTTGATCTAATTGGGAAAGAGAATATAAGCAAAAAACTTCAAAAAAAGCTTGAAAAAACCAAATATTCGTGCACATCCTTAATGCTGTTCGTAACAGTGGATATGGATTTAAGAAAGGCAGGTATTGATTCCGGAAATATCTGGATGATGCCGAATATAGATGCCGATGAGATGTATGACAGGATGATGAATTCAGATATTACTGCCGGTGATGAATTCGAATGTCTTTTCATTAGTTGTACCACCTTAAAAGATCCAAGCGGTTTTGATGGGAAACATCACACCATAGAAGCCATTACCTATATTGATTACAAGGCATTTGAGGTATTTGAGAACGAAAGGCAAAATCGTTCACAAGCCTATACCGATTTTAAGGAACATCTCACCCAAAAAATGGTAAACGGACTCGAAAAAGCGATTCCCGGAATCCGAAAGCATATAGTTTATCAAGAATTGGGTACCCCTATTACCAATGAATATTATATCAACACCACAAGGGGCAATGTATATGGAACCGAAAAGAGCTTTGGGCAAATAGGTCCTTTCGCATTTAAATCCAAAAGTGAAATTGAAAATTTGTATTTATGTGGAGCCAGCATCCTTTCCCATGGCGTGGCGGGTGCATCACACTCTGGTGTAAACACAGCTGCCATCATACTAGGCAAAAAGCCAGTGGAGTTACTTACATATGATGAAAATCAACAACTTAGAATATATGAGGCTGAGGATTCATCCGACTATCCCGAATGGTTGCTAAAAAAGATAGAAGTCAAAAAGGCAAGAGCCTTATCAAAAATTGATAAAGTATCAAGTTGAAAAAAATTATTTATCTATTTGGTTTACAAGTGATTGAATAGAAGCGGGAAATATTTTCCATCCATTTTATCCCCTTTTTTAATAGGTGGAACGCCTTTTAACAACTCATTATCGGTATTACTGGTAGTTCCGTCAGCGAAAACATTGAGCACAAAAGCTCTTCTGCCTCTATCTGATTTATTTTCATAGGATCCATGAACCATCAAAGGATGATGAAACGTTGCATATCCTTTTTTTAATTCAATGGGAATGGGTTTAAACTGTTCTTTCTGATCATTGGTCAAATATTCCATAATCCCGTTCATATTTCCAGCCAATTCAGGGGCATTCAACAAACCCCATTTGTGACTCTTTGGAATATATTGCAAACAACCATTTTCCATATTGGCATCATCCAGAGCCGTCCAACAAGTCAAATGCTGCATAGCTATAGTTCGGGTCCAGTAGGAATAATCTTGATGCCATGCCACTACTCCGCCATGCCTGGCCGGTTTATAAAACAATTGGTCGTGCCAAAAACGAACCGACTTATTTTCCAGTAATTGATGGGCCGACATTACAAAGGCCGGATTCCATAATACGTCATGAAAACCCTCGGTGATTCTCCAGTGTCCTAAAGAATGGAATAAGACCGAATTTGAATCACTGGATTCATTGCTATGAAACTCATAAAAAAGGTGATGTGCAGGATGATCCGGATCCATAACCTCATCTAAATCATTCCTAAGTTTATCCACCTGGGCGTCATCCAATAGTCTTATCCCGGACAGAAAACCAAACTCGTGAAAATGGGCTACCTGTTCGTCGGAAAGTCTATAGGGTTCCCATTCTTCCTTTGTTTTGGGGAATTTGAACAAATTGGATACAAGATGATGATAGTCCGCCAAATCCCTAACCGCTTCCATACAAATTAGATTTACTGCTTAATAATATACGCTTTAATTCCTATGTTTTAGGAAGTATAAAAATTATAAAAAAGATAATCTTATTCAACAAAATTCACAAGTGTTCCGATATTCTCAATCTGAATACGTATCTCATCCCCACTTTGTAACGTGAAGTCGTCAGGAGGAATGATACCTGTACCTGTCATTAAAAAAACACCGTTCACAAAGCTGCATTCCCTAAAAAGATAGTCGGCCAACTCTTGATGTTTCCGCTTCATATTGCTGATTGGGATTTTTCCGGAAAATACGGTCTTGGCGGCACGAATAATCTCCAATGAAATTATGGTATCAGGTGCTATGGATCCTTCGGTTACATAAATGCATGGCCCTAAGGCGGCGGATTTATCGTACGTCTTGGCTTGGGGCAGATACAATGGGTTCTCACCTTCTATACTTCGCGAACTCATATCGTTCCCGATGGTATATCCTTCAATGGTACCTTCAGAACTTATGAACAACGTCAACTCTGGTTCCGGTACATCCCACCCAGAATCTTTACGAATTCGAACCTTATCAAATGGCCCTACCGTTCTATGCGCGGTGGCCTTAAAGAAAAGCTCTGGCCTATCGGCCTCATAAACTCGGTCATAAAATGATCCTCCACCAGCTTTTTTTGATTCCTCCATTCTTGCTTCCTTGCTCCTCATATAGGTAACACCAGATGCCCAAATTTCTTGACTTCCCATGGGCGCTTCCTTAATGGTGTGTATATCAAATGAATCAACTTCTTCCAGTCCCTTCAAATCGCCTATTAGTGATTTAAAAAGATCTTTTCTATTAATAAATTTGTCCCAATCAATATTCTCTTTTACATAATACTTACCAATATTTTCAATAATCGCCGCGGATCCTTTCTTAAAAATTCTCATATTATATTATTACTTGAAATATTTTCCATTAAATTTTATAGGCTTGTCTTGCCAGCAGTTTCAACTTTCCATTTTGTTTTCTGAAAACCATCATAATTCCAATATGAACATCAACAGGGCCTTCATTATTTCTTGCTTTAGCGGTCATAATGTGTCTTGCAATGGCTGTTTCCCCTACTATTTGAATTTGTTCCCCAGAGGTATTTATTTCTAAAAAAACAAAAGGCCCACTAAGTAGTTCGTCAATGAATTGACTTTGATTCTGGATATTTCCACTTGAATGGCCATAGGTAATATTTTCAAAAGTAAGACGTTCCAGAAGTTCCCTATTCGGATTGATAAGCCCATTATTGATTGATTTTACTGCCTCGGACACCTCTTTTTCAGAAATGGAATCTTGCGCTATTCCTGTATATATTGTTTGTTCCGAGTTGATCAAATCATTCGCATGAACCATAAAAAAGGATAATGCCATGCTGAGCGTAAGTAGTTTCATAGAAAGTTTGGACATCTTGATTTTTTAAATATAAAACAGAAACAAGATACCAAAGTTTTGATTACCGTCAATATTTAAACCTGACATTCGAGATTACTTTTAAAACAATGTCAAAACAAAGTTTTCCTTTAATTCCTAGAACTTTCGAGCTGGATTAAAAGCATCAATATCCATTGAAGTTTTTTTAGTGCCTATAATTTCCGAAACCAGTTTGCCTGTTGCTGGCCCAAGGCTCCAGCCCATCATTGCATGACCGGTGGCAAAGGTCAAGTTTTTGATGTTATTCGCCCTCCCGATATAAGGCAATCCGTCTGGGGAAACCGGCCTCATTCCCGTTTGGGCCTCGCTTATTTCCTCTTGTAAGATTTCAAGTTCAGGATAGAATTTTTTGGCTCCGTTTGCAATGGCCAATACCCTTTCTCTTCTGATGAGATCATTAATTCCAGAAAATTCCATGGTCCCTGCAAACCGGGTAAATCCTTTCATCGGCGTTACGGCCATATTCGCTTCCATCAATATTGATGGCATTGATATGCCCGTAGGTCTTGGCACATTGATGCGATACCCTTTCCCAGCTTGCAGAGGTAGTTTTATGTTCAGTTTTTTTGATAGCCCCGAAGTCCATGATCCTGCAGCAAGAACTATTTCATCCGCAGCATAACTTCCGTTTTCTGTTACAACCTGAATTATGAATCCATTTTTGGTGAGAATATCCTTGACCTCTTCATTTTTCCGAATTTCAACTCCTGCATTAATCAAATGCTGCAATAATTTGGGCATAAACTCGGTTGGGGTTGTATGGCCATCACATTCATAATGTATGGCTCCCTTGGCATCAATTTTTATGTTTGGTTCTATTGTAGTGAGTTCAACTTTTGTCAGTTCTTTTACTTCAAGTCCTAAAAACTTTGCCTTCTGAGCTACTTCCATTTCATGATCAAAGGATGCATCAGTTTTGTACAACATCAAAAGACCCTTTCTTTCCAAATGAAAATTACCCATGTCACCAGAAGCCTTCATTTCCTCAAATAGTCCGCGGCTCATAATATTGATATCCTTTATAACTGGAATTGCCTTTTCTACTTTCTCTTTTGTGGACGATTTATGAAAATACCATGACCATTTAAAAAAATCAACGTCCCAGCGAGGTTTCATGTAAAATGGACTTGAAGAATTAAACATCCACTTTATGCCTTGTGAAATTTTCCCAGGAGAAGCCAACGGAATTATATGGCTGGGAGTAATATATCCGGCATTCACAAAAGATGCCCCCGAAGTAAAATCGGATTTATCAATTACGGTAACGTGGTGTCCATCCTTTTGCAAATAATAAGCTGAGCTTAGGCCAACAATCCCCCCACCTATAATAATTATCTTCTTTCCCATTTTAAATTACCTGAAACCCATGAGCATAGGGATCGTCATCATCAATTGTTATAGTGTTTTGACCATATACTTTTGCCCAGCCTTGTATGCTTGGAATAATTGCGGCCAGACCCCGAAGCGAGGTTTCTTCCTCTACCCTACCAACAAATTGCGATCCAATAAAACTTTCATGTATAAATTCTTCGCCTACTTTTAATTTTCCTTTTGCATACCATTGGGCCATTCGTGCCGAAGTACCTGTACCGCATGGTGAGCGATCTATGGCTTTATCTCCATAAAACACGGCGTTGCGAGCCGTTGCTTCTTGAGAAATTGTCTCACCTGTCCAAAGCATGTGACTTACATCCCGAATTGTTTCATCCTCTGGATGAATAAATTTATTAGGATATTTTTTATTGATCTTATCCCGAAGCTCTTGACTGAATTGAATCAGTTTGCTGGCGGAGAAATCCTGTATGCCTGAAAAATTCTTTTGTGGATCCACAATAGCATAGAAATTACCTCCATAGGAAACATCAAAAGTAAGTTGACCCAATTCTGAACTTTCGATAGTTAAATCAGATGCCGCGAGATAGGATTTTACATTGGTCAAGCGCACCCAATCCACTTTTTTCCCAGTTTGTTGATATTCAATTCTCACGAGCCCAGCAGGTGTTTCCATTCGAACCTTGCCTTTTGTTCTGGGTTCTATAAGACCTTCTTCAATCCCTATCGTAATTGCCCCAATCGTCCCGTGTCCGCACATTGGCAAACAGCCACTTGTTTCGATAAATAAAATACCAAAATCATTTTCGGGATTTGACGGTGGATAAAAAATACTCCCGCTCATCATATCATGGCCCCTAGGCTCATACATCAACCCCTTGCGAATCCAGTCATACTCTTTCAAAAAGTGCTGTCGTTTTTCAACCATGGTGGCACCATTTAATTCAGGTTCACCAGTGACAACAACTCGCACCGGATTCCCGCAGGTATGTGCATCTATACATGAAAAAACACTTCGAGACATATTCAACTTTAGCTAACTATTTACTTTTCTCAATATAGTAATTGATTCTTTGCTCCAAAATAGGCAGCGTAACCGTGCCCTGTTCCAAAATAATCTCATGGAATTTTCGAATATCGAATTTAGGCCCCAAATTTTCTTCCGCTTTTTTTCTTAACTCCCTGATTTTTAATTCCCCCATTTTATAGGATATTGCTTGACCGGGCCAAGCAATATAACGATCGGTCTCTGTATTGACCTCATGTTCTGAAAGTGCGGTATTGGAAAGCATATAATCAAGAACCTGCTGTTTGGTTCAGCCTTTGGCGTGGATGCCCGTATCAACTACTAGCCGACAGGCCCTCCACATTTCGTATGTCAATTTGCCAAATTCTTCATAGGGAGTTCTATAAATTCCCATTTCATCACCCAAAAACTCGGTATAAAGTGCCCAACCCTCGCCATATGCCGATATATAGAGTCTTTTTCTGAAATTGGGAATACTATCGCCTAATTCCGCATTCAATGCGCCCTGCAAATGATGTCCCGGCACTGCTTCATGCGCTGTAAGGGATGGTAGGACATAAAGCGGTCTACTATCAAGTTTATAGGTGTTGACCAAATAATACCCCGGCTGTGTTTCAGTTGAAGGTCCCGAATACCTGCCACCCGTATATTTTGGTGCAATGGCATCAGGTACTTTAATGACCCCATATGGCCTACGAGGGAGTGTCTGGAAAAACTTAGGGAGTTCCGCATCAATTCGTTTGGCTATATCCCTTGCCTCTTTTAAAAGTTCTTCTCCTGTTGAAGCATAGAATTGTTTATCAGTGCGGAGAAAAGCGAGAAAGTCGGAAAAACTTCCATTAAATCCTACCGAACGTATTATGTTTTCCATTTCCGTCTTGATCCTAGCTACTTCCGAAAGGCCAAGTTTGTGGATATCGTCCGCCGTAGAGTCATCAGTCGTGGTATAGTAGTTAATCCTATTTTGGTAAAATTCCCGGCCATTGGGTGTTTCGGAAATTCCTATGGATTCTCGGGTATTGGGAATGTATTCTACCTCAAAAAAATCCTTGATTTTTCTAAAAGAGGGTATGACACTGTTCTCAATGGCACTTTGCGCAGCGGCCAAGACTGAATCTTTTTGACTTTCGGGTAAATTTTCAGGTAGGTTCTTGAAAGGCGAAAAAAAATTACTTTCCCTAAAATCTTCAACTATATGTTCGTTATAGGTTGATTCATATCCTTTGAAAATAACTTTAGGTTGCGAAAGACCCTTTTTTAAACCTTCCCTTAATAGAACGATATGTTCGTCAGTGAATGTAGGAATGGCATTTAAAAGTGTAATATACTTTTGTGCATCCGTATAGTTCAAAATAGGTTTAATGGAATAATTTAAACTAAGGTGAAACCCCTGATCTGATTGTACCGGATTTAGATACATCTGATAGTTGAATTCATAAACCCTGTTTTGCAATGTAAATCGCAGGAGTTCCAGGGAGATTTTTTCCGTTTCGGTAAGCCCTTCTTCACTAATAGCACCTAATCTCCCTAACTGGGATTTAGCAAATTCAGCATCTTTTTCTTCAAGTTTTGAATCAAACCGTCCCAAAGGAAAGGCGTCCCAATCGTATAGTTTAAATTCCTCCACTGTTTTGATGACCTCGGCCAATTCGTTGGAAGAGTCCATTTTCAGTTCAGTAGACGAACAACTATTCAATAGGGGCACCACGAAAATTAACAAATAGCTTACATAGCGGTTAATACGAACCATCTCTTAATTAAATTGATGCACTTGTATGCTTGTTATTGAGTATCCTCATAATGCCCAATGGATTTTTATTTTGCAATGCTTCCGGCAAGAGTTCCTCTGGCCAATTTTGATAGGACACGGGCCGCACCCATCGCTTAATGGCAGATTCTCCTACTGAAGTCGAACGACTATCGGTAGACGCCGGGAATGGACCTCCATGGTGCATCGCCGGGCAAACTTCCACCCCCGTAGGCACTCCGTTGAAAATAATGCGACCTACCCTACTTTTTAAGGCGTCGACAACCTTGTGGTACTTCTGCAACTCGTTTGCGCTACCTAAAACAGTTCCCGTCAATTGACCTTCAAGTTTGTTCAGGATTTTAATAAGTTCATTAACATCCTCGCAACGAACCACAACGCTAAAAGGCCCAAATACCTCTTGATGCAGTTTTGAATTCTTTAGGAAATTTGCTCCATTTACGGTCAGCACCTTTTGTTGGCCGTAATTTGGTGAAACTTTTGCGATATGCTCCGCAATCACATTCACACCACCTTGCTGTGATAATTCTTTCTTGGCCTTTTCATAGTTTGCATGAATTTTGGGGTGTAACATACATGATGGCTCCAGTTTTTCTATTTCGATGCCCAAGGTTTTTATAAAACTATCAAGTGAAGTGCTTTTTATTCCCAAGATCAAACCAGGGTTCGTACAAAACTGTCCCGCCCCCAATACAATGGAGCCCGCATAACTTTTTGCCCATTCATCACCCTTTTCCAACAACGCAGAAGGTAAAACAACAACCGGATTAACGCTTCCCATCTCGGCATAAACGGGTATAGGTTCTGATCGCTCATTGGCCAGTTTGAATAAAGCCGTCCCCCCTTTTATACTTCCGGTAAAACCTACCGCCTTAATTTTTGGGTTCGAGACCAATTCTTGACCAACCTCAATACCGCTGCTATTCAGGTTGGAAAACACTCCCTCCGGCATTCCGGTTTTTTGCGCAGCTTTCAAAACGGCGGAAGATACCAATTCACCTGTTCCCGCATGCAAAGGATGGCTTTTCACAATCACTGGGCAACCTGCTGCCAAAGCGCTCGCCGTATCACCCCCAGCGGTAGAAAAAGCAAATGGAAAGTTGCTTGACCCAAAAACGGCTACAGGACCCAATGGTTGTAGCATTTTACGAATATCCGTCTTGGGCAAGGGTTGCCGCTCCGGTTCAGCGGTATCAATGATGGCCTCAACCCATGAACCTTCTTCCAATAATGCGGCAAAAGCCCTCAATTGACCCGTGGTACGACCTCGTTCTCCCCTTGCCCGACCTTCTGGAAGGCCAGACTCTTGCAAATAGACATTTATCAACTCATCACCTAGGTCTTCTATCTCATCGGCAATTGCCCTTAAGAACTCTGCTTTTTTTCTCCCCGATACGTTTTTGTATACTTCAAAAGCTTCTGCTGCTTTTTCTACGGCCTCATTAATTTCTTCCTTATTGGCTTCATGGAACTGCCAATCTGTTGAAAGATTGGTTTTGGGGTTGAAGGTTGAGAATACCCTTTCCCCTTTACTTGATTCTTTGTTGCCAATGTAGTTTACTCCTTTAATCATCTGTTAATAATACGTTTAAGATGCGTCACCACATCAATAGGTTTATAAATTTCCTTTTCAGAAACGGACTATTTCTTCGGAAAATCTTTACGTCTGATGAGGCGTTTGATGCAACCTTCGCTACATTTTGAAAACATTCCCTTTAAAACCGCCTCAACACATTCTTTACAGAAAGTACACTCAAAGGTACAAATCATAGCATCTTCCACATCAAATGAAAGCTTTTTATCGCAATGCCCACAGTATGGGCTCATTATTAGTGCGTCATCAAGGATTTATAATCCGGAAGCGCTGGTCGTGTTTTAAGTCCTTCTTCAATGACCTTCAATACCCGTTGCCTTTCTTCCCCTCGCAATGGAAGTCTTGGTGCCCGAACATATTCGGTACCGATTCCCGTAGCCACTTCTGCCAATTTAATGTTCTGGACCAATTGAGGACTGATATCCAATTCCAATAAAGGCAAAAACCAACGATAAATTTCAGTTGCCTCCTTTATACGTCCTGCCTTGGCCAGGGCATAGATTGCAACTGTTTCCCTAGGAAATGCGCAAACCAAACCAGCCACCCATCCATCTGCACCGATCAATAGGCTTTCCAAAGCCAATGGATCAACCCCCGTTAGAATTTTTAAATCATTTCCAAACCTGTTTCTTAACCTTCCTATATTGATAATGTCTCTGGTAGATTCCTTAACAGCTTTAATATTATCAAGTTCCATCAATTCTTCAAACATGCCCACCGTTACCTCAATTTTATAATCTATGGGATTGTTATAGATCATTATGGGCAATGGGGTGCTTTTCGCTATCTCCTTAAAATAAGTTACAGTCTCAAAATCTGTAGATTTATACCGCATGGGAGGTAATATCATAAGGCCATCGGCCCCTGCGGCCTCGGCATCCTTCGCCGCCCGTATCGCAATTTTAGTTGCCTGCTCGGCAATTGTCATTATTACCGGGGTTTTTCCTTCCACGATAGCTACCGTTTCCTTTATCAAAATACTTTTTTCATCGTGTGTCAAGGTGCTCGCTTCGCCCAATGAACCTCCTAGAACGATTCCTTGAACACCTGCATCTACTTGGGCATTGATGTTGCTTCCGAACATGGCGAGGTCCAAACAGTCATCAGCCGTGAATTTTGTAGTTACTGCGGGCATTACACCCTCCCATTGTACTTTCATTTCTTAATTATTTATTTGAATCAAAAATAACATCTATTGTTTTTCGATGTTAATTTAATTTTAACCTATTCTAAGCGTATATTAACCCATTTTTAATATTTATCATAATTAATATAATAATATAGGCGTATTTTTATCAGATGAAAGTATTGCCGTTCAAGATTCCCAAGCCCATTGACAGCGTGCTGATCGTTCAAGAAGATAAGGTGAAAGTCTTCTATAGCCAACTTCATCAGCACGCTGAGGTTCAGATAAGTTATATAAAAAAGGGCTCGGGGAAATTGATTGTCGCGAATAGTGTACATGCCTATAATGCAGGTGACATTTTCATTATTGGAAGCAATACCCCGCATCTTTTTCAAAGCGTGTCCACAAAGGAGATATCCCATATGATAACACTATTTGTAACACCGGATAATTTTGGCACCCACTTTTTTGAGATTCCTGAAATGGAAGAAGTAAAACGATTCATGGAATTTACAAACGGAGGAATCAGAATACTCTCCAAAAGGAGCCCAATTGCCAAAATCATGGAAAAGCTTCCGACTACCCAAAAACTAGGAACTTTTCGTCATTTTCTTAAACTGGTCCATAAAGTGAATCTTTCGGATAAGCAGTCCTTGGCAAGATTTGTTCCAAACAAAAAAATATCGAACACCGAAGGAAGACGACTGCAATTGGTTTTCGAATATGCAATGAATAATTTTCAAAACGAAATTACATTGAATGACGTTGCGGAAATTGTAAGTATGACTGTACCCGCCTTTTGTCGGTTTTTTAAACGACGCACCAATAAGACTTTTTTTGAATTTCTTATCGATCTTAGAATAGCACATGCAAGACAGTTACTGATGAACAGTGAAAAGATGCCCATTGCCGAAATCTCTGAGGCATCGGGGTTTCAATCCATTTCAAATTTCAATCGAAAATTTAAGGAGATAACATCTGTTTCTCCCTCAGCTTATACCCTTAAAATGGGAGTTTCTTAAGGTATATTGTCATCTTTCTTGTTGAATGCGCAGACATTTTCAGTATTCTAAATGTTCGGAAGAACGTCATACCTCCATTCAATTTGTTTTCCCTATTTTTGAAAAATTTTGAAATTCACAAAACCATTATGAAAAAAGTATTCTTAATTGTCATGGGGCTGGCCATGGCCTGCAATTCTTCTCAAAAAACGGTAACAGAAAAAACTACCGAGACGGCCGCACAAGTGATAGGTCCCAAGGCCTATGCCGAGACCATCACCGAAGATGATCTTAAAAGCCACTTGTTCATTTATGCTTCGGATGAATTTGAAGGACGTGAAACAGGAAAATCCGGTCAAAAAAAGGCGGTCGCATATTTAAAAGCCCAGTATGAAAAATTAGGGATACCAGCTGCAAAGGCGAATGGCGATTATTTTCAAAAAGTGCCTTTGGAGCTAAAAAACCTACCCACCGGATCAATTACAGTAAATGGGAAAGAGTTTCCTATAGGTGATGACTTGCTAACTTTTACAGAGGCCAGTGCCCAATTAGACGAAATTATCTATTTAGGTTATGGTATTGAAGAAGAAAACTACTCGGATTATAAGGGATGGGATGTTGTCGGAAAATGGATTTTGATCAAATCCGGTGAACCAGTTAAATCAGATGGTAGTTATATAATATCAGGAAGTAAGGAAAAATCTATTTGGAGCAATATGTCCGAAGCTATTGGAAAACGAATGGAACTTGCCGCTTCAAAGGGTGTTGCAGGCGTAATTTATTATGATGAGGGAAATTTCAAGAGGTACAAGGGTTACTACAACTATATGAAGGCCAATGACGGTGGTCAAATGGAAATCAAAATTGATCAGGCATCCCTGACCAGTTTATTTATAAACGCGGTCTTGGCAAAGAATATTCACTCCAATATTGAAACAGATAATACACCAAAAATAATTAAGAGTAAAATAACTATGGACATTGAAGGGACCAATGAAGAAGTGGATTCCGAAAATGTGGTCGCTATTTTAAGAGGTTCTGAGAAACCAAACGAGTATGTTGTAATTTCCTCACATCTAGATCACATTGGCATATCCGCCAACGGAGAAATCAATAATGGAGCCGATGACGACGGTTCAGGTACAGTAGCATTGTTAGAAATTGCGCAAGCATTCAAAAAAGCCGCTGATGCCGGTCACGGCCCTAAGAGATCCATTGTATTTCTTCACGTAACAGGAGAAGAAAAGGGACTTTTGGGATCACAGTATTATACTGATCACGATCCCATTTTTCCATTGGCACAAACCGTGGTAGACCTAAATATTGATATGATAGGCAGAATAGACCCGAAAAGAAAAGGAGACCGTAATTACTTATATTTAATAGGTTCCGACAAATTGAGCACAGAGCTTCATAACCTATCTGAAGAGGTCAACAAGAAATACACAAATATTGAATTTGACTATACTTACAATGACGAAAATGATCCCAATCGTTTTTATTATAGAAGTGATCATTACAATTTTGCCAAAAATAACATTCCTATTATTTTTTATTTCAACGGCACCCATGATGACTACCATAGACCTGGTGATACTATCGATAAAATAAACTATGACCTGTTGGAAAATCGAAGTAGGTTGATTTTTTACACGGCATGGGAAATTTCCAATAGTCCCAAAAAAATTAGTGTTGATAAGGCGGTCAAATAATGAATTTCGTCAAAACTGAAAGGGGCAACTTCTTCATCATACCAGAGAAGGAAAATAACTCTTTCGAAAGTTTTAATCGAATCCTATTGTAATTTCAAAGAATCAAACATGAAAAAAGCCTTGACGTTTTACGACAAGGCTTTATTTTTGGGTGGAAGACCGGGTTCGAACCGGCGACCCTCGGTACCACAAACCGATGCTCTAACCAGCTGAGCTACAACCACCATTTGTAAGCGACGGCAAAGGTAATTTTTTTTAACTATTCTTTCCAAATAAAAATGAGCAATTTAAATTTCTACTTGCTAGAATTTCAGCACTTGTAGTTGGCAGAACCCAAATAAAGTCCTGCTCTTGATAGAAATATCGACAAAATGCGTCTTTTTGGGGTCAAAACACACAAAAAATGGTATTTCACAACAAAAATTAGATTTGATCGTACTTCAAAATTAATTTTATTTTCTGTTTTATAAACCAAAGGTCGAATCTACTATTCAAAAACTCATGATACATATATGAACGTTTGCAACCGTCAGATTGTACTTTTTTTACTGGTTATTGGTTCCCTTTCCTCTGTAGTTGGTCAAAAAACAACAAAAGATAGTCTGGTTTCTGCCGTAACAGTTTTTGAACTCAGTGCAGGCTTTAACCCAAAAGACACTGTTTATATTAATCTGCTGAATAAACTTGCTGATGAATATCGCTACTACCAAACCGATAGCCTTCAAATATTATCTAAAAAAGCGCTTAACCTTAGCAAAAGCTCATCTTTTAAAAGGGGTGAGAGCATGGCACTCTATCATATTGGAAACTATTATTCCGATCAGGGAAGCAATACACAAGCCATTTTTAGCTATAAGGAAGCGCAAACCATTGCGAAAGAAATTAATGAAAAAAACCTCATTTTAAGGACCTCCAATAACTTGGCCGGCGAATATGGCTATAGAGGAAATTACGATCAAGCATTAAAAGGATATTTGGAAACCATTGAACTGGCCAAAGAATATAATAATCAAAAAATGCTCTCCATTTTGAATGAAAACGTAGCTGGCCTATATACCTCTCAAAAGGATTACAAGGAAGCTCTTGGCTTTTATAAAGAAGTAAAAAGAATCAATGAAGGAATAGGCATAGACACATTTTCTGCAGAGACCTTAAGCAATATGGCCTCTTTGTATGCGGAAATGGGCGAATTGGAGTACGCTATGTTCAATATTAACACTAGTATTTCAGTCTTTGAAAAGTATCGGATAATGGATTGGCTTGCTTATGCCTATGAAATAAAGGGAAAAATATATTTAAAGCAAGAAAAATTCAAATGGGCCCTTCATTGGTATAATCAGAGCGACCTGATCCATTCCAATTTACAGGATGAACGAGGTCAAATTGAATTATTCAATGGAATGGCCGAGGCCAACTTAGGGCTTCAGAATGATAGTCTAGCACAGTATTTTGCACTAAAAGCCTTTGATATCTCCTCTAAGCTTAAGTTCAAGGAGGGAATACAAAAGTGTGCAAATACGTTATTTAAGGTCCATAAGAACAAAAAGGACTTTCAAACAGCATTGGAGTATCACGAACTATATCAGGAGATTACCGATACGCTTTCCTTGGATGATAATAAGAAGGGTCTGACCCTATTAAAAACTAAAATGAGTTATGACAAACAAAAAAGGGACCTTATTATAGAAAACGATAAAGCACTTGCCAGACAAAGAAGCTATATATACGCTTCTCTTTTTATCCTAATGATATTTTTGGTTGTTACCTATTTGGTCAAGAAAAACGAAAGGGTTCAGAAAAAATTGAATGTTGAGCTCAAGACCAATAAAAGGGAGCTGGAGAACAGCGAAAAGGAATTAAAAGAAATAAATGCTACAAAAGACAGGTTATTCTCAATCATTGGCCATGACTTACGAGGGCCAATAGGAGCTTTCCAAGGACTTTTGAAGCTTTTTAGGGAAGGGGAAATCGATCAAAAAGAGTTTTTGAGCTTTATTCCCAAATTAGGCTCCGATTTGGATCACATTTCATTTACATTGAACAACTTACTATCCTGGGGCCATACACAAATGAATGGGTCTGTTACCAAGCCATCGGTAATATCTTTAGACAGTTTGGTCTCCGACAATATCAACCTTCTATCCGAAACAGCAGCAAATAAATCAATCAAGATTATCAGTCAATTATCAACCAATACTTTGGTATGGTCAGACGGCAATCAAATTGACATTGTCATTAGAAACTTAATGAGCAATGCCATAAAATTTACCCCTCAAAATGGAATGGTTACCATAGGTGCTTCTGAAAAGACAAATCATTGGGAGCTATTTGTACGGGACACCGGGGTCGGTATGGATGTCGAAACACGGACCAAGATTTTTTCGGACAATGCAAATGTCACCACATATGGTACCAATAATGAAAAAGGAACTGGTTTGGGGCTTTCACTCTGCAAAGAAATGATAGCCAAAAATAACGGAACCATTTGGGTAGACAGTATGGTGAGAAAAGGTACTTCCTTTTATTTTACGCTTCCAAAGGCCAATAAACAGTATCAAAAGGCTAGTTAAATTAGGCTATCGAGAGAACTGACTGCCACATACCTTTCAACAGTGAAACCTTCACCATGTTCGCAACCTATCAAACGACCTAAATCCCGTGCCCTATACGCAACGCTATCGGTAAAATTCTTACTACTGATCGGGGTATGCGGTTCTTTGCTCTTGGGGTCATAAAACTGGGACCCATAGGCCATGACAGCTTCGGTTTTTTTATCAATGAACCCTGAAACATCTACCACAAAATCCGGTTTCAGGTCTTTCCATTGAATATAATGATACACGTTTTTTGGTCTCCATGCCTTTTGCCATTGATCATCTCCTTCAAACTGTGTATCTATTTTGATCAATCCGCTCAAGAAGCAGGCCTCACTCACCAGTTGGCTCGCTTTCGCATGATCAATATGCCGATCATCAATTGCATTGCAAAGAACTATCTCTGGGCGGTACTTTCGAACCATACGAATTATGGCCAATTGATGCTCTTTATCGTTTACTAAAAATCCGTCGGCAAATTCCAAATTTTCCCTTACTTGAACCCCTAATATTTTCGCTGCCTGCAAAGCTTCCTCATCCCTGATTTCCGCAGTGCCTCTTGTTCCCAACTCACCCCTTGTTAAATCAACTATCCCAATTTTTTTGCCTCTGGAAATTTCTTTTGCAATGGTTGCTCCTGCGCCTAATTCTGCATCATCGGGATGCGCCCCAAATACTAATATATCTAATTTCATTTTTCGGTTTTAATACTGTTGGGCATTTTTATTGTGCACGGCTATTTGATTAAGGATTCGATTAACTACCCTTTGGACAGTTGTTTACTTTTATTTATCCTACTGCTTTGTTGCGCACGGATTTTATGCAATGCTTGTTCTATATCAGCTATCAAATCTTCGGGCTCTTCAATACCTACGGAAAACCGAATCAACCCATCGGTTATTCCTTGCCTGCAGCGTTCCTCTGCACTTAACAAAGAGTGCGAAGTTAATGTGGGGGATAGTACCGTACTCTCCACACCAGCCAAACTCATGGCCGGTTTTATCAATTTCAATGCTTTTTGGAATTTGGAAGCATCAAATTCTTTGTTTAACTCAAACGACATCATTCCGCCAAAACCCTTCATTTGGGATTTCGCCAATTCATGATCCGGATGACTCTCTAGACCCGGATAATAAACCTTGGCAACATCTTCACTGGAATTGAGATATTCGGCCATGCGTTGGGCATTTTCGTTTTGGGCTTTCACCCTTATGCCCATGGTTTTAATACTACGCTCTAACAACCAGACCGTGTAATCGCTAAGACTACCTCCGAAATTCTTTGCCAAGCTGAAAATACGTTCCATGCTTTCTTTTGTGGATGCAACGGCACCTGCACAAATATCAGAATGACCACCCATGTATTTTGTCGCGCTATGGATAACAATATCAATACCGAAATCAATTGGGTTTTGATTTACAGGACTAGCGAATGTATTATCGATCATTGAAACAATTCCATGCTTTTTGCACAGATTTGCTACGGCATTCATATCAGTTATTGTCAAAAGAGGATTTGAAGGTGTCTCAATGTACACCACTCTTGTATTCGTCTGTATCTTCTCTTCGAAATGGCTGGGTCTCAATCCATCGGTGAAAGAGTACGATATCCCATATTTACTGAATTCTTGGGTTACCAGATTGTAGGTGCCTCCATACAAGGTCTTTTGAAGTACAACATGATCCCCTGATTTCAAAAATGCCATTAATGCCGTACTAATGGCTGCCATACCACTACCGAAAATCAGTGCCGCTTCGGCATGTTCCAAAGCTGCTATTTTTTTTGCAAGACCTACTTGGTTGGGTGTATTGAAATATCTGGGATATCGTTTCAAGTCAACATCTTCGAATGCATAGGATGTTCCCATATACAAAGGAGAAACCGCCCCATGAAATTCTTTATCATCAAGTTGACCAACATGTGTGCAGGTGGTATTCAACCCTTTGTTCTTTGCTGTCATAATTTCAAGTATTAAAGTGGGCTAAAGTTAAGAAAACCCTAGACTAATTATGGCCTTTGAAATCCGCCCTTAAAGGTCTTGGAAATCAATGACATAAAAAATCTTAAACCACCACTTTTTTCCAATTTCCCTTTTTGAACCAAAATATAGCAATAACTGCCAATAATACCTCCGCTAACGTAATGGCCAAGAAAACACCCATTGCGCCCATCTTAAAGGTGATTGCTGCCAAATACGCAAATGGCAACTGAAACAACCAAAATGAAATGAAGTTTATTTTGGTTGGTGTCCCTGTATCACCAGATCCATTAAATGCTTGGGTAAGTACCATTCCATAAGCATAAAATATATATCCTGAAGCTATGATTCGTAGACAGAGTGCACCATTTTCAACCACGACAGGATTTGAATTGAACCAACCAACAATAGTCCCCGCAAAAAACAAATATACCAGTGAAACCAATCCCATGAAATAGGCATTGTAGCGACCGGATTTCCAAACCGAAATTTCCGCTCGTTCCGGTTGGCCGGCTCCTAAATTCTGACCAACCAAAGTTGCCGCGGCGTTGCTCATTCCCCAAGATGGCATTAAGGTAAACATCATAACTCGAATGGCAATCGTATAACCTGCAAGTACTTCACTACCGAATTCGGACATCATTCTCATAAGAAATACCCAACTGGAGGTGCCGATCAAAAATTGGGCAATACCTCCAAGGGAAACCCTTATTAGATTCCACATTACCTGTAATCTGACCACACAATCTTTTAGTCCTACTTTGATCCGGCCCCAACCGAAAAAAAGTATGGCCAATTGAAATAAAACCGCAGTACCCCGACCAATATTCGTTGCGATAGCAGCACCCATAACTCCGTATTCTGGAATTGGGCCCCAGCCAAAAATAAAAATAGGGTCCAATATTATATTGAGTCCATTAGACAGCACCAATGACCACATCGCCATAGAAGCATCTCCCGCACCCCTGAATATCGCATTTATGAGGAATAGCAACATTATGGTGATATTGCCGCCAATTAGCCATTTGGTATACCCATAGCCTTCGGCGACCAAATCTGGTTCGGCACCCATCAAAACCAGTATATCCTTAGCAAACAGGAACCCTATGGTTCCCACAAGAATTGATACGATGACCCCTAACAAAATAGCTTGAATGGCAGCTTCCTTGGCACCTTGGACATCCTTCGCCCCTATTCTGCGGGCCACAACCGCTGTTGCCGCCATGCTTAGGCCAATTGCTATGGCATACACCAATGTTATGACCGATTCCGTAAGTCCAATGGTGGCAACGGCATTGACACTTACATGAGATACATAAGCGATATCTACCAAGGCAAAAATTGACTCCATTAGCATTTCCAAAATCATTGGAATCGAAAGCATGAAGATAGCTTTTCGAATACTGCCCGTAGTGAATTCAGTTTCCTTACCAGAAACGGCATGCAGGAAATACTTAAATAGTTTAGATATTGATAATTTATTGTGATTCGTCATTTTAAATAGAATTATGTTTCGCTGAAGTAATTACAATGTCTTGCGAATTAAATCGCAAACTACCTAGTTCTTGGGCGAGAACCCTGAGACATCTATAAAAAACATAATTCTATAACTTCATGATGTTGCAAATATCGATTTTTTTAATAAAACCAAAAAACTATTTTAGATAATTGGCCCTATAACGCCAATAGCTAATTCCACCCAAAACAAGTGCAACTAGGACAATGTACCAGACATAATCCGGCGTAATGGCTGCTGCCCCACTCTGTCCATAACTATGTAATCCCACTAAATAATAGTTAACACCAAAATAGGTCATCATGATACATCCTATGGCACACAGACTTAAAAAGTTAAAAGTCCATTTACCCCTTAAACCAGGAACCAAACGAGTGTGCAGGATAAAAGCGTACACCATTATGGATATCAAGGCCCATGTTTCTTTGGGATCCCAACCCCAGTAGCGGCCCCAACTTTCATTGGCCCATTGACCACCCAAAAAGTTGCCAATAGTGAGCATAACCAACCCTACAGTCAATGAAAGTTCATTGATAATGGTCAATTCCTTAATATTGATTTCCATTCTTTCTTTGTTCTTTTTGGTAGTAAGGATCATCAATAGAATACATACCAATCCCAAAATTCCACCGACAATTAGCGGACCATAACTGCCCACGATCACTGCAACATGTATCATCAACCAATAGCTATCAAGAACAGGCACCAGATTGCCAATAGCGGGATCAACCCAGTTTTGATGAGCGATCCAGAGAAGAAGGGCTGTAACAAAGGCTGCTGCTGCAAGTGTTAAGCTACTTTTGCGAATGAAGAGAAGTCCCATTCCCATAGTTGCCCATGAAACATAAAGGATGCTCTCATAGGCATTGCTCCAAGGGGCGTGCCCTGAAATATACCACCGTAAACCCAAACCGGCAGTGTGCCAAAAAAAGAAAAGCACTATTCCGCCTTTCAAAAAATACGAGGCAAGCCGCCATATTTCCCGGTCTTTGAATATTTGGAATATCAACACAAAAAATAGGAGAATCCCTACCATTGCATATAACCTATACAACCAATTAAAAATATGTAGCTTGTTGTAGACGATTTCCGTATCAATAATCCTATCAGAAGGCAATACCTCGCTACCGTGGTTTCTCTGGTTCTGCTTAAAGGCCTCCAAAAGTTTATCTGCTTCCCTATAGTCCTTGGTCTGCAAGGCATTCCCTAAGGTCATCTTGTAGTAAGGAATGGCATTTTTAACAAAATTCGCATACAATGAATCTTGAACCTCATACTGCCCTCCCCTAAACTCCACTGCCGATATCCATTTATTGTTTTCATCATTCAACAAAGGGAAAATCTTCATAATCTCACCTCCCAATGCTTGGTTCAACAGCATCAATCGAATATTGGCATCCTTATAGTCTTGTTGAAACTTATTCGGATTGGCCGTGGAGGTTGCCTCCAATAAGAAAGGCTCTAACTTATAATTTCCTTTGGAATCAAAGAAATCGGTTGCCTTTACGAACTTTTGACCTTCGGGAATACCAATAACTTTACGAATGCTGTCATTCTTTCCTTTTTTGTCAAGCGCAATCAATTCTGTATTATACCAAGCCGCGGGATTCAACATCATGGAAATGAATACTTGATCAGCATCCATATTCTTGTATGTGTCACTAAGACTCAATTTTCTGAGCAATTCAGAGGAAAATGTATGGATCGGTTTCATTCTACCGCCTTCGTCCTGTATAACCAATTTTCCAAATTTTTCGGCATGTTCCTTGGATACAATTGTCGTTTGTAAAACTGAATCCACTTGCTCCTGAGTTGGGGCGATATTATGGGCGTGGCCATCATCGCTTGTATGTTCTTGTGTATAGGCAACTTGCAGGGAGCCCAAAAATAGCAACGTTAATACCGATGTTTTGGATTTCTTTCTTAACTTGTCCAACGATTCTGCCAAATCTTTAAACCTTGTTTTCCCAAAGAACATAATGCCCATCAATCCTGCATACAACAAAAAATAGCCTAAATAGGTAATTCCAGTACCCCACTGATCATGATTCACGGATAAAATGGTACCTTTTTCGTCTGGATTAAAACTTGCCTGAAAAAAACGATATCCCTTATGGTCTAAAATGTGGTTCATAAAAATATCATAATCAAAAGGTCTTTCATCTTCCACCGTAATTTTGCTCATATACGATTTATATCCTCTTTCGGTGCCTGGATATTTTTCGGCGATAAAGTCGTTCAGCTTTATGCCAAATGGTAATTCGTACACTTTGGAACCATAAGCCAATGAGAAAGTCAATCCTCCGACCGAAATCTTATCGGTGAAATTTGAAGTTCCTTTTCCTCCCAATATTTTCTTCCGTACAGTCTCACCCTTGGTTGAAATATCCACTACCAAAGCATCCTGACTTGCTTCATTGACTTGCTCTTTTGGGAGCTGGACAACCCCATATTTACCTTTGACAATAGGTTCCGGAACCACAAACTGCATCCCGGCAACTGTGTACAAAGAACGTAGTTGCAATGTTTGAAGGCTATCTTTGGAAAGTTGTCCCTGAAACTGATCGGCCATTCTCATAAATGCACCTTCAAAAGCAGATTTTACCTGATAGGTACTATCCGTTGTACTTATAGATATTGCGCCATCTGTTGGTCTATTCAAAGAGAATAGGACCCCGTGAATACTGACCACCTTGCCATCTTCCAAATAATGGTCATGTCGCTGCCCATCGCCGGCCTCTACTATCTTTAGATAATTGTTGCCATCTTCAGAGGGAATCAATCCCATTTCGGCACCCTTAATAAAATCGACATATGAAATGGTAAATGGCTGATCATTGAAATCTTCGTGCCATGGTAAATTTGATTTTAATGCTTCAGGGGTTACGATCAAATCATCTTCCAAAACCTTCCTTTTAGGCTCTCCATTTATCTCACCATCAACAAGTACCGTCAAAAAAGTCTTGTCCGAATAAAATATCTTTTCAGAATTCCCCTCCCTAATCGGCATCATACCCTCAAAACTGATATACCGGGTAACAAAGGCCCCTATAATTATTAAGATCCAGGAAAGATGCAATACAAGAACTGGCCATTTTTCCCATCGTAACAATCTATAGCGAAACATGTTGCCTATGAAATTAATGACGAAAAAAACCATTATGGCCTCAAACCATGTAGTGTTATAAATCCAGATTCTTGCTGTCTCAGTGCTATATTTACTTTCAATGAATGTTCCGAAGGCCATTGCCGTGGCAAAAACCAAAAAAAGGATGGCCATTAATCTAGTGGAGAAAAAAAACTTTTTAAGTAATTGCGTCATCGGAGGATGAATTGGATTTCAGCAGGCAAAAATAGGGTATTTTATATTGAATGATATACTAATTAACAAACCTATGATAATTAAAAGGTTTTGAAATTTAATCATTTAAATTACCACATTTTCATTATAAGGAAACGTTAATTGTCCCAAGCTATTGAATATGGTCAAACCGAAATTATTGAGCCAAGTGCACTTTAGAGATATAAAATATATGACTAGTTTTACGGCATGATAAGGGTCTCACTTATGGGTACGGGTAATGTGGCTAGGCATTTGTTTGATGTATTTAGTGAACATGATCATATTCAAGTAGTTGAAGTCTCAGGTCGAAACAAAGAGTCACTTTCCTATTTTGAAAAGTTTACCAAAACCAATTCCCAAAATAAATTTGTTGAAAATGCCGATATATACATCCTCGCTCTAAGTGATGACGCCCTTTTTTCAGTGGCCGGTTCCCTCAGGAATATCAACGGACTATTGATACATACCTCTGGAGCCATTTCAATTGAAGTTTTGCCAAAAAATGTGAGACGGGGCGTATTCTATCCGTTACAGTCCTTCACCAAGAATAGGAAGGTAGACTTTACCAAAGTACCTATCTGCATTGAAGCTGAAAATAAAAGAGATTTTGAACTACTTCATATTTTAGGTTCTATAATTTCCAACCAGGTGTTTGAGGTTAATTCGTCGCAAAGAAGTGCATTGCATCTGGCCGCGGTTTTTGTAAACAACTTTACAAATCATATGTTCCATATTGGGCAGCAAATCTGTGGGGATACCAAACTACCTTTTAGTATTCTTCAGCCTTTGATCAATGAAACCGTCCACAAAATTGACTCGATATCACCATTTGATGCCCAAACAGGTCCTGCCAGACGAGGGGATTCCCGTACCATTTCAAGCCATCTCGATTTACTTAAAAATGCTGATTACAAATCCATTTATTTAGAACTGACGGAATCAATCCAAAAAACCTATGGAGAAAAGCTATAAAGAGTATTTAAAGAATATCACGACTTTTGTTTTTGATGTGGACGGAGTTTTTACCGATGGAACCGTACTTATTACAACAGAAGGGGAACTACTTCGCAAAATGAGCGTTAAAGATGGTTATGCACTAAAAACCGCCATAGATAAAGGATACAATGTGGTAATCATTACCGGTGGCACTAACGAAGGGGTTAGGGAGCGACTTAAATCTTTAGGGGTTACAGACATTTACATGGGAGCACATTTCAAGGAAGAACCTCTAAAGGAATACATGGATGTTTATAGGATAAAACCCGAAAATATACTTTACATGGGTGATGATCTTCCCGATATTCCACCTATGTTACTGGTGGGTATTCCTACCTGTCCGCAAGATGCCGTTCAAGAAGTAAAGGCGGTTTCAAAATATGTATCCCACAGAAATGGAGGAGATGAATGTGTCCGTGATGTAATAGAACAGGTTCTTAAAGTACGAGGGGATTGGTATAATAATTTCGATGCCCAAAATGCGTAACCATGTTGCTAAAGGATAAACTGGCCCATCATAATATAATTCTGGCATCGGCATCACCTAGAAGACAAAAGTTTTTTAGAGATATGGGAATTAATGTCAAAGTCCGTTTAAAACCGGTAGAGGAAGTATATCCGCTGGAACTAAAGGGTTCGGGGATTTCAGATTATCTGGCAAAATTGAAGGCAAGGGCATTCGAGGGTACGCTGTTGAAGAATGATATTTTAATTACTTCGGACACCGTAGTTTGGCACAAGGACAAGTCTTTGGCCAAACCCAAAAATGCAGATGATTGTTTCAAAATGCTTCGTACCCTATCTAATGGCTGGCATCGGGTTATCACATCCGTATGTTTTACCACATCGGAAAACCAACGTGTGTTAAACTCCACCACAAGAGTAAAGTTCAGTGAATTGACGGACTCGGAAATCATATACTATATAGACGCATTCAAACCTTATGACAAGGCAGGTGGTTACGGTATTCAAGAGTGGATCGGTTTGATCGCCATTGAGGAAATTGAAGGCTCTTATACCAATGTTGTTGGGCTCCCTACCCAGTTGGTTTACAAAACTTTAAAAGCCATGGTCAACTAGTTTAATTTTGGTAATTTTGAAAAAAGTGACCCTATGAAACTTTGGCTCAAATTAGAATTCTCTGTTCTTTTAACGGCATTGCTCATCGCATTTTTTGATTCCTGTAAGGATAATATTGATGGAGATGCCTCAAACACGGACCCATAACAAATGCCCAAGAGAATAGCGTGAAATTACCCAAGAATCCACTTTCAAAAGAATTTAAGGAATATTGGTATGCAGGGAATGCCGAGATAACTTCTTACAAGTTGGAACAAGCTAGATATGGCGAAATTAGGGAAGGCCATGCCGTACTTGTTTATGTCACGGAGCCTTTCTTGGCAGATAAACAAGTGAAGGCCGATATAGATCATTCAAGTAACATTCCTGTATTGAAACTTAACAGCACAAAAAAGTACCTAACCGGTATTTATCCATATTCCATTATGACAAGCAGTTTTTATCCAGTTCATGACAATCAACATGCCATCAAAGTAAGTTTTTCTGCCCAAGAGTGGTGCGGACATGTGTACGCTCAACTAAATAACCGTGACAATTTTGAAATCACTTCCCATTCTTATTTCGAAAAGGAGGCTGACCAAAGCCTAAAAATTGACAAAGTTGTTCTGGAGGATGAGCTTTGGAACAAACTGCGAATCAATCCTTCCAGTCTACCTATTGGTAATATGGAAGTTATACCCTCTTTTGAATATATTAGATTATCCCATAAAGAATTAAAACCATATGATGCAACTATTAGTTTAACCTTCAATGATGGTATGGGCACCTATGAAATCAATTTTCCGGAATTGGAAAGATTATTGAAGATCAACTTCTTTTCTACGTTTCCTTATACCATTGAAAGCTGGGAGGAAACTTCAAAAAGTGGATTTGGAGACAATGCCCATTTATTAAAGTCAAAGGCGGTTAAAATGAAAGCATTAAGGACCCCCTATTGGCAACAAAACGGAAATAAGGATTTACCTTTGCGGGATAGTTTAGGAATATAGTTTATGGAAGAATACATTGCCGGACGTGAAAACGAAATATTATGGTCCGCCATCACCATTTTGGTTTTACTGATAATCAGGTTCATAGGGAACAAAGCAGTTCGCCGCATTGGTAGAATAAGTGATATTGTTGAAGCTCGCACCTTACTTATAACCAAATACATATCCGTCGCATTAACTTTTCTTGGCGTAGGTGCATTGACTTTTATTTGGAGTGTGGATTTCCAAAAACTTGGTTTTTTTTTCTCCTCAATTTTTGCGGTAATAGGAGTTGCGCTTTTTGCGCAATGGTCAATCTTGAGCAATGTGACATCCGGTGTCATATTGTTCTTCTCATTCCCCTTTAAAATAGGTGATCGAATCAAAATAATGGATAAGGACCTACTGGATGATAGTGAAAAAGACCATGGGATTTACATTATTGAGGATATAAAGGCCTTTCATCTTCATTTAAGAAGCAATAATGGACAAAGAATGACATATCCCAATAATTTAATTCTTCAGAAGGCAGTGACACTCATAAATACATATGAGGAAGTACATGATGAAATAGATGCGCTTTAATTTGTTAAAGAAGTTCTAAAAACACCCTCTCGGCAAGTAAACTTTCTATCTTTGGGAACCAACTAAAATTAATGAAATGAGGAATTCCTGGGTACTGGCCATAGTTTTTTTTTACCTAGCTTGTGGTATTACCGCCCAAGTCCCTAAAAAATATTCCTCTTCCGAAGCCTTTCACTCTTTACAAAAATTAAATTTTTTAGGTTCGGCACTTTACATTGCGGCACATCCTGATGACGAGAACACCAGGCTTATTTCATACCTGTCGAACGAGGTACACGCCAGAACAGCCTATTTATCGCTTACTAGAGGCGATGGGGGTCAAAATTTAATTGGGCCCGAACTTCGAGAGTTATTAGGGGTACTTAGAACTCAAGAGCTTTTAGCCGCTAGACGAATTGATGGAGGCGAACAATTTTTTACCAGGGCAATTGATTTTGGCTATTCAAAACACCCCGATGAGACCCTTGCGATTTGGAATAAAGATGCCGTTTTAAGTGATGTAGTCTGGGCAATTCGGAATTTCAGGCCAGACGTTATCATTAACCGATTTGATCATCGGAGTCCAGGTAGTACACACGGGCATCATACGTCTTCCGCCATGTTGGGTTTTGAAGCTTTTGATTTGGCAAACAATCCAAATATATATCCTGAACAACTGGGCCATACCCAAATATGGCAACCTAAACGACTTTATTTCAATACCTCATGGTGGTTCTACGGCAGTCAGGAAAAATTTGACCAAGCAGACAAATCAAAAATGCAACAAATAGATACCGGAACTTTCTACCCATTATTGGGTGTTTCAAATAATGAAATAGCCTCTTTGGCAAGCAGTCAACATTTGTGTCAAGGTTTTGGCAGACTTACGGTAAGAGGATCAGAGGATGAATACCTAGAACTTTTAAAAGGTGATTTACCAAATGATATGTCAAACATTTTTGACGGCATTAACACCACTTGGTCAAGAATAAAGGGCGGAGATGCAATTGGCAGCATATTATATGGCATTGAAAAGGATTTCAATTTTTCAAACCCATCCAGTCATGTACCGCAATTGATACAGGCATATAAGCTTCTTCAAAACGTAGAAGATGAATATTGGCGGACGTTGAAGACACAACAAATAAAAGATTTAATTATCGCAGTATCTGGATTGTATTTGGAGGCATCCACATCTGCAGCCTTTGCAAATCCTGAGGAGAAAATCAAAGTTAATATAGAAACGATCAACCGAAGTAATGTTCCAATACAATTAAAATCCATTGATATTCTTCCTGGGAATTCTTCAATAAATCCTGCAATGAATTTAAAGGATAACGAAAAACAGGTTTTTGAAATTGAATTTGAAGTTCCTAAGAACACCTCCTTTACAAGTCCGTATTGGTTGAATAAAAAGGAAACCTTGGGAATGTATAAAGTAGATGACCTATCCTTGATAGGAAAACCAGGGACACCTCGCGCGTTTCATGCCCAATTCGCATTAGACTTCAATGGAACGGAAATTGAGTTTTCGAAACCACTGGTCTACCGCTATGCGAAACCCAACAAGGGGGAATTATACGAACCTTTTGAAATTTTACCCGAAGCAACGGCAAGCTTTAAGGACAAAGTGATTGTTTTTGCCAATGCCGACCCTAAAGAAATTCCGGTCATAATCAAGGCCCATAAAGACAGCCTGAAAGGGCAGGTTCAAATTTGTTACGCGAAGGGGTGGAAGGTTGATGATGATACTAAATCCTTTGAAATCGCAAAAAAAGGCGACCAAGCCACAATTCTCTTCAAAATTTGGCCTCCGAGCGATGAAAATGAGAGTTATATTTCGCCTATTGTAAAATTAAATGGTCAAGAGATAAGTCAGGAGTTGATAACGATTGCTTACGACCATATACCCACCCAATCGGTTTTAAGACCTTCGGAGGCCAAGGTTGTCCGTCTTAATATTCAAAAAGCAGGCGAAAACATAGGGTACATCGCAGGTGCAGGCGATGAGATTCCACAGAGTCTGGAGCAAATAGGCTACAAAGTTCATATCATAGACCCCAATGAAATTACGGGCACTTCATTAAAGAAATTTGATGCCATTGTTGTTGGCGTTAGGGCCTACAATGTTGTAAATGAGCTGAAGTTTAAACAACACTATCTTTTAGATTATGTGAAGGATGGAGGTAGCTTAATCGTTCAATACAATACCGCTGGCAGATGGAATGCTCAGTTCGAAAATATTGCCCCTTATGCCCTGAAGCTCTCATCGGATAGGGTAACGGACGAAAATTCTCCCGTTGAAATTTTGGAAAAAAAGCATTCCTTGGTAAATTTTCCGAATGCAATTAATGGCAAGGATTTTGATGGATGGATTCAGGAAAGGGGACTTTATTTTCCAAACGAGTGGGATTCAAAATTCACACCTATTTTATCCATGTACGACATAAACGAACAACCAACTAAGGGAAGTCTATTGGTAGCGCCTTATGGCAAAGGTACATACATTTATACTGGACTTAGCTTTTTTCGAGAATTGCCGGCCGGTGTTCCCGGTGCGTTCAAATTATTCGCCAACATGTTGTCAATTGGCAAGGAAAAAGTTGAAATTAAAAACCAAGTCAAAGGATGAGCACTACCGAAAGAACAACTTGGAAGAAGGAGTATACTATAGTTTTGGTTTTCAATATAGTCTACATTTTGATATTCTACTATTTAATGACCTCATATACTTAATATGGGAGCATTGGATTGGTTTATACTTATTGGCACCCTACTCTTCATTGTAGCTTATGGGGTATGGAAAACAAGGGGAAGTCAAAATGTAAATGACTATGTTCGTGGAGGCAATCAGGCAAAATGGGGCACCATTGGTCTGTCGGTAATGGCAACTCAGGCGAGTGCTATTACTTTTCTATCAACTCCAGGGCAGGCATTTCATGATGGAATGGGTTTTGTGCAGTTCTATTTTGGCCTTCCATTGGCCATGATTATTATATGTCTGGTATTTGTTCCCATTTATCATAAGCTCAAAGTTTTTACGGCCTACGAATTTTTAGAAAATAGGTTTGATCTCAAAACAAGGACTCTTGCCGCTATTTTGTTCCTTTTGCAGCGCGGGTTAGCCGCAGGTATAACCATATTCGCCCCTTCAATTATACTATCGGCAGTCTTGGGATGGGATTTGCGTACACTGAACATTATAATAGGATTGCTCGTTATCATCTACACCGTTTCTGGAGGCACTAAAGCAGTAAGTGTTACCCAAAAACAGCAGATGTTCATTATAATGACCGGAATGTTCATCGCATTCTTTTATATTTTGGGGTATCTACCTGCGGATATTACCTTCTCAAAAGCATTAAAGATTGCCGGAGCCAGTGACAAATTGAATATTTTGGATTTTGATTTCAATGCAAAGAGCAGATATACTTTCTGGAGCGGCGTTACGGGTGGGTTGTTCTTGGCACTTGCCTATTTTGGGACCGATCAAAGTCAAGTGCAGCGATATTTGACGGGGAAATCGGTCAGGGAAAGCCAATTGGGGCTTATCTTCAATGGTATTTTTAAAATACCCATGCAATTTTTCATACTATTGGTCGGGGTAATGGTCTTTGTGTTTTACCAATACAATCCGTCCCCATTGAACTTTAATCCATCTGCCACCCAAAAAGTACTGAATTCTCCCTTTGCCAATGACTATGAATTACTTCAAGAAGGGCAAAAAGAATTGGAGACCCAGAAAAAAATGGCGCAGGACAAATTTTCAGCCGCCCTTGAATTAAAGGAATATAGTGCAATCGAAGTGGCAAAAATGGAGGTTATCCTTATTAATAAAAAGGACAGTACGAATAGGGTAATTGCCAAGTCCCTTATTACCCAGGCTGATGATAGTGCCGAAACCAACGACAAGGATTATGTGTTCATTCATTTCATTTTGCACAATCTTCCAAAGGGATTGATAGGATTGCTTTTGGCGGTTATATTGTCGGCAGCAATGTCATCTACAGCATCTGAATTGAATGCATTGGGAACAATAACTGCGTTAGACCTGTATAAACGCAATAAAAAAGAAACTTTCACAGAAAAGCATTATGTGAAAGCCTCGAAATTCTTTACGCTTATTTGGGGAATAATCGCAATATTGATTGCCTGTGTCGCAAACTTATTTGATAACCTTATACAATTGGTCAACATTATAGGGTCCATTTTTTATGGCAATGTATTGGGTATTTTCCTGCTAGCCTTTTTCTTTAAGTTCGTCCGTGGAAATGCTGTATTTTTTGCAGCCATATTGACTCAGCTAATTGTATTTGTAATTTACTATCATTACATACATATTTACCCATCGGGCGAAGAGAAGTTAGGATATCTATGGCTTAATTTTATTGGCTCTGGGCTTGTTATATGTGTGGCTATTATCATCGAAGGATTTGATAGATTACTTAAGAACCCACCTATAAGCACCTAGCGGGCCTTACACACTATGACTCCCTAGCTCCCATAAAATGATTTCTGAAGGAATTGAAATATATTCCTATATTTATTCCGATCTGTTATCTAAGACATAGATTCAAATTCCTGTGCCCTATGCTATTTTACCTATGAATAATAAAAAATTTACCATTAAAGATATTGCCAAACTATCCGGCGTTTCTAAAGGTACTGTCGACAGAGTATTGCATCGGAGGGGAAAAGTGTCCAGGAAGGCACAGGAAAAAGTAGAGAAAGTCCTCAAAGAGATAGATTTTCAGCCGAACCCAATTGCAAGAAACTTAAAAAACAATAAGCTATATAGGATTGGTGTCCTAATGCCAAATAACCTTGAAGATCCATATTGGATTCCAGCCTATAAAGGAATCGAAGAGGCCGCTCAAGAATTCAGTGCTTTTGGGGTTATTGTAGAAGTATATTTTTACTCCCTCAATATCGAAAAATCATTTATCGATAAATCAGGGGAAGCTATTGGCTCCAACCCGGATGCCATATTGATGGCTCCTCTTTTTCAATCTGATGCGCGTACCGTATTTGAAAAATGTCAGGAAAAAAAAATAGTAGTTGCCTTATTCAACAACTATATTGATAAATTGAACGGCAAAATATTCATTGGTCAAGACCTGTATCAAAGTGGTAGGGTTGCGGCAAGTCTATTAGCCAAAATTGTTGGTAAAGGCAGCGAAATAGGCATTGTTCATATTAATCTTGAACCCCATATGCAGCTCAAAGAGAATGGTTTTAAAGACTATTTCTTGGAAAATGGCTTAAAATATGATATTTCAACACATTTTTTTGATGCTCAAATCGATGCCCATTTCGAATGTCAGTTAATTGATTTTTTTAAAAATTACCCGAATACGGCTGCCCTGTTCGTAACAAACTCAAAATCGTACCGAATCATCGAAATGATTCAAGATCGAAAAATCATTATTGTGGGGTACGACCTACTTGAAGAAAATTTGGAGTATTTAAAAAATGGAAGAATCCATTTTCTAATTCACCAAAAGCCAAAGAGACAGGCTTATTTAGGCGTTAGTTACTTGGCGGAACATTTTCTATTTGGAAAAAAAATCCCGAATCAGGAATTGCTTCCAATCGACATAATCACCTCGGAGAATTTCAAGTATTATATTGATTGATAAACCGCAGTTTATTAACAGTTTTACAGATTTTTTGCCTATCTTATATATGATTTCCGTACAAAATCAAAAAAGAAAATGTGTTCGAACACATTTTTTGGTTAATTGTAAAATTTTTAGTTTAAATTCACACATTATTAACTTTATGTTAACCTAATCTCATAATCAAAAACTAACATTATGACAAAAAAACTACTATTAATTTTAGTGCTGGTTCTCGGGACATACCCGTTGCTGGCACAGAACAAAACTGTAACCGGTACAGTGACGGCGTCAGCTGATGGCACTCCGCTGCCTGGTGTAAATGTTTTGGTCCAAGGAACGACCAACGGCGCACAAACGGATTTTGATGGGAACTACTCCATCGAGGCCGCCAATGGCGATGTTTTGATCTTTTCTTACCTAGGGACCAAATCACAAAGTGTTACCGTTGGATCTTCAAATATGATCAATGTTTCCCTGGAGGAGGATGCCAGTCAACTTGATGAAGTTGTTGTGACCGCATTGGGTATCAAGCGTCAAGAAAAAACACTGACCTATGCTCAACAGACTGTGGATTCTGAGGAAATTACCAAAACTCGGGACATTAACTTTTTAAACAGTATAAATGGTAAAACCGCAGGTGTTGAAATTAAAAAGAGTAGTTCAGGTGCTGGTGGTTCTACAAAAATAGTCCTTAGGGGGAATAAATCTTTGAGTGGGGACAGTACGCCTTTATTCGTTATAGACGGTATTCCTCTTGCCAATAACAGGGGAGGACAACCGGGCATGTGGGGTGGTACAGATACCGGTGACGGTATATCGGCCTTAAACCCAGATGATATTGCGAGTATCAGTGTCCTTCGTGGTGCCAATGCGGCGATGCTTTATGGTAGTGCGGGAGCCAATGGGGTAGTTCTTATAACTACGAAGCAAGGACAAGCTGGCAAGACTACCGTATCCTTCAATACCGGTATTACTTTTGAGGACATTATTGAATTGCCAGATCTTCAGTTCAAGTATGGTGCAGAAGGTGGTGCCAAAGAAAGTTGGTCCAAAACCCCGGGAAATTACGCGGATAATTACGTAGAGGATTTTTTCCAAACAGGAAACAATGTTATCAATTCATTATCGATTAGTGGCGGAAATGATAAAACTACCGCTTATTTCTCCTATTCGAATACCTCAGCAACTGGTATTACTCCAAAGAATACCTATTCTAGAAATAATATTTCTCTGAAACAGTCCACTAAATTATTGAATGATAAGTTAACGGTAAGCTCTGGTGTAATCCTGTCAGTTGAAAAATCAGAGAACAGATTGCCTTCAGGATACTATTTGAACCCTCTGACCGGACTTTACTTTTTCCCAAGGGAGAAGGATTTCAATGACTACAAAGTCAATTATCAGATCTTTGACGATACACGCAACTTAATGGCCCAAAATTGGTTCGTTAACGACCACCATCAATCAAACCCCTATTGGATCATAAATAGGGAGCCAAGGACACAGGACAACCAAAGGGTCATTGCAAGCCTATCGCTAAACTACCAGATTTTGGATAAGTTGAACCTACAAGTAAGGGGCAACTATGATTATGGAACTGTTGAAAGGGAGCAACAGCATGGTGCCACCTCAAACTCGACCAACGTACACCCAAATGGTTCATGGGACTATCATAAATATGAGGATAAATTAGTTTACACCGATGCTATTTTGAATTACAATTCTGAAATAGCAAAAGATTTCAGCCTTAATGCGTTGGTAGGTGCCAGTTATACCAAAACCGACTATGGTAAGGGTGTGATGGTTCAAGCCAGTAGTGCAAACGGTCTTTTCTTCCCTAATGAATTTAATTTCCAAAACCTTCAGACAAACGTCCAAGTATTATCCACTCCGGATGGTGTTGTTATCACAAATGGTGAAATTGAAAAGCAGGGGCTTTTTGCCAATGCCACAATCGGATATAAAGAAATGGTCTTTTTAGATTTGGGCGGAAGAAATGACTGGGCCTCTACTTTGGCACTTACAGGTAATGATTCTTATTTCTATCCATCCATAGGGGTAACGGCCATTGTAACTCAAATGTTTGATTTACCTGAAGCTATTAGTTTTGGTAAGTTCAGATTTTCAAATACAAGGGTTGCCAACGAGGTACCTTTTAACAGAATCAATCCACAAAACACAATCAATAATAGTGGGGGTGTTGTTAGGAATACTACGAAACCCTTTTTCGATGCCAAGCCTGAAATTATAACCAGTACTGAGGTCGGAGCTGATTGGCGTTTCTTTGGAAATCGACTTGGAATTGACTTTACATGGTACAATATAAACAGTCAAGATCAATTTGTTACTGTGCCGTTGCAAGCTTCCGACCCGGAATCTGAAGGTAGATATACACAAAAATTCATCAATGCTGGTGAAATTGTAAACAAAGGGGTGGAAATTTCATTGACGGGAACTCCGGTCCGAAATGAGAACTTGGAATGGAATACCACAGTGAACTTTACCCGAAACAGAAGCGAAATCGTGGACATAGGAACCAGACGATGAGCGGATAATAAATCTTGGATCTTCCGAGGGCTATAGTTCCCGTTTAAAAGAAGGTGGCAGATATAACGATCTATACGTGCTTAAGTTCCGTAGGGATGAGCAAGGAAGAATCCTTTTTGACGACACAGGAAAGCCCTTGAGAACAACTGAAAGCGAGTTAATTGGTAATCTGGATCCCGATTTCACATTGGGTTGGAACAATTCAATTACTTTTGGTCGCTTTAACGCCGGCATGCTGGTCAATGCAGTAATCGGTGGCAAGGTATTCAGCCAAACGGAATCAATGTTGGATGGTGCGGGAGTTTCCCAAAGAACGGCAGATGCACGGGATGTGGGCAGCGTTCCAGTAAATGGTGTGGTAGAGTCGTCCGGTGCCGCTGTTACCAGCGTAGATCCAGAAACCTGGTTCCGATTCATAGGGGACCGTAATGGTGTTGGTGAAATGTATGTATATGACAGAACAAACATTAGGGTGGCCCAATTATCCTTGGGATATAATTTTGATACGGCAAAAATGAATTTGCCTTTCATAAAATCGGCAACGGTTTCCCTTATTGGAAATAACCTGTTCTTTTTAAAGAAAGAAGCACCATTTGATCCTGAGTTGGCAATGAGCACTAACCGTGATGCAGTAGGGTTGGATAACTTCAACCTTCCTTCCACTCGGAATTACGGTATTAATTTACAAGTAACATTTTAAAAAAATAGACATGAAAAAGTTTATAACAGCAATACTTGCGGTAATGGTTCTCGGAGCTTGTACCAAAGAATTTGAGGAAACCAACACCAATCCGAACGAAATTTCGGGAGAGTCCTTAAAACAGGATTTTAATAATGTTGGGGCTTTCTTTCCTACGATGTTGCAAAACATATATGGGATTCAAATTGACCACAACTTAACGAACGACTCCTTCGCGCGACATTTGGCAACCCCCACACCTTTTGTTGGCGGAGTGAACAATACAACCTATTACATTCGTTGGAACGGATATTGGAATAGGGAGTATAACAGTGTTATGGCTCCTGCAAATCAAGTTATTGCCATTGCAGAAGAAGAGGGCAACGATGTATTTGTTGCATGGGCAAAGTTGATTAAAATCATCGCAATGCAGCGTCTAACCGTTTATCATGGACCGCTAATCTATACGGAGTATGGTTTGGGCAAAACAGGTGAGTATGATAAAGAAGATAAATTGTATGCAGCGTTCTTTGCTGACCTGGACCAAATAATTTCCGTTTTGAAAGCCAATACTGATTATACAGGTATGAAGGCATTTGATGCAAGTTATGGAGGTGATGTATCTAAATGGGCCAGATTCGCCAACTCTCTTAGGCTTCGATTGGCCGTTCGAATTTCTAAAGTTGCCCCGGCCTTGGCTAAAGCCGAAGGAGAGAAGGCAATAAGTGATTCAGCGGGATTAATACTTACGAATGGTGATAATTTTAACATCTCAGGATATGGTCAGAAATACCACCCTGCGGTTATTTGCTTTGAATGGGGAGACACTAGAATGAGCGCCTCAATGGAGTCTATCCTTGGTGGTTACAAAGATCCAAGGGTTGCTGCCTATTTTGATCCCGTAACCGATATGTCATTGGTAGCAGATCACCCAGATTTTCCTTACAAAGGAATTAGAAACGGCGCCACATTGGTAGCAAAAGATGATCGTTTGCCATATTCTACGATTGATGCTAGTTTTAACGATCCAGCAGTGGTTACCAAACGTAAGCTCTTGAGCGCAGATGAAGTACATTTCTTATTGGCCGAGGCAGCTTTACGCGGTTGGGCAGGAGCCGGTGATGCCGGACAACATTATGAAATGGGAGTACGCACTTCCTTTGAACTTTGGGGTGCAGGTGGTGTAGATGATTATTTGGCGGACAACGCAAGTCTTCCGTTGAATTATGACGATCCAAAAGCGGCTGGCGCTGTAAATGATTTTGTAACTAGAATTACCACAACCGTAGCCTGGGACGAAGCCGCGGATAATGAGGTCAAATTGGAAAAGATCATTACACAAAAGTGGATTGCAGCGTATACCGACTCAATGGAACCTTGGGTAGATCATAGACGTACAGGCTATCCAAAACTACCTTATAATTATCAGAACGACAGTAATTCTGATTGGGGCGTAATTGCAGCCGACGACTTTTTGAGAAGGATGCCCTTTATAACCAGTGAACGGGAAAACAACCCAGCAGGTGTTGCGGATGCAACTTCAAAACTGGGTGGTCCAGATGAGATTAGGACACGACTTTGGTGGGATACCGGTGGGCCAAACTTCTAAAAGGAACAGTGTTTTATTATTGAGTTAAATGTAAAAACCTGTGGGCATTTTCCACAGGTTTTTTTATTCTTGGGAAACATCAAAATTGATTTGTTACAAGGGTGTCGACCAATCTATTTTATTAACTTGGTAAAAACTCAATTTCCAAATATGAGGCATTAAAATTGGCCGTTTTGGTGCCGTTTAAGAATTTATTTAATTACATCCAGTGTTATGAGAAATAGTATTAAATGGTTTTATTTAACTATCTGTTCCCTATTTGTTTTTGCTTGTTCGAAGGTTGATGATTCTAAAATGTTTTCATTGTTACCAAGTAATCAAACAGGAATAAAATTTAAAAACATTTTGAAGGAAACCGAAGAGTTCAATATTTTGACCTACGGCCAAATTTATAACGGTGGAGGCGTTTCGGTCGGGGATATCAATAATGATGGTCTTGAAGACCTTTATTTTACAGGCAATATGGTTGGCAGTCGCCTTTATTTGAATAAAGGAGATTTTAAATTCGAAGAAATTGCTAAAAAGGCGGGTGTATTCGCCGAAGGCTTATGGAATACGGGAACCACCATGGCCGATGTCAATGGGGATGGGTTTTTAGATATATATGTATGTAGGTCGGCAGCTAAGGATGATTTCAAAAGAAAAAATGTACTGTTTATTAATAATGGGGATTTGACTTTCACCGAAAAGGCGGTGGAATATGGTTTGGACGATTTTGGTTATTCGTCGCAAGCCGCTTTCTTTGACTATGATAAAGATGGTGATCTTGATCTGTACGTGGTCAACCATTCAACACAACTGTATTCGGGTTTTAGGCAAGCCACCAACGGTAAATTAAAGGAAAAAAGAGATCCAAATTTTGCCGATCGTTTATATAAAAACGAAAATGGAAAGTTTGTAAATGTTAGTGATGAAGTAGGTTTAGTCTCCAATGTTTTGGGCTTCGGGCTCGGAATTGCCGTGTCAGATATCAATAATGACACTTGGCCAGATATCTATATTTCAAATGACTTTCATGAACAGGATTACCTATATATCAATAATCAAGATGGAACTTTCACTGAAAGTCTTGAAAAATTTATAGGTCACACTTCCCATTTTTCAATGGGTTCGGACATTGCCGATATCAATAATGACGGATTTCCGGAAATAATGACCTTAGATATGCTTCCCGAAGGAAACCATCGACTAAAAATGGTCTCCGGTCCTGATAATTATGATAAGAACAGCCTTCTTGAAGAAAAAGGATTTTATCACCAGATAATGCGCAATATGATGCATTTGAACAACAACGGGCTCTACTTTTCCGAAATCGGCCAGTTCTCGGGTATATCAAATACCGATTGGAGTTGGGCATCACTTTTTGTAGATCTTGACAATGATGGTTTTAAAGATCTGTTCATTACAAATGGTGTCAAAAAAGATTACACCAATATGGATTTTATGAATTTTGCCGTACAAGAAAAAATCACTGAAAACAATACTGGTGTTGAAATGGCTATTACCAATTTAATAGAAAACATGCCTTCTACCATCGAAGAGAATTATACCTATCTCAACAATGGCGATCTTACTTTTACAAAGGTGAATGAAAAATGGGGTCTTAATCAAAAAACACTTTCCAATGGAGCGGCATATGCAGACCTCGATAACGACGGTGATATGGATCTTATTATAAACAATACCGATGAAGAGGCATTTGTTTATCGAAACAACAGTAATAAACTAACGAATAACAATTATTTGAAAATAAACTTAAAGGGTGAAGGCAAAAATACATTTGGTCTTGGCACTAAGATAGTTTTAAAACTATCGGACAAAAAACTGAGTCAGGAAATGATGCCCACAAGGGGATTTCAATCATCAGTTGGCTATGATTTGGTTTTCGGATTGGGAAGCACCAAAGTTATAGAAGAGTTGCAGGTAACATGGCCTGATGGAAAAGTTCAAAAAATTAATACTATTGATGCCAATCAAAAAATCACGCTGAATCAATCAGAAGCCACTTTGCCCGAACCAAAATCCATATCAATGCCGAATATCCTATTTACGGATCTTTCCATAGATAGTCTAATCAGATATGTACATAAAGAAAACAAATTTAATGACTTTAAACGGGAGCAGCTCCTACCCCATAAATTATCAATCCAAGGACCAAAAATAGCAACTGCCGATGTAAACAAAGATGGCCTTGAAGACATTTACATAGGAGGCGCAAAAGGTCAACCGGGAGAATTATTACTACAAACCAAGAACGGTAAATTCGCAGAACACAACCCAACTGTTTTTAATGATGACAAAAATTCCGAAGACCTGGGGCTTCTATTTTTTGATGCAGATAATGATAAAGATTTAGATCTGTATGTGGCCAGTGGAGGGAATGAGTATGAAAAAGATTCCCCAGAACTTCAAGATAGACTCTATTTCAACGATGGCCTTGGTAACTTCAAGAAAAAAGATACCTCCCTCCCATTCATGCTAACCAGTACTTCGTGTGTAAAAGCGGGTGATTTGGATTCAGATGGTGATCTGGACCTATTTGTTGGTGGAAGGCTCGTCCCAGGACAATACCCAACGGCTCCCAGAAGTTATATCTTGCAAAATGATGGCAAAGGAATTTTTAGGGATATTACAGCGCAAACCAATAAAGATTTGGTTAGCCCGGGAATGGTCACCGATGCTATTTGGAGTGATTTCAATAGTGATGGCAAAGATGATCTTATTATTGTAGGCGAGTTTATGGCTATACGCGCATTCGAAAATAAGAATGGTAAATTGACGGAGCTTGCAAGCAATTCGGGCTTGGCCGACTCGCAAGGTTGGTGGAACACCATTAAGGCAGGCGATATGGACAATGATGGTGATATAGATTACGTTCTTGGCAATTTTGGTCATAATTCCCAGCTAAAAGCCACGATTACAGAACCTGTTTCCCTCTATGCGAAAGATTTTGACATCAATGGTTCCATTGACCCCATATTATGTTCATTTAATTTAGGGGTGAGCTACCCTGTATTTTCGAAAGATGATATTGTTGGGCAACTCAGTAGTCTTAAATCCAAGTATGTAAACTATTCCGATTACGCAGATCAAAAGATTACCGATATTTTTTCTGCCTCCGAACTTGAAGGGGTTTCTGTATTGGAAGCCAAGAACTTCACTACAAGTTATCTTGAAAATTTAGGTAATGGCCAATTCGCACTAAAGAACCTACCTGCAAAAGCACAATTAGCCCCTATTTATGGGATTCTTTTGGAAGACTTCAACAATGATGGTAACCTGGATATATTATTAGCAGGTAATTTTTTCGGAACCCGCGTCAAATATGGCAGATATGATGCAAACAAGGGATTGGTACTTATTGGAAATGGAAAAGGTAGTTTTAACCCAATGGGCAGTCTGGAAAGCGGCCTGAATATAGATGGCGAGGTTCGCGATATAGGATCCATAAAACTCAATGATGATGAACGGGCCATATTGTTTACCAGAAATGATTCCAGCATTAAAATCTATGGCCTCAAAAGATAAGACATACCGGTTTTCAATTAAAAAAACCACAAACATAAAACCACTTAAAATGATTCGAAAATGCTTCCATTGGATGACGGTGATCTTGCTCGTACTCCCATTTATAAAGATGAACGCACAATCGGTAGTCATAAAGGAAGAAATTATTTCCCTGGACACCTATGGGTTCGGAAAACCTAATCCGGTTCCGATTATAGCAGAAAACCCTAAAATACCTCCTTATTATAAATTCGAGGAATATGAACATAATGCCACAAAAAAGAATTGGAAGGTCATCACCTTGGAAAATGATTATATAAAGGTTTTTATATTACCGGAAATCGGTGGAAAAGTTTGGGGTGCCATTGAAAAAACTACCGGAGAGGAATTTCTATACAAAAATGACGTCATTAAATTTCGGAATATCGCCATGCGCGGCCCATGGACCTCTGGAGGAATTGAATTCAATTTTGGAATTATTGGACATCACCCGTCAACAGCAACTCCTGTCAACTATTTGACGAGGACAAATGCCGATGGCAGTTTAAGTTGCGTTGTAGGCAATACCGATTTGCCATCGAATACCCATTGGACGGTCGAAATACGATTGGAAAAAGACAAGGCCTATTTTGAAACCAACGCCGCTTGGTATAATGCCTCTTCCATTACACAGTCCTATTATAATTGGATGACCGCTGCCGCCGTGGCAACTTATGACCTTGAATTTTTTATCCCGGGAAATACCTATGTTGAACACAACGGCAACGCACATAATTGGCCTATAGATAAAAAAGGCCGAAACCTCGCCATGTATAAGAATAATACATTTGGACTTTCAAAATCATACCACATTGTTGGTGAATACAATGATTTTTTTGGTGGTTATTACCATGATAGAAAGTTCGGTTTTGGCCACTGGGGTCCCTATGAAGAAATGCCTGGACAAAAATTATGGCTATGGGATTTATCTCGCGGTGGTGGAATCTGGGAAGACCTACTAACTGATTCTGATGGTCAGTATATAGAATTTCAGGCAGGAAGACTTTTTGACCAATATTCTGCAGGTGCCGTTAACCCAATTAGTCAAGTAGGTTTTGATCCCTATACTATGGATACCTGGTCGGAGATTTGGTTTCCCTTTAAAGAAATTGGCGGAATGGAAGATGCCTCCAAACATGGTGTCCTTAATGTAAAAACCGAACAAAATCAGACTTATATTGGCTTGAACGCATTGCAAAATTTGGATCAGTACATTGAAGTGATAGTAAATGGGGAAAAAGTTTTGAATGAAAAATTGAACTTAAAACCAATGGAAATATATTCCAAGGTAATTTCGACGAGTAATTCTGATAAAGTCGAGGTAATAGTGAAGGGTACTGAGTTATATTATACGAATGATCCCTCCTTCGGTCAAATAAAAAGACCCTTTTACCCCGATGAAAATCTTTTAGTTTCAAATTCCGAGGAATTATTTCAAGAGGGAATTGAGGCAATGGAGTTTCGTGAATTTCGTTTAGCCCATACCAAATTAGCCGAGTTATTAAAAGTAGACCCATCCCATAGAGCGGGGCATGTTAAGATGGCCGAATTGGAATATCGAAGAACCAACTATGAATTGGCATTACAACATATCAATACGGTCTTGAAAATGGATACTTATGATTCAGGTGCAAATTACTTGGCAGGTATTACCTATCGTGCTCTTGATGATTCCTTGAATGCATTGGAATCATTGGGTTGGGCCGCGCGTGATGTGAAATATAGGTCCGTTTCATATGCGCAAATGGCAGAAACTCATTTGGCCCTAAAAAACTATGATAAAGCCAAGATATATGCAAATAAGGCCTTGATCAACAATATGGACAATGTCAATGCACGGGAAATATTACTGATTTTATCCAGAATCAATAATGACAAAGATGCTTTCAATGCCGAAATGCAGCCTATTTTAGAAATTGACCCTTTGAATATTTTGGTAGATTTTGAATTGGCGAAAATGACCAATTTAAAGGGTTCGGTGCCTTTGGGCCATTTACAAAATGAATTTAAAGCTGAATCGATATTGAACCTTGCTATCAAGTATAATCAATTGGGACTTGATCAAGATGCCGTGGCCATATTGAAAGATGGCCCTAAAAGCATCAAAAATATTTTATGGACCGCATATTTGATAAAAGGCTATAATGAATTAGAAAGTAAAGAGTTACTGCAGGAGGCTCTCAAAAACCCCATTGATCTAGTATTTCCGTATAGAGCCGAAACAATACCCGTACTTGAATGGGCCACCTCGCAAAAGGACAACTGGAAATTGAAATATTATCTAGCACAGAATTATTTGGCGGTAGGGCAACAGAGAAAAGGAATGGAATTAATGGAATCTTTGGATGAAATTCCCGATTCCGACATATTTTATCGGTTTAGGGCGGCCTTTGAAAGTAATAAGGGCTATGCTGGCCAAGAAAAGGATTACGTGAAAGCTTTGCTTCTCAATAAAAGCGATTGGAAAGTTTGGGAGGAGATAATCCAGTTTTATTTAAAGCACGAAAAATACAAAGATGCCCATGAATTATCCCAAAAGGCTTCAAAAATGTTCAAAGGTAATTACAATATAGAACTGGCACATGCGAAGGCACTGCTGAATATGGGATTTTACAAAGAAGTAGTTGAAATCTTGAATCAAATTCAGTTGCTTCCTTATGAACATGCAAGCGAGAGCAGAGCAATTTATGTGAGAGGCCATTTGGCAATGGCTGGAGAGCTTTTGAACAAAGGTAAATACAATGAGGCCATTTCCGTATTGCTAAAGTCCAAAGAATGGCCCGAAAATATAGGAGTAGGTAAACCCTATTCCCCTGACGAACGAATACAGGATTACCTTTTGGCCTATTGCTACGAACAAATTAAGGACTCGAAGAAGCAAGAACAGTTCCTTAGTGAGATAATTCAATTTTCACAAGAGAACGCGAACCAACCAAATTTGAACAACTTTTTTGGACTCTTAGCACTTAAAAAGTTGGATGCACAACCAGAACTTGAGGCACTTCTGAAAGAAATTCAAGAGCGCAACTCGGATAAAGATGCATTGGCGATGGCCCTTTATAACAAAAATGAGAAGGTATATAATATGTTACTTCAAAAGTTGAATGTGCCAACAGATACGCAAAAAATCCTGTTCGACATTTTGAAACATTAAACAAAAAAAGCCCGCTTAGAGGCGGGCTTTTCTTCTATTCTAAAAGAACATTACATTCCGCCCCATTCTTTCAGGGAGTCCATGTTCATTTTAATGTAATCATCATTTTTAGCTTCTTTGGCAGCTGCCAAAGACTTCTTGGCAGTTTCGATGGCTTCTTTTTTATTCCCGGCCTTTGCTTGAATAAGTGATTGTTGACGAAGTTGCCAAAATGCAGGTTTCTCGGTCATTGACATGGCTTTGTTCATCCACTCGTTGGCTTTTGCAATGTCCTTACCTTCGCTTGCATAATAAGCAGCAGCAGCGTAGTAATCACCGGCTGTTGGTTCGCCTAATGCTCTTTTGATGTCATTTTCAACCGCAGCGTCAGTAGGAACTTCAAAGTTTACTGCTACATAGGTTTTCTCCCACATCAAGCCCAAATTGGCTGATTTGCTAGTCAAATCATCGAAAGAGATGGTAAAGGTTTCTATATCCACAGGCAAAGAATATACCTCAACCGTCGTTTTCGCCACTACTTTGCTTTCGTCCCAATCGCTTGGCACGCCCCCACCCTGCGTATCGGTGTAAAAGAAAACTTCCCATGAAGTCGCGCCTGGCTTGGTAAAAATTGAATAGGTACCGGCTTTTACTTCTTGTCCGGCAATTTTCACGTCATTTCCGAAAGTAATCAAAGTGTAGCCATTGGCCCCAGTACGCCACAATTCATCATAGGCCTCCAGACCTCCAAAAATCTTCCTTCCTCGCATTGAAGGTCGTGAATATTCAACCTTCACATCTGTTAGGCCCACTTTTTGAATCAAAGTTGAAGACGGACTTGGAGCCGGAGTGTTTATTTGACCTTCCATGGAAATGGATGCCAAAACCGCACAAAATAATACTACTAGTTTTTTCATTTGTTATAGTTTTTCAGTTTTGACAAAACTAGGTATAAACCCACCCCATATTTGTTAAGAAAAACTTAAATAAAGTCCGGATAAAGTGTTTAATTCCGGTAAAATGGCCTAGAAATCACTTCTCCCCCAAGGTAGAATGTAATATAGTATACAGCGCTTTTAAGGGTGCTGAGATCTATGACGGAATCCTCGGTCAAATTGATAACCGGATCGTACTTCACCAATTTCCCGGAGGTGTCAAAAATTGCACGTCCCACCACGTATTCCTCAGTAGTCAATTTATATTCCAATACCCCAGAATTATGCTGGCTAAAGAGAACAAGGTTATCATTCAGGGGTTCCAAAATTTCAGGTAATGGATTACTGGGCTCTTCGAGGGTTTCAGGTTCGTCTTTTTTTTTAATTTCGGATGAGAACAAGCGCGATTTTGATGTGATGGAAGGTGTGTTTCTCGAGAAAAATTCCGATGAAAATAAATAAGTATGATCACCGGCAAAGGTGATGCCCTCCACCTGCGCCATATCTATGTCCAAATTTGTTTTTTCAACTTTTCCGCCAAAAATTGAATTGACAGTTGCTCCTTCTACTCTTATAACAAAAGGATTCAAGAACTGGGAATAACCAACAGCCATTAGTTCTTTTGTCTGCGGATTATAATTTGCCCCAGTAATGAGTCCAGAATTGGCATATACATCCAATTTTTTAGCCCTATGGGAACCCGGTACTTTTGGTATTGCGTAGGCGACCGTCCCATTGCTTTGCCATTGTTTTGTAAGAATTACCAATTGATCATCTAAAACAAACAGGGCTTCTGAATCCCAATCACTACTACCCACATTCTCAAATGAACTTTGATCTTCATAGCTAAAAAATATACTCTCGGCGGAAACGGTATCAGATTGATTGAACTCATCTTTTGAAATTCTATAAATTACCAAGTCCTGCCGTGTTCCCAGGTTATTCCCAAAATCTCCTATGTAAATGAATTGTTCATCTTGGTCAATGTCCTCCCAATCAATATTATTTGCATTGGAAATGGTAATTGTTCTTTTAATTTTTAGGGATAGAGTGTCTATTTCGAAGAGTTGGGGAGAATTACCCGAATCATTAAGGGTAACTACCCCTCCATTGTAAAAAATTAGTCCGGAAGACTCATAAACTTCTTTTGGAAGTTCACCTATTTCCCTGATTACCTCTTGTGATGAAAGAAAAGAAGTAAACAAAAACAGGAAGTAGCGTAGTTTCATTACAATTTTCATAGTCTGACAACTTCAAGGGAAAGATACAAAATTGACGTCCGAAATGGCAAAAAATCGTTTAAGGGCTTATTTTAAAGGGTTGACTGCACACCTACGAACAATTGGTTTTCAAATGATTAAAGTCGTGGCCTTATTTTTTTGTTTAACATATACTATATTTTATTAAACAAATAATTCCTATTTTTGCTCAAATCATTTTACATGAAACTTTATCGACTCCAATCATATCAATCGCTATCAATTTCAAAAGAAGAAGCTTGGGAGTTTTTATCTAATCCATCCAATTTGAAGGTCATTACCCCAAAACATATGGACTTTCAAATTATTTCTGGAGATGATAGGAGCATTTATCCTGGACAAATTATTCAATATACGGTTGCACCTTTTATGGGTTACAAGACCAAATGGGTTACAGAAATTACACATGTGCTAGATGGCCAATATTTTGTGGACGAGCAACGCTTCGGTCCCTATGCACTTTGGCATCACAAACATTTTATAAAGGAAATTCCTGGTGGTGTTATGATGGAAGACATCATTGATTACAAGCTCCCATTTGGAATACTCGGGCAAATGGTACATTCTTTTATTGTTGAAAAACAACTCCTCAAAATATTCAAATACAGAGAACAAAAACTTAGGGAATTGTTCGGGGAAATTGATTGTGTTCAGAATAAATTAATCTTGAGATCTTTCTAAAAATGAGAAAAAATATACTCATGATTGGCGGATCAAGCGGGATTGGCCTCGCCATAGCAAAAGAGCTACATACTAAAAATAATCTGTTCATAGCAAGTAGAACTAATATTGAATTGAATGACCTTCAGGCAACACATATTCCTTTTGATGCATTGACCGACACTTTGCCAATTGCCGAACTTCCGAATGATATTGACGGATTTGTGTATTGTCCCGGAAGCATTAACCTAAAACCATTAAAAATGATTTCAATGGATACATTTTACGACGATATGCAGTTAAATTTCTTTAGTTTGGCAAAGGCTTCCAAGGAAATCATTTCCAAAATGAAAGAAGGTTCCAGCATGGTCTTTTTCAGTACGGTAGCGGTCCAAACAGGTATGCCTTTTCATACAAGTATAGCGGCGGCAAAAGGAGCGGTCGAAGGCTTTGCAAGGGCCTTGGCAGCTGAATGTGCCCCAAAAATCAGAGTGAATGTCATCGCTCCTTCACTGGTTGATACGCCCTTGGCGAAAAGATTGTTGAGCAATGACCAAAAAAAAGAGTCAATGGCAATAAGACATCCCCTAAAGAGAATAGGCGAAGCAATAGATATAGCCAACTTGGCTGTGTTTCTATTGAGCGATAAAAGCAGTTGGATGACCGGCCAAGTAATTTATGTTGATGGAGGTTTGAGCCGAATAAACTTAACCTGATCCTAAATACTTTGACAATGGGTGAAAAAATCTCCATTTTTTGGTTCCGGCGAGATTTGAGGCTGGAGGATAATACAGGATTCTTTGAGGCTTTGAGGTTCGGTCATTCTGTGCTTCCCATCTTTATTTTTGACACTGAGATTTTGCACAATTTGCCAAAAGATGATGCCAGGGTGACTTTTATCCATAGAACACTTCAATCTTTAAGGTCAGAGCTGCAAACAAAGTATGAAAGTTCCATAGCAGTTTTTCAGGGTGCACCCGAAAACATATTTAAAAAATTGCTCAATAAATATGAGGTGCAAATGGTATTTGCCAATCATGATTACGAGCCTTATGCCATCAAAAGGGATGAAGCCATAAAATCTATATTGGCCATCAACAATATTGAATTTAGGACGTACAAAGACCAAGTCATTTTTGAAAAAGCAGAAGTAGTCAAAAGTGACGGAGAACCCTATGTGGTCTTTACGCCTTATAAGAATAGATGGAAGGAAATCTCTGATCCGCAAATTCATTTGAAAATTCAAGACCTTTCAGCACAATTGTACAACCTGGTTAAAGATGCCAATTTGCCATTTTTGAGCCTATCGGATATAGGTTTTGAACCGTCTGAGATCAGCGTACCTAATTTTCATGTGTCACCTTCATTCATAGAAAATTATGAGAAAACACGTAATTTTCCCAGTAAAGTAAATGGTACTTCGCGATTGGGACCTCACTTAAGGTTCGGTACGGTTTCAATTCGTTGCATGGTGAAAAAGGCGATAAGCGAAAATAATGAGGTTTTTTGGAATGAATTGATCTGGCGAGAATTCTTCATGCAAATTTTGTGGCACTTCCCAGAAACCGTTTTATGCGCTTTTAAACCGAAATATGATCGAATTGTTTGGAGGAATGACCCGTCAGAATTTGAAAAATGGAAATCGGGACATACCGGTTATCCGCTGGTAGATGCGGGTATGCGCGAATTAAATGCAACGGGATTTATGCACAACCGTGTACGTATGCTTACCGCCAGTTTCCTTTGTAAGCACCTTTTGATAGATTGGCGATGGGGCGAAGCCTATTTTGCAGAGAAGTTATTGGATTATGACCAAAGTGCCAACGTTGGTAATTGGCAATGGGCTGCTGGAAGTGGAGTTGATGCGGCACCTTATTTTCGAATTTTCAATCCCACTACCCAAGTGGAAAAATTTGACCGACAACTAGAATATATTATGACATGGGTACCTGAATTACAGGAAATGACCTATCCAGATAAGATAGTAGACCATAAATTGGCCCGTGAGCGCTGTTTAAAGGCATATAAAAAGGCGGTAACATAAATTATGCACCGCCTCTTTACATTTATTCTACATTTTAGTAATTACTTCGATAACTGTTGGTCAAGCAACCTCTCATCAGCAATTCTATTTCGAAGGATCTTGATATAATCCAGTGCCTCGCTTGTTCGGTAATCTGCATATGATTTTGAGGCCCATTCCACTGCCTGGTCCAAATCACCATTGATTTCGCTGCTAATGGCCATATTGTAACAAGCCCTACCGGCTATTTTTCCTTTGGGATTTTTCAATTCTTGTTCCCATAATTGGGCGGCCCCTTCCCAATCGCCAGTTTGAGCCCTTCGTTTGGCCACAACAAAATTATCGGTGCCTGAAACAAAATAATCCCTAGTAACCCTTCTACTTTTTGCCCTTGTATCCAAGCCATACAAGTTCCCAATATAGGTGCTGTTCTGTAATACGGCTTCCTTTCTTCCAATCACTGCTTCCATAGCCTTTACGGGATTGATTCCCTGTCCGGTTGATGTTACGTAATTGTTGGAAGCCACTTCATCCAAAATATCTTTTGTAGGAGGGTAATAAACGCGCCATCCATTCTTTATTACCGTATTCAACGAAACCCTTGTGTGGGGCACCTTTGCCTTTATTCCCAAGTTGTTTGGCACTTCGACCATAACAGCCTGTACATCGGCTTTTGTATCTGTATCGAAAAATTCAAGTGATATCAGCAGATCAACATCGTTCTCCTCACAAATTTGATTCACCTGTTCCCAACTTAGTGCTGCTGGAAATACTCCCAGACCTTTTCGCTGAACCTCAAGATCATCGATAATATGAACGCTTTCATACCGATCAAATCGGGTAAGTTCATCTTTGACCCCTAAAACTGCAGCTTCCGCACCTTCTTTATCCATTTTAAGACCCTCCAGTGACAGGATTTTATCAATCTGGTCAATCACCTTATTTCCTTCTGATGGCACACTACGGTTAATAATACCAATTTTCATCACATCGGAAGGAATTGTGATTCTAGCTGGCTCTGTCGCAGCCATTGTCAACCTATTGGTAGAGCCGCATGATCCCAATATCAGTACTGTGGCCAACAAAATTATGATTCCATTAAATTTTTTCATTGTATTAGAGTTTGGTTTTTGGTATAAATGATTATTGCAATTTCTTTTTACCAAACTAACAATTGGTCTAATTTATTGCCTTTTTTGGTCGGTTATCGGTGAATTACATTGATAATCAATCAGATAAAAGTAGGATGTTCGTCTTAGAATCCAGTCTCTTGGATATAGCATTTTGTAGCTTGGACAATGTAATTTTCCTTAACATTATAAAAACAGAAATCGGTATATTTACAATAATCTCCTACCTCACCTGCGGGTAGTGATTTTCTTAAAAAATTTGAACCAATTAAAATCCACCAATGAAAAAAACAATACTATTGGGCTTATTATCGCTATTTTGCATGACCATCTCCGCCCAAAAAATGAGCAGTTCCAAAAAGGCCATCATTGCCTCTGTCGAAAAGCATGAGGCCGAACTTATAAAAATCAGTGATTCTATTTGGGCCTTGGCGGAAACCGCCTTTGAGGAAGATGATTCCTCAAGGATTTTAGCGGATTATGCTCAAAAGAATGGATTTACGGTAGAAAGAGGGGTTGCCGGTATCCCCACGGCATTCACCGCAATTTATGGCTCAGGAAGACCTATAATCAGTGTTCTTGGTGAGTTTGATGCATTGCCTGGGATTTCGCAAAAAGCGCAACCCGAGAAAGAACCTTTAAATGAGGGTGCCGCAGGCCATGGTTGTGGACATAATTTATTCGGTGCCGCAAGTTTAGGGTCGGCAATTGCCATAAAGGAGCTAATGGAAGAAGGGAAGCTAAAAGGAACCATCAAATTTTTGGGAACGCCTTCTGAAGAGAAGTACTTCGGGAAAATATGGATGGTAAGGGAAGGTTTATGGAACGATGTAGATGTAAATCTTAGTTGGCACCCCAGTGCACAGACAATGGCCGATGTGCAAAGCTCATTGGCACTGGTAGATTTTAAAGTAGAATTTTTTGGACAGGCCGCACACGCCTCCGCCGATCCCTGGAACGGTCGCAGTGCTTCTGACGCCTTGGAACTATACACCACTGGGATCAATTATTATAGAGAACATATAAAACCAACCGTACGAATACATTATCATATACAGGATGGTGGACAGGTCGTAAACGTAGTCCCAGATTATGCACGCTTGTGGGTAAGGGTTCGTGATACCAAACGTAGTGGTATGATGCCCGTTTATGAACAAATAAAAAAAATGGCCGAAGGGGCGGCGATCATGGCCAATGTGGATTATAAAATTTCCTTGATTTCGGGTATTTACGAAGTACTTGTGAATAGGTCTGGTGGAGAACTTATGCAGAAAAACTTGGAAATGCTTGGCCCTCTATCCTACACTGAAGAGGAAACCGCATTTGGCAAAAAAATACAGGAGGCAACGGGAAAACCACAAATGGGTATGGATAGTGCGATTCAGCCATTTGAGGAAACCAAGGAAAATCCCGGGGGTGGCTCTACCGACGTAGGCGATGTAAGTTGGAATGTTCCCAATATTAATCTTGGCGTTACGGTGGCGCCCAAAGATACACCTTGGCATTCATGGGCCGTTGTAGCCTGTGGCGGAATGAGCATAGGCCATAAAGGAATGATACAGGCAGCCAAAGCCCTTGGCATGACCGCCGTGGACCTTTTTGAAAACCCCAAAGCCGTTGAAAAAATAAAGGCAGAGTATAAAGAAAGAAAAGGGTCAGAAGTGTACGAACCTATCATTCCTCCCGGACCACCACCGATCGATGTAAAATAAAAAGGTTGTTCGCATGGCAGCTGTATCATATTGATTGTCAAGTCTTGTTTCAATCTTCCCCAAGTCAAAAATCGAATAATAAGGGCTAATGGATAATTTTGAGACCTATTTGAAATCCAATGCTGGAATTTCTGATGACGAATACAACCTATTGACTCAAAACCTTCGGGTGCAGAATTTGCCAAAAGGAAATATGGTACTTGAAAAGGGAGCCGTCTGTAAACATTCTTTTTTCGTCGAGAAGGGGCTATTAAAGTCTTTCACCATAGATAGATCTGGCAAGGAGCATATCATACAATTTGCATCCGAAAATTGGATCATAAGTGATCGCAGCAGCACTTTGTTCAATGAACCTTCAGAGCTTTTCATTGAAACGATTGAAGATTCTGTGATCATCTTCTTAGGGGCCGATTTTATTAGCAAGGCCAGCGACCTAAGCCCGAACTTCAGAAACTTCAACCAATTGGCCTTGCATAATCACATACGCCAACAACAAAAACGGATCAATTTTCTGTTGGCCGCATCGGCAGAAGAACGTTATTTGAATTTTATCAAACTATATCCCGATTTAATGCTTCGAGTCCCGCAATGGATGATTGCTTCCTACCTAGGAATTACACCAGAGAGTTTAAGTCGGGTGCGAAAGGAATTGGCAAAAAGAAACTTTCGCCCCAATTAAATGCTCATTTCTTACCATACATCAATGCCTGCGTTTTTGATTGCATGTACTTTAGATTCAAATTTAAAATTCAAATGTTATGAGCACTAAAAATATTGAGAAGATAATTGCCCCAAGACCCGCACACTACGTCGGAGACGGATTTCGGGTACATAATTTTATACCAAGCACACCTCCCTTGAATATGCAACGGATGGATCCATTTATATTAATGGATTACAATTCGCCCTTTTACTTCGGCCCTACTTCAAAACCAAGAGGCGTAAGTGTGCATCCCCATAGAGGTTTTGAAACAGTGACGATTGCCTATAAGGGCAAGGTGGCCCACCATGATAGCTCGGGCAATAGTGGCGTAATCGGTGAAGGTGATGTTCAATGGATGACGGCCGCTTCTGGCATATTGCACAAAGAATATCATGAAAAGGAATTCAGTGAAGCTGGTGGCGATTTTCAAATGGTTCAACTTTGGGTGAATCTACCAGCTAAATTTAAAATGTCGAAACCCAAATACCAAGGAATTGAGAATTCAAAAATTAGCAAGGTAGAACTGCCTAATAATGCTGGGGTAATAGAAGTTATTGCGGGTAAGTACAAAGATGTTAAAGGAACTGCTTCCACTTTTACGGCCCTCAATTTACAAAACGCGCGATTGAACAAAGATGGGATTGCCGACTTTTCATTCCCATCCAACTTTAATACGGCCCTATTGGTAATCGAAGGTGAAATTAAAGTGAACAACGAAGCGGTTGCCACTGCTGACCAATTTGTTCTATTCCAAAATAATGGGGAAGATTTTACTATTAAGGCACTAAAAAAAACCGTAGTTTTAGTTTTAAGCGGAGAACCGATAAATGAGCCTATTGCCGCTCAAGGGCCGTTTGTCATGAACAGCAGGCAAGAGCTTGTTCAGGCCATTGAGGATTATAATATGGGTAAATTCGGTTATCTGGAAGAATAGTTTATTCAATTCCGATAGCTATTAAATTGGCAAAAAGTAACGATATTTAATAATTAGTATGGATTATCAATTAGTAGATAATGGGGCTGCGAAACAATATGAATTTCATATTGAAACATTTGTGGCCAAAATAGAATATATAAAAGCCCGGGATAACATATACCTGACACACACCGAGGTTCCAAAGGAACTGGAAGGTAAAGGAGTGGCTTCTGACCTAGTAAGAAAAGTGCTGAACGATATCGAAGCGAAAGGGTTGACCCTTGTTCCCATGTGCCCCTTTGTGGCCATGTACATCAAACGTCATCCCGAGTGGAAAAGATTGGTTTTAAAAGGAATTAATATCGCATGATTATGGCAAACAGAGAAATTACAAAGAAATATACAAACGGGGACCTGACGATTATATGGAAGCCTCATTTATGCATACATTCCGGAAACTGTGTAAAGGCATTGCCAAAAGTTTACAATCCTGCGGAAAGACCTTGGATAAAAGCAGAAAACGCCACGACTCAAGATCTAAAATCCCAAATTGCCTTGTGCCCGTCAGGAGCTTTGAGTCATTCAGTAGAAAATCAAAAACAAACTAATACCGCAAATATGGAAACAAAAATAGAAATAAGAAAAAATGGACCCTTACTTGTACATGGTGATTTAAGCGTTACCCATAATGAAAATACCGAGAGGAAAGAGAGGATTACAGCTTTCTGCAGATGTGGTGCTTCCGGAAATAAGCCCTATTGCGACGGGAACCATAATAAAATCGAATTTATAGGTTAGCCTTTATATGACCACCAACCGACTTGAAGCTTTTAGTGATGGTGTATTGGCCATCATTATAACTATTATGGTATTGGAATTGAGAGCTCCCGAAGAACCTAGTCTTCGCGCATTGATTCCTACAGTACCTACTTTTATAAGTTATGTAGTTAGTTTTATTTATTTGGGTATCTATTGGAACAACCATCACCACCTTTTTCAAATCACCGAAAAAGTAAATGGCAAGATTCTATGGGCAAATTTACATTTACTTTTCTGGCTATCCCTTGTTCCTTTTACAACTTCATGGGTCGGGGAGAACCATCTGGCATCAGTACCGGTAGCCATGTACGGATTTGTATTATTAATGAGTGCAATTGCATATTTTATCCTGCAAAATGCGATTTTAAAACATCATGGGGATGACTTCCCGTTAAAAAATGCAATCGGGAAGGATTTAAAAGGTAAAGCATCAGCTGTAATCTATATAGCTGCCTTAGCACTGGCCTTTGTCAATAGCTGGTTAGCAGTAGGCTGTTATGTAATTGTTGCCATTATATGGTTCGTACCTGACAAACGAATTGAAAAGATAGTTGGCCAGTGATTGAATCCATTAAGTATCAAACATATTCCTTCACTAAGATGACTCCTAACTTAATATTCGGCCAGAATGCCGAAGCGGCTATTGAGATCTCTATCCAATATTTGAAAACTTCAAAGTTGAAAATTTGACGAGATATTTAGCTTCAGAAACTATATGGGAAAAAGTCAGGCAAGATAAAAGGGCAAATACTGCATTGGATGAACAAAATAAATACGTTCTAATGTAAGGTCGATATATGGAATCTAATTAAAGTACATTAATGAAAAAAAATGCAAAAAGTTTAAAATTCACACTTTTGTATTTTGCGTTGGTCATATTCGACATCGTTGTTGGTAGCTGTGCGTTTTCTACAATTCGATATTTTACAAAACCTTTAATACTCATTTCTTTAGTAATCTATTTTGGGTATTTCGCTAAGATCTTGAATCGTTCTATATATAAGTTCATGATATTGGCACTGGTTTTTTCCCTTATGGGTGATGTTCTATTGCTTTTTGACCATCTTTTCAGCTCATTCTTTATATTTGGCTTACTTTCTTTTTTAGTAGCACATCTGCTTTATTGCTATGTTTTTATCAAAAAGTGGAGTGCCAAAAAAAATTCTATTTTTTGGATTGTAGCAATGTTCCTATGGGCCTATGGCCTTATTTTGTTCTTCATTCTAAAGAATTCGTTAGCCAATCTAAAGATTCCTGTTATCATATACATTTTAGGAATTTTGGCTATGGCCATTTCCGCATTTGGTCGTAAAAATAGCGTGAGTGTGCATAGTTTCAAATTGGTATTTTTAGGCGCACTATTATTTGTTGCTTCCGATAGTATTTTAGCTTTGAACAAATTCATATTCCCGGTTCCTTGGTCTCATTTTTTGGTTATGGGCACCTATGCCAGCGCTCAATATTTGATAATGAAGGGAATATTGAAAGATTCTGGATGAGCTGCCCTGAATAATTACAATGGATTACTTTTAAACCTCAAATAATAGTAACTTATGCCCCTTAATGAAATTTCGAAAATGAAAAAATTAATACTCATTCTTTTAATTGCCAATTGTGCTTCAATAACGGCCCAATCTTTTGATTTTGCAATCGATCATTCTTCGTTGATCGTAAATGACCTGAAAACGACTGGTGATTATTATGCAGATGTCATTGGATTGAAAGAAATTAAACATCCCTCAAACGCACCTGGTTTTCGTTGGTTTCAAGTACAGGGAAGCTCTCAACTACATCTCATTTATAAGGATACGGTTGTTATGAAAAAACACAAATCCATGCACCTTTGTCTATCGACCCAAAAATTGGATGATTTTATTGCGAATCTTAAAAAGCACAATATAAAATATGAGGATTGGCCTGGTGCGGAAAATTCAATAACACTGCGTGCGGATGGTGTGCGGCAAATTTACATTCAAGATCCGGAGGGTTATTGGATAGAAATCAATGATGCCAAGCATTAGTAATCATGTGTTCATTCATCAATACTTTTTTATACAACCTACTTATTTTAAAACTTTTAAGAATTTGAAGGAACTTACAATTAAGCTTAAGTATAACTTGGCCATTATTTAAAGACTATTTTATCAGGATTTTTAAAAAAATTATTCCAATCAGCTTGCATATTGGTTTGAAAATTTTTAATATTAATATAATCTGATATTTTGCATATCGTAAAGCTTTAAAATCCTAATTATTCCTTTTTAATAATTGCCCCAGAGAATTTAGTTTTTGCTACCCAGTTTTGAAAAAATACTAGAAAAACTCTAGTTGTTTTGTTTTTGAAGGTTTATTTTATTAATCTGGGGTTATGCTGGATTTGATAAGGTTCCTATTCGATTTTGGAGTTTTAGTCTTTGTTTTGCAAGTGCAATTGGTAGGATTACCTAGTTTGAAATGGCAAGAAGGCAATCATTTGGCTACATGGACTTCTAAGTATGCTGAAAAGATGCTAAACTTTATCATTATATTGTCTCCGTCGCAGTTATGTGTATATGCCATGCAAATTTACTTTGATCAAAATTTATATACTTTGGCAAGTTGAATGCTGATTGTTATTAGTTGGAACATTGCCTTTAAAATCGTATCACCTAGAACTCGTAAAATAATAAGCACAAACGATCTTTCAATAAAAAATAGGAATAACATGTATCAATATTATTGGGGCAGAACAATCATCTCGATAGTTTCTTTTATATGGAGTTATATTTCCTTTATCAGGAAATACTCAGAACTTATCGACTAAATCCTTTCAATTTTAGCCCCAATTGCTCTTAAGCGGGTATCAATATTCTCATAACCGCAATCACATAGTTCATTTAAAATGATAATAAGAAGACATTTAACATGAATCCGTAGTCATAAATAGAAAAATATACTCTAATGATTAATAAATATTGAATTACAATTTTATAGGGTTAAATAATCAATGAAAGCATAAATTAATTTCAGGAAAAACTTCTAAACTTTTTTTCCTTTTTAAGAACTGACCTTGCCGCCCAATAACCGCACATGCCATGAACTCCACCACCAGGGGGAGTTGAAGCCGAACAAATAAATATTTTCGGATTAGGAGTGGAGTAAGGATTAAATCTTAAAATTGGTCTTGAGAATAATTGACTGATATCCGCGGCACCTCCAGTAATGGCTCCTCCATAAAAATTTGGATTATACTCTTGAAATTCCAATGTATTTGTTTTATGTCTTTTGAGGATAATTTCCTTAAAACCCGGGGCAAAGCGTTCGATTTGATTTTCAATCTCCTCAGTCATGTCTTTGGTCGATCCATTTGGAACGTGGCAATATGCATAACCGGTATGCTTACCAATTGGTGCACGAGTATCGTCAAATTGACTTTGCTGACATAAAATTACAAATGGCTTTTTACAATGTTTTCCCTCCCAAGCCATACGCTCACTTAGTGAAATCTCTTCTAATGTGCCCCCAATGTGAACTGTTGAGGCTTTCAAAGCATTATTGTCTTTCCATGGTATGGGACCGCTCAAAGCCCAATCAATTTTAAATGCTCCAGGGCCATAATTATATTTCATCAACCTCCTTTTATAATTCATTGGCAAGACAGAACTGGCAATTTGTGCTAGTTGTCCAGGATTTGTATCAAACAAGTAGTTATCCGCTTCCGGCAAATTAGCCAGTGATTTAATCCAGTTGGAAGTTTGTATTGTACCACCCATTGACTGAAAATATAGAGCCATACTCTCTGTGATTGCTTTGGAACCTCCTTTAGCAACCGGCCAGTCTACCATATGACCTGTTATTCCAAACATTAATCCTAGGGCGGAGGTGAAGAAAAAATCCAATGGGACTACACTATGAGCTGCGCAACCTGCAAAAAGGGCTTTAGCATATTTATCTTTAAAGAACAAATTTGCAAATGTCTTTGCTGGCATAATTGCTCTAATTCCAAAACTTGCCAATAAAAAAGGGTTCTTCGGGATGCCCAATGGTTTCAAACTATCCTCTAAAAGCCTATGACCATTTTCTTTGAAATAACTAAAAGTATTGGACCATGATTCATCATCGTTACCTAGAAATTTGCCAGTATCTTCGAGGGACCTGGAAAGTAAAATAGTAGGTTCGTTGTCCATTGGGTGAGCTACTGAAACCTCCGGGTATATCCACTTTAAACCGAACCTATTAAGTGGTAATTTTTGCAAGTAGGGTGATAGTACACCCATAGGGTGTACTGCTGAACAATGATCATGATTAAAACCTGGTAAAGTCAGCTCACCAGTTCTCGTTCCACCACCAATAGTAGGTGAGCCCTCAATTACTAATACTTTATGCCCGTTTCTAGTAAGTTCAATGGCCGCAGCCAAGCCATTGGGTCCAGAACCGATAATTATAGAATTGTATTCTGACATTATTAAGATTTAGTATCTCTTAATTTGAACTAAAATAATTTTCCTCAATACTATTCTTAAAAGATTTAGACAAATTGATATCCTAAATCCTTTCAATTTTAGCACCGATGGCCCTTAAGCGAGTGTCAATATCCTCATACCCGCGATCGATCTGCTCAATGTTATGAATAATTGATATGCCTTTAGCCGATAGTGCCGCAATCAACAGGGAAACACCCGCACGTATATCTGGAGAAACCATTGTGGTAGCTTTAAGGGTTGACCTAAAATCATGACCAATGACGGTGGCCCTATGAGGGTCGCAAAGTATAATTTTTGCACCCATGTCAATAAGTTTGTCCACAAAAAACAATCGACTTTCAAACATTTTTTGATGAATAACTACTTCTCCTCGGGCCTGTGTCGCCATTACAAGAACGATACTGAGCAAATCTGGTGTAAATCCGGGCCACGGGGCATCGGAAATGGTCAAAATGGACCCATCTATATAATTTTGGATCTCGTAGCCTTTAGCATGCTCGGGAATATAGATATCGTCTCCTTTTCTTTCTACCGAAACACCCATTTTTTGAAATACGTTGGGTATTTGACCCAAATTATCCCAACTTACGTTCTTGATTGTAAGTTCGCTTCGGGTCATCGCGGCAAGACCTATCCAACTCCCTATTTCAATCATATCAGGAAGCATGGTATGCTCGGTACCTCCAAGCTTTTCAACACCATCAATGATAAGCATGTTAGAGCCAACACCACTGATTTTCGCGCCCATTCGGTTGAGCATCTTACATAATTGCTGCAAATAAGGTTCGCAGGCAGCATTGTAAATCGTGGTGGTGCCTTCTGCCATGACCGAAGCCATCACAATATTGGCCGTACCCGTAACGGAGGCCTCATCAAGCAACATGTATGTACCCTTAAGCTTTTTGGCCTCCACACCGTAAAAATGCTCTTCTTTATTATATCTAAAACTGGCACCCAATTTTATGAACCCTTCAAAATGGGTATCCAACCTTCGACGACCAATTTTATCACCCCCTGGCTTAGGTATATAACCTTTGCCAAATCGTGCCAGCAGGGGCCCAACAAGCATAATAGAACCTCTTAGGCCACTACCATCTTTCTTGAATTGATCGGATTGCATATAATCCAAGTTCACATCATCTGCCTTAAAAGCATATGTGCCCTTTTTCATCTTTTGAATTTTAACGCCAAGATCCTCCAAAAGGGTAATCAATTTATTCACATCCACAATATCCGGAATGTTATGTATCGTTATTTCTTCTGAGGTAAGGAGAACGGCGCATAGAATCTGTAAAGCCTCATTTTTGGCACCTTGCGGTGTAATTTCTCCTGAGAGCTTGTGACCACCTTCAATTTTAAATGTTCCCATTAGAAAATATTGAGAATCTTAGAACCGTTTTTTTCCGCGGTTGTTATTATTTCTTTGATTTTTTTTCGGAGAGCTGGATCTTGGTGTCTTTGCCACTTTGTTTTTCAAGAATTGTCCACTTTCAGTCAAGTTTTCACCCGTAAGATCGATCTGTCCGTCGCTTAATTCGAGTAAATGGTTGAAAATGGCCTTATCATCAACGGTATCCTTGTTCCAATTTAAGTAGCATTTCTTCATATGGTTTGCTATGGCATATTCAAGTCCATCCCGCATGTCGCCCTTTTCCCATTTCACCGCAACATCGATCATTCGCTTTATGTTGTTACCATAAAATCGATACTTCGGGTGATTTTGGGGATATTCCAGTGAATCCGGCCTTTGCATCAGCACTTCCTTCGAAGTGATGGGGAATGGGGAGTCGACCTCCAAATTAAAGTCGGACATAATAAACAGCTGATCCCAGAGTTTGTGCTGAAAATCGGGCACATCTCTTAAATGGGGCTGCAAATTACCCATAACATCGATTATGGATTTGGCCACTTTATTTCTTTCCGACCTATCCACAATTGACACGGCATGATCTACCATTTTTTGAAAATGACGACCGTATTCTGGAATTATAAGTTGTGGACGCTCAGTGTTGTACTCTAAGTTTTCTACTAAATTCAAATTGAAATTTTTAGCTTAAATAATCTATTAGGGAAGTAATTAAAACGCATGCAAAGTAACAAAATTATACCGTAATTGCTACTTTATAAAGAGATAACTCCTTCAATGATGCCAACCTCCTTGTATTTTTCTATTACCTCATCGGGATTTTTTAGGTTTACAGTTACCGATATGCTGGTATATTTTCCTTCTTTGGATCGTTTTGATTCCAAAACAGCACCCATATTATTGAAAATATTCTCGATTTTCTCAATTGTTTCAATCTTGGTAGGTACAATAAACTTATAGAGATAATCCGATGGCCAATCAGTCGTTTCAATGAGTTGATCCTTCAATCTTTTATAGAATTCCTTTGGGTCTTCTGCAGCCATGTAATTTATTTATGTACAAATATAGCGGTTAATCACAATTTTTTAATCTTGACCATTTGATTACTTTTGTAATTGTAAATAATTACTATTGATTCCTAAGAAAATAGTTATTACCGGAGGTCCCAGTACGGGGAAAACCTCGATTATTAAAAAATTGGAAGCGCAAGGTTATTCTTGCATGCATGAAATATCGCGCAGTGTAACCCAAGAAGCCCGTAAAGAGGGAATACAACATCTTTTCATATCAGATCCCCAATTATTCAGTGAACGGATTTTAGCAGGTAGGTTGGCCCAATTCGATGAGGCATCAAATAGCCCCCAGGATTTGGTATTTCTAGATCGTGGATTACCCGACGTGGTTGCTTATATGGATTGCTTTCAGCAGCAATACGACGATCATTTCAATCAAACTTGCTTTATGAATAGGTATGACCAAGTTTTTTTATTGCCCCCTTGGATGGAAATTCACACTTCCGATACCGAGCGGTATGAAAATTATGAGGAAGCAATCCGCATTCATGACTGCTTGGAGACCACCTATATAAAATTTGGCTACGATATAATTCAAGTGCCAAAACTAAATGTGGAAGACAGAATTAAATTTATTCTTCAAAATTTGACAGGTCACGGTGCAAACGAATCCTAAGGATATTTTAGAACAATATTGGGGCTTTACCCAATTTAGGGGCTCTCAGGAGCGAATCATTGCTGAAATCCTAAATGGCAGGGATGTGTTGGCATTGATGCCTACTGGTGGCGGAAAGTCGCTTTGTTATCAAATCCCCGCACTGGCATTGGATGGTATTTGTATTGTAGTGTCTCCCCTAGTTGCGTTGATTCAAAATCAAGTGGACAGTCTTAAAGAGAGAGGCATCAAAGCCATTGCACTGACAGGAGGAATACCTTATGACGAAGTCAACAATTTACTGGACAACTGCATCTATGGAAATTATAAGTTCCTGTATATTTCTCCAGAAAGGCTTCAACAGGAAATAGTACAGATCCGACTTCAACAAATGAAGGTGAACCTTATCGCTATAGATGAAGCACACTGCATTTCACAATGGGGCCACGATTTTAGGCCAGCCTATTTAGAGTGCTCAAAATTAAGGGGTATTTTACCAGAAGTTCCTGTAATAGCACTTACCGCAACTGCCACCGCCCAAGTTGCCAGCGATATTCAGGACAATTTAAAGTTCCTAGCCCCATATATCGCCAAAGATTCATATTTGCGGGACAACATTGCCTTCCATGTTCGTTTCGAAGAGGACAAACTTTACCAATTAAAACAACTCTTTGAACCCATTACCAAAAGTGCCATCGTGTATGTGCGTACACGAAGGCTATCACAGGATTTATCCCAATTTCTCAACAAGAATGGATTCAAAGCCACCTTTTTCCATGGTGGTTTAAATAAAACGGAAAAGCAGGATAAACTAAACCAATGGCTGCAGAATAAACAAACCGTTATGGTTGCAACAAATGCATTTGGAATGGGCATTGATAAACCAGATGTGGAATTGGTTGTTCATTATCAAATTCCAGATAGCCTTGAAAATTACTTCCAAGAAGCAGGAAGAGCAGGCAGGGACAATTCCCCGGCCCAGGCAATTCTTCTCATAAACCCGAACGATGAAATACAAGTAAAGAACCAATTTCTAAGTGTCCTTCCCGACTCTTCGTTTTTGAAGTTGGCATACAAAAAGCTCACAGCTTATTATCAGATTGCTTATGGCGAAGGTGAAAATACTTCGTATTTATTGAATTTTAATTATTTCTGCGAGGTTTATAAATTGAATCCTTTTTTGACCTACAATGCCTTGAAAATTTTGGATCAGCATTCGGTCATTTCACTTTCAGAATCATTCTCAAGCAAGACCACCGTACAATTTTTGACTACCAAGGAAGAAATATTCGATTATCTTGAAATACATCGGCAAATTGTCCCGGTAACTCAAGCATTATTAAGAACATATGGCGGAATATTCGAATTTGAAGCTAAAATAAATACGTTCTTGATATCAAAAAAAGCTGCTGTTTCGGAACCTGAAGTTCTAGAATCACTTGAATTGCTGCATAATGACGGCATTATAAAATATCAGGCAAATCACAGTGATTTGGAAATAACCTTTCTTGTGCCTCGGGAAGACGATAGTACCATTAACATGTTCTCAAAACAGGTGAAGGAGCGACATCGGATAAAGTCCGATAACATTGATAGCATGCTTTCTTATATACATAACGAACAATTATGCCGAAGCAGACAGTTAATGCTCTATTTTGGTGAGAAGAATAGTCAAGATTGTAAAATTTGTGATGTTTGTTTAAACCGTGACCAAAAAAGTGCCGGGGTTTCCTTGTCCGTCGCTGAGGAAATTTTGCAGATTCTTGAAGAAAGTCCCCATACTTCAAGACAGCTCATCAAACTCCTGACATACCGAGACGGTATTATTCTGTCTACATTGCAAAATCTTATCGAAGAAGGAAAAATAAGTATAAATACAAAAAACGAATATCAGATTGGGCAATAAAGAAAAGTTACGAATTGTTTTTATGGGAACACCAGATTTTGCAGTTGCTTCACTGTCCAAGTTGGTTGATTCGGGTTATAACATCGTGGGTGTTATAACGGCCCCGATAAGCCCGCAGGTCGCGGAAGAAAGCTTCAAGAATCGGCGGTTAAACACTATGCTTTGCAAAAAGGGCTTACTATTTTACAGCCATCGAATCTAAAATCGTCTGATTTTTTGAGGACTTTGAAATCTTTGAACGCAAATCTTCAAATTGTAGTGGCTTTCAGAATGTTGCCAAATGTGGTTTGGCAAATGCCCAAATACGGTACTTTTAATCTTCATGCATCGCTACTGCCTCAATATAGAGGTGCGGCACCCATTAATTGGGCAATCATGAATGGGGAGATGGAAACTGGTGTTACCACTTTCTTTATTGATGACAAGATAGATACCGGAGAAATAATTCTTCAGAAAAAGACAACCATTGGAAAAGAAGACACGGCCGGTACCTTACACGACGGTTTGATGCATTTAGGGGCTCATCTTGTATTGGAAACGGTATCCCTTATTGAAAAAGAAGAAGTGCAGACCAAAAAACAAATAAACCAAGACCCAATAAAACTTGCACCTAAAATTTTTAAAGAGACTTGCGAAATTGATTGGAACGGTGCATATATGGGAAATCTACAATTTCATTAGAGGGCTCAGCCCCTATCCCACTGCATGGACCACCTTGCAAAATGGTTCGGAAAAAACGATTGTTAAGATCTATAGCGCATCGATTGAGACAAAGAAACATGACCTAAGATTTGGTAAAGTCTTAATTGACAAAAAAGAAATGAAAGTGGCGGGGAATGGAGGTTTCATTAACTTGTTGGAAATTCAGCTTGCCGGCAAGAAGAAAATGAAAACAAGTGATGCGCTAAACGGACTTAACTTAATGGATTCGGCTGTTTTGCTGTAAAGCCCCACTGCCATTGGCCTAGGGGAAGTGTAAAAAAAGCCTTACTTTATCAACAAACCTTTCGAGTTATCAACAAAAATGGCGATTTCCCCCGTTTTTACTTGTGTCGCGTGCAAATACCTATAAATTTGTTTCTGTAAAATTATTTTAACAACAATTAATTTAATCACATTATGAACAAAACAGAATTAATCGATGCTATGGCAGCTGACGCTGGCATCACAAAGGCAGCGGCAAAGAAATCTTTGGAATCTTTCCTAGGAAATGTTCAAGGTTCTCTTAAAAAAGGAAACCGTGTATCTTTAGTAGGTTTTGGATCTTGGTCCGTATCTAAGAGAAACGCAAGAGAAGGTAGAAACCCATCAACTGGAAAAACTATCAAGATTGCAGCTAAGAATGTTGTCAAGTTTAAAGCAGGTGCCGATTTGGGCAATGCAGTAAACTAGTTTATACCAAACAATGAGAAAAAGCATCCTGCCATGAGCTGGATGCTTTTTTTTTGCGGTTCTTTTTTTTTATCAGAAATGTTCTATTTTAGAGAATATATCCAACGCCCTATGGTAGAACTAAAGCCTCAAAAAGGTAAACTTCTGATCGCTGAGCCAACATTGACCGGGGATGTCTCTTTTAACAGATCAGTTGTTCTGTTGGCAGAACATAACGAGGAAGGGTCGGTTGGTTTCATTTTGAACAAACCGTTGGACTATAACATCAATGATTTGGTAACCGAAATCGAGATTCCGTTTCAAGTATACAACGGTGGCCCGGTTGAGCAGGATAATTTATATTTTATACATAAAGTACCCCATCTTATTGAAAACAGTGTGGAAATTTCCGACGGTATTTATTGGGGCGGAGATTTCGAGGAAACTGTAAGATTGATCAATCAAAAATTGATATCGGAACAAGATATTAGATTTTTCTTGGGTTATTCCGGTTGGTCAAGCCTTCAATTGGATGCTGAATTGACTTCTAAATCATGGATTGTTGTGCAAAATGAGTATGAAAGTTCAATCATTCAAAAATCCTCTGGAGCATTTTGGAAAGAAAAAATGATAGAGCTGGGCGGTAATTACCTTCTATGGTCAAATGCACCGGAAAACCCCAGTTTAAATTAATTCAACTGTAATCTTGCGGCGGCATTCAACTTGCCAATAAGGTTAGCTGCAATCTTTGTTTCAAAATTCTTTTTTCGATATTTGGTTATGGGCCTAATTCCTAAAATGGCATTGGTTATGAAAAGTTCATCGGCCTTTTGAAGGTCAAAAGGAGATATTGATTCTTCTTTTAGGGTATGTGTATCAAGCCTTTGTATGATTTCTATCAGATTTTTTCGAATTATACCATTTAGGCAGCCATCCTGCAATGACGGTGTTATAATGTAATTGCCCTTGACTAAGAACAAATTGCCGTTTAAGGCTTCCACTACATGTTTGGACTGATTTAAAAGTAAACAGTTATCATAATTGTTTTCCTTCGCATATATACTTCCCAATACGTTGATCATCTTGTTATTGGTTTTCAAGGTTGAAAGCATATCTGGATTTACAAAAAAATCCTTAAACAATTCAACTTCATACGGAACATTCGCCAGCGTAAAAAAAGGAGATTCCAAACACTTGGTTTCAATAATGAATGAAATTTCATTGTCCGTAGGCGAATAATATCCGCCATTGTTCCTAAAAACAGTAATTCTTACCCGAAAGGCTTTATATTCGCTGCTTTCTTTGGAATTGATCTGGATCGTTCTTAAAATTTCAGACTCTAAAAATTCCATGGTAAACCGCATGGGGATTTCCATGCGAATAATTCTCATTGAGGCCATTAGTCTAAAATAGTGGTCCTCCCAAAAATTAATCCGGTCCTGAACCACTTTGATTGTTTCAAAAAGTGAATCGCCGTAAAGCAGTCCCCTATTTTCATGATTTAGAAAATGGGTGTCGACCGCAACTATATTTCCATTAAAATTGACCATAAAAAAGCCTTGGATAATCAAGGCCAAAGATACTTCTTTATTGTAAAAGCATGGTTACCTAGAACCCAGTACCTGTTTAAGGTTTGATACTTGATTTGTCCACAACATCTTTGATTCTTCAATTTCATCTTCTTCCGCAAAATCAGTGATGAACAAGGACACATCTTTCGTTATTTCATCCACAATAATTTTCATTTCAAAATAACTGTCACTTTCATCCTCTTCCCATGAGAACTTCACAAATTCATCACTCTTTCTCTTTAAAAGCTTGGCAACCTCCTCTGAATCATCCCAAATAAAGCTAAACATTTCACCACGTGAATTTACGTTGTCCGCAAACCATTCCGAAAGCCCTGACGGTGTTGACAAATACTGGTATAGCAATTGTGGTGACGATTGTATTACGAACTCAATTTCAAACTTAACTTTACCGCTCATTTCAATTGTTATTTACTTCGGGCAATATATATATTTAAATAAGATAAAAAAATAAAAGCCTTGTATTATTTTTTACCGTAGTAATTTTGACACACACCAAATTAAACTTTATATTTGCAGCCGTTTAAAAAACCGATGGCGAGGTAGCTCAGTCGGTTAGAGCGCAGGATTCATAACCCTGAGGTCGGGAGTTCAAATCTCCCTCTCGCTACAGGAAACCCTTTCAGGATCTGAAAGGGTTTTTAATTTGCCGTTTTTCGTAGGATTTATTTAAATTTTAATGGCCTATCTCTTTATTTGTTTCCCATTCACCAACTTCTCTTGTAACTTTACCTTTAAATCCTCACCATGAAGAATCTAATTTCTGAAAGAGTCGCCGACTTTCTTAAAAATTATCCTCCTTTCAATGAGCTACATCAAAATGATCTGTCGTCGCTATCGGAGGAAATAATTATTATATACAAGGAAAAGGGCGAGGCCATTTTTTTGGTTGATGAGGAACCCCATAGTATTTTTTATGTGGTCAACAAGGGGGCCGTGGCCCTCAGAAGAAATGATTCCACGGAAATTATAGACATCTGTGATGAGGGAGATATTTTTGGGTTACGACCACTAATGGCCAATGAAAACTACAAGCTGCAGGCTACGGCCTATGAGGAGAGTATTCTCTATGCCATATCAATTGAGGCCTTTAAGCCCTTTGCCCTAGCTTACGAAGAAATAGGCAACTTTCTCATTGAGAGCTTTGCTTCAAATACCCGCAATCCTTATTCCAAGAACCACCGTGGGAAACTCTTTGGCGATCCATCCAACATTGAAAATAAAGAAGATACCATAAAATCATTGGATCTTCAATTGGTCAGGTATTCCAAAAAAATTGTCAACTGCAAAGAAGACACCCCTATAAATAAGGTTGCCCTATCAATGACAAGTCAAAAAGTCGGGTTCATGGTCGTAACCAGGGATGGATTACCGATTGGCATTATTACGGATAAAGATTTGAGAAATAAGGTTGCCACCGGACTTCATCCTATATCGGCCCCGGCCAGTTCAATTATGAGCAGCCCAATCATCACGTATCCTGCAAATTTGACCGTTACACAGGCTCAGATGGCCATGATAAAAAATAAAATCGGCCATCTTTGCTTAACCGAGGACGGGACAGCGCATACAAGGGCATTGGGAATTCTTTCCAAACATGATATTATGCTTTCCCTAGGGAATAATCCTGCAGTTTTAATAAAGGCTATAGAGAGGGCAAGAAAATTTAAACAGCTTAAGTCCATACGGCAGAGTATTCAACAATTATTAAAAGGGTATTTGGACCAAAATTTACCCATGGGACTGGTCAGCAAAATCATTTCTGAATTAAATGATGCCTGTCTTAAAAAAATCATTCAAATATCCCTAGTTAAAATGAGAAGGGATCCACCTGTTAAATTTGCCTGGCTGTCACTTGGCAGTCAAGGGAGAAGCGAACAATTGTTATTGACAGATCAAGATAGTGCCTTAGTTTTTGAAGATGTTTCAGAGGAAAGTTTACCTTCTACGACCGATTACTTTTTACAATTGGGTTCTTATGTGACCAAAGGTCTCTTCACAATGGGCTTTGAATATTGTCCGGCAGAAATGATGGCGTCCAATCCAAAGTGGTGCTTAAGTTTATCGGAATGGAAAAATGTCATATCGCATTGGATAATTAATCCAGGGCCTGACGAAGTGTTGATGTCCTCCATATTCTTTGATTTTAATTTTTCGTACGGTGAAGTTTCCTTAGTAGATCAGATTTCGGAGCATATGCATAAAACAGCAGGGAAGTATCCTATTTTTTACATGCACTTGGCTAGCGGAGCGCTTCAAAATCCATCCCCGACAGGTTTCTTTAGGCAATTTCTAGTTGAAGAAGATGGTGCCCATAAAGATTATTTTGATGTCAAACGAAGGGCATTGATGCCGTTGATAGACGGTGCCCGCGTTTTGGCCTTTTCACATCAAATTAAAGCTATTAATAATACATCGGACCGGTTCGAAAAATTGGCCCAGTTGGAGCCGAATAATGAAGAAATTTTCATGGCCTGCTCTTATGCAACAAAGGCTCTTCTTAAATTTCGTACCAAACAAGGTCTATTACACAATGATTCAGGTAGATTTATCGCTCTTGATAAGCTGACAAAAGAAGAAAAATTAAAATTGAAAAGGACCTTTACTACCATAAAGGAACTACAAGAGCTTATTCGCATCCGATTTAAGGTTACCAATCTGTTAGGCTAATGAATCTTTTCAAAAGAAAAAAAATGAATTATCCCTATTTTTGGGAGCACTACGAAAAGTTATTCAAAGGATCCGAACACAAGGACCTCAGCCTTACAAGATTTGTGGTAATTGACACGGAAACTACGGGGCTTGATCTTAAGACAGATCGTATTCTATGCATAGGTGCCCTGTCGATTCAAAATGGTACTATTGCTATAAAAAATAGTTTTGAAGTTTATCTGGACCAATATTTTTATCACGCCAAGAATATTGAGATCCATGGCATACTCAAAAAAGATTCCATTGAACAAATCACGGAATTGGAGGCAATCCAATCACTCCTGACCTACATAGGAAACTCAATATTGGTAGGCCATCACGTAGGTTTTGACATTCTCATGGTAAATGAGGCCTTAAAGCGCCACGGTCTACCCAATTTGAAAAACAAGTCTTTGGACACCTCGCAGCTTTATATCCGTACACTGATCAAGTCGAACCTTCTTGAATCAAAAAACCGCTATTCGCTGGATGAGCTGGCCGAAAAATTCGATATTTCTAAAAAAGATAGGCATACTGCTTTGGGTGATGCCTATATAACCGCCATAGCTTTTCTGAAAATTCTAAGTAAATTAAGGAAAAAGAAGGAATTCAGTCTAAAATGGCTGCTTACCAATCCTCAATGGCCTTTTAAGTAAGTAAGAACATTGGTCTCTATTCGTTCCTGAATATTGGAAATATCTGCCCTAATAAAGGTTTCCCCAGTAATATTTTCATAAAGCTCAATATAGCGTTCCGAAACCGAACCAATATATTCATCGGTCATTGAAGGAACTTTTTGTCCTGGCAAACCTTGAAATCCATTTTGAATCAACCACTGCCTAACGAACTCCTTGGATAGCTGTTTTTGGGCCTCCCCCCTATCTTGGCGTTCTTGATAACCATCTGCATAAAAATACCGTGAGGAATCCGGTGTATGAATTTCGTCTATAAGAACAATTTTTCCGGCCTTGGTCTTTCCAAATTCATATTTGGTATCCACCAAAATCAGGCCTCTTTCGGAGGCTATTTTGGTACCTTTTTGAAACAAATCCTTGGTATACTTTTCCAGGATTTCATAATCTTCTTCTGATACAATTTTACGGGAAAGGATTTCCTCTTTGGAAATATCCTCATCATGATTTCCCATTTCGGCTTTGGTGGCCGGTGTAATTATGGGTTCCGGGAATTTATCGTTTTCCTTCATGCCCTCTGGCATTTCGACTCCGCAAAGCGTTCTCTTACCACTCTTATACTCCCGGGCGGCATGACCAGAGAGATACCCGCGAATGACCATTTCAATTTTAAACGGTTCGCACGAATGTCCTACGGCCACATTTGGATCTGGGGTTGCGATCAACCAATTGGGAACTATATCCTTTGTATCGGTCATCATTTTAGTGGCAATCTGGTTTAAAATTTGCCCTTTATATGGAATGCCTTTTGGCATGACTACATCAAAAGCGGAAAGCCTATCAGTAGCAATCATTACCAAAATATCATCTTTTAAAGCATATACTTCCCTTACTTTTCCTTTATAAACACTTTTCTGATCGGGGAAAGTGAAATTGGTATCTGTTATTGTCTTGCTCATCCTATCCCTTAATTGTGATGCTCGATGTCCCTATAGGCATCAATTACCTTTTTGACCAATCTATGGCGTATTACATCTTTATCATCCAAGTAAATCATTTCAATTCCTTCGATATCCTTTAGAATCAATAAGGCTTCCTTAAGTCCGGAAGTTACCCTTCTTGGCAAATCAATTTGCCCTGGATCCCCGGTAATAATAAACTTCGCACTTTTCCCCATACGGGTAAGGAACATTTTCATTTGCGCGTGGGTCGTATTTTGGGCCTCATCCAAAATAACAAAGGCATGATCCAAAGTTCTTCCTCTCATAAAAGCCAAAGGCGCAATTTGAATGGTTCCGTTTTCAATGTAATGCGCCAATTTCTCTGCGGGAACCATATCCCGAAGAGCGTCATATAGCGGTTGCATATACGGGTCCAACTTTTCCTTAAGGTCTCCCGGTAAAAAACCTAAATTTTCGCCCGCTTCCACTGCAGGTCTTGTTAAGATAATACGTTTTACCTGTTTCTCTTTCAGCGCCTTAACAGCTAAAGCCACTCCTGTATAGGTCTTCCCTGTACCTGCAGGGCCAATGGCAAATACCATGTCATTTTTTTTAGCGGCATCTACCAACTTGCGCTGATTGACCGTTTGAGGCTTGATCATCTTGCCGCTTACCCCATGTACAAGAACATCACCCCTATCCTCCGTTGATTGATACCCATCGTCGACCGTACTTGTAAGCACTCGTTCAATGATGTTTTCATCCAAAATATTGTATTTGGCAAAATGGGCCGTGAGCAAGTCGAATTTCCTATCGAATTCCTCTAGGAGTTCCTCATCACCGTAGACCATTATTTTGTTGCCTCTAGCGACAATTTTTAATTTGGGGAAATACTTTTTAAGTACTTCGATATTTTCGTTTTGTTGCCCAAAAAAATCTCTAGGGCTTATTTCGGAAAGTTCAAGGATAAGTTCGTTCAAAGATGATGTGGGTGTTAGATTGTCTTCCAAATATAAATTTCGAAAGGCTGTTTTTTTGTGTAATTTTGTTCGACAAACTTAAATAAAAAATCAGTTTGCCTAATTAAAAACATATCAACATTGCTGCATGGCAATAATTACATTAACTACGGATTTTGGGCTTAAGGACTATTTTGTAGGTGCATTGAAAGGCAGTATATACAAAGAACTATCCGATGTTAAAATTGTTGATGTTTCGCATCAAGTAAGTCCGTTCAATATTCAAGAATGCGCCTATATTCTTGAAAATTCATATAAGAATTTTCCGGAGGGAACAGTGCACATAGTAGGTGTCGATTCCGAGCGAACACCCGAAAATCAGCATATTGCGGTCTTGGTGAACGGCCACTACTTTGTTACTGCCAACAATGGCGTTATTGGTCTTATCATTTCGGAGGTCAAACCGGAAAAAGTGGTTGAAATCAACATCCCGAACCCTATTCATGGTTCCTTTCCGGTGATGGATGTGTTCGTGCAGGTCGCCTGTCATATTGCGCGTGGTGGCACTCTAGAGGTTGTTGGTAAATATTTTGATGATTTAAAGGAATTGAGAGGATTTGCCCCTACAGTAACCGATGGCGGAAACAAAATAATCGGAAGTATTGTGTACATTGATAATTATGGCAATGTGGTGACGAACATTCATAAGAACTTCTTTGATGCCTATAGAAAAGGGAGGGAATTTGAGATAAATGCAAGAACTACGAAAATCAAGCAGATTCACAACACCTATAGTGACATAATAAACTTTGACCTTGACAAGAACCGGCGAAAAGGAGCAGGTGATCTAATGGCGATTTTTAATTCCGCAAATTATATTGAACTGGCAATCTATAAAAGTGATTTAAATACCGTAGGAGGGGCATCTACACTTTTAGGCCTGGATTATAGGGATATGGTAACTGTGAACTTCAGTTAAAAAATGAATTCGTAAACATTAAAATAATGGTAGTTTTACCTCTAAAATAATCTTTGATACTGAATGCTTGCAATTTTTAAACGAGAAGTACTTTCCTTTTTCTCCTCACCGATTGGCTATATGGTCATTGGATTATTTCTATTACTGAACGGGCTAATACTCTGGGTTTTTAAGGGGCCTTTTAATATCTTCGATTCCGGTTTTGCGGATTTGACCAATTTTTTCCTTTTAACCCCTTGGTTATTTTTATTTCTCATTCCCGCCATTTCAATGAAAAGTTTTTCAGAGGAAAGAAAAATGGGCACTTTAGAGCTGTTGTTTATCAAACCAATTACAGTTTCGCAATTGGTTTTGGGCAAATTCTTGGGGATATTTGTTTTGGCGTTGATGGCTCTAATCCCCACACTTATTTATGTTTTTTCAGTTAGCGAGCTTGGCACTGCTGTTGGCAATTTGGATAAAGGACTTGTGACCGGATCGTACTTCGGAACCTTATTTTTAATTGCGCTATACACCGCAATAGGTCTTTTTTCCTCAACACTTTCTCAAAATCAGATACTGGCATTTATATACGCATTGTTGTTGAGCTTATTTCTTTATTACGGATTTGAAGGTATTTCCGGGCTTACAGACGGAGGAACTGTTTCGGTTTATCTTCAAAATATGGGGATGAAAGCGCACTTTGAAAACATTTCCAGGGGTATTCTGGATGTCCGGGACTTCATCTATTTTATAAGTCTTACTGTTTTTTTCCTTTTTTTGACCGTTGTTCAACTAAATAGGGGTGATCGATGAGGAAGAAAAAGCTAAGAAGTGCGGTAACAGCCTTTGCCATTCTCATATTGGTGAATATCCTGGCGAATTTCCTTCATCTGCGATTGGACTTTACGGAGGACAGCAGATATACTTTGTCACAGCCTACAATAAATGCTGTTGAAACCTTAAAAACCCCGGTTATAGTCGATGTCCTGCTTGATGGCAACCTACCACTGGAGTTCATGCGCCTTAAGACCGAAACACGTCTAATTCTTGAAGAGTTCGCCGCCTTCAACGATCTGGTCAAGTTCAGTTTCGTTGACCCTCTTGAAGACGCAGAACAGATTGATGCTGCCATTACCGAACTCCAAGCTTTAGGCCTGACCCCTACCCGAATTACCGTGGATGACAATAGCAAGGTTTCACAAGAAATAGTATTTCCGTGGGCAATGGTTACCTATAATAATAAAACGGTCAAAGTACCACTTCTTAAAAATAAACTGGGTGCATCAACAGAGGAACGGCTAAATAATTCTGTACAGAATCTGGAATATGCCTTTGCGGATGCTTTTACCAAAATAAATATTGACGAAAAGAAACGGATAGCCGTACTGAAAGGGAACGGAGAATTGGGAGATATGTACTTGGCAGATTTCCTCACCACCATTCGCGATTATTATAACATTGGTGCCATTACCTTGGATTCAGTGGCTACAAACCCCGAAAAGGTTCTGGATCAATTAAAAACATATGACCTTGCCCTTATCGCAAAACCTACGCAGGCCTTCACCGATGCCGAAAAGTACGTACTAGATCAATTTGTCGTGAATGGAGGCAAATCGGTATGGCTAATAGACGAAGTGGATATGGAACTTGATAGCCTGTTCAACGAAAAAGGAACGGCGATGGCCATGCCTAGGGATTTAAATTTGGATGACTTCTTCTTTAAATATGGCATTCGTATCAATCCGAATCTGGTAAATGACATGTACTTTACTCAGATTGTACTGGCCACTGGGGAGGGCACCAGTTCCGAATACAATCCAGTTCCTTGGTTATACAATCCCATGGTATTTTCCAAAAGTGACCATCCGATCAATACAAATTTGGAAGCCGTTCGATTTCAATTTTCAAGTTCAATGGACACCCTAAAAAATCAATACAAAAAGGCCATTTTATTGCAGAGTTCACCTCTATCAAAAACAGATGGCACCCCTAAAGAGATAAGTCTTGACCTTATCAATACACCACCAGACAAAAAAGAGTTCAACAATGGAAACCAACCCCTGGCGGTTTTAATTGAAGGAAATTTTGTCTCCGCCTATAAAAATCGCGTGAAACCAATAAAAATAAAGAATAACCTAGAAGGGGGAAAGTTCAATAAAATGCTGGTGATATCAGATGGGGATGTCATCAAGAATCAAATAAGGAACGGCAGGCCTTTGGAATTGGGATATGACAAATGGACGAACAACTTCTATGGAAACAAGGAATTTTTGGTCAATGCCTTTAATTATCTATTGGATGATAACGGACTTATAAACATTCGAAATAAGAAAGTCACCATTCCATTTATGGACACGGAGAAGGTTGAAGCCCAAAAATACAGTTGGCAGTTAATGAACGTAGGCCTTCCCATTGCGGTAACGATCATTTTGGGCATAGCTTTCAATTACTTTAGAAAGAGGAAGTATGGTGCCTAAGTGTTAATAAGTTTGTTTCGGTAAAAAGCACTTTTAAAATATCTTTGTTCGATTAGCATGAGCAAGATTTCAATAACGCTTAGGGTTGCAATCACTATCTTTCGAAATCTCGAAGGCGAAATATGAAAATATAGAAAACGAATGAAGTTTATAGTTTCCAGCACATATTTACTTAAACAATTACAAGTTTTAGGCGGAGTCATCAACAATAGCAACACACTCCCTATATTGGACAATTTTCTGTTCGATCTAAGCAAGGACAAATTGACCGTCTCCGCATCGGACCTGGAAACAACCATGAGTTCTGAACTGAAGGTTGACTCTAAGGATTCCGGGGTTATTGCGGTACCCGCAAGATTACTGCTTGAAACCCTTAAGACTTTCCCAGAACAGCCCTTGACTTTTGTTGTTGAAGACAACAATACTGTTGAAATAAGCTCAAATCATGGAAAATATGCCCTGGCGTATGCAGATGGTGCCGAGTTTCCAAAAGCAGTTGAACTAACAAGTCCGAGTTCAACAACCATACTGGGGGATATCCTCGCAACTGCTATAAACAAAACTATTTTTGCAGCCGGGAATGACGATCTTCGTCCTGTAATGAGCGGTGTATTTTTTCAATTTTCGCCAGATAGTTTGACATTTGTGGCCACCGATGCGCATAAATTGGTGAAATACCAGCGCACCGATGTTACCGCTTCCCAGGTAGCAGAGTTTATAATGCCCAAAAAGCCTTTAACACTTTTGAAAGGCATTCTGGCCGGCAGTGAATTGGATGTTACCATTGAATATAACGATAGTAACGCCAAATTCATTTTTGACAATTCGGAATTGATATGTAGGCTTATTGACGGCAAGTATCCCAACTATGAAGCAGTGATTCCGAAGGAAAACCCCAATAAGTTGGCTATCTCCAGGAATCAATTTTTAAGCTCAGTGCGAAGGGTTTCTATCTTTTCAAATAAGACTACCCACCAAATTCGTCTAAAGATCGCCGGAGCGGAGTTGAATATTTCTGCTGAGGATATTGATTATAGCAACAAGGCGGAAGAGCGCCTAACCTGTTCGTACCAAGGAGATGACATGCAAATAGGTTTCAATTCACGGTTTTTGACCGAGATGTTGAACAATTTAAATTCTGACGAAGTTTCTTTGGAAATGAGCCTTCCGAATCGGGCAGGTATCCTTACCCCTATTGACGGATTGGATGAAGGTGAAAACGTGACCATGTTGGTAATGCCCGTGATGTTAAATAGCTAACAGAAAAAAATCAAATTAAAAAATGCCCAGGGAAAACCTTGGGCATTTTTTTTGTGAGGGTGCAGTATCTATGAAATAAATCTTATGGTCATAAAATATACCGGCGATTCGCCATTACTGGCCCTTACTGCATTTACAACAGGTAAAACGAAACTCAAAATTCCGATTATTACCAGTGTAAGTATGCCCAATCCCAACAACAGGATTGCAGGAATGCTCAAAATTGCAAATAATATCATACTCAGCTGAAAGTTCACAATACCCTTGCCATGCTCGTTCATGCCTTCTACCCTGTCCTTTGAGGACAGCCATATTAAAAGCGGGACAATAAGCCCTCCAAAACCGGTTATGTATGTCAGTAATTGTGTTAAATGGGTAATGACCAACAATTGGTTATCAGTTCGTAAAGCGATGTTTTGATTGACGGTTTCCATTTTTTGATTGTTTTATGATGTTATACCTAGTAAGACGCATAATTCAATCAATTGTTACAGAAATTTGACCCCTTATTCCTTTCGTTCCAGTTTGGCCAATTTGTCTTTCTCCCGCAGCACATTCAATTTAAGTTTATCAATTTTTTGGTTCATTTCCATTTCATCGATTGGGGATACTTTGCCCTTGATCTTCCCTTTTGTAAGCTTGTTTTGCAATTTTACGATTTCTCGTTCCTTCTTATCAATCGACTTTCTTTTTTTGGCAATGGCTTTTGCCTGTTGTGCTCTTTTCTTGATTTCCTTTTCGGTCTTTTTTTGCTCTTTTTCAGCTTTTTTCTGGGCTTTTTCAGCCTTTTTGACCTCCTTTTCTACTTTTTTTTGCTCAGCCTGGTCCGCCTTTATTTTAGCTTCTGAAAGTTCGCCAGTGACCGTATTGGTTACAGAGTCTTGTACCTGTTCTGCTTCTTGGGCATATGTGGGCACACCCATAACACAGCTAAATAATAAGGTTAAAATGATACGTTTCATAATGCTTAGGTTTAAAACTTATTTTAGGAGGCGAAGATATAAAATTAGGCGGTCATGTGCCGCATCTATTAACAGTTTGTACAAGTACGCATTCATTTCAGAATATGAATTGTTCTTTCATTTTTGATTAATTTTGGCACTAAACCTGTCCCAATGATTCCACAAGACCCTATTATTGCATTAGCCACTCCGTCAGGTGCTGGAGCTATTGGCGTAATTCGTCTTTCGGGTGAAGACATCATTCAAAAATCAAGTCCGTTCTTTAAATCCATGAATGGTAAGAATCTTTCCGAACAAAAGAGTCACACCATCCATTTAGGGCATATAGTGGATGGGGAGCGAATTTTGGACCAAGTTTTAATCTCACTTTTTAAAGGTCCATATTCCTACACTGGGGAAGATGTAGTCGAAATTTCATGCCATGGATCCTTATATATTCAGCAACAGATAATCCAGTTGTTTTTGAGAAACGGCTTCCGTGTGGCAGACGCAGGAGAATTTACCCTGCGTGCATTTCTGAATGGTAAAATGGATCTGAGCCAGGCCGAAGCCGTTGCGGACCTCATTGCCTCTGACAACGAGGCATCCCATAAAATTGCGGTTCAACAAATGCGCGGCGGTTTCAGCCATGAGATACAGAAATTGCGTGAGGAACTTTTGAATTTTGCTTCCTTAATTGAATTGGAACTGGATTTTGCCGAAGAAGATGTGGAATTCGCGGATAGAACCCAGTTCAATGAATTGGTTTCTCGAATCAGGGAGGTGTTAAGACGTTTGATTGATTCATTCGCTGTTGGTAACGTTATTAAAAATGGCATTCCCGTGGCTATAGTGGGTGAACCCAATGTGGGGAAATCTACCTTGCTCAATGCCCTTCTCAACGAAGAAAGAGCAATTGTGAGCGAAATTGCGGGCACGACACGGGACACCATTGAAGATGAGATTTCCATCGGCGGTTTTGGGTTTCGGTTTATTGATACCGCAGGAATTAGGGACACCGAAGATGTGATAGAGACTATAGGAATCAAAAAGACCTTTGAAAAAATAGAACAGGCACAAGTAATCATTTTTTTAGTAGATGGATCAAAGTTGATGGCTGGAAACCATATCTTGGAAGGTATCAAGACTGAATTTGAAAAGATAACAAATAAACATCCTCAAAAACCACTTATCTTGCTCATCAACAAGAAGGATATTCTTTCTGAAGAACAACTTTTAACCATCAAGGAAAACCTATCGACGGCTCTTTTACTGTCGGCAAAAACTGGCGAAGGTATTGAGAACCTAACGAATCAGCTTCTCTCGTTTATAAATACCGGGGCCTTGCGTAATAATGGAACAATAGTAACCAATACAAGGCACTACAATTCACTATTAAAAGCATTGGAAGCCATCGAAAAAGTACAAAAAGGAATGGGCGAAAATATTCCCAGCGACCTTATGGCCATTGATGTTAAGGACGCCCTGTACCATTTGGGCGAAATTACTGGGCAAGTGACCAATGATGAACTTTTGGGAAACATCTTCGCTAATTTCTGTATCGGAAAGTAATTAAATATCGCGTTTTTTTCCTTGCTTTTTAGTTAATTCCATGTGGTGTTAATGATCAGACATTTAAAACCATACTTAAAATGTCCATATTTGCTAGATATAGACAAAAAATATATCTTTATCCTCTAAAAACAGATAAAATGAACATAAGTTTCACTAAAACACAAGAAGAGTATATCTCCAAACAGGTTAAATCTGGGGAGTACCAGAACAGTAGCGAGGTTATAAGAGATGCACTTCGATTGCATCAAATTTATCGCAATAAAGTGATTGCAGACTTAAGGGCCGAAATCAACAAAGGATGGGATGGTCCCGACAGTGATATTTCAGTGGCGGATATCATTGCTTCCAGAAAATAGGATCAATGAATCATTTTATCCTTTCAGAAGCTGCCAAAAACGACCTTGAAGAAATTTACGATTTCGGAATCTATAAATTTGGTCATTCACAGGCTATCAAATATTTGGAAGGAATACAAGTCCATTTCCAAGCATTGTCCAAAAATCCTGACATTGGCAAACAGAGGGGTGAGATAAAAATTGGATTATATAGCCTTCCCTATGTATCGCACGTCATTTTTTATCGAATTTTACCTGAAAGTATTCGTATTGTTAGGGTTTTGCATGGTCGAAGTGATATTCCAAAGCGTTTGAAATGAAATCCAAATTTTTACGCCCCATTTTCGTCTCAAACATCCTAAAGCCCCGTAAACAGGAAATAGTTACTTGTTGGCAAACAGGTTTCCTAAAACATTCACTCATTACATTCCACCCCTATGTAAACAAAATATTTGGCAATCTATTAACACTATTTGTTTTTACCTTTGATTGTTGAAAATTGAATTGAAATGCATATCCTAAGGATTGTCATTTTTACGGTTTTAATAGGCTATTTTGGCTCAATTAAATACCCTCAAAATACATCAAATAATGAGGGGTTAATTAGTCAAGATTCAAATTCGCATAGCAGCAAAGAGGGCTTGCTAAAAACCTTCCACTTCAATTTTGACAGTGCCATCTCCTCCTATTCGGACGCTGATTACAGAACTTTTGATGGTTCCATCAAACGTAGTGCTGATTTTTTTTATGCGAATCGACCGGTTTCAGGATTGCTTTACATTTTTACAAGCAAAAGCATTACCTTAAGACTAAATCGGTTTTCAATTGCATTCCTCTTCCATTCCTTTCCATAATTCCTTCCCATAAATTTAGTGCGGGAAAACGGTGTTTTTCTTATTTATCAAATAAAGTATGTTCGAGGTAGTAATTGACTGGTTCAATCCTGGAACGATTTCTATCAATTTTAAAAAAATATAAACTAATGGATACTTCATTAACAATTGTATCCTTACTGCTCGTTGGTAGTGTATTTCTACCTTTCTTTTTATTGAGTACGTTAGGGAAAAAAGAAACGAAAAAATTAAAAGCCGAAATCAAAGCGGTTAAAACAAAAAATAACTTGAAGGTATCCCAAGAAGAGTTTTGGGGCGATAATTATATGGGCATAGATCCGAATCAGAAAAAGCTCATTTTTTTCAAATCATCAGGCCTGGAAAAAAATTGGCATCTTCTAGATTTGAACAAGCTTAAAGGGTGCAAGGTTATAGAGAAGAGGAAGGTTATAAAAATAAAGAACAAAAGAGATTCCTTGCTTGAAAGGTTGGATTTGGAATTGTTATTCAAAAACGGCGATGTGCTTCTTCTTCCTTTTTTCGATGCAGCTGAAAGTCATAGTGAGGACTTTGAAAATCGGCGAATTGAAAAATGGAAAGCCATTATTTTCAACCAAATTTCCACTGCTAGTTTATCCCAAAAAGTGGCCTAAATAATATCGACAAAAGCATTTAAAACATCGAACCTGTTGTGCATATAAATTGTGTTCGTCGCTTTTATTGCCGTTGTTACTGTATGGGCTGTAACAAGAGAGCCACAATAGTAGACCTAACTTAAATACTATTGTGGTTTTTTATTGGTAGGATCTAATTTTAAACTTAAATAGAAACAATGAAACATCAAAAGTATTGAAGCATACACAAGGGCTTTTAAACAGGGGAATTAATTTCTTACAAAAACTTTTAATCTTTTTTCAATAATTTTAATTGATATTGTATTCTTATTGATTTTTCGAGATCCTTCATTTATCTGGAAATCAAAGTGTGATGGGTGGAGACCCTATATTTCTAATGCTGTAGTTTGAAAGCTCTTAGATTCGCCTAACCTATAAGGTTTGTATCCTTCCCTAAAATTTGAACGAATACACAAAAAGGGGAATTTACAAGTCCAACTCTAAACCTATTGGGCAGTGGTCCGAACCTAATACGTCTGAATAAATTACCACCGATTTCAATTTATCTACCAAGGTATTACTGACCAGAAAGTAATCTATTCGCCAACCTGTATTTCGTTCCCGTGACTTGAACCTATAGCTCCAATAGGTATAGGCTACTTCGGTCGGATGCAAGTATCGGAATGAATCCACAAAGCCCGCGTTGATAAAATTATCCATTCCATCAATTTCTATTTGAGTGTAACCCGCGGTTTTATTATAATTGGATTTATCGTTTTTTAGGTCTATGGGCCTATGGGCCACATTAAAATCACCACAGGCAATTACCGGTTTTTTAAGCTCTAAATTCTTGAGATACCTTAAGAAATCGGCATCCCACTTTTTGCGATAATCCAGCCTATCCAGTTGCTGTCCCGAGTTTGGAACATATACATTGACCAAGAAGAATTTGTCAAACTCCGCACATTGTATGCGTCCTTCCATGTCGTGCTCAACTATACCCATATCAATAGCATTGCTAATAGGCTTGTGTTTACTGAACATGGCCGTACCGGAATACCCCTTTTTATCGGCAGAATTGTAATGAAGAATCTCGAAATCCTTCATTTCGGAAATGGCATCTTCAACCTCATCTACCTGCGCTTTCGTTTCCTGCAAACACAGTATATCCGGATTCAAGGTATTGATGGCTTCAAAAAAATTCTTTTTGGCTACTGCCCTAATACCGTTTACATTCCAGGATACTATTTTCATTACAATTGAATTATCGTCGTTCAAAAATAGCCAAAAAAGGGTAAACTTTTAAATGGAAATAGCATCTCGCAATTAAGAAAAGTTAGTGGTAAGGCTCCAAATTGTCAAGAAAAATTTCAAAATAGCCGAAAATAATGAAATCTGGTAAATCTTGTACCACACAACCTAAATGGAATGATAAAGGGGAGAAGTATTTATAGAATCAGTGTTCCTGAAAGCTGTTTAAGTATGATTTCGGACAGCTTCGCCTGAAATTTGGCATTGCTATGGCGAACTTTCGCATTGATATAATTTAATTGGGCGGTTCTAAATTCAATGGTAGGAATTATTCCGATGCGATACTTGTCAACCGTGATCTCAAGATTTTCTTGGGCTATCTCCTCATTCTTGCTCTCAAGCTCTATAAGACTAATATTGGTCATATAGGTTTGGTAGGTTGTGCCGACAAGCGACATTAGTTCCTGCGTCTGCTGGGCAATAGCTACCTCTGAGTTTTCAATTTCTATTTTCCCGATTTTCTCATAACGGTGTTGATTGAATCCATCAAAAATGTTTAGGGTAGCTCCAAAACCATAACTCCAACCTCTCGAGTTGGCGCTTGTCGTAAAACCCAAGCTTGATTCGGAGCTGCCAAAATTATATCCGGTACTTGCAAAAATTGTAGGGTATCTTGCTGCTTTTATTTGTTTAAGTTCCAGTTCATTAATTCTCTTATTGATCGATTCGGCCAGTAGTTGGGGATTCTCCTGTGCCACTTTGGTCTCCAATTCTGGCAATATAAGCCCTTGGTCCACAAAAATTTCATCTACGACTTTGAAATCCAGTTTCAGGTCACGTACTAAATATTCATTTAACTTTATTTTGGTATTGGCATACAGCTCCGTTTGCCTTTGAAGCAATGTTCGATCAGTGTTCAAATCGACTTGTGCATTCAACACCTCTAGTTTTGAAGCTTTCCCAATTGTGAAGCGATTGTGCGCCAGTTCTACTCTTTGCTGGGAAATAATGATGGTACTGTCCAACGCCGAAAGCTGCTGTTGCTGCTGAACGAGGTCAAAATAGGTAATCATTACTTCGCCTATCTTTGTTAATATTGCCTGTTTTAACTCAACTTCCCCCAGTTTTTTGGATTCTTTGAGTTGTTCGTAATTGGCAAACATTTTTAAACCATCGAAAACGGTCCAATCCAAGGCCACACCATAATTCAAGCTATTGTTTTTGGCATTGTCCCTTTCCACTTGGCTACCATCGGAACGGGTTTGGGATAAATTCTGAATACTATTATTATCATTGATACTGGCCCCAATACGCGGTAGCATTCCCGCCATACCCGGACTAATGGACACTTCATCGATCCTCAAATCATTGGCCGCTATCTTGATTTGGTAATTGTTCTCCAAGGCAATTTGAACTGCCTCGTCAACGGTAAGAACTTCTTGAGCCGTACAAAACACGGTACAGTAAATCAATATTGAAAAGAAAGTAATATGGAAGCGATGATTCATTTTAATAACTTTCAAGGAATTTGAATTCAGGGCGTTGAACTTTTTCCTTTGACCACAAGAAATATAAAGCCGGGATAACAAATAAGGTCAATATCAAGGAAAAAAGGGTTCCCCCAACGATAACGATGCCCATTCCCATTCTGCTGACCGAAGCCGCTCCTAAAGATAATGCTATGGGAAGGGCCCCTAAGGCGATTGTAAGACTTGTCATTAATATAGGGCGTAATCTGGATTCAGAGGCTTTTAAAATTGCCTCGCCCTTAGGTATGCCCTGTTCCCTAAGCTGATTTGCAAATTCAACAATCAAAATGCCGTTCTTGGTGACTAGGCCGATTAGCATGATAGTTCCTATCTGACTGAATATATTCCATGTTTGGCCAAAAAGCCATAAGGAAAACATTGCCCCGGCCACAGCCATTGGAACGGTCAAAATAATGATGAAGGGATCTATAAAACTTTCAAATTGGGCCGCCAAGATTAAAAAAATCAACAATAGAGCCAAACCAAAGGCAAACATGGTATTTGAACTACTCTCAACAAAATCGCGTGATTCACCTCCCAAGTCCGTTGTAAAGGTATCATCCAGCACTTTCTCTTTTATACTTTCCATTGCCTCAATACCATCACTGATGCTTTTTCCAGGTGCAAGATTTGCAGATACCGTAGCGGACATGTATCTATTATTATGGAATAATTGGGGCGGACTACTGTGTTCGGTGGTTTGGACAAGATTATCCAATTGAATCAAAAGGCCATCCCTACTTTTAACAAAAATGGAAGTCAAATCCAAGGGGGAATCACGATCCTTTCTATCAAACTGACCTATCACCTGGTATTGTTTGCCATTCATAAGAAAATACCCGAACCGCTGTCCACTCAAAGATAATTGCAAGGTCTGGGCCACATCCAATACCGACACTCCCAAACTCTCTGCTTTTTCGCGATCTATCGTAACATAAATTTCTGGCTTGTCAAACTTTAAGTTGACGTCGCTGAATGAAAAAGTTTCGTTGCTCTCAACCTCTTTCATGAATTCCGGAATTTTTTCCTCGAGTTTTTTAAAGTTCTGCGCCTGTATGATATACTGAATAGGTGGCCCGCCTCGCCTATTGACCGAAATTGTTGGCGTTTCGGAAGCATTGGATTTACCACCAACATATGATTTTGCCCATCTGGACAGATCTTCGGCAATTTCCTTTTGCGAACGTTCCCTTTCACTTGGATCCACAAGTGCTATGTTTGCACGCCCACTATTAACAGAAGAAGACCCAAATCCTGGCGAGGTAAGCACCAGGCTTACTTTCTTCTCAGGTACTGAATCGTTTATGAGATCTGTTATATCGGTCATAAGCCGATCCATGTATTCATAGGAAGATCCCTCAGGAGCTGAGACGTTCAATCGTATAAAACTGCGATCATCGTAAGGAGCTGTTTCCTTTTGAAGCAAATTGTAAAACAGTACTATGAGCCCTACGCACCCCAACAAAATCGGAAAGCTTAACCATTTTCTTTTCATGAAAACGCGCAGTGAGCCCGAATAGGATTCGTTCATTTTCAGGAAATATTTTTCGGTAAAATTGTAGAATTTTGAGTGTTTCTGCTTGCCAGGTTTAATAAGATAGGCATTAAGCATCGGTGTCAATGTAAGCGACACAAAGGCCGATACGAGCACCGCTGCCCCTAGAACCACCCCAAATTCCCTGAAAAGTCTTCCTACAAATCCCTCAAGAAAAATAACGGGTAGAAAAACGGCTGCAAGTGTTATAGAAATTGAAATTACTGCAAAGAAAATCTCATTAGACCCTTTGATTGCCGCTTCAATTGGGTTCATACCCTCCTCTACTTTCTTGTAAATATTTTCGGTGACAACAATACCGTCATCCACCACAAGTCCCGTCGCAAGAACTATTGCAAGAAGCGTCAGCACATTGATCGAAAACCCGAAAAGCCACATGATAAAAAATGTGGCTATAAGAGATACGGGAATATCTATTAAGGGCCGTAACGCCATGGACCAATTTCTAAAAAACAGAAATATAACAAGGATTACGAGTATTATGGAAATAAGAAGTGTTTCGGCCACTTCTGTAACAGCCCTTCTCACAAAAACGGTATCATCAATGACAACGTTTAATTTAAAGCCTTCGGGCAAATCTTTTTTGAGCTTTTCATATTCCAAATAAAAAGCATCGGCAATTTCCAGATAATTGGTACCCGGTTGTGGTACTACTGCAATTGCCACCATGGGCTGTCCGGAGTCGCTCATCTTCGTCTCCATATTTTCACCTTCAAGTGAGGCTTTGCCAATATCACTTAAACGGACCAATTTTTCGCCCTCCGCCCTAATAATTATATTATTGAAGCCTTCTTCGGTATATAGGTTCCCAATGGTCTTTACCGTAAGTTCTGTATTTTCACCGGTTAACTTCCCCGATGGCAACTCAACATTTTGCGCCAACAATGAACGGCGAACATCTGCCACCGTAAGCCCATAGGATGCCAATTTTATGGGGTCTATCCACAATCGCATGGCATATCTCCTTTGCCCCCAAATTTGAACACTGCTCACCCCCGGTATGGTCTCTATTCTTTGTGCAATCACATTTTCAGCGTAATCGGAAAGCTCTAAAATATTTTTGCCATCACTTTGCACGGTCATGGACAGAATTCTTTGCGCATCGGCATCAGATTTTGAGACTACAGGCGGTGAATCCAAATCCTCAGGGAGACTTCGGGCGGCCTGGGATACTTTATCGCGAACATCATTGGCGGCATCTTCAAGGTTTTTATCCAAGTTAAATTCAATGCTAATTGAACTTGATCCTTGAACGCTGGAGGATGTGATATTTCTAATTCCGTCAATCGAGTTGATGGCCTTTTCCAAAGGTTCAGTGATCTGAGACTCAATAATATCCGCATTCGCACCGGAATAACTTGTGCGAACAGAAACCTGGGCAGGATCAATAGAAGGAAATTCCCGAACGCCCAAATAGGTATACCCTATGATGCCAAAAAGGATGATAGCCAGATTCATCACTATAGTTAGCACGGGACGTTTTATACTTAATGTAGATAAATTCATTACTCCGCATTTATTTGTCCAGATTCCCCAAATGTTACTCTAACGGGAGTACCATTTTTTAAGGCCATGACCCCATAGGTCAAAACCGTATCACCGGCACTCAACCCAGAAATAACACGGACCGAGCTTCCGGTACGGGCACCAATCTCAACATCAATTTCCTTGGCCATACCATTTTTCGCAATAAATATTTTCTTCCCGTTTTGTACTGGGATGAGCGCTTCACTTGGCACTAAAAGTGCATCGTTAATGGTTTCCAAGGGTAGGATAACATTCGCGAAAGCTCCCGGGAATAAATCTCCATCGGGGTTTTCAGCAATAGCGCGCATTTTAAGGGTACGAGTGGCTACTTCAATTTCGGGTTCGATCGCATATATCTTCGCAGTGTGCTCTGTTTTTGAATCCGAAGTGGTAAAGGTCAATATACTGCCTATTGTGATTTTGGAAGCATATTTCTCCGGAATCGAAAATGTAATTTTCAACTGATTGGTGTTCACCAATTTGGCTATAGTGGTCGCTGGCGTAACATAGGATCCTTTTGATATAGCCCTCAACCCAATAATTCCGGCAAAAGGAGCCCTGACCGTGGCCTTTGACAATTGGGCGGAAATTAATTCCGATTCTGCACTGGCCGATTGAAAGTCTGCACTTGCAATATCATACTCCTCCTGGCTTATGGCCTGTTTTTCCAATAATAGTTTTGCCCTTCTTTCATTTTCGGAAGCCAATTTTTGAGCGGTCCTAACCTTGGACAATTGCGCTTGTAGCTCAATATCGTTCACCTTGAACAATACTTGACCTTGTAATACTTTGCTTCCTTCCTTAAAATTGATGCTTTCAACAACGCCGGATACTTCACTTCTAATTTCAATTTGTTCATTTGCCTCAAGGGTACCGGAAAGGGAAATATTATCATTAAATAATTGTGGCTGCAAGACCATACCTGATACGGTGGTTTGATTTAGGGCCATAGAGTTGTTCAATGGCTTCCCCAGATCCTTGTTGGCCATCACTCTATATGCAATCAATGCACCGATCCCTATTACTAATAGTATATAAACAATGTATTTTATTTTCATGCGGTATGATTCGTTGAAGGCTTGGTATCGAAATTCTAACAGACTCTTAACAAATCTAATTCTTATGCACTACTTATTAAAAAAGTTAAACTTTATTTAACAAGGAATAGTGTTAAATAAACGTTTTATCCTAAAATCAATCATTTTGTTGATTGGTTATAGTTTGCATAAAGTTTCGGTTCAAGCCATAACCATGTGATACCTCTAAGAAACATTGGGCAAAACAAAAGAGGCGGAATTTTATTCTGGACGGTTGCGTTCTATACCTTCAGTGGGTTATTTTCAAAAAAAGGAATACTTTTTTCTTTGATGTCTTGTGCCTTTGACTTCTTCGCATTTTTAGGTACTGGTCATAACATGAGAATCAGGAGCGGAGGTCAAAAGTCAAAAGGTATCATTTAAGACATTCCATGACTTGTCTATGATATGCTAATCCATTGAATCGTGTTCGTTAATAAATACTATTTTTGTTCCAAAATAAAATCAATGTTCACTTTTTTCAGGAAACAAAAATATCTAGTGGATTACTTGGAAGGTTTTGTGGATATGCACAATCACATTCTGCCCGGTATTGATGATGGTGCCAAAACAGTGGAAGACTCTATTGCTATGTTGAATGGACTCTCAGGGCTTGGGATAAATAGTTTTATAGCTACACCGCATATCATGCATAATTATTATCCCAATACGCCTGAAACAATTGGCAATGCCTTTGGATTATTAAATGCTGAAATTCTAAAAAGAGGCTTAAAGCAATTTAAGGTTACTGCTGCCGCAGAACATATGATCGACTCGGAATTTGAGACTAAAATGGAAGCAGGAAAAGTCATGCCCATGAAGGGAAATTATATGCTCATTGAAATGTCGTACCTACAACCTTCGATAAATTTTGATGAGGCCATACAAAAAATTGCGGACCATCGGTTTTTTCCAATTCTAGCACATCCGGAGCGCTATGTATATTTCAAGGAAAGCTCATCAAAATTTAAGGCCTTCAAAGAAAGCGGAATATTGTTCCAACTCAATTTACTTTCTCTTGGCCAGTATTATGGAAAAGAGGTACAGCGCAAGGCTTTTAAGCTGATTGAAGGTGGATATATAGATTTTATAGCTTCCGACATTCACAATTTGAACCAAATTGGTATCCTAAGGGAAATAAAGATCGATCAAAAGATGGTCAACACACTTGTTCCCATAATCCAAAGAACCATTTATGAGTTTAAGTAGCCAGATAAGTTTTATAAGGAAATAACCCTAAAATTTCCACCATTTTTTAGTGGTTTTTCCATAGCCATAACCATATTTGCCCCCGTAACCCAAATTGGTTTCCTTAACATCATTCACCACAAATGAAAGTCCTTTTAACTTACCCTCTTTCATAAGTTTCAATGGAAAGTCTAAAACTTTGGTTTCAGTCATACCAGCTCTGGTAACATAAATAATGTGATCAGCGTATTCGCTAATTAAAAGAGTATCAGTTACCACCATCAAAGGTGCCGTATCAACTATTACATAATCATAGTCCTGTGAAACTTCTGCAAAAAGTGATTTAAAACGCTCGCTCAAAAGAAGTTCGGCAGGATTTGGCGGTATTTTTCCCGAATAAATAATATCGATAGTATTCGTAAACAGCAACATGCTATGAATCAAATCCTTGGTGGTCAAAGAATCATCATAAAGATATTCTGTTAGACCAACCTCTTTTTTAGGTTCACGCTTACCCAGTTCGGCTACATTTTTACCAGAAACGAAATTATACAATTTCGGATTTCGAATATCGGCTCCTATCAATAATACTTTTTTATTGGTACTTGCAAATATCATTGCCAAGTTTGAGGAAATAAAAGTTTTACCTTCTCCAGAGACACTTGAGGTGACAAATATGATGTTCCTTTTGCCAGAAGAATGCTTCGTCTTTATCAAATAATCCAGATTGGTACGTAAAATTCTCAATGATTCAGCCATAACTGATCGATCATCCTTGATAATAAGGGCATCCTCCCTTTTGCTTAATTTTGGCAGCTCAGCCAGGACCGGAACATCACCAATTAGTTTTTCAAGCCCAATTTTATTATGAATTTTGTTATCAATTAAATCATGTCCATATATAATAGAAAAAGGTAAAAGAAGTCCCAAAATTAAGGAAGATACATAAATAATAGGAATTTTTGGGCTTACAGGAAAAGTAGAACTATAAGCTTTATCAATAGTTTTTGATTTTGGGGTTGCCGAGGCATAAGCAATTTGAGATTCTTCCCTTTTTTGAAGTAAATAAAGATAAAGCCCCTCGGTAGTTTGTTGTTGTCTGGTTATATCTCTTAGGGCCCTTTCATTTTTAGGGACAGAATATATCCTTGAATTAATCTGACTTTGTTGTCTGCTTAGACTATTTACTGTTAGACCAAGGTTATTTGTAGCGCTATTTAGGCTAGCCTGTAAATTGTTTTTAAGACCAGCTAGTTGCTGATCTAAATTAACAATCGTTGGGTTTTTTTCATTAGCCGTCTTTAAAAGTCGTTTTCGCTCCAAAGCCAACTCATTATACCTCGCGGTCGTATTGGCAATGGAAGCATCTGATAAACCAATATTGGAAGGGAGTACTTCAAAACCATTTTGATTCTCCACAAGTTCCTTCATTGAGGAAGCGATATTCAACTGATTATTTGCATTTTGTAATTCCTGAGAATTAGATGCCCCCACATTAAGGTTGATATTTGCCTCCGACGCTATGTCGGTAATACCCCGAGAAGCTTTGAATTCCTGGGCTGATTGGTCAGCCGATGTCAAACTAGACGAGATGGATGCAATACGGTCATTTATAAAATCAGACGTTTTATCAGCAATAATTTTTTTATCCTCAACCGCATTATCATTATACATTAAAATCAAATTATTTAAAATATCTTTAGCTTTATTTGGAAGGGGATCATTCAGTGTAATTATCGCGATGTTGGATTGATCACTTCCGGTCACTATCACTTTTTCCTGATTAACATCAGCTACCAAAGCAACAGGTGATATTGAGACCATAAATCTTTGACCTATATACTTACTCAATACTTCAATGTTCGGTGTAAGTACAATGCCCCCAATTGGAGAATCAATGTTTTGACCGAACGAATATACCTTTTCTGGGTTATCTATAGTTTCTGTAAAACCAAATGTCGTATTTGATGATATTTCAACGTAAAACTCATATTGGGAATTGTTGATTATTGAATCTGCAGCAATAAAATTCATTTTAAAGGGAGGTAAATCATACAACTCAGTACTTTTTATACTTCCCAAAAGAATTATTTTCTTATTAAGTCCTAATTTTTTTACAACTTCAATGTGATTTGATCGAGAATTAATTAATTGTATTTCGTCTTCAACCATTTTTGCAGTGCCTGAGAATATACCTAAATCCTGAAATACACTAAGTTCTGAAGATGCACCTTTCTCCTCTAAAAATTGTATTTTGGCTTGCACCTCATATTCTGGTACTGCATATCTAATATATACAAATGCCCCAATCAGGGCTGCTACAACGGATAGCAAAAACCATTTCCAATGTTTAGTATATGTGTGTACTAAATCTTTCAAGCCATTATCCGAAGAAAGATTTCTCTGCAATCCAGTTTCCATATTTTTAAGAGTAATTGACCTAATTATTAAGTCTTGTAATCAGGAGTACCGTAGTGGTAATAAGGGTTGAAGCAATTGTGATGGCAATGGAAGTTCTCTGATCCAAACTTGATGAAGCAATTGCAGATTTGTTAGGCTCAACATAAACGACATCGTTCTGTGTAAGGTAATATACGGGAGAATCCAATGCTCCTTTTTTGGTAAGGTCAATTCGGGTATACACTTTTGCCCCATTAAAGTCGCGAATGACAAGAATATTTTCTCTCAGTCCTTTGATGGTTAAGTCGCCGGCCAGCCCAAGTGCCTCCAAAATTGTTATTTGTTCTCCATTTACTGGATACGTTCCAGGTTGATTTACCTCACCCAATATGGTAACTGTATAATTCATTAATCTAATATTAATTATCGGATCCTTAAGGTAATCTGAAAGTCGTTGTCTAAGTAGCAATCTTACTTCTTCCGAGGAAAGCCCTGCTATTTTAACTTTTCCTATTACTGGAAAATCAATTTCACCTTCCTTATCAATCAGATAATCCACCGGTTCACCCCTAGAATCAACGGACGATGAACCTCGAACTAAGTTAAATGGAACACTGGCTTCAGGGTCTAAAGTTGAAATGAAAATACTTACCAAATCATCAACTTTGAATTTGGGCACAAAATTATTTTTGTTTACTAAAGTTTCAAAATTTCCAGTATCTTGAAAATATACCACATTTTTCTTTGAACCACAAGCGCTAATCAAGAATGCAAGTGTTAAAAAAGATAGTTTAATTATGAAATATTTTTTTGTTTTTGTAGTATTCATACGAAATTGTGGTTAGTCAATTAACAAGTTACAAGATTAATCAAAAATTATGATTCAACGGTCATAAGGACCAATTTGTCATCATCTTCTTTTCTGTCTTTTAAATCAAGTTTACAAAGATCGGAATTGTTGGAGACATACTCTGGAACAATTTCTTTCATAATTCTAACCGTGTTATCGTTAAAAAAAATGTTCGAAACACATAATTCATCAATTTTGGAACGTACCATTAGATAGTCAAACTCCCTTGTTTTCCCAATCATAATCTTTTTATTATAGGTCGGTAATGTATTTTCACCATTGGCCAATAATTCTTCATATAACTTTTCACCGGGTCGTAGTCCCGTAATCTTAATGTCGATATCATCTGGGTATTTCAAGCCGGACAATTTAATCATGTTTTTGGCCAAGTCGAAAATTTTAACAGATTCACCCATATCAAATATAAATATTTCACCGCCATTGCCCATTGATGCAGCTTCTAATACCAACTGTGATGCTTCGGGAATTGTCATAAAATACCTTGTAATATCCTTATGTGTAACCGTTAATGGCCCTCCCTTTTCTATTTGCTTCCTGAACAGTGGTATTACTGAGCCATTGGAACCTAAAACATTACCAAATCTTGTTGTGATAAATTTAGTTTTATTTTCTTGTTGCATACAACTAATATACATTTCTGCAATCCTCTTGGTAGCTCCCATCACATTGGTCGGATTTACAGCCTTATCTGTAGAAACAAAAACAAACTTATCAACATTATGGCTCAACGATAGGTCTACTAATATTTTAGTTCCTGCAACGTTGATTTTAATGGCTTCATATGAATTATACTCCATCAAAGGTACATGTTTGTAGGCAGCTGCATGAAAAACCATGGTCGGTCTATACTCCTGAAAAAAGGTATTCATTCTATTTTTGTCGCGTATATCTCCTACTATGGCGATAAAGTTATGTAACCCTTTTTGTTTAAGTTCTTGCTGTAAATCGTATAACGCCGATTCCGCTTGATCAATAATAATCAAGGATTTATATTCATAACCAGAAATTTGTCTGACTATCTCACTACCGATGGAACCAGCTCCGCCAGTAACCAAAATCACTTGATTTTTTAATTCCTCTGAAACTTTCGATTTCTTTAAATCAATAGGAACTCTATTTAAAAGATCCTCTATTTGAACTTGCTTTATTTCAGATACATTTAATTCACCATTTATCCAACGTTCTACTGGAGGCACAATTTTGACTTGCACAGGGAATTCGACCAATCCCTCTACTAATTTTTTTAATTTTTTTGGATCAATATTCTGAATTGAAAAGATGACTTCAGAAATATTATTTTTCAAAAAGAATTCTCTGTTTAGAACATTTCTGTCAAAAACCTTCACTCCATTAATCAGCTTTCCAACTTTTTGATTGTCCTGATCTATATAACCTAGCACACGAACCTGATTTTTTGAATGAGAAACAAGTGCATTTTGCGTCAGAATTCCAGACTCACCAGCTCCATAAATCAAAACATTTTTTGTCGTTTTGTAATCCCTTACCATAAAATCATTAAAGACTGATTTAAAAACATACCTTGAGGTTGTAAGGCCAATAAAGCCTAAAAGACTGTGTATTATTATGATGGACAAAGGAATAGTAAAATTATCCATGATGTCAAACTCCCTGCAGAACAAGACAATAGTTATCGTCAAAATGCTAGATAAGCAAATTGCATTAAAAATATTATAGACATCCCTTACACCAGTATGCCTAACAACTCCCTTGTATGACCCAGTGAATAAAAAGGCCATGATCGCAATGAGAGCAACAAAAGGCAATTGCTCAAAAAGTCTTGTGGTATCAAAATTAAATGTCAAATTGAATCTAATGAGATACGAAAGAATGAAAGAGATAGAAACTAATATAACATCAACAACCAATACCAACCATTTGGATGCATATCTGTGAGCATTATTTTCAATGTATTCTTTTATCATTTTTTTAATGTTTTTGAGATTAGGGTAGTAATCCTTTCTAGGTTGTCCATATTTAAATTAGATCCACTTGGCAAACATAGTCCCCTTAGAAACAAATTTTCGGAGGTGCCATCAACATAGTTTTGATGTTTTATAAAAATGGGTTGCAAATGCATTGGTTTCCATAGTGGCCTTGACTCTATCTCCTCATCCAAAAGCGCTATCCTAATAGTTTCACGAATTTTAAAGGTAGGGGTCAAAATGCAGGTAAGCCAACGATTACAATGGCTACCCACTGGCTCATCTAAAAATTCAATATCCCCAACATCGCCTAATGCCTTTTTATAGAATTCAAAATTTGTTCGTCTGGCGGTAACACGACTATCCAAAACCTCCATCTGTCCACGACCAATTCCAGCTAGAACATTACTCATTCTATAATTATAACCCACATTGGAATGCTGATAATGTGGCGCTTCGTCTCTAGCCTGGGTAGCTAAAAATACTGCCCTTTTCTTATATTCTAGGTTCTTTGAAACTAAAGCCCCCCCTCCAGACGTCGTAATAATTTTATTCCCATTAAAAGATAAAATTCCAATATCCCCAAAACTACCACATTTAATTTTATTTACGGAACTTCCTAAAGCTTCTGCACTGTCCTCTACTATGGGTATGTTATACTTTATTGAAATATCACTTATTTCTTCTGTTTTATAAGGCATGCCATACAAGTGAACGGCTACAATGGCCTTAGGCTTTATTCCATTTGCAATTCGGTCTAAAATTGCTTTTTCCAATAGTTGAGGTGAAATATTCCAAGTATCTCTCTCACTATCAACAAAAATAGGCGTTGCACCTAGATAAAGTATGGGATTTGCGGATGCCGAGAATGTAAAACTTTGGCATATTACTTCGTCACCTCTCGTAACACCTAACAACTCTAAGGCCAAATGAATTGCTCCAGTCCCTGAGCTCAGGGCAGCCACATGTACATCATTGCCAATATAATCCGAGATAGATTCTTCAAATAAATTAACATTCGGCCCAAGAGGGGCTACCCAATTGGAGTCAAATGCCTCTTTTACATATTTTTGCTCATTATCTCCCATGTGAGGGGAAGAGAGCCAAATTTTATCATGAGTACTTGTTTTCAAAAGAAATTAGGTTTTATCACTTACACTTTGGGGCATAAACATAATCTTAAACGTTTTCAGTCTAGATTTTCTAGCTACAAATAATTATCAGGTAAAATTAACTTTATTTAGCTTATCCTAGCTCAACTTTTGTCGAATGAGTTAAAAAAATCGGTTAATTGCGCTTTTCCAAGTCAGATGCTTCAAAAAATAAAATTCCACTCTCTTTGACTATTCTTTTGAATTCAATCAAAACCTAAAATTACTAACCTAAGCAATTCTCCCGTAAAAGCGGCCTTTAAATTTAATTGTAAGAGTGGTTAAGTCCATTTCGTATTAATCGAGGTCGAAAATTTGATTATTTCAAATAATTGGTCTTAAATTTTAATTTCTAAAAAATAATCATGATTGCAAGTCTCCCCACAGGGCACTTGTTTCAAATTTGTATCAGCATATGTATTAGCCAGTAATATGGGGGTTTAAATATAATTTTAAATATTTTATGATAGATAAAGACCTGTATTGTCGCAATTTATTATTATTCTATGGATTGGCTTTCTTACTAACTTATTTACATCCTTTTATTTTTGTGGTTTAACGATTAATTATATACGTGATACCTTAAATTTGCAATCTTTGCATTGAAATTAAAAAATACATGAAAAAAATATCGAAAATTTGCTGTATCGGGGCAGGCTATGTTGGTGGGCCAACCATGTCAGTAATTGCAAGCCAATGTCCTGAAATTAGGGTTACTGTAGTAGACATAAATAAAGATAGAATTGACCAATGGAATGATCCGGACCTGGACAACCTTCCCATTTATGAACCGGGCCTTAAAGAAATAGTTCAGAGAACACGGGGAAAAAACCTGTTTTTTTCTACTGAGGTAGATAAGGCAATTGATGAAGCGCAAATCATTTTTATCTCTGTCAATACACCTACCAAAACTTACGGAAAAGGAAAGGGACAGGCGGCAGATTTGAAATTTATAGAATTATGTGCCAGAAATATTGCCAAAGTCGCTAAGGATGATAAAATAGTAGTTGAAAAATCAACGCTCCCTGTAAGAACAGCTGAAGCGATTAAAAGTATCCTGGAAAATACGGGCAATCACGTCAATTTTGAAATACTTTCCAACCCAGAATTTTTGGCCGAGGGTACGGCTATCAATGATTTGCTAAATGCGGACAGGGTTTTAATTGGGGGTGATGATACCTCAACCGGACGTGAGGCGAAAAATGCCTTGAGCAGCATTTACGAACATTGGTTACCTAAAGAAAGAATATTGCAGACCAATGTTTGGTCCTCGGAATTGTCCAAATTAGTGGCGAATGCATTTTTAGCACAGAGGGTCTCATCCATAAACTCCATATCCGCCTTATGTGAGAAAACCGACGCAAACATACAGGAAGTTTCAAGAGCCATTGGATTTGATAGCAGAATTGGTTCAAAATTTTTAAATGCATCCGTTGGTTTTGGTGGCTCATGCTTCCAAAAAGATATACTTAATTTGGTATATATCGCTAGAACTTTTGGTTTGCCCGAGGTTGCAGATTATTGGGAACAAGTGATTATAATGAACGACTACCAGAAAAATAGGTTTGCCGAAAATATTATTTCAACTCTTTATAACACCGTGTCCGGTAAAAAAATTGTTATATATGGTTGGGCATTTAAAAAAGATACCAATGACACAAGGGAGTCTGCGGCCATTTATGTGGCGGATGCCCTTTTGAACGAACAGGCAGAAATAGTGGTATACGACCCAAAAGTTCCGAAAAAAAAGATACTTGCCGATTTGGATTATTTAAATACCAGATCTCCCGAAGAAAACCAAAGGTTAGTAACTGTGGTTACGGACCCTATTGAAGCCGCGAAAGATGCCCATGCAATTGCAATATTGACTGAATGGGACGAGTTTAAGACATATAACTGGGACACTATATATACGAAAATGTTAAAACCATCATTTGTTTTTGACGGTAGAAGACTCATGGATAAAAAAGTAATGGAGTCTAAAGGTTTTCATTACTATCAGATAGGACAATCTTAAATTATCCTACAAATTCCAGATATTGGTTATCAACAATAACACGCACTAAACGAGTATTGCGATTGAAGGTTGAAGATTCTTCTACCCTATTAATTAATTGCTGCTATATCAACCAAAAGGAATGTAACTTGAACACTTGAAATTGTTCGTTGGGAATAAAAATTGATTCTGTTACTTTTTTAAACAAAAAAAACGATTTTAAAACGATATTTTTCTTTTATACAAATTAGGCACCAAACAAATTATTATGAATATTAGCAAATTGAATTTAAGTCCTCAACTGACAATATTGGTTACAGGTGGTGCAGGCTTTATAGGTTCCAATCTATGTAAAGCCCTTATACGTAATGGCAACTCCGTTAGATGTTTGGATGATTTATCAACAGGGAAAATCCAAAACATCCAGGAATTAATGAAAAATCCTAAATTTGAGTTTGTTGAAGGCGACATTCGAGATTTGGAAATCTGCAAAAAATCCTGTTTAGGTGTTGAATATGTATTACATCAAGCTGCACTGGGATCCGTACCCCGTTCCCTAAAAGATCCCATTACGACGAATGAGGTAAATATCTCAGGATTTTTAAATATGCTTGTAGCCTCGGTAGATGCAAAGGTTAAGCGTTTTGTATACGCTGCAAGTTCATCTACCTATGGCGATTCTAAGAATATGCCCAAAGTTGAAGATATAATAGGGAAGCCATTGTCTCCTTATGCGGTTACAAAATTCGTAAATGAATTGTATGCCGATGTCTTTTCTAAAACCTTTGGTATAGAAACTATAGGTCTTCGTTATTTCAACGTATTTGGTCGACAACAAGATCCTAATGGAGACTATGCAGCGGTAATTCCAAAATTTGTCATGCAATTAATGGCCCACAAATCGCCGATTATTAATGGGGATGGAAAATTTTCAAGAGACTTTACATATATAGACAATGTGATCGAAGCCAACATTCGAGCGTTAAAAACGAATAACAAGGAAGCACTAAATACGGTCTACAATGTAGCATATGGCGAGCGGACCACATTAAATGAATTAGTCTCCCTGTTAAAAACATACTTGTCAAAATTTGATTCCAGAATAAATGAAGTAGCAATTAAATACGGACCTGAGCGCAACGGTGACATTCCTCATTCATTGGCCTCCATTGACAAAGCCAAAGACCTATTGGGGTACCGTCCTAAATATGATATAAAATCTGGTATTAAGGAATCCGTTCAATGGTATTGGGAAAATTTAAAACATTAATTGACAATAAATCAAATAAACACTTACATAATATTTATAATTATTTATTGATATGGAGAATATTAAAATTGCCATAGTTGGACTCGGATATGTTGGTCTTCCGCTTGCCCGTCTTTTTGCCACAAAATATCCAGTGATTGGGTATGATATAAATGAAGAAAGAGTACATGAATTGCGTGATGGTAGAGACACCACATTAGAAGTTGAGGACCATATATTAAAATCCGTCTTACAACCAAATCACAAAATGGACAAAGGGCTATATTGCACAAATAATTTTGATCATCTTCACGACTGCAATTATTTTATAGTAACCGTGCCTACCCCCGTTGACAGCACCAACAGACCCATCTTAATTCCCTTAATAAAAGCAAGTGAAACGGTAGGAAAAGCCCTTAAAAAAGGGGATGTGGTGGTCTATGAGTCCACAGTATACCCTGGGGTAACTGAAGAAGAATGTGTACCTGTATTGGAAAAAATTAGTGGTTTAACTTTTAATGTTGACTTTTTTGCAGGGTATTCGCCAGAACGTATCAATCCTGGGGACAAGGAACATACAGTTGATAAAATTCTAAAAGTAACTTCCGGTTCTACTCCTGAAATTGCCAAAAAGGTAGATGCCCTTTATGGTTCGGTAATTACAGCCGGCACCTATTTGGCAACAAGTATCAAAGTGGCCGAAGCGGCAAAGGTTATTGAAAATTCGCAACGCGATATAAATATTGCATTTGTCAATGAATTGGCAAAAATTTTCAACCTTATGAAGATTGATACCCATGAGGTTCTTGCGGCTGCTGGAACAAAATGGAACTTCCTACCTTTTAAACCTGGCCTGGTGGGCGGGCACTGTATTGGAGTAGACCCTTATTATTTAGCCCAAAAGGCCCAAGAATATGGTTATCATCCAGAAATTATCTTGGCAGGTAGGAGATTGAATGATGGAATGGGCAAATATGTTGCTTCCGAGGTTATAAAATTAATGGTGACCAATGATATTCGAATCAAGGAATCTGAAATTCTAGTGCTTGGCGTCACTTTTAAGGAAAATTGCCCCGATGTAAGAAATACCAGAGCAGTAGATGTCATCCATAATCTTTTGAGTTATGGGGCAAAAGTGACTACATTTGATCCTTGGGCTTCAGAGAAGGAGGTCTTTCATGAATATGGCCTAACAACAACTCGCAAGCTTCCTAAAATAAAATTTGATGCTATTGTTTTAACTGTTGGCCACAATGAATTTTTGGATATTGATTTGAGGTCAATGCTGTTAAATAATGGGATATTATATGATGTCAAAGGCATTCTTAAATGTATCGTGGAAGGAAGGCTATAAACTATTAGTATAATACCTATACATGGCTATTTCCGTTTTAATTTCTAAAAAAGAAGAGGTTTAAATGGGTAAGTTTTAGATCGGATAAATTTAAATTTTAAAAAAACGCGAATTAAGACCAAATTTAATTCGCGTTTTTGAGTTATTCATGTTTAAATTCAAAAAATCTATAGACAATTAATTTTTCTTAATTTGCCAAAATATAGACCATTCATCGATTTTTATGTTAAAAACTGTTATAAAAAAGTCTATTATCCTCATCCCTTCGTAACTGCTTTATTTGAATTTAATTATCCGGTTTTAGTTTGTTCCGCCGAAAATGAACTGCTAAACTGTTAACTAAATAGTGGATGAAATTAATTCATCATTTTGATGGAATCGATTAATAACCACTAGTTTTGTAAAAAATTATGCAGTTCGTCGAAAATAACATTGATTTTACCGACAAAATTTAATTTTTATATATTATTGCAATCCAAATCGTTTTCATTTAGTAACCCTACAATCTACTTACTTATGTATCCCCGTCCCCAAAGTGTCATTAAAGTGATAGTACTTTTTTTTGCAATTTATTTCCAAACTTCATGCAGTAAAGATTCTGATTTACTGGCCGATTATGTTATTACTGATTCCCAAAGTAGTTTAGAGCAAATCAAAGTGATCGCTTTAATAAATGAACCGGTTATTATCTATCCCGTTGAAGTCAGCTCCAATTATGTAATAACATCGGTGAGTAATCCATCGCTAGGTACGGCGGTAGTCAACGCGGATGATACTATTACGTATACACCCGATACAAATGCCGTAGGTACTGATACCTTTAATTACACTACGGGATCATCGAATACAAATACCACCACATCAGCCAGTGGTAATGTAGAGGTGTCAATTTTAAATAGTAATGTTCTCTCTTGGAAAGCAAAGTTCGATAAACAATTTTCCGAAACTGATGGTCGTAAGTTAATGCAAGAGTCAAAAAGTGGTAATAAGTTTCAGGAGTATTACTACATGGCTTATTATTTTGATGGATTGCTATCTATTTGGCAAGCTACGGGAGATAACAAATATCTGGATACCATGCTTTCCGTTATAACCAATACAATCGCTGACGCAGCTCCAGTTGATTTTAATGCCTCTTTTCTTGGTTGGAAGGCAGATGCAAGCTATGACTTCGATTACCCTAAGAATGGTGTAGCTTTATGGGAATCCTATTATTGGAAGGTAGTAACCACCCTACTCCGTATAATGCATCAATCCCCTCAATTGAGAGCAACAGGGACCTATCAGAGCAAATACGCTAACTTACTCGCGTTTACCGAGAAAAATATTTGGGACAAGTGGCAGGTAAAAGGCGAAGGCAATGTTTATAGAGAAAATACCCATATGGCTTCCCATTGGGCCAGAATGGGTATGGAGTTATATATAATCACTGGAAAACAAAAATACAAAGACGTCTTCGATAATATATCATTTGGTAAGATGCCTGGAGTGCCATCAAATCTGAGAGCCCAATTAAATACAAATCCTAAAGTTACAGGGGCAGTGGTCTGGGCCTCTGGGTGGGGGGGGAATAACGTGCAGGACACTTCCCATGCCAACGACATTGTGTCATTTTGGATTACTGCCTATGAAAATGGTATGTATTGGACACGAAATGATATTGATGGCTTGTTATCTACTTTGGATAAAGTTATTTATTCCAGCTCTGATGGACCTAATGTAAAATTAAATGTTGATGGAAGTGGTGGATATGATGCACCTGGACGATTGCGGGATTGGATCAAACTTGGCCGATATGATAGAAAGTTACAAAATAGGCTAATAAGCCAATATTTGAGTAATAGCAGTAATGCCAGCAGATACCCCATTCATAATTTTGGCAACTTAGCTCTGAATGAAAAAATCCTTGCAGATGGCAAACCTGTCTTTCCTGAAAATCCATAATTCAAAATTAAGAAGGTTCACCAAATACTAATTTGCCTTTCGATAATTAGATATACTTGAAATAGTACAATTTATATTTAAATATCCTTATCCAAATATTTCGCAAAAGAGTTTCATTTTAAAAAATCTCTAATAAAACCCAACAAAGGTTTAGAAAGTATAGTAGTAAATTTCATTTTAATGTTATAATCTTAATATATAACTCCCCCTAAATTAATTGCGCTGCAGATAAATTTAGATTAACAATAGCTCAATTTAATCATTTTCTATTTTATTTGTTAAACAATCTACTAAATTGCCCGATTTCATAGATAGTCCGTCTATTTCCTAATTTAGTTTCTTAATGCTACGATTATCATTACTTATGACCATTTAATTCTAGGTAACAGAACAATAATTGTTATGGTTTAGTCGATTTATGGTGTAAAAAATAAATAATAATAATCATCTTTGCCATATGCTTACCAATTTAGAATGACAATTAAAGAATTACTTCTAAAAATAAATCTGTTCTCTAAAACAGATTATCTTAAGAACATAATTGGTCAGGCGGGAATCGTCTTTATCGCACAGTTAATCCCATTAGTCTTTAGTCCTGTGATATCTAGGTTTTACGACGAAAATGCTATGGCAGAAGTCACTGGAATGGTCTCTTTGAGCAGCCTGTTCTTAGTTTTTAGTAGCTTTCGATTAGGACAAGCAATTGTGATTGAAAAAGACGAGGAAGAAGTTCGACGATTAATGATACTAATTTTCATAATTAACACCATAACAACGGTGCTAATGGTTAGTGTGCTTTTCTTGTTTAAGCCCTTCTTTATAAAGAGCTTTAAAATTGATAATGTCATATATATATTCCCCATTTACATATTTGCATACTCATTGTTCGGCACGTTTGATAGTTGGTTTATACGTCAGAAAAAGTTTAAGAATAAGGCGTTCGCAAAGATTATAGAATCAATTTCTTATCTAATTTTTGCGTTTTCACTCTATTATTTTATTGGCACAAATGAATATGGTTTGGCTTTCGGAAAAATCCTTGGGATAATTTTAGGCGTGTTCTTTTTAATCAAACTATCAAAATATAAAGTTCCAAAGTTTAAACGTGTAGATTTGAAGTTTTTGCTTTACAAATATCGAGAATTTCCACTGCATGATATGCCCTCTAGCTTTATCAATGTAATAAGTTTACAAATTTTGGTAATTTTTCTAGGGTATTTTTTTTCGAAAGCAGAGGTGGGCTTTTTCGGGTTAGCCAATATGGTTATCCTCACCCCTATATCTTTCATCAGCCAAGCCGTGAGTAGTATTTTCTTTCAAAAAATTGTTGAAGATGTAAACCAAAAAAATTATAGACTTGTGCGAAGTACTTTTTTGAAGACATTTTATTTATTAGCAACCATTGCTATACCAGGCTTTATTATTCTGTGGTTTTTTAGCGAAACATTGATTCCATACATATTCGGTTCTAATTGGATTCTAACAGGGAAAATTGCCAAGGCGCTTTCTCTAGTGTTCTTAATTCAAATGGTTGTAAGTCCCATTAGCAGTGCTATCTTGATTCCATTGGGAAAAATTAAATTGAATGCCATCTGGCAATATTCCAGATTTGTCTTTATGACTTTATCTCTATTGTCAATGATTTATATATTTAAACTAGATTTCCTTGATTTTATTAGCGGGTATAGTTATTGTGTCGCAATTTCATATATAGTATATTTCTTGGTTATATTTAAAGTGGTCAATTCTAAAGTCGCTAATTGAAATGGATGATTTAAAAGCCAGCTCGTATCAAACATATATTCTTTTTTTTTCATGGACTATTGGCATGATTTCCATAATGGTTAGATTGTTCGTGAAAATTGAATTAACTCCTTATATCCTGATCATAGCGCTATTCGACATTTTCTTAAATCTTAAGAAAAAAAACCACAATTTCAATAAATTCTCTTATCACATATTTACATTAATATTTATTTTTTATGGGTGGGTGGTTTTTTCCAATGCGTATTCCCCGTCACTTTCTTATAAGTTTGATAAAACGTTATTCTTTATAGCAAATATTGTTTTTTTTATACACCCATTTTACATTAAAAAAATTGATTTTAACCTACTAATAAAACTATATACTTTCATAGTACTTCCGCTGTCCGCTTATTTTGTTTACATGAATTCCATTGTCTGGTCAGTCAGTTCGGCAAGTACAGAACTATTTATGTCCATAAGAGATTCCTATTTAATATTTGGAATGCACCTAGGTATTTTATTTTTACTTTTATTATACTTTAAGAAAAACGTACTGCTTAAAATATTGACCTTATCATTATTAATTGCGACAGGTGCTAGAGGCCCTCTACTTTTCCTCTTTATAGTCATCTTTCTATATTTGATAGCCGAAAGAAAAATTAAATTACTAAACCCCACAAATATATTAAGATTCATTTTTCTTACATTCATTATTTTTATTGTATATTATTTATATGCAAGTAAAATTGACCCACTACTTAATAGTACTTTTAAGCGATTTGGTTCGCTGCTGGGTGGGGACGATAAATCGGCTCTTGAAAGAGTCTATAGATTAAGATTTGGTTTTAATCAACCTTTCGAAAAACTATCAACTTTTTTATTTGGTAACGGTAATGGAAGTTTTGGGATTTTATATGAAAAAATTGACCAGCGATCATATCCACATAATATTCTCGTTGAATGTTTTTTCGAATATGGAATTATTGGCCTCTTTTTATTTCTATTTTTATTTATTTCCATTTCTCGAAAAATTTCTTTTAAAAATAATGTATTTGGTCTTCTTTTTATTTTTGCATTTATAAATGCCATGAAATCCTCTGGAATTACTGATTTATGGATTTTGTTTAGTTTTATGGGAGGATTGACAGCTATGAATGCAAGTCTATCAAAACAAAAAGCCTTGATTTTGAATCACAAGAACTAAATCGCAATAATTTTATTATAATATGAAATGTCTTCATATAGCCAACGACTTTTCCTTAACCAAGGTTCATAAAAATTTATATTCTCATTTTGATAATTTAGGTGTGGAACAAATTATTTTCAACCCAGTCAGAAATAACACCCCGGTTGGAAATAATAATATACTATTTAGAACTCAAAATTCCCAGATTGTATATTCTAAAACAATGGATAAAAATCATCGTTTTTTTTTCAGAAAAAAAATTAAATTTTTGTTCAATAATCTTAAATCAAAAGTAGATTTTTCCTGCGTAGATATTGTTCATGCAACTACTTTATTTAGTGACGGGGCTATTGCACTAGAGATTTACCGAAAATATAATATTCCTTATATAGTAGCTGTGCGCGGCACTGATGTATCCTTATTTTTAAAATATAGACCAGACCTACTCTTTGTGCTTAAAGACATTCTACTAAATGCTAGTAAGATTGTATTTTTAGGACAAGCATTGAAAGATCGGTTTTTAAGTAATCCATTAGTTAAATTACTTGGAATACAATTACATTATAAAATTACGGTAATCAGCAATGGAATTGACGAATTTTGGTTGTCTGGTATTACTCAAAAAAAGAAAATACTTCTTCCGAATAAAATATTATATATAGGTAGATTTGATAGTAATAAAAATACAGTAGCATTAATTGATGCCGCTCTTAAATTAAAAAACGAATATAGCGATTTAAAACTCGAATTAGTTGGAAGTGGTGGTGGAAATGAACAGGAGGTAATTGAACTAGTTAATTCGCATAAGGAATTTATTACCTATTATGGACCGATTTACGAAAAAGAAGAATTACGAAAGGTTTACTTGACAAATCATATTTTTGCCATGCCCTCACATAGCGAAACTTTTGGTTTGGTATATTTGGAAGCCTTGTCTCTTGGTTTACCCATTTTATGTTCTATTAATCAAGGTGTTTATGGAACTTTTGAATCAAAAATAGGAGAATTTGTTAATCCAAAATCTACTGATTCAATTTATAAAGGATTAAAAAGAATTATTTCAGATTATAATTCTTACGAACTGGAAAAAATAGATTTTTCGGCATTTAGCTGGAGTAGTATAGCAAAGACCTATTTAGAAATATATTCATATATCATAAGGAAATGAAGAAAGTATTTTTTTATCTTAAGTTTTTATTCCGATACCCATTCGATAAGTTTAAGAAAAACAAAATTCATTTTAGCACTCGAATTAGTCAAAATTCACTTATATCTAATTCTAGAATAGGAATTGGAAACTATATTGCTTGTAATACCGTTATAGTTAATACAAATATTGGAAATTATTGTTCAATTGCCCCAGGCGTTCAGATCGGTGGTATGCAACATTCCTATTGGTGGCTATCAACCTCCCCAAGGTTAAGTAATAAATGTATTTCAAATAAAACAACAATAATTGGCAATGACGTTTGGATTGCCGCTGGTTGCATAATTAAACAAGGAGTGACTATAGGAGATGGTGCAGTTATTGGAGCAATGTCCTTTGTCAATACAGATGTACCTGAAAATTCAATTTATTTTGGAAGCCCCGCTAAATTCTATAAAAAGAGACTTGAGGATGATCTATTTTTAAAATTAAAAAAATCCAAATATTGGGATTTAGATGTTCCAAATGCCAAATATATATTAAGCCAAATAGAGAATGAACATACTTTACCTTCACCAATACTTTAAAACTCCGGACATTCCTGGAGGAACTCGTTCCTATTGGAATAGTCTAGAACTTATTAAAAGGGGGCATAAAATAACCGTAATACGTTATGATCGATCCGCTACCAAGAAAATAGACCGAACAATAGTGGATGGTATTACCTTGATCACGGTTAAGGTTAACTACTCCCAATCGATGGGAGTTATGGCCCGATTAAAGTCATTTGTTCACTTTATGCTGGTTTCAACTCGCCTCGGTCTTAAAGAAAGGGAAATAGATTTTGTAATTGCAACTTCTACTCCACTAACTATTGGTTTTCCAGCATTGGTCTTAAAAAAATGGCGTAAAATTCCTTACCTCTTTGAAGTTCGAGATTTATGGCCCGAAGTTCCTATTCAAATGGGAGGATTAAAAAACAAACAGGCCATAAAATTTGCCAAATGGTTTGAAAAGACCATATATAAAAATGCCTCACATATCGTTGCTTTGTCCCCTGGTATGCAAGAAGGTGTTATTGAAGCGGGAACACCCAAAAATAAAGTTACCATGATTCCCAACATGTCCAAAATAGATAAGTTCTGGCCTAGGGAGAACAATAAAAGATTAATGGAGGAATTAGGCATTAATCCGTCTACTTTTAAAATTATCTATTTCGGTGCCATGGGAGAAGCCAATGCAATTGAATATATTCTTGAAACGGCCGAAAAGTTGAGGCAACATGAGGATATTGAATTTCTTTTTATAGGAAATGGCTCCAAACAGCAATTAATCGAGGAAACCATAGTCAGCCAATCACTTAAAAATGTTACGTATTTAGGGGTTTTTAATATGGAGAAAACCTCCGAAATAGTTAATATGTGCGATATCTCTTTGGTCACATTTAGTAATATTCCGATTTTAGCTACCAACTCGCCTAATAAGTTATTCGATTCACTATCCGCCGGGAAACCAATAATCGTGAACTCAAATGGGTGGACGAAGAAATTAGTGGAAGAACATCAATGCGGCATTTTTGTTGACCCCGAATCTTCAGACGATTTTATTGATAAACTTTTGAAATTAAAACAATCCCCTGAACTGCTCACCCAAATGGGCAAAAATTCCAGGAAATTGGCGGAAAACGAATATGACAAATCTATTTTATGTAACCAGTTTGCCAATGTTGTAGAATCTGTCCTGGTAAACTAAATTCTATGTACCACCTAGAGATTGATTTAGAAAAGTATGTATAAAGTAATTAAACGTTTTTTCGATTTCACTGGGGCCTTTATTGGTATACTAATCATTTCACCAATATTGTTGGCCGTAACAGTGCTATTATTTTTCTCGAACGATGGTAAGCCATTTTATTTTCAAAAAAGACCTGGTAAAAATGGCCGTATCTTTACGATTGTGAAGTTTAAATCAATGAACGATAAAAAAGATTCCACTGGAACCCTTCTTCCCGATTATGAACGAATCACAAAAGTTGGGGCTTTTGTCCGTAAAACCTCTTTAGACGAAATTCCGCAGCTTTTAAATGTGCTGAAAGGTGATATGAGCTTAGTGGGTCCTAGACCCTTATTAGTATCTTATTTACCACTTTACAATCAATTTCAAAAAAGAAGGCATGAGGTAAAACCAGGAGTAACTGGTTGGGCACAGGTAAATGGAAGAAATGCGATAGACTGGAATCAAAAGTTCGAATATGACGTTTTCTACGTTGAAAACCAAGGCTTTTTGCTCGATTTAAAAATTCTATTAAGAACCATTAAAAAGGTATTTGTTTCGGAAGGTATTTCAGCCGATGAGAAAACTACTATGCCCACATTTATGGGAAATGGATAGTTGTTCAAAGCTAAAGAGGCCAAAAAAGGAATAGCAAGTACCAAAATATTCAATCAAGTCAATAAAACATTCTCGTATGAAGCTGAGCATCATTATACCCGCATATAATGCAGAGGAATATATAAATTCATGCCTTCATAGTATTTTAAATCAAGATATTGATCCATTGGATTATGAGGTCATTGTGGTTGATGATGGCTCTAAAGACTTAACTTCACAAATCGTTTTAGAAGTATCAGAGGCTAATCCCCAAATTCAACTTAAGTCTCAGGAAAACAAGGGAAATGGTGCTGCACGCAATACAGGAATAGGATTGGCAAAGGGAACCTTTATTTACTTTTTGGATGCGGACGACTATATTGCCGAAAATACGTTGGGTACACTGCTGTCCTTGCTTGAGTTGAACAATCTTGATATACTCGGTTTTGGTTCAAAGAATGTAATAAATTCAGAGGCGGTCATCTCTACAAACAGTAAAAAAAATGTCAAAATTGATTCGGTTTTAAATGGTATTGATTTTATAGGCACCTATAATTATAAGGCAGAGGTATGGTGGTATATTGTTAAAAGAACTTTTTACAATGAGAGCGGAGCTTTCTTTTATGATAGAAAGTTTGTTCAGGATTCGTACTTTACCCCTACTCTTTTTAGCAAAGCGCAAAGAACAGCATTTGTTGATTTCGATGTTCATAGATATCGTAAGACCCACAACTCCATAACGCGAAATAAATCAGAAGAACATCTAAATAAACATTTTATGGATCTTTCATTCACCGTTCAAAGGTTATATGAGTTAAGAAAAAAACTAATTCAAGAAGGGGTTACCAATAAAATGGCCCTACTAAGATTACATGCCAAACAACAACGATATGTTTTCATTATAATTGTTCGATTTACAAAGTCAAGATTACCGCTCGCCCGTATAAATGCAATGCTAACTACTTTCTCATCTTTGGAGGCATACCCATTAGATAAGTTTATGTCAATTCCTGACTATAAAAGCCCTTCTTACCAAATTGCAACATATGTTTTCAATAGAGACTATTTATTGTATCCCATTATTAAACTTTATAGAATTTTAAGACGATAAAAAGTCAATTAATTTGTGTCTAGCAAAAATATAAATGTGATTATTTCTCGGGCAGCTTTAAATTTTGGTAGATATTGATTTTTAATAGGGAAAGGGGAAAGATCAATTAAATTTTAATTCTTCAAATATTTCAACCGATCTTAAGCACAACATAAACGCCTTTCTTTTATTTTCATAGTGAAATGGGATCATACTTAAAAATAATGAGGATTCGATCAGCCTTATGAGTCTCATATCCAATTTCAATTTGACAACTAGTTTTGTAAATAGGTAATCGTACTCCTTTATATAATCGTGTTTGGAGAAATCGAGAAAAACTTGCATCTCATCATTATAATCCATCTTAACCATATTGTTAATAATCAGATCGTAATATCCCAACACAGAGTGGGATAACTTTGCCATATCGTAGTAAGGCGACCTCATTCCATAATTTTCATATCCTTTTGGATCTATCAATTTCATGTCAAGATTTTCTGGGGAAAACAGTATATTTGAAAAACACAGATCTCCATGTGAAAAAATATATGCCTCCTTGTTATATGTTTTTTCACTTTTCTTTAAGGCTTCCTCAATTCGCTGATGATGGTCTGGAATTGAAATTCCTTTGAAATTTAAAAGAAAGCTATTCAAGGACTCATAATAATCTAATTTCTTTAGGTCCTCCAAACGGCTGTTATTCTTTTGAATAAGGTCTTCGAAAGAATTTTTTTGGAATATTATGTTGATATTTTTTTGGGAATCATTAAAATATTTGTGAATCAACGACATAAGAATTTGAAAAGATTCTTCATTTAAACTATTTGACAAGTATAAATGTGACACATCCTTATAAGAATAAGATACCATGGTGTATTGTGCAAAATCCACTTCCTGCTTATATTCAAAAACTTCAACAAAGTAATTTCTTAAATGATCTGGAACATTTTTCAAGAATTCATATTCCGTTTTTAGTTTAATGAAATTCGAGGATTTTTTTACATAAAGATCACCGATACTTTTAATGTCATTGAAATGGCGAGAATCGTGATTATTGCTCAAGACCGATTTTAATTGGGGCAATGAACTAAGGTCCAATATAAATTCAGGAAAATTTACATTGTAGATATTTCCTTTTTCATTCAGCTTTAAATAGGAGACTAAATTACTTTTTTGTCCCTTGTAAATAAAACATTCTTTATGGCCCCAGAAGGTATTGATCATTGAAAAACCTGCAAAATTTAAAAATTTCTTAAGCTTAGAAAGGTCTTTCGAAAATACACTCGCACTGAAAACCAAGATTTCCTCGTCCAAAGATTCCTCTTGTATCCTTGTAAGATCATTAAGGATCTTTAATTCCCGAGGAAATATCAAGCCCTGGATTTTTTCCTTAATAGTTTTGTTTCCAATCCTTATTTCAGAATACCTCGAACTTACGGCGTAGTCTTTTATTTTATCAGATCTGATAGGAGCATCATAAAAATACGTTTCGATCATTTTAGACATGATATTATATACGACATAAATACGTTCAACTTTCCAAGAAGGTTCTTGTTCCAACTAGAAACGCCTTGGTCCCTGGGCTTTTCAATAATTGGAAAAAAGAATTTTGGTTTAACATTCTTATAAATTTCAAAATCAATGGTAAAATTATTTGATAGCTCTTCTATATTCTTGATCAATTTCCTTTCAAACAACTTAGGTTGACCGTTAAAATCCTGAATGGTTTTTAGTGATAAAATGCTTAGGGTTAATCTTAAAACGCTCGAAAAAAAAGCGTCGGATGTCGGTCTATTTTTTCTTAGGGAAAAAATGGATGTCGGATTTTGAATTTTCGAAATGGCCTCTAAGTGTGTTAGAAAATAGGAATAGGCATCAAATTGACGATCGGAATGGTTTAATAGGATAAATTCAGAGGTACTTCGTCGTATGGCCTCTTTGATTCCGTTTCCATATCCTTTATTTTCCATCACGTGAACCAGTTCTAATTTTTTCTCGATCTTGGCCAGCTCATCAAATAATGCTATTGACCCATCTTTTGAGCCATTGTTAACAAAAATGTATTTTTGCACGTCGAATAGGCGTTCAAGTTTTTTAAGGTCCTTGTACATTTCCAATATATTCCCAGCTTCATTATAAAATGGCACTACAATATCAATTGAGGTATTTTTAAAAGGCCCGGTAAACTTAAATACGAATTCTTCTATTGATATATTCTTATCGTCGACATAATGACCTTCCTCACCACAATAGGGTTTACCAAAAATGATGTCATCATAGGGAATCTGATTTTCTTCCAACCATTTTAAAGCAATGGGTTTGGTGGTTTCGTGGATCTTCTTAAGATCACCATTTAGGGACTTCATATTCCTAGCTGTGAAGATAGTAATGTCAAATTTTTCAGTTGACGCAACAATAGCTTCCTTCACCATGGAGTTTACCACTTTTTGATCATAGCCTAAACTCTTATGATCCACTGTAATGGTATTGTCCAAATCTATGATTAGCTTGTTATTTTTCATATGGGTTTTTGAATATATTTAAAATAAACAGCACTACGGAAATTGTTATGGCAGAACCAAAAATATAAAGCGTGTAAGCCGTGGATGCTATTAGATAGTGGTCAAAAGCAGGATGCAATAAAAATATGGTATAAAACGATAATTGTACGCCTCCAAATCCTAATGGTCCATTAGGAAGCAAAGATGAAAATGCAATAAAGACCATCAACAATATGATAAGATCAATTCTATGATCCAAATCATTGAAGAACATAAAAAGACTAAGCAGCTCAAAAAACCAAACCAATATTGTTAAAGACACAATGGTCAAGGATTTCGATTTTAAAACTTTTTTGGCCTCTTTAAAGTTCCTTAAAAACTGATAGGTGAACTTAAGCACCGGAAAGCCATACGGTTTATCGAATCTGTACAATAACCTTTTGTGGATTATCAACATGATATCCTCTAAAGATAAGACCGTAACCAACAACAATGCAAGCACCAGCATAATTGTCATCAAGGTATTATGAATCGCGACGATTTCATTGGGAAAAAATATAAGTCCCAGAGTGAACAAGAAGGCAAGAATGACGAAGTCAAAAAACCGTTCAATTACGATTGTATTGGCCGAGGTAAAACCTGATTTAAATACTTTCTTAAATCGTACGAATCTGTAGGCCTCGCCTAGTTTAAAAGGCAAGGTGAGATTTACACCATTCGTTTTAAATTGTTCAATAAAAACACGATTCAAACTGGCATTGATATCACCTGATATAATATATAACCGCAAAGACCGGATACAGTGGGAAATAAGGTAGAAACCAATACAAACTATAACTTTCCAATTAAAATAATTTGATTGAACCGCATGGAAATCAAGGGTTTTGAAGTCAAAAAAATTGAAGATCAGGATAATGAAAATCACTCCTAAAATCAATAGGATTATTTTTCTTAGATGCCTAGTCATATTTTATGTTTGTTTGCAAAATATTCCTCTGGAGTACCTAAAATAATTGTGTCATTTTCATTGGGACTCACATATGCCTTAATCGGCTCATTGTTTAAAAGCATTAATTTATAGATATCACTGATATAAATTTCAGTGGTTATATTGGTTTTTTTATAATATTCCGAATATAAGGTCTTACTGGAAAATCCATACAGCCCCGTGGTGGCATATCTAGAAATAGCTTCTTTTTCAGCAATTTTAACAACCAGGTTGTGTTCCGTGAGTTCTACAAAACTAAAATGGTTACGGTCTTCAAAAAAAACATCAATTGCACCCACCATATTTTTAGTCAGCTCATCAGACATGATAAGAATGTTCCGCTTTCTCAAAATAGTATCCCCATTAAAAAAGAATACAGGATACTCATTGTCTATCGCACTACATCCTATGAAGGCTGTCTCCGCCTGTCCTTTGGTGTCTTCCGTAATGATTATTTTAAACTCGTTTTCTTGTTTTTGAAGAATATCTTCAATTTGCCCCACAAAGGACTCATGTTCTTTATTTATGACCAAAACAAGACGTGCTTCCCTTGGGAAGGCAAATTCGTGAAGGCTTTTTTCTAAAATCGTCTCCTCATCATCTAGTTGAAGTAGGAATTTTGGAGCTGTAATATTTTTGTCGGTAAACCTTCTACCTTTGCCCGCTAGGCAATACACAAAATTAAATCGTTTGATAATTTTCCTTTTTTATGGTTATGTAATATTTTCCAGCACGCACTTTTTGATTCTATTTCACTTCCACATCGCGCTATGCGTACTATGACACCTCTTTAAACGTGGCTTCTTGTAAATCGTTCTTTCTTTTTGAAGCAATCTCATCAATCATTAGGATAAAAAAGAACCCGATCAGCACACAGACATTGAACAACACAAAATATTTATTATACATAAACTCTTTGACCCCAATGTTTCCTGAAATTACCATAGCCACTATCCGAATTATTCTTGGCATGAAACAAAACAACAGTAAATATCCATATAGGGTTTTAAAGTACTTCATTTTAAATACAAATGGCACGATGATCAAGAACACGGCATAATCGTGGCCATTATGATAAAAACCAAATAAAGACAATAAGAGCGAGCACACGAGAATGGTCTTTTTATCAAGAGTATACTTTATCGCCAAAAATGAAAAGGTCAAGAAGAAACCTAAAAGACTAATCGTTAAAAGATTAAAGCCGAATATAGGCCCCTCAAAAAATAGCCCGTATAAACTCATTATATTCGAGGGCCCGCCTCCAAGTGCATTGGCGTCAGGGTTGGTCGCTGCCTTAAAGGGCAAAAATACGGTCGTTATGAAATTCAAGTTAAATTGCAGTGCATAAATAAGTGGGAAGATCAAAGTGATCAGACCACTTATAATGACCGACCGATAGTAACCCATTAAAAAAAAACCAAGCAATATGGGCAGTCCAAAGGAATATTTAAATGTCAATAGGGATAAAAAAATAGGAAGTAAAATTTTGTTTTCCTTATACTTCCAAGCCAAATAGGTTAGAATGATAGTCAAAATTGTAGATTGTCCATTGGTAAATACCGAAATCAGTGGAAAACCTATAAAAAAAGGGAGAAGAATAAGGCTCATTTTTTTAAAGTCGAGTTCAAAATCCTTTTTTAAAAGCTTAAAGAACAACAACAACAATATTAAATTACAAAGAAACCAAACGATTTTAAAACTATCCCATGACATTGAAGAAATAGGGTATATTAAATAGTACAATTGAAAATAATAATTAGGTACACTCCGCATGAACCATTCATTAAAATGTTCCAAATAGTAGTTATAAAAATCAATGTTGTCCGTAAGCAATTTGGCAGGATACCACTGGGCATCCTTGCTACCGTTTTCAGATAATACGCCCTGATAAAATCCTATAAGGATTATGCCAAGTAGCATAATGAAAAAGGCGGGCTTATATAGGATAGGATTCTTCATGGTCTTGTCTTACAAGTTCTGGGTTTTAAAATTCTGGGGAATCATTGTATGAAAGTTCAACTTTATGATACAAGAATCATAATACGTTAAAATTATTGAAATGAAAACATAAACACATAAAATATCTATTAAAGGCATTTAAAATCGTTCAAATAAATAAGGTCAAAATCCGTCGAACTACAACGTAAAATCTCAATATTTTCTATTGACAGACTTATGTTTTTAAGTATTAAACTACCCGTCATTAAAATGCCTTCATGCGAACCATGGAATTAATGCTCACAATGGTCATCATATTTCAATGCCATTAAAAGCGGATTGTGAAAATTAACACCGATGGATAATAATTTTAACTCCTTAGCCTGAACAGGGTTTTGATTCTATATGGCTTCAACGGACCGCTTAAGGTGATCTGATAACCGGATTGATAAGGCAACTAATGTTAATGTAGGGTTAACAGCACCCGATGTTGGAAAGCAGCCAGAACCGGCCACATAAAGATTGGAAAGACCATGTATTTTGCAATTTGAATCAACGACGCCCTGTTTAGGGTCGTTATGCATTCTGGTAGTACCCATATGATGAAATGCTCCACTTACGGATTCAGGAAAGGCAGGGTCATTCTCATCCTGCAAAAACTCCTTAAGTTTAACGCGTCCAAACCCGGCAGCACCCATTTGCCTGCCAATCAGTTCTAAAGTGCGTCTAATGGATTGTTTGGACAAAGGCAATAGCTCCCAATGCAGATGTGGCTTTTGAACCCCTAAATAATCCAATTCATTACTCAATGTTATCCTCGAATTCGGGTTTGGAGCTTGCTCTGAATTACAATCCATATCAAAGGCAGTCGGTTTGAGAATCTTCGATTTGAGGCGCACCAATTTGCTAATAAAAGAACGATCTTCGGTTTGCTCGGAAGCCTTTCTAGGATCTGCATCCTGCCAAGTCTCTATTAAGGGTTGTACGTGTTTGCCAACCGCCAAGGGGGAATGCACTGAAACGGTGGCATTCAGTGTTTTGCTTTTTAATTGTTGTGTCTCCGTAATTGCCATCTCAGCCTTTGTGGGGCCCCATGAATACAAATCGGTTTCAAAGGTATCGAATAACCACAATTCCCCTGCTTTGATATCCAAATGCTCCATGAAGTATCGTCCAACAACATCATTATCATTACCCAATCCTTTGGGGGCTTGCTTTTTAAAGGAAAGCAGCAACCTCGCATTCTGTATCGCTCCACAGGCCATGACAAAATATTTAGCTCGCACTTTATGGGTTTTGCCTTCTTTATTTTTTACAACAACCTCTTCAATATGGGAAACTGCCTCATTGGCTGAAATATCTACTGCACTGGCGTAGGTATACAAGTGTACATTAGGTGCATTTATGATGGATTCTCGATACAAATTTCCAAAGCGGGCTGCATTTATTTGCCATATTTTTGTTCTTATGACTTTTTCATCCAAGGGATACGCTATCATGTTCGGCCTTTGGTTTTTCCAATACGCCAAATCATACTGATAAGGGCCGAGTTGCAAAGTTTTTTGGGCCCGTTCATAAAAAGGATCCAAATCTTCTTTTGTTATGGGCCATCCACTATTCGGCACGTGGTCCCTTTTCATAAAATCAAGGGGATCAAGGGGGGAACACAATCCCGTCCAATGGCCAGTAGTGCCACCAAAGTATCGAAGTCTTGTAGATTGAAGGGGGAAGTATTTTTGACCCGATGAACTTCCGTCATTTAATTCTTGCAGCTTGGTGTCGTATTCGAAGCCCCCACTCTCGAGCAAAATTACTTTATACTGGGTATTGATCCATTCCATCGCAATACTGATCCCAGCTGCCCCAGCGCCGATAATACATATATCACCTTCAATAATTGTATTGTTACTTAAATTTCTTGCATCTATATGCATATCGATCAATTACTTTGTTGTAAGGAAAATAGGGCACATTGCCTAGCTTCTGTGACTGAAACTACCCACCCGTCAATGACAAGGGTATTGTCTCTTTCAAAATCATCGATGATGGCTTTTTTAATAACTGATATGTCAATCGCTCCTTGTGAAATTTCTGCACCCAGAAAATTTAAGAGTTTTGTCTCACTATCCTCTCTTGGGAATTCCTGTCTGTAGGCTTGGCCTATAGATATTATGGCCTGTTCATCAATTAAAGTAGACAATAACACGGGAAATGCAGGTGAGCCTTTCAATTTAGCTGTTTTATAAAACCTGTAACTAAAGAATAAACCTATAGCCAGTGCCCCTGTAATTAACAATAATATAAAATTACTTCGCTTCATATTATATTTTGATCGAATTTATTGAAAATTGAATGCTCCTTAAAATGCACTCTTAGATTGGCTAGGGACAACCCAAGTGATGTATAACAAGTATTCAAGAAAAATTATGTTAAGAGCATCAATATATTCATATTTACCTAAGCCGTTTTTACCTCATACAACTTCTTCTTAATCATAAAAATTCCTATTCCTATGGTTATTAACCACATAGCAACACTCAAGTAAGCGTCCCAAGTGAATTTTTCAATAAAAAATTCTGCATCATAATCATAGTCCAAATAATAGATTTTCTTGCTAATTTGAAAAATAACCAATAGTACTACTACTGTAATTAACGAGATCTTTCCTGTGCTGCCCTTAGGGAAATAATTCCTTAGATACGCCAAGAAAGGAGCTATTAGAAAGATTCCATAACAGGTAATGTTTAAGGCAAATTCAATATTCAACAATAACATATTGCCCATATGAAAAAAACTCAATATTACTAGGTAGATACGCCACGTTTTCTTTCCCCATAATAAAAAAACAAAGCCCAGCAATTCTATGGTGGGTGCCAAATAATCAGCAATTTCAAAAACCCAATAGGGTGTCTTAAAAACATGATCTGCAAGAAGATAAAAGCGATCATAGATAAAATACCCTTTAAAAAACCACTCTAAAAAACCAATTTCACTGATATCAAAATCTACCCATTTTATGAATTTAGGTAATCCCGCCGTGAAAAAACCGAAAGCAATATAGATACTCAACAAAGTTAATGCCCATTTCTGAAAATTTGGATTTAGCACCTTATCCTTAAGAAGAGCAGATTTAGTACCAATATTGGTGAAGGCAAGTGTTAAAAGCATTATCAAAAACAAATGCACTTCATGGTCTATCTTACCAAAACTAAATTCAAAACTATATCCTGTGTAATTGATTAGAAAAAGTAATGCAAATGAAAGTCTGGTCCGGATTCCCAAAGTGACGAAACAAAACAAAATAATATTGAGAATATCCAACGTCAAATAGAAGCCTTCATGCAAAAATCCATCGAATAAGCTAGCCATAGTGAATCTATGTGCACTAAAAAATGCTTGTGGGGCCTCCCCAAACCATTGCCATTCGGGTAGGTAATGGGCCAACATAAATAAGCCTATAAAAATCCGGAAATATGCCAATGCCTGGGTATCCACATAACTATGGTCCGCAATTCTTGCAAAAATATGTCCTATAGATTTATCAATATAATTTAAGTATTCTTTCATTGACTATGGTATCAGCAATTAATTCTCTTGTAGATTTATCGATTTTAACTTCCTTAAACCTCACCAATAGAACTGAATCAGTGCAATTCTGTTCTAACAGTCTACTCCTCAACCAAGCTTTGGTCTGAGCAATATCTTCCGGGGTAGCACTCGAATAGGGATTTAATTTAGGGTCGGGATCCTGTGGAAATCCCTCATAGGATAACGCACCGAAATATCGGTCGTTTACAATGTATACGATATGATGTATATAGATTTTTTTTAGCAGAAGCCGTTTATTTAACTCAGCCCATTGGTCAGTTTCTATACTTTTTCCGTAAAAATCCAGATCCTTTTCAACTATAGAATCTCCAATATGTATTCTATCTGCTCCACCTGGAAATATGGCTGCCGGAAATATCTCATAATCACCTCCCAAGGTTTTGATCATAGCGAATGGGACCAGCAAAAAAAAGGAAATAACCAAAAAAGTCGCAATATTTTTATACTTTATCATAAGATTCTTGACCTTTGAATTGTTCAACGGGGCGAACTGCATTATATTATAAAAAATCTACCAATAGAATCAAATATTATGGACCAAATTTATTCATTTTGGTAACAGCGATACCTACACTTTTTCAAAAATCGTTCAAAAGAAAAAAATAAAGGTCAAAATGAAATGGTATCCCTAATAATCGATAAATACGGTATTTGAGGGAGCAATTCTTATTTTTTCTTAAATCTACCCTATCTTTAGCGCTTAAATTTAGAGCTATACTCATGATTTTAAGCTTCCAATCCAACATACTATAAATGAATATCTTAATAACATCTGCCGGAAGACGGGTTTCCTTGCTTAGGGCTTTTCAAACCGAGTTAAGAAAATTAATTCCTGAGGGAAAAGTAATTGCCGCCGATTCTGAACCAATACTTTCCGCCGCATGTCATATTGCAGACGCTTATTTTAAAGTTCCGCGAATAAATAGTACGAACTATATTGAAACCTTGATTAAAGAATGTCATTCAAGAAATATAAGTCTTATTATCCCAACAATTGACACAGAACTTTTACTTCTTGCGGAAAACAAGTCGCTTTTGGAAGACAGCAATATTAAAGTACTTATATCTACAACTGGTTTCGTTGAAAAATGTAGGGATAAGAGGGTAATCCATGATTTTTTTGTTTCTAAGGGCATCAAAGTTGCAGAGGAGTATAATAAAAAAGATTTTTTGTTGCCTATGTTCATAAAACCTTTAGATGGTAGCAGAAGTATAGATACCTATCTAATTAATAAAAGAGAAGACCTTCGCGATTATCATTTTAAAAACAAAAAGCTAATGTTTTTACAATATTTAGATCACTCCGTCTATAGTGAATTTACATGTGATCTATATTATAGCAAAGAGAATAGGCTAAAATGCGCCATTCCTAGAAAGAGATTGGAAACACGGGACGGTGAAGTTAGTAAGGGGCTTACCAGCAATAATTTTCTTGTTCCTTACCTCCAAAAAAACCTTGAGCAAATCGATGGGGCCATTGGTTGTTTAACGGCTCAATTCTTTGTCAATAACAAAGACGAATCAGATATATATGGAATAGAAATAAATCCAAGATTTGGTGGTGGATATCCTCTATCCTATTTGGCAGGGGCCAATTTTCCTAAATGGATTATTCAAGAATATTTGCTCAATGAAAATATTGAGGACCAATTTGGTTGTTGGGAGGATAAGCTTTTGATGATTCGCTATGATAATGAAATTTTAGTGCATGGATATAAAGGTTGATAAGAATACGGTTGTGGTTTTTGATTTGGATGATACACTTTACAATGAGTTTGATTACTTAAAGTCGGCCTACCAACAAATTGCCAGAAAATTGGAACCTGTTAATCACCAAACACTTTTTTCTTTTATGATATCTCTCTATAGAAGTAAAGAAAATGTTTTCGAAATAATTGAAAAACGGTATCAAATCTCGAAGGCATCACTTATTGATATGTATCGCTATCACGATCCCCAAATAAAAATATTCGATGGGGCATTAGCCGTTTTGGAGGGTATTAAGAATAAAAAAGGTAAAATTGCAATTGTTACTGATGGAAGATCACGAACACAAATGTCTAAAATTAATGCCTTGAAAATATCAGATTTGGTTGATAAAATCGTTATATCAGAAGAAATTGGAACTGAAAAACCAAGTCTTAGCAATTTTAAAATTGTCGAAGAATATTTCTCCGGTAACGCCTATTGTTATATTGCCGATAATCTTAAGAAGGATTTTATCGCACCAAATATTTTAGGGTGGAAAACGATAGGTCTTATCGACAATGGACTTAATATTCATCATGAATCGTATTTGTATTTAAATAAAAAACACATGCCCCAAAAATTCATTACTTCTTTTTCCGAAGTTCGAATTGTGTAAGACATGTACCAAATTAAAATAGAATTTCGCCCGTGAGGACAATAATAAATTCAATGATTGAAATAATAACGGAAAGGGAACAATGGGGTATATCAATTGATTTATGCAAAAATTCTGATTTTTATCATACCTATGATTATCATCAATTGTCAAAAAATCAAGATGAGGAACCTGTACTAATAAAGTACTCTCTTCATGATTTTACCATATTGCTGCCCTTATTGATACGTAAGATTGAAGGCACCACCTATAAAGATGCTACCTCGGTTTATGGCTATCCAGGGCCATTGGTCTCAAATTTGAAAAATCATCACGATTTAGTTGCTTTTAAAATGGTCCTGGAAGAGTTTTTTCTAGAAAACAAAATTGTCTCAGTTTTTTCTCGTTTAAACCCATACATTCCACATCAAGAAAGGGTGTTGCAAGATATGGGTGAAATTGTTACCTGTGGAAAAGTGATCAACATTGATTTGACCAAAGATTTGGATACACAATATCAGGCATATCAAAAAAGATTAAGAACCTATATTCATAAGGCTAGAAGACTTTGTACCATAAAAAAGGGAAGTACCAAAGAGGATATTTTAAAATTTATGGAAATTTACTATGATAATATGTATCGCGTGAACGCAAAGGATAATTATTTCTTTGACCTTCCCTATTTTGATGCACTTTTGAAAAGCGATGATTATAAAAGTGAGCTAATGTTGACCATACATAATGAGTCGCAAGAAGTAATCGCCGGGGCCATATTTATAAAGAAAGGCAATATTGTTCAATATCATCTTTCAGGTACTAAGGAAGAATACCTGTATCTTAATCCAGTTAAATTAATGATAGATGAAATGAGAATTCAGGCAACAAACGAGAATTACAGCTATATTAATCTTGGCGGTGGCGTTGGTAGTAATGAAGATTCGCTATTTCAATTCAAATCTAGTTTCTCGAAAGATTATAAAGAATTTAAAGTTTGGAAATACATAGTTAACGAATCGTTTTACACCAAATTAATTGAGAAAAAAGAGGAAAGAGATTGTTCTTTGTTAGATGAACGCTGTAAAAAATTCTTCCCTAGTTATCGCTGTGATCTTTAAGATTTCTTTTCAATGTATCTAATAAGAGATAATCCATTCCTATCAGAAATATTCACATCAAAATGGTTGAAGCATTTTAATGATGGCCAATGCTCAATGTCTTTTAGTCTTTTTTCCGATTTAGTTTTCGTGAAAAACAAGCGACTGCCACTTTATGTCAATGTCGGCAAAACCCAAACCAAAGGAATTAGTTATTCTATTTCTAGTGATAAGGACAAGAAGTATAAAAATAAGGTATTTCTCATCTATGATGTTCCAGAGTACTTTCATCCGGAAAATAATATTAATAATCCCCTTAAAGTACTTAAAACTTCCCAATATCCAGGCTTCATTGTCTATCTAAAGAAATATAGTTCATTTGAAGACTACATGGCCTCCGTGTTTAATGCAAAGAGCCGATATAAAATTCGAAGTTATCGAAGAAATCTTGAAGATAGCTTTTCAATATCCTATAAGATGTTTTATGGAGCTATATCCAAAAAGGAATATGACGAAATTTTTGGATATTTTAGGACCTTACTGGAAAGAAGGTTTGAGGATAAACAAGAAACCAATAATAATCTTAATTCCAAAGAATGGGACTTTTATTGTGAAGTAGTTTATCCCATGGTCTTAGAAAAAAAAGCATCAATATATGTGGTTTATGATAATCAGAAGCCAATTGGGGTCATGTTAAGCTTTATGTCAGAGAATATAATCTTCGTTGCTATAACTGTATTTGATATATCGTATTCAAAATTTAACGTTGGAACCGTAAATATTACCCAACTCTTGGAATGGGCAATTGAACAAAAAATAGAAATAGTAGATTTTTCTAAAGGATACTATGACTATAAAACCAGATGGGGTAGCATTAAATATAAATTTGAATATCACATAGCTTATGATTCTAAGTCCATAAAGGCTACGTCCTTAGCTTATTCTATTTTCTTTTTCTTTAAAATAAAACAATTCTTTAGAAATAAGGGGGTTAATACTTTATTGCACAAATTCACTTTTTTCTTTAGAAATAGAAAAATGACTCAGCTTAGCTAAAACATCACCTTGGTAGGCCAGGTATATTAATGAATTGAAGGTTTCACTCTAATTCGCAGTCTAAATGACGGTTAATACAACCAATTTTATATTACAGCTTTGTGTCGAAAACAAAATTCAACCGTTTTATGAAAAAAAACTTGTAAATAAATTATCTGGAAAAGAAATAGTTATAGAATACAGTTCATCAATAGAATCTTCACATGCAGTAATTGAGATGGTTACCGATATTCCTGATTATTTAAATGTTATTCTTTCAAAAATCAATAATCAAATTGAAATCAAAAGAATTACACAATATGACGGCTACCTAATCAATCTTGCCAAGTTTCATGATATAGAAGATTTGGTCAATAAAACATTTAGTCGAAATCCAAGAAAAAATTTAAGATCCAAAATTAGGAAACTGGAGGAAACCTATGATGTCAACTATGTGTTCTATTATGGGAATATAAAGAAGACCGAATACGACCATCTTTTTGATGTATGCTACATTTCGATGAAAGAGCGATTTGAGCAAAAAAAAATTCACAATAGATACTTGCTCGAATGGCACATATATTATGATTTATTTTACCCTAAAATACTGAAAAAAGAAGCATCGATCTGTGTGATATATGATAAAGAAAAACCAATAACCATTACTCTAAATTTTCATAGATCGGGCATTGTCTTTAGCTTCATCCAAATATATGACGTTGATTACTTTAAATACAGTATGGGGGACATTGCCATGCTGAAAAATCTAGAATGGAGCTTTCAAAACAATTTTGAAATTTGGGATGTTTCAAAAGGGGCCACAGATAATAAATTAAGATGGAGTAACCACATATATAAGTTTCACCATCATTTGTTTTATAAACGAAATTCCTTTACATCGAGCCTAATTGCATTCATTGTATCCAAAATGCTCATTTTCAAGCAAACACTTAGAAAGCGTGGAATCATAGGAAATCTAATCCAACTTGATAAATTATACTATTACAGCAATCGAAAAAAAATTAAAGGACATAATTGGAAAAGTCACTAAATAAAATAATATTTATAATTTAAACCAAAAACCATTAAAGAAATATGAAGGTTTCAAAGAGCATACCAAGGAATTAATGAATTTCTACAAGCATCTATCTAAAGTACAAGAACTCCCATCCGGTTATAAGAACCTTTATTTTTTATCAAATGAAGAAATTTTATATCTGGAAAGCAACTTTCTGACTAAAAATGAGGAATTAGGATTTCACGTTTTTGACTTAATACCGGATTACCTTCACTTAACATTAGACCAAGGTTTCTACAAAAAAAAAATAAAGCAATTCAATAAAGGATATGCCATTGATCTTCAAAATTTTGAAGATGTGCAAATCTATGTTAAAAATCAGTTTCAAAAAGATTATAGCAAAGTAACTAAAAGGTTGGAACGCATAAATCTTTGCTTTGATATACGATATGTAGTTTATGAAGAGAACACAACCATTGATGAGTATGAATTCTTAATGGGTGCTTTAAAAAAAATGTTGATATCAAGGTTTGAGCAGCGAGATGACAAAAATGAAAATCTTCAAAATTGGGCGGACTTACATGGCTCAGTAATGAGCAACCTTAAAAATGGCAAAGCCTTGCTTTCTGTTATTTATGATGGGGAGAAACCAATCCAAATCACGGTATCCTATAAATTGCAAAAGATTTTATTTAGTGCAATACCTGCCTATGATATAGATTATTACAAATATGGTCTTGGAAACTCAGCTATCTATAAACAAATAGAATGGTGTTTGCAAAATGATTTCAAGATTATTGAAATGGGATATGGGGATTTGGACTATAAGCGGAGATGGAGTAATATGATTTATTTTTATGAACATCATTTATTATATCCAAAATCGGATTACTTTTTAAAATGCAAAGTTCAAATAAAATACATTCTGGTATTTTTAAAGGAATATCTCAAAAGAAAGAAATTAAAACATCTCTATGATAATTTGGTTTCTTCTTCCATTTTTAAAAAATCATCAAAAACTTTAATCGAGCAAAAAGTGGTCCAACTAGTGAGTTCAAGTGCGTCAGTATCAAAAGCTCAAAAAGTCCTTATAAATATAGAATCAAGCGAACATGCCTTTTTGAGAAAAATTGTTTATGATTTTCAATACATCCATATGGAACATAAATCGAAAATAAAAACCTTTAAATTGGAAGACAAGGAAAATACATTTGTAATATGTGGTACGAATAAAGAAATGGTATTCACTCTTGAGCCATAGGCTGACATTCAATAACTTAGACGTGCATTAATTTTGATTCTGAAATAGTGTATTATAAAAAAATCGGGAAATAAATCCCGATTTTTTTATTGCCTAAAACTAATAATTCCTCAGTAACTTTTGAGGATAAACTCAGACCTCCTATTTAATCTGTGCTCACTCTCGGTGCATTTAACACCATCACTACATCTATTCAAAAGGTTGGTTTCACCAAAGCCCTTATATGATAATTGATGTTTGGGAATTCCCTTATTGAATAGATAATCCGTAGTCGTTTTGGCCCTCAATTCTGAAAGACTCTGATTGTAATCGGCGGTACCCCTTGAATCGGTATAGGATCTAACTTCAATTTCAGCATTTGGGGTATTCTTCAAAACAATTGCCAACTGATCCAATACATTTTTAGATTTTAAATTTAAAAGTGAAGAATTTAGCGCAAAGTAAACATAACCCAAGTCATTGATTTCCTTTTGCAGTTTATCCCACTCCCTTTGTAGGGCTTCTATACTGTCCTTTTTGGCAGCCGCTAGTCTTGCGTTTTCCTTTTCCTTCGCAAAGCGTTCTGCCAGGGCTGCTTCATCCCTAGCCCTGTCCGCCGCTGCAATGGAGTCCTGTACACGTTGTTTTTCCTTCTCCATGGCCTCAATAAGTGCCTGTTTTTCCAGTCCTTTTTTCGAAAGTCCCTTTTCTACGGCAAATTGATAAACAACCCCTGCGGAATGCTGTAATTGTTTCGTAGAGCCCTCGGGAATGCCCCATTTGCCCATCGTATTAAAATTGAGACCCCATGTATCGCTGAACCAGGTATTAAAACCAAAGCCAGCATTTGCAGTACTTCTTCCGAGGCCCCCGATTGAACTATAACCGGCACCTACATGAACATAGGGATCAAACCATCCTGTTTGTCCAACAAGTTTATTCATGTCATAACTTATTTTGCCATCAATGGCAAAATAATCCCTTGGAGCTTGATTAATCTTACCGTCTATAAGCTTACCTACCTTGTACTTATTATAGGTGCCAATGGCTTCCAATCCGATGCCGCTCTTAAAAAATCTTCCAATACTTATTCTTGATGGATACGGCACCATATTCCAAGTATCATCAATATTCAAAAACTGTTCACCAAAAGGAGTAGCGGTATCGTCCACAATGTTAATACCCAGACCAACAACCCAAGAGCTTAGAACTAAGCTATCTTTGGATGTGAGTTGCAACTCTTCCTGGGCCAGGATTAGGTTCGTCGATAGAAGTAATGATATACTGAAATAAAGTATATTTTTTTTCATAAGTTTACGGTTTTGGGGCTATATAATCCGTAAAATTAGGGTATGCGACCAATTGAAAAAAAAAAGCCCTACGAACTGTAGGTATATTCGATGGTTAGTTAAAGGGCAAGAAAATATCGCTATTCTACTTTCGGTTTTTAAAACTAATTTCCTTTGAAGTTATGGGCATTTTATACATATTGAATGTGATTGGCCCTTCCTTATCGGTATTCTCGGTTTTGTTCTTTTTAAAAATAATCTTGTCATCTGATTCCATTAGTATCTCCAACAATCGATCTTCTTTTTGAGGGTCTCCAAAAACGAGCAATATCACTTCTTTTGAAAAATCCACTTCGGGAACGGGAACACCAGGTTTTCTTGTCCTATTAATAACCGCAAAAAAACTCCTCAGCCTTTTTTCGTTCCCTATCACTTCATCTTCAATGGATTTGGAATCCCCATAATGGTCGCTTAACAAAAGTAAGGGCGATAGTGTGGAATGGATTGTATCTGCATCTTCTAGATCATTGGGTAATACCTTTTTCTGACCCTTACAAGAAATCAAAAAACAAAAAAACACCAATGCTACCAATCTCATTTTAGGGAGTATGTATTCTTGAGTCTCGCATTATAAGCCTTTTCGTATACTTCTTCGTAAAGTGGTAACACCTTCAGAATATCAAATCGCCGCGCAGATTCTGCGGCGTTTTCCTTGAACTTTTCCAAAACAGATTCATCTTGTAATATTTTAAGGGCATTGGAGGCCATCTCATCAATATTGCCCACGTCACTTAAATATCCGGTTATCCCCTGTAAATTGACTTCTGGAATTCCTCCTGCATTACTTGAGATAACCGGTACCCTGTTGATCATTGCTTCCAATGCCGCCAAACCGAAGCTCTCGGATTCCGAAGGCAATAAGAATAAATCCGAGAAACACAAAATACGGTCAATCTCATTGCTATTTCCTAAAAATATAACTTTCTCGGCGATACCTAGCTTTTCAGCCAGAAACTCAGCTCCTTCCTTCTCGGGCCCTTCCCCGACCATAATTAATTTTGCTGGAATGACTTTCTGTATCCTATGGAATATTTGAATAACGTCGGGGATGCGCTTTACCTTTCGAAAATTGCTTATATGTGTAATAATCTTTTCATCATCATTTGCCATTAGCGAACGCTGGCAGTCCGTAAAAGAGGTATTGTATTTTCTTTTGTCAATAAAGTTGGGAATTACCTGAATTTCCTTTTTTATATCAAAGAACTCCAAGGTGCGCTGTTTTAAGTTTTCAGAAACGGACGTTACCACATCGGACTGATTGATGCTAAACGTTACTGCCGGTTTATAGAAAGGATGTTTACCGACCAAGGTAATATCGGTCCCATGAAGTGTGGTAATCATGGGGATATAAATATGCTCCTCTTCCAGCATCTTTTTGGCCATATATCCTGCATAGGCATGTGGAATGGCATAATGAACGTGCAAAAGTTCTATACCATGCAGCTTAATGGTATCTACCAATTTACTTGACAAGGCCAGTTCATATGGTTGGTAATGAAAAAGCGGATATTCCGGCACATGGACCTCATGAAAATGGATCTTGTTATTCAAAAGTTCCAAACGAACCGGTTGCCGATAGGTGACAAAATGAACCTCATGGCCGCGATTGGCAAGGGCAATCCCTAATTCCGTGGCAACCACACCACTACCTCCAAAAGTCGGGTAACAAACTATAGCTATCTTCATTCTTCAAATTTAGTAAAAACATATCCCTTAGTCTGACTGGCCAAGTTTTATTTACACAGGAGAAGCGTTAAGAATTAGTTAAAGAAAAGCCTGAAAATAAAAGTGAAAATCCTCTTTTTAGTTGATTATGGCCTCATAGATCGCTTTTTGAATTCTAGTACGTAAAGCTGATTTTACAAGGAGGGTATTCGAAGCGGTTGGATAGGTGCGATTTGATAAAAATACGTAAACCAACTCCTGCTCAGGATCAGCCCATGTGTAAGTGCCCGTAAAACCGCTATGGCCAAAGCTTTTTCTTGATACACAATCACAGGCCGGACCACCACCTTTTAATTCAGGCTTATCAAAGCCTACTCCCCTACGTACATTTTCATCACAAAAATAACAGGTATTAAATTTCTTCACAGTGCGCGACTCCAAAAATCGGTTTCCCCCGTAGTAGCCATCTTGTAGATACATCTGCATGATTTTAGCAATATCATTGGCATTCGAGAACAGACCTGCATGTCCACCGACACCACCTTGCATGGCCGCTCCCATATCATGTACATATCCCTGTACTGTTTGATATCTATAATATTTATCAACTTCGCTTGGCACTATAAGATTTTTTGGTAACCTCTCCAAAGGATTATAAGCGGTATGACTGGCACCAATAGGCTTATACAAGAAATCGTCCGCAATTTGATTTAATCCTTTCTTATAAACCTCTTCAATATACTTTTTCATCACATAGTATGCTACATCACTATATCGATATCTATTGGATTTTAAATCTTGTCTCCCAATGCGGTTGTATATGGAATCTTTGTAAGCATCTTCTAAATATAGATTGTCAGCAACATGGATTGAGAATCCATCGGTTAGGGCAGTCCTATAAAATTCTTTTGAGGGCTTCCGTGCTTCATCCAATGTGCTAACATAAAACGCTATCCAAGATGGCAATCTCCCGTAGTGTGATAATGCTTTCAGCACAGTTACATTCTTTAGTTCCGAGTTGGAATATTCGGGAACTAAATGTTGAAATGTATCATTAAGTCGAATTTTCCCTTCTTCTTCCATTTTCATAATTACTGGCAAAGTGGCCAATATTTTTGTAAGGGACGCTAGGTCATAGATATAATCCGGATTTATGGTATCCTGAGATTCATACGTAGGTTTGCCAAAGCCTTTGTTATAAATAACTTTTCCCTTTCTGGCAATTAACACCTGTGCCCCTGGATACATGAGAGAGTCCAGTCCGTCTTGAACAAGCTTGTCAACAACCGCTAATTTGGAGGCATTCAACCCTACCCTTTCTGGAATACTATACCCCAGCCTCATTAAGGATTCTAATTGCTCATTGGTATTTACAGGAAAATCAGGATGAGAGCTTACTGGCAATATGCCTTTGGCCGGGATTGCACCAAAAATTAACTGCGCCGCTTTTTCCTGCGCCAATGCACTATTCTGATAGGCAACGACAACACCATCGATGTTTTGAAATGAACTAACATCCAATAATGCATAGGGTTTGGCAAAAACCGACAAAATAACATTCGACGTTCGTTCTTTGGCGATTTCACCAAGCCAAAGCAACTCATTTGTTGTAAATTGGTAGGGTTTCCACGGACTTTCATTACTCTTATGAAGACCAATGATTATTAAGTTATAGTCCTTTAATTTATCTTTCAGATCAACAATATCCTTTCCATTTATCTGATCAACCGTAGTATACTTCTTCATTTGTTCAATGAATGGTTCGCTATCCGCATCACCAAACTTTACATAAGCTATTCTCTTGTTTTCCAATTTTTTGATCCCCATGATCTGCAAATTATTCTTTACCACAGTAAGGGCATTCTCAATGGCCTCCTCATAAATAAGGTCATTTTCTTGAGAATTTAAGTCAGCATATAAATTTTTTAACTCTACAAGTTTGCTCTTGTCAAGACCTACTTTGTATTTGGCCTGTAATATCTTCTTAACCGAGGTCGACAATCGCTCTTCTGTAATTTTGCCCTTCTCATAGGCCGCTTGAAGTTTTTCCTTTGCTTTTTGAACCTCGGTAGGCATTAATAAAATATCATTGCCTGCCAAAAAAGCTTTCAGTTCTACGTCTCCATTCTTTCCGCGGTCTGCGACGCCCTTCATATTCAATGCATCAGTGAATACTAAGCCCTTAAACCCCATTTCGTCCTTAAGGAGACCCGAGATTATCTGCTCAGATAGCGAGGATGGCAATTCTTTATTGATCTCTAAACTAGGCACGCTTAAATGGGCAACCATAACGCTGCTCAGTCCTGCCTCAATTAGCTTTCGATAGGGATATAGTTCAATACTGTCCAATCGCTGTCTTGAGAAATTTATTTCAGGTAAAGCTTTATGTGAATCGGTAGCCGTATCCCCATGTCCTGGAAAATGTTTACCACTGGAAAGAACCCCAGCACTTTCCATACCCTTTAAAAAGGCAATCCCTTTCTGCGCCACATTTTCCCTATCTTCTCCGAAGGAACGATTTCCAATAATTGGATTTTTAGGATTGATGTTAATATCAACATCCGGAGCGAAATTAATATGAACTCCTAACCTCTTGGCATGTTTTCCAATTTGTCGGCCTACCTTTTCCACAATTCCGTTGTCTTTAATAGCTCCCAAGGTCATATTCCACGGAAATGCATACGAAGAATCCAAGCGCATTGAGAGACCCCATTCTGCGTCCATACCTATTAACAAAGGCACTTTGGATGCTCTTTGATACTCATTTGTCAACTTGGCTTGACGTATTGGTCCACCTGTGGAGAAAATAACCCCACCTATTTTGGATTGCTTTATAAGCTCCTTAATCCGATCGGTGCTTGCTTTACTTTGGTCAGATGCGACACTGACCATGAACAATTGTCCCAGTTTTTCGTCCAATGACATAGCATTGTATTGCTCATCCACCCATTTTTGCTGGGCAAGACTATCATTCGTTATAAGAGGATTGGATTGCCCCAGTGCCGATAAGGTGCAAAAAATTAGAATCAGGGCCGTAAAAAAACGCATATAAAATTTATCTATGAAAATAACTTAAATCCCCACGGAATATTGCATTTCATCGGATTTTGGGGCAATATATTTTCCAAAATCAAACACTTGTCACCAAGTGGGCCACACAAACGCAAAATTACATAAAACGGGCATGCCAGCTCTCGGAAGCCGGCACTTCCCAATGCTCAAGATACTCTTGTTTATTGGTAACCAAGTTGTTGAATACAATGGTATTGCTAGAAACGGCCTTTTGCTTGGCCATTGTTTTAAACTCATTAAGTGGCTTGTAGGCCACGAATTCTCCCTGCCTATAAGAAACATTCATCTTGTCAAGCAACTCTACCCCGTACTTCTTCTCCAATTGCTGAATAAAATGCACGGAGGCATCAATAGAACAACCAGAGGCAGTGGTCTGTGATTGGTCCAGGGCAATCACTATAAAGCGATTATACTTAATCTCAAAACCCGCATTCAATTCGCTTCCATGTGCGGTCCAGTCCTTTATAAATTGCTCCAAGGATGGCACTATTTCCGTAAGTTCCGATTCTGAGAAACTGCGGTTTGCCTGATAAATCCAAACTCGTGATTCTTCTGGTAATGAGTTAAATTCTACTAACATATTCTCTACTTCAAGCTTAACTTTTTAAATAATTGGGAATAAATCCCTTAAATTTTACAAGTCTTCGGCACTTGCAATCAATTCGGCGATGTCCATAACCTGAACACTAGCCTCTTTCTCTTTACTTTTCACCCCATCAGTCATCATCGTATTACAAAATGGACAAGCAGCAGCTATAATCTCCGGTTTGGTTTCCATAGCTTGCTCCGTACGTTCAATATTGATATCCTTGGAGCCTTTTTCAGGTTCCTTGAACATTTGAGCGCCTCCTGCACCGCAGCAAAGTCCTCTTTTCTTGCAATTCTTCATTTCAACCAATTCAGCATCCAACTTTCGAATCAAATCCCTTGGAGCTTCATACACGTTGTTTGCCCTTCCCAAATAACACGGATCATGATAGGTAATGCGTTTTCCTTTAAAATTCCCGCCTTCTAAAGTTATTCTGCCTTCATCCAGTAAATCCTTTAAAAATTGAGTGTGATGGACTACATGGTATTGCCCTCCCAAGCCAGGATACTCGTTTTTAAGCGTATTAAAGCAATGGGGGCATGCAGTGACCACTTTTTTGATTCCGTACGCATTCATGACCTCGATATTGGTCACAGCTTGCATCTGGAACAAAAATTCATTTCCACTTCTTTTAGCGGGATCCCCTGTGCAACTTTCCTCGCTCCCAAAACCGCAAATGAAACCTTTGCCTTATTGAGAATCTTCACAAAGGCCTTGGTGATTTTTTTTGCCCTATCATCAAAGCTCCCTGCACAACCTACCCAGAACAGTACTTCGGGTTGCTGTCCAGCGGCAAAAAGCTCCGCCATCGTAGGTACTTTTAAGTCACTTTCCATTCTTTATTTTTCTTGGCTCCAATTAAGTCTATCCATCTGATTAAAAGGCCATGGAGCGCCATTATTTTCTATGTTTCCCATCATACCGTTAAGTTCTGCGGGCGCAGCCGATTGTTCCATAACCAGGTATTGACGCATATCCATAATAATGGATAAGGGGTCTATACTTACGGGACATGCTTCAACACAGGCGTTGCATGATGTACAGGCCCAAATCTCTTCCCGTGTTATGTGGTTATCCAATAATTGTTTGCCATCGTCAACGAACGAGCCTTTATTCGCGTTCATGTTCTTGCCCACTTCCTCCAACCGATCTCGGGTATCCATCATGATTTTACGCGGTGATAATTTTTTACCGGTTTGGTTTGCAGGGCATTCGCTGGTACATCGCCCGCATTCGGTACAGGTATATGCATTCAATAATTGAATCCATGTAAGGTCAATTACATCAGAAGCTCCAAATTTTTCTGGTGTCTGAACATCCTCCGCAGTTGCTGAAAAAGGATCTGCCGATGGATCCATCATCAATTTTACTTCACGTGTTACGGCTTCCAAGTTCTTAAATTTACCCGCAGCCCCTAATTTTCCAAAATAGGTATTGGGAAATGCGAGCAGAATATGCAGGTGTTTGGAGTAATAGAGGTAATTCAGAAAGAATAAAATTCCCGTTATGTGCAACCACCAAGCCGTTCGTTCAATGAAAATCAAAGTAGGAATTGACATGTTTTCAAAAAAAAACGCAATGAAATGATTAACAGGGAATGATCCGGCCTTTATATAATGCTCAGCCCCCATTTTTTGTAGTTGATAGTCAGCCCCATTCATGGTCAAAAAGAGAATCATCAAGACCAATTCAATATAGAGAATTAGATTGGCATCCTTTTTCGGCCAACCTATCATTTCGGGTTTTACAAACCTCAACAATTTAATAACATTTCTTCGGATCCAAAATAAGACTACCGCCACAATGACCAGCAGTGCCAAGATCTCAAACGAAGCTATTAAAAAACTATAAAATCCACCTAAAAAAGCAAAAATGCGATGTGTCCCTAAAAGACCGTCGATTATAATTTCAAGAACTTCAATGTTAATGATGATGAAACCTAAATAAACAATTATGTGAAGAATTCCAGTAACAGGTCTGACAACCATTTTGGACTGACCCAAGGCAATTCGGGCCATATTTTTCCATCGCTGGGGTTTATCATCGCTTACATCAACCTTCTTCCCTAGCTTAATATTTCGAACCAGCAATCTAATATTTTTGGAAAAAAAACCAATACCAGCTGCTAACAGTGCTGCAAATAATACATTAGGAAGATATTGCATTTATTCGTCTATTTTTTCCGCTGGGTCATCCTCGGGAACCACGTAGTCTTTCTGTTTCTTTCCGAAGACGGAAACATTTACATATCTTTTAGGATTCAAGCGAAAATCTTGGAGCAAAAGATCCAATTCGCGCGAGGCATTGTTCAAGTTTTTGTAGAGCTCCTCATCTTTCATTAATTTGCCCAAAGTCCCATCCCCTTTTTCAATTCTGGCCATAATTTGGTCTAAATTTGAAACGGTAGATTCCAAACCTGCCAAAGTTCTTCCCAATCCTGCATTATTCAAGGAATCGGATAATTTGGCAAAATTTGCGGTCAAGGTCTTAAAGTCGGTAAAGGAACTATCTAATTTGCCTTTATTATTTTTCAAAAGACTGTTCAAGGCATCCGCGGTGCCATTGAGGCTTGTCATTAACCTACTTAAATCCGAAATACTCTGGCGGAGATCTTTTTTGGCCTTGGCATCAAGAACATCATTAACATTCATCATCAAAGAGTCTGCATTTGATACTGCCCCCTCAATTTTTTGTTGCAATGGGGTAAGTCGTGTTTGAACCAGTTCAGTTAACCCGGGTTGCACACTTGTGGTCAAAGTATCTCCTGATTTTGCCATCGCCGCCCCATCAAAAACAGGACGGATCTGTATTCCCTTTCCTCCTATAATTCCAGTGTCATATAATTCCGCAAGACTGTTCCTTGAAAAAGCAAAGTCACTACTTACGCTAAAAGTAACCACAATGTCGCCTGAATTATCCTTAAAATTGACACCATTAACCTTACCAACTGTGAGCCCATTTACTGAAACTTGGGTGCCGGGCTGTAATCCCCCAACATTCTTGTAAACCGCATATAGGGTTTTACTATTATCAAATAAAGGTGTTGATTTAAGGTAGCTGAAACCCATTATGAATAAAAGGATACCACCTATGACTATAATACCGGTCTTAACTTCCCTAGATAATTTCAAACCATTGCTTTTCTGTTCCTAACAAAATTAGAAATAAATTTTACATATGCTCCCTATTCGGAAACGTATTTAAGGGCTTCGGGAAGGGGAATGCGCTCCCCATTTTTATACGCAACAATATAAGAGCTTGGATAACCCTTTAAATCGGCATTTGATTTTAACATCTCCGCTTCCCTGTAAGAATTCGTATTGCCATACATGTAACGAAAAAGTTGGTCGAAAGGTTCCTTTGAAAGCCTACCCAAACCCTTGAAATTTTCAGGCACCAATGCTATTTCTTTGGCACTTGCCAATAATTGCACCTTAAAAATTATATTGGTGTTTGTATCCGATTTAATTTTGACGACCTCGGTTTCTGAACTTTTCTTTTCACGTGACGTTATTTCCTTTAAGTGTTGTTCGTCGGCTGTTTCCGATTTCTTTGGTTCTTCCATCATATCCCCTATCGGTTTTTCAACGGTCTTTTCCGCTACGGTTTGTTGATCCGGTAAACTCGCTTCAGATTCTTTTGGTTTAGGCTCAATAGGAATGGCAGCCATAGGTTTCTCAATAACAGTTTTGGTTTCTTTCGGAGTTTCAATTTGGGTATTGTCCACATTCACTATATCAATGGCCGTATTTGATTGAACGCTTGACTTGTATTTTAGAATGGCCTCTGCAATAGCGGTACCCATTTCAGATTGACCTTTACCAGAGTTTAAATATTTTCCTTCTTCTTTATTCGTCAAAAAACCGGTTTCAACAAGAACACTGGGCATGAACGTCTGATGCAACACAATAAATCCTGCTTGTTTTACTTTCCTGTCAACTCGATTCAATTTACCCGAAAAATTATCTTGGATGGCCTTTGCCAAAACTATGCTTTGATCTAGAAATTCCTCCTGCATAATGGTAAGTCCAATTATGGATTCAGGCGAATTTATATCATAATCGGCATACCTTGACTCATAATTATCCTCTAGGTAAATTACCGAGTTTTCTTTCTTTGCAATCTCAAAATTTTGCTTGTTGGCATGAAGACCAAGCACAAATGTTCCTGCCCCATGTGCATCGGAAGTATGGGAATCACAATGTACCGAAACAAACAAGTCTGCATCGGCCTTATTGGCAATTTCCCCTCTCACGAACAGATCGACAAAGGTATCGTCCCTGCGAGTGTAGATTACTTTTATATCGGGATTTTTCTCTAAAATAGATCCTATTTTTAGAACAATGTTCAATGCAATGTTCTTTTCCAAATAGCCGTTCCCCAAGTTCCCTGGATCATGGCCGCCATGCCCAGCATCCAAAACAACTACAAATTTGTCGTCCTTTGATTGCAAGTTTTTCACATCATCAAAAGAGAATAATAGCAAAGCAATACTTAATAATGGGATGACAAAAAGAATTTGCAATTTCACTGAAACAAGCTTTTTTGGGGTGTTCATTAAGGTTAAATTTATGGTAATACCCTATATAGGGAATAAAAAATATATGTAAGTTTGGCTTCCAAATATCCGAGATAACCAATGGGTTATCAGTGCGGCCAAACCTTTACAAAAATAGGATATCTAGCTTTGCAATCAAACAAACATCATTTACTTTTCTTAGTACTGCTATTTGTTGGTGAATTTTGGATGTCCGCACAGGAAGACAAGGTCATACCTCTTACCATAAAAGCCCAAAAAGACACTATAGTTGCCCCATTGTTTCCAGACCCTAGTGCCAATATTCAAGTGGCAGATTCAGTACAAACCGATTCAATTGATGGCAAAAAACCATTGCTCTTGGATATCATCAAGTATAAGGCAAAGGACTATGTTAAATTAAGTCAAAAAGATCAAAAAATCTACCTTTATAATGAAGCGGAAATTCTGTATCAAGATACCGAACTTAAAGCCGGAATCATAATAATGGATTACGTAAAGAATGAAGTTTACGCGGGCCGAATAAAAGATTCAGTCGGGAATTATACACAACTCCCCTACTTTAAGCAAGGGGACAATGTAGTTATTCCCGATTCGATCCGGTTTAATTTTGACACCCAGAAGGCATTGATATGGAACTCGCGCACGGAACAACAGGCCGGTATCGGATCACTTGGTAGTGATGCCATGAAAGTATATGCAGAAATAACCAAAAAAGAAAACGACTCGGTCTATTTTTTAAGCGAAGGAAAATTGACAACTTCCCAAGACACCATAGATCCCGACTATTACATTCGAGTTCGAAAGGCAAAATTTGTTCCCAAAAAGAAAGTCATTGCGGGGTTCAGTAATCTATACATTGCAGATGTACCTACGCCGATTGCATTGCCATTTGCTTACTTTCCCTTATCTACGGGCCGCACAGCCGGTTTAATGATGCCAACTTTTGGCAATGATCCCGATCGCGGCTATTTTCTTCAAAATGGAGGGTATTACCTACCAATCAGTGAATATCTTGATCTAACGTTAACAGGTGATTTTTATACCAATGGGAGTTACGGCTTTAGATCTCAAACTGTTTATTCAAAACGTTATCGGTACAGGGGAAATATTAATTTTAGATATGAAAATCTTGTGACGAGTCAAAAGGGTTTTGATGACTATGCCCGGAATACCATCTATAATATTCAAATGTCACATTCACAGGATACCAAAGCAAGTCCAAATTCCCGCTTTTCGGCTTCTGTTAACTTGGGCAGTAGCTCCTATTATCAAAATTCGCTCTTACAACAGAATTTACCGAACACCCAGAATAACACCTTGAGTTCATCCATTTCCTATTCCAAAACCTTTCCGGCCTATCCTTCGGTAAATACAAGTCTTACGGTTACACATAGTCAAAACACCAATACCGAAAAAATAGATATGACCCTTCCTACTCTTCAGGCCAGCATGGAACGCATCTTTCCATTTGCCAAACGGGATGGCATAAAAAAGGGTATCATTCAGAACATTAATTTCCAATATGACTTAAATGCCCAAAATAGGCTGACCACAAATGATGAAGATTTCCTAACAGGGGCAATGTTTAATGGGGCAAGGGTCGGTGCCAGGCATCGTATTCCCATTAGCACCAATTTCAAAATAGCCAAGTTTTTTAGTGTTAGTGTTGGTGGAAGTTACGAAGATGTTTGGACCCTGGAAACCTATCAACAACGATATGATGCAACTGCTGGTACAAATGGAACAGGTGCAGTAGTAAGGGATACTATAAAAGGTTTTGATCGCTTCAATAAATATAATTTCAGTGCAAGTGTCGGTACCACGGTTTATGGGACCTTCAATTTTGGTGAGGACAAAAAAATACAGGCCATACGCCATGTTATGCGCCCCTCTTTAAGTTATGGCTACGCGCCCTCTTTTGAACAGTTTTATGATGAATATTTGAATGCCAATGGCCAAGTTGTGCAATACAGTAGGTTTGACGGAACACTAAATGGTTCTCCCAGTCTAGGAAAGTCGAATAGTATTGGATTTTCACTGGCAAATACTTTGGAAGCAAAAGTTAGGGATAAGGACTCTACGGCCACAGAAGCAAAAAAAATACCCATTCTTAGCAACTTCAATATATCAACTGGTTATAATTTGGAGGCAGACTCATTGAAAATCAGTCCCATTAGTATGAATGGTGGGACGAATATCCTAAACAATAAAATGTCCATCAATTTCTCCGCTGGTTTCGACCCGTACGCCATAGACAATAATGGAAGGCGGATCAATACCTATAACATTGATAATGGTGGAAGTTTATTACGTTTAACACGTGCAAATTTTAATGTGGGCTACGCCATAAGTAATGAAACTTTTGGGAAAAAGGAGGATGAGGACAAAAAGGATAAAACAGATGAGTTTGATTATGTGGCCCAAAGTGGTGGCCGGGACGACGACTTGTTTGGTAGGGCGGATAATTTTTATGATAATAGGGAAGACGAAGATGGCAAAGATAAAGGCGAAGACGTGGAAAATCCTACTTGGGGCACCAAAATCCCATGGAACCTGAGGTTGGCCTATTCTGCCAGTTACAATAATTCTGCAAGACAAAATGAGTTTAGCAGTCACTCCCTTATGTTCTCTGGTGATCTTGAGCTTTCACCAAGATGGAAAGTAGGTGGTTCTTCCGGTTATGATTTTAAAAATCAAGGTTTTACCCTAACCCAGTTGCGATTTGAAAGGGACTTAAAAAGTTTTAATATGCGCTTTACATGGTCTCCCTTTGGTAGATATGAACGATGGTATTTCTTCATAGGTATCAAAAGTTCTATACTTAGCGATTTAAAATGGGAAAATCGAAGCCAGCCAAGTAGGTAATATTAAGGTCTAATCTGTGAAAAAAATTAAAAAATAAATTCGCTCTCAACATGAAAAAAATAATCAACACTTCAAGTGCACCGGCTCCCATAGGCCCTTATAGTCAAGCCGTACTCAGTGGAAATACTTTGTACATATCCGGACAAATTGCCATAGACCCAAATAATGGCGAATTAATTGAAGGAGACATTAAAAAAGAAACCAAGCAATCTATGGAAAATTTAAAGGCCATACTCGCTGATGCGGGAATGACCTTTGAAAATGTAGTGAAGACCACTATTTTTTTAAAAGACATGCACCAGTTTACCGAGGTAAATGCAGTCTATGGGTTGTATTTCGACGCAGAAACCGCACCGGCACGGGAAACGGTCGAAGTCTCCAACTTGCCTAAATTTGTAAATGTTGAAATCTCAATGATTGCAATCAAATAGAATGCCTATGGAATTCTACCAAACCATCAATGGGTCGTTGCCGTATGACACCTACAATAAGGTCATTACGTTCCAGTACCCTCGTAAGTTCTTCCCTTAGGAAATAGGCAATGCTCCCCACAAAGTGAACGGGCACCTTGGTGGCAAGTTCAAATTGCATCACTTGATTGTTTATGAATTGCTGAAAACCCTTGTCAATAACCCCTTTGCAATAAGGGTGTTCCTTGTTTTCAACTAAAAATCTAGCGAAGGTCGCAAGGTAGGTATTGGGATTGGGCTGTTTGTACAAATTTTCTTTGATGACATCTGGGTCCAAATTGTAGCCTTGATTAAATTTTTCAGCCAGATCTTTTGGGATTTTGTGATAGTAATAATCCCTAATCAATTTTCTTCCAAAAAAATTGCCGCTGCCATCGTCCATGGGTATATATCCCAAAGAAACCACTTTCTGCGTGAGGTTTTCACCATCATAATAACTGCAATTGGAACCGGTTCCCAAAATACAGACAATACCTTGGTGTCCAACTTTGGTAGTTGAATAAATAGCCGCGTAAGTATCTTCCTTTACTTCAGGCTGTGCATTGGGAAAAAAATCATTGAATATCTTCCTTAAGAACTTGCGCATACGTTCCGTTCCGCAACCTGCACCATAAAAAAACAATTTGGTAACCTTGTCCCTATTTTTGGATAGTTCAAAATTATTGGCCAGTCTATCCTCAATGACTTCCTTTGTTAAAACCTCAGGGCTTAAACCCAAGGTTTGCGTAAGAAACAATTGTTCGCCCTTTTCGTCCAAAGCAATCCAATCGGCCTTGGTTGCGCCACTGTCAACTATTAAAATCATAAGTTTCCACTTAAAAAATTTTCCTGAGAACGACTTCTAATATTGCCGCACTCAGGAAAAACTCCATTTATTAGAAAATATTATAAACTGGCAACATGCTGTGTCAAATCGACCATTTTATTGGAGAACCCAGCCTCGTTATCATACCAACAAATCAATTTAAAGAATTTTGAATTTAATTCAATCCCTGCTTCAGCATCGAAAATACTGGTTCTTGAATCACCAATAAAATCCTGTGAAACAACTGCTTCTTCCGTATAACCCAAAATACCTTTTAATTCGCCTTCGGAAGCCGCCTTAAAGACTTTTTTGATTTCATCGTAAGATGTCTCCTTTTTAAGACGCACGGTCAAATCAACCACTGAAACGTCTGCAGTAGGCACCCTAAAGGCCATACCTGTCAATTTACCCTTAAGGTCTGGAATAACCTTTGTCACGGCAACCGCTGCACCTGTAGAAGCTGGAATAATGTTCAACAGGGCACTTCTTCCTCCCCTCCAATCTTTCTTAGAAGGCCCGTCAACGGTCATCTGCGTAGCAGTAGTGGCATGGACTGTGGTCATCAATGCTTCTTCTATTCCAAAGCTATCGTTCAATACTTTGGCCATCGGTGCCAAACAATTGGTTGTACAAGAAGCGTTTGATACAATTTTATCCGATGGCTTTACACTCATGTGATTTACACCCATGACAAACATTGGTGCATCCTTGGAAGGAGCCGATATTACCACCTTTTTTGCACCACCATCAATATGGTACTGCGCAGTTTCCAAAGTGGTGAAAATTCCGGTACACTCGGCAACGATTTCCGCACCAACGGCGTCCCATTTAATATTTTTTGGGTCGCGCTCAGCAGTTATCCTTACCGTTTTTCCATTTACGATCAGATGACCATCCCTTATATCAACAGTACCTTCAAAATTGCCATGAACCGAGTCATATTTCAATAAATAGGCAAGATGTTCTACCTCTAACAAGTCATTTATCGCAACTACATCTACATCGCCCCTTTTTATTGTAGTTCTGAAAACCAATCTTCCAATCCTACCAAATCCATTAATACCAATTTTCAATTTTGACATGTTTACTTTTTTTAAATTAAAATTATGTTGTCATTATTTCAGAAACCCTGATAAGCTCTTTATCCATCTTTGTATGTCCCTTTATTGCCTTACTTATTGGCGTTAGGATAAGTTTATTGTCTTGAATTCCAACCATTAGGCCATGCTTGCCCTCTAACAAGGTTTCCACTGCCTTCACGCCCATTCTGCTGGCCAGCACCCTATCGTAACATGACGGTGCCCCACCTCTTTGCATATGTCCAAGAACTGAGACCCGAACATCGTAAATAGGAAGATGTTCCTCCACATATTCTTTGAGTTCAAAAACATTTTTACCTGATTTATCCCCTTCTGCCACAATCACTATACTTGAGGATTTTCCGGAAAGTTTACTTCGCTTCAGGGACTCAAGTAGGCGGTCAAGTCCCCTATTTTCCTCAGGAATCAATATTTCCTCAGCTCCCGCCCCAACTCCTGCATTAAGGGCGATATGGCCAACATCACGACCCATAACCTCTACAAAAAAAAGTCTATTGTGGGAACTGGCCGTATCCCTGATCTTGTCTATTGCTTCTACAACCGTATTCAAGGCGGTATCGAACCCCAAGGTGAAGGTGGTACCAAAAATATCATTATCTATGGTGCCCGGTATTCCCATAAAAGGAAAGTCAAATTCCTTGTTAAATATCATCGCCCCGGTAAAACTACCATCGCCGCCAATGACCACGAACGCATCAATACCTTCCGACTTTAATTGGTCATAGGCCTTTTTACGTCCTTCCTTCGTTCTAAATTCTTCACAACGTGCAGATTTTAAAATGGTGCCACCTTTATTAATTATATTGTTAACGCTTCTGGCATCCATAGGTTTGAAATCACCTTCGATCATTCCCTGATAGCCTCTAAAAATACCCACACAATCAATTTTATGATATGCGCATGTGCGCACTACAGAACGTATTGCCGCGTTCATCCCCGGTGAATCTCCTCCAGAAGTAAAAACACCAATCTTTTTTATTGAAGTAGCCATTAAAAATTTTAAGCTAGCAAAATTAACAAACTATTCCCAATTAAAAGAATTGCTGAATTCATTATTTCCAAATTAATCCTTTTTCAAACGTTTTCGTAGCTCGCGGTAAGGTCAAAATAGAAAAATCTAACAATTGAGGAGCCTTAAGTGGTAAAAATCCACTATCCCTTGGCCTTTGGGTAGAACTTTATAAGACTGTCGTTTCCCATGACCGAAGATGGTATTGCCTTGGTATTCGGTAGAATTTTATTTGAATCGGACTTGGTAAAAACCTTCCTGAAGAGTTCCCTAAAACTATCAAAGTCAACCTCATACGATAATCCCGCACCTTGGGTGGTCCCTTGGCGGTCGCCCAAAAATTCCTGGATCTCGCTTTCCCGGCTGAAAAACTTGGCACTTAGCGTTCCTTCCTCGTTAAGAAGGACTTGAATTTCAAAATCCCCGGCAACGACCGTCTCACTAGCCCCACCAACAGGAACCCCAACCTTTCCATTTAACAAAATTCGATCACTGATTTGTGTTGAAACCGTAACCCCCAGACGGTCTTGGGTCTGAAACTCAGATAAATTATTGCCTTGCTCGTACGAAAGTCCAAAATTGAACTTGTCATTACCTCCCCCAAGTACCTGATTCAGCAGCCCAGAAGCCGATTGCAGTAAATTGCCCGTCACGGCTTGCTGTGTTATACCACTTTGCTCGTTTACAAATGAACCTTGCGCCAAAAGGAAAATTGCATTCTTCTCTTCCACGGCAGGATCTTGTAATCTATATTCCAATTCTGATTTTACGATCGAGTTGGTCCCAGGGAATTCAATGTCAAACTTGATATCCGGACTTTCCAGTTCATCACGCAAATTAATGACCACATTGGTTGGTATTCTCCTAGAATAGCCTGGATTATCCAATAATGGTGCTGGGTTGGCCGTTAGGGAGTAAACAGCCTTCATATTTAATTGGGCTTTCAGAGGCTCACCGTCCCAAACAATATTACCTCCGGGCTCTACGCTAAAAGTTTTATTTATTACCCCTCCAAATTTATAGTTGAACTCCCCGGTAACCACGGCAAATTCACCGAACATTTCAAATTTATCCCGTGTATTTATTCGCATTAACATTGTTCCTGCGCCTGTGCCTTTCAGCGAGCTTCCTGTCTTAGTATCCGTCACTATTTCAACTTCGGCATCTGGTGTAATATCCAAGTCAAATTCAAGCTCCAAGCCTTCATAATCTTGAAGGACCCTTTGTTCCTCAAAGGTTTTTACATCGTTCTTTTCAATAAAATTGATAAACGAATAGTCCCCGACCGTTGCAACATCACTTAAAGGAATTTTAAGCGAAGTGCCCATTGCCGTCTCCCCTTTTACCTTTATGGTCAACGCCTTGGTTGAACCATAAATGCGGCCATTTCCATTCAAAAATCCCGTGCCGTAATAAAGCACTTCCTCTTCAAATTTTGTATCTAAAATAAGTAGTCTCCCATTGTTTGTATCAACATTCAAATCCAGTACCCAATCTTTAAAGAAACTATGGGTAATTGTACCATCTAAGGTGGCTTTGGTCCCATGTGCCACATCTGTAAGGCGTATTTGGTCAAAATCGAAGGACTGCTTAGTAAGATTCACCCTTGAATTGGATGCAAAGTCATAGTCAACGTTCAAATAAGGGATACCTAGGCCTGCATTGTCCAACGTTAGGATTCCGCTAAAGTCGGGATTTTCTATATTTCCCTTAATACGGGCATTCCCGTTTAAATCTCCCCTTATGTTGGATAGTACGCCATCGCCCAAGGGGCTGAAAGGTTCAAGATCAAAATTGTTGAAATTGGCCAACAGGTCGGCTTCTGGGACATCACCTTTGTTCAATATTCTACCTGCAACCCCAAATTTCTCAACTCCATTGTCATTAATTTCGGCATTTACCACAAATTCGGTAAGATCCCGATTGCCCGCGATTCCAATGACCATATCACCAATTCTCATATCATTGATCGAAAAATCGTCTATTTGAAGATTCGATGAGGGAAGGTATACCCCATCCTTTTGAAAAACATTCAACGTACCGTTTACCTCTCCCTGAAGTCGAAGGCTATCTATTGCGGGTGTAATCTTGCTTAATGAAACTATTTTAAATTGAAGCTCAAGATCTTTATATGTTGAGTCGGCCAACTGGCCTTTTAGCCGAATTTGCTCCTCTTGGCTATTGTTCATGACGATTTCTTGGATGGATATACTATCCAAAGTACTATTGATAACCACTTTGTTCTGGTTGTTATTATCCTTGTTTAGAACCCATTTGTTTCCCTTAAAGTTAACGTCGGAAGTTTTGAGTCCTATAACAGATTTATTGTCCTTATTAAATGTGTGGTAAAAATTAAGGTTATAACTATCGTTTAAAGCACTGCCTCCTTTGAACTCGGCCCTAAAAAAAAGTGTGTCCTTTAAAGTAGTATTGATCAGATTGAAATCCTGTACATCATAATACTTTGTTTTTAAATCTGCGACGGACACAAAGGTGTTGTACAAGGGGTTCTTATTATCAATCCTAACTTCAATACTATCGGCCATGTTGCCATACGCTTCTATGCTCGGGGATTTGAAGTTTAATTTAAAGTCTCCCTCGTCCGCAATAATATTTCCCCTTATAAACGTATTGGGATCAAATTTTACTTCTGGAAAGAAAACATCTACAATTTTGTTATATATCTTGAAGTTAAAAGAAATTGTTTGCCCATTTGAGATTTCAAAAGGTTTGTAATTCGTATAAATACTTCCCAAAGAGTTCTGCACTAATTTTCCCAATTCGTTGATCCGGAAGTTGCCCTTCATGTAACCCGTTATGATATCGGGTGAATTAATGTCTATGGTCCGAATGGAATCATTCTCAAAGCTGGAGGATATTTTGAAATCCTCAAAATAATAGGTATCGTTCTTGTTTTGGAATATGGTCTTTGTAAACTTCATATCTCCCACTAAATTGTCCAGAGTGGTACCTGAGACATTCATATTCACGTTGCCCTTGAAGATTGAAATGCTGTCCTTTATAAAATTCAATTTTTTCAGGTCGGCGTATTCAACCGATGCAATAAAGTTAAAATCATTGCGATTATCCCCGAAATCGGCCAATCCCTTGAAGTTAAACTTTAAATTCTCATCGTTGCTAGCCAATGTGCCGTCAAATAACTGCTCTTTTAATATACCCGAAACTTTGATGTCCTTGTACTCGTAGTTGTTGAAATTAACACTATACACTTGCCCAATTACTTCTGTGTTAAGGTTCTCCTGAACAAAACCCTTTCCCTCTACGTTAAAATCAAGTGTGGCCTTGCCAATTTTTTTGTTCTCGGTAATCGCTCCGAGATCAAAATCGATCAGAGATACAAAACCCTTATAGGCGGCATTGTCTATATTATTGATATTGGTCAAATCAATATCTGCATAACTACTTCCTACGGCAGTATTTAAATTGGCTTTAGCCGAAATCGAGGATTCTGTGACAAGCGCATTCCCTCGAACCGTAAATTGACCGAGTTTTTGCAACGTTGAGGGCAGCGATTTTCCCAGAATATTTGGCAACAACGAACGAAGTTCATAATAACTGGATGTGACGTTTTTCATTTGCGCATCCATAATGAACGACTTGTCTTTGGAAAACAGATTTTTGAAGTTAAAGTCTCCCCTAATTCCCGTATTATCAGACAGTAAAAAGAGATCTTCTGTATTTAAATCATTGAGCACGCCGTTGACATTCGTAGATAATGAGACCATTTTGCCCTTTCCGAATTCGTCGTAAAGCAGGTTTATTTCATCCAATGCTACGGTTGATTCTTCGAAATTTGCTGTTATGTTTACCTTGTTCAGGAAATCACTAAAATCCTTTCTGTCGTAGTTAAAAACAAGATTTCCATTAATAATTGATTGGGTTGTCTCGATGTTCAAAGAGTCAAACCGCATCTGTTGTTTGCTATATTTGAACTCGGTCGCAAGCTTTGATACTTTAATGCCCAAACTGCTTGCAAATGACATTGTCTCTATGTCTGTAGTTACTTCCGGGCCAATAATCAAGAAATCATTTGCCGAGATTTCCAAGTCCTTAAAATTAAGGATTTCTTCTTTGTCGAGATTCTCATCGGCATATTTGAAAGAACTGTTTTCAATGGAGACTTTGGATGAGGAAAAAAAGAAAGGTGGACTTCCTGGTTCGCGCGGTTTCCCATCATCAAGCTTATCAATGAAATCTTCCAAGTTCGTGTTTATTTCCCCCTCATAAGTTTTCAAGTTAAATAACAGGTCGTCAATTTCAATATCCCCAAATTCAAGCTTGCCTTCAGCTAAATTTCTTAAGTTTAGTATTGACGTAGTTAGCGCATTGATGTGAAAAAGTGTATCATTGTGATTATCTTCCACGTATACACCTTTGAGTGAAGCTTCCCATGTTATTAGAGAAACCCGTAATCTTTCGATATTAATATTGGTCCCAAATTCGGTATTTATCCTATTCGTGGCGTATTTGGCAAAGCGCGTCTGTACCATTGGCAAAGACATGATGAGCGTAGCCAAAACACAAAGCACCAAAAACACCAAGAGTATCCTGACCAGTATTTTTCTAAGTTTTTTGATAGGGCTTTATGTTTTACCTTTGTACTCCAATTTTTGTTCCAAATACTATGGATACTGAAAATATTTACATCCTTGCCATAGAATCTTCCTGTGACGACACCTCAGCGGCAGTTTTGTGCAATAACAAAACCCTTAGCAATGTGGTAGCAACGCAAAAAATACATGAGGAATATGGGGGTGTAGTACCCGAACTTGCCTCAAGGGTACACCAACAAAATATTGTTCCGGTGGTGAACCAAGCTCTGACGAGAGCAAATATCGATAAAAAACAGTTATCAGCCATAGCTTTTACCAGAGGACCAGGACTTATGGGATCTTTGTTGGTGGGCATCTCTTTTGCAAAGTCCTTGGCACTGGGACTGAACATACCGCTCATTGAAGTAAACCATATGCAGGCGCACATTTTGGCCCACTTTATTTCTGATGAAACTACCGAAATACCAAGATTTCCATTCTTGGCAATGACGATCAGTGGTGGGCATACCCAAATTGTCCTTGTGAAGGATTATTTTGATATGGAAATCCTTGGTGAAACTTTGGATGACGCTGTTGGCGAGGCTTTTGACAAAAGCGCTAAACTTTTGGGCTTACCATACCCAGGTGGGCCTTTGATCGATAAGTATGCACAATTGGGAAATCCGAAGGCATTTGATTTTCCAAAACCAAAGGTGGACGGCCTCAACTTTAGCTTTAGTGGACTTAAAACCAGTATTTTATACTTTCTTCAAAAAGAGACTCAAAATGACCCCGATTTTATAGAAAATAATTTAAATAACGTTTGTGCATCCATTCAATTCACGATTATAAACATTTTGATGGATAAATTAAAGCGGGCGGTCAAACAAACTGGCATTGATCGGATAGCTATTGGTGGCGGTGTTTCGGCCAATTCGGGCATACGTAAAGCTTTAAAAGATGCCGAGGAAAGAATGGGTTGGAAAACATTCATACCAAAGTTTGAATATTGCACCGATAACGCAGCCATGATAGGGATAGTAGGATACCTGAAATTCAAAGAAAAAGATTTTGCAGAAGTCTCGATTACTGCAAAAGCCCGTTATACAATCTAACTTTCACACCTAATAAGCCACATGCAACTTTTTTACAATTCTGACCTAAACGAGTTTAGTACGCTGGTTTCTTTTGAGGCGGAAGAAAGCAGGCATATTGCAAAAGTACTTCGGAAGACAATTGGTGACACCTTACAAATTACAAATGGGAACGGATATCTATTTGAAGCCAAAATTACAATGGTCGATCATCGAAAATGCGGGGCCGAAATTTTTTCTTTTATCAAAATTCCAAAAAAAGATCATAAACTGCACTTGGCCGTCGCGCCTACAAAAAACAACGATCGTTATGAATGGTTTTTGGAAAAAGCCATTGAGATAGGAATTGATGAAATAACACCTATCATTTGTGAGCGTTCGGAACGAAAGATCATAAAAAAGGAACGCATGCTGAAAGTAATTCAGGCGGCCATGAAACAATCACTTCAAACCTATCATCCAATTGTAAATGAAGCCATATCCTTTAAAGAATTTTTGAAAAAAAATTATGAGGGCCAACGCTTCATTGGACATTGCGAAGAGGATGAAAAGAATGAATTGAATCAGCTCCTTGTTCCCAAAAAGGACGTTCTAATGCTAATAGGTCCCGAAGGTGATTTTACAACTTCCGAAATAACAATGGCAATTGAAAATAAATTTGCCCCCGTTGCTCTTGGAGCCAACCGACTTCGTACGGAAACTGCTGCCCTAGTAGCTTGTACAATGGTAATGGCAGCAAACAATTACTAGACCAATTAGGCAATTATTCATCATTGTTAAATGTGAAATATAAAGTACCATAACTATAAAGTTGGCGAATCACTTTTTTCAGGCTATTATCCTTAAATTTGATGTGCGCGATTTGATCTATTTATGAGACATCTATTTTATAGCCTAACTGCCTTTCTTCTTTTATCCCATTTGTTCTTATCTGCCCAACAAGTTGCCATACTCAAATATAATGGTGGGGGCGATTGGTATGCCAACCCGACATCTTTGCCCAACCTTGTTAAATTTTGCAATGCTTCCATCGGCACTAAAATCGATGAAAGGATAGAAACCGCAGAGGTTGGCAGTTCCGGAATATTTCAATATCCTTTTTTACACATGACCGGTCATGGAAATATTGTTTTCTCCCAGGAAGAAGCAGAAAATCTCCGAACCTATTTAGTTTCTGGTGGCTTCCTGCATATTGATGATAATTACGGCATGGAACCCTATTTGCGCAAGGAATTATTAAAGGTTTTTCCCAATAAGGAATTAGAGGAACTGGGCAAGGACCACCCTCTTTTTTCCCAAGTGTACCCCTTCCCCGATGGGCTGCCCAAGATTCATGAACATGATGGTAAAAGACCCCAAGCTTTTGGCATATATCAGGAAAATAGATTGGTTCTTTTATTTACTTTTGAAAGTGACCTTGGAGATGGCTGGGAAGATCAATTAGTTCATAATGATCCTTCTGAAACGCGTCAAAAAGCCCTGAGAATGGGTGCAAACATCATCTCCTTTGTATTCAACAATTAATTTATGGGTCCAAAAACTATTTCTAACGGTATTTTAAGGGCAGTGGCCATAATCGCAGGGATTGTACTGATCGCCATTTTTCTGTACAAGATCCAATCTGTCCTTGCCTACTTGGCAATTGCTGCCGTAGTGGCCTTGATAGGAAGACCCATTGTGCTTTTTTTAAGACGAAAGCTCAAGTTCCCCAATACACTGGCCGTGGTTGCGACCATTTTTTTAATGATGGCCATTTTTATTGGTGTCTTTGCTCTTTTTGTGCCCCTAATTTCGGAGCAGGGCCAAAATTTGAAATTATTGAACATAGATGAACTGCAGAAAAGCATTAACACACTTTATTTGGAAATATCAAGATATTTTAGCGCATCCCCTACCGTTGTAAATGATATTATCAAAGAAACCGATATTGAGAAAAATATGCTCCAAGGTTTGAATCTCGGATTTATTCCAAATTTTCTCAATTCGTTTCTTGATATTCTTAGTAGTGTTAGCATAGGTTTGTTCTCTGTGCTATTCATCTCATTCTTCTTTTTAAAGGATAGCAAACTCCTGCAAAATTCCCTGCTCATGTTGGTGCCGAATGAAAGGGAGGGCAATTTGATATCTTCTATCGATAAAATAAACAACCTCCTATCCAGATACTTTTTGGGGTTATTACTTCAAATATTCATTCTTTTTGTGATTTACAGTCTTGTCTTAATAATTATAGGCATAGAGAATGCAATAGTTATTGCCTTTTTATGTGCACTTTTCAACATTATTCCTTATGTAGGCCCAATTATAGGCGGTCTAATTATGATAGTTCTTACTATGACCAGCAATTTAGGGGCCGATTTTAGCTCAGTTATTTTACCCAAAACAGGATATGTGTTGATAGGCCTTGTTATTGGTCAACTAGTGGATAACTTTTTTTCCCAGCCTTTTATTTTTTCGAATAGCGTCAAATCCCATCCTTTGGAAATTTTTCTGATTATTATAATTGCCGGACTACTCTTTGGTGTAGTGGGCATGATTGTCGCAGTACCGGGCTATACAGCAATAAAGGTAATATTAAAGGAGTTTTTGGCGGATAATAAGTTGGTTAGATCCTTGACCAAAAATTTATAGATATACTTTGAATAAATTAGTTCTAACAATTGATTTACAGAATTATATAAAAGAAAATATAGATGCTGACATTATGGCTTTGCTCTTAGGAAAGCCTATTTTTGAGGGTGTTTCCAACAAAGAAGTAGTCGAGCAGCTAGTTGCCAAAAAAAAATGTCAAGGAAAACTTCCTACCTGGTACCATAAGGACCATATATATTACCCGGCCAAAATCAACATAGAGCAAACCTCTTCTGAAGAAACTGCCGCTTACAAGGCTGAAATAGTTCAAGGGGCAAGCCTTTTAGATATTACCGGGGGATTTGGGGTTGATAGTTTTTATTTTTCCAAAAAAATGAAATCGGTGCTTCACTGCGAGATTGATCCAAAATTATCGGAAATAGCCTGCCATAATTTTCAGGTCTTGAATTTAAAAAACATAAAGTGTCTCCCTATTGATGGTATCCAATTTTTGGAAACCTGCGATAATTGCTTTGATTGGATCTATTTAGATCCTTCGAGGAGAAATGATGCCAAGGGCAAAGTTTTTCAATTGGAAGATTGTACACCCAATATTTCAGTCCACCTAGACCTGCTTTTCTCCAAATCAAAAAATATAATGATGAAAACTTCACCGCTACTTGATTTGACTCGAGGAATGAGCCAATTAAGGTCTGTCAAAGAAATTCATATAATTTCCATAGGCAACGAAGTAAAAGAACTTCTATGGATTTTAGAGTATGGATACTCAGAAGAGGTGTTGGTAAAAACAGTTGACTTGGGCAAAACATCCAGGGCAAGCTTTGAATTTTATTTGAATGTTGAAAAATCATCAGTCCCTAGTTACTCATCACCTCTTAACTATCTCTATGAACCAAATGCTGCCATTTTAAAATCAGGTGGATTTAAAAATATAGGCCGATACTATGGAGTGTTCAAACTACATGAACATACCCATTTGTATACCTCTGAAGAACTTATTGAGTTCCCTGGTAGAAGATTCAAAATAGACAAAACCTTTTTATACAAGGACAAGGCCATAAAACAGGAAGGGCTGAAGAAAGCCAACATTACTGTCCGCAATTTTCCATTAACCGTTGAACAAATTAGGAAAAAACACAGAATTAGGGATGGAGGTACTGACTATCTATTTTTCTGCATCTTAGAGAACAATTCACTTGTGGTGATAATGTGCTCAAAATGCTAATGTAGATGCATATTGAAAACGTTATAGTTGTCATAATTTAGGTCTAAAAATGCGTTGAATAGTACCACATGAGTTAATAGATTTGTTAATTTATTAAAATCTCCATATTCAGAATATTTTAATTAAATATTGCCGTAATCCTCATTTTTACTAGGGTTTTTGTATGGCATCTCTAATTTTTAACCATATTTATTGTATCAGGATTTGATAAAATATCACCTGTGAAATATTCGCATTTCATATATTTTTGCTATCATTACTCGGAAATTGGGTTTTTTTTAACACAATGTTGGTTCATCCGGCAATAAAAAGCATCCAATCTAACTCAAGATTAATTTAAACTAACAAACAAAAATGATTATGAATCAAAAACGTGATTACAATTCGTTTAGATCAAAAGGATTGGGCTCACTGCTCAGACTTGGATTTATGTCGATGATGATTTGTTTCGGAGCCCAATTGGCTACGGCAAATTCAAGAACAAATTTTACAGAGATTGAACTACCCTCTGTACTTCAATCAACTGTCACCGGTACAGTGACCGATGCGGATGGGGCTCCGCTTCCAGGCGCAAACGTCGTAGTTAAGGGTACTACGAATGGTACCCAGACTGACTTTGATGGAAACTATACGTTAAATGTAGATAGTGGTGCCATTTTGGTATTTAGCTACCTTGGTTTTCAAACTAGGGAAATAGCAGTAGGAGGCAATTCTACTGTCAATGCCAGTTTGCAAGAGGATGCGGCGGCATTGGACGAAGTTATTGTTACTGGTTACACCACGGAAACCAAAAGGGAAACCACCGCTGCGGTTTCTATCGTTAAGGCCGAGGAATTGGCCGCGATACCTTCAGGTAACGTAGAACAACAACTGCAAGGTAGGGTTGCAGGTGTTACCGTACTTTCGAACGGTCAACCAGGTACTTCCAGCCAAATACGTATTCGTGGTTTTGGTGCCTTCGGAGGTAATGAACCATTATATGTTGTGGATGGTGTACCCACAGGCAGTACAGACTTTTTAAACCCAGAGGATATAGAGACCACAACCGTACTCAAGGATGCCGCTGCGGCATCTATCTATGGTGCAAGGGCTGCCAACGGGGTGGTCGTATTTACCACCAAGCAGGGTTCCCGTACCAAAAGAAAAACGTCTATGACCTTGAATATCAACAGTGGGGTTCCGACCAAATGTCAAGGGTGCGCCCAAAAACCTGAATCCTCAGGATATGGCCGAGTATACCCATTTGGCATACAGGAACAATGCCGCAGCCAATGGCACCGCGGTTCAGTACACCCATCCACAATATGGGAACAGCGCTACACCCAGATTTCCGGATTATTTGCATGCTGATGGACAGAACGGTGTTTTCGCCAACCAAATAAATTTGGCACAGATTCAGGCCAACTATGAAGCCGATCCCGGTAATGTGTTTTTAATAAAACCGAATTTGGCAGGTACCAATTGGTATAAAGAAATTACGCGAATAGCTCCTATCAGCAGGTTTAGTCTCGGCTTTGACGGTGGTACTGAGAATGGACGTTTTTATTTGGGGATTTCTGCACAAAATCAGGCCGGTATCTTGTTGAACAACGATTTTTCTCGTTACACGGCCCGTTTCAATTCAGAGTTTGATGTAACCCCTTGGTTGAGCATTGGTGAGAACTTTCAAGTTACATACCGATCGGTTACAGGTGGTTTTGGTGGAGAAGGTGGAATTGGTGGTGCCGATGATGAATCAGTAGTACTATCGGCCTATCGCATGCCTACCATCATCCCGGTATATGACGAATTTGGCAGTTTTGCCAGTACAAGGGCGGGCGGTTTTAACAATCCCAGAAACCCCGTAAGATCATTGACACTTAATGATGGTGATGACAAATCCTATAGTATAGGTGGGTTTGGTAATGTCTATGTGTTATTAAAACCAGTGGATGGTCTTACCCTACGATCCAGTTTAGGGGGAAGTTATGGCAATTTCACGAACATCAATTATGGGTATAGATATTTGGGTGACTCGGAGCCAGAGGCTAGCAATAGCTATTCTGAATTCTGGAACTATGGTTTTGCTTGGACCTTTACCAATACGTTTACCTATGACAAATTGTTCGGGAAACACCGCATAAAATTATTTGGTGGGGTAGAATCCTTAAATACTGGAAGATCACGTCAAATTGCTGGTAATGGTATCAACCCTTTTTCTACTGACCTAGATTTTCAAAGTTTGAGTGTGGTACAAAGTCCAAACGTTAATAGTGCCCAAGGTAAAGGAGTTAACTTCTTCTCTACTTTTGGTAAGTTGGATTACAATTTTGACGAGCGCTATTATGTCACCGGTGTTTTACGTCGGGACGGAGCTTCACGATTCGGGGGCAACAATAGATATGGTGTATTCCCAGCGGTATCCGCTGCCTGGAGGGTCATTGCCGAACCTTTTATGCAGAACCAAAATTTCATAAGTGACCTGAAGTTCAGAGGTGGTTGGGGACAAATGGGGAATTCAAACAACGTTGACCCGAACAACCAGTATTCGTTGTATGCTTCAAATAGGGGCAATACCTTTTACCCTATTGCAGGGCAAAATAGTGGGGCTAACGAAGGGTTCGCCCAAAGCCGTATCGGAAACCCAGATGCAAAATGGGAGACAAGCACTACTACCAACATTGGTTTTGATGCATCGTTCCTGAACAACAACCTTGAATTTATCTTGGATTGGTGGAAAAAAGATACTGAGGACCTTTTGTATCAAGTACCACTTGCAGCAGTTACCGGTAACTTTGCGGCCGCTCCTTCCGTAAACGTTGCGAGTATGACCAACTCAGGGGTAGATTTTCAAATTATTGGTCGTGGTAACCTTACCGAGGGCCACTTTCCTTTACCTTGACACTTAACAATTCGTTCTTAAAGAACGAGATAACCAGCTTGGCACCGGGCATCGAGTTCTTTGATGGTCAGGCGTATCGTGGAATTCAGGCCACAAGAAATGCGGTCGGTCAGCCATTGTCCTCTTTCTTTGGGTACAATGTACTTGGTTATTTCAACAGTCAGGCAGAAGTGGACAGTTCACCAGCCCAGGATGGTAAGGGTCTAGGTCGGTTCAGATATGAGGATGTGAATGGGGATGGTGTGATAACACCGGATGATAGAACTTTTATAGGCAGTGCCGTGCCAGATTATACAGGTGGTGCCACATTGAACCTGAAATTTAAGAACCTAGAATTCGAAACGTATTGGTTTGCCTCTGTAGGTAATGAGCTATTTAATCAATCAAAGTGGTTCACAGACTTCTTCGGTACTTTTGAAGGTTCTGCAAAGGGCCAAAACGCTAAGCTATCTTGGACACCGGAATTGGGCAACAATGCTGCCGCACCTATTTGGGAAAGTGCATCAAATATCAGTACAAGTGGTGCGGGTAACTCTTGGTATGTTGAAAAGGGAGATTATGTGCGTCTGCAACGATTATATTTAGGGTATTCTTTTGAACCTAATTTGGTTGAAAAAATGGGATTACGTAAGTTAAGTATAGGAATGTCGGCGAATAACATCTGGACAATTACCAAATATAGTGGTCTTGATCCTGGAGTTGGAGGTGGTGCGGATACCAATTTTGGTATCGATGTGGGCAACTATCCGGTTTCGCCATCTTATTTGTTCACCGTTGAATTAGGGATATAATCCATTATACTATGTCCATGACAATTGATTCAAAAAAAAGCAATATCTTAATACAAAAATTTAACTATGAAAGCAATTAATAAGTTTAAAAAAATGATCGCTGTTGCGATGATGCTCTTAATGTTGGGAGTATCGTGCAGCGATGAGTTCTTGCAGGTACTGCCGACAGGTTCGTTGGCAGATGCCCAAGTTACTACGAAGGCAGGTATTGAAGGCCTATTGATAGGCACATATGCAGCCTTGAACGGCTCGTTCGGTAGCCGTTTTGAAGCACCCAACCGTTGGGTGACAGGATCCATTATGGGAGGTGAGGCCAATAAAGGTACCGACCCAGGGGATTATACCTCAATAAACCCCATTCAGCGTTATGAGACCAACCCTACCGATGGAGACATAAATCAACTTTGGAGAGGATCGTATGAAGGCATAAGCCGGGCCAATGCCGTTTTAAGAGCCGTAGCCAGTAACCCAGACCTTTCGGCAGCGGATGCCGCACGAATTTCTGGTGAGGCCCGAATGCTCCGTGGCCATTTCTACTTTGAATTGAAAAGGCATTTTAACAGTGTTCCTGTATTTGACGAGACCTTACCTGCTACAGAAGTGGTTTTGGTACCAAACACGACCGAGGTCTATCCACAAATAGAAGCGGACTTTCAATACGCCTATGACAACCTACCTGCCGTACAGGGCGATGCAGGTCGTGTTAACAAATGGGCCGCAGCCGCTTATATGGGAAAGGCCAAACTATATCAAGCAAAGTTTGCAGAAGCAAAAACTTGGTTTGATGATGTAATCGCGAATGGAGTGACCTCCAATGGCTTGAAATATGCACTTTTGGACAGTTATCCCGGTATTTTCAATGCTGAGTTTGATAACAACGCGGAGGTGGTTATGGACGTTGAAGCTGCCAATAATACAGGCAGTGTCAACAATGCCAACTGGTTTGATGATCTGAACTACCCTTACAACACAGGTCCAGATGGTCCGGGAAACTGCTGTGGATTCTTTCAACCTAGTTTTGAGCTGGCGAATTCATTCAGAACGACTGCCACAGGACTTCCTTTATTGGACAAGTCATATAACACTCCGACCAATGCCGTTAAGAACGATTTCCTTATAAACTCGGATCAGGCATTTGTTGAAGATGCCGGACCATTGGATCCACGTATCGACTTCTCAATAGGAAGAAGGGGCATACAGTACCTGGATTGGAAAGAACACCCCGGAGCGGCCTGGATTCGTAAGCAAGACTATGCCGGACCTTATTCCCCTAAAAAGTACATTTACTACAAATCCCAGGAAAATAGCCTTACCGATGGTAGTTCTTGGACCCGGGGTTATGCACTTATGAACTATACTATCATTCGCTATGCAGATGTGTTGTTAATGGCCGCTGAAGCCGAGATAGAAGCAGGTTCATTGGATCAGGCCAAAACCTATGTGAATATGGTACGGGCAAGGGCAGCCAAACCTGAGTTTTGGGTCAAAAATCCGGATACGGGCTTAAATGAGGCAAATTACGTGATTGCGGAATACCCTGATTCACAGTTTGGAGATAAGGCATCGGCTACTGCAGCACTTCGTTTTGAACGAAAATTGGAACTATCAGGCGAAGGTCACAGGTTCTTTGATTTGGTGCGATGGGGGGTTGCCGCCGAAGAGTTGAATGCTTATTTGGCATACGATTCTCAATTCTTGATAACCATGTTCGGCGGTGCTAGTTTCAAAACTGGAAAAACCGAATATTATCCAATTCCACAGACACAAATAGATATTCAGGGCACTGATGTTTTGACACAGAATCCAGGTTATTGATTTGAATCTTTAAATGAACATAAACCCTGGCACATGTCAGGGTTTTTTTGTTTACTCTTAATGCTTTTCGCATATTTGTATTCTTCAATTTTCTTTTAAAATGAACAATAATAATCTACCATTGGCCATACTAAGTGGTCTTATAATTGTTTCTTCATTAAGTTGCAAAAAAGGGTTGCCCACTACCCTGTTCACCAAAGTGGATTCAAAAACTTCCGGACTAGAATTTAACAATCAACTTATCGAAAACGATTCCATCAATATCATTGACAATGAATTTGTCTACAATGGTGCCGGGGTTGCCTTGGGAGATATGAATGGCGACGGTTTAAATGATGTTTTTTTTGCAGGGAACCAAGTGGCCAATAAACTATTTTTAAATCTTGGGGCACTCACTTTTAAAGATGTTTCCAAGGAAGCCAACATTGTCAAATCCGATACCCTAATGTGGTCATCGGGAGTTACAATTGTAGACCTGAATGCCGATGGAAAGTTAGACATCTATGTGTGCAATACCTTCCGACAAGAATCTGGGCAACGTAAAAATTTGGCTTATATAAATAAAGGAAACAATGATGAGGGCATTCCAAATTTCAAGGAAATGGCAGAAGAACTTGGTATTGCCGACGACACATATTCTTCCCATGCACAATTTTTTGATTTTGACAATGATGGGGATTTAGATCTTTTTATCGGAGTTAACAGAATTGAAGGTATCAATCCAAGTCAGTTTAGTCCATTAGAGGATGACGGCACATCAATGAGTCGAGACAGGCTATATGAAAACACGTGGAACGACAGCCTAAAAATTCAAAAATTTATAGACATCTCTGAAAAAGCAGGTATTCGATACCATGGTTATAGCCATAGTACGCTCATCCATGATTTTAATCAAGATGGATGGATGGACATATATGTGGCCAATGATTTTTTGAGTAATGACCTTATCTATATTAACAATCAGAACGGAACGTTTACCAACAGGGCCGGTGAAATCTTCAAACATTTCAGCCTGTCCTCAATGGGTAGCGACATTGCGGATATAGACAACAACGGGGCAATGGACATTATCACGACCGAAATGCAACCCTATTACAATAAACGAAAAAAACTATTTCAGGGGCCCAGCAGCTATCAAAAAGAAATCTTCACGAAAAAGTTTCAGTACGAATATCAGTACGCGCGTAACATGCTTCAGATGGACCTTGGTACGAATCCAAGTTCTCAATTGCCCATTTTTGCGGAAATAGGCATGTTCGCCAATGTACAGGAAACCGATTGGAGTTGGGCACCTCTATTTTCCGATTTTGATAACGACGGTTGGCAAGATCTTTTTATCACGAACGGATTCCCCAAAGATGTTACCGATCGTGATTTTGGAGATTTTAGGATAACGGCAAGCAGGCTCATCCCGAAAGCCCAATTGATTGAAGCCATTCCTGAAATTAAAATTCCCAACTTCATGTTCAAAAACATGGGAGGATCTCAATTTGAGGACACGACAGCGAAGTGGGGCCTTGATTTTGGCACGTATTCCAATGGGGCGGCCTATGGTGATTTGGATAATGACGGTGACCTCGATCTTGTGATCAACAATATTAATGACCCCGCTCTTCTCCTAGAGAATCATTCAAATCAACTTAATCCCGATAATCATTATATCCGGTTAAAATTGGTTGGGTCTTCAAAAAACAAAGCCGCCATTGGAGCAACAGCATCTATTTTCTCCAAGGGAACCCAACAGAAAAAATCTTTGCTTTCTGGGCGTGGGTATCTTTCCCAACCAGAAGAGGTTTTGCATTTTGGCCTTGGCAAAATAGCAAAAATAGATAGTATCAAAATAAATTGGCCAGATGGCAGTATTCAGAATTTGACAAACATTCCGATAGACACACTACTACAAGTTTCCTATAATCCAGATAAGTCGCAAACAGCCCCATTATTGGTTCCAGATAAGAAGGCCTTATATATGGAGGTCTCAAAGGAATACGGATTGAATCAATATATCGAGGACCTTGACTTTATAGATACCAATTTCCAGAGTACCATTCCTCATAAATTCTCTCAATATGGCCCTTCGGTTTCCATAGGTGACGTGAATGGGGACAATCTTGATGATATTTTTATAGGTGGCAGTAGAAAATTTAAGGAAAAATGGTTTTTACAAACCAAGGACCAAACTTTTGTAATGAAGGAAGTTGCCTATAAAAAATCTGAACAATTTGATGAAGAGGATGCCGGTACTTTATTGTTTGATGCAGATAATGATGGCGACCTTGATCTTTATATCGCCAGAGGTTGTGGGCAATATCCCGCTGGACATGAATATTATAGAGATGTTTTAATGATCAATGATGGTCAAGGAAACTTTTCCGATAGTAAGAACGGTATCCCTGAAATGATGTCCAATTCATCGTGTGTAAAAGCGGCCGATTTTGACCAAGATGGTGATTTAGATCTTTTCGTTGGAAGCAGGGTTTTACCATTTTCTTATCCCAAACCGGATCGTTCTTATATTCTCATCAATGAAAGTACCCCAGGCAATGTTCTATTTGTGGATGCAACGAAAAAAGTTTCACCTTCTTTGGAATATCCTGGATTGATAAGTGATGCCTTATGGACCGATTTTAATGGCGATTCATGGCCTGACCTACTATTGGCCGGAGAATGGATGCCTATACGCTTATTCGAAAATAGGAAGGGCGTTTTAGTTGAGGTGACGATAGGTTCAGGACTTGAAGATCATTCCGGATGGTGGAACAGTTTAACAGCTGCGGATATTGATAATGATGGGGACATGGACTATATAGCCGGTAACTTAGGGTTGAATACATATTTTAAAGGAACTCCAAAAGAGCCGGTGCGAATTTATGCCAAGGACCTTGATGAAAACGGTACCATAGATCCTTTGATATCTTATTATCTTAGAGATAGTTTGGGAACCAGAAAAGAGTACCTCTACCATCCTTGGCAAGATGTGACCAAGCAATATGTAGGTATCCGAAAAATGTTTAATTCTTTTGGGGAGTTTGGCGAATCTACTTTACCAGAGATGTTTCAAGGTGGTCTTTTGGACGATGCTACCGTCCAAACTTTGAACGATTCAAAATCATCTTGGGTCGAAAATTTAGGGAACGGTAAATTTAAGGTACATGCGCTCCCATTTGAAGCACAAATGGCACCGATATTTGGTATTATCCCAACATATTTGGATGATGATAATTTAATTGACTTTTTATTGGTGGGCAATGAATTTGGAATGGAAGTCCAACAAGGTAGGTCCGATGCCTTGGTTGGAGTAGCGTTAAGAAATACTGGGGCAAAGGATTTTAAATCCCTCAGCTTGGAAAATAGTCATTTCTTCGTGCCCAACAACGGTAAAAGTTTAACGAGCCTTAACCTGGCAAATGAGAAATTGTTAGTGATTGCATCCCAAAATAATGACTCATTGAAGGTGTTCGAAAAATCGCAAAAGGCCAAAACAAAACTTTTGAACCTTATGCGTGATGAAGTCAAAATCGAGTTTTTATTTGGTGATGGATCAAAGCATATACGGGAATTTTATTGGGGCGGCACTTTCCAATCACAATCAAGTAGATCTATACAAATTCCTTTAACGGTAACAGAAATTCGACTATTCAATGGAACGGGAAAGGAAACACGAAAAATAAACGTATCGAAAACCCTTTAATATTCATTGGGATGTTTAAAATCGCCAAACCGATATTTTACGGTTCTTTTTAAGGGAATATTCATTCCCTTTGTTTGTTCCAGCCAATCATAGATTGAGGTCGACATTGATTTAATAGTTTCCTGCTTATCTGGATCTGCTATCAAATTATACATTTCGTTCGGATCATTCTGTAAATCGTAAAGCTCATTACGGTCCCAGATTCCGTGATATTTGATGTATTTGTAATTGTCCGTTCTCATACCGAACATGGTAGGAGTCATCGGAAAATCATACTCCCAATAATATTCATAGAATATTTCTTTCCTTGAAGGAACCTTTGACCCACCTGTTAATAAAGGGGTAAAAGAAACACCTGGCATGTTAGCGGGCTGTTTAACACCCGCTTCGGCCAAAATCGTCGGTGCAATATCAATATTTTGAACCATGGACGTAAATATCTTACCGCCCTCAAACAGTTCCGGACACCGAACCAGCAAAGGAACTTTTACGGATTCCTCATAAAAGTGTCGCTTATCAATTAAACCATGTTCTCCCCAACTAAATCCGTTATCACCCATGTAAATGACCATCGTAGATTCATCCAATCCTTCCTTCTTCAAATAGTCCATTACCGTTCCAACACTTTCATCAACCCCCAGAAGTGTTTCGCAATAGTCGACCACCATACTATGAAGGTCTAAAAAATCATGGTACATGTAATCAACGCCATGCCAGCTTATCCGTTGATCTGCAACCCATTGAGGCCATTTCAAAGATTTGTATTCTCCGGTCAGTGTCTGCCCATACGTGCTGGGCAGTTCTATTTTTTTACCCTTGTATTTTCCTTTGTGCCGTTGGGCAGGTTGAAAACCGGCATGCACGGCCTTGTGGGAGAGATAAAGAAAAAATGGTTTTTCCTTGTTGCGAGTCTCAAGCCAATCTACGGCATGTTCGGTCAACAGATCGGTGATATAAGTAGAATCCTTGTATGCCAATCGCTTTCCATTAATATTCAAAGTAGGGTTGTAATACACCCCTTGCCCTTCAAAACTTTCCCAATGCGTAAATCCAGGTTGAGGCTCGTCTCCATGGTCTCCCATATGCCACTTTCCAAAAAAACCAGTCTGATACCCTGCTTTTTGTAGATATTGTGGAAAATAGGTGAGATTACCCGGGTCCGGTGCTTGGTTGTCTATAATTGTATGGGTATGCGAAAATTGACCCGTTAAGATGGATGCCCTACTTGGAGAGCAAAGAGAAGTTGTCACGAAAGCATTTTTGAAATACGCCCCCTCAGAGGCCAAGCGATCCATATTAGGGGTCTCCAACCAAGGTACTTTACCGGTAAACCCCATATAGTCATACCTGTGGTCATCCGTAAGGATGAAAATAACATTTCTTGGTTTCTTTTTTATTTCATCCGGGGATGCATTGTCATTCGCACTTTTAATATCGGCACTCATCCAGCCTATAAAAAATAGTGAAGTCAAAAAGATGCTCAAAACTTGGAATGTTCTCATCGTTTATTAGTATTTAATTTTAAAGCTATACCATTAATCCTTTCTTTGCTGTTTCAAGAACCATTCGTACAACGCTTCGGTATTATAGGCCCTTACCCATGAGTCATGGCCAACACCCGCGTATCTGGTAAACTGGATATCGTGCCCCATGGACTTTAATTTCCTTACCATATTCTCCGACTCCGATATGGGGACCGACTCATCCTCTTCACCATGAAATACCCAAATCGGCATATTTTTATCGATCCATGAGGCATAAGGTAGAGGTGCCATACCACAAACCACGGCCATAGCTGCAAATTTTTCAGGGTATTGAACTGCCATTTCCCAAGCGGCGCCACCTCCCCTGCTCAGCCCTGTAATATATATTCTTTTTGGATCAACCTTATTATGGGCAATGATCGTATCCAATAATTGGGCAACGGCGCGAGTGTTCCACCATTTCTTCCTTTCCGGATTTTGTGGTGCCAATATCAAGAATGGAAATTTCTTGCCGCCCGCTATTAATTTAGGTGGGCCGCTTCGCTTCAATGTTTGTAGGGTATCCCCTGATTCTCCTCCGCCATGTAGAAATAACAATAAAGGGAATTTTTCATCAGCTACGCTTTCATAATTATCAGGGTAATACAAATAATAACTGAATGTTTCCCTCACAACGGTCTCCTGCTCCGCATCGATCAAACGGGATTGTCCGCTACATGCCTGAAGGAACATTAAACATGGCAATACATATAATGATACTTTTCCCATACCTCTTGTGGTTCAAACCACTTAAATGTAAATATTTCCTAGAATCCTTGAGCGAATAAATAATAGAGTCTTATACGGAAACTCTAAGCAAGATAGAAAAAAAGTGTTGGAGAAAAAATCCAATATCTTTTTATAAAAAAACAATGACAACAGCGACCACATTAAAAACAAAAAGGGCCATCCTTAAGATGACCCTGTATCCATTTCTTTAAGAAAATGTACTTATCTATAAAGGGTAAAATGACCTACGTAACGTACCTTGCTCTTGTCATTGGCATTAACAACGTACCAGTAATCACCAGTGGGCAATTCCTTTCCTTCGTAAGTCCCATCCCAGAAATCTACCTGATGAAGAATGGCAACTACGCGACCATATCGGTCATAAATCTTGACCTCTATATTTGGGAAGAAATTGCGATTCAAAGGAGCCCATAAATCATTATCCCCATCACCATTTGGCGAAAAGAAATTAGGCGTTTCAAGCATCCCGTCAAAAACAAAGGGAATGGACACCATGGCCACACAACCATTCTGGTCCCTTACCTCAACAGTTACGGTACCTGTTTCATTGGTTGTGAAAATAGTATCGCTGCCAAAGGCCCCTCCTTGGAAGGAAAATTCGTATCCACCATAACCTCCCTCCGCAGATGCCGTTACTTCGTTTGGACCCGTTTTTATAGCGGTTAATGTCAAAGGATCATAACTGTCCACGGAGAAATCAACGGAATTGGTACAACCATTTTCGTGATAAATATAAACGGTATGTTCCCCTGCGGGTAAATCTCCCCAACTTGTTTGCGTGTCTGCAATATTTATATCATCAATATCCAAAGAGAACAACAAGCGTGGCAACAAACTGGTGTCCATCATGCGCACAGAAACTGTACTGTTCGGGAAGATACCTTCACAACCATATTGTATGATTGGTTCCGCAGTAAGGTCCACGCCTATTTCAATCGGTATTTCGGTATCAGTGCCGCACATATTGGCATCTTGTATAAAAACCACATAGGTTTCCCCTCCCCTTAAATTGGTAAAGGAAAGATTGTCATTTCGTACAAATACTTCGGTACCATCCGAATCTGGACCCACCAATTTAGTTTCATAGTACTGGCTCAAAGTGACGGTATCAAAGAAAGGTGTACCCCCAGAAATGGTCAATTGTGCCGTGCCGTCCTCAAAGCCTATACAGGTTTCAGGAGTAGTTGTCACACTCGTTACCGTAACATCCAGTGGTTCAGTTATGGTTATAATATCCTTCTCAAAGCACCCGTTTTCATCTTGAATCAAAATTTCATAGCTGCCTGCAGCCAATTCATCAAATACATATCGACCAGGATTTGCAGGATCACTGAAGAATTCGCTAAAATTAGGTTCGATGGCAAATTGAATCAAACCAACACCACCGCTTAAAACTTCTATGGCGATCGTGCCATCGGCCTCACCCCTACAGGTCACTGGTGAAGGTACCGCATCAAAGACAATAGGCTCTGGTCTAACAATTTCAAAAGGACCTTGAATATCACTACAGGTTGCCCCACTGGTTACGGCGATATAATAGGAATCACTTGCATCAAGACCTTCAAAGGTGCCAAAATCCTGAGATCGGATCAGAGTAGCTGAGGGACTGGGGGAAAAGGCATCCACAGGATCACCAATGTACAGATAGAACATGTTATCACCGACACCGCCATTTATAAATGATTCAATTCGTCCATCCAATTCAGAGGCACACGAAATATCATCAGGTAAATTGGGCAATAAGACTATTCCCGTGGCATCGGTCATTGTTATACCGTTTGACCTTACAGGGGCACAGGTATTTGAAGCATTTTTCTTGCGAACATCAAATTGATAGGTTATTCCAGCATCACCTGGAAAAAGAGCCGTTGAGCCGACCATATCTGTATAAACCCCAATGGCTATACCATTTTCCAATCTTTGATATTCATATATAAATGAAGCATCATAATTCTCAATGTTCAATTGAATTTCTCCTTGACCACCACAACCCGGAACTTTGGTCTGTACGAGTCTGGGTTCTACTGCTGGTGGTGGATTCACAAAATAAGGGATGGTTACAAACATACAGTCAAAGCTCGATGAAACTTCTATAGCGTACCATCCGCCGCTTATGAACCCACCACTGGCACCAACAAAAGTTGGAGAGTTCTGCAAACCACTGGCTGAGGCTATATCTGTATTATCGTTACTGTTCAAATAAAGAAGTCTATAGTTATAACCGGCTCCTAAATAGCCACCCGTTGCGCCTGCCGTTGCAGTGGTAGCATCACCTGTGGTAGGGTCAAAAGCTTCCAGTACGGCATTGTTACCGCCAGGGCAAACCAATCCTTGTGGTTCCCTAATACCAGCGTCAATTTGAGGAACAATGGGTAAATTGATGTCTTGAAAACTAGTGCAGTTTTGAACATCCCTAATCTCTACCCTATAATCTCCGCTAGATAGATTGGTAAAATCGTTCACCGTTGAAAAAGAGGTTATCACGACATAGGTGCCCGTACCGTCATCTTTGGAAAGCTGGTAATTGTATGGGGACGAATCCCAGCCACCGCTGCCTATTGCTTCTATTCTTCCCGCATTGTCATTACAACTTACATTCCCTATTTCAGCAGCCGTTACACTTAACGGTTCGATTCGGTGTCGTAATGGTTGCCACATTGCTATCAGAGGAACAAAATGGCATGGCCGTAGAAACAACTTCTACAAAGAAATTTCCTCCAGGCAATCCGGATATGATTTCTGTGTTATTGGCCGTATCCAGTGTGCCATTTGCCAAAATGGTTGTTTTACCCGGGTCGTTTCCACTGTAAACATTGTAGGTATATACTCCTGTATAATCCGTTACATCTATTGCCAGTTCCCCGTCACTTGCTCCAAAACACGATACAGGTTTAGCCTCACTAATCAATACAATTGGAAAGATGGGGTCATTTACCGTATGCTTGGGCATTGGATAAGCGCAACCGCCTATGTTGTCCTGTACTTCAAAGAGATAATCCCCTGATGCTGGCAGAAAGACATCCACATAATTATTACCCGGCGTATTCGTCACAGGTGACACCGGTGTTGCGGAAATAGTGCTCACAGTAAAATTGGTCGATCCAATGACCTGAATGCGAACACGTTCATCATCCCTACAATTTAGAGGATCTATCTGAACAATTGATGGTACTACATCCGTTGGCGGATTGATACTGACAACGGTAGTTGCCTCGCATCCATTGGCATCAATGGCATATACCGTGATATTCTGGATCGAGCCATTATCAACAATCTCAAAAGTATTTGCTGATTGGTAATTTGAAAATCCGGTAATGCTGTATTGATAATTGCCAGACGTACCGGGGTTTGCAGTAGTTGCAGGATCCACTACCGTGATTATTGTCGAACTAAATCTATTGGCACCTGGTTCGCAAGCAAAATCAGGAGCACTGGCAGAAATGGAGAATGGCAATGGTTCAGTAATTTCCAACAATCCGGAAAATACGCTACAGTTTCTTGAAGAAACTACTTCTACATCATAACGGCCAGGAGGTAAATTTGGAAATGAACCCGAAGCGTTATTTGAAATAAAGGCCCTTGTATCAAAATTAAGCAAACGATAATCAATGGGAGAATCAACATCGGTGCCTGGCTGTAGCACAATATCAATGGTGCCGTCATCAGCGCCATCACAACTGATATCCTGTTCAGTAGCCGATAAGATTACGGGTTGAACTGCGGCATCCAAATTAATATTTACTGGAAACGTACAAAATATACCACCGGCCCTGGCCACCCGATCGGTTACCATTACTTGGTAGGTTCCAGGTGCAACCCCATTGAAAACTGCATTATCTGATTGCGTAATTGGCCCCACAATATTCGATTGATAATCCAATCCTGTGAGTTCATAATCAAACTGGCCACTACCCCCATTGGGAACAATGGTGATAATTCCATCATCCACATTACAGGTTGACTCGGTCGTAAAACCTCCTGAAGCGGAAATAAATTCAAATACTTCTGCTGTGTTTTGATTGGTACATCCGCTGGCATCTACCACATCCACGACATAAAAACCAGGAGTGCCAACTGTATATGTATACTCATAATTAGCACCATTCAATACCCCAAATTGAGTATCCCCACCTAAAGTAAAACGTGGAGTATCAACCGTATTCGGCACACTTACAGTAATATCGAAAGCCGTTGAAGTGACATCACATTGATTGACAACATCGAACACCGGAGGCGGTGGCGGCAAATCCTCTTGAATAATCGTTCCAATATCAAAAGAGGTACAACCCGCTATGTCCCTTACATAAACTTGATAGGTACCCGACGGTCCCCCAAAAGTGTTGGTCGTTCCAAAATCATCGGTCGGATCGGCAGGTGTGGCCGTTCCATCGTAATCCGGGGTAAATCCTGATAAACCAAAAGCGAACTGATAAGGCCCTCCTGCCCCACCGCCACCAACAACCGTAAGTTGGCCATCGGCGTTGCAATTAGCAGGTTCTGAAGCCACAATATAAATGTTTGGAAGGTTTTGATCTATCGTAATCAAGGCCCCATCGGTACAAAAGTCAGTTAAATTGGTCACGATTACCTGATAGTTTCCGGGTAGAGTATCGTAAAACCCATTATAAGGGACAGTTGTTACATTATTTTGTGTTTGCGAATGTATTAAAGTACCCGTATCTACATTATAAATCTCGATGAATAAATTATCCCCACTATTAAAATTAGTGATTTCATATGTTATCTGACCATTGCGCAAGTCACAATAGCCAGCGGTCGAGGCCGCTGCGACGTCCAAATTAGGACCGTCGATTGGATCTATAGTTTCAATATGGGTACATCCGGTACCTAGGTCGCGAACCTCCACTGTATAAGTCACTCCGTACTGTAGTCCCGCAAAGGTGTGTCTATCAGGCGGCAAATTTACCGGCACATAAACACTCGGTGGATCTGTCACCAATCGTATCTCAAAAGGACCTACGCCACCTACAATGGTTACCGTATTGGTAAAACCTCCCGGGGCGCAAATTGGGATGGCAACTGGGTCGGGAACCACATCCAAATCACCATCATCAACCCTAATGTTATCTTGATCAAGACAACCATTTCCATCAAGGGTTATAACCATATAGTTTCCTACGGGTACCCCGGAAAATATTTCGGATGTACTGGATGTTGGCCCAATTCTTTCAATTTCTACACCATACTGATCCTGCAGGATATAAGTGAAATCAGGAGTGCCCCCAATTACGGACGTGACCGATATAGTTCCTTCAACGGTACCACCAAAACAGGTGGCCGGTGAAGCGGCCAATGTGGCGTCGGGTGCCGTTCCAGGGCTTGGTATGGTTACATTTTGAGGCAGTGTTTCGCAACCTCTGGCATCTCGTACGGTGTAGGTATAGGTCTGCCCTTCATTAAGACCGGAATAGATGGTATTGGAAGACCAGCCTGCCCCATCAAAGTTAATCTCATAGGGAGCTACTCCACTGGTTGCATCAGGAGTGATGATGACCCTACCACTGCTTACTTCCCCACATGCAGGGGGAAACACCTCATGACTCGCCGGAGCTATGCTTATTGGTGGATCCAGAATAATAGGATTGGAAATAGCAACACACCCAGAACTGGTGGTATTATTGTCCGTTATTCTGAACACATATGTGCCAGATACATTCGTAGGGTATAAGAAGTTATTGGAGGTTAGGGGTACAGGTGCACCAAATGTTGCCCCGTTATCTGAACTTATCTCATATTGTTTTGTACCGGCACCAGATGTATATCCGCCAGTTACGATTACTCTAATAAGACCTGGATCAGGACCACAGGGTATCTCCGTATCAACACTAATGGTAACCCTTAATTGTGGGTTAATTGTTACCGGTATATCGTCCCGACATCCGTTCGCATCCACTACTTCCAAAGTATAATTACCCGGAGCAACACCTGTAAATATGGGGCTTGCCTGTAAGGTACCGCCGTTAATGCGATACTGGTGACTTGCCAAAGGGGCCGTACCCGCAGTCGAGGTCACCGCAATGGTAGCCCCTGGTCCTGGAATATAACAAAAATCAGAACTGGCCGTATCCAAACCAATGGTTGGTGAAGCAATTGGGGTTAGGTCAAAGTTAAAGGTTGCCGTGCATCCTTCGGCATCTGTCACAGATAAAGTATAGGTGCCTGCAACCGAAAGATTTCCGAAGGAATTTCCAGATTTTGGACCCACTGTTGTGCCTCCACCAGGATATACCAATGTATATCTATTTGTACCCCAACCACCAACGGGGTTGGCTACTACCCTACCTAAATTATTATTGGCACATGTCATTGGGGTCACTGTCCCTGTCAAGGATAAAGGTGTAGAAGGCTCTTGCACAGTAAAGGCGGCACTATCCGTACAACCAGAATCGACATCGGTCACGGTAATTGTATAAGTTCCTGCTCCCAATCCAGTAAGATCAACTTGAGCATTATTTTGGGCACCGCTCTCGATTCCCCCATTTATATTATATGTATAGTTGCTGGCAAACCCATCAATTAAGAATGAACCAGAACCATCCAATGCACCCGTACAAACCTTTAAATCTCCCCCAGACTTAACTCTTGCCCTGATCGAACTAATAAGGGCCGGTGTGAAGCCCTCGGTATAGGTACAATTATTGGCATCCGTTATTTGGAAAATATAAGAAGTAGTGGTACTCAATCCCACGAATGTATTACTACCACCATTATTGATTACACTGGGACTGATAATCGAATAATTTACAATTGCAGCCGCACTGGTAGGTGTCAATTGTACGTCCGAGGTATTCGTTGCGCAGCTAATATTCAACTGGGCGAATGTTAGATCCGTTGGCGGGTTTACATCCTGTATTGTTATTGGTGTCAAAGTCAATCGACAACCACCACTATCACGGATTATCGGGGTATAGGTTCCAGGGACTAAATTGGTATAAGAGGTTGTTCCAGAGAAGTTTAAACCGTCTATACTAAATTGATACCCACTTCCAGATCCGCCTGTAAAAGGTCCTTGAAAATCTATTTGTCCGCCACTTAGCCCACCTCCTACATTACACGTGCGATCGGATATTTTAATTGCCGATCCAGTTATTGCCCCAACATTGGTAACCGTAACCGAAGGCATGGCCAAGGTGCATTGAAAACCACCTTGCTGATATCTTACCTCAATATTAGGATAGGTTCCTGCAGGAACCGATATTTGAGGGTTGGTTGTCCACGGATCGCCCGTATTAACCCTATATGAAAGATTGTAACCTCTTGCGTCGTTTATTGTAAAATTAATTTTAGCACCTCCATTGGAGCAGGTACCGTCAATTCCATTAACAGTAACATCAGGTGGCAAAAGATTTTCAACATTGGAAGAGGCGCTAATTGTACAGCCATTACTGTCGGTTATTAAAAAATCGTAGGTGCCGGCTGAAGATACCGTATACGTTGTTGTGCCGGTATAAGAAGGTTGCAATGGACCTCCATTAACACTAAAACGATAAGGTGCTGCACCACCGGTAGTATTTACTGTTATATCAACAGAAGTAATATTTGAACAACCAAAACTGCTGTTTACTTCAGTAGAAGCATCCAATGGCGAAAGTCCACTACCAATAATAATGGGGTTCCCACCGGTATCCCTATCCTGTCTTGGGGGGTCAATGCCGTTGAGAGGGTCACCTGTACATTGTTGGGTTTCAACTTGAACCGTATAAGTACCAAAACCAACGGCTGAAAAAGTATAAGGGTTGGTTGCAATAAATGCGGTAAACTCCTGAGCCACACCGTTACTGTCCAATAAGGTATACTTATAAGGTCCCGGAACGTTGTTGGCCGTTACTGTGATACTTCCCGTATCGCCACTACATTGTGCATCTATGAAAGTAGCATCAATGGCAATATCCAATTGACTAATTGTAATTGGTTGATACGGATATTCACAAGTATTGGCGGTATTCCTTAACCGAGCTTTTACAACATAAGTTCCAGTATTTAAATTATTGAAAATGGGTCCTTGCCATGGGCCAAACCCACTACCATCATTGATACTGAATTCATAGGCACTTGACAAGTTTGTAATTTGAATTCTTCCGGGAACCCCGCAAATAAAATCATTCTTAACAAATGTTTGGGTAATTGTACTCTTTTTGACTTTGAAATAATAATTGACCCCATCAACCACTACCCTATATTCGGCCCCTGTAGTGGACGGGACACTCGCAGCATTCAAATTAAAGGTCGGACCGGAACCAACCGTGGAATAACAACCAGGCGTGGTATTGGGGCAGTCATCATTGATATTTGGTGAACATGACCCGCCCAATAGCTGCCATGTGACGCTTGAGTGCGACCCTGAAAGCGAAATTACCCTATTGTCCGAATCACCACATAAATTAAACCGGGCAACCGTTAGTCCATTCGTGCTACATCCAACTTCTTGATCGGCACCTTGGATAATTGTTGCGAACATGAAAGGAGTGGCAGTAATAGTTCCAGTATTGTTGACTTCATTATCGCTATTGGTTTTTAAAGAGATAATGTTGGCATTTTCCGCTATTTCTTCCGAAGCATTGCCGGAAGATTCTTTTAAAATGGAAGCAACTTCAACAATAAATTCAAAAACTTTGGTATTGGCTAGGGCCGAAGTACAAATTACCGAAAGTACAGTTAGCAGAAGGGCATATAAAATACGCCGTGGTTTTTTAGGGAGCATAGGTTAAGTCGTCTTTTCACAAGAATATGCGGATTTGGGAATCGATATATTCTTCGGGGTAATTGTTTATACTTATAATTTCTCTTTATCTTTATGCATTAACGCATACCATATTATTTAATCTTAACGTCAAATTATGAAAAATAGTATCATATATCTCTATTTAATCGTTATAACGCTTAGTTCCTCTTGTGCTCAGGATTCTGAAAATCAAGTTACTACACCTCAAAAATTTCCATTTACGGCAGAGTTAATTGTGGATGGAATGGAAATTCCATGGGGCATGGCTTTTCTTCCAGATCAGAGTATGCTCCTGACGGAAAAATCTGGCAAGTTGTTACTTATAAAGGATGGAAAAAAAATAGAAATTGGGAATGTGCCCCCAGTATATGACCGTGGACAAGGCGGATTGTTAGATTTAGAGTTACATCCGAACTATGCACAAAACGGATGGATTTACATCTCATATGCTTCTTCGGAAGGTGATGAAAAAGGCGGGAACACAGCCATAATAAGGGCGAAACTTAAAGATAATGCATTAGCGGATATTGAATCTTTGTACAAAGCCGTCCCAAATACCACCAAAGGCCAACATTTTGGGTCCCGAATTCAATTCGACAACGATGGTTATCTTTATTTTTCCATTGGTGAGCGAGGTGATCGCGATGTAAATCCACAGGATATCACCCGAGATGGAGGAAAAATTTACCGACTCTATGATGATGGTCGTGTTCCCGAAGACAATCCATTTATAGGCTCCAGCGGAGCAAAAACAGCCATCTATAGCTACGGGCATAGAAATCCACAAGGATTGATAAAACATCCTGAAACAGGGGCCATTTGGGACAATGAACATGGTCCTCGTGGTGGTGATGAAATAAATATTGTGAAAAAAGGAGCCAATTATGGATGGCCGGTCATAACCTACGGGATTAACTATAGTGGAACTCCAATAACCGATAAAACCGAAATGCCGGGTATGGAGCAACCTATTCATTATTGGGTTCCTTCAATTGCGCCAAGTGGAATGGCCTTTATCACTTCCGATAAATACGGGGATTACAAAGGTAGCCTCTTGGTGGGTTCATTGGCTTTTCAATACTTGGAGCTATTAAAAATGGAAGGAAACAAAGTTGTATCACGTGAAAAATGGATAGCGGACATCGGCAGGGTACGTAATGTAAAACAAGGCCCTGACGGACTAATTTATGTGGCTGTTGAGGGCAAGGGAATTTATAAATTGGTACCTAAGGCATAAATGTTTATCCATCGCTAAGTCGGGATATGGAATTTCTTTAAATTAGCATGATCAAGATTACCAAATGAAACTATTTTTTGGAATTTATTTAGTTGGAATTGCTTTGATGAGTGGATATTTGTTTCAAGATCCAGCTCTTGAGGAAAGCATTCAAAGGGGAAATGAAATTTATGCGGACTTCTGCGTTGCCTGTCACTTGGAAAAAGGTGAAGGTGTCCTACATACATTTCCGCCACTGGCCAAATCTGATTATTTGAGTAAAAACCGTGAAGCAAGTATTCGCGGGGTCAAGTTCGGCCAATCAGGTATCATTGAGGTTAACGGGGTAAAATACAATAACGTAATGGCCCCATTGGGACTTGAGGATGAGGAAATTGCGGACGTAATGAATTTTGTAATGAATTCTTGGGGAAATACCTCAAATAAAATGGTTACTCCCGAAGAAGTTGCCGCAATCATCAAGAAATAGAAGAAAATCCTATGTTGAGGAAGTCATGTAATTTATAGGCTACTTCCCTGCTTCTAAAGCATTTTTTACAGAACCATGTATCTTAAGTAACGCTTCAGCTTCCGTATAGGAAATACCAAGGCCTTCAACTACATAGCGCACACCACGATCAACCAATTTACTATTGCTCAGTTGCATGTTGATCATTTTATTCCCTTTGACCCTTCCTATTTTAATCATAAGAGCCGTAGATATCATATTGAGCACAAGTTTTTGTGATGTTCCACTTTTCATACGGGTGCTTCCCGTTACGAATTCAGGACCTACGTTTACGACTATGGAAATATCAACTGCCTTCGTCAAGGGAGAACCAGGGTTATTCGTGATTCCGCCAGTCAAAATTCCATTTTTTTTTGCATCGGCAATTCCACCCAACACATAAGGGGTTGTACCGGATGCTGCGATTCCGACCAATACATCCTTGTCGTTGATATCGTATGCCATGAGGTCTTTCCATGCCTGTTTGGTATCATCTTCTGCATGCTCCACAGATTTGCGAATAGCGGTATCACCTCCGGCAATTAACCCAACAACCCTGCTGTGTGGCAGTCCGTAGGTAGGTGGAATTTCCGATGCATCCAAAATCCCCAGTCGACCACTTGTACCCGCCCCTATATAAAATAAACGGCCACCTTTTTCAAATCGTTCTGCTAGTGCGTCTACAAGTTTGGTGATTTGTGGAATTACCAATGAAACGGCCAGGGCAACCTTCTTATCCTCCTCATTCATTGATTTCAGAATGGTTTCCGTATCCATTTGCTCCAAATTATCAAAATTGGAGGGTGTTTCTGTTACTTTAGTATAGTCCATGATATTATAAAATGCGGATGTCCTGGTTTCTAAACGGGTTCAAAAGACTGTTCTCGGAATCTAATTCTGTAATCATTGTATTAATGGCATTAATATCGCACGTTTTGTACCTATGTTGGGAATTCAGTTTTTCCGAGATTGACAAAAGTACCGTTTTTTTTGACGATTTTATCACTGCTTTCTTCACTTGAACTATGTCCCAATCAAACTCTGTCAACCCGTAAAAGGGGTCAACATAACCCGTTCCGATAAAGCTAAAATCGACCCTAATCTCAGACAAGTTGTGAATTGCATTGGCGCCAATTGATATTTGTGCTTCCTTTGAAATCTGGCCACCAATAAAAAGTACGGTTACATTGGGTTTTGTAGACAATTCCATGGCTACCGGTAAGCTTAAGGTAAAACAGGTCAATTCTATTTGTGGCGGAATTAAGCGGGCCATTTCCAAACAAGTTGTACCTCCATCCATAAAAATAACGCTCCCATCCCTCAAAAGTGCTATTGCCTTACCAGCTATTTTGGTTTTTTGTTCAAGTGCATAAATGTTGTTATTTCTTGTACTATTGGTAATGAAACCTAACGAAATGGCACCGCCATGAACCTTTCTCAGTTTATTTTCAGCATCCAGTTCCTTTACATCCCGCCTGATAGTGTCGATTGATACATCCAGGGTTTCTGCAATATCTGTAATAAGTATCCTATTGTGCAATTCAACCTCACTCAATATAGTCTGTTGTCGTTCTTCTTTTAGCATTTGAAAAATTGTCTCGATAAACTCGCAAACGAAATTAGTAAAAATAATTATATGCCGTTTTTTACGGCTTCAATATAAATATTTCATTAAATTAAGTTTAAATAAGCACAAAACAGCAATAAATATTGCACAAAACAGCAAAAATTATTTTTAATGCTTACATTTGGCATTCTATTCGGTAGAATTTTGCACCTATTTTGAAAAACTAGATTACCTATATGAAAACAGCCATTGATAAGAAACTGATAGATATATCTTATAAACCTGCCGGTCAATTTGAGGAAACCCGATTTGAAAAAATCCATAACGTAATTGTTTCCAATTCCAATGAAGGGTCCATCACCGTGGCCCAAGAAATTGCTGCGCTGATCAGAAAAAAACAAGCATCAAACAAAAAATGCGTTTTGGGCCTTGCCACGGGGTCTTCACCGATTAAGGTCTATGAGGAATTGGTGCGAATGCACAATGAGGAAGGATTGAGTTTTGCAAACGTGGTAACCTTTAATTTGGATGAATACCTTCCAATGGAAAAGACCAATATGCAAAGCTATTTTTATTTTATGCACGAGCATTTATTCAACCATATTGACATTCTTCCGGAAAACGTCCATATACCGGATGGAAAAATTGCCAGTGAAAAGGCCATAGAATATTGTCTTTCCTACGAAAAGAAAATAAAAGACTTTGGAGGGCTTGATTTTCAGTTGCTGGGAATCGGCAGAACGGGGCACATCGGGTTCAATGAACCAGGATCTCATTTTAATTCAGGAACAAGGGTAATAACTTTAGATCATATTACCAGAGTGGATGCCGCACCTTCATTTCTCGGTATAGACAATGTCCCTAGAAAGGCCATTACAATGGGTATTGCCACGGTTAGAAGCGCAAAGAGGATCGTCTTGTTGGGATGGGGACAAAATAAGGCCGAAATTATTAAGAAAACAGTTGAAGGAGAAGTATCTTCCCAGGTTCCGGCTACTTATTTACAGCAACATGGCAATGTTACTTTTGTGCTTGATACCGGTGCCGGTGCCGAATTAACCAGAAATAAAACACCGTGGCTGGTTCAGGAGTGTGAATGGACGGAAGATCTTACTGCCAAGGCCATTGTCTGGCTCTGTGCAGAGACCGGAAAAACCATTTTAAGTTTAACCGATAAAGACTATAATGATAATGGCATGTCCGGTTTACTTATTCTGGATGATGCATATGATTTGAACATAAAAATGTTCAATAGATTGCAACATACTATAACAGGCTGGCCAGGAGGAAAACCAAATTCGGATGATACCAGCAGACCAGAGAGGGCCACTCCCGCCAAAAAGAGGGTTATTATTTTTAGTCCGCACCCCGATGATGACGTAATCTCAATGGGTGGTACTTTTGATAGATTGGTGGAACAAGGACATGAAGTACATGTGGCCTATCAAACTTCGGGCAATATTGCAGTCTCCGATACCGAAGCCTTAAAATTTGCTGAAATTGCGCAAAGAATTGGCGGTACAAAAGAGGCCCAAAATCTTATCGAAGCCATAAGGGCAAAAAATGAAAGCACTTTTGACGCACCCGAGGTTCGGAAATTGAAAGGATATATTCGTAGGGGTGAATCATATGCAGCGACTCGTTACATTGGTCTGCCCGATACAAACGTGCATTTTTTAGATTTGCCGTTCTACGAGACAGGTAGAATTAAAAAGAATAATCTTTCGGAGAAGGATATTGATATAATGAGCAGCTTTATCAAACAAATTAAACCACATCAAATTTTTGCCGCCGGTGATTTGGCAGATCCACATGGAACACATAAGATTTGTTTGGATGCCGTTTTCGAATCAATCGAAAAGTTAAAATCAGAACCTTTCATAAAAGATTGTTGGCTTTGGCTTTACCGGGGTGCTTGGCACGAATGGGACATCAATGAAATAGAAATGGCGGTTCCTATGAGCCCTGGACAGGTGCTAAAGAAACGCTATGCCATATTCTGCCATCAATCTCAAAAAGATGGGGTAATGTTTCAAGGTGATGATTCCAGGGAATTTTGGATGCGTGCCGAAGAACGCAATCGGGATACCGCTTTAAAATACAACGCCCTTGGTCTTGCAGATTATGCAGCCATGGAGGCTTTTGTGCGTCATAAATTCAATTAAAAATAAAACAATATGCTTGACTATACCCCTATTTTACAAGGTTTAAAGGTAAAATAGGGCTTTTGTCATTTTAGGACCCGACCAAAACTGAAAATCAGCTTCACGAAAGGAAAAAGTTAATGAAAAAAAATTATGGAATTGTCGTTCTGATACTGGTTACCTTTTTTGTTATTTCGTTCTTAACAAATATTCTGGGTGCTTTGAACCCCAGTGTCACAGCAAGTTTTCAATTAAGTGAAACCATGGCGGGATTTCTGCCATTTACTTTTTTCATCGCCTATGGTGTAATGTCTATTCCATCCGGTTTTTTAGTTGAAAAATATGGTGAAAAACGATTGATGCTTTTCGCATTTCTATTGGCCTTGCTTGGGTCGATCCTATTTTCCCACTTCCCTACTTTTGAGGTTTTCCTGATAACCTTGTTCACAATCGGTACCGGAATGGCCATTTTACAAGTGGTAATCAATCCTTTGCTAAGGGTTACCGGTGGTGAAGAACATTATGCATTCACGTCCGTTTTGGCGCAATTAATATTTGGAGCTGCATCGTTCGTTAGCCCACAGGTGTATTCTTGGCTGGTAGCGGGTCTAGGGCGTCCTTCAGATAAAATGGGATGGCCAATCTCAATTCTTTCCAAGGTAGTACCATTGGATATGTCCTGGATTTCGATGTATTGGATTTTTGCCGTCGCCAGTTTAACAATGATTTTTATCATTCTTTCAGTCAAGTTCCCAAAAGTTGAATTAATTGACGAAGAAAAAGTAGGCAGCCGGGACACCTATGTAGATCTTTTTAAAAATAAGCTGGTACTACTTTATTTCTTTGGGATTTTCGCCTATGTAGGGGCAGAACAGGGTATTTCCTATTGGATGTCCAAGTTTTTAAATCAATATCACGGTTATGATTATGAAACTATTGGTGCCAATGCAGTCGGTAATTTTTGGGGCTTAATGACCATAGGAGGAATTTTTGGTCTGATACTTTTGAAAATTATGGACAGTAAATTGGTTCTAAAGCTTTTTTCATCGCTGGCCATTGTTAGCTTGGTTTCTGCATTGTTTGGGAGTGCAAGCGCCTCTTTGTACGGTTTTCAAGCCAGTGGATTTTTTCTTTCCGTAATGTATCCAATCATCTTGTCACTTGGCTTGAACTCTGTTGCCAAGAATCATGGATCTTTTGCCGGGATCCTTATGACCGGTATCATGGGTGGTGCAGTAATGCAACTTTTGATTGGTTTTATAAGCGACCTAATATCCCTTAAAATAGGAATGTTATTAATATTTGTGGCATTAGGTTATGTTTTGGGGATTGGCATTTGGGCCAAACCCATAGTGAAGAACAAAACGCTCGAATTTGGTAGAAACAAAGATTAGTTACAAGTCTGCTAAACATAAAAGAAGTTTGCTTTTATTGATTTTTGAACGATTAAAATAATCAACGGTGTAGATTTAAATATTCTTGGAATTCTTATAGGAACAATGAAAATATTGAGCGATTTACCTTCTTTTATAAATAAATTTGGTCAGGAAACTGATTCAATTTTTCTACATTTAAAGCAAAGAGAAGCGAATGGTTCAAAAAGATAAATGGGCATGGGCATGGGTACCCGTTCTATATTTTACCCAAGGCCTGCCCTATGTACTCGTTGTGACCGTTTCAGTTATCATGTACAAAAAACTGGGCGTAAGCAATGAAGACATTGGCCTATATACCAGTTTGCTCTATTTGCCATGGGTACTAAAACCACTTTGGAGTCCGCTAGTAGACCTTAGGAGTACCAAGCGCAACTGGTTCTTGGGCATGCAGTTGTTGATATCAATTGCCTTATTGGGTGTTGGACTATCATTACCGACCAACATGTTCTTCACAACTACGTTAGCTTGCTTTTGGATGGCAGCATTCGCTTCGGCGACCAATGATATTGCTTCCGATGGCTATTATATGATCGGGTTGACTGAAAAAAAACAATCCTTTTTTGTTGGGATGCGAAGCACTTTCTATCGTTTATCGATGGTAACAGGAGAAGGATTGATCGTAGTATTGGCCGGGTTTCTTGAGAACAAATATGGTGATAATGCAAAAGCATGGAGCTATACGATGACCGCAGCGGCATTTTTAATGCTCATACTCACTGTTTCAAACTTTTTGGTGACCCCAAAGTATGAAACTTCCGAGGCGATTGCCATTCAGAAACCAAAAGGTTTTATGGAAGTCTTTAGCTCATTCTTTAGAAAACCGGGCATTGCCATCGCCTTAGCATTTATTCTTACCTATCGCCTCGGCGAGTCACAATTGGTAAAAATGGTAGCTCCCTTTTTATTGGACGGCCAGGAAGTTGGTGGCCTAGGCTATTCAACCGAACAAGTAGGCACTATTTTCGGAACGGCCGGAGTTATTTTTTTATCACTTGGCGGTATTCTTGGTGGAATTCTAATCTCTCGTGACGGACTTAAAAAATGGATGTTGCCGATGCTACTTTCCCTTAATGTTCCCAATATGCTATATGCAATTCTGGCATTGACCAAAACAACGAATATCTACGCAGTTTCTGCAACGGTCATTTTAGAGAAGTTCGGTTATGGATTCGGTTTCGCAGCCTTTCTAATGTATCTCATTTACATAGCTGATGGCAAATCAAAAACTTCGCATTATGCCATTGCCACGGGTTTCATGGCGTTGGGGATGATGCTGCCCGGCATGCTGAGCGGTTATATACAGCAACTTTTGGGCTATCCTGGTTTTTTTATATGGGTGGTCATTGCGGCCTTGCCTGCACTGTTCTTGATGAAACTCATTAAATATCCAGCTGATTTTGGCAAAAAGACGAATGATTAAAATGGTTAGGATATTAAACTATCAAAGTGCCCGTATTGAACTCCCACTTTCTGAAAAACTAGGACAATTGTTTATGCCCGCTGCTTTTATCAATGATTCCGAGGAAGAGATTCAACAATTGGAATATTTAATTAAGGCTCATCATATAGGAGGTATATGCTTTTTTCATAGCAGGGCAAGTGCTGCGACTAATTTTGAGGGTAAAAAGGAGGTAGTTTATAATGAAAAAAGCTTTGATGTCCTAAAGTCTTTGATAACTAGATATCAAGCGGTTTCCAAGCATCCTTTGTTGATTGCAATCGATGCAGAGTGGGGTCTCGCAATGCGAGTTGAGAGTACACCCCAATATCCGTATGCCATAACCTTAGGGGCTTTTCGGGATAATGACGACCTAATTTATCAAATAGGAAAGAATATAGCCCATGATTGCAAGGTGGCCGGCATTCATATGAATTTAGCGCCCGTGGTAGACATTAATAATAATCCCAATAATCCAGTGATTGGATACAGGTCTTTCGGAGAGAATAAAACAGTAGTCTCCAAAAAAGCTATTGCCTTTATGAAAGGAACCCAAAGTGAAGGAGTGCTTACAAGTGCTAAACATTTTCCCGGTCATGGTGATACGGCAACAGACTCGCACTTGGGACTTCCCGTGATTCCAAAATCAAAAGAGGAATTGTTGAAAAATGAACTGTTTCCATTTCAAAAAATGATCGATGAGGGCGTAGATTCTATCATGGTGGGCCATCTCTCGGTACCGGCCTTGGACAATGGAAAAAACACACCTTCCAGTATTTCAAAAGAAATGATCAAGAATCTTTTAAGGGATGAAATGGGGTTTAAGGGTGTCGTAATCTCAGATGCCTTGAACATGCATGCCGTAGCAAAGAATTTCCCCATAAAAGGAGAGTTGGAATGGAGGGCTTTTGAGGCGGGAAACGATATTCTATGTTTTGCGGAGCATACACAAGAAGGAATTAACAAAATCATTGAAAATGCAACCGATTCTCAAATTGAAGAAAGCTTTAAAAGGATTTGGAATTTAAAGGAGAAGGCCATCGGAACCCAACAGGAAAATGCCATCCTAGAATTTAATAAATCTAGCGATTTGAATCGAGAATCAGCCAAGCTGAGTTTAACGCTACATAAAGGAACGAATCTTGATGTTTCGAAATTTAGAAATGAACTTTTTACGTGCATTTCAATATTTCAAGATATTGAAAATCAATTCATTGATATCATAGATGACAACTTAAAGATCAATAATAAAGTAGTACTTGATCCGCAATCAAAAAATGTGCATTCCGAAATTTCGGACGGAGAAAACATTCTAATATGCCTTTTCCCTCCGCAAATAAAACCCATTAACAATTTTGGATTTTCCGCTTCCATTTTGGCAATGGTGAATGACCTTATTGCTACCAAAAATGTGGTTCTGTACCTTTTTGGAAATCCCTATGTACTTAACCACATCCAAATAGAAAGAGCAGTAGCAGTGGTGATAGCTTATCAAAATTTTACCGTATTTCAAGAAGTCGCAGCAGACCATTTTTTGGGTAAATTAGAAGCCAAAGGAATTTTATCAGTATCCATAAAACAATCATGAAGAAATTTAAAATCATAGGTTTAATGTCAGGCACCTCATTGGATGGTCTTGATCTTGCCTATTGCCATATTTGGCAAACCGCAAATGATTGGCATTTTGATATACATCATTCAAAAAGTATATCCTATGAATCAACACTACGGGAAAAATTGAAGAATTCCATTTTTTTGCCCGCCGACGAACTTTTGATTTTTCATAATACATATGGCACTTGGTTGGGTGAGCAGGCCCGAATCTTCATTGAAGAAAATAAATTGGAAGTTGATTATATTTCCAGTCACGGTCATACCACCCACCATCAACCTGAAAAGGGGTTGACTTTTCAAATAGGCTCAGGTCAACATCTTGCCAATGCGAGTGGTCATAAAGTCATTTGTGATTTTCGGACCAATGACGTTGCTTTGGGAGGACAAGGCGCGCCCTTAGTGCCTATTGGGGATGCGCTATTTTTTAAGGAGTATGATTTTTGCTTGAATTTAGGTGGAATTAGTAATGTTTCCTTTGATTTGAACGGAAAACGTATCGCCTATGACATTGGTCTTGCAAATATGATATTGAACCATATTACCCGTAAAAATGGGTTTGATTATGATCAGGGAGGTAATCTAGCACGCAAGGGCAAAATCAATTCCATCATGTTGGATCAATTAAATACACTGGAATACTATCAATCACCTTTTCCAAAATCCATTGGTTATGAGTGGTTTATAAACAAAGTAGTTCCCATTGTTGATGCAACCAAAGCTAATTTAGAGAATCTTCTTTGCACATCCGTTCACCACTTGTGTGAGCAAATCGCCATTCAGATAAGGCAAAATTCCCGGAAATCCAAAAGCAAAATGCTTGCGACTGGTGGTGGAGCCCTGAATGACTTTTTGATTGAAACCTTGCAAAGTAAATTGGGAAGTGAGGTTCAAGTGATAGTCCCGCGCAAGGAAATAATCGAGTTTAAAGAAGCATTGGTGTTTGCCTTAATGGGCGTTCTGCGTTTAGAAGGTCACATCAATGTATTTAAATCGGTTACAGGGGCCAGAAACGACTCATCTAGCGGCGTGCTCTTTTTACCCAACTAAAGCAGTTTTCAAATCATTATATTAGCAATAAATACATCAATCCATATAAATTATCATGTCTGAAAAACAAAAAAAAGCAACTGCCTACTGGAAGGAAAATGTGCGCTATCTTTTTATTCTTTTATCTATTTGGTTTGTTGTTTCATACGGTGCGGGAATTTTATTCAAAGAAGCACTTGATTCCATTCGATTGGGAGGTTTTAAATTGGGCTTCTGGTTTGCACAGCAAGGTTCAATTTACGCATTCGTCATTTTGATCTTTGTCTATGTAAAACTGATGAACAAATTGGATAAAAAATACGGGTTCGACGAATAAACCACCCAACAAAACTTTGGATTATGAGTGTTCAAACATGGACTTATATTATAGTAGGAATTACGTTTGCCCTTTATATTGGCATCGCTATCTGGTCACGAGCAGGCTCCACAAAGGAATTTTACGTGGCGGGTGGAGGAGTTTCCCCTTTGGCAAACGGAATGGCCACGGCAGCCGATTGGATGTCCGCCGCATCCTTCATTTCCATGGCGGGCATTATTGCCTTTGCCGGGTATGACGGATCTGTATATTTAATGGGATGGACGGGAGGTTATGTGCTACTAGCACTACTTCTTGCGCCCTATTTACGAAAATTCGGAAAGTTTACTGTGCCCGATTTTATAGGGGATCGCTATTACTCCAGAACCGCACGGATCGTGGCAGTTATCTGTGCACTGATTGTTTCCTTCACTTATGTCGCAGGTCAAATGCGCGGGGTAGGTGTTGTCTTCTCCAGATTTTTGGAGGTTGATATAAACACGGGCGTAATTATTGGCATGGTCATCGTTCTGTTTTATGCCGTTTTAGGAGGCATGAAAGGCATCACCTATACCCAAGTGGCCCAGTATTGTGTGCTCATTTTTGCCTTTATGGTTCCGGCGATTTTCATATCCATTCAAATGACGGGCAACCCAGTTCCGCAATTGGGAATGGGCTCCACTGTGAATGATGGTTCCGGAATGTATCTGCTTGAGAAATTGGACGGACTCTCGACCGAATTGGGTTTTAATGAATATACCCAAGGTTCAAAATCGATGATCGATATTTTTGCCATTACATTGGCTTTGATGGTAGGCACCGCAGGGCTTCCACATGTGATCGTCCGGTTTTTTACGGTAAAAAGAGTGAAGGATGCCCGAAAATCGGCAGGTTGGGCCCTGCTTTTAATAGCCATACTTTATACAACGGCACCGGCCGTATCGGTATTTGCCAAAACAAATCTGATCAAAACCGTAAGTGATCAAGAATATTCAACCATGCCGGCATGGTTCAAAAATTGGGAAAAGACAGGTTTATTGACCTTTGAGGACAAGAACAAGGATGGCAAAATTCAATATTTGGCAGATAAAGAAGCCAATGAACTTAAGATAGATAACGATATAATGGTTTTGGCCAATCCCGAAATTGCAAATCTACCAGCTTGGGTCATTGCATTGGTAGCTGCCGGGGCCTTGGCCGCGGCCCTTTCCACGGCTGCAGGGCTATTGTTGGTTATTTCGTCTTCCGTGTCGCATGACTTGATCAAAAAAGTATTTAAGCCGGGAATTAGTGAAAAAGGGGAATTGTGGGCAGCACGTGGCGCCGCTACCGTAGCGGTAATTATAGCAGGCTATTTCGGTATCAATCCTCCAGGGTTTGTAGCGGCCGTAGTCGCCCTTGCATTTGGCTTGGCGGCCGCATCTTTTTTTCCAGCTATCGTTTTAGGTATTTTCTATAAAAAAATGAACAAGGAGGGCGCAATTGCCGGTATGATTGTTGGCATTTTATTGATGCTCTTTTACATGATGAAGTTCAAATTCAATATGTTCGGGGGTGGCACTTCGGAAGATTGGTGGTTTGGAATTTCTCCTGAAGGGTTTGGAACCGTTGCTATGCTAGCAAACTTTATAGTTTCTGTAATCGTTATGAAATTTACCCCGGAACCTCCTTTATCGGTGCAGGAAATCGTAGAAGATATACGTATTCCCTCTGGCGCGGGAGAAGCAACTGGTCATTAAATTTTTGTACTTTTAAAAATGAAATTAACCAGTCGGAGAGAACCATTTAACACACAAATTTGCCTAAAATTTATAGTTAAGCATGAGTAATTATCATATTAAGCATTTAGAGGAGTATTATCAAGTCTATCGGAAATCGGTTCGCAACCCAGAAGGATTTTGGGAAGAAATTGCCGAGGAACATTTTGTTTGGCGAAAAAAATGGAACAATGTTCTTAGTTGGGATTTTACCAAACCTGAAATAAAATGGTTTGAAGGTGCTAAACTTAATATTACCGAAAACTGTATTGACCGACATTTACCGACTAGGGGCGAAAAAACGGCCATACTATTTGAACCCAATAATCCCGATGAAGAAGCGGAGCATATAACGTACAAACAACTTCACGAGCGTGTTTGTCGCATGGCGAACGTACTTTTGGAAAATGGTATCAAAAAAGGGGACCGCATTTGCATTTATTTGCCCATGATTCCCGAACTGGCCATATCCGTATTGGCGTGTGCCAGAATTGGGGCAATCCATTCGGTTGTGTTTGCCGGATTTTCCGCCAATGCACTTTCTACCCGTATAAATGATAGTGATTGTAAAATGGTCATTACTTCGGATGGATCCTACCGTGGTGCAAAATCCATTGACCTAAAGGGAATTGTAGATAAGGCGTTGGAAGATTGTCCCGGCGTACTAAATGTATTGGTAGCCAAGCGCACCAACACCGAAATCGAAATGAAAAAAGGCAGGGACCAATGGTTACAGCCCTTATTGGATAAGGCGTATGCCGATTGCGTTGCCGAAATAATGGATGCCGAAGACCCTTTGTTTATTCTGTACACTTCAGGTTCAACCGGCAAACCGAAGGGAATGGTGCACACCACCGCCGGTTACATGGTTTATACGGCCTATACATTTAAAAATGCTTTCCAATACCGAGAAGATGATGTCTACTGGTGCACTGCTGATATTGGCTGGATTACGGGTCATTCCTATATTGTTTACGGGCCGTTGGCAAACGGAGCCACCACCGTAATGTTCGAAGGTATCCCCTCCTACCCTGATTATGGGCGATTTTGGCAAGTTGTTCAAAAGCATAAAGTAAATCAGTTTTATACCGCTCCAACCGCCATTCGTTCGTTGGCCAAGGAAAGTCTGGATTTCGTAGAAAATTATGATCTCTCAAGTCTAAAGGTTTTGGGCTCGGTAGGTGAACCTATAAACGAGGAAGCTTGGCATTGGTACAACAACAATATTGGCAAAAAGAACAGCCCCATCATAGATACTTGGTGGCAAACGGAAACAGGGGGCATAATGATTACGCCCATACCCTATGTCACTCCCACAACTCCTACCTACGCTACACTTCCATTTATTGGCGTGCAGCCCGGATTGATGGATGAGAATGGCATCGAATTAAAGGGGAATCAGGTTTCAGGTAGATTATGTATCAAATTCCCTTGGCCCTCCATAGCCAGAACTATTTGGGGCGATCATGAACGCTATCGGGACACCTATTTTTCAGCCTATAAGGGAATGTACTTTACGGGCGATGGTGCACTCCGTGATGCCGTAGGCTATTATAGAATAACGGGCCGGGTTGATGATGTTATCATTGTTTCAGGTCATAATTTGGGTACGGCGCCAATTGAAGATTCCATCAATGAACATCCGGCCGTTGCGGAAAGTGCCATTGTTGGGTTTCCGCATGATATAAAAGGAAATGCACTGTATGGGTACGTAATCCTAAAGGAAGTTGGGGAAACGAGAGATCGCGATAATCTGCGAAAAGAAATCAACCAGCAGATCACCGAACATATTGGACCCATAGCCAAATTGGATAAAATTCAGTTTGTTTCCGGGCTGCCCAAAACGAGAAGCGGAAAAATAATGCGGCGCATCCTGCGGAAAATCGCTTCGAAGGATACTTCTAATTTAGGGGATACAAGCACGTTATTGAATCCCGAAGTTGTGAAAGAGATAATGGATAATGCTTTGTAGTTGGAAATACTGGGGTCTATTAATTAAAATGGGGTACCATTGCTTGGCTCCCATTAACCTTTGTAACCCACTGCGTTGCCCAATATGGCTTTGCGATTTCCGAATCCCATAAAAATCAGCAAGGACAGCAAACCACAAACTGAAAGTCCGGCAAAAAGCGGCCATACCGTATCAATTACGAAACCACCTATAAAGGCGGCAATGGGAATGGACATGAGCGTTGAAATAAAACCATTTATTGAGGCTCCGATTCCTGCAATATGCCCTATAGGCTCCATGGCAATGGATCTAAAATTTCCCCACAGGAAGCCCATACACAAAAATTGAAAAAACAGAAAGGCTACCAAAACCTCCGCATTTGGATTCGGCTGATTCCAAAACCTAATAACGTACAACAGTGAAATTGCACAAAAAACAGATAACGCCATAAACGATAATTTGCGCATTCCAAAACGCATGACAAGTGTACCGTTGGTAAAAGTGGAAATACCAATGGAGGTTGCCAAGCCGGCGAATATGAACGGAAACGAGTCCTTTAGCCCATATTGGTCCTCGAAAACGTGATGGGAAGCACTTAAATAGACCAAGAAGGCACCTGTAATCAAACCTGAAATAATTGTAAAAGCGATCGTTTCCCGGTATCGAAAAAATTCCTTTAATCCATCCACAAAGACATGCCTAGTAAATGGTATCTTATATTCAGGATGAAGTGTTTCGTTTTGACGTTTCCAAAACCAGATACTGACGACTAGACCGAAAAACAATTGCATATAGAAGATACCTTTCCATCCAAAACCGTCCAGGATCAATTTTCCTATTGCCGGGGCAACTACCGGAACAAGAATGAAAAATGCCGTCACAAACGACATTATTTTTGCCATATAGTCCCCTTGATACGTATCCCTAATGATCGATATCGTAATCGTACGGGGTGCCGATAGTCCAATGCCCTGAAAGATCCTACCAACGATCATCCATTCCATGTTTGGCGCAAGAACACAACCGATACTTGCAATAGTAAAAATGATAAACCCAAGATAAACTATGGGTTTTCGCCCATAACTGTCTGACATGGGGCCAAACAAAAGTTGTCCAAGACCCAGTCCTAAGAATATCATCGTGATCAGCAATTGATTGTGCGTGGGATCTAAACTATTGATTGATATACCAATATGCGATATAGCGGGCAAAATCGCATCGATTGCGAGGGCGACGATAGACATTAAGGCCGCCATCAAGGCTACAAATTCAAAATTGGGTTTTGTGGTTTGATTTTGCATCCGGCAAAAGTAGGTATTACATATTAAAAGAAGGTTTGGTTAAGTTCAATATTTAGGGTACACCAATTTGTTTTACAAATATGTACTTTTGACAAAATTTACAATCAATGTTAATAATTGGCATAGCTGGCGGAACAGGTTGTGGCAAAACAACGGTGGTCAACCAAATCATCAACGAATTGCCCGAAGGTGAAGTGGCCGTAATTTCCCAGGATTCCTATTACAATGACCTTTCTCATTTGTCTTTGGAAGAGCGCAAAAAGACGAATTTTGATCATCCAAAATCCATCGATTTCGAGTTATTGGAAACCCATCTAAAACAGTTAAAATCCGGATATTCGGTTCAACAGCCCGTTTATTCGTTCCACGAATGCAATAGAACAGGTGAGATCATAACCGTACATCCCACAAAAGTACTTATCGTTGAGGGGATTTTAATTTTGACAAGTGCAAAAATTCGAGATATGTGCGATATTAAAATTTTTGTACATGCCGATACCGATGAGCGACTCATAAGAAGATTAAAAAGAGATATCAACGAGCGTGGTTGGACATTGGATGACACTTTGAACAGTTATCAAAATACCTTAAAGCCCATGCACGATCAATTCATTGAACCCTCAAAAGAATTTGCCGATATCATTATACCAAATAACAAATATAATACGGTGGCTGTGGATATCGTCAGGTCTCTTATCAATGAAAAGTTAATTTAAGCACCATGGGATTCAAGGACATCAAAAAAAAGAAATGGTTTCGCATTGCAACCAATATGTATATTTTAGTGCTTACGGTCTTTGTAATATGGATGCTCTTTTTTGATACGAATTCCTTTTTGATACACCTAGAGTTAAAGAAGGAAATCAATAATCTTGAAAAACAACAGGAATTTCTGAAGAATGAAATTTCAAAGGACAAATTAATCATCGAAAAACTTTCAGATCCCAAGGAACTCGAAAAGTTCGCCCGCGAGCAGTACTTTTTAAAGAAGAAAGACGAAGAGATCTACCTTATTGAATATGCGGACAGCTTAAAAAATGACAAGAAAGATTGATTTCTATCCATGTGGCCTTTAAAATAATCGTTTGAAATGAACTCTGTTAGCATCCTTACTTGAAGAGTTTTACCCGTTGGAAACAAATAAATTTAACTCACTTTAACACAAGGTACTTCACTTATTCACTTTGTGTTAACAAAATCGTTTCAATGACATCTTAAATAATCGTATTTTTACCCCTTAACTTACTAGGAAAATGGGCAAGATAATTGCTATTGCAAATCAAAAAGGCGGGGTTGGCAAAACAACAACTTCGGTAAATCTAGCTGCCTCGCTGGGCGTCCTTGAAAAAAAAGTATTATTGATCGATGCCGACCCGCAGGCCAATGCAACGTCTGGTTTGGGTATTGATGTAGATAGTATTGAATTAGGCACTTACCAATTGGTAGAGCATTCTAAAACCGCTTTGGAAACCATTATTCAGACTTCATCCCCGAATGTGGATCTGATTCCGTCACATATCGATTTGGTTGCCATTGAAATTGAATTGGTAGACAAGGAAGAGCGTGAATATATGATGAAAAAGGCCATTGCGGACCTTCGGAATTCTTACGACTACATACTTATAGATTGTGCTCCTTCTTTGGGTCTTTTGACACTAAATGCACTGACTGCGGCAGACTCGGTCATTATACCGATTCAATGTGAATATTTTGCACTGGAAGGTTTGGGAAAATTGTTGAATACCATTAAGAGTGTCCAAAAAATCCACAATCCCGATTTGGATATTGAAGGAATGTTATTGACTATGTACGACTCAAGATTGCGATTGTCAAATCAAGTCGTAGAGGAAGTACGGAAACATTTTGGGGACATGGTCTTCGAAACAATTATTCAGCGAAATGTTAGGTTAAGCGAAGCTCCAAGTTACGGAGAAAGCATCATAAAGTACGATGCTAGCAGCAAAGGTGCGGACAACTACCTGAGCATGGCGAATGAGGTTGTCCAAAAAAACAAGCAAGCAGTTTAAATGGCGAAAGCAGTACGTAAACAGGCTATGGGCCGAGGCCTATCGGCACTATTAAAAGATCCGGACAATGATATTCAATCGGCATCTGACAAAAATGCCGACAAAGTCGTTGGCAATATTGTTGAATTGGATTTGGATGCCATTGAAGTCAATCCTTTTCAGCCAAGATCCAATTTTAATGACGAAGCACTCCAAGAATTGGCCTCCTCAATCAGGGAACTTGGTGTAATTCAACCTATTACCGTAAGAAAGATTGATTTCAACAAATATCAATTGGTTTCAGGAGAGCGTAGATATCGTGCCTCCAAGTTAGTTGGTCTAGATACCATTCCCGCTTACATTCGAATTGCCAACGATCAAGAATCCCTTGAAATGGCACTGGTTGAAAACATTCAGCGCCAAGACCTTGACCCAATTGAAATTGGTTTGTCCTATCAACGATTGATTGATGAAATCGAACTAACGCAAGAAAAATTGAGCGAACGTGTGGGCAAAAAACGCTCTACGATTGCCAACTATATGCGATTGTTGAAATTAGATCCCATTATTCAAACCGGAATTAGGGATGGTTTCATTAGCATGGGCCATGGCCGGGCTTTGGTAAACATGGATGGAAAAGATGATCAAATTCGGCTATACGAAAGAATAGTGGGTGAAAATCTATCCGTTAGGGAAACTGAAAATGCTGTCAAGGCCTATCATTCTGGGAGCCAAAAATCCATAGTCCCAAAAAAAGTGTCTACACCTCCCTATTTTGCCAAAGCTGGCGCCCAAAAGTTGACAGATTACCTTTCTACTAAAATCGATATCAAAGTAGATGAAAAGAAGAAAGGAAAAATTAGCATCGCTTTTGGTTCGGAACAGGATTTCCAGCGAATCTTAAAACACATCATAGGTGAGTAAAAGCCTATTTCTTTGTATTATATTCTGTCTTTCCGCTTTACTATCTTTAGCGCAGGAAAAGCAGGATACTTTAAAAATTGCAGAGAAAAAGAGCGGGGAAATAGATTCCTTAAAGACCGATATGGCCAAGGAAGGTATTGTCATTGAAGATTCCGTTCTACAAAAAAGGAAGGTCATAAACCCATTGGCCCCAAGTAAGGCAGCCTTTTACTCGGCCGTATTGCCTGGTCTCGGACAAGTTTACAACAAACGTTATTGGAAAGTCCCGATTGTTTACGCGGTAATGGGTACTGGCGTGTATGCGTATTTATTTAATGATGACCGTTATGACCGGTTCAGGGCCGCCTTTAAAAGAAGAAAGGCAGGGTTCAACGATGATGAGTTCTGGGACTTTAGGAATCCCGGTGGTGAAATACCCGCGACGCCCGATTTGGCGACCACAGCACTGCAAGACGGACAGGAAAGGTACCAGCGAGATCGTGACCTTTCCTTGTTGGTAACCATACTAATTTATGCATTGAATGTGGTTGATGCCAACGTTGATGCGCATTTAAAGCAATTTAATGTGGACGATGATTTAAGTTTGGACTTTAAACCCTATTTAGATCTGGATCCCATAACTAGTAATCCAACTTACGGAATGGCATTTGTCATTAAATTTTGAAGTATGAGAATAGCACTTTTCGGCTACGGGAAAATGGGGAAAATGATTGAGCAAGTTGCAATAGGTAGAAACCATGAGATTATAGCCAAAGTAGATGTGGACACGACTGAAGTCGATTATTCCAAAATGGATGTAGCCATTGATTTTAGTATGCCCAGTGCAGCATTCCAAAACGTTAAAGGTTGTCTCGAAAATGGTGTGCCGGTTATTTGTGGAACAACTGGCTGGCTTGAAGATTATGATGAAGCCGTATCGATTTGTAACAAAAAAAATGGGGCTTTTATTTATGCTTCCAACTACAGCTTGGGTGTGAACATTTTTTTTGAGCTCAATAACTACCTTGCCAAAATGATGCGGAATCTAGAACAATATCAGGTTAGGATGGAGGAAATTCATCATACCCATAAATTGGATGCTCCGAGTGGTACGGCGATAACATTGGCCAAGGGCATTATTGAAAATTCAAATTACAAGGGCTGGAAATTAGAAAACCCGAGCAAAGATGAAGTTCTTATTACAGCCAAACGCATTGGTGAAATACCCGGAACACATAGCGTACAATATGAAAGTGTTGTAGACAACATAGAGATTAAGCACACCGCACACAATAGAGAGGGATTTGCCCTTGGTGCCGTAGTCGCAGCCGAATGGATTGTAGGAAAAAAGGGGGTTTTTTCGATGAAAGATGTGTTAAACCTTGGTTAACAGGTACAATTGGAGAGCTATAAAAGCATTTAATTGCTAAAAATTTTTGGCTCAGCTGCAAAAGTTGTAGCCAATAGAATAAAAACAACGATAAACCATAAACGAATATGGACGCAACGCAGTGGATTATTTTTATTTTAATAGTTCAGGTCATTCATTTCCTTGGAACCTGGAAATTATATGTCAAAGCAGGAAGAAAAGCTTGGGAAGCTGCCATTCCCGTGTACAACGCTATTGTTTTGATGCAGATAATCAATCGCCCAAAATGGTGGGTGATTTTACTGTTTATCCCAATTATAAATTTGCTCATGTTCCCGGTTGTTTGGGTCGAGACCATTCGCAGTTTTGGCAGAAATAGTCTTTTGGAAACATGGCTGGTTATTCTTACCTTAGGTTTGTACATCTATTATGTGAACTACATGTTAGATGTACAATATATTGAAAATAGGGATTTGCATCCAAGGTCTGCCATTGGCGAATGGGTAAGCTCAATTGTTTTTGCGATTGTAGCCGCAACTTTGGTCCATACCTATTTCATTCAGCCTTATGTAATTCCTACGGGTTCTTTGGAAAGAACACTGCGTATCGGCGATCTCCTTTTCGTTAGTAAATTTCATTATGGGGCACGAACGCCAATGACGGCAATTGCCGCCCCAATGGTTCATGACACCTTACCCATTCTCGGTACTCGTTCCTATTTAAACAAACCGCAAATTCCCTATTTCAGGTTACCCGGTTTCAAAAAAATCAAAAGAAATGAGATTGTGGTTTTTAGTTGGCCAGCTGATACAGTACGTGTTTTCTTTAGGAAAGAGAAAGGAGTGGACAAGCCCATTGATAAAAAATCCAATTATGTAAAACGATGTGTTGGTCTGCCCGGTGATTCCTTGGAAGTTCGGGAAGGGTTTGTTTTTATAAATGGAAAACAACTGGAACTTCCGGACCGTGCCAAACCCCAATATGACTATACTGTCTATGCCAATAAAGGGGTTTCCTCAAAACTGCTGAATGAAATTGGTGCCATGGATTTTACCAGAAAATACATTTCTCCGCCTATCAGCCAACCGCAAGCCGACGTTCTGAACGAATATATGATTGGCTACAATAGAAAACCAGATGGGCAATTGGAAATTTATACCAATGAAGGTGGAATTCCCGCTGAGGCCATCCGTAAAAGTGGGTTGTCATTGAAAGAAGAGACCGGTAGAGAGCGCCAAGTACCCTTAACCGACGAAATGGTCGAAGCTTTGCGTAAAAATTCAAGTATTGATTCCGTCGTTAAAATATTGGATACAAAAGGACGTAGAGGAGCAAATTTATTTCCGCAAAGTCCAGATTATCCATGGAACTATGACTATATGGGGCCTATTTATATTCCTCAACGAGGAAAGACCGTGGCACTAAATTTAAAGACATTACCGCTTTACAAGAAAATCATTCGAGATTATGAAGGAAACACGATCAGTGTTTCAGGCAATCAAATTAGTTTGAACGGAAAAGTTACCGACTCCTATACCTTTCAACAGGATTATTATTGGATGATGGGCGATAACAGGGAGCACTCCGAGGACAGCAGGGCCTGGGGCTATGTGCCTGAAAATCACATCGTGGGCACCCCGATTTTTATTTGGATGAGTTTTGACAATTTCAAGGATGCCAAAGGAATAAATGTAAATAGCATTTGGAAATGGAAACCCAGATGGGACCGTATTTTTACGACCGTAAATGGAACGGGCGAGCCTGTTTCCTATTTTAAGTATTTTTTAATAGCCCTGGCCGCTTATTTTGTTGGTGATTATTTTTGGAAGAAAAAGAAAACGAGTAAACAGTGAACAGTGGGCAATGAACAGTAAACAGTGGAAAGTAAACCGAATATGGTGGGCAACCGGAATAAAAACTTTATGCTACAGATTTCGGGTTAATTGTACAACAACACAATCTCGGAAACCTTCGACTTGAAACGCTTGGCCTTCTAGCCCGAAAAATTCAAATCCGCAAATAAGTGAAACTCCTTCTCCACCCCACCTATTTCCCTAACATAGCCACGTCCTCGGCCATTGTTCAAAATGAGGTCATCTGGGAAGTCGAGGACAATTATCAGAAACAGACCTATCGAAATCGCTGCCATATCTGTACAGATATTGGGAAACTTACATTGACAATTCCCATTCAGCACGTAGGCGGGGCACACGGTAGGCAAAAGTACAAGGATGTAGTAATCGACAATACGTATGATTGGCAACGACAGCATTGGAGAACTTTACAAACGGCCTACAGAACTTCCCCTTTCTTTGAATTTTATGAAGACGACCTTGCGCCTGTTTTTGAAAAAAGATTCAATTTTTTAATGGATTTTAACTTTCTTTCCATTGAAAGGATATTCGAGTGCCTTCAAGTCATAATGCCAAATCAGAAATCAGAAATGTACGAAATAGAACCCTTGAATTTTGAAGATGGCCGATTTTTGGTCAATGCAAAAAAGGAAATGGATTTTCAACAAGAACAATATACCCAAGTATTTGGCGACCGCCATGGATTCGTCAAGAATGCTAGTCTTCTTGACCTTTTGTTCAATGAAGGGACAAATTCCCTATCTTATCTCAAAAATCAAAGCTTAGCTTCTAAGAATGCTTAGGCCCCTACTCCATTACGGTATTCATTTTCTTTTGCCCATTGTCATAGCACTCCTTTTTTTTAAGGGAAATAGGCTGAAGATCATGATACTGCTTTTAATGGGGATTGTGATCGATGTAGATCATCTTTTGGCCAATCCTTTTTTTGATTCACAGCGTTGTAGTATCAATTTTCATCCGCTTCATAGTTATTGGGCCATTGCCATCTATTTTGGATTATTGATATTTCGCAGAACCCGGATTTTAGGAATTGCGCTACTGATCCATATTTTGGCAGATACCGTAGATTGTTTGTTAATCGCTTTTCATTCGAAATGATGCCATTACAGGATAGTGATCGGATAATCGATCATGAAAATTTTTGTGGAACATAACTTCAAATGCACCGTCAGCCAAAATAAAATCTATACGCAATGGAAGACGTAAAAAATTATAAGTTCTTCCAAAACCAACACCTTTCTCAATATAGCTATCATGCATTCCTTCTTTTATCAAATGATAAACATTTGAAAATTGGGTATTATTAAAATCTCCGCAAACGATAGTTTTAAGGGAATTGGCACCTTTATGTTCTTTAATTATTCTTGCTTGTTCTATTTGGCTCTGAAATGAATCGGAAAGTCTAGAATAAAGTCCATCGGATAATTCACTGCTAATTCCATTAGCATGATGAGGCAACCTCAAAGATTCCAAATGAACATTATAAATTCGGATGGTATCCATTTTGATTAAAACATCTGCAAATGCGGCTCCATTTGCACTTTCTCTAAAATCAATTGAACTAGAATTAACAATTGGAAACTTCGAATAAATACACACAACAGACTTACCTTTTTTATAATTGTCAATCAATTGACGATACGGGTAGTTATGAAACTCCTTTCTTTTTAAATAATCAAATTCCTGAAAACAGATAATATCAGGGTTTTCCTTATTGATTAGATTTAAGATATCCTCAAATACTCCTCCCCTTTTAAGTTGTCCCGTTTTGTTAAATCCTCTAACATTGAAACTCATTATTTTTAAATCTGGCACGACATCTTTGTATACTTCTGTTGTACCAATTTTATAAAATGAACCCAAAGTGACATATGCAATTAAAAGTGATATTAAAGAAAATAGTAATTGTTTTTTTTTAAGATAAATCCAATAGCATAAAAAAACAAGATTAATTATCTCCAATGCTGGAACAGTTAAACTTAAAAAAACAAGAAATGGAAGCTTTCTTAAATCCATATATGGCACCAACGAAGCCAATAATAATAATAGCACAAAAAATGTATTACATACGAAGATAATTCTTACAGATAATAAGAGTTTTTTCACTTTTAACTTTTTTGTAAATCCACAAATAGACATAATAAGTTATATCTAATATTTCCTGGAGACAATTACAAACTTTACTTAAAATTATATTAAATTAAACCAATGGCAATACCTATAGGTATTCATGTCCGTAATTAAGCTTGACCGGTTTTCAATTTTTATTATTAATATAATTTCTCAGCCCATAATATTATTATTTCATTTTAATTTGATTTTCCTATGGTCGAAATGATGCCATTACAGGATAGTGATCCGAATATTTAACATCAAAATTTTTATGGGCGATTACTTCCAATGATTTATCTACCAAAATAAAATCGATACGAAAAGGTAAAAATTTAAAATCATAGGTGCGACCATATCCAAAGCCCTTTTCCTTAAACGTATCCTGCAATTGTCCTTTTATAACCCTATGAACATTTGAGAACTGCGTATTATTGAAATCACCGCAGATAATTTTTTTGAGTTTGGATTTGTCTGCGTGTTCTTTGATCAAAATTGCCTGCTTTTGTTGCTTTTCAAAAACGGCTCCCAATCTTTTAAGAAGTCGTTGTGGCTGCTCTCTCTTGAAACTACCGGCGCGAACACTCAAGGATTGTAAATGGATATTATAAACCCGGATCGTATCATTGTCAATAACTATGTCCGAAAAAATCGCTCCGTTGGAACTTTCCTGAAAATCTAGTTCCCCCGAATTGATAATCGGGTATTTTGAATATATGGCCTGTAAAACACCGCTCCCATAAACCCTTGGTTTTGTATTTGAATATTTGTAGGGATATTGGTCAAATCCATGTCTTTTAAGTTGGCGACGGTCAAATTCCTGAAAACAAATAATATCCGGATCCTCATCGGATACAAATTTTATAATGCTCCCGGCGGTCAACGGATTTCTATTTCTTCCCTCACCACCTTCAAATTCTAGTATATTATAGGTCAATATACTAATATCCTCAGGATTGATATCTGCATTGGAATTGAATAATTTCACAAACGAATCTTGCGTAAAATAACCCACCAAAAGAACGAAGACCGAAATCCATACATATCTTATGCGGCAAAATAGCCAATATAGAACAAATAGCCCGTTCAACAGAACCAGCAAGGGTGATGCCAAACTAAAAACAAACAATAAGGGAAAAGATTCAACAGAGATATACGTCGCTATACAGGAGCCAAACAGTAAAGTAGCCAGGATAATGTTCAGAACAAAAATTACTTTCCCAGAAAATGACAGACCCTTCATTTAATCAATTATTCAATCTTCTTTCCCTGCCTTGAACAAGAAATCCTTTTCCTCCTTACTTAAACTCTCATAGCCAGATTTGCTGATCTTATCGAGAATTGTATCAATTTTTCGCTGGTGGCTTTCCCTATCGTAGTTGACTTTTGGTTTGGTGCCCACTTTTTCTTTTCGGTACACCGTTTTTAAGGGTCCTTTTTTCTCTTGTCTTGTAAAAAGATTCCCGAGCCCCTCCAAAAACTTGGAAAAACCTTCCCCAATATCTTTTCCATTCAAAAGTTGCCTTGCATAAACATAACCTAAAATTGCTCCACCCAAATGCGCCAAATGTCCACCGGCATTTCCGCTGTAAGGTATTTGAACCAAATCAACCAAAACCACAAAAACGCCTAATTGCCACAGTTTCACATTAAAAAAAATGACCCGAACCTCTTGATCGGGGATATAGGCACATATAAAAATCAAAATAGCAGTAACCCCTGCGGACGCGCCAATTAAAGCTGTATTGGTGTTTAGCAGTGCAGGGAATACGTTATAGCTCAAAAGAAATAAAAGTCCACCGAAGATAACTCCCAAAAAATAGACCGTGATGAACCTCAGAGATCCAAAAATATTCAGGAAAATACGTCCTGAAAAATAGAGAAGCAACATGTTCCAAAAAATATGGCCCAGACCCCCATGAAAAAAAGAATAGGTTACCAAAGACCATGGCTGGGCTATAAAATCAAAAAAGTCTTTCGGTAATTGAAACCATTGGTCAATAACTGTTTTTGGCCATCCGAACAAAAATGGCAGCAATGCATTGACAATAAAGACTATCGCATTAACGGCGATAAGCTTTTCGGCAATATTTAGGCGTGCAAATTGATATTTAATATTTCCAGTTGTCATTAATCCCACCTTCTATTATTGAAACTGTTCTTTTTCCAATAACACATAATAATGAAACCAAAAATAGCACCGCCAACATGGGCCATGTAAGCGGTATTGCTAGGACTGAAAAACGATTGGCCCGTGACAGCCGAAATCACATCCAACAAAATTATTCCCGGGATAAAATATTTGGCCTTTATGGGTATCGGCAAGAAAATCATCATGAGTTTTGCCTCGGGGTTCATAACCCCAAATGCCGCCAAAACGCCCATAATACAACCAGAAGCCCCAACCATGGAAGCATGATAAATCGGAAAAATTTCCTTTAAACTGGTCAATTGTTCATTGGTCAAATCCCCAATTACCTGATTGGACGTTAGCATCTGTGTTATTTGGCTTCCCGTTAACCCAGAATCAAGCAATAACGAGTAATTGGGAAGGTAGTTGAAGTAATAATATCCCAATTGGAACAGAACGGCGCCAAGTCCGGCAGAAAAATAAAGAAAAAGAAATCGGTTTTTCCCCAAATGATCCTCAACTGGCGCGCCGAACATCCATAATGCGAACATGTTAAAACCAATGTGCATGAACCCTCCATGCATGAACATATGGGTAACCATCTGCCAAATTTGAAAATTTTCGTTTTTTGGAAAATGCAACGCAAACCAATCCATCATTTGCGGTTCGTACAAATAAGTTGCTATAAAGAACAACACATTTATGATGAGCAAGTGTTTTACGGCCTCTGTAATTCTAACCATTTAAATAAATTTTTTATCAATATCATCTTCCGAAATCGTAATATAAATCGGTTTGTTAAACGGACTTACCCTTGATTCCTTACAGGCAAACAAATCATTTACCAAAGCCAATTGGGAGGTTCTCTCCAGTAATTCACCGGTTTTGACGCACAGTGTTTTGGCCAATGTCTTTGATATAATATCAGTTTGTGAAAAACTTTCCCCGCTAACTTCCATCTGAAAATCCGAAATCAACTGATCTAAGATCATGCTCACCTCACTTTCATTTACCAATACGGGTACTCCCATTATCTGTACTGAATCTGATTTGACCGCCCCAAAGATAAATCCCATTGTTATTAAGCTTTCCTGCATTTCTTCCAAAAACGATATATCCGATTTTGAAAATGACAGGGACAAAGGAAACAATAATTGTTGGCTTACGGTATCATTCACAGTACCATTTCTCAGAAATCGTTCATAAAGTACACGTTGATGCGCCCTGCTCTGGTCAATTACCACCATTCCCGATTTTATGGTGGTGACTACATACTTTCTGCGCAATTGAAATGTGGTTGCCGCCGATTCAATGTTTTCTGACTGACCTTCAAAAATAGAACCTGTAATTGTGTCCGATTCAAATTGAATATTTTTAAAGGGTTCTTCTTTGTCAACCTGGGCGTCCATGCCTACATACAAACTCTGCCAAGAAGGCCCGCCCCGCTTTTGATCATATCTATTTGATTGTAACTGTGCCCTTGAATCTTGAAAAGGATTAAAGTTCTCGTCTACCATAACTTTTGGCAATACGGCATCCTTTTCTCTATAGGAATATGGGGTGACCAGATTTTGGTCAAGGTCAAAATCAATAGTTGGCACCACACTAAATTGGCCTAAACTATGTTTTATAGCAGACCTTAATATAGCGTACAGAGTATGTTCATCATCAAACTTGACTTCTGTTTTGGTCGGATGAATATTGATATCGATTGATCCGGGATCAACTTCCAAATTTAGGAAGTACCCGGGATGGCTATCGGAGTGTATCAAGCCTTCAAAGGCCGCTACTACGGCATGGTGCAAATACGGACTCTTTATAAACCGGTTATTGACAAAGAAAAACTGTTCCCCACGGCTCCTTTTCGAAAACTCGGGCTTTGTTATAAACCCCGATATTTTTACAACTTGTGTCTCTTCGGCTACCGGTACCAGTTTTGGATTGGTTTTATCGCCGAAGATATTGGCAATTCGCAGTCGAAAATTAGTCCTTGGAAGATGAAACATTTCACTTCCATTGTTAAAAAATTGAAAGGAAATAGTTGGGTGCGCCAACGCTACCCGGTGGAATTCATCAATAATATGGCGCAGCTCTACTTGATTGGATTTCAAGAAATTACGGCGTGCCGGAATATTGAAAAAGAGGTTCTTTACGGCTATGGAAGTACCTAATGGGGTTACGATAAGTTCTTGAAAAATGATTTTGCTGCCCTCAATTTTTATATGTGTCCCAACCTCGGCATTTTCTGAACGGGTCTGCATCTCAACATGCGCAATCGCGGCAATTGATGCCAATGCCTCGCCCCTAAAGCCTTTGGTGTTCAATTTAAACAGATCCTCGGCTTTTTGAATTTTAGAGGTAGCGTGTCGTTCAAAACTAAGACGCGCATCTGTTTCGCTCATGCCCATACCATCATCTATTACCTGTACCAGACTTTTACCGCCATCCTTGATAATCAACTTTATGGTATTTCCACCGGCATCAATGGCATTTTCAAGCAATTCCTTGACAACCGAGGCAGGTCGTTGAACCACCTCGCCCGCTGCAATTTGATTGGCAACATGATCTGGCAAAAGTTTGATGATGTCCGCCATTATTTTTTTAAGAAGATAGATAGATCGAAATCTATGATGTATAAAAAAATGAGGATTAAAATAGATGTAATTACCAGTAATCTTATTTTGAGGTTGCGATCGCCTTGGCGCTTCATGTCATCCATGACACTGCCAAACTTTGCCCTAATACCTCTAGGAGTATCAACGGTGCTGCGAAATTTATCAAACTTATGTTCTAATTTAAAAGGGCTCCCTTCTCCTTCGTTTTTATAATGGCGCGGGGCATATTCGAACTTTTTGTTCCTTCTTAAGCGCGTAAATTTCTGTAACATTCCCATTTCCCCAAAGTTACTTAAATTCAAAAATATTGCCGAATGAAGGCTCTAAATTTTGTTAACAGTACTCGGTTTCGAGGTAATTGCAAGAAGTGCTATCAAAAAAAGGTGTTGATAGCATTTGAAGTTGATAGTCTTTTATAGATTCACATGGGAATCTTACAGCAAGGTTAAGAGCCAAGCGTTGCCATTCTAATTGCTGCAATCGCTGCCTCGGTACCTTTATTTCCGTGTTTTCCCCCACTTCTTTCCTGGGCCTGTTGCATGGTATTGTCGGTGAGCACGCAAAAAATAACGGGGACATCCAATTGCACATTAAGGTCTTTGATCCCTTGGGCCGTGGCACTACATACAAAATCAAAATGCTTGGTTTCCCCTTGAATGACACTGCCTATGGCAATTACGGCATCGAATTTTTGGGTCGAAATCATTTTTTTACAGCCGAATGCCAGTTCAAAACTCCCAGGAACATTCCAACGAATAATATTACTTTCAAGCGCTCCACAATCCAACAGCGCTTCTTGGGCACCATTGAACAACCCTTCCGTTATCTCTGAGTTCCATTCAGCCACAACGATTCCAAACCGAAGATTTTTCGCATTTGGGATCGCTTCTTTGTCGTAGGCCGATAAGTTCTTATTAGCCGTGGCCATTACTTTCCGTTTTTCGCCATTCCTATAAAGGCATCTATAGACCTTGCCTCATCGGAAGTTGAAAATTCATCTTTTATGCGTTGAAAATATTGAAGTGCCTTTGCATTATTTTTAAGTTCAAGTGCGGTAATCCCCGCTTTGTATAAAAACTTGGGAGTGGTATAATCATTATTACTTAAGGCAAGTGCCTTTTCATAATAGCCCAACGCCTCGTCAGCCTGCCCCAATTGCATAAATGCATCACCTATTCCACCTTTTGCCAAAGGTCCCAACATATCATCATCAGATGAAAAATCCTCAAGGTGATCTATGGCCTCTTGGTATTTATTCATGCTCAAATACGCCATTCCGGCCGAGTAATTGGCTATGTTGGAAGCTTTGGTACCAGGGTATTCCTCTATGATATCCAAATAGCCATATTTTCCTTCCGCCCCGTTCAGGGCCAAATTGTACAATGAATCCTTTTCGGTAGCACTGCTCAAGGCCTGCTCAAAATATCGCTGCGGATAAAGCAGCTCATTCGTGGCATCAGCTTCCTTTGGCTTTTGAACAAATTGGTGGTAACCCAAATATCCCAATACCCCCACTGCAATCACTCCAATAAATCCCAATATGTAGTTTTGGTTCTTGGCGACCCATTCTTCTGTGCGGGAAGCGCTTTTATCCAGCGTGCTAAAAACCTCGGCAGTAGTACTCTGCTGTTCATCAACAAGTTGTTCCTCTTCTTTGGTTTTGGGTTTATCGCCCCTCTTCTTGTATGTAGCCATTGCTGTTTTTATTGATCGCGCAAAAATAAAGTTTTTATTGAAATCGTAAGGTGTATTTATTCGTTATTTTTCGATATTTTGCAGCTTGCTTTACACTTGCAAATAAAATCCCCCTGCCTCGGAAATGTTTTTGAATAGAATATCACTGATTAATTACAAAAATTTTAGTTCACAGGCTTTTGAGCTCGATCAGAAGATCAACTGCTTTGTGGGGTCGAACGGAATTGGAAAGACCAACATACTTGATGCCGTTTATCACCTCTCGTTCGGAAAAGGATACTTTAATCCTGTAGCTACCCAAAACATTAGGCATGGTGAGGAGTTTTTTGTTATTGACGGGGAGTTCACGAAGGATGGTCGGGAGGAAAAAATAGTTTGCAGCCTTAAAAAGGGCCTTCAGAAAGTTATAAAACGGAATGGGAAGACCTATGAAAAGTTGTCGGACCATATAGGTCTTTTGCCTTTGGTAATAATTTCCCCAGCCGATCGCGACCTCATTATCGAAGGCAGTGATACCAGAAGAAAATTTATTGATGGGGTCATTTCCCAATCTGACAGGACATACCTGCAGACACTTATAAAGTACAACAAGGTTTTGGCGCAACGAAACGCACTCCTGAAGTATTTCGCGGCCAACCGGACTTTTGATGCCCAAACCCTATCAATTTATAATGAACAACTTCATAAATACGGATCGATTATTTATGAAAGGCGCTTGGAATTCATGAAACCCTTTATTGAAATATTTAAAGAGCAACATGCCGTTATTTCGGGCGGTAATGAAGAAGTGTCCCTCATATATGACAGTAATTTATCAGAGAATAGTCTCTTATCGCTTTTAGAGGGAAGTATAGACAAGGACAAGGCCTTACAATATACAAGTATGGGAATACACAAGGATGACCTTATTTTTGAAATTTCGGGCCATCCCATAAAAAAATTCGGTAGTCAAGGTCAACAAAAGTCGTTTTTGATTGCCTTGAAATTGGCCCAGTTCCATTTTATAAAAAAACTGGCCAATACAACACCAATTTTATTATTGGACGATATTTTTGACAAGTTGGATGAACATAGGGTAAGCTATATCATTTCATTGGTGGATAATGCTGATTTTGGGCAAATATTCCTCAGTGACACCCATGCGGAGCGAACAGAAAATGTGGTCAAAAAAATACATCAATCCTATAAAATCTTTAAATTATAAAATGCGTTTTTTTTGTTCAATCCTGATATTGGTGACCTTGGCAGGGTGTGAAAAAGTCTCTAAAGAGAATTTGTCCCTACTAAACGGATATTGGGAAATAGCCCAGGTAACCTTCAAGGATGGTTCCCATAAAGAATTTAAGGTTAGCCCAAGTGTTGATTTTATAAAGATGGAAGGCCTAAACGGATATCGAAAAAAGGTGCAGCCCCGTTTTGACGGCACCTTTGAAACATCGGACGATGCCGAACTTTTTGCAATCAAGGAGACCACCGATCGGTTTATTATTGGTTACAGGACCGAATTGAGTTCGTGGAACGAAGAACTGACCGAACTTTTGGCCAACCATTTTTCGGTGATGAATGAAGACGGAATTACCTATTCTTATAAAAGATTTGTACCCATTAATGTTCAAAAGTAATGGCAAAACGAAAAAATGACTCCCTTAATCTCAGCGAAGCCCTTAATGAGTTTATCAAGGAAAACAAGCTTGAAAAGGGCATGGACAAAGTAAATGCCCGCGAAGCTTGGGCCAACCTAATGGGCAATGGTGTCAATAACTATACAACCGCCATAGAACTTCGAAACGATACGCTTTTTGTATCCCTATCCTCTTCTGTCCTAAGAGAGGAATTAAACCTGGGCAAATCAAAAATAGTAGCCATGCTGAATGAAGAGCTAGGAAAGGAAATTGTAAGGAAACTGGTCCTAAGATAAAAACGCATCCGGTTTTGAACCGCATGCGTTTTCTAGCTTCAATTCCTGAAAATTTTAGAAAATCTCGCGACCCGCAAAATGGAAAGCACCTTCCAAAGCTGCATTCGCATCGCTGTCAGAGCCATGAACCGCATTTTCCCCAATATCCTTTGCGAACAACTTGCGAATGGTCCCTTCGGCGGCTTCGGCAGGATTTGTAGCACCTATCAACGCGCGGAAATCCTCTACGGCATTATCTTTTTCTAAAATGGCAGCCACAATAGGTCCCCTCGTCATAAACTCCACCAGTTCGCCAAAAAAAGGTCGTTCCTTGTGAATGGCATAAAATTCTTTGGCATCCCTATTGCTCAATTGGGTATATTTTAAGGCAACGATCTTAAACCCGGCCGATGCTATTTTTTCCAAAATGGCACCAATATGGCCATTTTCAACGGCATCCGGTTTAATCATTGTAAATGTTCTGTTTGTCCTCATTCTTAAAATTTTTTGCAAAAATACAGTTTTACTTTCAACTGGCAATTTTGGAAGGGTTTTTGATAAGTTTTTTTGACCGGTGTAACTATAACTTTTCAAATTCCTTAAAATGAAAAATCGCCTATTTGCTCTATTCTCTTTCTCAATCTTAATTAATCTAAGTTGTTCAAATCATAAAAAAGAAGGCTTAACAAATAAGTTTGAACTAACGGCAGAATTTCAGGGTTCATACCCTGAATTTATTGTTCTAAATTACATCGATAAAAATGAAAATATTGTATTGGACACAATTTTTCCAAATGAAGGTAGGTTCCAAACTGTTGGGGAAATTAGCGAACCGGTTTTGGCATCAATAAGTGGGAAAATGAAATCTTCCTCGGTAGAGGATCCCAATTATGTTGATTTCTTCTTGGAACCAAAGGAAATTTCTATTTCTTTCCAGGAGAATAAATTAAAGGAAGCAAAAATTAAAGGTTCAAAAACACAAATTGAATATGAAGAAGTCCAAAATAAAACGGAGCCTATTTATACTAAGATGACCCCTTTTATGTCAAAACGGGCTCCGTTAATGGAAAGATTAAAGGATGAGGGTGATAATTCTCAGACACTCCAAGAATTGGAAGAAATTGCAATAAAACAGGGCAAAGCACTAGACCAAATTAAAAAAGTGAGGTTGGATTTTGTTAAAAACAATCCCGATTCATACCTAAGTGCCTTTTTGATTCAAGCATATTATAGGAATTCCATACCACTTGATAGTATAGAGTATTTTTATAATAAATTCGATTCTATTATTCAATACAGTAAATATGGACTTAAGCTAAAGAATTTCATTAAAAATTCGAAGGTTGGATCGAATCCGGGTAATATGGCCCCTATTATTTCTGCAAATGATATGAATGAGCAATGGATAAGTTTGAAAGATTTTAGAGGCAAATACGTTTTATTGGATTTCTGGGCAAGCTGGTGTGGACCCTGTCGAAAACATTATCCAGATCTTATATCGCTATATAATAATTATCATCACAAGGGCCTTGAAATTATTGGAGTATCATCCGATTTTAGTGAAAAGGCATGGCGAAAGGCCATTCAAAAAGATTCAATTGGAATGTGGCATCACATATTATCCGGCAAAAATCAAGAACTCATATCGGCTGAGTATAATATCAAATACATACCAGCCTATATTTTAGTTGACAAAGAAGGTATAATAATCGATAGATATTTCGGACAGGACGATATAAAATTAGAGTTCAAAGACCTACTTAAAAAACTAGATGAAATATTTGTTAGAAATTAATTGACAAGTCTTTTAATCATAGGAAGTTGTTTAACAGGCCAATAATCACACCCAAAATAAGTATAGCCGAAAATTGTACTTAATTATTTGATAATTTATACAGTGCAGTTTAATATTGTATCTTTGCCCGCATGAATTTTGAGGACATACAGGCGGTTAAAAAACTGCTTTCCATACCGCAGAAAATTGTTATCATTCCCCATAAAAATCCAGATGGGGACGCGATTGGATCCACGCTGGGATTATGGCATTATCTTCTTAAAGTAAATCAAGAAGCTACCATAATCTCACCCAATGACTATCCAAAATTTTTAAAATGGATGCCCGGGTCCGAGCAAATCTTGAACTTTGAAAGGGAAAATTCCCAAGCAAAGAAAAAAATTGAGAAGGCGACCCTAATTTTTACATTGGATTTTAATCATTTAGGGCGCATTGGTCAAATGGAAGCCTTCGTTAAAACGACCAATGCCAAGTTTGTGATGATCGATCATCATCAGGAACCTTCCGATTATGCCGAAATTACCTATTCCGATGTACGTATGAGTTCTACTTGCGAAATGGTCTATAATTTCATAGAATATTTGGGAGACGGGGAATTAATAGATTCAAATATTGCCAATTGTCTTTATGCCGGTATCATGACCGATACAGGTTCATTTAAATTTGCATCTACAACAAGTAGAACCCACCGTATCATTGCAAATCTCATGGAAAGGGGTGCGCAAAACACTCAAATTCACCATAATATTTACGATACCAATACGCCCAATAGATTGCATCTTTTGGGCTGCGCACTTAAAAATATGGTGATTCTCGATGCGTATAGGACAGCCTACATCACCTTGAGCCAAACAGAACTTGACACGCATGAGTATCAAAAAGGGGATACGGAAGGTTTTGTTAATTACGGTCTGACTTTGGAAGGAATCAACCTAGCAGCAATTTTTATTGAAAACAAAGAAGAAGGAATCATTAAAATCTCCTTCAGGTCCGTTGGCGATTTTTCGGTGAACGAATTTGCCAGAAAACATTTTGAAGGTGGCGGACATCACAATGCGGCCGGAGGCAAAAGTGATAGATCCCTTATGGAAACCGCAAAATATTTTGAATCCCTTTTGGACTCCTACAAGGATGTATTAAAGACTTGAACCCAGGATGAAATTGAGTCAAAAAACGAAAAATAACAACAGATGAAATATTGGTTATTTACTTTACTTGCGTTTCTGCTTGTGGGTTGTAATGGAAATGGACCTGAACCCCGAAGACCCGTCAAGGTAAAATCAGGTACTTTTTTTGGAGGGGATGTTGAACGCAATAAAAAACTTTTGGCAATGGAAGAAAAATTGATCCAAGAGATAATTGCCAAGGATTCCCTTCGTCTATATGAAAGCAATGCAAGTGGTTCTTGGTACTATTATCAACAAAAGAACGATGCCTCGGACTATACGGCCCAACCCGATGATCTGGTTACTATGACCTACAACATCATGAGCTTTGACAATGATACCATTTATTCATCTGATGAAATTGGTATCGTTGCCTATAAAGTGGACAAACAAGAATTGTTTCAGGGACTCAGAAACAGTGTTAAATTGCTGAAGGAAAATGAGACGGCCACATTTTTATACCCATCCTCATTGGCCTTTGGCTATCAGGGCGATGGTGATCGAATAGGCATCAACGTTCCCATTAAATCAACTTTGAGCATCCTGAAAATCGAAAAACACCAAGATAGTATTCAATAGACAAAAAATATCTGCACCACCCATAAAACAATCTTTAACATGAACACTTTAAAACCGTAATAACCTTAAATATTAAAATAATGAAAAAAGCATTTATATCACTATTCGCCTTAACAATGGTATTGTCCAGTTGCAAATCAAGTCAGCATCCTGAACTGGGTGAAGGCGTTTTTGCCGACATAAAAACCAATAAGGGTGACATTATAGTAAAACTGGAGTATGAAAAGACTCCAGTTACGGTTGCAAATTTTGTAACCTTGGCCGAAGGCACCAGTCCATTCGTAAGCGATAGTCTAAAAGGAAAAAAATTCTATGACGGACTTATTTTCCATCGAGTGATGAAAAATTTTATGATCCAGGGTGGTGACCCTTCGGGAAATGGCACTGGTGGTCCTGGGTATCGGTTTATGAGTGAAATCAACGACTCATTGAACCACAACAAAGCGGGAGTTCTTTCAATGGCAAACAGTGGGGGCAACAAAACAAATGGTAGTCAATTTTTTATAACCCATGTATCATATCCTTCCCTAAATGGTGGATATACCGTTTTTGGTGAAGTTGTGGAAGGTTTATCTGTTGTTGACACCATTGCAAATGTTCCTGTTTCGACCGATCCTGCAACCGTAAACAGACCCATTGAAAAAGTGGTCATGAATACGGTTCGAATAATCCGTAACGGGAAAGATGCCAAAAAATTTGACGCCGTAAAAGTAATGACCGATTATTTTGCGGAAGAGGAGAATGCATTGGCAGCCATGACCAAAGTAAAAACAGATGTCGCTGCCGAAATAGCTGCCCAAAAGGCAAAGGCAGAGGCACTTCCATCGGGTTTGAAAATCCTTAAAATCAAAGAAGGTACTGGTGAAAAACCCGCCATTGGTCAACAAGTAAATGTGTTTTATGCCGGCTTCTTGGAAGATGGTACTTTGTTCGATAGTAATTATGAGGATGTGGCCAAGAAATATGATGTTTATGACGCCCAACGCAAACAAATGGGCGGCTATGAAGCAACACCTATGGACTATTCACCAGAATCTCGCTTGGTTGCTGGATTCAGGGAAGGGTTATTGACCATGAAAGTTGGGGACAAGTTCCGATTGTTCCTACCTCCACATCTGGGCTGGGGCGCTCAAGGGGCAGGTCCCTATTCCACCAAATTCTGACACGGTCTTCGACGTTGAGATTACGGGAATAGCTCAGTAGATACGGCCTTAAAACAATTTTAACCCTCTCAATGACCTTGAGAGGGTTCTTTTTTTAATTGATTTCCTTTAAGGTCTCCAACAGGAACTTCCAAAATTTTTGAACCGAAGAGATTTTTACCCGCTCATCGGGAGAATGGGCACCCAATATGGTCGGACCAAAACTTACCATATCCATATTGGGATAGTTCCTACCGAGAATCCCACATTCCAGCCCTGCATGGCAAGCTACAATTTTGGGGTCCTCGTTAAAAAGTGAAGCATATTTTTTTGCCATGATCTTTACAATTTCCGAATCGGGATTGGGTTTCCATCCCGGGTAGTCGCCTGACAGTTCCACTTGATAATCCATCAGCTCAAAAACGGATTTCAAGGCATTTGCCAGATCCATTTTGGCCGAATTAACAGAGGAACGCGTTAAACAGCCTATCAAAATGGTACCATCCTTCACTTGAACCCTTGCCACGTTGTTGGAAGTTTCCACTAAATCAGGTATGGCGGCACTCATTGCATACACTCCGTTATGTGCTGCATATATTCCCTTCAAAAGTTTTTGTCGAGCCTCCGATGACATTATTTTAATAGGGGTTTCAATTGTATTGAGAGTTATTTGCAGCCCTGGTTCATTAATGGCAAGTTCCGTCTTAATGGTATTTGACCATTCCAGCATGCTTTTTTCAAAACCTTCGGCCTGTTTTTTTTCAATTGCAATTTTGGCCGAACTCTCTCTGGGAATCGCATTTCGGAGGCTTCCGCCATCAATTTCGGAAATATGAACAGCAAACGACTCGGAGGCATTGTACAAAAGCCGGTTCATAATTTTATTGGCGTTTCCCAGTCCTTTATGAATATCAATGCCACTATGACCTCCCTGCAATCCTTTTACTTTTATCCCGTACCCCATAAAAGTTTCTGGAACAGGTTGTTCTTCGTACACACCCATGGCCGTCACATCAATTCCGCCGGCACATCCAATATCCAATTCGTCATCTTCCTCGGTATCAAGGTTCAACAGAATTTTCCCTTTTAAAATACCGCCTTCCAGGCCCATGGCCCCGGTCATTCCCGTTTCCTCGTCAATGGTAAACAAAGCTTCCAAAGGGGGATGCGGAATACCGGTACTTCGTAACAAACCCATTATGGTAGCGACCCCAATTCCATTATCGGCGCCCAAAGTGGTTCCTTTTGCTTTTACCCAATTGCCTTCAACAACCATTTGTATGCCCTGTGTCTCAAAATCAAAATCAGTATCTGCATTTTTTTGGTGCACCATATCCAAATGGGATTGGAGCGTGACCATTTTACGATTTTCCATTCCAGCTGAACCCGATTTTCGAATGATGACATTCCCGACCGGATCCTTAAAAGTTTCAAGCCCCAATGACTTTCCAAAGTCCATCATAAATTCAATGACCCGCTCCTCTTTCTTTGAAGGTCGCGGAACGGCGTTCAGTTCCGCAAAATTTTCCCAAATTTCCTTTGGCTCCAAATTCCTCACATCTTCACTCATATCCATTTCTTATTTACGCCAAAAATACATTTTGAAAAACAATTTTGTCCCATTAATACCTATTTTTGATTCCATGGCTTCTAGACTAAAAAATGGCATTGCGATTTCACTTGTACCGCAAATTATAGCTGTAAAATGGCTGAGCAGCCGCCCGGACCTCGTTGAAAAATACTATAGTACCGGGCTTTATCCCCTGATTTCCAAATTTTTCAGATTGTTAGTGGGGTGGATTCCCTTTTCATTCGGGGATGTCCTGTACACCCTTCTCGCCCTATTGGCAATTCGTTATATCATTGTCAAAAGAAAAGACATTCGAAGGCAACCTTTTATATTCCTAAGAGATATTGTAATGGTGCCTATCGGTGGCCTATTTTACCTTTAATTTTATGTGGGGACTCAACTATCACCGCAACCCTATATCCGAAAAATTCAACCTCTCGGAAAAACATACCAAAGCGGCACTGGTTGATCTCATTGAAAAATTAACGCTAAAAACGAACGAGGTCCAGTTTCAAATTACCTCGGACAGTACAAAAGCCGTTTATGTACCCTATTCAAAAGAGGAAATTTTTGAACTGACCTTAAGGGAATATCAAAAGTTGGGAAACCAAAATCCGCTGTTCAAATATGAGGTCCCAAGTCTTAAAAAATCACTTTACAGTTTGCCCCTAACTTACATGGGGTACGGCGGTTATTTAAATCCGTTTACGAATGAAGCCCAAGTAAACGGAAAGGTTCCTGCTTTTAGATATCCCATCGTCTGTGCGCACGAAATTGGGCACCAATTGGGCTATTCCGCAGAAAACCAAACGAATTTTATAGGTTATCTGGTCACGGTAAGCAATGATGACATTTATTTTAAGTATGCCGCCTATGCCTATGCCCTATCGTATTGCTTTGGCGGATTACAACAAATGGATGAGCCCCTGTTCAACGAATTATTCTCCAAATTGAACGCCGGCACCCGTAAAAATTACCAAGAAATGAACGACTTCTGGACAGCCTACCAAAACCCTTTGGAACCTGTTTTTAAATCGGTTTTTGACTCTTTCCTAAAGGCGAACAACCAGGCAGAGGGCATTATGAGCTATAATTCGGTGGTAGCCCTCTTTATAAGCTACTATGAGCAAAATCCGTTATAAAAATGTTAAAAAAAACAAAACGAGTTATAAATCAAACACCTTGCCCTATTTTTAAAATGACTAAATAACTAATACAGTTCCTTATGAAAATGCGACTGCTCGCACTCACTTTTTTCTGGTGCTGTGCTACTTTAACTGCACAGGATTACTTCCCTAAAAATGACGGGGTTAAATCAAACAACAACAACTTTACCGCTTTTATCAATGCCAAGGTTTTTATAACGCCAACGCAAATCGTTGACAATGGCACCTTACTTATTCGGAACGGTAAAGTGGTTCAGGTAGGGAAAACCGTCTCGGTACCCAAAAATGCCATTACAATCGATTTAAAAGGGAAATACATTTACCCTTCCTTCATTGATGTGCTTTCGGATTTTGGGGTGGAGCAGCCCAAAGCTCCTCCCGCTCGTGGCAGATCACCACAATACGAACCTACCCGTGAAGGGTTTTATTGGAACGACCACGTGATGCCCGAGAATACGGCCATATCAAAATTTTCATACGATGACAAAAAGGCCAAAGAACTTCGCGATGCCGGATTTGGCGTAGTTAATTCGCATATTGATGATGGTATCGTGCAAGGGACCGGAGTTTTGGTGGCCTTAAACGCGGAAGGCAATGACGGTGTTCGGATCATCGATGACAAATCGGCCCAATATCTTTCCTTTGAGAAAAGCGTTGCCTCTCAACAATCCTATCCTGGATCGCTTATGGGTTCCATGGCATTGTTGCGACAAATGTATTATGATGCGGATTGGTATGCAAAAGGAAATGTAACCACCAAAGACCGTTCCTTGGAAGCACTTATCAATAACAGGCCCCTGGTACAGATATTTGAGGCCAAGGATAAGGGCAATGTGGTACGTGCGGATAAGATCGGGGACGCCTTTGGCATTCAATATGTAATCTTGGGCGGTGGCGATGAATATCAAAACATAGCGGACATTAAGGCCACGAATGCCAAAATGATCATTCCCTTGAATTTTCCGGATGCCTTTGATGTATCGAATCCGTATCAAGCGGGCTATATCGCTTTAAAGGATATGCGCCATTGGAACTTGGCTCCCACGAATCCTAAAGTATTGGCTGAAAACGGAATCGCTTTTTCATTGACACTAAAGGACTTGAAATCACCCTCGGACCTAAAAGACAGATTGCAAAAGGCCATTGCATACGGACTATCAAAAACAAAGGCCTTGGAAGCATTGACCACCGTTCCCGCAAGTATTCTTGGAAAATCGAACCAAATTGGCTCGTTACAGGTGGGGAGCTATGCCAATTTCCTCATCACTTCGGGTGATGTATTCGATAAGAACACCACTATCTATGAAAATTGGGTGCAGGGGACTAAGAATACGATCAATTCAATCGACCTAAAGGATATTCGGGGCGATTATGACCTTACAGCCGGTGGCACCACCTATAAATTATCCATCACCGGAGAAGCAAGTAAACCGAAAGTAGAGATCAAACAGGATACCACCAAGATGAAATCCAAATTGAATTATGCCGATAATTGGTTGGAACTTTCCTTTAGTGACGACAAGGGCGAAAAGTTACATCGCATGACGGGGCTGGTTTCCGATACCAAAACACTTACGGGCAAATTGATACTACCCAATGGGGACGAAGCGATGTATCGCGCTGCGAAGACCGCTGAGTTCACCGAAAAGGAAAAGAAGGAGGATGCCGAAGTACCCACTTTGGTGCAAACGACCTTCCCTATCACGGGATATGGGTATCGAACCAAACCAAAATCGGAAAATATCCTGTTTAAAAATGCCACGGTCTGGACAAGCGAAGAAGCGGGTATTTTAGAAAATACCGATGTGTTGGTAAAAGACGGGAAGATTTCCAAAATAGGTCAAAATCTAAACGCAGGGAATGCCAAGGTCATTGATGCCACCGGAAAACACTTGACAGCGGGCATTATTGATGAACATAGCCATATTGCCGCCTTGGCCATCAATGAGGGAGGCCAGAACTCTTCCGCCGAGGTAAAAATGGAAGATGTGGTAGATCCCGAGGATATTGATATCTACCGGAATTTGGCAGGGGGTGTTACCTCTTTGCAGTTGCTGCACGGTTCGGCAAACCCCATCGGTGGGCGGCTCGCCATCCTCAAATTGAAATGGGGCGAAAGTGCCGAGAACATGATCTATAAAAATTCGCCCAAGTTCATAAAATTCGCCCTCGGGGAAAATGTGAAACAGAGCAATTGGCAAAGCTTTAGCAGATTTCCACAAACTCGTATGGGCGTTGAACAGCTTTTTATCAATTATTTCCAACGGGCAAAGGAATATGATGCCAAAAAGAAAAGCGGACAGCCCTATCGGTATGATGAAGAAATGGAAACCTTGGCGGAAATCTTAAATGGCGAACGTTTTATCACCTGTCATTCCTATGTGCAAAGTGAAATCAATATGATGATGAAGGTGGCTGAAAAATTCGGGTTCAAGGTCAATACGTTCACACATATTTTGGAAGGTTACAAAGTGGCCGATAAAATGGCCAAACACGGGGTTGGCGGTGGCACCTTTAGCGATTGGTGGGCCTATAAGTTCGAGGTGAACGATGCCATTCCCTACAATGCGGCCATTATGCACGATCAAGGAGTAACCGTTGCCATAAATAGCGACGATGCCGAAATGTCGCGCAGATTGAACCAAGAAGCGGCCAAGACCATAAAATATGGGGGTATGACCGAGTTGGAAGCCTGGAAAATGGTGACCCTCAATCCCGCAAAATTATTGCATCTGGACAATCGCGTAGGCAGTATCAAGGAAGGCAAGGATGCCGATCTGGTCCTTGGTCCGGTCATCCCATGTCGATTGCCTCGAAAGCGGAAAAAACCATGATTGAGGGAGCCACCTATTTTGATGTTGAAAAAGACAAGCAACAGCGGGCGGCCATCCAAAAAGAACGCAGTGAACTCATTGCCCTAATGTTAAAGGATAAAGAAAGTGGGGCAAAAACCCAAGGGCCCAAACAGAACAAAAAAGAAAAATTTCATTGTGATAGTTTGTGAGGAGTTAGGAGTTAGGAGTTAGGAAAAATAATAAATCCGATTTTTGTCTTTAGCCCAACAACAAATAACCTAATTACCAAATCCACGAATCAACGAATCAACGAATCAACAAATCAACGAATCAACCAATACCGCATCAACAAATAAAAATTAAAGAATGAAAAAAATCAGCTACATCCTATGCATAGCAGTAGGCGTTGCCCTTCAAGGTTTAGCGCAACAGACGCCCGGGCTTCCACAAACGGAAGCGATCACCATTGAAGGGGCCACCGCACATTTGGGCAATGGGGAAGTCATTGAAAATTCGCTCATTATGTTCGAGGGCGGAAAAATTACCTTTGTGGGGAATGCCAGTACCAAGATCGCACGAAAAGGCACTTCCATCAAAGGACAGGGCAAACATGTGTATCCCGGTTTTATTGCCACCAGTACACCGCTCGGACTTGTGGAAGTCGATGCCGTCCGCGCCAGTAACGACCAGTCGGAACTGGGCGATTTCTTGCCGCACGTACGCAGTTTGATAGCCTACAATGCCGAATCGAAGGTTGTGGAAAGTATGCGCCCCAATGGCGTGCTGTTAGGGCAGATCACCCCGAACGGCAACCGCATTTCGGGCACCTCGTCGGTAGTGCAGTTTGATGGGTGGAACTGGGAAGATGCCGCTGTTAAAGTTGACGATGGCATTCACCTGAATTGGCCCTCCTCCTTTCGCAGTGGACGTTGGTGGGAAGGGGAACCAAGAGGTTTTCTACCGAACAAGGACTACGCCAAACAAGTGGATGAAGTGGTCGCCTTTTTAAAAAATTCGGCGGCCTATGGCAAGGACGATGCAAAAGAAATGAACCAAGCTTTTGCCGCCATGCAAGGGCTTTTCACAGGCACCCAAAAGTTGTACATCTATGCCAATGGCGAAAAAGAGATCATTGACGGTATCACCACCGCCAAAAATAACGGCGTGCAGCACATTGTACTCGTAGGTGGCTACCATGCCTTTGCTGTGACGGACTTGCTAAAGACCCACAATGTGCCCGTTTTGGTACATGCCACCCATAATTTGCCCGAGTATGACGACGACGATTACGATTACGTGTACAAACTTCCCAAGTTGTTGGTGGACAAAGGCATTATGGTGGCCATCCAAAATGCCGATGCGGCCGTATTCCAGACCCGTAATCTGCCTTTTTATGCCGGGCAGGTAGTTGGGCAGGGAATGGCAACCGAAGAGGCCTTGCAGCTAATCACCTCCAACCCCGCGAAAATTTTGGGGATCGATGCCGATTATGGCACCTTGGAAGTTGGTAAAAGCGCCACCTTGTTTATTTCTGAAGGCGATGCGTTGGACATGCGCACCAACCAATTATCACATGCCTATATTGACGGCCGGGCCATTTCATTGGAAACCCACCAGACCGAACTTTGGAAACGCTATATGGGAAAATACCACGCAGGTAAATAAAATTTAACCACGTTATCATAAAATAGTAGGGCCCTCAAAAGAGGGCCTTTTTTTAGGGTAAAAATAAAAACCCTATTTTTTCTAAGGTTTTTACAGTGAAATAGTTAAAGAAGTTTGCTTATATTGGCTTTCCTCAGATTTGCATTTGAACACTCCCCTATTTTAAAAGGTAAATACACCGGGCGTATATAAAAGAAATATACGTACTGGTACGTATACTCATATGTTAGCAACAATTTGAACAAAATTCAGAACTGAAATGAAAATATGAAACCTAACACTAAAATTAATCTAAAAATATTCTTATTAAATAAGAGTTATTGGGAATTTAAAGACAAAAATTCTCAAGAGATTATTGAGGTTATTAAGGATAATCATATTAAAAAATTACATTCTAAATTCGACAGCCTTGAAGGAGTTGATGAATATCTAGCCTACTCAAAAGTAGATGATTTTGAATTATGGTCATATTGTTATAACCAACCAAAAGAAAACTTCTATTGGAAATTGTTTCTGCCGGATGAACTCGTTGAAAAACAAAATTTTAAAATAACTGAATTTTCATTTGTTCTATTTATAAAATATAAATCAGCAATTTATTGCCTAATTGGTGGTAGTGGAATGAGTGTTATAAAAAAATATATTGATACTAGTTTTGGTGTTGATATTTATCAACACTTCGCAAATCCTACAGAAGATGTTTTAATCGAATTACATACGAGAGGAATTGCAAGTAATATTTCTCAAAAAAAACATATTTATAATTTAAACCAAACATTATCCGAAACATTAGAATATTCTGAAATTCCCACTAAAATAAAACTTGAAGTCCGAGACGAGCTTAAAAAAACCATTTTTAAAAAGTATTCTTTAGACAAGAATAAAGCTATACTGGAAGTAGGTTCATATTTTTCAATCAGAAAAAAATTAAATTATAGTCACTTAAAAGAACTTATAATCGACATTGACCAAATTAAAAATGATAAAAATTTTCATCAATTAACTTTATTTAAAAAAATTAGAGAAGATGATTTATTGAATAATTTGGATGAGTATTTAAAAGATTTGATTGTTGATGATGTCCTACTAAATGTGACACCTGATAGAGTAAAATATTTACAAAATGATATAATCGAAATTGTACATCCTTCAAGTCTAGAATCTTTTTATGAATGTAGTCGTTTTGAAATAAAATTTAAATATGCAAGAAAAGATATAATTGAAGTTACTGATAGAAGTCAATTATATACAGAAAGTTTGAAGCATATTTTTGACAAGACAGAAGATATAACCAAGAAATTCGAGATTAAGAAAAAACTATATCTTCTAAATATTATTGGTTATAAAGATGAAACGGACAAAATAGCTACTTATGCTAATTTATTTTCCCACGTTATAGCAGAAATAGACTATTTAGGAAAAAAATATTTTAGAATTGATACAGATTGGTATTTCTTGGATGATAAATTTATTCAATTAATGAATAATGATGCTTTAGAATATTATTCAAAATATAAACTAAAGGAGGATTTACTAAATAAATGGCCAGATGGAAAAGATGAAGACTTTTACAATTTAACTCATACAGAAAAAAACTACTATGTCCTTGACAAAAGGATTACAGAGAATATTGAAATTTGCGATATACTTATCTTAAAAGATGATAAAATATATTTTGTACACGTAAAGAATGGTTTTAATACCAAAATGAGAGAGTTGTATATTCAAGTTGTTCTTTCCGCAAAAAGACTGTCAAATGATATTAAAAATAATGATGGTAGTCAATATTTGAGAAAAACATTGAAGTACTACAACAAAAAAAATAAAACGAAAAAAATTGACGTCAAAGATGTTGTAAGTAGAATTAAAAGTAAAGAATTGGAAGTTATTTTCGTAATGGCTTTTAAAAATAACTATTACAAAGGCAAAACGATTAAGGAAAAAATAGATAGTAGCAAATCAAATATTGCTAAATATTCTATAATTCAAACTATCAAGGAAATGCAACCATATTTCCCAGTCAAACTCCTTGATATTTCAGAATTATAAATGGCAAAAGGAAAAGAAATACGACAAAAATTATTTGACAAATTTTCAAATCAATTACATCGTTTAATTAAACTTAAACTTTACGATATTGATTTGAAATTTGATAAGACTTTCATCTGTCCTATTTGCTTAAAGCAATTTTCAGAAAATGATTTGGATACAACATTGGATAATTGTTTAACTCTTGAAGATGCACCACCCAAATCTCTTGGAGGTAAAGCAAATACTTTAACGTGTAAAAAATGCAACAATGAATTTGGTCACGAAATTGACTTTCACTTGGCTGAGAAACTATATGAGCTCGGAATCAAGTCTTTTTTACCGAATACTGGTTCAAAAGTTAAAATCACACATAATGGAACTGAAGTTCAAGGCATATTAAACGTAGATGAAAAGGGAGTAATGACAATTACTCATCTTGAAAAAGTAAATAACCCAAATAAACTTAAGGATTACGTATCTAAAACTGGTAAGGACGACATTGTTGATTTACAATTTCCAATGAGTCGAGTGGATATTAAGAGATTTGAAATAGCTCTATTAAAATCAGCATATATAATAGCATTTGAACAATATGGATATGCTCTAATTTTAAATAAATCGTATGACATAGTAAGAAAGCAATTGTTAAACCCAGATGATAATATTTATCCTCAAGGTTTTTGGTCTCAACAATCTGAATTTACTGAAAAATTCAAAGGTGTCCATCTAATCACAACAAAGGGTTTTGAAGGTTTTCAAGCGGTTTTTGTTTTAAAAACTAAAGTTCAAAATTTTGGATATGGAGTTTACTTGCCTGTTTCGGATAAAAATCTTGTTGAAATTATGGAAAGGTTCAAAATTCAAGAAGCAGGATTCTCATTAAGATATGTATCTTATCTTAATTCTGACTATTTCAATGATGAAGATAATTTAGTTAAATGTGTAACTTTTATGAATAAGCAAAATAGTTAAAAAACTGTTGCCAACAACGTGTCCTATGAAAAGCCCTAGTCCAGTTCTCTAAAGTTACTCAATATTTTCCTTTTGCCTTAAAGCACCTTTTTTCTTTTAATATAACTTGCTCCTGTCCCGTATGGAATCTATTTCCAAAAGTTGCCCAATAGCTGTTTGGGTTCCCGGCAATAATTTCACATACCGACTCCTCCTCTCATCCTTGATCCGCCTTTGTTCAAAAAAGGCCTAAAAACAATCGCGTCGCCCGTTACCAGAACCCATAGGAAAAAGTAACTTTGCGCAGGCGGCAATTGCAAAAAAAGAATGAATTTAACCATTGAAAACATCGTCCTCGTCGGCTCCCTATTGCTTTTTGTAAGCATCATCGTTGGTAAGACCTCCTATAAGTTTGGCGTGCCCACGTTGTTGCTCTTTTTGGCCATTGGCATGCTGGCCGGTTCCGATGGTATTGGCGGCATCAATTTTGACAATCCGCAAATAGCCCAGTTCATTGGCATTGTTTCGTTGAACTTTATCCTGTTTTCCGGGGGTCTCGACACCAATTTTACGTCTATAAAACCCATTCTCAAAGAAGGGCTTGTCCTGTCTACTTTGGGGGTTCTTTTGACCGCCCTTTCGCTGGGCACGTTCGTTTATTTCGTTACCGACTTTACCATCTATGAAAGCATGCTCCTGGGATCTATTGTGTCCTCAACGGATGCAGCGGCGGTATTCTCCATTTTACGGTCAAAAAGCCTGGCCCTAAAGACCAACCTGCGCCCTACCCTGGAGCTGGAAAGCGGTAGTAACGATCCCATGGCGTATGTGCTCACCATTGCGTTTTTGACCTTGGTCGTGAACCAGGACCAAAGCCTGGCCTCCGTGATTCCCTTGTTTCTGCAGCAAATGATTTTTGGCGGTATCGCCGGTTTTGGTTTTGGCAAACTCAGCAAGATCATCATCAATAGGATCAGACTCGACTTTGAGGGCCTTTACCCCGTTTTGGTGATCGCCCTCATGTTCATCACCTTTTCCGCCACCGACTTTGTCGGCGGCAACGGGTTTCTTGCCATTTACATTTGTGCGGTCTATTTGGGCAATCAAGACCTTATTCACAAGAAGACCATCTTGAAAATGTACGACGGGTTGGCGTGGCTCATGCAAATTGTGCTGTTCCTTACCTTGGGGCTGCTTGTTTTTCCTTCCCAAATAATCCCGTATTTCGGCATAGGGTTGCTCATTTCGGTATTCCTGATCCTGGTCGCCCGCCCTGTGAGCGTTTTTCTGAGCTTGATGTTCTTTAAAATGCGTACGAGAAGACGGTTTTATATTTCGTGGGTAGGGCTGCGTGGGGCCGTTCCCATTGTTTTTGCCACCTATCCCCTTTTGGCGGGCATAGAAAAGGCCAATATGATTTTCAATATCGTATTCTTTATATCGGTGTCATCGGTCCTTATTCAGGGAACTACCTTGTCCATAGTCGCAAAATGGTTGGGTGTGGCACTGCCCGAAAAAGCGAAAAAGATTACGGAAATTGACAAGCTCATTTTGGAACTCCCGCAATCGTCCCTGCAAGAATTTCAAATCCTGCCCGGTTTCCAGGCCGTAAACAAGAGGATTGTGGACCTGCATTTTCCAAAGTCCGCCTTTATTGTGATGATCAGACGAAACGAGGCCTATATTCGCCCGGGCGGCTCGACCCGATTGGAAGCAAATGACGCTCTCATGGTACTTGCCGATAGTCCCGAAGATTTTGAAAAAGTGAACGAGACGCTTAATTCATCAACAGAGAAAGGTACTTCCTAATTATACGAGACCGCAAAATCCCAAATTTTGGGCTCACTGAAAAATTATTTTTCCATGGTACAGGGTGTATTTTACCTTCGCAAAACCGTTGATATCCACAGCCGGATCTACGGATAAGAGCACCAGATCCGCATTCATGCCATTTGCAATCTTTCCGGTTTGCGTTTCCAGCCCAAAGTGATTACAGATACTGGGTCGGGAGCGAACCATTATTTAACTCATAGAAACTCCAAATAGTTTCAGCAATGGTAAAATACGAGTGTTAGTGGTGCAGTGCAAGAGCAGAGAATAAAAATCATAAACGCTGTCCATTAACAGCTTCTGATTTTGATATAAGTCCTGCAATCATTAAAATTACCCCCCCTTCAATAGGAACATTATTTACCCCTAAATGGCAATGTGGTCAGTTAATAGTATTGTATTTTAAGAATTAAATATTTACTCCAAAGAGGTAACCAACCAACGCAGAAAGTACCATAGCGATTGTTCCCCAAATGGTAATTCGCAAGACAGCTTTTTTAATGCTTGAACCACCTGTTTTTGCAGATATCGCCCCTAAAATGATTAGGAAAATTATCGTAAAACCGTACAACCAATACTCCATTCCTTTAAAAGTTGCAAAAAGGACAACTAAGAGCGGTAATACTCCACCTACAGTGAAGGAGGTTCCTGACGCCAAAGCAGCTTGTATGGGATTTGCTTGACTTATTTCGTTGATGCCTAATTCATCTCTTATATGCGTTCCTAGGGCATCCTTTTCAGTCAATTCAATCGCTACTTGCATGGCAGTTTCTTTTCTCAAGCCACGTTTTTCATAGATTTGAGCCAAAATAGTAAGCTCTTCTTTGGGCATTTCTTTAAGTTCCTTAATTTCTCTTTCAATATCCGCCTTTTCAGTATCCGTTTGCGAACTCACCGAAACATATTCACCAGCCGCCATGGATAAGGCACCTGCAACAAGTCCTGCTACTGTCGCTAAAACAATCGGCTCTCTCGTTGAACTTGCCGCAGCTACCCCAATTGCAAGACTTGAAATAGAAATTATCCCATCATTCGCTCCAAGAACAGCTGCTCTCAACCAGTTGCTCCGGTGAATATAATGGCTGTCCAAATAATTGTCAATTGTTATCATTGTCTTGTTATTGATCGGTTATTTTAAAATTACGCGTTACGCCCTGCTATACTCAGTGAAGTTCCGGATTTTAAATTGTGGTGTATCGAAGATACATATAAGATTTAAAAGACAAATGGAACGTTGGCAAATGCTTTGGATTCATGTATTCCAATATTAAAAACAGAAATGACATACATAAATTACGATTAGTCCCGAAGATTTTGAAAAAGTGAACGAGACGCTTAATTCATCAACAGAGAAAGGTACTTCCTAATTATACGAGACCGCAAAATCCCAGCTTTTTGGGCTCACTGAAAAATTATTTTTCCGTGGTGAAGGGTGTATTTTATCTTCGCAAAACCGCTACTATCCACAGCCGGATCTACGGATAAGAGCACCAGATCCGCATTCATACCCTTTGCAATTTTTCCCGTTTGCGTTTCCAGCCCAAATCGCTTGGCAGGGTTCGTCGTCAAGGCAGCCAATATTTGGAGGTAGTTCATCCCGGCCTTGGCCATCAGCACATATTCGTCTTCCGGGGAATAATCGGACATATAACCGACATCGGTCCCAAAAAGGATCTGCCCTCCATATAGGTTATAGGAGCGCACCTGTTGCAGTGCCGTGTTCAACAACGGATTATTTTCAGCTGATTGGTCCGCACGTTCCAATTCCCATTTGTGCAATTTTAAGGTTGGGATAAGGGCCATTTTAGAGGTGAGCATCGCCGTTAGGGTTTCATCGCTCCAATCCTTTCTATCATCTGCAGCTACATGCACAAGAACATCTACACCGCCTTTACTGGCGATGTCCGCTCCCAATAAATTGGTGGGATGGGCAAAAACCAACTTGCCTTTTTTGTGTGCGGTCTCCGTTGCGGCCTTCACGATTTCCAATGGCATGGGGACCACTTTTTTACCGTCGGGCGAGGCGAACCATAGTTTGATCGCATCGGCACCAAGTTCAAGCTGATGGTTTACATAATCAACAGCTTCCTTAGGGGTTGCAAGTTCGGGCAATTTAAGCGGGGCAATGTAAAATGGACTCCCGCCGGGCGGTGTAAAGGGAATCCCGGCGGTAAAAATAGTAGGGCCCTTTACTTCCCCGCTTTCGATCCGACCCCGTAATTTCAACAGATTGTCAAGGTCCAACGTAGCCAGGTCATACGCATAGGTAAACCCATAGCGGGTCAACATGGTTTGCATTTGCCCTTGCAATTTTTCAGCGGGAATACGGTCGGCAGCCTCCCATTGTGGCTCCATAAAATGAACGTGGCAGTTCCAGAATCCCGACATCATAACCAGACCCTTGCAATCCATTTGCCTGGCATCGGAAGGTATCCTTACTTGCTGTCCGGTACCGACTTCGAGTATTTTTCCATCCTTTACCAAGACGACACCATCAGCGATCACAGTCCCAAAAGGCTCCGTATAAATTTTGGCGCCGATAAGTGCCAACACTTCTGTTTCCGAAGTAGATTGGGAATGGCACGGTAAAAAGGCAAGCCATGATACCATGAACACTGCCAACCTGAAAGCACCTGCTTTTTTCATTCTATGAGGTATTGATTGTACCCCTAAAATTATCGAAATGTTTTGAACTTTGCTATTTTAATAAAAAAGGAGGCTATCGCCTGGTTTCGATAAAAGATACTTCCCTTTTTCGTACATTTCGGTTCAGGGTTTCAATTTTATCGATTTGATTTTAAGCCGCTTATGATGATTCGTAAGGTTTATTGGAAAAAGAAAAAAATCAAATGGAATTGTTCAGGTCAAAATAATGGAACTGCGTTTAGTGCAGCAGTTATGTATGATTACGGCCACCGGTACCCAAATAAAAGATAAATGAAAAAATAGTTTAAAAGCATGCTATATTTGAATACTCAACTTTCAAAATCAACCAATTATGATCTATACGCGTAAAAATAGGGGTGAAAAGTCCATTTTGGGCTTCTTGTTTTTCTTTACTTTTTTAACAATGGCCCAAGACGGGACCATTTACCCACTCGATGCCCCGGACGAACCACGGGCCATTGCACTCGGCACGGGAGGTGTAGAGGGACAACCTGCCACAGAGACCTGGTTTCGGCAATGGGGCGACCCGATGGCCCGTAACATCACTACCGCAACGCTTACGCCGTTCCTTCCGGAACCTGGCAAAGCCAACGGTGCAGCCGTTATTGTGGCGCCGGGAGGGGGCTTTAGATGGCTTTCTATGGGCAATGAGGGCTGGGAAGTTGCCGAGGCCCTAGCAAAGCAGGGAATCGCCGCTTTTGTACTCAAGTACCGGCTTCACCCCACACCGGAATCACTTGACGAATTTTCGGCTTGGATGAACCGCCCAAGAACGGCGCCGGTACCTTCTTCTGATTCTACGCAGACCAAAGAACCTTCACGTCCCCCGCAAACGGATTTGTCCAATCAGCTCGCAGATGCCGAGGCCGCTTATGCACTGATCCTTAAGAGGGCCCAGGAATGGGGAGTGGATACGGAAAGAATAGGTATGATCGGCTTTTCAGCTGGTGCCGGACTCACCATGCACGCAACACTGCACTCCAAAACCATGCACCTGGCCTTTATTGGTCCAATTTATGGCGGAATGGGTCCCGTTGAGGTGCCAAAAGAGGCTCCGCCAATGTTCAATGTCATAGCGACCGATGATTTCCTGTTCAGGGGGCAATTTGGCGTTATCGATTCTTGGTACAAGGCAGGGATACCGGTTGAATTTCATCTTTATCAGAACGGCGGTCATGGTTTCGGCCTGGGGAATCCCAATCGAACCAGCAATCGTTGGTTCGATGCTTTTATGCACTGGTTGAACGTGAACAAATTTCTTGTGGCCAAATAAGAGAGAACAGGGATTGTTCTTTTTGCATTTGAAACCAAGGAATTGGTTTTTGGAACCATTATTTATTTCACCAAGGTAAGTGGGGCCACTAATAGGTGCCGGCCTCCGAACAATGTGCGTGAAATATATTCTACCGGCCTGATCGTGAATGGGACAGATTACCGCCAAAGTCTGGCTTTGCGATCGCTTTTCCGATAAAAGACCGGGGGCCGAACAACTTCAGTACCCTTATCTGGTTTCAAAAAAACGCACCAATTCCCCTTTTTGGTAAATTCCGTCCCTGGGTGGTAAAAAAAACCATCCGATTTGGTAAAAACGGCTGGGTTACCAGAACCATTGTCCTAAATAATTTTAGCAAATACCCGATTTTATTTCCAAAGGTTTTGACTTTGATTTGATAATCTTCAAATCCATTAGTTGTACGTATTTGTATCATTAATTACAAATACTAATACATATTAGTATTCTTTTTTATTGTTTTTTATACATATTTGTATACTTTTGTATTGATAACATCTATTTCAATGTCTAAATAAGATACCCGATGCGAAACAAAAAAAAACTGCTCGTAGAACAACTGGATCAAAAACTTGCCAGATTTAAAGATGGTGCAATGGTTCTGGTCCCGCAAAAAGGATGGATACATACGGTTAGAACTGCTCTTAATATGACAAGGGATCAATTAGGGACCCAACTTAACTTAACAAAAGGAGCCATACAAAAAATTGAAGAACGTGAGGCAATGGGGCAAATAACCATCAATAAATTAAGGGAGGTAGGCAGGGCCTTGAACTTGCAATTCGTATATGGATTCGTTCCAAAAGATGGTACCATTGATAATTTGATCAGTATAAAGGCCGAAAAACTGGCCCAGAAAATAGCATTCCGTACCAATCAAAATATGAAACTAGAGGACCAAGGCATAGGAGATGAAAAAATCAACAACACAATAAGAGAACTGGCGAATGAAATAAAACGGGAGATGAGAAAGTCGTTATGGGATTAGAATTACAGCATAAGGACGGACAAACGCCTTTGGATGAAGAAGAAAAGGAAGGTCTCAAGATAAAATCAATAACCACGCAAGGGGAATTGGATGAATTTGAACAACTAAATATTGAAAAGGCCATTGAGTGGACAATCCACGCCAATTTGAAGCCTGAAAAAATATTGACAGAAAAATTCATAAAGAACTTACATAAAAAAATGTACGGTGATGTTTGGAAATGGGCCGGAGAATTTAGAAAGACCGACAAAAACATCGCAATCAAATGGACTAAAATCGGAATTGAACTAAAAAGCCTTATTGATGACACCAAATATTGGATAGAAAACAAAACGTATTCCCCCGAAGAAATTGCCATTAGATTTAAACATAAACTTGTAGCAATTCACTGTTTTCCGAATGGGAATGGCAGGCACTCAAGACTGATGGCCGATATAATTATTGAATCCATTTTTGGAGCAGAAGTTTTCAGTTGGCATTCATCAAATATGGTTAAAGTGGATGATGTCAGAAAACTATATATTACAGCATTGAGAGCGGCTGATAATGGAGATATAGCCCCTCTCTTAAAATTCGCCAAAACCTAAAACAACAAAGGAAATGAGACAAAGGAAATCGATTGCTATTTTCTTATTAATAATAGTATTTGGATGCAAAAATCCAACACCCGGCAAAACGGAAAAAATTGTCGCCAACATTTCGGCCAATAAACCCATGATCAGTTTCACATTCGATGATGGCAGCACAGCCGATATAGCGGATTTCAAATTCGAGGAGTGGAACCAAATGATAGTATCACATCTTGAAAATGAAGATCTAAAGGCCGTTTTTTTTGTTATTGGCAGTAATAAGTTGGATGAAAAAGGTCAGTTTTTATTGAAAAGTTGGAATGACAGGGGACACAAAATAGCAAATCATACTTTTACACATCCCTTCTTCAATTCCAAAAAGAATACCGCCGAAGTCTTTGAGAAAGAATTAATAAAAACGGATTCAATTATTTCAAAACTAAGTAACCACATAAAATTATTTCGATTCCCATATTTAAAGGAAGGTGAAAATAGTTCAAAAGTTGATAGCATTAGAAGAGTCCTTGCCAAAAATCATTATTTGAATGGCTATGTAACCGTAGATGCATCTGATTGGTATGTGAATCAACGTTTGATCGAAAGAATCAACAAAGTAGGGTTTGAAAAAACGGAAGTCGATCAATTCAAGGAGTTTTATTTACAGCATATCTTGGAAAGGGCCAACTATTACGAAAAGCTTTCTTATGAAATGAACAATAGACATGTTGCCCATACGCTTTTACTCCATCATAATTTGACATCGGCCCTATTTCTGGGCGACCTCATAGAAAAATTGAAAGAAGAGGGTTGGGAGATAATAAATGCGGATACGGCCTATGAGGACAATGTCTACAAAAAGATTCCCGAACCCCATTTTGCTGGAGAAAGTTTAATATGGTCTATGGCCAAGCAATCTGGTAACTATGAACAAATATTAAGATACCCGGCTGAAGATGGTAGCTATGAAAAGGAAAAAATGGACAGACTCGGTTTGTAATTTGAATGAAAATTAGGTGCTATCTTCCCATTTCAACAAACGCACCAATTCCCCTTTTCTGTAAGTTCCTTCTTTGGGTTTTAAACAAATAAACCCATCCGATTTGGTAAGGCTTGCCACATCGCCAGAACCATTTACTTTTAGCTCCCTAACGAATAGACTGCCCGCTTTCCAATGGCACTTTACCTGTGGAAATAGGGTGAGCGTTCTATGCGCTGTGAAATCGGCACCAAGAATGGCCATTCTGGGTTCGACTGCCAAATCAAGTGATTTTTGAAGCCAAGGCAGGAAATACACATGGTAATTGGTAAAGGTGGAAACGGGGTTCCCCGGAAATGAAAAAACAACGGTCTTGAGTGTGGGATGCATCCCGAACCAAAAAGGCTTTCCCGGTCGTTGGGCCACCCCGTGGAATATTTTTTGCACACCCAATGTTTCCATGACTTCGGGCACATAATCATATTTTCCTTTGGACACGCCCCCACTCAAAAGCAGCACGTCATGTTCCTCCAAGGCCCCTTTTAAACCATTTTCAATGTCCTTTTTATCATCATCGAGGTGCAATAGGCTTGCGTTTATATGTTCCTTGGATAAGGCCGCCATCAAGGAAATACTGTTCGATTTTCGGATCTGGTGCGGCAGCGGTATTTCCGATACATCTACCAATTCATTTCCTGTAGAGATCACACAGGCCTTTGGCAACCCTTTTACACTTACTTCAGATTTCCCGACCGTGGCCAAAACGCCAATTTCTGCGGGACCCACTCGCGTTCCGATTTCCAGCAAAACGCTGCCCTTTTTTTCATCACTCCCTTGAAAATGTATTTCTTGGCCTTTTGAAGGCACCTTTGATAGCTGGGCATAACCGTCTTCCATGGTTATGTCTTCATACATAATGACCGTATCGGCATTTTGGGGCATTACGGCACCGGTCATTATTTCAAGACAATTGGCCAAAGTCGAAAGTTCTTGTCGTGGTGCACCTGCACTTACGATGCCTTCTACCTTAAAACGGGTAATACCTTCTTCTATCGCTTCAAATTGTATGGCAATGCCGTCCTTGGTCGCACGGTCAAAGGGTGGAAAATCCCGATCGGCCTTCACATTTTCGGCCAAGATGCGATTCATACAATCGTTGAGCGCAACCGTTTCTTCCCCAAAATCCTGGGCATGATTTAAAACATGGTCATATGCTTGTTCAAATGGTTTCATAACTAAATTCTTCGAACTCACAATTTGGCGTTAAGAACCTCATTCAACTGAGTAGGTCTAAGGTTTTTATCAAGGATTTTCCCTTGCCTGTCCAATAATATGTTAAACGGAATACCCGTAATTTTAAAGTTCTCAATAACAGTTTTGGTCGTGTCAATAACATTGACCCAGGCAATAGAGTCCTTTTTTATTGCCCCTTGCCATTGGTCTATTTTATTATCTATGGATATACCTATAATTTCAAAATTATCTCCCTTAAAAGAACGATAAACCTTTAAAAGATCAGGATTGGTTTGCCTACACGGAGCACACCAAGAAGCCCAAAATTCTAGAAGTACGAACTTTCCTTTGAAACTTTCATAACCGATCATTTCACCATTTGTATCTGGCAGTAAGAATTTTGGAGGTATTTCTCCAGTTAGTAAAAGCTTTCTTGATTTGATGAGATTTCTGATTTTCCCTAAATTATTTTTATCTTGATATGTAGTGTCCATTAATTTTAAAAGAGTATCAATTTGATCAAGGCTTAAGTCATAAAAATCCGCCTCAGATGCTAAATAATTTCCACTTAAGATAGAAGTAGGATTAGTCTTTGCAAATTCAAAAAGGTTATCATAAAATCTTATATTTTTGATACTATCATTTTCCTCTCCATATACGTTTCTATTCAATTTACTTTCAAAATCATCCTTCAGTACTTGACTTTTTGAGCCTTTAATACTATCAACGACCAAAAATTTAGTCATGCCCATATTGGAGTTTCTTTTATCGTAATTTAGAAAAACAGAAATTTCACTGTTTTCTAGCATTATCACTCCCACAGTCATTGATTCTTTAGATGCTGGATTAGCTGGAAATAAGATTCCCTCAGAAGGTTGATATATGTTTCCTTTAAAAATAAAGGATTTGTTCTGAACAAGACAACTATCTACGCGATCATCGTATTTTAAATAAATATATCCTTTAAAATCTCCTATTAGTGAACCTTTTAAAATAAAGTTGCTTTTCTCGTTAATTGTACAACCTAAAAAAGACAGAATTATTAATAAAACAACTATTCGACTTGTTCCAGTTTTTATATCCTTTGTCATAATAATCCTAGTCCATTTTTTAATAATACCCGTATTCCCACGGCAAAAACCAAAAGTGCCGTGACCCTTTTAATACCATTGGGGGTCAATTTTTTTAAACTGAGACGAATACCCAATTGTCCGCCCAGAAATACCGTAAACATTAAAGCCAAGGTTTCCTTCCAAGGAAGTTGCAACATATCGCCTTTTACCAAACCTGCCAATCCTGAAATGGAATTCACCAAAATGAAGAAACTGGCCAAGGCGGCAATTTTAATCGATTTGTCCCATCGCAAATGGTTCAATACCGGGGCCAAAAATATACCCCCACCAATACCCACCAAACCTGATAACAGTCCGATGCCACCTCCCAAAACATAACTCAGGTACTTGGGGTAGGTTTTAACCCTTTCTTCGGTATTACGGATCGTAAAAGTCTGCCAGGCCAGAAAAATAGAAGAGGTAACCAACGAAAGGCCAAGTAAAATAAAAAATACATGCTCTTGCAATTTAAAGGAAGCCCCTATAAATGCCAATGGAATACTGGTAAGTACAAAGGGCAGAAAGTCCTTTAATCTGGCGTGTCCGTTTTTAAAGTAGAGATAGGTACTGCCCGAAACAACGACCAGATTGCAAATAAGGGCAATGGAGCGGATGGCGAAAAATCCCCCTAAAAAAAGGGTCAAAAGTGCCAGGTAACTTGACCCACCACCGAAGCCCACTGAGGAATATAGGGTTGACACAATGAAGAATCCAATACATAACAGTACCAACCCTTCAATACTAAGCAACATAGGCCTGTAAGTTATTTATGCCCCCTTTTACATTGATCAAACTTGCCTTTGGATTTGTTTCCTGGATCTTTAAAATGGCATTTTGACTACGAATCCCTGATTGACAAAGAAAGTAGACCGGTATATCAAATTGAATTTCCTTCAAGCGACCTGTAATCTCCTCAACCGGAATGTTATAGGTTTTGGAAAGATGAAAGGCATCGAATTCCCGAGGGGTGCGAACATCAATGCATTGAATTCTTTCATTCTTGATCAAGTTCCAGAATTCAAGGCTTCCAATGGATTGTACTACAGGCGCACATTTAAATTCATAATTCTGTTTTAACTCGGTAAGATTGAAGTTTTGCTGAATTTTTGGGAATTTTATTTTTTGTATATGTTGAGTTAATCCGTTGTAAATAAATAGTTTACCAGACAGCACCTCGCCTATTCCTGTAATCATTTTAACCACCTCCAATGCCTGAAAATTTCCGATGATTCCGGGTACGATTCCAAGAACACCATTCGCATTGCAATCGGGAATTTCATGTTGGGTGGGCATTTTTGGAAACAGACATCTATACGATGGTCACCCTTGATAGTTGAAAACGCTCACATGCCCTTCAAAACTATGCAAGGCGCCATAAACAAAAGGTTTGTTTAAGAGGATGCAGGCATCGTTGATCAAATACCGGGTAGGGAAATTATCAGTAGCATCTACGACAAGGTCAAAAGCTTGTATGATTTCCAAGGCGTTATCAACCCCCAAAAAAGTCTCATAACCAATCAAATTGGTTCCGGAGTTCTGGGCACTTAATTTTTCAATGGCAATCTTAACTTTGGCTTTACCGATCTCCGTTTCATTATAAAGCACTTGTCTATGGAGGTTGGAAAGGGAAATTTCATCGTTATCCACAATTCCTATCGTACCAACGCCCATGGCGTTGAGATAGGTAAGTACAGGTACCCCCAATCCGCCGGCACCCACTACCAAAACTTTCGCTTGTTTGAGCTTCTTTTGGCCTTCCGCACCGAAGTCCCTTAAAACAGTTTGTCTGGAATAGCGTATTTGATCTTTCATGATACTCCGAGCTTTGATTTTGCAGTCTCATATTCGGCTTGCGAATTGGCATTCAACAATACATTTTCATTCGTTGGAAAAACCAATTTCACATCGCTGTGTATAAGGTATTTGCGTGGACAGGTGCCATTTTCACCTTGTAGATAGGATAGGGATTCGGCCAAAGCCCGGGGTTCCCATATTGCGCAGAGCGGTTCTGGTAAAGGATTGCTTTTCAGGGCAAAGGCAGTGGCCTTTTTTTCAACATCCCGTGCATTTATAAGCTCTTGCAGTGCTTGACCGTCCATCAACGGCAGGTCACAGGCCAAAACGAGCCATGCGACGTTTGGATATGCATTGTGGGCGGATAACAGTCCGTTGTAAGGTCTCGCGAAATACATCTTCATCAACTATTGTTTCAATTCCAGAAGGTAAATCGGGGACTTGTTCCCTGCGGACACTCATAAAAGTCCGTTCACAAAAGGAACCCAGCAGATTATAAAGATATTCCCGTTGGGGAATGCCATGATACACAATCATTCCCTTATCGTTGCCCATACGGGTACTTTTACCGCCAGATCGGACCAATCCATACAATTTAGCGCTCGAAATCATTTTTTCCTCCCGTTTTCCGTTCCAATTCAATTCCAGAAATTTGAATGTCGTGCGATAGTGCTTTGCACATATCATAAATGGTGAGTGCTGCGACGGATACTCCTGTCAAAGCTTCCATTTCCACACCCGTTTTCTCGGTACATTTTACATTGCAGGTAATTTGAAGTGCATTGGGAACAGGTTCAATATCGATCTGCACCTTTGAAAGATTTAGCTGATGACAAAGCGGGATCAAATCGGATGTGCGCTTTACACCTTGAATCCCCGCAATAACCGCGGTTTGAATGATGCTTCCTTTGGCACTCAGGAAATCGTTCGAAGACAGTATTTCAAAGACATCTGAAGGGAACAACACTTTGCCCGATGCAATGGCAGTACGCACGGAATTTTGTTTCCCGGAAACATCTACCATGGCGGCATTGCCCTTTTCATTGATATGTGATAATTTTTTTTCCATTTATCCACCTATTGAGGTCATGGAATTTGAAAATACACCTGCATATTTCTCTTGGGCCTCAAAACCGGTTTTTGCCCTGCTTCCGATTGCATTGAGGATATGTGCCTTTACATTTTCCACAGGGTCGGGGCCCCGTAAAATTTCCCGTACATTATTGCTTGGTTTGGCATAAAGACATGTAATTACCTCTCCGGTGGCAGAAATGCGCAAGCGGTTGCAGGTACCGCAGAACGTACGGCTGAAGGAGGGTATTACCCCGAAAGTGCCCTTAAAACCTGGTATTTTATAATTGATCGAGGTGGAAGTGGCAGGGGAATCCAACTTATAATAGTCGGGATGCTCTACTTTTATGAAATCCAAAATATGTTTGTAATCCCATTTGATCGTATCAAACGATTTGGAGCCTCCATTAAAGGGCATTTCCTCTAAGTACCGGACCGAAACATCATAGTGCTTTGTGAGCTCTAGAACCGGTAGCAAATCCTGTATGTTTTGGCCTTCAAGCACAATGAAATTAATACGGACATTAAAACCTTCCGTGATCAATCGCAAAATATTGCCGTGTACCGTATCGTATTGGTCCCGTCTCGTAATACGCTCAAACGTCTTTTTATTGATGGCATCCAGACTGACATTTATATTCTTAATTCCCAATGCCTTCAATTCATCAATATATGGCCCTATCAAAGTGGCATTCGTGGTAACCGATATATCCTTTAAATCCTTTATTTGGGAAAGGTGCCGAAGCAACACCATCAGGTCCTTTCGAACAAAAGGCTCACCTCCCGTAATTCGAATTTTATCAATTCCCTGTGAGACCAGAATATCGCTTAGTGTACAGAGTTCATCAATGGTAAAAAGTTTGTCATTTTTAACAAAATCGATCCCCTCGGAAGGCATGCAATAATTGCATCGCAGGTTGCAACGGTCCGTAACCGCCAATCTGAGGTAATTAATGGTTCTATTATGGTTGTCTATCAACATATAGCTTATGGATGGGCGGAAACCCAAACCGTTTTGTTCTTGAATATCTCCTTTTTCCAGATAGGCACTCTTTCTTTTAGCGTGTCTATTAAAAAACGGCACGCTTCAAAGCATTCGGTACGATGGGCCGAGGAAGCACCCACTATGACTACCGGTTCTTTGACCTTCTTTGCCCCTATTGCATGGCGGACAACCACTTTATTCAAATTCCATTTCGCAATGGCTTCCTGCGCAATTTTTTCCATTTCCTTAAGCGCCATCCCTTTATAGGTTTCAAACTCCAGGCCCTCCACCTTTTCGTTATCCGTAAACTCGCGTACACTGCCTACAAAAACACAAATACCCCCACTTTGTGCATGTGAAAGCTCATCATACACTTGGGAAGCATCTATATTATCAACTATTTCAACAGTAGTTTTCTTCATTATCCTCCACTTACCGGTGGAATGATGGCTATTTCATCATTCCATCCCAAAGGTACGTCATCTTCGGCATACTCGCTATTTACGGCTACGGCAAATGAAGTTAGATTCAAAAACTCGGGGAATTCTTGAACTAAGTACTTCTTCAGTTGACCGACCGATTTTAGGTTTGGGCCATCTTCTGCCATTTTCAACTGCGCTTCTCCAACAATATCCTTCGCTATTCCAAAAAACAATAGTTCCATAAATCTAAAATATGCTCACATAAAGCGTAAATTACACTAAAGAAAGCGGTCCAAGTGCAAGTATGTACCAACTCTTTATTCTAAGATAACCAAAAAAAGAGAATATTTTTTTGACAGTCCGTTTTTAACCTTTAATTATGTTAAATGAGTTTCCAGTCTATGGAGGTACTCAAGTTTTACATTGGCTTTTCATAAAATTCGGCAGGTTTCGGAGATTCATTTAAGCTTACATTTTCAAATGCTACCTTACTTTTTGGTTCTTTTAGGTCCCTGCCCTCGTATGCGTACCAAGTAATGGACTTTGGCAATTTTACTCCGTCAACATTTATCCAATCGTCATATCGGATCCACTTCACATCGCCCGATTTTTCATTACTTCCATACGTAAAAGTGTACCCCAACCACGCCATTTGATACGTCTCTGGGTCATAGTGCAGAAAATAGTCGTCTTTGGAGGACGCTCCTACCCCATCATCAAAATTAATTTGGATACCCGGATAGTGCTGCGCATCAAAGATCAAGTCCTCTGTTTCTGTGTAGTGAATTCCTTTGTCGGCAAGTACAAAAGGCATTGCGTAAAAATAGAACATAAGATTATGGTAAACTTCCGCGTTGCCTTTGTATTCATTGTTAGCATCTTTGAGCCATACCTTGTCGCCATCAAAACCCATTGAAAAATGGGTCGTTTCAATCTTATCGCTTCTTGAATATAGATCAACGATGTGTTTTTCCGATGCATCTCGCTTGGGGATTTCAAATGTCAAAGTGCGCTTGCTTGTCCATTTTTTTAGCCCTCCGTGCGATTCCAGTACCTTCAAAAAATTTTCGGGATATTCGGTCTGTGAAACTTCCGCTTCCAAGTTGGTTTCGCTTGTATCGGTTTTTATTTCGCCCTGGAATTCCTTACAGTTTATAAGTCCCAAGAATACTAGTATAACCATAATTTTCCTCATAATATCTTTTAGCTTTAACCATAAGTCGCAGAAGGACTCTTTTATTTACTTTTGTCGCAATGGGCACCATCAAGTATGTTGAAAGTTTACAAAACCCCTTGATAAAAAAGGTCCTTTCTTTGAAAGAAAAATCAAAGGAGCGCAAAACATCAGGTTTATTTGTTGTAGAAGGTGTTCGAGAACTGGAACTTGCCCTTAAAGGAGGGTATCAAATCGAAAACATTCTTTTTCAAAGTGCGATTATTTCCCATGAAAGGATTTCCGATTTACTAAGTGCCTCAAAATTCCCGCCTGAACTAATTGAAATCTCGGAAAAGGTGTATCAAAAATTAGCCTATCGCGAAACAACCGAAGGCGTCTTGGCTATAGCGAAAAGCAAGTCCCATGGTTTGGAGCATATAAAGTTCAAGAATGAAAATCCTTTAATATTGGTTGCGGAGGCACCCGAGAAACCGGGCAATATTGGGGCACTTTTACGCACGGCCGATGCTGCGAACCTGGATTTAGTGATCATTGCAAATCCGAAAAGTGACCTGTACAATCCTAATATCATACGATCAAGCATAGGTTGCGTTTTCACGAACCAAGTGGCCGTGGGATCAACCTCTGAAATACTTTCATTCCTAAAAAAGCATAAAGTCAAAATCTATTGTGCCGCACTATCCGCTTCAATCAACTATACAGAATCTAGTTTTATAGGGCCTACTGCCATTGTCGTAGGGACTGAATCCACAGGGCTCACGAAGGAATGGCTTACACAATCGGACCAGAACATCATAATTCCCATGCAAGGTGAAATAGATTCCATGAATGTATCGGTATCCGCCGCAATACTTATCTTTGAAGCCAAGAGACAAAGAAAGTTCCAATAGGCCGGTTTAGAATTAATTGCCTTAAAAACGTATTCAATGAACATCTATTTCTATGTAATTATAGCCATTCTATCTATTCAGTTTGTAATGGAAACCGTGTTGGATTATCTCAACGCACAACGTTTCCATGACCCATTGCCAGACGAACTTAGCGACGTGTTTGATGTGAATGAATATCAAAAATCGCAGAATTATAAAAAAACAAGGTATCGGTTTGGGTTGCTGTCTTCTACCTTTTCATTCTTGCTCACCCTATGTTTCTTGATTTTCGGTGGTTTTGAATGGGTCGACACAATAGTACAGGGAATTTCTGACAATCAAATTGTAGCGGCTTTATTGTTCTTTGGCATTATAATGTTCGGTAGTGATATAATCACCACACCTATTTCGTACTATTCAACATTTGTTATTGAGGAAAAGTTCGGTTTTAATAAAACAACCAGAAGGCTTTTCTTCTTGGACAAGCTTAAAGGTTGGGTCATGTCGGCTATTTTAGGAGGCGGTATCCTTGCGGCCATCATTTGGTTCTATCAATGGGCGGGTAGTAATTTTTGGATATATGCCTGGGCGATCGTGGCAATTTTCTCATTGTTCATGAATCTTTTCTACAGCAAGCTAATCGTCCCTCTATTCAACAAACAGACCCCCTTGGAACAGGGAACCCTTAAAAGTAAGATCGAGGCCTATGCCAAAAAAGTAGGTTTTGAACTCAATAACATTTTTGTGATTGATGGTTCAAAGCGATCGACGAAGGCCAATGCCTACTTTTCGGGGTTCGGCAAAGAAAAACGGGTGACCTTATACGATACCCTAATAAATGATTTGGACGAAGATGAAATTGTAGCCGTTCTTGCCCACGAAGTTGGTCATTACAAGCGTAGGCACATAATATTCAATCTGGTAGCCACTGTTCTTTTGACCGGTATCACTCTATTTATTTTATCCCTCTTTATAAACAATCAGGGAATCTCCTTGGCGATAGGGGTTTCAAGACCTAGCTTTCACGCTGCTTTGGTTGGTTTTGGAATTCTATATAGTCCAATTTCCGAAATTACCGGATTGATAATGAACTATATGTCCCGAAAATTCGAATACCAGGCCGATGATTTTGCAAAAAATACATTTGCGGCATTCCCGTTGATAACGTCGCTAAAAAAACTGTCGAAAAATAGTTTGAGCAACCTAACCCCCCACCCTGCCTATGTTTTTATGCACTACTCACATCCTCCCTTAATAGCCCGCATCCGAAATCTACGGGCATGATTTTTGTTGGTAAATGGTAAAGATTGACGTATTTTAGATAACGATGACTCAAGCGGCGCTAGAAAAAGAAAATAAGGAAATTACCAAGCAGTACAAGGAATTGTTGCGTGTTAGCTATCAAATTTTGACGGATGATGACAAAAAAATGATCCGCTCAGCTTTTGAGATCGCTATGGATGCGCATAAAGATCAGCGCAGAAAATCGGGCGAGGCCTATATTTTTCATCCCATCGCCGTAGCCAAAATTGTTGCTTCGGAAATAGGTCTTGACGCCGTTTCAATAACGGCAGCATTGCTACATGATGTAGTCGAGGATTCTGATTATACTTTGGACGATATTGAACGAATGTTTGGTGAAACCGTTGCGAGGATCGTAGACGGACTTACAAAAATTGCCCATCTTAAAAAGGATATGACCACTTCGCAACAGGCGGAGAATTTCAGAAAAATGCTTCTTACCTTAAATGACGATGTTCGAGTTATCATCATAAAAATTGCCGATAGGTATCACAACATGGTCACACTTGAGTCTATGCCAGAGCACAAGCAAGTGCAGATAGCATCGGAAACTTTGTACATCTATGCCCCGTTGGCCCATAGAATTGGACTTTACAATATTAAGACCGAACTAGAAGACTTAAGTCTAAAATATACGGAGCCAAATGTTTATTATGACATTAAGGGTAAAATCGAAGAGTCTAAAGAAGAGCAACAGGCCTACATAGAAGCATTTACTAAGGTCATTCAAGAATCATTGGACCAAGAAAATTTAGAATATGTCATTAAAGGTAGAATGAAGTCTATCTTTTCTATGCGACGAAAAATGAAGGCCCAAAATGTTCCTTTTGAGGAAATTTATGACAAGTTTGCCATTCGCATCATTTATAAATCGAACAAGCAGAACGAAAAGTTTCTGGCTTGGAAGATTTATTCCATAGTTACCGACCACTTTACTCCCAATCCGGTCCGACTGCGTGATTGGATATCCTCTCCCAAATCTACCGGATATGAAGCACTCCACATTACGGTTATGGGGCCTAAAGGCAAGTGGGTCGAAGTGCAAATTAGAAGTGAGCGAATGCATGAAATTGCCGAAAAAGGATATGCCGCCCATTTCAAATATAAGCACGGAGACCAGAAAGAACAGGGTATCGAAGTCTGGTTGAACAGATTGCAAGAAGCTCTGGAAAACTCTACGGCCAACGCGGTAGATTTTGTTGAGGAATTTAAATTGAACCTCTATTCAAAGGAGATTTTTGTATTCACACCCAAAGGCGAGCTAAAATCGCTTCCAAAGGAGGCCACGCCCTTGGATTTTGCATTTAATATCCACACAGAGGTAGGCATGCGCACCCGTGGGGCCAAGGTCAATGGAAAATTAGTGCCTTTGAACACAAGGCTCAATAGTGGTGATCAGGTAGAGATTATAACCTCAGATCAAGCCAAACCCAACCAAAACTGGTTGGATTATGCCACTACGGCAAGGGCTAGGGCAAAAATAAAGTCTTTACTGAGGGAGGAGAAAAAAACCATGTCAGATGATGGCAAGGAAATCCTTCGCCGAAAACTGAAATCACAAAAAATAAATTTGAACGAGGATACCATTAACAAAATGGTTGTCTTTTTCAAGTTAAAAACCAGTCTCGACCTCTTTTATAGGGTTGGTATCGGTTCTATTGACAATCAGATGATAAGGGACTTTGCCTCTTCATATAACAATGCCTTTATTAGTTTCTTTAAAAACAAAATTAGAAGAACTCCCGTTCCCGAGGATATAAATAAGGATGAGATTACCTCTAAATACGATATGCTCGTATTTGGCAAAGAAGAGGAAAAACTGGATTATAAATTGTCCCCTTGTTGCAATCCTATTCCCGGTGACGAGGTTTTTGGCTTCGTAAGCATTAATGAAGGTATTAAGGTTCACAAGAAAAATTGCCCGAATGCAATAGCCCTACAATCAAATTATGCGTACCGGATCATCAGTGCCAAATGGATCGATTCTTCCCAAGAAGAATTCAGGGCTGAAATAGAACTTGCCGGGATTGACAATTTGGGCCTTGTAAGTGAAATAACGGAAATTATTTCGGACAACATGCATGTAAATATGCGCAACTTAAATTTTAGTACCGATGGTGGAACCTTCACCGGCAAGATAACCGTAGTTGTTAAAAACAATGGCATACTTAAAAAGCTTATCGCAAATTTGAAGCAAATTAACGGCATCGACAAAGTCTCCAGAATTTAATTTTTAACCGTACATTTGCACATTGTCATCGTGCAATTATTTATATGGCTCCCAACAAAAATCAAGAAATAGTCAAAAACGTTTTCACCACCTTTTTGGAGGAAAATGGGCATCGAAAAACGCCCGAGCGCTATGCCATACTTCAAGAAATATATGATAGCGAAGAGCATTTTGATATAGAGTCTCTCTACATCAATATGAAAAACAAAAATTACAGGGTTAGTAGGGCCACTCTGTACAATACCATTGAACTGTTGCTCGACTGTAAATTGGTCCGAAAACATCAATTTGGCAAGAATCAGGCTCAGTATGAGAAATCGTATTTTGATCGTCAACATGATCATGTAATCCTTACGGATACAGGTGAGGTAATGGAATTCTGTGATCCACGGATCCAATCCATAAAAAAGACCATAGAGGAAGTTTTTGATATAAAGATTACGAACCATTCGTTATATTTCTATGGCGTAAAGAATAAAGAAGAAAATAAAAACAGCTAACCAAATTTTTAGATGGCAGTAGATTTATTGTTGGGCCTGCAATGGGGTGACGAAGGAAAAGGAAAAATTGTTGATGTACTTACTCGAGACTATGATATTATAGCGCGCTTTCAAGGAGGTCCAAATGCGGGACACACGCTTGAATTTGATGGAATAAAACATGTGCTTCATACAATTCCGTCTGGAATTTTTCATAAAAACTCAATTAATATTGTAGGCAACGGGGTTGTCATAGATCCCGTAATTTTCAAAAAAGAACTTGAGGCTTTGGAAAAGTTTAAAATTGATTTTAAATCAAAACTTTTCATATCGCGAAAAGCCCATTTAATATTGCCCACACATAGATTGTTGGATGCTGCTTCGGAGGCGGCAAAAGGGAAGGCAAAAATCGGTTCTACCTTAAAGGGAATCGGCCCAACTTATATGGACAAAACCGGCAGGAACGGTATGCGTGTTGGTGATCTGGAATTGGATAATTGGAGAGAAAAATATAGGGCATTGGCCAACAAACATGAAGCCATGATCGATTTTTATGATGTCGATATCCAATACAACCTTCAAGAATTGGAAACTGATTTCTGCAACGCCGTCGAGGACTTGAAAAAATTGACTTTCATTGATAGCGAAGAATATCTTTTTCAGGCCCAGAAATCAGGGAAAAAAATATTGGCGGAAGGGGCCCAAGGCTCTTTGTTGGATATTGATTTCGGAACCTATCCCTTTGTAACCTCTAGCAACACTACGGCAGCTGGTGCCTGCACGGGTCTGGGATTCGCGCCTACCCATATTGGCGAGGTAAAAGGTATTTTCAAAGCCTACACAACACGGGTCGGTAGCGGGCCTTTCCCAACAGAACTTTTTGATGAGGATGGTGCTACTATGGGCCGCGTAGGCAATGAGTTTGGAGCAACAACCGGAAGGCCCAGACGATGCGGTTGGTTGGATCTGGTAGCCCTAAAATATGCTGTCCAAATTAATGGGGTAACGGAATTAATGATGATGAAGGCCGATGTACTCAGCGGGTTCAAAAAAATAAAAGTCTGTACCGCGTACATGTACAAGGGCAATAAGATTACCCATTTTCCCTATAATATTGACCCTGAGAACGTAACTCCCGTTTATACCGAAATGAACGGATGGGCCCAGGACTTGACCAAAATGTCAAGGGCCGATGAATTGCCAAGTTCGCTAAATGCCTATATTGACTTTCTGGAAAAGGAGCTTGGGGTACCTATCAAAATTGTATCGGTGGGACCTGATAGAACACAAACGATTCTTAGATAGTCCTTCTTTTTTAAATTAACAAAATAAAAACGGTTCGTGTAAAAACATGGATCGTTTTTTCTTTTTATTTACTAAATTCCCAATTCTAAACGTGCCTTAACTCCAATAGTCATAAATATTTCAATTTTTAAATAGCTTTCAATCAAAATTAGACCCATGAGTAAATTAAACAGAAGAAACTTTATTCGAAAAACCTCCCTTGCGGGAGCGGCATTTTCAATGACTCCATTGATTGCAAGAAGTGCAAATTTTTATAGCGAAAGACCTTATATGCACCGGTATATGGGCGATTTTGCCGCTCCAAAGCTGGAAACGGTCCGCGCAGCATTTATTGGGGTCGGTAACAGGGGGCCAGGACATTTGCAATTTTTTGCGGACCTACCGGGAACGGAAGTTGTTGCCATTTCAGATTTGTACGAGGATTTGGCAAAAAAATGGGGCGAGGAAACCACTAAAATTGGTGGTGGTAAAAGGCATAAGAAAATAGCACTGTACTATGGGGACGAGAATAAATGGCGAACCATGCTTGATGAAGTCAAGCCCGATGTCGTATTCATAGCTACCAATTGGGAAAATCATGCACCAATGGCCATAGAGGCGATGAAAAAAGGGGCGCACGCATTTGTTGAAGTTCCGATTGCATTGACGCTTGAAGAAATGTGGGACATTGTAGATACATCAGAGGCCACACAGAAGCATTGTATGATGATGGAAAATGTGAACTATGGGCGCGAAGAATTGATGTACCTTAATATGTGCCGTCAAGGAGTTATTGGTGAACCTCTTCATGCCGAAGCAGCTTATATCCATGAACTTAGAACGCAAATGGAAGAACAGGAACGGGGCACTGGATCTTGGAGAACCCCACAATATGCACATCGCAATGGAAATTTATATCCAACACACGGGTTGGGTCCTGTAGCCCAATACATGAACCTGGGGAGGACAGAAGATAATTTTAGTACGCTGGTATCCTACTCCACCCCAGCAAGAGGAAGAAAATTATATGCGGACAAAAACTACCCAACTAACCATAAATGGAACCAACTGGATTTCAAGGGCGGGGATTTGAATACATCTATTATCAAAACCAATGTTGGTCGGACTATTATAGTGCAATGGGATGAAACAAGCCCAAGACCCTATTCCCGCCATAATTTAATACAAGGTACCAAAGGTACCCTAGCGGGATTCCCAACCCGTGTGGCATTGGAAGGTGGAGTGCCAGGTGCAACCGATAGCCATCATGAATGGGCAGAAGGAGAGAAGCTTGCGGCCATCTATGAAAAATATGACCACCCACTTTATAAAAGATTGAATCAAGCGGCACAAAAAAGCGGCCACGGAGGAATGGACGGCATGATGATGTACCGAATTGTGGAATGTCTCCAAAAGGGAATTCCCATAGACCAAAATGTCTATGAAGGATGTTTTTGGAGCGCGGTCGGGCCCTTGAGCGAGCATTCGGTTGCGAATGGCGGTGCACCTCAAAGCTTTCCGGACTTCACTCGTGGAAATTGGAAAAATACCGCTCCTTTACAAATCATAAGTTAAATCCAAATAAATTTCAATGAAAAAAAGCATATTTCTTTTTCTATTGACAATCTTTATATCTGCCTGCAAAACCGTAAAAAAAGCAGAAAATACTGAAACCGCGACCGAAGTCTTGGCGGAAGAAGGCAATTGGATCAGTCTTTTTGACGGAACCAGCACAAAAGGATGGCGTGCTTACAACGGTGATACACTGCCTCCAGGATGGATAGCCAAAGATGGGGCCTTGACCTTTGACACCCAACTAGGACTGGAGCAGGATTACAAAGGCGGCAAGGACATCATCTATGCCGACGAAGAATTTGACAACTTTGAACTGTATCTCGAATGGAAATTACCGGAAGGTGGCAATAGCGGTATTTTCTATCATTTAAAGGAAGGTTATAACGGTTCGCCAGAAGTTTCTCCCGAATATCAATTAATTGATGATGTCAACTATGCCAGGATACACGATCTTACTGAATACAATACCAGTTTGGGCTATACAGAGAACCCGGGTGAGTTAAAGCCCTTACAACAGACCGCATCGGATTACGCCATGCATGCCGCAGATCCTTCACAGAAAGTCCTTAACCCGATCGGCGAGTGGAATTCTTCCAAAATTGTTTTCACACCTGAAAAGGTTGAGCATTGGCTCAATGGCAAAAAAGTATTGTCATTTGTACCTTGGGATGATGCGTGGTATGAAAAAAAGAATTCCGATAAATGGAAAAATAGTGTTGATTACGGGAAATTCAAAACTGGCTATATTGGATTACAAGACCATTCGAGTCCAATCTGGTTCAGGAACATCAAAATCAAAAAATTATAATAAAAAGCAGTAGAAATGAACAAAAGGGATTTTTTAAGAAAAAGTAGTTTAGGTGCGGTAGGTGTTGCTTTGGCACCTTCCATTATCATGGGAAATATAAGGCCACATAACCGATTGCGTACAGCGCACATCGGGGTGGGCAATATGGGTGGTGAAGATCTGAAGGCAATTTCCTCACACAAACTAGTAGATGTAACTGCTCTTTGCGATGTAGATGCGAACAATCTTGCTGCCGCAAAAAAATTACATCCAAAGGCCAAAGTGTTTTCGGATTACAGGGTCATGCTAAAGGAAATGGCAAACGAGATCGATGCGGTAATTGTTTCCACACCCGATCATACTCATGCACCTGCTTCAATGATGGCCATGAACCTGAACAAGCCCGTATATTGTCAAAAACCATTGACACATTATGTTTCTGAAGCCCGCGCCATGAATAAATTGGCCCAAGAAAAGCACTTGGTAACTCAAATGGGTATTCAAGTCCATTCTTTCTATGACTACAAATTGGCGACTTTGCTAATTCAGTCGGGTATTATTGGCAAGGTTCACACAGTTAGGGCTTGGTCGCCCAAAAATTGGGGGTATGATGGTAATTCGCCTACCGGAAGTGATCCCGTACCTTCCAATTTGGATTGGAATTTATGGTTGGGAACCAGTAAGCAAAGGGATTACAAAGAAGGGGTCTATCACCCGGGCAACTGGCGCAAATTAATGGATTACGGTTGTGGGACCCTGGGCGATATGGGCGTTCATATTTTCGATACACCGTATAATGCCTTGGAATTGGATGTACCAAGGACCATTAAAAATGAATGTCGTGAGCCCAACGGGTTCGGCTACCCAGAAAAAAATATTGTCACCTATGAATTCCCAGGTACCAAACATACTGCCGAAACATTAAAATGGGTCTGGTATGACGGCCCCGGTGCCCCAAGGGACCATGAGGAATTGAGATTGCCGAATGCCACCGGTAAAACCTCAACAGATTCCAAGGAACAATCGGTTGAGGACAAGATGTCCCTTGAGACCAAGAAAACCGGTGAGGGCGTGCTACCAGATCAAGGAGCAATGTTCATTGGTGACAAAGGGCGTCTGTTATTACCGCATTTTATGGAATTGCCAAGAAAAATTGTAGATGGTGCATATGTGAATATATCCAAGGAAATTGCCGAAGTGGAAAAGGCAAACAATATGGGGAAACCTATACGCGATTACAACTCTGAGGGACCAAAACATTACCATCAATTTGTGGACGCCTGTTTGGGTAACGCAAAAACGAGTGCCCCATTTTCCTATGCATCACGATTGACGGAAACAATACTTTTAGGTGTTATTGCAGGACGATTCCCAAATCAAACATTGCATTGGGACAGTAGTGCCGCCAAATTTTCGGAAAACGAGGCGAATCAATACTTAGAGGGCAGCTATAGGGAATTTTAGTTCAATATGTTGGTTAACCGATCCAACTGTATTAAAAAGTAAAAAGGCCGCAACAAGCGGCCTTTTTACTTTTTGGCATTCCCAAAACTATATTAATCTTTTAACACTCTACTTCAAAAAGTCCTATTTTTGGCAAAATTTCAAAGATTGCAGAAGCTTATTTACGTACTATTTATATTGCTTATCAATCAGTATGGATTTGCCCAAAAGGAAGAACCCCAAACCAGGCAAATCAATATTGTTTATGGCGCCAACTTCACCAAAGATGAGGCCAAATTTCCTGGAGCCTCCATTTTCAGTAAAGATGAAAGACAGGTACAATTTGAACATAAAGGAGCCGACCTATTTTGCGATATCGCAATCTATTACCAAAAAGAGAATAGGCTGAAAGCCATTGGCAACATACGTCTGCAACAGGGTGACTCAGTGCAAATGACCAGTGGTAAAATTGATTACGATGGCAATATAAACTTGGCCAAGGCCTATGAAAGCGTACTTCTGAAAAATACGAGTATGACTTTACAGACCGATACACTCTATTTTGACCGCGAAAAACAAGAATCTTATTATCAAGATTTTGGGACAGTGATAGATTCCGCAAATACCTTGACCAGTGAAATAGGCCGCTATTTTATGGAACTCAAAAAATACCAATTTTTGGATAGTGTCCATATTAAGAATCCAAAATACATACTTGATTCGGAACAGTTGGATTATTATACCAACTCAAAAAATGCCTATATGTATGGCCCCTCGACCATAACAGGGGATACCTATAAAATCTATTGTGAAAGAGGGTTCTATGATACTGGCATAGAAAGTGGCTATGGAATTAAAAACACACGCATTGATTATAATAATCGAATTATTGAAGGCGATAGCGTCTATTTTGACAAAGCGACCGAATTTGCCTCCGCGACCAATAATATAAAAGTAACCGATACCATCAACAAAACGATCATCCATGCGCATTACGCGGAAGTCTTCAAAGCGAAAGATTCGGTTTTCGCCACTAAAAGGGCCGTATCCATTGGGTTGATGGAAAAAGATTCGGTATATATTCATGGAGATACCTTAATGGTTACTGGAAAGCCTCAAAACCGCATTATCAAGGCGTTCCGGAATGCCAAATTCTATAAAACGGATCTGAGCGGAAAATGTGATTCCATTCATTCAGAGGAAAGAACCGGGGTAACACAATTGATTAAAAACCCTATCCTCTGGAACGGTGAAAATCAGATGACCGGTGATAGCATTCATTTGATATCAGATCTAAAGACAGAAAAACTAGACTCCCTAAAAGTGCTTCAAAATGCTTTTATTATCTCTCAAGATACCATTAGTATGGAAGGATTCAATCAGGCAAAAGGTATAGACCTTTTTGGACAATTTGAAGACAACGAACTTAAAATCATTGACTTGGTCAAGAATACAGAGGTGATATACTATATGTACAACGATGACAAAGAGCTTATAGGCATAAATAAAACGGCCTGTAGTGCTATTAGGATAACCATGGCCAACAATGATGTGGAAGATTTAACCTTCATTACCCAGCCAAAGGGTGACATATTTCCTGAAAAAGAACTACCAAAAGATAGCAGAAAACTTAAGGGTTTTGTTTGGAGGGGAGACGAGCGCATACTTACCAAAGACGACATCTTCGATGAAGATGACAACAATATTGAACTACCAATCATACGCGGCATCACGAATCCTATAGATATTGACGCCGAAGTGGAAGATCTAGATCAAAATGCCACAGATCCCATAAATAATATTGAACCAAGTTCCGACTCTGACAAAGCTTCAAAAGCTAAAGAAACCGCAACATTTCCAAAAGTAGAGACAAAAAAGGTGCAATGACCAATGATTTCTTAAAATATCAGGCCCAAACCACACCGCATCCCTTAGGTCTTGAAATATCCCATGCCAGGGGAAGCTATATCTATGACACGGCGGGCAATGCACATCTAGATTTTGTCGCTGGTGTATCTGCTTGTAGCTTAGGCCATTGTCACCCAAAGGTTGTAGCCGCAATTAAAGACCAAGTGGAGTCGTACATGCATGTAATGGTTTATGGCGAATACATTCAAAAACCAGCTGTAGAATACACGAAATTGTTGGCTTCATTGCTCCCCCCTTCCTTAGAAACCACTTATCTTGTAAACTCAGGGACCGAGGCTATTGAAGGCTCCCTAAAACTGGCACGTAGATATACCAAAAGGACGGAAATAATAGCTGCGCACCATGCATATCACGGTAGTACTTTAGGAAGTTTAAGCATTATGGGGTATGAGGAACGCAAAGGAGCCTTTAGGCCCTTAATTCCCGATGTAGGGTTCATACAGTATAATGATGGGAAAGATCTCGAAAAAATCACATCAAAAACGGCAGCGGTAATTCTTGAAACCATTCAAGGGGGTGCTGGATTCATTCAACCAAGAAACGAATATCTAAAACAAGTACGGGAACGATGTTCCGAAGTTGGTGCCTTGTTGATTCTGGATGAAATTCAACCAGGTTTTGGACGAACGGGAAAACTCTTTGCTTTTGAACACTATGAATGTGTTCCGGATATACTTGTTATTGGAAAAGGGATGGCTTCAGGGCTACCGGTGGGAGCCTTTATAGCATCAAATGAGATGATGAAATGTCTGCAAAATTCCCCTAAATTGGGGCATATTACCACTTTCGGTGGCAACCCGGTGATTGCGGCAGCAGCATTGGCGACACTAAAGGAGCTGATCGAAAGTTCCCTGATGCGCCAGGTAATTGAAAAGGAAAAACTGTTTCGAAAATTGCTCATACATCCATCTATAATGGAAATAAGGGGCAAAGGGCTGATGCTCGCCCTTATTATGGAAAATAAAGAATTGGCCGACTTTCTAATTTTGACCTGTGCGAAAAATAAATTGATACTTTTTTGGCTTTTATTTGAATCCAAAGCCGTTCGTATTTCACCTCCCTTAACCATTTCAACTGAGGAAATTGAGCAAGGATGTGCGACTATTATTGCTGTATTGAATACCTACAAACAATAATATGTTAACTAATTTGTTAATAATATAGCCTAAAACAAGAAGCCTAAGTAGTCCCAAAAGGCTACTTTTAGCTCCACAGTTTAACCAAAACGTTCCTATGGCGTTAGATTCTGAAGAAAGACCAAACGAATCCATAGTCAAGTTTGAATCAATGCTCAAGACTGACGACATCTATTTCTTTGATGCGGAGGATTTTGAGGATATCATTCACCACTATCTCAACAATGGCAAGATTTCGCTTGCGAAAAAAGCCATTAAGATTGGCCTACAGCAACACCCTAATTCAATTGAACTAAAGTTATTGGATGTTGAGGTACTTGTTTTTGAGAATAATCTTGACCTTGCCGAGCAATTGTTAGATGAACTTCAAATATTGGATGGTACCAATGAAGAAATCTATATTCAAAGAGCAAATATCTACTCGAAAAAAGATAATCATGAGGCGGCAGTAGACCTTTTGATGCAAGCTTTGGACATGTCCGACGAAAGTTTTGATATACACTCGCTTCTAGGGATGGAATATCTGTTCATGGATAATTTCAAAATGGCCAAAGAAAATTTCATGAAATGTGTACTTTTTGATGAACAGGATTATTCTTCCCTATACAATGTCATTTATTGTTTTGAGTATTTGGAGGATTATGATGGCGCTATCTATTACCTTAACGACTACTTGGATAGAAATCCCTATTGTGAGGTCGCTTGGCACCAACTTGGCAAACAGTATTATTATAAAAAAATGTACCCCGAGGCATTATCCGCCTTTGATTTTGCAATAATTTCGGATGATACCTTTATTGGAGCCTATTTTGAAAAGGGAAAAGTGCTGGAGAAATTGGGCAAATACGAGGAGGCCATTGAGAATTATGAGCATACCATTAAAATTGAAGATCCCACCTCGCATGCGTATCTTCGAATAGGTAAATGCTACGAAAAGTTGAACAATGACAACATGGCCAAGTATTACTACTACCAAACGGTTCATGAAGACCCCTTGCTCGACAAAGGCTGGTTGGCCATTACCAATTTTTACTACTTAAAAAAGGACTACAAAAAGGCTCTGTATTATATCAACAAAGCACTTAACATAGATGGCGAAAATCCTGACTATTGGAAAAAATGCGCAAGGATCAACACGGCTTTAAAAAACTACGATCAAGCGGATTATGCATTTAAACAGGCTATTGACCTTGGCAACTATGATCTTGATACCTGGCTAAAATGGGCCGAAGTCATGCGCTTGAATAAAGACATTCCGTCCGCTTTGCAAATTTTGGAACAAGGAAAGGATTATTATCCCGATAGTGCGGAAATACAATATAAAATCGCAGGATTCCACCTCTTGGCCCATGACAAGGTAAGTGCCCGTGTCGCTTTGTGCGGGGCCCTCAAAATCAACTTCGGAAAATTACATTTGTTTCAAGAGGAGTTTCCGGAATTCGGAAAATCCGAATGGGCAAATGATATTATTTCCAGCATCAAAAAGACATCCAAATAAAAAGGTTATTTTTGTTTTTATGCCTGTCTTCAAAGAACCTTGAATGCTTGTGGCCTTGAAGCCCCTAGACCACAAATTATTCCCCAACAACCCATGGAAAATCGAAATTTCTTACATTATTTTTTTATATATCTAAAGGGCATGGCCATGGGTGCGGCAGATGTTGTACCAGGAGTATCGGGAGGGACCGATTGCATTTATTTCGGGTATTTATGAAGAATTGATAACGGCTATAAACAATATAAATCTTGATCTTTTTAAAACCTTAAAGGCAGAAGGCTTAAAAGCTGCCTGGAACCAATTGAACGGTAATTTTCTTTTGGCTTTGATCTTGGGTATAGGTACCAGCATTCTCTCCCTGGCCAAAATGGTAAGTTGGTTGTTGGAGAATCAACCTATACTTATTTGGTCTTTCTTTTTTGGCCTTGTCATCGCAAGTGTTTTGTTGGTGGGCAAAGAAGTGAAAAATTGGAGGCTTGCAACCGTTCTAATGTTAATCTTGGGTGCAGCACTGGCATATTATATTACCACACTCCCCCCTTCAGAGAATGTTGACAGTTTGCCCTATCTTTTTTTTTCAGGGGCACTTGCAGTCTGTGCCATGATTCTTCCCGGTATTTCAGGAGCCTTTATTTTGGTTCTTTTAGGGTCCTATAAAACTATAATCGATGCACTTCATACACTGAATTTCAAGGTAATTGCAGTGGTGGGATTGGGAGTCGTTTTTGGTCTTTTAAGCTTTGCCAGGTTATTGAAATGGATGTTCGCACATCATAAAAATCTAACCTTGGCACTTCTTACGGGCTTTATTCTTGGTTCATTGAATAAAATATGGCCTTGGAAAGAAGTTCTGGAGTCTAAAAAAATTGGAGTAAAGATAATAACCATAGATCAGAATGTTTCTCCGTTTTCTTACACGGGTGACAATCAAATTATCTTCGCAATAATCGCAGCCATCATCGGTTTTTCCCTTATTTTTATATTGGAAAAAGTTGCAAAAAAAGAATAAGCCCGCCCTGAATGCATGGACCGAGAACGTTAACGGACAAATTTTTTTTGGTTATTAAAGGTCTTTGTATGGGGGCTGCCAACAAAGTACCCGGAGTCTCAGGGGGTATCGTTGCTTTCGTTGGAGGATTCTATGAGGAATTCATATATTCTCTTCAAAAAGTAAATGGCAAGGCCTTTAAATTACTGCTCAACGGAAGATTCAAAAGTTTTTATCGGTATTTGAACGGTACATTTTTGATACTTCTCATATCGGGAATGCTAATCAGTTATTTTAGTGTTTCCCAAGTGCTTGACTACTTTCTGGAAAAAAAGGAACTATACGTCTGGTCCGCATTTTTCGGTATGATCTTAGGCTCTATCTATTACATCTCAAAAGACTTTGAACACTGGAACAGAAAGACCGTTATGTCAGGGATTATTGGCCTAATCGTAGGTGTTGCCATAAGCTTTTTGAGTCCGGCAAAGGAAAATGACAATTTATTGTTCATCTTCCTTTGTGGGATGATCAGTGTTTCCGGTATGACGCTTCCCGGTCTTTCCGGTTCTTTCATACTCATTTTACTAGGCAACTATGTGCTTCTTTTGGTGGATTCCGTCAACGCCCTATATATTACTTTTGGTGAAATCCTTAGAGGTGATTTTAGTTTCGCGAACAATCAGGAAAGGTTACATATTCTTAAAATATTAGCTGTTTTTACTATTGGTTCTGCGGCTGGGCTTGTTTCACTTTCGCACTTATTGTCCTATGTCCTGAAACGTTACAACCACATTACTACCGCTGTAATGATAGGTTTTATTACAGGTTCGCTTGGGGTCGTATGGCCCTGGAAAAAGACTGTTTTCAAGACAGACGAGTTCGGGACACCGCTTATGGACTCAACGGGCAAGGCAGTAATTGCCAATTATGAACGCTTTTTGCCGAATTTTGGAAGCGTAGAAACTTGGTGGGCCCTATTTTTTATTTTTATCGGGATTGGCATTTTGTTGGCATTGGATTGGTATGGGAAAAACAGAAAGTAAAAAAATGAGTTTTGGTTTGGTTGGACGGAATATATCCTATTCCTTTTCAAAGGGCTATTTTACCCAAAAATTCGCTGATCTGCGATTGGAAGGATATTCCTATGAAAATTTTGACCTTGAAGAAATAGATGAACTGAAAAATATTCTTGGGAGGAACAAGAACATAGCCGGATTGAATGTGACTATCCCTTATAAAGAATTAGTCATACCTCATCTTCATGAGATCGATGGGGATGCCCTTAAAATTGGTGCAGTCAATACTATTAAAATTATTGGAAACAAACTAAAAGGCTTCAATACAGATGTATATGGATTCCACAAAGCCATAGAGCCTTTCTTAAAAGAGCATCATGAAAACGCCCTCATATTGGGAACTGGCGGTGCCTCAAAGGCTGTGGCATTCGTATTCAAAAAACTGGGCATAAATTACAGGTTCGTATCGCGAAAAGCCAAAATCGACCAGTTTTCATACGAAGACCTCAACAAGGAAATTTTACAGGAGTATACCATCCTGGTCAATTGCTCGCCTTTGGGAACGTACCCGAATATTGAGGATAAACCCTTAATTCCATATCAATTTCTATCGCAAGAGCATTTGCTTTTTGATCTGGTCTATAACCCATCCAAGACCGCTTTCCTAAAAGAAGGGGAATCCCATGGGGCAAGAATTTGTAACGGATTGACCATGCTTGAGCTTCAAGCGGAGAAGGCATGGGAAATATGGAATAGCTGATATATCTTTTCGGGCCCTACCGATAAATCCAATCGACTTCAACTATTTTCTTTATTTTCGAGAGCTTTGATTTTCAGACCCTCGCACACTCATCAGTTCAAGTCCCATAAAAAGAAGTCCCATATTTTTGCCATTCTTATCGATGTTAGTATCTTACATTGTGCTTAAATGAAATACACAGAATAATGCTGGAAGAGAAGGATCAACAACTGCATGGAAATGCGGAGGATATAGAATCAGGAACTACTGAGAAAATTGAAATTTCGGAGAAAATCCCTGAAGAACAACCAAAGGATGAATTGCCGCTCTCGGAGGAAATTGATGATGAGGAAGCACCGAAAGTCATAACCCCTAAGGAAGATGTATTAGAGGAAATTGATGATGAAAATGCAGAAGATGCCGAAGATACGGACAATCATCATAGACATCAAATTCCTATACTGGATTACCACTCCATGTCAACTGAAAATTTAGTGGGCGAACTGCAGCGCTTGGTCAGAAATGAAAAAGTGCAGGCCATAAAAAAGCATGTTGATGGAATTAAATATGAATTTGACCTTAAGTTTCAGGAATTTTTGGAACAAAAAAAGGAAGATTTCATTAGTAAAGGTGGCAACGAAATTGACTTCAAGTATAATTCGGTCACTAAAAGACAGTTCAACGAAGTGTATAGCGATTATCGAGAAAAACGAAATCACTATTATAAAAGTCTTGAAAAAAGCCATAAGGACAATCTTGCCATACGCCTTGAAATCATTGAAGAATTAAAGGGCTTGGTCAATGTTGAAGAGGACATAAATACCACCTATAAGAACTTTAAGGATATACAGGAAAGATGGCGGAATGCCGGTCGTGTCCCAAGAACCCATTATAATGACGTATGGCGCACCTACCAGCACCATATTGAAATATTTTATGACTTTTTACATATAAATAGGGAGCTTCGGGACCTTGATTTCAGGCACAATCTAGAGGAAAAAACAAAAATTGTTGAGCAGGCAGAAGCATTGGCCAACGAAGAAAATCTTGATAAAGCGTTTAGGGAATTACAAACTCTGCACAAGGTTTGGAAAGAAGATATTGGACCTGTAGACAAAGAACATCGCGATGGAATTTGGGACCGTTTCTCGAACGCCACGAAAGTTTTGCATAAAAGAAGACAGGATTATTTCAATGACCTGGAAAAAGTATATGAAGGGAATTTGGTAAAAAAAGAAGGTGTTATAGCATCTATAAAGGAAATTGCCCAAAATGTGGCAGAAGACCATAAAACTCTGCAACAGCAGATTTCCCAAATAGAAGAGCTTCGGGACCGGTTTTTTAAAATCGGAAAAGTCCCTCAAAGAGTGAATGAAAAAATATGGGCCGCATTTAAATCTGCAGTGCGCACATTTAATAGAAATAAAAATTCCTATTACAAAAACCTAAAAAATGACCAACAGAAAAATCTTGATAAAAAGCGGGAACTTTTAAATCTGGCATTGGTTTTAAAGAATAGTGAAGATTGGGATACCGCAACCCAGGAATTTAAGAGAATACAAGGGGAATGGAAAAAAGTGGGCCATGTCCCACGAAAATTTTCCGATAAATTATGGAAGGATTTTAAGGGTGCCTGCAATTATTATTTTGACCGATTACACGCCCTAAAGAACAATGCCCAGAAAGAGGAATTTGAAAATTTGGACAAAAAGAACGACTGTCTAGAGCGCTTGAAAGCCTTTGAGCTTACGGGCAAAAAAGACAAGGATCTCGCTACTTTGAAAACATTTATTGAGGAATGGAAAAATTATGGCCATGTGCCTTTTAGTAAAAAGAGCATAAACCAGAAATTCAATAAAATTGTGGATGCACTATTTAGAAAGTTGAATGTCAGTAGACAAGAATCCGAGCTTTTGAAATATGGCGATAAAATAGAAGAGCTTGCACAGAAAGATGATGAACAGGCCATTTACAACGAGCGAACCTTTATTCGCAGAAAGATTGATGAAAGCAAAAGTGAAATTCGCCAACTGGAGAATAATCTACAGTTTTTTTCCAATGCATCGGAAGACAATCCTTTGGTAAAGGAAGTCTATTCAAAGTTGGAAGGCCATAAGACCGATCTTGCCACCTGGAAAGAAAAACTGAAAAAGCTCAATATTATGGAGAACAGCCTCAACAAAGCAGGTACCGAAGACAATGAGAGCGATGAGGGAAGTTCTGAGGAGGAATAAAATGATAAGGACCATTCTATATTAGTATTAGTTATAGGGGTCCACTATTTATTAAACGGTTACTGCTTTGTTCAAGTAACGTCTAAATGGCAGCATTTCTAAATATACTTTGGTGATTTTTTCCCTAAAATCATCTGTATATATTTCTTTGGTTGCAAAACGGTGCATTGCAGCAAAGCTCCTATGGCGCAATAAATCTATATGTGGGTGGTCTTTTGGAAAACCTTTGGGTGAAGTTTTCAACTTTTCGTCAGCATAAAGTCCACCAAAAGTATTTTGAAAAGATTTCCGGTCAATAATTTTTTTGAACTCTTCCCCATCATAGTCGATTGCCTCGCGAATGCTTCGCAGGGTTTTAGGTTCGGGTCTCCAAAAGCCACCAGCCAGCATAGATTCTTTTAACCCTATTTCTATATAGAAGTCTGCAGAGTTTGGAGCCTTGTCCAGTGCAGATCCAAAATAGTCCTTATAAATGGGCTTGTTTGGGTGAAACATTAAATTGTTGTTGATCCTGGCAATGGCCTTTTTGCCAGGTGTATCATAATAATCGTCATCAATCTCTGCAAGTTGATGATTTACTTCATCTAGCCACGCGATATAATTATTTCGGACTTCTTGATACCATTTTCTATTGGCATCCATCCAGTCCTTGGAATTGTTTTTAGATAGTTCTTCAAGAAAGTTTACAAGGTTCCTAAAATCCATTAAATATGGGTCCAAATCCCTTTGGATGGCAAATAATTAGTTAATAAAGTCTCCCTCGAAATAGACTACCTCTATGTTCTCTACCTGAGGTAAATTCTTCTAAAAACGGTTATCCCCGTCAAGTAGATTTCCCAATCCACCTAAAATGCTACCTTCTCCTTTATCCTTTCCACCACCCTTGGGAGCGGCCGCCCAAACGCGACCAGCCAATCGACTAAAAGGCAATGACTGAATATACACCGTTCCGGGACCTCTCAAGGAGGCGAAAAACAGACCTTCGCCACCGAATACCGTATTTTTAATGCCGCCAACGAATTCAACATCATAATCCACATCCTTGGTGAAGCCTACGATACACCCCGTGTCAACTTTTAGAGCCTCCCCAGGTGCCAAGACTTTTTTGGCCATGGTACCGCCCGCATGAATAAAAGCCATTCCGTCGCCCTCCAATTTTTCCATAATGAAACCTTCCCCACCAAACAATCCCCTGGCAAGACGTTTCGAGAATTCGATACCAATGGAAACTCCTTTGGCCGCACATAGGAAAGCATCCTTTTGACAAATAAATTTGCCTCCGATTTCAGAAAGGTCGATTGGTAAAATTTTGCCTGGGTAGGGCGATGCAAAACTCACATGCTTCTTTCCCTGACCCACGTTCAAAAATGCGGTCATAAAAAGGCTCTCCCCGGTCAACACCCTTTTACCAGCGGAAAAAATCTTACCTAGGACACTATTGTCTTGATTGGAGCCATCCCCAAAAATGGTATCCATTTTAATGTCGGAATCCATCATCATAAAGCTTCCGGCCTCGGCCACTACGGCCTCCTGAGGATCTAATTCTATTTCAACATACTGCATTTCTTCGCCGTATATATGATAATCTATTTCGTGTGCGTTCATTTTTAATTGTTTTTGATTTATACCAAATTAGTAGGGAAATCGATCCAAGATGTTACATTTTAGAACTTAAAATTTAGTGAACTCTTAAAAAGAAATAATTTTTGAAGTCAGCAAACGGGACTGGACGAGTTGGACATATCAATATTTCAACTTCACCGTCCACTCAAAATTAAAAGTGGAAACCACTACACCTTCCGTATTGACGCCTACCGATTTCATCCAAAAGGTCTGCCCCTCCCCTGTTGCAATCGTCTGGCGAATGGCCTCATCGATCAAATGGCCATCATTACAGGTAAAAATGATTTTCCCCGTAGCCTTTTTAGAAAAATTAGCGTTGTTATTGGCAACCAACATAGAAATGTTCTTTCCACTTTCCTTGATCTGATTGATCACCATGGCCCCAGTACTCAATTCGGCAGCCATGCCCTGCACGGCCCAAAACATCGACTTAAAAGGGTTCTGATTGAACCATTTATGGCGAACTGCTACTATCGCTTTCTGATTGTCCATAGATTTTACGCGTACACCACACCACCAGGCCGAGGGTAATTTGAAAAATGTGAAGGTATTGAACTTTTTAGCTGAAACACCCATATTTACTATGCTTTCACCAAATGTATTGAAAAAATACCAAGGATAAAAATGTTAATACTATGTTAATTTTCAGTACTGTGTGTTGCATAGTACCTTTTTTTAGATATATATTTGTATAAGAAATTACTAAGCCATGACAGATACCTTATCAAAACACGAGAAAAATTTATCGGCCATGATCCATGCCTCAACCTTTAGCAAGTTCTTTTTTCCATTCGGGAATTTTATACTTCCCTTGGTTTTATGGACGGCCAATAAAACCGAGCATGAATTTGTGGACCACAACGGTAAGCAGGCCTTGAACTTTCAAATAAGTATCCTATTATATGCGGTTGTACTTGCGGCTATCACAGCTATCTTATTCTTTGTTTTTGCCTTTGAATTTGTAGGATTCATTGATGTATTTGAACTCAACAAGCACAACATAACCGAGTTTGGGCATGATCATTCCAATTTTGGCTTTCATGTTTTATTTATGATAGCAGCGGTTATTTTGGGTATTGGTCTCCTTATACTGGATATAGTGTGCACGATACTGGCTACTTTAAAAAGCGGCAGGGGTGAAAAGTATGTTTATCCTTTCACAATAAAATTTATAAAATAATGAGACGATTTATCATTGTACGGAATATCTTTTTGATAATGACGGTTGTTCTAATCGGTTTTGGCTTTGGTTCATTCGAGGGAAACAAGAAGAATGCAGCTTTCGCAAAACAGGAAGATCAAGAGTTATATAATAGCATTGTGAGAATGGACAGCATTTATTTTACAGCCTATAATAACTGTGACATGGCCAAACAGGATGAAATTTATGCCGATGACCTAGAATTCTATCACGACAAAGGTGGTTTATCAACCTCAAAAAAAGACATCCTTGAAAGCTTGGAAAAGAATATATGTGGTAAAGTTACAAGGGAACTAGTGAAAGGAAGTATTGAAGTATATCCCATAAATAACTTTGGCGCCGTAGAAATAGGAATGCACAAATTTTTTAATAATCAAGAGCCGGATGCAGTTTCAAATCCCAGTAAATTTATCACCATATGGAAAAAGACGAACGATAATTGGCAAATTACGCGGGTTATCAGTCTTCATTAATCAAAGCTAGGGTCTTAATCAAACCCTGAAGTAGGAGTTTAATCATCAATCAAAAATCAATCAGGATGTTTATTCATCGATCAAAAAACGAACATTTAACCCATGCAGACCATTGTTTCAGGAATTCTCGAAAAGGTTCCGCATAAAAAGAAAAAAGAAATTATGAATGTAGAAAACACAAAGGCACAAATGCGCAAGGGAGTGCTGGAATATTGTATACTTTCGGTATTGAACGGAAAGGACAAATACGCATCGGAAATTCTAGACACCCTTAAGGACGCTAAAATGCTCGTCGTAGAGGGAACTATTTACCCCCTATTGACCCGATTGAAAAATGCGGGACTGCTAAATTATAGATGGGAAGAGTCCACATCGGGACCACCAAGGAAATACTATACATTAACAGAGACAGGCAAACTTTTCCTAAGGGAACTAGATAGCACTTGGGATGAATTAAGAAACGCTACCAATTTGGTAACCAACACAAAAAACAGCAAGTAATGAACAAGACAGTAAACATAAATCTCGCAAATACCCTTTTTCATATTGATGAACAGGCGTATGACAAAATGCGTCGATATTTAGAATCGATAAAACGTTCTTTCGCCAATACACCTGGTAGCGACGAGATACAGGCAGATATAGAAGCCCGTATTGCCGAACTTTTCTACGAAAAATTAGAAAATGAGCGACAGGTGATCACAGAAAAAGAAGTTGACGAAGTAATCAAGATCATGGGGCAACCTGAAGATTACATGGTTGATGAGGAGATCTTTGAAGACGAGCCAAAATCAAACTTCAAGTCGGGTGAAACCAGAAAATCCAAAAAATTATATCGTGACATTGATCAAAAATATGTAGCCGGCGTATCTTCGGGCTTGGGTCATTATTTTGGAATAGATGCACTATGGGTACGTTTATTATGGATTTTTCTGACCATTGGTTCGGGAGGTGGATTCATCTTATTGTACGGACTATTATGGATCTTAATTCCGGTTGCTTCAACAACCTCCCAAAAACTGGATATGCGTGGCGAAGCAGTCAATATTAGCAATATTGAACGCAAAGTAAAAGAGGGGTTTGATGATGTGGCCGAACGTGTCAAAAATGTTGACTATGAAGGTGTTGGGAACAAAGTTAAGAGTAGTGGTAGAACCTTTTTCGATGCCTTGGGAGACCTAATAATGTTCTGCTTCAAAGTCTTTGGAAAGTTTATCGGGATTCTACTTATAATCATAGGAGCTTCTACGATCATTGGATTGTTTATAGGGCTATTCACCGTGGGTATTTTAGATGCCATCCATATTCCCGGAGTTGATTTTTACAACATTGTCAATTCAACGAATACACCGGTGTGGCTTGTGTCCCTTCTAAGCTTCTTTGCTATTGGCATTCCATTTTTCTTTCTTCTCTATTTGGGGTTGAAAATATTGGTCAATAATTTGAAATCAATAGGTAGCATAGCAAAATATTCACTTCTAGGGCTATGGTTGATCTCTTTGATAAGCCTTATAGTACTGGGCGTCAGAGAAGCTGCAGCCCATGCATATTCCGGGAGCACGAAAGTTCAGAACGAAATTGTTTTTGAACAACCAATGGACACTTTGAATATTATAATGAAATCTTCAGATGTAGAAGAAGACGGAAACAATATTGGGGTCAACGGTATTATTCTTGACTATGATAAAGATGGTGAATTCCTGGTATCTCCAGATGTTCGGATAAATCTTAAAAAATCAAAGGACACAATGGTACATATTGAAATCAGGAGAAACGCCAATGGCAGTTCTTTTCAGAAGGCACGTGAAACCGCCGAGAAAATCAACTATTCATATGAGGTAGCGGGAAATTCCCTGGTACTTAACGACTTTCTGACCTATGCCCGAGAAAACAAAATGAACGACCAAGAGGTCAGGGTAACTGTGTTTGTTCCTGTAGGTATGGCTTTAACCTATGAAAAATCGAACGGCAGATGCTGGACGTTACGTGCCGATAACGATCAAGATATGAACGGCTGTGATTTTGGGGACTATACTTGGCAAATGACTTCTAGCGGGGAGCTAGAATGTAAGAATTGCCCAGAAATTATGGAAGATGGTCAAGATAATGGTGAAAATCATATTCGTATCAACAAAAATGGTATCGATATCAATGTCAAGGATAACGGAGAATCTTTTAAAATGAAGATCAATGAGCACGGCGTTAAGATAAAAGCCAATGATAAAAGCAGTGAAGATAGTGTAGATATTGATATCAATAGCGATGGAGTAAAGGTAAAAACGGATGATAATAAGTAAGGCCTAACGATCCATCCGCATTATTCAACAGTTGGGTATAAGAAAATAAAAAACACTAATTTTTAAAAGCAATTTTACATCAATCATTAAACAATCAACAAAAACAAAAATCATGACAACAATCGCACGAATTGCAATCGCAGTATTAATGAGTATATTTTTATCATCCTGCGGGTTTGATATTAATATTGGTGATTTTGGTTCCGGTAAAAAGGGCAACGGCAATGTTGTTACGGACAGCCGTTCCGTAACCGATGAATTTACGAGAATCTCTGCCTCGGAAGGCATTATGGTCTATGTGACCCAGGCAGACGACTTTAAAATTGAAGTAGAGGCAGATGATAATGTTATCGACTTGATACGAACCGATATAAACAACGGTAAATTGCGTATTCATGCCGAAGAGAATATTGGCAGGGCTACTAAAAAAGTTTATGTGTCCCTTCCAAGTATAACAGAATTAAGTGCTTCTAGTGGTTCACATTTAGAAACAGAGAACACCATAAAATCAGATAATCTAGTTGTTGACGGTAGCAGCGGAGCCCTATTAAAAATTGAATTGGTGGCCAATGACTTGGAAATTGATGCCAGTAGTGGGGCAAACCTGAATATTTCTGGGCAGACTGACAATGCGGATATTGACGTTAGTAGTGGTGGCAACATCAATGCAAAACAGTTGGAGTCCAATAATTGTGTTGCCGATGCCAGCAGTGGTGGGAATGTACAGATTCAAGTTTCGGAATTCTTGAGGGCAGATGCCAGTAGCGGTGGAAACATCTCCTATTCAGGCAGTCCTGAACTTGAAAAAAAGAAATCAATGTCCGGGAGTGTTCATAAATACTAAAGTAGCCAATTCGGTTATAGAATCAACTATATAGCAATCAAAATCAATGAAGTTAAGGCCTCGATACCACTTTCGGGGCTTTTTATTTAAGATTATACCTGTTTGGAAAGCTTAAACCTCTTTTGCTATCTTCGTGTAAACATTTTTTCAATGAACCTTGTTCTCAAAAAATACACATTACCCTTAAAACACACCTTCAGCATCTCGAGGGAATCACATGATACTCAGGATACTTTAATTGCTTGTCTCTCTTTAGATGGAAAGAACGGTTACGGCGAGGCAACCTCCAATCCCTACTATGAAATTACCTTGAATAGTATGATAGCGGAAATTGAAAGGGTCAGGGAAGAAATTGAATCTTTTGATTTCAAAACCCCAGAAGAATTTCATCAATTTTTGGTGAATCGAAAGTTATCCAATTTTGCAATTTGCGCATTGGATCTGGCGGCGCATGACCTTTATGGGAAACTACTGGGAAAACCATTGTATGAAATATGGGGTACAACAATAGATAAATATCCCATTACCAACTACACCATTGGTATTGATTCTATTGAAAAAATGGTCGAGAAAATGAAAGAAGTTCCATGGCCCATTTATAAAATTAAACTTGGGACAAAAAATGATATTGAAATCGTAAAGGCCTTGCGGGAGCATTCAGATTCGGTTTTTAGGATAGACGCAAATTGTGCTTGGACAGCTAAGGAAGCTATTTTAAATGCCCCTCAACTAAAGGCTTTGGGTGTGGAGTTCTTGGAGCAGCCTTTAAAGGCGACTAATTGGGATGGTATGGAAAGGCTAATACATCAAAGTGTATTGCCGGTAATTGCGGATGAGAGTTGTATAGTTGAGAGCGATGTCGAAAAATGTGGACTACATTTTAGCGGCATCAACATAAAGCTTACCAAATGCGGTGGCCTAACTCCTGCCCTGCGAATGATCAAAAAAGCAAGGGAAATGGGTTTAAAAGTCATGGTGGGCTGTATGACCGAATCCACTGTCGGAATATCCGCCATAGCCCAGCTTTTACCTCAATTGGACTATGTTGATATGGATGGTCCTTTATTGATCCGAGAAGATATAGCAGAAGGTATCCGAATTCTTAAAGATGGGAAATTGGTATTCCCAAAACTAGGGGGAAGTGGTGTAACATTGACCTCATGATAAATTACGTTGACAGCTTTCCTGATAGGGAAATTATGATCCAAGGACAAAAGTACCTTTATTTTGGGGGCACCTCATATCTTGGGCTACAGACAGATCCCCAATTTCAAGCACTTTTCATCGACAATGTAAGAAAGTATGGAACCAGTTACGGTGCTTCCAGAAAGTCCAATATTCGTCTTTCGATTTATGATAAAGCAGAGGAGTGGCTTGCCGAATTGGTTGGCAGCGAGAAGTGCATAACAATGTCATCCGGTTATTTGGCCGGACAGCTTTTGGCACGGCATTTCAGTACTTCCAAGTACAAATTATTTTACGCCCCAAACAGCCATTCGGCATTGCACCAAGTAAAACCAAAGGACTATACCACCTTTGCCAGTTTGAACATTGCGGTTAGATCCCATCTTGAATCCGAAAAAAATATAAAACCGGTCGTCTTGGTAGATTCAGTTGATTTTTCAGGATGTAACTATCCTAATTTTGACGGATTGCGATCCCTTCCGTTAAAAGATATAAGCTTAGTTGTAGACGACTCACATGGCATTGGTATTCTTGGTAAAAATGGTGGCGGGGTTTTTAGGACCATTCAAGAATTTGGGGCTGAAAAACTTATTGTATGCGCATCATTGGGCAAAGGTCTTGGCACTCAAGCAGGGGCTATCTTTGGTGCTGGTAAATTAATTGACCAACTTAGTGATTCTGCCTTTTTTGGAAGCGCTAGTCCAGCCAGTCCCGCGGCCATTGCAACTTTAATCGATGGGAATGAAATTATTTCATTGAAAAGAATGAAACTACTTCAAAATATTGATCTTTTTATCTCGAATCTAAGGCACCTTAATAGTTTTCGGTTCATGAAAGATCATCCGGCATTCTCATTTACCAATTCCAATTTAATCGCCCATTTGCAAAAAAAGGGTATCGTCACAACAAATTTTAGATATCCAGATGGGAAAGATAATCTAATGAGCAGAATCGTTTTAAGTGCCAATCATTTCGAGGATGACATCAATAAACTATCAGGTTCCTTAAACCAGTACCCATTTAAAATTTCTGAAAATATCTAGTATTATATTGTGGATATGATAATTAACCACTCTAAATATTAAAATATTAACATTATTTTTTGTAACTTTTAATGGCAAAACGGAAGTATAACTCCTAAATAACACTGCCATGAAAAAAGTATTCCAAATTGTTTGCCTCTTGTTTATGTTTTTATCCGTAATAAACTGTACGACTACCAAGGCACAAGCAACTTCACCAAGCAAATCAGCAATGAAATCTCCAACAATTGAAGGTACTTGGGAGCTTGTTAGTCGATTTAATTATGATGGACAAGATATCACCGACACTATAATGTCCACTGAAGGCTATCGTCAAATCAAAATGTTCTACAATGGAAAAATTATGTGGACACGCTATGTGCCTGCGGATTCCGCCGAGTGGTTTGGTTATGGTTCTTATAAGACTACAGGCACTACATTGACTGAAAAACTTGAATATATGTCCGCCTCTATGCTAAAGCTGGCCAACGAAAACATGGAATGGAACATGGAGCTTCAATTGGATACGGATAAATATAGTCAGATATTTGTAGATGAAGATGGCAACCGCATAAGCTCAGAGAATTACAAACGAATAGATTAAACCCAATATCAAAAAAGCCGCGATCGCGGCTTTTTTGATTTATGGAAAGAATAATTTATGCGACTTCTTCCGGTGTTTCAACGGTTGCCAGATAACGTTCAGCGTCCAATGCTGCCATACAACCTGTACCTGCCGCGGTAACCGCCTGTCGATATTCTTTGTCCTGAGCGTCGCCACAAGCAAAAACGCCCGGTTTATTGGTCTTTGTAGTTTTCCCTTTTGTTTTGATGTAACCAACATCATCCATCTCCAATTGGCCTTTGAAAATATCGGTATTTGGTTTGTGCCCTATCGCTACGAACAATCCTGTGATTGCGATATCTTCCTTCTCACCTGTTTGATTATTGACCATTCTGAGTCCTTCAACAACCTGATCACCCAAAACTTCATCTACCTCGGTATTGTATCTAACCTCAATATTCTTCAAACTGTGTACCCTGTGCTGCATCGCTTTGGATGCTCGCATGTGGTCCTTGCGTATCAACATGGTTACCTTCTTGCATATATTGGCCAAATAAGAGGCCTCTTCGGCAGCGGTATCCCCAGCACCTACAATGGCAACTTCCTGACCTTTATAAAAGAATCCATCACAAACGGCACAGGCCGATACTCCTCCGCCCCTTAGACGTTGTTCACTTGGTATATTCAAATATTTGGCCGTGGCCCCAGTAGATATTATTATGGTCTCCGCTTCAATAATCTTGACATTGTCGACAGTCACCTTATGAATGCCCCCTATTTCATCACTTAATTCAACCGCCGTAACCATTCCAATTCTCACCTCTGTACCAAACCTTTCAGCCTGTTGTTGTAATTGGATCATCATTGTTGGTCCATCAATACCTTCTGGATATCCTGGAAAATTGTCAACTTCTGTCGTAGTGGTAAGTTGTCCACCAGGCTCCATACCTGTATAAACAACAGGTTTCAAATCTGCTCTGGCCGCGTAAATTGCTGCTGTATATCCAGCGGGGCCAGACCCAATAATCAAGGTCTTCAATCTTTCCAATTTCTCTGACATATTTAAGTGTTTCAATATAATTTATATGGCAAAAGTAGGTTTTTTGAAAAAAACCTTACATTAAAAGTTATCAAAAGTTATTTTTGACCCCCTTCATTTTTAGAACCCATTTTTCGATAGTTTCAAATCTGTTGTGCACATTAAAAATATAGGACCACCTACTTCAATTTTCATTGAAAATAAGCAACCCCAACAGGTTTAAATGTTTTATTCTCAACATTTGTGACCTGTCAACAAGTCAACAATTAAGAAGTTTACCATTATTAATCAATAGTGAGTATCTTTGCCTATCAAATCAAATTCAAAATGTCGTCTTTGCGAACTTCGTTTCTATTATCTAATTTTATGATAATTAGAATTGGGTAAATATAGTTATATGTCTTCCATCATCTTAAAATGCATGGTTATTGATGACTCTGCCGTACAGAGGGCAGCCCTTGTCAAACTCATTGAAGACCATCCCGACCTTATTCTTGTGGATGAATTTCAAAGTGGTATAAGCGCAAGGTCAAGTATCAAGAAAAATGCCGTCGACCTTCTTTTTCTTGATGTTGAAATGCCTATAGTGGGAGGCTTTGATCTATTGGAATCACTTGAAAGTCGTCCACAAATTATTTTGGTTACCGGTAATCCTAATTATGCCTTAAAGGCCTTTGATCACAATGTAACGGATTATCTTCTAAAGCCAATCTCTAAAGAGCGTTTTAAGGATTCTATAAAAAGGGCTTTGTTAAATGTTTCAATGGCCCAAGATGCTGTTGACAATCAAGACTTTATTTATGTAACAAGTAACTTGAAAAAGGTAAAGGTTTTCCCTAAAAAAATAAAATGGGTCGAAGGTTTCGGAGATTATATAAAATTAATAACTGAGGATGAGAGTATTTTGGTACTGTCGACTATGAAATCTTTTATGGAACGATTGCCCGAAGATAAATTCTTGCGTATACACAAGTCGTATATTGTGAATCTTGACAAAGTAGATAAATTCAATGCGGCTTCCGTTGAAGTTCGTGGTAGCAAGATTCCCCTAAGTAAACATAAAAAAATAGAGCTTGAGGAAGCACTGCTAAATAATTAGGCCCTTTCAAGTGACTATTCCTTAGGGTTTTTTAGTAATTACTTCATATAAGGAGGTTCCATCACTCGGTACGGCTTCAAAAGATGTTAGCTCTATTCCAAATTTATTTTCATATGCCCTTGATGCTTCGAGAACAAAATTTTCAACAGTACTTTCATGAACAATGTTAAGGGTACATCCGCCAAAACCACCGCCGGTTTGCCTTGCTCCCAACACAGACGGATAGTTCTTGGAATAATCCACTAAAAAATCGGATTCCCGACAACTTACACTGTACCAATTTCTTATTCCCTCATGCGCTTCATAAAGCAATCTACCAACCTCTTCCAGATTGTTCTTTTTTAATGCCTTTGTGACCGCTAAAACCCGAGCGTTCTCATCCAGAATAAAAGTACATCTCCTATAGACGGTCTGGCCCATTTCGGCTCTGTTTTCCTCTAACATGGTATGGGTAACATCACGCAATGATTTTACATTGGGATTTTTTTCTTGAATAATTGCGACTCCTGCCTCACATTCACGCTTGCGAACATTATATTCGCTGCTTGCCAAATTATGCGAAACCCCTGTATTCAACATTATTATTTTATAATCCCCTAAATTCAGAGGTATCATTTCATGTGTAATGGATTGGCAGTCCAACAAAATAACATGGGATGATTTGCCCATTACGGAAGCAAACTGATCCATTATACCGCACTGAGTGCCTACATAATCATGCTCGGCTTTCTGGGATAACTCAACAATTTCTCTTTTGGATAGATCCAACTTGAACAATTCATTTAGACCATAGGCCAACCCACACTCTAATGCCGCAGAAGAGCTTAATCCCGAACCTGATGGTAGGTTGCTTTCCAAAACGCAATCAAATCCTTTAAGGCCTTTGGTTCGCTTTAAAATTTGGGCAAGAACGCCTAAAATGTAATTTTCCCATTCAACAGAACTTTTTTCAATTCGGTCCAAATTCAATTGAAAGCCCACGTTAAAATCCTTGCTGAATACATTGCACAGTGTATCTGAATCATTCCTGCTGAATTTAAAACGTATCTTCTTATCAATTGCCGCAGGCAAAACATAACCCAAATTATAATCAGTATGTTCTCCGATTAAATTAATTCTTCCAGGGGAATGTACTACCAAAGTTGGACTAAATTCATTCAAGAACTCCATTCTACTCAATATTTTTATTTTCCTTTTCAATCATGGTCACGGTTGCAACCGTCCTAAATCCCAAGTGTTCCAAGGACGAGTCCATACTGGAAGCCATTCGAGCAGATATTCTGTAACTTGCACAATAAGAGGCACTGCACAGAAAAGAGCCTCCTTTAATTACTTTTTCTTTAGCGAACGGATCACGGTCGTTAAAGGACGAAGCAGGGCCCTGTGGACCCAAGGATACTAACCTTTTTTGAGCCATCTCCTTATAATAGTTTGTGTTATACCAATCACTTGTCCATTCCCATACATTTCCGGCCATATCATATAATCCATAATCATTGGCCGGAAAAGATTTCACAGGAGCCCTAAGCTCAAAACCATCCTTTAAGGTGTTCTCCACAGGAAACTCTCCTTCCCATGTATTTGCCATTTTAGGTAGCAAGTCAATTGAATCTCCCCAGAAATATATGGCACTTTTCTTACCTCCTCTAGAAGCCCATTCCCATTCTGCTTCTGTAGGCAATCTGCGGCCTGCCCAATCACAATATGCAAGGGCATCTTCATATGCTATTTGCACAACCGGTTCATTATCTTTTCCCCTTATTGAACTTCCTGGGCCGTTGGGGTGTTTCCAATTTGCACCTATGGTCCATTTCCACCACTGTGAGAAGTCGTATAAATTCGGAACTGAACTTTTTGATTTTTTAAAGGTTAACGAACCGGGTTGCATTATACTATCATGTGGTCTGGGGGTATTTTCGGGGAGTTGTTTTTTCATTTCTTCCCAATCTATCTCCCTTTCGGCAACAGTTACATATCCGGTTTCCTCAACGAATTTTATAAAATTACCATTGGTAACTTCGGTCTCATCCATAAAAAACCCATTGACCGCAACTTTTATAGCGGGCTTCTCGTGGCTCATGGCCATGTCATCTTGAGAAACTGCACCCTGTTCAAATTCACCGCCAGGAATCCATACCATCCCAGAGGGAACTTGTAAACCATCAGGTTTTTGACTAAGTATAGTCATTGATGTGGTGGAATCAACCGCCCTGCCTACTTGAGCATTCTTTTTCGAAGAATTTACACCCTGCTTACAACAAACGAGACATATGCAAATCCCTAAACTGGACGTTGCACTTCGCAAAAACATGGGTATTTTCATCAAATCTGCTCTAATTTGTAAAGTTATTTTATATCTTCATAAACCAAAGAAAAATCAGATGAAATTCAAAGTTTGTTCAAAGGCACACCTATTGAGTATTTTATTGTTTATTATCAGTTGTAAAGAAAACCCTAAAAAAACGGAATCCGTGAATGAGAAGGAAGTTATAAGTATGGAATCGACCGTATCAGGTATAAAAAAGTCGGATTTTGAAAAGTCGGTTGATGGCCTGCCCGTTTCATTGTATGTTTTGAAAAATAGCAGTGGGATAGAGGCAATCTTTACAAATTTTGGACAACATTTGGTTTCTTTAATGGTGCCTGATAGAAATGCCAAATTGGATGATGTAGTACTGGGGTATCCTACTCTTGAGGGCTATCAAAAAGCAAGTGGGAAATACTTTGGCTCAATTATAGGTCGCTACGGAAACCGAATTGCCAAAGGAAAATTTGAGTTGGATGGCAAAGAGTATGATCTTGCCATAAACAATGGTGAAAACCATTTGCACGGTGGAAACAAAGGTTTTGATTCCGTAGTTTGGGAAGTAGATTCACTTTCTCAAAACTTCATTAGTTTTCATAGAATTTCGCCGGATATGGAAGAGGGATATCCTGGGAATTTGGATGTAAAAGTGACCTACGATCTAACCGATGACAATGAGTTGAAAATCAAGTATTATGCGACTACTGATAAAAGAACGCCCGTTAATCTTACCAATCACTCCTTTTTCAATCTTTTAGGTGCTGGAAATACAATAAATACACATATTTTAGAAATCAATGCCTATAGTTTTAACGCGGTAGACAAAGGGTTGATTCCCACTGGTGAATTATTGCCGGTTCAAAACACTCCTTTCGATTTTCGTGCACCCAAAGTAATAGGTACTGATTTGAATAGCGAGCATCCCCAATTAAAAATTGCGAATGGCTATGACCATAATTTTATTCTAAACACGGAACCAAAGAATAGTGAGGGGCTAGTTTTTGCCGCCAGACTTTCTGAACCGACTTCAGGTAGAGCCATAGTGGTGTTTACCAGTGAGCCCGGCATACAAATATATGGTGGCAATTTTTCCGACGGTAGCACGGTGGGCAAGTATGGGAAAGCCATTGATTTCAGAAATTCGTTATGCCTGGAGACCCAACATTTTCCCGATTCTCCAAATCAGAAAAAATTTCCCAATACTATTCTAGATCCGGGCCAGGAATATACCTCTACAACTGTTTATAGATTTTCTGTAAAATAGGTAAAGTAGAACCTTATTTTTCACCAAGTAAACCCTTTTCAATCAAAGGAATACGAAACTTTTCCTCCTCGGCGTTGTTGTGTTCTTGTTTAAAAAGTTCTACCGCACTTTGTATAATTTCCGGATGGGTCTCGGCCTTATTTACAGATTCAGTGGGGTCTTCCTTAAGGTTATATAGCTCCAGTGTTGGTATGCTCTTTTCATTTTTTAAATTTTGACGTACCAATTTCCAATCACCCATCCTAATCGCAATTTGACCCCCATATTCCGGAAATTCCCAGTACATAAAATCGTGTTCCTTTTGAGCTTTTTGTGACAAAAGTGTTGGGGCAAAACTAACGCCATCCGTATTGCTGGGTAATTCATAACCTGCAATTTCAGCCAAAGTAGCTACCATATCATAATGTGCCGAGATATGGTCAGACCTGCTCCCTTCTTCAATTTTTCCAGGCCATGCTGCTATAAATGGCACCCTTATTCCGCCTTCATATACAAATCCCTTTCCCCTTCCGTAATCTCCTTTGAACGGTTCTGCGCTCTTAAAAAAAACGGGGTCTGCCCCACCTGCATAACTGGGTCCGTTGTCAGAAGTGAAAATAATGAGCGTATTGTCATACAGGCCTTCAACTTTTAATTGTGCTATAAGTTTGCCGATATTTTCATCTAAATAGGATATCATTGCTCCATAGCCCGCTCTTGGATTTTTATGCGGGAAATACCCTTTATCACCTAAATAGGGTTTTTCGTTACCAAATTTTTCAACATAATAGTCAACCCATTTTTTGGGCGCCTGTATGGCAACATGAGGTATTGGCGTCGCCCAATAAAGAAAGAAAGGACCTGATTTATTTTCGGAAACAAACTTGGATATCTCCTTGAACATAAGCTCTGGAGCATGTTCATTGAGATTGTAAGCGGAGTAGCTCTCAGAAAGGTTTGGATCGGCATCTTTTGGTAGTTTCGTATTTGGCGCGACGGTATCATTCTTCAGACATACTCGATTTCTGTTCTTGTAGAGATGCAATGGATAATGCGTATGCGCTTGGCGTTGACAGTTATACCCATAAAAAAAATCGAACCCTAAATCGTTCGGAACCGACTGCGTGTGCGGGGCTCCCAATCCCCATTTACCAATAATTGCCGTTCTATAGCCGACCTCCTGAAGCCTTTTGCCAAGGGTCACGGTATTACTTGGGATTGGCTTTTGTCCTTCCAAAGTAGAGTCCTTCTCCATGGCAATATAGTTCCAAACATCACCCCTTTCATCCCATTCGTGATTTCCACGTATATAAGCGTGACCGGAATGCTTACCAGTTAAAAACATATATCTGGCAGGCGCGCATACAGGGGCACTGGTATAATGTTGAGTAAACAACATCCCCTTTTTTGCCAACTCATCAATGTTTGGGGTTTCTATTTTCTCCTGCCCATAGGCCCCAATTTCAGAATAGCCCAAATCATCTGCAAGGATATAGATGATGTTTGGCCTAATGGATCGGCCAACATGCAACTCTTCTTTTATTGCCTTTTGCTGATTACATGCTAAAATAAATGTCCCTGCAAATAGCAGGGACATAATTTTTAACTTCAAGCGCATTAAAGTATTTTTAGATTACCACCGTTTTTCCTGGTGTTGGAATATTGTATGTACCATCGGCATTTGGCTGAACGGGTGCGGGCGAGTCCCATGTAAGTCCCTCTGGGACCAACACTATATTGGAATTCAGAGCCTCGTCCCATTTCACCACTTTACCCGAATAGGTAGCCATTCTGCCCAAAATGGCAGTCATGGTACTTTTTGCCCCATTTTCGGCATCTGCTATGACCCCGCCATTTCTAATAGATTCAAAAAGTTTTATATGTTCTACTTGATAGGGGTCTGGGTCGTCCTTGCCCCTATGTTCGAATATCGTACCACCACTCCAATCTTTTAAGGTGGCGCTATCCCCTTCTGTGGAAATGGTGCCTTTGGTTCCCTGGAAAAATTCGGAAACCCTGCTCATAGTATCTGGTTGATGTCTACACTGGCTGGCAATTACAGCACCGCTCGGATAGGTAAATTCTACAAAATGGTGGTCAAAAATCTCGCCATGGTCCTTACCGTTCCTTATTTGTCGGCCGCCCATTCCTTGCGCAGAAATAGGATACTCCCCGATGAACCAATTGGCCACATCAATATTATGTATATGCTGCTCTAAAATATGGTCACCACATAACCAGTTGAAATAGTACCAGTTACGCATTTGATATTCAAGTTCACTTTGACCCGGTTTTCTTTCACGTACCCAAACTCCGTCGTTATTCCAATATACTTGACCTGAAACAATCTTACCGATTTTATCCTGTTTAAGTTGCTCTATCCCGGCCAAATAGCTGTCTTGATAATGTCGTTGTAAACCCACCACCACGTTCAGTTTTTTGTCTTTCGCCATCTTGGCGGCAGCCAAAACTTTTCGAACCCCTGGAGCATCTGTAGCAACGGGCTTTTCCATAAAAACATGCTTTCCGTTTTGAACGGCATATTCAAAATGTTGCGGTCTAAAACCAGGCGGAGTGGCCAAAATAACCACATCGGCCAGATCAATTGCCTTTTTTGCGGCATCAAAACCTACAAATTGATTTTCCGGTTTGACATTTACTTTTTTGCTATCACCACTTTCTTTTATAATACTTTCTAGACTACCCTTTAATCTATCTTCAAAGGCATCGGCCATTGCCACTAATTCAACATTATCATCTGCATTTAGTGCTTGGAGTGCGGCACCAGTTCCACGACCTCCGCAGCCAACCAATGCAATTTTCAACTTTTTATCGTTAAAAACATTGAACATAGCATTCATTTGAATTGAAGGCAAAATCATTGCTCCCGAGAGCAAAGCGGTGTTCTTAACAAACGATCTGCGTGATTTCTCCGAGTCTAGCTTTGTCTGATTTTCCTTTTTTAGATTTTCCATTTTGATAATTTTATATATTGGTAATTAGGATGTATTCAATTGAATGTGAATATAATTATAATTTGTCACTTTTAATCCATTTGAAAGGGTCTTTTCTATGTTCGTTTAAAAATTGAATCATAAATTAAGAATCATGAAAATGTAGTTTAAAATTTATAGATAAATTACCGCATGGATCCAAGATTCTTTGTTTAAACCCTTATTATAAAGAAAGGGTACTAAAAGACAACATTATATAAATAACGATGAGTAGCACTGCAATCGAAGCTAGAATATCCCAAATATTATAAGTCGCCTTATTGGCATTCTTCTGTTCGGCATTTACGGTTCCAAAGGTCAAGCCTGCCAACTGGGATTCTGACGGTGCTGGGTAAAACATGCTCACCACCACTGCAATTGCTACGCAAATCGCGAAGAAATACGCCCCAAAGACCAACCAGTTTATATTTGCTATATTGTATAAAAGGCTTCCTTCAGTGAAACTGGATTGCACAATTTCAAGACTCAATTTTGAGAATCCGATTACAAATCCGCCAACCAAGGTCGCAATTGCCCCATTTGAATTAATGCGTTTATAAAAAATACCTAAAAGAAAAACAGCTGCGATGGGTGGTGAGATATAGGCCTGTACATTCTGTAAATACTCATAAAGTCCGTCAGAAAGTTTAGTAATAATAGGTATCCACAAAAGACCAAGTCCCACTACAAAAAAAGTAGCTATCCTACCGGTCTTCACCAACTCTTCCTCAGGTTTATTTGGTTTCAGTTTCTTATAGATGTCCAAGGTAAACAAGGTAGAACACGAATTAAAGACAGAAGCCAAGGAGCTCATTAAAGCGGCCAATAAACCTGCAGCCACCAATCCTCGTAGGCCCGATGGAAGAATATTGCTCATCAAAACCGGAAAGGCTTGATCTGGATTGTCCCAATTCAATTTTCCCTGCATTTTAAGGCCTAATGCAATTACGCCGGGGATCAAAAAAAGAAACACGGGCATCAGTTTTAACAAGGCCCCGAAAATACTTCCCCGTCTACCCTCCTTTATATTCTTGGCCGTTAATACTCTTTGAACTATAACCTGATCCGTGCACCAGTACCATATACCAACAATAGTACTTGTAATAAAAAGTGGTAGCCAAGGGTAATCAGGGTCAGAATTAGGACGCCACATATTAAAATAATCGGTGCCTATCGTACTTTTGAGTTCGCCCCAACCTCCTACCGCATCAAGTCCCATAAAGGTAAGTACGCCTGCTCCCAAGACTAAAATTACGGCTTGTATGGTTTCCGTATACACAACGGCCCGCATTCCGCCGAGCACTGTATACAATCCGGTAAGTACAACAGTGGCAACGGCCCCGATCCAAAATGGAATTCCCAATAATGCCGATACGACCACACCTCCCGCATAAATGGTTACAGAAACTTTTGTAAGAATATAGGCAATCAAGGAAACAATAGAGAGAACCCAACGAGAACGGGCATCAAATCTTTTTTCCAAAAACTCAGGCATTGTGAATACCCCACTCCTCGCATAAAATGGAAGAAAAACCCACCCGAGCATCAAAACGATCCAGGCGTGAAGTTCATAAATTAAAAGGGGCATTTTGTCACCTGCACCATTTCCGGCCAATCCCACCACATGTTCCGAGCCAATATTCGAGGCAAAAATGGAAGCCCCGACCATGAACCAACCTATGTTTCTGCCCGCCAAGAAATAATCTTCGGTGTTTTTCTGTTTCTGCTTAATGACCCACCAAGCAACACCCAATAAGATCACAAAATAAGCTACAATTACGGCCCAATCAAGGGTATCAAGTCCTTTCATTATTTTAAATTTGGTTGGTAATACCGGTGCTACTGACCGTTCCCTAATTTATTCAGAATATTATGCTTTTAGATATCCCCAGTGCAAGACCTCTTAATTCTGCCAGCCCTTTTAAGCGACCGATAGCCGTATAACCAGAATAGTTGTTTTGGGAATCAAGATCCTGCAATATCTGATGGCCGTGATCCGGACGCATGGGAAGTTCAACACCTCTTTGATTTTCAATCTCCAAAACAGCCTTCACTATTTCATACATATCCGAAGAACCCTCCAAATGATTGTCTTCAAAAAAACTTCCATCACTTTCAATCTTCACGTTGCGCAGATGTAAAAAATGGATTTTATCCCCAAATTTTCGAATCATTTTAGGCAAATGATTGTCGGGGTTAGCTCCCAGAGATCCAGTGCAAAATGTGATTCCGTTGCTTGGACTATCAATAAACCCTATCAAATCTTCCAAATCCTTTTCCGACTTTATAATTCGTGGAAGTCCCATGATATCAAAAGGTGGATCATCCGGGTGAATCGCCATTTTAATGCCATTTTCTTCGGCAACGGGAACAACTTCATTTAAAAAATAGGATAGACTTGTTTTTAAATCGGTGTGGGACAACCCGTCATACTGGGCTATCATTTTTTTGAAAATTGGTATTGTCAAGTCATCAACAGTTCCTGGCAATCCCTTTAAAACATTATCCTCCAGTCTAGTCTTTTCAAGTTCTGTCATTTTTTCGAACCTACTTGCCGCTTGTGCCATAACCTCTTTGGAATAATCTTGGTCGGAACCATCCCGTTTCAAAATATAATATTCAAAAATGGCCATGTCAACTTTATCAAATCTTAAAGCAGTTCCTCCATTTTTCAATTTCCAATGGAGATTTGTTCGTGTCCAATCCAACACGGGCATAAAATTATAACAGACGTTTTTGACACCGCATTTAGCAATATTTCTAAGACTTGCCTTATAATTTTCAATACGTTTTAGGTAGTCTCCCGTTTGTAGTTTGATGTTCTCATGAATAGGGATGCTTTCAATAAACGACCATTCCAAATCGGAACTTTCAATTCTGTTTTTTACCTTTTGAATTTCATCAACTTGCCATATCTCGCCATTTGGTATATGATGCAATGCCGTTACTACGCCGGTTGCACCTGATTGTGAAATATATGATAGTTTTACCGGGTCATTTTCCCCGAACCATCGGAACGTTTCCTTCATACTAATTATAACTAAATTTATACTCCACTGAACGCACTAAAACCACCATCAACAGGGATTACAGCCCCAGTAATAAACCGTGCCGCATCACTGCATAAAAAATGCACGGTACCATTCAGCTCGGCCGCTTCACCAAAACGCCCCATAGGGGTATTGTTTATGATGGTCAGTCCTCTTTTGGTATAGGTGCCATCTTCGTTCAATAACAGTTTTCTGTTCTGATTTCCGATGAAAAATCCGGGAGCTATCGCGTTCACTCGTATGCCATCTCCGAATTTTTTGGCCATTTCAACAGAAAGCCATCGCGTAAAATTTTCCATAGCAGCTTTTGAGGCCGAATAGCCGACTACTCGCGTTATCGCCCTGTCCACGGCCATTGAAGAGTAATTTATAATAACCCCTTTTTTTTGTTCGGACATTACCTTGCCAAAGACTAAAGAAGGGATTACGGTGCCATTTAAATTTAAATCGGTCACTTTCTTAAAATCGTTCATCGACATCTCGAAAATCGAAGAATCCTCGGCAATGGTCGCACCGGGTAGATTACCGCCAGCGATATTCAAAAGAATATCAATGCTGCCAAAATCATTGCCAATCTGTTTTCTGACTTCCTTTAAATTTGATTCGGAAAGAATATCGGCCTCATAAGCTTTTGCAATACCGCCTCTTTTGGATATCTCAGTTATCAAATCTGAAACTGATTCCTTATTTCTTGATAACAATGCCAGTTTAACTCCATTTTTTGACAAACTTTTTGCCACTGTCCCTGCCAGCACTCCGGCGGCCCCGGTTATTATGGCAACTTTGCCTGAAATATTAAATTCATCCATTTATTAAATGCTATTGTGCCATAGCTAGATTACGAAATAATTATCGCTGTCACAAATTTTACTTTTATGCCGCACAGAATTTGAATTATTAGTACATTTCAATATCAATAAGCAGGTTTTGGTTAAAAAACCAACATGCCCAACCACTTTGACCATATGAAAGAACGAGAATCCTTAAAACCAATACACTTTGGTTTTTCTACAATACTGTTCTTAGCCCTAAATATTATCCCTATGGCACTTTTCTCGCAAAAGGCAGAAAACGGCAAGACTTTAATGGCCATTTTTGCCCATCCGGATGACGAAATGACCGTGGCACCAATTTTGGCAAAATATAAGGACGAGGGAACCAAAGTTTATTTGGTCGTTTGTACGGATGGAAGATATGGAACCAATGAATTTTCAGGTTTGGAAGGTGGGGATTCTTTAGCAGAACTAAGGCGTGAAGAAATGAAATGTGCGGCGGAAAAAATCGGTGTGGAACTTATTCATTTGGATTATCACGACCAACTGAAAGCCAGCGAAGGGTATGATGGACATGTGCCCCATGCCAAGAAGTTGATTAAGGAACTACATAAAATAATTTCTGAAAAAGAACCGGATGTCCTCATTACTTGGGGACCTGATGGTGGAAGTACACATATGGACCACCGTTTGGTAGGCGCATCTGTGACCCAAATTTTTGTCAATAAAGTTTGGGAGAAACCAGCAGAACTTTATTATGTAGGAACACCCTCTCAATTCATAGATGATCCAGAACAACAAATTTTGGCGGGGGTAGATTCAACCTATCTAAAGACCAGAATTTCATATTCCCAAGAAAATGCTGAAAAAGCAATGACGTCGCTAAAATGTCACAAAAGTCAAGTTTCGCCGGATATGCTCACATGGATTGCAGAAAATAGGGAGAAGTCAGGAAATACCATTTATTTACGGCAATTTGTAGGTCCTTCAAATAATAAAACCTCGGTTTTTGATTACTAAATGAGATTCAAGACCTTGTGCAAAACAGCCATTTATGGAAGGGGTTATCTTGAAATTAAATGTTTAGGGAAATCCTTTACATTCGCACAACAAATTTGCTCCATTACTTGATGTAATTCTGTTTTCAAAAGCGAAATGGTGTGATTTCCACCCTCATTTCCCAAAGCGGATACACCGTACATAAACGACCTACCCATAAAGGTAAATTTTGCACCACATGCCAAAGATCTAGCAATGTCCGGTCCCGAGCGAACGCCACTGTCCATCATTACCGTAATTTGATCTCCGTACTTTTTAGCGATCCTTGTCAAAGGTTTAATCGTAGATTCCCCAGCATCCAGTTGACGTCCTCCATGATTTGAAACGATGATTCCGTCCAAGCCCAGTTTTATTGCTCTTTCGGCATCGGTTTCATTGGCGACCCCTTTTAGAACCAATTTACCTTTCCACATATCGCGAATCGGTTTTATCTTTTCTTCATTCAACCTTCCAGAAAATGTTTGGTCCATAAATTTTCCCAATTGCTTCAAGTCAAGATTTTTGGGCATGTACGGCTTTAAAGTTTCAAAGTTTGGTTGTCCGTGAATCAAGGTCTTAAGAGCCCATTCGGGTTTTCCCACTATTTGTAGAATATTCCTAAAGGTCATTTTTGGTGGCATTGCAAGTCCATTTCGAATATCCCTGGGTCTAAAACCAAAAATGGGGACGTCGCAAAGTATTACCAATACCGGACATTCGGCCGCTTCGGCTCTTTTGATGATGTCATCGCGTAATCTATCTTCCGCCGGATGGTACAATTGAAACCATGCCTTGCCTTCTGTTATTTCTGAAATTCGTTCGATACCGGAGGTCGAAACCGTGCTAAGCACAAAAGGGACGTTATGTTCAAATGCAGCTTTGGCCAAAATTTCTGGGGAGTTTGGCCACATTAAGCCCTGAAGTCCCACCGGCGCTATGCCAAATGGAGCATCATAGGTATGTCCAAATAATTCTGTTTTCATATTTGAGATCGTATGCTTGCTCAAATACTCCGGCAATAATTCTACTTCCCTGATTTCGGCGGTATTCTTATAGAGGTTTACATCTTCATTGCATCCACCATCCAAATATTCGAATGCAAATTTGGGTATCCTCTTTTTTGCCCTATTGCGCAAGTCGTCAATAGACGGGTATTTGGAATTAAATTTTATGTTGGTTATTCTTCCCATTTTTAAATTCTTATAATTTGATGCACTACCCGATCTTATATACTTTTAAAGTCCTATATCCATAGATGGCCACTACTGCAAAACACAAAAGGGGTAAAATAAAAGAGAAATTTACTTCAGGAACCCCCAATATTTGAACGTCGTTGTAGGCACTACCGCCAATATCAAGTATCAAACCCTGCAGGACCGGCATAAAGGCCCCTCCCACGATGGCCATCACCAAAAAGGCCGAAGCAGCTTTGGCATCATCGCCCAATCCTGTAAGTGCAATACCATAGATTGTTGGAAACATTAAGGACATGCAAAAAGAAACTAGTACCAAACTATAAAGTCCCCCAATTCCCTGAATAAAAATAGTGCCCAGACAAGATATGATGGCCAAAACGGACAAAAGCATCAATAATTTACCCGAATTGATGAATTTTAGAAGGTACGTACATAGGAACCTTCCCGCAAGAAAAATGATAAGTGCCGCGTAGGCGTAGTTTACCGCATTGCGATTGTCTATTCCCAAATTTTCTGCGTATTGATAAATATATGTCCAACACATGATCTGCGCCCCCACATAGAACATTTGCGATAGTACGCCGCCAACAAACCGTTCTTTCTTAAAAATTCTCCTGATGGAACTCCACATATCCGTAGCATTCTCATCCTCTTTTTTTCTGGCATTTTCATCATTGCTATAATGACAAACATTACAATGACAAAAAGTCCCAGTGCCACGTAAGGGTTTCGTATAACCGCCAGATCGGAAGTTTTAACGGCCGCTTTTGCCGTTACTGCAAGATTTTCGTAAATACCATTTCCGTTCGTATCCACATCATCCGACTGTAGGGCGGCCAATATGAATGTCTGTGCCACAAACAAACCTGATAGCGCTCCCAATGGATTAAAGGCCTGTGCCAAATTGAGGCGCTGGGTAGCCGTTTCTTTTGCTCCCATATCCATAATAAAAGGGTTGGCAGTTGTTTCTAGAAAGGCGAGCCCGAAAGTCAGCACATAGAGTGCGGTCAAAAAGAAAAAATAATTTTCCATTGCGGCTGCCGGATAGAACAAAATTGCACCCAGGGCATACAGACCCAATCCCACCAAAATACCCGTTTTATAGGAATATTTTTTGGCGACATAGGCCGCTGGAAGCGCCATGGTAAAATAACCCCCATAAAATGCGGCCTGCACCCAGGAAGCCTGCGTGTTGCTCAACTCCAATATTTTTTTAAACGCAGAAACCATGGGGTTCGTGATGTCATTCGCAAACCCCCAAAGCGCAAATAAGGAGGTAATAAGTATAAATGGAAGTAAAACTTTCTTTGAGACTATGGGTGGTGATTGGTCGGTTTTCATATTGGTTGTTATTTCTTATCTATTGTGGGATATGAGTATTTGGACATGAGTATTTAGATAAAACCATATTTATATGCTTTCTTATTAACCAGACGATAGAATAAAGATAAAAGACCCGTCCCTACCGGCCTGACCGAACAGAACGGGCGGACAATAGACCAAAATATTGATTGTCAATTGTTTTCCAATATTTTTAAAATGGTCTATGGCAGTCGGGTTACTATGTCTTTTATTTTGCATCCCCGACCCTGTCTCAATTCTCTTATCTCAATTCTCATGTCCAAATACTCACGTCTCACTACTATATCTTAATTCCAACTTTACAAAGCCCTATCCAAATGGGTATAGCCCCCATCCACATGAATCAATTGTCCCGTTGTATGACTTGATTTGGATGATAACAGAAATGCGACCATATTGGCAATTTCCTCGGCGGTGGTCATTCTATTTTCAAGAGGGATTTTTGAGGTGATTTCCTTTAATTTTTTTTCTGGCTCGGGAAAAGTCTTGATCCATCGGTCATATAATGGCGTGTAGCATTCGGCAACGATTACCGCATTTACACGAATGCCGTATGGAAGCAATTCAACTGCCCATTCGCGCGTTAGGGCATTGCGACCTCCATTGGCAGAAGCATATCCCGAGGTTCCTCCTTGCCCCGTTGTCGCCGTCTTGGAGCCAATATTCACAATGGCACCCTTTGATTTTTTTAATTCGGGCAGCACTCGTTGGGCCATGATATAATAGTGTGTTAGGTTGCGATTTATAGATTCTAAAAAATCCGAATAATTACCGTTTTCCAAACCTATACCATCATTGATACCTGCATTATTTACCAGACCTTCAATTCTGCCAAATTTTTCAATGATATTTTCAACAGCTGCCGCACATTGGTCGGGATCGGTGAGCTCCGCCAAGGCATAGGAAGCCTTACGACCTGAATCCTCAATTTTTTTTACGGCATCCAGCACATTTTCCTTGTTTCGTCCCACTATAACAGGAATGGCCCCCTCACTTGCCAAAACTTCACAAATGCCATTGCCGATGCCTTTGGAACCACCGGATACGATAATGACCTTGTCTTTTAAACTTAAATCCACCCTTTCTAATTCTTCTGATAAGCCTTTACATGTTGTTTTGAGATTCCCAACCCTTCAATACCCAACTCTACGACATCACCCGGTTTTAGGTATTTTGGGGGATTAAACCCAAGTCCCACGCCAAAAGGGGTGCCCGTAGAAATGATATCACCTGGCAACAAAGTCATAAACTGACTTATGTAACTCACTACTTGCTGCACATTGAAAACAAAATCGGAGGTGGAACTATTTTGCATTATTTCCCCGTTCAACTTCAACCAAAGATTTAAATTATTGGGGTCTCTAATCTCATCCTTGGTGGCAATAAAAGGGCCCACGGGGGCGAACGTATCACACCCTTTTCCTTTGCACCACTGACCTTCTTTCTCAATTTGAAAGGCGCGTTCACTGTAATCATTATGCAGCACATACCCCGCAATATGATCAAAGGCATTTTCCTCTGAAACATACGAAGCCTTTTTGCCGATGACGATGGCCAATTCAACCTCCCAATCTGTTTTCTCACTGTTCTTGGGAATGATCACGTCGTCATTTGGGCCTACCATGGCCGATGTGGCCTTAAAGAACAATACGGGTTCCGTTGGAATCTTCATGCCGCTTTCCGCTGCATGCTGGGCATAGTTGAGACCCACGCATATCAGTTTTGAAGGGCGCACCAAAGGTTGACCCAAACGGGTTTCATTGGAAACCTTTGGGCATTTATCCCTGTTTATTTTTAACCAAGAAGTCAATCTTTCAATACCGTCAGTTCCAAAGAAATTTTCATCGTAATCTTCCGCAAAAGCAGAAACATCTATTCGTGTGCCATCTTCCAATTGAAGTCCCGGTCTTTCATTGTCTAAATTTCCAAATCGTATTAATTTCATGTAACAAGTATTATCCGTTTAATTTAATAAAACCTCCATCAATGGGAAAATCTGTCCCTGTAATGAACGAGGCTTCGTCAGAACATAAATATAAGGCCAGATTACCTATTTCCTCGGGCTTACCCATTCTACCAATAGGCTGGGTTTTCGATAGTTTTTCAAACATTTCCTTTTCATTGCCAGGGTAGTTTTTAGAAATAAATCCGTCAACAAAGGGTGTGTGGACGCGGCCTGGGGAAATACTGTTACAGCGAATTCCGTATGCCAAAAAATCCTTTGCGATGGAATAGGTCATGGTAAGTACCGCTCCTTTTGACATGGAATACGCAAAACGGTCGCTCACCCCCACCGTTGATGCCACGGAAGCCATGTTGATAATGACTCCGCCCTTTTCTTTCATATAGGGAATAGCTGAATGCACACAATTATAAACTCCTTTCACATTCACATTGTAGATACGGTCAAAGTCGGGCTCCATGGTATTTTCGGCATTTCCTATGTGCGCAATACCTGCATTGTTCACCAATATGTCCAACTTTTGATTCCCTAAAATGTCCTGAACTACACTCTTGACTTGCTCCTGTTCTGCAACATTACAGGCATGTGCGTTCGCCTTGCCCCCAATTTTCCCTATTTCAGACAAAGTGTCGTTTGCAAATTCCGCCTGCAACTCCAGGATATGAACATGGGCACCATTGCCTGCCAAGGCTATGGAAATAGCCTTTCCGATGCCGCTTCCACCACCGGTGACCATTGCTGTCTTTCCTTTAAGATTAAATTTCATGCCTATTAATTTTTTGCTGCGAATACTTCTTCTTTCCAAATTTTACCGGTGGGATATTCGTAATCTTCCAAGGAATCAGGCTTCATGGTAATGCTATAACCGGGCAAGGTCGGTGGCATGTAGGCCCCTTTGTTGATTACTACCGGGTCTAAAAAATGCTCATGTAAATGATCTACATATTCAATGATCCTATTCTCCAAAGATGCACTTATCGAAATATAGTCGATCATTGACAAATGTTGTACATATTCGCAAAGTCCTACTCCACCCGCATGCGGACAAACCGGTATGTTAAATTTTGCCGCCATCAATAAAATGGCCAATATCTCATTAACTCCGCCTACCCTGCAACTATCAATTTGGCAAATGCCAATGGCGTTCGCCTGCATCAATTGCTTGAACATGACCCTATTTTGACAATGTTCGCCCGTAGCCACTTTTATGGGACTAACCGCTTTTGCTATCTTGGCATGGCCTAAAATATCATCGGGACTGGTAGGCTCCTCGATCCACCATGGATTGAATTTCTTCAATTGTGCCATATTCGCGATGGCCTCATCAACATCCCATTTTTGATTGGCATCCATCATCAATCTTAAATCAGGGCCAATCTCTTCGCGAATGATCGCCGATCTGCGCATATCATCCTTCAAATCAGACCCTACCTTAATTTTCATATGGTCAAACCCTGCCGCTTTAGCTTCCCTGCAAAGATGCCTCATCTTTTCGTCGGAATATCCCAGCCAACCTGCAGAAGTGGTGTAGGCCGGATATCCTCTTTTAAGCAAATAATCAATGCGTTCCTGCTTGGAATTCGAATTCGCTTTAAGAATATTGAGTGCCTCTTCGGGCGTTATCGCATCCGTGATATAGGTGAAATCTATGCAAGAGACCAATTGCTCTGGATCCATATCCGCCAATAATTTCCAAAGGGGTTTTCCCTCAACTTTCGCATAAAGGTCCCAAATGGCATTTACCAATGCCCCCGTCGCCAAGTGAATTACCCCTTTTTCAGGCCCTAACCATCGTAATTGGCTGTCGCCCGTAATCATTTTATAGAACTGCCCCATGTTGGCGGTAAAGCTCTCAAGGCTTTTTCCGATAACCAAAGGTGCCAAAGAATTAACGGCGGCCACGCACAATTCATTACCTCTCCCAATGGTAAAGGTAAGTCCATGACCTTCAAGGCCATCCCTGGCATTTGTTTTAACCATAACATACGCTGCGGAATAGTCTGGGTCTGGATTCATGGCGTCTGAGCCGTCTAGGGACCTACTGGTGGGGAAGCGAATATCCTTCACAACGACCTCGGTAATTATTCGTGAATTTCTCATTCTAACTCATGGTATAGCGCAAAGCTAAAGATTGGCACATTATATATATGCATGAAAAATGACCTTGATTGATATGATTTTTGCATTAAAAGAAACCAAGTCAATCAAAGCGTTTGAAGCCATCTATTAACTTTGGGACAATTTAGGGGATAATATTCAAAAACTGCAATAAAAATTTTCTTGAAACCAACTATGCGTCTGGGTAGCGCGATCAAGGAATTGTTTGTATTAAAAAAATATATTTTGAACCAAAAAGCAACCAAAATAAAAAGTGATATTGTTTTGCCAATATCACTTTTTGGTTTTCAAATTAAGATTTAGGTAGTCCATTTCATAAATGGTTTTCCTACCTCTTTTCAGAGCGGTTTTCTTCCCGAAATAATATTGTAAAGAATAATAATAATTGCAATTACCAATAGAAGATGAATTAGACTACTAGTGCCAATACCGGCAACCACGCCAAAAAATCCCAATGCCCAAATAACAATGGCAATTACTGCTACTAACCATAAAATACTTCTCATAATAAATTGTTTTTAATTGTTATTAAATCGACTTTGTACCTTAACATACATCGATTTTTAAATTACACTGTTTGTTCCAATGACAGATTCTAAATTCCTCAGGGCAAATATTTTATAGAGGTTCTGACAAGTCTATCAAAGTTGAATAAAAAAAATAATATTCCTTAGTCTAATTGCGATTATTATTAATGCAATCCTATATTATTTGTCATTGGGCCCTATTATTTTCCCTAAAGAGCAATTTATATTTTTAAAACATACTTACAATTGAATTCCCAAGGTAAACGATTAACTAATGGGAATTGAAAACAATGCATAATTTATATATCTTCACTTTTGCGTTGAAGGGTTCTTTTCAGCTTATATACATCATAAAATTGAAGGTCTGCAATGAAAATATATGTCAAGTTCGACTCAAATGAAACTTGTAAAAAAGTACTTGAAGAACAGCTTCTGGCACTTGAATTGGAATATTCCTTAAATGGCATCGGTGAAGTTCAATTTTCCGAGTCCCTTTCATTTGAAAAATATTCGGAACTTGAAAGTGCATTGGGCAGATACTGTATTACCATTATCGATGATGAAAAAAGCGAATTGGTGCAACGAATAAAAGATTCCATTACAGAAATGATCTATTTGGATGAAAAAGCAAAACTTTACAAAATATCGACCTACTTATCAGAAAAGCTGGATTATTCGTATAATTACCTTTCCAGTGTCTTTTCGGAAACAACTTACACATCAATCGAAAACTTTGTTATCTTGAAAAAGATAGACTACGCCAAAAGCTTAATTTCACAAAACAATCTAACACTTACTGAAATTGCTTTTCGACTTAATTATAGCAGTGTGGCGCATTTATCTACCCAATTTAAAAAGACAACAGGGCTAACGCCTTCTGCCTTTCAAAGAATAATAAACAGGCGCAAAGAAATTTCACAAGACAAATAATCCCCCAATAACATGAAAAATACCGCCTTACATATTGCATTGGCCGATGATGATGCAGACGATAGAATGCTGTTCAAAGATGCAATAGAGGAAACTAGGGTCAAGACCCAATTGTCGCTGTTTCATGATGGACAACAATTAATGGATTACCTCTTGAACAATAAGGGCTCTTTGCCCCAACTTATTTTCCTTGATCTAAACATGCCCATAAAAAATGGAATGCAGTGTTTAAAGGAAATTAGGGACAATGATATTTTGAGACACTTATGCATCGCCATATATTCTACGTCATCCTCAGAACGGGATATTGAGGAAACATTTATAAATGGCGCAAACATATATATTAACAAACCCAACAGTTATACCAAGTTAAAAGATTCACTTGAAAAAGTATTGCAAATGAATTGGCAGTATCAAACGTCCAGTCTCAATAAGGACAATTTTTTACTACGCATTTAGCAGAACCACCTTAAAATGGCATTAAAAGAAATTATTTCAATTAATAAATTATACATAATCGGTCTCATTTTGGCCATAGGCATTTTATTGTTCACCGCCAGTGTAGTTTATAAACAAACCAAATCACTGCAATTAAGTTCTGATAGGGTGAGCCATACATTGGATATCCAAAAAGAAATCAACACTCTTTTTTCGAATTACAGTGTAATGGTTACAGCTGAGCTAAAACAACTATTGGATGAGCGATTAAGCGAGCTCGACGAGCTTGCACTTTATAAATCCCTTGCGGAGAAATCGCTTACACGTTTAAAAATCCTAACTCAAGATAATCAACACCAACAAGTAAATCTTTCTAAGCTAACGGCGCTTCAATTTAAGTTGTACAATTTCATTGAAGAGACCAATGCCGAATTAGGGAAGGAAGAAAAGAATTCACAGGTTCTTAAATCAAAAATATCAGGTATTAAAAATCTTTCGGATGAGATCCGTGTTTTAAAAAATATAATGCTGATGGAGGAGGAACGGCTTTTATCGGAACGGAAAGAAAGTTACGATTCCCGAATTTTCTTAACACCATTTGCAGGATTTGCCACGGTGCTTTTTTCTTTGCTGATTTTTGTTCTGGCCTTTCAAAAAATCAATGGTGACCGTCAAAAAATTGCCAGAACCCAGGCCTTTCTGGAAAACATTCTCCAATCTACCAACAATGTAATTGTATATTATGAACCCATACGGGATGAAGGTGGTAGTATTACCGATTTTTCCATAGAATATTCCAATGACATCATTACACAGGCAACAGGACTTAAACCCGCAGATATTATCGGACGAAAAATGAGCCAGGTGTACCCTATGTTAATGAGCAATGGGGTATTTGAAATCTTGGTAAAATGTATAGAAACAAATTCCGTACAACAAATTGAAAGAGCCTATACCGAGTTCCATGGCCGGGAACAGATATTTTTGAGCACCGCAACCCAATTGGGTGACGGGGCCACATTGACTTCCATGGAAAAAACACTTGAGGTGATCGCAGAAAGAAAACTCAAAAAACTCAATGAAAACCTTTCCACACAAAATGCCATTCTTAGCGACGCGGAAGCCATGGCCAAAATAGGTAGCTATCGTTGGAACCTTAATGACTTAAAATACACTATTTCAGATAATTACTATCGTATTCTAGATCTAGAACCCAATGAATTGGAATTTAATTTAGAGAACTATGCGCAATTCGTGCATCCAGAAGATCTTGCACTTTACAATCAGAATACCAAAGGTATATTGGAAAATAAAATAGTCAAGAACATAACCTATCGCATTTTTACAAATAAAGGCAAAATCAAATATCTGTTCAGTACGGGCCATTTAGAAAACAATTTGGTAGTAGGCCTTGTAAGGGATGTAACCGAAGAATTCAAAGCGGAGCGAAAATTACGGGATAAAAACCAAGAGTTAAAACGTTCAAATGAAGAATTGGAATCCTTTAACCGGGTAGCGAGCCACGATCTTCAAGAACCTTTGCGTAAAATTCAAATGTTCCTTTCCCGAATTTCTGGTTCGGAGCTGGAAAATCTGTCGGAACAAGGTCGCGGCTATATTGAAAAAGTAAATAGTTCGGCCAATCGTATGCAAACTCTCATCAAGTATCTGTTATCCTATTCACGCATCAACAAAACCAAAAAAGATTTCGTTAAAACCAACCTGAACGATATTTTGGAAAAAGTACTGGAAGACCTTGAAGATTTAATAAAAGAAACGGGCATTCTTGTATCAGTTGAATCCCTACCTACTTTAAAGGCCATACCTTTTCAAATGGAACAATTGTTCAATAACCTACTATCCAATGCCATTAAATATCGCAAGGCAAATGTTCAAGGCACTATTTTTATTAGAAGTGTTAAGGTGCCGCAAAGCCTTATCACCGAAAACTTCACTAAAAAGAAAAAGAATTACTACCGCATTGAAGTAAAGGACAACGGTATTGGTTTTAATCAGTCCAATGCCAAAAAAATCTTTGAGCTTTTTCAACGCCTTCATCAAAAAGATGAATATTCTGGCACTGGTATCGGTCTGGCAATCTGCAAAAAAATAACAGAAAATCATAATGGTCATATCTTTGCGGAAAGCACCGTAAAAGTAGGTTCCTCTTTTTATGTTTATTTGCCTGCATAACCTGCTTTTATAGAAGCTGGTATAATGCCCCACTACCTTAAAGGTTTCTCATTTTCCATTCTCAAAATGGACAAACACCATATTTATTTAGGTTTTTTCGCGGATTATAGGTTAAAAAATGGCTTTTCATATAATTATGTAACGCCAAAGCAAAATTGTGTAACACGATCAGATCCTGATTGGTGCAAATTTGTAATGTATTTGAGAACAACGCGAGATTACAAACCAAAAAAAGAATCATGTCACATATAAAATCACATTCAGAGCAATTTGCAAGAGTTGGAAAAGTTAGAAGGCTTAACGAAGAAATTTTTCAGTTTTCTAGTTTGGGTAATAATCATTATCAACAAGCCGAATTGGGAATGAACCCCGACTTTAATTAAGAAACCTTTTTCATTTAACCACAATAACCTTAATGACCCACAATAACAAAGTAATGTCAAACATTTTCAATGGTGCGGCAGCATTGGTGTCGATAGGCTGGGGCATAGGTATTTTTTATTACGAATCAGGGCCAGCAGTTCATTTTCTTTTGGAAATAGCTATAGGCCTGCTTGTACTAAAAGTAATATTAGAGTAGAAAAATAAACAGTAAAATTGGTCAACAACCCTTAAAAAAAATTATCATGAACACAATAACTTCAAATTACATAGAAACACTTCTTATTGAATTGAAAGCTATTTTAGGAGGAGATATCATAGGAGTTGAAAATGAATATACCCTTGATATACAAAAAGGAAATACAAATGGGACCATTTCGGCCACATACATAGACGATTCCATTGCGTACTTAAACTTTGATTTGGTTTGTGAGGAAAGTACAGACCTTATTCTTAATTCAAATAATGGTGGCTTGGTGTACTTTAGTTATTGTACAAAGGGTAAATGTAGTCAGGGATTTACAAATTCGGAAAAAAGGTTTAACGTTAAACAATTTCAAACTAGCATTTTTTCCGACCCGGAAGAAAGAATGGTATTAAGTTTTAAAAAAGGTGCAGAAGTTAAACTATCCACAATTGTTGTCAAGTGTGATAAGATAGCAGATCCCACGCTTAGAAATGGGTTAAGCAAGGTATTCATGGATAATCAGGACCAAAAGGTATTTGAGTATGTTGGGTCTTATAATTTAAGAATATCCGAGAAAATTCAGCAACTTACAAGTGTAACCGAAAAGGGGTTGGTCAGAAATTTACATAGGAACGGCATCATACACATCATCCTGGCATTGATCATTCAACAACGTTCTGAAGACATGGTCAATATCGACAATAATTTAGGCTCTTTGAACGGGCATGAAATGGAGGGGATTAAGGATATTTCAGAATTTATTCAAAACTACCCAGAAATACCATATAGCCTAACATACTTGACCAAAAAATCTGGCCTATCGCCTTTCAAATTGCAAGAAGGTTTTAAAATTATGCATGGGAGAACCGTGACCGATTTTATTAGAAATGTGCGCGTTGAAGTTGCTGAAAAACTGATTAGAACAACCGATTTAAACATCTCGGAAATCGTTTATTCAGTAGGACTAACAAGCAGAAGTTACTTCTCAAAAATCTTTAAGGAAAAATACCAGTGCAGTCCTAAGACTTATCAAAATCATCAAAATCCGTTAGCTGTGACAGCTTAATATAAGATTGATAATCCAAAAAAAACCGGCAATTCAGCCGGTTTTTTTGTTTCTAATATCTAGACTCTTCTCAGATTTATTTTGTAAAATTTCCCCAGAAAATATCCATTACTGAAAATCAAATAATTAAAAAGCCTTTAGTGATGAACGTAACATCCATGCCAATTGTTCATGTGACTGCATCAAACCAGTTATGAAATCCGCTGTGCCAGCATCATTATGATCTTCTTCATTTTCACTTATACTATCCCTAATAAATGTTATCACACTATCGTGGTCATCTAGCAAGACCTTAAAAAAACCTGCGCTATTATTCTGTTTTGGGCCATTCTCTTTCAATTGGGAAAGCGCTAGAAACTCTGCCATGGTGCCATTGGAATAAAAACCCAACATGCGAATTCGTTCGGCAACTTCATCTATAATCTTTTCCAAATTATGATATTGTTCCTCTAAAAATACATGCTGTGAGTGAAAATCAATTCCCTCAACGTTCCAGTGTGCCCTCCGAGTTTTTATGTAAAGTACATGTTCGTCGGCCAACAATTTTTGCAACATTTCAGAAACTGCTTTTCGATTCTCTTTTTTAATGCCAATCTGGGCTGTCTTTGTTTTCATATTCACCTTATTTTCTCAATTATTTTATTTTTACGAATGTAAGGTCAGTCGTAAGAACCGATCAATTGATTTGCAAAAAGGATTGACCCAATTCAATAAGTGATAACGGAAAGAGACAAGGAGTGCATTAAAACTTTTTTGTTTTCAATTTAGGTTATATAACCTCAAAAAAGAGAGAACGTCCCCACGTTCTCTCTTAAACAGTTATTTCAATTTCAAATAACCTACTTATGTTACACAAATATATCCAGTAAAAATATTCTGAATACACTTATTCCATATAATTTTTAACGCAATTAAGAGCTCAGCCCCAGCTCCATATTATCTACTGCCACAAAAGATTCCATCAATAAAATTTATGCTTTTATTATATCAAAAATATGGTCTAGACTGAATCTCAAATGTTAAATGTTTAGGCTACATGGTATTGAGTTAAGTTTTATAGCGATGAAGCAAACACTCGGTTCAAGCCCTCTGTAAATTTGGATATAATTTTGAGATTGAAACGTAATAACAAGCACATCCATTGTCATTCACTTTCTATACATTTTACCACAATTTGGAAAATGACCAAAAATTAATACCATGTACTACAAACTATCAAATACTGCCTTACGAACACAAATTGAAGATTCATAAAATATTCATTTCAGTTACCCAAACCTTTATGTTCCTGAAATGGTGATTTGTGGAACAAATGAAGTGACTTTACCCATAATCACGTGTGAGAATCCAGAGCAGATTTCATTTGCAATTTGGGGCATACTACCAACGGGCTATAAAGAGGATTGGAAAATCTTTCAAAGTGTTACCAATACCCTTAATGTTTCCCTTGATTCTTTAACGAAAAGTAATTGGCAAAGTGAATCTTTATTTAAAAGAAGATGTCTTGTTGTGGTAAATGGCTTTTTTACCTCTTATCTGCATGAAGGCCGCCTATACCCCTACTATTTAAGTCTACCTTCGAAAAAAACTTTCTTGCTGGCAGGTCTTTACAATACAACGGATGATGGCTTTCTCAGTTTTTCCTTAATATTGGGAAAGGCAAAAAATGTAATGGATCGCACCCAGAACATGACCGATTTAATGCCCTTGATCATTGACAAGGGCCAGATGAATCCTTGGTTGAATACAGAGACGGGTATCCTAAGGCTAAAATCCATACTAAATGAAACAATGGAAGATGAACTGGAGTCATTCCCTATTCCAAGTTCCATGTTCAATGAAAACATTCGAGAAAACTGCCCAGTGGGACATGTTTAGTTTTCAAAAACAATTAGGAAATCCATTGCCAAGTAGCAGTTTCCCTGCCTAAGAATGACTCGGTATGGTATGTGAGTCAAGAATTATTTTAATCGAACAAATTCAATCATCCCAACTCCCCTAAATTTGATTATAGTTCAAATTAAATGGCTATGGGTTTTGGAACCGTACTCTTTGGAATTTTATTAGGGATTGTAATTTTTATAATTCTATGGCTATTAAATAAAATTTTTAGACCTGAAGGTATTGATTTAAGGGAAGTCCAAAATCTAGTGCCAAAAAGTAAAATTAAGGACTCGGAAGAAAAAATTAAATGAATCCCATTTAAAATGATGTAAATCAACGAGCATCTCAAAATTAATTTCGTTGAAAATTAAAATTAAATACAAATGAGAACTTACACAGAAACAATAGGAAATAAATTGAATGCATTGTTGGAAAAAACGTATGATGCTGAAAAAGGCTTTAAAAAAGCCGCTGAGAACACCGATAGTTCCCCGTTGAAAGACTATTTTCAGAGAAAGGCACAAGAGCGCAATATATTTGGGCACGAGCTTAAAAATGAAATTAGGCAGTTTGGCCAAGAGGTCAATAAAGGGGATAGCATGACCAGTAAAGCCCACAGAGCTTGGATGGATGTAAAAGCCATGTTTTCTTCGGACAATGAGGAAGCCATGCTGGAAGAGGCAATTAGAGGGGAAAAGGCCGCTATTGATGAATATCAAGATGTCATGAACGAAACCACGCTTCCGGCCAGCACCTCAATAATATTGTCGAAACAAAAACAAACCATAGAAAGTGGTTTGAATACGATCAGGCGCTTGGAGGATATTAAGTAAAAACATATTGCTCGTTAAAAAAGGGGAAGCAAAATGGCTCCCCTTTTTATTTGGGCCAATTTATACTTTTGAAATTGGGACCCTAATTTAATTCACAGCGCATTCCATAATATAAAATATTAAAAATCAATTGTTTAAATCAGATGTTATTTCCGTTAATGAGCTAAAAGCATATTTGTTCGCGTTAATGGTTTTACATAAATCACACGAAATTTGTAATTGATTGGAAGAGTTGCTAAATGCTCTTTTAAAAGCTATTTATGAACCACTAAAAAATACATGTATGTTACGTTGGACAGTCACTTTTATAATTCTAGCAATAGTCGCCGCTATTTTCGGATTTGGAGGAATTGCAGCAGGGGCCGCTAGTATTGCCAAAGTATTATTCTTCATCTTTATCGTATTGTTTATTATTACTTTGGTAACGGGTAGAAAGAAAATTTAAGAAAAAAGAATCTAATTATTAATTTTAAACACATTTGTAAAATGAAAAAATCAGCATATATAATACTATTCGCTTTTATGACAATTATCTCCGCCTCAAGTTGTAGAGAGAAGACTACCAAAGAAAAGATTGAAGATGGGGTTGAAGAAGTAGGAGATGATATCGAAGAAGGGGTGGAAGAGGTCGGTGATGAAATCGATGATGCTACCGACGATAATTAATGCAATTGGTTTGGTTGATCGAAGCGGGCATTCCTACTTGGGCGTGTCCGCTTTTTTATTGGGCATTGTTCTTCATTCCAAAGCGGTAGTGTTTTAAATTATTCGACCGCATAGTTGCGGATTTGCCCCATTTTTAACTATACCGCCCACCATACTCCTTGGTATAAACTTTTACCATTATTAAAAATAGGCTTATTAGCAATGGGCCGAATATCAAGCCGATAAACCCAAAAATCGGGACACCCACAATTACACCTATCAGCGTTATCAAAGGGTGCACGTTGTCCAACTTTTTCAATACGAACACCCGTATCAAATTGTCGGTAGTTCCCACTACCAAAAGTCCGTAAATCAAAATACCCCACGCCGCCAGTGTGCTGCCATTTGATAGTTCAATCAAAAATACCGGTAATATACCTATGATTGCACCGATTACCGGCACCATGGATCCAACGGTAACAATAACCGCCCAAAAGAAAGGATGTTCTATGCCGAAAATAAAAAAACCAATTAAGGCAACTATTCCTTGCGCGATTGCCACAACCGGAATTCCAATAGCATTTGAGCGCACTTTGGCCCTTATTTCATTGGCGATCAAACCGCTATATTCTTTTTTAAAAGGGGCATAGGTGACCAAAGTTTCATTCATTTCCTTGTGCTTTGTCAGCATAAAATAAAGGATAAAATACATAATTGCGATGGCAATCAACATATTTACAGATCCACTCAATATACCCTGAAGTCCTTCCGATAGGGATGAAGAAATTTTTGAAGTATCAACATTGGAGGCGAAATCTATTCCGAAATAATCTTCCCAACTTTCAACTTTTTGTTTTATCAAATTAATATACTTTTCAGAGTTTTTAATTCCTTGGCCTACTTTCTTGCCAAGCATCAATGCAACACCGGCAAAAGGAAGTAAAATACATACAAATGAAAGTGTTAGCAAAAAAAGGGATGCCATACTGGGACGCCATTTTTTTGAAATCAATTTTTTCATGGGTTCAAGCAATAAAATATAAAGTGTAAGTGCGCCTAAGAATCCTGAGAGATAGGGCAATAGGGATACATACAATAAACTTCCCATAAGAAAAATAAAGAGAATCATGAACAATTGGCGAATAGTGTCAGAGGGAATAGTTTTCATTTTATCCATTTTTTAAGCCTGATTAATTGTGTGCCATGTTATAAATTGGAATTCGTCTGTTTTAAACCTGGTCAAAACCCATTTGACATTACCCCTCGTTCTGCAGGCGTTTTCGTGTTATTTTTTTCTTGACTTTTTCTTTACGTCGCTCTCTTCATTCATCACCAGTGGGTGGTCGTGCATACCAAGACCGACTATCTTAATAATATTTACAACCGTATTATATAGCATCAGTACAACTACTATGAGGCCGGCACTCAAAATACTTGAAAGAACCAGTGAAATGTAATATATGACATTGAACCAATTATTCGGTACAGAATCCGATTCGGTAATTGGTAGGTTTAAAATCAAAAATGAAATGACCGAAGCGATAAATACGACCGTATCGAGTTTGGCAATTTGAAGTACTTGTAGATAGTGATCTTTTTTTAGTTTCGTTTTAGATCCCGAGCTTATTCCCAATAATGTCAACAATAGTGCTAAAATCGTCGCTGAAGCAAGTGCTATGGTATTGTAAAGTGCGTTTGCCCCGGCCAGGGAGTTCTTTATAAGCTCTTTGGCTTCATAACCGCTTAGTTTTCCTAGAAGAAAAGTCCCCAGCAAAGTCAAAACCAATGAAATCAACCCACCGAGAATGGCTCGCTTTGTATATCTTGATAGCTTCATTTAATAAAATTTAGAATTGTAACATAGCTATAGCTCATTATCTTCATCTTCACTTTTCCTTCTTCTTCTTTTCGTTTTTTTCTTTCTTCTTTACGTTTTTGTCGATTTTTTTGATTGTTGGTCTCTTCATCCGCCATTGTTTCAGCGTCCTCGAAATTTATTTCGTCGTCAATAGTACTTTTAAATGCACTGATCCAACCGTTTTTGATGATGTTATAGATGGTTGGCCACACTTTGGTCTGCACATTGTTTAAATCACCTTGCAATGGCACTTTGGTAGCTAGGGTATTGGTATTCTGATTCTTGAGTATAAACTTGAAGAAGCCCACCAAACCTTCCCATAATTTTTCCAAGAACTTATCGTCCTTACTTATCAATTTTGAATCTTTCAACAGCGGCTTTATATAGCCCGTTAAAAATCCATCGGCAATGGCAATTTCACTAAAAATGTTAAAATCACCTTCCGAAAAATCAATGCCGGCATAATGATTCGTAAAATCATTGAAAGCCGTAATCGACGAATTTTTCAATGAGAAGGATACATCCATATCTGGAACCCTCTTGACCAAGTTCATTCTTCCATTTAAATTCAGTTTTCCGTTTCCGATGGAAATAGCGGTAGCACTTATTTCCGAAGGTAGGTTACGTCCTTTGAGTACCACATTCCGTAGATTCGATGCATTCAATTGAATACTGTTGAGATTAAGATCAATATTGGGGTCTGCCGAGAGTTGAACAAATGCCGCTTTGCCATCTATTATCTGCAAGTGGTTAATGTCTATGGGAACCAGGTCTGTCAGGGCTTTTGTCCAATCCTCGAATTCAGCTTCCTCACTTGGATTTTGTTCTTGGTCCTCGAACATATAGATAAAAGAGGGCCGGGTTAAACTAATCTCACTAACGATTTCGCCCTTGAAAAGGGACTTCCATTCTACTGAAATATCACTTTTTTCTATCTCCAAAAAAGGTACTTTAGTCACCGCTTCCATTTTTTTCAAATACATTCCCTTAATGACGTAAGCACCTCTGATCAATGATATATCTATATCATCTACTTGCCCATAATAGCCTGGAATATCCGCTAAAACCTTATTCACGTAATTTTTGACAAGATATGGCAATGCCATTCTCAAAAGAACCAAGACCAAAATGATTGTCACCGGAATGATATATCGTTTTTGTTTCAGGGCATTTCTTTTTTTTGGTGATTCGTTTTCCAAATCTTTCATAACACTTATACTATTTCTGCTTTTTACCATTTCCGGTTAAAGTGCTCAGCATGCCATCTCGAACATTCAACCATAAGTAGTTATAAAATGACTTGTTGGTATGTCTTTCAACTTCCATTTTGCCATATCTAAAGCCCTCCAGATCTGTCTTAGATCCATCATTTAAAAAAATATTTCCTATGGCAGTCAGCAGTTTATTGACCTTAAGGCGGTCCCTATCAAGAACATTGAACTTAAAATCCTCATATTTCATCTTCATGTCGCCAATGGACTTTTTTTCATTTCCGCTGATCGTAAAATACATTTGGTTTATAGTTCCTTGGGTTCGAATTTGATGGTTTGGTTCAAAAAAAGGGTTTAACAGTGAGGTATCCAGGTTTTTAAGCGAACCGGAGGCGAGGAAATCATCATTAACGGCGTTCACATCAAATTCCCAATTTAGTTGCATTTGTCCTTTTCCCATCAGCTTTCCATGAGCTGTTACTTTAGTGGTTTCCGCTTCTTTGAGATTAGAAACATGGGTTATGCTGGCATTTATTCCATCAAAAAACAGCATTCCTGCGTGCGCTTCCTCATTAACTTTCTCCTCGTAGGACAAATAGCCATTTTCAATAGCGATCTCACCCATATCAACTTCAATTGGCAGATTCATTAATAGACGGGCATAAAGTGGTTTCACCCTCCAATCGTCATCAATTAGTTTATCCCGATAAATTTCGGCAGTAGGTTTCGATACCATAATTGAAGCAGTTTCAAGCCGGAAACGATCTTCCATAAATCTTAGATCCAAATTTTTAATGATTGTTTCTGGAACCAACAGATCAATATAATCCCGCTCCACATTCAGGTATTTTGAGAGTTCATTTTTACCATATTTTGTGTACAGATGAGCCTTCTTTATATTCATCAATTCTTCTGAAGCGCCTACTTCTGAGATTGCAAGGTTTTCGTATTTGCCAATTTTAAATAGTATGTCACTGGCCTTAAGTTCATATCCATCATATTTGAATGGGATTTTCTCATTTATTAACAATGAATCAGTCCATACGCTAAAAAATTTTAAATCATACTGGTTTACTTCAATTCGGGAACTATCCTTCTCCTCACCTACACTATTGAAACTCCCTTGGTGAATGGCAAAAGTTCCTACACGAATGTTTTTTATTGGCTTAATTTCAACTTTCTCTACACTCTTTTCGGATTGAATATATTTGGAAGAATAATGGATCAACTTGGGTGCATCTAAACTCAAGGCCTCAATATTAATTGTATTGTCCAATAGCACTTTCAAATAACTGAATCCACTTATTTGAAAATTTCTGATGGTCAGCTCGGTATGCGCCATTTTTTCATACTTCCCTTTTCTGTAAAGCTTTACTGTAACATCCTTCAAAATAATATCTCCTAAGAGCAGATTAACCCCTAAATCATCATATTTTAGTATGATGTGCTCTGGAATTTCATTGGACAAGAATTCGCCAATTTCAATTTTTGCCTTCCACTGCACTAGGTAGTAAATCCAGATAAGCAGCAAAGCAAAAAACAATAACCTGACACCTATTTTCTTTGAACGGGTCATGTATTACATTAATGGATTTTTGCCGCCTGTACTATCCAATTCAAGGTATCCGATAAAATCTGAAGGGGTCTTAATAAGGCGAAAATCATCTCCTACGGCAACAATGGGACAAACCAAGGTTATGGGATTATTTTCCAAGATCTTAAGCCAATCGTGTTCATCCAAATCGATTGCTTTCTTTCCATAGATATTTATAAAATCGGGATGCTGCGTATTTATCAGTTCTTTTATGGGAATATTCAATTTGGCCGCTATTTCCGTCCAATGGCTTCCGGGCACTTTTGTCTTGGCCGTATCTATGGACAATACCTTCTTGTCAGAAGCTGTTACGTAGGCGTATATCTGTTTGCCTAAAGAGCTTTCTGAATTATAAAATAATTTGATTTCGCCCTTATTTGTGGAAATGATTCCCATAATATGCTTCTTTTTGCTAAGAAAGCAAAATGGCAAATATTTGATTGACCCATTCACATATTATAATAGCTTATTAAAAAAGGTTTAACGCTGATAATGGGAAATAAGTCCCGTTTGGCTTGACCAGTTGGATCAAACAATCCTAAATGTACATTCCAAAATTATAGCGTATATTACCATTTAAATTTTTCGCCGGGAATGCTTCAATTTATTGACATCAACTAAAATTCAATTGTACCCAAGTACAAGCAGATTATTAATTCCGTTCTTTCCGCGTTGGAAAAAGGGGATGTTAAATTGAACGATAAATTACCTTCTGTAAATGAATTATTTATTGAATTGATACAGCTCCTAGTATTTAGCAGTTCCAAAAAAACCGCCCAAAAGAGCGGTTCCTATCATTTTAATAAACATCTATCTATTGCAATTGGCACCCCATGTTTTACCATCTTTGCTATAGGCAATGATAAGGTTGCCTTCGTCTATTCTCAAAGCACCTGAACTATCTACCAAAGTATTTTGATTCTTTTCCATTTTGATTCCTTTTAAACTGGGTATTCCATCAGAGAAATCAAAGTTATAGGAGTCACCAACTTTTACGAGGGTTACACGTCCGTCGTCAGTTGAAATATCCGTATTGCTACCACTATCAGTATAACTAACGGAGCCATTATAGGTACCTACAAAGAGGTTGTCATCCGTTGGATCATTGTCCTTACTGCATGAAACCAAAACTGCGGTCAAAACGAATAATATACTTAACGATCTAATAAACATTTTCATAATATTTGCTTTTATGATTTATATTAAAGAGCAAATCTAAAGACTCCTTACAACCCCGAAAATTATTTAAAGAAACTTTAAGACCAATAAAGACATTGCGTCAAAAAATTAATCAACCCAGCTAAAAACCGTTATTGTGGAGGGGAATTGCAAAGTTTAATCCGAGAAAAATTAGATAGTGGTAAGTGTAATTTTCAAACTTTCCCATTGGAATGAAAAGTTTACGGTGGGTTTATTTGAAAGGTAAAAATTGGCCCAAAAGTCATTAAGTTTAATGTTGACTTACTTCAATCGAGAACATGGCGCTCTAAAATATCAAAAACCTGGGTAGGTTCTATTGTTTCAGCCAATCTAGCTTCGTTATTATTTGAAATCAAAATAGGAAAATCATCCATTTCTTTGGGAATTATACCGTGGGATCCTTTAACCAATGTTGCATCCAGGGGAATGATGTCCAACACGGTCCTAAAGCCCAATTTCTTCTTTATCAACTTTCCGATCACCTTTAGCATCACCCATTTATCTTTCGGGTCCGTAAGCATTTCTACCGGATCGTAACCGGGTTTTTTATGAATGTCGACCATCCTTGCAAAATCGGGTGCTTTCTTATCATCCAGCCAGTAATAATAGGTAAACCACGATTTGGAATCTGCCAAAACAATAAGATCCCCACTGCGTTCGTGATCTAAGTTGAACTTCTTTATTTCATCACCGGACAACACTTTATCAACGCCCACTACCTGTTGAAGTAAGCTGATTATTTTTGACTTTAACGATTTGTCATTCAAATAAATATGACAGATTTGATGATCAGAAACTGCAAAAGCTCTACTGGCACCGGCATCTAAAAGTTCCAATCCTCTTTCAATTCTAACTTTTACATAACCTTCTTTTCTAAGCACCCGATTTAAATGAACGGGGTTCTCAACATTGGTAATACCATACTCTGATAGTAAAATAATATTTGCATTTTGTTTTTGGTAATATTCTACCAATTGTCTGACCACCAAATCAATTTCATTTAGGTCCTTTGAAATGATCTTGAAGTCCAGTCCATGGCGTTGCAGATTGTAATCTAGATGTGGCAGATATACAAGGGTCAAAGTTGGGTTATAAAGCTCGTCGGTTTTTAGGGTGGCGTCGGCTATCCACTGACTGGATTTAATGGAAGTTTTCGGGCCCCAGAAATGAAACAAGGGAAACGTACCTAAACTATCTTGAAGCTTGTCCCGTAAATCCGCAGGTTGGGAATAGCAGTCAGGAATCTTTCTCCCGTCAGCCAAATAGTTGGGCCTGGGCGTAACGCTATAATCAACTGAAGAATACATATTGTACCACCAGAACATATTTGAACAGGTAAAATCGGGGTTTTCCTTTCTTAACTTATCCCATATTTTTTCGCCCTCAACAAGCTTATTGGATTGTCGCCAGAATTTAACCTCACTTTCGTCCTTGAAGTACCAACCATTGCCAACTATACCGTGTTCAGATGGGTATTTACCGGTTACATAGGTCGATTGCACCGAACAGGTTACGGCAGGAAGCACCGGAGTGATAAAAGTGGATGTTCCTTTTTCAAGAAACGTTTTAATAAAAGGGGTATGCTCACCGATAAGCCTCTTTGTTAACCCTACAACATTGATGACAACGGTTTTTCGCATTCTTTACAATCTTTCTTTTAGCCAGTTGACTTCCCGGACAATTGATTCCGCTAAGTCTCTTTTGAGCGCTGCAGGAAGCACATCCCAGGTATAAGTCTCGATTTCCAAATGCTCTGAAACGGGTTTTTCCTTTATGTAATCTATCACTTTTAAAATATGGTCTTGGGTAGAAAACAGCTTTCCAAATTGTTCCAAAAATATAGGTACATGAAAATGTGCCCGTAATTCTTTGAACTCCTTTTGTTGGTCCAATACCATAGGAAGGTCATTATAGGTTTTAACCTCCCCTCCTATTTGTTCCGTCACTTGGTGCAAATAGGTAGGTTCATCAAATTGTGCAAGCGCATCCCAAATTGCAGTGCTATCTTCTTTCCTGTATATTATTTTGAGTGCCGCACTAACTTGAATTTTACCCACTTTGATACCGGCATCGCCAAGTTTTTTAAAAGTATGGGCTGGTTCTTCATATGCCAAAGAAAAATGGCAAATGTCGTAGCAGACGGTAATATATTTCTTGAGTATTGCTTCTGCTTCCCGACTGTTCTTACCGAAATGTTGCATTACAATCTTAGAACCAATCGGAATGAGATAATCTCTAAAGTAATCCAATACCTCATCACTGTTTTCTAAAAGTCCGTCCGGTTCAGGTTCAATATCCAAGTGTAGATATTTACCCGTATTTAACTCAATATCATAGAGTTGCAATACTATTTCAGTATAGTTTTCCGCACTTATTTGGAATGCCTTTTGCTGCGCGCCCTCAGAATCATGCCAATATTTATAGGTGATAGGGGATGTTGATATTCCACCGGATACCGCATCTGGAATCAATTCAGCCAATTGATCAAAAAGTCGTTTGGTATATACGACGCGCTCTTTCGTGGTCCAATCAGGGGCATGCACATCCTCTTTTACACGTTCGTTGTGAAAATTCCCGTATGGAAACCCATTCATGGTAAACACATATACACCGTGCTCTTGAAGCCACTGTTTGAAATCGGACATATTATCCCCTTCATTCAATTCTTCACTCGCCTTGTTGGACAAACGAAGACCCAAACCGAAGGATGAAGTTTTAGATACCTCTCTTTTTATCCCGGGAACAAATTTTTTTAAACTAGTGAATGTACTTTCCCAGTTTTGGCCTGGATGTATGTTGGTACAATAAGTAACCTGAAATTTATTGTTGATCAGCATTTGAATATATTCTAATTGGCGATGGAATTCAATGTTATGATCGCCTTTTTCATTTGTTCCAAATCAATATGGTTTACGTCATGCCTCTTCCCTATGTCGGTTATAAGGGTTATGCATAGCTCGCCTCCCAAATGTTCTCGAAACTCTTGAATTCCTCCTAGTAGCTTATTAACTTCTGCATCGGTCGTTAGGGGTATATAAAGATCAAAACCTATTTGCTTCATAACCTCAAGAATACGCTTCAGAACAGGTTCGGGAATCAAATTCATCAAATAGGCATATGTCACATCTAAGGCAATTCCTTTTGCTACTGCTTCACCATGCCTTAAACTGTATGATGTCATCTGCTCCATTTTATGGGCGGCCCAGTGGCCAAAATCCAATGGTCTTGATGAACCACTTTCAAAAGGGTCTCCTCCTTGGGCTATGTGATGCATGTGCATTTCAGCACATTTATATATAACATATTGCATCGGTTCCAGTTGCCTGTCCCCTAATTCTTTTACATTGTCTTCAATATATTCAAAGAAAGCCCTATCCTTTATCAGCGCAACTTTAACGGCTTCGGCAATGCCTGAAATCCAGTCACGTTGTTCCAATGTTAATAGAAAATCCGAATCATTGATAATCGCAAATGGCGGGGCAAAGGTGCCCAAGAAATTCTTCTTTCCGAAAACATTGATACTATTCTTTACACCAACAGCGGAATCATTTTGAGATAAAACTGTTGTCGGAATGCGAATTAATTTAACGCCCCGATGCGCTATGGCGGCCGCATAACCAACCATATCGATGATGGCTCCCCCTCCTATTGCAACCACAAAAGAATGGCGGTCTATGTGACACTCATTGATGCCCTGTAAAACCCGTTCTACGTCCCCATAATCATTTTTACATTGTTCACCGCCTTTGATTACAATGCTTCCTGCGTGTTGTAAGTTTTTTGAATGCGCTTGACAGTAGGTCTTTATCTTGTCTAATAGGTTCGGGTGATGTGCGTGAACACCTTCATCCAAAATAAAAAATATTTTTATGCCCCCATTCTTCCCATATCCCTCAAAAACATCTTTGAATAAAGGATTCTGAACATCGAACAGATTTTGTGTAAAGTGCAATTTGTACACGTAGGGTACGGAAAAGGATTGCTCTATAGGTTTTAACTTCATCAAGTTGGATTAGGTAACAGCAAATAACTTTGACAAAAATAGGGACAATGGCAATAATAATAGCATCAATAAACCATACCACCATGTTGAAAACCCCACTGCGACCGAGGCATCCAAGACTATAATGGAAACTACTCCAGCTATTACCGCTTTTTTAATATTCCCAGGCGAATTCAAACGGTAGGCGTTTATTAATGGTCTGTATATTAAAAATATTAAAAGCACTAAAAAAGGTAGGCTCTGCAGCATATTTAGAGTACTTAATTGGGTTATAGCTACAACGCCCAAAATGACCATAGCGTATAGAATGCCCGCCCAAATTATATGGCTCCGATTATTTCCGTGCACTTCACCCCTACTGATCAATGTAATTGCAAAAATATAAGTTACCGGAATCACCGCATACCACCATTTGTTGATTTCACCTAAAATCGACATTCCCAAAATCAAATTCAACCCACGGCAAATCCCCATATTCAAAGGGCCTAGAAATCTATGCTTTTTCGAATATGCATCATATGATAAAATTGAAAGGGCTAAAGCACTAGCGATGAACCCGCTCAGTGGATGCACCAAAAACCCAAAGAACACTCCAAAGATTAACAGAATAGCACCAAAAAATGAAGCGGATTTTAGTTGAATGACACCACTTGGGATTGGACGCTCAGGGCGCTCAATTTTGTCAAGTTCGAAATCGAACACATCATTCAGCACCACACCCCCGGCATATAAGGACACCGAAGACAAAACCAAATAAACAATGGATAGACCCAAACCGCCTGATAGTTCAAAAGTACCCACAACACCTGAAATCGAGATACCGGCAAAAATATCGGCTGCAGCAGTTGGTAAATTTGCAGGCCGTGCAAGTCTTAGATAGCCCTTTATGACAAGATTCATTATACTATTTTATCAGAATCCACTTTGGGTTCCTGACCCCGAAGTACACTATTGTCATTATACAATTCAGCCTGATTTATTCCTTTGGCATTCAACCAATCGGATTCTTTCATTTTTCCGTTCTTACCAAACGCATCAAGGGCATTTTGATAACATGTTTTAATTACATCCTCTTTGGGCACGCCACGTTGAAGCATCAGAGCAGCAGTTTTGGGTACTGCCAATGGATCGCTAACACCCCAATCCGCAGAACTATCCACTATGATATCGGTACTCCCATATTTTTTAACCACTTCGACCATACGTTCATTTCCCATTTTTGTTCTTGGGTAAATGGTAAAGGCGGCTATAAATCCGCGGTTCAAAACTTCCTCGACGGTTTCTTCATTATTATGATCTATAATGACCATAGATGGATCCAAGCCATGTTCAAGACACACTTCCATACTTTTTATGGTACCCGCTTTTTTGTCTCTATGGGGAGTATGTATTTGAACTACCATGCCAAGTTCTTTGGCAAGCTCCAGTTGAATTCTAAAATACTTGTCCTCGGTTTTTGTCTGGTCGTCATATCCAATCTCACCAATAGCGACCACATTCTCTTTATGAACATACAGGGGAAGCAGTTCTATGACTTGTTCCGCCAAAGCCTCATTGTTCGCTTCCTTTGAGTTCAATCCAATAGTGCAATAATGCTGAATGCCGAATTGACTGGCCCTAAAAGGTTCCCAACCTACCAAACTACTATAGTAATCTTGAAAAGAACCCACTTTTGTACGTGCTTGACCCAGCCAAAAAGAAGGTTCAATTAACGCTACTATGCCCGCTTTGGCCATGGCCTCATAATCATCTGTTGTCCTTGATGTCATGTGTACATGTGGATCTATAAACATCATTTTTTCCTCCATAATCAACTTATGCTTTAAGGGTTTCCCAGCTTATATCTTTATTCTCAACTTGTTTTTTTAACGCAGGATACTTCTCTAAGAGAGATTTCGCTTTTTCGTTATCAGAACCATGGCAACATAGGGCTCCTGCCCTATTCTCTATACTATTGGCGCTTTTTAACAAACGATTCATATCATTCAAAAGTGTATCGTCTAAAAATTTCGATACAGGTCGCCAAAAATCTGGATCTATTTCTCGTGATGCGGCCCAACGTTCATGTGCATAATCTGATATGATACGCGCCAAATCTTTGTTTGCCCTCTGATCAATACCTAAAATGGCACTTAAATCGCCCTCCATAAACGCCGTCTTTAGGAACATTTGATTCCATTGGGATTCATCAAAATAAAGTGATGGGTAGGGATTGTGATGTGCTATCGCATTGAAAATGGTAGAAATATTGGTTCGTAAGGCGTTTACCGCGGTCGACTTATAATCTTCGGCATTTGGTAGCAGAATAAGAAATTTCAAGAACGTTTCAAGCTCGCCCGTATCGGCAACTTGAATAATATTGGCCACCTTCTCGGTAAAAAAATTACTATTGGCATTCAAAATTTTAATCAACAAATATACTCTTGCCATTTGTTGATTGTTCCCTCTTTGGGATTTTAAATAATCTCCTAAATTAGAATCTACCAAGGTTGTTTTAAGGTTCTCAATAAGTTTAACCTTTGAAGGTATTAAACTATAGGTAAGATATAAATCCTTGGTTGATTGATTTTTGATAATGGATGCTATTCTATCTTCCAGCCAATTTCTCTCATTGGTCTCAAGATTATTTTGAATAATTTTAGAAAGCTCTTGATCAACATCCTTTAATTCTGAAATAAAACTACTGCCCATATTTAATACTCTTATGACTTTTCTGTGAAACAATAAAGGAAATAAATTGTTTCAACTTCGATATACTTCAAAAATAAAGCTAATTCTTAAATAATAAATAAAGGGTTTGGCTTAATCTTTTAGAGAAACCATCTATTATTGAATAATTCAAACCTTAACTTTTACTACTACCAATCGAAAATCTGTGCAGCTAATAAAAAAACTCTTGAAATCGCCTATCCTCATGATAGAGTCATAGGTGTATTTAAGGCGTTTCATTTTGGCATTGCCATGGTTTAATTAATTCCTAAATTGAGCTTTTTAATTCAAGTCTTCGTATGCCAAAATATCTGTTCCTATTATTTATATGCTTGGCCTCCCAAGATGCGTATTGCCAAGATACGATAACCGTACAGTCAGAATCTCGATGGAATATGTTCAAATATGATGCGAGTAACATGCTAAAGGGTGTAGGGTATATGTATAGCAGGCCTTTGCACTGGAAACAGGAACAATTCTTGATTTTTGGCAGTGTACTTGCCGGAACAGGTGGATTGTACCTTGTGGATGATGAGACCTCAAGATTTATCAGTAATCAAAGGGAATCCGTCCCTCAATTTATTCGAGAGTATGGGGAATTTTATGGGAATCCTGAAAACAATTATCTGGTTACCGGTGCCGTATATCTCACAGGATTGATTTCAAAAAACGAAAAACTTAGGAGAACAGGGGTGCTTCTGATTTCCTCGGCAAGTGCTGCTGGAATCCTTCAGCAAATCAGCAAGTCGGTTGTGGGCAGGGCCCGCCCGGTGAGTGAAAAAGGCAAGGATACCTTTGAACCATTCTCGGGTGACCGGAATTTTCACTCATTTCCTTCAGGTCATACAATTCTTGCATTTACGAACGCCTATGCCATTGGAAAACAATTCAGAAGTCCTTGGATAAAAGGGGGTATTTATACGATAGGTCTTATCCCAGGAGTGTCCAGGGTATGGGATAGACAGCATTGGTTGTCCGATTTTGCAATGGGAATCGCCATTAGTGTTTTTACAGTCGAGGCCATCGACCGATATTTAGACTCCAAATATGCAAACAAATACAATAGTGGCACCAAAAAAGTAAGTTGGAATCTTAATTTCTCTGCTGGGCAGATGGGAATTGTGTGGAATTTTTGAAGTTGTTTTTAGATATAACATTGAATAAAAAAAAGTGGCTCGTAAGGACGAGCCACTTTTTGTTTAGTCGGGATGACAGGAATCCCATTTTGAATTCAAGTAATTGATTAACAGATTTTTATATATTTTTATTTGATGTAAAATCCCGTTATTGACACCGTAATCTCAGAAGTAACTTAATGAACGTAAATTCTAAACATTTTTACCGTTTCAAATTTACAAAGAAAATCAACAACAAAGTGATGCTCTAAGAGGTACAAGTTGAAGAGATAAATAATATAATTAAAAGGGCAATGATTTCAGCTCATAGTATTCTCCTATAAATGGTTGATTTTAGGAAACAATCAAAATTAGATGATATTAAATTCATTTCATTTCTTCACATTTAAACCCCTTGGAACGAATTCTATCCATAATTTCAATTGAATTAAAAATACCTTCTATCCTCAAGACCCTATCCACATCTTCCAAATCAAAGTCAATTTTCAGTTCGGGGTAAAAAACCGAAATTTCCCTTCTGACAAATTCACTTTGGATTACATTTTGAATATCGGTGACAAAGACCTCGATTTTAACCTTTCCTTTTTTTGCTTTACTTTCCATACAAAATCCATTATGAAATCCTTTCAAACTCGACCATATGTACATCTACAATCGATTGGGTTTCACAGTACAACAATTCGTTTGAGGTTATGGACATTATGGTAAAGGACCGATCCATAGCAAAATCCGCTTCTGCATTTGGAAATATCTTCAGAATATCCCAAGTGAACCAAAACCTTTGATAATCTGAGTTTATATCCGTTTTGAACATATATCATTCCAACTCTTTGTCCATAACTTGATAAATGTTTGGTTTTGTCTGAAATTAAATTCTTTTATAGTCATTTAACTTTCGAAAACCACTTAAATATGGGGAGAAGATGAAATTACCCCCACCTTTAACCGATACTGTTTAAAAGTTTCCAAAAGAAAATTTCCTCTAGGTATTCTTTGACGGCCAGTGGTTTTCTACCAAGTAGTCTTTCCATTTCTGAATTCCCACCTTCCAGCTCTCCCTCTCGTGCGGCTGCTGAAAACCCACCAATCATTTTAGCATACTTTTTGGGCATACCACGATTGGTCATGACGTGAAGAAAGGTATCCAAGGGAGGGCTTAGGTAGGTAATGTTCTTTCCCGTAATGTTGCATATTTCTTTGGCTATTTCGGAAAAGGAAATACCTATGCCCGAAATGTTGTAAATTTTATTTTTATGGCCTTTAGATGCCAATACTTTGGCAGCGGTTTCTGCCATTTCCTTACGCAAGGTAAAAGTGATTTTTCCCTCGCCTGCTGGAAGGAAAATTCCGTTCTCCAATACATTTTCACCTAAAAAATAAGGGAGCAGATCCATATAAAGTCCGTTTCGAAGTATGGTATAGTCCATTCCACTATCCTTGATGGCCTTTTCCGTTGCCAGATGTGAACCCAATACAAAATCGATAAGTGAAAAATTGACAGTTTTATGTCCTATGCTGGTGTAAAATATGTGTTTGACTCCCGATTCCTTGGCGGCATTCACAACTTGTATATGTTGCTCGGCACGATTTTCCATTTCACCACTTGAAACGAACAGCAATTTGTCAATAACCGTAAAGGCTGTCAGCATTGAACTATAATCATCATAGTTCCCAAGAACGATATTTACTTTTAAAGATTTTAACCTCTTTGTTTTGCCTTCTCGCCTTGCCATTGCATAGATAGAACTGGCACTCACCCCATTCTTGACCAATAATTCCACTACTGAAAAACCGTATTTCCCGGTTGCTCCCGTTACCAATATTTTGTCCATTTTTATTGTATTTTCAACTTTTTGAAGGTCCGATTTTAAAAGAAATGCCGGTATGTCAGCAAAACAACCAGCATTTTCCACCAACTCAAAAAACTAAACATGAAACTCTAAAAAAATACTATTGTACCGTATAATCCTTGATGTCCACTTCCGATAACCTGAAATATCCATAGGTGTAATTGTCACTGTCAGTCCGATTTACGATGTTTCCAAGGACCTCGTTCGGAACGGACTGGAACGGCCCATCGTCATTCCCGGATGCAACCAATACCTTTTTGAAGTATTCGAAATATCTTCTTGAAATTCCAAATAGTCTAAAGTTTACCGTATCCTCCGATGCAAGATCTTCGTTGGAATAATATACCGGGGTCAAACTTCCTTGGTTGTTCTCGTCGTCCTCGACGGAATATTGGGGAAATACCACATTGCTGTCCTGTATGCCGAAAAGGTAATAATTGACCTGATCGCCATTATCCTGATAATAATATGTAAGCTCTATTTCATCGCCACCGAAACCTCCCGTATCGTTCTGATCTATGGTATCCTCGATTACCGGAACACCTATGAGGGTTTCAGAAGCGGTATAGGTCTCTCCGTTCCATAGGACGGTCAGGGTGTAGGTCTCTCCAATAATGGGCTCGAAATCCAAGCAGATGTACTCCCCGGTGCCTTGGGCCTCCACAAAATTAAAGGTCGTGCCGGATGTATTCGTTACGGTGACGGTCGCTCCTGATGCCGCCGGAAAAGTTTCATCATAGTAGCCGGTCGTTGTGGACATTATGATTTTTTGCTCGTTGCCGGTAGTGTTTTTAAGCCAATCGATGGATGCATCTATGACCAATCTCGGTGCTGCCGTTTCCAGATCCACTTCGATTACATCTTCACATGAGACTGCGTATAATCCCAATAGCAGTATTGAAAGTTTTTTTAATAGTTCCATTTTTTTCTTTTTATCCAATTGAGATATATTTCATTAAAACTTAAAATTGTAGGTAACCCCGGGAACAATCCCAAATATGGACGTTCTCCTAGCCTCGCTCAGACCGGTATCGGGATTCTGTCCGAAGCCATATGATGCCGCATTGTTCCTGGCATATACATTGTATATGCTAAAGACCCATTCGCTCTTCCATCGCTTTGTACTGTTTGGCTTTGGGGTATACGTGGCGGAGAGGTCCAAATGGTGGTATGGGGAAAGGGAGTCCTCGTTTCTCGGGCCATAGTTTGCGACCGTCATTCCCTGGTATTGGTACTTGCCATTGGGAAAGGTGGCGGCCTTGCCGCTTTGGAAGGTGAAAATACTCCCGAACGTCCACTTTGGGGTAAAGGAATAAGCGGCTGTTAGGGATAGATTATGCAGTTTATCATAGTTTGCCCTATACCACTCCCCATTGTTTATTCCGGGCTCGTCCGCATTCCTGCCCGGGGTCCTTTGTTCGGCCCTGGAAAGTGTATAGGACAGCCATCCCGTCAACTTGCCGGTATTCTTTTTGGCCATGATCTCCAATCCATAGGCACGTGCCTCACCGTTCAATAATACCCTTTCGATATTATCGTTTGCCACCAGGTCGGCCCCGTCGATATAATCCGCCTTATTTTGTATTTTCTTATAAAACGTTTCAGCTTCAAGGGAGTAGTCCCCATCCTTGAAATTCCTGAAGTACCCTAAAGCGATCTGATCGGAGATCAACGGTTTGAGATACTGGTCGCTTGGGGACCAGATATCGAGGGGTGTCGCGGATGCCGTATTGGATATCAATTGAATGTATTGGCTCATCCGGTTATAGCCCAACTTGATGGATTGGTCATCGTCCAACGAATAGGCCAAGGACAACCTAGGCTCGAGATTACCGAAACTTGCGATTTTTTTATTCTTGGCATAATTGATTGTACCTATTGGAACAGCTTCCTCATAGACCCTAAGTTCCTGGTTGAATACAACGGGTCGATTATTCTCATAGGTACTGATCTCCTCCTGTCCCAATCGTTGAAAATTACTGTAGCGAAGGCCATAGTTCAATGATAGCTTGTCCGAAACCTTGTGTTCGGCACTTACATAGAGCGCGTTCTCGAAAGCGTATTTTTTTGAAAGCTGGTCCGGGATGATGCTCGAGGCCTCGCCGAACGGTTTAAGGGTGCCGGGATTGAACTCATAGTAGATGGAGTTAAGTCCATAGTCCAGGACAAAATTGTTCGATATATAATGGCTGAAATCATACTTGAAATTATAGTTCTTTATGTCCGACTCCCAGTTGATCCCGGCCGGTCTTATTTTGAGCCCGTAGTTATAATTACTGTAGATCGCCGATGCATTGGAGAAGAGCTTATCGGAAAAAAGGTGGTTCCACCTTAAATTGAACAGACTATTACTATAATCATTGATAAGAAAACTGTTGAAATTCATATTGTCCTTACCAAAATAGCCCGACAGGAAAATGTTGTTGTTATCGTTGATCTTATAATTGAGTTTGGCGTTCAGATCATAGAAAGAGACCTTGTTGGGCTCGTCAGCCAAACTCAGGAAAAGATTAACATATGAACTTCTTCCAGCCACAACGAAAGAACTTTTATCCTTTACGATGGGGCCTTCCACCATCAAACGGCTGGAAATCAATCCCAGCCCGCCACTGGCATGGTACTCCCTATTGTTCCCGTCCTTTTGATAGATATCCAGTACGGAGGATATCCTGCCCCCATAATTGGCCGGGATGCCTCCTTTATATAGTTTTAGGTCCTTGATGACATCGGAGTTAAAGACCGAAAAGAACCCGAACAGATGGGAGGTGTTGTACACCACGGCCTCGTCCAAAAGTACAAGGTTACCGTCGACCGAACCTCCCCTGACATTGAATCCTGATGCGCCTTCCTGTGCATTTGTCACGCCCGGTACCTGTAATATGGACCTTAATACATCGACCTCCCCCATGACCGCGGGCATTTTCTTTATGGTATTGATGGAAAGTTTGCTCACGCTCATTTCAGGTTTTTTGATATTGGTCTTTTCGGAATTCGAGGTGACCACCACTTCGTCAAGGACATTGCTTTCGGCAACGAGCGAATAGTCCTTCTTGATATTCTGCATCAACGATACCTTTTCCATTATCGTCGCAAAACCTAAATAACTGATATACATGGTATGTACCCCCTTGGGGAGCGTAATGGAAAAGAAGCCGTATTCGTTGGTCGTCGCCCCGGCATTGGCTTCCGCGAAATAGATGTTCACCCCGATCAAGGTTTCGTTGCTTTCAACATCGGAGATCGTTCCGCTCAAAGTAAATTTTTCCTGGGAGTAACATGTAATGGAAACTGCTGTAAAAAGCATCACACATAATATTTTATGTCTCATTTTAAAAATTTAGGAATTACAATTTTGGACGAAACTATTATTTTGAAGAACCTACTTTTTTTGATTTATACGAAATGCGTTCTTTTTTATATCAAAATGAACTTGTGAAGATTAAAACCGAGATTTATCAAAGAATGAGGAAAGAGAAGGTTTAAAGGAATTTTTTGTATAAAAACAGGGTGCTTTGGTATAAATTGTGTGGCACCTCTCTCCTAAGGGTTAATTTTGTTTGTTATATATACTATGAATATGGATAAATCTTTACCCGAACCATTTCTCAACGAAAACTGGGCCCTTCAATTTTTGGTATATCCCAAGTACCGGCTGTACCGCCATCTTTTACTGATTCTTCCAATTACTCTCGTACTTTATAGTAGCGGTTCCGAATTGGGAAACCCTACCCTGAACCTTTTGTTTTTTTTTCTTTTGTTCTATACCAATATGAACCTTTTGGTGCCCAAACTTATGTTCAGGAACAGGTACGTTCTGTACTGCCTATCCGTTTTGTCGACTGTTGTTCTTTCGACGGCGCTTTACATTGGAGGCTACTACCTCATTGCTGTCAATTTCAGCCTCGATGGGGTGAACGTTCCCTTGTTCTGCACGCTTATCTTTGTTCTTATTGCGGCCTCATCTTCCATAAAACTGTTTCAGAAGTGGATAATGGACAAACAATTGATATTTGAGCTGGAAAGGGCCAAGGCATCCTCCGAACTGGAACAATTGAAGAACCAGATCAACCCACATTTCCTTTTCAATATGCTTAACAATGCAAATGTACTTACCAAAAAAGATCCAGAAAAGGCATCTCAGGTCCTGGTCAAGTTGGGAGATCTGTTACGGTACCAATTATATGACAGTGCAAGGGAAAAGGTTTTTCTCACCTCCGATATCCATTTTTTGGAAGATTTCTTAAACCTTGAAAAAGTGAGGCGCGATAATTTTGATTTTGTGATATCCAAGGAGGGAGACTTAAACGGCATACAGATTCCTCCCTTGTTGTTCATTTCATTTGTGGAGAATGCGGTGAAGCATAATAACGATCCGGCCAAACCATCCTATGTTAATTTGTTTTTTACCGTAATAAATAACGAACTTTACTTCAAATGTATCAATTCAAAACCCATTTTAAAAACTGTAAAGAGAACTACTGGGGGCTTGGGACTTGTAAATGTAAAAAGAAGGTTGGAACTTATGTTTCCGGCTACCCATACGTTAAGAATCGAGGATACCAGGGAGTTGTTTAGTGTGACCTTAATGCTACAATTATGAATTGTATAATAGTCGATGACGAACCCTTGGCTAGGGAAGCAATTGAAATATTGGTAGATCAGACAGAAAATTTGGAACTGATAGGTTCTTGTAATAGTTCCGCGTCCGCCAAGAAATTTTTATCCAAGAACAATGTAGATCTTGTATTCCTAGATATTCAGATGCCGGGAACCAATGGGCTGGATTTTGCAAAAACCATCCCAAAGGAGACATTCGTAATATTTACTACTGCATATTCAGAATTTGCAACTGACAGCTACGAAGTGGACGCCATAGACTACCTGATTAAACCTATAAAACTCCAAAGGTTCAAAAAGGGGGTGCAGAAGGCCCAGACCTATTCCAGATTGCTCAAATCAAGTAATGGTGACAATAAGATTGAGGATATTGCGGACGACCACTTTTTTGTAAAGGCCGACCGTAAGATATTCAGGACCTATTTCAAGGATATCTTATTTATTGCCGGTCTAAAGGATTACGTTGTGTTACACACCGAAGGTCAAAAATTGGTAACGGCCATGAACATTAAAACCATTTACGATCAACTGCCAAAGAACGTATTTGTCAGGGTCAGTAAGTCCTATATTATCAATATCAAGCATATGGATTCTGTTGACAACAATACTGTATATATAGGGGAAAACGAAATTCCTATTGGGAATATTTATCGGGATTTCTTTTTTGAGGAATTTGTGACCAAAAAGATTTTGAGTAGGTAGGTTTTGTCCTCAACGGTACAACATCTTGAAATCGGTAGTAGCAACTAGTATTGAGCATCTGTTGAATGTATTTTAAAACGGCCTTTTTATGAGGCCATTCTTGCAAAAGTGAAACTCTTTGGACGGGAGCGTCCCAAATATGGTGCTTTTTAATAGTTTCGTTAATTAACGTTTTATGGGACAAAATTATGGCAGTGTAATATATCCAAGAAAGCAATCCAAAAGCACCTTTTAAACCATCACCTACAAAACCAATTTACAAGGAGTTGAAATGACGATATGTCTATGCCATCGACATGTCTTCTTAATATGTCGAAATTTAAGGTTTTTATCGACCCAATTCATCATCGGCCGCCAATTTTGAAAAATCATCCTTAAGCCCCAAAGAGTAAGGGTAAGTGTTGTTCCAAAATTAGCCCTGTATGTAAAACATGATGAAATTGGGTGCTGGAATATTTCAAACCCGCCCCGTTTCTTCCTTCCCCCTATCCACAAAAAGTGCCCTGCAGGGCACTAAATCCAATTTATCGAACCAATTTATTAATTTTACATTTCAAGCGCAGATCGTTCTTGTATTTAGAACAATTGTAAAAAAAGTAGTCTTCCTTTTTCACCCGTCATCATTAAAAAAAGAAACTGTGTATCAGAAATTGTATCTTTATATTTAAAGAAAGTAGATATGGCAACGCTAGATTTGAAAAAAAGTGTACTCAATTATATCGACAATGCCGACGATCGTTTGCTTAAGTTGATAAAGGCACTTGTGGAAACGTACCAAGAAGAGGAAAGCAATTACGAAATCTCAGAAGAACATCGGGTACTGCTTGACCAGCGTTTGGCCGACCATAAATCCAGTCCAGATGCGGGAAAAGATTGGAAAATCCTAAAACCAGAATTGCGCAAGAAATATGGCGCATAAAGTCATCATCAAACCAGGAGCGGAATTGGATATATTGGAAGCTCTTAAATGGTATGAGGAAGAAAAAGAAGGACTTTCTCAGGATTTCTTTGAACGACTGGATGATGAACTCGAACGAATTTCAAAAAATCCCGGACATTTTCAAAAGCGTTATCGCAATATAAAAATAGTATTTACAAAACGCTTCCCTTACGGAATACACTACACTTTAGAAAATGATATCGTATATGTGCATGCGGTACTTCATATGAAAAGAAAGCCAAGAAAATAATAATGTACTTTTGGAGGCTTTTAAAAACTTATTATCCGAAATCTCCGTTTCTCTCAAACTCGTGATAGTTGGAGATGGCCCTTTAAAAGAAAGACTTATAGAAGAAAATATGAGCTTCAAAAAATCGATAGTCTTCACCGGATATATCCCTCAAAACGAAATCCAGTATTATTATCCATAAATGCCGCTGCCATTAATTCTTGCTCCGCCCTTGGAATTCCGATTTCATTGGCAATCTTTTTCCATTGACTAACCGAGGCCATCACTTCTTCAATAATGGTATCCATTTGTTTATCATCCAAACGAAAGTACTCCCCTACCCTTTTTGCCAGCTCCAAATCCAAAGCATTGTTCTCCATGTCAATATTAAGTGCCAATCCATCTTTATCTATGGACGGATTTATGTCATAGGCAGGGGAAAGTTTCCAACCTTTTGGGGTTAGGATAAAACCATGGTTTCGCAAATGATCATCCGTATTGGAAACCACAATATTAAAAACAATCCGTTGCCATAATTGATGTAAATTTTTATCAATGTTTACCCCATTTGTTTGGATGAATTCGGCAATGTCCAGATAACTTGCTGGGCTATCCCGGATAGTATCCTCATTATTCCCTGTCATGGTCATGGCTGAGGAAAAATGGATACGTTCTTTCCTGATCCTATCAAAACGTTGTGTAAAAAAGGTATGATAGTTACCGGTAATTTTTTCAATTCTGGAGGGTGCCATTTCGATTCCACAATTTATTGCCAATCGATATGCCAAAAATTCCCATGCTCCTTTGTCTATAATATCATTCTTTGAAGGAAATTTTGCTATCCAAAGATTTCCATGTTCATCCAAAATATTGGCCTTGGGTCTTGCTCCACCCAAAGAAGATCCTGGGGCCATTAGAACGGCCAACCATTTTTTTACTTCTTTATTATCGGTGTCATTCTCAAAATGCTTGGCAGCTTCTTGTAGTTCCCTCACTGACGTCCAAGGGGGGGTAGGATTCTCTTCATTATTATCCAAAAATGGTCCGTCACGGTTTGTTTTAAAACGTAAGGCTCCCATTCTACATTCGTCATAAACTCCAAGCAGATAATCGATTTCATACAAAGTAGTAGCTTTTAGATCTTTCTCATTAGCTAGTTGGGCTGCACGTCTTTTCATCAAGGTTCTTCCCCAGGTATCTGGCATGCTGTCTAAAAAGGCACCAAAATTTTCCTTCTTATTTGGGTATTGTGGACCGGAATAAAATTGGATATCAGGGTCCAACAATTGTTGTTGTTCAGATTTTATCCAACCCTTATCATATTCAAAGCTGAATGCTTTCTTGCCTTTAGCATGATGTGCTGCCAAAACACCTATGATCTTAGCTTCTGGCATTCCTTGCCAATGTGCATAAACGTATATTTCAAATTTACCTTGTACCATTCTTCCCTGTTATAATAAATCTAAGTCCTGTAGTTTTCTTCCGAATTCGTCATCTGTTGCCAACTTCAAGAAATCATCTTGCAAACCAAGTGCAATCAGAACATTAAAATATGAACCAATCGCGACCTTTGAATTCCCCTTTTCTATCTGATACAAAGTCTTTCTATCTATACCTGCTCGTTCAGATACTTGAATAGTGGTAAACTTTCTTCGTTTACGGGCAAGCTTTATATTCTCCCCTAATTGCCCCATTATCCTCTGATATTTTGGAAAAAGGACCGCTTTCTTATTTTTCATAATGGGTAATATTTTCCCCAAATATAGCAATTTTGGGGATATTAATACTCATTTCAATCAAAAATTATCTTAAAAATCAATGAGTAATCATCTTTTAAAGTGAGCTTATAGCAAAATTTCCACGATTATTTCTAACAGCGAAAGAGTAATCTTTTCAATATTTGTAACAAAGTCAGGGTAAATATTGTACTAAAATTAGCCTAGCGTGCTGAACCAAGATTAGCCCTGCTCGCGAAATGGGGCCGTAAGGGAACAAATTCCTATTAACCAAACCAGTTTGTTCAACCATATTTCGATAGTAAATTTTTATGGTAAGTCGGTCCCAAATCCTTACCCCTAAACTTTGCGCGTGGATCCTGTCCGGTTTTTGTAGCGATTCCGGCAGATTAGCGTTAAGCAAAAACCGGATAGGGCGCACCCCTACTCTCGATTTGGAACGCTATCCTGCTTTTTGGCCCACCTTTCAAAATCTTTGTAGATGACTTCGTGATCTTCGAAATAGCCCCTTGCCCTGCCAAGACCTTCCTGTCTAGCCGCACGAACGGCATCCTGCATTTTCAAATCATAATTGATAAAATAATAGCCAAAGTAACCAAACGCACTAGTATTGATAATTAGATAGATATAGAGCAACGCAAGCTCCCATTTTGGTGCCCATCTCGATTTCTCTATCTTTTTCAGGACTTCTTCCATGCGATTTTCATAAGAACCAACTGAACTCAGTTGCGACCTTAAAAGGTCGTTTATACGGGATTCCAATTTCGAGGTGTCCGTTTCGATTTTTAAGTTGTTGAACTTTTCGGAAAGTTCCTCCAGTTTGCCAATGGAATTGTTGAACCCCGATATTTCTTGGGTAAACACTTCCATAATTTCGTCCAGCCTTGCCATACTATTACATTTCCATTCCTAGTCCTATCGATTTTTTGACGGCCAATTTGATGGCCTTCTGTGCCAAGGTCGCCACCATTTTCGGCGATACCCCTACGGTCTTCCCAAGCAAACTCATTGAATTGTCCTTGGCAATTTTTTGTACAACCGTTCTATCCAGCCCGATTTGTTCGGCTATTCTTCCCATGGACATGGAGCGGTGTACATGGCTTCCTTTTAAGCTTTCTCCATTATACTCGAATCGAAAACCCTGAAGTTGGTTCTGTTTGTTGATACTCGGAACGACTTCCACATCACTTTGTTTCATATACTTGATATACAAGTCAAAATCTTTGGGTCTCATTTCCGTCATGACCTTTTCATGGATTTGTTTTATTTCCGCCCGTATATCCTTGACCTTCTCCAATTTTTCTTGTTGAACCTCCCTGACCGTTGTCAGTCCCAATTGCCTTGCCACGTTCTCGGCGGCGAGCTGGCTCCGCTTTCCGATATAGTTGTCCTTATACGCTTTTCCCTCAAAATTTATCCGGTTCACGTACAGGTGGATATGTACATGGCTCATGTTCCGATGCACGAATGCAATGGCCTGTCGTTCCTGTAATCTCATTTCCTTGAAAAATCGTTCCGTTATTTCCGTTAATTCCTTTTGCTTCAGTTCCCGGCCATCGGCTATGGTGGGACTCAGTACAAAACTGAGGGTGTTCTTTTCACATCTGTGGTTTTGCGATTGTATGATCTTGAATTCTTGGGTAATCTCCTTGGGATTGTCCCCGGACAGATGTTGGCGATAGACTACTTCCGCTTCCTTTTCCTGGTCCCACCCATAGCCCATGGAAGCTCCTGTATGCGATATGGATTTTCCAAGGCCGATCATTTCCGGAAACTCAATAGGTGATTGCGTATCTCGTTGGCCAATTGTACCACTTCGTCGGCCAGTTTTGGGTTGCGTTTTCGGTACATGTTTCCAATGCGCTTAAAGTTGATTTCGTACTTGGTCAGCATCTTGTACATCTCTATTTGTTCTTGGGTCAGTCGCTCGATAATCCGATCATCAAAGGCCGCACGTCTACAATATTCGCTTATGGAAAGTCCGCTCCTGTCGGCCTTGACCCTGAGCAGTTTCTTCTCATAAATGGAACATCTGAACTGTACGAACTCTTTTTTCACTTTTGATATTCTTATGATCTATGACAAACCAATTTTTAAAATAGTCACGATAAAAACCCTTTTTTCAATTATACATCGAAAACCCAATTACCAGTTCCTTTTCTTTTGCGACCCATCGGGAGCAAAAGCGAGATTTGTCATGACAATGACACATCTCGAATTACTACCTACTAATAAATATTGGTTACTATTATCCTTTTTAATAATTCTGTATTCATATTCTGTTATGAATCATTTTCTGGATTGAAAATTGGTATCGGTATTGAATTATTTTTTCTTAGTAGAAGTAAATTTTTTATCGAATTGCCTATCCAAATAGTCATCGGATAGATTAGGTTCGCCCAACAGCCAGGCATCGATAATATCCTTGTCGAAGAATTTCTGGCGGATGTGTTTGTTGCCGCCCATGGGTATCAATCTTAATTGAGTGAGTTTGTAGATCTTGCTTTTTGAGAGTCCCGTATAGGCTACAAGGTCATCTACGTTCATCACTTTCTTTTGATGCGAAAGAAGCCCCTTGATATCCTTTAGCAGTTCTATCATGTCGTTTTCCGTTTCCATAATTTTCGCTTTTAAATTGGCCGCAATACGGCCTGTTTGTGTTACAAATGTGCGATGCAATGTAAATGGATGATAGCAGATGGAAGGGCGAAAAGGGGAAGTCTACCCCTCAAAAATTTCAATTATCCCCCAAAAAATCGAAGAAAGAGTCGATTAATTGCTCAAATTCTTTTCCCGGAGGAAACTCATTGTATTTTTTTGAAAGGACTTCAGAGGTTATCAGATTTCCCTTGTGGTAGATTTTTTCAGAGCGCTCAAAGGTTTTCAGGCGAAGTCCCTTTTTAAATTGCTTGAATTTCTCCAGGATATATTTGAGTTGGGGCTGTGTACAGTTGAAATGTAACACTGAATCGTGTTCCTCGAAATCGGGCACGAGAACGTTATAGAAATCCGCGAAGCTGGTCAGGTTCTCATCGAGGAATTCATAGCGGGTCAATGAGCCATAGATCCTTATAAGGATCCGTTCGTTAAAATCCATATGGAAACCGACCAGTCTCATCCGCGAACTCCGGTTTCGGTACTTCGTTTTTTCCTTATAGGCGTCCGAAACCAATATTACGAAGAAGAAAATTACAAATAGACCAATCGGGATCAGGGCAATCCAAATTTTCCCATAGTCCTTATAAAGGTCAAATGATGAAAAAACGGCAATTGTTCCAAAAACAATCGCCGCTACGATCATTCCATTATTACCTCTTCTCATAAAGGCCTCAATGTCCTCTTTGATCTTGTCCTTCAACTCGTTCAGGCCGACCAACCAATTGGCGATATTTTCGAATATCCTTTTCAATTTACCTAATGCTTGATTTCAAGATAGTTAAAAGAATTAATACACTTTTGCTTTTTCGATGTTACGGATTATAAATTGGACAGATGTATGTCAGATTTTAATGCGTAGGGGAAGAAAGGTCAAGCGGCCCTTCGACGCTTGTTCTTTTGCGCGGCTCCAAGGGAGTCGGAAAAACCGGAACGGAAAGCCTTCCATAGCGAACCGGCGGAGCGTGTCCGCGTGAGGAGGATTGGAATGGAAGGATTTTTCGACTTCCGCATGGGCATATGCCTATAATGAATCCAAGGTAATGGCTTTTTTGTCAAGCCGCTAGTTTACTCTATGGCTGGAACATATTTTCTTCTAGCCAACTTACTTTATAATTGATAATGGTTGATTCCATTATTTACAATCCAATAGGCATAGGTCTCTCTACTGCCGGTCGAGTACTCTGGAGAATAATAATTCGGTTGAGTATAATAAACAGGTACACCTTGATCGATTGCAAATAATGCCATTGCCAATGATATTGGTTTGGGGCCGTATGGGGCCAAAATTGAATTACGCAGACCATTATTTGTCATAACCACTAGTTGCGCAAAAGCATCCGAAGTATCTAGTGCATGAACTCTATTCATATCATTCAATTGTAGAGCCGGATATGAATCCTTTATTCTTCTAACAAATTCCCAATTCCGCTGGTAATTCGGTGGACCTGGTGGATGCGGAAAAAACAACTTCACTCGGGCATCTTGATAGTTTCCCGTTAATAATTTAGGTAAACCCAAAGGCATAAATCCAACTCCTATTATTGCAAGATCCGCTTCAGGTTCTGGGAATTTAGATGACATAAATCCTCCCGGAATATGACTCCATTCTTCAGGATTGCCGGAAAGCTCTCCTTTTGTATAACTCGAAGGTTTGGTATATACTACTAACAGATTAGTGACATCCGAAGATTTAATTAACGCTTTCAATATTGGAAAAAAAAATCTTTTCGGGAAACAAGAAATATCCAAAATTATATTTCCATTACATCTACGAATATATGTCTTAAGCGGAGAAAGAAAGTCGTCAACGCTACATAAAAGTGAAAGTGTTATTAAATCACCTAGCAAAACGCCAGATGCAATTAATCGATTCCGATTATCCATGAGGCGAGAACTATGAGCCGTAATTAAAGAATTGCTTGGTGGTTGGATATCGTAATAGATATTGTTATTTATCCTATATTCAGCGGCAATGTTTGTTCTTAACCCATGCATTCTATCTTCAAAAGAAATACATCCAACAGCATTCCAATCCCTTATAAAAGATTTAGATAATAGCCAATTAAGCTCTCCCCAAGGTCTGAAGTCCCTACCTAACATCTATCATAAATCTAAGGTTATTTGGCCATCTAAAGAATCTTTATCCTTCTCATCCTTATATGAGTTTGATTGAGCTCCTACCGCATTTGTGGACTCTTCAATCCATTGTCGTACTCGTATGCAGGTGACATACATTGGCTCTTTTGTGTGTACCGAAGGAATTCGAAAATGTGGCGATAGAATTGGATTTACATACCATTTACGCCTTTTGCGTTTATCAGAAAGTTTAGAAGTGTGTTCAGCATCATATAAATCACCATAATCGGTAGCTTCATTTAAAAAAAATTTGACGTCTTCGTTCTTTTCAATATCCTCAATACTAAGTGAAAATCCATTGTGTCCAGGATTAGACATTGCATTATCCTCAACAAGCGATTTATAAAAAAATGAACCAAGAAAGTGAATAAATAGCTTTCTTTCCTTTCCTCCCTTTTCTGAGGAAAGGTTTTCGTACCAAGATGAGCTAGCCTCAACTATCCCAATAGATTGTATTTGCTTGTCAATTTTTTTTAAAATGCTTGGATCCCCCTCCTTTTTGGAGTCACGAATCCACACATCCCATATATGCCTGCAAATGCTTAAAAATGCCAATATATTTCCTCCACTCAAGGACAGTATATCATCTTTCCCATACCACTTGATTTGCTGCCTATTTCTTGAAGCAATTTGAAGTAAAGCCTGTTCAGATTCTCTCTTTTTTCCACCATTGTTTCGCTTCCCATGGATATGGCTTTGAGGTTGGTGGATAATTAACTAAATTTTGCTTCGATTTACCTTTTTGACGTACCCACGATTCGCCCAGTTTGGCAGAAAATGGGTCTTCCTCCGCCAGGTTTTTTAGAAAATCACACCACTGTTTAGGCCAATCGGATTCAAGTTTTAGTGCTTTTAATTTATTACTTTTTAAATAGTCATGAGCCTTAATTACAGGTTTTACACTATTTCCGAATATGGAATCAATTACCTTTTTCTGCTTTCTTTGACAGGTCAAATTAGACATTTCCATCCGTCTTTTTAAAATGTCTTCGGCAAAATCCGGAAAAATCCATGTACGCCTATTTTCTTTTCTCTTTAAAACTGAGTCAATACCTACCTCAATATAGTTTCGTCTTTTTTCCAACCTGGCAAATGTGCCAAACATTTTGGCATCATCTTTCCATGCGAAATGTCGTGTGCCAAGTTTATATGACACAGAATTATCTCGCATACCAAGAAGTTTATGGATTAATTGCTGGTATAGCTCCCCTTGTTTTTGGCTTTCTATTGGTTGCTCTAACCAAGCCAGTTCCTCGTACTGATCAATCCTTACATAAATTTCTGTTCCATCTCGAATTATTCCTACCTCCCGAAGGTAGTTAGCACACAAGGCAATAGGGACTCCAATACTCGTTTTGGTAGACTGAACTTCTTCTGGAATTTCATCAATGTTGTAATTAAGAAAATTTCTATACAAACTAATTCGCCCCACAAGACTCTTCTTTAAATCTTCAAAACTATGCACTTCTTCCAGGTATCCGTTCCAGCAAATGTTTTTTCCAAGTTTTTTTGCGAATTCATCCAAAAGTTTTTCATCACAGTTAATACCAAGCTTCTCATTTAAACCAAGTTCAGGTTCACTAAGTTTTATAATTGATTCAAGTATGTCCAATACTATCCAGTAATTTAGATAATCGGCAAAATAAAAAGGTGAATGATTGTAACCGTCTTTGGAGTTCAACGGTCGTTGCCCAAAATCACTGACACCGCTTCTCTTTAAGTTTATTCCAGCTCCTATAAACTTGTTGAACTCATCAGGAACAGGAAATTCTATGTCCTTTTCTGCATAAGCTTTCCTGATTGAGGGTTTGAGTAGACTAAGTAACATACTCTTACCTGCCCCTGGCAATCCCTTAAGAACAACATGACCTGGTTGAAAAATAGCTAATGCTTTTTCAATAAGGAATGGACTGAATAGATGAACAAATTTGTCGGAGCTTATTGATTCCGTGACATATAATTCGTGAAATGGATTTATTCTTCTTTCCATATTAATTCCTTGAGTGTCTTTTAAAAATAGGTGACCAAGAATTCGATTCATGGTGTATAACTGGCAAAGAGTTATCAGGTGTATTCGAATGCATGACTACCAAGCCTCCCGTTTGCCTAAAGCCAAAAGGTGAATATGGTTTAACAGAACCAGCAGCAATTCCACAACTGGTCAAATTATAAACTCGGTCAACGAGTTCTCTTACGTTAGGGAAATGGTTATCCTCTCCTGTTCTAACAGCTGGTAATACAAAGCAATTGTCAGAAAGTTCTAACGTTGATTTATACGTTAATTCAGCATGTGCTGCTTGAAGGTTGTTAAATCGTCCAACACCGTCTGGGCAGATAACTAAAGGAATAAACAATATAGGGATGCTAAGACCTAAATTTATAGCATGAACTATAGTTTGTTCTACCTGACTACCAGATCCAACAAAGTCCTCCATTAGGACAAGTTTGTTTACTCCGTTATTATTTATATAATTCACTAATCCGTCCGATATTGTATTCCATGGTTGATTTGAATTATACCATTGAGGTCTATAATCCACTTCTCCTGGCACATTGTTAATGTGGTAGAATGAATTGATATTCATGCTATCCGTGATAGGACAAATCCAAGTATTTAATAGTGCATTATCCAAGTCTGTCTTAGCTGCTGTGAAATCGGTCAAACTAATGTTGTCAACATCTATAATCCATCTTGCAATTATTTCATTATAAGCCATTCTATAAAGGCTATTAAACTCTTTTGAGCCCATATAAAAAAGATGCGGTAATAATTTGAATAGATTTTTTTTGTCCTTCTTATCAACGACATTTCTCAACCAATCTTCCAATCTAGTGAAGAAATCAGGGGCTGAAGCTTGAGTTGGTTGGTAGTCATGGAATAGTGCATCAGATAGAAAGTTTATTTGACCGTTTATTTTTCTATAACCATCATCACTGTCTTCTATGGCCCATTCGTCAACCCATTTTTCTATTTGATTGTTCATTTATTTACAAATAAGTTGCTTTTTTGCAATTGTAGCTATTATTTCGGACAAGGGTGGAGGAACAGCGTTACCAATCATCTTGAATTGTTCTCCAATACTACCTTCAAAGATGAAATCATCATCAAAACCCTGTATCCGTGCTGCTTCACGGACAGTAAATCCCCTATTTTCATCTGGATGGAGAAAGAAGATTGGATTACCAAAGCGAGTATCAACGGTTGGGGTGGGTTTATCCCAAGACAATCTCCTGAACTTCCCATTGAAAGTCATAGTCAAATCATAAATGTTTTCACCTTTGTTCCGCACAAATCCCTTTTCAATAAGTCCGTCAACTATTTTCACAACATGTTTACCATGTTGTGAAATCAATGAATTAATATGTACTGGATCCGCATCTCCAAAATCCCGCACCCTCAACTTCCTCCGTAGATTTCTCATGGAAACAAGAACTTCTTTCTCTACTTGCAAAACATCCCCATAAACACTTGGTATTTCCCAAGTTGGAACAGCACGTCCCCCTCCTCGAACGTTACAAAGTTTTTGATTTGGGCCAATTTGGTTTGCAATTGCAAATTTCTGGTCTGTTTTATTTAGGTAAATACCATCATTGTTTAAACTACAATTTTCAACGTTTTTCAGCACATTCCTCAAAGTTTTGGAACCAACCTTTTTCGGCCACTGTATTTGGTCAACACCACCCTTCCAAGCGAAGAACAAAATTCTTTTGCGCATCTGAGCCATACCGATATCTAAGCAGTTAACTTTAACAAACTGAGTTTTGTATTCCTGCCCCCGAAAGCGATTTTCTAGTTCATCCCAATACTTTTTATGCTTTCCAGCAACTGATCCCATTACATTTTCAGAAATAAATACTTTAGTATTCATTTCAAGAGCGATTTCCCCCCCTTTAAGTAAAAGAGAATTCCTTGGGTCATCAACATTTCTCATTCCAGCAGTTGAAAATCCTTGACATGGTGCCCCGGAGAATATTATATCAACTTTATCCTTTCCAATAAGTTCAAAAACACTACAAGTCTTCAAATCTGCATTAAAAACTGGGCCAGGGAGGTTTCTCTTGTGTACAGTCAGGGCATGACTATTAATATCAATTGCACCTAGCGATTGAAATCCATTTTTGGTAAAACCTGAATCACTTCCACCACATCCTGAATATAAACCTAAGTATGTAAGTGAATTGGACATCAGCAAACAGAATCAATTTTCAATCCTTCATCTTTATAAAAGACTTTCAAAAACCTACGAGGATTTAGGATGTTAGTGGGCTTGGAGGCTACTATGTATATTTCTCCCAGATTTTGGGTTAGTCCTGCTCTTGGTAATTTCAAAAATTTTAGTATTAGTTGTATTATTTAAATTTGTTATTCATAAAATAATATATAGAACTTCATTATATGGCAATTGGTGCTTTAATTGCTGGATAAGGATTATAACCAACTAGTTCGAAATTGTTATACTTAAATTCAAAAATAGAATTAACATTAGAGTCAATTCTCATTTCGGGATAGGGCCTTGGAATACGACTAAGTTGCAATTTAACTTTCTCAAAATGATTATTATAAATATGGGCATCGCCAAAAGTGTGTATAAATTCCCCACACTCAAGATTACAAATTTGAGCAATCATCATTGTCAAAAGTGCAAATGAAGCGATATTAAATGGCACTCCTAAAAACAAATCAGCACTTCTTTGATACAATTGGCAAGATAATTTACCATCCAAAACATAAAATTGAAAAAGAGTATGGCATGGAGGTAATGCCATTCTATCAATTTCCGCTACATTCCATGCACTTACTAATATCCTTCTAGAATCGGGATTTTTTTTTATTGTACTTATAATATTAGATATTTGATCAATATGTCTACCATCTGGGGCTGGCCATGATCGCCATTGGTAACCATAAATACTACCTAATTCGCCATTCTCATCTGCCCATTCATCCCAAATACTAACGCCGTTGTCCTTTAAGAATTTAATATTTGTATCGCCTCTTAAGAACCATAACAACTCATATATTATGGACTTAAGATGAACTTTCTTAGTTGTTACTAATGGAAAGCCCTCCTTTAAATCGAATCTCATTTGATAACCGAAAATACTTCTGGTGCCTGTACCTGTTCGGTCAGACTTGTCGGAGCCATTTTCGTAGACGTGTTTAAGAAGTGTTTCGTATTGATTCAAAATATTCAGATTACATTCTTCGAGCTTTAAGCCAAATAAAGAAAAAATATGCTCACTAGCTAGCTTATGAGTCAAAAATTTGCAATTTTAATCAATCACATTGAATAACGCCCTGAATTTCCAAATAATAATTTTAGCATTATGTCTTTGAAATTAAATCAGTAGTCGGTAAGTAAAACGTTAGCCATAGTTATGCTAGTACCCAAAAAACTCTATAGTTTCAATACAATTTCACATAGTTTAAATCTTCACATCTCACAGTTCGGCTAATTAATATTCGATAGATTTTAGATTATGTATTCTAGAAAAAATTTCCGGAAAATATATTATAATCCTTTGCCCTAAACCAAGCTTAGTTTGCAAAACGCTTTATTTTATAGTGCAATCTAGGAGACTTCCTCCACACTACTCTTCTTTAGTTTCATAGTTGCAATCAAATTCTGCATATCCTCCCCAATCTTCTTTTCTACCACTTTAGCGTAAATCTGAGTAGTGGAAAGTTTTGTATGACCTAAAAGCTTGGAGACAGTTTCAATTGGCACGCCGTTGGAAAGTGTAATAGCGGTCGCAAACGTGTGCCGTGCCACGTGAAATGTCAAATTTTTACGAATACCACAGGCCTCGGCAATATCCTTTAATGTTCTATTGATCATATGATTGCTATAGATGGGCAACAATCTTTCATTGGCTATGATATGGGCATCCTCTTGATATTTCTCCAGTATTTCTTTGGATTTTGGCAACAATGGAATTTTTAAGGGCTCATCAGTCTTTGTCCTTTTAGTATATAGCCAGTCACCACCATCAAGACCAATGACCAAATGGTCAGCTTTCAATTCTTTTACATCTATGTAAGACAGCCCTGTATAGCAGGCAAAAACAAAAAGGTCTTTGATCTTCTCATAACTCGGCACCTTAAAAGTGGTTTCCTCGATAAGTTTCAGTTCCCGTTCCGTCAAAAACTGACGTTCCGTTTTTTTAAATTTCAGTTTGAAGTTCACAAATGGGTCCTTGTCCACCCAATCCAATCGCACGGCCAACCTTGACATCTTTTTTAACCGCTCCATATGCTTCATAGCTCCATTATTGGTACAACCCGTTCGAGTAGCCGGTTTGTACTTCCGTACATACTGCTCATAATCGACTATAAATCGATAATCCAACTTTTTTAGTGGTATGTCCTTTATATTATAATCGTCCTTAAGGAATCTTTTAATACAACGTTCTGTAATAAAATAGTTTTTCATAGTCCCTGCTTTAAGGAACGTGTGCATGGTCGTATTATGATAGGTAACCAAATCAAGTAAAGTTTTGCCCTCCTCTTCATCTTCTCCCAGATATCTGGCCTTTACCGCAGCGGAGGTAATGGTCTTATCTTCTTCCTGCAAAAGTTGACGGTGTGCTTCATGCAATCCTGTAAAAACCTGATCCAAATATTTGTTCAGGGATAGCACATATTTTGAAAATCCCTTGCCTCTTTTGCGGTTTTTGTCCCATAAATTGGCTTTTAAATCCCGATTTAAACTGAATTCTGGCCTTTAACATTCAATGGTGACACCTGCATAAATCTTTAATGCATCGCTTTCATTCTCGTGTTTCCTAGCAAAGAAAAGAATAGATAATCTGCTGTTTTTTAACATGATACGTAGCCTTTAGTTAATAAAATTAGAAAGTAAAAACACTAATGTAAATACCCTCAAAAGCTACTTCAAGATACAATATTTAGGATGGTTTCAAAATCCCGATATTGACACCTTTTATTAGTTTTCAGCTAGTTTCATGTGGTTTCATGAGCTAACCCCTAAAATACAAAAAGCTGAAAATCAATTGATTAACAGCTTTATGCAACTACATGAAAATGTAAAGTCGGGATGACAGGATTTGAACCTGCGACCACACGCCCCCCAGGCGTGTACGCTACCGGACTGCGCTACATCCCGAATTTGGATTGCAAAAATATAAAAGTTAAGTAGATTAACTTCTATCTTTTTCCAAAAAAGCCCTTATTCCTATTCCAGACTGTTCAACCACTCGAATAAGCGCTCTGTCCAGCCTCGCAAATGAGCATCTTCTCGTGCTAAAGAAAAACCATGTCCACCTTTTGGATATATATGCATCGTTGCAGAAACTTTTTTATCTTTTAATGCTTGATAAAACAGTAGGCTGTTTTCCACGGGAACTGCCATGTCATCAGATGCATGTACCAAAAATGTAGGAGGTGTGTGGGCCGTTACCTGTGTTTCATTCGAAAAATGTTCAATCATTTCCGCTGGGGCATTCTCACCTATTAAATTGGTCCTTGATCCGACATGGGTAAGCGCTTTAAAAGTAATTACCGGATAACAAAGGGCCATAAAATCAGGTCTGGCACTCAAGATGTCGGCTTCGTCCAAAGGCGAATACACTTTTTCATTGTGATGTGTGCCTAAGGTGCTAGCTAAATGACCTCCGGCGGAAAAACCAATTATACCTATTTGATTTTCACGTATGTTCCATTCTTTTGACCTACTTCGAACCAATCGTATTGCCCGTTGTGCATCAATTAATGGAACATTTTGCTTATCCTTCTGGGATTTGGATGAGGGCAATCTATATTTGACCACAATGCCTGCAATTCCCTTGCCGTTCAAAAACTTGGCAATATCCGAACCCTCCCAATCATATGCCAGTATACCATATCCTCCACCAGGAAAAATCATTACGGCTTGTCCCGTTGCATTTTTTTTAGCGGGTAAATACACTTCAATAGTCGGTTCTTGAACTTTGCTGATTCTTAGAATGTCATTGTAATCGCGCATTTCCCTTTCATCTGATTTTATGTAATTCGGAATTTTATCTTTTGGCCACAAGGGTATAATGGTGTCCTGTGCATTCATAACTGCGTTGGCTAAGATTAATATGGAAATTAGTTTCAAATTTATCATAATAAAGAATTTACTTTTAAATTATAGTGGGTTAGTCATTACATTTCCAATTGAAATTGGCTATTTTCCCATTCGATCCGGAGGAAAGATTATAATGCCACCATTCCGTTCTCACCGACCAAAACCCATGGGCTTCCATGGTTTCCTTCAACAACCTTCTATTGTTCAGAATTTCTTCGGGAAGATCCCTATTGTCATGATAGGCCTTTTGCCCAAAAAAATCGAAATCGGTTCCCATATCCAATTCGTCGCCCTCCAATGTTACCAATGTAATATCCACAGCACCGCCTTTATTATGAATGGAGCCCTTTACCGGGTCTGCAACGTACTGCGGATTTGGAACTATTTTCCACATTTTATATTGAACTGAGTTGGGTCTATAGCAGTCAAAAAACTTTATTTTCACTCCATTTTTTTCAAAATCCCTATTTGCTTCTATCAGAGCTTTGGCGGTTTTGACCCTTGTATAACATTCCGCACATGCATATACCTTGGCTTTCAAAAAGTTATTTTCGGTTGCGTAGCGAAGATCATATTCAAAACTATTATCATAATCTGCCAATCTAACAAAAGTTGTATCCGATAGGCCCTCAAAGGACTTTAGCCTTACTTTAGGGGCAAGTACTGATTTTTCAACGGTATCTTTTGTTTCTCTTTGGGCTCCTTTTTCATTTCGGGTATCACTCTTCTCCTCCTTCCCTTTGCAACTGATAAACATGCAAATCAGCACAACCCATAAAAAATGCTTCATTCTATATCGCATAAGTCCCTCAAGATACTCATATTTTTGATTTTCAAAAGTTCTCTTCAAAATTCGCTTATCATATTTGTTTTATTACTAGGGTTTCTCCTAAAATTTCAAGACTTTTAAGACTGGTAGAAATAGCCCTTATTCATTTAACAATCCTAAAAACCAAATGAAAATTAAAATATCAATATTTCTGGGCTTGACCCTACTATTCATTTCCTGCAAAGAGAAAAAATCGGAGGACGCCACAAAAGAGGAAAACTCAATTGAAAAATGGATGCTGGGTTTTGAAAAAACCGACATCAACCCAATTATGACGGCCGACTCTAGCTACATCTTTAAAGACCCGATTACGGGGAAAGAGGTGCATTGGCAGAAAGCCGATGTTTTTAATCCAGGAGCCGTTGTTCGGAATGATACCGTATTTATGTTGTTCCGCGCAGAGGATAATCCGGATGCCATATTAGGGGGAAGAACTTCTAGAATTGGATTGGCCTTTAGTTTGGACGGAATTCATTTTACCAAGTTTCCCCAACCCGTCTTTTACCCCACTAACGATGATTTTAAACAATGGGACCATCCTGGTGGCATGGAAGATCCCCGCGTGGTCGAAACTCCCGATGGCACCTATATTATGCTTTATACAAGTTGGAACAAAGATGTTGCTCGGCTTTCAAGCGCGAGCTCCAAGGACTTAAGGAAATGGACCAAGAATGGGCCAGTTTTTCAAACTGCGTACAATGGAAAATTTCTTGATATATGGAGTAAATCCGGTTCCATAGTTACAGAATTGGTGGATGGAAGATTGAAAGCAAAAAAAATAAACGGCAAATATTTAATGTATTGGGGTGAACTCTTCGTGAATTTGGCGGAATCCGAAAACGGCTTGGATTGGACTCCCTTGCTCGATGAAAAAGGGGAGTTATTGCATGTGTTTAAGCCTACTTTGAACGAATTTGACAGCCATTTGACCGAACCGGGTCCGCCAGCCCTATATACTGAAAATGGTATTTTATTATTGTACAATGGCAAAAATTTAAGTGGTAAAGGTGCAACCGATAAATACCCCGAAGGCACCTATTGTGGAGGTCAAGTATTATTTGACAAAAATGATCCAACCAAGCTTTTAGCGCGATTGGATACTCCCTTTATTTGTCCAAGCCTACCTCATGAGACTAGTGGACAATATAAAGCCGGTACAACTTTCATTGAGGGTCTGGTCTTTTTTAAGAATAAGTGGTTTTTGTATTATGGTACAGCAGATTCAATGGTGGGATTGGCGGTGAAGGAATAACCAAAACTCTTAAAAATGTTCATTCGTATCCTTGCCCTTACAACCGAACTTTAGTCCTCGATACCCAATCGGGGGCATCGTTCATTCCTTGTCTCAATAATAAATTCAACTGTGCTGCATGATGCTGTACATGACGCATATTGTACATACATATTTCTACGACAGGGTAATTCATGGTTTTTGAAACATTGGTCCAATAGATCTCCGTAATTTCTTCGGTCATTCCCATTATCAAAGCATGGCACTTCACCCTGCAATAGTGTAAGTAAGTAAGCAATTCTTCTTTTGAATAAACTCTATCGGGCATTGCGCCCTCAACAAACTCGGATAATGTAAAGGGTTCTGGTGGGGCGAAAGATTCAGTTTCAAGGGTTAGGTAGTAATCCAGAAAAAAAAGGCAATGATATGCATTGTACCAAAACCTGGTTTCGATGTCCCATAATTCAGTGGGGCACATTTTTATGGCATTCTCGAGCATATCTATACTTGCGCCAAATTGCTTCCACAAACTGTCTCTTAAAATATATTCCATACATATCAAGGTTTTGAAAAATTAAATACTAAAGAAATACGTATCTTCAGATGAGGTGCTTTTCCGAATACAAGTTTGCGCTATACTCACAAAACTCATATTTGGCGAGCTAAAATTAGTTAAGTCCCTATTATTTTAAAATCAATTTTAAGAAAAAATTATTAGGTTGAAATTAGTCCGCCTCCAATACTAAAATTTCGCTGTCCCTGTACCCTATTCGTTCAGATTTGGCTTCTAAGCCAATATTCTTGGGCAGTGGATCGATGTATAAATTCCAAATGGAGTCCTTGGGTTGTTTCCAAACAATGGTCGCATCCTTTTTTCTTGAAAACAAAATAAGTCCAGCGTCCTTTTCCTCCATCTCCAATGGTGGTAATTGTAACTGAACCCCATTTGGCAACCATTTTGCAAGCAGCTCTTTTTCAGGATATTGCCCTAAGTCATTTGTATTGGTCATCCAATCTTCCAAAGCCTTCCGAAGTAACTCTAGTGTATCCTTCAGTTCTGGTCTAGAAATTAAATTTTCCAACTCGTAGGGGTCATTTTGAAGATCATAGAGCTCTTCCCCTGGTTTGGTAATCTGTAACCATAAGGATTGTTTTTCGTTTAGCTCTCCCTTCGAGTTCAATTTATGGAGTTCTTGCATCATGGGCATTTGTTCCCGATAAGCCACGGGCATAGCATGTGAAATAATAGTGTCAAAACTTCTTATATATTTATAACGCTTTGAACGCACTGCTCGTAATCGATCATATAATTCATCAAAACGGTCGGAAGAGTGAAAAGTATATTTCGGTTTCTTGGTGACCTGATATTTTCCAAACTGGGCAATGCCCTGCATTACTTTGGGAGGTTCAATGCCCGCTAGGGAAAGTAAGCTTGGCGCTAAATCAATAAAACTCAATAAGCGGTCATCACGAGTTCCTGCCTTTTTATTTTTCGGGAACTTAATTACCATTGGTACTTTTACGCCTGTATCGTATAATGCCCTTTTGTATCGCGGAAAAGGCCCACCGTGATCCCCAAAGAAGAAAATAATGCTGTTGTCATAAAGCCCATCTTCCTTTAATTGACGGATAATTTCCCCTATTTGGTTATCAAGTCGTTTTAGATTGCTGTAATTAACGGCCAAATCATGTCGAATGATTTCCGTATCAGGAAAATAAGGGGGTACTGTCACACTCGACGCATCCACATAAAGGGAGTCTTTGCCCCTAGCCCAAATTTGAGACTCGTGGCAAACCGCAAAATTAAAAACAGTAAAAAATGGCTGACCATCTTTCCGTTTTCTCCAGTGTCTATCCTTACCACTTTCATCCCAGGCGGCATCGGTTTTCTCAAAATTGTAATCTTCTTTTGGGCCATTTGCGCAATAGTAGCCTTTCTTGCGAAGATATTCCGTAAACATTTTGGCTCCCTCAGGAACTATGGGCGAATAACTAGGAATACCGATTGAAGGCTGATTGTCAACTCCCGCCCATGGTGCATAGGTACGCATATTGTGGGTTCCCAAGGTTGTCGGGTACATTCCAGTGATTATGGCACTCCGCGCCGGTGCACAAACGGGAACAGGTGAAACGGCATTATCAAAGACAACCGCGTCTTTTGACAAAGCTTCTAAATTAGGAAGGCTCATTGTATGATTACCATACATTGGAAAAAACTCGGGAGATTGGTCCTCAGCTACCAACCAAATGACATTGGGCAAGGATTCCTTAAGGGCCGTAGGGTCATTATCCTTCCTTTTACCGCAAGAAATCAACATGGAAATTGATACAATCAAGACTAATTTTGGCGCAAAGGAACAACTTGTCATTGAGTATGCTTTCGATACCCTTAAAGATAAATCATTGGCCCCTAAAATAAAAACTCCCCCATTGATTAAAGGGGGAGTTCCTAATTGTATGTACTTATTACTTCAGGTTCGCCAAAAATTTTAAGCTTTGTGGCACTTGTTCAACCACCCGCGAACATTCATCCTCAATAAACATATATTCTACAACACCCAACTCCTTGGCACGTTTCACTACACCGGCAATATCAACTTCACCAGTGCCTAAGACGACGTTTGTTTCTACATCGGCATGGCCTGTATCATCCTTTGGAGTGCCTTTTTCCATATCTTTCAAATGCAACAAGACGAACTTTTTGGGATATTTATTCAACAATTTTAGAGGGTCCTCCCCACCATGCTGCACCCAATACACATCCATTTCGAAAGCAAAATGATTTGCATTTTTTGCCATATAGTCAAAAAGGGTTCCGTCTTCATAAGGTCTGAATTCATAACCATGTGCGTGATATGCTAATGTAAGGCCCGCTTCCTCCAGCTTTTTGCCCGCAGCATTGAAAACTTCCGTGGCTTCCTTGGTTTTGGCAATATCAAATACATTATCGTCATGTGAAATCCATGCACACATTACATACTTTGCTCCAAATGCATTGGCATTGGCAATGACCTTATCGACCTCTCCATTCTTCAATTCTTCGTATGAAGCACCTACACTTACCACATCAAGATCATTCTTTTTTAGAAGACCTTGAAATTCAGCCATGGGAAGCCCATATGTGCCACCACCTTCCACTTTGGTAATCCCCCATTCCTTAATTAAATTAAGAGTCCCTGGGACATCGCTCTTGAATTGGTCTCTTAGACTATATAGCTGAAGACCAACTTCTTGGGCATTTAATAGGGTGCCCAATGCTCCCAAAACCATAAACAATACTAATTTTTTCATATATATGTTTTAAAGAATTATTACAGAAATGACAATAGTAAAAAACCATCCCCGTCAATAAAGTAAGTGATGGTCTTAAATTCAATAACAAGCGGAAGCCCTTAGACATTAGGTCAATAAATTTCCCTTTTCATCCCATGTGGCAATATCATTCCGCTTACTTTGATCTATACATTTGGCGATCCATGCCGGGTCATAAGCCACACCATGTTGATCCAGGACATCTTGTGGGACCCCATCCCAAACATTGGGTTGGTTACCTTTGTAGCCCAACTCCGCAATTCCAACCTGCGATGTGTAATAACCGGTTACAGTGAGGCCTCGCATCATATAGAAAAACTGTATTTCTATAGGTTGTTTCCCCAATGGAGTATTGATATCATGCCAGCAAATTTGATCACAGATCTGTTTTTTCTGCTCCAAAGTAGCCGACTTGAACTCAGTACCGAACTCTGTATTACTTTTATGGTCCAACCACATTAAGCCACCCAAAAGCGTAGGGGCCATTTCTGGGATATCCTTGCCCATAAATTCAACAAGGTCGGGTACACCGGCCTCGATAGATCCACCATGCGGCTCCTTGGGAGGTAGAATAACCACACTCAACGCAGCAATGGTTTCCATCTCATGTTCATTGAACAATTGTTCTGCGTTTAATTTTTCAATACGTTCCAATTCTTCAGGTGTTCTTCCAAAATATTTCTCACTACTTGCGACAATTGCCTCATCAACGGTTTCGGCATTTTCCGTTCTGCATGAGTTGAATACCAAACCGGTACTGGCCGCAGCCCCACCAAGTATTAAAGTTTGTAAACTCTTTCTTCTATCCATCTTCTAAATATTTTGTGCCTTAAGTTGTTCTATAATATAATCGGATGCTCTCCAAGAAAGCGCTAAAATCGTCCAAGTGCAATTCTTATCTGCCTGTGAAACAAAAACCCCTGCATCTACGATAAATACATTATCTACGTCATGTAGTTGATGAAATTTATTGGTAACCGACGTTTTGGGGTCGTCTCCCATTCTGGTTGTACCTACTTCGTGGATAATTTCACCGGGTTTATGAAGACCATAATCCTGATCCTTGCCTGGTTTTTCACCCAAGTAATGACCTCCCATGTTATGAATGATCTCTTCGAAGGTATCGTGCATATGTTTGGCCTGTTTTTTTTCATATTCGGACCATTTGTAATTAAATTTTAGAACGGGAATACCGTAAGCGTCAACCGTTGTCGGGTCAATTTCACAATAGTTATCTATTCGCGCCAGACCTTCGCCGCGACCTCCAAAACCTATTACCGCACCGTAATATTTTTTAACATCATCCCGCAGACTATCGCCATAACCACCAACCTTTAAACCGAAATATTTGTTCATGGCATTGGGATCCCATCCGAATCCGTAATTGGGCTGACCCATGCCGCCCCAGACTTCAATATGATAGCCCCTTGGGAAATCCAATTTTGAATTATCACCCCACCAAGGCGAATAAACATGCATGCCCCCTACACCGTCTTCATTATAGGAAGTCTTTCTATTCATTAAACCAGGAATGATCCCAGCGGCACTGGCACCCGTAGAATCATGCAAATACTTGCCAACAAGATTACTACTGTTACCTAATCCGTTAGGGTGTTGCTTGCTTTTTGAATTCAACAAAATGCGTGCTGTACTGCAGGCAGATGCGCCAAGCACCACAACTTTGCCTCTTAGCTTGTATTCTTTTCGATCCTCTTTATTTATATAAGATACCCCTGTTGCCTTTCCTTCTTCATTAGTGGTTACTTCCCGAACCATTGCATTGACAAAAAGCTTTACCCGCCCGCCACTTTTTTGAGCTGGGAATATCAAACAACTACCCGCTGAGAAATCAGCATATATTTGACAGGAACGACCGCATTGCCCACAATAAAAACAAACTCCGCGCTCATTGTTTATTCGTTTGGTCAACATGGAAAGTCTTCCTGGTATTACCGGTACGTTGGATTTCTTTGCGCCGTTGATATAAAACAATTCATGCAATCTGGGCTTTGGTGGGGGAAGAAAAAACCCATCGGGATCATTTTCAAGACCTTCGTTAGTACCGAACACTCCGATCAATTTATCTAATTTATCATAGTACGGTTTTACATCGTCATAACCAATAGGCCAATCATCACCATGGCCATCCCTGGTTTTACCTTTGAAATCCTTTGGTCCAAATCTTAATGAAATTCGTCCCCAGTGATTGGTGCGCCCACCCAACATCCTTGCCCTCCACCATTTGAATTCAGTACCTTCTTCATGCGTATAAGGTTCTCCTTCAACTTCCCAATCTCCCCAAGACATATCCCATTCGCCAAAAGCACGATCAGTACCGGCACCCCTCCTTGGAGACTCATACGGCCATTTTAATTGGGTCATGGTCTTTGGGTCGGCAGGATCAAAATATGGACCTGCCTCAACCACGGCCACATTTAAACCGGCATCTGCCAATTGCTTGGTTGCCATACCACCGCCAGCTCCTGAGCCAACAATTATTACGTCATAAACTTCCGACGATTCTTTTATTTGCATAGTTTGATTTTTATTAATGACCACAATTTAAAAAATAAAAAAAAGAGAACCTTCATTTTTATCCACTAAAAAAGCTATAATTCATGTAATATCGTCTAAAAAGGTTTCGAGCCTTTTGATATAGGAATAATTGGAGTTTTTAGAAAACTCTTTTGATACCGGAGAAGTCGTCCCTGTATTGTGTTGGTGTCCGACCTTTGCACTTCCTAAAGACCCTGTTGAAGTTTGCTATGCTGTTGAAGCCACACATAAAAGCAATTTCCGAAACACCAAGATCTTTTTCAACCAACCAGCGAGAGGCATATCCTATTCGAACATCGTTTAAGTATTCTACAAAGGTTTTATTGGTCCTTTTTTTAATGAACCTGTTGAAAGAAACATTGCTCATATTAAGTAGCCCGGCCACTTCGGTCAGGCTTATTTTATTGGCATAGTTCTCTTGAATATAATCGTAAAGGTGTTTAATTTTATCACTGTTCTCCAAATTCTTATGTTGAACGGTGGTCGTGGATAATAATCGTTGATTTCTTGAATTTGCAAGGTCATAAAAAATGGATAGCAGTTCTAAGAAATAATCCATTCCCCCAAGCTTGGAAACCATAGATAAACGAGGGGCCATTTGCAGGGTGGTTTCGCGCGAAAACAGAACCCCATGCACAGACCTTTCAAAAAGATTCTTAATGGGTTTTAAAACACTTCTGCTTAGAAGATTTCTGTCCAAAAGATCATTATGAAATTGAATGGTTACTTCATGCATTGTTTTTGGCGGACAACTATTCTGCAACCAGCCGTGATATAGATTTGGCCCCACTAAAACCAGCTCAACATCCTCAATTTCTTCAATACTGTCTCCTATTATACGCTGAATACCCTTTCCGTTCGAAACAAAATTAAGTTCCATTTCGGGATGGTAATGAACTGGATAATCAAAAACTTCCTTCGTCCTATCAAATACCAAAAAACAGTCTTCGTTTGTTAACTGCGTAATCTCACGATGAATTTTCTTAAGTATTTCCAAAATTATTTGTTAAATGTTTTTTTGCGAACTTATAATGACAAAATCATATATGCAAAGTGAAATAAATTGCAGTTCAAAACTATTTTCTTAGGAAGATTAATGTGTTATCAATTTATATAAAAATAGGTTTAAAACCTAGCACATTCGCAAATGTATACCTAAATACTGAGGAAAACAATCAATATGACCCTTTAAGCCTTCGTATTTTTAATTCAATTACGGTAAGTAGAGATGCTTCAATGTAAATAAAATCTTCTATTTCTAATATTGACAAATAAAAATTGATTAAATAATATCAATGCTAAAATGTCAAAAACTTAAATTTTCATTCGCTGATGAAGCTCGATGCCGGTAACCCCGCCTTATTAAAAAGGTTGGGCAAGGCGGTATTGCTCCAAGCGTATCTCACTTTCGTTGGCACTTTAACTTCTTTGGACGAAACCAACACCTTGCCGTTTTTAATAATTGCCTGCGCTGGGAAGAACTGACCCTCCTCACCTGCAACCTCAAAGTGGGTCAACTTTTTGCCTTTGGAATAAAGTCCTTCGGCATGATCAAATACCACCTCGATTTTACCGCCCTGCAAATCTATCGCCTTAAAAAGCGGGCCGTACACTTCCGTATCAATCACTTTGTAGTGATTCTTGAGCGCCAAATTTGCCAATCGAAGTCCAACATCCTTTTTATTGCGTGGATGTATGTCGTCAACCGTACAAATATCACTTATGACCACCATGCCGGTATTGGGGTATTCCAACGCCCTTCGCTGTTGATCCCGCACCATGACCCCTTCTTCCGGAGTTTCATAGTTATAAGGAGCTATTTGTACATAGTAAAATGGGAAGTCTTGACCCCATTTGGAACGCCATGACCCAATCATGTTCGTAAATAATCTTTTATAGCCCTCTGCATTGGAAGTATTTGATTCACCCTGATACCATAATGCACCTGCAATCTTAAATTTGGTAATGGGGGCGATCATTGCATTGTAGGTCACCGATGGCTCAATAGGCCACCAATCCGCCGGAGTCAACTTTTTTGAAGCCTTTATTAAATCGTCATTTTCCTCGAAAACCACCGCAGGTGTCCATACTTCAGCGGGTGTACCACCCCATGAAGCATTTATCAGTCCGATGGGAACCCCTGTTTCTCCTTGCACTCTCTGCGCAAAAAAGTAAGCGATCGCGCTAAAATTGGCCATTGTTTCAGGAGTTGATATTTCCCAATTACCCTTTAAGTTCTCTTGTGGTGCGCTGGCCGTTCTTCTATCAACACTAAAAAAGCGAATATTGGGGTAATCTGCATTTTTAATTGCCTCCTCTTTATTATCTATGCCACTGTTCGCACTCCATTGCATATTGGATTGACCTGAACACAACCAGATATCACCGACTAGAACATTTTCCAAGACAATTTCATTCGATTTTCCCTTAAATGAAACTGTATAAGGGCCTCCTGCATCGGGAGAATCAATGGAAACACTCCATTTGGCACCGCTGTTAGTCTTTACTGCATACTCCTTGTTGTCCCACCCGGTAATGACTTTCAATTCTTCTCCCGCATTTGCCCATCCCCAAAAATCAACGTTTGCATTACGTTGGATCACCATATTATCAGAAAAAATACCTGGGATTTCTATTTGAGACGAGACTAAATGGCAGCCAAGACACATAAACAATGTAAAAACAGCATGGAAAAATTTCATATAAATGATTTTTTAGTGGCGATTTTAAATATAATGAAATAAACAATAGTACCGCTGGGTACAAATTTATCATAGTTTTCAATATCTTTAGGACAAGTGAACATCATGAGATAAACCAAACCACCAAAAAATGGAAAAAAAAGATTACACGATCAATCGCAGAAATTTTGTGAAAGGAACTACTGCAGCAATGGTACTTTCTTCTTTTGGAGCTTATGGCTTCGATATTATGAACGCTGATAAACCCATTAGAGTTGGACTTATTGGTACAGGTTGGTATGGTACCAGCGACCTCTTTAAATTGATACAGGTAGCAAATGTGGACGTTGTTGCCCTTTGCGATGTAGATAGTAACTTTCTGAATAACACCGCAGAACTCGTTGCCCAGCGGCAAAAATCAGGAAAAAAACCAAAGCTTTATTCCGACTATAGAAAGATGTTGGAGAAAAAAGACCTGGATATTGTTCTCATTGGTACACCGGATCATTGGCATGCCCTACAATGTATTGAAGCCATTAAAGCGGGTGCCCACGTATATGTTCAAAAACCGATAAGTGTTGATGTAATGGAAGGCGAGGCAATGGTGGCCGCTGCCCGTAAATATAACAAAGTTGTACAGGTTGGCACACAAAGGAAAAGTACGCCCCACCTAATTGATGTTAAAAGGGACATAGTTGATAAGGGCCTCTTAGGAAAAATTGCCTATGTAGAAATGTGTTGTTATTATCACATGAGGGCCAATGGAAATCCGCCGTTAGAACCTGTTCCAGATTTTTTGGATTATGAAATGTGGACCGGTCCTGCGCCGCTTCGCCCCTATGATGGAATACCCCACAAAAGATGGTGGCGCACATTCAAGGAGTATGGCAATGGCATTATGGGTGATATGTGCATTCATATGTTCGATACGGTACGATGGATGTTGGATTTGGGTTGGCCGGAACGCATCAGTTCCGAAGGTGGTATTTATGTGCAAAAGGAAGGTAAATCAAACATTTCGGACACCCAAACAGCAATTTTTGAATACCCGGACCTCAATTGCGTCTGGCAACACCGTACATGGGGAAACCCCGCAGATCCCGAATATCCGTGGTCCTTTAAACTTTACGGCGAAAAAGGAGTGCTTTCTGGAAGCACCATGCAGGCCGATTTCGTTCCTTATGGCGATGGGGAACCTATTCATTTTGATGTTCTGTACGAAAAAGAAAAATACCCCGAAGATCTGGTCGAAAAAGATAATGAACTGAATGCTGCGCCAGCCACTCGAAGACATATGCTCGATTTTTTGAATGCCATTGAAAATGGCACTCGGCCGATAGCGGACATTGAGGAAGGGCATATTTCAACTGCAAGCTGCATTTTGGCAAATATGTCAATGGAGTTGAAACGACCTCTTAAATATGACCCGAAAAGCAGAACTGTAATTGACGACCCAGAAGCAACCAAAATGTTACAGAGAGCCTATAGGGGTCCTTGGGAACATCCACATCCTGAAACTATTTAAGGACCTATAGATTATCTATTTAAATGGTCGATTACAATCTATTGGATATAAGTGCGGAAACGGCCGAACAGATTGTTTCCAATTTTTATAACATTCAGGGAAAAGCGTCCAAACTTCATGGAGAAATTGATTTTAACTTTCGAATAAAAATTGAAGGGGAAGAGGGTTATATTCTCAAAATTTCGAGGCCCGAAGAAAATGAAAAGTATTTGGATTTTCAGCAAAAACTACTCCAACATCTAGAAAATGGAAAACATTCCTTTATATCCCCAAAAATCATAAAAGATTTTCAGGGCAATACAATTTCCACTTTCATTGATGAGCATGGACAAAAAAGGCAGGTTCGCTTATTGACCTGGGTTGAAGGCAGAATGTGGAGTTCTGTGAATCCGCAGCTGGACCAACTTAGAAAAAGTTTAGGCCAACACTGTGGAAAGTTGACCAATGCCCTTCAAGGATTTGACCACCCAATGGCGCATCGCAAATTCGATTGGGACATCGCGCAATATGAATGGAACCTTAAAACACGTGTATCTATTTCCAACGGAGAAAAGGAAAATCATTTCTTACTTTCTAGAACAATTTCAAGAGAGAATCACCTCTTATAAAGACCTGAGGAAATGTGTGATTCACAATGATGCCAATGATAACAACATTGTTGTTTCCAACAATCTGATACATCCTGAAGTTAAGACGGTCATTGATTATGGTGACGCGTGCCACTCCCAAATTATAAACGATTTGGCTGTGGTCTGTGCCTATGCGATCATGGGACACAACGATGCCTTGGATGCAGCTCTGCCCATAGTTTCGGGATATCATGAAAACTTCCCGCTCACTGAAATGGAACTAGAACATCTCTATAGCTGCATTGCCATGCGCTTGGTCCTTTCAGTGACAAAATCTGCCATCAATAGCAAAAATGAACCTGATAATAAATATTTACAGATCAGCGACAAAGCCGCATGGAAATTACTCTATAAATGGAATGATATCGATCCCGATTTTGCACTTTGCGCGTTTAGACATGCGTGTGGATTTGCAGTACATCCCAATTCAGAAAAATTCGCACAGTGGGCCCTAAAAAAGAAATTTAAACTCGCAGAGCTTTTTCCAACCATCAACAAGGAAAAAATACATCATCTGGATTTAAGCGTTTCCAGCAAATGGATAGGCCATCAAGAGGAATTCAATGACTTGGATTTGTTTCAATTCAGAATTGAAAGGCTTCAGTCCCAATATCCAAATGAAATTCTTGCCGGTGGATATCTTGAACCCAGACCCCTTTACACCTCTTCCGAATATGACAAAATAGGGAACAGTGGCCGCGAAAGCAGGACCATACATTTGGGAATCGATTTCTGGTTGCCTGCCATGACACCGGTACATGCTCTTTTAGAAGGAGAAATAGCAATCGCCGTGAACGATGCCGGAAACAAGGAATATGGCGGACTTATAGTCCTGAAACATCAAATTGAGGGATTCTTTTTTTATACGCTTTATGGCCACATGACGGTTGCCAGTATAACGAACAAAAAGTTGGGGGAGGTCATTGCAAAAGGAGAACTCATTGGTCACTTGGGCAACTACCCAGAAAATGGCAATTGGGCACCCCATTTACATTTTCAGGTGATGCTATCCCTGCTGGGCCGCACAGAGGACTTTCCCGGGGTCGCCTACTTTAAACAATTGGAAATTTGGAGTGGAATTTGTCCAAATCCCAATTTAATGTTCAAATCGGGCTCCTTAAAAGATTCGAATCAAATATCAAATGAGCAGCTTGTCAAATATCGCAAAAAGCATTTGGGCAAGGGTTTGAGCCTACAATATGAAATCCCTATAAAAATGGTGCGGGGCGCCGGACAATACTTGTTGGACCAATATGGACAAAAATATTTGGACACCGTAAACAATGTGGCCCATGTAGGCCATGAAAATTATGGAGTTGTACTGGCCGGCCAGCAGCAAATGGGCTTATTGAATACAAATTCACGCTACCTCCATGAAAACATAAATGTTCTGACCCAAGAGCTTCTTGAAACACTTCCGCCTGAACTCAATGTGGTCCATTTTTTAAACTCCGGTAGTGAAGCCAATGAATTGGCCATACGAATGGTCAAAGCGGCCACCGGCGAAAAGGACATAATTGCATCGGAAGTTGGCTACCATGGAAATTCCAATATGTGTATTGACATAAGCTCTTATAAATTTGATGGCAAAGGTGGCGGCGGGGCACCTGAACATACCCATATTTTTCCATTACCTGATAGTTTCAGGGGAAAATATAGGGGAAAGGATGTAGGTCATAAATATGCCTACGAAGTGAAGTTGCTTATAAAAAAAATCGTAGAAAAGGGCCGACGAGTGGGTGGATTTATCATTGAACCCATCATTAGCTGCGGTGGTCAAATTGAATTGCCAGAGGGTTTTTTGAAAAAAGCATATGAATACGTTCACAAAGCCGGAGGATTATGTATTTCGGATGAAGTTCAGGTGGGTTGCGGCAGAATGGGCAAGACCTTTTGGGGATTTCAACTTTATGGGGTGGTCCCCGATATCATAACCATTGGCAAACCCTTGGGCAATGGTCACCCTGTAGCGGCCGTTGTCTGCACCCGGGAAGTTGCCAATAAATTTGCAAACGGCATGGAATATTTCAATACGTTCGGGGGAAATCCAGTTTCTTGCGCCATAGGTGCCTCCGTACTGCAAATCGTCAAAAAAGAAAAACTTCAGGAAAATGCGCTTCAAGTCGGAGCGTTCTTGAAAGCGGAATTACAGATTCTTTCGAAGGAATTTCCAATTATTGGCGATGTTCGAGGACAAGGTTTGTTTCTCGGCATTGAACTTGTAAATGCACATAAGGAGCCTTTGCCAAAGCAAACGGATTATTTGGCAAACCGAATGAAAGAACACGGCATACTTATGAGTATAGACGGCCCTGACCATAATGTCCTTAAAATTAAACCTCCTTTGGTCTTCACTCAAGAAAATGCCGTTGAACTTGTTTTCTATCTTAGAAAAATACTCGCTGAGGACTTATTGATGGCTGGCAAGTAGTTGCCTTTGAAAATAAGTGAAATGGCCTGTACCTTAAAATTTCATATCAGTTGAAATTAACTTAGGAAAGCGTAATATTGTATCAATTAATGAATATTTCGTATTATTCTCTTTAATTTAAGTGCCTTTAAAATCTCAAATTCATTGAACCACAATTATTTCAATACATTTTGTATTTTTTTTATGCTGCATTTTGGACTGTATTGCCAGACCCAAGAAGACTCGATAAATGGCTATTTAGGAGAAATAAATAAATTGGTTGAAGAGTATGACAGTCATCCAGAGGAGTTTTTAAATTCTGATTTCCTCGTAGCAAAGGTTAACAGTGACCGAAGGCGCAGAGAAAATAAATGCCCTTTTAAACCTTTTTATTTCATATATATATAAATCTTCCGAAAAGGCCAAAAAATATAATGAAGAGGCCTTGAAATTATCTGAAAAATTGGGATATACAGAAGGTTTCTTAAAAGCGCAATATAACAATGCGTATTTGTTGTTCGTAAAAGGAAATTTTGAACGCTCACTGCAATTAGCGCACAGAACCCAAAAATTACCGGACTACAATACCTATCCAGAAATAGTCGCTGACTTTTCAACCTTAATTTCAGATATATATACCGAAAGGGGGGAATATGACTTGGCGCTCGAAACCGGTTTAAAATTACTTGATAAAGCTGAGGTTTCAAAAAATGAATATTTGTTCTTACGAGCTTATGCGGCATTATCGCACTACTATCTACGTATCGAAAATTATTCAGAAGCATTGGGTTATTGCCTAAAAGGCTTGCATTACATTTTAAAATTAAAAGAGACCCAATATATTTTCCCAAAGCTTGACGAGATTGCGGGGATGAAGGCCAAATTGAACGATGTTAAAAAGGCACTGGAGGTCTATGACTTTTATCACCGGATCGCAAAAAAAATACCTTCACCCGGAAGTTATGTCGAAAGTGCCGTTTATACAAATATGGCCGATATATACATGTACAATGGCAAAATGGAAATGGCCAAAAATTACCTGGAGGATGCCATGAAAATGAACTTGGACAATAACTATAAATTCAGAATACCCAGAGCTTTAACACTACGGGCGAAACTTGCACTATTACAAAAGGATACGATCCTCGCCATTGAAAAGTATGAGGAAAGCATCAACGCTGCCGAAAATATCAACGCTTTTGATGTTGTAAAAAGCAATAGTTTGGTTTTGGTTACCCTATTCAAAAAAATAGGCTTAATTACAAAGTCAGATGAGTACGCAAAACTTCACAGCATACTGCTAGACTCACTTTTTACAAACGAGCAGGAACAGAAAATCAAAATATTGGAGGCCAAAAGGCGAATAAAGGAAATTACTCAAAAACAACGGATATTGGAACTCGAAAATTCCGCTCAAAAATCGAGGTACAATACAATGGTCATTGTATTGATATTCATATTGTTGTTGACTTCAATATCATCTTTTTCATATTTCAAGGTAAAAAAGAAAAATAGGCTTCTCTATAAAAGAACAATGGAACTTGCCGAAATTCACTTACAAAACAACAAAAAAATACAGCAGCATAAGAACGTTGAAAATTATTCAGTTACGCAAAATTTGGATGAGGGGACTAAAGCAAAAATCAATAAAATTGATGAAGATATCAAGGACATTATACTTGCAAAACTTGAAAAGTTGGAAGAAATGAATTTCTTTCTTAATCCTGAGTGCACCATGAGAATGGTAGCGTTGCAGTTAAAGACCAATCCAAAATATTTATCCCAAGTCATTAATCAAGAGAAGGAAATGAACTTTAATAATTATATTAATGAACTCCGGATAAACTTTTTAATTAAGAAGCTTCTTGAAGATAAAGATTTTAGGGAAAGTAAATTGAGTTATATATCGGCAAGTATCGGATACAATAATCTAAATACCTTTAACGCTGCTTTCAAAAAAAGACAAGGAATTCTTCCTTCTTATTTTATCAGTGAAATGATTCAAGAATTAGAAAGGAAAAGGGTTATTGAAAACAAAAGCAGCACTTAGGAAATAGTGCTGCCTTCATAACTTAACTCAAAAAAACTAACAAAAACAAGGAGCATGTTTTGAGGCCTAGTTTCTTTATTCAAAACTCAGATTGAAAATTACAAGAGACTGTCAATATTGCCAAACTTCTCCCTGAGTTTAAATATAGATTATAGTTTTAAGAAGAATGCCCTAATTTCCTACAACAGACTTAAAATTCATGAATTTTTGGAAGGTAATTTTTTTGACTTATAAATACGCTTTGGTTACCATCAAATAATAAAGGTTTTTAACTTATTTGATGGCAAAAAAACTTTATCAATGGAGAGTCTTTATTAGTCCATTAAATCAAAAATCAACAGTGCCCCTCTATTTTGGGTTGCAATAAATCTGTCCTTTCCAGAAGAACTTTCAATTCTACTTAATGATTTAGAATCCCCCGGTACAACAAAACCACTTTCAGAGGGAGCAACAGATTGGAAGCCACCTTTCCCATCACCCTTTAAAACAAGGCCGTTAAACGCATCATACCTTCCTACGAACATTTCATTGCCAAAATCATTGCCTATTAATAACAGGTCTGGATTATTGTCCTTATTAAAATCAACGATTTGCATGGCATTGACAGGTGCAAACTGTGCTTCAATGGGCAATTCCCTATATTGGAATTGGCCATTTCCGGTATTCTCTATGTAAATGGATCGATCAAAATTGGCACTAAATTGGGCAGCACCTTCCAATTCCTTTGCATTCAATAAAGTATTCCTATTGGCAAGGGCATATTCTTTATATAAATTAAACTTAGCCCTAAAAATTGGGCTTTGTTTGTTGATATCACTCCAGAAATTAATGGGATATGATTCATAAGAACCATTTTGCCCCTTCAAATAAGAAAACATAATAGGGTCCAAACTTCCATTTGAGTCAAAGTCCTTTGCCAAAATAGTAACCGGATGTTCAAATGAAGGTTGATAAAAATTGTTTCGACCCGAATTACCCGCCACAAAGTCAATATCACCATCGTTGTCAAAATCCCCGGAAACAATACTTTCCCACCAACCAAAAAGATTTTCAAGTCCGGTTTCCGTCTGTTTAACGAAAGACGAACCCCTATTATTAAAAATTGTAATGGGCATAAACTCTCCAACCACAACTAACTCCGAAAGACCATCATTATCCGTATCCATCCATGCAGCATCCGTAACCATTCCAACATTTCTTAATTCTTTTGCATAGACATCAGTCACATCTACAAGGATACCTTTTTCATTTTTTAGGAGATAACTTTTGTCCGACAAGGGGAATTGACCTATGGGCGTTCTCCCGCCCACAAATAAATCCATATAGCCATCATTATCAAAATCAGCTGCCTTCACAACCGAACCGCTGGATTGGACAATGGGCATTTTATCCCTTGAAATTGTATAATTACCCTTACCATCATTGATCAAAAGTCGGTCTTGATACATTTCAGCATCCTTAATTGGAAATTCATTGCTTCCAGAGACCATATATAAATCAAGGTCTCCGTCATTTTCCAAATCAAAAAGGACTAGCCCTTCTTCTTCATATAATTTATTTTGGTCATCTTGAAACAAATCTCTTTTACTAAAAGTTCCATCTTGATTTTGAAAAAAAAGAACGGGAGAGTATTTTGAAGAACTGCCAACAATGAAGTCCTCAAGTTGGTCACCATTCATATCCCCAACTGCAAGACTAGGACCGTTCTGGGACAACTTATGGGGCAAAATTCGCTGTTCATTATAATCTACATAATCCCTCTCTTCGTGTACGTAATCAATACCGATTACATTCGAAACCTCTTGGAAAACGGGTTTGGTCGCTTTTGGGGCCAAAGGAAATGACAGATTTTGTGCCAGGGCCGCATTTTCATAAGAAAATTCTATGGTTTGATTTGCCTTTACATTTTCAACTTTTTGATAGGCACCATCTGACCATAATACCTCTACAGACCGTACATTGCTATTTTGACCCAGTCCAAAGTGGGAAATTGGTTCAACTGATGACATATAGCCCCTGGCCAAGTGATGATCCTCATATTGAATTTCGCCTTCCCCATATTTTATTGCCAGTTTAGCTCCAATGCCCATACGGTTTTTAACCGGACCCTCAAGGTTCACTTTAATGTAGTTGTTACGCTCTGGTTTTGAACTGGCGGTATTTTCAAATACGAAAGCTTCATCATTAATATTATTGACCACATAGTCCATATCCCCATCATCGTCCAAATCAACAAAAGCTGCCCCATTTGAAAATGAAGGAACATCCAAACCCCATTCCTTTCCCTTATCCGTAAATGTTAAATCAGCATTATTTTGGTAAGCATAATTCGGGATTTTAACTGTTGGGATGGAATCAAGCATTTTTCCAGGACTTATATATCTGCTGGCACTTAGCCTAAAATCTGAAAAGTCCATATCGGTGATATCCCGGGGAAAGCCATTGGTAATCAATAAATCGCGAAACCCATCATTATCCATATCCACAAATAAGGGTGCCCAGCTCCAATCAGTTTTGGAAACACCTGCCAGAAGCCCAATTTCGCTAAAAGGTATGTCAGGGCCATTACCTAGGTGTAACATATTACGCATGTATTGATATTGATAACCCCATCTTTCGTTCAAAACGTAATTAATATAATTGTTGCCCATGACGGTTGTCTTCATTCTATAATTATCTTCCCCAAGCATATCCAGGGTCATAATGTCCAAGTAACCATCATTGTTGTAATCGGCTATGTCCGATCCCATTGAAAACTTACTTTGATGTTTTACAAGAGGTTCAATGCTGTTGGAAAAGGTGCCATCACCGTTGTTCAAATAAAGTAGGTCGTTGGTCAGATAATCATTACTGATATAGATATCCGGCCAACCGTCATAATTTAAATCCGCGACAGCAATTCCCAAACCAAAACCTTCGATCGTAATTCCTGCTTCCAACGTAACATCAGTAAATGTACCGTCCCCATTATTGTGATAAAGGCGATCATTACTAACGGCAGAACCATCGGTTACCTTTTGCCTATAATTACTTGGCAGGGTATGGGTCTGCTCATTATTCAACACATAAAGATCTAGGTTACCGTCTTTGTCATAATCAAAAAAGGTAGCTCCCATACTGTTGCCGGTTTCCGCAATTCCGTACACCTGGGCCATTTCCTTAAACTTGGGAACGCCTTTGGAATCATTTCCTTGATTTACAAAAAGTAGATTGGCCCGCCTTTTTAAATCAAGTTCCCGAGCTGAGCATACGTACAGGTCAAGTAGGCCATCATTATTAATATCTACCACGGCGGATCCTGTATTCCATCGATCCTTTGCCTCAATTCCGGAGATGGCCGAGATGTCATCAAATTTAAAATCACCTTTATTCAAATACAACTTATTTGAAACCTGATTCCCCGTGAAAAAGAGGTCAGGCCTATTATCGCCGTTAAAATCCCCTACCGCTACTCCACCGCCATTAAAAATATATTCCTCGGTCAGAATATTCGCACTATCCGTTTCCACAATTTGATTATTAAAAGTGATTCCTGTTTCATCACTTGATCGTTGCTTAAAAAGGGTTTTGGCTTCTTTTGTACATGAAGTTGCAAGAAATAATGTTCCTATTAAATAATAAATTGCCTTTTTCATTGGAAGGAGAAATGTGAATTTGTAATTCTGAAATTAATTTGGTGTAGGTAACTATAATTTTTAATGGGTTGTGTTCGAAAGCTGTATAGATGCTTATAACCGGGTGTTCAAAAATACAAAAAGCCATGTAAAGAAATATCCTTAACATGGCTTTTTGCTGTTGTTTACATAAATTGGTATGTAAACCGTAAATCAATTTTTAATAGGCAGGATCCTGCGTTAAAGTAGCTTGACCGTCTTTGAATGATCTGTCAATGGCCTGCGAAGGGATTGGGAAATATTCATGTTTCCCTTTGGTAAAAGATTTTCCTACCAAGTAAGATCTAAATTGTGACTCATGTGCAATATAGGCATTTAGAGTCTCGGCAGCGATTCCCCATCGTACCAAATCCCAGTATCGGTGACCTTCCATTGCAAATTCAAGACGGGTCTCAAAACGCACCGCCTTACGGGCGACATCTTTATCGGTCGATTGACCAGCATACTCGGCAATATCATAATTGGCCGCCGGAGTACCCGCTTCTATGGTAAAATCACTACGGTTGGTTCCTTGAACGGCCTTAGGCACAAAACCATCAGGATTGGCAGCTCTAGCCCTGATCAAGTTGACGAGTTCCCTAGCTCTTTCCAAACTTCCGATTTCAACTTCAGCTTCCGCCAACCATAACATAACCATATCCAAACGCATATATCTATAGTTATTTGCTGACAAGTTGCCCCAACCACCAACACCAAAGCCAGCGGATTCTGCAACGTGCTTTTTAGAAAAATAAGGTCCTGCATATGAAAGATCACGAACGAAATCGGTTTGATAAATCTTAAAATCCTTGTAAAGGATACCCGGTCTGCCAAGCGTATGATCGATCCTAGGGTCTAAGGGCCCGTCCATACCGAAGAACCATCTGCATTCACATCGGGAGATACATCCACATCGTCAAAAGTATCCAATAAGGGCAAGCCATTTTCAGTTTGATACGCATCGACCAAGTTTTGGGAAACCTGATAAAAGCCACAACAGCCCCATGGGTCTATATAGGGATGTGCAAGGCCCATTCCTCTTGAAGAGGCCCCATCGGCAGCACTGCTAACCGCATATTGAATTTCAAAAATAGATTCAGAGTTGTTACGTGTTGCAACCAAAAAATTATCTTCAAATTTAGGTGCCAAGGTAAAGGGGCCATTATTTACAATATCATCCAATATTGGTTTCGCCTCCGTTAATTTAGCAGTATTCGCAGATCCATCCGTATTCCAACCTTGGTACATTTTAGCTTTTGCCAAAAAGGCTTTGGCGGCCCAACTGGTCGGTCTACCAACCTGAGCTTGTGTTGCTGGCAACACGCCGGCAGCTGCCTCCAAATCCGCCTCAATCAAAGGCCAAATTTCACGATCGTTAGGGATCAAAGTACTGCTGATATCATTTACATCATAAACCTCATCACTGACATAAGGAGGCATGCGCCACATTTTACGGGCCTCCATATGAAAAATACCTCTTAAAAATCTCGCTTCGGCAATAATCTGTGCTTTTCTTGCCTCATCCATCCCTTCAACCCTGTTGGCAGAAGTAATGGCATCGTTGGTTCTGGCAACCCCTTTGAACAGAGACCTCCATCTATTGGTAATATGACCATTAAATGATTGGTAATCATATCCTTCGATAAAAGACTGTTCCGGTTGATCCCCTGCATCGGTACCTTTTAAAGCATCGTCCGAAGCAATATTAAAGGCCCAGTTCTCCACGGTAACGTTCCAATCCGCGGTACCATCCAAACCAGCACCATCTATCATTGCATAGGCACCTAGAAGAATGCCTTCCACTCCCGCTGGTGTTTCCAAACTTGGTTGGCCAAATTGACCTTCAGGTTCGCGGGTCAAAAATTCATCGCTACAGCCGGCGGTAAGTAACACCAGGGCGATAAGCATTTTTAAACTTGTTTTATACTTTTTCATTTTTTACTATTTATCTGTTTTTTAATGACTTTTACGTAATCCCTTCAATTATAAAATTAATTTAAACTTACGCGTAACCCTAGGGTATAGGTTCTTGCTACTGGCAAATAACCCCCGTCAAAACCAAGGGTCTGGTCATTTCTGTTTGCCGCCTGAATTTCAGGGTTTAAACCGGAATATTTAGTCCAAGTCGCCAAATTTTGACCTTGTATATATATCTGGAAATTTGAAATGCCACTTTCACCTAAAATCTCTTTAGGAAAACTGTAGGTCAATTGCACGTTTTTCAATCTAAAATAACTGCCATCCTCAATGAAATAAGATGAAGGTCTACTACTCACTTGGTCGTTCGCATCCATTATTGGGGCAGTGGCATTCGGATTGGCCGCAGTCCATTGTGCTGCGGGAGCGGTAGGGTTTGAAGGTTGCCAAGCATCGTAAAGTGCTCTTCTTGAACGGTTCCCTTGAAAAGTATTGAAATCGGCAAAGTAACGAACATAGTTATAAATATCGTTTCCTTGCGAACCGTTTCCGAAAATATTCAAAGCCAAATCTTTATAGCTCAAATTGAAATTGATACCGTAGGTAAAGTCTGGATGCGGACTTCCTATAATTGTGCGGTCATTGTCATCGATTTTTCCATCATTGTTGATGTCGGAAACCTTGAACTTACCAGGAGCATTGTAATCTCCATAGGTTGGCCAAGCATCTGCTTCGGCCTGTGACTGAAAAATGCCCTCAACGTTATACCCATAAAAAGAGGATAAAGGAGTACCAGCTTGGGTAATGGTCAAAGAAGGTACACGAGACCCATCACCAAACAATTTGGTGTCGGCACTTTCACTAAGTTGATTGACTTCGTTCTTATAGGCCGAAAGGTTAAAATTGACGCCATAGCCCCAATCCCCTTTTTTATCGTCCCAACCAATATTTAAATCAACACCTTTGTTGGTCAATTTACCCACATTAAAGAATGGCGCAGCTGCATCACCAGCGGTATAGGTAACCGGAGACCTAAAGAGCATGTCAGTAGTAATACGGTTCCAAAGATCCAACGCAAAGCTGAACCTATTATCCAATAGCGACAAATCAAGACCAATGTTATTGGAAGTGGTAGTTTCCCATTTCGCATCCGGGTTACCAAAATTTTGGGCATCAAAACCAATGGCAGGAGAAGCCGTTGATCCATCTAAAGGATAGCCCGCATTAAATATATTTGCCCTGTACGTGGTATAGGCGTTGTAGTCCCCGATTTCTTGGTTACCTGTTTTACCCCAACCGTATCGCAATTTCATCTCATTTACCCAATCCACATTTTCCATAAATTTCTCATCGGAAACCCGCCATCCAAAACTGGCAGCAGGGAAAAGAGCGCTCCTAGAGGCAGATTGAAACCTTGAAGAGGCATCGTTTCTAAGAATAAACTGTGCCAAATATTTGCCCATATAGTCATAGTTCAATTTTCCGAATTCAGAAAATAAACTAAAATCCCTAATAGCCCCTCCATAATTGCCAGCTGTAGTACCGCCTCCTAAATCTAAGTATCGCAAAATATCCAACGTCTCGAAGGGGTACTGCGAACGCGTTCCACCAAAACGTTCACCAAAGGCCTGAATTCCTTCAACACCAATGTAGGCATTAAAGTTATGTACCTCATTAAAGGTTTTGTCATAGGTCAACACCGTATTCCACTGCCAATTGTATTCGTATTCCTCTTCAGACCTAGATCCATTGTTAAAACTTCCTTCGATGTATTCTGGATTGGATCGTCCCAAAAATCTTCTTCGTGTGCCCGTGGCATCCACCCCAAAACTGGTCTTCAATTGCAGGTTTTCCGTAAAATCATACGAAGCAAAGGCATTTCCGAACACCCTTAGACGGTACGTTCTATTGTCCGCTGCACGATCTAAAGTCGCCACCGGGTTAAAGTTGTTCCCTAGGTTGGCTCCCCTACTCCCTGCAAAATTGCCAGCAATGTCATATACTGGTAACAATGGATGGTGTTTGTAAGAACCCGAAACCGCATTTTGCTCAGAATCCTGACCATCAACACCATTTCCAAAACCTCCTTTTCTATTATCAAAACTCACGGAAAGGTTTTCTCCGACTGTCAATCTGTTTTTCAAAGCCTTAAATTCAGTATTGGCACGAACCGTAGTCCTGTTGTAACCAACAGACCTAACAATACCATCATTTTGGAAATAAGACAAGGTGAACGCATAACGGGCACTTTCGGTGGCCCCAGAAGCTGATACTTGATGGTTCAATATGGGCGCGGTGTTTGTAACTTCCTTCCACCAATTGGTATCCGCAGACCGTGTAATGGCATAAATATTTCCGGGTACCAAGGAATAAAGATCAGGATTGACCCCAGGATCTCCCTCCATACCGGCACTAGGAAACACGTAATCTGGAATGGATACTTCACCATTTGGGCCAAAAGTGTACTGCCCATGAGCAGGAGTTTTACCCGCATACAAATCCGCTAAGTACAAATAAGAACCTAACTCGCTGGCATTCAAAACCTCAACATCCTCTGAAGCCGACTGTGTTCCGTAATAAGTATCATAGCTGATGACCGGTTTGCCCAACTTTCCTTTTTTAGTGGTGATAATAATTACACCGTTCGCTGCTCTAGAACCATATATGGAAGCTGCAGAGGCATCTTTCAAAACCTGAAGGGATTCAATATCCCCTGGGTTCAAATTCGCCTGGGCAGTAGATGGCACGCCATCAATAATATATAAGGGATCGTTGTTACCAATGGTACCGAAACCACGAATACGCACGGTAGCCTCGCCTCCCGGTGTTGCATCGTTCACAATACCGATACCTGCAGCCCTACCTTGAAGTTGTTGTGAAAATGTGGTTGCAGGAATTGCACCGAGTTCCTCTGCATCAACCGTTGCAACAGATCCTGTTACGTCTCTTTTTGATTGGGAACCATACCCCGTAACGACCACTTCGTCCAATTTACTGGCATCCTCCTCTAAAGTAAGGGAGATTGTGGATTGTCCGTTAACGGCAACCTCAGTGGTTTTGTAACCGATGTAGCTGAAAACAAGCGTTGCATTGCCCTCAACATTGTTGATGGTGTAGTTTCCATCAAAATCGGTCTGGGTGCCATTGGTTGTACCCTTTACAACGACGTTGGCGCCGGGTAACGGTTCGCTCTCGTCGGACACGGTACCAGTAATTGTGCTCTGCGCGAGTATCAAGTTCGATACCAACACAAAAGCCCATAATACAATCTTCTTGCAAAATAAGTCTTTCATAATTTTAAGTTAGTTAGTTAATTGAAAAAATCAGTGCCCGTTTTGGGACTTTTTTACTAGTTGAGTTTGAGATTTAATTCTTTATTCAAAATTTGAAGTTATAGATAATAGTTCATTTTTTTTACATTTCATTAAGATTTGTTTTTAGGTTTTAATGATTAATAATTATACATGACACTAATCTACTGATTATGTTCTAGGAAAGTGACAGAACTTAGAACTAGCAAGCAAGATATTTAATAGAACAGCGGAAGTGTTGTCATTTTCTTAAAAATACTCTAAAATTCATGAATTTTAGAAATTATGGACAGACCGGGTTAGATAAATCGATAATACAGATATTTAAGGCTTTAACTTTTTGTTAAATTATTTTCCCTGTAAACCTTTATTAAATGAGTCCTTATGTACACTGGTATTTCTACGCTGTCCGATTTTAACTGGCACCTTCATCGCATCCGATGCGATCAACGGCATATGACATGAAACACAATTACGATCCTGAGCTATGTGACCGGTTTGTTCTTTATTGCAAAGTATCCCTTCCCCTCCCGTATGGCAAGCCATACATTTGGAATTAAAAAAATTCATATCGCCTCTTTGGTTTCTATGGGGATCATGGCATGTGGTACAATTCATATTGGATGAGTTGATAAAACACTGACTTGCCGTTAAAAGACCGTATTGATTGCCGTGTACATCCAATTTTTCCTGTGATTGGTTTGCATTATAATTCTTGGAGTAATCTTCCAAATTTTCTCCTACTTGAAAAGAAAACGGGGTGCCCTTCATTTGCCTATTCCTAAGACCGGAATGGCATTGAATACACACATCCAATTGTTTTTGTCTGGAAAGGCTATCAATGGCTATCACAAACTTTGGGGATGATCGATCAGGGTTTGCTCTTTGATATACAACATGGGCTTCCAAAGGGCCATGGCATCTTTCACAATCTACCCCAAATATTATTTTATCCTTGAAGTATTCGTTCCCTTTGCTTTGGGGGTCCTTATTCTGGGCATAGGTGACGTGGCATTTTAAGCAATCATCCGTAATGGGTCTTTTAAACGTGTATGGGGGATAACTGGGGCTATTGATCCAACCCTCGGTCGGTGCATAATAGGAGGCTTGCAATTGGTACAATTTATCCCCTTCCCAAGTAAGATAGGTTTTCCCCTTAACCCCTGATCCAATTGCAAGGTCAAGCTTGCTTACAGATGGTTTTCCATCTCGAGTCCTTGGATACGAATTCTGGTAAAAAGAACCATTTTTTTCAACCATTTCCAATTTGGCATCATTAATAAGAAACGAATTATGGGCCGGATCAAATGTTCCCTTTACAGATTGTGGATCGGCAATAGCGGAGGTATTGAAGTGGGCAGTATTGAAATGTGAGTTCGCCACGTCCTCATGGCATTCGACACAGGTTTCAGATCCTACAAATTTTTGACCACCGCTATGAACTGCCAACACTTTTGGAGTAAAATAGCCAGATTCCTCCTTCAGGTATTTACAACGCCATATAATGCCCAATATGATTGATAAAACGACAAAACCAACGATTTTTAGAATAAGGCTTTTCACAATATTGAGTTGTTCTTGATGAAAGTATTTAGCTCAAAATAATTTTAAGCAAGTAATAAAATATTGATGGACATATCAAACATCCCAATCCCGTATAAAATGTAGCGGTTAGGGCACCATATGGCACCAATTTGGGGTCGGTTGCCGCCAATCCGGCCGTTACTCCACTGGTAGTACCGATCAGGCCTCCAAAAACGACCGCCGAATGTGGATTGTCCAATCCGATGAATTTGGCGACCAAAGGTGTACCAATGGTCGCTACAATTGTTTTAACCACCCCAGCGGCAACACTAATGGCAATAATATCAGAGCTAACACCCAAAGCAGTGCCTGTGACGGGACCAACAATATAAGTGCACGCACCGGCTCCTATGGTGGCCATGCTTTCAGGATCGGAGTATCCCAAAGCATACGCTATTAGGGCCCCAACGAAAAAAGAAAGCGATACCCCTGCCAAAAGGGAAATTGTTCCGGCCAGCCCCGCATTCTTTATTTTGGCAATATCGGCCCCCATCGCTGTTGCCACAACCGAGAAATCGCGTAACATGGCTCCTCCCAACAACGCCATCCCTGCAAAAACCGGAATATCGGATATTCCCTTTTTATCGCCAAAAAATGCCAGTGCCAATCCCAAAATGACCGCAATAGCCACTCCCGGGATTCTTTTATTTGTTAGCACCTTTGACAACCAGAATGAAAACAACATTATGAGACCTACAAAAAGAAAGGCGAACACCAAGCCGTTCTTGATAAAAATTTCTTCTATTATTTCAATCATTCAGTGTTTATTTGGGACGTTTTTTTCTTGCCAATCTGCGAAATCATGGGAACTAGGAAAAAAGACCCGATAGTTACTACTACACCTGCCAGAAGCGCCACCAACCCACCGGAAATGGCGGCCTTGGCATTCAGTGTCGCGGCCATTGCAACAATAATGGGAATATACATTGAACTCCAAAACAAAATTCCGTTTTTGGTATTCTTGCGCATCCAACCTTTTTTCTTCAGGTACGAATTGGCAAAAATCAATAATATCATGGCAAAACCTACACCTCCCACATCACCATCAATATTGATCAGGGATCCCAGAAGATTCCCAATTGCCTTCCCGGCCAAAAAACAAAATGCCAAGAGTGCTACTCCGTATATTTTCATTGGGTGTCCTTAATTTTCGGTGAAAATTTTCTTGAGCTCATTTTTGGTCACTTTCCCCATTACATTTCTTGGTAGGTCGTTCTGAAAAATATATTTTTTGGGTGATTTATATCTTGGTAATTTTTCCCTTAGCCAATTTTTTAATTCATCAAGGGCAAAGCCATTGGAGGAAAGAACCAGGCACGCACCTATAATTTCGCCCCATTCTTCATCCGGGATACCCACAACTGCACAGTCTTTGATGTTTGGGTGCGAGCGCAACACTTCTTCAATTTCAAGGGCCGAAATCTTATAACCGCCCGACTTAATGATATCTACCGAGTTTCTTCCGAGAATCCGGTAGCTACCATTATCCAATTCAGCAATATCACCGGTCATAAACCAACCCTCATTTGTAAAAGCCTTCTGGGTTGCATCTGGCCTGTTCCAATATTCCTTGAATACATTTGGCCCTTTTATTTGTATTTCACCTGTTTCCCCTTCCTGTACCATGTTACCATACTCATCGGCCAATCGTACTTGAACCCCTTGTAACGGCTGTCCGATATGGCCTGGCCTTCGCTCACCATTATAAGGGTTACTGATTGCCATTCCTATTTCGGTCATGCCGTACCGTTCCAACAAGGTATGCCCGCTGATTTTCTCCCAATTTTCCATGACTGAAACTGGCAGGGCGGCGGATTCCGAGACCATTAACCGAAATTTATGCAGTGCCTCGGAAATCTTTTGTCGGTTTTCGATAGAAAGTTCATAATAATGTGCTATCAACTTATAGTAAATAGTTGGCACGGCCATAAAAACATTGACTTGCTTTTCACAAAATATTTCAAAAATTCTATCGCTGTCAAATTTGGCCAGAAACTGGCAACATGCACCGCTCCATAGGGCACACCCCAATATATTAACGATACCGTGAACGTGATGTAAAGGGAGAACGTTAAGTATGTGGTCATTTTTATCCCACTCCCATGAAGTGGTCAATGAAGTTATCTGGGCCGCTATGTTTTTATGGGTGGTCACTACTCCCTTTGGATTTCCGGTCGTGCCACTGGTATACAATATCATGGCACGTTGGTCAGGATTGACCAACGGTAGTTCCCCGTCATTTTGCCGAAAATCTTCGACAGGGAAAAGTTTCAAATTCGGGCTGCTCCTTAAAGGTGCAAGAAGAGATGCGAATTCTGATGAAAAAATAAGTACCGAAGCTTGGGTGTCTTCGACCACATATTGAATTGATGCCAAAGGATGTTTTACACATAGTGGAACCGCAATGCCGCCGGCACGCCAAATACCCCATTGAATGGCCACATAATCAAACCCGGGATGTACCATGAACGCAATCCTTGCCTCGTTCAAATGTTCTTTTCCTTTTAGTAAGGCAATGGCAATTGATTCGGACTTTTTTAGAAGGTCTTCATAGGTATACCCAACTCCCTCACTGACAACCGCCGTTCTTTCATGATAGCCTATGGCCTTTGCTATTAAAGCGATCATTATATCATTTTTACCTTCACAATGTAAGGTAAATTTTCAAAAACGGGAAAATATAGGAGCGCGTAAATTAAGAAACATGTAATAACTCGCAACTCTACAATTTGGCATTCTTAATTTCTTAAATGTTTCTGTTCAAATTCAATAAAAAATTTACATCAAGAAGATTCTATGCTGGCTTGAATTGATTTTCAAACCTAGTAAAAAACAGGAACGAGACCATATTTAAGACTTAAATTAGGTGTATTCATGGCTTAGGCAAACCTTTAAAACCATGGGATTGGCCAAAGGAATGGGGCCTGGGGTTGAATTTTTTATATATTTGTCAGCTAGGCTAATTGATTGGAAAGGTATTTACCACTATGAGAAAAGTAACACCGAATGGAAAAGTACATAACGGAAATGTACGTAAATCTAAAAACCAAAATAAACCACTAACCATGAAGAATGAGGAGCAACCAGTAATCGACGTAACCAAGAAAAAAGAAGTTGAGACCGCTTCCAAAATCGATTTGATCAAAAATTTAATATTTGGTGAGAACATTCAAGCCTATGAATCTGAATTTGAAAAGGTAAAACAAGATATTCTTTCAAAGAAGAAGGCTCTTGAGGATCTTATAGAAGCTGTTCGGACGGATTTAAGGATGACGATCGATGATGTTTCCACGGATATCAATATAAGAATCACGGAACTAGAGGATAAACTTGACAATCGTCTGGAAGACCTTGAAACCAAGCAGGTGGAAAAGAAACAACTTGGTGACCTGTTGGTTGAATTGGGTGAAAAGATCCGGAAGAAATAATTCTGCGCTATGGTTGCACAAATGAATGAGCAGGAGAAGCTTGATATTCTCAAGGATATCCTATTTCCCGATGACAAGGCGGTGATTGAGGATATTTCCAAAAGAATTCAATTGCTTGAGCTCATCATTAATGACCAACAACAATTGGCTGCCAAAGTCCATCCGTTGGTAGATGATAAATTAAAGGAGTTTACCAAAAACATTCCGCATACATTAGGACCAACAATTACCGCCACCCTTAAAAGAGAGATTCAAAACCATAAAAACGAGGTGGTCGATGCCCTTTATCCCGTATTGGGGAAAATGGTTAAAAAGTATGTGGCCCAAGAGATAAAATTACTCTCTGAAAAAATTGACAATCAATTGGGTTTTATAAAAAGGTGGAAAAGAAAATTGCGTTCTTTTTTGGGGGGGCCAACTGAAGAACAACAACTTTTAGGCGAAATATCATCGGCCAAAATTGAACAAGTGCTATTAATTGAACGTAACACCGGAATTCTCAAAGCAAGCTACTCGGTCACTGACACAATGGATGAAGAAATGGTTTCCGGTATGCTGACCGCCATTAAGGGTTTTGTGGAAGATGCATTTTATCAGAAAAATCAAAATCTAGAACTCATACAATATGAGTTTTACAATATACACCTTCAAAGTTTTGTAACTCACTATGTTGCAGTGGTCCTTTCGGGCGAATACCATCTAAAATCCAAGAACAAACTACAGGATATTATTTTTAATTTCTACTACAATTTCATGGCCATGAACCTTGATCTGGTTTTTAAGACCAACAGTTCTGAAAAAGAGGGAAAAGAGGTACGAACTATCGAGAAAGATTTATTGAAAAAAGAGTTGGAAGCTAATTTCAAGAATGCAAAAATCTAAAAAAATTGTTATTCTTGGGCATTTTGGGGTCGGTAAGACCTCTTTGATTCGTCGCTTTGTATTAGATCAATTCTCCGATACATATAAGGTCACCATTGGAGTCCACATTACTAAAAAAGAGGTGATCCTATCACCCGATGATATCATTTCCCTCATAATCTGGGACCTTGAAGGAACCGATGACTTAGAACAAATACGAAGTGCCTATTTACTGGGGACCCATGGTATCCTATTCGTGTTTGATGTGAACAGACCTTCTACTTTTCAGCATCTTGCAGCAGATCTTGACTCTATCACAAAAAAAATACCTGACAAGCCTTTACTGGTGGTTGGAAATAAAATGGATTTGGTTTCGGAGAATGAAATAGCAAAGGAGTTGAAGCACCAAGGTATACATTGCGATTATCTAACAAGTGCCAAGACAGGCAACAAAGTAGAAGATGTCTTTATTGAGCTTGCCAATTTACTGAACAATGAAGCTTGATCAATTCAAAAAGGATTTTTCCAGTAGAAATCTTCAATATTTGTCTATAAACAGGGATGGACTTGTAATTGAGTGCCAACCTTCGTTTTTGCCTATTAAAAAAGGGGATCCCATCATCACCTTCCATCCTTTTTTTGAATGCCTCCCTACCCTTCAAGAACTCCCAGAAAATGAATTTTCATTTTTTTGTGTGCATCTTGAAATCGCAAAATCTGTATATATAACCGACATTCACATTAAAAGAAAGGGAGAAGATCTGTTGCTGTTGATCCAGAATCAAACCGAGCACTATAATAGTTATCAAATTGTGGCCCAGTCACGTAACCAGGCCGTCATAAACGAAGAGTTGATCTTCATCAAGAACTCGGAACTAGAGCAAAGGGAACGATTTAAGAACCTATTCATACAAAACTTCAGTCACGAACTTCGAAATCCGCTTATGACCAGTATGGCGATTGCCCAGATTTTAGGCAATACAAATTTAAATACCGAGCAAAGGCAGTTATTGAGTGTACTATCGGATTCCAATGATCAACTGAAATTACTATTGGAGGATACCCTAAGTATTGCGATGATCGCTTCAGGGAAACTTGAAATAAAGAGTTTACCCTTTGATTTAGGGAAATTATTGGAGTTGCTAGATTTTACTTACAAAACAAAATGTAAGTCAAAAGGTCTTTTGTTTGATTTAGAAATTGATGAAAGAGTACCTCTTATGGTTGAAGGTGACCGCTTGCGACTCTTTCAAGTACTGAGCAATTTATTGGACAATGCGGTTAAATATACCACCACAGGAACAGTATCATTGCATTTAGGACTAAACCAACAATGGGCGGGGAAAGCCCATGTTCGTTTCGCCGTCACGGACACAGGACCTGGAATACCACCGGACAAACAAGAAGTGATTTTTGAATCCTTTTCCCAGTTAGAAAATCCTATAAAAAGTCGGGGAAGCGGACTTGGCCTTGCGATAGTTAAGGGAATTCTGGATCTTATGGACAGTAAAATTCAACTAATATCCGAGAAAGGACAACGTACCACATTTTCTTTTAATCTCGGCCTAAAAATTCCTTTAAAGTCAAGATTAGCTTTATCTGTGTCGGATTATTCAAAAGTCGCATATGACAAATTGGGCATATCTGGTAAAAAATATAAACTGTTAATTGTTGAAGATGACGAAAGGCTCTTGACCGTGCTTTTTAAAATGATAATGGACACCAAACGTTTTTATATTGATGTTCTAAATGACGGATCACAAGTCCTGGAATCCATTGTCCAGAATCAATTTGATATTGTCCTAATGGACATAAACTTACCCAATACGAAAGGTGATCAGCTGACTAGGCTGATCAGGGAATTTCCTTTCAAGAACATAAGGACATTACCCATTATAGGCATGACGGCAAATGCCTATGAAGATCAGTTGAAAACATACAAAGAGGCGGGTATGAACGCCATATTGTCCAAGCCTTTTGAACAGGATGATTTGATCTACACACTCTTCGCTGCTCTTTAAGGTATAAATTCGGAGATTGCCCTATTTTCATTTTTTGTAGCTTTTTACTTGTTAAAATGCTTTTAATCGATACTATTGGCTCTTTCGTCGATTCATTTGGAAATGTGGCATATCAAATTTCTAGCACCTAGAATACTTACTATTTTTGAACGTCCCATTAGAAATAAGGATAAGGAATTTTAGAAAATCAATCACGTTTCAAAACTAAAAAATCGAACAAATAAAAATGAATATACCTTACTTGGCCGAAGCCTTTTTTACAATTAGCCTTTTGGTATTCATTTTTACTTTCCTACTTCTTCTTCCGACACTACTCAAAGAAAAAAGCTGGGTATTCAAGAAGAGTCAAATTATAGAAAAAAGGATAACTATGGCTTTTCAAAACATTAAAACTCAATCGGAAAATTTGAAATCTAAGGTTTTAAAAAAAAATCCTAAAGAATGGGGCTTTATTGCAGAAGGAGGATTGTCGAAAGTCAAATTATAAAAAGTGAATAGAAGCCAATTGAAAAATTGGCCATGACAAGAAAATAAAGATATGTACGCTTGAAGATGACCCAAAATCATTTATAGAAACTCCTCTTGCAAGGGACATACCCAAGGATTAAATGAGTGTGGTGGTGCATCTTGACATAAATTGACGAAAAATGGTAGTAGGTCGATGCCCAATGCGCCTCTTCTTACAAAACAATCTAACCATTAACTCTCTTTGTGGGTATTTGGCGGGAAGTTGAACTCCCCGCCATTACTCCAAAGTTATAATGACTGTAAAGGTTTATTTTTTGTAATTCATAGGTTGTTTGAGTTTATTTCCCCCATGGGATGCGGTAGGAGCAAAATGCCGTGTCCCATTTTTTACCTAAATATATCCTACCTTTATTTTATTGTTGGGCCATCTCCAAATTAATGGTCATTTCAACCTCATTCCCAATAGGGGCCATATCTCCACCAATACCAAAGTCTTTTCTTGACAAGGAACCGGTTAATTTTAGTCCAGCCTTTAATTTCTGGCTTCGTTGGTCGGTAATGATACCTATTACCTTCCCGTCCAAAACAACCGGCTTGGTAACACCATGCATTGTTAAATCACCTGTTAACTTAAATGTTTTTTCACCTGTCTTTTCAAGGCCCGTAGTGTTAAACTCAAGCGTTGGAAATTTTTCTGCCCCAAAAAAGTCATCACTTCGTAGATGATCGTCCCTACGTGTATTTCCGGTATTGATACTTTTTGTGGGTATACTTACCGTAAAGGACGGATTGCCAAACGTATCATCGGCCGTGGCCTCAATTTCGAACTCCGTAAAATTGCCCGTGACCTCGGATATAAGTAAGTGGGATATCGCAAAATTCACCCCGGAATGGGCGTTATCCGATTTCCAAACACTCTGTGCAGAAATAATGGCACTTGTTAGAATAAATACTGCAAAAAAGGATTTTTTCATAATTCAATTAGGATTAAAGGTTAGTAAGAATAATAAATCGTAAAATTTTTAAAACAATTCAAGATTGATTGAAGAACATACTTTTCAAAGCAAATGGAAATTCTTATTTAGAAGAAGGTGGCCCATTCCTTTTTGGCATTACCAAACTATCCGGTGGATAGGTTTCTTTTAGATAATTCATTTGGGACTTCGCCCAATTTATCACCAAATTTCGTTCTTCATCAGATAAATCAGCTTCTTTGTGCAACCCCAAATAAGTATAATCCGGAATCGGCATCTCCTTTTCTTCAACCATTTCAATGGTTTCTTCAAGTTTGTGGTTTTGAATCGCAATGGGCATTTTAGCAAATGTCGAAAAGTTCAGATGCCTTTTGCCATCCATGATATGGTCATTAAGCCACCATGCTACCGGTTGAACATGGGCATACCAAGGATAATTCGTCTGGTTTGAATGACAATCATTACAAGCTACCTTCAAAATTTGGTTTACATTTTCAGGAACCTCATATTTAGTGGAAATATCATAGGTAAGATCATTGGAATCGTTTTTTTCGGGTTGAAAGAACTGAATGACTATCAATAAAATTCCCAAGCCGATCAAAAGTTTTTTTAGCATGATTTAATGTATTTGATTAGTGTCTAAATTAATGCAATATTTAATTTAGACACCTATTTTATTTAAAGGTTTAATCAAAAAAATTATTTGTGTTTTTTTACTCTTTCGTCATTAATGACTCCTTTCCAATTCAAACCATAGGCAAAGTCATAAATATTGCCTTCCGAATCCATAAAAGGTTCCATATCCCTAGGAACATCTTCAAATTGTTTTTCAACCGTGGTCATACCGGATGGCATCTGAAAAGGCAAACCCATTGTCCGATAGAATTTGAACTCCCGAGTTGGCACTATATCCCAATATAGATCCACCCCCATTTTTCACTAATTTAAAATCCCCTTTATCCTCTTCAGTGAATTTAGGCGTACAACCCCACTAATAAGGTGCCTATAAGTCAAAATTTTATAATTGGCCTGCTTAGAAATCCCATATTCTATTTTTACTTATGATTATCTATTGTTCACCAAATTGAACAACTCTTGATCCAATTGCGGTTTTACTTCGCACTTCGTGTCAAAATGCATAGTTGCCGTGTTGGCATTGGTATATTTGGGCCATTCCGGTAAACCTGAATGATTGGGGTTACCAGTTTTTGCAAAATTAATCCAAGATTTGCTCATTTTGGCTGCCAATACCTGCGCATCCTCACCGCCACCTGTCATTTGGTTGGCCTTTGATACATTATCGAATACGAAGGGCAATTCCATGCAATGCAATGCCTTGTACTTACCATCAAATACGGGCGATTGCCAAGTAAACAAGTACATGTAGACCGGTGCTCCTCCCTGTAGTTTGGATTTCTGATTGGCCTGTTCCACGGCTCCGGGCCTGAACATGGTATCAATATCCAAAAGGTCGGAAGCTTTTGTATCCATTGGATATGCCTTCTTCAGTGCAGCCAAATAGGCATCCGTCTTTTCCTTATAAGTTTCCTTAATATGTGCCATTATCACGTCTTTTGAGGCGTTTGAAAAACGCATATTGGCAAAGGGGGCAAATTCATTTTTTGTCGTTCCGATCAACAAGGGAATATCCTTGGACATTTGTAATGCTTCTTCGGACATAACTTGATACGGTAGGTCTTCCCCATCACGACTTGGGCCCCAGCTTAAGCCAAAGCCAATTATGGGCTTACCTTCCGCCTTCATTTTAGCTTCTATTGTTCTTAATGCTTTTGTACCAGCCATACTTAATGCTTCAAATGGAATTTTTTGAAGACTGTCCACTTGATTCTCGTTAAGTCCCAGTTCTGAAAGCACTTGGGCAGTAATGGCTTGCGTCTCACTTTTTTCCAACATGGATGACCGGAATGCGCCACTTTGGTTGATCGCTTTATGAAATAGCCCTTTGGCCCTCGGCAAGGCCATTAGGGTATTTACTTTGGCACCACCTCCCGATTGGCCAAAGATGGTAACATTGTTGGGGTCACCCCCGAAATTGGCAATATTGGCCTTCACCCATTCAAGTGCTGCTGCCATGTCCAAAATACTATTATTGGCAGAATGCTTGTATTTGTCACCATAGGCCGATAAATCCAAGAAACCTAGAATGTTCAATCGATGATTGATAGAAACCACGACAACATCCCCATTTTTACTCAAATTCTCACCATCGTAAGAAGGTAGCTCCTGACTGGAGCCTGCCGTAAATCCTCCGCCATGGATCCAAAACAATACAGGCCTTTTCTTGGTATCATCTATACTTGGCGTCCAAACATTGATGCGCAAACAATCTTCATTGGTATAGCCCCAATCATGATCAAAAACAAATTCAGGCTCATCTTGAACCGAGGTGGTCGGGGTCATCAAAGGTGCTACAGGCCCATACATGGTAGAGCTTCTTACTCCTTCCCATGAGTCGGGCTTTGTCGCGGCCATAAACCGTTCCGCTTTGGCATAAGGTATTCCCTTATAGGTAAAAATTCCGTTTTGAATGTACCCCCTTACCTTTCCTGATTCCGTATTCGTCACTGCCACGTTTTCGCCAGTTTTTACTTCTTGGCCATGTGCCACGGGATAACTAAATAAAATAGCCAGACTGAATACTCTTAAAATGGTTTTTTTCATAATAATATAGTTTGTTTGTTTGTTGAGTTCTCTATGATTTTAAATGGTTTTTAGATAATCGATACTTTGTCTTAATGCAATCTGTGGGTCTTTGACCATATCTTGCTCCACGAAGAAATGTTCGACCCCAGTTTCCAATGCGACGGGAACAATCGACTTTAGGTCCACTACCCCACTTCCGGCGGAGGTCATATTGGGAAATAATGGAATCCACTGACTTGCGTCTCCGCCATCCCCAGAAAAGGTCAGTTTTTCTTTCATGTCCTTTACGTGCATTGCTCGGTAACGTCCTTTGTATTTTCTTAAATACTCAATGGGATCGGCATTCCCCGAAATGGTCCAGAAAAGGTCCATTTCCAAGTAAACGGTATTTGGATCTGTATTGTCCAAAATAATCTGCAATGGAATTTGCCCCTCAACTTCACCCAGTCCATAACCATGATTATGATAGGCAAACTTCAATCCGACTTTTTTCGCGTTCTCGCCGATTTTATTAAAAATATCGGCCATCTTTTTATAATCGTCCAATGTTTGGCGTCTCTCATCAGGAATGGCAGGAAGGATTACATACTCAAAACCTAAATTTTCCCCTGCCCTTCCCAAGGATTCCATGTTATTTTCCAAGGTATCAAGATCGGTATGCATAGCGGGAGTGGTCATTCCATATTTAAGGAAGACATTCTTTACTTCCTGTTCCGTATGTCCAAAATATCCGCTTCCCGAAAAGCCCAGCATTGGGGTTATACTTTTCCACCTTTCCTTTGCAGAAGAAGCACTGAACTCGTAAGGTCCGAACATTTCAATTTCCTTAAAACCCATTTGGGAAAGCATGGCAATACTACCTTCGAAATCCTTTTCCAAGGAAATTGGAAGAGAGAATAATTGCACGCCTATCTTGCTCAGTAATTTTTCTTTATCGGTATCCACCAGTCGACCCATTACATTATTGGGAAGTAAGGTGCCCGCGGCCGTGAATATTGATACTTGCCTTATGAAGTCTTTTCTATGCATAATCACATTTTGTTACAGAATTTTTCATTTTAAAACTATACAAATAGGGCGCTTTATGGGCTGCTCCCGTGTACAGTTTTTCATGGCGGACGAGGATTTCCAGACCCAAGATTTTACGTTGAAAGGCAGTGCGTCGTAATTTTTCTCCCAAAACCGCCTCATATACTTTTTGCAAATCTTTCATGGTGAACTTATCTGGTAACAAATTCATACCCACCAGTTTCTTGTCCAAATTTTCACGAAGTTTTTCCAGGGCTTTTTCGACAATCTGTTTATGATCCATCATTAAATTGGGCAAATGGTCTACCGGATACCAATTAATTGAATCGGATATCGCATCGGGTATGGGGTGTACGTCGTTATAATTGATCAAGGCATAATAGGCTACGGAAATAAACCTATCAAGCATCCAATAATCGTCTTCGGGGGCAAGACCGTTGGCATTCAAAATGGTTCGCATCACTTCAGGAGCAGGTCTTGAGACATCACCGAACGTATGAAACTGCTCCAAAAAAATAGCATCCAATCCCGTTCGCTCCTGTAGTCCCCTTTGAACGGCATCGTCCAAGTTTTCGTTTCTTTTTACAAAACCCCCGGGAAGGGCAAAAAAACCCGTATTATGGTACTCAAGAACCAGTATTTTAAGTTGCTTGCCATTAAATCCAAAAATCACCGAATCATAAGCCAAATGAGGTATAAATTCCTCATTGGATGGTAATTCCCTTATTTTTTGACGCTCCAATATTATTAATTTTATCAAATAAATGATAAAATTTGAATAAAACAAAGTATTATTGTAACATTATGAGACAATAAATAATTTTTAACATACACCATGAAAAAACTAATCTCAATATGTGTTCTTGCACTTATGGCAAACCAAAACTTTTACGCACAGAACTCCAATGCCTTTCCGGTTCAAGTAGCAATCGAAAATGGTCTTATTGAAGGGAATTATGATACGCATACAGGTATCCAAACTTATTTTGGGGTTCCTTTTGCAAAACCGCCAATCGGAGAATTAAGATGGAAAGCCCCACAACCTTTGGATAACTGGACAGGGGTCAAAGAAACCAAAAATTTTGGCCCACGACCCATGCAGACCATGGTGTTTGGGGATATGAAATCCAGGTCAAACGGGGTCAGTGAGGATTGTCTTTACCTAAACGTTTGGACTCCGGCTACCAGGGATGTCAAGAACCTACCTGTTCTAGTATATTTCTACGGTGGAGGAAATGTTGCTGGGGATGCTTCGGAACCTAGATATGACGGTGAGAGCATGGCCAAGAAAGGCATGGTGGTGGTAACCACGAATTATAGGCTGAACATATTCGGATTCCTGGCCCACCCGGAATTGAGTGCCGAAGCTCCCTACAAGGCCTCGGGCAATTATGGTGTGCTGGATCAAAATGCGGCCCTGAAATGGGTTCAAAAAAATATTGCCGCTTTTGGCGGAGATCCCAAAAAGGTAACAATTGCGGGGGAATCTGCGGGATCCATAGGTGTTAGTGCCCAAATGGCTTCCCCATTGAGCAAAAACCTTATCGCCGGGGCCATTGGTGAAAGCGGTGCGGCCATTCATCCTACAATGCCACCTGTTCCTCTTAACGAAGGGGAGCAACAAGGCGTTTCATTTCTCAAAAATGCCGGCATTGCAAGTATTGAAGAATTAAGAAAAATGAGCACCAAGGAAATCTATGAAATTTACAATGCATCAAAAAGATTTGGTTTCCCCATGGTCATAGACGGTTATTTTCTTACTAAATCCTTACCGGAAACTTTTAACGCAAAAGAGCAAGCGCAAGTTCCGCTGCTCTTAGGGTGGAATTCTGCGGAAATTCCTGGTCAGGCGTTTATGCAAGGACAATCCTATACCAAGGAAAATTATGAGGCCAAGGTAAAGGAAGCTTACCCCAAAAAGTATGAAGAAGTCTTGAAATTATATCCAGGGAGCAGCGAAAAAGAGATAGAACTCTCCGCAACGGCATTATCATCGGACCGATTTATATCGTATAGTACATGGAAGTGGTTCGATTTACATCGTAACAACAGCGATCAATCCGTCTACCGCTATTTATATAGCAAATTGAGACCCCCTTTGGTCGATCAAAATTTGACCTCGGGATTAGCGGGCGGTACGGTTGCCAAAAATTCGGAAATGCCGAAGGCACCCGAACCGGTTGGGGCGCCGCATGCCTGTGAAATTGAATATTGCATGGGCAATTTGCATTTGGTAGCTGATTATGCATGGACAGCGGACGATTTTAAGACCTCCGAGACGATGCAGAACTATTTTGCCAACTTTATCAAAACCGGAAACCCAAATTCCGAAGGTGCTCCCCAATGGGAAGCTGCTAAGGCCAAAGATGCGGCTCCCCCTGTAATGGTTATTGATACCCAGAGCAAATTGATAAAAGCCGAAAAAGATGCACGTTATGAATTTTTGGATAAGGCCTATGGGAACTAGAAAGTTAACTTTCGGAAATAAATGAATTGACCGATTATAGAAATAGTACCATGCCTATTGCTTTTATGCCGTTCGATTTTTTTTATACGATATTTAAGCGAGTGAATATCCACTAGTCTTCGCAGCCACTTAGCCTACTAAAAAGTCTTTCACATGAAAGACTTTTTATTTGTGAAATCATTCCTTGCAACATCAGTTAAAGGTGTACAAGTAAGACTAATGGCCATTTTTTATAAGAGCTAACAAGAAAGAATTAGTAACTAGGCTTGCCTTTGACCTTTGAAGTTTTCTGATTGCCATATCCGTACCCATAGCGCTTTGACCTTTTAAATTCTACATCGTTAATAACATAGGCCATGTTCTTCAATTGATTGTTTTCATCCAGTTCCTTAGAAAATTTCAGCAAGCTTTTATCGGTAAAGCCTGCACGCGCGATGAACAAGGTCAGATCGGCATATTTAGCGATCAATAGCGTGTCCGCCACCAAAAAACAAGGCGCCGTATCCACGATTATATAGTCAAATTCAGTTTTTGCATGGTCTAAAAACCTCTCAAAAGCATTGCTTGCCAAAAGCTCTGGAGGACTTGCGGGAATGGTTCCGCTAAAACAGACCTTATGGGCCGCATTTTTACCGATACCGTCATGAATGCAGTCCATCCAATTTAGCTCAGGTTCAAAAAGATAATCGGAAAGGCCAATAGCTTTTTTATCCACTTTAAAATAGTCCTGCAACTGGGGGTTTCTGAGATCGGCGCCAATTAACAGAACGCGCTTTTTTAGACTTGCATAGGCCAAGGACAAATTTAGGGAAACCAAGGTCTTCCCTTCATCCTGTATGGCCGAAGTAACATAAATTACCTTACCCGTTCCCAAACCTGATGCGGATAGGTAATGATTCAAATTGGAGCCCAATATTCGGAAGGATTCGGCCGTAACGGATCGGTCATCGAATACAGTAAATTTTTTACTTTTCTTGATAAAGGGTATTTCGCCCAATATGGGTACATCTGGATTTAACCTTTCCATATCCGATTGATTACGTATTTTGCCATCCAAAGAAAATCGAAAATAGAGTACTATAAATGGTAAGAACATCCCCATTAGGAACGATAAGGAATAAACGATTTTCTTTTTTGGAGAAACGGGTCTATCGTCCGTCAGGGCATAATCCACTACTTTGACAGATGGTGCCGTAACGGCATAATTTATCCCTGCTTCCTCGCGTTTTTGCAAAAGCAATAAAAACAGGTCTTCCTTAATGCTTTGTTGACGCTCAATGGAGCGCAACATTTTTTCTTTCTCCGGTAAACGAGCAAAAGTTTGGCCTGCTTGGCTCTTTTCTCTGTTCAGTTGCCGTAAGGATAGCTTTAATTGCGTTTGGTACACATTGATGGTCTTAAAAATATTCACCTTGGACCGCGCCAATTGAGATGACAGGTTAATCAAAGTGGGATGGTTTTCACCCACACTAGTCAATAATTTATCGCGGTCAATGGCCATTTGGTTGTATTCTTGCACCAGTGAATTTACCCCACTATTCTCTAAACCTATGTTTACGGGTAACAAGCCATATTCTGCCTGATCCATTACGGCATTTTTCAGTAATTCAGATAAGGCTACTTGGGTTTCTAATTTGGAAGCTTCATCTCCGGTTTCGACCTTCCGTTGGAGTGAAATACCAGCATCACTTTCAATATAAGAAAGACTATTTCGTCGTTTAAAATTTTCTTTGCCCCCTTCAATGGAATCCAATTCTCCTGAAAGATCTGCAAATCGTTCATCAATAAAGTCCAAGGTACGTTTGGAAACTAGCTGCCTATCGGATATACCGTCTTGGTTAAATTTATTGATAAGTTCATTTAAAATGGTCTCCGAACGTTCTTTGCTCTCTCCTTCCAATATTAGTGAAAGTATTTGACCATTTTTATTGGATGGTTCAACAACCAAGTTCTTGGCCAGATTGAGAACGGATGTCTTAATAGGATTTAGAACTACCCGAAAATCAATATTTTCATAACTTTTTGGTCTGGCATTATTACGCATATTGATACTAAATGGGAGCCCGGTTGGTATGGTATCGGCACTACTAAAATAAACGGTTGTTTTTTCTCCCATAATATTGGTTATGTTAGCCTCCGAATCATTCAAAACAATGTCATAAATCCTAGTGCTTATGATGCTATCTTCCGACATTAATTTTGTAATGGCAAAGGGCGGATTCCATATTTCTGTGGTCTTAATTTGGCCTTTTTTGAAGTACGAAATATCCAGGTTCAATGCTACGGCCACTTGACTTAAAATCCGATATGATTTCAAAATTTCTATGTCATTGTCTAAATTAATATTTGTATTGCCCCTCAAAATCGCCATGGTATTAGACGTAATATCCATTTCCTTTGAAGCATCGATGATTTCAATTTTGGCAACCGATTCCCATTTAATCGGAGCGTAGCGCATATAAACATAACCCAAACCTATGCATAACAAACCTGAAATGAGAAACCAGGGCCAATAGCGCAAGTACTTTAACAACTCATCCTTAAGGATAATTGGCTGATCCTCTTTTCTACTGTCTAAACTAAACGGTGCATCTTGCATGTTTTATCTAAGTATCAATAATTGCTCTTTACAAAATCAAAGTAATTAAGTAATTTCAAAATATCACTTTCCTATCAATATTTTCAATTTCAAATCCTTCTTTAATAATGGCTAAGAAGATTTTCTCTGGTTGAGCTTCATGAAATTTCTCGAAAATTCAATTTCCAAAAATTCCCGACAGGGTTTACTGTGCAAATTACCATTTTTTATCCCAACAAGGAAATACCCACTAAATGGACATTTCCGATTAATTTTATGTTTGTTTCTTCTAAAGTTACATTAATTGGGCATCGCAACTAATATATCAACAATGCGTTCCGCTGTTTTGCCGTCCCATAGATGGGGAATACTGCCTTTCTTCCATTGCCCGGAAAATAATTTTTCCATGGCAGGTTGAATCCCTTTGGGGTTTGTGCCTATAAGTTCGTTGGTGCCTTCGGAGATGGTCTCTGGACGTTCGGTATTGTCACGAAGGGTCATACAAGGTACACCCATGACAGTTGTTTCTTCCGTAATGCCACCTGAATCGGTAATGACCGCTTTGGCACGCTCTACCAAATAGTTGAACTCCAAATAACCCATAGGTTCTATCATGTGCAGGCATGGATGTCTTATGCCCAATTTTTCTACTATCTTGGCGGTACGCGGATGTACGGGAAATATCAAGGACAGGCCTTTGGTACATCTAATTATTTCATCCAATACTTCCTTTAATACAGATTCTTGATCCACATTCGAAGGACGATGTAAGGTTATGACCATATAGTTTTGATCTTGTAATTTTAATCGATTCCAAAATTCAGGTTTTCTAAATCGGGGCCTTTGTTTGACCAATGTATCGATCATTGTATTTCCTACAAAGAAGATATTTTCATTCTTGACGCCACTTTCATTTAAATTTTGATTGGCAATTTCAGAAGTGGTAAAAAAATAGTTTGTGATGGCATCGGTCACCAGCCTATTTATTTCCTCCGGCATAGTCCAGTCGTAGGAACGAATGCCACCTTCAACATGCGCCACTTTCGTCTGCAACTTCTGCGCAACAATTGCACAGGCCATGGTAGATGTCACATCACCCACCACCAATATCAAATCACAGGGGTTTTTAGTCAGATCTTTTTCAAAACCCACCATGATGTGGGCTGTTTGTTCCGCTTGGGAACGGCCACCGGCCTCTAAATTTACATCCGGTTCAGGGATTCCCAATTGCTCAAAAAAATCACCGGACATTTTTTTATCATAATGTTGCCCAGTGTGTACTAGGCGATAGGTAATAGTTGCACCTTGCTCCTGGGTAGCTTTAATAGCATGAATTATAGGAGCTATTTTCATAAAGTTGGGACGGGCACCGGCTACAAGTGTAATGTTTTTCATAGTTGGAATATAAAGACTGTTGGTTAGAAAAAGCTAACTGATTTTCTAAATTTATATTTCCTCAAAAGTTTGTAGAGATGGGCCAAATTTTGGGTGGAACAATAAGTGATTAAAGTAGAAGAATTAGTTTTGCGATAAAATTATTGTGAAGTTTTTAAACTTCTTCACAATAATTTTTCCAAGCTGTCCAGCATTAAGGAGGCTTGTTTTTTACGATCAAATTCATTGGCTAGATCATTACCCCCTTTTTGGAACGATTCCCTTAATTCAGGTCTCATGATCATGCCTAATTTGGTAAGGAAGTCGCCTTCATTTTCAGGTTCATAGAATAAACCTGCGCCATATTTTTCCAAAATACCTCTTGCCTCCCCATCTACGCCTAAAAGTATTGGAATTTCCATGGCGGCATTCTCGAATATTTTGGAAGGAATCACGGTTTTAAATAGTTCGCTTTTTCGTAAATTAATGAGGGAAACATCTAAAATTGAGATATATTCCTTTAGTTCCTCTTTAGGAACAGCATCCAGTAAAGTAACATTTTTGATATTTTCATTTCGTATTTTTTCAAGTAATTTATCCTTTTCCGCTCCCGATCCAATAAACAGAAAATGGTAGTTGGTATCCACAAGTAATTTGGCACAATCTATCAGAAAATCCAACTTATGCGCCATGCCGTGGGTACCCATATATCCCAGAATAATTTTATTATTTAGTTTCAACGATTCTAGAAGCGATTGATTTTTTTTGCCTGGTTTAAATAGACCAAGATTTGCTCCGTTTTTCACCACATCTATTTTAGTAGGGTCAATCCCTTTTTCGGAAATTATAGTCTTGAAAGAGTCGGTAACCGTAATTATTTTCGAGGCACTTCTATAGCATCGCATTTCCAGCCATTCCAAATATTTAATTAGCATTCCATCTTTCATGGCACCAACAGTCTTAATAGATTCCGGCCATAGGTCGCGCACTTCCATAACCCATGGAGTTCGTTTCCAAAAACTTAAGGCCTTACCGGATAGGGCCGTAAAAAATTGTGGAGATGTTGCAATAATCACATCACTCTTTATAAAAAGACCTGCAATAAAGGCGCTAATGGCAAAAGAGACGTAATCCAAAATACGCTTCACAAATCCTTCGTTGGCAGAAATGTAAGACCATACACGAATCACCGTAATGCCTTGAACAATTTCTTTTTGATAGATTTTATTTCGATACCCTGGGTAGACCTGCCCTTGCGGAAAGTTAGGAGCACAAGTAATCACGGTAACTTTGGCACCTTGCATTGACCATTGAACACAATGTTCAAAAGTGCGCGTAGCAGGAGCGTTTACTTCCGGGGGGAAGTTGTCGGTTAAGAAGAGAATATTCATTGGGGTGAAATTCTTTATACTCGGCAATATATCAAAAAATGAATTGATAAAACTAATAAATAAGAAATTTTCGTTGAATCTGTGAGATTATTAAACTTTAGTACCTATTCATAAACACGATGTCCATGGGCCTTTATATTTCAAAAGGTATTCTTGGCATAAAACCAATTACTACCTTTAAGGATATCTGGCAAAAAAGATTTACAAATTAATGAAATTAATGAGCAGCATTTCTAAAATTTAAACTTGCCTGAAATTAGAAATCTCCATAAGGGAATGAAGCAATGGGAAAATTATCGGTTTGACATTGTTGCCAAGTTGAATCACCGTTTATGAGCACCTGTGCCAGTTTGAACTGTATTACATCTGATAAATTGTCGCCATCAAAATCTGCGATTTCAAGATCGGCCGCATTAAAAGTAGTACTTCCAAAAGTGGTCCAATCTGAGGTGCCATCAAAAGAAACCATTAAATGGGATGCTTCTATTTTTAGCACATCACTTTTCTTAATGCTATTGAAGTAGCCCAATTTTAGATTATTAGGGTTTGCAGTGGAAGTGTTAATAGTCTGCCAATTGGCGTTGGAATCATGTGAAACCATCCATTTGTTTCCGATGGACAAGAACAGATCCTGAATGCCATTACCATCAAAATCGCCTGATCGCATGGCGGCCAATTTATAAGTTGTATTTAACAATGGCCGCCAAGGACTATTGGCTCCCGATGAAATACTGATCGTATTTTCTTCTTGCATAACAATATCGGTATGATCGTCACCGTCATAGAATCCGAAACACAATGATTTAAATGTATGTGCTGTTCTTAATATAGGTCGCCAGGGCGTTGAAGGGCCAGAGCTTGTAGCGTTCAAAGGAAGTGTGTATAACATGCCATTTTCCAATTTATAGATATCCGTGTTGCCGTCCCCATCATAGTCACCAAAAGCATAATCATATTGATAATCACTTCCACTTTCCGGACTTTTCATCAAATCATCATTGGAAGACTTCAGGTTCACAAAATTACTGGCATTTGATTTGATCCACTGCTTCCTCACATACCAGCCAATATAATTTTTTTCCTGGTAAATATTGTTCCAAACCAACATGTTGCCATAACCCCCAAAACTATTAATCTGACGTATCGCGGCATTTGGATTGGCATGTTTAAAACGATTGTTTTCAATACGGCATTGTATTTCTGGACGTCCACGGATTATGATATTATCTTTCCCCTGAGCATTGTATCGATTAGTTCCAACATCTTCAAAATCGTTATGATGGATAAAGACAAAACTTCCCGCATTTGGTGTGCTATCCTGAGGTCCTTCGGCATGCATGTCAAAATTATGTCCAATACCCCCGGAAAGTATCAAATTACATGAGGCCTCGTATCCGCTACCTGATTGTCCGCTCCCTGCAATATCATGTCGGTTGGCCATGAAGATATTGGAACTAATATCGGCATAGCCATTATAAATCACAGCACCATATCCTAAAGACAATTGACGGTTATTATTAATACTATTGTGATGGATCTTGTTATTGCGAAAAGACCCCGAAGTATTTTCTCCTCCAATTTGAATACTCGCGAATGGCCAGCCATACAATTCGCAATTATCTATTTCCAATCCGTCATAACCAATAATTGCAATTGCAGTCCTAATTTTTATTTGGCTTTTTTCCGTTGCACTCCCTATCTCTTGTGTTGGGCCTTGCAATCGAATTCCGGTAAATCGCACATCATTCCCATTTACCCAAAAAAGTGGTTTGCTCTCTTCAACGGCACTGTCCCAATTACCATAATCATTCGTATAAATATGTGCTCCAAGACCTATTCCTCGACCACTGGCAATGGTTACTGCAGCGGGTACACGTATAGAGGCACTCCCTGTTTGAGTATATAGCCCTGTCAAATCAATGGAAAGAGCGTCATCAATATAGATAATTGAACCTTCCGGTGCACTTTCGATCGTATTTTTAAAATCGGTAATGGAGTTGAACGTTTTGATGTAAATGGTCGCATCAGAAGGGGTCAAAATAGCGGTGTAACCAGAACCTCCACCAATGGGATTGGAATCTGACTGACAATATGGAAATGGCGATTTAAGCGGGACCGTCACATGCACTTGGGTAGAGTCGTTTTTGTTTTGTACTACCTGTATACCCTCTGATAGCTGATAATCCGTAACTAAGTCGGAATCCTTAGAACAGGAAAATAAGCCGAAAATGAATGTAAAAAAAACTATCACCTGCAACAGAATTAAGGTGTCTTTATTCATAAAAAAGGCACAGTTAAAAAAGGGTTAGGTTTTAAATAAATTTTTCAAAGCTACCTGATAATTAAGTTTTATCGACGAAGTTTAGCTTTTTTTCGACGAACAGCATATAAAGTCTGTTTGTTAGGTCATAGAGCAATTACGAATTTTGTTGAATAATGGTATCATACATTTCATAATACTTTTGGGCGATGCCCTCCCAATCAAAATCGGAAAAATTCACATAGGTATCATATTCTTCATAATTGGCAATCATTTTTTGTAGTCCGTTTTTTATTGAATTTACAGAGTATGGGTCAACCGCTTCTCCAATACGTTCCTTAAAAATCCCGTCTATTCCCCGAGATTTGGTATATAGTAATGGTAATCCCTGTGTTAACGCCTCTAAATAGACCAGGCCAAAAGTTTCCCTCTTCGAAACCATCGCAAAAATATGGTTGGCTCTATATATTTTTAACAGCTCCTCTTTTTCATATACCGAACCTAAAAAATTTACCCCATTATTCTTGTTCACAATATGCCTTATTCTATCAAATTGACTACCTCTTTCTCCCCCACCAAGTTTAATTCAATTTGGGGAAACTCTTTTTTCAATTGCATAAAGGCTTGTATCAATCGAAGGACATTTTTATTATTATCAAAATATCCGACGTAAAGTATTTTTGTTGGTCTTATTACATGAACCCCCATTTTATTTTCTAACCAATACGAATCAATTCCATTATAAATGACCTTTGATTTAGAAATGAGACCAGGCATGAAAGTTTTGATGAATAGATGTTTAAAAAAATTAGTTTTTAACGCTTCACTGATAAAAATAATCGAAGTGGCATTTGATAAAATGGCTTTCGCCATAAAAAACAGATCCGGACGCAGCTTCAAAAATCTATTTACATCCACAGTTCTTACCGCTAATACATATGGTATTCCATTATTTTTGAAGATTTTGTAGGCTAAAGCCCCATCGCTAAAGAGTGTCGTGGCGTGGATAAGATCAATGTCCTTAAAATCTATTTTCATGCATAAATCATGATACAGATCCGCGATTTTTTTCCTAAAAAAGATCTTATGGTACATTTTTAATTGAAAACCTACAATGGTTTCAATCTTTCTAATTTCTTTTATCGCATTTGGGGCTTTCCAAGAACGCAATGGAAAATAAACGACTTGCTTCACTGCTAAAGGAGCTAATGCAGTATATAAATTCCTATGTACTTTTGAACCTAAGTAATCATTGCACAGATGTAGTACTTTCATTTCTTTCTTATGTAGGCATTGACCAAAAGTCTTTGCAAGATTTATATGCCGTCGCTTCTATTTATATGGAATTATAAATCGTGTCATATTTATTTGAAATTACTTCCCACGAATATTTTTTTGCCGTTTGATATGCTGCTTCTCCCATTTGAGACAACATTTGGGGATTGTTATTTATTTTCTGGAGATATTCATTGATACCATCTTGTGAGGGTTCTACTAAAAATCCTTCTACTCCCTGAGTGATTATCCCATCTATGCCCGTATTTTTGGTTGCCAATACGGGCAAACCACAGGCCATGGCCTCAAAATAAACCCGGCCCAAAGTTTCAGGATAACTGGGCATTAGGAACATATCATAATTGGGTAAAATTTGTGGTAGCCTATCATTCGGCACCCTTCCTTTTAAGAAAACTTTGTTTTCTAATCCTTTGGACTTTATTATTTCCGAAATTCGGTTTAATTCCGGACCATCACCGTATATATCAAAAATATAATCTACGGCAAGCAACGATAAGGCATTTATGACTTTGTCTATATTTTTTAGGGGAAGCAATCGGGCCACTACCACGAATTTTACGGGTACCGCTATTGGTTTCCTGACTCCCCTAAAATAAAATTTATCTTCAATCCCATGTGGAACAAGTTCTATTTGCTTTTCGGTAATAACGCCTGCATCCTTTACTTGTGTAGGACTAATAGCAATTAATTTTGACGCTGCTTTTAAATTTTCTTGTATAATTTTATCCTTTACGGTATTTAAATTCCGCAAGGTTACGATGAAAGGTATGTTGAAATCCCTACTTATTTTTAATGCTAAATCGGCACTAGAATCAGCATCTTGTGCGTGAATAATATCCGGTTGTGTGGCTTTTATAATCTGTCTAATATGTTCTTTGTTCAACTTATAACTTAAATGAAAGAAAATGTTCCTGAAACTAACTATCACTGGTAGTCGTATTATTCCTAAAACATGAACTTTTCGGTCTCTAACAGTAAATAATTTAGAATTCTGCAATGCATTATATTCTCTCCAGTTTTTTTTAAATAACCCTAAAACTTTTGTTGTTCTGGGTAAATTAAAAATGTACGTGAAACTTAACTGCTTTTCATAAGCATGAAGTTGATCTTCGGTTTCTAATAGAATATCATTCTCCTTTTTCTTTCTTTCGATAGAAGTAATTGGAAGAATACTTGTTATTATTAATATTTTTTTCACTTTTTTTAAATATTTAATGAATTCAAAATCGTTTCTTATTGTTTTGAATTTGGGAGATAAATAGGTAATAATTAGTCTTTTATTTAAATATTCTGATTTTATGGTCGGCACTTGGCGCATAGAAGAAAAGAAACATCAAATACGCATTGGGGACTACGATCATTGGGCTGATAAAATTGGACAGCAAGAAAATAACAGCACCCGCCAAACAAGCCGAGCGATACAGTTTTTCTGAATCATTTTTTATGTAAAATTGCCAATTGCCCTTGATCAAAATTATAAAGAAAAGCAATAGAGGAAGGAATCCGAAAAATCCAAAATTTGCAAAAAAATCAATCCAAGGCATGTGCTCTCCAATAATTTTATAGCTTCGATTTTCTGGTACTCCAATACCGAAAAATGGGTTTTCCAAAAAAGTGTTCCAGGAAACTTGGCTCAAATCGGTTCTTCCGGTAACATCCTTTCCTTCTTCGGTAAAGCCCTCATATTTTTTGATAATGGGATCCAATAACCTTGTGTCTTTAACATATTTATCATAAAATAGAAATACACTTAGCCCAATAGTGCCAATCAATAGGACAGCATTAAAGTTCAGTATCTTGGTTTTATACCTTAATAGGATTATCAAAATACCCACAACCAAAAGAAGAATAGAGGCAAAAAAGGTACTAATAAATACAGTCAATATAATTGCGATTATGGCTATAGTAAGAAATGTGAAATAAATGGCTTTATTTTTTCCTAAAACCGAGATTCCTACTAAGGCTACTGCACCGAGAGAGGAATATAGGCCGTTATTCCCTATACCATGCTTAATGGCTTCCCACTCCTCGGATTCGGTTAATTGACCACTAGAAAATAATCTGACTACGAAACCATCCGAGGTAAGAAGATAAGGAATGGAAATAAGCGCTTGAATTCCTAAGCCTATAATTATAAAAAATAATATGGCATATTGTGAATAATCTTTTTTTGCAGCATAATATGAATGTATTATTAGGATTAATGCATAGTTAATAAAATGGACAAAATAGGTTAAACCTTTTACAGTTGTCCGAACAAAATAATAATTAAAACCTACAAACCCGATAAAAAGAAACAAAAGAAAAAATAACAGTTTACGATCTTTCAATTCTAGCAAGAACTTATTCAAATGCTGTCTTTTAAATATAATATATGCCAACCAAACAATAAATAATGGCCAAGTAACTTTGACCCCTTTCAATATGGTATTTAGATATAAGATCATAGGAATCAGCATAAACAAACTGACAAGAATAATATCAATCCTTACATACTGCCAAATACTGATTTTTTTGCCCAATTTTTTTTAAAATATTAAATTGTTGTTCATTGAATGCACCTAAAAAATAATGCGACAATTCAATTCATTAAAACCTGCCTCTTAATAATGCAGAAAACCTTATCAAAAAAATAGCCCTGCTATACTCTCTTAAAGTTGCACTCGTCATTTTAAAGACCAATACCTTCCAACCGGGCAAGAATAAAAGGAACATGGCCAGAGTCATTCCCCAGGCTGCTCCAATAATTCCAAATCGTGAACCCACATAAACACAAATGGGCGTGACCAACAATGTTATCAGATTCCAGTAAAATTCCAAGTCGGTCCTTCCAGTGGCGATTACTAAGCTTCCCACCGGACTGCTAATGGCACGAATAAGCATATAAACCGATAAAATACGTACCAAAATCACAATATTCAAATATGGAGCACCATATAATATTTCAACGACCCATGGTGCAAAAATAATGACCAGCACATAAGCTGGGATATTTATCGTGGCAATAATATTGATCAATTTAAGATAATTATTTTTTAAGGCTTGAAGGTCATTTTGAAACCTTGCCAACGTTGGTGAGGCTACCTTTGATATTATGGGATTCAAGACTTGCATAGGACGAGATACCAATTGCTTTGCAAGGCTATAACCCCCCAAAACATCGGTACTAAACATTTTTCCGATTATAAGCACGTCCAAATCCCTATTAAAATAATTTACGACCTGTCCGCCCACTTGATAAATCCCGATTTTTAAAAAAGGTTTAGTCTCCCTTAGTTTAAAATGTAATTGTAGGCCATATTTTTTTAACCCCAACGCTAGGTATAAAAGGTTGTTTAAGAGTACTTGTACTATCAACGGGTAAACCAGAGCATACACCCCATAATTGTTTATGGCCAAATAGATGGCTAATACCAAGGAAACAACTGCACTCCCGATATCAATCAATGCTATTTGTTTAAACAATAAGTTTTTTTGTTCAATGGTCTTGAACATGATACCAATCCCCGAAATGAGTAAATTGAGTCCAACCAAAGGGATTAAAACTGTCAGTTCCGGTTCGTTATAAAAATCTGTCACAAATGGGGTCACTCCTAATAGCAACAAATAAATGATAGCGCTAACCAATAGATTAAACCAGTACAAACTGGCATATTGTGGTTTGGTCACCTCTTGTTTGTGTAAAATGGCCGAAGTAAGACCCATATCATTGAACAAGTTCATAAAACCCATAACGAAGGTGACCAAAGCCATCAAACCAAAATCGGATTTTTCGAGAAAACGTGCCAACACAGAGACTTTTAACAATGCTACGACCGCCAAGACCACTGTAGCCAAAGTGGTCCATTTTATGCCAGTCGTGACCTGTTCTTTCAAACTCATATTATCTTGTCCAAATGTATTTTAAGTTCTTTTAAAAGTACTTGTTCCCCAACATGACTACTTAACAGTTGACGATTATGCAATTGTTGCCCTGTATTTAAGCAGCGCAAAGCATCTGGGTTATTAGTGTTCAATTCTTTTGAGATTGAAAAAACATGAACTCCAATTCCTTTTAGAAAATGGTACACGGTATTGCTTTCATTCAAATACACTTTGGCCCCCATCCATATCATCACCAGAACATTTCCCACGGCCTGTTGTCTATAATGGTTCATTATTACGATGCCGCATTGTTGAATGTAATTGTTATAGACATGCAGCGGCATAAAGTCAACTAACGGATGAAAGGTATCGCCCAATGCTTTTTTTCCTGCTTCCAAAGTTTTAGCGATATATGTTTCCCTGCCATAACTTAAAGGTGCAATTACCTCTATACCTTTTAAATCAAACTGCTTTAATAATGTAAAAGACTCTAAATGATTGTTTGTATACGATCCTGAGTTTCCCAATAAAATATTATTGCCGATTACCCAATTTTCAGGATTACTCAACATCTTTTCAATGGGATAATAGCAGAACTTAACATACTTGATATGGGGGTTGATTTCCCGTTTTACTAGGTCAAATTCCTCCTTGTACAATAGGCCACAATAATTCGCCCTGCGTATTGCTTTGGTTATTTCACCAAACGGGCTGGCAGTCTTGTTTTTGATACGATATAGAGTACCTCGAAATAAATTTTTAAGGGTATGCTTAATTTTTTCAGCTCCTTTTTTTTCTAAATACGTAGTATAGGTGGTGGTGCCTACACTACTTTTTTGATTGAACAATTTAGGATTATTGTGAACTTCAACACCCCATAAGATCCATAAGATGGTATAATATAAGGGTGTCCTGTTAAGAACTATACTACTGAAATAGGTTAAGCCGTGAAAACAAATAAGGTCCGCTCCAACAAATTTTTTTGATAAGTTTTTGAGGGTGGCTATTTCATTACTCACCAAAACCATTCTTTCCTTTTTTTCAACATACTTTAAAGGAATTGAAGTATTCTTTACAAGTAAGTAAAACCAATTACCTTCTGGATATAAAGACTCAAATTGACTGTAGGCACTGTTAATGAATTTTTCATCGGAAGCAATATGGATAATTTTCATTCAGAGATTATTTTTCAATTTGGTATAACTCCAGAATTGAATTTATGATGAAATCCTGATTCTTTTCCGCCAGTTCGTAAAACAAGGGCAGTCGTATCAAACAGTCCGAATAGTTATCGGATATGGGTAAATCCCCCCCATCGTATTTCTTGGAATAAAATTTACTTTTATGCAATGACAAATAATGGAAAACAGCTAAAATTCCTTTTTCCTTTAAATGATTCAATAGGGCTTTACGTTCCTTTTTACTGGGACATACCATATAATACATATGTGCGTTATTGGTTGCGAAAGCAGGAATAAAGGGTAACTGAAAATTATATTCACTATCTAAAATACCCCTAAATGCCTTATCATATTTTTTCCAAAGAGCGCCTCTTCTCTTTTGTATATCGGTCAAATTTTCGAGCTGCGCGAACAAAAAAGCCGCTATGATATCCGAAGGCAAAAACGAGCTCCCCAAATCTACCCAACCATATTTATCTACCTCACCACGAAAGAAAGCGGATCTATTTGTTCCCTTTTCCCGAATAATCTCAGCCCTATTGTTGAATTGGGGATCGTTGATTACCAACAAGCCACCTTCGCCAGAAATAATATTCTTGGTTTCGTGGAATGAAAACGCAGCGAGATGCCCGATACTTCCTAGCGGTTTTCCCTTATAGTAGGAATCTATGGCCTGGGCGGCATCCTCTATAACAAATAACTTATGTTTATCGGCAAGTGCGATGATTTTATCCATGTCACAGGCAACACCTGCATAATGGACTACCACAATAGCCTTTGTTTTTTTGGACACCAGCTTTTCAATCTCGTCTTCGTCCAACCCCGGATGATCATCGCGGCTATCCGCAAAAACAATTTTGGCCCCTCTCAACACAAACGCATTGGATGTAGATACAAACGTGTACGAAGGCATTATTACCTCGTCCCCGGGATGGATATCAATTAGCAGTGCTGCCATTTCCAATGCATCGGTGCAAGAAGTTGTCAAAAGTACCTTTTGAAACCCGAACCTTTCTTCAAAAAATTTATGGCACTTTTCAGTAAAGATCCCATCGCCGGATATCTTGCCCGAGGCCACGGCTTCCTGAATATAGGTGGTTTCGTTTCCGGTAAAATAGGGTTTATTAAATGGTATTTTCATAAGCATCTAGTTCTTAATCCTGTTCCAAAATAATTCATCAAAAAGGGCACAGTCAATGTCCAATAATGGGGCGAACGTTATTGTTTTTTTATTGATTTTTAGGATACCACTACTACCAGGATTCATTGATATTTTTAGCTTTATAAGAATTCCTATCAGAAGCGAAATACATGATATTTTAAAAACGATTTCTACCACATCTTCATAAACTTCTTTAGCCCAATCAATTGATAAACAAGATTGGCAAATTATGGGACCATCATCAACAAATTCTGTTACTTCATGACATGTGCCACCTATGAATTTTACATTTTTAGCCTTTGCTTTCCTTACTGTATCCATACCCATGAGTCCTTCAAAACTTGGTAGAAGACTATAATGTAGGTTAATGAATTTATTTGGAAATGAATTCAACGTTTCTATATCAATGATTTTGGAAATTGTAGTTATGATAAGATCAGGGTCCAGAATTTGCAATTCATTTCTCAGTTCTGCGTTGTTGGTTCTTGAGTACTTTATTTTCTTGGCATAAATCTCTTTAGATTTAGCAAATTCAATTGCACCACAGGTTCTATCACCAATAACTCCTACAATTTCGATATCATTATAACAGTTTTCAAGGGCATAATAAATAAATTTTAAAGAGCCACCATTGCTCGAAACCAAAAAAACAATTTTCTTTTTCATTCCAATAAATTACTTCAGTCAAAGTTTAATTCTACCCATTTTTTGAAATTGTTTTACTTGTTCCAATAGTGATAAATGTAATTTTGATTTTCTATTTTAAAATTGCACCTTTTATATAGTTCAACTGCCCTAATGTTGGCACTTTGTGTAACCACCTGAATAGCCTTGAAACCTTTAAGATATGCCCTATGTTTGGCATTCTCGATTAATTTGGTCCCAATTCCTTTCCCCCTGGCAAGTTTATCTACGGCGACCAGACCTATATCGGCCAATTGAGGTGTTTTTTCTTCGATTGTCGTGAAACCCAATATTTTATTATACTCGCAATAAATACATATATCAAAAGCCCTTCCCCGAATGGCTAAATTCTCTATCCAACGTTCGTAGAGTTTGGTATACTCGTTTTCTTCGAAATTTTCATCATTATTAAACCGCGAATACACCCCGCTTGCCAAGGCCAAATCCTTTAGTTGTTGGTAGTCATAATCAACCTCGTTATAAGATTTTATATTTTCATCAATGGATATAAAACCCATCTTAGGAGTTAATTTTTGCGACAGAACCACCTTAAGATCCACTAAATTTAATTTGTCATTTTCTAGCATTTCATTTGAAAAGATATAGACCAATTTAAATTTATGAGCTTCTTTTCTGAATAATTCATAACTAAATTCGCCTTTATTGGAAAATTCGACCTTCCCAACCGGGTATCCAAAAAAATCACTGTCCCATTGTAATTTTTGTATATCCATCAACTTATTCTTTTCGAGAATATGACAGCTAATTTTATAGCTTTTTCTCTAGATTATTTTAATTATATCTTTTAATTCTATATACGGTTATCCACAAAGGCCCATCCTATTTATGGTGGGGTTTAGCTCCTTTAATTAATATCATGACGGACAATCACATTGCATATATTTTAAATGCCTTCTGCTATCTATTCCCATATTCAAGATTAAATCAAGAATTGAAACAGCATGTTCGAACGGTGGGTATAATTGGGGATACTGCTTATATTCTGTATAATCCAACCAATGTAATTTTATATCTTCCCTTTCAAATTTTGCAGTGTCAATATAAAATTGAGCCGCTGGGCCAGCGTAAAAGTCCGTCCCTTCCAAATCTTTACAAATATTTACAAGACGTTGAGAACGTTCTTCGTGCAGTTCAAATTCCGATGAAAACCGTATTTCTGTTTCTATTCCCAGAAATCTATTTATTTCCTTTATAAAATGGATATTGATCTCAGATAAATACCCATAATTACAATTTCTATAGAGTGGCTCAATCCAATCAACCATTTCCTTAAAATTGTTTGCATTCCTGTAGTTTTCTTTAATTATATTCCAATGGGTTATATTCCAATTCTTATCGGCAACTTTGGTATCCCTTATTTTTTGATGGTATTTGCCACTAGTTTGTACTGGAATTGTAAGCCATTTGAGACCCTCTTTGGTTTTAATTTTGTTTCTATTTCTCCAATCCATTTTTGTGTATTGCATTTCATCAAATATCACAAAAACATCACAGCATTGTATGCTATCAAAATACCCTTTCCAAGGAATATAATTGGATTGTGTAATTAAAACTCTTTTCATTTATTTTTTATATAGCCCCTTACAAACCTGAAAATTAATGATTTTGGATAGGCTAGGCCACGTATTTTTACTTCTGGCTATTTTTATGTGTTTGTTAAAGCCTATTTACCTTATAAATATCTTTTAATTAACTGATTTCCTTTAAATTATATAATCGTCAAATTAATTGGTATGCTCAGCGGTTCTTTTAGGTTTGAACAAGGTTGAAATTGAACTGGAATTTAGACCCTTCCTATCCATTTTTACAAATGGGAGAAGGCATATAGCCGGATATATAATACATAAAATATATAACTGTAAATTAATGTAAAAGCTGCTAATAATAAAAGCTAGTCCTATATTAAAAATGATAGAGAGTGAAACCAATAGTGTGGCCTGCTTATGACCAATTCCTAACCTTAGTAGACCATGATGTATGTGGTTTTGATCTGCCTTAAATGGACTTTGTCCTTTATATATACGAATAAAAAACACCCGCAGGGTATCCAAAATAGGAAATGAAAAAATGGCCAATACAACAATTGGCGCGTTCGGCATAGCAAATGAACTTGCCGAAGAGTTCATTTCCAAAAAATAAATAGCTTCGAATGTCAATAGAAAGCCAATGAACATTGATCCAGAATCTCCCATAAATATCTTTCGGGTGTCCGATAGATTGTATTTTAAAAAACCCATAAGTGCACCTATTAATATAAAAGAAATCGCTGTTAACAAAACTTGATCGTTCAATAGGAAGAAAATACCGAACGTGGTATTTACAATAATAGCTATTGATGCGGCTAGGCCATCAATACCATCCACCAAATTAAATGCATTAATAGTAAAAACGTAAACAAAAATGGATAGCAATACGGATATACTATAAGGCAATTCTTCAATACCGAAAAGGCCAAAAAGGGTATCCATGCGGGCATCGGCAAAAAAAATCACAATACAAGCAGCTACGATTTGGCCTCCAATTTTTTTACTCGGTGATAATACCAATAAATCATCCTTAATACCTAGAAACAATAGTATATTGATTGCAGCTAAAAGTGCCAAATGCTTAATTAAATCCGCTTGGGAAAAACCAACGAACAAGGCTAACAAGATGCTCGTCAATGAAAAGGTAATAAAGAGACCTACACCGCCCAGGGTGGGCGTTTTCATTTTATGTATGCTCCGATCTTCTGGTTCATCCATTAGATTTTTTTTATGTGCCAAGAAAATAATTGCAGGATAGAGGCGTACTGAAAGCATAAATGACGCAACAAGGGAAAAGCCACTCAAAAAGAATGGGTTGACAAGTATTGTTTCTAAGTAGGTCATTGCTCAAATTTAAGAGTCATTCTCATGACAAAAAGGTTTCATATACCACACTTTCCTTTTGGTTAGCAAAGTAAATGTTAGCAAGGCAAAAGTTAGAATTATGGCATTTTGGGGTGATCCAATCATCAAACTATACCTTTTAAAAAGGTATTATATAAATTTACTTTGATTTTTAGTCGTTTAGCAATATTGATGTTATTTTTCGTTCAATAACATGTTTCTAGATTTCGAATCAGCTAATAATGTTTAACATAATCGATTTATATTCTAAATTCTCTTCTCTTAATTATATTTTGCGCCTTTTGCTCTTTCGCATTAGAAGACATTCTTGATTAATTGCGGCACTATTTGTTCTAAAATGTTCCCCCAAAAATCGATGCATCTGCCAAGTATTAAGGAAATGGTTTTCCAAAAGGGATGCTTTTATTGATTTCTAATCGTTCTGAATTTCTGTAATTGATGGTATTTTGTATATAAGCTTCATTGGGGATGGGCGAACTTAATCTCATCTTCAGTGAAACAAAGCGTAGAGCAGAACCTACCAAAACACTTACCTACAATTGAACATGTATTTTTAAATTAACCTAACCCGGTCTTCAATTGGTTAAATACGCTTACAATCAAGGTAATTTTCTCATGGGTATATCCTTGATTCAACAGGTTATGATGAATATGGTTGCAATCATCACTAACGATAGGGTTCTTTTGAAGTACATAGATTTTAAAACTCGTAATGCATTCAATAAGGTTTAGGACAAAATTGCCAAAAGCGGAACAGGAGCATTTGGCGTAGTAAGGACAATCAAAGCATTTCAATTGAAAGCTCAAAAACCCGTTGGCAGATTCGATGATTGTGAAGCGGCATTTTTACATATCCATTTGATATCAAAAGAAACTTGAATATCCCTCATGGCCGCCAAATTGTAAATTTCATCGGGCTTTATTTGTTGTATCAAGCGAATTATGTTGGTACTATCGGTCATATCACCATAGTGCAAAACAAAATTCCGATCTAAAATATGAGGTTCTTGGTACAAATGATCTACGCGATGGGTGTTCAATGAAGAAGCACGTCTTTTAAGCCCGTGCACCGTATAGCCTTTTAGCAATAGAAATTCACTTAAATAGGCACCATCTTGGCCTGTGATACCCGTTATAAATGCTACTTTATTTTTCATAATCAATTTAGTATAAATATGTTACCACCACACTAATGTACCTTGTTCGCATTTAGGTGTCGATTTCATTGGGGGTTCGTACTATTTTCCACTTCCAGTATTTCTTGATGTTTGAATTCCCTACTGGATCGTTCTTTTTCTTCAATATCTGTTTTAGCTATTTTCAGGGATGTTCGATTCTCAAAAGAATGACTGACCGATTTTTGCAAAAAATCCGCAAAATTGATTGCATGTTCCCCTGTTAAGACCTGCTGTTCCCCATTTGGTGCACTGTTTTGGGATAAACTCCCCCTTCTTATTATAAATAGGGAAATTAGAACGACAAAGGGCGTAATAATACCTAAAATATAAAACTGCACATTAATATAAAGGCCACTCATACATACGGCCAATTCTATGATAATGATATTGAGTACCGAAACGAGTGTCGTAGCCTGCCAATGATTAAGGCCCGAATCCAACAATAAATGATGGATATGGTTGCGATCGGGACTGAAGGGGCTTTTTCCCTGAACAATCCTAACAGTGAATACCCTGAGAGTGTCCAAAATAGGTATCGCTAAAATCGCCATGGCCAAAATAGGGCCGTTTGGTATCGTAAATTTTGAGGCTTCATCCCCGTTGATCCCCAAAAAGCTTATGGCCTGGTAGGCCAGCAGGAAACCTAAGAACAGAGATCCCGAATCCCCCATGAACAATCTATTGCTAACAGAAAGATTATATTTTAAAAAACCGACCAATGCACCGGTTAGAATACAGGAAATCAATACCAATAGGATTTGATCGTTCAAAAGAAAAAAGACCCCGAACGATAAGCTCGAGATAATTGCAATGGATCCTGCCAAACCATCAATGCCGTCAATAAGGTTATAGGCGTTGATTATAAATATAAAAACAAGGACGGTAAAAAGCAGGGAAACCATGTATGGGAGTTCGCTGATTCCGAACAGCCCATTGAAATCAAATATTCGAACATCGGTAAAATAAATAACCAAGGCCGAGGATATGATCTGGCCTATAAATTTTTTTCGCGGAGAGAGTGTCAACAAGTCATCTTTAATGCCCAAGAACAATAGCATGATGGTTCCCCCAAGGAGGGATAACAGCCTTATTAAATCTGGTTGGGGCAAACGAAGAAATATGCTAAAAAGAATAATGCTCAAGGCAAAAGTGATAAATATTCCTACGCCTCCCAAAGTTGGGGTTTTATTAAAATGCACACTTCTGTCCTTTGGCTCATCCATAAGGTTTCTTTCCCTTCCAAGGTAGATAATCACAGGGAACAACCTGATGGATATTAAATATGCCGAAATAACTGCCAAACAACCCATAAAAAATGGGTTGGGTACTAAAGTTTGTAGGTTGTTCATAGCTCCGCTTTAAGCCTATTCTCACTTCATGTAAATTGTGTTTAAAGTTTATAGTTGCCTCAATTTCAAGTGGGACTTTGAAGCACCTTTTTAAAAGATAGAACTGAGCGTTCAGAACTGTGGGGCAATTCAGTCGTCATATCTTTCATTTTAAACACAACTTAAAATTAATATAAAAAATCTGACAGTTTGTGCTGTATTACTAATTTTCCTACTTTTTTTCGGTAAAACGCTGTTTAATGGAAGTATTTTGGCGATTTAATAATTATTACATCTATTTCTTTTGTTTTTCTGGTATTATTAATCATTTTGCCTTTGTTGTCCGATCCATGCTAATTTTGATAGGAAAAGCAGTTAAATCCTACCTTTTTTTGGTGCCCAAAAGCCATCCTTACGATCCAATTTCCCCTCTTTTTGGCATCGTCACGGCTACTTCGGATTCACAATGACCCCTATTTTACCGGGGTTTATGTCTTTTTTTGTGGAAACCAGACGATCATAGATGAGTCTCCCCGATTGTTCCATGAATAATACGGAACCAGGTTTAGGGTCCCATCTTGTATCTTATCCCCCTCTTCTGTTTTAGCAGGAAAGGTTATTGCTGGAATGTTTTGCATTAAACCATCATGCATCGGCTTAATTTGGGCACTTTCAGAAGTAGGTACCTCATCTATAAAAAAGCGTTGCACAGCCCCATTGTTATCTACCCCTTCGGCACAATACACCAAGGGCCCTTTGGTGATGGCCATCTTTTCCCTATCGGCAATTACCAGCTCGTTCGCCCGATTGAACTTAACGGGCATGGGCAATTTTAAGGTAATCGTATCATTGGGTTTCCATGCTCTGGTAATGGTAGCGAAACCTTTATCAAGATCCAATTCTACCGGTTTTTCGTTCACCATAAGTTCAATTTCTTCGGAATTCCTATCTGTGTAATGATAGAGCGAACCGGGAACAAACTGTCCTTTCGCCCATGTGGGTATGCGCAATTTTACGGTAAACGATTGTTCTCTTTCCGGTTTCAATTCTATATCTACGGTACCCTCGAATGGATAATTTGCGGTCTGGTGCAGCTTGACCTTCCCTTCCTTTAATTCAATTTCTGTCCGGTTACTTGCATATAGCGTAACGTAAATTTCATCATCGGTATGGGCATACATCATTCCGCTGACCTGAGGGAGCAGACGTGCCAAATTCGAGGGACAACAAGCCGTGTCAAACCAAGGTGACCGGCCTGCTTTACCATTGTTGAACGGCGTAACACCATCCGATTCCAAGGGATTTACATAAAAGAATTTATTGCCGTTCAAGTTCATCCCCGCCAATGCATTATTGAAAAGGGCCACTTCGGCCACGTCCATATACTTGGCATCTTTATGTTCCAGGAACATTCTATGGTTAAAAAGTACGTTGCCCACAGCGGCACAGGTTTCATTATAGGCTTCTTTATTGGGCAATTCATATTCCGCCCCAAAACCTTCTATGCCGTGAACGGCTCCCAGACCTCCCGTAATATGCATTTTGGTATCCACAATGTTCCCCCAGATCCTATCTAGTGCACTGTCATACTCTTTATTATCGGTCAATGCGGCCACATCGGCCATTGCGGCATACATATAGGCCGCCCTTACGGCATGCCCAACTGCGCTTGACTGTTGGGCAACGGGTAGATGTTGTTGGGCATAGGTCGGTGCCATGACTCCCTCTCCTTCGGGAACAAAGGTTCCTGGCCCGAATATCCAGAAATTTTTTTGCCATGTCCAAATACAGTGGTTTACCGGTAGTGTGGTACAGTTTCACCAACGCAAGTTCCAATTCTTGGTGCCCAGGAGCCTGATTAACCCGTTTGCCATTATTGTAGTTGGGGTCTCCAACGAAAAAAACCTTGTTGATATGCTGCGCATTTTTCTCGGCAATTTTTAACCATTTATCCTTTCCTGTCGACCGATAATATGCAATTGCCGCTTCATACATATGCCCCATATTGTACAGTTCATGGCTGTGAAGTACAAAGGAATAGGGTTTATCGCCCATACCACCGCCGCCCCAATGGTCATGTTTTTTGGAAACTCCGGTAATATGTGCCTCGTAGAGATATCCATCGTCCTTTTGCGCATTGCCAATAATATCGATTATGCCGTCAAGACGCTTTTCCAATTCCTTATTGGGGTTTTCCATCAAAGAAAGTGCTGCACCCTCCATGACCTTATACAGGTCCGAGGCTATGTACCGATGTGGAAACGGCAAGTCAGTGGTGTCACCCTTTAAAAATCTCGCGGTCTTTTCAAGGTTTTCCACGGCAGGCAGTGTTTTGTCCAGGGCGAAGGGTACCAAAGTATCCGCTTGGATCTTTAGCCGCGGTTTCCAAAAAGTATCTTCCAAACGTACTTCATTGAACAATACGGCCTTCAAATGGTCGTCTTTTGGTGGATCGAGAACCGCACCGTGCCTAGAGGGATCCTCACCACAACTAGGAAACAGCAAACAAAACCCCACTAACGCGATGCTATAAATTCCTTTTACAAAATGCATGTTCCACGATATTTAATTGGCAATGGTATAGGTCGGAAACTGGGAAATCCTTAAGGTGGTGCAGCCATATGGAACCAAGGTAATTTCTTGGATATTACCCGTAGCGTCTCCCGCATATTTGCCCCAAAAACCCGGAAAATAGGGCACTCCGTTAGCTGCTTTCCACTCAGGAACCCTCAACCCTTTTATCTTTAAGGTGATGGGCGCATTTTCCAGGTTCCATGGATAGCTTCCGTCCCAGGGATTTTCAACGACCTTGACGGAACTGGGGATGTTGTCCAGTTCCTGTTGTATCAATCCATAATTCCAAGGCTCTTTTGGGAAAACCTCTGTAAATTTCCGATACCCATCACCCCTGTCCTTTGTTTTTTCCTCGCCCTCTATTTTAAGGGCATATACCAAAGGTCCCCTTTCCACGGCCGTTGAAAATTCATACCATTTTGAAGTAGTTATCTTCATGGGAAGATATAGGGTTATCTTATCTCCATTTTTCCATTCCCTATCCAATATGGCAATGCGATCTTGAATAGCTATGTCCATTTTATTGCCATTCAAGGTTATGGATGCTCCTTCTGCCCAAGCGGGTATGCGCAAATGAAAAGGAAACCTTGCGCTTTCGGAAAGGTCAAGCTCAAAATTCACGGTTTCCCTAAATGGAAATCCCGTAGTCTCCCTTATTTTCAGGTTGACACTGTCCGCCACCAACATGGTTACGGAACTCGGGGCATATTGCAACGCCGCCACGCCACCGTCATGGGTTGCATAGAATAAGTTTTGTACAAATTTGGGCCAGGATTGATGCATGTTCGTAGTACAACAGGGATACCCTGACAATGTTCCAAAAACAAAATCGGTTTGTTTGTGCCCGTTGCTTTCAAAGGAAACATCCGTACGATCGCTAACCTCAATTTGGTTCGCGGCCTGAAAATACTGTCTGGAACTGTAATCGTCCGATGCCTGGGCGGGCAACGCATTGTAGGTTATCTTTTCCAATAAATCGGCAAACTCCATATCCCCCGTGATTTTTAGCATCGTTTCCAACGAAAACATCTCCTCGGAAATGGAACAAAATTCAATCCCCTGTACTGGATTTGCCCCATGTAATGGTTCATCACCGCCGTACATTCCTTGAGCCTGTCCGTGATATTTTTTTATATCCTTAAGGGCCTTTTTAACAGCATCCAAATGGTTTTGGTCCATGTCCCTTTGATAGGCCACAACAGGTTCCTTTAAACCTTGGGCAAAATTGACGGTATGCAATCCCCCGATTTTTGAAACGGTCAAAGAATTGATCTCCATAGAATCAAAAGGATAGGGTTTTAGCTTATTATAGTACCATACATCGGTAGGGTCATTGTAATTTTCTTCGTTCAAAAAAACAGTGGTCCAGGGAAAGGTCTGCTCTTGAATTATATCACCAAGGTCCAATAGAAACTTATCCCCGGTTATATTATATAGCCAATAGACAACCTGCAAATTATCGCCTCCCCGCCTATTGGCCCATAAGCTCAGCTTATCCAACGGAGTGGTAGGCAATTCCCTTAATTGATACTGAAAATACTTTGTAAGTGTCGTTAGAACCCTTTGATCACCTGTGGCATTGTAATATTGTTGCAATATTTTTAGCATCACCATTTTTGGCCACCAATCTTTTCGCTGCCCCCTTTGCAATCCCGGTTCATATTCCGGTTCTTTTTCAAAAGGTACCGGGCCTAAATAGCCTTCATCGGTTTGGTTGTTTAGGGTCCAATCGACCCATTTCAATGCTTTTGCCTTTAATTTCGGATCATCGAGGATATATGCCAAAGGGAGAAGGCCATCTATCCAATAAGTGTCCTCGCTCCCAGCCATCGCCATCGCCCCCTAGCCATCCATTTCTGGGTCCGACAACTTCTGGATAGATTTCATCCAAATTACCGGTCATCCCATCTGCCATGCGCTGCAATTGGTCTTTTAGCCAACTATCCGGCTTAATAGTCCCCAATGGCAATTCCAAATATGGCGTTTCTTTTAAAGGAGCCCTGCTTGTTACATAATTTGAAGTAGTCTTTTTTGCCGTGGTATCTCCCTCCAGACTCTTTTCCTGATTTTGTTTACAGGAAAAAAACCCGAAAAGCGCCATAAATAAAAGTATGCCTTTTTTCATTTGAAATACATTTTTAATATTATGTGATAGTGCCTTTATTCATCTCCTATCCTGAATTCAACCAAACCGACCTTTCACCGATACTTCGATGTGCCCAAGCAAAATTGGGTATTACCGTGCTCGTCCCATTATTCGAGCCTTTTTTCGCCTTTCCTGCAATTTTTCCGATACCCTTGGGCAACTCTTTGCCGAATATGCCTTAATACAATAGATAGGTCGGTCAAAGTGAGCCTTCTCTCCCGGATGCAATTGGGCAATGGAAAAGAAGTGCCATAGGTCGATTCATTGTTTGGTTAAAACTACTGTTTATTTCCGGTTTTGAGCATTAGTACAAGTGACTACGTTAAATAAGTACAAATTGAGTGAAAATAAAAAGAAGTTCAAGAAAATCAATTCATAAACCTCTGATTTTCCGAGAGCGACGGGAGGCCACCTAGAAATGCGACAAATTATTTATTTTCAGTATTTTAAATACACTTGCCTGGTATTTTCCTCTTTATGGGCACTTCATAAACTCGAATTTTAAAATGCCCTGATTTTAGGGAAGGCTACAAATTATGTTACCATTGTTGAGTTAGTTTAGGTTAATGCCCAGCCAGCCCCATTAAGGTTGGTCGGGAAACTAAATGTTAGTTTATGTACATTTGAGCTATCTTTACGAATTACCGATCCATGTTAGGCTTGGTAATTTTTATGGTTGCATCAAACCCTTGGCCCGCTTTGGATATTAAAAATAATTGAACGAAAAAATTGAATCAAAAATGGCAAAAGTAAAAACCAAAAACCTAGTGTTTATTATCGCTCTAATGACAGTTAGCATAACAACTGCCCAATCTAAGGAATCACAAAGATGGTCTATAGAAAAAGCAGAAAAATGGTATGCCCAATATAAATGGCTCAACGGGGCAGATTTTATTCCCAATAACGCGATCAACCAATTGGAAATGTGGCAAGGTGATACCTTTGATCCAGAAACAATAGATAGGGAATTGGGTTATGCCCAAGGCATTGGTATGAATGTGATGCGCGTTTATCTTCACAGCCTCGCCTATAAGCAAGATTCAAGCGGATTCAAGAAAAGGATAGATCAATATTTGGGTATTGCCAATAACCGCGGTATTAAAACCATGTTTGTTTTCTTTGATGATGTGTGGGGAAAAGAGCCTAAAATAGGAAAACAGCCGGAACCCAAGACGGGAACCCATAACTCGGGTTGGATGCAGGACCCTGGGGATCCAGCGTCAAAAAACCCTGCCAACTTTCCACTTTTGGAAGCCTATGTAAAGGATATACTAAAAACCTTCAAGGACGACGATAGAATTTTACTTTGGGATCTTTACAACGAACCTGGAAACTCCGGTAAAATAAACGATTCAATGCCCTTGTTGCAAGCCGTATTTTCTTGGGCAAGGGAAGTCGACCCATCCCAACCCTTATCTGCTGGGATATGGTCATGGGGATTGGTAGACCTCAATGCCTTTCAAGCCTTAAATTCAGATATCATAACCTACCATCATTACGGGAACCCCGAAGAACATAAACTTATTATAGAATTGTTGCGCACGCATGGGAGGCCAATGATATGTACCGAATATATGGCCCGTACGCGAAACAGCCGATTCTCCAATATTATGCCTCTTTTGAAAGAAGAAAATATAGGTGCCATTAACTGGGGCTTGGTCAAAGGAAAGACAAATACCATTTACCAATGGGACACTCCTATTGATAGTGGGGATGAACCCGTTGAATGGTTCCACGATATCTTCAGAAAAGATGGCACCCCGTATCGCCAGGATGAAGTAGATTTGATCAAGAAATTGAACGGTATAAAATAGATAGAGTGCTAATTTTCCATCTTTTTATGATGAACGCGAATTAAATTGCATAAACCGACGCTCAAACAAAAATTCAATGATGTTAATAAGGATCAAATAATAAATTCAACCACTCAATATGTAATCCAGGCATAGTCTTCTTAATATTGAAATGAATCGAATTAGAATCCCATACTAAAAACAAAATCATATTTTAATCGGTTTCACCAATCAAACGATTTAAGGAACTATTAAAAAGTCTTAAGCCATCCAATATTTGAACTGAACTCTATGGGATTTTTATTCACTAAATAGAGTGTCTTAATTCGATTTTTTTTATCGTACCTATCACCCTTTTTACTATGAAAATCACATTACTTTTTCACTCAAAATCTAAGTACAAATCAAAAAATGGCAAAACCTGTTGTGGCAACCTACCTTCCTTAACGTAGATATTGTTGGTATGTGTTCCAATATATTCCTCGGAAAAATGGGTGATACCTGCATTTTCCAATCCTTGACTGAACATTTTACATTGGATGGCAAACCGATCTCCTGAATTTCGTCCCCAATCCAACTTTATGGCCCGCAATTTCCTTAAATTATCAATATAATCGGGTATCATATAAAAGGGCATATTCTCATGCCATTTTTTTAACACCTCCTGATTTACCTTCAATTCCTCTCCTTTATAGGAAAACGGAACATCGCAGTAAAAAGGAGTGCTGGATGCATTGGCGAGCCATGAGCGCGCAAAGGCCAATATTACTTTGCCAAAATAGGATTTGGATAAATCTTCCATGGTATTTGATTTGGAATACTGTACATAGGTGTCACTATTGGGTCCGTACTCTCGAACAATGGCCAAAGCCCCAGGGCTCATCCCATAAACGGCACTAAAAATATCAGGATGTTTCATCGCAATTTTCAGCGCTCCATAACCGCCCATGCTATGCCCGGTAATTCCCCTACTTTCTTTTTTCGGAAGCGTCCTATACTTGGTATCCATATAAGTCACCAGATCAAACGCAGTGAAATCTTCCCAATTGCCGAAAATGCCCGTATTGGAATAAAAACTACCATCATAGGAGGTTCTTTGATCGGTAATTACCAAGATAAAAGGGCCAATTTTATGCTCCTCAATAGCGTAGTCCAAAAGCTCCTTCATAGAATCGATAAGGGAATCATCATTTAGAAACCCATGTAGAAAGTAGATAACCGGGTATTTTTTTTCCGAATCGGTATATCCCGGAGGGAGATATACCGAAACAGACCGGGTCGGGTTTTCCCCAAGTTTATTTTCCAAGCTTTTTGAATACAATGAATCCTTAACGATTGTTCCCTTTAAGGTGTTTTGGGCCCATGTAGAAAAGGTCATGGGAATCAGTAGTAATAAAAGTAATCTTCTCATCATTCTTTGTTTCTATTTAATGGGCATTTCGAGCAAGTAGGCACCAAGTGTTTTTCCATGTTTATCCAAGGCGGTAGAGCTCGTAACTCCCCCATTCAAAGCCTCATACATTACAAAATTTAGGGCCCCCAACTGAGGTAGTTCATATCGGTGTACGGCCCCTTTTACTTGCGTTCCGAACCATTTCTTTACGCTATCGGAAGTCAAGTTCGTTCTAATAAGTTCATAATATTCAGGTTTATAGGCAATGATCGAAATATTGCTGATATTTCCTTTGTCGCCTGTTCTGGCATGTGCGATGTCCCAAAGTTTCATTTGCTATGTTGTTATATATTGAACACTCAACTCAATATCAGATTTTGGCACAAGAATGGATGCAATCGCCAAAACTTCCGAAATTTTCCTTGTCGCACCACCACCTCCTGCCGGTCCATTGGTGTAAAGGGCTTCCACCTCATTCGCTAACAGTTGCGCCTCCTCCTTAAATAATGTTTTCCCTGCTACCCTTAAACGTATTTCGTTAGGTTCTGAAGAATGAACTTGCTTACCTAATAAAGAATTGATTCCGATCAGTTCAATTCTAAGGTCGGCAATTTTAAAGGGTACTCGTTCCAATCGTTTTTCCATAATCTTTTTCGCCAGTAATCCTCTTTGTAGACAATTTGCTCCTCCATAACTAATTTCCCCTTCACCAATGAAGCCATCTGAATAACCCACACTCACTTTATACGTATCGGTTGCTAGTTTGGAATTCGCGCCATTAAAAACAACTCGATCCTTTCCTTCTTGGAAGAACATAACCTTTGAAAAATCAGCTGTACAGTCCGGTGTAATATAGTTTTCAGGGTCATGAATTTCATATAATAATTGCTCGGTACATGTTGCCGGGGTAACCATTCCCCCCGAATCGGAAAGTTTAGAAATAAAACCGTTTCCATTTTCATCTATTTCCACAAATGGAAATCCCAGATTCCAAAGATCAGGAACCTCCTTTTTCCCGGGATCTGCAAAATAACCTCCGGTAACCTGACCTGCACATTCCAAAAGATGACCTATCAAAGTGCCTGTGCCCAGCAGCTTGGTCTGCGCTTTTTCCCAGCCAAATTCGTACAGCATAGGAGCCAAAAATAAAGAAGGATCCGCCACACGCCCGGTAATCACTATATCCGCTCCATTCTCAAGAGCTTCCACGATACCTTCACATCCCAAATAGGCATTGGCTGAAAGAATATAATCTTTAAGGGATGACAAAGGCAGTCCGGTTTCCAATATGGAATACTGCATGTAATCAGCGATATTTGAACTGCAATCATCGCCAAGTACTGCTGCAATTTTAATATTGGATAAGCCAAGGGACACTGCCAGTTTGCCAATTTCCTTCATGGCATCTAATGGATTAGCAGCTCCCATATTGGTTATTATCTTGGTTTGGTGCTTATTCGCCAATGGAAGCACTTCCTTCATTCGGTATAGGAGAAGGTCATTATACCCCAGTGTTGGATTCATTTTTTTTGCCTGCTGGGCCAATGAAATAGTGCGTTCGGCCAAACCTTCAAAGCAAATATAGTCCAGATTACCTTTTTTAATAAGTTCCAAAGCAGGTCCCAATCGATCACCCGCATACCCCGCCCCACTTCCAATTCTGATTTTTTTCATACTTACCAACTTATGGCACCGATTAATAATGAAAACGATAGAATGATCAAAGTAACCAAAAACGCTAAGGGAATGGTTTTTCTCTGATGTTCTCCCAAGTCCACTCCGGTCAACCCTATCAATAAATAGGTGGAACCGGTGAGCGGACTTACAGGGAAGCCAGTAGTCATCTGGCCCATTATTGCGGCACGGCCAACTTCAACCGATGCTACCCCAAAGTGCGAAGCCGTGCTGGAAACTAAGGGAAGAATACCAAAATAAAATGAATCTGGATCGAACAAAAGACTGGCGGGCATGGAGACGATACCCGTTAGCACGGCCAAATGGCCACCAACAGATTCGGGAATCAACGTTACTGCGCCCTGTGCCATGGCATCTATCATGCCCGACCCTTTTAAGATACCTGTAAAACACCCAGCGGCAAATAGGATACTGGCCATCAATAGTGCTGCCTTTGCATGGGAATCTATTCGTTCCCCTTGTACTGTAGGGTTTGGATAGTTTAGCGTAATGGCCACGGCAAAGGCTACCATAAATATGATATGTGGAGGCACCATTCCACTGATAAGCACCGCAACCGCAACCAAAATCATGGCTATGTTCACGTAGAAAAATTTTGAACGTTCATGCTCTGTGGATTGTATTTCAGCCGTTTCATAAACGGCATCTGCTCCGGTCAAAGACACATTCTTGCGCTCCTTTTTCCCAAGAAAAAAAGCAATGACAAGTACGGAAAAAAGTCCTAATAACACTGGTAAAAGAATGGGATTGAAAAGGGTCGTTACAGAAACTTCCAAGGCTGATGCCGCTCGAATCGTAGGGCCGCCCCAGGGTAAAATATTCATGGTTCCGGCTCCCAATGCGGTAACGGTGGCCAATGTGGTTCGTTTCATGTTGAGCGCATCGTAGAGCGGTAAAAAAGCAGGTATGGTAACCAAAAAAGTAACCGCGCCCGAACCGTCTAAATGTACGAGCATAGCCAATAAGGCCGTAGCCACGGTAACCTTCGCCGGATCATTACCTGAAAAACTTAATAACTTTTTGATCAAGGGTTTAAAAGTTCCGGCATCGGTCAATATTCCGAAAAAAAGAATGGCAAAAATGAACATGACCCCGGTGGTAGCAATGGATTTAATACCTTCCGTTATAAAGCCGATAATCTCATGGGTAAATCCGGCCATTAAGGCCGTGACGATGGGAACAAGAATCAAAGCTACCACCGCGGCCATTTTTTTGGTCATGACCAAAAAAAGCAGTGCTATAATGGTAAGCAGACCGAGCCAAGCTAGCATTGAAGTAATTTAGAGGTACAAAATCTAAAAATAGGCAAAGATTATATTGATAAAAAATCCAATCCTATTTATATTTTTGATTGTGGTAAATAATCAGATGAAGTAATTTTTTTTTATGAAATGCGCATAATTTATGCTGACCGGGAAAAGTTAGCGGCCAATAGCAAAGAAAGTATAGTTCCTTAATTCGTTCTTTTCCTGGGACTGCTTTTTCAATTTTGATTCTTTTAATAGTCAATTTTTTAGTACCTGATTTTGGGGACCCATGACTTCAAAATTTTATGAAGAAAAAGCATGTGCGGCTTTGGGGGCGGGGATACTCAAATTTCTTTTAAAATCAGTTATCCTGAGGTTTTCCAAGACTTTACGGCATTATTGTTCCTTGATGACCTATACGTCCTTTTCTATTTGTATTTGGCAAAAAAATACTGGTTTAGAACCCCTTTCTTAGGAGTCCTGATTGCATTGTTCTGCTTTTTGACCTATACAATTATTGTCAATATATGATTTATTTTGGGGATTCAAAGAAGGGCCAGTTCTTATACTGTTCCGACAATTATCTCAAACCTTTTAAGAGGTTGATTTACCCAATCACAAAGCACATCGTAATCTTCAAAATCTGAAGTATAAAAGTCCCATAAATTAAAAGTTTTTTGAGGCTAAAAAGGCAGTTGCCTTTTTTATTTTCAAACCTTAAAGGTTCAAATAATGGATCAATTAAATTTGAATGGATTTATATCATTTTGATACACCTTTTCTATTTTTGGATTGCGAAAGCATCAAAAAGTGATGATACCTGGCCTAATACGGGTCCTATTTTGAAAACATTGATATAACATATTGATTTTAAACTGGTTATGTTTCTAGATTCACTTCCTGTCACCACGACCAGCAAAGGCGAGACAATTGTCTGGCTTTTTTGTTTGAATGAGTCCAAGGCGCAGATTGGAACCCGAAACATCCAAAAATGGGAGAATAGATCTTATGGTTATCGACAATCTCATTTTTCTATAATTTTCCTTTGTAAAAAATTCTATTTTTAAACAAAGAAGCGTACTCTTTTATACCTTGTCGACCGCATAACTAAATTCTATAGCATCCTAAAAATCAACCTGAACATGAAAAGCCAATCCCCAAAGCACTTAAGCATTATCAGTTTGTCTATAATATTTTCTTTTACCATGGTGGTTTGCCAAACTGGCCCAAGGGTACTGGTCGTAGATGCACACCCAGATGATGAAACAAGTTTCCCCATTCTATTGTATAAAATAACCCACGACCTAAAAGGAACGGTTGACCTGGCGCTGCTAACTGATGGGCAGGGCGGATTTAACGGATCAGAACTCGGTGCTGTCTATTATGGCCATAATTTAACCGATTCAACGATCGGCCGGGCTGAGTTACCAAGGATTCGGAAAAAGGAAGTTATGGAAGCTGGTGACATTATGGGAATTAGGAAATACTTCTTTTTTGAGCAGCGGGATGATTATTACAACCTTGACCCGATACCTTATGTGACTGGCAAAAACTGGGATGTTCCCCTGATTGAAAAAAAACTTGACCAGATTCTTACTGCACAGCAATACGATTTTGTAATTACCATGTTTCCTTTTGAAGGTCAACATGGCCATCATAAAACAGCTGTTATAATGGCATTGCGTGCACTGCAACGATACAAAGGTTCAAACCGGCCGATCATTATTGCAGGGAGCACCTATAAAGATGAAACGCCTGAAACCTTCACCATGCTAGAAGGTTTTCCAGAAACGACCATGAAAAAAAACGCGCCGTCATTTTACCTGGATGTAGCCACTCGTTTTGGGGCGCATGGGAAACAGGTTTCTTATAAAGTGATTGCACAATGGGTAATTGCGGCCTATAAATCTCAAGGCGATATGCAGGAAAATCCTTTATACAAAGGGGATAAAGAAACATTTAGGCTTTTTGATATTAATGATGATGCATCTGTACAAAAAACCACGCAGTTTTTTGAAAAACTAAGGGCAAGTGGATTTTCGGCTGAGCAATAATCGAGAAGCAATTACCTAGGCACCCTAATTTCTAAAGTATTCAATGCCCTTATTTATTTTGAAAATCCGAACAAGTTTTCAAACATCCTATTCTATCCAAAATGTAAGTAGGAGATTTTACCTTTAAAGAAATAAAAAGCAAGGAACTAACCATAGCACCTGAATATGTTGGCATATATGCATCAAGTGGCAACAAAACAGAAGCATCCATAATTTCAGTAAGACTTAATAAATTAAGTATTAAAAATAATTTAAAATTCATTGTTGGAATTTTGAATGTCATCTACTAGAGTTTCGAAATCATTCTATTAGCCATCATGGCGTTTATGGTGTCTTTAAAAATGAGAAGATCAAAAGGCGCTTTTTTTGTACATGTTTCTACTATATTTATTGCTAAATAGAATTACTTTAGGTCTCAAAATGTAGAAAATATGAAAATATCACGTCGAAAATTTATAGGCCAAGTGGGAACAGCCACAGCTGGTCTTGGGTTAAGTACACTTTTCCCTGTGCCGTTGTTCCCAATGGGGTTAAAAGACACGTTTACCTTTGAAATCTCGTTAGCTGAATTTTCATTTGCTTCTGAACTCTATGCTGGTAAAATGACCAATATGGATTTTCCGGCAAGGGCCAAGGAAGTACACGATATAACCGTATTGGAATATGTTTCCGGGTTTTTTAATGGTAAGCATACCGATTCGGGGTATATGAGGGAGTTAAAACAGCGCTGTGATGATTTGGGCATGGTAAATCACCTCATTATGGTGGATGGTGCCAATATCACTTCTATCAATGACAAAGAACGAAATGCGGCGGTAGAAAGTCATTACGAATGGGTAGAGGCTGCCAAGTATTTGGGCTGTACATCTATAAGGGTAAATTTGGGTGATGCTATGGGCGTCCTAACTGGAAAAATAGAACCTGGGACTCCTGAGGAAATAGCTATTGCCGCGGTAGATGGGTATGGAAAACTTTTGGATTTTGCAGCCAAGGCAGAAATGAATGTTATTGTTGAAAATCATTTTGGCAACTCTACCAATGCAGATTGGCTGGTAGGAATAATGAAGCAGCTTGATCAAAAAAATAAGGGCTTCTTACCTGATTTCGGGAATTTTTGTGTTGAGCGAACAATTGCAAAAAGTATGGACTTTAAAGACTTGATCGGCACCAAATGTTTAAAGGAATATGACAAATATGAAGGTGTGGCCAAAATGATGCCCTATGTGAAAGGAATTTCTGCCAAGACCCATAGATTTGATGCTAAGGGATTCGACATTGAAACAGATTTTATTAAAATGTTCAACATCATCAAGGGTTCGGGGTGAACCGGTGGATATGTGGGTATTGAATACGAAGGAGGCCTAATGCGGGATATGGGTAGCGACCAAAACTTTTTATCCAATGACGATGGCGTGAGGGCAACTAAATTGCTATTGCAGGATGTCCTGGAGAAATTGGGCAATGACTAAAAGACCGTATTGCCCATTGAATTTCCCTATGGAAGATTCTGGATTCTAAAGGACTTAGTCATACATTTATAAATCCACTTGTTGACCATTAACATACCCGTCAATTTTAGATTGTTTAATTGAGTACAAATAGAAAAGGTTTACGAAATTCAATTCGTAAACCTTTGATTCTTAAGTCGGGGTGGCAGAGTTTTAACCCCCTGCCCTATCCCATTAATAACCAAATGGTTGTAATCGTTTTTTCAAAATAGGTAACCGAATAGGTCTACCTGAAAGACGTTCTGACGCTTTCATAACTTAAATATATAAAAGAGTGCCAAAACAGTATGAATCGATTTGAATTTTATGTTTTTTCTACTCTATCTGCAGTAAAAGACTTTCAGTACTCCATAATCCAAGATTTAAGGATTTTGTTTGAGTAATTTAAGAAGCTCGACTGTTCTACTATGAGTAAGGGCACATTATTGGGGCTTTGTTCTTTCATGAAATAAATATAATTGAACCTATTTTTTATGTCAAGCGATTTTGTCCACAATACAAACTTTTAACCACCAGTCATTATACCAAGATGAGCAATCTTCAAAAAGTAAAAAAAATTCTTTCAAGTCTTTTTAACACGAGAGCTGCCGGACTTTATATAGTACTATTCGCTGCAGCCATAGGTATTGCCACTTTTGTGGAAAACGATTTTGGTACCAGTGCGGCACAAAAGGTCATCTTTAAATCTTGGTGGTTTGAACTCTTACTTCTATTATTCGGTATTAGCATTATTGTGAATATTTTCAAGTTCCGAATGATTCCCCAAAAGAAATGGCCATTATTGTTATTCCATGCATCCATCATCATCATATTAATAGGTGCGGGTATAACTCGTTATTTTGGTTTTGAGGGCGTGATGCATATTCGGGAAAATAATGCTTCAAACCGATTTTTATCATCCAATTCATTTTTGAAATTTAAAGTGTCAAAAGCCGGGCAAACCTATGATTTTGAAGAACCAGTTTTGTTCGCCTCCTTGGGTAATAATAGCTGGAGTGAATCTTATTTAATTGGTGATGATCTTTTCGAGATAAAGGTCAAAGATTTTATACCCAACCCCAAACAAATGTTGGTAGAGAGCATTGACGGTAAACCCACATTACAAATTGTGGTTGCCGGGGCAAATGGCAGGGAAGAATATTTCATCAATCAAGGGCAAACAAAACGCATTCGCAATTTTGTATATAATTTCAAGGAAACGCAACTACCCAATGCTTTCAACATTGTTTATCGCAACGATTCATTATTGTTTTCTTCGGATAGGACTTTTATGCAAACCGTAATGGCTACACAACAAAAGGACACCATTATGGGCTCTAACACCTATAATCCATTACGCTTGCGATCACTATACTCTGATGGTAGCGCAAATATGGTGTTTTCAAAATTTATGAAAAGTGGTAAAGTCCAAATGGATTCTGAAAGTTCAAAAGTTAAAAACGAGAGCGTAAACGCAGTAGTAATGGATATTTCTGTTAATGGTAATTCACAAGAAGCTATGGTTTTCGGTAGTAGAGGAAATTCAGGAAGACCTAATTTATTGAATTTTAATGATTTAGACATTTCAGTATCTTATGGTTCCAAAGAAGTGGTTGTGCCTTTTCAAATAAAACTAAACGAATTTATACTGGAAAAATATCCCGGCACCAACAGCGCCTCATCCTATGCGAGCGAAGTTACCCTTGTGGATTCCCGGAACAATGAACGCTTTGATTATCGTATTTTTATGAATAATATTTTAGATTATGATGGCTACCGTTTCTTTCAATCGTCTTTTGACAAAGATGAGAAAGGAACCTATTTAAGTGTAAACCATGATTTTTGGGGTACTTGGATTTCCTACATAGGCTATGCACTTTTGACCATAGGTATGCTATGGACTCTGTTCAATAAGAACACCCGTTTTTATCAAGTCACCCAAAAAATCAAAAAACTTAGGGCAAAGAGCGGCACTTTTATCCTAGTGCTGTTTATTTCTTTATCCGCGAATGCTCAAGAATCCTTTGTTAAAAATGCAGTTGGAGCAGACCATGCTGCCGAGTTCAGTTCTTTGGTAGTACAGGATTTTAAAGGAAGGATGAAACCTATGCATACCCTCTCTCGGGAAATCATGCGGAAATTGGCCCGTAAGGAAAGTATGTACGGGTTAAGTGCCGACCAGGTTATTTTAAGTCTTTTTGCCAATAAACAAGATTGGTATAGTGCACCGATCATTAAAATGGGAAAACATCAAGACATTCATAAATTGTTAAGTGTTGCGGAAGATTATGCCGCCTATAAAGACTTCTTTGACCAAAATGGCACGTATAAACTACGGGAAGAAATGCGTAGTATCTACAGCTTGGACCCCACTGATAGAGGGGTCTATGAAAAGGAACTTATAAAAATTGATGAACGTATCAATATTCTGAGTATGGCCTTTTCTGGGTCGCTTTTAAAAATTATTCCAAACCCAGGTGACCCAAATAATACTTGGGTATCCAATTCAACCCATAATCACAGCCAAAACGACGGTCATAATCATGAAAACAATGTGGCCGATAAATTTTTCACTGACTATACTTCAGCATTAAAGTCCGGAATTACAAGTAATAACTATAGTAAGGCTAATCTAATACTTACTGAGCTAAAGGATTACCAGAAGAATAACGGAGGTGAAGTACTACCTTCAGACACTAAATTAAATGCTGAAATTCTGTTGAACAAAATGAATGTGTTTACCAGATTGGCCGTCTTCTATTTTCTTTTAGGCCTGGCTTTACTGTTTTTCCTGTTCCTTTCTGTATTTAAACCAAATATCAAACTAAAAAAGGTGTATCAAATTTTATTTGCCTTGGTGGTAATTGGCTTTGTACTACATACCATAGGGCTTGGTCTACGTTGGTACGTTTCTGGACGTGCACCTTGGAGTAATGGTTATGAGTCTATGATCTATATTGCCTGGACCTCAACACTGGCAGGTGTGCTGTTTACTAGAAAATCTTTTGGTGGTCTTGCCGCAACCATGGTATTGGCCGCAACCATCTTATTGGTTTCCACCTTAAGTTTTCTTGATCCTGAAATTACACCTTTGGTTCCCGTCTTAAAATCCTATTGGCTCACTATTCATGTCTCTTTAGAAGCAGGTAGTTATGGTTTCTTGATGCTAGGTGCCATCATAGGATTAATTAATCTTGTGCTCATGATTTTCTTGAAAGATTCCAATAAGGATAGAATAAAACGAATTGTACAAGAATTGTCATACATCAGTGAACTCACCATAATAGGTGGACTATTTATGGTAAGTATTGGAACCTATTTAGGGGGTGTTTGGGCTAACGAGTCTTGGGGTAGATATTGGGGTTGGGATGCTAAGGAAACCTGGGCCTTGGTAACTATTTTAGTATATGCCTTTATTCTACATATGCGTATTATACCTAAGCTAACTGGCCTTTTTGCCTATAATGTTGCTACAATTTTTGGATTAGCATCCGTATTAATGACCTATTATGGTGTAAATTATTACTTATCCGGATTACATTCTTATGCCACTGGCGACCCTATTCCTATTCCGAATTGGGTCTATATTGTTGTAGTAACTATACTAATTATAAGTACGTTGGCCTACCTGAGAAAGCGAAAGTTTAAAATAATATCCTAATAATCTAAAGTAACTATTTAATTAGGGCACCGTTTTCTAAAATTAGGTCGTACTTATAGCCTGCGCCAAAATCTCGATTTAAACTTACTGTAGCCTTTATAGTTATATCAGAACCTTCTGGAACAAATGAACTCGAGGTAACGACCAAGTCAAAGTCATTCTTGCTACCATCCTGGATATGGAGCCAATTGCGCTTCATAATATTAGGGTTGACCTTTACACACTTTCCGCTAATTTGAACGGAATGTCCTTCATATTTCTTAGGGTCTTTTACCAATTCAGAAATTTTAACAGCTCCCTTGAATTCAATATTCCTCTCCGTATGGGTTGGAATATCTTCTTTTACCTTAGTAGTTTTTTCCATGGTAGGACTAGTAGGCACTGTATTCAATTGGTCCACATGTTTAGAATGGTCTTCCGCCACCAAATTGGAAACCAGGTAAATGGTATCAAACACCCTATTGTACTCTTTACTTTCAAAATTTGTCTTCAAAAGTGGGTTTCTGTAAAAATATACATCCCCTTTTGACACTTCCTGTTTTCTAGAAGCGATCCAAAATTGTTTACCGGAATCCTCATTTACTTTTAAATATACATAACGATCTGTGGGCAGCACTTCCTTAACCACCACTTTATGTAAATCTTCTTTGAAGGAGCCCGTATCATTTAGAGTGACCTGAATATCCGGATTTGGGGTAAAAATGCCGCTTCCGCTAGACTCGGAAACTCCATTTGATTCTGTAGAAGGCGCAATGACCTTTGGGCCGTTATTACAGGAGCTAACCATTACAGTAACAGCTAGTACACTTGCTATTTTTAATTTAGTTCTCATGGTAAAAAATTTAAAATCGTTGTATTAATCTTGTAAAAATTCTAATGTTATTTTCTTGGTTATATATCGTATACTCTCCTGAGAGACTGAACATAAGCTTTCTGGTTATGTTATAGGACACATCAACCCCCATATAATGCTGATCAAAAGTATTGAGCATATTCACATAATCGTAATGCGCGTACCTATAGTAAACATCTGTATATAATCTTCCCCGAAAAAAATCACGATAATACCGTGCAGAGCCAATATTACTCAATAAATAATTAGATTCGTTTCTGTTATATGATAGGGAGAGTCTACCTACAATATTTGGCAATCTAGAAAAAGTAATAAATCCATTTATATTGTCCGATTTGTTTTCGCTGTTATTCTGAAATCGTTTACTGTAACTGGCACCTGCCATTATACTTTTATAAGGTCTGAAATTGATACGGGCACGTGCCCCTTGGCGCGCAATGTCATCATCAAGCAATCTTTCAATATCGGTCTGAAACGTTTCATAATACAATATGCGTCTTCTTGTATCATAAGACAGCGTCAAATTCAGTTTTCTATTTAATCGATACCTAGCAGAAACATATAAATTGGTCAATCTAATATCATTGGTTACCAAATTATTCAACTTGCTAAACAAATCTACTTCCAAGGAAGAAAATACGTTCAAGTTTTTAAAAATGGCACTGTTATGTTGAAAATAGGCATATCTGCGGTCTATTTCACCGCTATTTTGCTGCTGTATAAAGCCTAATGTAGTCTGGGAATATAAATCTTCACTATCCGTTGCAACCCCAACATATCCACCATATTGCAGTAAGTTGGAATTGAATCCAAAATCAAAAATATCAGGTCTAAAACCAACAATGGCGCCTATATATTTTTTACCAAAATGCTTTTCTGCCTGCAGTCCATCAATAGCACCCAATGATGATATTTTTGGATTGATATTTCTTCCTAAAGTTACCGACAAAGAAGGCAATACTTCGTAATGTGCCGCTAAATTATAGACTCTGAAAAGACTATTTTGTCGAAGTGATGAACTTTCACCAGAATTTAGTATTTGCCGATAATTTAAATAGGTGTTAAATGAAAATTTAGAATTCCGTATATGATCAGCATTCAATGATAGTCTTCCCATAAATCGATGGCGGTCATCCCTGTTACTCGCAATAATACTTTGACTACTGACCGATATCCTACCTCTTACATCTTCTTTATAAAAGGGTTCATCTTCTGTTAAATTGGTTTTTTGTAAAATTAATTCCTCCTTTGCAGTTTCGGTTTCTTCAATCTTTTTTTTAGGTAAGACCTTATAAGTAACGGCATCCCCTTTTTCTACAGCACAACCATTTATAATTTCACAAACACAAGAGGTTGTAGACTTACTGGTAACGACCAAGCAAGATTCGCTACTGGCATTTAGCTGTAAAGAATCGCCAATTGCTATTAGTTCTGTGTCTGAAAACCGTACATAGATATTTTGGGAGGTTACAAAGGTTATCTCACCTATCAATGTCCTGTCAATTTCTTGACCAAATACAATAGGCGCCAGTGCCATAAAGGCAATTATAGAACTAAACAGTTTTTTCATTCAAACTTATTCTCTGCCATTAGGGTGGCATTCATAACATCTTTGATTGCCCAGATTTGTATTGTGGTCATTCTGGTGGCAATGTATACAGTCAAAAACTGTAAAATTATTTGGTGTGGTATGACATTCTATACAGGTATCCCATGTCTCGCCTTGACGGTGGTTTCCAGAATAAATGGGAAAATAATTATCATGGTCAAACGTTGATGGGCTCCAACCAGGTGTCGTTGTATGGCATGAAACACAATCCGTTGGAAAACCCGCAGCTTGGTGATTAGGGTTCGTGGTCTGGTTATAATCATCTGTATGACAATTGACACAGTCCGGTGAAAGTCCGGCATAGGTACCATTGGTATGACATTGGGTACAATCTTGTATATCGTGACCTTGTGTCAATGGGAAAAAGTCATGGTTTATTGACGCAGGAGACCATCCCGGGTTGGTACTATGGCAAGAAGCACAGTCTGTTGAGAAACCACTGTTTTGGTGATTCGGGTCTTGGGTACCGTTATAATCCTCCTGATGGCAATTTACACAATCAGGTGAAAGACCCGCATAGGTTCCATTGGTGTGGCATTGGGTACAATCCTGAATATCATGCCCCAAAGTCAATGGGAAAAAGTCATGGTTTATTACTGCTGGTGACCACCCTGGGTTGGTACTATGGCAAGAAGCACAGTCTGTTGAGAAACCACTGGTTTGGTGATTCGGGTCTTGGGTACCGTTATAATCATCCTGGTGGCAATTTACACAATCAGGTGAAAGACCCGCATAGGTTCCATTGGTATGGCATTGGGTACAATCTTGTATATCATGGCCCAAGGTTAATGGAAAAAAATCATGGTTTATGGCTGCCGGGGTCCACCCTGGGCTGGTCGTATGACAAATGACACAATCCGAAGAAAATCCACTTGTTTGGTGATTGGGATCTTGGGTACCGTTATAATCATCCTGGTGACAATTTACACAATCAGGGGATAGCCCCGAATAGGTCCCATTGGTATGACACTCGGTACAATCCTGTATGTCATGCCCTTGCGTTAGAGGAAAAAAGTCATGGTTTATGGTTGCCGGTTTCCAACCTGGAGCAATAGTATGGCATGAAACACAATCGGTAGAAAAACCATTGACTTGATGGTCGGGGTCTTGGGTAGCGGCATAATCCTCTTGGTGGCAACTTATACATTCCGGAGAGGCATCTGCATAGTTTCCTGTGGTATGACATTGTGTACAATCCTGAATATTATGACCTTGTGTCAATGGGAAAAAGTCATGGTTTATACTTTGAGAATCCCAACCAAAACCCATTGGGTCGTGACATTCGGTACAATCCATAGAAAACCCACCTGCTTGATGGTCTGGACTTTGCGTATTGGCATAATCGTCTTGGTGGCAGTTGATACAATCATTTCCTATACGATCAAAACGCAAGGTTGTTTCAGAAGTATGACATTCTATACAGCTTAAATTACTATGCGACCCCACCAAAGCAAATCCATTTTCTTCATGAATTTCCGGAATATTATTTACCAACCAAGATTCTGAGGTATGACAACGGACACAATCATTACCCACAGATTGACTATGAACATCTGTATGACATGTGGCACAATCCATTGGAGCTCCTTTAAATGTCAAATCCTCATGGCATAACTTACAATCTACCATCCGATGTGAACCTTCTAAAGGAAATTCTGTTTTATCATGGTTATATTGTAGGGAATTAAAATCAATAGTCCAACCTGAAGGGTCATGACATTGTTCACAAGCCACCCTAAAATTTTCACCGTGTGGCGATTGGGCATTTACTAGAAACAACCCAAATATAAAACCTATTGTAAATGACAGTCTATACATCTGAATTTTTCTAGTTTATAAACCGTTTCAACTTCACCTGCTGCATTGGTAACCTCGTGACATGAGCTACAGGCTATCTTATCATGTTCCCCTTCCAAGGGAAAATTCGTCATATCGTGATTAAATCTTTTTGGGTACCAGCTATCCGTTACATGGCAGCTTATGCAATCAGTTATTCCATCTACCTCAAAAACGGTCCCGTGAACATTTTCATGACATGCATAACATTCTGAATTTAGGTTGACGAATTTCTGGACTATTGCTTTGGGTTTATTTTCATTTTCAGTAAAGTGACATTCCCTACAGTCCACTTGCAAATGCTTGCCTTCTAGAGGCCAATCTGTTTTTGAGTGATCAAAAGCAACCTCGCTCCATGCCTTGTTACTATGGCAATACCTACAGTCATCCTTTGGATAAAACTTTTCATCTATAAAATCTTGATGGATATCTTCATGACAATCCACACAATCTGTTCCCATTTCCCTAAAAGTCCACCTATCTTTTCTTTCGTCTACATGACAGGCAAAACAAGGTGTAGCAACATGTGCCCCTTCCAAAGGAAACTTCGTTTCCTGATGTTGCTCCAAGGTATACAGACTATAATCAAATCCTTTTTCCAAAGAATGGCAGGTAACACAATCTGGGGTAATATCATTTTCGGTAAATTCACCCTCGTGGTAATCGGCATGGCAATTATTACATGCACTAAAATCGATAGGTGTTGAAAACCTTTTTTCATGACATTGCCTACAATCTACTTCGGTATGTTTTCCCTCCAACGGATAATCTGTAACACTATGATCAAAGAAATCCATGTTCCTTAGAGACAAAAAGCTGGTTTCCCTATGACATTTTATACAGTCTGTACCGTAGGATCCATTATGGACATCCTCATGGCAAGTAACACAACTATTTTCATTGACATTTCTTTGATCTTGAAAAACCAAAAGCGGATCCGATGTTGGTTTATGACAATTAAAACAGTCCGTGGTCTTGTGGCTGCCCTTTAATTCAAATCGAGTAAGGTTGTGATCAAAATTATCCATGCCGGCAAATTCATTGAAAGAGGATTCCGTATGGCATTTAGCGCACTGACCCGGTAATTGTTCATTGTGGGTATCTTCATGACAGCTCACACAATCATTGAATTCAATACCTGTAAACTCCTGAAATTTAAATCCATTGCGGGTCGTAATTTGGTGGCATTCTATACAGTCTACATCTATATGCTCTCCTTTTAAAACAAATTCTGCATCACCATGGTCAAATAACGGCGCAGGTTCAAACCCTTGCATATCATGACATTGCCTACAGTCTTCGGCCAGTGTGCCCTGATGATAATCATCATGACAGGACAAACAAGCCTGATCCAAGCCTAAAAATGTTTCTTTGTTCCTTTTAATGTCCGAGTCTTGAATATTATCTGGTGTATGGCACTCACGGCAATCTACAGTTTCATGTTTACCTTCTAGTTCATAGCCTGTTAACGTGTGATCAAAAGCGTCCTCATCAAACCGCATCATATCAAACTTTCTACCATTGTGCTCACCATGGCACTCCGCGCAATCTTTTTTAACCACCGTAGGATTGCCATGGTAACCACTTTTTTTATTGACAATAGCTTGTATTTCCGTATGGCATTCCAAACATAAACGGTCCAATACCCTATTCCCAATTTCATGACATTGGGTACAATTACTTATCCCCTCTAAATCTGCATGGGCATCGGTTAAATCCCCAGGTGAAATTTGGCCGTATAGTGTCCCTATTGCCAAAATCAAAATGAGGGTAATATGTTTCGTTCTATTTCTCAATATTATTTGTGCGATTTCATAATATGACCAAAGCGTTTGGTTATTTTCACTCCGGCACTTTCTAAAAAGCTAGTGGGCAGTTGGCCACCTGCAAAAATGTACACCAAATCATTTTCGAATTCCTCTGGTTCTCCCCATCAATAGTCATGAGTACACTAGTATCATTTATGGAAACCAAATTGGAATTGTAAATTACCTTTATGGCATTATTACTTTCTGCCTCTTGGATTTTATCTCTATTTTTTGGTTTTAGTCTCGAAAATTTATCCTTTCTATAGGATAGAATTACCTCATTGGCATCCATTAATAACATTGCCGATTCAATAGCGGAATCACCACCTCCCACCACAATTATATTTTTATCCTTGATTAATTCAGGTTCTAGAAGCCTATAGGCCACTTTTTGACTTTCTTCACCTGTAACCCCCAGTTTTATAGGTGTACCACGCCTTCCGATAGAAAGTAGTACCTGATTGCATAAAAATTCCTCGCCAGTATTGCTTATAATTTTGAACACTTCATTTTCTATGGGGACAATTTTATCAACTTTAGTATGTTCACGAACATCTAATTGATGTTCAGCTATTACTTTCTTCCAGATTTGTAGGAGCTCATCCTTATTGGTGTCGAACAATTTCACCTTACCATGCAAGGGTAGGTTCATGGGCGCGGTCATTACTATTTTTGATCTTGGAAAAGTATATACCGTACCACCCAAGGAATCTTGTTCTAAAGTAATAGAAGTCATATTATTTTCCTTCGCGGCCAAAGACGCAGAAATTCCGGCAGGCCCGGCACCGATGATTACCAGATCCAAAACACCCTCTTTTGAAGGTTTCTTTGATTTAATCATGCTTTTTACAGCCAACTGGCCCTGTTCCACACTATTTTTAATAAGACCCATACCACCAAGTTCTCCGGCAATGTACATTCCCTTAATATTGGTCTCATAATCCTCGCTAACATGGGGCAGGTCTACACCTCTGGCCTCCGAACCAATTCTTAGGGAAATCGCCTCTACGGGACACGCATGAAAACAGGCCCCGTGACCTATGCAATTAGAGGTATTTATTACCGTTGCAACACCATCTACAATTCCTAGAATGTCCTTTTCAGGACATGCGGTTATACACGCACCACTACCGATACAACTTTTTAAATCTATAAAGGGATGCAGGGAAACAGGTTCAAAAAGCCCTTCTATTTTAGCCAGTTTTACCTTTTCCTTGGTTTTAGTATATTTCTTCCTTTTCTTACGGGTATAAAAAAACAAGGTGATTGCACAGAGTGCAATCACAGTTCCATAAATTATAATTTGTTCTAGTAATACCTCGTTCATTAGAATATCCATTTATAACCAAGGGCAAGCGTTACCGCCACATGGATTATTACAACAACCAACATGATAATTGCAAAAGGCATATGTATGACATGCCAGTACTTAAATAGTTTTTGCATTTTTTGAAGTCTAGCTATTTTTTTTGTTAGTGAAAACTCCTTTTTTGCAATACCCAAAATCTCTTTGCGATCCTGTTTAGAAACGTCATTACGACCCAACACCTTTTTTAAATAACTCAATTTTTTACCACTATCATTGGTGTTTTCCTCACTCATTAAATCCGCTACAATATCGATGGTGTTACTCTCTAAATTATATTTCTGATGGAGCGATACCGCCAAATTTGTTTTCATACTGTTCAACTCGCCAATACTAAGTTCCCTACCTTCTATAGTTCTTGGGATTTGATTATAAATAAACCTCCCTAAAACACCGCTAAGGACTACCGCTGTCATACTCCAAAATGCTATAGATACAATACCTCCAAACTTAAATGCGGTATGAAAAAGAATCATGATAGGCCCCACTGTGCATAAAAAAATATGAAACTCAAGCAGGTATTTTAGTCGGATAAATCTGCTTAAAAAATTATATCGTTTTCGCAGAATGTAAATGGTAACCCCAAACAAAATAAGAAAGGTACCTAGTATTCCCAACCCCTGACCATGAATTCCACTTGGTTTAAACCAGTTGTGGTCAGGGTGGTAAAACCGTTCTTCCAAGGGTGTGAAATAATATGTATATCCCGTATAGAATAAATATAGCGTTACCGATACCGTGATAAATACCATGCTCCCTAGATAAATAAAATGTACTGTTCTGTTCAATCCCGTTTTATTTATTCAATTACTAATCGTATTTTCTTAGATTGTTATTCGTCTAGTGTTCATTCTCCTGTTTAGATAACAACTAAAGAAGTTATTTTACACAGTCTCTTACGAAATTTTTTTTGTGCCCTCTAATCTAAAAAGTGCTTAATTTGAATAATTCTCCAAATAGGTGGTGGGTAGTGCCATTGCCGGTAAAGAAGAGTGCTTAAAGGTTGTGAAATCTGTGGAAGAAAAAAATAGTCATGTCTTCATTACCCTTAATTGAGCATGAATTAACAAGTACTTTATTTATTAAAAAGACAAACGAAAACTAAAATTGGGCGTAGTGTTTAAACCATATTTTTTTACCTCTTGTAAAGTACTATAGTCATTAATAATATAGTATTTGTTAATATTATTTCTATGCCCTGAAATATTCCAAATGGAAAAACTTATATCCGCCTTTACTCGCTCGGACAAATTCATCTGGTAATGTGCAGATAAATCTGTTCTAAAATATTCACCAAGGACACTGCTATTGGCAGATTCATAATTTACTTGCCCATTTACTATTTCTTCCCCTATAATTGGTAGCGTAGTGGGTTTTCCGGAATGCCAAGTAAAACCTGCCGACAATTTCAATCTGTTCCAATTAAAGGATGAACCAAAAGTAATGGCATTGTAAATCTCCAAGTTGTTGGGAAATGAACTTTCTGAAAATGCAAATCTATAATGATTCTCCATATTGGAATAACTTAGCCAAGTATTAAACTGTTCCCATTCCTTCCTAATTAAAAAATCCATTCCATATGCATTATAACTACCAATTGACTTGACAAATTCATACTGGTTTTGAAACCCTTGGCTTTGAGCGGTTATTCCGATAACATCTTTAATATAGGTTTCGCCGCTAACCAACCATCCTTTCTTTACATAATGAAGACCCATTGAAGCTTGCCTACTTTTGATTAATGGGATGTCGCTATTATTGGCCAACTGCCATCGGCGTTTTTCTATCCCCAAAAAATCACTTTGAAAATTGATGACCTGGGAAGTCACCTGATGCTTCATTTCACCAAGTATCTCAAACGTAAAATGCTTAAAAACCTTTTGGTTATAGCTCACTCTTGGTTCCAACCGGTATGTATTTAGCTTATCTATATAACTAAATCGGGAGCCAATGTTAAATTGTACAGAATTATTCCGCGATTCCCAATGCAATTGCCCGTATAACCCGTGGGTACTTATAATTTCTCTCACTTTTAGACGATATATTGGATCATCTACAAAATCGAAATCCGTTATTTGTGTTTGAGTAAATTGGTAACCTGTCAATAATTTTATCCCATTTTTCATCGTATAAAAACCATTGAATTTCAACCCGGTTTCCAGGACATGATTCTCCTGCATAAAAAGCTGGTCTTTTATTCGGTCTTGATTCTTTGCCTCAAGACCATAATCAGTAACGTAGACTTGGAGTTCGGAGGTAAATGAATTGCTCCAGTTTCTTTTATAATACAATCCAAGCGACAGGCTATTTTGGAATAAGGTGCTTGATCTCAAGTTTTGTGTAGAATCTGGTAAAAAATCTTCCTTAAAGTCAAATTCATTACGTACATTCATAAAACTGATACGCAATCTATTTTTATCGTTAATCTCCCATAGCCATCGTACGCTGGCGTCATAAAAATCAAACTCTATATCAGCATCCTTTTGGTACTGTAAATTTGATTGTAGATCTGTGCCAGAAATTATTCTATCGGCGTATGAGTTATAAGTAGGGGTTTTTACTAAATTACTTATGGAGTTTCTTGCAGCTACTTGTATGGAGGAGCGCCTTCCCAACGGAATATCCGCGAAACCGTATGCACTGATGAAATTAAGGCCTAGACTCCCTGTAAACTGATTGTTAAGGTCCTGTGCAGTTCCCATTTCTATGGTTCCTGAAACACCATCGGTGTAGTCTACTTGACTTCCATTTTTAATTAGGCGTGTGTAGGGTGTCATAAATGGATTATAAATGGAAATTAAACCAAAAAAATGACCAGATTGATACATTTTAATTCCATCCCAAATCAATAAGTTTTGATCGTTCGACCCGCCCCTAATATTGATATTGGACACGGTTTCATTTATACTTTGCACTCCTGGCAAAGCTTGTACGGTTTGTAGAGCGTCGGCTTCCAAAAGGCCTGGGAGTATTCCAAAATTCGAAAAGTCTATGAGATAAGAACCGTCACCTTTCTTATTGATACCCTTTGTCAATAAGTTCATAATAACCACTTCGGAAAGTCTTTCATCCTGTTGATCTAAATAAACAGTTGAACAGCCATCTGAATTAAAAAAATCTGTTTCAATTTTAGTTGTTTTATACCCTAGATGCCGAATCGTAAGCTTACGATCAATCGTCTTTATCTCAAAATACCCTAAGGAGTCGCTTATCACTACGCTTTCATCACTCTGAATAGTAGCAGAAACAATCGGTTCCTTAGTTAATTCATCTTTAAGATGGCCACAGAAAACCAATTTTTTTCGAGGTTCTATAGTAATAAAGCCCTTGGATACTATCCTAAAGTTAAGTCCGGTCTTTTTTCCCAAGTATTTAATGGCTTCTTTTATTGGCATAAGTTTAGGAGGTGCCTCAAGTAAAATACCTTCAGTTGTCTCAACTACATAATTAAATTGACATTGGTATCGGCTTTCCAGAATTGTTAAGACTTGGGCAAGAGGTAACTTCTCCTCTTTATTTTGACCCTGAAGAAACGAACCAATATGGAGGAATGCCAATAAGAAAAGTAGCTTCCAACTATTCACTGTATTTTAAAACGACCAGTTTTGGGGATTTGATAACATATGTTAATCCCATTGGTAACGTAATTGATTCCAAAGCTTTATTAAGATTATCATGTGTAAATCCTCCTTTGAATATATGATTCAAATCCACTTTGTTGGCTTCCACCTTTATACCATACTGTCTTTCTAGCTCTTGAAGCACTTCAGAAAATGGAACTTCATTAAAGTTACTAATATTTTTAAGCCATAGTGGTTTAGCATTTGGAATCTTGTCAATAGCTATTTCACCGTCATAAACATGCAAGTATTGACCAGGAAGCAATTTCTCATACTCTCCCTGGTACTCAATGCCGACACTGCCTTCATTGCAAACGACCTCAAAAAGTCCATCCCTACTTTTTACATTGAACTTTGTACCTAAAACACTTACTTTGCCTTCCGAAGTAAGTACATCAAAAGCTTCGCCTTTGGCTACTATAAAATAGGCTTCTCCCGATAGTTTTATTTCTCTTTTGTTGTCCCATTTCTTTTCATTGAATTCGATTTCGGTCATGGCATTAAGCAAAACTTCGGATGCATCTGGCAAAAACACTGTAGTTTTTTCGCCCGCTCCAGTATTTACTTCCGTTAAATCAGTAGAATTGAATGCAAAGTAGACTCCTATGGCAATTACCAATAAAGCTGCAAATCGCATTAAAGTCTTATACGCATTAAACTTATGCTGCGGCTTTGGTCTAGACGTAATCCTTTCCTTAAGTATATCAAAATCAGCGGGATTCAAAAATTCCTCGGCTTTAAAATACTTGGCCTTTTCGTCCAACTTTAAATGTAATTCATAGTCATCCAGCTTTTTAAATTCTTCCCATTCATTTTCGGAAAGTGTGCCGGTCAACCATTTTTTTATAAGGTAATTTTCTTCCATATATTTTCTTCTACTTTAATAGAACAACCTAAAGCCAATTTTTACGCATTGCTCTACTTAAACTCGTCCATTCCACTCCTTAATTTTTTGTAAGCATTGAATATTCTGCTTTCTACCACTCTTCTCGTAACACCCAACATTTCTGCTATTTCCTTTTGGCTCTTCCCATCGGCCTTAAAAAGTAAAAAGGTCACACGTTGATTTTCAGTCAATGTGGCTAGGGCTGCTTGGTATTTTTTAAGAAATTCTTCTTCCTCCAATAAATATTGAGGGGTCTCAATATTAATATCTTTGGGTTTCTGTTTTGCATACTTCAATACAACCTTTTCATGTTTTAACTCGTTTAACATCATGTTACTGGCTACCTTGAATAGAAAGGCCTTTGCCTTACTAGGAGTTACCGTCCTACAATTATCCCAAAGTTTAATAAAAGCCTCCTGCATTTTATCATTACAATCCAAACGTCCGTTAAATTTATAGTACAAAAACCCGAGTAAATCTTTGGAGAATTTTTTATATATACCAATGAAAATTTCTTCATTACATACATTCTCGTTTAAATCTTTGGGCATTTTCTCTTAATTAAAATCTGATAAATGTAAAAAAAATAGACCTATGAGCGTAAATTGCCTAAGTTAGTTGTTCTATGTTCAACGGTCTTATTTAAAAAAATAACTGTGAAAACTCGCGATTGGAGCCTTATTGCATTACTTCTCATTCAGGTATTCACTTCCTGCAACAATGAAAGTTATGAGCTTGAGCAAGCGCCCAAAGAAAAGTCACTTGAAACTAATACTGAAATCGCCGATTTAATACTTCGTGTTTCGATGAACGATGGTTCAAATGACAATATTCTGGACATGGCCAACTGCTTCAATATTAAATTACCTATAAATGTTGAGGTCAACGGACAGGAAATGACAATTGAAACGGATGCTGATTTTAATCTAATCGAAGACATTTTCGATGCATCACAAACAGATGAGGATGTTTTAAATATCACATTTCCCGTTACAATTATCAAAAATGATTTCTCCGAACTACAAATCACTGATGCCAATGAACTCCGTAATTTGGCCAGTGAATGTAAGGGTGAAAATATTGATGATGATGATATTGAGTGTATCGATTTTATATATCCTATCAGTGCCTCGACTTTCGATATAAATACGGAATTAACCAATCGTATTTCAATTGCCAACGACAAACAATTGTTCGAGCTCGTAAATAGTTTGAACGAATCGCTAGTAATAAATATGGAATTTCCCATTTTTGTAAGACTATTCAGTGGTAACAAATTAGATATCAATAATTTAATTTCACTTGAAGATATTATTACCGATGCAAAAAATGATTGTGACGAAGATGATGATTTTGATTATAATGAGGATGATGAGAATGGTGAGGATGAAATTAACCTCACAGAATCTCAGTTTACGGAATTGTTAACTGAATGCAATTGGTCCGCGGAAGAAGTGAAGCTGGATGGTGAAAATGAGACTAGCTCCTATAGCACCTATAGTTTTAGCTTTAATATGGACGGCGCCATTTTGGCTGAAAATATGGACACTACTGTTACAGGTACCTGGTCAATAGCATCCCAAAACAATGATAATTTATCTATCGTATTAAATATGGATTCTCCATTGACCGAACTCAATATCCAATGAGCCCTTGTTGAAGTTAATGATGAAGATGATGGTACGCGAATGGAAATTGAATCAGGGAGTAATGAATTAAAGCTAAAACAAGAATGTAATTAGTGTTTTTTTATTTGGAATTGCTATTTATGAGGCGTACTCCAATAGAAAATATATTAGGCGGTAAACACTAATTTAGAAGTTATTTCAAATTCGACCAGCTTCGATTTCCCAGACTTTGTAAGATATTCTGGCTTTGAGTTTAAAAACTCATTGTTACTCAATGAAAAATTGGTGTTTAAGTGAATTAAGTCGTCAATCATCTTCATATTACCAATAAAGGAGACAAGACGAGCCTTCCCTAGCGATGTTAAATCTCCACCGGCAATAAAAGTACTTATGGTATCGGTCAGCTCATCATATGAGAAGTCATCCATTAAGCGACCATTAAAAAAAACTTGCCCTGTAAATGGGCTAAACTCCAAACCAAATTCTTTTCTAAGATTTTGTCTTGCTTCAAAAGATTCAAAAACAAATTCCTTTTCTAGGAACGAGAATAATAATCCACCATCAATTGATAGGCTACATACTATTGGTATTTCTAGGATTATAGGCTTTCTAGACGTAGTTTTTCTATCGTAAATAGATAGCACCCCTGTTCCGGCAAAACAATACGTAGACGGAATATTTTCAACACTGACCATAAAGTTTACTTTAAAGATTGGTGATGATTTCAATAAGTAGTCCTCGTAAAATAAAACTCATTATGAGTTATGGATTTTAAGGGATGAAGACATTCTAACTTTATAAGTATATAATTTGCTTAAAAGATTCATCATCAACTATATAACAACTATGGTAGGATTATTACATATTGATTTTGGGATAACCTTTTGTAGACTTCCATAATTTTTTTTGAAATCTAAAAATCACCATTAATTTTAAAAGATTGTAATAAATCAATTTGATACTTATTGCTCAAACAATGTCAGACCTTAACTCTAAAATTTTTAATAAATTATAGTATTCAATTGCTTTCCAGAAAATAGAAAACAAAGTGTGAAAAATACTAGACTAGGACCTCAAGTGCACTGGGCAACACCTCAACTTCAATCTCATTTTTTTCCACCACCAATGGTTCTCCATCTTGCTGGACAAGCCACTTATAGCTCTTGTTTTTACAATGCAATTTTAGGGTTTTAACTTGCTTATAGGTTAGCCCTTTTATTATTTGAGATTGCCCAATAAGCACTAGAAAAGTAAACCACAAGATTTTCAGTTTGTTGGTGTGTTCAATTAAAACAATATCCAAAAGTCCATCTTGTAAAGATGCCTTTCTTGTAAGTGAAACATTGTAGCCCAACATATTGGAGTTGGATATAAAGAACAAAAACGGGTTGATATTTTTACTTTTTCCCGCCAGTTCCAGGGTAATATCCTGCAAGGGTTTAAACTTAAAAAACGTTTTTACTGTAGACTTTAAATAACCGAGGAGTCGGCGACTACTTCCAAGGTGGTATGAGTTGATTACGGCAGCATCAAAACCAATCCCCATATTGCTGAAAAAATAAGAATCGTTAACCCTACCGATATCTATATGAGAGGTTTTATTTTTCTTGATAATAGCAATGGCCTTATTTGTTTTGTTAGGTATGTTTAGGTTGGAAGCCAACCCATTACCAGACCCTATAGGGACAATACCTAAGATAATATGGGAATTTACAATTGCTGATGCAACTTCATTTATGGTTCCATCTCCACCGCAAGCAACTATAATATCAGCCTTCTCAACAACCGATTCTTCTGTTAAAAATTTAGCGTGCCCCTTGTAATTGGAATATTTGACTTCAATTTTATAATTGTCCTTATTAAAGAACTTTAGTAAATATTCTTCTGTTATTTTACTTCTCCCTTTGCCCGCTTTTGGGTTTACTATAAAATGAACCTTTTTCATGGCTTCATTTTTATAGTTAAACCATTATTATGGTATAAATAATCGGCCACTTGAAAATAGGATATTGATTCCTTTAAAAATTCGGTATTAATGGGCAACGCCTCTAGGCTATTGTCCAATTTATTCCAATGATAAAAATTAGCCGTTTTTTGGTCTCCGAGCACCATGAGCTCATCGCCCTTTAATAATCCTAACTTTCTATAATTACCAATAAATGCCCGTTCATCTTGCTTATTCATTTTAAATACATCCTTGCCAAATAGATTACTTTCATAGTCCCAACCTAATTGGGCGAACAAAGTTGGGAAAATATCGATTTGGGAGCAGAGTTTTTTAATATGTTGGTGTTTGGTTACATTTAGATTAAGAATCATTGCAGGTATGTGGTAATTGGCGACATCTAACTCCCAGCGCCCCGCACTGCTCGCACAATGATCGGCCATAATTATAAAGATTGTATTAATGAACCATGGTTTTTTCTTTGCCTCCTCTAAAAATTTGCGAATGGCAAAATCTGTATACTTTACAGCACCATTTCTACCCGACCCGGATGGAATATCAATTCTGCCCTTAGGATAAGTATATGGTTTGTGGTTTGATGTGGTCATTATAAAATTGAAGAATGGTCTTCCACTTGCTGCATATATATCAGATTCCTTAATTACTTTCCTGTAAATATCCTCATCACAAACGCCCCAAGCATTTTCAAAAGTCACTTCACTATCCTCGATATTTTTTCTATTCGTAACTATATCCCCAGAGGGAAGGAAACCCCTTCCCCTATCAACGATATCAAATCCATTCCCACTGAAATATTTATCCATATTGTCAAAATATCCATCACCTCCATAAAAAAAAGTTCGGCTATAGCCTTTTGATTTGAATACCTCGCCTATGGTAAATAAATTTTCATTTTTAGGACGTTTAACAATGCTTCTTCCGGGTGTTGGTGGAATGGAAAGTGAAATCGCCTCCATACCCCTTACAGTTCGGGTGCCTGAAGCAAATAAATTGTCAAAAAACAGCCCTTTTCCCGATAGTGAGTCTAAAGTTGGTGTAAGTCGGTCCTCGTTGCCAAATACACCTAAAAATTTAGCGCTTAAACTCTCAACACATATAAAAATTACATTGGGCTTTCTATCCTCGCCTTCATTAACTATAAACCTTCTCAAACTGTATGTTTCAGCATAGCTACTGTCTTTTTTGGTCGTAATTGTTTTATTGACCTCTTTAAATGCCTCCTGATCATCAATGGTTTTATAGAACTCTTTGTAACTAAGTTCATTATTCCTAAAGGCAGCGAAAAAGGAATATATTCCGGCCTTGGCCAACTCATTGTTATATCTGTTTTCGGAGATTTCTGCATGCTCGTTCTTAACGAACAGTATAAAACATATCATTATACCAAAAATAGCTAGGCTTGGAATTAAACGGATTTTAAAGTTATCCTTACTACTAAAAGTTTGATTGAAAATTTTAGATCTCCTTAAAATAAAAACCGTTAAGATGACCAATAATAAAACGCCTCCAACTAGAATTGGCAATGGATACGATTCATTAATATTCTTAACTACTTCGTAAGTATATATTAAATAATCTACAGCTATGAAGTTGAAACGTCTGTGAAACTCACTCCAAAATGTAATTTCAGCAAAGAAGGAAAAGTATATAATCAAAAGACCTATTACGAAACCAGAATAACATATTATTTTGTCCATATAGGAACCAATAAATCTTTTGGGCATTGCCATCAAATAAAGGGCGGCAACTGCCCCAAAAAAGGAAACTGTACCTATATCATAAAACAATCCAATTAAAATTAAAGAAGACAGTCCAATCAATCCATAGTCAACTTCAGTGAAATTCCATAGCAAGAATACCAGCCTAAGAAAGAATGAAAAGAAAATAAATATTAGGGCAAAAGCCCCTACTAACATAAACCGTTTTGAGAATTTGATACGCATTTTGGTCAGATCAGTTTTGAATTTTGTTAAAAGAAAATTGAGCATACCGAAATATGTCCACTTATTCAAACAACCATCTGTACCAAACTACTTACCAGATTGACCTTAATTGTGAGAATAATCAATTAGGTGAAAACAACGTATAAAATTTGTAGATTTTGAAACTATATCATAACCAAATAATCGCTCATCGTTGAAAACAAACTAACTGAAAGAGATATTGAAAAAAATAGTTCAAATCCTAGTTCCCCGAGAACCTAGAACAAAAAATTCACTAAATACGGGGTTGGGCAAACTAAGGAGTAAAACAGGAAACCGAATAGGTCTCGCTGGCAAAGGTCTTTAGGAGATTTGGGAGATTTTTAAAAAAATTAAAGCTCTGATTATCAGAGCTTTAATTTCAATTCGTCGGGGTGGCAGAGTTAGAACCTTGAACCATATTTATTTAAAAATCAATGTATTACAATATTTTTTCTAAAAAAGGACACGTGTAAGGACATGTGCCTCAGCGTTTTGACGCTTTCGTAGTTTAAATATAATAAAAGAGTGGCAAAACAGTATGAATCGATTTGAATTTAATTTTTTTCACGAAAGACAATTCTATAAAAATTGAATACTGCCCATAAAAAGTAGGGCAGTTAAGGGAACAGCATTAAAAAGTTTAAAGAACAAGGGCTTTACAATAGAGCTGAACCATTAAAATTTAAATCTTCTATAATTCTTATTCGGATTGATGAAGCCGCTATACTTATTTTCGTTTTTACGATTTCTTAATGGACGTTGTAAGACTTTGTAAAGCGATACTAGAAAATCAGATTTAGTTACACTTTTGATTGTAAGTCAATTGCAGCTAAGTCCATTTCCATTCGCTGTTTTTCTTCATCGGTATTCATCTTTTTGAAACCAAACTTAGGAGCTATTCGAGACAACAGTTTACCTAACTTTGACATTCCTATTACTATTTCATCTTGACTGTTCACCAGACCTTTAAACGCCTTTTGAGCGAAACGTTCAGAAGTCATTAAGGATATTTTTTTTTCTTTGTTCATTTGCGTATCAACCGCAGGAGGAATTATCTCTACTACACGGATCGATTTTTTTTGAAGGTTGAGCCTTAAGCCTTGTGTTATAGCCCTTAGAGCAGTTTTACTTGCACTATAGGCAGATGATTGTGCCGATGGTATAAAGACATAGCCCGTGGTAACATTAACAATGGTAGGGTCAACATTTATCTCTAAAACAGGCATTAAATCCTGGATCAAGGCTATTGGTGCCACTAAATTTGTTGTTAGTTGAGATTCCAAAGTAGGGATATATTTGGGGTCCATAATATCAGTAATACTATAAATACCTGCATTATTCACCAGAACATTGAGTTTAGGAAAATGATTCGCAATTTCTGTTTTCAAGACGTTCCTCCCTTCTTTGGATGAAACATCCGCAACAATGGTATGTAACAAGGGAACTTTTTCTTGAGCTTTATCAAGGGTGGCCTTGGCATTTCCACAGATGATCACTTCGTTTCCTTTATTTAAAAAAATTTCGGCCATGGCTAGACCAATTCCGGTACCTCCTCCTGTTATAAGTACCGTATTTCCATTTTGTTTCATCCCTTATTATTTTGTGATTCAGTTGCAAAATTAATCCTAACACTATACTTTTGCAAGTAGTTACCGTTCTGTATATTAATATACTAAAGGTTACCTTAACTATAAATCAATACTTTAATAGCATATAATAAATGAAAAATGATGAAAATTGTGAGTTTGACTTATCCGATTTACATTTTATTTTAAAAGTTTTAGGTGGTAAATGGAAACTTCATATCCTGACTAGCTTATACATTGGCAAAAAAAGATTTAAAGAGCTGGAACGCGATGTGGTCGGCATTTCACCGAAGATGCTGATCAAGGAACTAAAGGACCTTGAAGCTATTGGTATTGTAAACCGGCAAACCTTCAATACCGTCCCTATTACCGTTGAGTATAGTATAACAGATGACGGACTTACTTTAAAACCAGTTTTGGATCACATGAGAGAATGGGCAAGTGAGTTTAAACAAAAAGCAAACTCAGAATGATAAATTTTATAGAAAAGCCTTTAAAATTTAAAAATCTAAATAGTTTTCCCTTTTACTTTATTCCTGTGATTTTTGCCCCAAGAACTTAATTCCTCCAAGACATTTTTAAGGGAATGACTATACTCGGTAGCTACATAAATAATACTTACCGGGGTGGTTGGATATACGTTCCGTTTAATAAGAAAATTCAATTCCAAATCCTTCAGTTCGTTGGCCAATACCTTGGGGGATATACCTTTGACTTCCTTTTGAAGTTCATTAAACCGCTTTGGGGAATGCATTAAACAAAGCACCAATGGCAATTTCCATTTGCCATTCAAAACAAACATTGCATCGAATACATTTTTAAGTGACCCTGAACATTCTTCTTTAGTAGGAAGTGTTTTTTCTTCATGAATTTTCATATGGGTAAAGATAAAAACTTTCCTAAAGGTAAGCGCTTTCCTTTGGGTAACTACTATCTTTTGCATAGTTATTCCGGCTAGTTTTGTGTTTTCAAAGTTTAAAAAAATACAAAATGGATTCAAAACGCATATTACAGATCAACTCCAGTATCATGGGAGATAAATCGTATAGCAGAAAATTAGGAAATGCAATCGTTGAAAAAATAAAAGTTAAATACCCTAAAAGTACCGTTGAACAATTGGATTTGGTAGAAAGCAATATCCCGCACCTAACACCAGAAACTTTACAGGCAATGTTTACCCCAGAAGAGCATCAAACCGATGAAATAAGGCAAGCGCTTGAATTGTCGGATACATTGGTGAAACAATTATTTGATTGTGACATCGTGGTAATTGGTGCACCACTTATCAACCGTACCATCCATTCTTCCCTTAAATCATGGATAGACCATATAACACGTCGTGGAATTACCTTTGGCTATAATGAAGCTGGCATACCAATTGGATTCATCACAGGAAAAAAAGTATATGTGGCCATGAGTTCCGGAGGCATTTATACGGATGAACAAGGCAAATCGAATGATTTTGTAGCACCTTACCTAAAATCATTCCTAGGCTTTTTGGGCATGACCGACCTTAACGTAGTCAGGGCTGAAGGACTCCACATTCCCGATATACAGGATACGGCATTAGAGAAAGGAGTTCATAGTATTGTAATTAATTAATATACTATTCTCGTCAATTGCTGAAAAAAGCCATGAGTATTTCATGGCTTTTTTCATTATCCCCAATCCTGTTATAAAATCCCTCATTTAGGTTATATCCTCTTGTATCCGCTGAATGATATTTGCATCATAAAATAAAGCACAAGGATGAATATAGTAATAACAGGTTCTCTCGGGAACATCAGTAAGCCACTCGCTACAGAATTGGTGCAAAAAGGTCATAACGTTACCGTAATCAGCAGCAAGGACGAAAGACAACAAGCCATCGAAGACATCGGGGCTAAAGCCGCCATTGGTTCTATCCAAGATGCTGAATTTCTTATAAAAACTTTCAAGGGAGCAGATTTGGTTTACCTCATGGAAGCTTGGGAAGGCATTGGTAGCATCTTCGATAAAGATGTGGATTTTGTTGCAGGATTTCATCGTATTGGCAACAATTACAAACAAGCTGTTTTAGCTTCAGGTGTTAAAAATCTAGTTCATTTAAGTAGTGTTGGTGCTCACAGCAAAACAGGGTATGGCACGCTTACTGCCCATCACGATGTAGAAAATATTTTGAAACAACTGCCTGATGATGTTGCTATCAAGTTTATGCGACCTGTAGGTTTTTATACCAATCTATACAGGTCTGTCCAAACAATCAAAGATAAAGGTGCCTTCATTTCCAATCATGGTGGCGATGTAAAGGAACCATTGGTTTCTCCATTGGATATAGCTGCTGCCATTGTGGAAGAAATCGAATCTCCTTTTGAAGGAAGAAAAGTACGCTATATAGCCAGTGATGATGTTTCGCCAAATGAAATTGCGAAAATTATAGGTGAGGCTATCGGAAAACCAGACTTACAATGGATGATGATTACCGACGAACAGATGCTCGAAGGCATGTTGGGCATGGGCGTAAATCCGAAAATTGCAGAAGGTATGGTAGAAATGCAAGCCAGTCAGCGCAACGGAAAGCTATACGAAGATTTTTATGAAAATAAGCCTAGGTATGGTAAGGTGAAATTCACTGATTTTGCCAAAGAATTTGCATTGGCATACAACAAATAAAAGAACGAAAAATGAAGAAAGTATTAATAACAGGAGCCAACAAAAGTATTGGCTATGAAACCACACGACAACTATTGCAAAAAGGTTTTTACGTTTTCTTGGGCAGCCGCAATCTGGAAAACGGAACAGCAGCTGTCGAAAATCTTAACGCCGAAGGACTAACGAATGTCGAAGTCGTCCAATTGGATGTTACCAATGACGATTCAGTAAAATCGGCAAGAATCGAAATCGGTAAAAAAACGGAAGTTCTGGATGTGCTCATCAACAATGCAGGTATCAATGGCGGTTGGCCCCAAGCTGCTTTAGAGGCAAGCATTGACCAGTTCAGACAGGTATTTGAAACCAATGTATATGGTGTGGCAAGGGTTACACAGACATTCATTGATATGTTGCGAAAATCGCCGCAACCACGAATAGTAAATGTATCATCGAGTGGCTGTTCGCTAACTTTACATTGCGATCCTCTTTGGAAATATTATTCACACAAAGCCGCTGTTTATCCAGCATCAAAAGCCGCTCTCAATATGTACACTATCAATTTGGCCTATGAATTAAGGGATACGCCATTTAAAGTAAATGCAGTATGCCCGGGATTTGTGGCAACAGACTTTAATGGCCATCGTGGAACGGGAACCGTTCAAGAAGCAGGTACCCGAATTGCCAAATATGCAATGATTGGCGCGGATGGACCAACAGGAAAGTTTATCAGCGAAGAACACAATCCGGAAACTGGCGAATGCCCTTGGTAAAAATTACTGCTTTTGGATTTTGTAAATTTGAGAATGAAAAAGGAAGAGAATACACTTTATAAATTTGAATCATTAACGGAATTTCATCGGGTGTTTGGATTACCAAAACCTATGCACCCGCTGATTAGTTTTGTAGATATAACGGATTTAGAAACTCTACCCTATGATTTTCCGAAATCTATGGTAATGAACTTCTATAAGATTTCCTATAAAACGGGGATGTGTGGGCAAGCAAAATACGGACAAAATTATTATGATTTTGGAGAAGGTGGCTTAGTGCTTACCTCGCCAAACCAAGTATTTGAAAGTCCCAGTGGCAATCATGCAAGTGGTCGTTTATTACTGGTTCACCCCGATTTCCTTTTGACCTATCCATTGGCAAAAAAAATCAAGGAATATGGTTTCTTTTCCTATGCCACTAATGAGGCACTGCATTTATCAGATAATGAAAGAAAAACAATCTTATCCATTTTTGAAATCATCGACGACGAATTAAGAAGTAGGATAGATGATTTTAGTCAGGATGTCATGATAGCGCAACTTGAACTATTATTAAATTATTGTAACCGTTTTTACAAACGACAATTCATAACTCGTAAGGTAGTCAACAACGATTTACTGCTAAAAATTGAGGAAATTCTGGACAACTATTTTAATGACTCCACAACATTGAAGGAAGGAATTCCAACCGTGCAATTGCTCTCTGAAAAATTAAATATTTCCCCTAGCTATTTAAGTGATATGTTGAGAACGCTTACCGGTCTGAGCGCGCAGCACCATATACACAATAAACTTGTGGAAAAGGCAAAAGAAATGCTATCAATATCCGAATTGACAGTTAACGAAATAGCATATCAACTGGGTTTTGAATATCCGCAAAGTTTTAGCCGATTGTTTAAGAGTAAAAGTGGGGTCAGTCCGATGGAGTTTAGGGCTAGCTTTAATTGAATCAAAAATAGAAGGCCACGAATCCCATACGCTTTTTTGTATTTGAGCATAGGATTTTGCTCCAACCTTTTATTATATAAAGAGTGCAGGGCTATTTTAGAGCTAAATGAGAGGAAAAGGGCAATTGTTTAATTGAATGACGCCCTAAATTGCAATGGGGTTTTTTGGGTTTTCTTTTTGAACATCGTACTAAAGGATTGTGGATGCTCGAAACCTAAATCATAAGCTATTTCCTTTACGCTTAAATTGGTCGTTGAAAGAAGGTCTTTGGCTTTATCGATTACAAATTTCTGAATATAGGTCTGGGCATTTTGACCAGTAAGGCCTCGTAACATATCACTCAGATAATGAGGAGACACATTAAGCTTTTCCGATAAAAATTGAACTGTTGGTAAGCCTGAAAGTGCCGATTCGCTATTTAGGTAGTCGGTCAGCAGGCTTTCAATTTCGGTGAGCAGATCGTTATTTACCGCGCTTCGAGTAAGAAATTGCCTATTATGAAAACGATCCGCATAGTTGAGAAGTAGTTCAATATGTGAAACAACAAGACCTTGGCTATAACCATCTATATTGTTTTTTAGTTCGTCCTGCATTTGCCGAAGAAGGGACATAATTATCTCGTCCTCTTTTTCCGAAAGATGTAGGGCTTCAGCTGTGGAATATGAAAAAAAGCCATAGTTCCCAATGACCTTTCCTAATCCATAATGACGAATAAGATCAGGTTTAAATATTAGCATGTATCCCGATACAGGATCATCTGTAACATCTGTAACGGAAAAAATTTGTCCAGGTTTGGTAAAACTCATAATCCCCTCTTCAAAATCATAATCACGTTGCCCGTATTTGAACTTACCCGAAGATCCTTTTTTACAGGCAACGCAATAAAAATCATAATAAAAATTTTTCCAGATTTCGCTATCTCCAAATTTCAAAAGTTCAAAATTGATAACACTTACCAGTGGATGGTCTGGCTTTGGCAAACCGAATAAACGGTGGAGTTCAGAAATAGACCCGATTCTATATGGAGCAGCTTTTTTCAATTTATAATTATTTAAAATCAGTAGATAAAGATAGTTCTTTCCATTTTTCCATTTCTTCTTCCTCATTTTTGCGTACCTGTAAAATAGCGTTGTAACTGTCGGAACCTAAAGGAAGATGTAAGGGTGGATTTGACATTTCGGTAATTTTAAGTAATACTTCCGCTAATTTTTTCGGATCACCCAATTGTTTGCCATCAAAGCCCGTAAACTGCTCAACCTGTTCATCTAAATTATATGCGTCAATTTTATTTTTCGCCACATTGAGGCTGTCCTCGCTCATAAAATTTGTACGAAATGTTCCCGGTGCAAGAATCGTCACTTTAATCCCAAAAGGAGCAACTTCTTGGGCAAGAGCTTCCGATAGTCCTATAACAGCAAATTTGGATGCATTATAACTTCCATTACCCGCATACCCCATATAGCCCATCATTGACGAAGTGTTAATGATATGCCCTGATTTTTGCCTGCGTAAATGCGGCAAGACTTTCCTGATGATATTGGCCAGTGCAAAGACATTTACGCTCATAGTTTCCCTAAACTCGGTATCACTTAGTTCCTCAATATTTCCCAACAGGTTATATCCTGCATTATTGACCACGACATCTATTTGACCAAATTTTTCTATACCCTTGGAAATAGCTTCTTCAACGTCATGTTCTTTGGTGATGTCCAACTTTACGGGAAGTAGATTGCCCTTGTAATCCGCGATTTTTTCTAAAAGCGTTTCCGTATTTCTGGAAGTTGCAATTACTTTACCTCCGTTGTTTAAAACCGCTTTTGTGATTTCAAGGCCCATCCCTTTGGACGCTCCTGTAATAAACCAAACTTTTTGTGTGTTCATATATATTGTTTTTTATACATACAAACTTATTGAAGGCTTAAAAGTTAAAAGTATTCAAATAAGGGATTTTAGTATTCATATTGAATTCTGACGGGTGTCCAAGATTTCTCAAGGAAGGTCTTTGCCTGGAATGTAACTTTTTGTGAAATGGAGGGGAATGTGCTGAACGGATTATGAAATTGAAATTCCAATAATTACCACTATTTCAATAAAGGTGCAAATACTTGTATTTAGTTTGAAATATTTACTTAATTCGTACCATGAGTACTAAAAAAGGATTTAAAATAAACTGGGCTTGCAACAAAAAAGTGGGCAATTAGATAAGAGTCATGCTGCTGTTTTTTGATTGTACATTTCCAATTCAAGTTCCTCTTTGGATTTATACCCCACTTTGCTCAGATAGAACTCTGTTGAAACAAAATAAATATTCCTTAAGGTTATCTGTTAAATTTTATTAAATAATCAAGCAATTAGAATGGGATTACTAATGAATATTTTTAAGAAATAACTAGAAGATACTAAAGCCTTACCCTTTTTAGGACAGCTCTAATCTAGCTTTCCCTAAAAATGTAGCCTTCGCAACGAATACGAATATCAGTATCAAGATTATATATAAAGAAGCGTCAATCCTGTATAGTTTTCAACGGGTGATAAAAATCAATATAGTTGGAACTTACGGTTCAAATCCTAGTTCCCCGAGAACCTATAACAAAAAAATCACTAAATACGGGGGTTGAGAAAACCGAGGAGTAAAACAGGTAACCGAATAGGTCTCGCTGGCAAAGGTTTTTAGGAGATTTGGGAGGTTTTTAAAAAAATTAAAGCTCTGATAATCAGAGCTTTAATTTCAATTCGTCGGGGTGGCAGGATTCGAATCCAATCACATAACCACTTTGAAATCAATACGTTATCTAATTTTTTTCCAAACAGGACATCAAATAGGACATCTTCAACCGCGTTTTAAAGCTTTCGTAGAGTAAATATAGAAAAGGTTAACCAAAACAGTACAAATCGATTCAAATTTAATTTTGACAAGAAAAATGTTTACGACCTATTTCAAAGCTCTATCCTTTTGGAGTTGGAGTTAAAAAAAAGATTCGGTGAATAAAGAATTTCGTACTACCTCAAAATGGTTCGTTTCATAAAACTTCTGAGAAATAAGGAATCTATACTTTAGTGCTGACCGATTTTCTCTATTATATACCTTAAGTACGAAAACAAGCACGCTTCAATTGAATGATTAACCCATTGTTAACCCTGAGAGATAAGATTATAAAGCATAGCCAGATATTCCTCGGCAGTTTGCGCTCCTCCTCTTCCCAATTCATTATACTTTTTTGGAAGTCGCAACTTTTTTATTTGGTCTACAGACTTACCATCATTAATTTCTGCCTGAACCATCTCTGTAGTTTCCTTTAACATGGCCAAGTATTCCGTCAAATCTTTCATAGTGGCCAATTCCCCGTGACCGGGTACTACTTTGGTGTCCTTAGGAAACCTCTTGCAAATCTCTTCTATCGCCTTTATCATATTCACGATGTTTCCTCCACCTTCCGAATAGACAGCAGGAAACATACCGAAAAAAAATAAATCCCCCATGTGAAGTACCTTGGAAGTTGTGAAATAGATGATGGCATCCCCATCGGTATGACAATTCGCAAAATGGATAAGTTGAACTTCTTCCCCGTTGAATAAAATATTCAAAGAGTCCTTGAAGGTTATGTGGGGGAGTTTGGCTTTGTTCTTTTTTGACCTCAACCTTTTGCTCACGTTCTCTTGGGCAATCACCATGGCGGATTTTTCAAAAAAATCATTATTACCAATATGGTCACCATGAAAATGAGAATTGATGGCAACTCGAATAGGAAGGTTGGTGATGGACTTTAAAGTCACTTCAATTTTGGGAGCCATTCCTTCCAACATATTATCGGCCATAAGAATTCCGTCATCCCCAATTGATACTGTGCTGTTACCCCCTCCATAACCATTGATACAATTCAACATATAAAGATTTCCCGTAATTTTTGTGGCAACAACATCAATAGTGTCAACTTGTCCTTTTTTTGGAATTAAGATTGTACCATACATAAGGGAAACTAGCAGTAGTAAGGGCCATTCTAAGAAAGGTCTTAAATTGATTTCTTTCATTTTAAACTTTTAATTTCATATTCGTTGATTGGTTGGGTAGAGTATATGTTTTGCGCTTAATACATAGTGAAATGATTTACGCGTAAAGTCCCTTTTATGAAGAGAATTAATCAGTACTAAGGTTTTTGTTCTAATGATAACATATAAAAAAGGGCAGCCAAAAGACTGCCCATATAAGCTAATACCCTGGATTCTGCGAAATATTTGGATTTAGATCTCTTTCGGAGGTCGGGATGGGCAAAATTGTCTTGTCCTCCCCAAATGCTGATTCAATGGTATTGGGCATTCCAGGTCTTCGTAAGGCCATTCGGTTACGTAGCAGATCCATTCTTCGATGTCCTTCAAAACACAGTTCCTTCCTGCGTTCCAATACTATATTTTCCAAATCAACAGTAGCCAAAGGTGCCAAACCTGCCCTATCCCTTAATCTATTTATGTCGCTTAAGGGAGTGGCACCTAAATTAGTTCCGTTTCGTAGATTGGCTTCTGCTCTTGTCAGATACATTTCTGTGATTCGTAATATCGGTGAATTGTCGGAAATGTTTATCCCATCAGGAAATTTAGTACTAAAGATAGAATTCCCCATTACCGCATCGGTTCCCTCCCGATTGAGTGTAGTGAATCTTAAATCTCCGGGTTCGGCCGCAAAAGCATCCAATAGGTTTTGTGAAAACGTAGCATCTCCCCTACCTTCAGGAGCTGGATTGGATAAACCAGAATACCCCTGCCCCGTGGTTTGCCCGTTTACAGCATTGTTGATTATTTGAAAAATATGTTCGGAGGAATCATCCTGATTGTAGAACGTATAATCTGGAGCTAACTCATAATCAGCTGATTGGATTACTTGATCGGCAAAATCGGCCGCTTTTGAAAATTCTTCCCGATACAAGTATAATCTTGCCAAAAGAGCTCTTGCAGCTCCTTTGCTTGCCCGACCCCTGTTTGTGGTTTCGGGTAAATCAGGTATGGACTGCAGTAAATCTTGTTCAATAAAGGCATGGGTCTCGTTGACCGTATTTCTGGGTAATTGAAATTTAGTTTCGTCGCCGTTATAAAATTCCTTGACTAAAGGAATACCATCATTTGCGCCATTTGAAAATTGATAGGGCTGGGCAAAAAGATTGACCAAGTTAAAATTTGTTAGCGCCCTTATGAACCTGGACTCGGCTATAATCCGTGACCTTTCAGCATCTGTAAGATCTGGAATCTCGGCATCCGGCAACTTGTTAATTAAAAAATTGGCTGATGCAATGACAAAAAAATGGTCCCGCCAGAAATTTGAAATCGAGTTGTTGCTAGCAATCGTGGTATAATCCCGTATTTCCTGAAAAGTGGGAAACGAGCCGACAAAATTGATGTTGTCACTCATCCATTCCTGGGTCAATTGCGAAGTACCATTGAAAACGTCATCACTCCGCATTCTTGAATATGCCCCTACCAATGCGCCTTCTGCCAATGCCGCATTAGATAGCACAACATCTTCCGTCAAACTGTCTTCTGGGCCTATATCCAATTTATCGTCGCACGAAATTGCCAATAGCAATAGGATAATTACTATACTATTTGTTAAATTTAATTTTTTCATGTCTTATTTTTTTATTTCCTTAAAATGTGATTCGGGTTCCGAAGAGATACGATTTGGACTGAGGGGCAACGAAGAAGCTTTCCCCTAGCTGTAACGGGTTTACATTATTGGTAACTTCTGGATCACGATCGCCAAGACCGCTGCTCTTTATGGTCACCATATTGGTGCCAGTAATATAAAATCGGATACCGTCGATAAAGTTTATCCTTTCCATGACCCTTTGGGGAAGGGTATAACCAAGGGTTATGTTCTTCAATCGAATGAAAGACCCGTCTTTTAATTGATTGGTCGAGGTGGTTCTGAATAATCCTGAAGTCGTCCCATCCAATTTTGGAAAATAGGCATTGTCTCCAGGCAGTTTCCAATAATCCAATAACCGTGTGCTCATTCCAAAGCCGATCGGAGCATCTGTAAAGCGGATTCCGCTAATAAAAACATCATTGCCCTGAGAAAAGTTCATAAATACATTTAGATCAAAATTTTTATATTTAAATGTATTGGTAATTCCACCATAGAAATCAGGCTGTGCTTTCCCAACGATCTTTCTGTCATCAGGTGTTGGCGAATTGGTAATATCACCATTGGCATCCAACCACTCTGCCTCCCCAGTTTGCGGGTTAACACCAACATATCGAATAAGGTAAAAACTGTTCGCAGATTCCCCAACGACCGCTCTTTGCTGCGGGGAACCGGAGATAAACTGTCTTCCTTCCTCATCAACATTTGCCCCTGGGAGCTCCAGTACTTTATTTTCGATGGTCGATAAATTGATTTTCGTGAACCATTCAAAGTCTTGGGTTTTGAAGTTGACAGTGGTCAAATCAAACTCAAAACCCTTATTTTCGACTTTTCCGGCATTTCGGGATATGACCGTATTAAAACCCAAAAAACCTATGCCCGCCTGAGTTGGCAAGGGTACATTTATTAATAGATTGTCGGTCTGCTTTTCATAATAGTTCACATTGAACAATATCCGATTATTGAAAAAGGCCGATTTAAGTCCGATGTCGAGCGTAGATGTTTCTTCCCATTGAATATTATCGTTTTTCGCGGAGGAAGGTTCAAGGCCCGACAGACCATCATAATTTAAACTGGTAAACAAGCCTAAGGATGGAAAATTACCAATGCGGTCGTTCCCGCTTGTACCATAACTTGCCCTGATGCTCAAGAAATCAAAAAAGGAGTCCTGCATAAAGGCCTCTTCGGAAATTAACCAGCCTGCAGCGGCAGCCCAAAAAATCCCGAATTTCTTATTGCTACCAAAGCGACTTGAACCATCCCTTCGAAAGGAGCCTTCCACCAAATATTTACCGAGATAGTCATAATTGAGCCTTGAAAAAATCTGGCCATAAAGCCGGGTCTCTATCCTATCGGCAAAGGTATTTGTAAAGGTAGAAGCACTCGCTACGTTTAATAGTTGGTCGGAAAGGAAGCCCGTACCTGCTACAATCGTCCTATTCGTTTTGGTTTCTTCATATGAGGTTCCCAATAAAACACCTAGTTCATGATTACCAAAGGCCATATTGTAGTTCAATGTACCGGTAAGTAAATGTCTATTCACGAATGTCACTAAATTTTGTGCAAATCCTTCTGGAGAATTTAACTCAACACTTCTTTGGTTCTGTTCAATTTGGGTACGGTCAACACCAATATCGACTTTTGCTTTTAGTCCTTCAAACAAGGATGCTTCGGCATAAGCGTTGCCTGTAATTTTTTCGGTAGCCACCTCATTTCTATCCAGAGCCTCGATAGCCAGCACATTAGCAACAAAACCAGTATTTACGAAATCTCCATTTTCGTCGCGTGGGAGTACGTTAGGTGTTTGCAAAAACCCCGCCGTAAAGGGCGCAAAGGTGCTGTTTTGGACACCCACCCTATCATTTACTGAAAAAGTGGTAGCGAGGTTGATTCCTGCATTGAGCCAATCGTTCGCTTGGGTAGAAACATTTACTCTTGCGCCGGTTTTTTCAAGATTGTTACCGATTAGAAACCCTTCGGTATTGGAATGGTTGATAGTCAATGCAAAAGTGGACTTTTCACTTCCCCCGATGATACTGACATCTTCATTGCTGGAAAATCCTTGCCTAGTTACGGCATCGAGCCAATCAAATCCCTCTCCGCCCAAACCTAGATCGGCGGCGGTAACATTGGTACCGTTTCGTAGGTTGGTGCGATCGACTGTGAATTTGGCATACTGTTCAAGGTTCATCATTTCTTCCAAGAAGGTCGCTTCACTTATAGAAGAACTTAGACCCAGAGTTACTTCAGTTTTTTGTCCCAGTTTACCCTTTTTTGTAGTAATCAATATAACTCCGTTAGAGCCCCTTGTTCCATATAAGGAAGTAGCCGCCGCATCTTTTAGTACCGTAAAGGTGGCTATATCCTCGGTGTTCACAAAGGAAAGTGGGTTGAGGCCCGTATTTCCTCCTTGGGAGTTGGTCTGGTTCTGGTCATCGATAGGAACCCCATCAATGACTATCAAAGGGTTAGAGCCCCCTGTCAACGAGTTTACGCCGCGCACCCGAATGACCGATGCCGAACCAAGCACGCCCGATGACCCCACAACCTGAACCCCTGAGGCCTGACCCTGTAATAAATCTTGAGGGGATGAGGCTTGTATGTCGCGAATGTCCTCCTCCTTAATAATGGAAACCGTTTGGATGATCTTCCTTTCGGATTGTTCTCCATAGCCTATTACCACCACTTCATCAAGGGCCTGTGCGTCCTCTTCCATTTGTATATTTATGGTGGAGGAATTTCCTATTTGGTGCACTTCGGTGTTTTGACCCAAATAGGAAAAAACAAGCCTTTGACCTTTATCGGCTTCGATGGCATAATTACCGTCGAAATCTGTCTGGGTACCAAGGGAAGTTCCCTCAATCACTACATTTACACCTGGTAAAGGAATGCCATCATTATCCTTTACGGTACCATTAATTGTTCTGCTCTGGGCCAGAACCGATGTTGTGCTAAACATGAGGGCTCCAAGCCAAATCCAATACTTGCATAATTTCATAAAAACATGAGATTTTGGTTAGAAATAAATATGCAATTGGCAAAAGGAAGGATAGGAAAAGATTTTAAGAGACTAATTCAACTAACTACCATTTCGAACGAAACAAAATCCCTGTTAATTTTAAGATTTTGAACACAAAAATTACGTTCGGAATCTATTCGCTGTCCTCCCTTTGCAATTGCAGGGTAAAAGAAGCAAAAGAGATTGCCATAAAGGTAATTGCCAACAGGCAGTAACTAAAAATCTGATGCAGATTTACCGTTAACCAAAGCCATCAGGTTTTGTTCTTGATATTCCTTAGGGGTAAGACCGGTAATTTTTTTAAATGCTTTATAAAAGGAAACTTTGTTATTGAACCCAGTTTGATAAACCACTTCAATGACCCTCAAATCATCATCTTTTTCTAAAATAGTAATAGCTTCTCTTACTCTGAACCGGTTTACAAAATCATAAAACCCCATTTTAAAGTGTTCGTTGATAATTTGGGAAACATAATGCCGTTTTATACCTAAGCGATCAGCTAAATAATCGAGGGTAAGATCAGTTTTCAGGTAGAGTTCCTCTTCCTCGATTAGTGTTAGCAGTTTCTGTTTAATTTCTTTGGATAGTTTTGGAGACAATCCACTTCTTGAATATTTCAGGGAAGTAATCACATCCTTAACAGAGCTACCCCAGAATATTTTTGGCTGTACATACCCGGCAACTCCGAGCAAAACAAGAAAGCTACACATTGAAACGATGAGCAAAATGTCTAGATAAATACCATAAAGTGAAAATTCGATCAGTACAAAGTATGAGATGTTCAATAGTGTAAAGAGGGTGTACGCTGTGAACAAATAAATAAGCCAAGTCTTGGTCATTCCATTGAGCTTATCCGAATGTTTTTTGTATAAAATATAGTTGGCCATGCCGTAAAGGGACAAGTGCGCCAACATCGGATATGGATCAACAGCAATTGAATACAGCTTAAACGGTACCAGATTCAAGTAAGAAAAGCTTATAAATAATAGAGCCACCAAAAACGGCAAGAAATGTTTCCCGAGCTGGATGGTCGATATGCATTCGCCCAAAACACTTTTGAGATATAAAAACCCAAGAGGGCCAAGACTGTAAAGGATAACATGAAAGAAATCGTCATCGACAAGGGGGAGGTAATAATCAAATCGGCTCAACATAAGCGCATAGGAAAGGATCAACATACAATATGCAATTGTCAGCAGTCCCAGATACATATTCTTTCTTTTATTAGGTGATTTTTTGAAAAACAGATAAAAGGTCAAGAGAATCCCTTGGATTCCCAGAAAAAAAATACATGAGGTCCAAAAATTGAAAGAAGGTCTATTCTTTTCCTTGAACCCTATAAAATCTGGTGTGCTTTTGAATTTGTCAAGGTATTTATGCTCAATATATCTATAATCCAATCCATCATCGAGCGCAATTTGAAAGTAATTATAAGCGGTATTTTCATCCCCTAAATTAAGATTGGCAACACACAACCCAAAATTGGCTAAACCAGCGTATTTGAACTTGAGTTTTCTTGCCACTAAAAAATCTTGTTTTGCTTGCACAAAATGCTCCTCCTTTAGATGGCACAATCCTTTATAATACCAAAAAAAAGCATTTTCGCTATAGGTCTTTTCCAATTGCGTTTCCTTCGATAAAATATCTTTGTATTCTCCATTTTTATAGGCATCATAGATAAAATCCACTTCGTTTTTTTGACCGCATGAAGAAAGTAACAGGATGGTGCTAATGAGTATTACCGCTTGTTTTGGAGCCATAAATTTGTTTTTAATCGTTGTATAATTAGTAGGTTTTGATTTTGACTGTGCTAGGTATAATGTGCTATCATTTTATTGACTAAGCCTTCTTCATTCAAGGACATGAATTCGATACACATTTTATCCATGACCGATTTATTATAAAGGGCGAGAGAATTTACCCCCCCCCGGTAACTGCGATAAGTTCAAAATATAAATCAGGAATCTTGGTCAACCCCCGCCCCCAGTACTCGGCTACGTTTTCCTTTCCTTTAAGCGTCCCGCTATCGATTCCGGTCGCCAATCGGATAATCAGGGTCGTAACAATATCCTCTGAATAATGGCCGAGGATATCGTCCAGATTATGGGAATTCCAAGATGTTATTCATTTTTTGGCAAATTTTTTTGAATCCATTTATTGAGTTTTGATTTTAAATTTCGTTCCATATAAAATACTAAAAGCTGTTTTCTTACTCCTGGGACATGACCCATTTTTCATATGGGATTACCCCCAATTCGGGTCTAGGTTTTCCGTCCAAGATTGCGATAAACTCCAGCTCGTGACCGTCCGGATCTTTAAAATAAATGGAAATTGCAGGCATCCAGGCAAAGACCATGGGCATTTCCGAACCATTATTTAAAAAGTTGTACGCATTCAAACCTTTTTCCCTTAAAAAATTTACGGACTTGTTAAGAATATCCTCTTTGTCACATCTAAAGGCAAAATGCCGAATATCGATTTTATGTTTGGGCCTTTCCCAAAGTCCCAACATCGCTTCTTTTGGTGCCCCGATCCAAAAAAAAGCGGCGCCTCTGGCTATATCATAATAGCACTGTTCCAGACCCATTTTATTTTTATAAAAGTCAACGGATATTTTGAGTTCTTTTACAAATAAGTGGGTTTCGTATAGGCCCTTTATCATTTTCCTTCCTTTTTTCTATTCTGTACGCTTCAATAATTCTTCAAACTGCTGTTTCATTAGGAGGCTGCCGTTCTCCTGCTCCAAATGATTTTTTACCTGACCTTGAATTTTTTGAACAATATCGGCAACGTAGTTTTCCAGACTTCCTTTATCATTTTCATACGTTTCCTGTTTCAGTTTGTACTCCTTGTATTCTTCCAGTCTCCGCTTGTATTCATCGGTGGGTTCGCCCTCTGGAGAGGTAGGCTCGTCTATTTGCGAGGGCGGTTCGCCAATATATTTGTTCGGGTTTGCTTGTGCTTCGGCCAATAGTTTTAGGGCATCATCAAAATATTCGCGCAGCCCGCCCCTAGCGGTGGACAGTCGTTCAAAGGCATCGAGCCCTGATTTTATCTTTTCATCCAGTTTTATTCGTTTGTCGTTGTTTTCGGCAATGATACCTTCCTGTTTGGTAACATCCGCTTTTATACAATCGATGCTTCCGTCAGGATTTACAACCTTATACTGCGCCATAAATTCGTTCTCTTTTTTGATGAGCTCCATTTGCTTTTTGATCGTATTCAAAATATTCTCTTTCTGGGGTTTCCAATCATCATATTTAGCAAGGGCAACTTCCGATTTTCTATTCTGGACCTCGTCCGCGATCGAAGTGGCGTCCCTTCGAAGCTCATAGAAGGGAATAAGGTTTGGGCCTTCATTATTAGAGGCGGCAGTTTTGAAATCTTCCAAAGTCTGCCCTAACATGGTTGTGGGAGACAGCATAGAAATTAGCATAAAACGGCTAAAAACTAAAAGATTCGATTTCGTGACCGTGGCAATCAACTTGTGTTTTAGATAAGTGCTTTTGTTGTTGTTCATGACCTAATTTTTACTGTTGTACTTTTCATTTTTATTCTTTTAAGGGAAATTCTGCAGGTACCTTTTAGGCTGTCAGACTCATTTCAAGACCATTTTGCTCTTGAATCGTGTTCAACAAATAAGGCCATAAAGATTCCTCGAAACGTTTCCTGAAAATTCCTGTGTGACCGACTTTCAATTTGGTATATCTCTTTACATCGACCTTTATCAATTTAAAGGGGGAGTTTGGAAAAAATTGCATCATTAAAGGCGCGGTAAGATCATTTGCGATATGATCGTCGCTAATGTACAAGGCTGTAATGGGAATGTTAAAATCATTGAAACAATTCGAACCTAGCTCTTTACTTAAAAAATCCATGTAATAGGTTTTGCTCAAACACCATTCCCTCCATTCCAGAATGGCATTTTTAGGAAGGTTTTCGCCCCATCCTATTTTCTGCATTTGACCATAGCCGTGGATTTTTATCAGCAATGGACCGATCACATACCAGAGCAGCCACACAGAAGCCCGCATGGGATATGGAAAATACCCCCAATAGCCTAATGCGGCACTTACGGAAATTACTTTTGTTATGTGCTGTCGGTTCTTTAAAAACCCCACCAATTGGGCACCGATACTATGGCCTAACCAAATGATGCCGGTAACTTTTTTTTCGATGACCAGATAGTCCAAGACCGCGTTCATATCCAAAGTACCCCATTCGTGCATGTAGATTTCCGATTTTCTTAGGTCGGCCGGTGCCGACCCTCCGATACCCCTGTAGTCATATAACAAAACTATATATCCATTTCGCACCAGAAAATTGGCAAAATTGAGATAAAATTCTTTTTTGGTACAAGTAGCGGAGCTAATGACAATTACCCCTTTTAAATTGGTCAAGGGTACTCCTAAAAGAGCGCTCAACGGATACCCATCGGCTGCTGTGATAATGATTTTCTTCATGGTTCTATTTTTTTGTGGCAACTGCCCTTTTTTTGTTATTCGTTCCGTATCGATAATCAACTCAATTCCTTCATAAGGTGCTATAAATACCGCTCCATAATGATTTTCATATGTCTTAATTCGTGACCCGCAATATGATAGACCAAAGCCCTTACAGTTCTTTCATTAACGATGCTACCGTCCGTATCGATTCCTGAACCGTGCCTCATAAGTGATTCTTCAGGAAGATTGTCGAACAATGAAATCGTAGCTTCCCGTACAGTTGAATACTCATTAAAAATACTGTCCAAACTTCGGGTATTGGCCATCGAATAAATGGCATAATCATTTTGTTCGAATCCATGAAGCGGAGTCCTGTCATTTCTTGCATAGCGTAAGGCCCTATAGGCAAATATTCGTTCATCATCGATTAGGTGTACCAATATCTCCTTTATCGTCCATTTGTTTGGCGCATATCGGTATTGCAACTTATATTCAGACAGGCTTTAAATTTGACCCCTTAGACTGTCCAAATTTTTTCTTAAATGCCCCAATATTCTACTGTCATCTTCCAATAAATCCATATATATGGACGAATATGGGGGGTACTCATCAACCTTTGGCTTTTCAATATTTCTGATACATCCTGTACCATTAAAAGCAAAAACATTTTTGCTATTATCCTTAATTATTGGTGAGGAGCATTTTTTTGTATTGGAAGTATAGGGTATAGCGAACTCCCCGATTCCTTGTTGTATCGCCTCGGTAAAATCGATTGCAAAAGACCGACTTAAAAATCTTGTCAATTTTGTTTTCATATGCTTGTTTTTTAATTTATGCTGAACGATGTACTATGCCATTCCACAAATCACTATCGGTCTATTTGTAGAGTACATTTCCTAAACCCTTTGCTTCCAAAGAGGTTCGGATTTCTTTTGTACTAGTTGGAGGGAACTTTCTAGAACAACCATCTTTTGGTCTTCCTATTTTGAAGTCTTGATCTCAAAATGAGAAAAGAGAGATTTTAATAGGCAACCTAAGAACTTAGCTCGGTAGATGTGGTCGGATTATTCTGAGGGTAAAATTAGGTACCGAATAAGCAAAACATTTGCGCTACTGTTCCAAAGTTTGGTAGTGATGTTCCATTTACTCTAAAAATATTTTGCGGGAAGGGCCTCTTAAATTATTGTTGTACTTATGTTAGAAAAGCCCTCATTTGTATACAAAACTACAATTGAGGGCTTAGTAAGCTCAGCAGGTTTTACCACATTCAACCTAATTAAAGGTTGATTACGACTTAATGACAGGTACGTCGCTAACCAATTTCCATACCCCAGCACGATCCTGAAGAAGTATAATCAACGAAGTTGATGTCATTTTTTGCCCTTTAAAAAGCACCTTGGCACTTGCGGTATTTCCGTTTACCAAGACATCGTCGATTTTCAGTTCTCTTTTGTCCCCACCGAATTCCTTGGACTTGATTTTGTCTAGATAGACCAATCTGGTCATAACGCTTACTTCGGTACTTCCGAAAAGACGGTTCATAACGATGCGATAATTATCGTCCAGAACCTTTGCGAGTTGTTCCGAATCGTTATTATCCCCGGCCTCGGAAAAGGTGTTTATTGTCTTCTTAATTTTTTGAATTTCCTCTTGTTGAGCTAGACCAGTGGTCATTACCGTCAGTACAATGACCGACATTATTATTTTTTTCATTTTCATTCTGTTAGATGTTATTGAAATAATTTTTAAACACGGGATTTTTACCGGACTACTGATATTTCTTTTCCTTCATTTTTTTATTTTAAAGATTAATTTTTACAGAAGTGCGCATCATGGAATGATGTTGAAAATCATCTTCCCTACTGTATGCCATTATCATCACATAATAGGAGCCTTTAAATAGATCTCTTTGGTATTTACTTAAAGCTTTGGTAGGCAATGAGAATTTTAGTGTGGTTTTATGATCATTTTGCCGTCCTGATACATCTTTAACTCGTGAGCTTTCACCCAAGTCAGAGATCGGCTTATAGTTGCCCGGTGAAACAGTGTAGTGCTCTACAACATTAGGTTGGTTATCAATCAGGTTTCCCATAAGCAGATAAGAATCCTTTATAACCGTGTGTGTGTTGAAGCCAATGGCAACCCAACCGTTGGTCGGGGCGCTCATTTCAAAATAGACCCTGTCATTTTCAAAATGCCAGTTGACGTTCATGTCGTTTTCAGTTATCGACTTCCCAATTTCTTGTTGCGCCATACAGTGCATATTGATCATTAAGAGCGATGCTAAGATTATTTCTTTTGTAATTTCCATTTTTAAAATATGTATTATCAATAATTGATATATCAATTTATTTAATAAATTTTTTTACTGCATATTCTCCCTGATTTTTTTTAGTATCCTGCTGAAGGTGTACAAATCATCCTTGGAAATCCCCTCGATACTTTTCTGGCGGTGCGCATGTATTGTTTTCATATTTTCTTTTACAAATCTTGTTCCTTGTTCGGTCAAATCGATATTATAAGCTCTTCTATCATTTGGCAGACCCACTCTGGAGACCAGCCCTTTCTTTTCTAATATATCCAAAGTCCTGGTAATCGAGGCTGGATCACGAAACGATTTATCGGCCATATCCCTCTGGGATAATTTCGGGTTCTCAGAAACGATTATCAAAAGTATCCACTGCTCCACGGTAATACCCAATTTCATTTGGTCAAAGTCTCGCTGTGAATATTGCTTTGAGACTTTACTGGTCCAATCGATTTGAAAAAGAATAACCTCTTCTATTCTTTGCATGAAATTTCAAAATTTATTCAAAAATATAATTTAAATTGATATATCAACGATTAATTCTTAGCTTTAACTTTTTATTTAGATGGACTACAATGCGCATGGTAAAAGGCCGCATTTTGGCAACAAAAAAATAGTTCTTCGCTACTGATTAGACCCAAATAGAACGCTTGACTTAATATTTTGCCGTAAACGTTTAAACTAAAATCCAATCTAAAAATCTTTCTACTATTCAGGCGTTTAGCAGTTATTAGTACTTCTTGACAATGGTTGCATCCGGCGCATAGTTTTCGGGCGTAACTTTGCCAATTTGCGCCTGTATGCATCTCCATTGCCCGTTTTCTTTAATATAAACATCCGTGTACATGGCCATGCCCGTATACTCTGTACCTTCTTTGGTAAATATGTATTTGTTTTGCGCACGTACCAACGCCGTACTACCAAAAATACTGATCCGTTCATCTCGATAATCCCAATATTTGAATCCGTCAAAGCCATGCGCCCATTTGGCCAGATAATCCTTCCGATTTATATATTTTCCATCACTACTTATACTAACAAAGTCTGAATGGATGATTTTGGCATGTAAGGCCGTATCGTTGGTTACAAAATTATGAATGAACTTAGCGTTCAATTCCTTTAATTTTTGCAGGTCCTCATTTGGTATTTTTTGTGCATTCGTCCAAAAGAACTGTAATAAAGAAAATAGTAATAAGATGTTTCTTGTCATGGCTTTTGATGTTTTAAAATTAAACTAGAGAACTCCGATAAAAGACTCCACAAATTTTTTTAAGTCGCGTTCGGTATTTGAATCCAGGATTTTTCCGTCCATGCCCACTTTCCCTTTTACGCCTTGAATTAATAAGGTGGTTTCGTCCGTAAAATTGGCCTCTAAAGTTTTCATTATCAATTTAAGTTCTTTATGTGCTTTTTCCCCACTTGCCGATGCGGTAATCAGACCTACAGGCCTGTTGGTGAAAACCGTAGTCGAAACACACCATTCGATTGCGTTTTTCAGTCCACTTGGAATGCTAAAGACATATTCTGGAGTGCAAATAATAATTCCGTCAGATTTTTCTATAATGCTCCTAAATTCTACAATTAATTTAGGTGGTTGGTCTATCGAAAGTTCCGGGTCAAAATGCGGAAGCATTTTTAAATTCTTAAAAATTGTAAAGACAAATTCATGTTCTGTCAAACTTGCAATTTTTTCAATAAGTTTTAGATTTGTCGTATTTGAACTCGCACTGCCAATAATTGCTAAAATATTTTTCCTTCCAGTCATAAAATTTTCTTTACTACAAGCTTAACTCTTTTTTTGGAAAATGAACGATGTATACTCATCCCATGGGAAACAACATAAGTCATGCCTTTGACGAGTATAAATTTTTCACCATTCTTTAATTCGCTTACAAATTTACCCTCCAAACATTGAACGAAGTGCCCCATTTCGCACCAATGATCCGCAACATTACCTTTGGAATATTCGACCATTCTAATACGCAATCCACAGTATTGGATCGTTTGCCAATATGCGATTCCTGTTTCGCCCATATGTTCCGTTTTTGGAATTTTTGTCCAATCAATCGATCGAAAAGAAATCGCTCCTCTTTCCGGATTTGATTTTGAAAAATAAGAGGTCCATACTGCGTTCCCAACAATCCTACTTTCTTGATTCTTTGTTTTTAAATTTCCTTGGTAGTTTCTAGATTCCGTAACAATATGAATCAAGGGCAGTTTTAGCCTCACCTCTAATTATTCGGCAAAAAGATGTGCGGTATTTGCATATAGGGCTATACCCTCGGTTCCGCCATTTTTCAGACTTTCACAGGCAGCAAGCAACAACTCAAAAGAATTGTTTCATTTTACGGTTTGCACATCGCCAAAATTCAAGGAATAAATGAGGCACTCGGCAAAATTTAGGCCTCCCAGCTTCTTATTTACACCTTCGTTTATATTTTTGTAGTAATCCATTGTGGATACCCAACTTATTCCACCGACAAGTCCTACTTTTTTCATTTCATCTTAGTTTAAGTTTTTTCTGTACGATTTTGTCCTCTTTACATGTCCATTATTTTTTTACACTTTTTATTTTTCTGCCTTAAGGTAAATTTTATTTTATTCTCTTTCAGTTACTCACTTCAACCGGGCCAGCCCAGCCTCTGCACATTTTACATCGGTCGCTACATCTGAACCTGAAATACCAATGCTTCCGATAATATTGTTAGATTCATCCTTGATGGGAATTCCTCCAGGAACAGTGGCAATATCGGGTGCATTTGGCACGTTCCATTTGGCCGTTTCCTCGGTCGAGAATTGATAGACAGATGCGGATAATCCCTTCCATTGGGCCACTTTTGCAGTTCCAATCGTAGCCCCATCCATTTTTGCAAAAGAGATTAACTGTCCGTAGTTATCAAAGATGGCAATTGCCATATTTAATTTATTCATTTTGGCATAGTCAAGACAGCCCGTTAATATCTCTTGGGCGGTAGAAAAATTAAGGGTTGGTTTAAGGTCTTGGGCCATGATATAAGAGTGAGTGACCAATAATAGGAGTGATATATTTTTCATTCTATAAAGTTTTCATGCTATTTAAAACGTAAAGGTGTGCTTGTATTTAATTACCGCAAGCCAACTTTGCAAGGACGGTAATGTGGGGATTTCCCTATCCCTATAGGTATTATTGATATTTGTTACTGAAATGAACAAATCATTGCCTTCCCTGGCATTATATCGTAAACGGATATTGGCGCCAATTTTTGCATCTAGATCATTATATTGTGCCAAGCCACTAATGCTAAGTTTCGTGGTGAAATTTAAAACCGAGTTCAAGGAAACCAAATGATTTTCAAATTGGGGCAGGTCGTTTCCGAAATTGACCCTATCGTATCTGTAATCCAGTTGAAACTGGATCAATTTAGACCCATCAAACCGGCCAAGTATTCCGGAAGAAGTTTTCTTTCCATTATAAAACGAGCCGACCTCCAAGAAGGCATTTGCGGACAAGGATTTTCCGGTTGCGGTATTTAGGGCGGTATTAAGTCCTTTAAAATGATACCCCCCGATGGGGATGGCCACGTCCTCGGATAAAAGCAATGGGGCAAACAAGGCTTCCTCTCTGTAGTAGGGCTTTAAATTTAGGGTAGCACCGCTTTTCATTTCGAGATTGTATTGAAAATCGACACCAAAACTTTCTTTGTTGTTGTTTTCATAACTATCGATTTTATAAGACGACAACTGTGCTATCTGCTTGAAGATGGTCTCTGCCTTTTCTGAAAATAAAGCATAGCCCACTTTGAAATCATACCTTTTGATGTTTTCTCTTTCTTCAAAACCCAGAACTGGATTGTAGTCTTTCCCGACCAGGGAATATCCCAAAAGATAGTATGCACCCACCTGACTTGGCTTTTCCAATTTGGCATTGACCCGTAAATTGTCCGTTAAAGTCAACGAATTTGATACGGAGCTTTCAACTGACTTTGCCATGGCAATTTTGAAAAAGCTTTTGAGGGGCAGAACCAATTGCCCGTCCAGACCATAGGTAAAAAAATCAGTGCCATTTTTTCCTAAGGATGAAGTGAAGATGCCACCCAAATAACTATTTCCCCCTCTTATTTGCTTTTTGATACGCAAAAGGCCAACATTCTTTGTGTTATTGTTGGCGATATCTTCTGTCTGCATATCCAAAAAACCAATATCCCATTTCTGTATCCTTCCAACGACTCTAGCGCCTCCATATATTCTAGATACCTGTCCGTTTTCAAGGCCGATTCTCCTACTATAAAAAACATCATTGTTCAGGTCGAAACCAAAACTGAAATTAGTTGTCCTTTCCAAAAAGAACTCCCTCTTTTCAGGAAAGAATAAAGAAGAACGGGTCAAATTTACCTGGAAATTATCTGCTTCAACTTGGGCGAAATCTGTATTAACGGTGGCATCAAGGGTAAGTTTTGATGACAGGCTGTACTTTACATCGAGACCTGCCTCTACCTCTGAAATCGAGGAGTTCTTATAAGTTGTTCCCGTTTCATTTAGCTGGTTATTTCCACCTAATCCACCCAATATAAAGGGCGTCACATAAATCGGGTTGTTATTTTTTATATCTCTAAATAGAATGGGATAACCTTCGGCAATATTGGCAAAACTCAATAAACCCCAATTGGGCGGAATATTCGGAAAAACGGAAAATTCATTTTTTGATGCTATTTTTCGATACAATACTAGGTTCATAATGACCTCTTCCGAATTGGAATTAAAACGAAGACTGGATAATGGAATCTTAAATTCGGCATACCATCCCTTGTCGTCGCGAGAGGTTTTAACTTCCCAATACGTATTCCAATCCGAAGTTAAAGACAAACCTTTGGAGTCGAATGTGACCGAGCCGTCCCATCGCAAACCTGCGGGAGTGGTTGCAAAAACAAGCCCATTGGTTTGGTCATTGTAACCGTCCAAAACAATTGTCATGTAATCCATTGGGCCTCCGCCATCCCTTTTTTTCGAGTAATCCTGAATTTTTGAGACGTCCTTATGGAAAAGCTTTGATCCCATATATAGAAAGTCGTTGTCATAAACGATGCGGACGTCCGTTTTTTCGGAAGGTTCGCTTCCATAGTCTGGACTTTGGCGTGTCATAGGAAAAGGCTTGGCTTTTTCCCAAACTTCTTCATCAATTTTACCATCAAAAACTATACTTTCGGTTGTTTTTAGCACTTCAATAGGAGTTTTCTGGGCAACGCATGGTTGCAAAATTAAGGTTGCGATAAGCATTAAAATCAGTCTTGACATCATGAACTATTTTTTGAATTAAATAATTCACAATATTAGGAGCCTGCTTAATAAAGAGAGTTCTGAATTAGTATATAGAACCAAAAGGTGAAAACAATTTTTAAAAAGTCAAGGCACTATGTTTTTCTTGGACTGAAATGCGATACTCGCTTGGTGTCATACCAGTATGCTTTTTGAAAACAGTGTTAAAAACTGATTTTGAATTGAAACCCACCTCAAAAAATATCTGATTGATATTTAAGTTAGAATCAGGTTCGGCCAAAAGCAATAGGCTTGCTTCAACTCTAAAATTATTTATTAGTCCTCTAAAATTACTGGAATATTCCTGACTGATAATTTGTGAGATATAATTCCTTGAAACATTTAAATCATCCGCCATTTTATCAATGGTAAATTCCTCGTTCAGAAATGGCTTTTGTGCAAAATAAAATTTTATTCTTTCGGTCAATATCTCCTTCATAGTATTACTTAAGCCACTGCTACTATATTTTTCTCTTACCGACCCAAGTGTATTGCTGGCAAAATTAAATTGCAGTTCTAATAATACAAGGCAGAACAATCCGATAAGGGCAATCGCCTTTGTGAAAGCATACAGATAAATCTGAAAGTCGAATTCTGAAATGAAAATTACCAATGTGCTGTCAAGAAGCCATGAGATTTTTATAAAACCTACAACCATGCATAGGCGTAAATGCCATTTTTTAAATGGAAAGTTCTCAGGCTGTATTTTTTTAAATACTTTGGAAATAAGCCAGGCATAAATAGCCAATTGTATTGCTAAGCCAAATACAGTTGAGGTGTTTATTGGCTTCGACCACAAATCGCGATGGCAATGGCTCGTCAGTATAGCTTTATTATCCGCAAAAAAAACAGTATAATATACGGCTCCTGATAACACTACAAAAAAAGGTAAGAAGTGGATTAAAGATTTAGATGGGAGCTTGTAAAATTTGGTTATATATAAAAATATAGCGGGAAGGATCAAAAACTCAAAGGCTTCTTTTGAATAGAAAATAAAGCCCAATCTATCATAAATAATAGATTTGAAATCTTCAAAATAGAAAGTGGCCTCAATGGCATTGCATAGAAATAATGTAGCAAATGCTATTACCAACCATTGATTAATACCACCAGTCCTGTTTTTCTGAAAAAGGTACATGGCAAAAAACAAGCTGAAAACAGCCAATGAAAACAGGACACAAATCTTTAAAATTGCCATTAAGTATAAAGAGTTGAGTTCATAATTATAAATTGAAGATGTCTGCAATATCTAAACACACTAATAATTTCTATATACACCAACTTTAGTAATCCTTGATACCTAGGATTAATCTTCTTTGCGACGAAACTAATTTTAATTGAATGTACTGACTAGAATTTTTGTTCCAAAGAATAAAACAGTTGTTCCAAAACGCTTTTGCAGTAAGAACGTCCAGTATCTTATTGGAAGAAATCCATTTGTAAGCACTAAAGTCCTTCATTATTTTTCTTTACAAACTCAGAAGGCGAAATCCCATGAAGTTCCTTAAATCTTTTCGTGAAGTATGAGAGGCTGCTAAAACCCACGTCATATGCCACTTGGGAAACATTTCCGCCGCTTTGCAATAATAGTTGCCCCGCTCTTTTTAGCCTAAAATTACGAATCAGTTCCCCGGCTGAATAATCTGTCAATGCCTTCAATTTGCGATGTAGTTGCGTTTTGCTCATAAACAATGCATTCTGCATCCGCGAGGCCCCAAATTCGGGGTCTGAAAATCGTTCCTCCAAGAGTTGCATCACACTTTCCAAGAAACTTTGATCCAACGAACTCACAGTAATTTCTTTGGGATCTATGGAAATGTTATCGGAAAAGAGCTCCCGCAACCTTTTACGCTCATGGATTAAATTCCGTATTCGAACGGCAACCTCCCTGGCATCAAAGGGCTTGATGAGATAATCATCGGCCCCGGTCTCTAGTCCCTCCAGTTTATTTTCTAGTCCCGCCTTGGCCGTTAACATCACAACCGGGATATGGCTCGTGACCAACTGGGTCTTGAGCTTTTTGCAAAGGGAAATACCATCCATTTGTGGCATCATGATGTCCGATATAATCAGGTCTGGAATGAACTCGGTCGCTTTCTTCAGTCCCTCTTTCCCATTGGTGGCTTCCAATACCTCATATTCGTTTATGAGCTGCTCTTTGATAAATCGCCGCATATCGGGATTATCCTCGATGATCAAAACAGTTTCGTTTTTCCGTTGCCTTTCAATATCGGAATTACCTCCGTTTTCATCCGCGAAAGTTGTATCCGCTGGATTACTTGAATCTTCCATTCTGGAAGCTATAATTTCTTCCATAGGCAGAACTATCTTGAATACACTTCCCTTGCCAAACTCGCTTTCCACATAGATTTCGCCATTCATCAGTTCCACCAATTCCTTGGTAAGCGCCAACCCGATCCCCGAACCTTCTTTTTCCCTGGTATTGCTACCATCCACCTGATAAAAACGATTAAAAATATTCGAGAGGTCATTTTGCCTTATCCCACTCCCAGAATCAGAAATCGTAATGTGCAAACGATGATCGGCATAATATACTTTTAGGAGAATTATACCCTTGTCCGGGGTAAACTTAAAGGCATTGCTTAAAAGATTGTAAACGATATTTTCCATTTTCTCACGATCAAAAGAAACCCAAAGCAATCGGGACGGTACCTTTATTTGGAAGTCCATACTGCGTTGGGCGGCATGGGATCCAAAGGAAGAGGCAACTACCCGTATGCATTTGAAGATATCCCCTTCAAAAACTTCCAATTGCAATTGGCCACTGTCCATTTTCGATAATTTCAAGAGCTGATTGATCAAGCCCAACAGATGATCGGTGTTGCGACCAATCATTTTTATGTCCATGGAACTTATGGTGTTTGTATTTTCTTCCTCCAATTTTTGGATCGGCCCCTTTATTAAGGTAAGCGGGGTACGGAATTCATGGGAAATATTGGCGAAAAAACGGGTCTTAATTTCGTCCATCTCCTTTAATCTTTCGGTCTGTCGTTTTAATAGTTCATTTTTTTTGATGACCTCGTGAGTACGTTCGGAAATTGCTGCCTCCAGGGCCAAGTTCTTGTTTCTCAGTTGCTTGGAACGCCATACATTTACAAAACCCAAGAGAGTCAAAATTAACGCGCTATATAAAAAATAGGCCCACCATGTGCGATACCACGGAGGTAGAATGGTAAACGCATAATTGGCTTCCTTGCCTAACCTCCCGTAAATATTTTTGCTCCGTACCCTAAATATATAGTCCCCTTCGGGAATATTCGTATAGTCCTTTTTGACCTCATTGGTCCATGTAGACCAAGCGTCATCAAATCCCTGTAGATAATATTGAAACACATTGGCATTTTCCTCTACATAGCTGGTGGACGAATATTCGAACCGAAGCCTGTTGTTTTTGAAGGGAATAACACCCTTTGATGATCTATAGACTCCCGCAACCAGAAGGGAATCACCTTTATAGATCACTTTGTGGAGTATAGTGTTTATGGGGCTTTCGGTATTCCTTATGATGTTGGCAAGACCCATATCATAGCGTATTATTCCCATGTTGCCCCCATGCCAAATAATGTCATTTTGGTCAACGAAGGTCGTCTCCCCTATCCTCTCGGAAATACGCTCCTCTCTTAAATTTTGGGATTTAAAGGTATTTAAGCCAGTCTTAAATGCCAATTGATGTTTTGGAGGTTGGAGGGAATCGGGAACGTAATAAAAAAGGTCGCCATTGTTGGCAACATGTTCTATGTATAGATTATTGTTCGGGATTCCCATTTCTTTATTCAGAATATCGTCCAGCCTAAATTTGTTTATTGATTCGTCGAATACAAAGGTTTCTTTAGTGTTATCGGAAGCAAAGAAAATGCGACTGTTGATTTTATATATATTTCCTGTATCTTCTGGCAATCCCTCGTTCGGTCCAAATTTTTCAGCTTTAGGAGAAAGTAGGTCGATGGCCTGATCCCTGCTTGAAAAAGAAACCCTCCATACCCAATCTTCGCTTGTTTCGAGCCATAAGTTGCCAGATGCTTCTTCAATAATGGTATAGGTAGATCCATTTATGCCTGCAATGTTCCCTTCATCGATCCATTTGCCGTCTTTATAATAGATGGACCCAATACCATCTGCCAAGGAGATAAAGACCCTGTTCGGATCTAAAGACGACCTGTAAAAGGCAGATGGGTTCCAATTGCCAATAGGATGAATGCGGTCATTTTGTAGTTGATATACCCCCTGTTCCCAGGCGATCAATAACTTGTCCCCAAAAACCAGAAGATCCCATATTCTATCGTTGATTCCCTTTAGAAGCCGAAAGGAATTCCTACCATCTGGGTCCGGTTTTAAACAAAATAATCCATTGGTAGTGCCTGCATAGAGTTCATCATTATATCTCGCCATCACGAAACAGCGATTATTTATTCCCAACATATCATAGTTGGAAAACGGGGATGGAAATTCTATTTTGGAAATTCCATAATCCAATGCCGCCCAAAGCAATCCTGATTTATCTTGAAATATGGCATGTGCGGACAAGGTGATCAAGGTTCCTTCCTTATCCAATAACAATGTTTGACTTCCCTTATTGTCGATTACCGCGATACCTCCGTTAGACGTGGCCAGGGCATAATTACCGTTATTAAGCTGAATGCCCGAGTATAATTTGTTCTTCCTTAGAAAATCATCTACTTCGGTTTTGAACGGGGAAATTGTTTCGTTTTCGTAAAGGTAAAAGTCATCCCAAGTGCCTATCAAAAGTTCTTTTTCTTCATAGGGCAAGAGGGCACTGATTCTTTTGTCCGAGAAAAAATTACCGTTGGGAATCAAATTAAATAGGTCGTTGTCCAAATAGTGCAATCCTGTTCCCTGCACGTTCATGAAAAGCGTATCCCGTAGCCAAAAGGAATTTCTGAAATTACTGTTTTCAGCATGCCATACTTTGAATGTCCCATCCTTCCATCTGAAAATTGCTTGGTTGCTTCGAAAATAAACCCCGTGCCCTGTGGTGTGGATTTCCCAAACCGTCGTAAAATTTTGGTCCTTTGCCTCCAATAGGGAAGATAGCGACACATATTTTAGTTTTCCTATGTTATTGGGTTCCAAATAACCGAATTCACCGGAAGCTCCAACATAAATGAGGTTGTTCTTATCGATTGCGATCGACTTGGCATGGCCACGGCCGGGCAAGGCAATTTTTTCCCATCGCACCCCGTCATATAACAATACCCCATCGCCATTCGCAAAGTACATGATTCCCATACTATCCTGTACAACACCCCAATTTTGGGCATGTGCATTGTAATCTTCAGGGTCATAATTTTGTATGAATGGAAACCCTGCTTCCTGCTTTTGCGGCGTAGCTATCTTCGATTGGGAAAAAATGAGGTTCAAGCAACAACAAAAAAGACCGATCAATTTGCGCTGTACCATAAATTAAAGATTAATTGTTTTCTGCGAGGTCGGATTTCCAAAATCATCAACCTCTAAATTATGCCAATTCCAAGATTTAATCATTCGTTTTCAAAGTTTTTAATATTCGTTCACGATTATATCCTCAATTAAATTTTATGCCCAAAATAGAATTGGCATGCGACATTAAAGGAATAAATCCAGGGGAATAGGGCAGCTCCAACCAATATTGCTGTTTGGCGAAAATTTCGGTGGAGTCAAAAGCTTTGCGATCAAATAGATAGCCAAAACCGAAGGAGACGGAAGGAGTAAACCTTGAATTGCCCTTATCCGGCTTTTTAGCGTATGCTTCTTTTCTAAATTGATACTCCTCCTTTACATTGAAGGTGTGCAAATAGCCTACACCAATCCCCGTTTTCAGGTTCATTCCAAAATCAGTCCTATAATCATACCCCAGTTCAAGATTGATGCCGATGGCCCGATATAGATGTCTGTGGAAAATATATCTCAGGTTTATAGATAAATAGGTTTTATGATGTTGGGATTCGTGCCAAGATACATCAGTCCCTATTTGGACTCCCGGATGCAAAGGTTTTAAAGACAATCCGGAAAATGGAACGCCTGTAGATTCATTGAAAACGGAAATCTCAACGGGGTTTTGGGCATTTATTTTGCCAAGAGTAAGAATGGATATTACCGCTAAGAGAAGGAATAATATTTTATGTTCATTTTTCATAAACCGTTCTTATTCCAGCACTTTTTCGATGATATGCTCTATGGCATCCTTACCTTGGGTAAGCGCATCTATCTTTCCATAGTTCCCATTGACGGCCCAACATATAAAAACATCCTGAGAGGGCAAGTACAACATGGTAGCTGCATACCCGATTGCATCACCGCTGTGCAGATAGATGTCCCCAAATTTGGTATTCATCTTGAAAATACCGAGACCATAAAAAACTTCATTATCTTGTGAAGGACGAATCCAATCGGTCATCTGGTCGAAACTTTCTTTTGTAATAATTTCCTGGTTTACCGCGGATCTTAAAAAAAGATACAGGTCATACGGATTGGAAATCAGGCCTCCATCGGCCGCATAATAATCCCAACCACTATAATAAGTGGCATCGGTTACCTCCAGTTTGCTGTACAAATCAATATAGCCTCTTATAATGTTGTCCGGCACTGGATTTTCAGCTGCGAACGAGGTTAGCGTTAAATTAAGGGGGTCGAAAATGCGCTCTTTAAAAACCTGATAGAAAGGTTTATCCTCTATTTTTTCAATGATATCACCCAAAAAGATATAATTGGTATTGGAATAGTCCACATCCGTACCTGGGGCAAAATTCGCCTTCTGGCCCCGGGCATAGTCCAATAATTCGTCAGGTTTCCATTCCTTGGTCAAATCGTTCAAGGAGGCCGTTTGAAAACGGTTGCTCCTAATGTAATTATAGATGCCGCTGCTATGCTGAAGCAACTGCCGTATGGTCGCCTTGTCCGCATTCTCAATATCTTTCATGTTTTTATCCGAAAGGTATTGTGAGGCTTTGTCGTCGAGATCTAGTTTACCCTCCTCTGCCAATTGCAGAATCGTAACGGCCGTAAACATTTTGACCGTGCTACCCACACGGGTGATATTGCAGTTCTTAATTTCGATATCGTTTTTCAGATCTGCTTTTCCGCTTGCCCCTACCCAGGGGCCATTGGCATCGTTGCCATCAAATATGGTCATCATCATTCCAGGAACTCCCTTTGAAACGATTCCGTCGATTAGAGCCTGATATTGGAAGTGTTTGGGGTGCTGTCCTCCTAAAACTTCCATGGGAAGCGAGCAATCATAGGTGCTTTCCGAAACAATTGCATCTTCTGAAACGGCACATGAGCCCAATAAAACCATTACTGAGAAGGCCAGATACCTAACTTTTTTTTTCATTTTATGGATTTTTAATTGATGTAAAATTTAATTCCGACACTCAAATCGGTATGTGACATTAAGGATATGAATCCGAGGGAATAAGGATACTCTACCCAAGACTTATATAGTAACATGATTTCTGGGGAACTATGGTTCTTCCTGCTGGTTCTAAAACCAAGGCCTAGCGATAGCGATGTCATTACTCTAGCGTTCCCGGCATCTTTTCGACTTATATACTGGCCATCTTCAAGGCGATATTCCTCTTCGGTGGAAAAAGTATGCAGGTACCCCACTCCCAATAGGGCTTTTATGCTGAGTCCGATGCCCAAGCGATAATCATAGCCCAGCTCAGAATTCAGGTAAGCGCCCTGAAACAGATGTTCATGGTATATATACCCTAAATTGACAGTTTGATAGAGGTAATGATGGGCGTTGGAATTGTACCTGAATTCCGTACCTAATTGAAAGGTTGGATGGATGGGTCTTGACCAGAATTTGTTAAATGGGATGGCCGTGGCCTCAATTCCCGAAAGTATGCGGATGGGAAAGCCCTTTTCCTGTGCGTAAGTGCTTAATGCTATTCCCAAGGTAATACAGCAAATTATTGTTTTGAATTTCATTATTGGAGTTATAGAATGATAGATTTCTTGCAACGCTCTTTCTTGGGTCGTTGCCCTTTAAACTTAGTCCCCTGTTTAAAGAACTATTTTTATTGGAGTGATGAAAATGTATGCGAAATTAGTGCGGGGGTACTGTAGCGGAATTGCTCTTTTGTTCCAAAAGCTACTACTCGTGTCCCAAGGAGGTCGGGAAGCGAAATTTTCAAAAGATAATGGGGAATCTTTAAGGGACTACGATTTACTTTTTAGTGTTTTGGAGCGTTTCAAGTTTGTTTTTTAAAGCAACGGATAGGTCCATTTTTGAATAAATTATTTCTTCATAATCTTGGCAGTATGCCGAAGCATTAGAACCAAGCCACTGTTCATAAGGGTCCGTTTTTATGGTTGCAAATGAGACCCATTCTTCTTTGTTCGGATTTTCTAGCTCAAGAAATTGCCCACAGATCAAATATAATTTTTCGTTATTGGGTTTCGTCAGCTGTTTAAATTTAACATCTCGAAAGCCCACAGGGACTAGAGGTTGGTCATCATAAAAATCCTTGACAGAAGTATCAAGTAAATATTCAACGATAGAATCCAATATTGTGTCCTGTGTTGCGGAAAGATTAAAATTGATAGCGCTCACCAAAGTTTCGTTACCGTTATTTGCTTTGGAATTCATGTTTTTGCACGAAAAACCTACTATTGTCAGTGCCGTTAATACGATAGTTAATAAATATTTTTTCATTTCATTTTTTCTTTTTTGCCTACTCTGTTCGGTATTCGGTTACCCCGTTTTTTATTTGTACTACATCAACTTAGTAAAGGCACAATCATATTAGCCATTGGACTCTACCTAGGTGGACTGAAATTCCGTTGGATCATGATAGCCAAAATATTGAATTTCATCTGTGTGCGTTTTTACTATTTTTCTAATCATATCAAGACTTCGTTTCCTCAATTCATTGTCATCCGCCCTAATCGTGGCCAATTCGTCCACAGGATGGTTCAATTCCGCTATTTCGGCTCTCAGATAATATGCATCTCCTACGTAGAAAATCCATTTGCCATTATTCTTGAAAGTTACCCCACAATGTCCGAGTGTATGGCCGAACAACGGAATCAGAAAGATATCCGTATCAAGATCCATTCCAACTTTTCTGCCAGGAATTCCGAACCATTCACTATCATTTTTCCCATATAGTTTTATTTCAGGATTATGTGCCAATTGTCGGGGAAGATATCTTGCGTTTCCGTTTTTGAAACCATTGTATTCCTCTTCGGCCACATGTACTGTCAAATTTGGAAAATCCGCAAGTCCGCCGATATGGTCCGGGTCAAGGTGCGAAACAATGCAATCCGTGATTTGCTTGGCCTTGAATCCTAAATGTTCTATTTGTCTTATGGCCGTAATTTTTTCGTCGAACGTGAACCCCGTAGCCTCGATCAATTCCTTGCCCAATTTTTTTTCAGGTTCTTTAGTTTCGGACAGCCCGATTCCTGAATCTATCAGTGCCAATCGGTTCTTTCCTTCGAGCAATAAGCAATGTCCGATGGCTGAACCCATAGGCGATTCGATTTGTACACAATTCAAATGATGGATTTTAATCACGGGTTCGTGGTTTGATACTAATTGCTCTTTAAATTATTGAACAAAACTCATATTGAACAAAATGGCGGCCATTACAAAATTACATTAGGGAGCTTGTATCGTGTTGTTCTTTTGTTCCAAAAGTTATTACTCTTGTTCCATTTGGTTTGGAAAAGGTTAATTTCAAAAGAATTGGGGATATGCCATTTACGGAGTTAAATTGGAGCTTTAAAAATGTCATTTACTCTAATCAATTATTTCCTCGAAAAATTATAAGTCCGACTATTGGTAAAAAATGTGAATTTCAAATCCTGGTTAGAAGTGAATTCAATCACATAACCTTTTTAAAGTCAAGATATTATCTCAATATTTTCAAAACAAGTCCCTATTAGGACACGTATCAGGTCGTTTTGGCGCTTTCGCATTATAAATATAAGATAGGTATAGCAAAAGTGTATGAATAGATGCAAATCATATTTTTACAGATAGGTATTACTTTCTTCTAACTAGCCCCTCAACCCATTGCCGCTCCATTACATTCCGGGCAATGCGCTTCGTACCAATTGTCTTGGACACTAGCCCATATTTTGACTTTCCACTTCGTTAATCCACCACTAGGGTAAAAATTCTCCGCTCCAAGACCAAAATATGGGCTAGAGTCCTCTTCACCTTAAATTCAACTTTCCGTTTTTGTTCCGCTTCAAAGGTTTTGGAATTTCGCACTTTGGGGTTTTTGCCCTACTGCCCGAACCGCCCCCCATTTCCTTTTTTTGATGGCGAAAAAACAACATTCATTCTTGGACGGCGGCATAAACCAGGCTCGTTCCTCGCACTTATTTATACGCCTTACCAAGCCTGAATATTGTAATCCAATAAGCAACAAAAAAAGGTAACAGCGACGGCTCTATGGGAAGTAAATCAAAAACGGAAACCATGAAATCATATCAAATCCTCAAAAATGAAGGGGAACAAAAGTTAAAGAACAAAAAGAAGGAAAACGCTCTGGATATAATAAGTAAATCGATTTTAAAGGCTGTCCGAAGGGTTCGGGCAGAATCATTAATTAATTCTAAATTTTTCAATTATGAGCAGCATTAGAAATTATGTGCATTTGCTTAGGAACATTGGGGATGATCCCAAAGTGACGAATCTTGAAAGTGGTAAAAAAGTTGCCCGATTTTCATTGGCCACCAATGAAAACTACAGAAACGCCCAAGGCGAGAAAGAACAAATAACGGACTGGCATACCATCGTTTCATGGGGCAAGAACGCTGAAATCGTAGAAAAATATGCGAACAAGGGCAAACAAGTGGCCATTGTCGGAAAACTAAGGACACGAAGCTATACAGAACCGATAGAGGGCAACGAACGCTTTGTTACCGAGGTCATATTGGATGAAATCCTTTTATTGGGCAGTAAGTCCGATAATTAAACTCTAAAAACAAAGAGGGCGAACCTTGGAAAGTAAACGCCCTCTTTTCATCGTCTAATCTTAATATTAAAACAATGAGAAACGAAGTTAATGAAATTCAGATAAGTTATTGCGAAAAATTAGGGGTACTAAATTCAGAACCTGCGAACTCCTCGGATAGGGTTGCCGAATTGTTATATCAAACATGGGACAAGAACACCATAGGGCTTCATGAAACCTTTAAAGTGTTATTACTAAATAATGCGAACAAGGTAAAGGGCACATTTCAAGCCTCCACGGGAGGTTTGACAGGCACACTTGTAGATTTGAGGATACTTTTTGCGGTCGTGCTCAAAACACTTTCTACGGCTATTATATTGGCGCACAACCACCCATCCGGGACGAGCAAAGCAAGTGGTGCCGATATCGACTTGACCAGAAAAATAGAAAAAGCTGCCGAACTTTTTGACATCAAGGTTCTGGACCATCTTATCATACTCCCCGATGGCAACTATTTTAGCTTTAGCGATAATGGGTTAATGAAAAATTAGGTAATCATGGATATACATATTGATATACCCTTTCGGTTAAATTTCAACAATCTGGACCAGGAGACCCAAGAAAATCTCATGCAACAATCAAAGCTAGAGGTAGAACGGAAATATGGCGAGGACTTGAAAAAGTATGCTGATGAAAACTATCTGGACTATGATTCGCTCCTGGAAGAAGAAGCCATTAAAAACCTTTACAACCATAAGTTCAAGTTTACCATTTAAAATATAAGCAGTGGATTGATACAAGGCAGCCTTTTCGGTTGCCTTTTTCGTTTTGATATTCTCATCTATTATTCTTCAATCTTGAAAATTCCTTAAAAGTTCGAAACCATAACTCTTAAAATTTTGGTTTCAAAATCGGCTGTACTAATGACATTCTAAATTGAGGGAAAACCAGAAAATTTGCCCCTGCGGGGGAAAAGGAATAGCAAGAGGGCAACACGCTAACGCGATGTTGCAGGGTTTATTTAATTGGTAAGTCACTGTTTATTAGTTATTTAAATCGAACTAACCCTTGTGATGATCCTTTTCCTACCCTACCTTTTGCGGCAAACGGCTTTAAAACCCCTGAAAACTGGCACAAAATTGCGGCAAATCGAACATGGAAACAAAAGCATCGCGAACGTTTAGCAATATCCGATTCAAGAAAAGAACGGCCCAACGGTTCCAAGAGTTTTCCCGGAGGTTCTTCAAGACCCATACGGAAGCGCTCCAGACCATGCTGGATTTCTTCTTCTATAACGAGATTTCCCCTAAAGAAAACCTTGGCCCGACCGCACGCACATTGGAGCAGAACATGAAGAAGCGCTACAATGCCCTTATCGCCATCATTAGGGATGTTGAAAAGCACCAGACCCAACCTACGACTGCCATGATGCAACTGCTCTTAGAACATACGCCCCAAAACAACAAGCAACCTTCGTTGGTAGCAGCCAAACCAAAGAATCCATCACAAAAGGACGATGCCTTTTTTGTATCGGCATTCGAGTCCGTTGAGCTACAAAAAGAAAATACCACCCTGAAACAGCAGCTAGGCCACACACGAACCAACTTGGCCCAACTGCTCCATAAAGTACAGGTCGTCAAAAATAGTTTTGGCAAGACCAGGCTTCAGCTCAACATGGGTATCGAAGAATTCGAAGCCTTAAAATCATCACTAAATCAATAGGAAAAATGTATATCAGTATCACCAAACAGCATTTGGATACAACCTTCTCCCAGAGCTCGGCTGACTTTGTAGCCTACTTGGAGAAGGAAAATGAAGGCAAGCAGCCCGAACTTCAAGAACACTTTTTTGACCAGAACAATGATCGGGTATCGCCCGAACGGGCGGTCAAGGATATCGATGGCAACACTGCCAAACTTAAAAAGGTGGAACCGAAGTTTTATTCTTTGACGATCAATCCAAGTCAGCGGGAACTGAAGGCCATCAATAATGACCCTGAACTGCTAAGAACATATGTCCGTGAGGTCATGAAAGATTATGCCGCCTCGTTCTATAGGGATCAAAAGGTTTCCGTGGATGCCATTAAGTATTATGCGAAAATAGAACATGATCGCACATATAAGGGATTTGATAAAGAGATCAAGGAAAACCAACCCTATCGCGCCCAGATCGTAAAATTGGAAAACGACCTTCGAAAAATGGAGCGTGGCGAGCTTGGGGGAAATATGAAATCCGTCCAAAAAGAATTGGAGCTGATCAAATCACAAGTGCCCCACCGCTTGGAGGGTAAAATGGTAGAGCAGGGCATGAAAAAACCCGGATTCCAGACCCACGTACATGTCATCGTAAGCCGCAAGGATGTGACCAACCAATACAGCCTCTCCCCGGGGAGTAAGTATATGGAATCGGAAACAAAACTGAACGGTCGGGAGGTAAAACGGGGATTTAACCGCAACGAGTTTTACGACAAGGCCGAAAAGACCTTTGATACCCTCTTCAAATACGATCGGAACTACGTGGAAACCTATGTGGCTAGAAAAACCTATGGCAAAGACCCTTACCAATATTTTGCACATCTTTTGAAACTCCCCACCAATGAGCGAAGTGCCGCCTTCAACATTTTGGGAAAGGCGGGAGTCAATGTACCACGAGTCAACATTCCAACCAACAAGGTGCAAGTGGCCCTGCAGACCATTAAGCAATTCAAAAAGGCGATGGATGTGGCCCGTTCCTCAGGTTCTATCGGTATTTGATATTGAAGTATGGAGTCGCTAGCCCAATTATTACTTGTTTATGTGATCGGCACCTGTGCGATATTTCTTTTGTTTCGAACAATAAGGTATGCTTTTCTTTGGATCCTCGTGATTCTTTTACTTTGGGGATGCATCCTTTTATATAGTTGTTCGGTGGAATATGCCATGGCTATGTCCTTGAAATTTCTGTTACCAGTTCAATTCATCAGTACCATATTCTATTTCATTTTTTCATCTAAGAAAGAGGATTCGGAAGTGCCTAAAAAATATCATATCAAACTCCAATTGAAGAACGGTACCTTGGATTTAAGGAACATCCGTAGGGGTATTTCGATCATCGGTTCAGCGGGAAGCGGCAAGACGGAATCTGTGGTCTACACTATTTTAAAGCATTTCAACCAACATGGATTTTGCGGTGTCATCCATGATTACAAGCATTTCGAGATCACTGAAATGGTATTTCCTCTTTTTAAGAATGAGAAACTACCCTTACATATAGTTTCTTTTGATGACATCCATCAACGTGTGAATCCGATTGCCCCTAGGTACATGGTAGATGAAGAAAGTGTGAACGAGATTTCCAGGGTGCTTTTGGAGAACCTGTTGGAGCAAAAAGAATCCGTGGCCTCTGGGTCTTCCAAGTTTTTTAACGATGCGGTCGAAGGCCTGTTGGGCGGTATGATCTGGAAACTAAAAACGGCACATGCAGAGTACTGTACACTGCCCCATTTGATCGCCATCTACCAATATTTGGATACTGAGAATTTGATTTCCTTTTTAAGCTCCGATTTTACTTCCAAAGCCATGGCGGATGCCTTTATCTCTGGAAAGGACTCCGAACGGCAAACAGCGGGCGTACTGAGTACTTTGGCCAATGCTTTAAAGAAGATAAGTACGCAGCGCATCTTTATGGCACTGTCCGCGGATGAAGTGCCTTTGGACATCAATAATCCAGCCAATCCTTGTATTATTTCAATCGTGAACAACCCGAAATTCGAAACGGCCTATTCGCCTGTGATTGCAACCATCATCCATACCATAACCAAACAGATGAGCATCCGAAATCGCCTTTCTTCATTTTTCCTGGCCGAAGAGGCATCAACATTTCGTTTGTTGAACATGCAACGAATTCCGGCAACCCTAAGGAGCTATGACATTGCCACGGTGCATGTACTTCAGGACAAGGTGCAGAATGACCTGATGTACGGGGACAAGGCCAGTAAGGCGATTTTGAGCAACCTCTCGTACCAATTTTTCGGGAAGGCCAATGACCCGGATACGGCAAGTTATTACGAACGTTTTTTTGAGATCGTCAAAAAACCGACCAAGAGCGTGAGCAAAAGCAGCAACTGGAATCTGGACTCCCGTATTACCAAGGGTGAACGAGAGGTCAGTAAAAGACGGGCCGATGCGTTCTTTAGATTGAAAAGAGGGGAATTCATCGCCTTTGCGGATGGCAAGGACAAACGGGTGCAATTCGATAAACCCTATATCGAAAGTGCACTTCCAAAGCCTAAATTTAGCCAGGAGCATCCAGAAATAAAGGCCAACTTTCAACGGATCCACTTGGAGGTTCGGCAGCTGTTCAGTAAGCTATAAACCAAGCACAAAACACCGCATAATAGTGTTTTGTAATACACATTGGTTATGATACAATTTGGAAAAATCGTATCTTTAAAGGTCATCCCCAAATTGAAAAGCAATGTATTTCAATCAGGCCAAATGTGATATTTATATGGGCACCGGAGCTGGTGCCAAAATGCTCAAGGAAATTGGCAATGCCCAAAATTCGATCAAGATTTCTTCACCCTATCTTTCGCCAACGTTGATAATGGAACTGATTTGGCTGCACAAAAAGAAGGTAAAGGTTTCTTTGATTACCTCCGACCATTTACATGGTGGAAACAGAAAACTGGAAGAGAGTATCAAACCCCTGATCGTACAACACCAAAAATTGGATGAAAGGGCAAATCGGATTCGAAATCGATTTATAAACTTGGAAATGATTTTAAAATGGGGAAGTTTACTCCTATTGATCGGGATATGCGGAATTACTTTCTTTAACGGAAACTGGTCGTACCTTTTTAGCTTGATTCTTCCCATTGTTCTTTTCTTGATTTCAAGGATCTTTAGACGCAAAATAATATCGGCACAAATTTACACCTATGAATACAGATCACTCTTCCCTTTCAAGGTCTTTGTTACACCGGACTCAAACCGGATCAATACTAGGTTCATACATGGAAAAATCTATATCATAGATGGCCGTACAGCCTATTTAGGTTCTTTAAATTTTACGGAAAGTGGCACCAAATACAATTATGAAACCAGAATTCGGGTAACCGATGAAGAGGTGGTCAGAAAAATCGATGCCGAGTTTGATGAACTTTATGAGGATCCCGAGATGGCCTATTTTGGGATTCAGGAATGGGGAAGGAAGCTTTATTATGAGAAAATAAATTAAACTAAATGGTTTAACTTAAATTTATACTCAAGGAAATCCTACCCCACCACACTGCTCAATTTAAACATCGGGAGATACATGGAAACCAAAATAACCCCTACTAATATTCCGATGAAAATAATGATAAAAGGCTCGATCATGGTTGAAAGCAATTTTGATTTCTGCTGGACCTCCATGGCGTATTGCTGGTTCAGCCTTTCAAAAATATATTCGGTCTGGTTGGTCTCTTCGGCCACCTTAACCAAGGATATCATCTTATTATCAAAAATTTTGTTTCCGGCCATACTTTTGTTCAAACTTTGTCCCATCAGTACATTTTTTTCCACGCTCAAAAGCGCTTCGTTCAATGGATGGAAATCGATCATTTTGTTCACCAATTGAATACTATTCAACATGGGTACCTTGGAAGAAGTCAATAATGCGACGGCTTGCGTGAATTGCGCCAAATAGACCGATTTTACGAAGTTTCCCAGATAGGGCAATTTCACAAGCAAAGAATCCTTTCCCTTTTTGTACCACTCTTTTTTGACAAAGGTACTTCTTAGCGCAAACAACGTGATAATCCCAATAAGTAACACCCAACCATAATCCCCAATGAATTTAGAGACCCCGATGATCATTTTTGTGATACCTGGCAATTCCACATTGTTCTGCCTGAAAATATCCTCGAACATGGGGACGACCATACGAAGCATAAAAACCATTACCAATATCGCCGTCACCAAAATAATGATCGGATAAGTCAGCGCATTCAGCAATGCCCGACGCTGCTCATTTTTACGTTCATAAAATTTGCCCAGTTCGTCCACTATGCGGGCCAAAGTGCCCGTTTCCTCACCAATTTTTACGGAATGGTACTCATACTCGGTAAACTCCCCGCGTTCTTGAAGGATTTCAAAGAAACTTTTCCCAGATACAAGGGCATCGACCATCTCGCCATAGAAAGCTTTTTCCCTTTCCTTTTTCTGACTTTCCTGGATCAAGGTCAATCCATCCTTTAGATGGATCCCGGCCCTTAAAAGCACCGATAGCTCCACATAAAAGTCCTCCTTTTTTTTGTTGCCAAAGCTTTTGCCAAAAATGGTGACTTCCTTTTTCAAGAGAGCAGATAACCCGTCTTTTTTAAGATATTCCGGCCGCCCTGCCAAGGGTTGTTCCAGTTTAAAGCCCATTTTCTATTGATTTAGGTAATTGGCTGCCGTGTTGTTCCTATAAACGAAGATATGTTGACGGCCTGTTTCCTTGTTGGTCGTCAATTCCAATGCATCTATCTGACCTGATTCTATCGGATTATTGGCAAAATAGAATGATTTGGATTCCAGTTTAATATTGAAAGTATCCCTTTCCCGAATCAGCATATCGTCCTCAATGATATAGTTCATACTTTCCATCTCGTTGTTGAAATTCAGACTTTCGCTCCGTGGGTCATAGGTGATGGTCGAATATCGATTAAAATCGAGCCATAGGGCCTGGCGCACTCTGTTCACTTCAAGTTTGGCCGAATAAATGCCTTCAATACTTCCCAGTTGTCTTTGAACCAATTTAAGGACTGAAAATGCCATGCCCACAACTATGGCAGTAATCATAAGGACCACGACCATTTCATTCAACGAAAAGGCCTTTACTCGATAATCGAGGTTAAATGCTCCGAGGCTTGCCCGCCCAGCCTTGGTCGGACGGGCCTCGAAATTAAAATATGTTTTCCTCACAATGCCTCGTGGGCTCGCCCCGAGGTTGTTTACCCTACCGATCCTCATAATTATAAATTGTATGGGTTGTCAACTTCTTTTTGGTGGATATATTCTCCGCCGTGAATAGGACGGAATCTCCCCCGTTATCCAAATCCGGAGCAATTGTAATTTCCCAGTTTTCAAAATCCTCGTAATAGGGCAATCGGATGCCCCCGTTGAGATACTGGTATTCCAATGTATTCAATCGTTCCTGGACAATCTCCGTATTCTCTTTGATCTTTCCCGACAATAGATTATTGAGTATCATACTTGAAACCATAAATATGATCACGATCAGTACCGTAGCGACCAAGGTCTCGATCAAAGTCGATGCCTTTATGCGTTTTAGTAGAGCCATTTCATCATTTTTGATGTGTTTCGATCGGCTCTAAAAAGTCCCACATAGGCCCTCGATAGATTACCACTGTTGATGACACCCTGGTACAAATGATTCTGATAAATACTACCATTTTCCATGGCGATAAAAGAACTTGTGGTCACATTTCCATCTACCATACCCTTCAATTCCAAATTCCCCGAACAATATACTTCCCCTTGGACCCGTGCATTTTCATTAATTTTAATTTGTGGAGCGTAGACTTGACCTTTTTCTTCCTGAAGCGATATGAGCACCCCGTTCAATTCTGAATATGAATCCAAAAAAATGCTGGCAGCGCCAGATGTGTTTTTATTACTCTCGTCACTATTTGATTTCTTGTTTACCAACAAAACAGTAGGATAAGAAAGCCTACAATATTTTTCTACGGAAATATGTTCACTGGCCAAAGCTTGAAAATAGCCCCTTACCGAACTCTTTATATTGATTTCCGGGGCAATAAGTAGTACATCCCGCAATACCGCCGTAGGTTCCACAATAATCCGTTCGGTAGCAGAAACGATTATATTTCCCGAAAGCTCCACATTTTCCAAATTCACTATCCGATCTCTTATAACAAGTGTTGGAGCCTGAAAGGAATTTTTAAGTTCTTTATTGGGAAGTGGTGTGATTTCTCCTTCCGGCTCATAATTAATATGGGTCAATAGTTGTATGTGATTTAGGATTTCTTCGCCCAAAGCCGGTAAAATCGAGTCGCTTGTTTCCTGTTTGCCATATAGCAGTTTCGATTCCCGGTATCCATTCCCATTGATATTGCCCATCTTCAAACCTTGATTCGGCAAGAAGGCATTACCGGTTATTTTGGCAGACCCGGCCAGCACAACCGGTCGCTGCTTGTCCTCCACATAGAGTGCAGGCATCTCTCCGTCATCTTTTGCTCCCACCAATACGGTTTTTATATATCTGGTCTTGCCGTGAAAACTTGTAATGGTTCGTTTCTCAAAAATGCCCCACAGTTCCCTTTGAACGAAAATCTCACTTTCCACCTCATTCTGATGTTCAATTGTGATGGATTCTCCCAACGGAATCGGTTTATCAAATGAGGCTTCGAGGGCCAAGTCTGTACTCTTGACCATGGCAACCAATAAATCTGTCTTTTTATCAAACAGGGAATGGGTATGGGACAAGAGCACGAAGGCCATCAACAGAAGCGCAACTATGGCCCCAATAAATAGTACAAATTGAAGGGCTCCTGCCTTTACTCGATAATCGAGATTAAATGCGCGGTGGCTTGCCTCGAAATTAAAACAAGTTTTCCTTCCAATGCCTCGTGGGCTTGCCCAGAGGTTGGTTACTGTTTTTCTCCAGTCCATTCGCCTAGTGCAATTATTAGAATTTTATTATTGTGTTTTACCCTGATCCTGGTCCTTATTTCCAGATAAGAGCTCTACATCCTGTATGACTTCCTTGATTCCCATCATGTATTGTTGACCCTCTATCGTTACAAAAAATATATTGTTCTTTGAATTGGGGTCTGCCACAAAACCGGTGAACGAAATGGATTTTGTCGGTGCTTCCATTTTAAGCGTTTTAATCGTACTGGTTTTCGTTTTTTTAGCGACTGGTGCGGTCCCCAAAAAAGGATCGCGATAATCGGCCACGATACTGAAGGTATCACGTTCCTTTAGTCCTTGAGGCTTAAAATTATTGCTCACCACCAATTGTTCCGGTTTTGTGGGGTTGGGATTGATAACTCCAAATACCCGGTACGCGATAAGGCCCCATACACCCAGTACAAGTGCCAAGAGCAGGTATGTCCTTTGGTTCTTCTTCATTTAACCCTTAATTACCGGTGGCATTTACCGAGAACGAGCTGTTGGTAAAATCGGTTTCGTAATCGCTATTCCGTGCCTTTACGCGCCATTCATACGATTCGTTCAGCATACTTTTGCTAAGTCGTGGGCCCCTATAGGTCGTGTCCACAACAACAAGGGTGTCCAATACGATCTGAGAGGCATTGTTGAAATTAGGAATGGCAATCTGGACAACATATTGGGTTGCTTCCGGTATCTCGTTCCAACTAAAGTTTACTGGATTTTGACCTACTACGGTACTGTCCGACGGGGCCAAAAGCTGTATTTTCTCTCCTGAAATATCCGGCACTTCCAAAATATCCTCACAAGCGAAAACGGACACCAGAATCAATAAAACCAAAAGAATTTTTACTATTCGCATGATCAAAGTTTTAAATACGATTTTATTTGACTCACCTTGTTTGGGTCTTTCTCAGTTCCTGAGGGGCAACCCCCATCTTCCGATAGCGCTTGCATGTGCAGTTTACCGTAGGTATCCTCTCCCCAGCAAAAGCTTGATACCTCGTATTCAAAAATTTCTGTTGTTGGTAAGGACAAAAGTTCCTTTTTTGTTCCGTGCCAGACTTCGACTTTTAAGGCACCTTTGTGGTCGGTAACCAAAAAAACACCATCGTTTTTTATAAAATTGATTGCCTTCCCGGGATCCAAATAGAGCTTAATGTTCGAAACAATTTTATAGTCCGCATCTTTGGACAAATAGGAACTTACTTCACTATTTTCCGTTTTATTCAGCAATGTTACGAGCCCAATTTTATCGGACATATCAAAGCTTAAAAATTTAGGTTTTATGGGCAACGAATCCACAAACTCTACTTCCAATAGCTCGCCTTTTTGTTTTTTGAGTTCTTGGTAGGTCCTGAAAGTAGATCGCGTAAAGGGTTGTTCCGTTACCGAAATTGCAATCGGTGAAGTCAAATTGGGTTGGCCTATTTGAATAAATTCATCCGTTAGTAGTGATTTTTCTTTCTTTCCCAAAGCTCCCAAAGCCGGAGTTTCTATCGTGCCCGTTCTTATTTTCTTAATAGGTGCGCATGAACAGATAAAAACCACTAAAAGTGGTGCAAAAAATTTGGTTCGCATACGTAGGTTTCTTACAAAATAAGAACGTATGGATTACAAAAGTGTTGTATAAAAATACCGATACAGTTCAATCTTACTGAACGTTTCGATGAAATGCACAGCCTTCAACGCATTTGCAATTGCGAAGTACCGGAATCCTATTATCCAGACGATAGAATATAGATAATAGACAGGAGACAGTAGACAAGAGACCAAAATACCGATATTGGTTGTTGGTTGTTCATTGCTAATTGCTCATTGTCAATTGCTGGTTTCCGGATATTATTATACCAATCTACTGCCACCGGGTCAATAGGGTAATTTGCTAGATTTCTATCTCTTTAAGGTGAAATGCCCATTATAGGTGTTCCCGTCCTCGTTTTCAAAACGGAACCAATAGTCCGTGGAGGGCATTTGTACACCTTGATAGGTTCCATCCCATCCCAACCCGCTAGGCAAAAGCTGGTGTAGCAATTTACCGTATCGATCATAAATATAGAGCCTGGAACCAGGAAAGTTCTCAATGCCAACAACGTTCCAATAATCGTGGCTTCCATCGTTGTTCGGGGTAAAGAATTTTTGATAGCCCAAGGCGATGATTTCTTTGGAAATGGTCCTGCATAGGAACTTGTCCCTCACGTGGACGGTATACGTACCCGGAAAGACCGTTATCCGATTTTCGTCCTGAAAGTTCTCCCCATCAATGGAGTATTCAAAGTCGCCTGTTCCCATTACTTCTATTTCGATATCCACAGTATCCGAGAACCCCTTTATTTCTGTGGTGAAATCATCAGGTGCCCCGGATGACACTACTTCAAAAGCGACGGTTTTTTCGCAAACGGTCCCGTTTACGGTTCGGGAAACCGTCAATTCATAATTGCCTAGGCTTGTAATGTTCAAATATCTTGAGTTTTCAATGATATTGTTACTTTCATCGTACCATATCCAGCTCTCGAAATCGCCCCCGTCGATTGTAAGTTCCGGACTATCGGGACAGATTACATAGGTCTCTTCTAAATTAGGCTGTGGCAAGGGGTTTACGGTAAGCGTAAAACCATTGGTTTCAAAACAGCTTTCCAATTTTCGATGATGTACCCGCACATAAATGGTTTCATTGGGGGCCGAATTGGTATAACCTTGTTTTGGCAAGGGATTCAGATTAATTTCAGCATCCGATAGCGATGCAAAGTAAAGCACTTCGAACACCGCAGGATTTTGCCCGTTCAGAACCTCAACATCCTTGGCCGTAAAATCAAAGGTCTGTAGGCCCGTTTCATTCGCATCGCAGACTAAAATAGGTGTTGGTGCACTGGCGGTGGGCGAATCCAAGACTTCCAGATCAAAACTTCCTGTTAAAAAACAGCTGGCATTTGCCATATTTTCAACCCTATAAAAAACCGACTGTGGGTTGGAAACATTTTGGTAATTCCCCATGATGGGGTTTTGACTCGCATCCGCATCTGCCTGTGTGACATAATAGCTTGTCCTGAATTGGGGCGTGGACTGATCTCCCAATATTTCGTCATCCTTATCCGTTAAAGCAAAATCATAAAACCCGTCATTGTTATCATCACAGACATACCAATCGGCCACAGCCTGTACAATAGGTGCATCGTAAACCTGGACTTGGAACGAAGTAGTATCATAACACGAAGCATCCGCCGTATTTTGGACCCGTACATAAATCGTCTCCGCATAGGAGCTGTTGTTTTGGTACAGTTTGGGCAACTGGACGGTTCCGCTCTCAGCATCAAAAAGTGTATGGTGAAAGGTAATTGAAATACTTGCCGCATTCTGGGTGCCTACAATCTCCGTTTCCGTCTGCGAAAGGTCAAAAGGGAACTGTCCGTCATTATCGGTATCACATGCAACCATATCGATGGGTGCATTGGCCGTTACACCGGTTATGACCTCGATTTGAAAATTGCCCGTTTCATAACATTCTTGGTAGGTCGTATTTTGAATTCTAAAATAAATCGTTTGTGGTGAAGTGGTATTCGTATATGGCGAGCCAATCGCATTGGTGTTGGTATCCGCATCTGCTTGATTATTGTGATAGCTTATTGTATACGTACTTGCATTTTGACCGTTCAACACTTCTGCGTCTTTTTGGGTCAAATCGAAATCATAAAGGCCATCGGAATCCGTATCGCAAATCGTCCAATCTACTACCGAGTGTAAAACCGGGGCTTGCTTGACGATCAGATTAAAACTTGTGGTATCAAAACAATCGGGGTTTAGGCTATTTTGGATACGGGCATAAATTGTTTCTGTCCCCAAAGTACCGGTATACGAAGTAGCTAGCGGGTTTGTATTGTTCTGTGCCCCCGTCAATGTACTGAAATAAAAGACTTGAAATTCAGCGGTCGATTGTGTGCCCAGTACTTCGCCATCTTTTGTGGACAGGTCGAACGAATGGTTTGGGTCAACGGTACACACTTCAAAATCGGCAGTTGTATTGGCTACCGGATTATTGAAAATGGTAATTTCCTTTGATGCCGTTGTTGTAGATGTTGCTGTGGTTACCGACACCTCGACGGTATAAGTACCCGCCAAGCTATAAGTATGCGAAGGGGTTTCCAATATTGATGTGTTGCCATCACCAAAATTCCACAATACGGATAAGACCGTTTCACTGGTCGTAAGCTCAAAATAGGTAGGTGATCCGGAACAGAAGTTCTCGGCCGTAAAAGCAACCTGAAAAAAAGACTGAATAAAGGGGGGCAGTCCTAATCTCGCAATTCTTCCATTCAGATCGACCCCTACTTCAACAAAATTACATCCTAATCCCGGGGTATCCGGTTGTTCGATAACACTTAGATAGGACCGATCTCTATTTGCCAAATATATCTTTCCGTCAAGGGCCAACTGAAGCCCGCCAAAACGAGCACCGGGTTTTTGAAAAATCAGTACTTCACTATTTTCCAAATTGGCGGCATTCGTGTCGTATTGGTAAATTTCATCCCGAAAATTGGAGACATAGAGTATACCGCTGTTTTGTGAGAACTCTATGCCGTAAAAATATCTTGAAGTATTGTCACTGGCAGTTCTCACGTTGCTCAATGTTCCCGTGGTATCGTCGAAATCATAAAGTTCCACGGCATTTGAAAAGAAACAAGTGGCAACCTTGGTTCCGTCTGGGGATGCCTTTAAGTAGCCAAGTGAAAAATCGACTAAAAAAAAAGAGGAAAGATCTAAACCAATATTACTATTTATCGAGGTAGCGGAAACTCCGGCGGGCGTTACCAGATACGCAAGAAAAGTATTGTCGTACCTACCGTGTGCCAAAACCCAAATATCGGTGCCGTTAGCGTGGTTCACAGCAGTTAGCTTTTCAGTTACAGGTGTGGCCAACTGTACATTTTTTAGGGCGGTCACATCACCCAGCGAAGTGTTTAAGGTCATATCTACCTCTGAGTACATAAGGCCGTCGGGGCCTCCCATAGCGTCGACCGTAAAAACATAGAAATTTGTAGACGACCCTGGTTTGGGCACGATAATCGCCGATTGAGTACTTGAAGGGTCTCCCCTAAGACCGGTACCATTGGGCATGGCCTGATGATTTCTGTTCCAGACTGTAATGCCGTCGGTATAGAAAAGCAGATCGCCGTTGGCATTGGAAATCGTGGCACAACCCTCATCGGTACGAAGGGCCCCATCGGTCAGTGCTACCGGGGCACCGCTATTGAAATCCAGACCCGCATTGTTGCCAAAATACCAAATGGCCGCTTCCTTTTGGGCTTGGGAAGACTGCAGTAAAAATAGGAATACCAATAGGGGAAGAAAATGTTTCAAGCAGTTAGGATCGGTTAAGATTAGGCCTACACAAAATACACCGTTTTTGGCTTTTTTGTACTATTTAAACTACAAAATGTGCGGATTTTCGTTGAAGAGCATGTATGTTACTGTTTGTAAAATCATATCCAGGCCCCATTGAAAGAAAATCATTTAATTGTTCATCATTTTACAGACCTTATACCGCTCAGCAGTAGTTGCACTGCTGCGGAAATTTAATCTATGGTATTCATCATTTGGGGCAATACATAGACTTCGGGCAAAATGGATTCTTCTTCAACATAATTCGAGGCAGAAGAATACAACCAGTGTTCTGGTTTTGCAACAAAACTTTCTTCAATGGGATTGTTGTGAATGTAGTTTATCTTGTTCCAAAGAAACTTTTCGGAATATAGTTCTATGGCATGATTGCCCGTTTTCCAAAATTTAAGATTTTTGCTCCTTGAACCGATCTTGGCGGCATTTTTAAATATAGCCATCATATTTTCCCTTCTAGACCCTGGTTCGTTCATGATCTGACCTAGTACGGTCTTCGCCGAATGTCCCCCGCTGGCGAGAGCATCTTGCTCGTGCCCAAGCCATGACATAGCTTCGTTACCGTCATTGTTACATCATGCCCAAGTGCATACCTACATTATCAATTTTCAAAACCGTTTCATCTTCTGCATAGTTTCTAGCACTGCTATATTTCCAGTCTATGGAATTGGTAACAAAGCCCTGCTCAACAGGATTGTTGTGTATATAATCAATTTTTTGTTTTATTACTTTACCACTCCACAATTCTATTGGTTTGTTATGTTGCTGCCAAAACTGCCTTTTACTTACGTTGCTTTTCTTTTTACCAGCCCTTTCCATCATCCAAAGCAACCATTCTTTTCTGCTTTCTTGTGGGTTGTCTTCAATTGCCTTTATCAATTTTCTAGCCGTGAAACCCTTGAAATCTCTTAACAGACCCGAAGGATCTTCATGGTCTGACCTGAAAACAAAATGAACATGGCTGGGCATAAAGCAATAGGCAAATACCTGCATGCCTTTTTCAGCACGGCAATACGTTACCGCTTCTTCTAAGATTGAAAAATATTCCTGTCTTGTAAAAACATCCAACCAATAGACTGTTGCAAAACTTACAAAGTAAGCCGCCGTAGGGTTTTGAAACTTGTATTTTCTGCTCATCGAATTCTAAAAATACAAAAACCAAGATATTGATTTCGTGGCTTCTTACTTATTTATATTTCTAAATTCTTGTCGCTCACTCTTGACGGCACGAGCAAGATGCTCGCGCTAGCGGGGCGATTTGGTTGTTGTTGTACAGCAAAGAACCACGACTTTCTGCCGTGGTTCTTTATTTATTTTCAGTGCTTGGTGTTTTAATTTACTCTTGACGGCACGAGCAGAAAGATGCTCGCGCTAGCGGGGGCTCGCGCCAGCTGGGGCTCGCGCTAGCCTTGAGTACTGCTTGCGCCAGCTGGGGGTGGATCTCAAAATGTTCGTTGGTGTATTCGTAGTTGTTCGGGTTGGACGTGTTCAGCATAGTTTAATTTATTTTTAGACAATCTGACTACTGCAAAGCTACCTATTAGATTCCGTATTGACAACTATAAATATTCATATTGATTATTATGTTGATAAAAATATACGATTTGACTATTTTTGCAATGTATCGTACAGTAAACAATGAACATAGCAGATAATTTAAAGGTTTACAGGGAACAAAAGGGATTGTTGCAGAAGGAAGTAGCCAACGCCGTAGGCGTGCACCCTTCCAACTATTCTAAAATGGAAAAGGGAGAGCGAGATGTTTCCATCGAGGTGGCAGACAAGCTGGCGAGGTATTTTGGCGTTACCCTTGACGAGCTCGTGCATATGTCGGGCGATGTTCCCGAGGAAGTCAGTATCGTGGATAAATCGGTTTCCGAGCGTATCAACTTGATTCAGCAGTTGGAAGAAGAGGACAAGAAAGCCCTGTTCCGCATCATCGATAGCATGCTTACCAAATCAAAGTTCAAGGACTTTTTTAACAAGAACGTAGCCGCACTTTAATTAAAATGCCATTTACTTTCTCTCACCCAGCAATTGTCCTTCCCTTAACCTTAAACAAAAAATATTTTTCAGCATCTGGATTGATTCTTGGCAGTATGATCCCTGATTTTGAGTATTTCATCAGGATGCGTATAAGTGCAGAATATGGTCATAATTTGTCAGGTGTTTTATGGTTTGATTTACCATTGTCCCTAGTCCTACTATTTATATTTCACAATATAGTAAGGAATGACCTAATCAATAATTTGCCTTATTTTTTCAAAATTAGATTTATTAAGTTCCAAGATTTTGCTTGGAATAGTCGTTTTAAAAATGACTGGCTAAAGATAATATCATCTATTATTCTCGGGACACTATCCCATCTACTATGGGATAGTTTTACACATAACGGCGGTTACTTTGTTGAATCGTTGCCATGGCTAAAAGAACATATAGACATTTTAATCGCGAGAATACCAATCTATAATATTTTGCAGCATTTGAGTACTGTAATAGGCGGCGTATTCATTTTATTCTTTATTTACAAAATGCCTAAAAATCAACTTAAAAACCATGATTCTATTAGATTCTCTTATTGGGGGACAATAATATTTCTAACAACTATAATCTTAATCCTGCGATTCAAGGATGGTATTGATTTTAAATTTTATGGGAATATAGTTGCATCATTAATTTCTGGGTTTTTGGTGAGCCTAATAATTACGTCAATTACAATAAACTCAAAAACAACAACGACCAAATAGGCCCTTACCGCTCAATAGGTGTCAACAAGTAAATGTTCCGTTCTTTATCTTTAGTAACTAGGAACTTTGCATTCGAAGGAGTATAATTATACTGCTGCCCATAAAAATCTATCTTGTAAGGTTTATCATAGTTTATCGCTTGCTTTTGCTCATATACTATTTTTTCATCTTTAGTAATCAAAATCAGTCTAGATAAATCCTTATCCCCTAAATATTCGAACCCTATTGCTTTGCTTACAGCAATATTGGTAATACCTTCATTAAAACAGTAAAGGTTATCCCAATCAAAATTTATAGCTTGATTTAGATCCAAAAGGCAATTCTCCTTATCTGAACATTTTTTATACTGATTTTCAACAACAGATTCCAAGGAAAAAACATCAGTACCACAGTTTATTATAGAAACACACAAGAACAATAGTAATGATGCTTTTTTCATGTTTTAAATTAAAATTCTCCAAATCTTCCCGGGTCTCTACGTTCCCGGCCTTTATCTTCTTTCTGCTGTTCTTCGGCGGTTCTTCCCGTATTATTTAATTCGGCAAAGCGTTTCTTTAAAGCATTATATTGCTTATCTGTAATATTTGTTCTGCTAATATTAAACTTACCGTCTTTACCCTCTGTTACAGTATACAGTCCATCCTTCTTAAATGTATCTAAGACCTTATCCGCTAATTGAAGCATCGTATCCCCGGAATTCTCCGCACCTATCCCTCTTCCTATTTCGTTATTTAACAAGTCTGTAGTTTCATCTGCAGATGCTCTTGTATCAAATGTCCGTTGACTTGTATCTGCCTCCGGATTATTCTCATGGGCCGCACCTACTTGCTTAGCTATGCTCTCCCCATAATCTCCACTAACTTTTGCCTGCCAAAGTGTATGCCTGAAGGCATTAACTTCACCACCTTCATTTCCAGCACCATAATTCAATACTGAATTTGGAGATTCGTTGGTCGCTCCTCTAGAAGCAAACCTTGAAGCACTTGAAGATATATTAGACGATTTATTTGCCTCTCCTATTTTAGTAGCTATTACAGGATGCCTGAGACCAAAACCTATTGTCCTGGTATTTACATCAGCCTCATATCTTCCCCTCGTTCCTTCAGTTGCTCTAGCACCATCATTAGAATTTACTTTTTCAAGACCCTCAAGTTCATAACCTCTAATGACCTCGTTCTCTGCAAAATTATAATGTGACTGGTGTGAGAAGCTTTCACTTAACGGGTCTATTTGTACAAATCGGCCTATGGCGGGGTCATAATTCCTATATTTAAAGGACAACCAGTTTAATCCTAGTTCTTTATCTATTTCCTGCCCTTGAAAAGTTCTATAGTTGTTCTCTGTACCAACAATCACATTATTGTATCCTTTGTGTTCGAGGCCGAAGGGGTAGTAGTTCCTTTCCTGTAAAATCTCGGTATTAGAATCTATGGTGCCGTTACCGTCAAGGTCGGAATACGCGAGCCTGATATTCCCCAAGTGATCTACATAATTGTATACGTAGTCATAACCGCCTTGACCATCCGGTTCCACATAGCCCTCCGGATGTGCAAATTCCTTCAGAACGCCGTTCTCATAGATGTAATTACCCGCATATTCGGTCGTTATGGCAGTCCCTTCTGTGGCTATCTTTTTCAATTTTATACCCGTTGCACCGTAAATATAGTCAATTGTACCATTATGGCCATTACCGTTGATCGTAATTTTTGTAGGAAGGTTCAGATAATTGTAGTCTATATCCGTAATCTTCTTGTTGCCATCGGATATCATGTTACCGTTGGTGTCATAGAAATAATCGGTCCCTCCAGGGTTGCCGTCCAGGAATCCCGTACCGGCCCCCGTGTCCGTTACCGATGTTAGTTGGTTTCCTGTATAGGCATAGACCAGGTCGTCCATGATACCAAAGTTACCGGTAACGTTTTGGTTTGGGTTCTGTACCGTATGTCCTAAACGTTCCAGTTCTTGGATATTCCCGTTCTTGTCATAGCCAACGTTATTAAGATGGTAATGCCCTGTATTATCTGTGGCACTTATGATGCGGTTCAATGCATCGTAGCCATAGGTATACATATTACTGACATCGTTGTCAGGAGGAATCGGGTTCACACTTTGGGTATCCCAAAGGGTCTGGCTAATATTGCCGTTGAACAGGGGCGTACCGCTGGTAGGATCATTGTACCTCAGCGTAAAGTCGAAAAGGTCGTTGTCCGTATTTTGATCCGCGTTGATGGTCTTGAGCCATCCCCGCACATTATAGAAATAATCCACTGTTTGAAGTCCAACGGTACCTTGGTAATCAATGCCCGGGGCTCCACCTACTTTTTTATGTTTCAATTGCCCCAGTTCGTCATACTCGTTGTACACGATAAGTTCTTGGGCACCTCCTGTGCCGTCAATGTACAAATGGGCGCCTGGTGAAAGGGTCGCATTGGTCACTGTAATGCTGTTGGTAGCCACTTGGGAGTTGACTATCGTACCGCTCAACGGAAGGTCTGCCGGGGCAGAACTACCACTTCCCGCACAGGTGTCGCCCAAAGTTTCATCACCAATACATTGTGTCTGGGCCAATAGCCTTCCCACATGGTCGTAGGTAAAGTTGTCAATTGTTGCCATCGTGTTCCCGTTTCGGGTATGCACGGTCTTGGTCTTTAGGGGTTTCCCGATAAAGTCCAACTGGGTCTCAGAAACGTCCAAGGTCGCCAAATAATCGTTTTTGGACTTCCCATAAACGGCACGCCCCTTATCATCATATCCGGTAACGGAGGTGATCCAATTGCTTGTTTCAAGCACTTTGACCTTGCTGCCCGTTGGTAGGCCCTTGGTCCTAATTTTGTTGGCATTGTTATAGTTTTCCAGGTTTTTTCCAAATACGGAGCTGGGGAGGTCCATGCCCGTTTCGCTGGCCAGAAAATCATAATCGTCATAATAGTTAATGGTCAGAACTTCGCTCAACACCGCCTGCGTTGTACTGCCCGTTGGGTAGGCACCATTTCCGTAGTATACATCTGTACTTCCAAAATTGGTAGAAGTACCGCTTGGGACGACCCATAGGTCAACTGAAAGTCCGTCGACCTCTCCTTGGATATCTTCCCTTGTAACGGTGGTTGCGCTGGTCGCCTTGCCTGTATAGGCCACACGTCCAAAGGCATCGTACTTGGTAAAGAGCCATTCCTTGGGCGACTTGGCGGCTTGGTTGGCGTCCTGTGTCATAATGGGTTGATCCAATTTGTTGTAGACGATATATTCCCATCCTTTGCCCGGAATCTTCTTTTCCACCAAGCGGTTGCGCCGGTCGTACACATATTGGTAACAGAGTTCGTCCAATTCAATTTGGCTCACATCAACGGTGGTGACTTTTGGGGGCAGTACATAGGTGAGGTTCCCATAATCGTCGTAGACGTAGTAGGTGTCGTGCGCCTCGACTTCGCTCGGCGACCCGACATTGGCGTACGTCCTTTTTAGCACCACACGTCCTTGCTTGTCGGTAAACTCCTCGGTGGTGTGCAGTTTCCCATCCGCCGCCACATGGTTTTCATCTTTGGTGACCGTTTTGTAAAGCTGGCCTTGGGCGTAGTACCCGTTGAGTTGAAGTCCGGGGGCTTCCGTGTTCTGAGGGTCGGCAAAATTGACCTCGAAGAGCCGCACGTTGTCCTTGCTTGCATCCGAAACATTCATAGGGTCATGGGTATTCGCCAAATATTCGAACTCGATGCTATGGTCTTCTCCAGTGGCGTTCAGTTTCCAGGCTTCCCCAGGAGCCGCCTGTTTCAAGACCCTATTTAATGGGGAGGGCTCAAAGAGTTTTTGGGAGTAGGGGTTCACGTCAGTTCCGGTAAGATTGGGAAAGTCGCCGCTATAATCCAAGTGGTTTTTGTAATAATCACGTGTAGCAGCTTCCAGATCTATGGTCCTATACGTTGCCAGATCGGAATCGGGGGCCGTTATTGGAAGCCATTCTTTTTCCATCCGGCCATAATCATCGTACCCGATATGGGTCACAATGTCATTGCTAGAGGGAGATTGGTCTATTCCAATTTGCTGTAACGGTCGCCCAAGACCATCAAAATAGGTGATTTGTTGTACCACGCCCCCTGATTCTGTAAAAAAATCAAAATTATTTTGATCTAATGACTCTTCCGAAATCATTTCACTAGCACTTTTTTGGTAGGTGCGGGTGTAGATGTAGTTATGCCCCAAATATGATACTCCACCACAATCATTTAATGGAGCTTGGTTGACAACCGCAATGGTGCCTTGAGATTCACAACCATCACTGTTGCGTACGATTACAGTGTGGTTCCCTGCATCAAAACCTGACTTTGAGAATAATCCTGGATTCTCAAAGGTTCCCCCATTGTTGAAACTAACTTGATTACCCGGAATTAAATTGGTCACCGTAATCGTTCCTAATTCAGTCAAGCATGAAGGCTGCATTATAACTAAAGTTGGTACTTCGGGTATGGCTTTTATGGTCACATAGACACCTGTGGCCTTCGTACTCCAATTCCCGTTTTTCTTGGCCCGTATATAATAAAAACCGTCGCCATCTGCCTCATCTACTGTATAGGGTTCCGTTGCGGGGAGGGACTCACTCATGCTCTGATCATTCTTCCCTTGCCAAAACCATGCTTCATCACTTGGTCGGTTAGGTGATGCGTTTAATGTTTTTTGACTACAATCGTTTAAATCTATAATCGGGGCATCAGGGTTTCCAGGATAGTTTGGGCCATGTCCGCGAAAAACTGTAATGGTTTTTGACTGGCCACCTAGTTGTTGTACCAAAATGATGTCCTCCATATCGCCAAGAGTGTTGGCTTCTGAAATAAAATTAACGTTCCTATTGTCAAGTTGTACATTGGCCTGAACAATCCAATTCGGTTTTTGGGTTATTTGCAGGTCACATTCAGTATTGCCAACTACTGTCCATGGAATATTTTGCGCATTCGGTCCAAAATAGAGAGTATCCACAGTTGTTTCCTCTATACTGCACTGTGCGCTTCCGCAAGGAATGGTTACCCCATTAATTGTTATGGTATCCGCAGATGAGATACAACTCGTATTTGCTAACCTGCTTGTTACTGAGTAGGTGTTCGCTGGTGCAACTACTATTCCATTCGCATCAGGACCAAGAACTCCTACGGATGGACTTATGGTATAGATGTTTCCTGAGCTGTAATTTTGGATTTCAAAACTACCTTTGGCATTGACGCAAGCAGGATCTACCGAATTGATTAGAATAGGTTCTGGAGGGGCACTTGGTCCATCAAATCCATTAAGGTTTACAGTTTCAATATTACTTTCGCAACTTCCGCTAATAGAAATCGCCTTTATGGAATAGACTGCACTTGGTGCACTTACCAGGGCACCTTGTAGGCTAACACCCGTTGAAGGGCTTATGTCATACGTATATAATGATCCATTGTAATTCGATATAATAAAGCTTCCATTGGGTTCTGAGCAATTTGGTAAGGTAATTTGCTCGATTATAGGGGTAGGTGGCGGACTTGCATATACAATTGCCGTAACGGCTACGCGCTGACTGTCCTCGCATAGGGTTGTTGTATTATAAGAAGCAGCATAATAAGTGGTGTTTCCAACTGGTAGTGCCGTTGGTGTTGAATAGTTTGCGCCAGTGTACTTCAAAGTACCTCCACTTTGAGCCGTATACCATTTAATACTATTACTATTTGTCCCTGGGGTAGCCGTAAACGTAAATGCGCTAGGCCCGCACTTAGGATCAGGATTACTAGCCGTAGCTAGACCAGGTACAGGGTTTATTGAAGCTTGGACAGGGATACGCGTACTAGAGAAGCATCCCGAATTACTATCATAGCTCTCAGCATAATAGGTTGTTGTCACAGATAGGGCGGGGGTAGTAAAACTTAAGGTATTCCCGCTAACTCCAGTTGTTATTTTCGTTCCACCCGTTGATACATTGTACCAGCGTATCTGGTTCGCATTACTACCAGGTACCGCACTGAGCTGAACTGTGCCGTTACCGCATCGCTGGCCGCTAGTAACATTCGGCGTAAGGACCTGCGGATGCACAGTTACGTCTACGGTGTTGGAATACTGTGTTTGGGTTGAACAGGTTACCTTGCGCCTGTATGACCTAGAAGCCGTAAGCGTACCTTGAGGGCTATAGCCTTCCGCTTGTGCACCAGGGATATCTACCCATGTACCACTTCCAAAACTAGCGTATTGCCATTGATAGGAATAACTTCCTCCCGTACCACCGGCAGGAGCACTGCTAGTTAGACTGGAAGGAGTTCCGCCATAACAGATAGTGGGTGCTGCCGTATTGATTGTTCCTCCGGTCAGTTGAGCGATGGTTACGCTTACCGATCCAGAATTGATACTCCACTCCCCAGTACTTTTTCTTGCCTTTATATAATAGGTACCGCTGCCTTCGTTGGCATTGAATGTACTGCCCGAACCTTTGGTTATAAAAAATTCGCTAGAAGTTTTCCCTTGCCAGTACCACGTTACCCCTGAGGGGGGGGTGCCAACGCGTTGAAGTGTTGCCTGTCCACAGCCATTTAGAGATATTGTGGGGTTACTAGGTGCAGCTGGAGGCGGGTTCGTTACTGTTACCGCTAGCTCCAAATTATAAGAGGTGCTTCCGTTGCTAAAACTAACCCTAACGAAACGAGATCCGGTCTGGTTCCAAGTAATTGATGCCGAAGAAGTTGGTGTACCGGAAATAGTTCCCCCTGTAGCCGTCCAACTTGGATTAATCACAGGGTTATACTGAATTTGATAAGTATATGCAATACCTGTTTGAACATTGGTAGGTCCGCTAAGCTGTTGTGCCGAGACTCCATTGATACCGGATAAGATAAGGAATATTGATAGAATCGTAAGACTCCTGCGCCACTGGCTTTTATCTATGTTTTTCATTTGTAGAATATTTTGTAGGCCTGTATATTGCTTCTAGTTGGAAATGGGTTGCTTATAATTATATTCGTAATCATTGATTATGTTACCAGTAGAGTCCCTTACCTCTTTGAGGCGATTGAATGAATCGTATATAAAGTAGATGGTATTGCCCCGAGCATCAGTTACACTTGTTGCTCCAATTAGAGGGTCATAGGTGAAATAAGTCATTTGGGCACTATTCAGCGCTCCATTATTTTGTACTAGTGCCAAGGCATCCCTTAACTCTTGTTCTTTGCAGTTCGAGTCTTTACAGTTATCAATATCCAAATCGGAAGCCGTTATGGCGGCGTTGATCAATGACTGTATACCATTGGCCTGGGATTGGGTAAAATTATCGATTTTGGCTATAGGCCGGGTATCATGGTATCCCCAAATATAGTAAACATGTGGGCCTTCGTTTGTTGATATTTCCTTTGGATTTCCTTTGGCATCATACCCATGAAATACGACTCTAGGCTCTAACACACCGTTACTCTTGGTATTCTTGATATATTCGGGCAAAAAGTTGTATTCTATCGGATCATTGTCCCAATCTTTATAATCAGTAATGGACTGGTTAAGCAATGCTCCATCTAAATAATTTTTTTCTCCAACTTTGTAGTTAATCATATTTAAGTTGGTCATTTGGTTCAATACAGAAATGTTATAATCAAAAGGATATGTAATCTCCTTTTTTAGAATTTTGTTTTCTAAGGTAGTTCCATCTACTTTTGATGTGATTGTATTTACCTCTGAAATGAGATTTTGAGTGTTATAGCCATAAGAGGTGCTTGTGGTAATGGTACTTCCGTCATCATTGGATAGCTTTTCCGTGGTAGTTGTTAGATTTTTGGTGCCGATTGGAATTCTATATTCGCCTATAGCATATATTTCCAGATTTTCCAAACCTATAGCAGCCTCTTCGCCAAACGTGTATTGAGTTCCTTGAATAAGGCCCGTTTGCGGAACTCTATATCTCCGCTGTACGTGTAAACCAATTATATCTTCAGAATAGTTCGTTATTGTGTTAAATATATTGGTAAGCTTCCTTCTTTCCTCATAAGATGTTACAACCCCGTTGATATCCTTGATGGATTCATAGTCAGTTGTAAAACTTAACTCTGGTTTATCCCAAAATTTATAATTGGAAATGTGCCATCTATTTAGACCATCTTGACCCGAACCAAGGCCCGCTAATCCCCATTGATAATTATCGTATTCATAAACGGTCTTACCCTCATTATTTGTAGAATTTCCCTTATATTCCGTTACCTCTCCATAAATGACAGGACGAGAGGAAAGCTCTTCTAGGCTAGGTACGAAACCGGAATAAAATGTTCTTTCCCGATGGTCGGCGCTTTGCGGATAATATTTATAACGGACTGTCTCCATCATTTTATCTAGGGTCGGTTCCATATCAATATATCCATAATCGATTTCGCCGACCCCATATTTGTAGGTTCTTTTGTAGGTGTTTCCAATGGCATCGGAAGTAATTATTTCTTTAACCCTTAATCCAGGTCCATCTTTTTTCTGATTTTCAACTAAGCTATAGTACTTGTTTGTTTCAAAAATAAATTCAGAATGGCCTCCTGTTGGGAAGGTTATTTTTCTTAGAACTCCGCTTTTAAGGGCCATCAAATTGGGATTTCTATTCACTTGAGAAGTCCCTATTGTCTGAGTGGTTGGGCTTGAAACAGTTGTGCCTTGAATAGTGACATCTGGATGATATATCATCTCAGTCTTTCCAGAAGCATTATAGTACCCCCAAAAATCTATATACCTAGGATCTATAATTCCATTGCCATCTCCATTTCCCGAATAGACAGTAGAATAGTAATCAAATGAATAATTTTCGATAGTATTGTTGTACTTGTCTTGAATTTCAATTCCATTTAATTTATGTGTAGAAAAGTTTAAAATTGATATGGAGTGTAATGAACTCCTAATAAACTTAATTTTCTTTAACAAGTTTCCATTTCGGTCCTTAAGTTGTATAAAATCTATTAGATCATTGTCGGGTCCCGCTCCTCCTATTAAAACAAACTCAAGTTTACCTTGCTCAAAATCGATTTCCATAAGACGAGAAACACTATAATAATCGGAATTATCATGTAGATTTGTGGTAGAAATGTTCGCTCCCTGACCAAAGCCTGAGTCCCATTGATCCTCTACAACAATACTTTGGCCAATATGTCTTCTGTATTGTGGAGTGGAGGAGTAGGAATAATTGATAGTGTCCTTAAGGCTGGCGGATACTATTTGGCTTAGAGTATACCCAGTTTTTCCAGCATTGCTGGATTCTGTTCCCGAAAAGGTATAATTATCACCATTTAAATCCGTGATTTTTAACCTGTCCAACTCAATTGGATTAGTTATTGGGATTATCGTTAAAGGTTTGTATGGTAATAAAATCGGTGTTTTTTCGCCGTCTTCGTCTTTGAAAAGAAATTTACCACTATGATCTCCGAAGGAGAACGAAAATATATCATACTCAGAATCCAACCATTGACCTGGCGCGGACCACGGGCTGTCATAATGCATTATTCGTTCTAATGTTGCGAGATTATTGCTATTGGTAAGGTTGGTACTAAAAGGAGAAGGAAAAGGGAATTCTTCAAAATCAGATGACCCATTGATTGTTCTAGAAATCATTCCTCCTACACTCAGACTCCAACCTACTGCAATCGGGCCATCTACCTCTGAAACCCTACAGCCAGAAGCGTGATAGCTTATACTGATTGGTACTTTTAAACTACCATTTTGGATTTCGAAGAGTGGAATCGAAATCTGGGGCAATCCCGTAGAATAATCCATAGGGTAATCTTGATATCGAAATAATGCTGAGGTCTCCGGTGATGGCAGTATTACTTGTTGCTCTTGAGCTATTGATATATTGCATGCAAAAACCAGAAAAAGTAAATGTTTTAAATTATTCATAACTATATGATTGTAGTTCATGACGATTGATTCTTTATTCCTGTTGTTTTACTTATTGTCTTGATTATGTTCCAACTGGTCGATTCTTTCCTCCAGTTGCTTCTGATTTTTATCCTGTTCCAGAATATACAGCGTCAACTCCTCAATTTTTTCCAAGAGCAGCTTGTTCATCTCGCCCAGTTGAATGCCATTGGCCCTGACTTCGGCAGCCGATGGAATATTGATCAGATGACCTTTTTCCTTGATATGATTTTCGACCTCTTCTAAAGTGGGGAGCGGATAACCTTCTTTAAAGACATAATCCGCCCAGCCGATTAGGTCCACTTTTACCTCCTTGGTGTGGATGTTCCCGTTGACCGCCAGTTTGTAGGTGCCGGGATTTGATGTGCCAATACCAACATTGCCATCAGTATAATTAATATCATTTCCATTGGTGTTCCAAACGCTGCCGCCCCCACCGCCAGAATTCCCGTTAGGGTTCAGAAGCTCGGCAATGGTAGATTCTTGCCCATTTACCTCATAAATTGTCGGTGCAAAGAAGTAGACGGAGTCCATGGCATTGCCACTGCCATAAAGACTTGTATTTTGGGAAATGGATACGGCCGACGTCGTGAACTTGTAGTCGGTGGAGGCGAGCACGTTCGTTCCGGTCAAGGGATCATATACACCTCCGATACTTACAGTCTCTGTATAGTTGCTGGCATGTATAAAACCAACATATAAATACCATTTGTTCAACTCTGGTAGATCATCAGACTCAAATATTGGATTGGAAGAAATTGTACCATTCAATGTGGATCCTGAATGGGCAGAGTTGGTATCGTACATATACGATTTAAAAATTACCGCTCCATCAAAGGAATTACTCTTTTTTACCCATACCGTAAAACGATAGGTTTTCGTATGGTCAATGGGTATATTGGGCGTAGACCATCCCCCTTCGGCAGTATTTGTGGAACCATCTGGTAATCCTTTCCATAAAATGGACTGATCTCCATAGGGATCTGTCCCCAATTCCCTGATGTTTTCAGAATCGCTGCCGTATTTGTTAAATCCAGAAACCGAACCGTTGCCCAAGGTCCACGTAGAAGTGTCTAATAGGTTTTGTTGTGCCCATGTCTGAGTACCGCAAAAAAGCAATAAATAAATAAATACTTGTTTCATATCTGTTATTTTTAGTCTAAATCTTCTAGTCGATCCACTCTTTGTTCCAACTTTTTTAGAGCATTCAATTGTGCCGCTTGTTGTTGTAGTTCTTTCTCCTGCTGTATGATGTACAATGTCAACTCCTCAATTTTTTCCAAGAGCAGTTTGTTCATCTCGCCCAGTTGAACGCCATTGGCCTCGACTTCGGCGGCAGAGGGTAAATTGATCAGATGCCCTTTTTCCTTGATATGATTTTCGACCTCTTCTAAAGTGGGCAGTGAATAACCTTCTTTAAAAACATAATCTGCCCAGCCGATTAAATCTACCTTAACCTCCTTGGAATGTATGGTGCCATTGACCGCGAGTTTATAGGACCCGGGATTTGCTATACCCATACCTATATTACCTCCGGAAGTCACAATAAAGTGATCCGTGCCATCTTCGGCTATATTGAGTGAATTATTGGTGTTGTTATGGAATAAGTCCCAAACACCCGAGGAACCCCCCAACATTTTGATTCCAACCTTCTCGATTCCACTGGAAACATGTAGCTTTAAAAAAGTGTTAGCACTTCCTCCTTCAATTTCTAGCTTTTCTGTAGGATTAACAGTCCCAATACCAACATTGCCACTTGCAGGAAATGTGTTCGTTTGTGCTTTTATCTTAAAAACCAAGATAAGGAGCAACAATAAAGTCAGATTTGTTTTATTTTTTAGCAGCTTCATTTTTCGATTTTTTCATTAAAATATTTTCAATATTTGCTATTCTTTCTTCGGTAATTTCTAATCCTTTCTTGAAGGTAAAATTATCTAACTCCATTGTCTTTAATCTTTCTATTTCAGTAGGTTGACCCAAAATATAAAGAGTCAGCTCCTCAATCTTTTCTAGCAACAGTTTGTTCATCTCACCAAGTTGAATACCATTGGCTTCAACTTCCGCAGCAGAAGGGATATTGATTAGATGTCCTTTTTCCTTGATATGGGTTTCCACTTCGGCCAAAATAGGGAGTTGATAGTCATTTTTGAACGCATAATCTGCCCAACCTGTAAAGTCAACTTTTACCTCCTTGGTGTGGATGTTCCCATTAACAGCCAGATTTGTCGGAGTTGAGGGTGCCGTACGATCATAGGGCGATAAATTGCTATTGGGATAGGGTTCGCTTCCATAGGAAATTGAAACCCAAAAAATGATTACGAGTGCCGTTAAGGACAAAATTTTCTGTGACATTTCAAAAGTATATTAAGTTAAATTAAATCAACGAACGAGTATCTAACCGTGAAGTCTTGGGATTTCCCAATTTGCACGGAAGCATGCAAGATTCTTATAAGGGGGGCTTAGTAAGAAGACTTGGATCTAATAAAGGCTGGGGGCATGGGGCCGTTAAAAATTCCCTAAAGGGAAAAAAAGTCAAGGGCCCTTTCAGGGAACGGTGCTGTTTCAAAGTCATAAAGTAGGTTTGGTTTGGGATAATTTTAATAATCTTTTTACTACATTTTTAAAAGATTATGCTGGCTAAATACTATAAAATATTTTGTTTAAAAAAACTTTTATTTGATTTTTCGATGAAATACAATTCTTACAAATATTATTATATATTCTTTCTATTCTATATACTAATACTTCTATTTTTCAGTTATAGCCTTACCGAATTTGAACCTACATTCTCAATGAAAAATGCCATTTTAAACAAAAAAATACCCGCTTTCAACTTACAGGAAACCCTTATTGTACTGGCCATCATCGGCATACTGCTTCTCCTGGCGCTCCCCAACCTGATGCCCTTAATCACCAAGGCGAAAAGCCTAGAGGCACAAACGCAATTGAAGGCTCTTTACAACGCCCAGACCACCTACAATTATATGTACAGCAAGTTTACTGCGGACTTTAACGAACTTGATTTCTTTCCACCAAAAACGGTAAAGGAAAATGGGACCGCCAACTATCGTTACGAAATCATCAGTGCAACCAATACAACCTTTAAAGCAAGGGCGGAAGCGGTGACCGATTTTGACGGTGATGGAATTTTAAATGTGTGGGAAATAGATGAAAATGGAAATCCAAAACAAACCGTAAAGGACTAATGATATTTATGACCATCTTACTGGTTTCGATTCTTGGAATGATCGCCTACCAAGATTTAAAACAAAGGTCCGTAACCTGGATATTGTTCCCAATAATGGGCATCTTAATGGGATTGATTCATTTTGCACACAGTTCTCCTAAATTGTTTTTTGTGGGATCTGTTGCAAACATCTTACTCGTTAGTACAATTATTACAATTTTATTCATGTATACAAAATACATTGCCCATAAACAATTCTTGAATGTAAGTATGGGGCTTGGTGATCTGCTCTTTTTTTACATGTTCGCTTTAGGCTTCCCGACCTTTACGTTCGTTTATTTGTTCGTAACATCCATATTGTTTTCACTTTTCATGCATCTAATGATAAAATCCATTCGCAGAACCGATACGATACCGCTAGCAGGATTTATGGGCCTTTTTCTCATCGGGGTTACGGTTCTTGGTTTCCTGCCCAATTCACCTTCTTTATTTCTTAGATAACAATGGACGTCAAAACTTTCAATATTCCACGAATACTGCAACAGAAAATCACCGCTGAGCAAGCATTCCACTATCGAATAGTACCTATTGCGGAGATGGGACAGGGTAGCATTATCCTGAAAACGGACCATGATTCCCTAGAAAACCTATTGGCCGAATTGAAGATTGTCCTGGATACCCCCGTCGTCCTTGAAAAATGTGAAAGTGAAGAGCTGCAAAAGTACCTCTCGACCAATTACCGGCAGCGTAAATCCCCTGCAGGGAACAATTTATCCTATACGGCCGATTTTCTCGAAAAAATATTGATCGATGCAAAGGGCACTGGCGCGAGCGACATTCACTTTGAGCCCTATGAAAAACGATGTAGGGTCCGCTTCCGGTTGGATGGGAAATTGATTGAACAATTTAGCATCCCTTTGGCCGATTATCCAACCATCATCAATAAAATCAAGATCAAGGCCGATCTTGATATTTCGGAAAAACGATTGCCCCAAGATGGTAGGATCAGCATAAATGCCAATGGGGATGAATTCGATATAAGGGTTTCATCGCTCCCTACGTTACACGGGGAAAAATTGGTATTGCGGCTATTGGGCAAAGATACCGGAACATTCGATCTGGAAACCCTAGGTTTCAATGAAAAGGAACTGGGCCGGTTTAAAGAAGGTATCAGAAAGCCTAATGGCATTGTCCTAATTTCAGGTCGTACGGGATCCGGAAAGACCACAACCCTGTACGCCACGTTAAAGCATTTGAACAGTGGGGAAACAAATATTTTGACCGTTGAGGATCCCATTGAGTACACTTTGGAGGGCATAAACCAAGTACAGCTAAAGGAAAACATTGGCCTGGATTTCGCAAGTACTTTAAGAACATTTCTACGACAAGATCCGGACATTGTAATGGTCGGGGAAATCAGGGATGTAAATACGGCGAACATGGCCATAAGGGCTGCATTGACAGGCCATTTGGTCTTATCCACAATCCATACGAATTCCGCTTGGGCCACGGTTTCCCGATTGATAGATATGGGGGTGCCCTCATTTTTGATAGCGAGTACCTTGAACCTTAGTGTTGCCCAACGATTGGTGCGGCTCTTATGTGAAAAGTGTAAGACCGCCTCAGCTCTTGATTCCGCCATTTTTCCTGAAAATTTTGAAATCCCAAAGAACTTGAAAACCCATTTTGAAGCCGTTGGATGTACCGTTTGCCATTATACGGGATATAACGGGAGAAAGGCCATTTATGAGATATTACCGGTCAATAACGATCTAACCCTATCCATTAAAAACAACCAACTTGAAATCAACGAACATCTTGAAATCAACCGTATTGACACGTTGAAAAGCAATGCCTTGAAACTCATTCAAGATGGAAGCACCTCTGTGGACGAGGTCTATTCACTACTTGTTGACTAACTCTTAAAAAGCCCTTTGGGACATAGAATCGAATATGCTACCAAACCATCATATAAAAAACGGAATTTTCCCATACTTCATGTTCCATGTGCATAGGTTGCTCTATGCCATCATATTATTCTCGATCTTACAGGTAAACGGCCAAGAGGAGGGTAGGATCCTGAACCTAAGAAACCAACTGGAAGTATTGGCACAGGACAACACCAACCTTGTCGAAAACCTGAAATTGGAAATCAATGTTGCCAACATTACACTTAGCAATTTTTTGATCGCCGTATCCAAGGTCCATGAACTGAATTTGAATGTTTCTCCTGAAATCAACAACATATCGATTGTCAACAATTTTTCCAATGTTACCGTTTCCGATCTCTTGATTTATTTGTGCAAGGAATATGAGCTTACCATTGAATTTACCGGTAATATATTATCCATTAAAAAGTATGTGCCGCCCGTTCCAAAAATAGTTGAGAAAGAAGTACAGGTTTTATTCAACTCCGCCAATGATCTTATATCGTTCGACCTTAAGAAGGATCCTTTGGATAAGGTATTTCGAAAAATAATGGACGTTTCCGGTAAAAACCTCTTGTACACCAACGGCATGGAATCAATGGTATTGGACTTATACCTTTCGCAAGTTCCTTTCGATACGGCCATGGAAAAGTTGGCGGGGACCAATAATCTATCCTATTCCAAATCAAAGGATGGTTTCTATTTGTTTGAAAGCAACGATGGACCAACAATGAATCTGGGGAAGCAAAGAAGAATTGGGGCCAATAATTTGGGGTATACGGTTTTGGACACCATCAATAAAATAATCGATGTTGATTTCAACAATGTTCCAATTGCTAGCATTATCAATAATTTAAGCAATGACCTCTTTCTGGATTTTTATATGGCCAGCCCATTGGAGAGTGCAGGAAACGTGACATTCAGTGCCAAAGGTGTTTTTTACGACGATTTGTTGGAATTGATTTTTGAAAGCCAGGAAAAAAACGTAGTTGGTTCGCAATCTGTGGAAGCCACAAACGGTCAGACATTAAGGCAAAACGGGGCACCACAAAAACAACCGCCCGCTCCCACTGATTTCACTTTTAAAAAAGAGAACAACATTTATTTTTTTGGTACCGCCGACCAACTAAGTGTAAGGGAAGTCGAAGTCGTCCAGTTGCTATACCGTTCCGTGGAATTGCTGAGTGATCCGTCCCAATATTCTAGGAGTAGCCGCTCGGCAGGAAGAACGAACAATGGGAATATAAACTACTATGGCAATAGCGGATCTGAGGGCATTCAGGGACAGCAAAATATGGGCAATAGGCGAACTATTAGAACAAATACCGGCAGTTTTGACAATTATCAGGACGGTGCAGAGGCCATCATAAATATCCTTCCGGACGAGATCAAGAACGATTTGGACATTCGTGTTGATTTTGAATTGAACAGCTTTCTGGTGAGCGGCCCTTCCGCTAAAATCAACCGGTTTAGGAAGTTCATGTCCGAGATCGATAAACCCGTTCCCGTCATATTAATCGAGGTCATGTTGATCGAAGTAAAAAAATCCGCAACGGTCGAAACAGGCATTAGCTGGGGCATTGGAGAGAACCCCGTACAGACCCAAGGAAAATTGTTCCCCAATGCCGATGTTACGCTCGGTTCGACCACCGTTAATAAAATTATTGGCGGTTTTGATGGTTTCGGATCCTTCAACATTGGACAAGTCGTTCCTGAATTCTTTGCCAACATCAAAGCAATGGAAGAGAATGGCAACCTAAAAATACGGTCGACCCCTAAACTATCGACCCTCAATGGACACAGGGCCCATTTGTCCATCGGTGAAACGACCTATTACGTAGTGACGAACCAAAACTATTTCGGTTCGCAGAACCCCATACCCTCGGAAGTTCGCAATTATGAACCGATAGACGCGGAACTCGCGGTAAGTATAAAACCAATGGTATCGGGCAATGGCATGGTAACGTTGGAAATCAATGTTATTCAATCGGATTTCAACGGCGAGCGGATCGAGGAAGGAGCACCCCCTGGATTGACATCCCGGGAATTTAGTTCCATCATACGGATGCAGAACCAAGATCTGGCCGTATTGGGGGGGCTGGAGGAAAAAGTAAAAAATGACTCTGGAAATGGAGTTCCGCTCTTGGCAAGGATACCATTGATAAAATGGTTGTTCAGCAGCAGAAAACGCGAGGATTCCAAGAAAAAATTGACCATTTTGATCAAACCAACGGTTATTTATTAATGTGGGAAGCATTTAAAACATATATCAAAGAGGGATTCACATATACTGGCCTGGAAATTACGGAGCAGAATGGGGAAGCCTTATTTGCTGTGCTCGAGATACAAAAAAGAAAGGAGGAGCTTCTAATTAAAAATAGTTCCCAAACTAACAACATTGAAGAACTTGCCAGAATCCTAAAAAAGGACTCTCCTTTACTCCTTTGCATCAACAATGCCATGGTATTGTCCAAATTAATCAATGACAACGGAACTACGGAACTGGATGCCTTGGTAAACCGGGCGTTTCCGAATTTAGACCTTAAAAATTTCTATTTCGAGGTTGTTCCGAATTCTACCAATTACATAATTTCCATATCTAAAAAAGTGTATGTTGATGATCTTATAAATCAATTTAATGAACTCAAAATAAAAGTATTTCAATTTTCCTTGGGGCCATCCCCTGTTGTGAATCTGGTTCCATATATGGAAGATGGACTTATTGAACTTTCATATCAACAAATCAAGTTAGGGTCGAATATTATTTCAGAAATGGCCCCAGCATCCTCCGATTCTCAAACCACCTATCATATAAACGGACTTGACTTATCAAACAGGATGTTGCTTCCTTTCGGTCAAATTTTGGGTCATATAAACCAAAATGGGGGTCAAAACAATTTCGGAACAGTTTCGGAACAATTGAAGAACGGGTTTTCAAATCAACGGTTTTTCAATCTTGCCCTTAAATCCGCCCTTACCTTTTTCATTGCCATATTACTGGTCAATTTTTTGGTTTACAATTATTACAATGAAAAAATTGGCGAGCTTAATGTTTCGGTTGCGGCCACGAGCGCTCAAAAGGAGGAGCTAATCGTTTTAAGTGAAACCGTCAAAAAAAAGCAAGAGCGATTGGAAATGCTCAATTCAAAATCAAATTCCAGGGCCACCTATTATTTGGATGATCTGGCGCAAAAAGTTCCGGAAACCATCTTATTGACGGACCTAAAATATCAACCGCTAATCAAACCGGTACGGGAGGCCAAACCGATCTTGTTGGAAAACAACTCTTTGTTGGTTTCAGGAGTTTCAATGGACCCAACGGGCTTTTCTGCGTGGATAGAAAACCTAGAACGTCTGGACTGGATAAAGTCGGTAGAAACAAGGGAATACGATTTTGCCTCAACGGATACCGCCACATTTTTAATAGAAATTTTGACCTATGAAAGCCCATAACCTGCCCGTTCCCGTTCAATCTGGTGGGCATTAAAGAAATGGGGCAATGCCAACCGATATAAATAATTAATGACCAATGATTTGCAAATATTTTTATAGATGAAAATTGATATTAAGAACAAATTGATGCTACTCGGTATTTTACTCCTGCTCATAGCAAGTTACCAGTTGGCAATTCGCAAGACGTTTATGCTAAAAGACGAATATGCCCAATTAAGGGCCGATGCCCATCAATTCAAGGATATTCCCCAAAAATTATCGATGCTGTCCCAAAAGGAGGTTTATTATGATTCCATTTTGGAGAAAATCAACTTAGTGGAGACCTCGGTTCAAAACAATCTTCTTTATTCACTAAACCAAGAGGCCAAAAAGAACGGCACACAAGTAATGGACTTTAATCCGCCCCATGTGTTGGAGCTGGGAGAAAACACTCTTTTTACATTTAGTTTTAGCTTGAATGGAAGGTTTGCGGATATTATTAAGACCGTTCATGCCATAGAACAAAAAGGGAGTTTTGGGGAAATTGTTCATTTAGATTTCGAAAAAAAGAATAATTACAAGACCAACAAATCTGTTCTCGGGGCAACAGTTTTAATTCAGTTGGTCAAATAACCCAGGTTTAATGAAACTAATTACTTTTTAAAATAATCACCCTATTACCATTCCGTTCCTTCAATTCCACCAAAATCCTCTCCGAATCCCCCAAGGTAAACTTAGGAAGTACTACGGTAAAAGTTGAAGCTTGCCCATCCTTGACCATACTTGGAAAATTATGCTGATACAATGGTAGAAGCAGTAATTTTTGATAGGAAGCTTTCCTTCGATTGTTCCCATTCTCCTTGAAAATCTTGAGGTAGTCCACCTCAAAATCGATGCCTGATCGGTTCTTGATTTCAAAAAGGGCATATACTTCGGACTGGTCATAAATCAAATCCTTTAATTGCAGTATAATGCCATTTTTTCTCTTTTTCTTCAAGCTGTTCTGGTTTCGCTTCAAATGATATGTACCGAATTTTTGAAAGTATCCGTTGCGATTTTGGAGGGAGTCGAACTTTAACTGAAGCGTATCCAAAGTTCCCTTCGAAACTATCATGGAATCAATGGAGGTTTCCATTAATTTTGCACTTTCAACACCGATACTTTCCTTAGTTTTTATGAAATGGTTTAGGGTATCCAACACTTTTCGATATGCCAGTAAATAGGAATAAACCTCCCCATTTTCGGTCAGGACTAGTAGATTGCTCTTTGGACCTATACTTCCTTGTAGGAGGCCTACATTTTGCGGCCTGTCCTTGTTATAACTGAATGTGAATTTTTCCTATCCTACGACTGCTTGGGTAATAGGCCGGGGAAAGAATAAAGCAACCACCTGTTTCTCATTGGCATAGAGGGTTTTTAATCCTTGTGCGTTAATTCCCGAGGCGAATGTCCATAAAAAGAGGATGGTCAGATTTTTCATAAACTTGGTTTTAAAATAAGTTGATATTGATTGTAGATGGTGGCCTTGACATTACGGTTGTTTTTTCTAAATACTTGTTTGATCCCTCCCAATTGTGGAACACCGGGGATATTGATATCCTGCACAACATCGTCCAACACTTCGCCCGTAGCTTCAGCCTGAAAGCTGTTTTTGATATAAATTCCTTCGTTCCCGTCCAAAAGGTCAAAGGCCTTCAAATCGATAGACTGGTTATTGATGTTGGTTATCTTTATGGATATTCGGTTCCCCTTAAAACTTACAAATCCGTAGACCAATGAATTACGGGCTACCAATTGGCCGTTGATAAATGCATCAGTGGCCAATCGGAGCTCCAGACGTTCGTCATTGCGTACCGTTTGTTCGCCATTTACCTCCACCATTATAAATGAATCGGTGTTTGAATTGCCCGAATTGATTTCGGATTTTTCAATCTCAAGGTCATAGGAAAAAAATGCTTCGTGTGCCTTTGCAAAATCAGGAGCTGTGGTTGGTTCATGATTCTCACTCTGATTGGAATTTGTATTGCCAGCAATAGTATTGCTCGAAACCGAATTTCGAATTTCACCCGATTCATAATCAATACGTCCTTCCCTATAAATACTATCAACGATCCGTTGCCTTTCTTTTTCCTGTAACAAAGGATCATACAATCCCGTAGAATCTAAAAGCGACTCCTCATAAATGCTAGGGGCGGTAGATTCCCGAACTTCCTTGAGGTCATTGATGGCATCCAATTTCGAGGAATACTCTCTTTGTTCTTCTTGAAGCGCGGGCACTTCCGGTTGTGTCAATTCGCTTTCGGAATCAGAGCCTTCACCCATAACTTGGATGGCATACAAAATGATAAAAGCCATTACTACGCCAACGGCACTCAAAAAAATTACTTTGTTCCTATCCATTTGCATTGTTGATCTTCTTTAGGGAGTTTTCAAAAAAATTGGTAATCAACATCCCGTGGGTGTTGTTTGGAAAATTCCGGTCCACCTTGATCAGGTTGCCAGTGGTGATCAGTTGGTACCGATCCGTGACCGAACCCCTGTTGATCTCAAATAGGGTCTCCGTTTTGAATCCGATGGATTTATTCGTTAAGGTCAATTCGGTATTAATGCGAATGATCTTTTGTACCAAAGAATACTGAATCAATCGGTTATACACCCCGTCCGCCTTTTTTTGACGATATACGTTGTCTACCGAACTATCTCCCAACCACAAGGCCTTTTCCAAGTTTTTTAGGTAATTGGTTTCATCAATTCCATAGAAATAGGTATGGAAAAGTTCGAGATGCGAAAGTGCCTCCACCTCCAAATTCTCATTTTGAGAAACCAGTTTCAACGGAATTACGGAACCATCGGTATTGACCGCAAAGGCACTGTTCCACATTTTTTGATTGAATTTATAGACCGTCAATAAAGAAAAAACACTGGTCAACAGACAGGCCGCCACAATGGTCAAAACGATGAATCGATTCATCATCAAAACCTTGTAAATATTGGTATAGGGTGTTTTTATGTTATTCATGGAATATGTGTTAAGGTGTGAATAATCGAAATGTAAAACTGGTGGCGCGTTTGTAGAGTTTGAATTTGAGCAGAATGATAAAGCCCGTTCCTGCCAGTTCAATGATGGGTGCAAAGAGCTGGCTTCCATAATCCGTTCCAAAAAGGTTGGGCCAAAAGTTCTGCGTGACTTCCTGATAGAGTTCGTTCACGAATACGTTGACCAAGAAAAATGCCGGGACGATCATATAGACAGCGGCATACAGTTTGAAGAACCTATAGCCCAATTCCCTGAATTTTTCAAAAACAGCCATGCTGATGACCAACGGAAAAAAGGCCTGCATGATGCCCAACAGAAAATAGCGTTCGGCCAAGAACAAGGGATAAATAAACAGGTCGAGGATCCATAAGATCAGGCCAAGGCCTATTGCAATCATGCGAAGTCCCAAAAAGGGTGTAGTGAGCCATTCGTACAAAACTCCCATGGCTTTTGTTGTGGCATCCAATAGGCCTAGATCTTCCTCCACTGCAATTTCCTGAAGTTCCAATGGCAATAGTATGGGAGCGGTTCCTCGATACTGCCCTTCAATGGCCACCAAGATGGCATCGAATGCTGCCAGTACTTCGGTAGAAAAAATGACCACCAGCACTACCGCAAAGTTCTTGATCAGTTCGGTCGGGGTCAGTCCCCAAGTCAAGCCCTCCCGAGTAGCCCCACCCTCGTAATATTTCTTTAGAATATTGATGAGAAAGAACAGCACGGCCAGTATTTTCATGCCGCCTATGGTAAAGGAAGCAAAATCACTGTCCTTGATGGTCTGGAAAACGGCATCAACATATTCTAAGCCAATGGACAAAAACATTTCGGTCTCGAATTAGTAATTGGTTTCCCTTTTATTGATCTTATCCTGCATTTCTCGAAACGAGATGATCATCTTATATCGTTTGTTTTTTAAGGTGATGTCCGCCACCATTTTTTTTGAGTCTTCGCGTTGCGCCTCCAGTATGGCCAGCCGTTCTGAATCGGTCAATTTTAGAAGGTTGTTGGACAAGACTTGTTCCATAAATTCGAGGTTGCTCAACGAGCCGTCAATAATCGAATTGAAGGCATTCGAGACCGCATCTATTTCGTCGGGACGAATATATGGGGAGTTTAAAATACTTCGAAGGTCACTCCGGATCATATTGACCAACTCTTCATTATTGGCCGTGATCTCCTTAACGGCCTCATATTGTTTTACGGCACTATTTACCTTATCAATGGCTTCTTTCGCCTGCTTTAGATATTTTACCGTCTTGATCATTTCTGTGGTTTGTTTTGCCGATTCGAACAATTGTTTGATCAAGGAAAGAAAATTGGTATTGTCATAGACCGGAATACCCTGTGCCTTCATTTGGCCACTTGTCGCGATGTAAAAAATGGCGGATAGCATTATTGTTTTTAATGTCGTTTTCATGATGTTTTGATTTTAAATGGATTAATGGGATATTTTGAAATTCTGGTTTACAAATTCTATGATTGCCTTTTGCATGTCGTTGTGCTTTTCGTACAACTGCATGATAGCTTCGTTTTCCGCTCCATCCGTGAGATAGGCGGCATAGACTATGGGTGGGACTTCCAACCTAAAAATGTTGCTTTCCTTGCCTATTTTGATAAAGATCTCTGTGTACTTGCGTACGCCTTTAAGGTCGTTCTTGATGGATTTCAATTGGTTAAGATCATGGCTTGAGAGGCTCAACCTCTTTTTTAATTCCTCGTATCCCTTCTCGTTCCTAAGGCTATAAATCACCTGGGTATTTTCGAGGATACTGGCCGACGTTGAATTGGTAGGCAATTGATTGATGGATTGCAGGATGATGCCTATCGCCCCATTTTGTTTTCGTATGGCCTGATAATAGAATTCCACACTTTCCAATACGTTTTCAAACTTCAATTGCTTGGCGAACTCATCGAACAGGATGATTCCCTTTTCGGCACGGTTACGCCAAATGGTGCGTTGTATGGCGGATTTGATGAGTTTGAGCATGACCGACAATACTTCTTTGTTGTCCTTTACTTCATCCAGTTCAAAAACGATCAAGCGTTTATCCTCAATCTTATAGGATTGGTCTTCACTGACCTCGAACAGGAAGCTGTACAATCCATCCCCCACATACTCCGACATGATATGTAGAAAGTTCGTGGTATTGAAGTACGATTCATCGATGCCAAGCTGTACCAACAAACCTTCCTTGGTATCCCTGATAAAATTGTAAAAGGCTTCCAAAGAATGGGTCTCCTTGGTCTTGCTTTTATAATAGTGTTGTAAAATCTTCTTCAGTGCCACTTCCTGGGCCTTGGCGACCTTAAGTCCCGAAGCGAAGAGCTCCAACAGGAAAACGGTCAAGTCTTCCAATCGCTCCGGGCTTAGGTCATGTAGGTTGTTTATGTAAAAGGGATTGATGCCGAGATTCTTGCCCTGCTCATAGCGCAAGGTGATGTATTGATCGGGGTACAGTTTGGCAAATTTGGTATAGCTGCCCCCTAGGTCGATGATGACTAGGCGGACACCGCTTTCAAAATATTGCCGAAGAATATTATTGGCGAGAAACGATTTGCCCTCTCCGGTGGGGGAGAAAATGGCAAAGTTCCTCGCCTTGATGCGTTTTTTACGTTCATCCCAGACATCCTTCAGAACCGGTATATTGTTTTGGCGGTCAACGAAAATGATTCCAGAAGGATCTGATTTGTAATTGGAATTATTGATCAATAGGCAAAGCGCATGTTTCAGATCGGTCACATACAAGTCTTCGTCCGAAAAATTGGAGGAAAAGCCCCAATAGCTGTTGAGCAGGTAATTTTTACGTTCCTCCCCCTTGGGATAATAGGGTACGATATCGAGCTCCTTGAATTCGGTCTTGATCTTGGAGGCGATACCACTTAGGGCTTCTTTTTGACTGCTCCAGAAAACGATATTGAAATGGCCGCGAACGATCCGGGCATTGTCCTCTTGGTTGATCTGTTGAAGGATGTGACTTATTTTTTCATGTACCACCTTGTTCTGGGTGCCGAAATTGGAACTTTTGCTCAATTCCTCCAACCGCTTTTCAAGCAGTTTGCGCCATTTGTGTTTATCATCCAAATAGATGATCTGGTTGACAATGTGATTTTCTTTTAGATTGAGCGCCAAACCATCGACAAAACCTTGATGGAAAACGAAATCATCCGCGGTAAAGGCCTCGTTGGTCTTGGAACTATACACACTTTCCCCAAAGCACAGCTCGTTGTTGACAGCGATCACGTCAAAATAATGGTCACCGATTTGAGCGTGGTCTTTGTTCAGCACAATATCGGTATCAAAACCTTCATTGAACCCGTTAAAAAATTGGTCGGTCAGCTGCAGGACCTGTTTTTCTTCGAGTGGGGTAAATTGCAGCTTGTAACTGTTGTTTAGAAATCCTACCGCATCCCGCACCGATGCAACAAAACTTTGTACGGCATCGGTCAAAGTCGGCAAAACCGACTTGGGGATTCCTTTGAACGGATTCACATACTTGGCTTTGTTCAATGCTCGGTTTTTTGGCCAGACAAAGAACAAATAGGATTCATGGGCCATATATTCCCTTCCGTTAAAATGGTCATGGGTAGTCTTTTCCAAAAAGGTGGAATTTGGTAATTGGTCTGCCGAATAATGAAGTTTTTGAAAAACATCCTGTTTATGGATGATCGTTCCCGCAGGAAGTGATTTCAATGCCTGGAACCAACTGCCATGAAGGTCCTCAAAATCCTTTTCGGACAGGGAATAGATTTCAGGTAGATCGGCCATAAAGCACAAAATCAGGTCGCCATTGTTGGCAAAGACCAAATTGTCTTGTATATCGACAATGGGATATTGTTGCGTCAAATTAATCTTCATAGCAAAAAGGGGTGGTTTTTTTATTGGAAATAGCCTTAGGGAAAACCTTGGTCACATGCAATAAGTGTGGTTGATGGGTCAGTTTTAAGAGGATGATATAAAGTGTGGCATTAAGCATGGCCGCGCTTAAAACCAATAAAAGACTGAAGGAGAATATGATCACCAACAGGGAGCCGATTACGCCCAACATCTGAAGTGCGAACAGGGAAACGGGAAGCCCAAAGATCAAGGCCCGCTGTCGAATATTTCGATATACCGCATAGCCCTTCATTAGACCACTAGAGTTATGAGATAAGTGAAGATGCCAACCACGGCACCGGCAATCAGTACAAAGACCAGTACGCGGGTGATCCCTTTTTTGAGGTCTGCGTTCTCCCCGAAAAAATGGCCTGCATTAAAGAGGAAGCCCACCAAAAAGATGACCCCAAGAATAATGGGGAAGATCACTCGGATGGTATCCGAGATTTCGTTGACGGAATCTTCGATGCCCCCGATTTGGGCATAAGTGGGTGCCGTAGCCAAGAGCAACAACCAGTGTACTTTGTTTATTCTTTTCATCACTTTTCGTTTTAACACCCGAAGAGGGCGGTTGATATATTGTTGTTGACGAATTTGAAATGAAAAGGAAGGAATGCAGAGAATCGGCTAAAAATTAACAGTCGAAAGCGTTAAAATTTCGTGGATTCTAAACGAATTCCTCAAAACGATGAAAATTGTGCAACACGCAACTAAAATTCCTATTCATGAAGCAAATCATCTTTTGCCTTTTTATTTGGACGCAACTAAGCTTTGGGGCTTTGTTCGGACAAGAGCATACCCACAAAAAAATAGTAATCCTAGATCCCGGACATGGGGGTGCAGATGCCGGTGCTGTTAGTATCAATGGACTAAAGGAAAAAGAGGTGGTTTGGAAGATAGCGATGGAAGTCCTTCGCTTAAATAGGGAATTGTACAATGACACGTTGGCCATATATAGTACAAGATATAGAGATACGCTCATCGCTCTACATCACAGAACCCTGCTTGCTAAAAGGCTACAGCCCGATGCCTTTGTTTCCATCCATTGCAATCATGCCAAAAGGGCTAAAGTACAAGGTATTGAGGTTTATGTTGGTGTGGAAAGTACAAATGATTCGGAACGTTTGGCTTTACTTTTTGCAAATGGGCTCAATCAAAAATTGGGGTTTAAAAATCGAGGGGTAAAACAGGCCGATTTTCAGGTGATAAAAGATTCTGCGAACTACCCAACGGTTTTGTTGGAACTGGGATTTTTGTCCAATCCCCAAGAAGCCGCACATTTTGGCAAGGCTACAAGTATTAGGGCGCATGCCCTGTTGATTTTGGAAACCCTTTTAAGCTTTTTATATGATGATTGAAATTTTGAAAAGTTTGGTTAGGGTGCTGATGGATATTGTAGTGGTTTTGGTTAAAAGGGTTGTTGAACTGGCAAATCGAAAGTGAGCGTTAAATTTCAATTCACTTTTTAACCCCAAAAAAACTGATAAGCGAAATAGCCGATTAACACTATTGTTAAAAATGAAATTATGAAAAGTATTATTTCCCATTTTATGAACATAACCTATTGTTCAACACTTTCCCCAAGATTTTCTTAACTGCACCAAGGTACAATCGTCAGAAGAAATATTTTTCAATCTGGACCTCAAAGAATTTGAGGTTTGAGATCGAGAATGGATAAGGTTAATGTTTATGAAGGCTTGGGCTTTCGATGCGCGTAGCTGTCTTACCTCCTTCAAATCTGTTGACCTTGTACTATGTTATTTTTAATGAGCCGTCAAACTTTATGAGTTCTATATTCTTAATTACGCTGTCAATTTGAATTATTTCGTCTTCTTTGCAATGTGTCGTTTGTACTGAAATCAGTTTGTGCTGAACTGGATTAAACTGTATTCTTATTTTTTCAACTGTTCCTCTATCACTCAAGACGAAAAATGTTAATTGTCGTCTTGCTGAATGTTGTTCAGGAGTGATTGGTAAACGAATTATTTTTTGCTCTATGAAGACATATTTGATGTTTGTATCGTCATTGCCCAAAGAGACAAGCGAATGGCCTACAACAAGCTACTAAAACTAATCAAACCTTCTTTATCGTGGTTGTATTCGTTTTATTAGGTGGGCATTTTTGGCCATTTCCATGCTTGCCAGACAATGATACCGGTTAAGGTACTTTCGACCAGGGCCATAAACAAGTAAAAGTATAACCAAGCATCGCCCATCACGGAAAAGGCGATAAGGAACATGAGCAAGGTGTAAAAGGACCCAAGGATGAGGTGCAATAATCTTGCTATTTGCGCTTTGAAAAATAACGGAACGGAAATCATTAGGGCAGGAATCGTGAGCAATACTGAAGCTAAAAATAGATTTGTCGGAGTGTCCAATAAATTATCACCGTCCAATAATCCTTGGGTTTTTCCTGGTACATAGAGTTGAAAATAATCACAATAAATATAACAGGCTAGTACCGAGGCCCATAAGAGGGAGAGTGTTACCCTTATATTTACAGGGGTGTTTTCTAATGGTTTCATAATGATTCGTTTTAGTTTGATACAATCGGCTTTTTATTGGTGGTTACCCCAACAATCAGCAGCCATAAACAGCTGCCAATTTCCCCAAGGCTTGCGGGTATTTGAACAAAACGCGCAATCCCTAACGCACCATAATCTTTATAAAGAAACCCACCCAAGATGTTGATGAGGTACCCAAAGCAGCCGGCCATTAAAAGAATGCCCAAAGCCTTGGGCAAAAAACCTGATCTATACACCAGATACCCAAAAGGGAAAAGCCATAACCCCCAAAAAAGCGAAGCCAGTGTGATACCATTCTCATAATAATCCAAATACAATAATACATTGGAGTGCAATGGGTCAACGGGAATGGTGCTTGCGTAATCTTTATTGCCAATATGGGTCAAAATATTTACTTTGTTGAGGAGGTTTACCAACGATATGGGCACACTCACCACGGCCAAGGCAACCATGGCCACCGCATGGGTTTTGTTTACAGGGCAAAGAAGCTTATACAATACCAGCGGCAGAAATAAAAATGCTGTATAACAAACAATTCCGGCAACGATGCTTAAGCGGAAGAGGGTTTCGTTTTCTGCGATATTTGTAAAGGTGGCAGAAGCGTTATCCCAATCAAAAAGCTTTGAGGGCACATACAACAGACTAAAAATTCCGGTCAATACAACAATGAGATACAGCAATCCTGCGGTTCGTGCAATTTTCTTTTGTGGATTCATAATAAACATTAAATTAATGTAAGACGACTTAACTTTTGGTTTGTTACAAATTAATAATCAGGATAAACTTCCCAATTTTTTCTCCTGAGAAAAAGAAGGACACATTTATAATCTTTTTTCAGTTGCTTGCTGATAGATTACTTTATGGCATAAACTTCGTAACTAACTCCCGTTTCATTGAATTTTCCAACACCTTCAGCAACAATATAATTTAACCATTCATATTTTTTTGAACTTGTTTCAATAAGCGGCGTTATTCTCCAATAGGTTGGGCCATCGGGGTAATTACGCACAATTCCGGTATATGTATTTGAAATTAACTGGCCATCCTCAGTTTCAAGAAGCAGTTTAACATCTAATTTAGTGGTCACAGAATCTAAGCGTAAACCCCAATCCCCGCCTATTGGCCTTACTTTTCCCTTTAGTTTTCGGACCACTGAATGTTCCTCCTTTAACCATGTATAGTACCCTTTTTCCCAACGGGGTAGGGCCAAGATCTATCCCTGGCTCTAAAGTGAGTCAATTTTATACAAAAGTTCATGATCCAGCATTTGCGCCTTCATGTTGTTTACAAATAGTAGTGGTAGTAGTACTGCTACAAATCCAAAAATAATTTTAGTTTTTTTCATGTTATTTAAGCTAAATCAATAAAATTTAGTTGTTGTTGAGGTTGGAGAGTAGTAAGTTAGTTTTTGGGTTCAATTTTATTTTTTATTATTTTGAAGTTACTCGCTCATTTTAGGAAACCAATTATCCATTGAAGCAGCAAAAATTCCAATTGTCATTATTATTGTGAATATTACAAGTAAGATTGAGGTAGCAAGAACAAGTTTTTTGTTTGAACTGCTTTTTGCTTTTAAATAAAGCTCGAATAATGATAATGGAATTACATATTGTGAAAAGGTTAGAAAATATAAAAACGGACCTTCAAATGTTTCTGGGTCAAAGCCAACAGGTTTTTGGTTTATAAATAACCAAAAATATAAACCAACCCTGAAGAACCAAACACCATTTACCACCAGAAATAAGCGAATTGCCCAAATACGATGATTTTTAAACTTTCGGACCATTGCATATTTAATTGTAAAAATGGCGGCAATCATAATTAAAACGGCATTAATACTTATACTGATATGCTGTATCATTCCACCTATGGAACCACGAATCCAAACCATATACAGACCGCTTAAACTTACGATAAAGGCTGTTAAAATATAAAGGCGACCATTCCATCGATGAAAGATTGGTGCGTATTCTCTAACTTTGGGAATTATTTGTAGTGGACCACCAATTATGATAATTGCTGCTAAAAGTAGATGACTTCCAACCATTAAATTACCAATAGTTTCCCCGAATATATATCCGTGAGGAAGTACTTTGTTCCAACTTTCATAATTACCAGTTACAGTTGCTTTGCCGTAAAATAAAATTACATACGTTGCAAAAATCCATTGCCCTAATACAGCCACAGAGAACCACAACATTATAACAAAGTTTAAAAGTTTTTTCTCGTTTAATAAAAATAATTTTGTCATTTTGAGTTTCTAGCTAGGTCTTTTACTTTCTTTTACCCCCATAATCAAAAGCCATAAACAAATCCCAATTTCTCCCATACTTGCGGGTAGCGAAATATAATCTGCTATACCTAAGGCACCATAACCTTTGAATAGAAACCCGCCCAAAAAGTTGATAAGATACCCAAAACAGCCGGCCATTAAAAGGACACCCAAAACTTTGGGCAAAAAAACTGATCTATATACCAAGTAACCAAAAGGAAACAACCATAGCCCCCAAAATACCGAGGCCAAGGTGATTCCATTTTCATAAAAATCCAAATACAACAATATAGTGGAATGCAATTGTTCTTCAGGAACATTGGCTGCGTATGCTTCGTTGCCAATTAGGTTCAGAACATTTACTTTGTTCAACAGGTTTGTCAACGATATGGGGACACTCATAACGGCCAAACCTACCATGGCCATAGCATGGCGTTTGTCGATATGCTTAAGGAGCCTATACAGTACCAAGGGTAAAAACAGGAAAGCCGTGTAACAAACAATTCCGCCAACAATGCCCAAACGGAAGAGGGTTTCATTATTGGCGATATTCGTAAAAGTAGTAGAAGCGCTATGCCAATCAAAAAGTTCCGAGGGAACGTACAACAGGCTAAAAATTCCTGAAAGGACAACGATTAAATACAGCCCACCAGCGGTTCGTGCAATTTTTTTGTTAGATGGCATATTGGTCTTTGTTTGAAATAGTATTATTTTTTATTCAGTTGAGCATTGTATATCATTATACCCCCTCCGTTTTAATTTTTTCGAACAGGTTGGCTGGTTCTTTTTTTAATTTATCGCCGAACAGAAATGCAATCATCAGTACAAAAAGGAGAAAAATTGATAAAATAGACAGTTGGATTTTGGAAATTTTTTGAATTTCTTGCTTTGCTTTCGGGTCACACACTTCACCAGGACAGTAGAGTACCTTCTGTTTATTAAAGAATTTATAAATTCTACAGCCTATACAAATGCCAAAAGCCGTTTCAAAAAACATCAAAATCAAACATAGTAAACAAATAACCCCGGTGATGTAGCTAAAGGAATTTAAGATAACCATCAAAACAAACATCGTTGCCGACAATACCAAACCGATATACCAAGCGAATTTCTTTGGCTCTGCCCCAACATATTCCGGGTTTTGGTTGCTTACGATCATTCGGCCTACTATTAAAATGGGTGCGAATTTTGGGTTTACAAAAATCCGTATACTGAAATCGGTCAAAAAAATCAGTAATACATATTTAATTGGTATAAAATTACCTTCGAACAAAATGAGTATTAATGAAACAAATGTTGCCATAAACATGATACCTGCCGCCGCCCGTATTTCCCTTTCATTTAATACAGGAATTGAATAGCCTGTTACATTTTCACCAAAATTCATCATGGTTTTATCTTTTTGATATTCTATTGAGACTGATTTGTTGGGATATTGTTACAAATGCAAAAGGGGCTAAGGAAATATATAGGTCAGCGTATCAAAATTGAACAACCCATTCGCATCGGCAGTTTTGTTACTTTGGCTAACGACTGTTGTACCATTATAAATTTTTAAGCTCACCGTTTGACCCGCAACCCCAGGGTTTGTAGTTACTGCATTACCACTGATCCCAATACCTACAACACTATTTGGATATGCTATGGTTTTCTCCCAAGGCAATGACGTCACGGTTAAAGAATTGTTACCGGAGATGTTATCGTTGTATACAAGGAAGATATGACCCGTATAAGTTCCGGTAATTTCAAAAGTTGCGAATTTATTTGGTTTGGGCCATGACGTTTCTTTATCACAGGAAGCACTTAGCGCGATGGTTAAGACCGCAACTATTAATTTAAATAGGTTTGTAGTGTTAATTATCATTTGCGTAAAGTTTTTGATTTATTAATTGAGTTGTCTACGATTTGATTAGTGTGTTTTCTTTAATTTTAAAGACACTTTTTCATCCTCTTTTTTAATACTTAGCACTTTTTGGATGTTTGCTTGACCGGCCGTTGAATACGAAAACACGCTTGTATAAACATTACTGCCCACATAATTACCTTTATAGTACACATCCGAAGTGCCCGTAACCTCTGTTCTTTTGCTAGTATGGTTATACCCAAACGAAGTACTTATCAAGTAGTCGCCTGGAAGGAGGTTCGTGAATTCAAAGTGTCCATCATCATCGTACACCGTGCTGAATTTTAAGCAATCAAAAGCTTCCTTTTGAAGTGGAATGGGTGTTGCATTTTTAATTTTTTCTTGCTTTTGATTAAGTCCCATCCACTCCTTGTAATATGCGGTATACGGCATTAAAACAACGGTAGTCCCTTTTGGGGCGTATTGTTTTTTGTTGATGTTCAAAACAGCTAGGCCTTTTAAGGCGCCTTCATTTTCATTATCCCTAGCAAAAGCCACCCCTTCAATAATAGCATGACCTTCGTTCACTAGTTTTAGGGTTTCTTTTTTATTGAACTGATTTGTGAATGGGTTGAAATCGGTTTCTTTGTTTTTGAGAGAAATCATGTCCCCTTTTACGGAGAAAATATTGATTTGCCAAATCCTTCGATTTGATTTATCGATGAAATACTGAAAATTATGCTTGGTGCTTTCTTCAAAGACATCTAATTTCCAAACCTGATGTTCGCCGGTGAGATCAGAAACGAATAAGTCAGATTTTACTTCTCTAAGGATGACTTCGCTAAATTTTTTGTTTGCATCGACCGCCTCGAAATCGAATACAGGTATCCTTGCTTGATAACCTGATTTTAATGGCAGGGATTTTAATAGATAGGGGTATGTTGAAATGTCGAAGAAATTATCAGTGTTTTCTACTAATATTGGGGTTTCAAGGCCATTTTTATCGTTCCGGAAAATTCCAGTTATTTTGTCCGCAAAACGTATTGAAATGATCCTATCACCTTTTCTATCCGAAATACTGCTTATTGGTTTTAAGCTATTTGCATCAGAAACAAAATGGTCTTGCCAAAGGATGTCCGAATTGTAGAATTCCAATGTGGTCTTTACATTGAATTGGTTCTCTTCGACCGTGATTCTGGTCTCATAGTTTCCAATCTCAAAGTAAGTACCATTTTGCTTAATGGAATATGCCATATTATAAACCTCCGATTTTAAAAAAGCCCGTTCGATCGATGTGTCTCCTGGCGTTATTTTATTTTGAGGCAATCCTTGGAAATTAACGATAAGGGTTACTGCTAAAAAAACTATTTTATCCATATTTAACTATTCATAAATTATTATTTGTAATAGCAAAGGCAAGTAAACCCATCGGACGCTCAGAAAAAGCATAAATGATGAGGATTTTAAAGATGCTATATTGATTGCCCATACTACTCGAAAATTTGGAGCCCATGCTTTTGCTTATATCAAAAAATGTTTTTTTACCAATACATGTTTCTAATTGAATCGCAGGTTGTAGCCCAATTGTGCATAAAAAGGAAGCGTTGTACCCGAATTAAGATATTGGGTACTGTATTTGCCAAGGTTAAGTGTTAAATCGTTTTTGGCAAACGTAAACCCACCTTGCATGCCGAAAAAAAAATTGCCGCCTGAAGGTATAAACCAACCATTTTTAATGTCGTTATAATAATCCCGTGCCAAATCGCTGTGCTTTATATGGGTTACGATGGCTTTGTCAAAACCAAACTCTCCCGCAACGAACCATCTGGGGCGGTAGTAACCGGTAACGATCGCAAATTCACTGCCGAAATTTAAAAAACGGGCAAAATCATTATCAAACCTTCTCAAAACACCGTAGATTTTTGCAGTTGTCAAAAAATTGCGCGAACCAAATATTTTCTGTTGTCCACCAATGCGAACCTTGAGGTCATCTACCAACCGATTTCCAGCCGGGAAGGAGACCGTCATATTTAACAATAGGGGTGTTTTTTTATTTATCTGATAACCATAGCCCAAAGAATAAACGGCACCATGTTCTAAACCGAAAGACAAACTCATTATATGGGTTTTTTCCTTGGGCATGCCTTGCCAATTAATATTTTGCGCCTGAATGGTAGTATTGGTAATTAAAAGGATGACCGCATTGAAAAAGAAAGTTCTGTATTTCATATTTTTTGTTTTTAAATAGCTTTGGATTTCGGACGGATATAAGGACTTATAAACCACGGCCAGGCTACGTCAATAAATTAATAAGTCCTTTTACGATTGATGTGTGGACTATTGGAAATTTGGAGAAGGCAGTCAAAAAAAAGGATTTTCATTCCCCCAGCATAGAAGTGAGGTATTCAAGTACTTTTGGGTACACTTTGTTCCAGCCAAAAAAAATAAGCTCGTGTCCTGTACCGTCAATCCTTGCAATTTCCTTATTTGGAAAGGCGGCAGCTTCTTCTTCGGCCCACTCCGATCCATACGCTTTGTTATTTTCACTGTATAAGAAAAGTACTTTATTTGGGTATTGATCCAAATTATCCGAGGCATCAAAACCTTCTTTTTCCACATAATCGACCAACCCACCGAACGCTTCTGCCCCGTAGCGCCAAAACGGGGATGCCCCTTCAATACCTTCTATATTATCTTTTGAATAAGAGAATGCTGAGCTAACCCCCAATTTGTAATCCAATAGTTCATGTTGGTTTTCTTTGCCCGTAAAGAATTGATCTACGTAAACTGCATCATTTGTGGCCTCGGAGAAAAGTTCGATTTTTTTAGTGCGTTCAATATATTTTTTTATCCTTTCCCAAGTAAACCCGCCGGGCTCGGCTAGGATTGCACCATTGATTTGATTCGGGTATTCATTGATGTAATCAGCAGCCAAAATTGCACCCCAAGAATGTCCAAAAAGAAATACTTTTTGATCTGGGGACGTTTTATAAAATTGGATGACTCCATTAAGGTCGTCTAGCATTACCGACTTACCGTAACTGTTTCTAGGATGTCTTTTGGAAAGTCCAGACCCCCTCTGATCGTAAAATACTACGTAGAAACCATTTTCTTCGAGTTGTTTTACCTGAAGTGCATTTCGATAATCTGAACCAGGCCCACCATGCAGAAAAACAACCATAGGGTCAATGGGGTTGCCATAGGTTTCCGCATGCAGTAGCGTTCCGTTTATGGCAATATGGGGTAGACTTGTATCTTCACTAACGGTTTTGGGCACTAGGTTACCCAAATCGGTGGTTGTAAGTTCTTCGCACCCAATTATTGCGAATAACAAAAATGTGGCGTGCGCAATTAAGATTCGTTTGTATTTCATCTCGCTTATAATTTTAGGCAAAGATGAACTTTCACAAGCGGCCATCCGTCTCAACTTACCCGATGAAACGTATTTATCAATTCAAATTTTTAAAAAATAAACAGATGAATATCAATTACATACAAACCTAAAAGATTCAAATGTCAGGATGATACATCCACTTCAAGTTGTTTAATATAAGCGGTAGGCGAAAGGCCAGTTACTTTCTTGAAATTGCGGTTGAATGAAGGTTTGGAATTAAAGCCACAGTCGTACGCCAAGGCGAGTAGAGTGTACTTGTGGTTTTTGGGGTTCGATACAAGGGTAATGAATGCTTCCACCCGTTTTTCATTGATATAATCATAAAAATTCTTTTGCTCAAAACTATTGATTACCTGCGACAGGTTGTTGGGATGTACATCGAGTATGTTGGCTAGCTCCGATAAGGTGATTTCAGGATTTGCATATATTTTATCCTGATGGATGGCCTTTTGTAAAGCGTTGTGAATCACGATCGCGTCTTCCTTGGTCAAAGTAGATTTTGCATATTTTATTTTCTCGGTAAGTTCAATACTTTCGTTTTCTTGCATTGTAAATGAAGCAACCTCGGTACTGGTTGGTCCACGTTTTACCAAATCAGGGTTTTGGGAAAATATCCCTACTTGTTTTATTCCAAAATAGCCTAAGAAAAATACATAAACGACCGTTAACCCATAAACACCATTATCGTACTCGAAAACCACGAACAACCAAATTAAAGCCACCCCATATATCAAGAAGCGCAACCAAGAAAGATTGATTTTTTCTATATAAGAGAAATCATTTTTTATAGACTTCCGGTAAACATGCAACAAATAAAGGGCTGCGGAAACATAAATAATCCCTGATAAATTTATCGACCACGAGATGACAGTTAAAAAAAGTTCATATCCAGCACCATTATTTTGAAAAATTTCAATCTTCTTTTCTGAAGTAAGGCTAAAGAAGGGGATTAGGTATACGTAAAATGGCAGGATGGCTAAAAAATGGAGCAACCAATTGTACTTCTTGGTTGAAATTTTATTGGTCAATGCCGAGGTGTAAAGGTATAGAAAGGGCCCGTGCAACAGGGGATAGGGTAAGTTTACGCCAAGTAAAGCGGGATTTTGATAGACTTTCCCAGTTATAAAGAGATAGTAAAAAAGTAAATGCCCTGCAATGACCAAAAGCCAGACGAGCAAAATTTTATCGGAAAGATTTTTTTTTGCTTGCCCAAAAGTACCAAGGCAAGAAAAACGGTCAATATAATCCCGATCAAATATAACATCCTAGATAAATTTTGCCCTGCAAAGGAAGCTAAAAATCACTTATCGTTGAGAAACGAATTGCGATAAGTTTGAAATGCCAACAAGGCTTTCTTGGTTTGTCAAGATCCCTGAATTTAGGGTACTTTAAACCCTTTTGGTCGTATCAATTGAAAAAATTAGCTCCCAAAACAACCGGATACCACCATTTCGCCAATAAACCAAATTTCATTTTAGGGGTAAAATCAACTTCATCGTGCTTAAAAAGAGTATCCCTAACCTCACCGGTATCGATATAATGGGCAATAAATTGCCTATAGGTATCTATTTGCAATACAGCCACATCATTATGCGACATGTTCGAGAGTATCACTTGATGCCCATTGGGTAAATAAGGCAACAATTCTATTGTCGCGTTTTCGGCGGGTGTTGAAACGTCCAGGTTTCCACTGATCATCAAAGTCTCCGTTTGCGATGTACGTACTTTTCGATATTCCTCAGGTATAGAATTGGTGTGCCAGGCAGCACCGCTACCAAATAACAATAAAGAATAATTGTAACCCAGAATGGTTGTATCCTTCCTTAGTTCCTCCCTATAGTTTATCGTTGGGTCAAAATCGGCGGAAATTCCTTTTTGGCATAAATCGCCAATGGCTTCACTCTCTACCATGAAATCATAGGCCAACTGCATAAAATATAATCCGCTATAATCTTTATGATTTGCGGCATTAAAATAAGCATGGAAGGCGTTTACGGCCATTTCCTTTTGAAAAAGCAACAAAAAGGTCATTGTTTTTATTTTATCGGGATCCAACTTAAAAAACGACCAACGTTTGGGCATGTTCTTAAAAGCGGTAATCATGGCTTTTTTTATGGAACCATTGGAATTCATTGGCAGCTGGGCTTTGAAAATACTATCATATTTGTCAAGAATCCTATCCGTTTGTTTGGCTTCCCATAAAAAGTGCCCTGGTGGGTTCACCACTTCCATCACAGACCTTTTGATTACTTCAGGATACTTATAGCTGTATATCAACGCCAACCGAGTACCGTAACTTTCACTGTAAAGGCTTATTTTTTCATATCCTAATGCTTTTCTGGCATATTCCAGATCTTCGATCACTTCCATCATGGTATATTTGGTAATATCAACCCCCTCATTTTTTAGCAGCGCTAAATAATCCCTCATTTTCGCCTCGAAATTATCCAAAGATGCATCACTGAGCAACTGATCGTTGACTCCCTTTAATGCCTCGCCCATCTCGTGTGAACTTAAAATACTATTGCCGGTAGTGCCCCGGTAACCCACACAAACAAAATCATGGTTTTTTAAAAAGTGTCCGTTTTTAGTAGCGTGGATATTTTGTGCACCTGGGCCACCTGCCAACCATAATATAGGCTCTGCAGGTTCGTTGCTTGACGATTTTATAACCAACAAGGGAAGTTGCAATTTTCTGGAAGAGGGTACTCCCCAATCCTCGGGAACCTCAATAAAACCGTTGTATGTCTTGTAAGAATGGTTGTTTATGATATAATCTTCAACCCGAATCAATTCTTTAACGGTGAATTTTCCGGATTGGGCGATGCTAGTGCCCATAATTAAAACTAAAAAAGGAAGTATGAATAAGGGAGTATTATAAACTTTCATATGTGTTTAATTATAAAAAAGAGTTAAAATTGACCTATTAATTTTTGAAGGGGGACGCAATATTTTACCTATCCAAAACGGTAATTACGGTGAGCCAACACAATGCAATGGAAAAACATGCTTGTAAAACCATTATGACGACCAATGAACTTGCTACATATTTCTGTTTAAACGAAAGTTTTTGATATGGCAATAAGGCCACCAACAGGCCCAACAAAAAACCAAGGACCGATAAAATAATAAGGAAGGTATAAAGACCGATTATAAAGTTGGCAAGCAAGCCACCCAAGCCATTTGTAACCAGGGTAAAAGCCAACAAGTTGCATAAAATTAGCACCCCAATTGTTTTCAGCAATTTAGTACGGGTAGGTTTTAGCCAATCAGCAATAAGTGCTCTTTTCTTTAATTCTAAGATCGTTTGCTTTTCCATTTTGCCCAATTATAAGTAAGTTAGGGAAGTAGCCCTAAGATTGATGGTGCTAAAATCCAAATAAAAAAGGCTTTAAGGGGGTCACTTTATAAGTTGATACCTATAAAATTTTTGATTCAAATCACAGTATTCTTTTGGCTACAAGCCCCATAAGTTGATCTATTCTGCCAGATTTCAATAGTATATAAATGTATTTCATCCAATTATCAATTGTTAAATGCGCTAGTTTGCAATGACCTCTTGGTTCTTTTCTTTGGAAAATGCACAGGAAAAGTTCGATATTTGAAGAGAGGACAATAACGCTTTAGACCGCACAGTTCGTTGGGGGACAAGTCCCCCAACGAGTACATAGAAATGATTGAAAATAGCCCGGATTCTCTAGTTATGACCGGTATCTAAATATGGGATGAGGTCATCACCTATAGTCCTTGCTGAAAAATAGTTGTCAAGACTTAAAAAAGCATCTTTCAAATTCATCTTTTAAATAATTTGCTTTTTACAATTTTACCCTCTCTTTTTGCTCGATAATAAAGTGTTGTTCCAATAAGCAATAAAAAAGTTGCTGTAAAAATTGAACCCTCAATTCCAACTGCACCCCCTGTTAATAACTCAGGGCCATTGAATTTTGATTGAATGATACTGCCCATATCATTTAGCCCTGTAAGATTTGAACCATAAAAAGGCTGAGAGAAATTCCAACCTATATGGAAAAAATAAGGTAGCCAAATTCTTTTGGTATAGATAAACATCATTGCCATTGTAAACCCCCAAATCATATATAAAAAAAGACTAAATAGGTTGGAATTGGGATTAAAAATGTGTTGCATTTCTACTAACATTCCAATGACGAGGGCTAAATGAGTTCCTAACCAATTTTCACACACCCGTATTATTAACCCTCTATGAAATAAGTCTTCAACCAAGGCCGCAAACATTAATACCGTGAAAAACTTTATGGAGTAGTTAGATGGTGAAATACTAATAACTTGATAATACCCTAGTAAGTATAGAATGAAAATAGATAATGAAATTGTAAAAAAACCTAAGAAAAATCCTCCGAACATTTCTTTTAGAAAATATTTTGTGGATAGCTCTGTTATTTTTCTTTTATCATATAAACGGAATAAATAGTAGTAAGCGGCTAATAAAACTATAATGGAAACACAATGAATAATTGGGTCAGCAATACTTTTATCTTGAATAATGCTATAAAAAAAAGGTTTTAATACTAAGTTTTGAATTATGACAAATTGAGAAAATGGAACTACAATTCCAATGATAATTTTTGTTATTGGAAAATGCAGCACTCTTTTGATAGTTACATTCATTGTTTATTTTAATTAATATTATTTAATGTTTTTGCAAATAAAAGTAATTGATACCTTTACAGCAAGTACATACCATAAAGTAGGCTACATACTAAAAACATAGTAAAACTGATTATCAATGGTTTAAATTTAAAAAAAATGAAAAAAAATATTCAAAAGGCACATTGTGCTGTTGATTACGCGTTTCAAAGAATCGGCGGAAAATATAAAGGGCGGATTTTATGGGTATTGAGGGAAGGCTTAATGAGATACGGTGAACTAAACAGGGCAATAGTGGGTATTACACCAAAAATGCTTACCCAAACACTAAAAGAACTGGAAGCTGATGAACTAATTACGAGAAAAGTTTATGCTGAGGTTCCACCCAAAGTTGAATATTCACTTACCGAAACAGGAAAAGAATTAATTCCGTTTATTAGCCAAATGCGAAGTTGGGGTGAAAAGCAAATGTCAACAAATTGAAACGTACAATTCTCAAGGTGTCACGATATGCTTGCCACTAACGACCTGCTAAACAAAGTGAAATTCCGGGTTTGGGATGATTGTGTACCGAATACAAATAAGATTCAAAAGACGGTAAAAACGTCGCAAAATGTTTTGCATTCACCAATACCGCTGAAAGCAAATAAAAACGCCATTGGTAAATTGTGGTTAGTTGCCTGGTGGGTCGTGGTGATACGAAGTGGCAGCAAAAAGCTGCCGCGCCCAACGGCCTCATCTAGTGGCCACAAAAAATAGCCACGATTGGAAACAGGCAACTTACACAGGATCCTGGTCTTTGACCCGCAGGGACCACCTGAGTGGTACATCGGCATGGGCCAAACTACCGCCCCCTGCAAAAACTAGTTTGTGGGTTAGGGTGCCTATGTGCCACGGTGAAGGAAACCACGTTAAAACCATCCAAAAACACTGCTCCAAAAAAAGAGGACTGTCAATCCTTTTGATATCCTTAAAAATAGAAACGAAAAACCCATAATATAACGGCCAAGCGTTCGGTGAGCCAGCCCTGAGTTTAGCGAAGGGTTCAACATGGGTTTCACTGTTCAGCTTGCAGCCGCAACGTAACCATAGTTATTAGTGGCAGTCTTTGTTTTTCTTTTCGGTCTTTTTAAATACTCGGATATAAAATGCTGTTCGTAAACCTGCAAAGTCCAGTTTTGACTCTTCGAAAATAATGGTGAATTTTGTTTTCGTATGATGCTTTTATTTAATTGTAAAAACCTCATAAGTAACACTGCCGTTTTCAAAGAGGCCTTTACCAACTGCAATTATATAATTCAGCCATTCGTATTTCTTTGAATTAGTCTGAAAAGTGGGCGTAATTCGCCAGTAACTCGTTTTATCTTCGTTGGTATGTACAATGCCAGGGTAGGTGCAAGTGATTAATTGACCATCTTCGGTTTCAAGAACCAATCGTACATCCAATTTATTGGTGGTTTCATCTACTTTCATTAGCCAATCTTCACCAACCGCTTTCACTTTACCTTTCATTTTTGGTCCTTCAAATGTTCCTCCTTTGATGGGGTAGGCAATCCTTGTCCCAAATGGTGACTTACCCGTATCGATGGGATTATCCAAAGAAAGGGTAATTTTGTAAAGGAATTCAGACTCCAATTTTTGAGCGTTGGTAATGTTGGTATACGTCAGCATTACGCATAACATAACTCCTGGAATGATTTTTACTTTTTTCATGTGATTTAATTTTTCTATTTGCAATTACAAAGTTTTAAAATGTCCCCGTTGAGGGCTTGGCGTCAGGTGGGGAATCTGAAACTTGTCCGCCCGACAATCTGTCTATATAAAGTACTAATGTCGAGTTATTTGTAAATGTTCAAAAAGAATCCATCCGCGGAAATAAAAGCACAATAAAGTTCCTAATATTCAATTACTTACGTCAGCCCCAGCTGCTAAAAACCAAGTTATTGGCTGGCGTTCTTGCTGGTCTAATTAGTTTTCCATATTGGAATTTTAATGTAACTATCATTATACCATTTTATTTGTAATATTTCTCCTGCATCTTGTATTGTTTCTTCTGGCACAGGCTTTCCCGAACCGTAATTGATTATTTCAAAAGGATGCTTGTTGATGTTGAGTAATATAACAAGTCGGCTACCTTTATTAATTTTCTTGCTCACAAAACGAGTGTTATTAAAAGGAATACTTTCCTTCTTGTTTGGTTGTAGTAGTTGTCGTTTAGAATTGTCTTTTGCAAAACTTGCTCTGCCAACATATCTTGTGAGAAAAAAATATCTTCCGTCAGGCATTATTTCATATAAAGCTAACGAAACATCCACATCTTTTTTATTGATAGTCGTCCAAAGATTGCCAGTAAATGAACCATTAATAGTGAACTCCTTTTGAAAAGGTTCTGTGGAAAAAACCAAGCCGTTACTTGCGTCTAATGTGTCAAAAATAATTTCCGGCGTATAATAATTATTTTGGTTTTCTCTATCCTTAAAATCTACGATTTGTTTTTCAAATCTTTTCTTTTTCGGTTTTTGAGTAATCAACGTTTTATTATCCAAATAAAAGGTCAATGTATCATTGTTAATTATTTGCAAATTGGGTGCGTGTCGCCATTCATTCGTTCCCATAACTTGATAATTAACTTTATCTTTAAGCAATTCAGGTTTGGGTTTGCCTTTAAGAATATAGTCAAGCCAATCATAAGCTAATTCTTCCATGCTAATATTTGCAACACTATCAATTTCATAACCCATCAAGTTTTTTGCAGGTCTGCGTTGTCCGCCAAAATGGTCGTAAGGTCCGATTACAAAGCAATGATTTGCATTTTTATTGTATTTGTTATGCAATTTAAAATATTGAATAGCTCCAATTTGCGAACCATCATAATAGCCTGTTGTGGTCAAAATAGGAATATTGATTTTTACATATTCAGTTGGAGTTGGTACCATTGATTGCCAATAACAGTCATAAGCTGGATGAGATAACCAATTTTGAAAAATTGGATTTGGAATACCTGCTAAACTATCAAGTTTGTTGTACGCCGTTCCATTATTGAAATAGTCAAATTGCAAGTTTCTTGGTAAAAGCTTATTTTTATAAACATTGTCGTTGCTCCAACTTAAAATATGTGATAATGGGATATTGTTTTCCATTGGGAAATCATAACCTGGCATTACAGACACTTGAGGTACAATAGTTTTTAATGCAGGATGAATATTTTTTACCGTTGCCCATTGTGAATATCCTGTATAACTACCACTATACATTCCTATACTTCCGTTACACCATTTCTGTTTACTTATCCACTCAATAATGTCGTAAACATCTGTTCCTTCATTTTCAAAAGGTTTGTAGTTTTTTAGGTCAGTTTTAATACCACGAGTATAGGCGACAATGCCTACATAATCTCTGTCAGCCGATTTTTTTGCAAATATTGCATCACTTTCATCCTGATAATAGGTTGTGTAAAATAGGATTGCTGGTAATGGGTTTGTATTTGTTTTTTTTCGAACTATTATAGCTGAAATGTCAAAACCACTTTTCGTAGGGATTGAAACACTGTCCTGAATAATATAAATACTATCATTTTGAGATTGCTGACGAGTAAACGTTGTTGAGCAAATTGTCAGTAGAAAAACTGTCAGTATAATTCTCATAGTTTATTATAGTTTGTTGTTTTTGGTGCCGTCTGCTACGCTTTTGAATTCAGGATTTATATTCTTCTACCTGTTCCAATAAATCTATTGACTTCATTAATGGTGTCCATTCCTTTCCGTTAAAGATAAGTTTAAACCACCTTTTATTTCTATTCTCGTATTTGATGTTGAAGAACAACCAAATGGCAACAAATGTGAATAAAATAGTGGCAATTGTCGTCATTGCCCATTGCATCAAATTCCAATCAGTGATCATTGTTTCGCTCCACCAAAAGGTTGTCCAAACGGGAAGCTGTAAAAATAAAATTCTCCCAGACCAAAGGGTAGTAATTTTTAGTTGTGCTAATTTATTTTGTGTTTTCAAAATCGGGTCAGTGATATCCACTTGGCAAATTGTAATTAATTGATAGAGATAAATCCACAATGCAATAGCTGTAAGCAAAATTTGGATGGTAGCCGAAATAAGAAAGAATTTATTTGCTTCTGAAAAGGCATAAAGGTATATATGAGTAAGTATAATTGTTCCCAATCCAACCCAAATGATTCCAACCAACAACGTAAATATTTTAATAGGCTTCATTGAACCTAAAAAATTATAAACCTTAATTCGGGTTATATCTTCTGTGTTTTTCTTGTTTATGAAAATGTCCCGTTCCAATTTATCGTTAGTGGTTTGCCAAAGTTTTTTTAATTCCAACTCGTTCATTTCTTTAATGTTTTAATTGCGAAAATCGTGTTTTTAATTTGTCTTTGATACGTCCAATTTTTGTTCCTACATTACTAACAGACATTCCTAATATCTCGGCAATTTCCGTATGGCTCTTATCTTCCAAGAAGAGTATAATCAATGCTTTGTCTATCTCTTTTAGTTCGCTGATAAATTGCTCTAATAAATTCTGTTGTTGTTCTGTTTCCGCTTTTTCTTCGGTTGGTATATCTGTCATTTGCTCTTTCAGTATCGTATATCTGTTTGCTCTTGTTGTATTTTTACGATAAAACGAAATGGCTACATTAAAGGAAATACGGTACAACCACGTTGATATTTTAAATTGGTCGTTGTATTTGTGAACAGATTGCCATATCTGTATCATCATTTCCTGTATGAGGTCTTGTCTGTCTTCTTCGTTTTGGCAGTAAGCACGGGCAACCTTGAACAGAATTCCTTTATGCTGTTCAATAATATCTTGAAAAAATTGCTGTTGTTTTTGTTTATTCATTACAATTTTGAAAACCAATCTTTGATAAAAGTAAAGGATTGTGCGTTATGTCTTACACCATTGTGGGAAGCTTTATCAATTATTTGAATTTCTCCGTTGCTGTTTTTCAAAATGGCTTCTTTTGTAGCTTCTACCGAAAAAGCTTCGTCTTCCCTACCCATTAATACAAGCATTGGCTTGTTTACAGCTTTTAACCCTGCCACATAATCATCAGGTGTCATACTTTTATTAGCTCGATAGCTATATTTTCTCAAAGGAACATATTCAGGTAAATTAAAAAACAGAACAGGCAGACTGTCATATTCGTGATTGTCAATTTCATTGAGCATAGTCAAACCAATTATTCGCTCGATGTGAATTTTCATAAATGGTTCTTCATTATTGCTTGCGATGTCTTGTTTTTGCGGAAAGGCTGGTGAGTTATGTCCGATTAGTGGTGCGAAAAGCAAAAAGCCATCAGGTTGTTCATAATGCTTTGCCATAGCATAACGCAATGCCACTCCGCCACCCATAGAGTGACCAGCTATTATTATTTTTCCATTGGATTTTTCTTTGCGGATTTCTTTTATAATATCGGCTATATCATCAACATATTGATTTATGTAATCAACATCACCGCTGTTTCCATCTGATTGACCGTGTCCTCTTAAATCAATAGCGAAAACTTCTGCTTGGGTAGCTTCTTGCAGTAATCCTGCCGTTTGAATGTACTTATAAGCATTACTTTTAACTCCGTGAATTAGTATTATTGTATTCTCGGATTGTTTGGCAAACCTATATGCAAAGATTTTTTTATCGTCACGAGTAGTAAAAAATCGATTTTCCGCTTTGTAAACCTGTTCAAAACCCATATCTGAAATTGCAACTGATTCTGGTTCAGTTTGTTGGGTTGTTGGATTAAAAGTTGGTTCAGGTAGATGAATTAGTTTTGTTGCTTCGTTTGTCAAACTGTCTTTGTTTCCACCGAAATACAACTCCAATATATTTTGAGCGGAAACAGAAATACTTCCTAAAAAAAGGAAAGTTAGAAAAGCATAAATTTTAAAATTCTTCATTTTGAGATTTTTTAGTAAAACTTGTTTATCCAATTATTCGCAAGTCCTTTCAAAAAATCACAATTGTTAGGAAAGTTTTTTTAATTTTTTAGTTTGTCTGATAATCTTGTTCGGTTTTTCGTCAGTTTGTTTTTAGCACGGTCGTTTTATGCTTGCCACTAACGACCTGCTAAACAAAGTGAAATTCCGGGTTTGGGATGATTGTGTACCGAATACAAATAAGATTCAAAAGACGGTAAAAACGTCGCAAAATGTTTTGCATTCACCAATAACGCTGAAAGCAAATAAAAACGCCATTGGTAAATTGTGGTTAGTTGCCTGGTGGGTCGTGGTGATACGAAGTGGCAGCAAAAAGCTGCCGCGCCCGACGGCCTCATCTAGGGCCACAAAAAATAGCCACGATTGGAAACAGGCAACTTACACAGGATCCTGGTCTTTGACCCGCAGGGACCACCTGAGTGGTACATCGGCATGGGCCAAACTACCGCCCCCTGCAAAAACTAGTTTGTGGGTTAGGGTGCCCTATGTGCCACGGTGAAGGAAACCACGTTAAAACCATCCAAAAACACTGCTCCAAAAAAAGAGGACTGTCAATCCTTTTGATATCCTTAAAAATAGAAACGAAAAACCCATAATATAACGTCTAAGCGTTCGGTGAGCCAGCCCTAAGCCTATGCTGCTGGGCAATAGGGGCAAAATCTTCAATACCTTCAATTCTTAGTTCTTGCACTTTCTGTACCATTTGCACCAATTCTTGATTATTTTCAATTTTTATTGTCTCCTACTTTTGATCATTACAGCCTATTAAGGCAATAAATAAAAAGAATCGTATTAGTTTCATTTTTATATTTATTATAAGAAGGATTCAATTGGTTCTTTTCCTTTGTTCCATAATACTATTTATTGGACACCAAAGGCATACATAAAATCGCTTGCACCAAAAAAATATTCTCCTTTTTTAAGATCAGTGACCGTTAGGTAATAGTAGCCTTCTTTTATTTTTTCAACTCCAAACGTGATTTTTTCGAAAAAGCTAGTTGTACTCAGTGCATTTGCTCTTGTAGTTATAAAAACTCTTTGGTCATTTCGTATTTCGAAGGCGACTAGATCAAAGATCGAGGTCGGATCTGTTCCCGGGTTGACTTTAACGACGAACTTCAACTCTTTTTGTTGGTCTATTAGTACACTTGACGAAATGCCATTAAGAAAGAAGCCCCCCTCACCCTTAAAAAGTCCTTTGGCCTTTGTCATGATATTGTACTGCGATTTTTCAAGTTCTATAAGCTTGTTCACGCCTGAATCATAAAAAGCAGGCTTATCATTGAATTCAGGAAGAGCATTTTGCGCACTAATACCAAGAGTAAATAGGAGAATCGTCGCTAGGATAATGTCTTTAATAGTCATAATATATTTAGTTTTCAAGTTCATTTTTTTTATCCAAAATTCATACTATGGTGTCAACTCCTCTACAATTCTATTGCCCCACCCTCCATAACTTCCCAACGTTCCTTGATAGTCGGAAAGTTCAGCTTCGCTATAGGGACAACCATCGTATATTTCGATTCCGACATCTACCAATTCCCACATATCTTCTTCAAAATGCCATTTGAAGGAGTGTGAACCATTTAGATTGTAACCCCCATTTCCGGACGATAGTTTGCCTAAGGGAAATTGCGATCTATTCTCAAAAGACAGTGCCAACTGTTCCAAACATTGTTGAATGACCTTTGGGTCGGAGGTGGCCGCCACAAATGAAGTATCTCGCCAGTTGTCATAGTTTTTTTCAGGACATCCCCTAAATCGGAAATAACGCACAGTTGGTTCCAATTGGATATTTTCATCATCCTCTTTACAGGAGTATACCATCAACAAACTCAATGCAAAAATTGTCAAGTAGGGAAGTGTTTTTTTCATTGTTATTGTTTTAGTATTCTAATGCCAACATCAATTTCTAAACGTCCTGTCGGCCGAAGCCGTTACCATCAAAGCGATCATCAGCATAAAACTATACTCTACACCACCTGTGCCATGTTCACCTACGAACCAGCCCAAGGGTGCGTGTATTAGTTGGATACCCGCCGCCAGCATCAATATAAAAGCTACCGATATCCATTTCGTGCCATAGTTGGCGACCAACAACAATGCTCCTACAATCTCGAATACGGTAATGCCCCAAACCAAGGAAACCCCATAAGGCAGGCCCTTTGATTCTAAAAAGCCGCCAAACCTTTCTACGGTGTTACCGATAATGCGGACAATCGCATGGGAAAGAAAAACGATGGCCAGACCGCATCTCAAAAGAAGCTGGCTGTTTTTTAACGATAAAAAGGGAAATGTTTTCATTTTCTTTTAGTTTATGGGGAGTCCGGCCCTAAAATGTATGTAAGCCATTACTACTCCGTCAGGGTTTTCCAATATGGGCCAATGCCCTATGTGGTCTTCCAATACATAGACCTTGGGATCCGGGATCAGTTCGTAATATCGTTCAGCCATATGGGTGCCTGAATTGGGGTCATACGGCCCATTGATCAAACACAAGGGTATCTTGGTAGTTTGCATGGCCGAAATCCATCTGCTTTGGTATCTTATCTTGTCGAACACCAACCTTCCGATCAAATACGCAATCGATTTCCCATCATTATAATTCAGGATCACCCATTGCTGGTCTAGAAATGCATCTTCGGGCTGTGTTTTAGGCCCGAAAAGCTTGCGTACAGATCTATTGGTGATTCCTTTTGTAATGATTTTGCTTATAAACTTTCCGATGAAATCCGGAGATTGGGACAATAGCCGTTGGATGGGTCTGGGTTTGTAAACATCCATGAACAGTCCCCCGTTCATGAAGGTTACGGATTGGAGCGTAAAATTATTGTGCTGTTCCGTATCCCTGGCCAACAACTCCTGTGCGATGCTCACCCCAAGATCATGACCGATAACGTGCGCTTCGGCAATTCCTAAATGACCTAACAGTCCATTCACGATTTCCGCATGCTCCTCAAAACTGTAGGCATGGCCTTGGGGCTTGTCCGAAAAACCCATTCCGAGCAGGTCCAGTACCACCACACGGTATCTTTTAACAAACTCTTCGAATACCGTACTCCATTCGAAACTACTATAGGGATACCCATGCAGAATCAGCAAGAGTTCCCCCTGACCTTCCTGTATATAAAAGATCCGATACGCATTATAGGTAAAATAGGTTCCCTTTGATTTCCAGGCACCAATGGTAGTATGCGTCATACGTTGAACTTCTTTACTAGAATTTAAAGGAAGCCCCGATGGTAAGATAGGCCACCCCGTACCCCACTTCGGCCATGGCCGCGATCGATTCCGTAAAATACCACCTTCCGCCTAAAAATGCGGTGCCCGCAGCGGTACTTCCGTAGTTCCCCTCCCCATCGAACGAGAGTATGTTATACGAGAGCATGGCCCCACCGTACACATCCAGATTGTTTATGTTGAAGCCATTATAATGATAGGCCCCGCGCACACCGAGAATGGTATAGGTCCATTTATAATCCGAGAGGCCCGCATCATAGGAATAGGTCTTATACCCCAGATATCCTCCAAGGCTGATGACATCGCGGTCTACTATCTCCCAAATTCCCCGTTCATACTGAAGGCTAAGGCCAGGGGTCTGTTCGCTGGTCGCGAAACTGCCATAATCCCCTCCGAGTCCTATACCCGCGGAAATGACATTATCGCCAGAAGCGAACTCCTGGGCTTTTCCTATATAAAGGGCTCCTAACGACAAAGAGAGGCAAAAAAGTATTTTTTTCATAGAATCAAGTTTTATTTCTTTATGATTTTTAAACAAACTTTTAGCACTTAAATAGTAAAGAATACCGGTGCCATAAGCTATATCTGGAAACACACTATAACCGCCCCCAATACGTCGCCCTGGCAATGATTTAGATTTCTTCGGTAGTTATTCCTTTATCATATCGGTTCCGATCAACTTAATTTTTCCGGAGATAACGATACTACTACTTGAAGTAGGGCTTTCCTTTACTGTTTCAGAATCATCTGAAACCCCTATTTGTATGGCCAGTTGATTGTTATTGATCACTACAGTTTCCGTTGCATTTTTTGCACTTGGTTTCGTTTGCTTATTTATAGTAATAAAATAGGTCCCGGAAACAGCAGAATTGATCGTTCCGGTATATTCCCTATCCACGTTGAGATCTCCTGTTACCTTAATGGTCGCATTATTTCCCGATTTTGAAACGGTTACCTTTGCATTGTAGATATAGCCTAAATTCGTTTGAGGATCGTTTGAGACCTGAATAGTTCCCGCAAACGTACCTAGACTACCGGAACCAGAATCGGGGTCGGGAGAATCATCATCCTTGTTGCATGAAGTAAACGCAAGCATAACCGCTAAAAAAAATACCAAACCCATTTTCTTTTTTTTCATTATTACATTTTTTTATAATTACTACTTTTTCTAATAGTTGAGGTTCCTAAGTGTATTCGCCAAGGATCATTTGTACTTTTAAAAACTTTCGTTGAACTAAGTCAATAAATAAACTCTTAATCAAAGTATCATATACTACGAAAACCAAAGGTATTAAAGGGATAAAGCGTGGAATTGTAAAAAAACGACACCAAAACCCTCCTTTATGGACCTTTATTGCAGCCAAATTTATTTTGAATAGTGTTTATTTCATATACCTATGTTTATGTATAGTTTTATACCTGAAATCAGGTAATTCATTTGAATAAGGCGGTCATTTTGAAGGCCATGACGTTTGAAAATGTACTTTTAGGAATATTTCCTATTATGAAAAAAACCATTCTCCTGTTCGTTATTCTTTTTTGTATAAATAATTCATTTTCTCAGACCCAAGAATCTTTAAACGACTATGAGGCCAAAATTGACGGTCTGAAAATGGCCCTGTCAAAAACCCGATCGGATAGTTTAAGATGTATTCTCAACTTTAAAATTGCCGATTTTTACCGTAAATGGAATAAGTTGGAAGACTATAAGAGCTATAAGGATAGTGCCAATGCCCTTGTAGGTTCACATGACTATTTAAAAGGTATATCTTATTTCTATAATGCATATGACCATATTCTAAAAGGCGATTATGAAGCGTTTTTAAGTGATCTGATAGTAGCCGATAAAAGATTAAAAAAGTATGCTTTTCCTGAAAATTATGCCTTGCGCGCTATCCTCCTGAACAATCAAGTATTAAGCTATCAAAGGAAAGGTGATGAGAAAGAAGGGTTCAGAATTTTGACAGAAGAAGCAATGCCATTGGCCGAAAAAGGCAAAAATCCAGAGTCGATGGGGTTTATTTATGGCAATATGGCATTGATTTCACATAACAGTAGAAACTATGAAAAGTCTGAGTATTTTTATAAAAAAGCGATAGAGGAGTTAGAAAAAGAAGGCGTTTTCAATCAGAACTATCTAGTTGATTGTTATATTTTTTACGGAAGGATTCTGATAAAACTGGAAAAACATGAACTTCTTAATGAGCTACTAATAAAAATAGAACACAAACTGGAACCCTATCCCAATTCCACTTTAAACTCCAAATACTACTATTTGAAAGGTTATCGGGACTTTTATGCCAAAGACTACGAAAGGGCCTTAAAAACCCTAAACCAAGGAATCGACTTCACCTCAAAAACACAAGATAAAATATCCCTGCTTAGCCTTAAATTATTAAAATCCAATACCTTAATGGAACTGAAAAAGTATGAGGAAGCAAGAGACCTGTTAATTGAGTACTTAAGTGATCCAAACATCCTTATCGGTAACAAAAGGGATTTTACAAGAAATCTGGCTTTGGTGTATATTAGTCTTAATGATAATAAAAATGCCCTTAAGTATTTTGAGCGATTTTCAGTTCTTAGCGATAGCCTTGACGAAGTGACCTCCAGAAATGCGATTTCAAAATTTGAGGCCGAATTCAACAAAATAGAAAATGAAAAGAAAATCGGTGAACTAGAGGCAGAAAAAAAACAGGCAACACTTATTTTAGAGAAGAATAGGATTAACAATGTATTCTTTGGCCTATTTTCCGCTCTTTTGCTAATAATAGTGATTCTCCTGTGGAAAAACGTTAAAACCCAAAAACATTTGGCGATAGAAAAAGAAAACAACTATCATCAAAATGTTAGGTCATTAAAAGACAACAGGGATAAAGAGATCATGGGGGCGATTATTGAAAGTGAAGAGGCCGAAAGAACACGCGTTGCAAGGGATTTACATGACGGTATCGGCAGCAGGTTGTCGGCCCTGAAAATGAAATTGGATAAAACCCAATATGGTAAATCAAGTTACAACCACCCCGAAATATTAGGCCTACTGGCTAATTCTATTGAAGAGTTAAAACAGGTTTCTTATAATTTAATGCCCGAAACCTTGCTAAAACTGGGATTGGAATCCGCCTTAAAAGATTTATGCCATTCCCTAAGCACAAAGGCCATTGCCATAAGTTTTCAAGCCAATTCTTTACAGGGGGAAATTATTAAAAATCATCAGATCGCCATTTATAGAATCGTTCAAGAACTCGTCAATAACGCATTAAAACACTCCGGATGTTCAGAGATCATTGTTGATTGCCAACAGAATGGTACACTGTTCCTACTAACAGTAGAAGATAATGGTGTAGGTTTTGATGCCGAAGGTATTCATGAGTTCGCAGGTTTAGGCCTAAAAAACATAAAAAATAGAGTTGACCTATTAAATGGAAAAATTGAATTAAAAACCCAAATAGGAAAAGGCGTTATATATAATATTGAACTTTTAGTGTCCCTTAACAATGAACAAAACATATAACGCAGCCATCCTCGACGATCATCCTGTAGTAGTAGAAGGACTGAAAACACTTTTATCCCCAATAGCAGATATTGCCATAAAAACCGTTTTTACCAAAGGATACGACCTGCTTGAACCTCATGCCCTTATCAAAATCGACCTTCTATTTTTAGATATATTCTTACCTGACACCAATGGTATAGACCTCTGTTTGAGGATAAAGAAGGCATACCCTAAAATTATTGTTTTGGGAATGAGCAGTCAGTCGGAAAGGAGTATCGTAATGCAAATGATCAAAAATGGGGCCAATGGATATTTACTTAAAAGTGCATCGTTTGATGAATTTAGCAGTGCCATTCGGCAATCTTTAGGTGGAAAATTGGGTTTTTGCGATAAAGTAAGAGCATTAATTGATAAAACCGATGTAAATGATTTGAAGGTAATTCCTAGATTGACCGCAAGGGAAAAGGAAATCCTGACTTTGCTAAAACAAGGTAAATCAACTCAGAAAATTTCGGACGAATTGTTTTTAAGCTACTTAACGGTACAAACCCATCGCAGGAACCTATTGCATAAATTTCAAGTAAAAAATGTAGTCGAGTTGCTAAATTTTATCCATAACAACGGCTTGCTCTGATGTCTATGTACCAATATAGCTTTGTGGTTTACCGCTTCCATCCTCTTTAACGGGTATGCCGCGCTAGGGGCCTAAATAGGGAACTGTACAATGACACGTTGGCCATATATTGTACAAGATATAGTGATACGCTCATCGCTCTACATCACAGAACCTTGCTGGCTAAAAGGCTACAGCCCGATGCCTTTGTTTCCATTCATTGCAATCATGCCAAAAGGCCAAATGTACAAGGTATTGAGGTATATGTTGGTAGGGAAAGTACAAATGATTCGGAACGCTTGGCCCTTCTTTTTGCAGATGGGCTCAACCAAAAACTAGGGTTTAAAAATCGAGGGGTAAAATGGGCCAATTTTCAGGTGATAAAAAATACTACGAACTACCCAGCGGTTTTGTTGGAGCTGGGATTTTTGTCCAATCCCGAAGAAGCCGCACACTTTGGCAAGGCCACAAGTATTAGGGCGCATGCCCTGTTGATTTTGGAAACCCTAATAACCTATTTAGGCGATGATTGAAATTTTGAAAAGTTTGGTTAGGGTGCTGAGGGAGATTCTTAAATCGTTAATTGAGGTAATTTGGGCATTCTCGAAAAGAAATTGATCGTTTATTTGAACTTTAGTTATTTGCTTGCCTTCTCTTGCCGGTTATCTTTCATAGCAATTACGGTCACTTTGTTTTTGTCGAAAATATAATAAACGGTTGTGTTCTTATGGATAACTGCACGCCTCAATAGTTTTTGACTTTTAGATTCGGGATAAAGGGTTGGGAAATTAGAAACGGTAAGTTCAAATTGCTTTAGCAAGCTTTCAAATTTGGAGACCTCTTTGCTGCTAAATTTTTTAATCAGGTATTTTTTAATGGAAATAGCGTTTAGCAACGACCTTTTGGTCCATTCTACCGCACACGGTTTATCCATTGGTTAAACCGTTCCAGAAATCCTTGGAGACCATGGTATCACCATGCTGGTAATCCCTGATGCCGCTTAAGATATTTGCTCTGTCGCTTTCGGTAAGTTCTTCCCACCAGTCGGCAGTTTTACCCGCGCTGGACAATTTAACGGAATTAAGCAGCCCTAATATGGAATCATCGGTCAGGGATTCAATCCACCCTACCAGTTCCTTCTTCGTATTGTTCAATTCGGCAGTACTCATAAGTATTACTTTAAAGTAAAGTTACAAAAACTATACAATTCCTCTATTGCATATAAAAAGAACTATCGTTTATTTGAATTATTAAAATTTGTGCAATAGTCTTAATAGGCTATGGTTTTACTTTTAATCATTTCGTCGATTTGGGTTCTCCATTTCAATAGCTGAAAACTCAACTTCACTTTCTAATTGCACTAAGTCATGCCCTATTTTTTGCCGAAGGGCTGCACCAAAAACTGGGACTCAAAAACCGGGCGTAAAACAGGCCGATTTTCAGGTGATTCGTGCAGCGACCCAGTACCCCGCCGTATTGTTGGATCTTGGTTTTTTGTTCAACCCCGAAGCGGCCACACACTTTGGCAAGGCCACAAGTATTAGGGCGCATGCCCTATTGATTTTGGAAACCCTCTTAAACTATTTAAATGATGATTGAAATTGTTAAAAGCTTGGTGCAGGTACTGACAGCCTTGATTACCGTATTTGTGCAAACCCTTTGGAAGGTTTTAAGGGGGGGAATCACTTTGATTTAAATTTCCTATTAAATCCCAATACGATCTTGCACCTCTGAATCCCAATAATTACCAATTAATAGATTGTCAATGATAAAACCTTCACCAAAAAAAACATCAACATTGGCAGGATTTGACCAGCGCAAAATAAAAATCATGTTGTTGGTATTAGCTTTGGCTTCGATTCTTAGCGTTAAGTGTTGTGCGCTGTCTTCAAACCAAGTAGAATTGTATACGCCGATAAAATTATTGGTAAATCCGTCAATTAAATCGGCACTTTCTGTAGCATTGCGATTCATACTGTTGTTTGAAAACTCACCGATCAAATTTCCTGTAGGTGTTTGTCTAAGATAAAACCTGCCTAAAATCATGGGTTTAAATATTTATTATATTTTAAATATCAATAGTAGCAAATTGCAATAAGCAACTGAAATGCAATTCTATAAGTGCTATTGTTTTTGGTTTGTTTGTAATTTCTAGTTTTTGGCGACTTTGAAGTGTCTGTTGAAGTTTTTGAATTTTATGGGTGGTGTGGCTTTCCATCTACATAATACCAATGATAGATTTTGAAGTCTTGTCTTCCATTTGATAAGTATTCTGATATTCCTCTGCTATGTTGCTTGATTGGGATTAAATTATTGTTTAACAATTTCCCCCTTTTGATTAAATCACATAATTTTTTATGGCAGTTAAAGCATCTCATTTTAAACTCTTACATCAAAAAAATTGGGGATATATTTATAAGTTTTTTTGTACTTATTCAGTTCAGATTCTAAAACAATGCCTAGACTTAATAAATGAGCCTCTTTTTCAATTAAATTAGTATCGACTAAATCAATTTCTTTTCTTGTGAAGTTAGGAATATCCAAGTTGTATGTTTCTTCATTATTAGATAAGAATTCAAAGTCCTCAAGAAAAATATCTTTTAAATCAAAATCAGCCGTAGTTATTATACCTCCATATGTATACATCTGTGCACCACGGTTTTCTTGATATGTGATATTAAATAGTTGCTCGAATTTTAATGAAGTATCTGTTTGTGCCCGTTGGTTAAGGGTATTATCAATTTGAGATTTTAGCATTTTTCTTATAGTTAAATAATTACTCGAATTACTAAAATCTTTATTTTTTACTTGAAAAGGAATGAGATGTCCAAACACAGATTTAAATTCGTCTGATGTATATTCTTTGCCAGTTTCTTCATACTTCAACTCTCGATTACAAGTCATTATATAAATACTTCCTTCTGGTAATTTGCTAAATAATGTTGTTATATCGTTAAACATGTAATCTTCTAAATTTCCATCATAATCTAGCCATACTAATGCTCTTTTATCTAAAGGAATGCTATTTAAAGCATTTGTAGATAAGTCTTTAATTATTTTAATGAACGCATATGGCGAATTAAATTTTAATTTCTCTTCTGAAATTTTATTGCCAGCTTCAATACTGTACATATCAGAAATATGTAACTCTTTGTGAAACAATTTGAAATCAGTAAATGAAACACCACCTAAACCAATATACTGGTATTGATTATTAAAAAAATTTACTAGCCTTGTAAGGCAAGAAAGAAGCATTTTCCTTTCTGTAAATTTTAGAGGTCTTGTTTCGTAATTCAAATATTTAGGACTATTCATTTTCTTCTAATTGTTCCATATTAGTATAGTAGTTGAAAATATATTCACCAAATTCTTTGAATGAATTTGTTTTGGATTTCAACTTTCCTTTTTCAGCCATTTCTCTGTTTGCATTAAATGAAATTCTAACTAATTCATTTTTTACGGATAAAGTATCAAAAACAAGAGTAGGTGATATAAATCTTCTACTATTTTCAAATACAACAGACTTTAATTCCTTAACTGAAATTTTGTCTTCTTGCTCACCTAATAATTTTCTGTAATCATTAGCTTCAGAACCTAATTTACTCACTTCCTTTAAAAAAGATAAAACAGAATTCATTGCTTCAATCATATAGAATTTTGATTTTATGTAAACTTCTGAAGTAGCATCTATACCTTTTTTAGTAGTTGTTAAAGGAAGTTTGATAGTTTCAGGCGAATCAAAGAAGATGACACCTTTGAACATTACAAAGTTTACGTGCCATTTAGGTATTCCATTTGTACCCCAAAATGTAAGTTCTGATTGGTCAGCTTCAAGTACTAATCTATCATTGCAGTATACATACCAACCAGATGTTTTTGGTTCACCAACATAACTCAAACCAGCAGCAATTTTAACATTAACACCATCAAAAGAAGATTCAAAAGAATATGGTTTTGATTGGTCATTGAATAAAGAGATACCTTTTTTTTGCAAAGTGACTCCATTCAATGTTATCCTTATTCCTTTTTCTAAACTGAAATTTAAAAGCTTTTCAATTTCTGTGCGTAGTTCATTTAAAAAGCTTTCTTCAGAGAAAAAGCTCAATACTTCTTTATTAAGTTGAGAAACCTTTATATGCGTCCCATTTGCTTCTAGATTAGAAGTTTCAGGGGTAATATCTGAATAGTTGAAATTCCAATCTTCAACTTCAAAAGATTCATCTTGCTCATTTTTTATAATTTTCTTTTTTGATTTCCATTCAGAAACACTGACATCAATTTGGAAATGATTATCATTTGTCTTAGTTTCAACTTCAAAAACTTGACCTATTTTGAACAGAGCGCGTTTCATTCCTACTCCAAATCTTCCTATTGAACCTTCAGTTGAGGGTGCATCATCAGGACGTCCAAATCTAAAGGCATATTTCTGAGCTGTTTCTAAGGAGAAGCCACCGCAATTATCTTTGATTATAAACTCATTAGCATTTACTATAATATCAATGTATAGTCCAACATATGAGTCTTTATTAATCTCGTTTGCCCCATCAATGGAATTGTCCAATAAATCTAAAATTGCATCTTTTATTGATATATCACGAGTGATCATTTCAATAAAAAAAGTTTTCGTTGGATTTCCTTGTATTACCTTATCATTCATAACTAACTCGCATAAAATTGTCTCAATTCAAACAGCTCGCCTTTTGTAAACTCCTTGATATTAGAAATAGCTTGCCCTTTTTGAATTTTTTCAAGACTTCTGGCAGCTTTGATTCCATCTTTGTCACTAAGTCCAAGGAATTTATTAATGGCTTTTGTGTTTGTTTTATCTTTAATATCCAACAAGAATGACATTTCGCACATACTTGAAAAGTCAAAATTAGATTGGTTAAACTCGTCAATACCTTGTGAAAGCATAATCACAGAAACGCCTTTAGAACGAATTTCGCGAAGTATTTTCTCTAAAATATCTTGATATTTTTTCTCTTTAAAAATTACGTGTGCTTCATCAATCAACAATACGTAACGCATACCTCTATAACCGTTTTCGGTTGGTGTGCTATCCATATTCATAAACGTGTTGTAGATGTAATTGATAATCAAAAACAATGAAGTGAAACGTACTGAATTTGATAAATCGCCTGATAGAGACAAATAGATGTTTTGATTTAAAAAGGTTGCTCCCTTTTTTGGGTCTTTAAAAATACTGTAACGACTTAATTCGTCTATAATTTCTGTTAACGTATCTCGTTTGTCCCCAACAATTTCTAATAGTTTTTCATTGATTTCGGGGAAACTCGGATATTCTCCTGGTTTCTTATCTAAAAACGCTTCGAGTGTGGCGTCACGCAGAGTCCCTCTTTGTTTAATTCCAATGTTTGAGTATTTACAAATAATATCTACAAACTTATCAACTCCCATTTGCTTATTTACTTCGTTAATGCTATCAATGAACGATAAAGGATTAACGGGAAAAGGAGTGTTTGGAGCATCAACGAATGACGCTTTTGTTTTATCAAAGAATGGTTGAAAATACTTTAAATCATCATCTTTTAAACCTTTAAAATCAAGATAAATAAAACTCACATGATGATTGGATTCACTGCTTATTTGATTGAGTAATTCTAAAGCAAATTGCGTTTTTCCAGTTCCTGAACTACCTGCAACTGCAATATGGCAGTTGTTGTAAACAGCAGTATAGTTAAAGCCTAGTAAAATTTCTTCATTTGTTAAAGTATTTCTACCAACATTGATTTTTATAGGTTCTTTAAAGAATGTTTTTTCAATGTTTTGGCTGTTGTTTTTTACAGCATCCAGGCTTACTGTTACCGTGTCAAGCATTGAAATTCCCTTGTCTAAATGTTCAATCAAGAAATCGAAAAATGTATAGTTATTATTGTTATTAAACAAGTTATCCATTAGCTCCAAACCGTGATCAATATGTAGTTTTACATATTTAGGAATGTTTTCGTGGGTTTTGTAGATCCCGTAATATTGAGAAATTAAGGCAACAAAAGAATCTCTATATTTTGAGTCAAAAAGAATATGTTCTTTGTACTCTTTACCTTTAGAATCGTACAAATTAAACTCTGAATTACTGAATTTTCGACCATTTTGCAAAGAATAACCCAAAGCAATTCTTGCAATTACGTTTTCCTTAGTGCCAACAGGTAGTTTGTTTGTTAGTTTTCTTATAATTTCTTGATTGGCTTCTGAAGTTCTTATGTTAATCTGCATAAAGCTCGTTGTATGTTTTAATTAATTGGTCTGGAATAGACTCAACAAATTTTGAAGCGTCCATACTAAAATTATGAATTAAATACGCTTTACTGATTTTTGGTTTTAATAAGTTGAATTCACTTTCGGTCAATTCTTTATGGATCAATGGGAAAAGCACCACTTGTTTAGAAACATTAGGATAAAATTCTTTTATCACGTTTTCTGCGTGGTCACGGTCAAATTTCTGCATTGGAGAGTCAATGAAAACTGGGAATTCAATATCTGATTCATCAACCAAGGCTTTTAAAAGTGCAGAAGCATACATTTGTCTTTCACCCATTGAAAGCGAACCTTTATCAATCTTTTCATTTCGCGAATTAAATAGGTTTATATCGACATCATCACCGGATTGGTTAATATCAACCGCAACTTTCTTGATAAAACCTTTTTTGTGCATCAGAGTGTTCAACTCACTTAAAATACCTGTTTCGAGAGATTTTTTCTTTTCTTCTTTAAATGATTTAATATAATCTTTCAACTCTTTAATTAAAACTTGTGTTTCTTCTTCTTTAGTGCTAAATTTTCTAGAATCATCAATTTTCTTCCTTAATTCATCTTGGCGTTGCTTCAAAGTTTTAATATTATTTTTTAAAGCGCCTATTTTTTCTTTGTACTCGTAAATATCTTTTTCAATTGACATTACACGCAAATCCAGGTGTTCTTTCTCACTTCTCAAATTAGAAATATATTCATCTTCTGCATCTTTTTCAGCATCTCTAATTTTTCGTCTTATTGAATCTAGTTGATTTTTTGAACGTGAGTATTCGTCATTCAATCGTGTAAAAGCTTCCTTAAAAGTATGTTTAAGGTTGTTAACTAAGCTATTCAACTCATTTGTTTCAGCATCTGAAAAATCATGTAATGATTCAAAATTTGATGGCAATTCAGGTGCATCTGCAAAAAAGTGTTTTCTGACTAATTTTTGTATTTGAATTTCATAAAAATTTCTAATCTCTGTAGGAATGGTTGTTGGAAAAGATTTTTTCTCAAGCTCAATATCGTCTAGAATTCTGTTAGTTTTTTCTCCAACATCTTCTTGAATAAACTTATTTGTCCTGTAATTTTTTTCATTGTTTAATTGAGCTGAAACCTCCATTAAAGTCTCGCCTGCTAAACCAAAAGGGATTAAATCAAAAAGTTCTTTTAAATCATCTTGGCGTTGTGAAAGTTTTGAATTTAAATATGCTTCTTCTTCTTTTAATTTATTCAATTGTTCAAGAGTCATTTGGTTACCCTCTTGAATTAATTTTCGCTGAATATCATTTGAAGCATTTACCTTTTCTAACTTTTCATCATTGATTTTTTGAATTGATTTTTCGATTTCTTCAATGTCAATTTGAGTTTTATCAATATCAGCAATAATTTGACTTAGTTCAGTTTTTTCTTGTGGTTTTGCCGATTTCTTTCTGTATTCGTCTTGTATTGATTCAAGCTGGTCTTTTAAGTCCTCGTATTTTTTAATCCCCAAAACTTCCGTGTAAGCTTTGCTTAATAGTCGTCTTTGTTCAGGTGAATTTATTTCGGCAAGTGAAACGATTTTTTCTGCATCAAAAAAGAAAAACTTAGCAATTTCTATAGGAAGAATAAAATCACGAATAAAAATTTCTTCTCCATCTTGTTTACCATCAGTGGTTAAATCTTGAATTAGTTCATTTTGAAAACCGTCAACTAAAACCTCTACTTTATCACTTGTACTTGTAACAATATCATATGTTCGTGTTATTTTTATTTCATTGCAAGTGATTTCAGGAATTTTGACATCTTGAAAAGTTACTGATACTGTAAATTTTGTCTCTCCTTCTGATTTTGCAAGTCTATTTAAGCTGTTTCCAATATATTTTCCATAACCGCCTTTGTCTCCAATTTCTTTTTGATAAAGTTCATCTACATTTTGCATGTTTTTGCCATATAAACACCAAACTAGAGACATTAGAAAAGTAGTTTTTCCAAAACCATTTTTTCCGCTGACAACAATTACATTTTTGTCTTTTACGGGCAGTAAATTGATTTTGTTAACTCCTTTATAAATTCTAAAGTTGTTTAATTCAATTTCCTTTATATACATACTATTTTTCTTGCCTTATGTACTCTTCAATACGGTTTTCAATATCTTCTTTCAAACCTCTTTTTCTATTTAAAAGCGATTTGTTTTTTTGAAGCGTCAATAAATCTTGAATAAGGTCAAAATGTTTAGGGTTGGCCTTGCACGATTTTTTTAACAATTCTAATTCTTTTTCATGTTTTTCGTTTTGATCTTTCATATCCAAAGTTATTTTGTAAGCTTTTCGATATATTTCTGAAACTTTTTGGTTGAAAATAAAATCTCTATACCAAATGGTTTGTATGGCAACCAATTCTTGGTTTGTAATCAACTCAACATGAGGTTTTTCTTTTTGAATTTGCTTTTGGGTTTCAAAAAGACTTTCCAACACCTTTGCTCTATACCAAGGATAATATGGCCCCATTCCGTTTATGGCAGCTGTTCCATTTCTACGTTCTGGCATTCGGTGCTCAATAATATTTCTTTCTGCTGCAAGTTGATTTCTGAATCTCAATAGCGGAGTTAACCAAGTTAGTCCGTTATCAATCAGGGCAGACATTGATTTATCTTCTTTAACTACTGTACAAACCCAGCAACCAAAACGACTTTGCCCACATGATTTATGTTCTTTGTTCGTTACAACTGTTGGACATTCATAGTCATCTGCACTGGCATCAGAATAGATCTGAAACAATTCAGAGTTGTCCGAGCCCCAAGGAGATTCCATTGTGTTTATAACGTACCAAACTTCTTCTATACTCAAACCTCGAATTGGAGCATACATATAGGTATTTGGTTGAGTTGGGTGTTTTGTTAAACGCTTTCCTTTTATAGCGTGTTTTTTCATTGCTTTGGCTCTTTGCGAACTTTCGGCAGTCCTTGTGCCAATTAAAATAACTGCTTCACCAAATTCATCTAATTGTTCAGTTAAAAATCTTGTTGTCGGTCTGATTTTTAACCTCTCTGTACACCATCTAAAGGCATTATTTGGAGCGGGATAACCACGTCCAATAAGGTTAACCCAAAAGGAATCTTCAAGTCTAGGTATCGTTTTAATTACTCTTATTGGCATATCCTGCTCTACCGCAGCTTGCTCAATTCTCTCCAGTACTCTATACACGTATTCTGTAATTACTGGGTTTTCGACCATTGTATCATTACAAACAACATATATATCCCTTTTTATAAAACCAGTAAGCTCTTTTATTTCTGAAATTGCCTTCCATACTAATTGTAACATTACCGTTGAATCCTTACCGCCACTAAATCCTATTATCCATGGTCGATTACTATTATCTGCGTAAGCATACTGGTCTACAATTTCATCAATTAGCAATTGAATTAGTTTATTCATGTTTAAATTAAGTCTATTATTCTGCGATAATAAAAAGTTTGTTGCAAAAAATGTGTGATTTGGATGAATCGTGCTAAAATATATTTTCGTTCAATCCAATTTTAATTTTTCTTACATTAACGCTTCAAGTATTATATTTGATTGCAATATCTACAAAGCCATCTTCTCTAATTACCTAAAAACCTCTTTTTCGATAAAATAAAATAGGGTATATTATTTAATGTTTTTATTTTCAGGCAATTATCCTTATAGTTTTGATGATTAAGGATTTAGTTTTTGATACATCATTATACCATTTTTTCAATATTATGCTGTAAACTTTTGAAAAACACTAAAATAGAGTTTCCAGTTAACAACAAAGCACAAGTAATGAATAATATTGATTTAATTCACTTAAGAAGGACAAATTATTGGCTATTTCTTTATGCATTTAAAATGCTTTTGGTTTGACCTTTTATCGTTACTGGTGTTTTAACGAACAAGAATTTTAGAAAACTTGCTCTTATTCTACACATCATAAAGAAAGCTAAGAACTAAACATTTAACATAATTCGACTGTTTTTAATTAGGAAATATTCCATAATTTTGGAATATGTCCAAAACAATATTCAAAAACAGCGATAAGAAAGCCATTCGGCAGTTGCTCAAGGAGATAGGCCAGGAGCGATACGAGTGCGCTTTAAAAGATGCCGGGCTCTGGGAGATGAAACCCAGCGGGCTCAACGGTTTTTATGTTGAATGGGACGACAAGGAAGTAACGCTATACCATCGCTACCCTAGCGGTACCATATTCAAGATCATGGATGTGCTGGGTTTTTGGGGCATACCAAGCCACGGTTGGGAATTGACAAGAAAAGATGTACTGAAATGAAAATCTACAGACAGCAAAAAATAATGGAGGCCCTTTTAAAATTCAGGCTTAAAAAACATCATTTCGAGCACATCAAAATAGAGGTGTACGATCGGTTCGACGGGGATCAATCTATGTGCAGGGTAGAACTGTTTAAAGGGGGCAAGGGCATTGCGAATAGGGTATTAAAGCATGAGGAGCCTATAACGGGCAACTTCGTTTTTGAGCTTGAGGAAAAGATAGCAATTTTGGTTATTTCAAAATAAATACACTGGGCTTCCCCAAAAATTTACCAATAGCATATTTTCCCTTAAATTAGGATAGTCAAAAAATATAGCTATGTGTTACGATGTTAAAGCACAACTGGAAACCCAGCTTAGAAGGGCCCAACGCGACGGTGATGAACATGCCATCGCCGAGATTCTGGAGAAACTGATACCCTTGACGGACCTGCCCATACACCATTCCTCGGGTTTTAACCATCCTTCCCTACTCATCTATACCGATGATGATCCTTATTTTCCGGTAATTATCTTAAGGTACTTGTTGCATTTTTGATTGGAATACACAGGTAAAACTAGGTTCTTTTTGTTCAGGTAACGATGGGCGGAATATTTTTTAAGGATGGCCCTTGCAGACTCCAATAAGGGCACTTTGACAAGTGTCCCGCTTTTTTCGCGTCTGGTAAAGACCCATTGATGGCCGTCTATTCCCATCACTATATGTTCAGGTTTTAAACCCCTTACGTCTATATAACTAAGGCCGGTATAGCAGGCAAATACAAAAACATCCCTTACCCGATGTAGGCCAGCATCTGTTAACGGGAGTTCAATTATAGCGTTCAACTCCGCTATTGTTAACACGGCACGGTCGTAGGGTTCGAACTTTGCGTTAAAAAAAGCAAAGGGATCCTTTTTCAAAGACTCCAATTTAAGGGCAATGGTGGTCATTTTCTTGAACCGCTCCATGTGTTTCATGATGCCATTGTTACTTAGCTTCTGGGACTTCATTAAAGGTTTACAGTTTCGTAGATACTGTTCAAAATTTAAAACAAACGAATAATTGATCTGAGCTAGGCTAATATCTGAAGCTCTAAATTTCTGTTGGATATAGGAAAGAAGGTATTTTTCCGTAGCATTGTAGTTCTTGGCCGTGCCCCGTGCGAGTTTCTGGATTTCGTTCTCCCTATGATATTTGAGCATATCTTTAAGGGTCCTGAGGGTGGTGTCTAGGCCGAGAAACCTCATTTTGATATCATGTGCGGTCAAAAGTCGGCCTTCCTCTTGAAGCTCTTTTTTACAATCCCCTAAATCATTATAAATTTCATCTAGGGCTTCATTTATAGATTTAGCATTTTTGACTTTGGCATTTACACGCCCAGCTTCGGGCCACCAGTTCGCTTCAAATGTTTCTTTTTTAGTGCTAACGTCAGCTCTTTGCCCATCGACTGTGATACGGGCATAAATCGGCATAGTTCCGTTTTTTCTGATAGCCTTCTTCTTAAGGAAAAAGTAGATGTTAAAAGTGTGTAGTGTTTTCATCACTTTCGTTTTAAAGGTTATAAAATCCGTTAAACGAAAGTCAAATCGCCGTGAAAAGTCAATTGCGATATATGGTGCAATATAGGTAATCGTCCTGAATAAATAAGACACCTAATAGGACACCTTCAAATATGGTTTCAAAACTATTCAAATGAAACCAAGAATTATTTAAATCCTTGGTTTTCATAAGATTAGTACAAATTTGGTGTCGTTTGACACCCTTTTTGTCGGGGTGGCAGGATTCGAACCTGCGGCCTCCTGCTCCCAAAGCAGGCGCGATACCGGGCTACGCTACACCCCGAAAAAATACTAATTAATTGTCATTAGAAAAAGCGGAGAGACAGGGACTCGAACCCTGGCGACACTTACGCGTCGACAGATTAGCAATCTGCTCCGTTACCACTCCGGCACCTCTCCAGCAATTATTCAATGAACTGGCATTTAAAAATGCGGTTGCAAATGTACCTCTTCATACTTTGGAAAACAACTATTTTTTTTAGTTTTTTTATTCAGGATAATTACATCAACTATTCAGGGTACTCAACCCTTAAATGATAGATGTTCGTCAATTTTTGTTTGAAAATCTTTTTAATAGTCTCTATCTCTTTAAAAGTAATATCAGCGTTCAAAAACTGATTCGCAGACATCTGTCCGGCAATAATTTTATCCACAAATTCATCAATAATCAAAAATGTAGGGTTTTTAAGGCTTTTAGAAGCCGCCTCCACAGAATCCGCCATCATCAAAATGGCAGTTTCCTTGGAAAAAGGTATAGGACCGGGGTATTTAAAATCAACGTCGCCCATCTCTGGATCCAATTCTTTTTGCTTCTTGTAAAAGTAATAAACTAGGGTAGTACCATGATGAGTGCGAATAAAATCTATGACCCTATCTGGAATCTTACTCTTTCGAGCCATCTCGATTCCCAATAAGATATGGTCGATTATTATCTTGGCACTGTCCTTTGGGCTAAGCTCATCGTGTGGATTCACATTGGTAATCTGATTTTCGGTAAAATAGGTGGGGTTAACCATCTTGCCAATATCATGGTGAAGTGCCCCTACCCTGACAAGCATGGCGTTCGCTCCCACTTCATTCGCCGCGGCTTCCGCCAGGTTGGCCACTTGTAAGGAGTGGTGAAAGGTGCCTGGAGCTTTGTTCGAAAGTTCTTTTAAAAGCTTTGAATTCGTGTCCGATAGCTCCAATAAAGAAACATCCGAAATTAGCCCAAAGAGCTTTTCATAAATATAAATGAGCGGTTGGGCAAAGAGTGTTATCATTCCATTCAGAAAAAAAAGACCAAGGGTAAACCAAACTATGTTATCCAGATTTCCCTCATGAATGATATGGAAGGCAAGATATCCCAAAATATAAATAGACGTTATCTGACCTACAGAAATGAAGAGATTGGCCCTTTTATAAAGCTCGGACACCGTAAGTATGGTCACTATTCCCGCAATGATCTGCAGAAATATATACTCAAAACTATTCGGTACTACAAAGCCCAAGATCAATACCGTGAGCACATGCACAAAAAGTCCCAGCCTTGCATCAAAAAAGGTTTTAAGAACAAGCGGAATTATGCATAGAGGCACTACAAAGACATAGGCTTCGTCATACTTGACTACCAATGTCGTTACAAAGACCATTAATAAAATATTAAAAAATATAAATGTAACTTTGGTGTTATTTTTATAAATCTCTCCTCTATATTTCTTTAGGAACAATAACAACATCATCAATACCAATGCCACCAATACGGCATATCCCGAGAGTATAAAATAGTAATTTTTGGCCGTCCATAGTTCCGATTCGAATTCACCTTTAAGGGAATTCAATATTTTCATATTCTCGGCTTCAACAACCTCCCCTTTTGCAATTATAAGCTTCCCCTCGTCAACCGTTCCTCGGCTAACCGATATTTTTGACAATTCGGCATTCAATTCATTTTCAGAAAGGCCTTGATCATAGAATACATTTGGTTTCAAAAGGTCAAAAAATACATCTGTATAGGAGTTCTTAAGATTCAATACACCCTTTTCCCTTAAAATAGATTGAATCAGGCCCTCTACATCTTGCAAACTGTATATCTCAGCCAAATCGACACGCTGGGCCACATTGTTCTTTACTAAGTAGATTTTATCTTGAAAAACGTTCTTTTCTGACTTTTTTAATATTCCCCTGACATAAATCGAATCCAATATTTCCATTCCAATTGCCTCCAAAGTGGGCAGTTGCGATGCATTGTAATCTTTGGCTTTAAATACTTTGTTAAACTTTTCTGGATAGCTAGAACTAATATCACCTACAATCTTCTGGTCGTAGCGATAATAGTTAAGGTGATTATTTTTCACGGCTTGCCGTTCCTTGCCAATCTCATTTTCAGTTTTTTTGATTGAAAAATCAAATGGCGCATACAAGTTCTCATACTGCCAAGGTTTGCCTTTTTGGTACTCATACTTGAACTTTCCACCTTTTGGAAAAAAGAAAACGATACAAGTAACTGAAACGATGTACAGAAAGTATTTGTAAATACGGGATTGATTTTTGAACAGCTTTTCTAAGAAATGTTGCATCAAGAAGATATCTATAATCAAAAATAGAAAAATATAAACTTATAAATGCCTTTTGATCGCCCAAGCATATTGATTGCATATTAATTTCTTAATTTCGCTGATTAAAGATGATTGTGATGATCAAAGTTGTCATTGTTTCTGCTGTTAGGACACCCATAGGTAGCTTTATGGGCAGTTTATCCGCAGTGCCCGCCCCAGATCTGGGTGCAGTAGCAATAAAAGGAGCCCTTGATAAAATTGGCCTTGACCCAAAATTGGTTGATGAGGTACTTATGGGCAATGTGGTCCAAGCCGGTACGGGTCAGGCCCCGGCCAGACAGGCAGCCATTAAAGCTAGTATTCCCAATAGTGTTCCCTGTACCACTATCAACAAAGTCTGCGCTTCTGGAATGAAAGCCGTAATGCTGGCTGCCCAGGCAATTGCCTTGGGAGAGGTTGAAATAGCTGTTGCCGGGGGGATGGAAAACATGAGTTTAATTCCGCATTACATATACATGCGCAATGGCCTTAAGTTTGGTCCAACTTCCTTAATAGATGGAATGCAAAAAGATGGTTTGGTAGACGCTTATGATCAAAATGCTATGGGTGTTTGCGCGGACGCATGTGCATTGGAGTATAAGTTTAGTAGGGAAGATCAAGATAATTTTGCTGTACAATCTTACCAAAGGTCTGCTGATGCCTGGGGAAATGGCAATTTTAAGAACGAGGTAGTTCCTGTGTCAGTACCTCAGCGAAAAGGCGATCCAATCCTCATTTCTGAAGATGAGGAATATACAAATGTCAATTTAGATAAAATCCCAACATTAAGACCTGCTTTTTCAAAAGATGGCACTGTAACCGCGGCCAACGCTTCGACCATAAATGATGGTGCCGCGGCATTGGTCTTAATGAGCGATACGAAAGCGAAGGAATTAAACTTGAAACCATTGGCCACAATCAGAAGTTTTGCAGATGCAGCCCAGGAACCTAAATGGTTTACAACGGCACCGGCGAAAGCTTTACCAAAAGCTTTAAAAAAAGCGGGCATATCAATAAATGATGTGGATTATTTTGAATTCAATGAAGCTTTTGCCGTGGTGGGCCTTGCAAACATGAAATTGTTGGGACTAACGGATAAAAATGTAAATGTGAATGGCGGGGCGGTTTCCTTGGGCCATCCTTTAGGTTGCTCCGGCGCGCGGATAATAGTTACATTACTGAATGTTCTTGAACAAAAGAACGCAAAAATTGGTGCAGCTGCTATATGCAATGGAGGTGGTGGAGCTTCCGCAATCATTCTGGAAAAATCCAATTGACTCCCGTAAAGAAATTTCATGCAATACGGTATTTGTAATCTTAGCATTATTCCCTTAAGAACTGCTGCCGATCATACATCGGAAATGATTTCGCAATTACTTTATGGCGAACATTTTAAGGTTTTGGAACAACGTAAATCATGGAACCGTATCAGGATATCTTTTGACAGTTCTGAAGGGTGGATCAATAATGATCAATTTTTGATTATTTCCCAAGAAGAATATGAAAAGTTGGACAAAGTTGAAATTCAAAAGTGTTCATCGGATCTTGTTTCTTTTGTCGAAACAGCCAATACTATTTTGATTCCCATAGTTATAGGTTCATCCATACATACGGCGAAGTTTTTAGGACATACTTTTGAAGGAAATACCAATGAAACGTCACAAGAAAAGAATCATATTATTCGAACGGCCCTTAAATATTTAAATGCCCCCTATCAATGGGGCGGTCGAACACCATTTGGGATAGATGCCTCCGGATTTACGCAAATTGTCTATAAGATCAACGGTTACGACTTGTCAAGAAAAGCCAATGATCAGGCTAGACAGGGAACAGCCCTAAGTTTTATTGAAGAAAGTGAGCCCGGTGATCTTGCTTTTTTTGACAATACCGACGGAATCATTGACCATGTGGGCATTATAATGCATGACAATTATATTATTCATGTGAAAGGAAAAGTTAGGATAGACCGTATAGACCACACCGGAATTTTCAATTCTGAAATTAGGAACTATACCCACAAATTAAGGGTCATTAAAAAGATAATATAACAAAAAAGCCCCTCATTTTAGAGGGGCTTTTTTGTTATTCCATTTAGGATTATTCTCCCAATAATTTCTTGATTCGCATGAAGTTATCATTATCGCCCATGGCACCATAAATATTCTTCAATTGCTCCAAAATGCTTTGCTTATTCTCAGGATTGGATTTTAATGCATCTTCCAAAACTTGTGCCCCCTGCTTAAAGAAACCATCCTTTTTTTCTTTTAATTCATCATATCTGGCAATATCCTTCTTAGAATTGCCCAATGAATTCATTTCATCTATTAAACCATTCCCCTCATTAATATAAGTAGTCGATAGATTCAATTGCGCATTTGTATAATTGGGATTTATTTCCAAGGCTTTTTTATAGGCAGCACGGGCCTCTTCCATATTTCCTTGCTCCATACTAACTACACCTATGTTATAATGTAGATCCGCATTTTCGGGGGCAAGTGCAACCGCTTCAGCTTGCAATACTTTGAACTTTTCCAAATCTCCCATCTTGTAGTACAAATTGGCCTCGTTCAGTACCAAATTTACATCTTTTGGATTCTGCGCTCTCGCAGTCTTAAAGGCTTCCAAGGCTTTATCATCTTGACCCAACTCCGAATATATAAAGGCCATATTTTTAACAATTTCAGCTCTCTTGGACGGTGTTTTTTCATCAATTGGATCTTTATAAGTTCCTGACTTCACCATTAAATCCCTTTGAACTTTGTTCATCTCTTCAACTTCTCCCGAGGCCAGGTTTGTGGCTTTGTACACAATACCTCCACCATCATAGTTAATATCTTTCAGCTCATTATAGTATTTTAAGGCCAATTCAAATTCCTTCCCGTTCACTGCGCTACCAGCGGCATAGTATAAATAGGAGGTGTCTTGAGGGCTTATTTTGTAGCTTGTGTACAATTTTTCTGCAGCTTCCTTAAATTTCCCATCGGCATTATCCTTTACTGCAGAATTCACTAGATCCGCGGTCAATGCTGCCAAATGCTGCCCGGTTTCATCCGAATATTTGGCCTTTCCACTTTTTTGCTCTAGATCGATAACCTGTTGAAATGAAGCAACAGCTTCCTCGAATGCACCGTTGTCCCCTTTTTTTGCAAGATCAGCGTAGGCCTTGCCCTTATTAAAATAATATTGGGCCTTCACCTTATCATCGGCAGCGGAAATTGTACCTGCAGCACTTTCAAGGGCAGTCTTCGCCGCCATTGAATCACCACCCTTCAGGGCTTTCTCCGCCGCTTTTATCTCGTCCTTTTGAGCAAATCCGACCATTGCAAATGACAAGGCCGTCAGTAATATAACTTTATTTTTCATTTCTATTTAATTAATATTAGTGTTTAGGATTTAAATAATTATTCTTCGGAACCTTCTTTATCAAGGGTCGTGCCATTTTCTGTATCCACCTCAATATCAAGAATATCTATATCTTCAACTGCAGCATCTTCATCTTTCATAACCTTTGCAACTGCGGCGATTGAATCACTTCCTTTGATGTTGATCAGTCGGACGCCTTGAGTGGCCCTTCCCATAACCCGCAAGTCCTCAACACTCATTCGAATAGCTATTCCTGATTTGTTTATAATCATTAGATCATCCGAATCGGTCACATTTTTTATGGCGACCAATTTACCTGTTTTTTCGGTAATTGAAATAGTTTTAACACCTTTTCCTCCCCTATTGGTTATTCTATAGTCATCAATACTAGATCTCTTACCATATCCGTTTTCGGAAACTACCAATAATTCATCTTCAAAATCGTGCACCGATACCATTCCTATGACCTCATCACTATCATCCGCCAAAGTAACACCGCGGACTCCTGAAGCATTTCTGCCCATCGGCCTCGTCTTGCTCTCTTCAAATCGTATGGCCTTACCAGATCGCAATCCTAGAAATATTTGACTAGTCCCCGTTGTAAGCTTTGCTTCCAATAATTCGTCCTCATCACGAATTCCTATGGCATTGATTCCGTTTTGGCGTGGTCTTGAATATTGTTCCAAAGAGGTCTTTTTCACAATACCTTTTTTCGTCGCCATTATCACATAATGGCTGTTCACATATTCTTCGTCTTTCAAATCTTGGGTGCAAATGAAAGCTTTTACCTTGTCGTCATTTTCAATATTAATCAGGTTTTGTATGGCCCTGCCTTTTGAAGTTCTACTTCCCTCAGGTATTTCGAAAACCCTCATCCAAAAACATTTGCCTTTTAGTGTAAAAAACAACATGTATTGGTGATTGGTACCAACAAAAAGATGTTCCAAGAAATCCTCGTTGCGTGTTGAAGATGCCTTTTGACCAACACCTCCCCTATTTTGGGTTTTGTACTCGGTCAACGGAGTCCTTTTAATATAACCCGCATGCGATATGGTTATGACCACCTGCTCATCGGGTATCATATCTTCCATACTAAGGTCTCCACCTGCAAAATTAATTTCAGAACGTCTTTCATCGCCATACTTTGCTTTTATCTCAAGAAGCTCATCCTTGATTATTTGCATTCTACGCTCCTTTTTCGCAAGAATATCCTTTAAATCCGCAATAGTGTTCATGACCTCTTCGTACTCCGAGCGTAGTTTATCCTGTTCCAGTCCAGTTAACTGTCGTAAACGCATCTCCACTATTGCCTTGGACTGTATTTCGGAAAGCTTGAAACGTTCCATCAAGCTTTCACGAGCTTCATCGGCATTGGAAGACGCCCTAATGATAGCAATTACCTCATCAATATTGTCGGAGGCTATTATGAGTCCCTCAAGAATATGGGCACGGTCTTCAGCTTTCTTAAGTTCATATTTAGATCGCCTAACAACTACTTCATGCCTATGCTCCACAAAATGGTGGATCATTTCCTTAACATTCAAAAGTTGGGGTCTTCCGCCGACCAAAGCGATATTGTTTACACTGAAAGATGATTGCAGGGCAGTGTATTTATAAAGGGTGTTAAGAACAATGTTAGGAATAGCATCTCTTTTTAAAATGTACACAATGCGCATTCCCTTTCGATCTGATTCATCACGAATACTAGAAATACCATCAATCTTCTTTTCATTCACAAGATCGGCGGTCTTCTTGATCATATCCGCCTTGTTGACTTGATAAGGTATTTCAGTAACTATAATGCATTCTTTTCCCTGAACTTCTTCAAAACTGGCCTTTGCCCGCATTACAATACGGCCACGACCCGTATGAAAGGCTTCTTTTACACCATCATACCCGTAAATAATTCCGCCTGTAGGGAAATCTGGTGCTTTGATATGGGTAATCAGTTCATCAATTTCAATGTCATTATTCTCAATATACGCCACTGTGCCATCCACAACTTCGGAAAGATTGTGAGGCGGCATATTTGTTGCCATACCTACGGCAATACCGGATGCTCCATTTATGAGCAAATTGGGAACTCTAGTCGGCAATACGGTGGGTTCCTGTAAAGAATCGTCAAAATTAAGTTGATGATCTACCGTATCCTTATCGATATCGGCCAACATATCATCTGCGATACGTCGCATTCTGGCCTCCGTATATCGCATTGCCGCTGGACTATCGCCATCTACAGAACCGAAATTTCCCTGACCGTCGACCAGCATATAGCGCAGACTCCATTCCTGGGCCATTCGAACCATGGAATCGTAAACCGATGTATCGCCATGAGGGTGATATTTACCCAAAACCTCACCGACGATACGGGCAGATTTTTTATGGGCACTATTGGACCTGACTCCCAGTTCATGCATACCATATAGAACCCTTCTGTGTACAGGTTTTAATCCGTCCCTCACATCTGGTAAGGCACGTGACACAATGACCGACATTGAATAGTCAATGTAGGCAGATTTCATTTCATCTTCGATGTTGATCGGGATCAATTTTTCTCCTTCAGCCATTTGAAAATCTTATGTATTTATTTTGTTTAAAAAAGCATGCCAATATACGTAAAATCAAACCTTTCAAAGCACGTCTCATCCACTTTATTCAATAATTTATTAACACTTTGATATAGGGCCAACATTGATAATTGGAATGTTAATTATTTTGTAAAGGGGGGCTTTTTTTCGTCATTTCGAACAAGTTTGTCGAATATGGGTACAGTATTTGATCTAGATTGCCTAAGATTTACTAATTTTATACAGAATAAGGATAGTTTATGGATGATAATTTTTCACCAAGAGTAAAAGACGTCATTGCTTATAGTAAGGAAGAGGCACTAAGGTTGGGACACGATTTCATTGGAACTGAGCATTTAATGTTAGGTCTCTTGCGTGATGGCAACGGAAAAGCTATAAGCATTTTGGATGCCCTTGAGGTAGACTTGGATCATTTAAGGCGCAAGGTAGAAATATTGAGCCCTTCCAACCCAAATCCAAGTGGAATTCAAAAAGACAAAAAAAACCTACATTTGACCAGACAGGCGGAACGTGCTTTGAAAACTACGTTCCTTGAAGCTAAATTGTTTCAAAGTTCGTCTATTAATACTGCACATTTACTGCTTTGTATACTCAGAAACGAAAATGACCCAACTACAAAATTACTTCACAAATTGAAAGTAGATTACGATGGGGTCAAAGAGCAATTCAAGTTCATGATAACAAGTGATGATGAAATAATAGATTCTCCCACTTCCGAGTCTTTTCCCGGGGATTCCTCCGATGACCTAGGTGAGGGCAAGGAGGCAAATTTTGGGGCTGCCTCAAATCAAAAGGGCAATAAAAAATCCAAAACCCCTGTACTTGACAATTTTGGTCGGGACCTTACTCAATTGGCCGAGGAGGGAAAATTAGATCCCGTTGTTGGAAGGGAAAAAGAAATTGAAAGGGTTTCTCAGATTTTAAGCCGTCGCAAAAAGAACAATCCGTTGCTTATAGGGGAGCCCGGTGTTGGCAAAAGTGCCATTGCAGAGGGTCTTGCCCTCCGGATCATTAATAAAAAAGTTTCCAGAATCCTATATAACAAACGCGTTGTAACTTTGGATTTAGCTTCACTTGTGGCCGGAACCAAATATCGTGGCCAATTTGAAGAACGCATGAAAGCTGTCATGAACGAACTTGAGAAGAACGACGATGTTATTCTTTTCATTGATGAAATTCACACGATTGTAGGTGCTGGAGGAGCCACTGGAAGTTTAGATGCTTCAAACATGTTCAAACCGGCGTTGGCAAGAGGGGAAATACAATGTATTGGAGCGACCACTTTAGACGAATATAGACAGTATATAGAAAAAGATGGAGCACTGGAACGTAGGTTCCAAAAAGTTATCGTTGAGCCAACTACTGTTGATGAAACAATTGAGATCCTGAAAAATATAAAAGCCAAGTATGAAGACCATCATAATGTGATTTATACGGACGAGGCGATTATGGCATGTGTCAAATTGACACATAGATATATGACCGACCGTTTTCTTCCGGACAAAGCCATTGACGCACTTGATGAGGCTGGTTCAAGGGTGCATATTGTAAATATGGATGTCCCTAAACAGATTTTGGATCTGGAAAAACAGCTCGAAGATGTACGAGACCTTAAAAATAGCGTCGTCAAGAAGCAAAAATACGAGGAAGCTGCAAAGCTTCGTGACGATGAGAAGCGATTGGAAAAGGATTTAGCAATCGCACAGGAAAAATGGGAAGAAGACAGCAAACTGCATAAAGAAACGGTTTCGGAGGACAATGTAGCCGATGTGGTTTCAATGATGAGTGGTATTCCGGTAAATAGAATTGCGCAAACTGAGAGCAATAAATTGGCAGAATTACCAAATTTGATCAAAGCCAATGTCATTGGGCAGGATGAGGCTGTTGCCAAGGTTGCCAAAGCCATTCAACGAAATAGAGCTGGATTAAAAGATCCCAACAAACCTATTGGCTCTTTTATATTCCTAGGTCAAACAGGGGTTGGAAAAACGCAATTGGCCAAAGTATTGGCGAAAGAACTATTTGATTCTGAGGACGCATTGATTCGCATAGATATGAGCGAGTATATGGAAAAATTTGCCATTTCTAGATTGGTAGGTGCCCCTCCGGGTTATGTAGGTTACGAAGAAGGCGGCCAATTAACTGAAAAAGTTCGCCGTAAACCTTACTCCGTAATTCTTTTGGACGAGGTAGAAAAAGCGCATCCCGATGTTTTCAATATGTTGTTACAGGTTCTTGACGATGGATATCTAACCGATAGCCTTGGAAGAAAAATTGATTTCAGGAATACAATTATAATCATGACATCAAATATTGGAGCCCGTCAGTTGAAAGATTTTGGTCAAGGGGTCGGTTTTGGGACCTCCGCAATGAAAGAACAGGCTGACACGCATCAGAAAAGTGTGATAGAGAACGCCTTGAAAAAGGCATTTGCACCAGAATTTTTGAATCGCATCGATGATGTTATGGTATTCAATCCTTTAGAACGGGAGGATATTCATAAAATCATTGACATTGAACTTCGCAAACTATACGCGCGGATCAGAGATATCGGGTATGAGTTGAACCTTACCGACAAGGCAAAAGATTATATTGCAGAAAAGGGTTTTGACAAGCAATACGGTGCAAGACCTCTAAAACGAGCAATCCAGAAATACATTGAAGATGCTTTGGCGGAGGAAATTGTAAATTCAAAACTTGAGGAAGGTGATAGTATTTTTATGGATCTAGATTCCAAAAAAGAGGAATTGACCATTAAAATCAAAAAAGCGGAAAAATCTTCTAAAACGTAAAGTATTTTAATAAGCTATCAAAAAGGGAACCCTATTAAAATAGGGTTCCCTTTTTTTCTTATCATCAGAAGCTGTAAGAAACAAAATACACTAAAAAGTAATCAGGTGCAATATAAACGATATTTACACCTTTAATCTAATATTTTATTTTATAGCCATTGTTACATTTACTTTCGTTCCAGACACAGAAACTTATATGAAATGAGAGTGGGACAACCTAAAAAGACAGTAATCGTCCGGGAGTATCAACTGGAGATTGGAAAAGTACAGGTATACGATAATTACATGATTGCAATTTTTGATGAGGGCTCAACCCTTACACTTGAAAGAGCCTACCAAATTATTGGTATTTCAGAAATACATTTTAGAGGTAGGAACTTCGGTTATATTAGCCTTCGTAAAAATTCTTACGCCGTGGATCCCACAATTTATACCTATTTGAGAGAATTGGAGAATCTAAAAGCATTCGCCATTGTATCGGTAAAGGAAATGGACATGCACAACTTCAAAATAGAAAAGCTATTTTACAAGAAGCCTATGAAATTCTTTATTGAATTCGATAACGCGTTAACCTGGGTAAAACAAAGAGTGAAAAGATAGAAGTATCCTCATTTTATATCCCCAGAACTATTTTTAAGATTCCGCAACAGATTCCTCCTGATCAGGCTTTTGTTGCGGAATTTCAAATAAATCAACAAAAGCCTTCCCGATTGAGTTGATTAGGTGGGTAGCGGTCAGGGCTTGATATCCAGTATCCTCAACTGCCATATCTCCTGCTCTGCCATGTAGGTATGCCCCAACTATTGAAGCTTGCAAAGGATTATATCCTTGGGCCACCAAACCGGTTATCATACCCATGAGAACATCTCCACTGCCTGCAGTTGCCATTCCAGGATTGCCCGTGGTATTCACATACCCTTTTTCATTGTAAACAACAATTGTATGAGCTCCCTTTATAATTAGAATACAGTCATACTTTTTTGAAAATAACATGGCTTTCTTCAATTTATCGAAATCATCCTCCCATTTTCCTATAAGGCGTTCAAGTTCTTTTGGATGAGGTGTTAAAACTGATTGTTTCGGTAGTATTTTCAATAATGCCGGATTTTTGGAAAGTATGTTGAGTGCGTCCGCATCGATAATCAAAGGGGATTTGTTCGTTTTTAAGAATGCCGAGAATGCCCTTTGTGTTTCTTCATGTATTCCCAAACCAATTCCAATACCTATCACAGTTGGTGAAATATCAAACTTAATATTCGAGATTTTCTCTTCGCCTTCATCACTTATCGTCATTGCCTCCGGAAATGCGGTCTGCAGGGGTGCATTGCCGCACTTTGGTACGTATGCGGTCACCAGACCGCTCCCTGAGCTCAAACACGCCTTGGATGCCAAAATAACAGCACCTACCTTCCCCAAGCTTCCACCTACAATCAGTGAATGCCCGTAGGTGCCTTTATGGGAAAATTTTTCTCTCGGAATATAAAAAGGTAAAACTTCATTTTTACCAATAAGCTCAAATTGAGTTTCAGTTCCATAAATATATTCAAGATCCAGCCCTATGTCCAAAACCTCCCATTGATCAAGGTATATTCCGGTTTCTGGCAAGAAAAAAACCAGTTTGGGGGTTTGAAAGCTCAAAACATAATTGGCTTTAATGACTCCGTTTTTGTTTTTAGGAACTTTATCCGTAAAGAGTCCTGAAGGAATATCCACTGAAAGAATAAAAGCCAAGGAGTCATTCAAATGAGAAATTAGCTTAATCACCCAGGGTTCCGCCTTTCGATTCAGACCAATTCCAAAAATTGCATCAACTATGATATCATCCTTGCCAATTACTGGTAATGAATCATCTGATTCCAAAAATTCGGGCCATACTTTTCGATCCTTTAGTCGTTCCAAGTTTATCAAGAAATCCTTGGAGCGAGTTTTACTATAGTTCACCGCATACACCGCAATATGGTAACCGTGTTCTTGTAAATGTCTTGCCAGGGCAATTCCATCGCCCCCATTGTTCCCAATACCACAGAATAAATGAATTTTTACGGGAGCTCCCTGCATACGCAGATGTATCCAGTTAAAAATCTGAACGGCAGCTCTTTCCATGAGTTCATCACTCGTAATCTGCTGCTTTTTTATTGTGAATTTATCAGCGGCATATATTTGATCGGCATTAAAAAGCTTCATTTAACAAAACTGTTTGAGGTTTATTGCTGATTCCGCAAAAATTTGATAAACCATTTGATTAGGATATCAAAAGTACTACTTTTGAATATTAATCAACGTTATGCGTTTTATCGATAAGGTACATAAATTAGTTTTTTCTTCATTGACCCATGGTTATGCTACCTTCACAACCCCAAGGGGTTAAGAAGCAATATTCCATAGAACTCGTATTTTATCCCATTAAAGAATCCAATCTTAACTAATCTAGTTTATTTAATGAAAGTTTTAAAATTTGGTGGCACTTCCGTTGCCAACGCCCATAATATAAAGCTGGTAAAAGACATCGTCTCAAATATTTCCGGTGAGAAGGTGATTATTGTGGTTTCCGCCTTTGGCGGTGTTACAGATTTGCTACTCAAAGCTTCTGAACTTGCCTCGGGGCAAGAGCATTCATATAAAGAGATTTTAGGGGAAATTGAACGAAGACATCTGAATGCCATAAGGGAATTGATCCCCGTTACTGGACAAAGTAGGATACTTAGCAAAGTTAAAAGTGATATCAATACGCTCGAGACTCTTTTGGAAGGAGCCTTTTTAATTGGTGAAATCACTCCAAAACTATCCGATAAAATTGTGAGCTATGGTGAGTTGATTTCCTCATACATTATCGCCGAATTTTTCAAAACGCAAGCATTGGATGTTGCGTATCTTGATAGTCGAGAAATAATCAAAACGAACGAAGTGAACGGAAAGGCGGCCGTGATTTTTGACGTTACCAATTCCCTTTGTAAAAAGCGCATATCCGAATCCCAAAATAAAATTATCGTTGCCCCGGGGTTTATAGCGTCAAGTGAAAATGGAATTTCAACTACATTGGGAAGGGGCGGGTCCGATTATACTGCAGCAATTATTGCCGCGGCCATAGATGCGGAAATTTTGGAGATTTGGACCGATGTGAGCGGCATGTTCACCGCAAATCCCAAAATTGTAAAACAGGCCTCGGCAATTGCCCATTTGTCCTATGAAGAGGCTATGGAACTTTCCCATTTTGGCGCAAAGGTACTTTATCCGCCAACGATACAACCCGTATTGACGAAGGGCATTTCCATAGTCATAAAAAACACCTTTGAACCCGATAGTTTTGGTACCTTAATAACTAAAAATAAAAACGAAAAAGGTAAAACCGTTAGAGGAATTACACATGTTGAGAATATGTCACTTCTTTCATTGGAAGGGCCAGGAATGGTAGGCATACCGGGTATTTCAAAACGATTTTTCGAGGTTCTTTCCCACCATGATATTAGCGTTGTGCTCATAACCCAAGCTTCATCCGAACATTCAATTTGTGTAGGAATTTCAGACAATGATACCGAAAAGGCAGTCAAATCAGTTGATAGTGAGTTCGAATATGAAATTGAACGTGGTAAAATAAAACCTGTTATTGCCGAAAAAAACCTTGCGATTATTGCATTGGTCGGTGATAACATGAAAAGTCATCAAGGCCTTAGTGGCAAAATGTTCAGTACCCTCGGAAAAAATAATGTAAATATAAGGGCCATTGCGCAAGGTGCTTCTGAGCGCAATATTTCTGCGGTAATAAACAAGGAAGATGTAAAAAAAGCCTTGAATGCCCTTCACGAGGAGTTTTTTGAAGAGAACATAAAACAATTGAATCTCTTTGTCATGGGTGTAGGCAATGTTGGCTCAAAACTTTTGAACCAAATTCAAAAACAAAGAAAATATCTAAAGGACAACCTAAGGCTTAATATTCGAGTCATTGGAATATCAAATTCCAGGACAATGCATTTTGATGAAAACGGCATCAACTTAAAAAATTGGGAAGAACAATTGGCTGAAGGCGAAAAAGCCGATAGGGAAAAATTCTTTAACACGGTCAAGAAACTCAATTATAGAAATAGCATCTTTGTAGACAATACGGCAAGTGAAGCTGTATCATCAACTTATCCGCAATATTTAGGAAATAGCATCTCAGTAGTTACTTGCAATAAAATTGCTTGCTCATCAAAATTCACCAATTACAGGCGCCTAAAAGACTTGGCAAGGGAGTATAATGCCCCTTTCCTTTTCGAGACCAATGTGGGTGCTGGTTTGCCAATAATTGATACTTTGAAGCATTTGATCGCCTCTGGCGACCAAGTTTTAAAAATACAAGCTGTACTTTCAGGTAGTCTTAATTTCGTTTTCAATAATTTTAATGACCGAACTACTTTTCACGACATCGTTAAACAGGCACAACTGGAAGGTTATACCGAACCGGACCCTAAAATAGATTTGAGCGGTGTAGATGTTATGCGCAAAATACTGATTTTGGCTCGTGAAAGTGGCAATCAATTAGAAATCGAGGACATCGAAAACAAGTCCTTTTTACCAGAAGAAAGCTTGAAAACCCAAAATGATGAGGCCTTTTTCAACTCTTTGATCAAGCATGAAAGAACCTTTCAGGATATGTTCCAAAAAGCAAAAAACTCGGATAGCAAATTAAAATATGTGGCCCAGTTTGAAAATGGCAAGGCAAGTGTTGGACTACAAGAAATACCTAAAGGTCATGATTTTTACAATTTGGAAGGAAGCGATAACATAGTTCTTTTTTATACGGAAAGATATCCAAATCAGCCATTGATCATCAAAGGTGCAGGAGCAGGATCAGATGTAACGGCATCCGGAATTTTTGCAGACATTATACGAATAGGTAATTTTTAAAAGTTGGCCCCAAATTTTTTCTGAAATAGGAAAGGGCTTTTAACGCAAACAAATGAAAAACGAAATCAGGGTCTTTTGTCCGGCAACCATTGCAAATATCTCATGCGGCTTTGACGTATTGGGAGTGGCCTTGGATGCGGTCGGAGATGAAATGGTAATTCGAAAAAAGCCTGAAAAAGGAATTAAAATTACCAAACTTACCGGACATGACCTGCCCACGGAGACGGAACAAAATGTTGCCGGTGTAGCGGGCTTGGCCTTAATGGCAAAGAGTAGTTATTCCGGTGGTTTCGAGATTGAAATCTATAAAAAAATAAAGGCGGGCAGCGGAATTGGAAGTAGTGCCGCAAGTTCATCGGGAGCTGTTTGGGCAATGAACGAATTGCTTGGAAGGCCATTTCAGAAATTGGATTTGGTGCAATTTGCCATGGAAGGCGAGCGTCTTGCCAGCGGGGTTCCGCACGCTGACAATGTAGCCCCTGCACTCTTCGGCGGTTTTACACTTGTTCGTAGTTACGATCCCTTGGATATTGTACCGATACCCAGTCCGTCAGAATTGTACGCAACGGTCATTCATCCACAAATTGAGGTGAGAACATCGGATTCAAGAAAAATATTGAAAACGAATATTTCACTCTCCGATGGAATTAAACAATGGGGAAATGTAGGTGGATTGATTGCCGGATTGTTCACCAGTGATTACGATTTAATCGGTAGATCTTTGGTAGATCATATAATAGAACCCGTCAGATCCATGTTGATCCCCGGCTTTATAGATGTCAAAACCCAAGCAATGAACGCCGGTGCCTTGGGATGTGGTATTTCGGGCTCGGGACCTTCAATTTTCTCTTTTAGTAAAGGTCTTGAAAATGCTCAAAATGTTGGACATGCCATGAAAAAAGTTTATGAGCAAATAGGCATTGAATACGACATTCATATTTCAAAAATTAATACGGAAGGAATTAAGATTTTAACAAAATGAATTTCTATAGTCTAAACGACCAAGCGCCAAGCGTTTCATTTAAAAAAGCCGTTATTCAGGGAATTGCACCTGATAAAGGGCTCTATTTTCCAGAGATTATTACACCTTTGCCCGCTTCTTTTTTCGAGAAAATCGAGACCCTCACTAATAATGAAATTGCATTTCATGCAATACATCAATTTGTCAAAGAGGATATTCCGGAACAAAAACTAAAGGAGATTTTAGAACAGGTCCTGGATTTTGATTTCCCTCTCATCCAAATTGAGGAAAATGTGGTCGTATTGGAACTTTTTCATGGGCCAACCATGGCCTTTAAAGATGTAGGTGCCCGATTTATGGCAAAATGTCTTGGTTATTTTTCGGAGGGCGAGAAGAATGAAGTAACGGTTTTAGTGGCTACGTCAGGTGACACAGGTGGGGCAGTAGCCAATGGTTTTTTGGGGGTTGAAGGTGTTAAGGTGGTTATTTTGTACCCCAGCGGAAAAGTTAGTGACATTCAGGAAAAACAACTAACTACCTTGGGAAAGAATATCTCGGCTCTGGAAGTGGATGGAAATTTTGATGATTGTCAAAAAATGGTCAAGTCTGCTTTTTTGGATGAAGAGCTTCTAAATAAAATGAAGCTCACCTCGGCCAATTCAATCAATATCGCTAGATGGCTACCCCAGATGTTTTATTTCCTTTTTGCCTACAAACAAGCCAAATCTGTTGGAAAAGACCTAGTGTTTTCAGTGCCAAGCGGCAATTTTGGCAATATCTGTGCGGGAATGGTAGCCCAAATATTAGGTATGCCCGTCAAACATTTTATTGCGGCGACCAATATCAATGATACGGTTCCCGAATATATGCGCACACAAAATTATATTCCCAAACCCGCATCGCCTACAATATCAAATGCAATGGATGTGGGAGACCCCAGTAATTTTGTTCGTATTAGACATCTTTATAGCGACAATTTTGAAACCCTGTCCAACTTATTTTCTTCTTATTCATTTACTGATCATGAAACTAGGCAGGCTCTATTGAATTTATACAATGAGTTTAACTATATAGCCGATCCCCATGGTGCAGTAGGCTATTTAGGATTGAAAAAATATCTAGAAAATTCCCCTGATTCTTATGGTATATTTTTGGAAACCGCTCATCCTGTTAAATTCCTGGATATCGTGGAAGAAACAATTCGCGAGAATATAGATTTGCCCATAAGTATTGTCAAGTTAATGGGTAAGAAAAAGAAAACATTTAAAATTGCTACTTACAGTGACTTGAAAGACTTTTTGATTGCCTTGTAACGAAGTCGTCCCTAACCAACAAGCGCATAAAAAAGCCTGTTGTGAATATTTTGGCACCCAATTAATATGCCTAATAGGCTAATCATTGATTATTGCCCGCTTTCTTGTCTATAAATTATTCAATAGCTTTGCTGCGCTTAAAAATATATAATATGAAGAATACCGCATTGACTCCAATTCATGAAAAGCTTGGTGCTAAAATGGTGCCCTTTGCCGGTTATAACATGCCTGTTTCATATGAAGGTGTTAATGCTGAACATGAAACTGTCCGTAAAAATGTGGGTGTTTTTGACGTTTCACATATGGGTGAATTTCTGATAAGTGGACCCAATGCGCTGGACCTAATACAAAAAGTCACTTCCAATGATGCTTCAAAACTGACCATAGGTAAAGCGCAATATAGTTGTCTTCCAAATGAAACGGGTGGAATTGTTGATGACCTTATCGTTTATAAAATAAAGGAGGAACAATATTTGTTAGTAGTCAACGCATCCAATATTCAAAAAGACTGGGATCATATTACCAAATACAATTCCGATTTTAAGGCGGAAATGCGGGATATTTCTGAGAATTATTCTCTTTTGGCCATTCAAGGGCCAAAGGCAATTAAGGCTATGCAAAGTCTTACTTCAATTGATCTTTCGCAAATTAAATTCTATCATTTTGAAGTAGCCGATTTTGCCGGAATTGAGCATGTTATCATTTCGGCAACAGGATATACAGGTTCTGGTGGATTTGAGATCTATTGCAAAAATGAAGAAGTAGTGCAAATATGGAACCGTGTATTCGAAGCCGGGGCAAGTTTTGGGATTAAACCCATTGGCCTAGCGGCAAGGGATACCTTACGACTAGAGATGGGGTATTGCCTTTATGGCAATGATATAAATGATGATACTTCACCCATTGAGGCGGGTTTGGGCTGGATTACAAAATTTACCAAAGATTTCGTCAACTGCGAAGCCCTTATTAAAGAAAAGGAGCACGGTCCGCAGCGCAAGTTGATCGCCTTTGAGCTAAATGAAAGGGGGATACCGCGTCATGACTATGACATTGTTGATGACCAAGGTAAAAAAATAGGAGTTGTGACTTCTGGTACCATGTCACCCAGCTTGAATATAGGAATTGGGCTTGGGTATGTCCCAGCTATTTTTTCAGAACCGGGAAGTGAGATCCACATTCAAATACGTAAAAATACAATTCCGGCCACGGTGGTAAAATTGCCATTTTATAAAGGCTAGGTTTTAGATGGGTAAAAAATGCTGTAGATGGAAGCTGAAAGAAAAAAAATACTCATCCTAGGGGGAAGCGGTTTTATTGGAAATGCCATTTACAAGGAACTTCGATCTTATTACGACACCTATGGAACCTTTTATACCAATAAATCCTTTAGGGAGAACAGGCAATTTTTCAAATACGATCTCCAAGAAGATGATATATTCGTGATATTGGAAAAATTAAAGCCACAAATCATTATATCCGCTATCCGGGGAAATTTTGATTCGCAGATTCATGAACATCAAAATATCATCGAGTATATTGCGAATCGTGATTGTAAATTATATTTCATCTCATCATCCAATGTCTTTGATGCATATAGCAAATATCCATCCTATGAGAATGACAAGACACTGTCAGAAAGTATTTATGGTAGATTAAAAATAAGAATAGAAAATATGATGCTTCGATTGCCCAAAGAAAAAATGGGAATTTTAAGGGTCCCCATGGTTTTTGGCAATAATTCTCCAAGGATAAAGAAGATAAAGCAAGAAATCATTAATAGCGAACCTATTGAGGTATTTCCCAATCTAGTTATGAATGTTACGAACGATGATAAGTTGACACAACAAATTCATTACTTGATCAATCAGAACAAGAACGGCATATTTCATCTAGGAAGCAACGATTTGGTTCATCACGAAGACTTTGTTAAGGAGATAATAGAGCGGATCGGTAAATTCAATCCTATATTAAAGCGAGTATATACCACGAATGAAGAACGCTATTTGGCCGTTCTTGCCAAAGAGAGCAAGTTGCCAAAAAATTTACAGTTTGGTTATCAAGAAGTAATAGATCACCATATAATGAGTTAATAAATTGAATTGATTTTTTATCTTTAAATAAAATAGAATACATGCAGAAACTTAGCGACCGAACCATTGAAGAACGATTGGATAAATTGGAAGGATGGGAATACATAGATGGGGCCATCCAAACCACATTTGAGTTTAAAAATTTCAAGGAAGCCTTCTCCGTAATGACCCGTATCGCTTTCGATTGTGAGAAACATGACCACCATCCGGAATGGACCAACGTATACAATACATTGGTCATTCGATTGAATACACATAGTGTGCACGGCGTAACTGAAAAAGATTTTGAACTCGCCCATGTTATCGAAAAAATAATTGATAGCGAATAACATCAATCAACATTTGATCAGGAATATTCATTTTCTGAAAATGCCCTTTTTCGGCATGTATCAAAATTGTTAAGTTTGCAAAATATTTACAAAATCCGCTAAGAAATGGGAAGAGCTTTTGAATTTAGGAAAGCACGTAAAATGAAGCGATGGTCTGCCATGTCCAAAGCGTTTACCCGAATTGGGAAAGATATTGTCATGGCCGTTAAGGAAGGTGGGGCAGATCCAAATTCCAATGCCCGGTTAAGGGCGGTGATACAAAATGCCAAGGCAGTCAATATGCCCAAGGATAATGTTGAAAGGGCCATAAAAAGGGCATCCGATAAGAGCCTAGGAGATTTTAAGGAGGTTCTTTTTGAAGGATACGCCCCTCATGGAATCGCAATTTTAATTGAAACAGCAACGGATAACAATACAAGAACAGTAGCAAATATTCGAAGTTATTTTAATAAATGTGACGGTAGCTTGGGTACATCAGGTTCTGTTGAATTTATGTTTGACCATACGTGCAATTTCAGAATTCCTGCAGAAGGCATTGATCCCGAGGAGCTAGAATTGGAGATGATAGATTTTGGTGCGGAGGAAGTTTTTATGGATGAAGATGGAATCTTGATATATGCCCCATTCGAAAGTTTTGGATCTATTCAGAAAGAGCTTGAAAATAGGGGAATAGAGATATTATCTTCGGGTTTTGAGCGCATTCCCCAAATGACAAAAGAGCTTACGGAGGAAGAAGCCGCCGATGTGGAAAAATTACTTGAAAAAATCGAGGAAGATGACGATGTTCAGAACGTTTACCATACTATGCACGAGTAGTTAACTTTACTTAGGAAATCTACCGGTTACTCCTTCAAAAAAAGACATGTATTCTTTAATATCAGCTTCCTTATTATCCGTTGGATATTGAGGCGAGGCTATTTTAACTTCTTTTTTCCCATAATCAAAGGCAACCATGACTATTGGAACCTTAGCGGCTTTGGCTATATGATAAAATCCCGATTTCCATTCTGCTACCTTTTTCCGTGTACCTTCAGGAGACAAGGCAAGTCGAAATGTTTTACGTTCTTGAAAGATGCTTGAAATGATGGTGACCGTATCGTTACTTTTAGATCGATCTATAGGTGTACCACCCATCCACCTAAAATACCACCCAAATGGTGGATTGAAAAGGCTTTTTTTTTCCAAATAATTAATATCAATATTTACGACCCTTCGTACAAGAAGTCCAAGAAAAAAATCCGCCCAACTGGTATGAGGTGCTACGATTACGACGCATTTATCTACTTGGGGAAACTCACCAATAAGTTTCCAGCCCATTAATTTGAAGTACATAAATTTGGCCAAAATGTGCATCATGCGGCTTGGCTTATTAGACGACTTCGTAAATCGGACCTAAGCTTTGCGGGGGAAATAATATCTTGCCAATTCTTGCCCAATGCATTTTCCCATAACGGATGCATTCCCAATGCAACATTTATCATAGTGTCAAAATCACTGTCACTTAAGTTGGCACAAATGCCAGTAGGAAGTACAATGTTGTGCTTTTGAATCATTTTATGAAACATCGCAACCCCTTCAGGGTAAAATTCATCTAAATGACTGAAAACAAGACAATTACCTAAACCATGTCGGACTCCCAATAAATATGACAAGCCATAACTTAAAGCATGTGCTATACCCACTTGTGAATAGGCAATACTCATACCGCCGTGCCAGGAAGCCATCATCAACATATCCCGGGCATCGGAAGTTGAATTATCTTCGAGGAAAACCCTTTTGCATAATTCCAACGACTTTTCGCCATAGCTCTGACTAAAAGCATTCAAATAGGTGCCGGTCAATGATTCAATACAATGTATATAGCAATCCATTCCCGTATAAAACCATTGTTGCTTTGGAACACCGATCAAAAGGTCCGGGTCAAGTACCACTTGATCAAAAGTGGTATAATCGGAATTGATACCCAATTTTTTTTCAGGCCCCAATAAGACCGCAGTTCGAGAAACTTCTGCACCCGTACCACTGATAGTAGGAATGCCCACATGATAAATGGATGGTTTTGAGACCAAATCCCATCCCTGATAATCCGCAGAACTTCCCTCATTGGTCAACATAACGGCCACCGCCTTGGCCAGATCCAACAGAGTACCACCTCCAATACCCACAATGCCGGATGGCATTGCCCTATGGTCATTTTTAATTTTCGATATCAATGCATCTACTTGTTGTGTCTTTGGTTCTTCATCCGCGGATATTAGAATCACTTGATCATTAAAAATGACAGGCAGTCTTGAAACAAGTTCTTCGCCCTCAAAAATAGCATCTACCAAAAAGATAATTGGAGCCTCAGAGTGAATACGCCTAGACATTAATATTTCTCCCAATTGATCAAAACTTCCTGAGCCAAAAATCACTCGGGGAACCATGGGAAAATTTCGATATTTCTGTTTCTCAAGAGTTAAAGTACTCTGTATAACTTGATTTTTATTTATGTGCATAACTTGGTTACAAGTACTTTAACAAATCTGATATTTTACTAAGTGTTTGATAATCTTCCTTTTGGTCATCAGTGTGCACTTCTTCGTGCTGCCATGTCGTGTGAAAAGGAACGTGTATTGCCTTGGCACCAATATTTATAATGGGCAGCACATCTGATTTTAAGGAATTTCCTATCATTAAAAACTCCTTAACATCAATTTCCAAGTGGTTCAACAAATTAAGATAGTTTTCCTCTTGCTTGTCACTTAAAACCTCAACATGGTGAAAGTAGGTACTTAAACTAGATCTATCCAATTTTCGCTCTTGATCCAGTAGGTCTCCTTTTGTTAAAACTATCAAGCGGTATTTATCCTTAAGCTTCTCCAATACTTCCTTCACTCCATCCAATAATTCAACGGGGTGCGAAATCATTTTTTTTCCAAGATTCAATATTGCTTCAAGAGTTGATTGTGAAACACGATTATTTGAAAGTTCCAATGCTGATTCGATCATGGAAAGCGTAAACCCTTTTATCCCATAGCCATACAGATCAAGGTTTTTCATCTCCATTTTGAAAAGCTCCTGATCAATTTTATTTTTAGTCTCATAGCCTTCTAACAAGCTGGCAAATTTTTCTTCGGTTTGCCTAAAATAGGTTTCGTTCACCCAAAGGGTGTCATCGGCGTCAAATCCGATCACCTTTACTTTACTATAATCTACTTCCATGCTTCTTTTGCCTTTTTTAGGTCTTCAGGCGTATCAATTTCAATTCCTGTTACGTTTGTTTCAACCATCTTTATCTTTTTTCCATATTCCAGATACCGGATGGCCTCTATTTTTTCAGTGGCTTCCAATCGTAACATAGGAAGTCGTTGGAAATCCATGAGCGCACTTTTTCTAAAAGCGTAGATGCCCTTGTGTTTGTAATAAACTGCATCAACTTCACTTGATCTGGGATATGGAATGGGAGATCTGGAGAAGTAAAGTGCGAAATTCCTATTGTCAACAATTACTTTTACCGTATTTGGGTTTTGAATTTCTTCATCATCCGTAATCCTTACCATTAGTGAAGCAAGATCAATTTCATGATTTATGTCCCCTTTAAATACCTCCAATACAGCCGCCAAACTATCTTTCTCTGTAAAAGGCTCATCTCCCTGCACATTCACAATGATATCAACATCCATATTTTCGACTGCCTCCGCAATACGGTCACTGCCGCATTCGTGTTCCTTTTGACTCATCAAAACCTTACCGCCAACTTTTGCTATGGTATCAAAAATGATATCACTATCAGTCACTACATACACTTCATCAAATAATCTGGTTGCGACCGTTGCTTCATAAGTTCTAACAATTACCGGTTTACCGGAAAGGTCTTGCATAAGTTTGGCAGGAAATCTAGAAGCTGCATACCTGGCCGGTATCATTGCAATAATTTTCATCTAATTTTAATTGCTTTTAAGATTTAAATTTGGGCATTAATCTCCTGTACAGCCAGAAAATGAGGGCCAAGATAATGATTACCATAACAGCCGCCAAAATAGGTGCAAATATTGATGCAGTAGTGACCACTAAGGCCGTACCCGTTTCCACTGTTGAAACAATCGGATTGCCCAAACCACCGGTGGTTACGGTAGAGGTAAGTCTTGTTGCAGCACCAGCGCCACGAATTGCAGTTGCAGTGCCACCTCCGGCTATTATGGCAAGTGACCAAGTAACGACGGGGTCTAAATTGGCAACTGTCGAAACCATTACCGCTGTTCCCGCAATTGCCGCCAAGGGCACTGAAAAACTGTCGAGTAAATTATCAAACCATGGAATAAAATAAGCGAATATTTCAACGATCGTCGCCACCCCGAGGGTAATGACGGCAGTGATACTGCCAATCCACTGCCAGCTTTCATTCAGGTCCCAGATATCAAAATAGGACGCTAAACTCAGTGCGAACAAGGGGAGAAATACCCTAAAACCTACCGAAGCCGCCAAACCGATTCCTAAGAATATACTAATTACCGTTTCCGATGTCATTATTCAGATTTATATGCACAAATTCAATTAAACAAGACATAACAAAATTCGTTCCCGAAATTGAAAAAGTTACTGAGTTGTACTTTCCTACGAATTTAATCTATTAGGAATCAACAAAAAAATCACTTTTAAAACCAATTAGATACAATTTTGTTTTGGCCCTAGTAATTGCGGTATAAAGCCATCTCAAATATTCCTTATCAGGGCCGCTGGGCATGTAAGGCTGTTCCACAAAAACGGTATTCCATTGTCCTCCTTGTGATTTATGACACGTAATGGCATATGAAAATTTAACCTGCAAAGCGTTAAAATATTTATTGTTTTTTACGGCTAGGAACTTTTTATACTTAGATTTTTCGTCCGCATAGTCCTTCATTACCTCTTGATACAAGCGATTTCCATCTTCATATGATAAGGAAGGTGATTCGGCCTGAATGGTATCCAGAAGCAGAACGGTCTCAAAAGGTTTCTGGTTTGGATAATCAACCATTTTTACGGAGACTTCCGCAAATTTGAAACCATATAGTTCCTTAATTTTAAAAATCTCCAACAGTTCAATAACATCTCCATTTGCTATGAAACCTGCCTCAGAATTGGGTTGAAGCCAAAAATAATTGTTCTTCACGACCATCATATAATCACCAACGGCCAATTCATTTTCCAAATAAAGGATACGGTTACGAATATTTTCATTATAAAGATTGGCCCTTTTATTAGATCGTACTATAAAGGTGGTTTCTTCCTTACCGTTAGTGGCATATGAGTCTTCGATCGCTTCAAGGATTTCATTTCCATCTATCAATCTAACAATATCCTTAAATGGACTTACATCAAATTGAAACGAATCAAAATAATTACCCTGTAACTGCTCTCTAAGCAATGTTGCATTCGCCAAAATACCCGAGTCAACAGTCTGTCGCATGACCTCATCCAATTCCAGCTTAATGACTTCCTTATTATAATTATTGGAAAGTGTGTCGGAATTTAATGCGGGACTAAGTTCCAAATGCACTGGAGGCAATTGGGCGGTGTCCCCGATTAATATGAGCTTACAATTATGTCCGGAATATACGAACATCATTAAATCATCTAGCAACGACCCGTTTTCGAACAACTTTGAATCTGCTGCCGTATCAGGAATCATAGAGGCCTCATCTACAATAAAAATAGTATTTCTATGTTTGTTCGGGGCCAAAATAAACTGAACGCCACCGCCACTTTGCTTTTTTGGAAAATATATTTTTCTATGGATCGTAAAGGCTTCCGAACCGGAGTAATTGGACATCACTTTGGCCGCCCTACCCGTAGGCGCCATCAAAACCGATTTCATGGCAGTTTTCCATAAACTATTTACCAATGTACCGACCAATGTGGTTTTTCCGGTTCCCGCAAAGCCCTTCAATAGAAAGACCTTCTCCTTTTCTTTATCCAAAACATAACTAGCCAATTTTTCCAAGGCATGGCATTGTTTCTCTGTTGGACTATGAGGGAACTTCTCCAAAAGTATCTGGTAAAATGCAACGTCTGTTAGGGATTTCATAGAAGTTCAAAGATAATCAGGATTTTAAGAGAAACATATGCAGATATCCGAAAGTGCCCTAATTTGTTCTAACCATTTGGTATAAATGAAGCATCGTTTCTTAAATCTAAACATTGAATACTCCATATTGCTACTGTATATTATTGAATAAAGGGCGATATACACTACAACCAAATAACGATTATAAAAATTAGGCAGTTTCCAAAAAAATTGTAGATTTGTGACAACCACTAAATTAAATTAACACATACAAAATGAAGACCATAATTCAGATTGCACTTTGGATTTCATGTATCGTTTTAGGATACTTAATTTATAATTCCATTACAGGCCCTATTGAGTTCAACAAAGTAAAGACCGAACGTTTTGCTAAGGTAATCTCAACTTTGAAGGATATTCGCAATTCACAGGAAGCTTATAAAACGGTCAATGGAAAGTATGCCAATGATTTCAATACGCTTATAAATTTTGTTGACAATGGCAAATACACCATCACGCAGCAAAGGGATTCTTCCTATATGGAATTTGATAAGGCTTATGGTATCGATTTACTTAAAGAAGTAAAGATTGTGGATACTTTGGGGTTTGTTTCAGTGAGGGACTCGCTTTTCAAAAAAGACGATCGTTATAAGCGAATGATGGATGTCCCTGGCACCAATGGCGAAAAATTTGAGATGAAATCGGCCATTATTGATAAAAGTGGTTATAAAGCCCCCGTTTATGAAGTTAAAGTGAAGAAGAGTGTTGTTCTGGCGGATCAACCAAAAGACTTGCTGGCAAGGGAAAACGCCCAACTTAGTGTGGAAGAAGTAAACGGTTCAGAAATTAAGGTTGGTTCATTAACTGATGTAAGTACTAGCGGTAACTGGCCTCCTATCTATGATAGAAAAGGTGAACAGTAGTATATTAGAAAAAACAACAGAAGATTTTCATAAACTGTCCATTCAAGTTAGTTTGAATGGACTTTCTTTTTGTGTGTTGGATACAATATCCAATAAAATTATTCTTAGCAAAACGAGTCTTTTTGAAAAAGAAGCCGTTCCCAACGAGCTTCAAAATCTTCTGAAAATTTTCTTGGAGGAAAACAAAATAACCCAGCGTAAATTTTCCGAAGTTGTAGTGGTTCATAGCAATACTCTTTTCAGCCTTGTTCCAAAATCCCTATTTGTAGAGGATGAAATTGCCAATTATTTAAAATTCAATGCCAAGTTACTGGTATTGGACCATTTGGAATATGATGAAATAAATGGATATGATCTGGTCAATGCCTATGTTCCATTTACGAGTATCAACAACTACATTTATGACCTTTTCGGTGAATTCGAATTCCAACATAATGGGTCTGTTTTAATTGGTTCCTTACTGAAAAATCATAGTGCAGATAAATCACCCATTTGTTATGTGCATATTTCTCACCAGCAAATGGATATAATCGTGGTGTCACAGAAAAAACTATTGCTTTACAACAGTTTTAATTTCAGCTCCAAAGAAGACTTTCTTTATTACCTACTATTTGTTTACGAACAACTTCAATTAGACACTGAAAATACTTATTTGAAACTTTTTGGAGATGTGGAACAAGGGGATGCCATTTATGGCATATCTTATAACTATGTAAAAAATGTCATGATTTTCGAACCCCCCCATGCAGCCCAATTTTCCAAATCAGCCGATAAGGAGTCCATCGATTTCACCCTTTTAAGTACTCTTTAATGCGAATTGTTTCCGGAAAGCACAAAGGTAGAAATATAAAAGCCCCTAAAAACTTACCGGTAAGGCCTACCACGGACATGGCCAAAGAAGCGTTGTTCAATATTCTCAGTAATCATTACTATTTTGCGGATTTAGATGTTTTGGAACTTTTTGCAGGCACTGGTAATATCAGCTATGAATTTGCCAGCAGAGGTACGGAACGTATTATCTGCGTGGATGCGGATTTCGGGTGTGTTCAATTTATAAATAAAATCGCAACCGAATTGGAACTTGGCATTTCGGCCATTAAGGGAGATGTTTTTGTGTATTTGGAAAAAGCGAATGCCAAATTTGATTTGATATTCGCTGACCCACCCTATAATATGCCTTTAGACGAGTTGGCACGAATTCAGGAAATTGTATTCGAAAAAGAACTTTTAAAGGAAAACGGAATGTTGATAATAGAGCATTCGAAGCAATTGGACTTAAGCCCTGTGCCCCACTTCGACAATATGCGTAAATACGGAGGCAGTGTTTTTAGTTTTTTTGGCAAATGATCTTTGATACTTCGAAACCTTTTGAAATAAAAAGCAGGTCATAAGCCGGATTCTGTAAAGCCTACAAAGACTTCTCTATCATTTATCTAGACTTCTGGTCGCCCAGAAAGCTCAAACCGCCTACCCTTCGGCTCAGGCGTGCAGCCCTCAAGCACCGATTTACATGACGTTTCACCGCATAGAGTTTACCTGGTTTCACTACAGCCTAACTGTACATTCTTTCTGTTGCACTTGTCCTATCCCGCAAGATGCGAGACGACGGGCGTTACCCGCTATGCTGCACTATGGTGTCCGGACTTTCCTCCCCCGCAAAAGACGGGAGCGATAGAGTGACCTGCTCAGGCCAAAGTTACACCAATTGTTGATAAAAAAATATGGAAACCCAATCAAATGAAGGGTACTTAGACAGCTATTTTTATCTTTGTCAGAGGTTTGAATTTTTAATTACAATAAGTTAGAAAATCAAACCATAAATCTGAAGTCTATTGGAACCTTTTATTGTATCGGCCCGAAAATATAGACCCCAAACATTCAAGGATGTTGTGGGACAGGAGGCTATAACAAATACGCTCACCAATGCTATCGAGAGCAATCATTTGGCACAGGCATTATTGTTTACAGGCCCACGTGGAGTGGGCAAAACTACTTGTGCCCGTATTCTGGCCAAACAAATAAATTCAGACGGTACGGAGCAGGCAGATGAAGATTTTGCTTTCAATATTTTTGAGTTGGATGCCGCTTCCAATAATTCAGTTGATGACATTCGAAACCTTATAGATCAGGTTAGAATTCCGCCTCAAGTAGGCAAGTACAAAGTCTATATCATTGATGAGGTACATATGCTCTCGCAATCGGCCTTTAATGCCTTTTTAAAGACCTTGGAAGAGCCTCCCAAACATGCAATTTTCATATTGGCCACTACGGAGAAGCACAAAATAATTCCGACTATTCTCTCCCGGTGTCAAATATTCGATTTTAAGCGGATTACCGTAAAAGATGCCGCGGAATACTTAAAATATATTGCTGATAATCAAGGGATCGTTGCTGAGGAAGATGCTTTGCATATCATAGCTCAAAAAGCCGATGGTGCCATGCGGGATGCACTTTCTATTTTTGATAGGGTCGTAAGTTTTTCAGGGAAGGAACTCACCAGGAAAACCGTTACCGAAAACTTAAATGTATTGGATTATGATACCTATTTTAGGGCTACGGACCTTATCCTAGAGCATAATATTCCTGACTTGTTGTTGCTCTTCAACAAAACTTTGGCACTTGGTTTTGATGGCCATCATTTTATTACAGGTTTGGCGTCACACTTTCGTGATTTAATGGTATGTCAGTTTCAAAGTACCATAGAACTTTTGGAAGTTGGGGATGATGCAAAGACCAAGTATTTGGAGCAAACCAAAAAAACATCAAATCCATTTTTACTCAAGGCATTGGATTATGCAAACGACTGCGATATGAAATATAAGACCAGTAAAAATCAAAGACTACTGGTTGAACTTACTTTAATGAAACTGGCCTCAATTAATTTTGAAGGCGAAAAAAAAAACCCTGAATCAATAGCCTTAGATAATAAGGCCATAGATTTTATTGCCCCTGCTTCTTTCTACAGGGACTTAGGAAAATTTCAAAAAGGAACGCCCTCTAATAAGGTGCTATCAGGTATTTCTGATAGTTTTATCAAACCAGTCAACAGTATCGAGGAAGAAGCAACTGATGAAATTGAAGATTTCAGTACAGATACTTTGGTAAGTGAACCGCCTATCAAAGTTATTGCCCCAAACCGATCTACAGAAATTGTTCCGGAAAAAATAGATGTCAAACCTTCTTTAAGGAGAGTTTCAGGACTTTCCATTGCAAGCCTTAAAGCAAAAAAAGAACACGAACTTAACAAGAAAGATGAGAGCATTGATTTAACCCAACAGCCAAAGGAAGAATTCACGGAGGAAGAGATGCAATTGCATTGGTCCAGTTTTATTAAGAAAATTGATGAAGAGGGTAGAAAATTATTGGCATCAAGTCTTAATACGGACATTCCAAAACTAAAAAACGAAACAACTATTTGTATAGAATTGCCCAATCATACCATGAAAAAGGAGGTTGAGAGAGAGCAATTTGACCTAATGGAATACTTGCGTTCAAATCTTAAAAATCATGCCATTGAACTCAAGATTACGGTTAACGAGGAATCCGCCAAAAAATTTGCCTTTACCCCTGAGGAAAAATATCAAAAACTAAGGGAGAAAAATCCGGCTATAGATATTTTGAGAAAAGAGTTTGACTTAGATTTTTAAGGACCTTCCAATATTAAATTGTCGTCCTAAATTTAATACGAATGGCGTACAGGAACATAATAATCGAAAGTATCAAAAGCCCAAAGGCCTCTCTACCCTCCTCCACATTTTTGAGAGTTCCATTGGATAAATCAAATCCTTGGAAATGCTGTGGAAAGACGTATATAAATCCCACCATTCCTAAGAAACCCAATATAAGGGGGATTAATGACACTAATTTTTTCAGGGAAAACGCTATTGATGCGGCTGCGGCTGTTCCATATATTAGCATCCATATTAATGGATCTGGGTCATTATATTGTAGAACTGCCGAAATAAGGCATAATATGGCGAAAATATATCCGAAAATTCTAAAAAATATATCCATTAACCAACTCGAACTAAACATATTTTGATTGCGACGGCAATTCTTGTAGCTTTACAAATTTAACAAATTATTGCTATGTTAGGTCTAAAACTAACTACAGATCCCAGATGGGTCAACTTGGTTGAGAAAAATATCGATGAAATACTCACGGATCATGCCTATTGCGAACAAAAGGCGGCAAGTACTGCTATTTCCCTAATTGTTAGTTTTCCTGAATATACTGAACTTGTTGAGGAAATGACTTCCCTTGCACGGGAAGAAATGGCCCATTTTAAAATGGTTCACAACCGAATAATTGATAGGGGGCAAGCCCTAGGGCGTGACCGAAAGGATGATTATGTAATTGAAGTTTTAAAATTTTTTCCTAAGGGAGGGAGTAGAACAATGCAATTGGTTCATAGATTGCTTTATGCCGCCCTAATAGAGGCTAGAAGTTGCGAACGTTTCCGATTATTATCGGAACAATTAGCAGATAAAGAGTTGGCCGATTTTTATCATACCCTGATGGTGAGTGAAGCGACGCACTATACCATGTTCTTAAGTTTTGCCCGTAAATATGGTGACCGATCGGTAGTTGACAAAAAATGGAAGGAACTATTGGATTACGAGGCTCAGATAATGAAAAAGTTAGGTAAAAAAGAAACCATTCATGGTTAGTACTCCTGGAACCATTGAATGATCTGGTGTTTAAACTACCTAAAACTTACTTATAAAAACTGAAAAATATTTTCAGGCAATACCAATTTGAGTACCCAACTTCTCTTTCAGGCAATTTAAATTTTTTGAACTTTTAATCTTCAGACGATTTACCGTTCAATATATCCAGGTAATAATCATAGGTGGCGAATTGTGAGCGGATTTTGGGTATTCCAGTTTTTCTATAGGCGTTGTCCTGCTTTTCAGAAAAAACACGCGCCTTTACATTATCCTTCCAAGCAATTTCAAAAGTATCTATTAGCTCTTTTTTGATATCTTCATCATATATGGGACATCCGACCTCAACACGGTAATCCAAATTCCTTGTCATCCAATCCGCTGAGGAAATATATGCCTTCGGATCTCCATCATTCCCAAAAATAAATACCCTTGGATGCTCCAAAAATTTATCAACGATACTTATGGCCTCAATATTTTCACTCATTCCTTTTACCCCTGGAATCAAACAACATATTCCACGTATTATCAATTTGATTTTGACCCCTGCCCTACTGGCCTCATACAGTTTATCTACCATTTTATAGGATGTGAAACTATTCATCTTAATTTTTATATAGGCCTCTTTACCAGCGCGAGCCCGCTTAATTTCTTTTTCGATGAGCTTTATAAAAACCTCCATGGTATAATGCGGGGAGACAATAAGATGTTTGTATTTGTTAATTTTAAAAGTTGTTTCAAAGAAATCAAAAACCTTGCTCAGCTCTTTTAAAACAGGTTCATTTGCCGTAAAGAGTGTATAATCAGTATAAATTCGGGCTGTAGATTCGTTAAAATTACCTGTGCTGATGAATCCGTATCGCTTGATGGAATTATCTTCCTCCCGCTCAATAACACAAATTTTACTGTGTACCTTAAGTCCTGGTACCCCGAACTTTAGTTTCACACCCTCAGCCTGAAGCTGCTCTGCATACTCTATATTCGCTCTTTCATCAAATCGCGCTTGAAGCTCAATCTGCACGGTAACCTGCTTTCCATTCTTGACTGCATTGATGAGGGATGCGGTTACTTGCGAATTGTTCGCCAAACGATAGACGGTTATTTTTATGGTCTTTACCTTAGGATCTAGTGCTGCCTCCCTTAAAAATTTGATCAGGTACGAAAATGTATGATAGGGCGTATACTGCAAATAATCCTTTTTGGCAATCTGTTCCAGAAGGCTTCCCTCCAGACTTAATCCCTTTACCGGTAAAGGCGTAATGCGATCATAGGTCAATTCTGGTCTTCCTAGACTCGGAAAATCCATATAATCACGTCTGTTATGATATCTCCCGCCAGGGATGACACTATCGGTATCCTCAATGTTCATTTTATTCTTAAGAAATGTCAACGTGTCCTTACCGATACTTTTGTCATATACGAACCGTACAGGGTCCCCAACCTTGCGATGTTCCACACTTGATGAAATCTTTTCTATAAAACTTTTGCTTAAGTCATTATCAATATCCAATTCGGCATCTCGCGTAATTTTAATCATATGTGCCGAAATGGAATCAAATTCGAACATAGTGAATATGTTCCTTAAACAGTATCTGATGAGATCATCGAGCATTATGATATAGCTCTTATCCCCTTCTTTTGGCAGTTCTATAAACCGATCTATTCCCTTTGGAATTTCAATTAGCGCAAAACGCTTTTCCCTAATTCGTTTATTAAGTTCTTTTCTTATTACCATTTTTACCGCCAAATAAGCGGCAGTATCCTTAAGGGTTGGGAATTTGGTTAAATCATTGAGAATTATCGTCATGAGCTGGGGACTAACCTTATCCAAAAAGTATTGCTTTGCAAATACTGTCTGCGCTTTATTTAGTTCATTTTCATTAACAATGAAAATATTTTTGGTTTCGAGTTCATCCTCAATTTTCTTTAAAATTGCCAAACTCTTGGTCTGTTGCTTTATAACAATATCTGTAATCTCTTCAAGTAAATCCTTGGCAATTTCACCGCCTAAAACGCTCTTCCCAGATTTACCGGCCTCTACGATTCTTTTGACGGTGGCGTAACGTACTTTGAAAAATTCGTCTAAGTTGTTGGAAAAAATACCCAAAAATCGCAACCGTTCAATTAGAGGAACATTCTTATCCGCGCTCTCTTGTAAAACTCTTTCATTGAACCATAACCAACTAATTTCGCGATTTACATATTGATTTTTGGTCTTTATCATTCTCTAAAATGTTTTGGAAACATGGTCTGTTTTGTGGTTCCTTTCGCAACTGATTTCCAGTTTGTGACTTCAAACCGAAGTTCGACAAGTCCTGCGGTAGGAACGTTGTCAATATAAGTATTTCCTAATGAATTGGCAATATGGGTAAAGGCGTGGTTATGACCAAAAATCATAACGGTCCGAAGCTGATTGTCCAAACTTTTGATAAATTTTATGACGGATTCACCGGAAAAGTCATACAATTCATTTGTAACATGAAAATTATGAAATGGAAAATCCAATTGCCTCATGACAATTATAGAAGTATGTAGTGCCCTATTTGCTGGACTTGAATAAACGGCATCAATTTCATTCTTTTGGGATTCAAGCTTTGAACCAATCAAAAGCGCATCCTTAATTCCGCTTTCAAGTAGTGGCCTATCCCGATCACTAGCGGCATATTCCCAAGAAGATTTACCGTGTCTAATAAGAATCAGATTCTTCATTTAACTATTATCTAAAATTGAAATAAAGTTTTAATAATCTTGTCAATTAAAAAGCCTGATCACAAAGTCCATTCCAGTGATATAAAAGGAAAAATTAAGGGGCCAAACGCTCAATTCTCCAGTTAAAATCTTCTTGCAAGGTATACCTGATTCGGTCATGGAGTCTATTAGGGCGGCCTTGCCAGAACTCCATAGAAACCGGCCTCACAATATATCCTCCCCAATTATGGGGGCGCTCTATTTCCTTTCCATCCAGCTCTTTCTCTAATTGTTTCAGTTTTTTTTCCAAATATTCACGCGATGGAACCACAGCACTTTGGTTAGAAACAATCGCCCCCAATTTACTGCCAGTAGGCCTTGATTCAAAATAACCATCCGATAAGTTCTCCGCGATTTTCTCGGCTGCTCCTTTTATTATTATCTGCCTTTCCAATGAAGGCCAGAAAAATGAAATACACATTTTGGGGTCCTGGGCAATAGCTTTACCTTTCTCACTTTCATAATTGGTATAGAAAATAAACCCTTCGTGTGTGTATTTTTTTAAAAGTACCACTCTGTTTTTTGGATACCCATCCATACCTAAAGTTGAGATCGTCATAGCATTCGGCTCATCCACACTTTCTGTTGCCTCAACTTCATAGAACCATTTTTGGAACAGCTGCATAGGATTGTCCGAAATGGAATCTTCCGTCAACTCACTTTTCCCATAAGATTTTCGATAATTTCCTAGATCCTTTTGCATTTGGTCTTTCAAGATATATTTAAAAGTAAAGTTCTGTAAAAGATTGCAAAATGGAAACTTCCCAAGGCTTTTTATATGAAATACTTTTAATACTAACTAGGTACTTGAAAAGTTGTAGTTGGCAGTGATCTTAAAATTCGAAGATTTTGCCATCATCCGCCAATTCAACGTTGGCAAATACCGTTTCTGCCTCTTCCTTGAAAAGTTCAATAGATTTATAACGGGTGGAATAATGGCCCAATATTAGTTTATTCACTTCTGCCAATTTAGCAATACACCCGGCCTCCTTGGCCGTTGCGTGTTTAGTTTTAACAGATAGTTTGGATTCCGATTCCAGAAAAGTGGACTCGTGGTACAAGGCACTCACATTTTTTATTTGAGGTACAATCTCCTTGCTGTAGGCCGTATCACTGCAATAGGCATAACTTTTAGCTTTTGGAGGATTGGAAGTAAGTTTTGAATTGGGTATTACCGTTCCATCATCAAGTATTGCGTCTTTGCCATTTTTAATGTTCTGAAAATAGGCTTTGTCTATTTTATGTTCCGCAACCGCCTTTATATTCAATTTGCGTTCAGATAGCTTTTCCCTAAAAAGAAAACCATTCGTGTAAATTCTATGGTCCAAGGGAATGGTAGTTACGGTAACCTTATCATCTTCATAAATCAACTCAGAATTTGTTGCAACCAGTTCATGAAAAATCAGCGGATAATTTGTCCATGAATCACCTAACTTCAGCAATAAGGTAATCGCTTCCTTTATTCCTTTTGGGCCATATATATGCATCTCCTTTTCTCTGCCCAAAAGACGAAAGGTCGAAATCAGGCCAGGCAAGCCAAAAAAATGGTCTCCGTGCAAATGCGAAATAAAAATATGGTCTATTCTCGAAAACTTCAATTTTTGCTTACGAAGTTGCACTTGTGTCCCTTCACCACAGTCGATCAAAAACATGTGGTTTCTAATTTCCAAAACTTGGGAGGTAGGGTTGGTCAATGTTCTTGGCGTAGCGGCATAACAACCTAAAATATGAAGCTTCATTTTATTGATGCCATTTTATAGTTACTGGAATCAGATCCAGTAAAATTAGATTTAAACAGAAATGAGTATGGTGTTTCGCCATGGGCATTCAAATAAGCTAGTCGCATTTTGGCCTCTTCAGGGGTGGGGCTATGACCAACTGGCACATACCAAAGTGCCATATGCATTGACGTCATTTTATGAAACCATTCTTTCTTGCGCTTAAATATTTCAACGTGATTTGATTGATATGTAAAATTGAAAAGTGCCTCTTTGGATTCCCAAACCGACATGTTGATGATTAAAAAATCTTCATCAAATACCTTTAAGGAAGTAGCATTGTCATCTTCATCTACTAGCCGCCAAATAAATCCCTCGCTCTGTTCCGCCAATGAATTTACCAGATCTAAATTATCCACAAAATCCTTCATCACAGGACTATCAATCGGCGCCAACATTTTGGCAATATTTACTTGTGCCAGATGAAAATCCGTCATATTTCCAAATCCCTTTCTATTTCTTCCATCTCAATAACATCATTTGCTTCTTGAAGGGTAGGCACCACGCAAATACTTTCTGGAATCTCATCAAAAGAAACTTTGTCGGTTACCAAAACAAATGACTTTTTAGATTTTCGATGTTTTTCTGATAGTTCCAGAAATTCCAAAACATCGTTAGCTGTCAATTTTTTAAACGAAAATAGGTTTACTATTATATTATCGTTTTTAATTTTTGAATAGGCCCCATTTAAATTTTCCATAAACTTTTGAAGAGAAATATTCTCTTGAAAAATGGTGGTTGTATTTCCGTCCGAATCAAAGATCATAAGATTCTATTTAATTTTTGAAGCCAATAAATATAATACGGCCATACGAATGGCCACTCCATTCTCTACTTGATTTAGAATAATGGATTGCTTGGAATCTGCCACATCGCTGGTTATTTCAACTCCCCTATTTATGGGTCCTGGATGCATTATAACAATTTCCTTGTCAAGGCTGTTCAAAAGGGCCTTATTGACACCGAACTGCTGTGTGTATTCTCGGGTAGTAGGAAAGTAACTTATATCAAGTCGTTCATTTTGAATGCGTAGCATGTTCGCAACATCGCACCAGTTCAAAGCCTTCCGTAAATTGGTCTCTACTTCAACCCCGAGGGATTCAATATGTTTGGGTAATAAAGTTTTAGGTCCGCAGACTTTTACATTGGCTCCCTGTAGCTTTAACGCGAATATATTGGAGAGCGCAACCCTGGAGTGCAATATGTCACCGACAATAACCACATTTTTACCGGCAACATCACCCAATTTTTCCCTTATCGAGTATGAGTCCAATAATGCCTGCGTCGGATGTTCGTGCGCCCCATCACCGGCATTTATTATGGATGCCTTGACATGTTTTGATAAAAAAATACCGGCCCCTGGATTGGGATGGCGCATCACCACCATATCAACTTTCATCGATAAAATATTGTTTACCGTATCAATCAGGGTCTCTCCCTTTTTAACTGAAGACTGCGCAGCCGAAAAATTAATTACATCTGCCGATAGTCGTTTTTCGGCAAGTTCAAAGGAGAGCTTCGTACGCGTGCTATTTTCAAAAAAGACATTTGCAATTGTGATATCCCTTAAAGATGGGACTTTCTTGATCGAGCGATTGATTACTTCTTTAAAATGATCGGCGGTTTCAAAAATGAGTTGAATATCATTTGCATTCAGATACTTGATTCCCAGTAAGTGTTTTACACTCAGTTCGCTCATCTATTATTTATTTACCAAATATATAACGTCTTCACCATCTTGCTCCTTCCACATTACTTTAACTTTCTCATCGTTGATCGCATCTACCTGACGACCTCTATAATTTGGTTGAATGGGTAAATGTCTACTGAACCTTCTATCAATAAGGGTAAGCAGTTCTACTTCCGAAGGCCTTCCGAATGATTGAATGGCGGTCAAAGCGGCCCTAATACTTCTTCCGGTATAAAGCACATCGTCAATGAGAACCACTTTTTTATCCTCGACCAAAAAATCTATTTTCGTTTGTGTGGCCGAAAGTGTTTTGTCCCCTCTCCTAAAGTCATCACGGTAAAAGGTAATATCCAAATAGCCAAGACTTATATTTTTTACTCCATGTTCTTCCTTCAGGATCTTCACCAAACGTTCCGCAACAAAAGTTCCTCTCGGTTGAAGACCTATCAGGACCGTATTTGAAAAATCAAGATGACTTTCAAGAAGTTGGCAGGCCAAACGATGGAGGATGATGTTAATTTCTTTTGAGGAAAGTAGTACTTTTTGACTCATAGTCGGTCATCAACACTTTTGAAATACAAAAATAGGTATTTCTCTTCAATTAAATAGTGGCCATTGATAGAAACAAAAAAGGTCTCAGCGTTTCCGTTGAGACCTTTGGTTATTTATAGATAAAGAAAGCCTACTTTTTCTTTTTAGCGCTGGCTTCCATCTTATCTTTTAAAGCTTGCAACTGATCGTTGGCGTCACCAAGTGTTGGTTTGGCCTCTTCAGTATTAGCTGTCTGTCTTTTAACGGCAGCTTTTACGTTACGCTGTTCTTCTTCCTTGAAGATTGCAGTATGACTCGCTACAACTCGTTTGAAGTCCTTATTGAATTCAATGATCTTGAATTCAGCTTCTTCTCCTTTAACAAGTTTCTTGCCATCCTCTTTTTCCAGGTGACGTTGCGGCACAAAGGCTGTAATATCTTCGTTAAAATCAATAGTGGCACCTTTATCTACAATCTCGGTGATTGTAGCTTTGTGTACGGTATCAACTCCAAATTCCGTTTCATATTTGTCCCAAGGATTCTCAGTCGTCTGTTTGTGGCCCAAGCTTAATTTTCGACCATCAACATCAAGCTCTAATACCTCAACTTCCAAAGTATCACCAACCGTTACAAATTCCGAAGGATGTTTGATTTTCTTGGTCCAAGAAAGGTCCGAGATATAAATCAACCCGTCTATACCTTCTTCCAATTCTACGAACACTCCAAAATTTGTAAAGTTTCGAACGATACCCTTATGCTTAGATCCCACAGGATATTTAGAGGTAATATCAGTCCATGGATCCGGTGTCAATTGCTTGATACCCAAAGACATCTTACGATCTTCGCGATCCAACGTCAATACCACTGCCTCTACTTCATCACCCACTTTTACGAAATCCTGGGCAGAACGCAAATGCGTGGACCATGACATTTCAGAAACGTGGATCAATCCTTCAACACCTTCAACAACTTCAATGAAGGCACCGTAATCTGCAATTACCACTACTTTTCCTTTTACCTTGTCCCCGATTTTAATCTCATCGCTTAGAGCATCCCATGGGTGTTTCTCCAATTGTTTCAATCCTAATTGAATTCTTGATTTATTCTCATCAAAGTCAAGAATAACGACATTCAATTTCTGATCAAGTTCAACAACTTCGTTCGGATGGTTGATCCTACTCCAAGAAAGATCCGTAATATGTACCAATCCATCAACACCACCAAGATCAATGAAGACACCGTAAGAAGTAATGTTCTTGACAACACCTTCCAATACCTGTCCCTTTTCAAGCTGGCTTATGATTTCTTTTTTCTGTTCTTCTATATCGGCCTCAATCAGTGCTTTGTGAGAAACAACTACGTTCTTGAACTCGTGGTTGATCTTCACCACTTTGAACTCCATTGTTTTGTTCACATATTGATCGTAATCCCGAATTGGTTTCACATCAATTTGTGAACCTGGCAAGAAAGCTTCGATGCCAAAAACATCAACGATCATACCGCCTTTGGTTCTGCACTTAACGAAACCACTTACAATTTCTTCTTTATCATGAGCTGCATTCACACGATCCCAGGCCATAATTGTTCTGGCCTTACGGTGTGAAAGTACCAATTGACCACTTTTATCCTCACGGATATCAATCAAAACCTCAACCTTGTCACCTACTTTTAGTCCCGGATTGTAACGAAACTCGTTCAAGGAAATTACCCCTTCAGATTTTGCGTTGATGTCAATTATCGCCTCACGGTCGGTTAGGTACACAACTTTGCCTTCAACTACTGCTTCATGATCAGTATCAACGAAATTCTTTTCTACAAGGGTTTCAAACTCCTTAAGTTTTGAATCGTCAACACGCTCAATTCCTTGTTCGTACTTGTCCCAATCAAAATTTTCCAAAAATTCCTTTGGATCCTGAACGGGTGCTTTTGCTTCTTTTTTTACTTCGACAGTTTCAACTGCTTCCGCGATTGCTTTTTCTTCAGCCATTTGCTGATTATAAATTTGTATCCTGTGGTACTATCGAGATTCAAACAAAATCCACAGAAGTAGTTATTATTTAGCGATTTATAAATCCTTTTTCTCTCGAATCTTTGTGAAAAAGGAGTGCAAAAATACAATATTAAAATGGTTTATCAAACACATTTTATGGCGCGATTCAAAAAGACCTACTATTTTATATATTTGAATATGAATTATGCCAATAATCCGTATCTTTCTGCCTTAAATATTAACCATTAAAAAATTAAGATTATGAGTGTTAAAGCAAAGTACCAACCCGTTTTGAATCTCGGAGAGCAATTGGGAATCAAAGATGGAAATGTGACCGAGGAAGGTGGGGTTTTAAAGGTAAAAGGAGAGGCAAAAACGCAGTACGAGAAAAACTTATTGTGGGATAAAATTAAAGAAATCGGTGGACAGAACCCAGCGGATATCAAAGCCAATATTACCGTTGCCGATGAATCGGTTTATCATAGGCATACTGTAAAAAGCGGAGAGTCTTTGAGCAAAATCTCGAAACTCTATTATGGTGATCCAATGAAGTATAAGAAGATATTCGAGGCGAATACCGGCATATTGAAAAATCCTGATGTAATTCACCCAGATCAGGTTTTGGTCATTCCAAATCTATAAATAACTAGGGGCTTTACTAAAAACGGGCATTAATGCCCGTTTTTTTTGTTTTCTATTATCCTGAGCGCAAAGTTGTACATACGATCAAATTGCTCTTTTAACCCCATATCGCTATTATCAAACTCAATGGCATCATCTGCAATTTTCAATGGGGAAAATTCCCTTGTGGAATCTATCAAATCCCTATTTTGAACATTGTCCAAAACTTCTTCATATGACACCTTTTCATCCTTATCCAAAAGCTCTTTGTAACGCCTATAAGCTCTCTTTTCAGGGGAAGCGGTCATGAATATTTTTAGTTCTGCATCTGGAAATACAACAGTCCCTATATCCCTACCATCCATAACGATTCCTTTATCTGCACCCATCTTCTTCTGCATTTGCACCAACATGTACCTGACTTCGGCAATTGTTGCAACTTGGCTTACCAACTGAGAAACCTGTAATGACCGGATTTCATTTTCGACGTTTTCCCCATTAAGGTACATTTCGGAAAAACCTAAGGATTCATTATAAACGAATTTGAGATTTATTTTTGGCAATAACTTAATGAGTGTGCCAATATTTTCTTTGCTACCACCAACCAGATTGTTCCGCATTGCAAATAGCGTAACGGCCCTATACATTGCACCGGTATCTACATATATATACCCGAGTGCCTTGGCCAACTCTTTTGCTATGGTACTCTTCCCAGTAGAAGAATATCCATCAATTGCGATGGTTATTTTTTCCATTATTTAAAAATAGAAAGAAATATGGCATACCCCAACTTTTGAATGGGATTGTGAGCGCAAATATCTATAATTGTTTGGGGTTTTTGACCTTGCTGTTTAAAAGGGCAATATCAATGACTTCGTGCATGTCAGAAACATAATGAAAAGTCAATCCCTTTAAATAGTCTGCCTTAATTTCCTCAATATCCCTCTTGTTTTCTTCACATAGTATTATCTCCTTAATCCTTGCCCGTTTTGCGGCCAAAATTTTCTCCTTAATCCCACCCACAGGTAATACTTTTCCCCTCAATGTTATTTCACCGGTCATTGCCAAGCTCTTTTTTACTTTTCGTTGAGTGAAAAGAGAAACCAAGGAAGTTAGCATGGTTATCCCAGCACTGGGGCCATCTTTTGGGGTCGCCCCTTCCGGCACATGAATGTGTACATTATAGCTCTCAAAAATGTCTGGTTCAATTCCAAACCGATCTGCATTCGACTTTATATATTCAAGGGCAATGGTAGCGGATTCCTTCATTACCTTTCCTAGGTTCCCCGTAATATTCAAATTGCCTTTGCCTTTTGAAATTATGGACTCTATAAATAAAATATCTCCACCAACGCTTGTCCATGCCAGTCCGGTCACAACGCCGGCAACTTCATTATTTTCATATTTATCACGTTCCATCCGTGGAGGTCCCAAAACTTTTTCGACCTCTGTATTACTCACTGTAATATTATATACTTCTTCAATTGCAATGGACTTCGCCGCATAGCGTACCATTTTTGCAATTTGCTTTTCCAAGGAACGTACACCTGATTCCCGGGTATATCCTTCCACGATTTTCTCAAGCTGTGGTTTTCCGATTTTAAGGTCTTTAGCGGTAAGTCCGTGCTCCTTTAATTGTTTTGGCAACAAGTGTCTCTTGGCTATTTCAACCTTCTCCTCTATCGTATAGCCCGTTACATTTATTATTTCCATTCTATCTAGAAGTGCAGGCTGAATATTGGATAGATTATTTGCGGTAGCGATGAACATCACTTTTGAAAGATCAAAACCCACTTCCAAGAAGTTATCATGGAACTCGTTGTTTTGCTCTGGATCCAAAACCTCTAACATTGCGGATGAGGGATCACCCTGATGACTATTGGAAAGTTTATCGATTTCATCCAAAATAAAAACAGGGTTTGAAGTACCGGCCTTTTTAATACTTTGAACAATTCGCCCTGGCATTGCACCAATATAAGTTTTTCTATGTCCTCGTATTTCTGCTTCGTCACGCAATCCGCCCAGTGACATGCGCACATACTCCCTGCCCAAAGCCTCTGCAACCGATTTCCCCAAAGATGTTTTACCAACTCCCGGGGGACCGTACAAACAGAGTATGGGCGATTTCATGTCATTCCGCAGTTTTAGAACCGCCAAATATTCAATAATACGCCTTTTCACGTCTTCCAGACCATAATGATCACGGTCTAAGATTCGCTGTGCCCTCTTTAAATCGAACTTATCTTTTGAAAATTCGTTCCATGGAAGTTCAAGAAAGAGATCCAAATAATTTCTTTGAATGGAATATTCAGCCACCTGTGGATTCATGCGCTGAATTTTCGCCAGTTCCCTTTCAAAATGCTCTTTTACTTTTTTACCCCATTTCTTCTTTTTCGCAAGAACCCGCATTTCGTCAAGTTCCTCATCGTAAGAAACCCCGCCCAATTCTTCCTGAATGGTCTTCATTTGCTGATGAAGAAAGTATTCACGCTGCTGTTGATCAAGGTCACTGCGCACCTTGGATTGAATATCGTTCTTCAGCTCTAACTTTTGAAGCTCAAGGTTCATGTATTTTAAGGTAGCCAAGGCTCTCTCCTGTAAGTTTCCAATTTCCAAGAGTGCTTGTTTATCCTTTACATCCAAATTAAGGTTGGAGGATACGAAGTTTATTAGGAACGAGTTACTTTGAATATTCTTGATGGCAAAAGAAGCTTCACTTGGAATATTGGGATTGTCCCGAATTATTTTTAAGGCCAATTCTTTAATTGATTCAATGATGGCCAAAAATTCCTTGCTCGTCTGATCCGGCCGAATTTCCTCTGCCTCCCGTATGGTTGCGGTCATATAAGGTTTTTGGGTAAGTACCTCAGCAATTTCAAAGCGCTTTTTACCCTGAATGATGACAGTTGTATTCCCATCCGGCATCTGCAACACACGTAAAATTCGCGCCACAGTACCTAATGTGTTGATGTCCTTGATCTCAGGATTTTCAGTGTTCTCATCCTTTTGGGAAACTACACCTATAACCTTTGAGCCATTGTTGGCATCTTTAATAAGATTGATTGACTTGTCCCTACCTGCAGTAATGGGTATAACCACCCCGGGAAACAATACTGTATTGCGCAAGGGAAGAATGGGTAGTGTCTCTGGCAATCCTTCACTATTCATTTGTTCTTCATCTTCCGGCGTCAATAGGGGTATTAATTCAGAATCCTCGTCGATGCTGTGGATGGACATATTGTCAAAATTGGTAAAATTGGAATCTCCCATATATATTTTTCGGTCATTATGTCATAAAAACGACACTAACCTCTTCTTTTATTATTCAACAATCCTTGTAAACCCCTATTTCTACGAATTCTCCGCATTAAAAGGTTTATTAGTTCCTAATGCAGAGACAATTGTTATGCCATTTGCATAAATGAAGAATAAAACACGGCGGTCTAGATCAAATAAATACTTTTTTATTAAAACTGTAACAATAATTAAATTCACTTATCTTTTATACAAACCATTCACCTTTTGAGCCACAAAAGAGAAAATACTGAAGCACTATTACAATTGTGTTTAGAGGGAAAGCAAAGTGCCCAGCTCGAAATTTACAATCGTTATTACAAGGCCATGTTCAACACGGCCCTAAGAATTGTGAAAGACAGCGCCGAAGCGGAAGATGTAATGCAAGAGTCGTTTTTAAACGCGTTTACGAAACTGCACACATTTAAAGGCGAGGTAACCTTTGGATCCTGGTTAAAACGCATTGTGGTGAACAACAGTATATATCATTACAGAAAACAACAGAAAAAAAATGAAGTTGCCCTGGATGATATAATCTATAAGGTCGAAGATAATGAAGGAGTTGTTTCAGATTATGGATTTACCGAACTGAAGGCTCAAAAAGTGATGGAAACCATGAAACTGTTAAAGGACAATTACAGAGTTTCTTTGACCTTACATTTTATTGAAGGATATGATTACGAGGAAATCAGTGAAATTATGAATATAAGCTATGCAAATTGTAGAACACTGATCTCTAGAGCTAAAGAAAGTTTAAGAAACAAATTAATACCCGTTTACTAATGGAAAAAGATAATTTAGATAGGCTGTTTCATAACCTCAAAGATTCTTTTGACACAGAAGAACCTACAACCGGGCACAACCTTCGTTTTCAAGAAAAATTGGAAGCGGCACAAGGAGTGGTTTCTATTCAAAAGAAAGGAAGTTCTTGGTGGAAATCCTTATCAATTGCCGCATCGATCGCAATCATGGCAAGTATCGGTTTAGGACTTTATAATTCATCCCCGACAATTGAAGAGCAGGTAGCAAAAATATCACCAGAAGTTTCGAAAACAGAATTCTACTTCGCCAGCCTAATTGAGGAGCAAGTAAAACAATTACAAAGTGAAAGTACGCCCGAAACCCAAAAAATAATTTCCGATACGATGGTACAGTTAAAAAAATTGGAAGCTGATTACCTAGTCCTAGAGGAAAATCTTTTAAAAGGCGGAAATAGCAAATTACTTTTAAGTGCCATGATTACCAATTTCCAAACAAGGATAGATTTATTACAAGATGTCCTAAATCAAGTTGATACCATAAAAAACATAAAAAATTACAATGATGAAAACTATACTATTTAAATACGCAATCATACTTTTCTTGGGACTACCTTCGGTAATGACCGCCCATGTGGATCCTCTAAGTGGTAAATACACCAAGGAAAAAACTATAAAGAAAGAGTTCAATGTGAACTCGGATGCGTTGTTAAAGATTGACAATAGCTACGGAAACCTAAATATTACCTCTTGGAACGAGAATAGGGTACTTATCGAGGTGCATATCAAAACCAATGGAAATAATAAGGATAAAGTCCAGCAAAAACTAGATGAAATCACGGTTAGTTTTGATGCCAGCGGTGAAATGGTCTCGGCCAAGACCATATTTGACAAAAATGGCGACAGTTGGGGTTGGAACTGGGGCAAGAGCAACAATGTGAACATGCAGATCAACTATACCATCAAAGTTCCTGTAAAGAATAGTGTTAATCTTAATAATGACTACGGAGGAATTATGTTGGACAGAATAGACGGCCATGCAAAAATAAATTGTGATTATGGTCGATTGGAAATAGGCGAGTTGCATGGGCGAAATAATCAGTTGAACTTCGATTACACTTCAGGATCCAGTATTGGGTACATGAAAAGTGGCGAGATCAAAGCCGATTATTCCGGATTTACTATCAAAAAAGCAGGGGATTTGATCATCAATGCAGATTATACCAACTCTACCGTAAACCAAATGGAGAACCTACAATATTCTAGTGATTATGGCAACTTGGAAATTGGCGAAGCAAATAATATCAGTGGTAACGGGGACTATATAAATGTGAAATTGGGCACTATTCATGGGAATTTGGATATTAAAGCGGACTATGGTTCCATACGAATCGCCAAAATGGCGGAAGATGCCGGAAATTTAGACATTACATCTGATTACACGGGAATTAAAATAGGATACGACCCCTCATATAATTTTGATTTTGAAATACGAACCTCCTATGCAGGGGTTAGCGGTAAGGATGATTTTGAAATCAATATCAGTACAGAAAAATCGAGTGATAAATATTATAAAGGGTACTATGGTAAACCGAATAGCGGAAAGAAAATCTCTATTACCAGTGATTATGGTGGGATTTCCTTCTCTAAAAATTAAATCAATCATTTAAAACAAAACATGAATCATGAGAAAATTAGCAACACTTAGTTTCGTAGTATTATTCACAATGTCGTGCACTGCACAATGGGGCAAAAGAGTCAAGGGAGATGGAAACGTAGTTACCGAGGAAAGATCGGTAGGGCCCTATGACGGTATCGGGGTGTCAGGGTGGTTTGATGTAGAATTAGTTGATGGAAAAGAAGGTAAACTGACCCTAAAAGGTGAGGAAAATATTCTGGAGCATATTATTACAGCGGTAGAAAATGGCAAACTCAACATTAAAGTCGAAAAGGGCTATAATTTACAACCTTCCACATGGAAAGAAGGCGTTTTGATTACTGTTCCTGTAGACAAAATAAATTCGGTCGCACTTTCAGGTTCTGGTGATATTGTGGGCAAAAAAACGCTTAAAGCTGAGAATTTCAAAACAGCAATGTCGGGTTCAGGGGATATTACCTTGGATTTGGATGTAGATACCATTTCAACTTCAATGTCCGGATCAGGTGATATTATCTTGAGCGGAACGGCCAATAACTTTGATGCCACCATTTCTGGAAGTGGGGACATAAAAGCCTACGACCTTGATGCCGATAATGTCGAAGCCACAATTTCGGGCTCAGCAGACATTAAAGTTACGGCCCATAAGATGCTCAAGGCCCGAGTGTCAGGATCTGGCGATATCAGTTATCGTGGAAATCCTGAAAAAGTAGATACCAAGACCTCGGGTTCAGGTGATATAAGTAAAGGGTAAACATCAAATCAAGATATTCAATCAAAGAACGAACAATCGTTGAATCAAGCCTCTTTCAAAGGGGCTTTTTTTGTTGGCACCTTTAACAATAAAAGTATTCCGATCAAGAAAAAAAGAAATAAAAACAAAATGGCATAACGCATGGTGCTTATTTGATCTACCACTGCAAAAATCAACATGCCAATGACGATTCCTATTTTCTCCGCCACATCATAAAAGCTAAAGTAGGAAGTAGTATCCTCTGTCTCGGGCAGGAATTTGGAATATGTGGAACGTGCCAAGGCCTGTACCCCGCCCATTACTAGACCCACCAGTCCAGCAGCGATATAAAATTGCATGGGACTTACCATGAAATAAGCATAAAAGCACAAACAAAGCCAAATGAAATTCACGAATATCAAAGTTCTAATATTTCCGAATTTCGAAGAGGCTTTTGATGTAATTGATGCTCCAACAACTGCGACTAGTTGTATGATTAAAATACTAAGAATTAGCCCAGTAGTTTTCTCACTATCACTACCCCAGGCTATTTCTTTTTCACCAAAGTAAACGGCCATAAGCATGATGGTCTGAACGGACATACTAAAGACAAAAAATGCCTTTAAATAACTTCTTAGCCTAAGATTTTGTTTTAGCTGATTCCAAACCAATTTCAATTCTCGAAACCCATTGAAAATTACATGTTTTGTTACTTTGTGTCCCGTTGAAATTCCTTTGGGCAAAACATAAAAAGTATATTGGCTAAATATAATCCACCACAATCCGACGGTAGTGAAGGAAACCTTCATAGCTTCAACCTTGGCCACACCCAGCTCTTGCTCCGTGGTGCCAATATCAAAACCAAACCATTCAGGCATCATAACCATTGCCAAATTGAGCAACAATAAAAGCACACTACCAATATAACCCAGTGAAAATCCTTTTGCACTGATACTATCTTGCTGTTCCTTAAAGGCAATATCGGGAAGATATGAGTTGTAAAATACCAGACTTCCCCAGTAACCCAGCAATCCCATAAAGTAAAATAGAAGGCTTAGATGAATAAACTCCAAGCTAAACCAGTATAACCCAATGCATCCCAGTCCTCCCATATAACAGAAAAACTTCATGAAAAATTTCTTGTTGCCCACATAATCGGCTATTCCCGACAGTATGGGTGAAAAAATAGCTACTATTAAAAAAGTAAAGCCAGTAACAATTGAAATCAAAACAGTTGGTTTCATCTCATATCCAAAGGCCAAAACGGCCGTATCGTCTTCGGCAAACAAGGTTGAGTAAAAAATTGGAAATATAGAGGAAGCTATCGTAAGCGTATATACCGAATTGGCCCAGTCATAAAATGCCCAAGCGTTTAATAATTTTTTACTTCCCTTCTCAGCTAAAACTCTGGCCATTTTAAACAAAAAAAACTGTCCCTTAGAGGAACAGCTTCGAATATACGATAATTGAATCATACTATTTACTGAAATTTTGTGACACCAAATTTTGCGGCTTCTTCCTTGGCCAATGGCGCCCAGGCCGTCAAATTACTTATTCTTGTATCATTGGAAGGGTGTGTACTCATAAATTCGGGAGGTGCTTCGCCCCCACTTTTGGCCTTCATACGTTTCCAAAGTTCCGCTGCTTCGTCTGGGTTGTAACCGGCGATGGCCATGATCTGAAGTCCAATCCTATCGGCTTCGGTTTCATGGCCTCTGCTAAATGGAAGCATGACACCCACTTGCGAACCAATGCCATATGCCTGATTGAAAATGGCCAGTTTTTGTGGATCTTTAATAGCAATATTACCTGCTACTGCCCCTACCTGTTGCAAAGTTCCTGCGCTCATTCTCTGAGCTCCGTGATCCGCCAAAGCATGGGCTACTTCGTGTCCCATTACTACTGCCACGCCAGTTTCCGATTGTGTTATTGGAAGTATTCCGGTGTAGAAAACAATTTTCCCGCCGGGCATACACCAAGCATTAACGGTCTCGTCCTTTACCAGGTTATACTCCCACTTATAATCCTTCAAATATCCTGGATACCCATTGGCAGTCAACCAACGCTCTGCGGCAGAGGATATTCGCTGACCAACTTTTGTAATCATTTTTGCTTCGGCGGTATTTTCAACTACGGAATTTTCAGTTAAAAACTGATCATACTGTGCAAAAGCCGTCGGAAATATTTGACTGTTCGGGTAGAAATTCAATGTACTTTTACCCGTAAACGGATTCGTTTTACAGGCCAAAACGATCATAAAAATCGCTAATACAATTATGGTCTTTTTCATTTTTTGTATAGTGTTTAGAGGGGAAAATTACAAAAAAATTATTTCCCTATTATGTGTAAATCGGTGAAATCTTTTTGGATCTGAAACACGTTTATCCCATTATAGTTGATGTCCTTTAACGAAACTTCTTCTTTATCAATTTCTATTCTATCAATTTTAAAAGGCAGTCCGTGTAATTTGATTTCAAAATTTTCATAGGAGGTCATAAATGATCCATCTTTAAATTGTTGAATGATCAATTCCTTTTCTTTGCCCACTAATTTTAATCGTCTTAGGCTAAAAAGTCCTTTTTTATAATCATACCCGTCTTGGGCATCCTCATATATCAATGAACTTTCAACACCCAACTTATAATAAACGTCAAGTATTAATTCTTCAATTACCAATTCATCAACATATTGCTGGACAGGGTATTTAGGTATAATCGCGCCTTCTTTTATAAATAATGGCATTTTGTCCAAATCTGCAACCACCCATCTTTCCTTACCGCCTTCAATTAATTCATCGTTCCAATAATTATACCAATTTCCTTTAGGTATGTACATTCTTCTACCTTTTGCATTCGGCTCTTGAATAGGACATACCAAAATTTGCTTACCAAAAATAAACTCATCCGTCCTGAAATGTGTTTGGGTATCTTCCTGATCATAGTGCACCAAAGGTTGTAACATTGGTGTTCCCGCCTTTGTATATCGCCAAAACATAGTATAAAGGTATGGAAGTAGTTGGTATCTCAGTTCTATGAATTTTCGGACTATGTCAGTTACCTCTTTTCCAAAAGACCAGGGCTCCTGATCACCATGATCACCGCTGGAGTGCACCCTACAAAATGGATGGAACACCCCAAGTTGAATCCATCTGGCAAATAGTTCGCCGTCCGGCTGCTCGGCAAAACCTCCAATATCCGAGCCAACAAATGAATATCCGCTCATACACATTCGCTGCATTTGCACGTTCGCCAACCACAAATGTTCCCAAGTCGCAACATTGTCACCGGTCCAAGTTGAAGAGTAACGTTGTGTACCCGCAAATGCAGCCCTAGTTATAACAAACGGTCTTTTGGGATACACGTACTTTTTTACACCCTCGTATGTGGCCCTCACCATCTGCATTCCATACACGTTATGAGCTTTGCGATGCGTACATGGGTGCCCATCATAATCATGCCTTGTATCCAAAGGCGCTGTTTTTGTTGGCACTTCCATTACTGCGGGCTCATTCATATCATTCCAAACGGCATGCACACCAATTTCGGCCATAAACTCTTTATATAGTTCTGCCCACCACTCACGAACCTTTGGATTGGTAAAATCTGGAAAATTACAATCTCCTGGCCATACTTTGCCTCGCATATGTGGCCCATCACCTCGTTTGGAGAAATAATTGTTCTTAACCGCTTCGTTGTAAACCCAGTACTCTCTATCGACCTTAATACCCGGATCGATCATAACCACTGTTTTAAAGCCATCTTCATTTAATTCCCCAATCATTCGCTTGGGGTCCGGAAATTTTTCCTTGTCCCAAGTGAAACATCTGAAACCATCCATGTAATCTATATCCAAATAAATGGCATCACAGGGTATCTTCAATTTTCTAAATTTATTGGCTATTTCCTTTACATTTTTCTCCGGGAAATAACTCCATTTTGATTGATGGTATCCCAAAGCCCATAGGGGCGGAAGCTCAGGTCTCCCCGTCAAATCTGAATAGGCCCTTACGACTTCCAGCATTTGGGGTCCAGTAGAAAAAATAATAGTTCATTTCCCCACCATCTGCCCAAAAGCTCGTTACATTTCTTCGTTCGTGGGCAAAATCAAAATGGGTTTTGAAAGAGTTATCAAAGAAAATCCCATAGGCGATATTTTTGTGCAGCCCCAGATAGAAAGGAATTGCCTTATAAAGTGGATCTTGATCTTTGCCATAGGCATATTGATCAGTGCACCAGTTACTTACCCTTTTTCCCTTGAGGTTGGAATGAGTTGCCTTATCGCCCATTCCATAGAATCCTTCGGAATTTTGGGTAATCTTGCTCATCTTCACAGAATTGCCGCCAAATTCATAATTCTCTTCCCAGTGAAAGCCAAGTTCGTCCTCATTGATAATTGTTCCTTCCAAATCAGAAATTTGGATGCGCACAGTTTTCTTATCAATTAGAATACGAACTTTTTCAGTTTTAACCAGATATTCTGTTTTTGTTTCAGTTACCTCCAATTGATTGTAACCGTTACTGGCAGTTTCGCTAATAGCGTAGGAGAAATCAGGCTGAAAAACATGCTCCGTTGCATATCTAAACCTAAAAACTCCATCTTGAAGCACCGTAAGCTCCAAAATAACGCCATTCTCTGTAGTAAAATATAATTTATCGGTATCGCGCTTGTATTTAATTATCTGGTTGGGGTATAGATTACCTTTATATTCAAGTTCTGTATTTGTTATCATAATAGTTGAACCTAGTTTTAAAATACCGCAAAAAAAGTACTTTAAACGCTAATTTTAAAGTGATATTAAGGACTATTTGGAAGTTTTACGATTTAGATGGATTTTATCATTGAAAAATAACAACCCCAAGGGGTGGAATATTAATTTCTATCGAATTCGCATGGCCGTGCCATTCTTTTTTAGAAGTTTTTATATTGACATTCATCACTCCACTGCCCCCATATTTGGTGTTGTCACTGCTGAATATCTGAGTGTACTTTTTCGCTTTCGGAACCCCTATTTTATAGTTCTCCCTATTTACCGGCGTAAAATTACATGCTATGATCAAGTCATTTTTACGGTCATGCCCTTTTCTTATATAAGTTAGGACCGAATTCTCATGGTCACCATAATCGATCCATTGGAAGCCCTCCGAACTGAACTGTTTCTCGTATAGCGCAGGATATTCCCTATAAATTTTATTTAAGTCCTTAACTATGGCTTGAATACCTGAATGAAAATCATACTGGGTTAAATGCCAATCCAAACTTTGTTGGAAATTCCATTCCGACGTCTGGCCAAACTCGCCCCCCATAAACATCAACTTGGCCCCTGGATGGGTAAACATATAGCCGAAGAGCAATCTAAGATTTGCAAATCTTTGCCACTCATCCCCTGGCATTCTATAAATCAAGGATTGTTTGCCATACACCACTTCATCATGTGAGAATGGAAGCATAAAATTTTCGGTAAAGGCATACGTCATACTGAAAGTAATATCATTTTGATGGTGTCTCCTGTAAATAGGTTCCTTCCTAAAATATTCCAATGTGTCATGCATCCATCCCATCATCCATTTCATACCAAAGCCCAGACCGCCTAGATAGACCGGTCTTGAAACGCCACTGAACGCCGTGGATTCCTCGGCAATGGTCTGAACCCCATCAAAGCTTTTGTAAACCTCCTCGTTGAGCTCCCTGATTAGGGAGATGGCCTCAAGATTTTCATTGTTCCCGTACATATTGGGTTCCCACTCCCCTTCTTCCCTTGAATAATCCAAATAAAGCATAGATGCAACTGCATCAACCCTTAAACCATCTACATGAAACTGATCCAGCCAAAACAAGGCATTGCTTATAAGGAAGGCCCTTACTTCATTTCGTCCATAATTGAAAATAAGACTTTTCCAGTCAGGGTGATAGCCCCTTCGGCGATCTGGGTGCTCATACAAATGGGAACCATCAAAATTCCCCAAACCGTGTGCATCTTCAGGAAAATGGGACGGAACCCAATCCAATATCACCCCAATGTCGTTTTGATGGAACTTGTCTACCAAAAATTTCAAATCCTCGGGTTTCCCAAATCGGGAGGTCGGGGCAAAATAACCGGTAAGTTGGTAACCCCATGAGGGATCATAAGGGAATTCCATGATTGGCATAAACTCTACATGGGTGTAACCCATTTCCTTTACATAAGTGACCAAATCATTGGCGAGTTCAATATAGGACATAAAGGTGTTGTCGCTTTTACGCTTCCAAGAACCTAAATGCACCTCGTAAACGGAATAGGGTCTGTCCAGTCCGTTTTTGTCTTTGCGGTAGCCCATCCATTTCTTGTCTTTCCATTGGTAGTCAGATTCCCAAACAACAGAAGCGGTCCTGGGTGGATGTTCACATAAACGGCCAAAAGGATCGGCCTTTTCGGTTATTATCCCGTTGTTGTTCGAATGTATTTTATACTTGTACAATGTTCCTTGGTCCAGTCCTGGGATAAAGCCTTCCCATATACCACTGGAATCCCAACGCACATTCAAATTATGTCCACCTTCAATCCAATAATTAAAATCGCCTACTACGGCCACTGATTTCGCCGTAGGGGCCCAAACAGCAAAGTACACGCCCTTTTCACCATTTACCTCTATCATATGTGACCCCAGCTTATCATATAAGCGATAATGTTTACCTGATTTAAAAAGGTCAATATCGAAATCAGTGAATAAACTATGCACTACAACTTTGCTCATATTTGACTTAGTTTTTATCGTTAATAATGCCTAAAATACCCTCTAGCGGAATTACGGCCCAGCGGGGTCTGGAGTTCATTTCATAACCCAGTTCATATACTGCCTTTTCCAGCATACAATATTTCAAAATAAAAATGCGCTCTTGATGGTAGCCTATGTTCAAATTATTTTCCTGTATTAAGGTCACATAGGTTTCCAAAAATACACCAATAAAAAATCTATATAGGGTTTCGCCAGCTTTAAAGAGATCTTCTTGGGAATATGGGTACTTTTCACCGTTATTGAAAATGGTGGCATATATGGCATAGTGGAACGATCTAAAAATTCCTGCCACATCTTTTAAAGGAGGATGTTTCACCTTTCGGTCACGAATGGTACTTTCTGGTTCTCCTTCAAAATCAAGCAAATAAAAATCATCCTCTTTGACCAATATCTGTCCCAAATGATAGTCACCATGCACCCGAATACGTTCTCCTTTCAATTTTGTCCAATCAAAACTCACAAAACGGCGCCTTATTTCATTTTTTCGTTCCAAAAATTCCTTGACCAGATCTGAGGCCCTCCCGTTCAACTTATGTAAGTTGTTCTCAACACTGTTCAATCTGTTCTGAAATTGATAGAGCAAACGGTTCTTGAGCCATACTTCATAGTCGCTGTTGAAGTGATTTGGTGTAAATGCGGTATCCTCAAACTCCGATGCCAGCGCAATATGCATTTCGGCCGTGCGTTTGGCCATAACCTGCAACCTCAAAAAAATGCCGAGCCCGGCCCAGTCAATTATTTCGGGCGGCACGTCTTTAATTTGTAATCTTTGGAACAATGGGGCTGTTGGTAGCCGCAAAACATTTATATGTTTGTTCTCAAGATTGGCAAAGACCTTATCAACTTCTTTTAACATAAATTCCCAGGCATCCCCTTGGTTGGGAACCAATTCTTGCAAAAGTGCTATTGTTATATTATCAGAATCCTTGTCTATAAAACTTATACTGCCCAAATAGGCCGGCGTATTTTTAAAACCTTTTTTCTCCGAAAGGAACTGGCTCATCTCATAATCCGGATTTTTGTCGGCATAAATCCTTCGGAAAAACTTAATTACGGAATTGTCATTGTAAATAATAGATGTATTGCTCTGCTCCAATCCCATGAATCTGGAGGAAAGATATTCGGTATCTTTAAACAGCGTGCTCTTATGATAACGGACTGAAGTTCTATCGTTGGGCTCTGAAGTCATTATGCGCTCAAATACCAATTTCCGGAAGGCTTCCAAATTTATCGCGTCAATAATAAAGCCTGCCTGTCCTTTAATGACAACTGGGAGTATGCGGTCTTTTTCGGCAAAACTTTCATCCGAGACGAAGGCAATCGGCAAAAAATAATGTTGGTAAAAGGCCTCCTCGAAATTTACTTCAAGCAAGAGTCCATAGTAGATCTCTCCTTTTTGCTGAATCTTAAAATATTCATGCAGTTCAACATATTTTAACTTGCTGGATTTGCCCCCGTACCATCGTTGCCGTAAGACATATTCCTCCAATACCTCTGAAAGAAAAATATTGATAAAAGGCTGATGGTTCAGCAGTTTTTCCCACTCCACATCAAACACGTAGGGTGGTTGCAACAACGATTCTTGTTTTTTATTGGCCATACCTATTTGTTCATGTGAAAAATGTGAAAAGGAAGTGTCGGATGTAATTCAACAAAATTCCATTCCTGACTCCAAACATAGCCATTATTGGTTACAACATCCTGCATTCCTATGGGCTGACCAACATGAACCCCAATGGCTTCCAAAGGTAGTTGTACCATACCCCTTTGCGTATAGTGATTGTCCAGGTTTATGACGGTCAATGTTTCATCAGTGCGACTATCATTCCATTTATAAAATGAAAGTAACATGTCATTCCCAACCTCGCAGAAGCGAATATTGTTCGTTTGCTGTAAAGATTCATGAAGTTTTCGTACTTCATTTATTTTAGAGATCACGTAGATCATTTTGTTCTGAATCGTCCAATCCCAATGCCGTATTTCATATTTCTCCGAATGCAGATATTCTTCTTTACCAGGTACGGCATCGCTGACCAAAAATTCATACACGGGCCCATAAAGTCCCAAATTTCCGCTAAGCGTTGCCGCCAAGGCATATCTTATAAGGTGCATGGCTTCGTTCGCACCTTGAAGATGGTACGGATTAATATCGGGCGTATTCGGCCAAAAATTCGGTCGGTAATATTCCTTCATTTCCGATTGTGTGAGCTCGGTCATGTACGCTATCAGTTCATGCTTCATTACACGCCAAGTAAAATAGGTATAGGATTGTGTAAAACCTTGTTTACCAAGTTGTTGCATTATTTTGGGTCGCGAGAAGGCTTCTGCCAAAAACAATACATCAGGATGCTTTTTCTTGACTTCCATTATCAGCCAATTCCAAAAATAGTGGGGTTTGGTATGCGGATTATCGACCCTGAATATATTGATACCACAATTGACCCAATGCAAAGTGACGCTCAAAAGTTCGGCCCAAAGCTCTTTATAGGCTTTTGATTCAAAATGAAAATTTACAATATCCTGATATTTTTTTGGCGGATTTTCTGCATACTGAATTGTGCCATCGGGCCTTTTGCGAAACCACTCCGGATGCTCTGTGATATACGGATGGTCCGGGGATGCCTGAAACGCCAAATCCAGAGCAATTTCAATATGGTATTCCTTTGCTCTTTTAATCAGATTCCTAAAATCATTTTCGGTTCCCAGCTGCGGATGAATTGATTTATGTCCGCCCAGCTTCGAGCCAATGGCCCATGGCACTCCATAATCTCCTTCTTGCGCATTGGTGGCATTATTCTTCCCCTTTCTATTCTTTTCACCTATGGGGTGTATGGGGGGGAAATAGAGTGTATCAAATCCCATTTGTGAAATTCTGGGCAAAAGTGCTTCGCAATCCTTAAAGTTGCCATGTCTCCCCGGTTCAGATGATGCAGAACGCGGAAAAAATTCATACCATGTGCTAAAACTTGCTTTTTTTCGATCTACATAAACCTGAAGTACTTTACTTGCACTTGGCAAAAATCGCTGTGGGAATTGCTGAAAAAAATGATGTAATTTCTTGGATATCGCTACTTGGATAGCCTCTTCATAATGAGCATCGTTCTGGAACAAACTTTCCCAATCAGATATAGTGGGTTTCTCTTTTGATGGAACGCTTTTGAAAAGAAATTTCAAATACTGCACCCCGTCAAGAAGCTCGCTCTTCACATACTGTCCATCTTTAAGTTTAGCTTCAATGCCGTGTTGCCAATTTAAGGCATGGTCAACCCAACCCTGAACCTTGTATTCATAAAACCCTTGCTTGGAAACCGAAAAATCGGCTTGGTAAACATCATTGCCCAATTCAGACATTCTAATGGGAGTGAATTGCTTTTGGCCCTCGTGCCTATAAAGCAATTCTGATTGGATAATATCATGTCCATCGCCCAGAACATCGGCGGTTACTACAACCTTTTCCCCTACCACCCTTTTTATAAAAAAGGCTCCATTCTCTAGTTGTGGTGAAATATTCCCTATAACAACACGTTGTTGTTTTAACATAATCTTGGTTTGATGGTTTTGTTAAAAATAGCGAAATAATATCAAATTAATTTGAAGAAAAACGGTTATTTAAAAACACAAAGAATTCAATCGTTTTCGTGGAGCGTATTTTTTGGAACGCTTTTTGAACAACTGCGATTAGGAAACTGCAATCAGAAATAAAATTAATTTAATCTTTGAATTATGAAAAAAATCACATTAGTATTGGGAACCTTTTTAGCCTTATTTTTTATTGCCTGTGAAGGTCCACAGGGACCTCCTGGATTTGACGGGTTGGATGGTTTGGACGGAATTGACGGTTCTGAATTTGAAGCAATAGTATTTGAGGTAGAGGTAGATATGGCTTTAAACTCCGGGGCCAATACATACGAGTTTGGTGAACTGTTTTCGGCCCATAGCATCAATCTATTCCCGGATGACGCAATTTTGGTCTATCGCTTGGAAGATGTAGCCGATGGGCTTGATATATGGCGCCAACTTCCCCAACCCTTTTTCTCAAACCAAGGTCTTCTTTATTACAACTTTGATTTCACTCAAGATGATTACAAAATATATCTTGAGCCCGATTTTGATGCCGGCCTTGTACCTGTCGATTTAGTGACAAATCAAGTTTTTCGCGTATTCGTCGTACCCGCAAACTTGGGGTTATCTTCTAAAATGGACAAATCAAATATTGCTTCTGTAATGCAGTCCCTCGGTTTAGCGGAAAAAGATGTTCGAAAAATAAAATTGAACTAAAGCAGTAGTAAAATTGTCAAAAGCCCCGTTGGAACATGTGTTCAGCGGGGCTTTTGCATTGAATGAAACCTAATTCCCTATTTTTAACATAAATTTATTTGCAAGGTATTCGACCCAAGTACGTCAAACAAATAAAAAATAATAGCCATGAAAATCAAATCACTATTCCTTTTGGCACTACTTGCCTTAGGATGCAAAGGTAATTCTCAGGAAAAGAAAAAGGCCCAAGAAGCCGAGCATGATCGTGAATCCCATTTTGCAGTTACCAAAACCGATGCCGAATGGCGGAGCGAACTAACAGATATTCAATATTACATTCTTAGAAAAGCAGGTACCGAAAATCCATGGACAAGCGAATTTCTAGAGAATAAGAAAAAAGGTATGTATGTGTGTGCCGGTTGTGGAACCGAACTGTTCAAAAGCGAACACAAATTTGAATCGGGTACAGGATGGCCAAGTTTTGATAGAGAAGTAAAAGGGAATGTGGCTTACGAAATTGACAATTCCTTAGGTGCAGTGCGTACTGAAGAGCATTGTGCTACTTGTGGCGGGCATTTGGGACATGTTTTCGACGATGGCCCAAGGAACACCACGGGAAAGCGGCATTGCATCAACGGGGCCGCCTTAAAATTCGTTGCCAGCAAATAAAGTGTAAACCATAAGTTTCAAGCACCAAATTCCAACAATAGAATTTATTGGAGTTTGGTGCTTGGTTTTTGGTGCTTGAATTCCCTACTTTTGCACTTCTTCCGATAGCTATTGGAAATGAACTTAAAATTTAGAGTATGGCCGATTTTGATGTTATTGTTTTAGGTAGTGGTCCAGGTGGATATGTAACCGCCATAAGAGCTTCCCAACTAGGATTGAAGACTGCAATTGTTGAAAAGGAGAACCTGGGCGGTGTGTGCCTAAATTGGGGATGCATTCCTACCAAGGCCCTATTAAAATCGGCTCAAGTATTTGAATATCTGCAACATGCAGAAGCCTATGGTCTTAAAGCCGAAGGCGTTGATAAAGATTTTGATGCCGTTATACAGCGAAGTCGTTCTGTTGCCGATGGCATGAGCAAAGGAGTCCAGTTCTTGATGAAAAAGAACAAAATTGAGGTGATCAACGGATTTGGAACATTGAAGGCCGGCAAAAAATTGTCAGTGAAGTCCGCAGATGGAAAAGAGACCGAATACAGTGCAAATAACATCATCATTGCTACCGGGGCCAGAAGTCGGGAATTGCCCGCATTACCTCAGGATGGAAAGAAGATAATTGGATACCGCGAGGCAATGACCCTGACAACGCAACCTAAGAAAATGATCGTGGTAGGCAGTGGTGCCATTGGCATCGAATTTGCCTATTTCTACAATGCCATGGGAACAGATGTTACCGTGGTTGAATTTCTTCCGAACATTGTTCCTGTTGAGGACGAGGATGTTTCAAAGCAATTGGAGCGCAGTTTCAAAAAAGCGGGCGTTAAGATCATGACTTCTTCCGAAGTGACCAAAGTAGATACCTCTGGCGATGGGGTTAAAGCCACCATAAAGACAGCTAAAGGCGAAGAGGTTTTGGAAGCGGACATTGTACTTTCTGCAGTAGGTATAAAATCGAATATTGAAAATATTGGTTTGGAAGCTGTGGGTATTGCCACAGATCGCGATAAAATTGTGGTCAATGGTTTTTATGAGACCAATATTCCAGGATATTTCGCCATTGGTGATGTAACTCCGGGTCAGGCCCTGGCACATGTCGCATCTGCCGAAGGAATACTTTGTGTAGAGAAAATAGCGGGAATGCAGGTGGAACCACTGGATTATGGAAATATCCCGGGTTGTACATATTGCATGCCGGAAATTGCTTCCGTTGGACTGACCGAAAAACAGGCCAGGGAAAAAGGGCATGAAATTAAAGTGGGTAAATTCCCTTTCTCGGCAAGTGGCAAGGCGAAGGCCGCGGGAAATCCTGACGGATTTGTAAAAGTGATTTTCGATGCAAAATACGGAGAATGGTTGGGATGCCATATGATCGGTGTTGGGGTTACCGACATGATTGCCGAAGCTGTTGTCGCCCGTAAATTGGAGACCACGGGCCACGAAATTTTAAAAGCGGTCCATCCGCACCCGACAATGAGCGAGGCGGTTATGGAAGCCGTTGCCGATGCTTATGGCGAGGTAATACATCTGTAACGTACGGAGAGTAAGAAAATTTTAGAATTGAACTTGTCACTTGTACTTGAATTTGATTATGCGCAACGCTTTTAGAATAACGGCCATCTTGGAGGGTATTTCCTTTTTAATGCTTTTTGGGGTAGGCATGCCTTTAAAATACTTGGCCAATATTCGGGAGCCCAACCTGTATATTGGTTATGCCCATGGTTTTCTGTTTATAGCTTATGTAATTCTCGCCATCGTATTTTGCTGGGAAAAGAAGTGGTCGATAAAGCGGTTTATCATACTTTTTATGGCTTCCCTCCTGCCCTTCGGTACCTTTTATGTGGAAGAGAAGTATTTGAAGCAAGGAGTTTAGGAATTTCCGGGATGATTTATTTGTCTTCCGGCTTGATTCCGTCTTTTTTGAATCCCCTTGGAAACATTAGGGTCAGCAACACGAAAATCAATAAGAAACTAAACTCAACACCATTTCTTCCACCGCCTACCACGAACCAACCTTCTTTCAAATGTACTAGAACAATTCCGGCTATGAGTACCAAAATGGTTATACCCCCTGCCCATTTTACATATTTCCCAAATAGCAAACAAAAGGCGGCAATCAAATGGGAGAGTTTAATTGACCAGGCCAAAAATACCCCAAAAGGTGCAAAACCAATTTGGTTTAAATATAAATCTCCGAAATCGTTGATTCCATTGTCAAACATTCCAGGGATGCTATGGGCCAATAAAATGACCACAACTGAAAATCGAAGTAAAAAATTGTCCCTCAGCATATTAGCTATTTGTATTCTCGGTTACTGACTCAATTGGTCTATTTGTAAGAGCCTTTTTACTGTATTTGTATAAAGATCCAATTTTCTTCAAACCAATATTATTTCTTAGTTGCAAATAATTACTCTTTACCCTCCAAAAAACTCTGTTTCACCAAATCAAAAGACTTAGCGGACTTGGCAAATAAATCCGCGACTTTGAATATAGTGCTTAATGTCCTATTTGTTTTGTACCAGAACGTTTTGTCCGATTTCTGATTTAAACAAGTACTTTGGGAAAACTTTAGTAAAATTGATCAAGATCAATCAAAGAGCTCCCTGTTGATTTGAATCATAGTATTGAAATAGTCTTTAATATATGGCTCAGTATTTTCGTTTATCTCATCGAATACCCAAGTCTTTGATTTACCATTTAGCTCGATATAAATGAAATAATCAAAATCAGCCACTAGATCCACTACAATTTCGTCTTCCTTGTCCAGTAATCCGGTTGGAATCTCCAGTAACGGTTTGGCCAATTCAAATTTATTTTGGGATAGTCCTCTATTTCCAAAGGTAGTATTCTCCCAATTTCCATATTCCGTAGTGGTATCAGAATTAGTATCTGAGTAAATTCCCTGCTCTGTCAATAAATAGAGGTTACGACAATCCCCTGCGCATTCCCCATAGATTGCGCCGAATATGATTTTTTTAGATAATCCATCATCTTTGCTGCAACTAAAAAAAATGAAAGAAATTACTACTAGCACTAAATTTTTCATATGCATGTTTGGATAGAAGATGTTAAATTGACCAAGAGGTTGCGTTAAATCAGCTGGAATGGAAGCTCTATACGACGTGCTGCCTTGGATTTTGCTTTGTTGTTCCGAAGGTACTTAAAAGTGTCAAATACGGGTCAGGTTGTGCCGGATTTCTTAGAGGGCTGAGTTGTTAGGTATAGCTAGCATTGTGCACCCCAACTCTTACTCTATACGATGAGTCATTTGTATTGTGGTTGAGTCAGTCCCACCAACCATTTGTTTTTCTGATGTATATGATCTGCCCTGTATGATAAGCTGTATGCAAGGCCATATTGGCAATCTCCATATTCCATTCCTCAATTTGTTCCTCCGCTGCATTTTCGGTTAGTTGCTCCCATTCGGTTTGAATACTATCTAATTTATCTACAGCATTTTGCCACTCTAAACCATTGTGATTTTTGAAAGTCTCTTTGTTATCGTCTTTGAATTCGGGCACTTTTTCACCTTTGAATGTTCTAAGGTTCATTTCGCTCCAAAAAATAAGATGAGAAACCAATTCTCCTATAGAATGATTTCCTGTGCTGTCTTTCCAATTTGATTGTTCAAGAGTAAGTCCTTCTATTGCCGTTTTTGTTGGTACAAACCATTCTTGATTCGCATGTGTGTTTTTGAGTTGTTTAACAAGCAATGATTTTGTATTCGACACGTTTTCAACTTTCTCTGCGCAACTCAATATTGCAAATCCAAGTACTGTTAATATTAAAATTCGACTCATTTTTTTCAGTTTGAAATCCAACAATTTGTATGATCGCTTCCGTTCCGAACAGCCATTTACTTTTATTTGTCTTGTATTCAAATGCTCAAATCTTAAGTATTTGAAACCGGGGGAAGATGTCTTTGGGAACGAGTTTCAAGATAATTCAAAAAAGAACCTTGGGCAAATAAAAGGCCCTGGCAAGACCAGGACAGCTTTTCTGCTTTGTATAATTGGGTATTTTAAGTTTTTGGCTCCTCGGCAAAAGTGATTACAAGACCGGTGTGATGACCACACTGCGATAGGCCACTTTGCTGTGATCGCCTTGCAGGTAAATAGGTCCCGGAGCAAAAACGTCGGAGCTGATCGCGCCACCTGTGGGACCATCCACGGGTTTGTTGTCTATTATCTTTTTCCCATTAAAAATGACGGTCACATGGCGATCTACCAAGGTAATGTCAAGTGTTTGCCATTCACCCGCAGGTTTATCAGCCGCCTCACTGGGCGTAATACGGCTGTAAACCGCACCCATATTGTGGGGATCCAATTCCTTGCCGTACGAATCAACCACTTGAATTTCATACAGACCCCTTAGATAAATACCGCTATTGTTGTCCTGGGGAACATTCACTTCTACCTTTAGGTTAAAATCACTGAACTCTTGTTCGGTACGTAAATTACCATAAGAGACATGCTCGCCATGTTCTGGTTGTTCAGGGTTGTTGGTAAGGATGCCGTCAACCACTTTGAATCCGTTTGTTTTGCTAGGATCAACAAGCCGCCACCCTTTGGTGTCCTTACCGTTGAAAAGTTTTATGGGCTTGCCATATTTTACCTTGCTCAAATCCGGTGCCGGGCCTGGAGGGGGCATACGTTTTCCAGTAAATGTTTCGACCGATTCCCCTTCACCGTCCCAATTGGGCCCTGTCATGGTTCCGGAAATTTGGTCACCGTTTTTGGTAATTCGCAATGCCCATGTCAAGGTGTGCGTTCTTTCATTGGCCATGCCCTTATCATGGACGCGTTCACCCGTACGGGTTACCACCAATGTATTTTCGTCGGCCAAGTACACATGGGAAACTGGCACTACGCTGCCGCCGATCCACATGAGTTCGGCATCTAAAAAGCCTTGGTCATCATGAACGTTCAACCAACCGACCCCGCCACCTTCGATATCGATGCCCCACATGCCCAGAAATCCGTTTACAAGAGTGGGAGGTTCACAATTTGTACCAGCGAAAACAGTTGGTACGGTCATAAAAATGGCAATAAGGGTGAGTAGAATTTTTTTCATGTTATTCTTTTTATTTTTGGTCTGTGCTATTCCAGTGAAACTTTTCGATTTATTTTTAAAAGTAGTTAATAATTTAAAAGAGGGTGTTAGGGGGATTGTTATATTTCTATTCAAATACCAACTTTTTTGTGTTTGGTAGAATCATTCATTGGAGAACATCAAAAAGGGAGTATCTTGATTGGGCGCATTGACAGTTCCTATATACTGCAAACCAATTTTTTGAAGCAGTTTTTGGGAAACAATATTGGTGCTGGTCGTAATACCCAGTATTTTATTGAGTCCCAAGGTGTGCATACCATAATTCAAAACGGCTTCCGAGGCCTCCACGATATACCCTTTGCCTTCATAGGCTGGAAGTATGGCAAAGCCGATATCGGCATGTTCTAAATAATCCCGTTTTAGAAGTCCGCAAGTTCCAATGGGACAATTGCCTTCTTTTAACACTACCTTATAAAGTCCATAACCATTTAAGTAATAACTACTTATATAGTTCGTAAAAATGTACTCGGCGGCTTTCTTTTTTGAGGTTATCCCCCGGTCACCTATGAAAGAGAGCCATTTAGGGGTGTTCATCAATTCATGGAAAAATCCACTATCTGTCAATACAATTTCCTCAATTCGAAGACGAGGAGTTTCAGTGATTATCATGGTATTATCAAATAGGCTATAGATTTTGGCTTATTCACCCTTACATGGCATTTTTACTTTGAAGTATTCAACCTGCGAAATTGAAATTCGTATAGAATAATTAGTCGAATGGTAGAAGATCTGGTTCCAAAAACCTTCTTTTTGCTTGTTTGGATTTAAATATATCAAATCCGTAATGGGCATTCATCAAATCCCTGAAATTATACTTCAATCTAGGAAATTCGATAATAAAATCTATAAAGTTCTGGGAGTCGGATTTTTTCATGAAGTGATGTACGGCTTTTATCGCCGCAATTGTCAAGGTCGCATTATACTTGTCTTCGGCCCCATGATATTTGGTAAATTGCCTTAATTGATTACTTATTGTTTCCATTGATTTTTGGAGTCCATCATTTTTTAGATGAATATATGCCAATCTGAGATGCGCTTCATGGTTGAAGATTTCCGGATTCAGTCTACAATTGGAAAATTGATCTATAAATTCGTTATCGCTTAGTTTCATATGTTTTTCTATATAAAAGTGAATTCTACTATAATTGAAACATGTTTTCTAAAATCTTAAATAATGGTTACGATCAATACCCAACGGCACCACTATCCGGTTGGGAAGAATCAGATGCCCCGGTAAATATTTTTTTTTCCGGATCATACGTGATGCCCATTAAGGCACCCAGGCAATTCGTCTCAATTAATGTGTGACCCATGGATTGCAAGATTTTTCGAGTATCGGGGGAAAGAATATCTTTTTCATATAAAACCATGTCCGGAAGCCATTGGTGATGAATTTTCAAGGCTTCAATGGCCTTGTCAATGCGCATGTTAAATTCCAATACATTGAAAACAGTTTGAAATACGGTATTAATGATCGTACGCCCACCCGGACTGCCAATGACCAAATACGGTTTCCCATTTTTTCCAACAATGGTCGGGGTCATGCTGGAGAGCATTCTTTTTTCGGGAGCTACCAAGTTGGGAGCGGTTCCTATTTGGCCATCACTACGTGTTACACCCGGTTGCGGGTTGAAATCGCCCATTTCATTGTTAAAAATAAATCCGAGTTCATCGGAACCTCTTTGCGAACCATAGCTATACTCAAGCGTATAGGTCATGGAAATTGCATTCCCCTCTTTATCCATGACCGATAAATGGGTGGTACTGTCCCCATCGTACAAAGCCCCAAATTTTGAGGAATCACTAATTGATGCATGCATCAAATCGATTTCGGCATATCGCTTTTGCGCAAATTCCTTGGAGGTCAATCTGTCCAACGGCATATTTGCATTAAAATCGGGATCTCCTAAAAATTCGGCCCTGTCGGCAAAAGCACGGCGCATGGCCTCGACCGTTAAATGAAGGTGTGCGGCCGAATTGAATTCGACCGATTTAAAATCGGCGAGCTCCATCAAATTCATCATCTCAACCAGGGCCACACCGCCCGAACTTGGTGGTGGCATTGAATAAATGTCATATCCTTTGTAGCTTCCTTTTATTGGGGCACGTTCAATGGCCGTATATTTTTCCAAGTCTTTTTCGGTAATAATACCTCCATTTTCCTTCATCCAAGCGACAATTTTTTTGGCGGTTTCGCCTTTGTAGAATCCATCTTGGCCTTTGTCACGAATACGGATCAATGTCCTGGCCAAATTGGGTTGTTTCCACATTTCTCCAGGTTGGGGTAGTGCCCCTTTTGAGTTACGGAAATATGCATTCATAAAGGGAGTGGAATTCCCTTCACCTATAAAATAATTGGCATCCTCAAACAATGACCAATTGAAAGGAAACCCTTTTTCTGCAAGATCAATGGCAGGTTGAACCAATGACATCCAAGGGAGCTTGCCATATTTTTGATGGGTCAAATACAGTCCAGCAACGGTTCCAGGAACTCCTATTGCCTTGATATCTAAGTGGTTGATATCTTCAATAGGTGTCCCGTTTTTATCCAAATACATATCATTTGTGGCCGCTAGGGGTGCTTTTTCCCTAAAGTCAATGGTAGTGGTTTTTCCTTCGGAATTCATAAAAACTATAAATCCACCACCTCCAATATTTCCTGCCGATGGATGTGTCACGGCCAATGAAAAAGCAGTGGCAATTGCGGCATCCACGGCATTGCCCCCTTTTTTTAATATTTGCACACCCGATTCGGAAGCCAAACGATCGGAGGAAACCACCATTCCGTTCTTGGCATACGTTTGTGAGACAGATTTAGTAGCACTTAAAAGAAAAACGAAAGTTAAGGTGGCAAGAATGAGTTTGAAGGTTTTCATAAATTACAGTTTGATACGTTGGCTAAAGTCAAGGTTTTTCGAAATTGTGATTTGTGGTATCTCTTTTGCTTTTAGTGTCGAGGGCCAATGTGAGCATTGCCGTCTCCTTTTTGGCCATTTGATTGCTATCTAACGTCTGTATCATTTCGTGAAGCTTACTGAAGATTTTACAATATACAATTTCCACTATTTATAAAGCTTACAGTGAATGAATTACTTTTGCACGGCGAATTGGAAGATTAAAAATTAAAGGGATCGGAATACTCAAAAAATAGTTCTGGCGTTAGTATAATGCCCACCAAAAAGGCATAAAATAATTCATATGAAATGAGCCATAACAATTCTTGATACCAACCGGGATGTTCAATGGCGAATTACATCTAACCGATAAAAAGCAAATATTCTAAACAGATGAAAAGGTATTTTATTTTAATTGCCCTAGTCTTTGTAGCCATGACTGTAAATGCACAGCTCATATCCAAGGACAAGCCCTTACATTTTGGCGCAGGCATTGTCATAGGGGGTGTGGGAGGTTATACGGCTAATAAAATTTTTGGAGGGGATCGCTATTGGACTTGGGCCGGGGCCATTGGCAGTAGCTTAGCGGCGGGAGTTCTAAAAGAAAATATCGACAAGAACGAATATGGAGGCTGGGACAACAACGATATTCTTTTTACCGTCTTGGGAGGAGCGGTTTCAGGGCTTGCCTTAAATCTAATTTTAAAGGATAAAGGCCGAAGAAGGAACGGAAAGGCGTGCAGTTGTTATGCCATTCATTACGAGGGCTCTATTCCATTAATTATTGATATAAAACTTAATACAACAGAAAATAGCTCGCATGATTTGGGTGCATACTTGTTGGCCCAAAAAATAATTGGGGAAGGTCTCTAATCGTGAAATAAGGTATATCATGATTTGACGCGGGTTGTTTTGAATACACGTTGCGTGAGGATTTTACCGATTTAGTTTGTTTCAGTGCCTTATTGGACTATCGTTGTTTTACTAAATTATTCAGAAATAATGTTCTATTTTCTTATCGATATTTTAGGAATTATATCTTTTTCCATATCAGGGGTATTGGTAGCAATCGACAAGAAGCTCGACCTTTTCGGGGTTTTTATAATTGCTTTTGTAACCTCTGTCGGAGGTGGTACCCTGCGCGATATGCTCATTGGCAATACTCCGGTAGCGTGGATGAAAGATCTTACCTACGTTTCGGTAATATTTGGAACCGTTGTTTTCGCGGTCATTTTTAGGAAGCGGCTGAAGCACTTTCGCAAATCATTGTTCTTATTTGATACCATTGGGATTGGACTCTATACAATGGTAGGAATCGAGAAGGGTTTGGAGGCCGGACTGTTACCAATCATGTGCATTATACTTGGAACGATCACTGCAAGTTTCGGAGGGGTTATCCGCGATATTCTTTGCAATGAAATTCCTGTCATTTTTAGGAAAGAAATTTACGCTACGGCCTGTATTTTAGGAGGAGTCAGTTATTTTTTGCTTAGAAAGTTGTCTTTTGACAATGCCTATGCCTATGTTGCCGCGATTGGAATAGTCATTGGAGTACGATTATTGGCGGTCATTTTCAAAATAACACTTCCCAGTATCTATAAGAAGGAATTTTAACAGGTTTTGGATTAATGGATTGTGGAACTATTCAATAACTTCTGCCTTTGTGATGTACACATTTTTGAAGGGCCAATCACCTTTACCCACTTTTACGGAGTTAATTTTGTCTACCACATCCATTCCCTCGATTACTTTTCCGAAAGGGGTATAACCACCGTCCAAATGGTAAGACCCCGGTTTGGTGACCACTATAAAAAACTCGTAGGGCGATGCCAACATGTGCGGGTTGTTGATCTCACTGCTGGGCATTGAAATTGTGCCCCTATGGTGTTTGTAGCCCTTTCTTGTATCAGGAGGTAAAAGATACCGCCCTATTTCACCCCTTTTTTTGGCTGTTTCGGTATCATCTGAATTACCACCTTGAATGATGAAATTTTTGACGATTCTATGAAATTGGGTATTATCAAAATAGCCCTTGCGGGTCAAGAAAATAAAATTTGCTTTGTGATAGGGCACATCGTCGTATAACTGGACCGTGAAACTTCCTAGACTTGTCGTAATCCTTACCTTATTTTCTTTGAGACCTTTTTGGTAATTGAAGAAAAAATCGATCGCATTATCCTCGGTAAGTTGAAATTCTTCTTTTTCCAGTGCCGTTGAATCGGTTAAAACGGAATCCTTACGAATCATTTCATTCTTTTGATCCTCCACGGTAGGAGTTATTTTTTTATCGGCTCCATCTTTACATCCAAGTAGAAAAAATATTGGTATCATTGCAAAAAAAGAGAGTCTTCGCATTCCCATGGATTTTTATTTATTTTCCGAACAGGTTTCAAAAATAAAAAATCTGCCCTTACCAGGGGAGACTTCACACTTTAAAATGGCACCTGAATTCCGTATAAAGCTTATGCAGGAGAATAAAGAGAAACCCCTGAAACCCAGAAGAGCCGGGGTTTTGGCACTTTTCTATCCAAATTTGGAATATTCTACCAATTTATTGTTAATCCTTCGAAAGACGTATGAAGGGGTACATTCAAACCAAATAGGGTTTCCAGGAGGAAAGATTGAAAAAGGCGATGTCGATATTGAATTTACCGCATTAAGGGAAACCCAGGAAGAAGTAGGAATTCCTATCGAGGAAGTTCAGATTATCAAATCATTGAGTACGGTTTATATTCCGCCCAGTAATTTTGAGGTACATCCTTTTCTTGGATTAATTTCTGGAAACCTAGAATTTACCAAACAAGAATCTGAAGTTGAAGCAGTAGTTGAAGTCGCATTGACCGATTTCATGGACGACCTTAATGTTTTTAGCCAAAAACTGAGCACTTCCTACGCAAAGGAGGTTGAAGTGCCCGCCTTTAATTTAAATGGTTATACCGTTTGGGGAGCCACGGCAATGATGCTAAGTGAGATCAAGGAATTATTGAAACAGGTTTTGTAATCCATATTTAGTATTTTAGCACCCTATGGGCATATTTAAAGAAAATCCTTTTGGACATATTTTATTTTTAAAGAAGTGGCTTATTCGGGTCATGGGCTTCTTAACGCACCAGCGTTATAAGGGGTTCAACAATTTAGAGATCGATGGTTCCGAAATCATACGGGCACTTCCGAATTCCAATGTGCTTTTTGTGAGCAATCATCAAACCTATTTTGCCGATGTGGTAGCCATGTTCCATGTATTCAATGCGAGCCTTAGTGGCCGTGATGACAATATTAAAAATATTGGGTATATATGGCACCCAAAGTTGAATGTGTATTATGTGGCCGCCTCTGAGACTATGAAAAAAAATCTTCTGACCAAAATTTTCGCCTATGCCGGAGCCATTAATGTAGAACGCACTTGGCGTTCCGAAGGACAAGATGTAAAGAGACAGGTAAAATTCAGTGACATTTCAAATATTGGAAAAGCTTTGAACGATGGGTGGGTCATTACGTTTCCGCAGGGGACGACCACTCCTTGGAAACCATTGCGCAAAGGCACCGCGCATATTATTAAAAAATACAGGCCTATTGTAGTGCCGGTGGTCATTGATGGTTTTAGAAGGTCTTTTGACAAAAAGGGACTTAGGGTCAAGAAAAAAGGAATCCTGCAATCAATAGTCATCAAAGAACCCCTTGAAATTGATTACGAAAACGAATCTTTTGATTCAATTATTGAAAAACTGGAGTACGCCATTGAGCAACATCCTTCTTTTTTAAAGGTGATTCCACAGAAAGATTTAATGGCCTATGAAGCTCAAAACGAACTTCGTAGGTTCCGGAACCGGAATAAAGTTTAGATTTCCAGGCGTTGAAGTTCTTCGTAATTTCCTTTCAGCTTTCTGAGCAATAGTCCATACAATAAAAAATAAATACCTCCCATAATTGCAGTCACAAGTAAGCCACTTAAACTGAATGCCAAAAACATGGCATTTCTTACATCTTCCAAAGGCTTTTTATCAAGCAACCTTTCAACACCGTCAATACTCTTCAGGGCTTCATCACTTATATAAAGTCCAATGGCGTAGTATAAAAAGATCAGGAAAAGCATACTCAAGGAAAACACAATATAATACAGGACCGTTTTTCTTGCTACTATTATTTTTTTCATCAGACTTTTTGCATTGTCCAAAACCGATATTTCCTTATATCTTTTATAGAAAAGATAAATAAAATAGAGAACCACCAAATAGTAAAATACAGATAGCAAAATGTAGCCGGTGTTAAAAGCTGTGTTGCTTGAAATGGAATGTCTCACAGAAGGAAGTAAAAACAGCAATTGCGGTAGGGTAATCTCTAAAATGCTGATAATCAATATCCATTTGACAATCGATGACGATTTCTTCCAAGTCATCCTGTAAATTTCATCGTATGACAATTTGGGAAGGTTTACTTCCTTCCTTTGCCAATCCTTTTTTAACAGTTCCAATTCGTCCATCATATTCCTACGGATTCATTATGGTTTTTAATTTTGTTTTGATACGATTCATTTTTACTCTGGCGTTTACTTCTGAAATACCCATTGTTTCAGCAATTTCAGTATAGCTTTTGTCTTCTAAATAAAGAAATACCAATGCCTTGTCAATATCCCCCAACTGCCTGACCGCATTGTATAGGAGTTTTAGTTGCTGTTCCTCTGTTTCATCATATTCATCAGCCTGTATTTTAAATAAAACCGACTCATAATCTTGGGTCGGGATACTTTTTTTGTTCTTTCGATATAAGGTTATGGCCGTATTCAAGGCCACACGGTACATCCAAGTGCTAAATTTTGATTCCCCTCTAAATTTGGGGTATGCCTTCCATAATTGTATCGTTATTTCTTGAAATAAATCATTGTGTGAATCCCTGTCATTGGTGTACAATGTGCAGACCTTATGAACAATATTTTGATTGTTCTCAAGCTCCGTAACAAATTTGTGTTCCAGGTCTTTATCCACTCTAGGTTGGTAGCTGTTGAATGATTAGTAGTAAACGTATTTCATTTGTTACAGGCAAGTCAAATAAAGTTCAAGGCCAAGTTGTAATTGCTTGAATTGTGCAGTTTGGTTTCTATTTTAAAAACGTTACAAAAGAACCATCCCTTAATTTTCTAAAAACCGGGTTTGAACTTGTTCCCGAATTTTAATTGCGATAGTCCAATGCAGGTGCCCTATCCCCCAGCAGAGGTATATATTTAAAATCGGCTCCTCTTCTTTCCGAAAATTCGTTTTTTGCCTTATTTACCAAATCTGGATTATTAAACAGGTCTATGGCCGTCAATGTCAATGTTTTTGCGGCCACCATCATCCCTTTCTTTCCGATGGATGTTCCGCCGGCCGCAACGGCTTGCCAGCTATGGGCAGGTGTTCCCGGTACCCAAGTGGCTGTTCCGAAGCCCACCGTAGGTACGGTAAAGCTTACATCGCCAACATCCGTAGAACCAAAGGCCCTACCAACTGACTCATAAGGCTGAATATTTTTGGCTTTTTCGACATCCGCTTTTTTCTGGCCCAAACTGATTGCAATTTTATCCGCAAAAGCAAGCTCGTCAGCAGTATAGATGATGCCTCCAACTTTGGTGAGATTGTCATACATTACTTTTTGAAGGGCAAGGTTTGGCAACAGTTCATGTGTGCCACCAATCATTTCAAAGTCCATGGTCGTACCGGTTCCCAATGCAGCACCCTCCGCAGCTTTGATTATTCGGTCAAAAATATCAATGACCACATCGCGATTTTCATGTCGTGCATAGTAGTACACTTCAGCAAAGTCGGGCACTACGTTCGGCGCTTTTCCTCCTTCTGTTATGACATAATGAATTCTGGCTTCCTGTGGAATGTGCTCCCGCATCATATTTACCATCATATCCATAGCTTCCACACCGTCAAGGGCCGATCTTCCTTTATCGGGTGACGCGGCGGCATGTGCAGAAATCCCATGAAAACGGAACTTGGCAGATTTGTTGGCCAATGCCGCCCCTGCGCTTGCTGCATTTTGTGAGCTAGGATGCCAATGCAATGCAATATCAACATCATTGAAGAGCCCTTCGCGCACCATATATACCTTTCCAGAACCACCTTCCTCGGCGGGCGTACCATAAAAGCGAATTGTGCCTTTTGTATTATTTGCCACCATCCAATCTTTTACGGCAATGGCAGCCGCAGTGGAAGCCGTACCAAACAAATGATGCCCGCATGCATGACCTGCCGATTTTCCTGCGGATATTTTTTCGGGCAATGCTTGCTGTGAGAGTCCGGGCAGAGCATCGTATTCGCCCATAATTGCTATTATTGGGGTTCCTTTACCATATTCCGCAATAAAGGCCGTAGGGATTCCGGCAACTCCTTTTTTGATTGAAAACCCAGCATCGTCAAAGGTTTTTTGCAATAGGGCACTACTTTTTTCTTCTTGGTAGCCCATTTCGGCCAAGTCCCATATTTCTTGGGCAATGTTCCCATACGTTTCGGCTTGGCCATCCAATTTTTTAAGAACGTCAACGGTCTTTTTTTGTGCCAAAGAAACGTTTAAGGAAAAAAGGAAAATAACAACTGGTACAATGAAGTTTTTCATGTTTTAAATATCTTTTAATGAAGGTCTAAATATAATCAAACCTAATATGTTATGCCAAGATCTAAAGTGTTTGTTTAAATTAGCTGCACAATTCAGAATATGAACATTCCAATATCTAGTTTTCCCCGCATCGTCATTATTGGTGGTGGGTTTGGAGGCATTTCCCTTGCCAAGGAGTTAAGTAAAAAAGAAGTTCAGGTCGTTTTATTGGACAAACATAATTACCATACTTTTCAACCTTTGCTTTACCAGGTATCTACCGGGGGACTTGAGCCAGATTCAATTGCTTACCCCATCCGAAAAATTTTACAGGATTACCCTAATTTCTTTTTTAGATTGGCAAAGGTGTCAAGTGTTAACCGAAAGGAAAAAATAGTACGTACCAATATTGGTCCCCTATCATACGACTATTTGGTATTGGCTACGGGTTCCAAAACCAATTTCTTTGGAAATTCGGAGATTGAGAAGCACGGTATGACCATGAAGACCATACCGCAATCCTTGAATCTTCGTAGCCTGATATTGGAAAATTTTGAGCAGGCTTTATTGACCGATGATTTGCACGAAAGGGATGCGCTCATGAACTTTGTAATTGTTGGGGCGGGCCCTACGGGAGTTGAATTGGCAGGTGCCTTGGCTGAAATTAAGAAGGGGATTTTACCAAAGGATTACCCTGATTTGGATACTAGAAGAGCTCAGATCAACTTGATACAGTCCGGTGATCGGATCCTAAAAGAAATGAGCGAGATTGCATCAAAAAAAGCCGAGGATTTTTTAGAAGGACTAGGAGTGCAGGTATGGAAAAACCTTAGGGTGAAAAGTTATGATGGTAAATTGGCCACTACCAACAAGGAAGACCTGACCTTTAATTCTGCGACTTTAATTTGGGCGGCCGGTGTCAAAGGTGCCTTGATTTCAGGTTTGGATGGCAAGGAATTGGTCGTTTCATGCGATCGGATAAAGGTAAACGAGTTTCATCAAGTTGAGGGTCATACTGATATTTTTGCCATTGGCGATGTGGCCTTTATGCAAACGGAAGAATGCCCTCAAGGTCACCCCATGATGGCGCAACCGGCCATTCAACAGGGAAAAAATTTGGGTGAAAATATGGTTCGCCTTATTGAAGGACAGCCGTTAAAATCATTTTCATACGTCGACAAAGGAAGTATGGCTACCGTTGGTCGCAATAAGGCCGTGGTTGATTTGCCACACTATAAATTTCAAGGCGTTTTTGCTTGGTTTGTTTGGATGTTCGTTCACTTGTTTTTTCTTATCGGCTTCAGAAATCGCATGGTCGTATTTGTAAATTGGGTGTACAACTATGTACGATTTGATCGTGAAGCCCGACTTATTATTAGGCCATTCAAAAAGGATTATAGTGCCTTTAAGGCTGAAAAAGATCCTTGCTAGAAAAGAGCATAAACACAAGCCTGATAGTGCTACAATACAAATTCTGGATCTTTTTTAAAGTACGGGGCGTCATCGTTGGAGATCAATAGTTTGGTCTCCTTAAAAGAAATCCACTCTAATTTCAGTTCGCTTTTTTAAACACGGGCGACTTTATTTTCTCGGATGAAATTTGTTCATGACCTCGGCAAGGTGCGTTCGGTCCACATGCATATAAACTTCTGTGGTCGTGATGCTTTCATGGCCCAACATCTGCTGTATGGCGCGCAGGTCGGCGCCGTTTTGGAGCAAATGGGTGGCAAACGAATGACGAAAGGTATGAGGGCTAATGGTTTTGTTGAGCGCTATTGATTGAGCCAACCGTTTGATAATCGTAAAAACCATGGCGCGCGTAAGCTGTTTGCCACGGCGGTTTAGGAAAAGGATGTCCTCAAAACCTTTTTGCACTTTTTGGGGCACACGAACCTGATTCTTGTATATGCCAATGAATTTTTTGTTTATTGGACTAATGGGAACAAAACGTTGCTTATCACCTTTCCCTGTTATTTTTATAAAATCTTCCTCAAAATAAAGATCTGAGATTCGCAGGCCGATCAATTCGGAAACTCTTAATCCACAACCATAGAGCGTCTCGAGCATCGCCCTGTTTCTTTCACCTTCCGGTTTGGAAAGGTCAATGGCGTTGATGAGTTGGTTAATTTCCGCCTCTGAAAGTGTGTCGGGAAGTTTGCGTCCAATTTTTGGGGAATCTATGAGGTCCAAAGGATTGTCCTGTCTATAATCTTCAAATATGAGGTAATTAAAAAAGCTCTTCAGTCCGGAAATTATGCGTGCCTGTGACCTTGGATTTACCTGTTTGGCTATTTCATAAATGAACTGCTGAAGAGTTTCTTTTTGAATGTTGACCGGATTTTCCAAAATGGAATGGTTGCCTCAACAAATAGAACTAGTTTTTCTACATCCAGACAATAATTTTCAATGGAATTTATGGAAAGGCCGCGCTCAATTTTAAGATAGAACCGATAATCCGTAAGGGCCTTTTTCCAATTCATTTTGTAAATATACTATAATGTCAAATGGTAAGGGCAAGGGGGTTCGATGGCATCCTTTCGAAAACCTGTCACGTTATTTACATCAAAATAAGATGGTTGATTTAGGATTATTGTGTAATTTGCCCCACATTTTTAATCAAAAATTAAACACGAAGATCATGAAAAATAAAACTACTATTTTCACAGCACTTGTTCTTTTTGCCACATTGTTTACAAGTGCACAGGACATTCGGTTTGGGGTCAAAGCGGGGCTTAACTTATCAAATCTTGGTGGCGATGCGGTCTACAGTTATAGTACAAAACCAGGTTTTCATGCCGGGGTGGCCTTGGAAGCCCCTTTTAGCGATAAAGTTAGCATTCAACCGGAAGCGCTTATCTCGCTTCAAGGTACTGGCGGCTATTATCAGAATGACCCCCAATTTTGGTACCTAAATGTTCCGGTCTTGGGCAAGTATAATGTTTGGGATGCTTTGTATATCGAAGCCGGACCTCAGGTAAGTGTACTGTTCGCCGATAATTTGGATGGCAATCAGTCCGGCGTTGGAAATACGTACACGGAATCGAACGCATTGGATTTTGGTCTGGCCGTAGGTGCCGGATATCGCCTGGATGATAATTTCTATTTTCAGGCGCGGTTCAATGCAGGTTTTGTGAACGCAATTAAGGACGTTACCTCCAAAAACAGGGTATTTCAGATTTCGGCGATCTACTTTTTATAGAAGAAATTCTTACTGAATTCATATTTGGTAATCATCTGGTTACAGAAAAGCGGAAGAGTTTCTTCCGCTTTTTTTGTATTTCATTTAAGTGGCTCAAAAGATCGGTTTCAAGCAATAAACGACTTTTAAATGCAACTCTGGCCCAATGAAATCCTAGAAAACGATCTTCCCACAACTTTTTTGATCGCTTTGGCAACAAAAATGCCTCCTATTTTTGTGAAGACCCTAGATTTGTGGCAATCAACCAACATTCAAAAAAATATGAGGAAATTAGTTTTGGCCGCAGTATTCGGCCTATTGGGTACAAGTTTATGGTCCCAAGAAGGATTTAAATTAGGCTTTCAAGGCGGTTTGCCATTAGGGGACTATAATGACAAAGTAGGCGTGGTACTTGGCTTGGACACAGGATATATGTGGTCACCGAATAAAGTTTTTGACCTAGGTGCAAAGGCTGGTTATATTTACGGATTCCCGGAAAAGTTTCGGGAAGGCACCATACTTGATGAGCCTGCCCAGCATACAATTTGCACTCATAGCAGCTTCCGTCCGAATTTGGCCTTCAAGGTCTTTCTCTTTTGGTGCGGATGTGGGCCAGGCCTTTAGTCTTAACGACGGCAATGAAGGCGGATTTTACCTTCGTCCTCAAATAGGCTTTCAAATGGGCGCACAGACCGAATTGAATTTCTCCTATACCTCCATAAACCAGGATAGCGAATCATTTACCATGGTAACCATGGGCGTGGTATATACCTTTTTATCGGCACGCTCTTTTCGTTAGCTATTTCCGATACAACTCTGGTGTCCTTAACTCACTTGTAAGCTTGTTTTCGGAAGCGATACGTTTGGGTATTTTTTTATGAGGTGCAATTTGCTAATTTTAGCAAATGAAGATATTAATAATCAATGGGCCCAATCTGAACCTTCTTGGAAGGCGCGAGCCCGAAGTGTACGGCGACCTTACTTTTGAGGATTATTTCTCCCAACTGCAATTTAAGTATAAGGAAGTTCAATTGGAATACTTCCAATCAAACATTGAAGGCGAGCTCATTGGCAAGCTTCAGGAAGTAGGCTTTTCCTATGATGGCATTGTGCTCAATGCCGCGGCCTACACGCATACATCGGTAGGTATTGGGGATGCTATAAAGGCAATAGAAACACCCGTGGTCGAGGTGCATATCTCAAACACGCACAAACGGGAGGAATTTAGGCATATATCCTACATATCGCCCGTGGCGAAAGGGGTCATCCTAGGTTTTGGGCTTTTAAGCTATGATCTGGCGGTACAGAGTTTTTTGGAGGGCAAAAAATAAGATTGCCACGTATAGCTAAAGCCTTTGGCGGTATAAGAGTGTATTTTATGGCAATACAAACAAGTTGGCAAAAATTAATTTTAATTAAAATAGAGCATTAAGTAAGATTATGGAATTCTTTAAATCAAACCAACATTATTGGAGACAAATACAAAAGGTTGATAATAGGCAATTTGATTGTGGATATTGTGGTAGGCACGTAGCATCAGATAGAGGTTATGCAGTTGGTGAGAATGTACAAGGATCAGGACCGCAAAGAGCCGGAATATACATTTGTCCTAATTGTAACGGACCAAATTTTTTAGATATTCAGAGATATTGGCACCCTGGTCAACCCTTTGGTAGATTTGTTGAAAATGTTCCAGAAGAATTAAATGAATTATACGAGGAATCGCGTAGATGATGCCATAAAGAAAAATGTTACACTGCTTCTGTTTTACTCTGCAGAAAAATGCTAATGAACATAGCCGTAGACCAAGGAGCAAAACCAAATTTACAATTTATTAAATATGTAAATTATTTAGGAGATAACGGATTTATTCCTCCAAATGGCAAAAAATGGATTGATCACATTAGAAAAAAAGGAAATGAAGCTACTCACGAAATAAATCCAATGGATGAAACTGATTCTAAAGACTTAATATCCTTTACGGAGATGATTTTAGTTTTCCTATATGAATTTCCCTCAAGAATACCAGACATTGAGAAAAACGAATAACTTTTGCCAACAATAGAAACCGTTGTTACCCCACATTTCTTTAATTTTTATTGACCAAATTTACTGTTGCTCCTATCTGATACTGAAAAAATGCACACAAATGGGTTTGATAACAGTCATTGTAAAGAGGCCATTTGGCAGTGATTAAAAGAATTTTGCCATAGATAATAAAGTATCAACTATATTTTAGCGGAAATTTAAATTGTTCTACATTGCCCAACATTCGTCATAATTTGCTTATCGGAGCTTCGGCTGAAAAAATTTATAAGGCAATCACCCATCAAGAAGGATTGTCGGCATGGTGGACACCCAACACAAAGGCAGAGCCTGTAGTGAACAGTGTAGCACGTTTTCCTTTTGGGGATGGGTATTATAAAGAAATGAAAATCACCGAACTTCATCCTTCGAAACAGGTCAAATGGACATGTATCGAGGGCGATGCGGAGTGGATTGGGACCAACATTTCTTTTACCTTACTGTCAAGCAACAAAAAGACGCTATTGAACACAAATCCTGAAATATTAGGACAGTTGGAACAACAAAATAAGGAAGAAGGCACCCTGCTGATTTTTCAGCACGATGACTGGAAGGATTATACCCCGATGTTCGCCGAGTGCAGCTACACCTGGGGCCAATTTCTCAGAAGCCTTAAATTAGTATGTCAGACTGGTATTGGCAGACCGTGGCCAGACCAACATCGCATATAACTTTAAAAGATTTTAAATAACCCAATAGGAATTGAGCGGTACTTTCACCACTGCTGCCAAAGCAAGCTGTCCTACCCCGATTTTTATTCGTTTTGAGTGAATTTTAGGTACTTCGGCCCGTGCTCTTTCAGATAGGTTTTCAAATTATAGGCCATCGCCGTACTACGTTTTACAGGCATACCTAAAGTTACGGTCCGATTTCTGGATTTGAACGGGTCGCCATAGACTTTTTTGCTAACTTGTGCGACAGGCGAACGGCCTTATGTAATATGAAACGACCCAATGTATAAATCAGCACTACCCCTCATCCTGCTTTTACGAATTTTACAAGTCAGCGGACAATACACCGCAATCGACACTTTAAAGGAAAAAAATAATAAATTCAAGTATGGGGCCATTGTCATACCCGCGGTTTTAATAGGATATGGGGTGGTGGGCCTTGAAAGTCATACCTTAAAATTGATAAACACCAGTACGAGAAATGAGATAGCCGAACATATAGATTCTAAACTTACGATTGACGACTTCTCACAATACAGTCCGTTCCTATCCGTTTACGGCCTTAATGCGGCAGGAATAAAAGGGAGGAACAATTTTAAGGAACCGTACCGTTATTTTGGGCACCGCCTATTTGATAATGGGGGGAACTGTAAATATATTGAAACACACGGGCAATGTGGAAAGACCGGATGGTTCTTCTAAAAATTCATTTCCTTCCGGTCATACGGCCACCGCTTTTATGGGTGCCGAGTTTTTATATCAAGAATACAAAGATGTCTCCGTTTGGTATGGTATTTCGGGCTATTTGGTAGCATCCGGAACAGGTCTTTTTAGAATGTACAACAACAGACATTGGCTCACAGATGTAACAGCCGGTGCCGGCATTGGAATTTTGAGCACCAAAATAGCCTATTGGATACACCCTTTGGTCAAAAGGACCTTTTTTAAGGGCAAAGAAAATAGGAACGGAATTGTGATGCCCTTTTACAATGGAAGAGACTACGGATTGGGAATTTCCATGACATTTTGAACTAAGGATTGTGCCCAAGAAAGCCTAGAGACAATAGCTTGGCTTGCTACCAGTGGAATTCCTACTTTGATATATCTATGAACCCATGACATTCCTTTTTAACCCGGAACTTGTTTCAGGACCGGTCATTCCCCATAAAATGAAATACATCACTTTTTTGTACGTAAATCTCAAAATCAAGAGGGTAAACCGCATTTTGTATGTGTTTTTAATGTAAATTGGTGATTTCCATTTCTGTCTTCCCCCTTTTTACAAAACCCTCGATTTTCACCAACCGCATGTGCTGTTGCTAACAATTTTTAAGAACCTTCCCCCCGTGTATTTGAGTCCATGGAGAACGCGTACAGGAATTTAGGCTATTTTTTTCTTCTTTTACTGCCCTTGGTATTCTTGGGTTTTTACAAAACCTATTTTGGCCCCTTTCCCAATTTTGGGGAAAACATAACCGTTTACGTTCATCTGCACGCTTTTATTGCCACCATTTGGGTCTTACTGCTCATCGTACAGCCCCTATTAATTGCGAAGAGGAAACTCAAAATCCATCGGTTTCTTGGTAAAGTTTCCTATGTGGTATTTCCGCTTTTGATCTTGTCGTTTGCGCCCCAAATAGATCGACTCATAAGTTCAGATACCCCTCAATTTGTATTTTTCCCGTTCGCGGACAGTGTATTGCTGGTTATGTTCTATGTATTGGCCATCTTTAACAAACGCATTTTGTACCGCCATATGCGATACATGATAGGAACGGCAACTGTATTCTTGGGGCCTACCATAGGGCGCATAGGTCCACACTTCTTTGATTGGTCCGCCGTTTTGACCCAAAATGTGCAATACGGAATCATCTTCGCGATTCTTATCGGGCTTATTCTGTTTGACATGAAAAACATGAAAAAATACCGGCCCTATCTCTTCATTTTAGCCGCTTGGACAGTACATATGATTGTATTTAATACAATGTTCTGATTCCTGAAACAGGTTAGATCAAGTTTCCCATTAAACATTTTGTCCAGTGATTTTACCAAATTTCCACATGAACCATTGGTTCATAAAAAACTGAAATTCAATATTTACAACCCATTTAAATCATCGGAACCGGTGCCATTGGCGGAAATACCGTTATATTTCCTGGGACAGCCATCGGAAACAATGTCGCATTGGTGCCGGAAGTGTCGTAACAAAAGAAATTCCCGGCGAGGTACTCGCATTTGGGAATGTCTGGGAAATTAAAAAACTCTAACCAATTAGGGCCATTTTATGGGTATTCCACCATTGAGATAGATTTTAATTTCTCCCCAAATACACTTTTAGCCCTATATTTAACTCCATAAATCAAAAAACCATGAGCAAACAACTCACAATTACCGCAAGTATTTTGGCCAAACAGGGCAAGCGGGATTTGGTGCGGCAATCACTCCTGAATTTGATTCCTCCTACCCTTGCCGAGGATGGCTGTCTTAATTATGACCTACATCAGGACAACGAAAATCCAGATCGCTTTTTCTTTTATGAAAATTGGGAAACCCGGGATCATTGGCTCAACCATAATGATAGTGTTCACATTTCCGCCCACCGAAAAGCAACGGAAGGCATCATAGAAGAGGTTATAATTCATGAATTGTCTCCTATCAAATAGTCGAATGGGTTTTAAAATTGGGTATCTTTCAGGTGCCTTCTTTTCAGCAATTGATGAATGGCCTATAAACAAACAGAAATGAAACAAAAATTTCCGCTTATTCTTAGTCTGGTCATTTTGACCGCAATGAGCACTTTTGCACAGAAAAAACCAATTAAATTGGGGGTCGTTGGCCTCAACCATGGACATGTCGGTTGGATTTTGAGCCGGGAAGCCAAGGACGATGTCGTAATGGTAGGAATTGTAGAACCCAATAGGGATTTAGCCCAGCGATTATCAGATCAGCATCATTTTCCGATGAGCATGGTCTACAACTCAATGGAGGAAATGATTGCGGCCGTAAAACCCGAAGCAGTTGCAGGTTTCAACGATATTTATTCCCATTTGGCGATAGTGGAAGTTTGTGCGCCAAAAGGCATTCATGTAATGGTGGAAAAACCGTTGGCGGTAAGTCTGGAGCATGCCAAAAAAATGGAAGCCTTGGCCAAAAAACATAAAATACAATTGCTCACCAACTACGAAACCTCCTGGTACCCGACCAATTTACGCGCCTACGAACTATATAAGGAAGGTGCTATTGGTGGATTAAGAAAAGTAATCGTGCGTGACGGACATAAAGGGCCAAAGAAAATAAATGTAAGCGCCGAATTTTTGGATTTCTTGACGGAACCAAAACTTAACGGTGGTGGTGCGATAATGGATTTCGGTTGCTATGGTGCCAATTTAATGACCTGGCTGCAAGATGGTAAAAGGCCCATTTCCGTAACAGCCGTGACACAACAACTTCAAGCCGAAAACAATCCGAAGGTAGATGATGATGCTACGATCATATTGACTTATGACAGTGCCATGGCCATTTTGGAACCCAGTTGGAACTGGCCTATAGGAAGGAAGGACATGGAGCTTTATGGTGAAAAGGGGGCCATTTATGCAGACAATCGTCATGATCTAAGAGTTCGTATATCAGAAGGATATGATGGTTTTAGTGAAGAAACATTTAAACTGGAAGAACGAACTCCCCCCTTTGACGAACCATTTGCGCTGTTTGCATCTGTAATTAGAGGAGAAACAAAATTGAGTGCGTTTGACCCCTACTCCTTGGAAAATAACATGATAGCAATGGAAATTTTGGATGCCGCCATTCGCAGTGCCAAAACCAAGACGACCATTATGTTGAAGTAACCATTCGCCTGCCTATCCACTTCCCGAGGAAAATTTTGATATTTAACCGCCCAGCCGCTGTTACCCCTCCATTTGAAGATGGGTACCATCGGTTGGGCGCTTCCGAGGTGTTTTCTTTTTGTCTTATCCAAAAAGGGGAGCTATATCTTTTTTAGAAGAGCACAGGGGTCTACTCTAACTTCTGCCCTTTTATTTCCTGCCCTCCCTGAAATAGGGTTACCTCAGAAACTTTACCCGTTTCATTGCGCCTAAAAACCAATTTTGCGGCCACCACTTTTAAAAAGAAGGTGTCCTCAGCTTCGGGAAACACTTCAAATTGAGGTTGTCCCGTGGCCTGAGCAAAAAGCTTTCCGTCTGCAGTGGTTATAGTTATAATAAAATTTGGGGCCATTTCAAAACGACCGACATAATCGGGAAGCATATTCGTGTCGATTTCAATGACCTCTTTTTCCGTTGCTGATTTTTTGTCCGTTTCCATACCCTTGGCTTTCTGCATTCGGTCCTGTAAGCGAGTAACCTTTTTCCCATTTTCCATTGAAAATTCATAGTGGGAGGTTCCTTCTTCAAAATAAAGTTGATTTTCCAAAACAGCGAACAAAGGCAATTTTTCACTTCCCTCCCGTTGACTATACAACTTACCGTCCTCGAGGGAAATAGTACGAATTACATCTCCTTCAAATTCATAATTGCCAATCCATTTAGAAAGCTGTTCAGTAGTCAAGGAAATGGCCGCATTGGGTTTGAGGTAGGGCTTTCCCAATGCCAAAGCTGCCATTTTTATAGCTGCGTTCTCAGGAGATACGCCGTCTTGGTTGGTCAGTATGATTACATACACATTTTCGGAGGGAACATAGATTCCTGCCGTCACATAGCCAAAAATTCCGCCCCCATGCTCTATTGATGGCACCCCACTTATTTCATTCATCATCCAGCCATAGCCATAATTGGTTAGGTCTCCGTTGTTTAATGAGCTATTCGTAAATGCAAGTTCCTTGCTCTCTTTTGTTATCAACTTATTGTCATGGACGGCCTTGTTCCACAAAAGCATGTCATCTATGTTTGACATAATGGATCCCGCAGCATAGGGTAAGGTCATGCTCAAATAGTCGGCGTTTTGAAAACCTCCGTCTTTAGGAGAGTAGCCACTGGCCCGATCGGGAATAATTTGACTCTCACTACCATAATATGAGTTTTTCATCCCTAATTTTTTGAAGATATGCTCCTCGATAAAATTTGGATAGGACTGACCCGACACCTTTTCAATTATATATCCCAAAAGAACATATCCTGAATTGTTATACAACCACTTTTCCCCTGGGTCAAAATCCATAGGCTCATTCTTAAAAAAGTCGACGAGCTCCAGCGGTTTCATGTCTTTTCGTGCGACATCCATAAAACTTGGTATACTGGTATAGCTTTTAATCCCAGAAGTATGGTTTAATAAATGTTGAACTGTAATCCTTTTACCATGGGTTGGGTAATCGGGAATAAATTTTGTGATTTCGTCATCAAGTTTCAGTTTATCCTGCTCCACTAGCATTAAAATGGAAACGGCCGTAAATTGTTTGGTAATGGAGCCTATTTCAAATACGTTTTCGGGCTTCATTGGTACTTGCAATTCTATATTCGCCATCCCTATAGCCTTACGGTATAGGGTTTTGCCATCCTTATAAACTAGGGCAGTTGCTCCTGGTTTACTCACAGAATAATTCTCTGACAATAACTTATCAAATTCTTTTTCGACTGTTTGTGACACAAGGAATATTGGTCCCGATAGCGTAAATAATAGGAGGAAAAGCGAGCAAAGGCGGTTGGAATTTCGCATAGGGTTGATGTATTTCTCAAAATTACTTATCAGTCAGACTATAAATCTCAATTTATGTTACAAATTAAGAGATCCCTTTAACAAACTGCAATGCAAGAAATAAAAAAACAGCGTCTTAAAAATATTGCATTATTTTTACCCCTGACATGATTTGACACTAAGACAAATAACTTTGCGGTATGTTTAACCTTTAAATCAAAAGAAAATGTCAAATGCAATTAACTGGTTTGAAATTCCTGTCAAAAATTTCGAAAGGGCGAAAAAATTTTACGGATCTATGTTGGCCACAGAAATCACCGATCATCATATGGATCATATGAAATATGGGGTGTTTTCATACGATGCCGACAACAATAAGGTGGGCGGTGCCCTGGTAGAGATGGAAGGTGCCGAGCCTTCTTCAAAAGGTGTCACCATTTATTTGAATGGTGGGGATGATTTAACAATTCCATTATCAAAAGTAGAATCAGCCGGAGGAAAAGTGGTGATGCCGAAAACCGATATTGGCGAAAATGGTTTTATGGCCCAATTCATTGACACCGAAGGAAATAAAATTGCCTTACATTCATGGAACTGATTTTTTAAAAATTAAACGAAAGTGGCGGACCCCAAATTGGGTCCGCCATTTTTTATAAAAAATGTCGCAACTCCCAAGATTAATAGCGATCCTCACCCTTTTAAAATCCAGACGGGTTTTAACGGCAACGGAATTATCCGAAAAATATGAGGTGAGTATACGGACCATCTATCGCGATATTCAAAAATTGATAGAATCGGGCGTTCCTGTGATTACGCTTGAGGGCCGCGGATATTCCTTGATGGATGGCTACACGGTTGCCCCTGTACAATTCACGGAAAAACAGGCCAATGCCCTGATTACTGCACGCCATTTGGTCAATAAAACGAATGACACTTCATTTGTAAAGGATTTTGAAGAGGCACTAACCAAGATAAAATCGGTTTTCCGCTCATCAATTTTAGAGAAAAGTGAGCTCCTCAACAATAAAATCCATGTTTTTGATCGGCGGCTTGAAAGTATTTCCAGCAACGCCCTTTCCGAAATTCAATTGGCCATTACCCATTTTAACTATGTAGAAATTAATTATCGCAAAGCCGATGACCCCAATATTTCATTTCGAAAAATAGAACCTTGCGCTATTTTTTCTACCGAAAACAAATGGCTATTGATTGCTTGGTGCCATTTGCGCAAGGATTATAGGGCTTTCAGAATTGACCGCATCCAGCATTTTAAAATTCTTCCCGAACATTTCGAGGATAGAAAGTTTTCCATTCAGGATTATTTTAACTGCGAAAAGGAGAGGGCGTATCGAGCTTCGTTTCAGTGATGTTTCGAAAAATGCTACTTTAAGCACCTATATTCCCTAAATAGATGGTCCTGTAAATTGTTCCTAATTTGAAACTATCTATTTTCTAACAAATTTGCTATCGGTTTACATTTTCCTAGGTAAGAAAGGGTTGATGATTATGGCGTTTTCCAGTACCTTGATAAAGTGCATTGGCCAATGCTGCAAAAATTGGCGGATAGGTGGGTTCTCCGAGGCCGGTAGGGCTTACGTCACTTTTTACAAAATGCACATCGATTTCTTTTGGTGCTTCGCCCATACGTATCATACGGTAGGTGTCGAAGTTGTTCTTTTGCGGTACCCCATCCACAAAAGTCAGTTCCCCATAGAGTGCGGTACCAATACCATCTACGATTCCTCCTTCGGCCAAATTAATGGCTGCATCAGGATTTACGACGATACCACAATCGACAGCACAGGTTACCTTTTCGATAATAGGTTGATTGTTCTCCCAGCGCATTTCCAACACTTGAGCGGCATAGGAATTATGACAAAAATAGGCAGCCACTCCTTTCGCCAGGCCACTGTCTATATTGCCCCAATTTGATTTTTCCTTGACCAATTTTAAAACGCCGGCATACCGTAAAGGGTCATAATCATTGGTTTTTCCTTCTAGGGGATTGTTGATGGCACGGTCGCAACAATTCCAATCTGAAATCAATGGGGTCTTTCCCGGCTGCCTCCGCAACTTCATCCAAAAAGGACTGTTCCGCACAGGCCATAAAGTTGGAACTGGGTGCCCTAAAGGAACCTACGGTAAGATTGGTATCGATGGTCCAATCCTCCGCTAGATAATTGTCAACGGCACCTGCAGGAAAGCGGTCTTGGTGTAGTGGACTTTGTGGGATACCCCCGGTATTCACGTGGAATACGATTAATTTGTTACCCGCATCCAGACCTGCTCGAAATTTTGCCTGATAAGCAGGTCGATAAATCCCATCGGTCATATCGTCTTCGCGAGTATAGACCAATTTTACAGGGGCATTCATTTTTTGGGATATGAGTGCTGCCTCCACGAGCCAATGGGCATACGATCTTCGACCATAGCCCCCACCCAACCGGGTCATTTGAATATCGATATTTTCGAGCGGCAATCCTAAACGCTCCGAAAGGGTTTGCTCCGTCAATTCTGGTTTTTGCAAGGGTCCGATAAGTTCCGCCTTTTCCGAAGTCACATCGGCGAAGAAATTCATGGGTTCCATGCAATTATGTGCCAAAAATGGTGCAGTATACGTGGCCTCTATAATTTTTGCAGCTCTTTTAAAGGCAGTGTCGGGGTCACCGTCTCGGCGTCTTACTTCTACTTTTTTTGAAGGTATGGCGTTCATTTGAGCATAATGTGCACTTGTATTTTCTAATCCGGCCGGGGTATGCTCTTGCCATTTTCGGCCAAACCGGTCCCGGGACTCCGTTGAACTTTCAATGGGTTCGCATTCCAATTTTAAGGCTTTCTTGGCATTCATGACCTCCCAAGTGGAATTCCCGACTATAATCGCCACTTCATTAAAGGTCCGCGTATCAAAAAAAGCCTTTTCATATCCGTCGTTAAAAACGTTGATGGTGAAAATATCCTTGATTCCGGGCATATTTCTTGCCTCGGCATCATCGATGGACTTTAACTTTAATCCAAAGGCAGGAGGATGCACGATCATGGCTATGAGCATGCCCTCGCGATGGGTATCGATTCCGAACAACGGTTTTCCGGTTACAATTTTTTGGCCGTCCACATTTTTTTGAGAAGTTCCTATAATCTTAAAATCCCCAATATCCTTTAATTGAACTTCTTCGGGCACTTCAAGTTTTGCTGCAGCAGAGGCCAATTCCCCATAACCTGCGGAGGCACCACTTTTCTTATGATAAAAAAATCCATCCTCAGTGGTAATATCTTCCTTGGAAACTTGCCAAGTTTCTGCAGCAGCTGCGATGAGCATCGCCCTCGCGGAAGCACCTGCCATTCGAAGACCTTCCCATCCTCTTCGAATGGATTGGCTACCTCCAAGATACTGAAAGGTAAAAGCATCCGTATTTAAAGGTGCTTGTTCTACAATAACATCTTTCCAATCAACGCCCAGTTCATCGGCAACGATCATCGGCATGGACGTTTTTATATTCTGACCGCCCTCCGGATTTGGAGATAAAATAGTCACTTGTCCATTATCGGCAATCTTTAAATAACTATTGATCTTGAACCATTCCTTCGGCAATTCGTTCACCTCTTCTGGGGACATTTTACAAGAAGCCAACCAGCTAAAACCGAGCATCATGCCACCACCGGCCAGTGCCGAACTTTTGATAAAGGACCTTCTCCCTATTTTAGTTTTTACAGTAGACATGAAATTTAATTTTAATATTTTTTTTGTGTTTTTATTCTAATTTGGTAAAGATAGCTGGCATGGATTCTGGGTCCATCGCTTCCATATCGATCAGTTCCAAGTGCTTCACCATTTTTAGGGTGGCCGTTTTATACTTTAGAAAATGCGGGGTTTTTAAATGCGATTGGTACGCATTTGTATCTGCATAGATCTCCAGTAAACGAATTTGGTTGGGATGCTCTTTCTGGTAAACGGGATAAATGCAAATTACACCCGGTTCCAAACGTACAGAGGCTTCGGACTCTTCCTTTAAAATGTTCTTATATTCCTCTAAATATTCAGGATATATTTCTAGGGCTGCAATCCTGACCATCATGTTTTCATTTCTTGTTGCATCATCACTTACCTGTGCTAGCCCCGAAAACGAGAAGATCATTGTTATCACAAAGGATAAAATTACTTTTTGGTATCCCATAGAATATTTAGATAAAGTTATCCAACCAGAGGGGGTTTGTCAGTTATGAATGGTTGTTTATAGTGCCTTGTACCCGTTGCTTTATACAATGCATTGGCCATAGCTCCAAATACAGGAGGAAACGGAGGCTCCCCCATACCTGTTGGGTCAATTTCATTCTGCACAAAATGCACATCGATTTCATTTGGTGCTTCTTTCATACGGATCATTTGATATTGGTGGAAATTGTTTTTCTGGGGCACCCCGTCCTCAAAGGTCAATTCCCCAAAAAGGGCATTACCAACACCATCGGTTATGGCACCTTCCGCCATGTTCGTGGCCGCATCAGGATTTACTACGACCCCGCAATCAATCGCGCAACATACTTTTTCGACAACAGGTTTTCCGTTCTCCATTCGTAGATCCAGTACATGGGCCGCATAGGAATTATGGCAAAAATAGGCAGACACCCCTCGATGCAGTGTTGTATCATTTTCTTTCCAATCCGATTTTTCCCGAACCAATTCCAAAACTCCAGCGTAGCGATCGGCATCATATTCATTAGCCTCACCAACCGGATTTTCTTTAGCCCTTTTTAATAGGTCCAATCTAAATTGAATAGGGTCTTTGTCCATGGCTTCCGCCACTTCATCCAAAAATGCCTGTTCTGCACCGGCCATAAAATTAGATCGTGGAGCTCTAAAGGCACCTATGGTAATGTTAGAATCAATGGTCCATTCTTCGGCCATATAATTATCAATGGCTCCGGCAGGAAAACGATTTGCGAACAATGGGCTCTCTGGGACACCGCCCGCCTTGACATGTAACGCTGTTAAATTATTGTTTTCATCAAAAGCGGCGCGATAGGTAGCCTGATATGCAGGTCGATAAATACCGTTTGTCATATCGTCTTCACGGCTGTACACCAACTTGATCGGAGCATTTACTTTTTGGGAAATTAGGGCCGCTTCGACCACAAAGTGGGCATAGGCTTTACGCCCAAAACCTCCGCCCATCCTAGGCATTTCCATTTCAATATTTTCTTGTGATATTCCCAAACTGCTGGCTATGGTAGGAATGATAAAGGCCGGAATCTGAATTGGGGCCGCTATTTTCACTTTATCACCTTCCACATGCGCGAAAGCATTTAAAGGCTCCATACTATTGTGGGCAAGAAAAGGGGCCGAATAGCTTCTTTCCAATACTTTTGCGGCATTTTTAAACGCCGCCTCAGGATTCCCATCCTTTCGGACAATCTTTCCCGGCTTGGCAGCCAGTATTTCCATTTGTGCATTATGGACGGTCGTAGATTCCAATCCCGCAGGTACATTTCTCGTTTCTTTACCTCTAAATCCGGTGATTGTTTCTGAAAAGGCAGAAGTGGGTTGCCATTTCACATTTAACTTTTTCTTCGCCTGCATAACTTCCCATGTAGAGTTACCCACAATTGCCACCAATTCGGGAAAAGCGTTCGTATCGAACCCGCCTTTTTCAAACCCGTCTTTAAAACTTTTAATAGTAACTACATCATGTATGCCCGGCATGGCTTTGGCCGTTTCGCTATCAACCGATTTTAAGGTCATGCCAAAAGCAGGCGGATGTAAGATCATGGCGATTAACATTCCTTCCTTTTGAAGATCCATTCCAAACAAAGGCGCACCGGTAACAATTCTTTTCGCATCTACATTTTTTTGTGAGCTACTTATCAGTTTAAAATCTTTTACTTCTTTCAATTGCACTTCTTCTGGCACATCTAGTGTCGCTGCAACCGAAGCCATTTCCCCATAACCGGCAGATTTTTTCGTAGCGCCATGTTGCAATACCCCAGCCTCTGCAGTAATTTCTTCTACGGGAACCTGCCATGTTTGTGCGGCCGCTTCTTTCAACATCTGCCTAGCGGTTGCGCCGGCCATTCTAAGAGGTTGCCATCTCGCGTTTATTCCCCTACTGCCCCCCGTAAATTGTAGGCTATACTTTTCTGCATGATAGGGTGCTTGTTCTACAATCACGTTTTTCCAGTCCACATCTAACTCTTCTGCCACCAACATCGGCATGGATGTCCTTATATTCTGACCGAATTCCGGATTGGGCGTATAGATGGTTACGATACCATTATCACCAATTTTAAGATAAGAGTTCATCTCGAACCATTCTTTGGGCATTTCCATACCGGCCGTTTCCTTGGCCTGTTCTGGCTTACAGGAATTTAAAAAACTAAATCCAAGTACCAATCCCCCACTTGCCAAACTTGTATTCCTAATAAAAGCCCTACGTCCAATATGCGTGTTTATCTTTGTCATCTTCTGATTTTTTCTAATTAAACGCCTTCGGTATTTGCGGCTGTTTTAATTGCCTTTTTAATTCTTGTATACGTTCCGCAGCGACAGATGTTTCCGTTCATGGCAGATTCAATTTCTTCATCTGAAGGATTTGGGTTTCTTTTCAATAAGGCGGAGGCTGACATTATCTGTCCTGCTTGGCAATAACCACATTGAGGTACATCAATTTCCAACCAAGCATTTTGAACTGGATGATTGCCGTTTTCCGATAAACCTTCAATGGTTGTGATTTCTTGTTCACCAACGGCTGAAACCGGAAGTTGACAGGAGCGAACCGCATTGTCACCCAAATGTACCGTACAGGCACCACATTGGGCAATACCGCAGCCGTATTTTGTGCCCACCAATTTTAGATGATCTCGTAAAACCCAAAGCATAGGAGTAGTGGGAGCTATATCTACTTCTTGGGTTTTTCCATTGATTTTTAGATTGAAGTTTGCCATGATTTTCGTGTAAGTATATGAATATGTTGAATTTACAAAATTTATTGTTCTCGGTATGATTTGGCACGGTTAAATACTAACGTAGCACACCAATCTTTTGAAGCCAATTTTTCACTTCAGATTTTACTTCTACCGCCCTATCCTCCTTAATGTACAAACAAACGCCATCGAGTTCTATTTCTTCCTTAATTGAGAATACCTCCAATATGGTACTGTTAGGGCACAATTTTCCTATTGTTTGTAAGCTGCTTCCCAACACGTATCCTGCGTGAGTATTAAAAGGAATAACCCTCTTACCCGTTAAATTGTAATCATTTAAAAATTTTTACAGGGGGTGGCAACTGCATCACCCACGTAGGAAAACCCAAAAATATAGTGTCATATTTAGCTAGCTCTATCTTAATTTTCAAAGGAGGTAGAAAACCACTTTCGTTTTCTTCAGAAACTTGTTTTACAATGGCGTTATAATCTGCGGGATAGGGGTTTTGAAGTTCTACAGGAATCAAATCCCCGTCTACCTCTTGCTGTATCATTTCGGCAACCGCTTTGGTGTTGTTGGTTCGGGATAAATGGACTATACACGTCTTGTCTGACTCTTGCGCTTTTAGACTCAGAATACAAAAAATTATACAAGTGAATAAAATAGTTTTTAGAGACATTCTTATTTTATTCATAGAAAATTAATTCAAAAGGTCTTGAAAGTGTAACCGTACTTATTTACTGAGTTTTGCAGCGACGTCATCATAATATTCTTGAGTAAGTGACCTCGGTCCAAGTGGTCGGATTTTCTCCTCCATATATAGCTAAATAAGTAACATCACTTTCTTTGGTGGAAGAATGCCAATGCTCTATATCTTTTTCACATTTAAGGACATCACCTACTTTAAGAATGATTGGCTCTTTTCCTCTTTCCTGATAGTAGCCTTCGCCCTCAACATAAATCAAAACTTGAGCAGAGGCGTGCTTGTGCCAGTCCAGCGTAGAATTTGCCTTAAAGTTGGCTTTGGTTATATGAAAGTTTAAATCTCCCTCTACCTCTAGTACTCCATTTAACCAGGCCTCACCAATATAATGTGTATTTGGAGCCTTAAAGCCCTCGTCTTGATAAGACGAGATAGCATAATCATCTTGTTGGGCAAAAGTGCCTAGGGGGATAATAATAAGTAATGTCGTAATTAGATTTTTCATTTTTTATATCCTTTATTTATTCTTCTTTTAGTTTACTATTAAAGAACTCATTTATAGTTGCCTCCTTTTATTGATTCGCATACTACTGCTTCCAAAACTGAAGTCAGAGGTGTTCTAAATAAAATCATTCTCATCTCACTTTAATTTTACTCCAATCAAAAATACCTAAAGAAAATAGGAATCGTAATACCCAAATTACGGATGTTCATACCATTATTACAGATTGAAAGCGATTCGTTTGCTGATCTGGTAATCAGTAACTTATCTTTAACTGAAAATTTAGAAGATCATGCAGAACATTTTAGAAATCAATACAGTTGCCGATTATTTGAAATTGCGCAATTATGGGGTATTGCATCCATTGGTCGGTATTGTCGATTTTAACAAGGTGGATAAATCCGGCTGTACAAAACCCGAATATGATGGTTTTCATTTTAAATGCTTTGCAATTTTTTTAAAGGATGCCGAGGGCTGCAAATTGAAATATGGCGGTAAAGACTATGATTATGATGAAGGCACCCTTGTTTTTATGGCCCCAGGCCAAAATGTGGAATTTGGCGACTACGACCCCGATTATAAGCCCAAGGGCTATGCCATGATTGTTCATCCTGATTTATTGTTAGGTACGGATTTGGCCAGAAAAATGCATCTGTATAGTTTTTTCTCGTATGCCAGCCATGAAGCGTTACATTTGTCTGCCAAAGAGCGCAAGACCCTTTTAAGCTTGATCGATAAAATTCAATATGAACTAGAGCAAAATCTGGACAAACACAGCAAGAAATTGATTGTTGCCAACATAGAACTGTTTTTAGATTACTGCCTACGATTTTATGATCGGCAGTTTTTGACTCGCGAAGTAGCTCACCAAAGTTCTTTGGAAAATTTTGAAACCCTTTTGAACGAATATTTCAATTCTGAAAAACCCCGAAAACATGGACTGCCCTCCGTAAGCTATTTTGCAGAACATTTGCATTTAAGTGCGAACTATTTTGGAGATCTGGTCAAAAAAGAAACGGGCTATTCTGCCCAGGAATATATACAGAACAAACTTATTGACGTGGCCAAGGAAAAGGTCTTTGACCCCAATAAATCGGTCAGCGAGATTGCCTATGAATTAGGATTTAAATATCCACAGCACTTTAGCCGTTTGTTCAAACAGAAAGTAGGGCATTCGCCGAACGAGTTTCGGCAGATGAATTGAATTAATCAAAATCCACAATTTTATCCGATATGTTTTTCATGGTCCCATAAAACGGTGATTTTATGGGAAACTTTTTAGTGAGCGGAAAATCTTGGATGTGAGTGTCCCATTTCTGGTCTTTTTTAGTAGTTTCGATAATTAGCCTTTTATAGGATAGATTTAGTACAATTTTCATCCTGTAAAATTTTGTAATTTCCCCTCCTCTTAAACCAGCACTGATGAGACGATTTCTTTTGGCTTTGATAGTATTGATAGCTTGTAACACCCATGCCCAAAAACTTAAGGTTAGCGAAAACAATCGTTTTTTAGTAACTGAAAAGGGGGAACCTTTTTTCTGGATGGCCGATACCGCTTGGGAACTGTTCCACCGATGTAATCGGGAAGAAGCCCTTGCATATCTCACTAAAAGGGCCGAACAAGGATTCAATGTAATCCAGGCAGTGGCATTGGCAGAATTGGACGGACTTAAAACTCCAAATTCTTACGGAGAGAAACCGTTATTGAACAATGATCCCACAACACCAAATAGTGCCTATTTTGAGCACATGGACTATATCATTAAAATGGCGGACAGCTTGCATATATACATTGCCCTTCTTCCTACATGGGGAGATAAACTTTTTCAGGATAAATGGGGGAAAGGACCTGAAATTTTTACAAAAAGTAGTGCGAAGGCGTATGGAAATTGGATAGGTAATCGATATAAAAACTACGACAATATTATTTGGGTCATTGGTGGTGATCGAATTCCTCGCGAAGGAACGGATGATGTGGAAGTTTGGAACCAAATGGCGGAAGGTATTGCGCAGGCCGCAGGTGGATATGAAGGAACGCTCATGACTTTTCATCCACAACCGAACCAGAATGGAGGATCTTCAACTTGGTTCCACAAGCAACCATGGCTTGATTTTAATATGCATCAGACCGGGCATTGTGCAAACCAAGGTACCTATAAGCATATTGCTTTCGACTATAATTTAGATCCGGTTAAACCTACCATGGATGGTGAGCCTCTTTATGAGGACCACCCCAATTGTTTTAATGCCAAGGATTTGGGTTATAGCGTCCCGGACGACATTCGGCGTATTATGTATTGGAACGTATTCGCCGGGGCATGTGGCCAAACCTACGGTTGCCATGATGTTTGGCAAATGTATACTGTTGACAAAGAACCGATAAACGGTCCGCTAAGGCCATGGCCCGTCGCTTTGGACCTGCCAATGGCGAATCAAGTTAAGTTTCTTAAAAATTTAATGCTATCAAGGCCCTATCTGTCAAGAATTCCGGATCAAAGCATGGTTCTTGATAAACAGGATGATGACAGCTCGTTCGTTATTGCCACAAGGGATTCAAAAGGTTCCTATGCATTCGTTTATTTTCCGACAGGAAAAACAACCCGTTTAAACCTTTCGAATCTTACGGGAAACAGTTTGAAGGTTTGGTGGTATGACCCCAGAACGGGCAACTCATTTCCGGAATCCCCAATAAAAAAATCAGTCGATGTAACCATCGTACCTCCAACTATGGGAAAAGGGAATGATTGGGTTTTAGTATTGGATGCTATTTCACAAGATTTTTCCAAGCCCGGTAAAACAAATTAAAGTTTACCCTATAAATTAAACCAGCCTATATAAAAAATTTAGTGGCAATAGCCCTATTCTACATTGCCAGCCTCGCCGCTGCACAGTACAGCTCTTCTCAAATAGATTCCTTGGTCAATGATGCTCTCGAAAAATTGAATGTAGCAGGGGCGGCCATCGCGATTTTAAAAGATAGGAAAGTCATTCATAGCAGAGGCTACAGCGTTAAATCATTTGCAACCAAAGAAAAAGTTGATGAGCATACCTTGTTTGCCATTGCCTCGCACAGTAAAGCCTTTACTACGGCTGCGCTAGCCCTTCTGGTGGAAGAAGGAAAGATTAAGTGGACGGATCGGGTCATTGACCATATTCCTGAATTTAAAATGTACAATTCATATGTCACCAAAAATTTCAATAGTCAGGATCTATTGACCCATCGCAGTGGTCATGGCCGCGGTATCGGGTAAAAGAAGAATGATTTACACGGCCATAAACCCCTTTTAGCATAAAATTTATGTATTTTACGGTATTAAAATCAAACCGCATGTTACGAAACAAAATTGCCTTAATTTTTATCTTACTTACCTATTTTGGATGGAGCCAAGAATCCATCACAGGATTTACCCCTGAAAGTGCAAAAAAGGAAATTGCCCTTGAAAATGCCTTTGAGTCAAAGCTTTCTGCATCCAATCTAGATAAATGGATGCAACTTTTATCGGCTGAACCACATTGGGTAGGAACTGAATATGGACAAAAAAATGCGGAATGGATCCAGAAGCAATTCCAGTCATGGGGTTATGACACGAAAATTGAGACCTATCATATTTTGTTTCCTTATCCAAAAGTGCGCCTATTAGAACTTACCGGCCCAACCACCTACAAGGCCAAGTTGACGGCAGTTCCCGTTGAAGGTGATGAATTTACGAACCAAGGTGAAGCCCTGCTTCCCAGTTACAATGCTTTTTCGACCGATGGGGATGTTGAAGCGGAACTGGTATTTGTAAATTACGGAATCCCCAAAGATTACGAAGAACTTGAAAAACTTGGAATTGATGTAAAAGGTAAAATTGTAATTGCAAAATATCAGGGCTCATGGCGTGGAATTAAACCAAAGCTGGCCGCCGAAAAAGGAGCTATTGGGTGTATCATATATTCAGATCCTGAAGATGACGGATACGGGCAGGGCGATGTGTACCCAAAAGGGGCTTTTAAAAATAAAACCGGCGTACAACGGGGCTCGGTAATGGACATGCCAACGTACCCCGGTGATGTATTGACTCCAGGTTATGGTGCCACCAAGGACGCCAAACGTTTGGACCGCAAAGATGCCCCAACGATAACCAAGATTCCAGTACTCCCAATTTCTTATGAAGATGCACAACCTTTATTAGAGGCGTTGGATGGTCCTGTGGCTCCCGAAACTTGGAGAGGTGGCCTACCAATTACCTATCATATTGGGCCGGGGCCGGCGAAGGTGCATTTAAAATTAGAGTTCGATTGGCAGCTTACACCTGCCCATAATGTAATTGCCACGATGAAAGGAACCGAATTTCCGGATCAATGGGTAATGCGGGGAAATCACCATGACGCATGGGTGCATGGCGCAAATGACCCCATTAGTGGAATGATAGCTTTGATGGAGGAGGCTCGAGTTATTGGGGAATTGGCTAAAAAGGGCCAAAAACCAAAACGGACATTGGTCTATTGCGCCTGGGATGCTGAAGAGGAAGGATTAATAGGTTCCACGGAATGGGTGGAGGACCGATAAAAAAGAGTTGCAACAAAAAGTTGTGGCATATATCAATACCGATGGAAACGGACGCGGATTTTTAGGTGCTGGGGGTTCACATTCACTGCAAAAAATGGTGGGAGAAGTTGCAGACGTAGTAAAAGACCCACAAAGAGGAGTTTCGGTCAAAGAAAGAAGGAGTGCCATTGATTTGGTAAATGGCAAAAATGGGGATTTTGAGCTTTATGCGCTTGGATCAGGATCGGACTACACACCTTTTATCCAGCATGCAGGGATACCTTCCCTGAATCTAGGTTTTGGAGGTGAAAACTCTGGCGGGGAATATCATACCATATATGATACCTACCCCCATTACAAAAGGTTTAAGGACCCTGAATTTGCCTATGGTGTGGCACTTGCCAATACCGCAGGGCGAATTACATTGCGATTGGCAAATGCGGATGTATTGCCATTTGAATTTGGGCAATGGCAAGAAACGGTTTCAGGATATTTGGATGAAGTCATCAAAGAGACCGAAAAAATGAGGGGCGATATAGAAAAACATAATACAATGGTTGATAAAAATGTGTTTGAGTTGGCCGCCGACCCAAGAAAACCATTTCTAAAGCCAAAGAAGAAAGAACCTATCCCCTATTTGGATTTCTCCCAGCTACAAAATGAACTGGTATCCCTTAAAGCGACCATTTCAAAATTCAATACATTGGATATTTCAAAACTTTCAGTGGAAGAAAAGCGTGGACTTAATAGCAAGTTAATGCTTGCAGAGCACGTACTTACTTCCGAAACAGGGCTGCCTAGACGTTCCTGGTACAAACACCAAATTTATGCCCCCGGGTTCTACACAGGGTACGGTGTTAAGACCTTACCAGGTGTTCGAGAGGCCATAGAGCAAAAAGATTGGAAAGAAGCCCAGGAACAGATCAGCAAATTGGCCACAACACTGAAACAGTTCGATAAGCATATAGAGGAAATGAGCGCAATGCTTTAAAAATGTCAAATGGCATCCAACTACATAAAAATTTTCGGTGGAAATGCAGTGATCGCTGAACGACTCACCATTGAACTGCGCACTATAGGCATTGAGGCCGTGGTAAAAGATGAGGCCGAATCAGCCAGGTTGGGCGGCTTTGCAACATCTATTGGAGGACTTGTGGAAGTTTTTGTACATAAGGATGAAGAATTACAAGCTTTGAAAATAGTCAACGAAATAGCTTCCGCTACCTAGTATAACTGAATAGCACAATTCAAGGACGGGAACTCAAAAGTTTTTTGTGCCCGTTTTAAATATTTTATTACTTTTAGTAGTGAAGATCTATTCTTCAACTCCTCCCCCGCAGATTCCCCTTCCTTAGAGAATTACTACAATTAATGTTTAGCTATATAGAACATGAAAACTAAACTTGGTTATGCCGTTGCCGCCATGGCGTCAATTATAATAGTTCAACTATTGTTATCTGAAAATTTGGAAACGCAATCCATCCGTTACGAGAAGGCAGGTTTTAATTTTATTCCCTGTACAGTGGCCAATTACTTATTAAATGATATCGATAGCACACGTCAAATAGCTCCTTTGTTTGAAAACCTGGGTAGCCTTGAATTCAATATCAGTACAAAAGTAGCGATGGCCCAAGAATTTTTTAACCAGGGTTTAAAACTTAGTTATGCTTTTAATCATGCGGAAGGCCATCGCTCCTTTCTTGAAGCATCACGCCTAGATCCTAATTCCGCCATGGCCTTTTGGGGACAAGCGTATGCCCTCGGCCCCAATATCAACGACCCCTTGCCTGACGATGAGCGAAAGCAAAAATGCAATGAAGCCCTTGCGCAGGCAGTAAAATTGGCCTCTAAGGCAACCAAAAAGGAGAAGGCTTTGATAGCGGCACTACAATCAAGATACAATGAAGATCTGACAAAGGATATTGAAATCCTGAATATGGACTATATGCACGCCATGGCCAAAGTACGGCAAAATTTCCCGGAAGATGCCGATGTTCAAGTGCTGTATGCCGAGGCTGTTATGAATACAGTTCCTTGGAACTATTGGGATGCCGAGGGAAATCCCTCTCCGAATATTTCCGAAGCCAAGGCCGCGTTGGAAAGAGCAATGGAAATTAATATAGATCACCCAGGAGCGCATCATTATTATATTCATATGGTAGAACTTCCCCATCCAGATCTGGCCGTTGCCAGTGCGGATAGATTAGGTAATCTGATGCCTGCTGCGGGTCATATCGTTCATATGCCATCACACATCTATATTCGTGTCGGTCGCTATAAAGATGCCGTTACTGCGAATCAAAAAGCCATTTTGGCTGACGAGAATTATATTTCACAATGTTATTCCCAAGGTTTGTATCCCTTGGGATATTATCCCCATAATATTCATTTCCTATGGTCGGCAGCTAGTTTACTGGGTGATAGTAATATCGCCATTGATGCCGCCAGGAAGACTGCCGAAAAAGTACCGCCAGGACAATTGGTAGACCTCCCTTTTTTACAGGATTTTTCGGCCACTCCCCTGTTGGCCTATACAAGATTTGGTAAATGGAACGATATTTTGACCATCCCAGCACCCAATCCTGAAATAAAACATCTAACCCTAATGCGCCATTATGCCAGAGGAATCGCTTTCGTTCGAAAAGGAAATGGAAAAGAGGCGCAAGAAGAACTGGATGCCATAGCTGAACTTAAAAAGGACCCGGGATTAAAAGATTTGGTAGCAACCGCGAACAACAATTCTGCGGCAATAGCGGAGATCGCCTATGAAGTGGTTGCGGGAGAATTAATGGCATTTAACGGTGATATGGCAAAAGCTGAGGATCATCTTAAAAAAGCGGTCGGCCTTGAAGATGGCCTAACCTATACCGAACCAGCCGCATGGCATATTCCCGTTCGCCAAAATTTAGGTGCCGTTTTGTTAAGGGGCAATAAATATGCAGAAGCTGAAAAGGTATACAAAGAAGATCTGAAGATTCTTCGACAAAACGGATGGTCCTTAATGGGTCTGTACCAAAGCTTAAGAGCCCAAAATAAAATGGAGGAGGCAGCTGCCATTAAAACAGAATTCGACAAGGCTTGGAAGCATGCCGATATTGAAATCGAAAACTCCATTTTATAAGGTACCTATTTCCGATTTGGCTCTTTCAAACTCTGCTATCATCTCATCAAAGATCTCGGCCGCCGGCTTAATATCATGGATCAAGGCCGACACCTGTCCTATTTCGAGCTCTCCCTCTTCCAAATCACCTTCGAACATACCTCGTTTTGCCCTAGAACGACCCAATACCTCCGTTAATTGCGCTACGGTTGCATTTTCGGAATAGGCCTGTTGCACGTCATAATAAAACTTATTTTTAATGAGGCGGACTGGAGCCAGTTCTTTTAAAGTGAGCTGCGTATCCCCTTCACCAGCTTCAACGACTTTCTTTTTAAATAATTGATGTGAGGAAGCTTCTTCGCTTGCCACAAATCTGCTCCCTACTTGGACACCATCAGCCCCGAGAACCATTGCAGCGAGCATGGCTCGTCCTGTACCGATTCCGCCAGCGGCAATCAAAGGAATCTGAATTTTTTCTTTTACCAAGGGAATCAAAACCAATGTTGTTGTTTCATCACGACCATTATGTCCACCCGCCTCGAAACCTTCCGCCACAACGGCATGCACTCCTGCTTCTTGGGCCTTCAAGGCAAATCTTAAGCTGCTTACCACATGAACAACGGTAATTCCTTTTTCTTTCAAGAAAGAAGTCCAGGTTTTGGGGTTTCCAGCAGAGGTAAAAACAATTTTAACTCCTAGCTCAATAATGATATCCATTATTTTATCGATATCAGGATACAGCATCGGTACATTGACTCCAAAAGGTCTGTCCGTGGCCTGTTTGCATTTTTGAATATGCTCCTTCAAAACTTCAGGGTACATGCTACCAGCACCTATGAGTCCCAAACCTCCGGCATTGGAAACAGCGGACGCCAATCGCCAACCACTTGCCCATACCATTCCGGCTTGAATTATAGGGTATTGAATATTAAATAGTTGGGTTATCCTGTTTTGCATAATAAACTGTACGGGGGCGTGCCGCTGGGAACAAATTTACGCATATTCACTTGACCTCTCGACCGCGCGCAAAGAAACCGTGTTCATCTATGAAATTACACCTGAACCAAGCAGTTCATCATCCTTGTACCATGCAACGAATTGCCCTTCGGTAATTGCCGACTGTTTTTCCTCAAAATCAACGTACAATCCTGTATCGATTTTATAGAGTGTGGCTTTTTGCAACGGTTGTCTATATCTGATCCGGGCCATTACCTGCATGATCCCATCGACTTTTAGGGCTAAGTCCTCACGTACCCAATGTAGTTCCTCATTTGAAACGAACAGGGTCCTGCGATAAAGACCGGGGTGAGATTTACCCTGACCCGTATATATGACATTCTCATCAACATCGGTCTCAATCACAAAAAGTGGTTCTTTGGTTCCACCAACATCAAGCCCTTTTCTTTGACCTTTTGTAAAATAATGCGCTCCCTGATGCTCACCTACCACTTTACCATCATTGATATCGTATTTGGGTTTTTGCGCTTCAAAAGCCAATTCTGCTACTTTCGATCCAAAAGTCGGTATGGGTCGATTATATAATGAAACATCGAAAGGCACTTCAACAATAACTCCTTTTTTAGGCTTCAGTTTTTGCTGTAGAAAATCGGGCAGACGCACTTTCCCAATAAAACAAAGACCTTGCGAGTCTTTCTTCTCTGCTGTGATCAAATTGTTATCGGCGGCAATTTTGCGAACTTCAGGTTTTGTTAGTTCTCCGATAGGGAATACTATTTTGGCCAATTGTTCTTGAGAAAGTTGGCATAGGAAATACGATTGGTCTTTGTTGCCATCAATACCTGCCAATAATCGATACGTTTCCAAGCCATCTTTATGTACGAGTGTTCCCTTGCGGCAATAGTGTCCAGTAGCAACAAAATCAGCTCCCAATTTGAGAGCGATTTTTAAGAAAGCATCAAATTTTATTTCCCTATTGCATAGTACATCAGGATTGGGTGTCCGTCCTCTTTCATATTCCTTGAACATATAATCTACAATACGTTCCTTATACTCCGCACTCAAATCGACAGTTTGAAAAGGTATGCCCAATTTTTCGGCAACTATCAAGGCGTCGTTGCTATCTTCCAACCAAGGGCATTCTTTGGAAATAGTGACGGAATCATCGTGCCAATTCTTCATAAAAAGTCCGATCACATCATATCCTTCCTTTTTGAGAAGGTAAGCTGCAACGCTTGAATCTACACCTCCGGAAAGTCCGACAACTACTTTTTTCATAATAAAATCTCCCGTGCAAAAATACGAAAAATGAAGATCGAAATGAACAAAGAATAGTTATGGGAATAATTCATCCTTTCTAAAAAATAGAAAATATAACTCAATGAACATTTACATCATTGATAATTATGTCATTACATTTTTGTTTAAATATTTGTAATTTTTCTTAAACAAAAGTTAAATCACTAGGAATAGTGCTCCTAATTGATATTTTTGTTTAATCTTTTTAATTAATAATTGAACACTATTGGTTTAACTAAAACATCAACTTATGAAAAATTTACTCCACTTTCCAAAAATTGCCATTTTGGCGGTTTTATCATTTCTGGTTCTCGCATGTGACCAAAATAACGAGGAAATGCCGGCCACTGAAGAAATGAATATCGTGCAAACGGCACAAAATACAGATGTATTGAGTTCTTTGGTCTCTGCGTTACTAAAAGCAGATGAAAAAGAGGGCTCCAATTTAGTTGGTACCTTGAGCGGGGAAGGCCCATTTACAGTCTTCGCCCCGACCAATGATGCTTTCGCGGCCCTTTTGGCAAGTCTTGATGGCTATGACTCCTTGGAAGATTTTGACACAGATGAAGAAAAATCACTATTGGCCACCATACTCTCTTATCATGTAATTGCAGGTGTTGCCGCTAAATCAACTGATTTAAGTGGAGGTCAAAAGCTAGGTACAGTACAAGGCGAAGAGTTAACGATAAAACTGGAGAACGGAGTGTTCATTCAGGATGCTACGGAAAACGATGCGGAAGTTGTTCTTGCCAATGTTGAAACTTCAAATGGTGTGGTGCACGTGATCGACAAGGTTTTGGTCCCTCAAGCGGTCATTGATGCCTTAAATACAGCGGTCGAAATGCAAAATATAGTTGAAATTGCAGTCGCTACGGATGATTTAAGCCTTTTGGTCGGTGCCCTACAGCAAGCAAATGCAGGTTTGGTAGAAACATTATCAAGCGAAGGTCCTTTTACCGTTTTTGCCCCAACAAATGCAGCATTTTCCACCTTGCTGGATGTATTGGGAGACGATTATAATAGTCTAGCGGATTTTGATACAGATGAAGAAAAGGCCTTGTTGGTGAAGGTTTTGACCTATCATGTAGTAGCTGGGGCGGCAGCCCTTTCAACCGATTTGTCGAACGGTCAAATGATCGAAACTTTTCAAGGTGAGAAAGTAGGTATTAAAATTATGGATGGAATGGTACATATTGAAGATGCAACGGATACCAACGCCATTGTAGTCCTTGCCGATGTAGAAGCCAGTAACGGAGTGGTGCATGTTATTGACAAAGTGCTATTGCCCCAAGAAGTTTTGGATATTTTAAATCCACCATTGCCAAACATTGTAGCATTGGCACAGTCCGTTGAGGACTTGAGCAGTTTGGTAGCTGCACTTATACAAGCAGATGCCGGTTTGGTAGAAGTTCTGGGTGGCGAAGGTGCCCTTTACGGTTTTCGCCCCGACGAACAAAGCCTTTGAAGATCTCTTGGCCCTCATACCAAATTGTGGTTCCCTTGCCGACTTTGATACAGAGGAAGAAAAAGCATTGCTCGTTAAAATACTTACCTATCACGTCGTTGCAGGAGCCGCGGTTGCATCCAGCTCCCTAACCGATCATCAAGAAATTGTAACGGTACAAGGTGAATCGCTTTTTGCCCTTCTGGGAGATGGTGTTGCCATCAGGGATAAGACACATAATGATGCTAATGTAATTCTCGCCGATCAAATGGCCAGCAACGGCGTCGTTCATGTTGTGGACAAAGTATTGTTGCCACAAGAGGTTCTGGACTTGCTAGGGCACTAACTAAAAGACAGGTCCATCAAGGCAGTTTTCCCTCCTCTTTTCATTTGAAATCTTAAATGAAGAGGAGGGTTTTTATATATGAATTTGTTCTGTTTTCTTTCTTTAAAAATTCAAACATCAAAATAGTACCCTTTAGCATACAAATATTGGGGCTTTACAACTATTCCTTTTTTTTAGGATTGAATTGCCGCATCTTTGACATCCCAAATCTTACCAAACTAAACCTGTTTATTGCTAAAAACCCCGGCTTATTGGCCAGGGTTTTTTTGTTCAAGGTATTTGGAAAATTAGTGCTCCTCTTCTTCAAGAACATCAATTACTTCATAACCATCATCTACGGCCTTATAAACCGCATCATTGAGCTCATAGGCTGAAATACCGTTAAAATCTATTTCATCTGCATCTTCTGGTAGTTCCTTTATTACTGCACCCATAGGTGCTTTAACAATTTCATATTCATCTTGGACTTGTTGATAATAAAGGCCATCGGCATACATGTAAACCGATCCTCTTACCGCAAGCCTAATTGCTGTTGCGGGCAACACCCTCAAACGAAATCCACGAGGTGGAAAGGCCCGAACATACAGGCCCTTTCGTGGGACAAAGAACATACCTCTTACCGGGTAATAGGATACGTTTCTGTGAAGAATGGCAGCACTACCCGCTGGTAATCTTTTTAGTGTTCTTCTAACCACCCGTCTATTGTGCCTTCGGACCTTTCTTTTTACTTTACGCACCTTTACAACCTTTTCTCTGGGAGATCTTGTGGTCTGGGCCTCTACGCTATGGGTCGGAAATAGAAAGACAACCAAAAAAAATCCTATCAAGTATTTTAAATTTTTCATAACAACTGATTTTAGGGTTATAGTCTTAAGACATCTAATTTTCAAAATGGTTTAATTATCCGTATTTCAACGAAGATTGAGAAAATTTCGTGTGTTCATCTATCTAAAAATGAACTGATTGGAGCGAGAGGAACGAGCTATTTCACAAAAAAAGCCCAGAATCATCCGAGCTTTTTTACAGTATGTGTTTTGATCTATCTTTTACCCGATTTCTTCTGTTCCTCAGCCTGTTCCATCATTTCACGCATTTTACGCTGAAATTTGTTCTCCTTTTTGGGTTTCAGCTTATTTTCCTGAATTTGTGCATGTATCTTGTCTTCATCCAAAATGAACCTCTTAATGGCCAACATGATAAAAATGGTAATCAGGTTGGAAACAAAATAGTAAAGACTTAATCCGCTCGCATAGTTATTAAAGAAAAACAACATCATGAACGGCATTAAATACATGATAAACTTCATATTTGGCATTCCCGGTTGAGTAGGCATGTTTTGACCGGTTGTCATCATCATATAAAAGAAAATGGCAATGGACGCAAGGATTGGAAACAGACTAACATGGTCACCGTAAAAAGGAATGCTGAAAGGCAATTGAGCAATTGTATCGTATGATGATAAATCATCCGCCCATAAAAATGACTTCTGCCGTAGCGCAAATGAGGTAGGGAAGAACATAAATAGCGCATAGAATATAGGCATTTGCAATAATGCCGGCACGCAGCCACTCATGGGACTTACTCCTGCCTTGCCATAAAGCTTCATGGTTTCCTGCTGCTTTTTCATGGCATTGTCCTTGTATTTCTCGTTGAGCTCTGTAATCTCAGGTTTTAGGACCTTCATTTTAGCCTGGGACAAATACGATTTATACGTTGCGGGCGACATGGCCAAACGTACCAATATAGTCATCAATATAATGGCGATACCCGCCGGTAGAAATGAGCTCAACAATGCATAGAATGGTGTAAATACATATCTATTGATCCACCCAAAAATACCCCATCCGAAAGGTATGGAATCATCTAGGGCGAGACCCTCATACTTTTCAAGCACTTTTACGTCGGTTGGACCGTAATACCAATGCAAGTTTTCTGATAGCTCACCACCCTCCAATTTCAAAGGAATTACCGCACCAAACTCCTTGGTGAATCCTTGGGTATGGCTTTCTTCCTCCACCAAATTTTTGGAACTCATATTGGCCGACTCAAAATTCTTCTTTGATGCCAAAATTGAACTAAAAAAATGTTGACGGTAAGAAAGCCACTTAATATCCGCTTCATTTTCCTCGTCATCACTACCAAGTGATAGATAACTGATTTTACTTCCCTCATGGTTATAGGTCAATTCAGTATACCGGTTTTCATATTCAATACTCTTATTGTGCCGAATACCCTTTAATTTCCAGTGAAGTTGAATGGGCTGGGACTCATTTATAGTTCTGTTCAAACCCTGGGTGCGAATGGTAAAATCAACCAAATAATCATTCGGTTTCATTTCATATCTATATTCCAGATATTGATTGGGAGAGGTTTTGGCTTTTAAAGAAAGTACCTGGTTTTCTCCATTATTGCTCAAAGTGGGCTCAAAAAATAAGTCCTTGGTATTAAGAACACGATTATCGGAAGTACTAAAATTCAGTCCAAAAGAAGCATTCCCATCTTTTATCAAATAGACAGGAACAGAATCGAACGTCTTTTCTGTCTTCATTTTGGCCTCTATTATTTGGCCCCCTTTATTGCTAATTTCCAAAAACAACAACTCATTTTCCAATTTTGTGGTTCCTTCTGATGGGGCTGTAAAGCCAAATGCACCTATTTTACTTTTATAACTGGCTACGGCCATTGAATCCTGAAGGTTGATTTTAATTGGCCCATCTTTTTTTACCACCTCCAATTCGTTCTTTTTGGCCTCCGCTTCTACCTGCTCCTGTTTTGCCTTCTGGGCTTCCAATTCCTCAGGTGTTGGCTTATTTTGGTAAAACATAAAAATTAGGATCGCGAAAATGAGTACGAAGCCTATGATGGAGTTAATGTCTAATTTCTTTTCTTCCATGTAAATTTGAAATTTGGTCAACGACCTATAAGGTTCAGTAGGTCAATCTGCAAATATATACCCAATTGTATGGTTTATGCCAAAGTGGCATTTGTTTGTTTTTGTTTATGCTTTAATGCTGCTTGCACAAACCCAACAAAAAGTGGATGCGGGTTTGCAACAGTACTCTTATATTCGGGATGATATTGCACACCAATAAACCATGGGTGCTTAGGCAATTCTACAATTTCAACAAGTCCGGTCTTCGTATTTGTTCCAGAGGCCACTAGGCCGGCATCTTCAAATCTCTTTTTATAGGCATTGTTATATTCATACCTGTGCCTATGTCTTTCTGAAATGTCCTTTGCGCCTTTATATACCTTCTGCACCAAACTGCCATCGGACAAGGTACAGTCCCAGGCGCCAAGACGCATGGTACCACCTTTATCGGTAATTACTTTTTGGTCCTCCATTAAACTTATGACCGGATCTTTGGTCTTATCATTCATCTCGGTTGAGTTGGCATCTTTCAAACCGAGCACATTTCTGGCATATTCAATGACGGCCATTTGCATACCAAGGCAAACACCTAAAAACGGAATGCCATTTTCGCGGGCGTGCTGTACCGCCTTGATTTTACCTTCAATTCCCCTTTCTCCAAAACCTGGGGCAACAAGAATTCCGTCCAATCCCTGTAATTTCTTTTCAAAATTCTTTTCGGTCAAATGTTCGGAATGAATTGACCTCACTTTTACACGTACTTCATTCGCTGCACCTGCGTGGATAAAAGATTCCAAAATTGACTTATAGGAATCCTGCAGCTCCACATATTTTCCAACAAGGCCAATGTTGACCTCGTTCTTAGGATTCTTATGTCTGTCCAAAAATTCTTTCCATTGCCATAAATCGGGAGCCCTATCATTCGGTAAATTCAATTTATGCAATGTGACGGTATCCAACCCTTCCTCCTGCATCATAATAGGAACATCATATATAGTGGAGGCATCAATGGATTGTATGACAGCTTCGCGCCTTACATTGCAAAATAGGGCCAGTTTTTCCTTTATCTCATCAGAAATCTCATGCTCGGTTCTGCAAACAAGAATATCGGCCTTTATACCACTTTCCATGAGTGTTTTTACGGAATGCTGCGTAGGTTTTGTCTTCAATTCCCCTGCTGCAGAAAGATACGGCACCAATGTTAAGTGTATTACAATGCCATTATTATCACCTAGTTCCCAAAGTAACTGTCTCACGGCTTCAATGTATGGCAGGGATTCAATATCACCTACAGTCCCACCTATTTCAGTGATAACAATATCATATTCCCCGCTATTTCCAAGCAATTGAACCCGTTCCTTAATTTCATTGGTTATGTGAGGTACAACCTGAACGGTTTTTCCCAAAAATTCTCCTCGTCGTTCCTTTTCAATGACGCTTTGATAAATTCTTCCAGTGGTAACATTGTTCGCTTGCGAAGTTCGTACGTTCAAAAAACGCTCATAATGCCCTAAGTCCAAATCGGTTTCAGCCCCATCATCGGTAACATAGCACTCCCCATGTTCGTAGGGGTTCAACGTACCTGGATCAACGTTGATATAGGGATCTAATTTCTGAATAGTGGTCTTATAACCTCTCGCCTGCAGCAATTTGGCCAACGAGGCGGCAATAATTCCTTTTCCTAAGGAAGAGGTAACCCCCCCGGTTACAAAAATATATTTGGTCTGTGACATGAAGCGTTCGGTTGAATTCGTAACGCATGCAAAAATACAAATTGCATGTGGAAATCACAGGGATTCTTTGGGAAATTCTTTTTGTATTCTTAGAATCAGTGGTTCCAGCCCGTTTATTTTAATTTCGTGCATTGCCTGCAATAAATCTCCCAACTTGCCACCGGGGAATCCCTTCTGTTTAAACCAAACGAAATAGGCCTCCGGCAGGTTAACCAGATATCTTCCCTTATATTTACCAAAGGGCATTCTATAATGGGCAAGCTCTATGAGCCTTTGTTTATCCATTGATAAATTCATTTTTAAATCTAAATAATTTATCTTTAATCCCCACTGGAAAATCAACTAATATGAAAAGAAGAACATTTATTGGCAGTTCGGCCGCAGCGTCCGTCGGAATTTTGGCCTGTAAAACGGGTAACGCAATGCCTGCAAAAGAAACAATTTTGTCGGAACTCAAAAACAACATCAACCACAGCGTATGCAGATGGTGCTATAGCACAATCCCTATGGAAGATTTTCTAAAAAACCTCAATGATTTGGGAATAAAATCTATGGACCTGACAGGACCAGAAGACTGGTCCTTAATGAAAAAATATAACATTCACTCCTCTATGTGCTGGGGTGCCGGAATGGGCATCGAAAAAGGGTGGAACGATCCTCAGCTGCACGAAGCTTTGATTGAAGATTATTTACAAATGATACCCAAGGTTGCAGAAGCAGGTTATACCAATCTTATCTGTTTCAGTGGCAACCGAAATGGCATGGATGATCAAGTAGGCTTAAAAAATTGTGCCGAGGGATTAAAGAAAATTATGCCCATGGCCGAAAAACACGGTGTGGTCATACAGATGGAACTACTAAATTCGAAGGTTGACCACAAGGATTATATGTGTGACCACTCAGATTGGGGTGTTGGGCTTTGTAAGGCCATTGGTTCGGAGAATTTCAAGTTACTTTACGATATTTATCATATGCAGATCATGGAAGGTGATGTTATTCGTACCATTCAAAATCATCATCAATATTTTGGTCACTATCATACCGGTGGAAATCCAGGAAGGCATGAAATCAACGAGACGCAGGAATTGTTTTACCCAGCGATCATGAAAGCCATTATTGCTACGGGTTACAAAGGTCACGTAGCCCAGGAATTTATCCCCACTTGGGAAGATAAAGTTGCCGCCTTAAAAGAAGGGGTAACTATTTGCGACGTGTAAATTTCTTGCATGGATTATAGGAATACACAAAGAAATTATTTGAGCGAAGCAATATCATACTTGAAATTCAACAAGTGTATTTTGCTTCCTTTTTTTCTGAAAAAAGTTTTCGATAAGTGCTTTACTCTTTCAAGGCCTTCTCAATTTCCTTGTTCCATTGCAGTTGTTTTTCCGTATTTCTTGAGAAATTTGTCTCGTAATCGTACTTATTCTGGAATTCATTCAGTTCTTTTAGTATCTTTTTGTAGATAGATTTGACTTCGGCCTTCACATTGTTTGTAAAATTGGCCGCAGCAATTCTTTTCCTCATTTTACGGGCAAATAGTTCTGAGATATCGAAATGAAGCTGCTCATGGCTTAAAATCAAATCATTGCATAATTTAGGTTGATACCAAGACTCATTTGGATAGAAATACGAGTTAATTGTGATATCCAATTGAAATCTCCCGCCTTCTTGAACAGATGAGAATTGATAGGCAATTCCACTTGCGGTAACTGCTGCGGCCCAAGCCGTCTTAAACGGTCTGCCCTTAAAATCTGCCCATTGCAATTTTTGGTCGGCACTCCATAAAATTGATTCCTCCTGCTGGGACTGGACAGAATTTGTTCCCACTAAAAGGAACAAGAAAAATATGTGCTTTACAATTCCCAATTGAAGGTAATTGCCCTTTCTATATCAGGATGAAGACTATGATGCACCGGACAAGTATTTGCCGTGTGGATTAATATCTTTCTGCTTTTCTCAGAAATCTTGGAGGGCATACTCAATTTCACTTCAATTTTTGAAATGCGCCTAGGGTTTGATTCCATATATTTAGTTACCTCTGCAGTGGATCCAGTTAAATCAACTTCCAAATCCCTGGCCTTTATCCCCATCATTGTTAGCATACAACTGGCCAAACCGGTTGCCACAGTATCGGTCGGTGAAAATGCCTGCCCAAGACCGTTATTATCTAAAGGAGCATCTGTAATAAATGTATTTCCCGACCTAATATGTTCACAAGAGGTTCTAAGTTCTCCGGTATAAGTTACTTTAGCCGTCATAGATCAATTAATTTTTTACTTCAATGATTCTCATGCCCTCATATGACATAATAAAAGACGCCTGATTGAAAAAACCAGAGGCAAAATCCTTTAAATAGGAAAATTTATTTCCGGTGTACTCAGTTTCTCCAATCACGTTAGAAACTTCCATTAAATTATTCTTGTATGCCAATTTCAAAAGAAGGTCATACGTTAAATCGAAGCCTCTTACAGCCCATTTATCAGGAATATCGCCGAAACGATCCTGATAACTTCTCACAAAAGAATCATTGCCAACCTCCCTATTGACTGATGGAAAAGTGAATTTCAAATTCGAGAGGTGCGAATTGGATATTAAATCATCGTCATAAGCTTTTCCTTTATTGGTGGTCAACATTCTCAATTTTATTCTTTCCGTATCACTAGGCATGAGAACGGCGTTTTGAAAAGAATTGAGTATGGAGCTTACGCTGGAAACCAATTTAAAGTTGTCGGTTTCAACAAAGACCCAGTTCTCAGCTTTTTTAGACAACAAGGACCTTAATTTATCAATATTAACGCCGATATTCTTTTCTTCTTCAACAACCTGCGCAATTTTCGCGGTTGTAAAATTGGCGAGGATTGAATCCTTCACTACTTTATTTGCTTTATCAGCAATAACAATAATATTCTGATCTGTAAAATTGTCCTTGACATATTCTAACATTCGATTGCGTAATACTTCATCCGATGTATATGAAAAGAATACATTTTTAAGGCTTATGTCATTTTTTACAGGAATAGGGGCGATAACAGGAACTTGATAACTTGCCGCCCTAATAGCTACTTCTTTCAATGAATTTTCATCCAAAGGCCCAACTATGGCACTTACGCCCATGAGGCTCTCACGTAATAATATTTCTTTGGTTTTAACGAGGTCCAACTGATTGTCAAATGTTCTGACATCGACCGATATTCCTAGTTTAGCAATCGAATCAATTGCTACTAAAGCACCGGAATACAATCCTAAACTTAGTTTTACATCCGTTCTACTCTCAATATTTTTTACAACACCATCCCGGTCGCTTAGATTCAATCGATCCAAACGAAAAGGCAATAGAAACATAATCTTGGGCCTGTTTACTGGATTGATGCTATCAAGGATATTAAATTTATCCAGGACCAAAGAATTCTTCACCTCAAAATTACCGTCTAAATCTTTAGGCAGTTTGAGCACCATTCCAGCTTTAAGTCCATCACTCAATTCTGGATTTAAAACAAGGAGATCCTTATAGGATATACCTAGCTTGCGCGTCAAAGAGAATTCGGTCTGTTTTGGCTTTACCTCATAGAAAATGTAATTATCGGTATTGATTTCACCTGTATCCAATTTTTTCTGTGGAATACGAATGATCATCCCCTCTTTTAATCCGCCCTTTTCAGCAATCTCCGGGTTCAATCGTACAATTTCATCCGACTTTACACCGAACTCCTGCTCCAATCTATAAAAGTTCATTTTTGGAGGTACGGTATAAGAGATAAACAGTTGTGTTTCTTGACCTTCAATGGTGCTGCCAGCCTGTTTTGGCATCTTCAATTCCTGACCTTCCCTAAGATAGTCGTTAGAAGTTGCCAGTTCCGGGTTCAAGGCCAACATACTATCAATCGTGATGCCGTACTTACTTGCAATACTCCATCTGGTTTCTTTTGGAGCCACTGTATATGTTTCAAATAGTAAAAGATCGCTTTCCAAAATTTCACCCGGTTTTGGTCTTCTGAACTTGGGAATCCTCAATTCCATTTTTTTCTGCAATTGAGCGGAGTACAATTGACGATTATATCTTTTTATATCGTCCTCCTTAATATTGTACCGTTTTGCAATAGAATATAAAGTTTCCTTTTTTCGGACCTTATGGGTTGTAAAGCCTACAGGCTGTTCCTGAGGTGTTTGTGTATTGGAAACCTCATTTGAATTAGGTATATTTATTGATTGTCTTTGCGTATTAGCATCAACTGGGATTACTAAAATTGTATTGGCTCTCAGCGCCTGACCTTCTTTGATTTCTTTATTATATGTTAGAATACTTTTGGCTGTAACCTTGTATTGTTTGGCAACACTTTCAAGTGTTTCCCCTTGTTTTACGGAATGCGTGCCAAACTTCTGAGCCGTTGCCTTGCAGGCAAAAGCCAGTAGTGCAAGAAAAATGCAGGTTATCTTAAAGATTCGGTTCATATTACTCCCATTCAATTGTTGCCGGCGGTTTTGAGCTTATGTCATATACAACCCTATTCACTCCGGGTACTTTATTAATAATATCGTTCGATGTTTTTTGTAGAAATTCATACGGTAAATTTACCCAATCGGCAGTCATTCCATCTGTACTTTCAACCGCCCGTAAAGCTACGCATTTTTCATATGTTCGTTCATCACCCATAACACCTACACTATTTACGGGCAAAAGCATGGCTCCGGCCTGCCAGACTTTATCATAAAGTCCCCATTCCCTTAATCCATTGATAAAAATTGCATCGACTTCTTGCAAAATCGCTACCTTTTCCTTTGTAATATCCCCCAATATGCGAATGGCCAATCCCGGACCCGGAAATGGGTGTCTTCCCAATCTTTCACCATCAATACCCATACTTGCCCCTACCCTGCGCACCTCATCCTTAAACAACATTCTTAAAGGTTCAACCACTTTTAACTTCATAAAATCGGGCAATCCACCCACGTTATGATGGCTTTTTATGGTATCCGAAGGTGCCCTCCGGTAGCCGAAACCGATTCAATCACGTCGGGATAAATTGTTCCCTGGGCCAACCACTTTGCATCCTCCACCAAATGGGATTCGTCATCAAAAACTTCGATAAATACACGGCCTATGATCTTTCGTTTTTTCTCTGGATCACTTTCACCTGCCAAGGCGTCCAAAAAGCGTGCCGAAGCGTCAACGCCCTTAACATTGAGTCCCATCCCCTTATACTGTTCCAGAACATCCTGGAATTCATTTTTGCGAAGCAGTCCATTATTTACAAAAATGCAATGCAAATGAGTGCCGATGGCCTTATGCAAAAGCATGGCGGCAACGGTAGAATCTACACCGCCAGACAACCCCAGAATGACTTTATCGTCTCCCAATTTCCTTTTTAATTCGGCAACCGTGGTATCCACAAATGCATCTGGTGTCCAAGTTTGGGGAACACCTGCAATATTTACCAAGAAATTTTCGAGCAACCTTTTCCCGTCCGTGGTGTGATAAACCTCGGGGTGAAATTGAATCGCATAGGTGTGTTCCCCAGAGAACTTATAGGCCGCATACTCAACATCATTGGTACTTGCCAATAAAACCGAGTTTTCCGGGAGTTCCTTGATCGTATCGGCATGGCTCATCCAAACTTGGCTACCCTCGGATATTCCATCAAAAAAAGCATCGTCAGGTTTTACAAAGGACAGATTTGCACGGCCATATTCCCTAGTATTGGAAGCCGCAACCTCTCCCCCATTAAAATGGGCCAAATATTGCGCACCATAACATACACCCAACAAGGGTTTTTTGCCCCTGATTTCTGACAGGTCCAAATGTGCCACATCGTTGCCGCGGACTGAAAGAGGGGAGCCCGAAAGAATGACCGCTTTATAGCCCGAAAGATCTTCAGGCAGTTTATTAAAAGGCTTTATTTCACAGAAAATGTTCAGTTCCCGTACCCGTCTCGCGATGAGTTGTGTGTATTGGGAACCAAAGTCAAGAATTAAGACGTTGTTTTGCATGGGCAAAAATAGGGAAATCGAAAAATTAGAGAAGGGTTCTTTGGAGATATTTGTGATAGGTTTTTAACAACTGTTAAAATACCAAAAATTTAGTACTTTAGAACTCCCCCACAAAACCAGGCCAAATGAAAATTATCCTTAAAATTTGCATTTTATCTTTAGCTTCAAGCCTAACTGCCCAAAATATCCAAAAGGAGAAATATATTGATAGTTTGATAAAGGCAGTTGAACTTATGCCAGAAGATACTTTGAAAGTGCAGAACTACGCAACTTTATTTGAGCAGTTACAATTCAGCAATCTCGATTTGGCAAAGAATTATAATAAAAAGGCATTAGATCTTTCAAAAAAATTGGCGTACCAGGAAGGAATAGCTGTGTCCCATTTTCATTTTGCAGATTATTACAAATTCAAAGGAAATATTGATTCGGCTAGATTCAATTTTGAAAAAGCCGGAAGATTGGGCAAAAAAATTAAAAGTCTAAGGCTAGAGCTATTTATAAACCATTCGCGGGCCGACTTTGAAAAAAGTTTGGGCAATTATGAAGAAGCATTAGTGTATGCCTATAGAAATATTGATATCTATAAAGAAAGAGATACCACAAACTCTGATCTAAACAGGAGCTTTAGTTTAATTGGTTCTGAATACGAGTTGGTAGGTGGCATACACCAAGAGATGGGCAACTATAAAATAGCATTGTCGGAGAGCCTAAAAGCCTTAAAATTTTTCGAAGAAAAAAAAGATACGGTAAGAAAAGGAGATGCCCTCATGCAGATAGGAACAATTGAAAGCCAATTGAATAATCTTGATTCGGCAATTGAACATGTTAAAGAGGCCTATGACATATACGATTCTTATAATGACAAACAATATAAAGCTTACGCTGCGAACAACATTGGCGAATTTTATCTGGAACAAAGGTTGCCCTCTGAGACATTGTTTTATTTAAATGAAGGGCTAAAAATTTCAAAAGAGATCGGCAACAAAGAAATAGAAGCAAATTCTTTGGCAAGTTTAGGCAGTGCCCACTTACAACTCAAAGAATACCCCAAGGCAAAGAATTACCTACAGCAAGCCTATGAAATATATAGAAATCTTGGTTATAAGAAAAGTATTTCTATGAATTTGAACCAATTGGCAAGTGTAAGTATCCAAACAAAAAATGAAGAGGAAGCCATTGAATTTCTTGAGCAGTCCTTAGACATTGCCAAATCAATAGGGGCAAAAGATAATATAAGTGATGCTTACCAGCTTTTATCATTGGCATACAAAAGCAAAAGGGATTATCAAAAATCGCTCCTGAACTACGAAGCGTATAAAACTATCAATGACTCAATCTTCAACAAAACCAAATCACAGCAGATAGAAGAACTCCGTGCCATTTATGATACCGAAAAAAAAGAACAACAAATAGCACTTCAGGAAAATGAAATATCACTTTTGGGGCAAAAGGAAAAGAATAGCAGATTGCAAAAAATATTAATGGGTGTTGGACTTTTACTTTCGGTAATTGCATATTATGCCCTGCGACAGAAAATGAAGCGAAATAAATTGGAAAAAGAGAAATTGGATGCCGAATTGGCATTTAAAAAGAAAGAATTGACCACCCATGCACTGCATCTTGCCAAAAAGAATGAGACGTTGGAAAGTTTAAAGCAAAAGGCCGAAGAGCTAAAATTGAAAGCAGATGGTAAACAAGGCTATACCCAACTCATTCGCACCATTAATTTTGACCTGCAAGACGATAATAATTGGGAAAATTTTTCGCGCTATTTCGAAGAGGTCCACAAAGACTTTAACAGTAACGTCAAAACAAAATACCCTCAGATTACCTCGAACGAACTACGTCTTTTGGCGCTTTTAAAGATGAATTTATCGTCCAAAGAGATTGCCAATATCCTCAATATTTCTCCCGAAGGGATAAAAAAAGCACGGTATCGCCTTCGGAAAAAGTTGGATATTGCAACTGAAAATTCGTTGCAGGATTTGGTACTAAGTCTTTAAATAGAAAGACCGGACACGATTCCGGTCTTTCATACATTCTTTTCTGGTGACCAGTTACTTTAGGCGTTCCAACCAATACCCAACCTTGACTTCCCCAAAATCTACCACAAAAGATTTACCCCCATATGGAATATCCTTTAATGGAATTTTGTCCGAAGCATCACCAAAATCATCATTGGGATCAAATACTCCAGCATCATCCTCTTCTAAGCTTCCGCCAATGGCAACATGGTCTGCATTATAATCGGGCTTATATAACTCAATTGGGGGCACAGTTAGGTTTACATATCTTGTCTCGTCCTTTTTAAGCGAAAAGTTTGATCCTTCTTTGTAATCCCATACAACCTTACCGCCCTTTTGTATGCCATTATTATATAATGTAGCCGTTAACCTGCCAAACAATTCAGCTGAGCTTCCATCACCATCTTGGCATCCAGTACACTTTAGATAGTCCAGTTCAATGGTAAATACCGGATAGGCCAAATCACAATGCCTTACTGGATATTCAGAAGATAGAACAACTCTTGCAATTGGAGTTCCCTGTTTAAGATATCTTAATTTATAGGATAAAGGTGCCCCTGGGGACTCTTTGGAATAATCTCCGCCATTGGAAATATATTTATATACATCTGCAGGGCCATTGACCGTTTGAGCCGCATCGCCACCAGAACCACCTATTACTAGTGCTTCCACGTCTGACTCTGATATCACTTTTTCATATTCGGCATCCACACTTCCATCGCTTGAGCCAAAAGAGGCCTTAAAAGCAGCATCAACCTCAGTTTTTGTGTAGTTGGACTCTATTGTGTAAATAACCATTCTACCATATGTAACTGTTGCCACATAAACTGGGCTTGTACTACCTAATGCATTAATATCTGGAACATTCGTAAACAGATCACTTGGATTTTTGGGTGGATCCATATCTATGGTATAATATACCTGAAAGTACTTTAGCACATACTTATATTGGTATGTAGATTTAGAGAAATCAAATGAGGCTGAAACTTTTGTTGCGGCCGACCTAAAATTAGCACCTATGGCCAATTTTAATTGCTCCTCACTATATACTTCAGATATTGAAAAATTCACTTTTGCGGCCGTTGCTCCAGTAACTTCTTGATCCAATATGCCTGTTTTAATACCTTCACGAACCGTTGACAATTTGGGATCTGTTATTTCTACTACCGGACTGCCGCTAATATTGGTCAAAGAAGCGGAAAGGGTTATTGGCGCCCTATCTGCCACAATAGGCACATATTCTCCTGTAGGAATGGTCTCTCCCTTTAAAATTGCCCCCGGGAAAATAACATCTGTAGTTGGATCCAACGCCAACATTTCATCAAAACCTGGAGCCGCTTTATAATAGTTAGTATAACATTCCAAAGATGGATCAACCTCATCTTGAGCAGGTGCAATTGCCTTATCTTCCACTTCCACCGGTTCGGAAATTTCTTCCGGTTGGGTAAAAGCCGGCATACTTGCCATTAGTGCATTAAATTCATCGGCTTCCCCGCCAGAAATGGGCTTGGCCGTATCTATTATATCATCTTTTTGACAAGAATAGACAATCAGCAGTAATACCGGAAACAGTGCCATTCTCAATAACATTTTAAAATTGGAAATTTTCATAATACTATTATTTTGTGGTTAAATTTTATAGTCGTCTTGAATGACTCGCTCGGAAATGGTCTGCAGCCCTAACCGAGCAAGACACCACAAAACGGTTTATCAACTTAATGACAAAACAAACCTATATCACAGTTTTGAAAAGCAAAAAAAAATACGGTGGACAAAGGGTGGACAGCTTCATAATAAATATATAACAATCTGATTTTTAGTAAATCAATATTTCATGTACCTAAAAAACCCCGGGGCCGGGCCTGGTTATATTAAAATTAAAAGCAACCCAAAAAAAGGGGTAAATACCCGTTTAAAAAAGTTTGATTAATGTGTAACTTGACCGTAATCAATATAATAAACCTATGAGTACCTACATATCCAATGATTTTGTCTCTGTTTATCGAAAGAACCAGGCTGGAACCAACACCAAATCGGATATGCTCGTATTCGGTGATCCGGTGGAAATCCTAGATTACAATGTGCAGAGCAAGGAGACTAAAATAAAAGTCTTAAATCGGTATTTTAGTCCGTATGAGGGCTATGTAAAAGGAAGATTGAAAACAATGCCGAAAAGTACCCTAAAAATGTCAATGGTAGATGTTCAACAGGGTGATGGTATGGTCCGTACAGACTCCGGAAGATAAAATCATTATAATCGATGGTGGCCACAACAAACTCTTCGCACGTCATTTTACAGCACGTTTTAAGTACAAAGAATCGTCTGCTATCAATCCGGTTCCCGTAGAGGCCATTATAATAACACACGGTGATGCAGACCATTTTGCAGGTTTGAATGAATTTGTAAAAGCTGAAGCCTACCAGGATAAGAAAATTGCCATTCAACCCAAACAAATATTACATAATGGGTTGGTAAAACGACCCAATTCATTTCCTGAGGAGCAAAGGTTGGGGCGCACCGTGATTCATGGAAATGAGCTGTTCATAACCGACTTGGTGAACGATCCTAGGCAAACACCTCAGAATGAGCAAAATTCACAATTCAAGACATGGTCAAAAACCTTGGACCATTGGGAAAATAGGTCCCCAATTACGTTCAAAAGAGTGAGCCATGGCATGGACACAGCGCATCTATTTGACTTTCTTCATGACGAAGGAATCAAAATTGATCTACATGGACCATTTGCCGAAAAGGTGATAGAAAACGGTCAAGAAATTGATGCACTCCCTTTTTTGCATAAACATGCCCCAGATCCAGAGCTGGAAATTCAAGACATAGATATCAACGACCATAAACATTCTGCCTCTCATACCATTAATGGACATTCATTGGCATTTAGATTAACATACGGAAATGTAAGAATAAACTTTACGGGAGACCTAAATGAAGAATCGCTTCAGGTAATGGCAAAAAAATTGGATGACCGTTTCTTCCCGGCCGAAATATTAAAGGCCCCACACCATGGATCACATGAATTTGATTTTGATACCCTTAAAAAAATGGAACCCATAGTTTCTCTAATTTCTTCTGGAGATGATAGTGAATTTTGGGAGTATATGCATCCACGGGCTACTTTAATGAACGCGTTGGGGAAAATATCCCGTGAAAATGTGGGAGTTCTTTTTTCTACGGAACTGGCGGCCTTTTTTAAATACCGGGACAAATCGTTCACCCGAGAAGATTTAAGGGCCTATTTTGACAACAGTCCAAAAGCAAGTTTTACCAAAGCTGAACTCAAAAAATTGTTTGCAACTACAATAACGGACAAAGATTTGAAAAAAAATGCCTTCGACGGATTTGAACGCACGAATTTTGGATTGATAGAATTACGCACTGACGGCGAGCGAGTGTTGGTCTTTACCCATAGTGGAAAACCATGGGTGAATGAGGCTTATGCTTTTACAGTGAAAATGAAGGGCGGTAAACGTGTGGTTAAATTTGAAGAGATAAAGGTTAGCTAATGTCCCGCTGAACAAATGGGTGGAACTACTTTTGCATATTTTGGTGGTACCCCACCAAAATAAAAGCCCGGGGTACCAAACCCGGGCTTAATAATCAAAACCAACCTAAACACATGAACTTATTATAACTAACTCAATTAAATTATTTTCAAAACTTCATCCTCAACTTTGGGGAGACAAGAGGATGAAGTATTTATTTTCATAGCAATTTTATATATAACAACTATAGAAAAAAATACCCTACCTAAAATTTCAAAAAAAATCATGTATTTCCCAAACAAATGATAATTAGGGGTTTACAAGTTTGTTTTTAGTACTAAAAAATCCAGTTGAAGAGGGTCTAAACACTTCATAAGCATTGGAATAAGCTCTCTGCCATATTCCAGATACAGTTCGGAGAAATTTAAACTCCTTTCTTGAAGTGACTTATTTGGGAAGAGCTGATTCTGTATTTCGGTCAAACGAACCACGTGATCTTCAAGTTTTCTTTTTTGTGCCTTAAGAAGACGTTTTTCTAAATGATCAAGTCCTTTTTTTTGCTTTGCCTCTTGAGCTTTGACTGCACCTAAAAAAGATTTATCGGTAAGTTCGGCAATTTCATAAAGAGTCTTGAACTGTGCTTCCAAACATTTCTTTTGGGGGTCAAAATCTATGTCAATATTGGATATTTCACGTATTTTTTTGTTTATCAAACTACCTTGTTTCAAAAAAATATCCGAAGTTGTCAGGTTCAATTTCTTAAGTTTTTCCTCCTGTTTTGCATTCAATATCAAGGCCGAATTACGAAGAAGCAACATGGGAAAGGGTACTTTCATGGCTTCAAATGAAGCCTTTAATTGCAGCCAATAGGCAATTTCTCCCCCTCCGCCTATATAGCAAAGATTGGGCAAAATCACTTCCTGGTACAGGGGCCTGGCCACTACATTTGGAGAAAAACGCTCAGGATGGTCTTCAATTTCCGCTTCCAACGCTTCCGTTGAAAATTCAATCTTTGTATCGTTTACAAGATACTTTCCTTTGCTACCAATAATTCGTTCCCTAAAACCTTTGCCCAAATAGAAATAATTTATTTCCCTTGGGTTCACTTGTATATTATAACTGCCGGAAAGTCCCTGGAGTTTTTCTATACTTTTGGAAACCCCTTTAAACGCGATATTTTCAAAAATATCTTTTTTTATGAAAGGTGCCAATAGTCTTTTTAGCCGCGTATCATCACCATCAATGATTACCAAACCTTCATCACCAAACAACGTATTGGCAAGATATCGGGTAGCTTCCGTCAGATCAGTATGTTTTAAATACGTTTGATGAAACAACTCCTTTAATAACTCCGCATTTTTACTGGTGCCAATGACACTGGAGAAAGCCTCATTAACCTCCTGCAGTCCATCCGTTTTTAAATTTCCAACGGCACCGGATGCACTTCGGTTCCATTGTAATTTTTTACCCTGAAAGTTAAAATAATTGATCTCCTCAAAATCGTGATCCTCCGTAGCCATCCAATATACGGGTACAAAGTTGTATTTGGGATACTGCTTCTTTAGTTCTCTGGTAAGATTTATTGTAGATATAATCTTATATAAAAAGTAAAGAGGGCCTGTGAAAAGGTTCAATTGGTGCCCAGTTACCACCGTAAAAGTATTGGGCTCTTTTAGCATGGCAATATGTGACTTCACCTTCTGTCCCATTGCAAATCCGCTGTATTGTTCCATTAAGGAATCATACAAAATGACCCTATGCCCATTGGGGAAACTTTCAGCCTTCTCCTTTATTTGTGCTTCAAAATTCTGAAACTTGGGAAATCTATTGTAAAATGTTCTTAATTCCTGCTTTTCATCGATATAGTCACATATCAATTCTGAAAAGTATCCGGTTTTTTTAAAGGGTATACACTCAATATCCATAAGTCTGGCCAAAAATCCTGGTAAAGATAAAATTATAGCCAATTAGAGTTCCTAAAAATACGTTAATTACTTTAACCAGAATTTCAAGTAGATGGTAGACCTTAAAGTTCTTTTTTAATGTGAATTCATTAGATTTGGTAAGGTAATTTTAAATTCAATTAATGCGAACATTTTTACTTCCCCTGCTATTTTTTTCCATTGTTTCCAATTCTCAAAACATTCAATCCCCATCTGAATTCTTGGGCTATGAATTGGGGTCCCAATTCACAAGACATCATGAAGTCGTAGATTATTACCACTATTTGGCCAAAACAGATCCTGCACGCATAAGACTTCAGGAATATGGCAAGACCAATGAAAGAAGACCATTGTTATTGGTGACTCTATCATCGGTCGAAAATATGAAGAATCTTGAAACTCTTCGGTTGGAACATCTTAAAGGCACTAAAGGGGAAGGTGATACCAATACGGCAATAGTATGGTTGAGCTATAATGTGCATGGTAACGAGAGTGTAAGTACCGAAGCTTCAATGCAAACTATATACGACTTGCTTACTTCCAAAAGTGATTATTTAAAGAACACGGTAGTGCTTATGGATCCCTGTATTAATCCCGATGGCCGTGATCGCTATGTAAATTGGTATAATGAAAATAAGAATTCGCCCAACAATGTAGACCCCAATAGTATAGAGCATCATGAGGGATGGTTAAATGGTAGGGCCAATCACTATATGTTCGACTTAAATAGGGATTGGGCATGGTTGACACAAGTGGAAAGCCAACAAAGACTAAAGGTCTTTAACCAGTGGTTACCACTTGTGCATGTGGACTTTCATGAACAAGGAGTTGATAACCCCTATTATTTTGCACCTGCTGCAGAGCCTTTTCATGAAGTTATAACTCCGTTTCAACGTGAATTTCAAAAAACCATCGGAAAAAACCACGCAAAGTATTTTGATGCAAACGGCTGGTTTTACTTCACCAAGGAGGTTTTTGATTTATTCTATCCAAGTTACGGGGATACGTACCCAATGTATAACGGAAGTATTGGTATGACCTATGAGCAAGGTGGTAGTGGTAGGGCCGGGTTGGGGATCATAACCGGGATTGGGGATACACTTACCTTAAAAGACCGTATAGCGCATCACCACACAACTGGACTCTCAACTGTTGAAGTGGCCTCAAAGAATGCTGAAAAGTTGAATACGGAATTCAAAAAATTCTACGCCAACAAAAATTTTCAATACAAAAGTTACATACTGACTGGAGAACCTGACAAAATCAATGCCCTGACCCTGCTTTTAGACCAACATGAAATTGAATACGGCAAATCATACGCAGGTGCAGTGAAAGGCTTTGATTATAATACAGGAAAAACGACTTCTCCAAGATCTTCTGAAAACAGCCTGGTTATTTCTGCCGATCAGACCAAGGGAACCTTGGTAAAGGTGCTTTTTGAACCGAATGCCAAATTAAGTGATTCTTTAACCTATGATATTACCGCTTGGTCCCTACCTTACGCCTATGGCCTTAATGCCATAGCTTCGGAGGTCAAAGTTGCAAGCACGGTATTCAGAAATAATGATACTACCCCTACAACACCAATTAATGAAAGCGCCTATGCCTATATTACGGATTGGAACAGCATGAACGATGCTCGCTTTCTAGCAGAACTTTTATCCAAAAAAATACGGGTAAGACTTGCCCATAAACCTTTCAGGACACAAGAAGGAAGCTTTGAACGCGGGAGTTTGATCATTACCAAATCGGACAATAAAAACAAAAAAGATTATGAAATTGTGCTACAGTCAGTTGCCCAAAAACACAAAAAGCAACTTGTTGAGACATCAACTGGGTTTGTGGAAAGTGGAAAAGACTTTGGATCTAGCTATGTTGATGTAATTGATCCGGTTAAAGTTGCTGTACTTCGGGGAGGGCCGACATCTACCTTACAATTTGGGGAAATATGGCATTTTTTTGAGCAACAATTGCGCTATCCTGCCACCATTTTGGACGCTGACTATTGGTCCGACGTTGATTTATCTGAATATGACGTTTTAATTCTCCCAAATGGTTGGCACTATGAAGGATTTTTCAAAGAAAACCAACTGGCCGAGTTAAAGGAATGGGTGCAAAATGGCGGTAAACTGATTGCGATGGGAGGAGCAATTAAAGTAATTGATGGTGAGAAAGGTTTTGATATTAAGTCTCGCGAAAAGGAAAAAGACACAACTGAACTAAATGAGGTTCAAATTTATGAAACAAGTGAGCGGGAAAGCATGAAAGAGTCTATTACCGGTGCCATATTCAAAACGCATGTTGACAATACGCATCCTTTGGCATATGGCTACCAAGACACCTATTTCACCTTGAAATTAGGAGAAGACACCTATGATTACCTAAAAGAGGGCACCGTTGTTTATTTGGAAAACGACACGAAACCTTTTGCCGGATTTGCTGGAAGCGAAGTCCAGAAAAAAATGAAGAAAACTTTGGTTTTCGGGGTTGAAAACCATGGTCAGGGACACGTAATATATATGGTCGACAATCCCTTGTTTAGAGGATTTTGGGAAAATGGCAAGTTATTTTTTGCGAATGCCATTTTTATGGTGAAATGAATGTTGATTAGTTAGGGGTTAGTGATTAATATTGATTATAGTAGACGACCAAGATTTATATTTTTAGTCCTTTTGTTGATCAATGCCCTATAATTTACAAGATTTGAGAAACGCCAAAGCTACTTAGGGCGAAGCACCCTAAAATCGTAGAATGTACAATACCTTGAACAATTAGCAGAGTCCGTTTGTTTCGGGCCTCGTTTGCAGATGGCTTGCACTAAAAGGATAATCTGAAGCAAAAATCATAATAGTGGCGAAGGGTATCGTACCTAAAACGCACAGATCGGTATAAACTAAAAATCACTATTTAAGGTCTTTTCGGCTTCGTATCCTACCCACCCAAATGGTGCTAACTCCTAGCTACTAGATCCCTAACCACTTATTGCCTTTTAGGTCTTTTTGGCGGCCTGGTTTTTTAGCGCCACCTTTTTTCCTGAAGTCTTGTTAGCGGACTGCTTTTTTGCCACTTGCTTCTTTTCGGTGGTTTTCTTTTCAAGAGTCTTCTTATCTGTGGGCTTTGCAGCAGATTCTTCCTCTACTTTTTCTTCGGTGAAATCGGTAATTCCTTTTTCATTTAAAATGTTATACCATTGAATCACCTTTTTAATATCACTTACATACACCTTATCCTCGTCGTAATTGGGAAGTACCTCGAAAAAATATTCCTCAAGTTTGGATTTATCTTCCTTGTGGTTGACCGAGGTTTTTTTGCCATTCTCCTTGGTGTGTATTTTCAAGAAAACCTCCCTTAAAGGCAATTCTTCTTCCAAGGTATAAATGGCGATTTCGGAAAGCACGCTTACATTGCCCCTTAAACCTACCGAAATTCTCTTACCATCCAATAATGACTCGGCCACAAATCCAGATCTGGTTTGTGTTATCAATTTGTACAATCCTGGTTTTCCACCTATGGATAAAATTTTATCTAATCCCATTTATTTTCCCAATTTTCGAGAGCGCAAATATTATACTTTTAGTTCAAATATGATAATCCTTTAACGTGCTTTTTTCACATCGGGAAAACGCATTCTATAATCTACACTGATTTTACCCTTTGATATATTGGACAATCTTCCTTTTAGCAACCTTTTTTTCAAGGTAGATAATTTATCAGTGAATAAAATACCCTCGATATGGTCATATTCATGTTGAATAACCCGCGCCAAAAGTCCATCATATATTTCTGAATGCATTTTGAAGTTCTCATCCATAAAGTTGATCTTGATGGTATCCTTGCGAACAATATCTTCACGCACATCTGGAATACTAAGGCATCCCTCGTTAAAGGACCATTCTTTCCCCGTTTCTTCTTCTATTTTGGCATTGATAAAAATCTTTTTGAACCCCTCCAGCGATTTCCGCTCCTCTGCCGATAAATCGTCATCATCGGAAAAAGGTGTAGTGTCAACAATGAACAATCGGATGGCTTGCCCAATTTGAGGTGCCGCAAGACCCACACCGTTTGCATTGTACATGGTCTCCCACATGTTGGAAACCAATTCGTTCAAATTAGGAAAATTCTCGTCTATATGCTTTCCGACCTTTCTCAGACCGGGTCTCCGTATGCAACAATAGGTAAAATCATCTTTATTTTCTATTTAAATAGGCTTGTAAAATAATCGTGGCACTTATCTCATCTACCAGTGCCTTATTCCTTCTTTGTTTTTTGGAAAGTCCACCTTCAATCATGCTTTGAAATGCCATTTTAGAGGTAAATCGCTCATCTTGACGTTCCACAGGTATATCTGGGAATGTACTGCCCAACCATTTTAAAAAGGGTTGTATCAACATTTCGGATTCGGAGGAGGTGTTGTTCATTTGCTTAGGCTCACCGACTATGATTCGTTCAACATTTTCTTCTTCAATATACTTTTTCAAAAACAAAGTTAGTTTTTCAGTTTCAATGGTTGTTAGGCCCGAAGCTATAATTTGTAAGGCATCGGTTACCGCAATACCAGTACGTTTTTTGCCATAGTCCAATGCCAGAATCCTTCCCAAATCTAATTTTTGGCAAAAATAACCCTTAAATTGTTATATGTATAAAATTGATGGATGAATTCTCTTTTCACCACGTATCTTTGCAGAAATTTTAAGACATATGATCGATTTACAACGCCAGATTGAAAACGCATGGGACAATAGAGAACTCCTAAAAGAAGCTAGAACGCAAGAAGCAATAAGGGAAGTTATTGATTTACTGGATGTTGGAAAATTACGTTGTGCTGAACCCACGGCAAACGGATGGCAGATAAACGAATGGGTCAAAAAGGGGGTTGTGCTCTATTTCCCCATTCAACAAATGAAGACTTTGGAAGCAGGTATTTTTGAATACCATGATAAAATTCCATTGAAACGCGGGTATGCCGAAAAAGGAATTCGTGTGGTACCAAATGCCGTGGCAAGACATGGAGCCTATATTTCTTCAGGCACTATTTTAATGCCAAGTTATGTGAATATTGGGGCCTATGTAGATGAAGGTACCATGGTAGATACATGGGCCACCGTAGGTAGTTGTGCTCAAATTGGCAAAAATGTACATTTAAGTGGCGGAGTGGGCATTGGCGGTGTACTTGAGCCCTTACAAGCGGCACCTGTTATCATAGAGGACAATGCCTTTATCGGCTCAAGATGTATTGTCGTTGAAGGTGTACGGGTTGAAAGTGAAGCGGTTTTAGGTGCAAATGTGGTTTTAACGGCCTCTACCAAAATTATTGATGTGACAGGTGATAAACCAATCGAAAGAAAAGGTCTTGTCCCGGCGCGTTCCGTAGTTATTCCCGGAAGTTATACCAAATCCTTTCCAGCGGGCGATTATCAAGTTCCTTGTGCGTTGATAATTGGAACCCGAAAAGAGAGCACGAACAAAAAAACTTCCTTAAATGATGCCCTGCGGGAATACGATGTTGCGGTATAGTCATTGTCTATTCCGAAGACATTTTGAAAGACCTTAACTTTAGAGGATGAAAATATTGCTTATTCAGCAAAAAATGATTGGCGATGTGCTCGTTAGTTCATTGCTTTGTGAGCATCTCAAAGATACTTTTCCAAATTGCACAATTCATTACGTTGTAAATGAACATACTACTGCAGTTGTTGAGAATAATCCGTTTATTGATAAAATCGTCGTTTTTGAAAATGAATATAAATCGAACAGATTAAAATTCCTTCGTTTTTTACAAACCATAAATAAAGAAAAATATGATGTGACCGTAGACGTATATGGCAAATTGGAGAGTAATTTGATAACCTTATTTTCCAAGGCAAAAATTAGAATCGCATACAGAAAATGGTATTCTAAAATTATATACACACATCCTGTTTCCTTAAAATCCAGACAGTTAGGGAGCAACTTTAATACTATAGACGACAGGCTGGCTCTTTTAGCCCCATTAATCAATAAAATAATAAGTCTAGAAAAAAAACCACAGATTTATCTAACTCAAAATGAGATTGATGAGGCGCGCTTTTTTTTAAAAGAAAAAGGAATAGATTTTCAAAGCCCTCTTATAATGATAGGTATTTTAGGTAGTGAGGAGAAAAAAACATATCCATTGGAATATATGGCCAAAGTTATAGAATACATAGCTGAAAATACGAATGCCATCTTATTGTTCAATTATATCCCTTACCAAAGTGCGGAAGCCAAAAGGGTTTTCGAAATATGCAATGTAAAGGCACAAAACAAAATTATGCTGGATGCCTTTGCAACGGATTTGCGTAAATTTTTAGCCATCCTTGGTCTTTGCAAATGTTATATTGGGAATGAAGGTGGCAGCACCAATATGGCAAAGGCCTTGAATGTTCCAACTTTTTCCATATTCGCACCCTGGATTGACAAAACTGGGTGGCACACTTTTGGCGGTGATGAAAATATTGCAATCCATGTTGAGGACTATAAAAAAGGAGAAATTTCCAAGATGTCGAAGTCCGAGGTTCACAAACAAACTTCAAGTCTTTATAAAATGTTGAAGCCCGCCTTATTCGAAACAGAGTTGAAGAGCTTCTTAAAAAAATGCATTATTTCTAACTAGTAAAATTTGATATTTGTCAAGAAGAATTTTCCAATCGTTTTGAAGCATATATTCCACAGCCAGTTTCCCCTTTCCACCATTGGGAAGGCGGCAATCATCTATTAGGACTATGCTGTCTTTGTGCAATCTATTTTCTATGGCCTTGAATTCGGAAAGATGATGTTCTTGGCTTTTGACCTGTACAATAGGGTCTTTACTATAGTCATAACTATCCAAATACAAAAAATCAACCGGCTTCTCAAAATCTTTTAAAAAAGCCAGGGAGTCTGAGCAATATACCCTGACATTTTGGCTCAAATTCTGCAAATCTACCTCATTTTGGGCCCCGATAACCGACTCTTGGTTGATATCCACAGAGTACAAAAAGGCACCGTTCTGTTTTGCCCATTTACCAAATAAAATGGTCGATGCACCATCCCCTTTTACTCCCTTCAGCCCTTGTCGAGAAGTCCCAGTTTCAACCAAAACTTTGGCATTTGACAAACCGAGTAGCTCAAGTGTTTTTGCAAAGGTAACCCTCCTTTTGCCAAAATTGTATTTAATGGGCATAAAAGGGTAAAGAGATTTATACTTAAAGAATTTTACTATTACAAATCCCAAAATGGCAAAAATCATCAAAAGGTAGAAATATCTCATAGCTTATTTTGATTGTTAATTTAATAGTGCACCTCTTTAATTTTCAATGGTTCTTAAAGGTTTTACAGGAATTCTTCCCGAAGATGCGTAAAAACTTTTGGTTATATTTGATTTTTATTCGAAAATTCAAATATGAGGATTGGTTATGATGCCAAAAGAATATTCCACAATAATACTGGGTTAGGCAACTATGGGCGAGATATTATAAGGATCTTACACAAATATTCGACCATTGATAGTTTTATCCTTTACAATACAAAACCCACCGTTAACCTTAGGCTAGAACCGCTTTCCAGAACCATAGTCAAATATCCCAAAAGTTGGTTTTGGAAAAAATTCTCGTCCCTGTGGCGATTGGGGCCAATCTCCGAGCAAATATCTGAGGATAGGATAGATGTATTTCATGGATTGTCCGGTGAAACCCCCTCAGGATTAAGGAAAAGGGGCGTACTTTCTGTGGTTACCATACATGACCTTATCTTCTTAAGCCACCCTCAATACTATTCTTGGTTCGATAGAATCATTTACAATCGCAAACTTAAACATGCAGCGATACAGGCTGCCAAAATTATTGCCATCAGCGAACAGACAAAGAGAGATATAGTAAAATATCTCAAAGTAGACCCAAATAAAATTGAAGTTGTTTATCAGGGCTGCAACGACGCATACAAAAAACAATATAGCAGCAGCCGGAAGGCCATAATAAAAGAAAAATATAGGCTTCCAGAAGAGTTTATCCTAAATGTAGGCACTTTACAGGAGCGTAAAAATGCTTTAACAATCGTTAAGGCAATTTCTGGTACTGAATTCAAATTGGTTCTAATAGGCAATGAAAAAAAATACGCCCGATCTATTCATTCATTCATAAGCAAAAATGATTTGGAAGGTCAGGTAATATTCCTTCAAAATATACCGGTGGAGGAGCTTGCTATAATTTATCAGTTGGCAACTGTATTCTGTTATCCTTCCATTTGCGAAGGTTTTGGCATACCGATCATAGAGGCCTTATACAGTCAAATTCCCGTAATTACATCTTTGGGGAGCTGTTTCTCTGAGGCAGGGGGGCCATCCTCAATTTATGTTGACCCACAAAACGAAATTAACTTACGTAAGGAATTGAGGCAATTGTATTCAAATCCCGATAAAAGACGTGAGATGACATCAAAGGGGTTAAGTTTTGTACAAAAGTTCAATGATGAAATAGTTGCCCAAAATGTTTTGGAAGTATATAGATCGGTTATCAACGTACCGGAGAATACTTTTGTAATTGATGAGAATAAACTTTCGGCATTATTAATTACATATAATGAAATTGAGCATATTGATGCTGTTTTGAGCAATTTAAGTTTTGCGGATGAAATAATAATTGTGGATTCCTTTAGCACCGATGGCACCGTGGAACGTATTAAGCAGTATCCTCATGTTAAGTTAATTCAAAGAGCCTTTAAAAATTTTACTGACCAAAAGTCGTTTGCCTTGGGCCAAGCATCTTTTGACTGGGTTCTATTCATGGACGCTGATGAGCGAGTAACGGAAAATCTAAAGCACGAGATTATCGCAACTATTACAGAAAGTGATAAAAAAGCAAGTGCATATTACTTCTACAGGACATTTATGTTCCAGAATGAAATACTTCACTTCAGTGGTTGGCAGAGGGATAAGAATTATCGCCTTTTTAGAAAAAGTAAAGTCCGTTTTTCACAAGAAAGAATTGTACATGAAACCTTGGTTGTTAACGGAAAATCTGATTTCTTGCACAACAGGTTAATTCATTATTCATATAAAAATTATGAAGATTATAAGGGTAAAATGATCAAATATGGTCAAATGAAGGCCTTGGAGGAAGTAGAAAAAAAATACCGGCCAAACATCTATCATTTTATAATTAGACCTTCCTATAAATTTCTATACCATTATCTGTTTCGATTGGGAATTCTAGACGGCAAGAAAGGCCTTATCATTTGTTACTTAAACGCCTTGGGTGTTTATTCCCGTTACAAAGAATTAAAACGCCTCAGAAGCAGTTAAATTCTAGATTCTTATTGGTTTTTGACTTAATTTTAACATGTAAAAAACTACAAAACCGGACAATTAAGTTAGCCGAAAACCTTCTCCTATATAATTTTTTCGTTTTTTAGAAGTTATAGTTATATAATTTGCCCACTATGCGCAACCATTTCAAATTTGCAGCATCATTATAACCTAGACAGGATTTTCTATGCCTAATAAGATAAAAATCACAGCACTTGTTATCACCTACAATGAAATTGGATATATAGAAAATTGTATCAAATCGGTCGAATTTGCAGATGAGATTATTGTTGTGGATTCATATAGCAATGATGGTACTTATGAATACCTGTTGGAAAACCCCAAAATAAGGGTGATACAAAAACCTTTTGAAAATTTTACAAAACAAAAATCGTTTGCGCTGTCGCAAGCTTCAAACGACTGGGTTCTTTTTATTGATGCAGATGAGGTCGTTACCGAGGATTTAAAAAAGGAAATCACCGAAACCTTACCATTAAAGAATGCGTGTTCCGCATATTGGTTTTATAAAAAATTCATGTTTGATAGTGGCCCATTACATTTTTGTGCTTGGCGTACAGACAAAAATTATAGGTTATTTCGAAAATCCAAGGTGCAATTTACAAAAGAACGAATTGTCCATGAAACATTGGAAGTAGAGGGCGGAACTGGTATTTTTAAAGAAAAGATACTTCACTATTCATACAAAAGCTTCAGCGATTACAAGGCGAAAATGCTGTCCTATGGCCGTCTAAAGGCAAAGGAGGCTTATTTGAAAGATAAAAAATTCAATATTGCCTGTTTGATTCTAAAACCCATATGGAAATTCCTTTATCACTTTGTCATAAGATTGGGTTTCTTGAACCTCGATAAAGGTTTTGTCATTAGTTATCTTTCTGCGCTAGGAGAAATTGAAAGATATTTGGAATTAAGAAGGCTGAATCTTCAACCTAATCCCACATTTTCCTATAAGACATTGGAAGCCTAGATATATCTCCCTTTTATTTATAAATAAAACCTAAAATCTCAGTTTCTGCTTTTTAGAATATCTTTGTGCAGCTAATAAGGTGTATGAAGAATCGGAAATTTGCTATTTCAATCATTATTATTAATTACAATTCATCTGAATATACTATTAATTGTGTTAAAAGTGTTTTAGAGAATACTTCCAATGATTTAATCTTTGAAATTATTGTTGTTGACAATGCTTCCGAAAAAAAGGATTATGAGCTTTTGATATCCTCAATAAACAGCCTTAAAAGTGAGCGCGTGTCCATTCATAAAAGTCGAATAAATACCGGTTTCGGAGGGGGCAATATGTTTGGGGTACAGCATGCCAACTCCGAGTACTATCTTTTTTTAAATAACGACACCATCTTAAACGGTGATGCGATTTCCATTTGTTACAATTTTATGGAGCAAAACCCGAATGTTGCCGTCGGTGGGCCTCAGATATTGAATGAGGCAGGTAAAAAGGAAGTGAGTTTTGACCATTTTACCTCTTTTTGGAGAGAGGTTTTTGGAAAAAAAGCGATTGAAGTAATGTTCTCAAAACCTGACCGAAGGAAATCTTACTCCGTTCCTATTCCAGTGGACTATGTAAATGGGAGCTTTATGTTATTCCGAGCCTCGGACTTTAATAAGGTGGGCGGTTTTGACACTAATATTTTTTTGTATTTTGAAGAGAGCGATATTTGCTATCGCCTAAAACAGCTTGGCAAATTGACCTATTTTATTCCTTCAGCCTCGTATGTTCATTACCACGGTAAAAGTATAAATAAGACGGGAATACCAATGACTACCAAGATTGAATTAAAAACATCTATGTTTTATGTAATCCGTAAAAACTATGGTTATTTCCATTACCAAATTTTACGTACTGTTTTCATTTTTCGCTATGCACTTACAAGCCTGGTCAAGCCTAAATACATTAGCCTGCTTATTCGTATTCTTACAGGACTCCCATTAGGCAAATCATTAAAACAAAGACAAGTAATTATTGATCAAGCATAACAATATGTTCGAAAAAGAATTAGAAAATGCCTTTAAAACCTTAATAGAAGGTGGTCTAATTTTATACCCCACCGATACGGTTTGGGGAATTGGATGCGATGCTACGAATGAAAAGGCCGTTAAAAAAGTCTATGATTTAAAACAAAGAGAGGATAATAAAGCTTTGATTTGCTTAGTTGCCAGCGACGCTATGTTGGAAAGGCATGTGAAAAAAGTGCCGGAGGTAGCCTATGATATTATAGATTTTGCAACCAAGCCTACCACTATTATATACGATGCCCCAAAAGGGGTTGCCACAAACTTGGTCGGAGGGGATAATACTTTGGCCATTCGCATTGCATCTGATAAATTTTGTAAATACCTGATCAACAAATTTAAGAAGCCCATTGTATCCACTTCTGCAAATATTTCAGGTGCTCTGACACCTAAATGCTTTTCAGAAATTGACCCTATTATTTTAAAAGGAGTAGACTATGTGGTAAATTTGCGTCGCGAGGAAAAAAATGGCGTACCATCAAGCATCATCAAACTGGGCAATGATGGTACTGTTAAAATAATACGTGCTTAAGGAATAATTCTTATCCGATCAAAAGATTTCAAAATCGGTGCAAACGCTACAATGCAAAAACACAACCATCAAAAAGCCTTAGAAAACCCCATATTTAAAATAGTGTCCGATGTTGCCCAAGAACTTCACACGGAATGCTATGTTATTGGGGGGTTTGTCCGTGATTATTTTCTAAACAGAGGGTCACATAAGGATATTGATATTGTAGCAATTGGCAGTGGTATTGATCTTGCGCAAAAAGTCGCGGCAAAATTACCTGGCAGGCCCCAAGTTTCTGTTTTCAAGAATTTTGGGACCGCTATGATTCGGCACAATGATTTTGAATTGGAATTTGTCGGTGCCAGAAAGGAAAGTTATCATCGCGATAGCAGAAAACCTGTGGTTGAGGACGGTACTTTGGAGGATGACCAAAAAAGGAGGGATTTTACAATAAATGCATTGGCACTATCGCTCAATCATAAAGATTATGGCAATCTTTTAGACCCTTTTGATGGTATAGGCGATTTGAACGACCAATTGATAAAAACACCTTTGGAACCATCAATAACCTACTCGGACGATCCACTTCGCATGATGCGGGCAATTCGTTTTGCCACCCAACTGAATTTTGATATTCAGTTGGAATCCCTTAAGGCGATCACAGTTAACAAAGAGCGAATCAAGATAGTTTCTGAGGAACGCATCGTTGATGAACTAAACAAAATTTTAGAAGCATCCAAGCCTTCCATCGGACTTGCCTTATTGCATAAAACCGAGTTATTACCTTATATTCTTCCTGAATTGGTGGCACTTGAAGGTATCGAAGAAATTGAAGGGCAGCGACATAAAGATAATTTCTGGCATACTTTGGAAGTAGTTGATAATATTGCTAAAACCACTGATAATCTTTGGTTAAGATGGTCAGCCTTATTGCATGATATTGGGAAAGCACCCACCAAAAAATTTAATAAAAAAATTGGATGGACATTTCATGGCCATGAATATAAAGGCTCCAAAATGGTTACTACACTATTCAAACGCCTGAGAATGCCTCTTAACGAGAAAATGAAGTTCGTGGAAAAAATGGTTTTGATGAGTTCACGACCTATAGTCCTTTCGGAGGATTTTGTCACGGACTCGGCTGTACGCCGTTTGGTTTTTGAAGCTGGAGACCATGTGGATGATCTTATGACCCTTTGCGAAGCGGACATCACCACCAAAAATCCTAAAAAACAAAAAAAATACAAGCAGAATTTCAAGTTGGTCCGAAAAAAAATAGAGGAGGTTGAAGCCCGTGACCATATTCGAAACTTTCAACCACCCATAAGCGGAGAGGAGATAATGAAAACCTTCAATCTTCATCCGTCAAAAGAAATAGGAACTATTAAAGAAGCCATCAAAGAAGCCATTCTAGATGGAGAAATCCCCAATGAAGTTGAGGCCGCAAGAGCGTTCATGTTAAAAAAGGGGAAAGAAATAGGACTCAAAATTTAATGGGATAGTCAAATAGGTTATGAAAGAAGGTCATTTTAAATCAGCCAGTTCATGTATTCTATAGTAATTTTACCATCGGTAATTTAAGGTCTGGGTAAGAATGGGTTTTCAGAAAATTGCGAAGGTTTCATTGGTGTTGGTTTACCTGGTTATTATTGCAGGTGCGGTGGTGCGAATGACGGGTAGTGGTATGGGCTGCCCAGATTGGCCAAAATGCTTTGGTTATTACTTTCCTCCAACCGAGGTATCCCAATTACATTGGAAACCGAACCACGATTACAAAAAAGGTCAGGTAATAATCGTTGATGAATCGCTAAAGGTCGCGAACAAGGACTTTAAGACTGCTTCAGTTTTCGAGAAAACCAATTGGGAAACCTATACCAAACACAATTACGCTGTGTTCAATCCTTCACATACATGGGTAGAGTTCATCAATCGTCTTTTCGGTGCCCTTGCTGGGTTGGCAACTTTGATTTTGGCCATCTATTCATTTAAATATAGGAAGAAAAAGAAAATCGTTACCATACTTGCTTGGACGGTAGTTTTTGGAATGGTATTTCAAGCATGGCTAGGGGCCACTGTGGTCTACTCCGTTTTGGAACCGGTTAAAATTACGATCCATATGCTCATGGCCCTCATTATAGTTGCACTTTTGTTTTATTTGGTACATATTACAGGAAATACGGTCAACCAACATAAGCGTGATAAAGTGCTTTTAAACTTGTTCATATTGGCTTTGACCCTAACAATTATTCAAGTGGTTTTAGGAACACAAGTGCGTCAATATATTGACAACCAAATTGACATTCTGGGCGAAGGATCCAACGAACTTTGGTTACAAGATCCAACTTTACAATTCTATATTCATCGTTCGTTCTCAATCCTTATAACGCTCTTGAATTTTTATTTGGGATATAGAGTTTACAAACTGAAACTTGGTTATTCTAAAATAGCATGGGTCATTGGCCTCATTTTGGCCGAAATTATAACCGGTCTTGCCATGTACCATTTAGATTTTCCATTTGCAAGCCAACCTATGCACTTGCTACTGGCTTCCCTCCTCTTCGGAGTCCAGTTCTATTTGATATTGGAAGTTTTAAAAGCCGATAGAAGTCTGAAATCTTTGTAACTTTGCCTACACTAAAAAATTGAGTTGGATGATCTATAAAATCAGGGTGATCTTAGATGCCGAGGAAGATATCTTTCGGGATTTGGAGATTGAAGCGGATAATACCATGGAGGAATTTCACAATGCCATTGCACAATCCTTTGGTTTTTTAGGCAATGAGATGGCGTCCTTCTACACTTGTGATGCCGAGTGGAAACAAGATGAAGAGATTGCGCTTTTTGATATGGGCGAAAGTGGTTCGGATTTAAAATTGATGAACGAGACCTTCTTGGAAGACGTTTTAACTGAAAAGACCCCAAAACTTATCTATATCTATGATTTTTTGAATATGTGGACGTTCTTTGTTGAACTTGCGGATGTTGCCGAAATTGAGAGTGGAAGAAGTTATCCCAATGTACTTTTTAGTTTTGGTGAATTGCCTGAAGTTCCGCCTGAAAAAAGCTTCGAGGCCGACCCAACTTTCGATTTTGACGATACTTTGGAAAATTACGAAGACCTTGATTTTGATGAAAACTGGAATTAATCAGTAGTTAGTAGTTAGTAGTTAGTAGTTAGTAGTTAGTAGTTAGTAGTTAGTAGTTAGTGAAGATTGAATTTTTATAAACACAAACGGAATTTCCCAAAGAAATCCATCCCCTAAATCCAAACACTCCATGATTAACTTATACCCCACCCAAATCGAAAGCATTTCACTTCACAGAGTTGGTAATAAAAATAAGAATGAGGGCATTTTTCTTTCCAGCGAGCCTCTTGCCTTAAATGATGAGAGTACAGGACTGTTAAAGGAGTACTTTTTTAAGCCCTTTCGGGAAAAGGAAGAAAATTATTTTAAGTTGACCCATGAGGTAGACATAGAATTCAATGAGGTTTATAAGTTTGTTTCGGAAATTTTCAATGACCCATCCCGAACCCATTCAAACTCAATGAAATTGGCTACCCACTTGTTTGAGCAATCAAACCACCCGCATATAAAGAGCGGGGAAGTTTATGTAGCTTATTTGACGGGGCTTTTGGTGGACAATAAAAAAGTTGATGCCGTTGGAATCTTTAAAAGTGAAGTAAAGCATGATTTTCTTCAATTTGAGGAAAATGGCAGCAATTTGAATTTAATTATCCAGCAAGGTATTAATATCAATAAATTGGACAAGGGATGCCTCATTTTCAATGTAGGAAAAGAGGAAGGATATAAGGTGCTATCTGTGGACAGTAATCGGTACGATGCCAAATATTGGTTGGAAAACTTTTTAGGTGTAGATGCTTTGGCCGATGAAAACTTTTATACCAAAAACTATCTTAAATTCTGTCAGAATTTCGCAAAGGATGTGGTCTTACCTGCCGAAGACAAGCAACAAGAAGTGCTTTTTATGAACCGTGCCGTGAATCATTTTGCCAAAAACGATGCTTTTGAAGAAAGCAATTTCTTGAATGAAGTAATGGAAAATCCTGAACTGATACCAGAATTCAAGCACTATAAAGTCGAAAAAGGACCAAAGTATAGCATTGAGGATGTATCAAACTTTGACATTGCAAACAAAGCCGTTACGGATGCCCGAAAAAAAATAAAGAACGTTATCAACCTGGATACGAACATTCAAATAAAACTTGATTTCATAAATCCTGAATCGGCACAAAAATTTGTTGAAAAAGGTTGGGACGAAGAGCGGCAAATGTACTATTACCTCGTGTATTTCAATAAAGAGCAGAAGAGTTAGGTATTAATTGAACAAAATATGACGTCCTGAAGGTCTTTATATTTTAATTCGATTTTCAATTATTTGTTTCATACTCACATTCTCATAATTGCGTTTTACGAAGTCCAGCGCCAAGGTGAGTATTTCTCCCATGGTCCTGCATCGTTTGAATTTAACGTCCAAGGTAAGTTCGTAGATTTGAAAGCCCAGCATTTGGATGTTTTCGGGAATGGAAATTAGATCTTCCCGACAAATATCCTGTAGTTCTTCAATGCGGTCTTCAGAACTGATGATTCGCTTTGCTACTATAGAGCGTTCCTCCACTTTATATTGATCTACGGAGTTGCGCTGCAATTTTTCCCGAACAAGTTCTACCATCAAAAAATTTTCCTTAAAAAACTGGGGACGATAAACTTTTAATTTTCCCTCAAAGCATTGCTGGTCAAAATCGATGGCCCTTATCTTGTATACGACATGGTCAAAGTCGTGCGTAGGCACAATCACATAATTATACGAGCGCATATCGCCCAACAGACGAATCATACAACGTTCATTGAACTTCACAAATTCCTTTGCCAACTGTGCCTTTTCGGATTCGGAACATTTTGGAAGAAACTCTTTAATAAAAACATCACCTGGAATTCCGGCAATGTGTTCTTCGATCAAGGTGTCCTTATAAACCAAAAAATTCAAATTATAGGGCGAGAGCATATGCTCAAGTTCCAATCCATAAATTCGGGAGGCATCCGTTTTCTTTACATAAAAATAGGTGAAGTTATCATTAAGGATGTTCCGGATCTTTATTCGAAATGGCTTGGAATTACCAAAAGTGCAATAGTCTACCGCATCAACATTTAGGTATTGAATAATGCTATCGCTACCATCTGAGTGTAGAATGGAATATACTTTTTTAAGGCTCAGGTCAATTTCCTTACGATCAAATTCGGAATAAAACACCCGGATCCATAGGGTGTCCTCGTCATTGGTATCGTAAACCACCACAGAGCCAGAAAATCGCAGCAAATCTTCATAAAAGATGGGAATTTCAATTTTACGGTTGTAATGATCCAAGTAGGCATCAAGCCGCTCGTTTACAGGATAGGCAGGCTTTTTTTTGGACATCAATCGTTCCTCTGACATACTTCGGTTATTAATTAGAAATAGAGATATTGTAACAAATTTATGGTTTCTTCGTCAAGTATAAGTGGATCACCTAAAACAACGCCTATTTTGGAAAAAATTCTTACAATAAACAACCTTACCAAGAAATTTGGCTACCTCACCGCTGTAAAAGACCTCTCTTTCACCATTGAAAAAGGAAATGTTTATGGTATCCTTGGGCCAAACGGTAGTGGAAAGTCGACCACTTTGGGCATTGTCTTGAATGTAGTGAACCGAACGAGTGGGGAGTTTTCATGGTTTAATGGGAATAGCTCAACACATGAGGCTTTAAAGAAGGTTGGTGCCATCATTGAGCGTCCCAACTTTTACCCTTACATGACAGCCGTTCAAAATTTGAAACTGGTATGCAAAATTAAGGAAGTACCCGAAGATCGTATTGATGAAAAACTTCAATTGGTGGGTCTGTTGGACCGTAAGAACAGTAAGTTCAGTACATATTCATTGGGGATGAAACAACGACTGGCCATTGCTTCTGCCTTATTGAACAACCCTGAAATATTGATTTTGGATGAGCCAACCAACGGACTTGATCCACAGGGCATACACCAAATTAGGGAAATCATTAAAAAAATTGCTTCGCATGGAACCACTATTCTATTGGCATCCCATTTATTAGATGAAGTTGAAAAGGTCTGTAGCCACGTCGTAATTCTTCGAAAAGGCGAAAAATTATATTCAGGAACAGTTGACGGTATGTTGGCAAGCCATGGTTTCTTTGAACTTAAAACCGAACAGATTGATGGGCTAAAATCGTTTTTGGAAAAACATGCCAGCTTTGGAGAACTAAAAATGAACAATGGGAACCATCACCGCATATTTGAAAGAAGAAATGAATGCGGCCGAGCTCAATAAAATCCTTTTTGACAAAGGAATCATACTTTCCCATCTGGTAAAACGCCGAGAGAGCTTGGAGGAGCAGTTCCTTACATTGACCAAAAACCTATAAACCTAATTCAATACCAATGGTACGCCTTTTACAAATAGAATTTATTAAGCTTTGGAACAACAGGGCGAGCAAAATATTGATTATCTCCTATTTTGTGCTGTTGACATCCATAGCATTGGTAGCGGCCATTAAATTTGACATCGGCCCCATAAAGTTTCATTTGGCCGACCAAGGGATTTTCAATTTCCCATATATCTGGCATTTCAATACTTTCATTACCGCTTTTTTCAAATTGTTCCTGGCTATTGTCATCGTATCTATGATGTCCAATGAGTACAGCAATAAGACCATTAAACAAAACTTGATTGACGGACTTTCCAAAAAGGAATTTATTCTTTCGAAATTCCTGACCGTGATAACCTTTTCGCTCATTTCTACCATTTTTGTTTTCGCGGTTTCCATGATTTTAGGACTGATTTATTCCGATTTTAATGAGTTATCCATTATTTTTTCTGATTTGGAGTTCCTACTGGCATTTTTTGTAAAACTCCTGGGTTTCTTTTCCTTTTGCCTTTTTTTAGGTATTCTGGTCAAACGTTCGGCATTTGCATTGGGGTTCTTAATTTTATGGCAGGTATTTGAAGGTTTTGTAAGGGGTATGATCCGTTGGAAACTCTTCGATGGAGACACTACTGACGTAATTATGGGGTTCTTTCCTTTAAACGCAATGTGGAATCTAATCAAAGAACCATTTAGTCGTTTGGGGGCAGTACAATCCGTAGCCAATGAAATTGGTGAAAAATTCGATCTAAATTATCACGTTCATTGGTATGAAATCCTAATTGTACTTGCTTGGACGGCAATTTTCATCTATTTGTCCTATGCCCTTCTAAAAAAGCGGGATTTGTAGTATCTTGTTGCGTTTGGTCCATTTATCAGATGCAAAGGAAAATAGTTTATGGTATCTTTTTTTTGTGGGCATCTTGCCATTTGTATGGTCAGGAATGCTCTCGTATGTCCTCACCAAGAAATAATGACATTGATGTTCCCGTTGAATCGGAAATACGGTGGACACCCTTAAATGGAATAATTGGTTATGTAGTTTCCCTAGGAACAACTCCCGGTGGCGAAGATATCGTCAATAGACGCTCCTCGGGTCTCAATAATTATTTTATACCTGAATTGGGTTTACCTCCCGATACGGTGATTTATATAACAATAAGCTACTTCAAGGAAGGACAACCCTACACGACCTGTGCAATCGAATCATTTAGAACAGAGGCAATAACGACTCCCCCCGAGTGCACATTTTTAACTGAACCTTTAGGAAACACTTCCAATATAGCCGCAGAGTCAAATATAAAATGGGCTTATGCGCCATCGGCAACTGGTTATTTGCTTTCCATAGGGTCAGCTTCAGGACAAGGTGATATCATTGATAGGTATGATGTTGGCAATGTTTTGTCGTATGATCCACCAAATGGCCTACCAGCAGATGGTCCGGTTTATATTACCATAATACCCTATAATGATATTGGAATGGCAAGTTCTTGCCTCGAGGAAAATTTTGATACCACTTCGGTGGTCATGGATTGTGGGCCCGTTTTCGATCCTGTTTCTGGACAGTATATAACTCCAAGTCCTACAATTAACATTCCAGACCAAGTTTCCATTTGTAACAATCAATCATCATTGATAATGGAGAGTGATGATCAAGCCGATGGATATCGGTGGTATAAGGTTCTTCCCGATGGTACGGAATCATTACTATCCAATACCAATTCAGTTCAACTTACTGAAATTGGAAGTTACAGATACGAGGCCTATAATACGATTGTACTTGCTACAACTTCTTACGAGTGTTCCAACACCAAAATATTCTCCGTAGTGGCTTCGGAATTGGCCATAATAAAATCGGTTGATGAGTTTTTAGGTGACGGGGGAAGAAAAATTATTGTTAATACGGAAGGGATAGGTGTTTATGAATATTCACTTGACCATCCACAGGGGCCTTATCAATCAATTGGTACATTCAACAATGTTTCCAATGATTTTCATACAATATACATTCGTGATAAAAATGGATGTGGTATGACATCGGTTCAAATACAACAGGAACTCAGTGGAGATGATTTCCCTAAATTTTTCACTCCAAATGGAGATAATTATAATGACTTCTGGCAATACATACCGCCACAGAATGCCCATGAAATTAAAGTTGAAGTCATTCATATATATGATCGCTATGGTATTTTGATTGCCCAATTGGATCCAAAATCAAGAGGCTGGGACGGGAATTTTAATGGTAGTCCCTTACCAGCTTCCGATTATTGGTTCAGGGCGTTGGCCTCTAATAAAAAGGTAGTTCGGGGCCATTTTGCCTTAATGCGCTAGGGTATTATTCCCAGACATTCCAATAAAAAAATAAATTGTGCTAAAAAGGGTCCTGTATTTAATAATTTTATCCTTTGGGCCTATGTCCTTTGGACAGATGTGCCCAGGTATAGGTTTTCCGCAAGATGGGGCTGCCGATGTTCCAGTTGATGTGACCATTGCATGGCCAGAGGTAAATGGCATTAATGGATATTTACTTTCTCTTGGTACAATTCCCGGGGGAACGGATATCCTGGATCGAGAGGCATTGGGTATTGCAAATTCTTACAAAGCTCCCCTTGGATTACCAGAGAATACAAGAATATTTGTAAGTTTAAGTATCCTATTGTTTAATGCCCAACCTCTATCGTGTGGCGGAATTTCCTTCACAACTATGGATGTGACAACTCCCCCGCCTTGCACCTATCTCATTGCCCCAGATGACAATGCGGCCAATGTGACCATTACGAGCGATATTATTTGGGCCTATTCGCCAACAGCCACCAGTTATACAATATCAATTGGGACAAATGAGGGAGGCACTGACCTTGTCAATAACTTAAATGTAGGCAATAACCTGTTCTTTGATCCTGCCAACGATCTTCCCCAGGATACAGTAATTTTTGTTTCAGTAGTGCCGAACAATGAAAATGGTTCTTTGGCCCCTTGTACTGAGGAAAGCTTCTTTACAGGAGCGGCCGTGGATATTTGTGAACCCTACTTTGATATTGATTCAGGAGAGTTGGTGACCTCCAGGCCAGAGATAGAATTTCCAGGTCAGATCGGCATATGCAGTAGTGAATTGCCCTATTTAATAACAACACTTGACGTTGCCGACGGTTTTAGATGGTATAAAGCCGATTTGAATGGCCCGGAAGCCTTGATCTCCCAAGATAGAACCATTCCCATTACAGAGCCTGGGAGATATATTCTGGAGGCATACAACAATATTATACATTCAGGTATTGTCAGGGAATGTGCCAGTACCAAACTGTTTACCGTTGTGACTTCGGAAATGGCGCAAATTGATTCTATTATAAGGCGAAAAACCGGAGTGGGAGAAGAGATTTCCGTTTATACTAGAGGAAGTGGTGATTATGAATATGCAATTGATGATATAAACGGACTTTATCAAAAAAGTCCAATATTCGAAGGTATTAGAACTGGCGAGCATGTAATCTATGTTCGCGATAAAAATGGCTGCGGTACAGCTCAACGGACTGTGGACCATGACATAGACGCACAGGCCTTCCCAAAGTTCTTTACACCAAATGGAGATGGATTTAACGATTTTTGGCAGTTTATTAAACCAAAGGACAACTTTGAGATCACAATCGAAAGTATATGGATATTTGATCGATATGGCCATTATATTACTCAGATCGATCCTAAATACAGCGGTTGGAATGGCACTTCCAATGGAGTTGACTTGCCTCCTTCCGACTATTGGTTCAAGGCATTCTTTAATAATCAACAAGAGGTCAAAGGACATTTTGCTTTAAAACGATAGGGTAAAATTTGATGTGCCAAAAGAATAAATCAAGGGGCTTTCGTAATTTTGGGGGATGAAATTTCAAATTGTATCTGATTTTAAACCCACAGGGGATCAACCTGAAGCTATTGTTCAGCTAGTTCAAGGAATGAATACTGGGGCAAAATACCAGACGCTATTAGGGGTTACAGGATCCGGTAAGACTTTTACCGTTGCAAATGTCATCGAAAAAGTTCAAAAACCCACTTTATTGTTAGCGCATAACAAAACATTGGCTGCTCAACTATATTCGGAATTCAAGCAGTTTTTCCCCAACAATGCCATTGAATATTTCGTTTCCTATTATGATTATTACCAACCGGAGGCCTATATACCAACATCGGGACTTTATATTGAAAAGGACCTCTCGATCAATGAGGATATTGAAAAATTGAGATTGAGCGCTACTTCGTCCCTCCTCTCAGGAAGACGGGATGTACTTGTGGTTGCTTCTGTATCCTGTCTTTATGGTATTGGAAATCCAATAGAATTTCAAAAGAATGTAATTTCAATTCATAAAGGGCAGGTAATTGCGCGAACGAAATTTCTGCACCAATTGGTGCAAAGTCTTTATTCCCGAACAACTGCGGATTTTAGAAATGGAAACTTTAGGGTAAAAGGCGACGTGGTAGATGTTTTCCCCAGTTATGCCGATCATGCCTTCAGAATTCATTTTTTTGGTGAGGAAATAGAAGAAATAGAAGCCTTTGACCCTTTTAACAACAATGTTATAGAGGTCTATGAAAATCTGAATATTTATCCAGCGAATATGTTTGTTACATCACCGGATGTTTTACAGCATGCCATTCATCAAATTCAGGATGACCTTGTTAGACAGATTGATTTTTTTAAGGATATAGGCAAGCCCCTTGAAGCGAAAAGATTGGAGGAGCGCACGAATTTTGATCTTGAAATGATAAGGGAACTTGGATACTGCTCAGGTATCGAAAACTATTCCAGATATTTAGATGGGCGGGCTCCGGGAACGAGACCTTTTTGTCTTTTGGATTATTTCCCGGGCGACTATTTAATGGTGATCGATGAAAGCCATGTTACAATTCCACAAGTCCATGCCATGTATGGGGGCGATCGCTCCCGCAAGGTAAATCTGGTCGATTATGGGTTTCGCCTTCCAGCAGCTATGGATAATCGTCCATTGAAATTTGAAGAGTTCGAAGCACAACAAAATCAAGTATTATTTGTGAGTGCTACTCCTGCCGATTACGAACTACAATTAAGTGAGGGGATTTATGTGGAACAGGTCATTAGACCCACCGGACTTTTAGACCCTATTATTGACGTAAGGCCCAGCTTAAATCAAATTGATGACCTGGTCGAGGAAATTCAATTGAGGGTTGAAAAAGATGAACGTACCTTGGTTACAACATTGACCAAAAGAATGGCCGAGGAACTTGCGAAATATCTATCACGTATAAACATACGATGCAGATATATTCATAGTGATGTTGATACCCTCGAAAGGGTAGAAATCATGCAAGATTTAAGAAAGGGAATTTTTGATGTTTTGATAGGGGTAAATCTTTTGAGGGAGGGTTTGGATCTTCCAGAAGTTTCACTGGTAGCCATTCTTGATGCCGACAAAGAAGGATTTTTGAGAAGTAATAGATCTTTGACACAAACAGTTGGTAGGGCCGCAAGGCATTTAAATGGTATGGCGATTATGTATGCCGATAAGATTACAGCGAGTATGCAAAAGACCATTGATGAAACAACGTATAGAAGAGAAAAACAAACGGCTTATAATTTAGAACACAACATTATTCCCACGGCGTTGAATAAAAGTCTGGATAGTGCCTTGGCAAAAAATTCAGTTTCAACCTATCATTTTAAGAAGGAAGAGCTGAGGGCGGCCGAACCGGATTTGGAATATTTGACCAAAGAGCAGATTGAAAAATTAATTCGTGAAAAACGAAAAGCGATGGAAAAAGCAGCCAAGGATCTGGACTTTATGCAGGCTGCAAAACTACGGGATGAAATTAAAATTTTGCAAGGACAGGACTAGTATTCCGAATATTGATCGCATCTTTATCACAAAGAATCACTACTTATAGAAATAAGAATATTTTATTTAAGTAATTAAATATAAATTATTGGTTATTAATATAGTATAATAATTTTTTAGATTAGTCTAAAAATGATATTTTTCTTCAAAATGGTACTATCTGCTGTTCACAACATTGTCAAAGGGCTTAACCTCAAATTAAGGGTGGCTTTGTATTTTTTCCTTGTTGTCGGTAACCTTTTAAATGCACAAAAGTTAACTGGAGAAAAAATAAAAGTTCTGGCCAATGAAAAATTTCTAAATGCAGTTCAAATCCTAAATGAATTTCTATCAATTCCCAATGATAGCCATTTTCCCAATCAGATTACAAACAATTTAAAATGATCCGAGCGAAATTTTGCAAATCTTAATTTTGAATTGAAAGTCATTTCGGTGAATGCCGTCCACTATTCTTTGAAGAGAAATCCTTACTATTATTAATTTATCCCACAAAAAGCTAAATGAAAAAAGCGCCCTCGAGCACCGAGGACGCTTTCTCAACTAACCAACTAAACCAACCATTATGAATGTCCTGCCAACAAATAGCCCGACGAAACATAACTTCTTAACGCCTTTTAAGACAGCTCGATCAACCTTTTGGGTTTTGGCAATGCCTCTGCTTTTTTTGGCAATGTAAGCTTTAGAACTCCGTTCTCGTATGCGGCGTTCACGCCCTCGGCATCAACACTATCGGGGAGTGTGAAACTCCTTTTGAACGAAGAAAGGATAAATTCCCTTCTAGTGTAATTATCCACGGTCTTGGAGTCTTCACTTTTAACCTCTGAGGAAACCGTCATCACATTCTTATCGATTTCAATATTGAAATCTTTCTTTTCCCTACCTGGCACGATTAACTCCAACTCATAATCTTTCTCATTTTCCTTGATGTTGACAGCCGGTACGGCAGTCCTAAAATTTTCTATTCCACCAAACCAGTCTGGCTTAAAAAGCTCATTGATTAAAGCTGGGAAGATTACATCGTTTCTTTTTACTAGACTCATGATTTTATTTTTTAAGTTAAACTCTGTTTTTGAATACTTATAGTCAAAGGATATACCAGAGTAATTTTAATGACTTTTTGTCATCAAAATCAAATAACTATATGCCGTTATGGCATAATAAGGGAGCGGGACTCCATGTTTTCATTCAGGAACTAGTTGTAGTGTGCCTTAAAAATATTGATAAGGACATTGGGCGGGATTATTTTATTTGGGTATTTGTGCATTACTGAAAGTACCTGTTCTATAGCGGATGGTGGAAGACCCATACCAAGTCCGATATTGTGCAAACGACTGATCTCGATTTCCGCTTGTATTTCATCCACGTTCATAAGCAATACCAACCTATGGAATTGTAAAATGCGATCGGCCTGTGATTTGGGAACGATGTGCTCTACTTCGGAAGTAAACAAAGAATCAAAGGTTTCTCTATCAACGTCTAGTTGAGTGGCCACACCTAGCAAAAAATTGTATTCAGGGTCTTTTACGATATTATTCACCTTGGCGAATGCGATCATTTCGGAGAGAATACTGAGTTTTTCTTTGTATGTACTCAAAATAGAAGGATATTTTATATCATATAACTTAGAATGCGTGTATTTAGTATAAAAAATGACCCATTATGGGGTCAGTCGGTTTTTTGTAATACCTTGTCAAAAATATTATTTCCATGAGCAATAATGACATATTTAAAAAATTACGGGTCGCCTTGATGCTTCGAGATGATGACATCGTAGAAATACTAAAACTGGTAGACTTTAAAATTTCAAAAAGTGAGCTTGGGGCGTTTTTCAGAAAAGAGGATCATCCGAATTATATGGACTGTGGAGATCAAGTACTGCGTAATTTTCTAAATGGCCTTGTAATATATTTGAGAGGAACAAAAGAAAGTCCTAAAAATCCTGGGGATGTACTTTCAAAGAAAAGGACGGTCGCTAGCACTGATAAACCTAAAGCAGTGTACAAGGCTATACAACTCAAAAAAATGGACAAGGATATCAGCAACGTAAAATATAAAAACAAAAAAAAGCCCTAAAACCTTTTCAGGCCATTCGGGCTTTTTAAAATTTCTTTGGCTTAGGATTCAGTAACTCGAACAGGTAAGGTATAGTATCTTCCTTCCTGGAAATTGTTCAGGTCAACTTTCTTGTAATTTAACCTACTTTTCACAAAACCTTCCAGATTTTCGTTATCTGTGGCAACAGATAAAACCACTATTTCTTTTTCACTGTTCAAAGTGAATCGAACAGTTGCAATCAAATCCGATTTTCCAACCACCAACGGATTGTCATCCAAAAGATCTGCTATCTGACCAGCAAGACTTTTTGTTGGCCCAACTTTTTTTGGATTGTGGTTTGCGGAAAGACTCCCTACTGAAAGTAGCATTGCAGCTACTACTACTAAACTAATTTTTCTCATGACTTGTTTGTTTTTAATTATTTGATGATTGATGATATTGTTAAAAAGACGACTTAAAAATAAGAATGTTACAACGGAAATTATCTTTAACAAAATTTTAATCAACTTTGATGCCTATTTCACGAGTCAAAGATAAAGTAGGATTTGGCTTATAATGGCAGGTGGCAAACACCTTTAACCATTATTTAAAACCTATAACAATTAGCTTACATTGTGTTGAAAACAAAAAAGGCTATGTTTGCACATAGCCTCTAATCTTATTCATAAAAATTAGTTTTAAGCCAAAACCGCTTTCACTTTATCTGCTGCTTCCTGAAACTGAACGGCAGAATGCACCGCAAGTCCTGAATTATCTATTATTTCTTTTGCCAATTCGGCATTGGTACCTTGTAGCCTTACAATAATGGGCACCTTGATGGCATCTCCCATATTTTTGTAAGCATCAACAACTCCTTGGGCAACCCGATCACAACGAACGATTCCTCCAAAAATGTTAATTAAAATTGCCTTTACTGCCTTGTCCTTCAGAATAATTCGAAAGGCTTCTTCAACCCTCTTTGCATCAGCGGTACCACCGACATCTAAAAAGTTGGCAGGCTCACCACCTGCCATTTTTATTAAATCCATTGTCGCCATAGCAAGTCCGGCACCGTTGACCATGCACCCCACGTTGCCATCAAGGTCCACATAGTTAAGACCTACAGCCCTTGCCTCTACTTCGATCGGATTTTCTTCTCTTAAATCCCTCATCTCGGCATACTGCTTTCTTCTATAAAGTGCATTGTCATCAATGGATACCTTGGCATCAACCGCCATTATTTTGTCATCCGATGTTTTTAACACGGGATTTATTTCAAACATACTGGAATCACTTTCTGAATATGCTTTATATAAGGATGCCACGAACTTGGTCATTTCCTTGAATGCGTTCCCGGACAGGCCAAGATTAAAAGCTATTTTTCTTGCTTGAAAAGGCAATAGGCCTGTCGCTGGATCAATTTCTTCGGTAAATATAAGGTGAGGCGTTTTTTCCGCAACTTCCTCAATATCCATTCCCCCCTCGGTAGAATACATAATCATATTTCTACCTGTACCACGGTTCAAAAGTACCGACATGTAAAACTCACTGGTCTCACTTGGCCCAGGATAATAAACGTCCTCTGCGATCAATACTTTGTGCACCTTCTTACCCTCTGCGGATGTTTGGGGGGTGATTAGGTTCATACCAATAATTTGTCCCGCAATTTCTTCAACTTCCTTTAAATTCTTGGCTAATTTAACTCCACCGCCTTTTCCCCTACCACCAGCATGTACTTGAGCCTTAATGACATACCATGATGTTCCTGTTTCCGCAGTCAATTGCTTGGCAGCCTCAACAGCCTCCTGTGCATTGTGTGCAACAATGCCACGTTGAATACGCACACCAAAACTCGCCAAAATTTCTTTTCCTTGATACTCGTGAAGATTCATATATACGGTATGTTATGATTTGAATGCAAAAGTAGGCAACTGAAAGTTCAAATTCCAAATTTAAACCACCAAATTCTTAAAGTCTTAGGGTAATTCGTTGCACACATACTTATGAATAAAGTATTTGAAATAATGATAAGTTGTTTGAGCATTGGGCTATTGTTGTATCTCAACATCCTTAAAATCCAACGGGTCAAAGTTTCTAAAATCACCATTGAGCTTTATTGTTTTTTTTGTCCTGTCTACGGCGTTAAGCACTTTGATGATGTTTATCAAATGTAGTTTTAGAAAAGCTAGGCGTTCACTTTCTTTGATTATTTGCAACAATTGAAATTCTTGATCCAGGGTTAGACCTATTTTGTGAGCTAAAATATAACTGTTGAACTTTTCTTGGGGCATAGGGGTATAGGGCATACCCATAATACCGTAAAGCTCGCCGATTTTGTCCATTACTTCCAGCCTATCCTTAACATCGGCATGATTATCTACGTCTAAAAACTCGATTACTCCTCCCGAGTACTTCTTGCCAGGCATTTCATTATCAAAAGTCAAAACTTTGAAAACTTGTCTTGCAACACACACAACGTCCATCTCACCATTCTCATAGGTCGTTACTACATCTACCAATTGAACCTCAGTGCCAAAGGCGATACTGTCATATATAAAAACCGGGATTCCGAATGTAATAGATTCGTTTTTGCAGTCATTGATCAATTGTTTGTAGCGTTCCTCAAAAATATGGAGCGGTACGGTTTCCCCTGGGAAAAAAACAGATTGTAATGGAAAAAATGGAAGTTTCATGCGATTTGAATTTGAACTAAAGTACAATTACCTAATCATACGAACAAATGGCATATAAATTTTAAGTGTTATAAATACAACAATATGTTGTATTTATAATTTTTGTTCTTGTCTTTTTTGTGCATTTACCTAAACTACACTAGATTTGCTTAAAATTTGCATATATGAAGAATTCAGATTTATTGGCCATTGCGAAAGAGTATGGTGATCCCGTATATATTTATGATTCCCAAAAAATTACCAGTCAATTTAACCGCCTTACCAAAGCATTCAGTGGGGTAAAGAAACTTAAGTTGAATTATGCTGCCAAAGCCTTGTCCAATATTAGCATCTTAAAATTAATGAATAGTTTGGGTAGCGGTTTGGATACGGTCTCCATACAAGAAGTTGAACTAGGACTTTTAGCTGGCTTCAGGCCCCAGGATATCATATTTACTCCAAACGGTGTATCATTAGAGGAAATAGAAGAAGCATCGGCTCTCGGAGTACGCATCAATATAGACAACCTGTCCATTTTAGAGCAATTTGGCAGTAAACATCCAAAGACTCCGGTTTGTATTCGCATAAATCCGCATGTAATGGCTGGGGGCAATTCGAACATTTCCGTGGGTCATATAGATTCTAAATTTGGTATCAGCATACACCAAATTCCACATTTATTAAGAATTGTTCAGCTGACCAAAATGAACATTAATGGTATTCATATGCATACCGGAAGTGATATTCTTGATATCGATGTATTTCTTTATGCTTCCGAAATCCTTTTTGAGACGGCCAATAATTTCAAGAACTTGGAATTTATCGATTTTGGCAGTGGATTCAAGGTACCTTATAAAGAAGGGGACATTGAAACCAATGTGGAAGAATTGGGCAAAAAACTAACTGACAAATTCAATGAATTCTGCAAGTCATATGGTAAGGAACTGACTTTGGCATTCGAGCCAGGAAAATTTTTGGTTAGTGAGGCCGGATACTTTTTGGCTAAAGTGAATGTAGTAAAACAAACAACCTCAACGGTTTTTGCAAGTGTAGATTCTGGCTTCAATCACCTTATTAGACCTATGCTCTATGGTGCCACCCATTCTATTGTAAACATTTCGAATCCTGAGGGCAGGGAACGCTACTATTCGGTTGTTGGTTACATTTGTGAAACCGATACTTTTGGAAGCAACCGTAGGATCAATGAGATTGCCGAAGGCGATATACTTTGCTTCAAAAATGCGGGAGCCTATTGCTTTACGATGGCCAGCAATTATAATTCAAGATTTAGACCGCCGGAAGTACTTTGGCACAACGGAAAAGCCCATCTGATAAGGGAACGTGAAACCTTTGAAGATCTTACCAGAAATCAAATCGATATTGGAAATCTTTTTGAACCCAAAAAAGAAAAAATGAAAATGGCGATTGAATAAACCCAATGGTTACTAGACCCCAAATTTAAGTTGGGGTCTTTTTTTATTCTACTAAAATTTCAGTGCCTACACTTTTTTCAAATCGTTCGAACTGTGCTTAAAGAAGAAGATTTGAAATAAAAATCATCAATTTTCGTTAGTTTTGGTATAGTAATTGGACTTATAGTTCAAAATTCGTTGTATATGACTACTTCTACCCCAAATAAATACAAATCTTTTTTAATACTGTTCATTGGTCTATTTACACTCACATCCTATGCACAGGAAGTAACATGGATTTCTTTTGAAGAGGCCTCCAAATTGGCGGAAACCGACAAAAACCCGAAAAAAATATTCATTGATGTCTATACCGATTGGTGCGGTTGGTGCAAGAAAATGGACAAGGACACCTTCCAAAATGCTGAAGTAGCGGCATATATGAGTGAAAATTTCTATATGGTAAAATTAGATGGTGAAGGCAAGGACCCTATAGAATTTAAAGGAAAGACCTATAAGTTTGTGGCCCAAGGCAGAAACGGGTATCATGAATTTGCAGCCGCGCTAATGCAAGGTCGCTTGAGCTATCCAACCACCATTTTCCTTGATGAAAAAATGAATATGCTGTCCCCTATTCCTGGTTACCAAAAACCTGAACCTTTCTTGAACATTGCAAAATATTTCGGAGACAATATCTACAAAGAGAAAGATTGGAATGCCTATACCAGTAAAAGCAAATAGATTTAATTTTTGTTCGGATTATAAATTCCGATAAGAGATTTTTTTTGCGAATTATGGGAGTTCGACTATTGGTTTAAAAACCAATGTACATAGCCACAATTATCACAAATGTAATTTTGAGCCGCTTTATTGGCCCAATCGAGCTTTAGGAATGTCATTCCCTTGGTGTTCATCAAAGTTTCACGCTCCCAAAATTTGTCATTTTTGCAAATAACACACTCCAGTTTGTTTCCTTTGATAATTCTTTCCCTTGCTTCAGGTTTACTGGGCATGATTTTATTTTGAGATTATCTACTATAATTGGGCGATTCAGCGGTAATAGTCACATCATGCGGATGGCTTTCATTGATACCACTTGCCGTAATTTTCACGAACCTCCCCGTTTCTTGTAAAGTTGCAATATCTTTAGCTCCGCAGTACCCCATACCTGCTTTTAGGCCTCCGATAAATTGATGTATACTTTCGAAAAGTTCCCCTTTGTAAGGAACACGACCCACGATACCTTCGGGCACCAGTTTTTTTATATCGTCTTCCACATCTTGAAAGTACCGATCCTTGGATCCTTGCTTCATGGCTTCGACCGATCCCATTCCACGATAGGATTTGAATTTTCTACCTTCATAAATAATGGTTTCCCCCGGTGATTCTTTTGTCCCGGCCAATAAAGAACCCAACATTACAGTATCCGCACCGGCCGCTATAGCCTTTGGAATGTCACCTGTATAACGAATACCGCCATCTGCGATTACGGGTACTCCACTTCCCTTTATGGCTGCTGCAACCTCTAGAACCGCTGAAAATTGAGGGAACCCAACACCAGCAACCACTCTTGTCGTACAGATTGAACCCGGTCCAATTCCGACCTTTACTGCATCTGCACCAGCTTTTACCAAATATCTTGCTGCCTCCCCAGTGGCTATATTACCTACAATTACCTCCAACCCCGGGAATTTCTTTTTCACCTCTTTCAAAACTGCTACCACACCTTTGGTATGTCCGTGCGCCGTATCAATAACAACTGCATCAACACCTGCATTCACCAAAGCTTCTGCCCTCTGAACGGCATCTGCAGTGACCCCAATTGCGGCCGCGACACGAAGTCTTCCATATTGGTCCTTATTGGCAATGGGTTTTTGAGTCAATTTTGTGATGTCCCTAAATGTGATAAGACCCACCAATTTATAATCCTTATCTACAACGGGAAGTTTTTCAATTTTATTTACTTGAAGAATATCTTCTGCTTGTTCTAAAGAGGTACCTTCTCTTGCGGTCACTAAATTCTCAGAGGTCATGACTTCCGAAAGGGGGCGTTCATTATTCTTTTCAAAACGCAAGTCACGGTTCGTAACAATGCCTATTAATTTGCCAGTGGCATCAACTATGGGTATTCCGCCAATGCTGAACTCCATCATATTTGCCTTTGCATCTTTTACCAGGGCATTCGCAGTAAGTGTCACAGGATCCAGTATCATACCACTTTCGGCCCGCTTAACCTTACGAACTTTCAGAGCTTGCTGCTCAATTGTCATATTCTTATGCAATACGCCGATACCACCTTCTTGGGCGATGGCTATAGCCATTCGGGATTCGGTAACTGTATCCATTGCGGCTGAGACAATGGGAACATTGATTGTAATATTACGGGTGAATTGGGTCTGAATATTTACTTCTCTCGGTAATACTTCGGAATAGGCCGGTACAAGAAGTACGTCATCATATGTGAGACCTTCTCCGAGAATTTTATTTAGGTGGGCTTCCATGGCAATTAAGGATTAATTGCGTGCAAATATAGTGATTTTTATCGGTAAAAAATCATAATTGAGAAACTGGCCTTTTGAACAATTGCATGAACACAAGAATGGATGAAATAGTGAAAGTTGCTGTCATTAAAATGCCTGAAATAATGACAATATATTTCATCCAAAGTATTCCCGTCCACATTAAATAAATGCCTCCAAAGGTCAGTAATACCGAAAGAAAAGGTTCTACTGTTAAGAACAATTTCAGCTTTTTAGGAAGTTCTGTAATCCAAACCAACCCTCCCAACAGAAAAAAAATAAGTGACATTGAGAGAATGTGGGTGTGAACGATGGTCAACATCTCCCTATCCCCTTTTTTGAATTTCATTACCTCGGCATCCCCATCTTCCTCATTTCCCAAATAGTTTTCTTCAATACCGTTCGGATTGGTTGTACTGGTTTCATTAACAAATAATAAACCCGTATAAAAGCCTACGGAAAGAACGATGACAAAAGCAGCTATAAAGATTTTGACTTCCTTTGGAAATGAAGTTATCAGTCCGTTATAGCTCACGGTAATACCTTATTATCTTGAAGCAAACCTATGGTTTGTAGAAGATTGTCAATTGCACTTGTCATAGAACGAACTGAAATCGTGGCGCCGGAAATTCCGTCTATATTCGAGTCAGAATCAACACGATCCTTTCCGGTTTTACCTAAAAACTGTTTCAACCATCGCTTACTGCCAATTTCTCCTCCATATTCCTCCCGATATAGCAATACCTTGGAACTTATTACCTCTAAATTGGAATTAAAAACTACCAGATAATCAAATTTAGCAGTCTTGCTCGGTGCCTGATCTGTAAAAACATAACCTAGAAAGTCTTTATTACTTGAAACCTTATAAAAATTGTTTTCCGTTATTGGAGTAGGAAGTCTTTTATTCAATTCGTCCGAAACGTCTATTGTATTATACGATACGCTCGCAACATCAAAAACGGCCTCCACTTCCTTATTAATTTTCTTGTAAAGATTCTTGGGAATCCCAAACCCAAACAGTAACAGAGCACTTGATAGGATAAAAGCCGTAGTCGAATTTTTAAAATGCATAAGGCAAAGATAATTATTTAGATTTAATCTCAATAAAGATGGTGTTAAGTAGTTATTAGCAAGAAAATATAGTTAGAATCACGAACCGCTCGCTTAGAACCAGACTCCTATTCCAAAATTTAATCGATCTTTCACGTCTGAACCTTCCAGTGCATTGCTTCTAAATTGATAATCCCCTTTTAAAACCACTCCCGAAGCTATATGGTATGACAGTCCGGTGGTGACATCTGTGCGTTCATACGCATCATTTTTTTGTAGGCCTCCAGCTGTATTCGCATGCGTATCATACTTCTCAAAACGGACAAAGCCAAACAGTTTTTGCTTATTTAAGATTGGTAAAAGGTTATATCCTCCCTCAATATAAAACCCTTGTAATGAACTTCCTAAATCACGCCCTGTAGTGGCATTGTATAATTCAGTATCAGAAAGCGAGGCATAAATGAACTGGCCTCTAGCGGTAAATTTTTGGTGCGCATACCGGGCATCCAATCCAACCATTGAAGTACCTACATTGGCACCATCAATTTCCTCAACATCATCCTCAGCTTGAGTCTTTCCAAAATACCCCGATAGTCCCAGTCTAAGTCCAGGAACTCCATAATAATCAAGCTTTGCCGATAAAGTTGGACTATCAACGGTTGATTTTATACCTTTCTGCCTTCCACCGCGTAGTCCATCCGATCCCCTTAGCACTCCGGAAATACCACCTTCACCATCAGAAGTTGTGGATTTAAATCCGTTGAAAACATACGCCTGATAACCCAATGATATGTCGTTAAACCTACCGCTAACACCAATACCCAATTCTCTCCATGTTGTAGGGACAATAACATTATCCATCTCCGGTCGTTCTACTCCATTAAAAGTAGTTGGTTCGTGGTACTCATTAACAATCCCCATGGGCACCAACATTAAACCTCCTCTAAGGTTTACATTATTTACCACATTATAGTTTACAAAAGCTTGCTCTACGTAAACTTCCTCAACATGTTCAAACTCTATTTCGGTAAAGAATTGTACTTGATCGGTAAATCGGTATCCTAGCAATAATACCAGTCGCTGCACATCAATCTCACCATTATCTCCTTCTGGCTGATTATAAAGAAGTTCACCATAGGCACCTACAGTAACAGCTGAGCCAAAATTGCCCGATAATATTCTCTGAGCAGAATTCAACTGCTTTTGAGGGTCAAGCATAATAGAATCCGTTTGAGTTTGTGACCAAATAAAAGTAGATAGTAGCAATGTGCAAGCAGTAATAACTCGTGTCATAGATATGGTTAATTTTATTTAGATTTCTTTTAAATAGTAATAAAATGCGAGCGCTAAATTACTATCAAAATCGATTTGGACAAATATTATTTGTATTAAATCTAAATAAGTTTAAAAAATTAACATTTGGCAAAAATTGTGTGGAAAGAAAAGAGAGATTTAGGAAAATTAATTCTCCTGCCGAACTTACGCCAATTAGTGAATTACACTATTCAAACTATCACTAATTCTGTATTTTGTTTTCAAAGAGAAAAACCCCGTTTTTACTTGCGATGACGATATCCATTTGACCATCTTTGTTCATATCCGCTATGGCTATATTCAGCCCGGCCCCTGAATCATTATCAATCAAGTGTTCTTTAAAATAGGGCGCAACTTCTGGAGTGAATTCAATCCAAAATAAATAGGGTGTATCCTCATCGCCCTCATCATTTCCGTTGTGGGCCAAGAATCGCTTCCCGGTAATATATTCATCCCGGCCATCTCCGTTCAAATCGGCCATGATCGATGAGTGCGTTTGTGCGGTTGTTTCACTTATGAGATTTGTTTTAAAATCTTTGTCCGCCAACTGCTCGAGCCACCAAACCCCTAATTTATGTGCCGAGGCACTTACAACATCATTTCTACCATCGTTATTTACATCCAAAACATGCATATGCGAACATGGCTCACTTATTTTAACAGCGTGAAAAGTCCAATCACCAGAGGCCATATCCGCCTTTCCTTCAAACCAACCATCGGCAATAACAACATCATGAAAACCATCTTGATTTACATCACCATAACCTATTCCATGGGAGAACCGTTCGGTTCCGGGCACATTTTCGGCACTGAGCGCAAATCGCTTCCATTCAGTATCCCCAGGCTTTAAAGGTGCCTGCAGCCAAACAATTTGTTTTTTATCAACATCCCCACATAAAATATCAACTCTGCCATCTCCATCAATGTCAATGAAACCCGGAGATTCATTGGCTATTCCCATTGATTCAGCTATAAAATGTTTTTTCCATGTGCCTGGTTTACCTTTTGGATTCTCAAACCAAAAACCCGGTTTTCCTGGATAATCTATAATGATTACGTCATCCCATCCGTCTAAATTTACGTCCATACCTAGATTCAGAAAAGATTCACAATATTCCTTACGCGGGTCAAAAACTCTGGATGGTGCCATCTCATGCCTTTTCCAGTGAGGGGCTTCAAACCAATAATATCCAGCTACAATGTCCAACTCGCCATCCTTGTTCAAATCTGCAACCGCAACTCCTTCCGACAGAAATTCCCGTGAAAGTATTGTTTTCTTAAAATCCTTGGATGTTGAAGTTTGCCCTATGCAAACTGGTATGGAGAAGACCGCCATAAAAAACCCACAAAGAACCGATGTGTAATTACTTTGAATTCTATTTTTCATACTATGATCTAATTAATTTCTTATATGGGCTTTTTTGCTAGAACCGAATCAATTTTAATCTGAAAGTACAGACTTTCTTTTGAATTCACCTTGCGCAATCTTTCCTTTAAGGTTTCCAGTACTTTTTTAGATGTGTTTGAATTGATTGCACCTATCCTCTGAATGGTATATTCCAACAACCGAGGTGTTTTGGCTTTTTCTGCCACCTTAAGGGCCCGTTCTGGGTCTATTTCCACAAGAGGTTCCAAAGCATACCATAACATCAATGGCAAATTATGGTCTACCACATCCTCTGATTTCCGTGTCAGGGTTTCCAGTACATTCCATTTTTGCTCAGGCTTTAAGCGATGTAGGCCCGATACCAAATACAATCTGACCATAGAAGATGCATCTGTTTTCGCCATTGCTTCGAATTGCTTCAAAGTCTCTGGTGTAACTTTTTTATTCTCACATACCAATTGGATAGCCCACGCTCGAATATACTCATTCGGGTCTCCCAGTAATTTATTTAGGTCATTTTCTGAAAGTCCGTTGGTCACATGAAGTGTCCACAAAGCCCTTAATTTTCGAGTTACATCAGGATTCTCTGTCAATATTTTTTTCAAAGCCTTATGTACTTCTGGATTGGGTCCACGTTCCTGCAAGATGGTCCTTGCCGTTCGCACATACCATTCGTTCGCATGCAATTGATAATTGACCAGTTCCATGTCCGATGCCTTTGAAAGATCTACTTTGACCCACATATCATCTTTGTGGGTGATTTTAAAAATGCGACCCAAAGTCTTGTCATGTACATCGGGATTGGGACTGTGACATTGATTCTGATCATACCAATCTATTGCGAAAACGGATCCACTTGGGTCATATTTAAAATTCAACCATTGCGACCAAGAATCGTTCATGATCAAAAAATCATCGTTATGGGAAGCTATATAACCAGAACCGGACCTTGTTAGTTTATCATTGTTGAGCCTTGAGCCGTTGATATTGTTCATGAATATGGTATTATGGTATTCTTGGGGCCATGTATCGCCCCCCAAATATATCATTGCACCGGCATGGGCATGACCGCCACCCGCTGCAGCGGAACGAAAATTTCCTGCATGCGGTCCACGGTCCCCTAAGTAGTGTACATGATCCCCGATAGTTTTGATATCATCATACGTATAGGGGTTGAAATGCTCACCTCCCTGTCGCTGATATCTTGCCCCCTGAATAATATGATACATGTGAGGAATTACACATACGGTGATGAATGGATGCCCATAATCATTGAAATCAATTCCCCATGGATTACTGGTGCCTTCTGAAAACACTTCAAATTCATGCCTAGTCGGATGATATCGCCACACTGCGGCATTAAGTTTTGTCCGATCTTTATCCGTGGAACCGGGCTTACCTACATTTGAATGCGTGAACACGCCATGAACCCCGTAAAGCCATCCATCAGGCCCCCATCGCAAACTATTGAGCACCTCATGCGTGTCATCGAGCCCCCAACCGTCAAGTAAAATTTGCGGTGGCCCAGCTGGTTTGTCCTTTTCAGCATCCAAAGGTATGAAAAGAAGATAGGGCGCGGCACCAAGCCATACACCGCCCATACCCACTTCAATACCGCTTACCAGATTTAAACCTTCCGTAAACACCTTTCTTTTGTCGAGCGTCCCATCACCATTTGTATCTTCAAAAATGAGAATACGATCTTTCCCTTTCCCTTCCTCTGCCGGAACTGGGTAGGTATGCCCCTCAACTACCCAAAGCCTTCCTCGCGAATCTAGGGTAAAGCTTATAGGCCGAACGACTTCAGGTTCTGAAGCGGCAAGGGTAATTTTAAAATCCTTGGGCAATGTCATAACCTTGGCAGCCTCTTTGCCGGACAAACCGGAATGAAGTATCGGGTCTAATGGGGGCAAAACAATAATATCTTTTTGATTCAGCTCATTTGAGAAATTAGGCCGACTTGGGTAAAAACGAAAATCATCAAAACTTATATGTGCCATTTTATCATCCCCGATATAAGGGATGGGCGAAGTACCTGTTTCATTGTCAACTATTCTAATGAAAATATCCTTGTTCAGATAATCCTTTAGTGCTACCACCAAGGGTTGTAGGGTTGTACGACCTTGGCCCGAAGATTTAAAAATTATTTCCTGGGTATCGTTGGATACAATTTCTACTCGTGTATCGGCCAGGGCGCCCCCTGAAATACGAAAAGAAGCGAAAGGATGTGTTACTTCAAAAGGAACGGAAGTTAAATTTCCCTTCAATTTATAGTTGGTGGTACCTCCGCTGCTCAAAAAATAATCGCCGTCGAATCCGATTTTTGCGTCTGTCTCATACGCCGAAGAAGTGCCCGTGAACAATGCATTTTTGAAAGCTTCCCCAGAGGCTTTCCAATCACTCAAATTGCCCCTTTCAAAACCTAAATTCAGTGGTTTACCGTCTTTTGTCGGTACAATTCCCACAATAGTTGGGGTCAAAATTGCACCTTCCACAATTTCAAAATTACCAACCATACCTGCAGCTCGATGGCCTGGAACCGTACAAAAATATATGTCATCGGAAATTGCCGTGAACGTAATGCTCGTAGCTGAACCTTTTTCAAGCAGTGTCCCACTTTTTATTCCAAGTTTTTCCATGGAAATATCGTGGGTCATTACCTCGCCGTTGGTAATCGTGATTCGGACACGGTCTCCTTTGTTGGCTTTTAAAGTGGGATTCCTAGTGCCATCTTGGGCAAAATACCCCAGCATGGTCGCTTCAAGGGAATAATCCCTGGCTATTATTGTGGTATCCCTTAATTCAGGTACTTCAGAAATTTCACTTTTTTCTTTGGTTCTACAACCAATTATTGCAATAAATAATAAAATAATGGTGGTCGGTGGTAAAAGTGAGCGTTTTTTACTAAAAATAGTATGCATTGGCTGGTGGTCTAAATTTACTTGGTCAAAAAAATTATGCTAATCCAATTCTATAATCTGTATATCCTTTATGGCGACTTGGGCTTTTCCTCCCCCGTGAATCTGAATTCCTATTAATCCTGTTTGTGGAATTGAAGTATCTTCCTCTAAATACTCTACCGTCTGATAGTTGTTGATGAAAAGACGTATATTTCTTCCCTCAGCCCGTATTTCATAGTCGTTCCAATCATTCTTTTTGATCCACTTTAAAATTTGAACTGAATCGGGAGCTATAAGTGTTTTGTTTCTTCGGGATTCGTCATAAAGGCTTGCCCAGTATTCTTCACCCCAATCGGCCTGGTAACCAATCATTTCATAGGAAGGGTCTTTTGAACGCTCACTTCTAAATTGAATTCCCGAATTAATAAAACCATCATCCCCCAAAAGTTTAATTCTCAACTTTAAAATAAAGTTTGAATAAGGTCTAATGGTACAAAGAAAATTATTATGTGGCACGGCAGTTTTCAAGGAGCCCCCAATTATAGTCTCATTTTCGATCCTCCATGTTTGTAAAGTGTCACCTTCCCACCCCGCAAAATTCTTTTTATTGAACAATGATTTCGGATTATTGGTCTGTAGACTTTGAGAAGTGATCATTAGGAATAAAACTGCAACAAAAGGGAAGAGCCACTTCATCTTATTTTTTGATTTGTAAGAATTTGATCTTTAAAATTATACTTAATTCGAAATCACTGAAATATTGGAATCCAACAATTACCAGTAATTAACGGCCCGTACTAAAAATAGAAATTTTATTTCAATAATTGGGATTATCAATTGACTTTCATCAAGTTATTGAATTTCGGTTCCTACTAAACTGTTCAGAAATGGGCGTGTCAATCTTGTTCTTAAGAATATTTGGTAAATAAGTCAAGTGCCTTGTTATATGCGGCTTCAAAAGCCAGCCAATTGATGCCGGATTCCACTTTTTGGGAAGAAAAATAAGAAAGCATTTTTTCAGTAGGCATGTTGCCCGTTAAATCGTCCTTTGCCATGGGGCAACCTCCAAAACCTTGTATTGCACCGTCAAATCTTCGGCATCCTGACCTATAAGCAGAATCTATTTTTTCATGCCATCTGTCAGGAGTTGTGTGCAAATGAGCACCAAATTCTATTTCAGGATATTTTGGAATTAAGCTGGAGAACAAATAGGCAATGGTTTCTGGGGTCGAAGTACCGACGGTGTCTGAAAGTGATAAAATTTTCGCTCCCATTGAAGACAATTTCTCTGTCCATTCCCCTACTATTTCTACATTCCAAGGATCTCCATAAGGATTTCCAAAACCCATTGACAAATAGGTTACCACTTCCTTGTTCGCTGTATGGGCAATGTTAAATATCTCTTGAAGGGTTTCAACCGATTGTGCAATGGTCTTATGTGTATTTCGCATCTGAAAATTCTCCGAAATAGAAAATGGAAAACCTAGATACTGGATTTCGGAATGTTGAACAGCCTCTTCGGCCCCTCGGATATTTGCAACGATAGCCAATAATTTACTTTTTGTTTTTGAAAGGTCAAGCATTGAAAGCACCTCGGCCGTATCGACCATTTGAGGAATTGATTTTGGAGATACGAAACTACCGAAGTCAATGGTATCAAAACCACAACCCAAGAGAGATTGAATGTACTTAGCCTTTTGCGCCCCCGGTATAAAATCTTTTATACCCTGCATGGCATCCCTAGGGCATTCTATAATTTTGACTGACTCGGACATATCCTTTTCTGCTGAATCTAAAATTACTATTATTTATCAGATATTAAGATGTAAGCGCCAATCCCTATAAAAACGATTATCTGAAGCCACTTTAAAAAAACACCCGCATTATTGTTTCCTTTAATGTAATTTGAAATGTTCCCTGCAAGTAGCGATATGAGTCCGAAAATAATAAGGGCCACCGTCATAAACAGGAGACCGAGGATATAAAACTGCAACCCTTTGTCCATAGTTTCACTAAAAAGAAATCCTGGGAAAAAAGCCAAAAAAAATAAAGTCACTTTGGGGTTCAGGACATTCATTATGAAACCCTGTCGAAATAATTGGGGCAGGGATTTTCTTGGTATATTTTCATTATCGGTCAAATGAATGGAACTGCCCCCTTTATAGACCTTTAAGGCAAGATACAGGAGGTATGCTGCCCCAAATAATTTGATTATAAAAAAAATCATCTCACTTTCCTTGATCAAAGCAGATATACCAAAGGCAAGTAGTGTTGTATGCACCAAGCAGCCCGAAACAAGGCCGACAGAAGTTGCCAGTCCATATTTCTTACCAAATGTCACTCCCTGAGTCAAAACATAAAAATTATCAGGTCCGGGTGATATGGCCAAGGCGGCAGAAGCAAGAATAAAGGCCGCAATTGTTTCGTAGTCCAAAAGTGTTCTTTTTTGAGGTTAGAAAATTACAAATTCCGAAACAGTAACTTCAATTTTTTATATCTTTCGAAAAAATATAGGGAAATGAAAAAAATTGGCCTTTTGATAATCGCTATTACCGCAGTGTTAGCTTTAAGCTTTACACTTCCAAATTCAGGAAATGAAATGATGACTAAAAATAGTACGATGCCGGACAAAAACGATAGCGTGTTGCGCCATGTGGTATTATTCAAATTTAAAGAGGGGACATCAAAAGAAAATATTAAAAAGGTAGAAGATGCTTTTGCCGCTTTGCCTTCGAAGATACCTCAAATTATAGATTATGAATGGGGACTGAACAATAGTCCAGAAGGTCTCAACAAAGGATTGACCCATTGCTTTTTCTTGACCTTTAAAAGCGAGGAAGACCGGGCGATTTATCTTCCCCACCCCGACCACAAGGCTTTTGGAGAAGTGTTAGGTCCGCACTTGGCCGATGTAACGGTGGTTGATTACTGGGCAAAAAATTAGTAAGTCCCTATTAAGGGCCATTAACACCCTTTTTATCATTTAAAATTGCATTGTTGATTCTTTTTACCAAACCAGGCCCTTCATATATGAACCCTGTATATATTTGGATAAGGTCTGCACCTGCTTCCAATTTTTCCATCGCATCTTCTGGGGAATGTATTCCCCCTACTCCAATAATTGGAAAAGCTTTATTACTTTTATCTGCCAAGAAACGAATAACTTCAGTACTTCGCAGAGTTAATGGCTTTCCGCTTAACCCCCCTTTCTCCTCGGAATTCACCAAATCCGATTTAAGATTTTTCCGCTCAATCGTGGTATTTGTCGCGATAATGCCATCTATTTTCGTCGTTTCCACAATTGTAATAATGTCCATTAACTGATCATTGGTCAAATCGGGGGCAATTTTGAGCAAAATAGGCTTTTCCTTTCCGCTATTTTTCTGTGCACACTTAAAATTCTCCTTTTTAAGCTCTTTTAGCAGGGCCGTCAAGGGCTCCTTGTCCTGCAATTCACGAAGGCCCGGAGTATTGGGAGAGCTTACATTCACAACAAAATAGTCAACGTAATCAAAAAGAGCATCAAAACAAATGAGGTAATCTTTGATCGCTTCATCATTTGGGGTCATTTTGTTCTTGCCGATATTTCCCCCGATAAGAACCTTATGCTTCTTTTTTAAGCGCTCTGCGGCATCAAAAACGCCTCGATTGTTAAAACCCATACGATTGATGATGGCTTCATCGGCTTTTAAGCGAAATAATCTTTTTTTAGGATTACCTTCCTGAGGTTTTGGTGTAAGGGTGCCTATTTCTATAAATCCAAAACCGAAATCCGACAGTTCATTAAACAGCTTTGCATCTTTATCAAAGCCTGCGGCCAAACCAACAGGATTCCTGAACTTAAGACCAAAAACCTCCTTTTCGAGCAGTTGGTCATCTACAACATAAACAGATTTGAAAACTTTTGACAGCCCTATATTAGAGAGGACTCTTATAAGATAAAAAGTTAGGTGATGGACACGTTCCGGGTCAAATAGAAAAAGAAGGGGACGAATTAATAATTTGTACATGAATGCTAGTAGGATTTCGGCAAAAATACGAACATAACCCTTGTGTTAATACTATCTGAGCCTATTTTATCAACATCCAAAGTTAACATCACTCAGGATCTACTACTTCTTCTATGACCACCGGCGTAATTATAATCGGATCTCTTAATGCCTCGTTGCATAGGCCTACATATCGCTGATATTGCTTTTGATTGAAAGTGGAAAGTAATTTTTTGTCGCCCTCTAAGGAAGCATCCACTACCTTTTTTTGAAGGACTTTATATTTTTCCGCCAAGGCAATTAATTCTTCTTGAGTACTTTGCGGGTGTGTATCAAAAAGGTTTTGAATTTCATTGTCAATAATCAAAATTTCATCTTGAAGGGTTTGACGAAATTCTTCCAGTTTGGTAATTTGATCCGGGTTCAACTGGAATAGCTTTACAATTGTCTCCGAATTTTTACCTCCAATATCCAATGTGCAATTTTGCGAATGTGCATAAAAGGAAAGGAAAAAGAGCATAGAAAAAATGCTTGCAGCCTTTGAAAACATACTATCTGATAAGTTATGACTATTCATTAAACAGTATTTTTGCCTAAAAATTATACGAATGCAGCACTTAATAGACCGCTTTGTCAAATATATAATGATCGACACACAAAGTGACCCAGAATCCCAAACCACACCAAGCACCGAAAAACAATGGGTTTTGGCCAATTTCTTGGTTGAAGAGCTAAAGGCCATAGGAATGTCTGATGTTTCTATTGACACCAACGGCTATATCATGGCAACCTTGCCAGGTAATGTTCAAAACTCGGTGCCTACCATTGGTTTCATTTCGCATTACGACACTTCACCCGATTTTACGGGCACCGATGTAAATCCGCAAATAATAGAAAATTATGATGGGAAAGCTATTGTCTTGAATGCAGCAAACAACATCATCCTATCTCCCGAGTATTTTGAAGATTTGTTATTGTACAAAGGTCAAACCTTGATCACGACGGATGGTACAACCTTATTGGGTGCCGACGACAAAGCCGGACTGACAGAAATTGTTACGGCGATGGAATATTTGATTCAGCACCCCGAGATAAAGCATGGCGAAATAAAGGTTGGTTTTACCCCTGATGAGGAAATTGGTCGTGGCGCCCACAAATTTGATGTAAAAAAATTTGGGGCAGAATGGGCCTATACCATAGACGGAAGCCAAATAGGCGAATTGGAATACGAGAACTTTAATGCGGCGCGGGCCAAGGTTTCAATTAAAGGTAGGAGCGTACATCCCGGCTATGCCAAAAACAAAATGATCAATGCGATAAGTATAGCATCTGAATTCATTAATTTCTTACCTGTAAAGGAAACTCCACAAAATACATCCGGGAGAGAAGGTTTTTTTCACATTCATCACATTAAGGGTGAAATTGAACTTGCAGAACTAGAACTTATAATCCGTGATCATGACAAAGCCCATTTTGAAAAGCGTAAACAACAATTAGAAAATATTAGGGAAGAATTGAACATTAAATATGGCGATATCGTTTCTCTGGAAATAAACGACCAATACTACAATATGCGAGAAAAGATAGAACCTGTTATGCATATTGTGGAAATTGCCAAAAGGGCCATGCAAGCAGTAGATGTGACCCCAATTATAAAACCCATACGAGGCGGTACCGATGGTTCGCAATTGAGCTACCTGGGTTTGCCGTGTCCAAATATATTTGCGGGCGGACATAATTTTCATGGTAAATACGAGTACGTTCCAGTAGAGAGTATGCAAAAAGCGGTTGAAGTTATTGTAAAAATTTGCGAACTTACTGCCCAGCTAGATAAAAGGGAAGACTTGACAATTGAAATAAAATAATGTGACCGCTACCAATTCTATTTTATGAAAATGGACAATTCCGAAAAAATAGAGGCCTTTTTTGCGAAGGAACATCAATTTAAGGAGGGACTCAATATTTTAAGGGAACTCGCCCTTAAAACCGAATTTCAAGAAACTTTAAAATGGGGAGCCCCCGTATATACCATAGATAACAAAAATGTACTTAGTATTTTGTCATTCAAGAACCATTTTGGAGTTTGGTTTTTTAATGGTGTATTCTTGAGTGATCCCAAAAATGTTCTGCAAAACGCACAGGATGGCAAAACAAAGGCCATGCGACATTGGAAGTTCCAGTCTATAAAAGAAATCAACGCTAAGGAGGTGCTATCCTACTTTAAAGAGGCCATAGAAAACCAAAAAAAAGGCAAGGTTTTGATGCCTATGCGGAAGAAAAAAGAAGCATCGGTCATCTCAAAGTTACTGACGCAAGCCCTGGCTAAAAATTTGGATGCCAAGAATGCATTTAATTCCTTGACTCCCTATAAACAAAGGGAATACTCTGAATATATCGAAGAGGCAAAGCAAGAAAAGACCAAACTTTCACGGCTCGGGAAAATAATCCCAATGCTACTTGAAGGCAAAGGGCTTAACGATAAATACCGATAATTAAAGCATTGGCAACTTCCACCCGTTGTTATAATTTGCCTTTAAGAACGCATTGGCCGCTTCCTCTTTAAAGGCACCTTTCTGCTCGTCCCAATAAATACGATTTCCTGTTTTAAATGCTACATTCCCCATATGGGATACCAAAGCCGCATCATACCCCACTTTAATAGGTGCGTTCAGTTTGGATGCATCCCTGCTCTTTACGGCTTCCACAAAATTGACCGTATGAAGGTCCAGTCCACTTGCACTGCCGTTATCCATTGAAATGGCTTCCATTTTTGGCACACCTTTTTTACCCCATCCCTGAAACTCTTCTTCAGGTATGACTTCCCACCCATTACGATCAACGACCAATGTACCTGTATTGCCAATAAATGCTATGCCATGATTTCGTCCATAATTTCCACCATCAATCCCGGTTGCATGCTCCCAAAGAATCGAAAATCCGTCATACTCATAAACTGTCTGAAGCGTATCCGGCGTTTCGGAAGCGTCATCGGGATAGGCAAATTTACCACCAAGGGCCATTACTGATTTAGGGGTTCCGGCTTTCATCCCATAAAGTGCATAATCAATAAGATGCACACCCCAGTCTGTCATCAAACCTCCCGCATAATCCCAAAACCACCTAAAATTAAAATGAAATCTATTGGGATTGAATGCTCGTTCGGGTGCCGGCCCAAGCCACATTTTGTAATCTACTCCTGTTGGAACGGCTGTATCGGCCATCACGGGAACCGGCTTCATCCAACCCTGGTAAGCCCAAGCTTTCGCCAACCGTATGTTCCCAAGCCTGCCAGAATGCACAAAATTAATGGCATCAACAAAATGTGGCTGACTACGCTGCCATTGTCCAATCTGAACCATGCGATCACTGGCCCCTACATAATTCAACATAATATTAGCTTCTTGAACCGAGTTTGCGATGGGTTTTTCACAATAAACATCTTTACCGGCTTGAAGTGCATCGGTCAACATTAAACAATGCCAATGATCTGGAGTACCTATAATTACAACATCTATATCCTTATTTTCAAGCAATTTCCGATAATCCTTATACCACATTGGCTTCTTTATTCCCGCCTTCTCCAAGTCTGCGGTACGCTCCTTGAGTACATTTTCATCAACATCGCATAGTGCTATAACACTTATCTCACTGATTTTCAGCATCGAGCTTAAATCACTAAAACCCATGCCATTACACCCAATTAGCCCTACACTTATGCGGTCATTGGGTCCTACAGTTTTGCGAATGGTTGCCAAAAGTTCCATAGGAAAAAGAAAAGATGCTCCCGTTCCGGCAAGTGCCAATGTACCTTTCTTTATAAAATTACGTCGTAAGTGGTTCATGGCCATAATTATTTAGTGGAACATGAATATACTTATTTTTCGAGAACCATAAAAAAAAGCACCAACTTAAAAGTTGGCGCCCTTAAAATTTTCATTCAAAAAGATCTATTTCTTCTCTGGCAAATTCAATTTTCTGCTCAATTCCATTGAAATTGCAGTTCGGTCAAACTTTAGCTTTCCGGCCATTGTTTCTATGACACATGAAAAATCACCATCGTTTAAATCAACTATTTTGCCATGAAGACCACTTTTGGTGATGATACGATCGCCCCTTTTAAGTTCTGCTGCAAATTTTTTCTCATCCTTTTGACGTTTCATTTGAGGGCGTATCATAAAGAAATATGCCACTACAAAAATCAAAATCATCGGGAGGAACTGTCCTATTTCACCCATTATATCAAATTTTCTAAATTATTATTGAACTACAGGACCCGCTGGCGCGGCACCTTTGGCATTGACAAATGCCTTGATCCTTAAAAGTTCTTGCCCTTTTTCAGTATTGGCCGTAACTGTTATTGTCTTGGTAACGGGTCCATTACCAGATCCGTTGAAATTTACCACCAATTCTCCTGTTTCACCTGGAGCTATGGGAGCCTCAGGCTTCTTGGGCACTGTACAACCGCATGTGCTTTTGGCATCAGCTATGATCAACGGGGCATTTCCTGTATTTTTGAAGGTGAATGTAGTTTCTTGCGGAGTACCATTTTCAATAGTACCAAAATCGTGCTCAACCTTCGTGAACTCCATCACTGGAAGGTTTTTTGCAGCTTCGTCCCTTTCAGCGGCGACCGCTACGTTATCCGTTTTTATTTTACTGCTCGCATTTTCCTTACAAGAAGTAAAGGCAATAAGGGCTACAAGGCCCAAAGAAAAAATTGTTCTATTCATAATCTAGAATTTTTTATTTTGACGTAAAATTAGAAAATATTTTTCACAACAGTCCCCTACCAACTTTTTTTAGTTTCCCATCGGTTCGGTACTCCTTGACAAGTTTGTCCAAAACACCATTTATGAAAATACTACTTTTGGGGGTCGAGTATTCTTTTGCAATTTCCAAAAACTCGTTAATTGTAACTTTTTCCGGTATTGACGGAAAATTCAAAAGTTCGCAAATAGCCATTTTGAGTAATATGGCATCTATCTCTGCTATTCGTTCCTTATCCCAATTTGGGGTCTTTCCTTCAATCTCCTTAACCCATTGTGCATCGTTCAAAAGAGTTTTGGTCAAAAGTTTTTGAGCATATTGGGCATCTTCCTCATCCTTTAAAAGATGTGGCAGGAAGAACGATTCTTTTTGATTTTCCTTTGCCTTTTTTAATTGTTTTACAATGTGCGTATTAACGATGGGTATATCATCTACCCAAGTTAATTTATCATCCTCGAAATATTCATAAATTTTTTCGTTGGGGGCTATTATCTCCTTGTAAAGTGTAATTATAAAATCTCGATCTTCGTTATAGGTATTCGTTTCACTTGCCATGTAGCTGACATACAAATCACTTTCTACAATTTCCTTATAGATCAATTTTACATACTCCTCGTTGAGATACCAATTATTAAGTTTACGCTTCTTGAGCTCACCCAGCACGAGGCTATTGGTGGCTATTTGACTAAGTAATCTGTTGTTGGCAAATTTGAATTTGTCATGAAGCTTGTCGGTAGAATCCTCTAAATATCTCTTTTCCGAATTACGAACCTGGGTCGAAGCCAGTTTCTGTATTTCAACAAGAAGGCTTAGCATGAGTAGGTACAAGGTGTACATATTCTCGATACTCATTCTTAAGAACTTCTCTTGCTTCTCCAAAGAGTCGTCTTTGGATTGGGTCAATGCATAAATACATTGCATTACTTTTACCCGAATATGCCTTCTTGTAAGCATGTTAAAGAACTTTTAATAGGTTAGGTCAAGTTTCACAGCGCAAAAATAGCAATCTATTTTATAACCTTAACTAGACGAAGGCTTTTATCTTATGTATTTTATAACATTTGATTTTAGGGCAATGCATTATATTTGGCAACAAATAAAATCAATCTTTTCTCGATAGCCACCCAGCCACATGAAAGAACTTAGTTATATAAACAAATACTTCAAAAAATATTGGTTCAAACTTTTGGTGGGGGTGTTCATAACCATTGTTGCAAGAGTGTTTACATTGGTTATGCCGCGTTATGTCAACAGGTCAATTACGCTGGTCGAAGAGTTTATGGACGGGAAAGTAGCTGAAACCGCAGCAAGAGCACAGTTACTTGAATTTATTCTTATCATCGTGGGAGCAGCACTCCTCTCGGGTTTTTTTACTTTCTTAATGCGGCAAACGATCATCAATATTTCCAGATATATTGAGTACGATCTTAAAAATGAAGTATTTGACCATTACCAATTGCTAAGTTTAAATTTCTATAAAAAAAATAGAACGGGTGATTTAATGAACCGTATTAGTGAGGATGTGGGGCAGGTTAGGATGTATGCCGGCCCAGCGCTTATGTACGGCATCAATACGATTACCTTATTTGGGTGTATTATTCCAATTATGTTCATTACGGCGCCGACCTTGGCCGCTTATGCGTTGTTACCGCTACCTATACTTTCAGTTCTTATCTATCAGATTAGTAAAGTAATTCACCGAAGAAGTACCAGAGTACAAGAGTTTCTGTCCACATTATCAACATTTACCCAAGAAACTTTTTCAGGAGTTTCTGTCATCAAGGCATATGCGTTAGAACCAAAAATCAACTGGGAACTGCAGATCTTGGCAGGTGATGGAAAAGATAAAAGTATGGATCTGGCCAAGGTCAATGCATGGTTTTTTCCTTTGATGGTCCTATTGATCGGGATCAGCAATATTCTGGTCATCTATTTTGGTGGTAGACAATACCTGGCCGGACAAATAAATCTGGGAGTTATTGCAGAATTTATTCTATATGTAAACATGTTGACTTGGCCCGTGGCAATTGTGGGTTGGCTAACATCAATTGTGCAAAGGGCAGAAGCTTCTCAGAAGCGGATCAACGAGTTCTTGAAGGAAACACCGGAAATAACCAACTTGGTAAATGAGCCTACCCCAATTAAAGGGAAAATAGAATTTAAAAATGTGTCTTTTACCTATGGAGATACCCATATTACGGCTTTAAAAAATATATCCTTTACTATTAATGAAGGGCAAACCGTGGCTATTTTGGGGAAAACGGGATCCGGAAAATCAACAATTTTGGACTTGGCCGCGCGTCTTTACGACGTGACTTCCGGTGAAATAAATATTGATGATATCCCAATCAAAAAATTGAACCTTATAGATCTCCGGGAGAGCATTGGTGCTGTTCCGCAAGATGCTTTCCTGTTTTCCGACTCCATTAGAAACAATATTAAGTTTGGAAAGGAAAACGCAACGGATGAAGAAGTTATTGCGGCTGCAAAAAATGCAGTTGTACATGATAACATTATAGGATTTACAAAAGAATACGATACCATTTTGGGCGAAAGGGGAATTACCCTAAGTGGAGGGCAAAAACAACGCGTCTCCATTGCGCGAGCCCTTTTGAAGGACCCTAAAATATTTTTATTTGATGATTGTCTTTCTGCTGTTGATACTGAAACCGAAGAAGAAATACTGAACAACCTAAAAAGGGCATCTCGAAATAGGACCACAATTATCGTAAGCCATCGCGTTTCATCGGCCAAAAACGCCGACAAAATATTGGTTTTGAACGAGGGGGAACTATTGCAAGAAGGCACGCACGACCAATTGAACGGGGTTGATGGCTACTACAAAGAGCTTTATCAGAATCAACTATCCGAGAAAGAAAACTAACAATATTGTTGCTGGATACGCTTTTTTTTTCCATTTTTGAAGGATAAACACCTTAATTATTTAGGTTAACTACAATTGACGAAATGGGCGAAAAAGATTTAGGAGATCAGGAAGAAATTTATTCCAAAGTATTAAGAGCGGGGAGAAGAACATATTTTTTTGATGTTAGAAGCACCAAGGCAGGAGACTACTACCTTACGATTACCGAGAGCAAAAAATTCACTCATGATGATGGGTCTTTTCATTACAAAAAACACAAAATATATCTTTATAAAGAAGATTTTGTGGCCTTTAAGGAGCATGTTGATGAAATGATGGAATATATTGTCGGTGAGAAAGGGTCCGAGGTAATTTCGGAAAGGCATCAAAAAGATTTTAAAAAGGAGGAAGAAGAACAAGAATCCTTTGAAAAAATCGAAGCAAAATCTACCGACAGCTTTACTGATTTGGATTTTGAAGATATTTAAATGATTATGATAATTTAAGAAACACGAGCGACCCTATAAAGTAGGGTCGCTTTTTATTTATATAATTGATCCATTCCAAGTTACTATGAAAAAAACATTCCTATTTTTATTCTTCGCTCTCGCACAAAATGCCTTTGCGCAAGAATCTTTTGATTTAAGTTATTATCTGCCAAAAGATACTAGTTATGATAAAAATATTCCCACACCAAAAGATATTATTGGTCATGAGGTGGGCGAATGGCATGTTACTCACGACAAACTGGTCTTTTACATGCAAACCCTGGCCAAGGTCAGTGATCGTATAACTATTGAAAACCGAGGCGAGACCTTTGAAGGCAGACCCATTTTGTTACTTACAATAACCTCGCCCCAAAATCATCAAAAAATAGATAAAATAAAACTGGACCATATTGCGCTTTCCGAAAAGACCGGTTCTCAAATTTCGGTTCAGGACCAACCCATCGTAGTATATCAGGGATTTTCTGTTCATGGAAACGAACCAAGTGGATCCAATGCCAGCTTGGCGTACGCCTATTACTTAGCTGCTGCACAAGGACCTGGTATAGAGGCTAAACTGAAGGATATGGTCATTTTGTTGGACCCATCATTCAATCCTGACGGACTCCAACGTTTTGCGTATTGGGCGAATATGCACAAGGCGCAGAACCTCAACCCCGATCCGAATGACAGGGAATATCACGAAGTTTGGCCAGGTGGCCGCACCAATCATTATTGGTTTGATGTGAACCGGGATTGGCTACCTGTGCAACTGCCTGAAAGTAGGGCCAGAATAGAAACGTATCACAATTGGTTACCCAATATACTTACAGATCACCATGAGATGGGTACCAACTCAACCTTCTTTTTTCAACCAGGCGAACCAACCCGGGTACACCCATTGACCCCTAAAATAAATCAGGAACTGACCACCGAAATTGGCACATACCATGCCAAGGCCCTAGATAATATCGGTTCCCTATATTATTCCGAAGAAGGTTATGACGACTACTATTATGGGAAAGGTTCCACATTCCCCGATGTAAATGGCACCATAGGAATATTATTTGAACAGGCAAGTTCCAGAGGACACATTCAAGAAAGTGAAAACGGACTTCTTACTTTTCCTTTTACGATTCGCAATCAATTTACCACAGCCCTTTCAACCATAGAGGCCGCTAAAAATATGAGGGTGAAAATCCTGGAATATCAAAGAGATTATTATCGGGATGTGCGGAACGAAGCCACTAAAAACAAAGTGAAAGCTATCGTTTTTGGTGACAGCAAGGATGCAGCCAAGGCTTGGAGTTTAGCCGAAATATTGGATAGGCACAAGATAAAATTCAACGAGCTGAAAAATGACGTAACAATAAATGGTAAATCATTTGTAAAAGGAAAAAGTTATGTGGTACCTATGGACCAGAAAAATCCGAGACTGATCAACGCCATGTTCGAGAAGCGCACAACTTTCACAGACAGTCTTTTCTATGATATCTCTGCATGGACTTTCCCTATGGCCTTCAATCTTGACTATGAAGAATTAGGTTCATTGAGCAATGTAGGGTTAGAAATTACAGATTTCCAACCACTAAAAGGAGGGGTCGATTCACAAAGTAACTATGCCTATCTGTTCGAGTGGAACGAATATTACACGCCGAAGGCCCTTAATGCCATTTTAAATAAAGGTATTCGGGCAAAAGTGGGAAAATCTCCGTTTACCCTTGAGAGTAAACGATATGATTATGGCACCATTATGATACCTGTTCAAAATCAAGATCTGGATTCTAAAGAATTGTATGCGGTTTTGGATACCATTGCCAAAGAAAGTAAAATTGAAATTACCGCTGTCTCAACGGGACTTACAAAGGGTATCGACTTAGGAAGCGGGGATTTTGAGGCATTGAAAAAACAAGAAGTCGCACTGGTAATTGGTTATGGCATCACTTATAACGATGCCGGTGAAATTTGGCATCTTTTTGATCAACGGTACGATATGAAACTAACCAAATTAGATACGAGAGATTTTAATGGTGCTGATTTAAATCGCTACACGGCAATTATCCTTCCCAATTCTTGGGGAAGTGCCCTGGACAAGAAAGCAGCTGAAAAAATTATTCAATGGACCAAAGAAGGCGGTACTATTATTGGGTTTATGAACGCAGCCGAATGGTTTGATAAAAACGAACTGATAAAACTAAATTTCAAAAAAGATACCCTTGTTGCAAAGAATATTTCTTTTGGAGAAAAAAGGGACTTTTTGGGAGCCCAAGTAACCGGAGGAGCCATTTTTGAAGCAAAAATAGATCGATCGCACCCCATTAATTTTGGTTATAAGAACAACATATTGCCACTTTTCAGGGATTCCAATATTTACATTGAACCTGATAAGGATAGTTACAACAACCCCATTCAGTATACCAACAATCCTCTTTTGAGCGGGTATATATCAGAAGAAAATCTAAAGCTTCTCAAAAATTCGGTTCCATTTCAAGTAAAAAAGCTTGGAAAAGGTCATGTCATTGTTTTTACTGACAATACCAATTTTAGGGCCTTTTGGTACGGAACGAACAAATTATTGATGAACGCAATTTTCTTCGGGGGAATGATGTAAGAATCCAATCGCATTTCAAAGGAGAGCCTTCTATTTTTCTTTTGAAACAACTAAATCTCCTTTCCTTTTAAAAGGGCATATATTGCCATAACATGGCCATGCCCAAGTTTGAAATCATCTTTCAACCAGTCGGTAATTTGAGTCGCCTTGACCGATGTTTTTATTTTACCGTTCTCGGTAAAACCTTTTCTTTCGGCCATTTCTTTAAAGTCAGAAGCACTTTTACTTGTTTTTGACTGAATATTATCAAGATAAGCTTGAAAAGACATGTTGCCTAATTAGCGTTTGAAGAATTTAACTTATGATAGTACACATAAGAAACAATCAAGATTCCAAAAATAATCAAGGGAAAAAATGTTTGAAAATCAAGTCCATCTACCGCTCCATGGCTAATTGAAGCAAAAATAAAGTCAAATGCAAAACCTGCATAGGCCCACTCTTTTATTCTTTTTGGGATTTGGGGTATGATCAAGACCAAGGAACCTAGAACTTTAAAAACAACAAGAGCATTTCCAAAATATTCAGGATATCCCAAATGACGAATACCTTCCTTGGCAAGTTCTGTTTGCGATGATAATGCGGGCATAACCCCTTCCATCAAAAAAATAATACTTGTAGCGGTCCAAAAAATAATTTTGTTGGTTTTCATAATATGGATTTTTTATTGTTTAAAATTTAATGCATTTTCTTGTAAAAGCTTTCGGAGTTTAGGTATGGATGATTTTCCCATTCCATGAAAACTCAAAATCTCCTTTTCCGTATATCGTGCCAATTGGTGTAAGTTAAGAATGTTATTATTTCGTAAGGCCCTTTGAGCAGGCGACGCTAACATTGAAAACAACTTATTTGATTCCTGTAACTTGGACATTTACTTTTTGCCTTTAGCAGGTTGCTTCATAGATTCCAATCTAAACTTCACGATTTTGGCAATCAAATCCATTGGCATTGGCTCATTTAAAGGGAATTGCACCGAACCCTTGCCAGTTTTATAGTCTGCAAAATCATCTTTAAATTGCTCCATTCCCACCGGAGTGGGATATAACCCAATATGGTTTTTAAAACCTGCAAAATGGATCAGGTGCTTTCCGTTCAAATCAAATGTGGGTATTGCATAACTAATTGTTTCCTGGGCTTCAGGAGCGATTGATCCTATTTTATGACGGACTTCTTCCAATACCTTTTGAACATCAATTGGAAATGATGAAATGTATTCATCAATAGTTGTAGATTTTGAAGTATTCATACTGTTTTTATTGTTTTATGCTTCCATTAATTCCTTAATATCAAATTTTATGGATTTCATGACCACTTGCATAACCCGGTCCGCTTTTATAGGGTCACTCATTAATTTGCCAAGTATTGATGGGACTATTTGCCATGAAAAACCAAATTTATCCTTTAGCCAACCGCATTGACTTTCGCTACCACCCTCAGACAATTTGCTCCAGTACTGATCTATTTCATCTTGTGTATCGCAACTTACCACCAATGAAAATCCTTCAGTAAAGGCAAAATTATGCATATGCCCACTATCCATTATAATGAATTTTTGATTTAGCAAACCAAACTGTGCATGGGCAATTTTACCTCCTTGCAATTTATCCGACGCGTCGTATGGAAAAATAAAATGTTCTTTGGAATCCTTAAAAATTGAAGTATAAAAGTCCATTGCCTCCTTGCCCCTACCAAATTGATTTCCCGTAAACATTAACGCTGGTACGACTTTCTGACCCATTTCTTTTTTGTTGCCTAAGGTAAGTTGCCATGAAACACCAAATTGGTCTTCTACCCAGCCATACTTTTCGCTCCAATCATATGCGGTCAATGGCATCATCATCTTTCCGTTCTTTAAAAGATTGCCCCAAACCTTCTCTATTTCTTCATCAGATTCACAGATTACATAGAATGAAAGTGTAGGGTTAGGCTTGAATTGAGGGCCCCCGTTCAAGCCCATAAACTTTACGCCATCAATTTCAAAATTGACTACAATGGGATTCTCAGAAGTTAAAATCGAATTTTTGAAAACCGAACCATAAAATTGGGCAGCTTCTTTCGCATTTCCATTAAACCAAATACATGGATAAATTGAATTTTTCATAATAAAGTTATTAAATCAATTTTTGAAAAACCTTTCACAAGAACTTGCTAATGCTCTTCAGCATAGTTCTTAAAGTTGGTAAGAATTGCCTGCCACCCGTCTTTTTGCATTTCCAATGGGTTCTCGTTTTCCGGTTCGAAAATTTCAACTATTTTGACCCTTCCACCTATTTCCTTAAAATCGATATTTACTTTTCTTCCATCGCCCATGGTATAGGCAATGTTCTTATTTTGAATAATTGTATCATAAATCCCCCAGAAATCAAACCCAAAACTACCATCCTTGGCTTCCATACGGGTGTTGAACTTGCCGCCCACTTTAAGGTCATTATCCGCTTTTGGCGTATGCCAATCAGGTGAGGCATTGCACCAATTCATAATATGCCGTGGCTCGGACCAATAACCCCATACTTTATCAATAGGAACGTTCACTGTTGTTTCTATTTTAATTGTTTTTTTAGCTTTCATATGTTGTTTTTTAAATCATACCAATTTAACCATGCACCTGCAATCCTTATCCTTCAAGTACCATTCAATACAAGCACCTTTCGGGTCAATGTTTGGATGCGCCATAAGTGTTTGGAAAGTTGGTAAAAATTCGGGCAGGTTATCTATAAAATTATAGATCATTATTGAAATGTAGTTCCCTTTTTCAATCAAAAAATCATTCAGATTATGTTTGCTTAGTTCACCTTTTATAAGTTCTTCAGCTGCTGCTTTATAAATAATGGAACCATCTTGCTGCATATAAGAAATTCCAAAATAATTGCGGTCATGCGAATATGGCACAAGGGAATGTATCTTATCATGTGACTCCTTTACACCATCGGGAAAGGCCTTTGACTTTATGTAATGCACTTTGATGCCTTCCTTAAGTTCAAAAATTTCCATTTCTTAACTATTTATCTGTTCAACGGTTCAAATTATGGACTTCAAGTACGAATCTATTCTAGCCTTTTGCTTTGTGTGATGCCTTATGTGCATTTCCGCATATTGAAACCATTCTGCAGCACTAAAGAATCCAAGTCCAGGATGTTGTGTTTTGCTCCTTGAATTGCTCTTTAATAATCGTTCACCAATTTCTGATGCTCTATTTCCCAAAGTCAAAAAATCTCCCGTTAGCTCCGTTTTATTTCTTGGTTGGGGCACATTATCAAGGGTTGCCATTCCTTTTATCCGCTCATCGGGAAATTCATTTAATTGAAACATCTTTTTCGCCTTTTCCGCCATTTTTTCCTTTGAATTCTTATTGGAGTCCATGCAAATTTCGACTTGATCCAAAAACCAATTTGTTTCTTCAATTAAATGCATGAATAACTGACCTATGGACCATTGATTTCCGTGAGGTTGTATCAGCAAATCTTCTTCTTTATAACCTACCAAGGCATTTGACCAGAAACCTATTGTACGATCTAGTTGCGAGTTGTAAAAATTTAGTTGCATACAATCACATTACTAATTAACTACATATCAAAGATAATGACCAATTACTGATTCTTTTGTGTGCAATTGCGACAACCTTTCAGGTTGTTTGCGACATAGATTTTATATATTTATTGTGCAAAATATTGTGACTTTCATGAAAATTATTACCATCCTAGTTCCGGAAACCGCTATACTTTCAGGTATAGATGGTGCCAATTATATGTTCTCTGCGGTCAACCGTTTTCATTTGGAGGCTGGACTTCCAGAACCCTTCAAAGTACAATTGGCAGGTCTAAACAAAACGGTTTCCCTAAGTGGTGGATTGGTAAATATCAACACTCATTTACTGCTCAAAGACGTTACAAAGACAGATCTCATCATTATTCCGCCAATTGGTCAGAATTTAAGTTATTCTTTAGATGTCAACAAAGAAATGATTCCTTGGATAAATGATAAATATAATGAAGGGGTCGAAATTGCCAGTTTCTGTATAGGATCTTTTCTATTGGCTTCGACAGGACTTTTAAATCGGAAATCATGCTCTACCCATTGGATGTTCACCAATGAATTTAAAATAAGATTTCCCGAAGTGGAGCTTCAAGGCGATAAAGTTCTAACCGACCAAAATGGACTTTACACTAGCGGAGGAGCCAATTTGTTCTGGAACTTACTACTCTACCTCGTGGAAAAATATACAACGAAGGAAATGGCCATACTAGCATCCAAATTTTTCTTACTTGATATGAACAAGAATAGCCAAGCGCCGTTTATGATTTTTCGCGGCCAAAGAGAACATGAGGATCATGCCGTATTGAAAGTGCAGGAATTTTTGGAGAAGAATTTTGAAGAAAGAATAACCGTTGAAACCCTAAGCGACAAATTTAGCCTGGGTCGGCGCACTTTGGAGCGCAGATTTAAAAAAGCAACCCATAATACTGTGATGGAGTATATGCAACGTGTTAAAGTTGAGGCCGCAAAACAAGAATTGGAAAGAGGGCATAAGAATGTGAGCGAGGTCATGTTTGAGGTAGGTTATTCAGATACCAAAGCATTTCGCGATGTTTTTAAGAAACATACCGATATGTCTCCTATTGAATATCGAAAAAAATACAACTAAATCCGGGAATTTAGCCTTTGACAAGTTTCACGTAAGCCCAATTGAACACAAAAATACCAATTAAGATGGACACTGCCGAAGTAGTGTTCCAAACCAATTGGAGCACGATAAAAAGAAGAACAAAGTAAATTGGGAATAAAAACATAGAACAAGCAAAACGCATAGTTCCTAAAAATTCAGGTTCTTTGATCGTGGGTTTTATAAAGGCTCTCCAAACAAAGAATATTGGTAAATTGAAGAGGACCATTAGAGCCTTATACCACTTGAAATCAGACTTCAGTCTATCATTTTTGGCCTTGTTCTCTTTTGTATCTAAATACGGAATTAAATTATTCACCTCCGCAGGATCAAGGTAGTTTACACCTTTGGCCTTAAGCTGCTCTATTATAGGCTCGTATGAAACCTCATTTTCTATATGGGTGGTCAACAATTTTAATTGTGCAGAAATGGTATTCTTGATGCAATTTGTAGATGCCTGAATATTAGAAACTTCCAGTAAATCTTGAACAGCTATGGCCTTTCCATAATATATGGCTACCCTATCGGGAAATGTAGTCACAGACCTATAATTCAATCCTGTCGGGACCAATTGGATATCAATATCCCATTGATTTTCCAAGGTGTTCAAAATGATTCGTGTAAATCCCTTGCTTAAAACCCTTACTCTGCGCTTAATGTTGTGGTTGGCTTCAGGGAAAATTAAAATCGCTTGTTCTTTTTGGAGCAAATGGGAGCATTGATCGAAAATATGTTGATTATTTGCCAACGAATTTCGACCATCACGAATACGGTAAATAGGAATCATTCGAAAGAAACCAAAAACATTTTTCAAAAAATTATTTTTGAAAACATCCGAACGAGTAAGGAAATAAGGCTTTCTATTGCAATTTACCGCAATTAAAAGCGCATCGAGCAGTGCATTTTGATGATTGGGCAGCAGAATTAAGGGTTTGTTGACCGGTATTTTTTCAATTCCGCTCACTTTAATTTGGCCAAAGTAGAGATATAGACCGGCCCTGACCCATATTTTAACCAAATAATATAGTATATTCTTCAAACCAGCTCTTCCTTTTCAAGTGGTCTATATCCCCAGAACGTTGCTAAAATTAAGCCAGATACCAAATGCCAAATTCCCCAAAAAGCTACGAGTAAGGCCATTCCACCGAGACCTTCAAAAAAAGTGAATATCAATAAAAGACCCAACCCTGAATTTTGAATGCCCGTTTCAATAGTTACAGACCTAATATCCTTCTTGGAAAGCCCACATATTTTGGCAAATGAGTATCCCGTGGAAAGCGCTACTATATTATGGATTAGCACTAACCAGAAAACATAAAAAATATATTCAGCAAAGATGCTTCGATTCTTGTAAAGTGCGAGAAAAACCAAGGATATAAAAAAGAGCAATGAGACAACTTTTAAAATACCTGCGATTTTCAGGGCAACTTTAGGCCGTACATAATTGAACCACATCCCAAAAACCAAAGGAACTCCCAATAGCAACGATACCAATTTTACCATTTCCCAAGGTGAAATGGCTACTTCTTTCATCAAAACAGATGTGGGCCCGTATAATGATCCCCATAATTGCAGATTTAAGGGTGTCATTACAATAGCCAATAAGGTAGCTATCGCTGTAAGGCTTATCGAAAGTGCTGAATTTCCTTTCGCCATGTGGGTAATGAAATTAGAGACATTGCCACCTGGACAAGCCGCTACCATGAACATCCCCAATGCAATACTTGGCAATGGGTCCGCCAGCAGAACCAGTAAGAAGGTCAATGCGGGGAGCAGCAGAAACTGACTGATTACACCTGTTAAAATAGGCTTCGGGTTTTTAAACAATTGCCTGAAATCGGCTACGGAGATTTCCAAAGAAATTCCGAACATTACCAATGCCAATGCTATATTCAAAAGCCACAGCGTCTCCGTATCAAAATTGATATGAACGTTATTTAGTATATTTTCTGCCAAATAGTTAGGAGATTTTAAGTGCGTTGGGCATGCAGGATTCAGGGTTTAACAAAACAATATTCTTCCCTTCTACCGCACCCAATATAAGACATTCGCCCCTAAAATTTGCTATTTGCTTCTTGGGAAAATTGACCACCGCAACAATCTGTCTACCTAAAAGCTCCGACCTGGCATATCTAGTTCTAATTTGAGCCGAGGATTTTCTAAATCCAATTGCTTTCCCAAAAATCAATATGAATTTGGTAGGACGGATTTTGTGCCGCAGGGAAGTCATCAACTTGTACTATAGTCCCCACCCTCATATCAATCTTTTTAAAATCGTGCCAGGAAATTGTTTCGCTCATTATACCATTTTGAGCTTGTCAATCATTTCCTTTGAAACATTTCCAGAATAGACACCATACGCATCGAGCAATAATCCCTTTTCTCCATTTGTAGTTTCTATGACATATAAAACTGAATTGTCATCCGGGTTGGACATTCCCTCAAACCTATAGTATTTGACTACTTTTAAATTGGCAGCTTCGTGTACATGTTTTCTTTGCGTATGCTCAACACCTGGCAGAGGTTATAATCTTCCGTATACCCCTGCTTTTGCAAATCTTGAATTGCCTCTACCAAGGTATTGTAAGTAACTTTCATAATATGCTCGTTTAACCCTTTAATTTATTAATTAAGCGATCAAAAACCAAGGAATTTGAATATACTTTTTCATATTCTCCATTAATTTGTATTTTAAAGGGATCATGTCAAAAACGCCAAGCAACATGTTGCCGTTAGCTACAATCGCCCCTAGTTTTAGTCTTTTGGATACTGTTTCAGAAAAAACCGTGAGCCTAAATCAGATTAATGGAACCCACGGGACTGTGGTAATGTTTATTTGTAACCATTGTCCGTTTGTAAAACAGGTTAATAAAGAGGTGGTTAAAATAGCTACCCATTATCTAAAAAAAGGAATCGGATTCATAGCTATTTCGAGCAATGATGTAGCAAATTACCCCGAAGATTCTCCAGCAATGATGAAACTAACAGCTGAATTGGAGGGTTATCCCTTCCCCTATGTATTTGATGCCACTCAAAATGTTGCCGTAAATTACGATGCTGCTTGCACCCCCGATTTTTATCTTTTTGATGGGAATTTGAAATTAATATATAGAGGACAATTGGATGATTCCAGGCCTGGGAATGCAATTCCTGTTACGGGCAATGATTTGCGTAATGCGATAAATGCTTTGTTAATTGGAAAAGAAATAGACCAAGAGCAAAAGCCCAGTATGGGATGTAATATCAAATGGATGGCACCTAAAAAGTAACGTGTGATATGAAAATAGGTAAGAATGAAACTTTGGCAAGACTTAAGAAGAGTGACTCCCAATTTTTAAAATTGTTTGAACATGGTTCACTTGTGATAGAAGTATATAAGCCAGATGAAATTGATTTTCAACAACCCCATAAACGAGACGAAGTTTATGTAATCATTTCAGGAAAGGGCGAGTTTGTGAACAATGGAGTACGAACGAAATTTTTGCCAGGAGATTTTTTATTTGTTCCTGCAGGAGTTGAACATAGATTTGAAAATTTTACCAGAGATTTCTCCACTTGGGTAATTTTCTATGGACCAATTGGGGGTGAAAAAGAATCAATTCAATGACGAGTGGAACCATCATAAAAAAGCTCACCAAAGAAACTATCCAACTATATATTACTATTGGCAGTAGATCATATGAACAACATTATTCACATTTATGGGAAAATAATGACCCTTCTTATTATATAGACAAGTTCTTCACCAAACAGCTACTTCTTCAAGAAATAGAAAACTCAAATACTGCTTTGTTTATAATTTATCATACGGAACGACCAGTAGGAATTCTTAAATTAAAAAATGATTTTTCTATTGCTTCGTATAACAGTACGGAGGCCCTCTTATTAGATAAGATTTACATTCTAAAGGAGTTTGCCGGAAAGGGAATTGGCAATGAAGTACTCAACTTTGTTAAAGAATATGCCGAAAATCTTAATAAAAAGGTGGTATGGTTAGAAGCCATGGGGAAAGGCCCTGCAATTCAATTTTATCTTAAATATGGATTTAAAGTACATTCAAATATGCGGCACCCATCACCTAAAGTCATTGAGGAAAATAGCCAAATGCAGGTTATGATGCTATATCTATAAAAATTCCATAATTACCGATTAAAGCCAGCCTTCTCTTTTTATCAACCTTTCAATATGGGCATAATGATGTTGGCTGTGCCATGCATATTTCCCTATATTTTCGGCGACGGAAACTTCAACATTTCCTTCCGGGTGGCGGTAAATCTTCTTCAAATCGTCCTTAGAAAGTCCCTTTAAGAGAAATACCATCTTTGCATGAAGCGCTTTTAAATAGGATAGGGACAACTGAATAGGTGCAGTACGAGTATCAAATAAATTAGCCCAATCCTTTTCTTCGTAGGCTTTTATCAATGGTCGTTCTTCTGTGAGTGCCCACTTAAATCGGGTATAACTATGATGGTGGCTATCCGCCATATGATGAATTACCTGCCTAACCGTCCAACCCCCAGGTCGATAAGGTGTCTCCAATTGTTCGATGGTTAGATTACCTACCAACCTTTCTAATTTACTTGGTAGTTCTTCCAATTTTTTGATCCAAGACTCGATATGTTCCGAAGTAATTTCACTTGGGGTTTCAAAGTGCCCTATCGGATATTGAAGATGTTCCAATGTATTTTTATCCATCTTTCAAAATTAATAAAGATATCGGAATTCAGTTTCAAACTATTGAATCCTTTTACCTAAAAATGAACTTTTCGTACAAACGTCGCCCTTAAGAATTTTAATACATTTTTAACCCAATGAACGTGCTTAATACCAATTAATCTACTAATTTTATAGGATAAACAATTTTTCAATTTAAAAACACATACTATGGCTACAATAAGATTGGGCGACCAAGCTCCAGATTTTACCGCGGACAGTTCTATGGGAATGATAAATCTCTACGAATATTTGGGAGACGGATGGGGTATACTATTTTCACACCCTGCGGACTTCACCCCGGTTTGTACCACTGAATTGGGTACCGCATCTAAGTTCAAAAAGGAATTTGACAAGCGAAACGTAAAAATGCTGGCATTAAGTGTTGATGGCAAGGAATCGCATAACGAGTGGATCAAGGATATTAATGAGACGCAGCAAACCGAAATGAACTTTCCGATTATTGCCGATGACAATAAAAAGGTTTCTACTTTATATGACATGATCCATCCGAATGCGAACAGTAATCTTACGGTACGCTCAGTCTATATTATCGCACCTGATAAAACCGTTAAACTAATTATAACCTACCCTGCTTCTACCGGAAGAAATTTTCATGAACTTCTTAGGGTAGTAGATTCCCTACAACTTACGGCTTACCACAAGGTAGCCACGCCTGCAAACTGGAACCATGGTGACGAGGTAGTGGTGAGCCCCGCTATCCCCACGGAAGAAGCTAAGAAAATATTTACGAAGGGTGTTACTGAAATTAGGCCATATCTGAGAATGACACCCGACCCTACTGCATAAGATCATACTTCAAAATAAAAAACCTCCTTCGAATTAAGGAGGTTTTTTTATGTGTCAAATATACCGTTGATGTTCTGTCGTTAACTTGAATAATATCATCGAAGAAAATGCTCATATACCATTTTATCGCTTCAAATGGACTATATTGAACAAAATCAGCCTTATGAAAGGCCATAACGACCAAACGATACCAATGAAATCATTCACTATTAACGAAATCAATGTCTTTTTAAAAGGCGACCTATCGGGTAGCACAACCCATAAAATTGAGGGTCTTGAACAATTGGAAAAGGCCACGCAAAATCAAATATCACTTATTGGTTGCAGTAAATACTTGGGGAAATGGCAAACTTCAATGGCCGGTGCCGCAATTGTTTACGAAGGAATCACCATCACCCCTTCAGATAATAGGGCCTTCATCAAAGTAAAAAATCCAGATCTTTCAATGGCACTTCTGTCAGAGCTTTTTGATCCGGGACCTCCCTCATTCGAAGTTAAGATCCATGATACCGCTGTGATTCATGCTTCGGTGAAAATGGGAAAAAATTGCAAAGTTGGTGCCAATAGTTACATTGGTAAAAACGTGCATCTAGGCGACGATGTAACCATTTACCCCAATGTCACAATTTTTGACAATACAAGCATTGGGAATGGCACTGTCATATGGTCCAGGACCGTAATTCGTGAACGTACCCAAATAGGGTCTGATTGTATTTTTCACAATAATGTAAGTATAGGTGCCGATGGTTTTGGGTATAGACCTAGTGCAGATGGAAAAAGTCTAGTGAAAATTCCGCAAATTGGCAATGTTATCATTGGTGATTCGGTTGAAATTGGGGCAAATTCCTGTGTTGATCGTGGTAAATTTAGTGCGACCATAATCGGCGATGGCTGTAAAATAGATAACCAAGTACAAATAGCCCACAATTGTGTACTGGGCAAATGTTGTATAATGGCCGGACATAGCGGATTGGCAGGTTCGGTTACGTTAGGCGACTGGGTTGTTATTGGAGGAAGTGCCTCTATTAAAGACCATGTCACCATTCATTCAGGAGCTACCGTTGGAGCCGGTTCGGGAGTATTGGCCGACATTCCTGCCGGTAAAACAGTTTTGGGCTATCCTGCCCAGGATTCCCGCCTAATGTTAAAACAATGGGTAAAGATGCGAAAATTGGCAACTGAATAAGAAATTGTCATTTTAAAAGACGGAGTACCTCGAACCTTGAAATATTTTGACGAAAATCTCGAGAGGGTAACTTAAAGATAACCTGTAAAATAACTCACATTTTCAGAATTTAACACTATCTTCGCACTTTAATTAATTTTTAATTTTTATTATTATGAGTAAAGGAACAGTAAAATTCTTCAATGATTCCAAAGGATATGGTTTCATCACTGAAGATGGTTCAAACGAAGATCATTTTGTACACATTTCTGGCTTAATCGACGAAGTTCGAGAGGGTGATGTTGTAGAATTTGAACTACAACAAGGTAAAAAAGGATTGAACGCCGTTAATGTGAAGGTTATTGACTAGGTAGGTATAAACTTTTTTATAGTAAAGCCTCGTTTTCACGAGGCTTTTTTCTTGCCTTGCTATTTCAATCTGACAGATTTTCCCTTTTCTTATCAATTAGTCCATTTTAGTACGCAACCTTTTTGACTTTCCGCTATCTACTATATTGATAAATAATATTCCCCTCATAATCTAAATACCATTTATGTCAACATTTTTTGGGATTCTTGCTCTTCTAGTGATAGTAAATATAATCTTACTGGCATTTAGTTTAAGCCGTATAAAGAGTTAGTGATTTTATCAAAATCTTTAGGTAGGGTTTTTTCTTTACTGGTTGTTTTTTATACAAAGCTTTTTAATTTCTTAAAACAAAACACCGTGCCTACTTTCATCTTTATTTTGGTTTGCCTAATCGTATTAAATACGGCTCTTTTTTTGACAAGTATGAATTCCCAAAAAAAGGAAGAGACAAAAGAAGTCAGCAAGGGCATTGGCATTCAAAGGATATAAAAAAACACCCTATGAACAGAGGCCATAAGGTGTTTTGCATTATGTCTAAATTGAAAATTAATTCACCCCCATCAATTCAACGTCAAATAACAGACTAGCGTTAGGAGGAATAACTCCACCAGCACCTGCGCTGCCATAGGCCAAATCAGATGGAATCAAAAAACGTGCCTTGTCACCCACCTGTAGAAGGGAAATACCTTCATCCCAACCTGGAATGACTTGACCCACTCCCAATTGAAATTCAATGGGCTCTTTGCGTTTATAGGAGGAATCAAAAACTTGACCGTTCAATAATGAACCTTCATAATGCACTGAAACATTCTGACCTTGTAACGCCTTTTTACCAGCTCCCTTTTGAATTATTTTATATCTAAGTCCGCTTAAGGTCTTTTCAAACCCGGCGGATACTTTGTTTAGCTCTTCTTCTTGCTTCACTTTTGCAGCGGCCAATCTTTTCTCCTTTGAAGTCTTAAATTCCTCAAAAGCTTCAAAAGCATTCCATTCCTCTGCTTCCTTTCCTATGCGAACAATTTCAACGTTCGTAATAGTATCTCCTTGGGCGATTGCATCGACCACATCTTGGCCACCTACCACATTCCCAAAAACCGTGTGCTTGTTATCCAACCACGGAGTTGCAACATGGGTAATGAAAAATTGACTTCCGTTTGATCCAGGTCCTGAATTGGCCATTGATAGTATGCCAGGGCCATCGTGTCTAAGATCGGGATGAAATTCATCCTCAAATTTATAGCCTGGGTCACCTGTTCCAGTGCCCTGTGGACAACCACCCTGAATCATAAAATCAGGTATTACCCTATGAAATTTTAAACCATCGTAAAAAGGCTCTCCTTTTTTCTTTGTGCTATTCTGCTGCTTTCCTTCTGCCAATGCAATAAAATTTCCTACCGTACCCGGAGTTTCTTTATGCGACAATTTCACATTTATGAGCCCTTTCGAAGTATTGAATTTTGCATATAATCCGTCTTGCATATCTCTATTTTTTAATGAGCGGCAAAGTTACTAAAATATCTTAAAGAGACAGTCGAGGAAATTACTTTTAGAACAATGAAAGTTATAACGTGGTCAATTCAAAATTCTAGTTCAAAATGATTCCATATTTGTCAAATAGATAAACCAAACTTGTCATGGCCGCGGCTCCCAGCTCTAGTTCGCGTTTATTTACATTTTCGAATTTATCATTCTCAGCATGGTGATAGTCAAAATACCTTTGAGAATCTGGCATCAATCCCACCAAAACATTGTCCTTATTTTTAAGAGGTCCTATATCCGCTCCGCTATATCCTTTTGCAAAAACATGAACCAAATAAGGCTCAAACAATGATTTCCAACTTTTGGCCCTGTCAATGTTTTCTGGAGAACAATCAAATGAAAAACCTCTCGGAGAAAATCCGCCCGAATCGCTCTCCAGAGCAAAAACGTGGTTCTCATTCTTACTTTTGGCATCCTCGGCATATTTTGTACCGCCTTTGAGCCCGTTTTCCTCATTCATAAATAAAACCACTCGAATTGTACGCCGCGGTTTATAGCCTGTAATTTTTAGTAGCCTTAATACTTCCATACTTTGTACACAGCCTGCACCATCATCGTGAGATCCATCACCCAAATCCCAAGAATCCAAATGACCACCTATTACCATAATTTCATTTGGATGGGTACTTCCTTTAATTTCGCCAATGACGTTAAAGGATTCTACATCTTCCAAAACTTTACAATTTTGTTTAAAATAGAATTGGGTCGAAGGATTCAAGGTCAGCGTGGCACTTAAAAGATTGGCTGCATTGGTACTAATGGACGCCGCGGGTATTCTTTGAGAATCGGGCAAATCACCATAACTCATGGACCCTGTATGCGGATAATCATCCAAACGCAAGTTTAAGGATCGCACGATTACTGCGACCGCACCATATTTTATGGCTTCCTCGGCACCTGAATAGCGTTGGTTCACAGCATTTGAATATGCCTGAAAAGTATCAATTAAATTTGGGTCCATTGGTTTGTTGAAGAATACAATTTTCCCAGAAATTTTCTCTTTACCTAATAGTTTCAACTGTTCAATTCCCTTAACCTCAACAACACCTGCTTTTATTCCTCCCAGGGGTGTCTCCACCGATCCACCCAGCGCACTTATTGGTACAGTATTGGTCATTCCAGGTGATGTTTCAATATAGGCATACTCCGGTGCTCCCCGAACCCATTTTGGTACCTTTACGCTCTGCAACCATACCCAGTTCCAAACCCAAAGAATCCAATTGTAATTTTGTATAGTCGACCGCCTGCTGGGCCTGCACAGATCCGGAAAGTCTTCCTCCTATTTGATTGGACAGATAATTCAGCCAATTATAAGCCTTCCCGTTTGAGAGGGCGGACTCGTAAATCATTTTAATTTGATTTTCGTCCTCAACCTGTCCAAAGGTTTGACTTAATACAAAAATCAATACAATGCATAAATTTTTCATTCTTTTTCCTTTTCCAATTGATTCTTGTACAAATCCAAATTGACTTTTATTTTATCCTCTAATTCAGGCTCTTTTATATCTGTATATTTACTTAATTCTTCCAATAAAATGGAAGCAACAATTAGTCTGGCTCCTTTCTTATTGTCAGCGGGTATTACAAACCATGGGGCATGTGGTTTTGAGGTCCTGTTTATGGCTTCCTCATAGCACTCTTGATACTTGGGCCACAGGAGCCTTTCTTTCAAGTCACCAGGAGAAAATTTCCAATTCTTTCTCTTAAGTTCCAATCTACGCAACAAGCGCTGACGTTGTTCTTCTTTTGAAAGATGAAGGAAAAACTTAAATATTATGGTCCCATTTTCAAATAAATGACGCTCGAAATTATTTATTTGTTCAAATCTTTGGTCCCAAAAAGGCTGATCAATATCCGAGACACCATGTACCCCCGGAATATTTTCTGCCATAATATATTCAGGATGAACGCGCGTTACCAATACATTTTCATAGTGTGTTCTATTAAAAACACCAAATTTACCTTTGGCAGGCAGCGCAATATAATGCCTCCAGAGGTAGTCATGCTTCAACTCAAGTTCGGTGGGAACCTTAAAACTATATACTTCAACCCCCCTAACATTGAAATCTTTAAAAACTTCCCGAATAAGGCTGTCCTTACCTGCCGTGTCCATTCCCTGTAAACAAACAAGCACACTATATTTACCATGAGCGTAGAGCATGTCCTGAAATTCACCCAACTCTACCCGAATTTTACTTAAATCTTTTCGGAGGTGTTTCTCGGAAGTGCCAAAATCCATCAAAGTTGGTATATCTGCCAATTTTATGTCCTTATCGACCTTAAATGATGCTAAATCGAGGTTTTTCATGTGCTGAATATAGAATTTTTTATCGTTGAAATGCTGAAACTGTTAAAAAAATTAACCGTTTAACATCGTTAATTTCCTGTTCATCCAATTTACATTGGTAGACCTTCATTCCATCGAAAAAATGATGCCCGAGATCCTGAGCTAATGTAATTTTACCCTGTAATTTTCCCAAATTTTACCAATTCGTTTTTGTTATGAAGAAAGTCTACTTTACAATTGGAATACTTACAATAGTTCTATTTTCTTCCTTTAAGAAAAATAAGGCGTGTGAATATGCAGGGTCGAACATTGGTTTCGTAAAAACACAAACCGAAAGAGCCCTTGAAGAGAGCGACCTTAATAAAGCAAAATTCTTTGCCTACAAGGCTTTAAATGCCATTGAAAAATCAAAAAATCAATTTACCGACTGTGGCTGCAAAGATGCAACTTTAATAATAGAAGAGGGATTGCAAAATTTGAAAATGGCCACAAAAGCCATGTCTATAGGTGCTTCTAGAATCTTATTAAATCGCGCTCTGGAAAATACTCTGGGGAGTTTGGAAGCATTGGAAAATCATGAAATGCACGAAAGTTCTTTTTCTGCCAACGTTTTGGCAATGAATACCCTTGAGTCAACTAACTCCGAACTTGCGCAGAAAATTCCTGAACCCATTGTACTTTATGAAAGGATAGATGAATCCTTAAAAAAGTACGAAGCTTCACTTGATCAAATAGTCAGGAGCGTAGATTGCAAAGAGGCACGCGCTTACGCCACCAGAGTCTTTGACCATTGTGAGGCAGAGTTATTAAAACCAAACCTGACCCAAGGCAAAAAATATTACAATCTCAGAACCAAAGTGATAACTGCCGCCGCCTTAAATAAATTGGGGGATTGTATTCAATAGTTAAAGAAGGTAGCCTATTTATGAAAGAATAGGTTTTTATGAATTCCCTTATTTGCTGGCAAACAATTCTACATCAGACTCTGATACTTCTTTACCACCCAAAATAACAAGTCTCTCTACCACATTTCGCAACTCTCTAATATTTCCGGTCCAGTCATAACTTTTCAGCAGATCAATTGCTTTTTTAGAGAATATTTTTGGTGAGTTACCTTGCTCAGAAGCTACCTTATCCGCAAAATGTGCAATCAACAAAGGAATATCATTCCTTCGATCATTAAGTGCTGGGACTTGAATCAAAATAACGGCCAGTCTATGGTATAAATCTTCCCTGAACCTTCCTTCCTCAATTTCTTTTTTAAGATTTTTATTGGTTGCAGCCACCACCCTTACATCTACACTTATATCCTTATCGGTGCCGACCCTTGAAACCTTATTTTCTTGCAAGGCCCGAAGTACTTTTGCTTGAGCTGATAGGCTCATATCCCCTATCTCATCCAAAAATATGGTGCCCTTATTTGCAGCTTCAAATTTACCTGCACGATCCCGCACCGCGGATGTAAAAGCACCTTTTACATGGCCGAACAATTCACTTTCAATCAATTCCGAAGGAATTGCGGCACAGTTGACCTCAATAAATGGAAAAGTACTACGTTGGCTTTTTTCATGAATCCAATGTGCAACCAATTCTTTACCCGTACCGTTGGAACCTGTTATGAGTACTCTTGCATCAGTTGGGGCTACTTTTTCAATCATGTCTTTGATGGCGGTAATTTCCTTGCTTTCACCGATCATTTCATAATTCTTACTCACTTTCTTTTTAAGAATCTTGTTCTCAACCACTAATTCTTTTCTGTCAAGCGCATTCCTAACCGTGGTCAATAAACGATTAAGGTCGGGAGGTTTGGAAATATAATCAAAAGCCCCTAGGCGCATTGTGTTCACCGCAGTATCCAAATCACCATGACCCGAAATCATGATAAAAGGAATTTCTGGCTTTATTTTTCTGGCTGCGATCAATACCTCTACGCCATCCATTTTTGGCATTTTAATATCACAAAGCACCAAATCGTAGTCATTGTTTTTTACGTTCTCAAGACCTTTCAATCCATCCTCAGATTCTTCCACGTCATAAGTATCATTTTCTTCAGAGAGTATTTTAACCAATACTCGCCGAATCGCAGATTCATCTTCTATTACTAATATTTTAGGCATAACCTGTTATTTTTAAAGTCCTATTCTGAACCCCGTTCTAAAATAGAAGCTTGGTTCATCATTCAATGTAAAAATATCTTCTCTATCACTATTCCTCAAAACACCATTTTGAAATAAGGTATGGCCCATAAAACCATAAACTGACATTACCTTGGTAATATTATAGGAATACCCTAAGGTGACCAGAGCTGCCGAAGAAGAAATTGAGGAAGCAAAACCCCCGTCTGGAATTACGGTTCCATTTTGTAGATTCACATAATAACCATCCAAAATAAACTCAGTCTGGATAATGTGTTGGTCTTTCATATGAAACTTCATGCCTGTCTTGGGAGCACCTACAACATAGGTCCAATTTGGGTGAAACCTTTTCTCATAATATATAATTGGTAAAGGAATTCTCAATGCAACCGTGGAATTATACGCAATTCCCAATACCAACCTCATGGGTTTATCAATATTCTGCTTGTCCTTAAATGCCCCTATTGTTGCATTAATGGATAAATCGCCATTTTCAATTGGGTTGGTCAATGTTGATGAAAGCCGGGGAGTCAAAACACCAACCAAACGCCAATCTTGATCATACCTATGTACATAAGCCAAGTTTAAGTCAACTATATGAAAATAATTAATTCCTTTTTCATTTATTGGGGCGTCTTCCCGTTGCAAATCGTAGGCCAATGAATTGTATTCCCCTCCTATTACGATATTATCGGAATCCCTAACCTTTATGGGCACATTTGTTACCAACTTAATTCTCGATAATTTAGCCTTAGCTTCATTTCTTGGCATCAACATATATTCTAACCTAAAAACATCAGGTGTTTGTGCAAAACATCCTAGGCTTAATAAAAAGACCAAAATAAAATGAGCAAAAACTAATCTTTTCCCAATCCCCATTCTGGTGCAGTATTATCCACTCTACTATGTTCGAACGGTTTTTGTTGATATACATGCACATCTCTCTGAGGAAATGGTATGGTAATATTCTTATCCCTGAACGCGGAATCAATTTTATATCTCATCTCACTTTTTATTCGCGGGTCACCAAAGCTATCCGCAATATGGAAATTTACCGAGAACATTAGCGCAGAATCTCCAAAATCATCAAATAGAACAAAGGGTTTGGGATTTTTTATAACACCTCTTTGAGCCATTGCTATTTCTTCCAGAATCTTGGTTACCAATTTCACATCACTTCCATATGCAACCCCAACTTTTACCGATTCACGTGTTGTTTTATGATTTTGGGTATAGTTATAAATAATATCGCTTATGAATTTGTGATTGGGGATAATAATAATTTTATCATCCCTAGTTATAGCTCGGGTAGTCCTAAGCTTAATATCATATACCTTGGCCACTCTATCATCTATTTCAATAATATCGCCGACGTGCAGCGATTTATCCATAATTATATATATACCACCAATTATATCCTGAAACAATTCCTGTAGAGCAAGCCCTAATCCTACAAATAATGCCGCGGAAGCTGTTATGAGCAAAGTTATATTAATACCTGCAGCACTCATAGTAAATAAAATCACTACAAGATAAACTACGTATTTGATAAATTTAAAGATGCTGATGAACTTTAGTTTGTCATCAGACTCCATTTTACGCGTAAATAATTGCCTCAACCATTTTAAAATGAAACTGGTCAATACAAAAGCGATTGCCAGCAACAGAAGAAGACCAATGGTAATATCAATTGTATTCTCTCCCTTTCCGAATTTAATTCCTAAATCCAGGAAGTCCTTGATGGTGCCCAAAATATCCTGTTCAATAATTTCCTTGACTTTTTCCTTTCCTTCTTGCATAATGATTAATATTTTAACCATTTAAAAAGCTCTTTGTAGCTAGGTTTTTTACCATACATTAAAATGCCGACACGATAGATCTTGGCAGCCAACCAAACTATTCCAATAAAGGTAACGATTAACAAAAAGATTGAAGTTGCCAGTTGCCAAATGGGAACACCTCCTTCACCAATACCGCCGGGCAGCCTCATTAGCATTACTATAGGTGAAGTGAGGGGAAACAGCGAAAAACCCACTGCAATGGGTCCATGCGGATTATTAAATACTGAAAAGAAACCAACATAAATTGCCAACATAAGTGGCAATATAATTGGGAAAATAAATTGTTGCGTGTCAGTTTCATTGTCAACAGCCGCGCCGATAGCCGCATATATTGAACTATATATAAGATAACCTAGAACGAAGTAAACCACAAAAAAGCAAATTAACATGAGCCATGGAATTTCAAATAATTCTTGGGCATATAATTGCATTGTCTGGTCAGGATTAGGAATTGGTGATGCCATACCCATTCCTGAACCCATGGATTCGCCAGCTGTCAGGACGGCAGGATCAATATCAAAAATGGCGAATGCCACCAACATAAGCAATAGCCCTGAAATGGTCCATATTGCAAATTGGGTGATGCCCGCCAAAGAAGTTCCAATTATTTTTCCCAACATCAATTGAAAGGGTTTTACCGAAGATATGATTACCTCTATAATTCGGCTTGTTTTCTCCTCAATTACACTCCTCATTACAAAACCACCATAAATAATGATAAACATCATAATCAAATACCCAAAGGCACCACCAATGAAAGCTTTGATTTCATTGATTCCCTTTAAATTTTGCTGGCCTTCAAAGGTTGAGGTATTAATTTCAAATTTATTATCCATAGCAGCAAAATCCTCTGCCGAAACACCAAGGTCCTGTAATCTTCTTTGTCTGAGCCGATCTTGAAAAGTATCCTCCAGCATGTCCAATACCGAGCTACTTGGCGCATCTTTACTGAAAAAAAATGAGCGGCCGGCAACCTTTTCGAGGTCTTTTTCATCCGGAATGAATAAAAGTCCATAATACCCTAAACTTAAAGTTGAGTCTTTGGCCTGCTGCAATGAAATATCGGTAAACTCGAGAAATGAAGTGCTGGGCGTAGAGGTAAAGTCGTTTGAAAAATAATCACTTTCATTTAGCACTGTAATAACATGCCGTTCGTTGTCATTAACTTTAGTCAAATAGGCAATTAAAACAATCATTCCCACCATTAAAATGGGGCTTAAAAATGTCATGATCACAAAGGATTTATTTCGCACTTTTGCCAGATACTCCCTTTTGATAATCAACTTTAATTTATTCATGGGAGCCTTTACTTTTTATAGTTTGAATAAAAATGTCATTGGCAGAGGGGATTGTTTCGGTAAAGTGGTTGATATTTCCCCTACTGGATAAATAGAGCAACAATTCCTTTGAGTCGCTAGAAGGCAACTGCACGGTAAAATCAAGTTGTTTTTCCACTGAATCATATTTTGAATTTGAAATTTGGAATTTCTCGTTCATATCTCGTGAAAAACTTTCAACGTTGCCCATCTCAATACCAACTTTGAAAATGTTATTCTTGTAAGCTTTTTTAATCTCTGACAGTTTGCCGTCCAAAATTTTTTCGGCCCTGTGTATCAAAGCTATGTACTCGCATAGCTCCTCCACAGATTCCATTCTATGCGTCGAAAATATAATCGATGTCCCGTTTTCCTTTAATTTTAATATCTCATCTTTTATAAGATTGGCATTAATTGGATCAAAACCACTAAAAGGTTCATCAAAAATCAAGAGTTTTGGTTCGTGAAGTACGGTCACAATAAACTGGATTTTTTGTGCCATCCCTTTCGAAAGTTCCTGCACTTTTTTGTGCCACCAATCCCCAATTTCCAAACGTTCAAACCAATATTTAAGTCGTTTTTTTGCTTCAGACTTATTCAATCCTTTCAACTGTGCCAAATAGAGTACCTGTTCGCCTACTTTCATACTCTTGTAAAGCCCTCTTTCTTCAGGCAGATAGCCTATCATTGAAACATCGGATGGTTTTAAAGGGGCACCATCAAAAAAAACTTCTCCACTATCTGGAAATGTAATTTGGTTTATAATACGTATCAACGTCGTCTTTCCGGCACCATTTGGTCCCAGTAGTCCGTATATACTATTTTTAGGAATTTCAAGGGAAACTTTGTCGAGGGCAGTGTACTTTCCGAATTGTTTGGTGACCTCTCTAGTGACCAAAATATTGTTCATGCAGGCAATTTCTTCAAAGATAGAGAATTGAATCAAAACCCATTTTGAATTGTTAATAGATTTATGAATTGATACAATTTATTTGCAATTCCTAAATTTAAATAACACCATTTTTTGAATTCCCGATAGTCCAAAAAACAAAACCCACCCTTAATAAATCAAGGATGGGAAAAAAATTGCTATGAAAAAGAAAATTAATGTTGGTTGCCCAACATCAATCCAAATATACGTTTTTTATTTAAAAAGCCAATTAAATCTCGATTAGGAGAACATATCCTTCACTTTTTCAAAAAATGACTTGTCCGATTTTTCAGGTTTTGGCTCAAAATTGGAATCCCCGTTCATTTTTTCGAAGAAATCTTTTTGCTCCTTGTTTAACTCCTTAGGCGTCCAAACATTTACATGAACCAAGAGATCTCCACTACCATAACCATTGATACTTGAAATACCTTTGCCTCGTAATCTTAAAATTTTTCCCGATTGAATACCTTGCTCCAATTTAATACGAACTTTACCGCCAACAGCATCGATTTCTTTGGATGTTCCCAATACGGCCTCTGAGATACTAATGTAAAGATCATAATGCAGGTTGTCCCCTTCTCTTTTGAGGGTTTCGTGATCTTTGGTCTCAATGGCCACGATCAAATCTCCCGGAATTCCGTTCCCAGGAGCGTCATTCCCTTTATTTGGGACTTTTAACTGCATTCCATCCTCTACTCCGGCAGGTATTTTAATGGAAACGGTTTCTTCGGCAATTTTTAATCCATTTGCGTCAGCGTCATGGGGTCTTTTATCTAAAATTTGCCCACTTCCCCCACAGGTGCTACATGTGGCCGCAGTCTGCATTCTTCCCAAAATTGTGTTCGTAATCTTAGTCACCTGTCCTCTACCTCCGCAAGTGCCGCAGGTTTTATAGGTGACCCCTTCCGCTTGAACTTTTCTACGGACTTTTACCTTCTTTTCAACACCATTTGCCACTTCATCCAACGTAAGACTGACACGTATTCTGAGATTGCTACCTTTTACCCTCGACTGGCCACCGCCTCCAAATCCGCTAAAACCACTAAAACCTCCACCACCAAAAGCACCTCCGAAAATATCGCCAAATTGGCTAAAGATATCTTCCATGTTCATACCACCGCCACTAAAACCACCACCACCTTCAAAGGCAGCATGGCCAAACTGGTCATATCTTGCTTTTTTATCGGAATTACTTAATATTTCGTAGGCCTCCGCCGCTTTTTTGAATCTTTCTTCGGCCTTGGAATCTCCTGGGTTCTTATCAGGATGATATTCCAAAGCCTTTTTCCTATAAGCTTTCTTTATTTCCGCAGCTGTGGCATTTTTGGTAATGCCCAATATTTCATAATAATCTTCCTTCATGTCCAATTTTTAATTCCCTACCACAACCTTAGGATGTCTTATAATCTTATCACCCAACCTGTATCCCCTTTCAATGACATCAATGATTTTCCCCTTAAGTTTTTTATTAGGTGCCGGAATTTGGGTAATTGCGTCATGCACCTCTGCATCAAAGGCATCGCCTGCTTTTGTATCTACCTCTTGAAGACCTTTAGAGTTCAATGTTTCCCTAAATTTGACGCGTATAAGTTCCACCCCTTTAAAAAGCTCATTATCTTCAGATTTCGAAAGCTCTTTCAATGCCCTTTCAAAGTCGTCCAAAACGGGCAATAGTGCCACAATGACTTCTTGACCGGCTGTCCTGAACAATTCCATTCGCTCCTTGGAGGTACGTTTTTTATAATTCTCAAACTCGGCAAAAAGCCGTAAAAATTTATCTTTTTCCTTTGCCAATTCTTCCCGAAGGCCATCTTCTATATCAAGTACTTCATTCTTCTCTTGATTTTCTTCCATCTGGTCTAGGTTTTCTTCCCGTTCTTCAGGAAATACTTCATCAAACTCGGGTTTATCTTTCTCGCTCATGTACAGTTACAATTTAAATCTGATTTCTAAGATGGCAAAAGTACTGCCAATTCTTTAAAAATGTCAAAATGTCACGGAAGTTATGGTCTCACACCTCAATAAATAAAAAAAACACCCAATAAAATAGGTGTTTTACTTCTTAAATCTAGCCTCAGGTATTATGAGATGTATTCACTTTTGTACAATGAATCTATCAAATCTGTTTCTTCAGTTTGATTATAAATACCATCTAGAGCCTTGCAAATGTTTTGATAATTGAAAGTAAAACCTTCTTCCTCGATTTTTTTACTGCTCACCCTTTGACTGACAAATAGAAGATACGCCATTTCTCCCAATATTAGCTTCATTGGGAACTTGGGGATATTTGGTAGAATTAAAGGTTTGTTCAATGCTTTGGCTAACTCCTTGACCAATTTAGTATTTGTGACCGGGTTTGGGGCAACACCGTTATAAACACCATCAAGTTCATTTTCTATTGTGAATAAAACAATACGCGCCAAATCATTAATATGAATCCATGACTGCCATTGTTCGCCACTTCCAAAAGCAGAACCTAGGTAGTTTTTGATAGGTTTGGCCATTTCAACAAGAGCACCACCTTTTGAGGACATTACGAGTCCTATTCGTATTTTGGCCACTTTAAACTTCAGTTTGTAAAAATTATCGACTTCATTTTCCCATTGCCTAACAACATTTCCTAAAAAACTGTCATCAACACTTGGTTCGTCCTCAATATATAAGGAGTCGGCAGAATTAGGATAAATCCCAATAGCGGAGGCGGAAACAAATGATTTAATGTTTTTATGTTCTACCTTTTGCAAGGCATTGTAAAGGGTTCTTAATGAGTTAATTCTGCTGGAAAGAATTTCTTTTTTATAATTCTCGGTCCATCTTTTGGAAATGCTAGATCCTGCCAAATTGATAATCGCAGTGACTCCTTTGAAACATTCCAAATCAATTTGGTTATTATTAGGATTCCACAAAAATCCCTTAAAATTATCTTCAGAAACAATTTTATCCCCTCGAGTGGTCAAATAATGCACCACAATATTTTTCCTGTGGCACAATTCAACGATCTCCGAACCTATTAAACCAGTAGCACCCGTAATTAACACCTTCATGAATCAAAGGTATGGGATTTTGATAGTCGACATATTACATTTAATTTGGATTTAACAGTGTTACTTAAACCCTTGTTAAAAATAAAAGTTAATAATATGGCTGCCTTACCCTCATTATATTCAGTCTAAATTTTTCGGCCCCTGAGCATTTCACGCTTGCCAGGAGGGCCTGGAAGTCTTTCAACCGTAAAACCTACGGCCTGCATTGCCCGTCTTGCACCGCCATTAGCAGCATAAGTCACAAGCACCCCACCTTTCTTAAGAGCCTTGAACATTTTGGAAAATATTTGCTCAGTCCAAAGTTCAGGTTGCACCCTCGCACCAAAGGCATCAAAATAAATTAAATCAAAAATCTCCATGTAATTTAACTCTTTAAAGTCTTTAAGTTCCTTACGCAGTTGAAAGTTTGGGGCTATTGGTATGTCCGCGCCCCATTCAGATTGGTGCATACGCGTAAAATCCCTTGCACGCATCTCGGCGTTTAATGCCAATATGTAGTCAAGGGAACCAACTTCTTCATTCGTAACCGGGTATTTCTCAACCCCTGTATAGTCAATATCCAGATTTAATTTGGGGGATTCCAATAAGGTAATCAAAGAATTTAGACCAGTCCCGAAGCCTATTTCCAGAATAGAGAGCGTTCTATCCTTATAAAGTGATAGTCCGTTTTTGATGAATACATGATACGCTTCTTGAATTGCTCCATGCAATGAATGATATTGTTCCCCCCATTCCTTTATTTGGATCGTCTTGGAGCCATCCGCAGTTATAATTATTTCTCTTTCCAAGTTAGTTTTTTAACAAAACTCCATCGGCCTCGAAGCCAAATGATTTTTTGGGAAGTACTATTTGTGCAATTTCTCCATCGGATTTACCCCCATCCTTGGCGTAATGCCTCTGGTCGTCTACATTCATTTCCTCCACAAAAGCAATTCCATTTACTATAACCTCTTTACCAGTAATATCCATAGGAACGAAAAATCCGTAATCCTTGAATTTTACCATGGTTTCCTGACCATTCTCCAATTGAAGCTTCATCCAACATCCTTTTGCTTTGCAGACATCCAATACCTTTGCTTTAAATTTTACCTGAACCGTGTCCATAAAACTCATTTTCGAATAAGCTTCTGTCATTTCCTTTGCAGAAATGTTACCCTTAACCCCAATATTTTCTCCAAAAGTGGAATACTGCGTTGTGATATCTTCGTCTTTATCAATAGAATTAGAGGTTTCCTGGTCCTTACAGCTCACCAAAACCACCAACAATACAAGTAAAATGTTAAAACGTTCCATAATTATTAAATCTTGAATCAATGCTACAAAGCTGGTCAAATTTGCTCAAAAAAAGAAGAATTCCTTCTCATAATTAATTAATTTTACTTTAAATAAACTTTCTTGAAATATCGAGAATTATGAACAATACCCTTACAAAAATTGCAGTCGAAAGGACTCAAAAATCAAAAATTGATCAAGTTGATTTTGATAATCTTGCCTTTGGTAGTGTTTTTACGGATCATATGCTGGTATGTAATTATAAAAATGGCGCTTGGGAAGCACCGCAAATTGTTCCTTATCAGCCCATTAGCCTAGATCCATCATCAAAGATATTCCATTACGGACAATCTATTTTCGAAGGCATGAAGGCTTATAAGGATGAGAACGATGACATTTGGTTATTTAGACCGCTTGACAACCATAAACGTTTGAATATTTCTGCAAAGCGATTGGCAATGCCAGAAATACCAGAGGAATATTTTATGGATGGGCTCACCACACTTTTAAGATTAGAGGAATCTTGGATACCCAAAACTCCGGGAAGTTCCATGTACATAAGACCTTTTATGTTCGCATCTGGCAAAGGATTTCATGCATCGCCGGCCGATGAGTACAAGTTCATGATTGCCTGCGCGCCTTCAGGGGCCTATTTTGCAGGTAAGGTGAAGGTGTTGATAGAAGAAAAATATTCCCGATCCGCAAATGGCGGTGTGGGTTATGCCAAAGCAGGTGGTAATTATGCAGGGCAATTTTACCCCACTCAACTTGCTATAGAAAAAGGATACAATCAAGTTATTTGGACCGATGACAACGCCCACGAATTTATTGAAGAAGCCGGGGCAATGAACATATTTGTTCGGATCAACGATACGTTGATTACCGGCCCTACAGGTGACCGAATACTTGATGGAATTACCCGAAAAAGTATTTTGGATATTGCAAAAGATGAAGGAATCAAGACAGAAGTTAGAAAAATAACTGTGACCGAGGTTGTAGAAGCCGCCAAAAATGGAAGTCTTAAGGAAATGTTCGGCGCGGGTACCGCCGCAGTAGTTTCGCCTATTTCGGCCTTTGGATATCGAGAAGCCGACTACGACCTTCCAGATTTGTCAAATAGTTTTGCATCGCGATTGAAAAAACGAATTACCGACATACAGTTCAACCGGGCAGCCGATCCTTTTGGATGGCGATTTAAGGTTTAAGAAAATATGCCTTCAAAATTGGTAATAACAGAAAATAAATCAACCCTCTCGATTTTATCGAGAGGGTTTTTTATTAAAAATTTTCCTGTTTTTTTATAAGGGTAATTGATGGAACTTGAAAAATCATTATGGACCCAAAAATTATAGTATTTGGTCAAAAATCCTTCAGGATCACACTCATTTACTAACTTTAGTAGATGTTATGATAAGGCGAGCCCAAGGTAACATATTCTATTCTTTTCAATTTAAGATATGTTTAGACATCAAGGTAAGAGTAGAACTAAAAAGCACAATCTAAAAATTGCGATAGTTCTATCATTTGTCGCAGGAATTGTAAATGTTACCGGATTTTTGTCTATTAAACAGCTTACTTCAAACGTTACAGGTCATTTTGCGCTTTTTATGAATGATGTACATGAGTTTGAATTTTGGAAGGGAACCATTTACTTGATATATATTTTATCCTTTTTGTTCGGTTCATTTTCATCTAGTTTCTTGATCGAGTTGTTTAGAAATAATAGAAAGTTGAATGTCTTTGTTGTTCCCATTGTTATTGAATCGCTAATTCTATTAGGAATTGCCCTTTTTGGGGACCTTTCGAATCTTTCCTCCTACGATTTGATCGCCTGTGCCCTCCTATTTGCGATGGGCCTTCAAAACTCGTATGTCACCAAAATATCCAATGCAGTAGTGAGAACAACACATTTAACTGGATTGTTTACAGATTTGGGGATAGAGTTATCACAACTTTTTTTTCCAAAGACACATCCCAACACAGAAAATATAATTGCAACCATCAAACTCAGAAGTTATATCATTGGTTTTTTCTTTCTTGGGGGCATAACAGGAGGGTTTTTTTATTCAAAAATGGGACTCCAACTGAATACTTTAATCGTGGGGGCCCTTATTTTATTGATCAGCCTTTTGTTTGATGACGTAAAATTTCGCCTGATTAGAGCAAAAAGGAGGTGTGCTCACAAAAAAAAATCAAATTATTCCAAACTAAATCAATAATAAAGAAAGTATTTACATAAGGCATCTATATGGTAAATGCTCAGATATGTTTAATAGGTCAATAACAATTTTTCGGGAAACATACTGGTGAACCAGAACTAGATGGACTATTTACTTGTAATTCAATTGATTTTAATGTTATTTTATATAAGATGGCTGTTCAAAAAAACAAAAATATCTTGCCCCCTAAAGAATTCGCAAAACGAGTTTTCAAATATTCCGTATTTTCAATATTCCTACTGGTTTTTTCAATGGGCATTGGGGTCATAGGCTATCGATACCTGGGTGGGCTAGAATGGATTGACAGTATATATAATGCCGCAATGATTTTAACAGGAATGGGACCCGTCAATGAAATGTCCTCAAATTCGGCTAAATTATTCGCCTCTGCCTATGCCCTTTTTAGTGGTGTGATTTTCTTAAGCACTGTGGCTATATTCTTTTCTCCATTTGCACATAGATTGATGCATTTACTAAAAATTGAAGAAATAGATGACTAGAACCAAGGAGGACATAAAATCCAATCATGAAAACCAATCCCATGAAATATGCAATCTTTATGAAGTTATTCCCAATTTTTATCTGCTTATTATTCTTTTGGACCGGTATTTCCCAAAATAAAACTGAGGGCACTTATGACAATCCGGTTATTGCGGGTGATTTCCCGGACCCTTCCGTTATACGAATTGGGGAAACCTACTATGCGGTGGGAACCAGCAACGATTTTGCGCCAAATTATCCGATTTATGAATCTTCGGACCTAATTAATTGGACTAGAATAAGCTCCGTTTTTAACCAGCCACCAGAATGGGCAAGTGATGACTTTTGGGCTCCCGAACTATTCTATAATAATGGTACTTATTATTTATACTATACCACAAAGCGAAAAGACAACCGTATTGCTTGTATTGGTGTTGCTACAACCACAGATATTCATGCAGGATTCACTGACCACGGCATTATCATTGAATGGGGCGAAGAAGCGATTGACGCCTATATTTATAAAGATGATGACGGGAAACTGTATATCACCTGGAAGGCCTATGGCTTAACCAAGGGCCGTGAAATAGAAATCCTGGCCTCTGAACTCAGTGATGATGGACTGAGTTTGATTGGAAATCATTGGACGCTCACAGATCATACCAAAGGTTGGATCGGTGCAGGGGATGAAGGCCAATGCCTTGTGAAAAGAAATGGCTATTACTACTTATTGTATTCCATTGGGGGCTGTTGCGATAACAAATGTGATTATCGCGTTATGGTATCTCGTTCAAAAAACCTTCGCTCGGGATGGGAGCAATATCCCGATCCCGTTTTACAGGGAGGGGAAACTTGGCGTTGTCCAGGCCATGGAACATTGGTGACTACGCCTGAAGATCGGGACTTTTACATGTACCATTCGTACAACGCAGCAGATTTTGAATATATTGGCCGACAGGGTATGTTGGATGAAATAATTTGGGACAAAAAGACGAATTGGCCTTATTTTAAGAATGGCAGCACCCCATCTGTAGAAGCCGCAACTCCTTTTAAAAATAGCACGCAGAAAAAAGAAGTGAATTGGCAAGAAGATTTTACTTCGGAAAAATCTCTTTCCTTTTGGGAATGGGACGTAAATGTACCGAAACCGCAAGCAAAAATTGTTAGTGAAAACCTTATACTTACAACAAGTCATAAAGGAATCAATTTTTTAGGACTACGCCCAAAAGCAGGGGACTATTCATTGACCACGCAAGTGTCAACCTCAAAGGGAAATTCAGGTATTGGGGTGTATAGCGACCAAGACAATGCATTGGCCCTATTGGTCAATGAATCCTCGGTAATCATAATGAAGGTTGAAAATGGAGCGCGAAAAATAGTGTTGAAAGAAAACATAAAAATAGACAGTCCCATATTTCTAAAATATGAATGTACCGATGGTCGTTACTACAAATTTTATTGGTCCGAAAATGAAAAAGAATGGACAGCTTTACCGATTGACGGTTCAAATGATGGGTTCGACGCATCATTCATTCCTCAATGGGGCTATTCGCCGCGTGTTGGTTTTATAAGTGATGGACAAGTTGAACACAATGCCAACTACTCCTTCCTAAAAATAAAAACCCTTAACTAAATGGTCTTCTTTATAGGGAAAATGGGCAAGCAAATTAAATTCAGATTGTTTACAATTGAACGATCGTCCATCATAAGGATAAATGGCTGCGGTTTTCTAAATAAAGTAGATTGATAATGCAATAAGAAAGCGCTAAAATTAAAAAATGTGGTTTTATTTCTCCAAAACTCCTTTAATGTCCGGTTTAAAATAGTTAGGCCCTTTTAAGACCTTGCCATCTTCCCGATATATTGGTTTGCCATCTGCACCCAATTTGCTCATGTTACTACGTTGAATTTCCTCAAAAACCTCTTCAATCTTATACTGCATACCATGTTCCAAAATAGTTCCACACAGTATATAAAGCATATCCCCCAGCGCATCGGCAACCTCAATTAAATCATTATTATTGGCTGCCTCCAAATATTCCTTATTCTCCTCATCCATTAAGTTAAATCGCAACAAGTTCTTTTCTGCCCCTAAATTGGCCTTCATTGTATGGGATACCCCTAATCCAAAAGAATTATGGAATTGTTCAACGCAACTAATTTTATTCTTCATAAGTCCGGGTTATTTGATAGGAGGCCTTGAATCCTCATTTTTCTATTAGCTTTGCACAAAAATAAACAATATGTTCAGTCAGGGACAAATCATATTTGCGATACTTTTCGCCCTTGTTTTTGCAGTATTTATAGTGCTATCCTATAAGAAAGACAAAAAATTACATTCAAAAAACTATAAAGGCGTTCAGTGGGTAGGAATATTCTTCACAATATTCTTAGTAATTCTGTTTTGTATTAAGTATTTGCTTAAAGATTAACATTAAATTTACACATACCGCAAATCTTACTATTCCCACAACAATTTTTAAATTTTCCTCGTATTAAATACCAAACAACGTAATTTTGCGTTAGTTTATCTAAAAGGGGCAATTTTATGATGACTTTCTTCAGCATACTTTTTATTCTTATTGGCGTCAATGCGGTCATGATGGTTTTTAGCCTTAGTGTCTTTGACCAACAGGCCAGAAAAAACGCTAGAAGTTTTTCCGAGGAATCCAATACCAAAATTTATCCATTGGATTTGGTATCTTCCAAATACAAAAAAGCAGTTTAGTTTTATACCTTTAAGGTATGAAGCAAATGGCACTTGTATTTTTTGGTGGAGGATTGGGTACCATTTTTAGGTATTTAATTTCCAAAACATTCAACCCCTACTTTCAGAATTTTTATTTGGGCACTTTTTTAGTAAATGTTACCGGCTGCCTACTTATTGGCTTCATTGTAGGTTTCACTTTAAAGAGCAATTATCTTTCTGAAAATCATTCTTTATTATTGATCACTGGCTTCTGCGGTGGTTTCACTACATTTTCCGCCTTGGCTTTTGAGAACTACTCCCTATTGAAATCAGGAGACCTCGTCCATCTTTCCATTTATACAATTGCCAGCATTGTAATTGGCGTACTGGCCGTCTCATTGGGTATGTGGTTATCAAAATTGATGTAGTGAACTATACTTTATAGTTTTTGTCAATTATTCAAATCTCTATTTAAGGAGCCCATTTAGGGCCGTAGTCTATTTATATAACTTTATCGTCATCTCTTGTTAGGATTTTTCAGTAAAAAAATCTCCTACCCCATGATTTAAAACCTCACATTCACAATTTTTTAATTTTATTTTAACTATACCTTAATTTTTTTAGGGTATAAATTGTCTTTATCACAAAAATTTGCTCTATGCCCCCTAAATTAATGGGGTATATAATTCTTTGATTTACATTTGCCTCACAACTAAAAAAATGAATCATGAAATTATCATACAAGATTCTTATTTAAGATTACTTAACTCTTGTATAACAAGATTTGCTCGTTCAATTAATAACTAATAACAAAACCAATGAAACAGATTGAAGCAATAATCAGAAAATCAAAATTTGACGATGTCAAAAAAGCATTGCACAACATTGAGGTTAATTTTTTCAGTTACTGGGATGTGACCGGTGTCGGCAATGAGAAACAAGGTCATGTGTACAGGGGTATATCTTACAGTACAACAGATATTCAAAGAAGATATTTATCAATTGTTGTATCCGATGAATTTCTGGATAAAACGGTTGAAGCCATCCTAGATGCCGCACAGACGGGAAATGTAGGTGACGGAAAAATATTTGTCTCCGAGATTATAGAGGCATACCGCATCAGAACAAGAGAAAAAGGACACGCAGGAATTAACTAATTAAAAACCAACTAACGATTATATATTATGGATGCAGGACTATTTACAGCGAATAATGTTTGGATGATGCTTTGTACCGCATTGGTATTTTTCATGCACATGGGATTTTCATTTTTGGAAATCGGCCTTACCAGACAAAAGAACACGATCAATATTCTTTTCAAGAATGTCTTTATAATATGCGCAGGGCTATTGCTCTATTATATTTGTGGATTTAACCTAATGTACCCAGGTGATTTTAATGGATTTTTAGGATTTGCCGGATTTGGGCTTGATGCACCGTTAAATGCCGAAGGCACCTTAGATTTGGCCTACAATGAAGGGTATACGTATTGGACCGACTTTTTGTTCCAGGGAATGTTCGCGGCTACCGCCGCCACCATTGTTTCAGGAGCCGTAGCAGAGCGGGTCAAAATTGTACCGTTCATGATTTTTACAATTATTTACGTTGCCCTCGTTTACCCAATTGCAGGGTCTTGGCAATGGGGCGGTGGTTTCCTTTCTACCTTAGGTGGTGATGAAGGAGGTTTTCATGACTTTGCGGGATCAACCCTAGTTCATTCAGTAGGTGGCTGGGCAGCTTTGATTGCCGTCTATTTATTGGGCCCTAGAATCGGAAAGTTCAATGAAGATGGCAAGGCTCAAGCTATACCTGGCCACAACATTCCGTTAGCGGCAGGAGGTGTCCTAATCTTATGGTTAGGATGGTTTGGTTTCAACGGAGGTTCGGTATTATCGGCTGACCCGGCAGGTACATCCATTGTTTTGGTAACAACTTGTTTGGCTGCCGCCGCAGGTGGAGTGGGTGCTTTTGTCTTCTCAACAATTTTATACAAAAACCTAGATCTTACCATGTTCCTCAACGGGATATTGGGTGGATTGGTAGGAATTACAGCCGGAGCCGATTTAATGTCTCCATTTGAATCGATCATAATTGGCCTTCTTGCTGGTGTAATTATCGTTCTGGCAGTCGCTTTGGTTGACAAAATAAAACTGGATGATCCTGTAGGCGCCATTGCCGTACACCTTATTTGTGGTATTTGGGGTACACTGGCCGTTGGCATCTTCGGGGCAAAGGCCGGTGCAGATCAATTGGTATACCAACTTACTGGAATAGGAGCCATTGGTGCCTTCTGTTGTATTTCAGCCTTCATTATCATTTTCGCCTTGAAGAAAACTATGGGCATCAGAGTTTCCAAAGAAGAGGAGATTGAGGGTCTTGATATACATGAACACGGTATGGACGCCTATCCAGATTTTATAAATGACTAAAAAAGCAAACGGAGCGTTCTGCAAAACGCTCCGTTCTTTAATCACTTCAAAAAATTCAACTCAGTAATTTAAACAACCCCTCGGGGATATCTAAAAATCAAACTTATGAAAACGATTATAAATACAAATTTCGCAAAAAATCTGATTCTGTCGGCATTAATGCTTTTTTCTGCTGCTTCTATTCTAGCTCAGGACGAGGCCACTGAGGAATCAAAACCTAAATTTAGCTTTAGTGGTAGCGTAGATGCATACTATAGGGCAAATTTGAATGCAGATAATGCTACAACGGATGGCGCACCAAACGCTGCACCAGGGAGTTCATTTGCCAATTTGCCAGGTTTTGCATTAGGTATGGCAAACCTAGTGGCAAGCTATGAGGGTGAAAAAAGCGGTTTCGTTGCCGATCTTGTTTTGGTCCAAGAGGTACGGATGCCATTTTCGCCTCACCAATTTATTCCGCAACGGGAAACATCGTAAACCAATTATATGCTTATTGGAATGTAAGTGATAAAGTGAAGTTGACCCTAGGTAATTTCAATACATTTCTAGGTTATGAAGTGATTTCACCAGTAGCAAATTTCAACTATAGCACGTCTTACTTATTTTCATATGGCCCATTTTCCCATACTGGAATCAAGGCGGATTTTGCGATTTCCGAGGACTTCAGTTTAATGGTAGGTATGATGAATCGCACTGATATCACAGAACTTAACCTTGACGGAAAATATGCCTATGGAGCCCAATTAGGCTATAGCGGTCAATTTTTAAACCTTCTTATCGATAACGGTGCCTATGAAATTGATTATACAGGTGGATTTGATCTTTCAGATACTTTTTTCTTAGGCTTAAATGCGGCCTATTTTGATAACAGTGATGCAGATGTGAGTTTTGCAGGTGTCGCGGTTTACCCTCAGTTGGCCACTTCAGAAAACTTTAAAATTGGCTTAAGGGGAGAATATTTTACGGAAACCAATCTAGGTGCCATCGGAGCATCCGATGCCGATGGAGACGCAAATGTGTTCGCAATTACCCTAACGGGAAGTGCAACCATAGGCGATCTTATGATAAAACCAGAACTACGTTTGGACAGTGCTTCAGACGAATCAGAGAAGTTTTTTAGCAAAGGTGATTTAACGCCACAAAAAAGTCTTTCTTCTTTTGTATTGGCAGCAATATATTCCTTCTAAAATATTGGTTGTTAAGTTTATTTTAGTTGATTATTTTAAGGAACCCAGCTTAACCGCTGGGTTTTTTAGTGTTCTTTGAAAGCTTTTATGCCTGCCCTAACGGGAGTTTTCAAGTCGTTTACACCTGGCACTATAGGGCAAGAGAATTTTTTATTATAGGCACAATAAGGATTGTATGCCCTATTAAAATCCAATATTATAATATCCCCTGATGGAATCCGTAGATCAAGATACCTACCACCTGTGTACGTTTCTGTTCCGTTTGTAGCATCTGTAAAGGGCAGGAAAAGATAATCCCTATATTCTTCCTCAAGCATCAATTCCTTGTTCTGATAAACCTCCAATTGATGTTCTTTCCCATTTAGCGAAAAATACGCAATACCAAAAACTACTTCCTCCGATTTACGATCTGTGGTGGTGGGCATTAAAAAAGGAAGTGCCTCCGGGGTCCGCACTAATTTTGCTTTTACGACGTAATTGGTGTCTGGCGGAAAAAAATCCAGGCCTAAAAAATCTTTTCGGTATTTGTCCGGCAGAGGGGACGTTTCCGGATTTTTAAATTCCTCATTCGTCTTGTTTTGAAAATTCAGTATTTCCTGTACGGAATTTGATCCTATATTTAATGACTCCTTTTTCACCAAATCATGGTACCTCTTTTCTTGTTTGCAGGAGATTACCATGGCGAACAAAATAACTGCTCCCAAATAATTAAAAAGCTTCATGGCCTTGAGATTTCTGTCAAAAATACAACTTATGCCAATTTTTGGCTAGCTTTGTTTAAGAAGCATTAAAGTAGTATTAACCCTATTAGTTGGAAATCCCATCAATTTTTTAAACCATAAACGTCTCAGATGAATTTTTAGAATTATTTAAGTCCTCAAAAAATAGAGCCTGACCTGTTTGTCGGGTTTTTTGTTTCAACCATTCCATAGGTGAAAAAATTATACGACGCATATATAAATTCATTCAGGGGCCTTTCAAAAGAGGTGTGGTGGCTGTCCTTGATCACCTTGATAAATAGGGCCGGAACTATGGTCATTCCATTTTTGTCGCTCTATCTAACCCAAAATTTGGATTTCACATTCGAGAATGTGGGAAGTATTATGACCAGTTTCGGATTAGGTTCTTTGGTAGGCACTTTTTTGGGCGGAAAATTAACTGATTTATTCGGGTATTATAAAGTAATGCTCTTCAGCCTCATACTTTCGGGATTTCTTTTCCTGGGTTTTCAATTCTTAGATACATTTTGGTCCATTTGTGCGGGTATATTTTTTCTTATGGTCGTGGCCGATGCCTTTAGGCCGGCCGCCTTTGTGGCATTGAGTGCATACAGCAAGCCTGAGAATAAGACCCGATCCGTAACCTTGATCCGTTTGGCAATCAATCTTGGCTTTTCAGCCGGGCCGGCTGCTGGGGGTATCATCATTGGAACACTCGGATATGCCGGTTTGTTTTGGATCGATGGTAGTACTTGTATTTTGGCTGGCCTTTTGCTTCTATTTGTTTTGCACCCCAAAAAGGCCAAAATTTCTGATAACGTCTATCACAGCCAACCTGTTTCAGCTTATAAAGACCAAAATTATCTTATTTTCCTTGTTGGCATGATTTTGTTCGGTTTTGCTTTTGTACAATACTTTTCGACCGTACCGGTCTATTACAGTGAAATTCATAAATTGAGTGAATTTGAAATCGGATTGTTAATGGCCATGAACGGTTTCACCATCTTCCTTTTTGAAATGCCGCTCGTTAAATACATGGAGCATGGGAAATCTTCAATGATTATAAAAATTGTGATAGGTTTTGCCATGATAGGCCTAAGTGTTTTAGTCCTAAATCTATTCTCCTGGGCCGGTATTTTGGTGGTCGGTATGTTATTGATGACTTTTGGCGAGATGATCGTTTTTCCATTTTCCAATGCATTTGCGATGGAGAGGGCAAAAAAAGGAAAGCAGGGAGAATTTATGGCCCTTTATAGTATTTCAATTTCCATATCGCACATATTTGCACATAATGCGGGCATGCATTCCATTGCGAAATACGGATACTCCATTACCTGGTGCGGAACATTCGACATTTGCCTGGTTGGCATTTTATTGTTTTTGGTCCTTAATAATACCGTTAAAAATTCAAAACTGATTAAATGAAAAGATTTCTATTCCTATCCATTTGCATTCTACTGGTTGGTGGCTGTAACCAAAAGAAGGTTTCCCAAAAACCAGATTCCCCCAAACAAAAATGGCTACCCAAATTAGATACAAATCGCTACAATGTGGCTTTTCTAATAATGGATGGCACCTATAATACCGAATTTACGGCACCTTTTGATATTTTTCAACATACCCAGTACAGAAAAGGAATAAAGGCCATGAACACATTTACCGTGGCCAATACATTAGATCCCATAACTACATTTGAAGGAATTCGCATTCTGCCCGATTTTGATTATACCCGCGATTCTATTCCGCAAATTGATATTCTAGTAGTCCCAAGTGCACAACATCACATGGATTCTGATCTAAAAAATATTGGAATGCTCAATTTCGTAAGAAAAGTTGATCGGAAGGCACTTTTTGTGACAAGCCATTGCGATGGCGCATTTGTATTGGCAAAGGCCGGGCTCCTTAATAGTGTGGTTTCAACAACGTTCCCAAGTGATATTGAAGCCTACCGTAAAATGTTCCCAAATATAATGGTCAAAGATTCCGTTCTTTTCGTACATGACCAAAAATATATCACTTCGGCGGGTGGTGCCAAAAGTTTTGAGGCCGCACTATATCTATGTGAATTGCTGTATGGAAAAGAAATTGCCGATTCAATAGCCAAGGGACTCGTTATTGATTGGGATCTAGCCAAGGTACCAAGTCTTATCGTTCAATAACTTCGTAGCGCGCCGCTTTTAAATATTTTTCGATAATCTCATTGAATTCCGGGGTAATTCGCAACAAAGCTGTATGTTCAATATTATATAAGGAAGCTCTATCGGAATAACCATTCTTCAAAAGCTCTTCTAAATAGAACAATGCCGTGCCATAATCTTCCATTCTCGCGCTATTTGAAATTACATTGAAATAACCCTTGCTCTCCTTTGGTGAGGTTATGGTCTTAAGCATATAAACAAAATTCAATGCTTCCAGGTCCAGTATAGGCTCTGCTATTAATACATCCGCATTATCATCAATGAGCGCATTGATATACCCTCTCAACCTTGCCCCCATCTGCTTTTCGAAAACGTTTGAACTTTTCCCATATTTCTCTAGCTCCTCCATTTGATATTTCCACCATCCTAGATTATTAAAATTATAGGTCCTAATATCTTCATCCAAATAGTAATCGTAATCATCTTTAATCAATGTTTCCTTAAATAGTACAGAATTCTCATTACGCGTATCGGACCTAAAGAGCGAACTTCTTCTAAGGATTTTTCTACTGGTCTTCAACGAATCTATATCCATATGATCTGCGTAGATCTCCATCATTTCAGTGATTGCCTTATCCGCCAATAGTGGTTTGTTGGTCGTTACGAAAGTGCCCACTTGCGCCAAATGATCCCGATAACTTCTTTCAATAAAGCCTGGGTCCCTATTAATATTTCCTTTTATCATGGCGTACAATGTAAAAGTGTTAAGAGCCTTATTTAAGTATTCAGTGAGCGGCCAAGTATGCCCCCCATCAAAAACCAAAAGTTGATTTGGAAATTTGAGTTTATCAAGAATTTGCCCCAATGTCACCATATCAGGATAATTAAAATCCTCAATTCCTACGATTCCAATGTAATGAAACGGATTTTCAACACTCAACACCTCTGTATTTGCCATTGGACTACCACATGAAATGACTCCTTCAATATTTTTAATAAAAGTTGGAATCAAGGATGCAAACCGGGCTCCACTCGCAAAACCTGCCACATAACTCCTATTTTTTCTAATAGGCAATAACGTATATACGCTATTTAACATTCTGGTGCTGATCAACATGTTTTCAGCAAGGGATAAACTATCCGACACATTATTGGAGGAGGCCAAAATATAACCTTGCTGTTCGGCGGCTTGCGCAAACATACTTATTGCCTGCCTACCATGGCCATGCATATCAAAAACAAACACAATTGGCCATTGCACTTTCATGTCAAAATTGGTGGGAAGATAAATTGAATATGTTTCCGATGTGGAATCGCTCACCTTTATAAAATCTGTAATTATCCCCCTCTTTAAGATAATTTCTTGGGCGGTACTAGATATTACCGTGCAAAGGAATAGGGCAAGAAAAAATTGTTTCATATAATAATTCGATTCATCAAAAATCTGGCCAAAATTTAAAACGTAAAGTTACATGTAAGATTTTTCATTCCTGTAAACTTATTCGCAATTAAAAACAAAAGTGAATTCCTCAATATTCCAAAATAAATCATGGTTATCAACCGAATGCTTAGAACTCTACACGTCCCACTGGTGCATTGGTTATAACATTTGACAATATAATATGGGTTCGTGTCTCACCATACTGAATAAGAATATCAATAAATTTTTCTAAATGAAACTGATCCCTAAGTACCACCTCCATTACAATGTTTTCGTTCCCTGTAATTCGATAACAATTTATAACTTCATCAAAGGAGGTCACTATCTCCAAAAATGGTTTCAACTTCCCCATAAAGGCTCGAAGGGTGATGATCGCTTTGAGTTGATGGCCGGTCATAGCATGAGAAACCATGGCCTTATAGCCCTGTAGAATTCCCAGGTCTTCCATTTTTTTTACCCTTTCAGCTACCGCTGGGGGTGTCAACCCTACCTTTCGCCCAATATTTGCAAATGACTCGCGCCCATTCTTCTGCAAGCACTCCAATATTGCCCAGTTCAAATCATCAATCTTAACTTTCAATTCCTAAAATTTAAAATTATTTATTTTCAATAGTAAATATACCATTTTACTATTTAATCAAAAGATAAAAAATTTGAAATGAACGTAACTTTATAATAAAATTTGCAACGAGAAAGAAAATGTCCCACAAGCATTTAAATACGGTCCCTTTTTATAAGAAAGCATTGGAGCTTTGCTCTATGAGCAGGGAAATTGCCTCCTATGTTTCTTTCAACAAAGATTTACTGATACTATACAAATCCCACTGTCTCAGAGATATAATTGCCGAAGCACTGCTAACGGATGCCATTTTAATTCCGCAACAAATAGCCAATGCGGAATACTCGAAATCGTATTCAGACCGTATTAAAAGCGCCCGATTTATAAATATAATGATTCGGAATATTAGTTCCTATTGCACGGGTCTGGAAAAGGATGGGGTGCGTGAAAAGGAATATCTAAATCTATTACGTTCCGAAATTAGAAGTTTTAGAAAGTATTTTAAAGAATGGAGAAAATCAATTATTAGAGGCGGTGATTCATCATGGGGATTTAATGATGCTCCATTGGGACTTTAAGTACGTACAACTTTTACAAAACTTGCCTTTGCCTTTCCTTGAATTAAATGACCTTTTAAATTACATGTTTCGGCGATATTGACCGCCTACTTCAAATAGGGAGTCGGTAATCTGCCCCAAGGAACAAACTTTGGTCACTTCCATCAATTTTTCAAAAATATTTTCGTCTAGCAAGGCACTTTTCTGCAATTCAATAAGCCTCTTTTCTGAAATATCATTATTTCTTTTATGTAGGTTTACCAATGTTTCAATTTGATCTTTTTTTTCTTCTTCCGTTGCCCTAATTACTTCCGTAGGTAAAACAGTTGGAGACCCTTTGGAACTTAAAAAAGTGTTCACCCCGATAATAGGAAATTCACCGGAATATTTGAGCATTTCATAATGCATGCTCTCCTCTTGAATTTTTGAACGTTGATACATGGTCTCCATAGCACCCAATACTCCACCGCGTTCTGTAATTCGCTCGAACTCCAATAAAACCGCCTCCTCTATCAAATCTGTCAACTCTTCAATAATATAAGAGCCTTGTAACGGATTTTCATTTTTGGCTAGTCCCAATTCTTTGTTGATAATCAACTGTATCGCCATTGCCCTGCGCACCGATTCCTCAGTTGGCGTGGTAATCGCCTCATCATATGCATTGGTGTGTAGTGAATTGCAATTGTCATAAATAGCGTAAAGTGCCTGTAACGTTGTGCGAATATCGTTGAAGTCAATCTCTTGGGCATGCAAACTTCGCCCAGAGGTCTGTATATGATATTTCAACATTTGAGCCCTTGGATCCGCCCCATATTTGAACTTCATTGCCTTAGCCCATATCTTCCTGGCAACTCGGCCAATGACTGCGTACTCGGGATCTATACCGTTTGAAAAGAAAAATGAAAGATTGGGTCCAAACTTATTAATATCCATTCCCCTACTTAAATAATATTCCACATAGGTGAAACCGTTTGACAATGTGAATGCCAATTGTGTAATGGGGTTGGCTCCCGCTTCGGCAATATGATATCCTGAAATAGAAACTGAATAAAAATTTCGAACATCATTCTGGATGAAATATGCCTGTACATCACCCATTAACTTGAGTGCAAACTCCGTGGAGAAAATACAGGTATTCTGCGCTTGATCTTCCTTAAGTATGTCGGCTTGAACGGTTCCTCGGACCTGTTTTAATGTATCCTTTTTAATTTCTTCGTAAATTTCACGCGACAATACCTCATCACCTGTAACCCCTAGAAGCATTAGTCCAAGACCGTTATTTCCCGCTGGGAGCTCTCCTTTGTATTTGGGTCTTTGCACACCCTTCTTTGCAAAAATTGATTCTATCTTTGCAACAACTTCCTTTTCAAGTCCGTTTTGCTTAATATACTTTTCGCAATTTTGATCAATCGCAGCATTCATGAAAAACCCCAAAAGCATGGCGGCAGGACCATTAATGGTCATACTTGCTGATGTCATTGAATTACTCAAATCAAACCCGGAATACAGTTTCTTGGCATCGTCAAGACAACAGACAGACACCCCTGCATTACCAATTTTTCCATAGATATCTGGCCGATAGTCGGGGTCATTTCCATATAGGGTAACCGAATCAAAAGCGGTAGATAAACGCTTTGAATCCATATCCAAACTTACATAATGAAACCGCTTATTGGTCCTTTCCGGACCGCCCTCACCTGCAAACATTCTGGTAGGATCCTCGCCTTGTCTTTTGAATGGATACAATCCTGAAGTATACGGAAACGCTCCCGGGAAATTCTCTTGAAAGGTCCAATCAAGAATATCGCCCCAAGCCTGAAACTTTGGTGAAGCGATTTTTGGAATCATTGTATTCGACAAAGACTTTGTATGTGTTTCTATACTAATGTCATTTCCACGAACTTTGAAAATGTATTCCGGATTTTTGTACAACTGCCGAGTATCTTCCCATTTCAAAAGGGTTTCCCAATTTTGTGTTTCCAGATTTTTTTTTACAGTTTCGAATTCCTTTAGTAATAGTTGAATCAGCTCCCCTTTACCTTTTGTTTTGGTAGAAGTTTCAACAATCTCCAAGCCGTTTTTTGTCAATCTTGGTCTTTTCCCGGAGACACTTTCAATTGTTTTAAAAATACCATATAACTGCTGTGCTATTTCGGCCTGTGAGGTAGATTTTTTGTCATAAGCCCTATTGTTCTCTGCAATTTCTGCCAAATATCTCGTTCGGGATGGCGGTATGATATACTTTTTGTCAAAAGTTCCGGACATTTCCTGAACATTGCACTTTAAATTACTTTCAGTCTTTTCTTCAAGTTTGCCAAGTAGGGCCATAAACAGGCGGTTCATTCCCGGGTCGTTATATTGAGAGGCAATTGTACCGAAAACTGGCAGGTCTCCCTGATCTGGATCCCATAAATTATGATTGCGGGCATACTGCTTTTTTACATCCCTCAAAGCGTCCTGAGCCCCTCTTTTGTCAAACTTGTTAATAGCCACTAAATCGGCGAAGTCCAACATATCTATTTTTTCAAGTTGGGTTGCCGCCCCAAATTCCGGTGTCATTACATAAAGAGATACATCGCTATGCTCAATAATTTCAGTATCTGATTGTCCGATCCCGGAAGTTTCAAGGATAATAAAATCAAACTCCGCTTTTTTCAAAACATCTACCGCCTCATTTACATGTTTTGAAAGTGCGAAGTTCGACTGTCTTGTTGCCAGAGATCGCATGTAGACCCGATTATTATTAATGGCATTCATGCGGATTCTGTCTCCTAACAACGCACCTCCCGTTTTTCTTTTGGAAGGGTCAACTGAAATAATTCCAATCGAAATTTCCGGGAAATTTTTAAAAAACCTACGTACCAACTCATCAACCAAACTGGATTTACCGGCCCCACCCGTCCCAGTGATTCCGATAACCGGAACCTTTTTTATCGATTTACCAATTGGTTTGAAATATTTTATAAATTCATCATGATCATTCTCAGCCAATGTGATCAACCTCGCGATTGTATTGACATCTTTTTCTTTTAATTGTATCCCTATTTTTTTCTCAGTTGTATTGAATAATGGCATTGAAAAATCGCATTGCTGCACCAAATTATTGATCATTCCCTGCAGCCCCATTTTCCGACCATCGTCAGGGGAATAGATTTTGGCAATTCCATAAGCCATTAAATCCTCAATTTCTGATGGCAAAATTACTCCTCCGCCTCCCCCAAAAATTTTAATATGACCCGCTCGCTTTTCTTGTAATAGATTGTACATATACTTGAAATACTCATTGTGGCCACCTTGATAAGAAGTCATTGCGATTGCATTTGCATCTTCTTGAATTGCGCAATTCACCACTTCCTGTACACTGCGATCATGTCCAAGATGAATAACCTCAACTCCTGTTGCCTGCATAATACGTCTCATTACATTAATAGCAGCATCGTGCCCATCAAACAAAGAGGCAGCAGTAATAATTCTAATTTTATTTTTCGGTAAGTAAGGAATTTGTTGCCCCATCTTCAATAAAAAGGTTATTATGCCATTGCAATTTACGGGAATCGCAAAGAAATATTAATTCCAATTCGAATTTTACAAAAAAATTAAAACTAAAGTTACGCCATTTCTAATTATCCTAATTTTGATTCTTAAAACAGATTTTCATTGAAAGCAACCATTTTAATAAATTGTCCAGATCAGTCAGGCATAATTAGTGCAGTTACTGGGTTTATACACGCAAAAGGAGGTAATATCATTTATTTAGATCAACATGTAGATCAGGAAGCAAATGTTTTCTTTATGAGACTTCAAAGTGATTTTACCTCGAAAATAAATGACATTGAAATTTTCAAGAAGGAATTCAATACTGCACTTGGCATACCCTATAAGATGGAATGGAGCCTTCACCTAGATATCGTGAAACCCAAAATGGCCATTTTTGTTTCGAAGTACAATCATTGCCTATACGATCTTTTAAGTAGGTTCAATTCAGGGGAGCTGATTGTGGACATCCCTTTTATAATAAGCAATCATGATGATTTAAAAATTATTGCACAGCAATTTGACATTCCTTTTTATCATATTCCGGTATCAAAGGATAATAAAATACAAGCTGAACAAAAACATATTGATTTACTCAATGAGCACAAAGTCAATTTTATTGTCCTTGCACGATATATGCAAATTATAGGTGGTAAGTTAATCGAAGAATTTCCGAATAAAATAATCAATATACATCATTCCTTTTTACCTGCCTTCGCAGGGGCCAAGCCCTATCATGCCGCCTTTAGGCGAGGTGTAAAAATTATCGGTGCCACAAGCCATTATGTAACCGAAGAGTTGGATGCAGGACCCATAATTGAGCAAGATGTTACCACAGTATCCCATTCCCACACCATAGAGGATTTTATCGCTAAAGGAAGAGATCTTGAAAAAATAGTGCTATCTCGTGCTGTGAAACTTCACGTAAACAGAAAAACAATGGTTTATAACAATAAAACTGTGATTTTCTCGTAACATACTCTAGGGCTTCCCATTGCCCACCAAAAGTATTAAAATGACCAGAAAAATTATTTTGTTGGTACTGACCATTAATTTGGTTTCCTGCGCCGAGCTTCAGCAAGTTGTAAATCAATTACCCCAAGCAAGTGGAATAAGCAACTTGGAGATAGCGAATGGCCTTAAAGAGGCCTTAAACTTTGGCATAGACAAACAAGTAACCAAATTGACAAAAACCGACGGTTTCTTCAAAAATGAACTTGTAAAAATTCTTTTACCGGAAGAACTTCAAAAAGTTGACAAAACCTTAAGGGACGTTGGACTTGGCAATTTGGCGGATGAAGGGTTGAAAGTGCTGAACAGGGCAGCGGAAGATGCCGTAAAAGAAGCCACACCCATTTTTGTGGATGCCGTTAGGAATATGACCTTTCAAGATGCCCGTGATATATTACTTGGTAATGATATAGCTGCTACACAATATTTGACTAGGACTACTGAAGCTTCGTTGTACCAAAAATTCAGCCCTGTAATCCAAAAATCCTTCGAAAAAGTGGGAGCAGACCAAATTTGGAACAACCTTATAACAAAATATAACGGTATACCGCTGACTAAAAATGTAAACCCAGATCTTACTGATTATGTAACTCAAGAGGCTTTAAAAGGGGTATACACAATGATTTCAATTGAGGAGAAAGAAATACGGACCAAAACCGCATCTAGGACAACTGATCTTTTAAAACGGGTATTTCAACTGCAGGATTAATTTTCCGAGAAAAATCACTTTTCGCTTGACAATAAAGTTACACATCTAAACGTTAAAAAGAGAAAGTGGCATTTACCATTTCCGGATCCACAGATAACCGCTTAAATGTGGATTAGTTTCAGAATTATTGAGTTAGTAATTTTTTGAGTTAGTTAGTTTTAAAACCGGTGGGAGCGCCGGTTTTTTTTGTCAACCCATAAATTGTACCTATCTTTTTTGAATTCTGTAAATTTAAAAAAAGTATCAAGATTTTATTATGTTTTATTTAAGGCATACACTTTTCAATTATAGCCACTTTTACTTCAATACTTGTTGACTTAAGTCTTTAGAACTTTTCGCTAGACAGTTAATTGGGGTGTGATAAATAACCGATTACCAGGTCGTTAAAAAGCTTGGGCTGTTCCACATTTACCACATGGCCGCAATGTTCAATCAACAACAGGCTGGCAGTAGTACTTTTTTTGACCATCTTTCGGACGGAAGGAAGAAAAAGATAGTCCTCACCTCCCATCACATATAATGTAGGTATTTTTAAATCCGCCGTTCTAAAAAGACGCAGCAAAGGATTTATTTGAGAACCCAATTTATACCATCTTATAAATTCTTTCTGATATAATTTTTTGGCCTCTCTAACAAAAAGTATTCTCGATTCTTTATGATTGCCATCCGGCATAATTATAAAAGTGAACAATCTATAAAGCCAAATATAGGGAACCAAGGACTTGAATATACTACCAAACCCCATCATTAAACGGAATCTTATGTCCAATTTCATTATTGCCCCACCCATTACCATACTTTCAACTCTTTTTGGAAACTTTTCAGCAAGATTTCTTATGACGGACCGTACCCAAAGATATCCCAACGTAATGGGCCTTCCCTATCTTTAAAAAATCAATGACCTCGACAATGTCGTTCGTTATTTTGTCAAAATCATACTTTTCATCAAAAGTATTTATTAAGCTAGGCTTTGAATCACCATGACCACGGAGATCTAACAAAAGTACGTTGAAATGCTTTTTGAATTCACGGAGTTGCTTATACCAAATAGATGAACTCCCCCCTGCACCATGTACAAAAACGACCCAAGTCTGGGAATCTTTATTAAGATGTGTTGTATAGTTTAGCAAAGTGTTCTCGTATGCAATCCCTATAAAGAAAGCCTCGCAATGTATTAAATCTTTCGACACACTTTGCAGTTCATCGATGAATTTTAACAGAATATATAGCGTATTATCAATAGGTATATTTTGTAATTGTTAATTATTCATCAAAAGAACTGATTTATAGTTAAATACAACGATTTGAAACATCCAAAAAATAATTTGCCACGTATATTTGAAAGAACAAGATCTAAGACTATGGAAAATCAATATTGTAAAGTAGGATCAGTGACCCCAATCACAGCTCACGGCAATGCCATAAGCCTTTTGGAGTTTAGATATCAGAATTTTTTGGATAAAGCAAGAAACTTGGAATACACAGATTCCAAGCTTGTTGAATTCTTTGAATTGAAAGCATTAAAAATTCAAAAGATTTTAGAAAATTTAATAAAATAGTCAGGCGAGTCTTTTTAACTCTGTTTCCATTTGCTTTTGAAGCAATTCGGCTTCCTTAGTGGCTACACTTGCGAAATCCTCCCTATTCGAAGCATATATTATGCCTCGGGAAGAATTGACCAAAAGCCCCACATTTTCATTCATTCCATAGTAACAAACTTCTTTGAGGCTTCCCCCTTGGGCTCCTACCCCGGGCACCAATAAAAAACTTTGTGGTACTATTTTTCGGATTTCACTTAAATAGCTTGCCTTCGTAGCTCCCACTACATACATCAAATTTTGAGCATTTCTATATGTCTTGGAAGTCTTCATTACATTTTTATATAAGAAATTTCGCCCTATTTTTTTAGTTTGAAAATCATTGGCACCTTCGTTTGAAGTTAAGGCCAATAGAATAGTATGTTTATTCTCGAAGGCCAGAAATGGCTCCACCGAATCCTTGCCCATATAAGGAGCTACGGTAACAGAATCAAAGTTAAGGTCTTCAAAAAATGCCCTTGCGTACCGAGTTGACGTATTGCCGATATCTCCCCTTTTGGCATCCGCAATGGTGAACTGCTCGGGATATTGTTCGTTTAAATAGTCTATTGTCCTTTTTAGCGATTTCCAACCTTCGATACCATACGCCTCATAAAAAGCGATATTGGGTTTATAGGCTACACATAAATGATGGGTGGCATCAATAATGGCCTTGTTGAAGGCAAAAATGGGATCTTCTTCCTTTAATAGATGTTTCGGAATCTTGTCCTTATCAGTATCAAGGCCTATACAGAGAAAGGACTTTTTTTGATGAATTTGTTGAACTAAATATTGAGTAGTCATTTCAAGGATTAAAATATCTCAGACGCATCCCTTAATCTTTCTGTATTGTCAACTAAACTAAGCTGATCTATTATTCGCTGTATATCACCATCAAGAATATTCTGCAAGTCATAAAGCGTTAGCCCGATCCTATGGTCGGTTACACGTCCTTGGGGATAATTATAAGTTCTGATCTTGGCAGAACGGTCACCACTGCTCACTTGTGAATTTCGTTTTGCCGCATCTTCTTCCTGCTTTTTGGCAAGTTCCATATCGTAAAGTCGAGATCGCAAAACCCTAAAGGCCTTTTCCTTATTCTTATGTTGTGATTTTTGATCTTGACAGGTTGCAACCAAACCGGTTGGAAGGTGGGTCAGACGCACTGCGGAATATGTGGTGTTCACCGATTGGCCCCCAGGGCCCGAAGAACAGAAAAAATCGATCCGCACATCCTTTGGGTCAATTTCTACATCAAAATCATCGGCTTCAGGAAGCACCATAACCGTGGCCGCACTCGTATGCACCCTACCTTGTGTTTCGGTCTGGGGAACTCTTTGAACGCGATGAACACCAGCTTCAAATTTCAAGGTACCGTAAACATCTTCACCTGTCACTTCGAATTGTATTTCCTTATATCCGCCGCTTGTACCCTCACTTAAATCAAAAACATTGGTTTTCCATCCTTTTGATTCACAGTATTTGGTATACATCCTAAAGAGATCTCCTGCAAAAATACTTGCCTCGTCCCCTCCTGTTCCGGCGCGAATCTCAACAACAACATCTTTCGCATCTTCCGGATCCTTGGGCACCAGCATAAACTTTATTTCATTTTCCAATTGGGGCAACCCTAATTTTGCCTCCTCCAACTGCATTTTGGCCATTTCAACCATTTCCGCATCACTTCCGTCAGAAATGATTTCCTCGGCTTCTTTCAGGTTATCGCTCAGCTCCAAGTATAGCTCGCGTTTTTCCATCAATTTTTTAAGGTCCTTGTATTCTTTCGTCAATTGCACATAGCGCTTTTGATCTGATATAACATCTGGCTGGATAATCAAATCCGAAACCTCGTCAAATCGTTGTTTTACAATGTTTAATTTATCTATCATAGTCTAGCTTCACTTGGACTGCGAAATTACAATAAATTTGCTCATTTGATATGATACCCTTTTTTCCTTTGAAATGATCTGCCTCTTTAATTGACGCCCAATTTCTTATATAAGCCAGGATTAACCAAGTAGGATTTCAATGCACTGTACGGTGATAATCTTCATCAATTTATTAGATTGCGTGCGATTTTATCTACGTAGGATTACATGAAAATTGCAATTAATTATCCAACAAGATTCCATTGCTCTTGTGCATTATATTGTTGCTATCTACAATTATAACATCGGTTCCACCCAACTGATTGATCAAAGCGAGGCCCGCATCCTTTCCCAATACAAAGACTGCCGTGGCTAGCGCGTCGCAGAGTTCGGCGCTTTTGGAAAAAACGGAAACGGAATTTAACCCTGTGATGGGATATCCCGTTCTGGGGTCAATAATATGTGAATACTTTTTCCCATCAAAAACCACATATTGATCATAACTCCCCGAAGTGGCGACGGATGATTCCACTATGGGCATCCATGTAATAATCTTACCTTTGTTCAATGGATTTGCAATTCCCAACAACCACTTTTCCCCGCTGGTTTTGGTTCCCCAAGTTGTTAAATCCCCTGAGGCATTGATTACCCCGGCAATTACTTGTTTTGAAACAAGAAGCTCCTTGGCCTTCTCAACGGCAAACCCCTTACCAATAGCATCAAAAGAAATTTTCATTCCCTTTTCTTTTAAAAAAATCGTCCTGTCAGCCTCGTTCAATATAATTTTTTCATAGCCAACCCTGACTATCGATTTTTTTATTTCCTCCTTGGTAGGCTTATATTGCATGGTTCCATCAAATTTCCAAATCTGGTCCATTGAGGCGAAGGTAATATCGAAAGCACCATCCGTAATTTCAGAAATTTGTTTGGAACGCTCAATAAGTTTAAAAAGTTCATAACTCACTTTTACAGGTTTGATACCTGCATTTTTGTTGACCAAAGATGTTTCGGAATCAGGTATCCAAGAAGATATCATATTCTCAATACGACTTATTTCGGCAGTTGCTTCATCAATGTTTATATACCCCAATTCCTCATTTGCCGATACCACGGTAAAATCGACCCAGGTACCCATAAGCTTTACGGACTTGTGGACAGTAATATATTTGCGGTCTTGGGAATTGACTGCAACGGCTAGAAAGCTTAGCAGCAAGGCTAGTAGAAACTTCACTTTTTGAATATATTTAAAAGTGAGGTAAAACCTTTGTTTACTAAAATATCCTTTAGAAAATTGGATAGCATGAAATACACCTTTTGTTCCCAATAATTCACCCTCAACCGATAAGAGGTGTCATGGAAAATAGCAAAAGAGTTTATGTAGGTAACCTCTATCATTTGGGGGAATGGGGCAAAGTCATTGACAAGTTACTCAAAAACCCGAAGAATATTCTCGGTCAATTCGGTTTTAAAAATTTTTAAAGCTTTTGGCGTTTTGCTGTCAACTTGATTTAATGGAGTCCCGTCCTGTTCAAAACGGGAGCCGTGTACATCGCAATAGAAAATACCTCCATCAGTATTCACAAACCTCACTTGATCGTAATTTTCATGGCTACAGACCTGACTGGCCGCAACAAAATTGCCTTCTAAATTTTTTACAACAACTACCAAATTTTTTAAAATAAAACCTCCGTTATTGTCCAATTTCGCCGCCTCTGAAGAATTCAAATCTATTGTAAAATCAACCCCTGTAGGAACCGGGGTTATGTCCCCATCTACGGTGTCATCTTTTGAGCAGCCTTGAACGCAAGGGAACGCGAGTGCAAAAGCCGCACCAGCCCCCAAGGTTCTTAGAAAATCCTTTCTTTCCATAACTAGTCTATTTTATTATAGAAAACGCAGTAATTGGGGTAATCGTATGCCTTAGTAGATAAAGGTTCCATACTCGCTTTTAATAGTGAGTTTTTTGGAGGCGGAGTCCGCTACCCTACCAATAATTTGGGCTTCGACACCAAAACTTTGTGAAATACGAATAATATCGTCTGCAATTGCCTGGCCGACATAAAATTCTAACCGATGTCCACAATTAAAAACTTGGTACATTTCCTTCCAATCAGTTTTTGATTGTTCCTGGATCAATTTGAACAGCGGCGGAATTTCAAAGAGATTATCTTTCATAATATGCAGGTTTTCAATAAAATGAAGAATTTTAGTTTGGGCACCACCACTACAGTGTACCATGCCGTGAATATTCTTGGGATCATATTTTTGTAAAATTTTCTTGACTATCGGGGCATAGGTCCGTGTTGGCGAAAGAACCAGTTTACCTGCATTCAAAGGAGATCCGGAAACGGAATCCGATAATTTTATTTTTCCGGAATAGACCAAATCATCGGGAACCGAACTGTCAAAACTTTCAGGGTACTTTTCTGCCAAGTACTTTGAAAAAACATCATGGCGTGCCGAAGTCAATCCGTTACTGCCCATTCCTCCATTATATTCCCTTTCATAAGTGGCTTGCCCAAAAGAGGCCAACCCTACAATTACGTCACCCGCCTTAATATTCGCATTGTCAATAACCTCACTTCGCTTGAGGCGGGCGGTCACCGTAGAATCCACAATGATGGTCCTGACCAAATCACCCACATCAGCTGTCTCACCCCCTGTGGAGTGAATTGTAATTCCATGTTTTTGAAGGTTCGAAATCAATTCTTCAGTTCCGTTGATAATTGCGGATATTACTTCACCTGGAATCAGGTTTTTGTTTCTTCCAATCGTGGAGGAAAGCATAATATTATCTGTTGCTCCCACACAGATCAAATCATCAATATTCATGATCAAAGCATCTTGGGCGATTCCTTTCCAAACCGAAACATCACCGGTTTCCCTCCAATAGGTATAGGCCAAGGAAGATTTTGTCCCAGCACCATCGGCGTGCATCACTAAACAATATTCATCGTCATTCGTAAGATAATCGGGCACGATTTTGCAAAAAGCTTTGGGGAACAAACCCTTGTCTATATTTTTGATTGCATTGTGTACATCTTCCTTGGATGCCGAAACACCTCTAAGACTATATCTTTTGCTTGTACTGGAAGTCATTTTAAAAATTTGGCCTAAAAATACAGCAATCTGACCAAAGCTATCCTAGCATCAGCATATTTTATTCAACAAAGTTGTGCTGGAAAAGTTCTAAAATTTTTGATATATCCCTGCCCCCAAAACTGGGCTTTTAGGAACGTTGTTTCCGGAGAAGGCACTGGCATAATTGGCCAAGATTCCAAACTTATCAGAAACTCCATAAATAAACTTTAGGCCATACGCCAAATACTCTTGGTCATTTAAGTAAAGAGCCGTAAGGATGTTTGCATCTGGAGGCACTACTTTGCCGTTTTTAAACGAAGATGCAAATTCAAGGAAACCAATAATCCATAGTCTTTTTACAGGTGAAGCACCTATTTCGGCCCCGATCTTAAAGTTGGAACTGTAGTCATTGAACCTAATATCTACTCCTGTAGAGTTCTGAACATAAAAATTTTTAAAACTTTTTCCCAAATTAATCTTTGGAGCCAAGGTTCAAGTATCATAACCACTCCGCAAACCAGAACTTGGAAAAAATGTTGCAGTCCCGGCTTCAGCGTTCAACTGAGCGGAAATCACCCAATTTTTGTTATATAAAAGTTGTTTAACTCCAAAAGCAATATTCCCAAGGGTCGTTTCCGAGCCTTCCATGGTAAAGTAAGCATCCGAATTCGCAGTCACTGCCCCTGCCTTCATTAATTTGACCGGTACGTTAAGTATAATTGTGGTCTTATCAGAAACTCCATATTCTCCATAAAGTTGAATAGTATTGTCGGATATTTTTCTTTCAGTGCTGTAATCAGGACTACCATAAACCGAGGAATATCCCAGACCGTTAAAAGATAGCTGAGCATAAGCCTCATTTTTAGATTTTGTCCATGCTCCTTGGGCAAAAATGCAACTTGTAAAAAGGAAAATAGGTACATAAGCCAATTTGTTCATTATAAGCAAAAATTTAGTTCATATTGAAATACTCTCTATTGGTTCATAAAAGACCATAAACCTTACAAAAGATAAAAGTCATGTGATGTTCGGCCAAAATTCGAACATCCTCAAGCTGCACCTTCATTGCCATGAAAGCTTCCGATAAAACCAAATCATTTTATAAACAGCAATTCCCTGTATTTCGCCAAAGGCCAAATACCATCATCGACCAAACGCTCCAAATGATCACAGTGAAATCTGATTTCATCAAAGTATGGTTTCACATTTTCCGAATATGCAAAAGCCTTTTTATTGCTTTCTGTCATCGTATTGGCCTTTTTACGGGCATCCACCATGGCATCGGTCTTCTTTTTTAAATCCAGTAGATGCTCCCCTATTTGTTCAATCAAGTTCGAAGTACCATCGGACAACTTTTTGTGTGCCGCACCGTAAATCTCCTTAAGTCCGATGACGTTTTCGATCAAACTGTTTTGATATTTAATGGCAGCTGGGATGATAAAATTGTATACCAATTCACTATAGATCCTTCCTTCTATTTGAATGTTAAGAATATAAGTCTCTAAATCAACTTCCTTGCGCGCTGCCACTTCAACTTCGCTCATGACGTTCATTGATTTGAAAAGTGCCAAGCTTTCCTTCGAAGTCATTACCTGCAAGGCTTCTGGCGTAGTTTTGTTATTGCTTAACTTTCTTCTCTTGGCTTCCTTTTCCCAATCTTCGCTATACCCATCCCCATCAAATCGAATCCGTTTAGAGGTCTTGATGTACTCTCTGAGCACATTAAAAACGGCTTCATCTTTTTTGAGGCCTTTTTTATCGATCAAGACATCAACTTCTTTTTTGAAACTCCTCAATTGTTCGGCAACTATGGTATTTAAAACTGTCATGGGTTTTGCACAGTTCATTTTGGAGCCTACCCCTCGCATCTCAAACTTATTGCCCGTAAAGGCAAATGGCGAAGTGCGATTTCTATCGGTATTATCCAAAAGAATTTCAGGGATCTTGCCAACTACGTTCAATTTCAGTTCCGTTTTTTCCTCTGGCGAAAGTTTTCCTTGGGAGACACCTTCCAATTCATCTAGAACACTGCTCAATTGGGTTCCAATAAAAATCGACATAATCGCCGGTGGAGCTTCGTTTGCCCCTAGGCGATGATCGTTGCTCGATGAAGCTATCGAAGATCGCAACAATTCTTCATGATTGTCGACCGCTTTGATCGTGTTTATAAAAAATGCCAGAAACTGAAGATTTTTCATTGGGGTAGACCCCGGGCTTAAAAGATTTACTCCCGTATCGGTCGCCAAGGACCAGTTATTATGTTTTCCCGAGCCGTTGATTCCCGCAAAGGGTTTTTCATGAAACAGAACCCTAAAACTATGGCGATCGGCTACTTTTTCCATTACATCCATTAGCAATAGATTATGGTCTACGGCCAGATTGGCTTCCTCAAATACCGGCGCCAATTCAAATTGATTGGGTGCCACTTCATTGTGTCTAGTCTTAACGGGAATGCCCAATTTCGTGCATTCCTTTTCCAAGTCACTCATAAAACTTAATACCCGGCCAGGAATGACACCAAAATAGTGATCATCCAACTGCTGCCCTTTTGCGGCTATATGCCCAAGTAAGGTTCGCCCGGTCAAAACAATGTCTGGACGCGAATACGCCAAAGCCTTGTCAATCAGAAAATATTCCTGTTCCCACCCTAAGGTGGCATTGACCTTGGAAACATTCTTGTCAAAATATTTGGCTACCGCTGTCGCCGCCTCATCAACTGCACTTAGCGCCCTGAGCAAAGGGGCTTTGTTATCCAAAGCTTCTCCGGTATAGGCAACAAATATAGTGGGTATACAAAGTGTGGTACCGTAAATAAAGGCAGGTGATGTGGGGTCCCATGCCGTATAGCCGCGAGCTTCAAATGTGTTCCGAATTCCACCACTGGGAAAGCTTGAAGCATCGGGCTCTTGCTGCACCAATTGGCCACCTCCAAATTTCTCCAATGCCCTTCCATCGGGTAAAAGATCAAAAAATGCATCATGCTTTTCTGCCGTTGCACCCGTTAAAGGTTGAAACCAATGTGTGTAATGTGTGGCACCCATACCAATGGCCCAACCCTTCATTGCCTCCGCAACTTGGTCCGCTATTTTTCGATCTATCTTGGAGCCAGAAAATATGGCGCTTTTTACACTCTCCAAAGCATCCTTTGTCAAATATTGAAGCATGCGTTCATCATTGAAAACGTTTATGCCGAACAGCTCCGATCTTCTACCTTTTTCCTCTGTAAGGATACGTTTTCTGTTTTGGCTATCCAATATAGCCTTGAATCTTAATTTGGACATATGCTTTATTACTTATTTCGAAACAAAAATAGGAATTAGAGATTTAATACTTTATACGTAATAAAAATAAATATTCATCAAAATACCCTTGCTTCTACAGGGGTGTTCATAATTATATTGAATTTATAAAGAATTACCCCCTTAATAATTTAATAATCTTGGTAAAAAATATATTTTTGTTAGTCTTAAAATTTAAAATATTAACAACCGAACATTATGAGCAAAACAAAATTGGAATACATCTGGCTTGATGGTTATTTCCCAACCCAGAACATGAGAAGCAAGACCAAAGTGGTCAATAAATTTGGGGGTAAATTGGAAGATTGCCCTATGTGGTCTTTTGATGGAAGTTCAACCAGACAGGCCGAAGGAGGCTCTTCGGATTGTATTTTAAAGCCAGTGGCCCTTTTCCCGGATCCTGCAAGAAAAGATGGCTGGTTGGTTATGACAGAGGTTCTAAATCCTGATGGAACACCACATGAATCAAATGGCAGGGCTACCATTGATGATGATGACAATGATTTTTGGTTCGGGTTTGAGCAAGAATACTTTATTATGGATACGGCTACCCAGTTGCCTTTAGGCTTTCCCGTAGGCGGCTATCCCGCTCCACAAGGAATGTACTATTGCTCAGTCGGTGGCAAAAACACGCACGGAAGAGAATTGGTAGAGGAACATGCGGATCTTTGTATCGCTGCCGGAATCAACTTTGAGGGCATCAACCAGGAAGTTGCCTGTGGACAGTGGGAATTTCAATTGTTCGCCAAAGGTGCAAAACTAGCTGGCGATGAATTATGGGTTGCCCGTTATTTATTGGACAGATTGACTGAATCTTACGGATATTATATAGAGTATCACCCTAAGCCGTTAGGTAAGGATATGGATTGGAACGGTTCCGGTATGCATGCCAACTTCTCTAACTCAACCTTACGCACCGCAGGTTCAAAAGCTGTTTACGAAAAAATATGCGAAGCGTTTAGACCTTTCGTAAAAGAGCACATTGCCGTTTATGGTGAATTTAACGATCAACGTTTGACCGGCAAGCATGAAACCGCCTCAATACATGATTTTAGTTATGGAATTTCTGATAGGGGTGCCTCTATCCGTATTCCCATTGCAACTGTGGAAAGTGGCTGGAAAGGATGGTTGGAAGACAGAAGACCCGCTTCTAATGGCGATCCTTATAAAATTGCAGGCAGAATAGTCAAAACTGTAAAGTCAGCTAAATTATAGAAGTACTTAAATTGTTGAAATATTTTACAAAGGCCTTGACTTAAATTAGTTAAGGCTTTTTTATTGTTCAATCTGTTGTAACGGCGTATTCATCCAATATTGATCCAAATTTTCAGGTCTTGTTTCCGGCTGCTCTTTAAATATTGGGCGGTTTTTGACCATAAACTTCGAGTTCATGGGGGCATCTGAATTTGGTGTTACTTCTTGAACAAAAAATTCGCGAAATTGACTAAAATCCTTAGAGGTCCGCTCATTAATGACATTACCAAATTTGTCTTCAATATTCTTAATATTCAAACTGAACAATTTTGGATCTGGAGTTTTGCTTATGGTAATAGAATTTATTTCTTTAAACATTGATTCGAATTCTTGAATATTCATTTTAGGATATAAAATAACACCTTTTTTCTTTGGTTCAATATTTTCAAAATTCAATTTTTTAGAATGATATCGCATGTTGTAATTCCTGCTTTTAAAAAGGTTCTCAATTGCCGGTTCGTTATTGAATGTAACATTAAAACACTTATTTGACAAATCCATTATTACTTGGGTCATTAAAAATTTAGGTGGTTCCTGGATTTGAAATTTATTAAAAAGTGATATATAATTCAAATACATTTTATCTTCGATTTTTCGGTATTCGACTTTAACTTCAAATAAAACTGGCCATTTATTTCCATATTTGTTTAATTCCCCTTTGGGTAATTTTTCCTTTTTGTTGTAGACCGAATATTGCATAAAGTATATAGAATAGTCAATTTTTGAAATGTAAAGCACTCCTCGTGCATCGAAATTTTTAAAATCATTTTTATTGGAAAGTTCTTTCTCAAAGCTTATTGTATAAAGATTTTCCTTATCATAATAAGTATCCTCTTCCCTTTGAAAAAAATGATTACGCAACAAATCCGAGTCTAGTTGATGTACGAATGAATAGGTATCTATGTTGTGATTTCGGACTGCATCATGAATCCTTAATATTTCAAACTCATTTCCTCCATAACTGGGTATTACGGCTTTTTCGATTACTTTTTTTTGCAAATTGTAATCATATGGCTTGAGCGCATTGGTATCTTTTGGAAATGCATTATTTTCTTTTAGTTCATAAATCAAAACAGAAGAGGTTTTATTATCATTTTCGGCAAAACCTTCATCAAAAACCTCAAAGATTGCCTCATTTAGATTTACATACAGGCCGTTATCGTACTGATAATCTCTATAATACCCTACTGTAGAAAATGGTTTATATGGATAATTACGTGAAATGTTTTCGATTGCCCTTTCAACTATTTCTCGGGCACTTGGAATGTCCTTTACCTTGCCCTTTACGACCACTTCGTTAAGTTCCAAAATTCCTGGGCTCAATCGTATAACATTGACTTGATCCTCTGTAAGGTCAAAAATAGAAACTTCCTTCTTTTGATATCCCATTGAAGAAATCTCAAGAATTTGACCATAATCCTTAAATTTTATTGGAATTTTAAACCCGCCGTCTTGATTGGAAATAACACCAATCGCATACCCCTTTACCCTAATTGTTGCAAAAGGCACCGGCTCGTTACTATTGCTATCATAAAGCTCTCCAGCGAAGAAATCATTTTGACTGCAAAGAAGAATACTATAAAGCATACAGAACACCAGTATGTAACACTTCTTGGTCAATGGAAAAAAGTTTAGTTAGTGAACTGTCAAATACACAAATAGGGTATAAATTACCACAAGAACTATACCATCTCTCCATCCCAAACGCAATCCTTTTGGAAAAAAAACAAGAGGTAAAATCAAAAATGAAATGCCCAACATCCAAAAGATATCATTGTCGAGCAAACCATGATCTATTATCTTAATAGGAGTAATCATGGCAGTAATCCCCAATACACCCAAAAGATTAAAAATATTTGATCCTATAAGATTGCCCAGTGAAATTGCTTTTTCCTTTTTGATTACTGCAATAACAGAGGCGGCCAACTCTGGAATACTGGTACCTATGGATACCACCGTAATCCCTATTACCCGTTCACTTATCCCATAAATGGTCGCAAGCCCTACCGCCCCGTCAATCAATAATTCCGAGCCGCCCCAAAGTGCAGCCCCGCCAAGACCTAGAAAAAGAACGGTCTTGTACATAGGCAACAAAACATCATCTTCCGGTAATTCATCTATTACGGCCGTCTTTTGGAAACGAAGAAGGTAAACTAAAAAGACAAAAAGGGTGGCCACCATAATAATACCTTCGTACTGTTGTAATTCGCCATCATAATATATAAACCCAAAAAACAATAAGGATGCTAGCATCATAACGGGCCAATCGGTCGTATAAAAGCTTTTACGCACGTCAATACTACCTAATATGATCGTTATAGCCAAAACGAGACCTAGGTTGGCGATATTTGAACCTATTACGTTTCCCAATGCCAAATCAGGGTATCCATCCAAAGCAGCTTTTATACTCACAATTAGCTCCGGGGCAGAGGTGGCAAAAGACACAACGGTCATACCTATTACAATTTTTGGAATATTAAGCCTTAAAGAAAGGGCCACGGCCGATTTTAAGAGCCAGTTTCCCCCGGCAATTAAAAGTCCAAGTCCCAATAAAATGTAGAGTAGATTTTGCATTCTTATGATTCACAGTATTTTATCAAATATAGTAGAAGATTTGTACACAACTACACTTTAAAAATAAAAAGACAGACCCCCAGTACTAATTAAATAGTTAAAAAACTGTAAAAACAGTTGTATAACTATAAATATAGTTATATGTTTGGTTCAAATATATGTACAATGCAGAAACTAACCAATAAGGAAGAGGAAGTGATGAAAATCCTATGGCGATTAAAAAAAGCTTTTGTCAAAGATATTTTAGCAGAAATACCTGAGGACCGTCCACACTATAATACCCTGTCGACCATTGTTCGCAATCTAGAGGAGAAGGGTTATGTTTCCTATGATGCTTTTGGAAATACACATCAATATTATCCATTAATTTCCAAGGAAATCTATCGTAAAAAATACATCAACACCACAATTGTTGATTACTATGATAACTCTTATAAAAGTTTGGTTTCTTTTTTTGCCAAGGAAGAAAAGATATCCGTTGAGGAACTTAAGGAGATTATTAGACTTATTGAAAAAGATAAATAAATGGAAGCATATTTAGTACATATCTGGAAGGGTTCTTGGATTTTAGCAATTTTTTATGTGATCTATTTCATTTTATTAAGGAGAGAGACCCTTTTTCTGGGCAATCGCATTTACTTAATAGTAGGCATTATAACCTCGTTGGCATTGCCCTTTGTTCAAATCACTAAATACATAGAAATTCCACCGTCGACTTTAAACTATTATGCGAGTGGAGCACATACTTCAATGCCCACTCAAAAAATGGCGGCTGATGGTGTTGATTTCATGGGCATTGGCGCAAACCTCTACATTGGTGGTGCCATTTTACTTTTTCTAAAGTTCTTACTACAAATAGTTTCTTTGGGCAAATTGATTTCTAATGGAAAGATTATACGATCAGATCATTTTTTATATGTCGAGACAAAAAAAAATATTACCCCGTTTTCTTTTTTCCATTTTATCATCTATAATCCCGCATTGAACAACCGTGATGAGCTTAATACAATCCTGGCCCATGAAAAGGCCCATTCCAAACAATTGCATTCTCTAGATGTACTTATCTCGCATGGTGCTGCGATTGTTTTTTGGTTCAATCCGTTTGCATGGCTCTATAAGAAGAATATTCAGCAGAACTTGGAATTTCTCGCTGATTCGAAAGCAGTTCAAAGCATGGAGTGCATAAAGAACTATCAATATGTACTATTAAAAGTTTCGGCAAATCAATTTTGTCCATCAATCACCAATAATTTTTTTAATTCATTAATCAAAAAACGAATAGTCATGTTACAAAAATCAAAATCAAGTTCTCAAAATGGGTGGAAATATTTGACGGTATTTCCTTTGCTAATTTCATTTATTGTCTTCTTTAATACCAAGGTAATTGCCCAAAGTACCCTAAGAGATGAAGTACATAACGAAGAGATAGAAATCCTAATAGACAAAAATGCGACTGAGGAAAAAATCGATACAGATGTGGCTTTATTAAAGGAAAAAGGTATCGATTTAAGATTAAAGAATATCAAACGGAATAGCATGAGCGAAATTACAGCGATACGGTTAGAGGTAAAATCATCCCAATCCAGTGCCAGTTTCGAGTCCAACAATGAAACTGCCATTAAACCCATTCGCATTTCCATAGAAGATTCCGGAAAGAATATATCCATCGGCAATGTGGATAATCATTCTATTTATAAACTTCATTATGACCTTGAGAATAAAGAAGGTGATGATTTAGGTGCCGACGAGAAACACATCGTTGTTAAAACGAAAAGCGGGAAAGATGACGATCATATGATTTGGGTACAATCATCTGACGACATTCATGAAACCATTGAAATCGAAAATACGAATGGAAAAAAAGTCTACAAAGTTAATGGGAAAGAGGTCTCCAAAGAGGAGTTTGAAAAAATGAAGGAAGCGAAAGGCATTCACGCAAAAAAAATAAGTATAAAAAAAGTAGATGGCAACAAGAATAAAAATGTGATCATTATAAAGGATTCCGATGATGAAAATGACTTTGAGATAATCAGTGACGAAAAAGATGGGAATGGTTTTTTCTTCATTGATAGTGGTGATGGTGAAGATCCAATCTTTTATATTGATGGGAAAGAAGCTACTAAGGAAGAAGTTAAAAATCTTTCGCCAGATCACATTAAAAACATTGATGTTGCCAAAGGTGAAAATGCAATTAGCAAATATGGGCCAAAGGCTAAAGATGGTGTTGTGAACATAACGACCAAAAACAAAAAGTGAAGATTTAAAATTACATGCTTCAAATCTCTAGAACCGGTCAAAATATTGACCGGTTCTTTTTTTAATAATAACGAGAATCGAAAAATGGGGTCAACCTGGGATGAAAATGCCCTACAAAATAAAAATTCCTTTCAGCATGCCCCTTCAAATGTTATGATATGTAATATAAAATTATATTATAAATTTCAATTATAAACTTTAATGAAGCATAAGTTAAAAACATTAAAACATAACTCATTATTTTGGTTGCAAATATGTATTCAACTTCATTGATTTAACTAAAATTGCTTTGTGGACATTCCGTATTGCCATATCTTAATTGAATAATCGATTATAAACAGCAATGAATAACCTTTAAAATTAAATAAGATGATTACACTCGCTAAATTTTTTCTGTATCTTTTACTCTCCCTGATCATGATATTAGCATAAGTAATTCTTATAGGCCTATACAATCAAAAAGGCAGCCTTGCGGCTGCCTTTTTCTTTCTCACTATATTTGTCAAAACAGCATCGGATGAAGAAGTCACTTTTTAAATTTTTGGCCAAATTGAACAAAATAGCACTCCCTTCCTTCTCCAAAAAAGGTTTGGATCTATCAAAGGCGTCAAAAATGCAATTGGCAATTATTGGGTGGCGGTACTATATAACCTCGAATGCGCTGGACTAGTATTGAAGCAATGATTTTACTTGGTACCCTTCCAATTTTTTAATACCATTTAGGAATTTTAATTCTATTAAAAAGTTGCATTGTATCACTTCGCCTCCTACTTTTTCTATTAATTTACATACTGCCTGGGCGGTACCTCCAGTCGCCAGTACGTCATCATGAACCAACACTTTTTCGCCTTTTGAAATACCGTCACAATGAATTTCAAGTGCATCCGTTCCATATTCCAGCGCATAGGTTTCGGCAATCGTTGTATATGGTAATTTTCCGGCTTTACGCACAGGTACAAATCCGGCATTCAATTCTTTTGCCAATAGTGTGCCAAAGAAAAAACCCCGACTTTCTATACCTACTACTTTATCAACTTTTTGATTTTCAAGCATATCAAGCAATGATGCCAGGGTTGCTTCCAAGGCAGAAAAATCTTTTAAAAGCGGTGTTATATCCTTAAAAATCACTCCTTCTTTTGGAAAATTGGGAACATCGCGTATAAAGCTTTTTAAATCCATTAATTTGATAGCAGTTAGTTTGTCGTTAAATGTAAAAAGAAATATATTTGCAGCCCTTCCTAAAAGAAAGGAAAATTGGCCCCGTGGCGCAACTGGATAGCGCATCTCACTACGAATGAGAAGGTTACAGGTTCGAATCTTGTCGGGGTCACGAATAAATAGCACAATAAGAAAAAATGCCAAGTTGACTTTAGCATTTTTTTGTTTGTGCTGTTTTCAAAGCGGAGCTTTTTCAAGAACGGCGAGGCCAATCTTGTCGGGGTCACGACACTTAGGAAACCACGTCTTTGCAGACGTGGTTCTTTATTATTGCTCTGTTGGGGATCAAAAGTAAACCCCAAGTACTATAGTCGCGGTGCTTAGAACTAAAAAATTAAGTTTTCTAGGGAATAAAAATTAGTTTTGAAATGATAACCTCTTGGGATTAAAATTATTAAATCTTACTATTTGCCCCTAAAATTCTTAATTATATCCCATTGTTCATCCGTTATGGCAGGTCCGTCAAAAAAAGAAACGCCTCTGGCTCCGTTTTGTTGGGCATACGAAATCGCTTTTTCCAAATCTACCGCAGGCATTGTAGGAACATATAATCCCGTATGGAGCTCTGTTTTCTTTCCTTTCAGATCCTCCACCCCTTGTCTTGTTGCATAACCTACCCAGTCTACCTCTTCATCATAGAAGTTATTGTAGATCATCGGTAATACAACATCCACATCCCATTTGTCCCATCGTTGCCGCACCATATGGTCGGCCATTTCGGGATATGGGAATACGGCAGCTGTCAGTATTTTATTATTGCTGTGAACAATTTTATAGGCATCATCAACAATTGCTTTTACCTTATTAAGCCTAAAATTTTTCCATTCCATATCAATGGAAGGGTTTTCAAAATCACGCGGATTCTTATGGTGCTCTTTTTCAAACTCCGCCGTACATACATCACAATAACAAAAATCGAATTGTGGCAATTCCTCCTCCTGCACCAGATTATAATTGGGCAAAAGACTAATAGGCAGAAAAATATCGGAATATCGAATATAGTCTAGATGAACGCTTGTAACACCCTCCACTTTAGAAAGACCTTCCACAAGACTCAATATGTGGTTTCTTGAATCTTCCCTAGTTGGGCAAAGCCATTTATAGTAACCCACATATGGCGGATTGTCATAACAAGATTTGCCCTCCCGGCTCACCGCATACCACTCAGGATGTTGCTCGGCAACCTTGTCCCCTGGGCGATTTACCGTAAACATCCAACCATGAACTTCTAAACCTGCCTTGTTGGCAATAGGTGCTAATCTTGCCAACAGCTCAGGGTCGGCATATGTATTTATTAAAACTGCGTCAATACCACTGGTGCCATATTTGGAAAACTCTTCAGCAAATGAATCATCCGTTCTTTTCTCATCCGCGGTAATCCATGTCCAAAACTTGAGCTTATATTCATGCTGTTTGGCATCTTCTATAGATGGATCTGATTTCAATTTTTCAGAACAAGAAATATTAAACGTTAAGGCTAAACATATAATTCCTACCAAAACATAGTTCAATTTATTTTTCATAACTCAAAAATAGGCCGTCATTTTTTATGATCATTTTTTTATCGGTGAAGGGACTTATGGTCCAAATATTCCAACCGGATTGGTGTTGATCAACCTTTACTCTTATTGGTTGATAAAAAAGTACTGTTTTAGTCGAAATAATTTCCTTTTCGGCAGACTTAAAATTGTCGCCTGATTTCAATAGCTTTCTATACAAACTATATAAATGCCATTTGATATATTCATCCTTTGGAATTTCAAAATTTATGGTATCGCCGACTCCTCTATCGGAAAAATAAACATATCCCCAATGTTCCGGCTCATGCATATTGACAACACCCTGAGGTGACCAAACCCAATTGTATTCGGGTAAAAAGTTCCCATCCAAGTTTTTCTTCCTTGAGTAATGGCCGTCATTAAGTTCAAATTGCCAATTTACCCTGGAAAAATTGATGCGCCAAAACTCGTTTACCGGGATTCCGTTTTTACCGTTCGCCTCTATTAAAACACTCCAGGGCATAGCGATCTCAACACTCCAACCCTTATCGGTATCATCACATTTATTCAAACTGCCTTGAACCTGAATGGCCGTTTTCAAGCCGGAAATATCCCAACTGTCAAGTACTCTTCCAGAATTTCGATAAGGTTTTGTCAAAAATAAATCCCAAACCGTGTTCAACACGTTCATTTCAAATTCCATATAATTATGTGTGTCGCCATCAGGGTCAATAAAAATCTCAAAATCGTTGTTATAGAAAATTACAGTATCCCTTTGTTTTAAAGTACCCCAAACATTTGGTTCCTCCATTTTCGCAAAAAAATATAGATATTGCTCATCCCAAATCATCTTCATTTGGGTAGTATATTCAGGATCTTTCTGCCCTTCTATATCTATAAAATCTCTGGACCATGGTGCATTCTGCCAAGACAATTCATCATCTACGCCATCAACATTAATGGCTTGCGGGGATTTATAGGCAACATATTTTTCGGGAATATCTTGGGCCGTAGTTGATGATAAAAACACAAATAAGAAAACAGCTATTAGAATTTCTTCCATATGCCCAAATAGTAGGTTAACCAACTTAAGCCCTCTATTTAAGACACGGTAAGGAAAACTTGCAAAGGGAAACATAATATATAAGAATATAGAATTCTACCGGCCTTTTATCAGCTTGCACGAAAATAATTAAATCAAAGTTCAAAACCTGCAAATCAGTACCTAATTAGTTCGACCTTCAGCACATTTTTCAAGGAAACCTTATTTTTTTGATGTTTTGTAAGATTCATTACAAAGTTGCCATTTCTTTACTTATATTTTCGCACAAATTGAATTCTATGGATTACATTCTTCAACCCTGGCCTTGGTATGTTTCTGGCCCATTGATTGCGCTGATCATGATTTCCTTGATTTATTTTGGAAAGACTTTTGGCATGTCCTCTAACCTTAGAACCTTATGTAGTATGGCAGGTGCAGGGAAGTATTCAGATTTCTTTAAGTTCGATTGGAAAGCTCAAAGATGGAATCTAACAGTAGTTTTGGGCGCCATTATTGGCGGTTATATAGCTGTAACTTTTTTATCTGACGGCTCTATGATTGTATTGAGCAAAAGTACCATTACCGACTTAAATGAGCTGGGTTTTAAGCAGGTCGGAGTGAATTTGCTGCCCCCGGAAATTTATGGTTTGGAAAACGTCTTTACTCTTAAAGGGATGTCAATCTTGATAATTGCCGGATTCTTAGTTGGTTTCGGAACACGGTATGCAGGTGGTTGTACTTCTGGCCATGCCATAACGGGACTCAGTAATCTCCAATTACCCTCCTTAATTGCGGTAATCGGTTTTTTTATTGGCGGATTGATCATGACCCATTTTTTAATACCCTTGATCTTTTAATATGAAGTTTCTGAAATTTCTTTTTGTTGGCATATTCTTCGGAATCGTTCTAGTTAAATCTGAAGCGGTGTCTTGGTATCGAATATTTGAAATGTTCAAATTTCAGTCCTTTCACATGTATGGTATTATTGGTTCAGCCGTAGGATTGGGCATACTATTTATTTGGTTGATAAAAAGAAACAAAATAAAAAGTGCCGAGGGTCAAGACATTCAAATCACCCCTAAAGATTCGGGTTTCACACAGTATATATTGGGTGGCACCATTTTCGGACTTGGATGGGCCTTGGCAGGTGCTTGTCCCGGACCTATGTACATATTGCTAGGCAGCGGGGTTTTTAGCATGCTGATAGTAATCGGTGCAGCAATTTTGGGGACTTTTGTTTATGGTCTATTGCATGCAAAATTACCCCATTAAATATGTGTAGGGTTTCAAAGGAAAGACTGAAATGGCTGGCAGTAAAAAAATATCTAAACAATTTCAGCACTAAGACCAGCCTGTAACAATTTACTGCAGCGAGGCTCCAGATCACTGTATTCGCCTGTTTTAACAGTGCATTTGCCGTTGTAATGGACAATAAGGGAGCATTGTTCAGCTTGTTCCGGTGAATGATCACAAACTGCAATCAAAGTATCTATAACGTGGTCAAAAGTATTTACTTCATCATTGAATAGCACAATTTCATTCTGCTTTACTATTTCTTCTTCAAGAAGTAATTCTACGGATTGTTGTTCTCTTGTACTCATCATTTTCAATTTTAATACTGAAAATACACTCCCTAAAATACATATTTTACGGCAACCCAATTATTTTTTTCAAGATTTTTTTCAAATCTTAACCTTGTCTCTGAGCATTTTTCAGAGATTATGGGAATATCTTCTTTATAAAAACCGCTTAGGAAAAGAATGCCATTTTCCGTCAAAGAATGTGCATAAACGGGAATATCTTCCAGAAGTATGTTCCTATTTATATTGGCAATAATTATATTGTATTTTTTTTCCTTTAGAAGATTGGAATCCCCTTCAAGGACTGTAATGTTCGCGCAATTATTTCTCCCAACATTTTCCAAGGCATTTTGATAGCACCAATTGTCGATATCTATGGCTTCAACTTCACTAGCTTCTTTCATAGATGCCAATATGGCCAAAATTCCCGTACCGCTGCCCATATCGAGAACCGATTTTCCTTTAAAATCCGTTTCCAAAATGAATTGAAGCATCATGTGCGTAGTTTCATGGTGCCCGGTACCGAAACTCATTTTCGGCTCTATAACAATATCAAACTGAACATCGCTCTTTTCGTGAAACGGTGCGCGAACTGCGCACTGGTCACCTACCTGAATAGGGTTAAAATTACTTTCCCAGGTTATGTTCCAATTTTCTTGTTCAATCTCTTTGAAGTTATAAGAGATTTGAATTTTGGGATTCATTAAAATTTGTATCGAATTCAGGATTCCTTCGGCCCAATCCACTTTCTGTATATATGCCAGTACACCTTCTTCATTTTCCTCAAAACTTTCAAAACCAACCTCGCCAAGTTCAGCAATCAGAATATCAGACGCTGGTTGCAGTGGTTCTATTTTGAACGCATATTCTAGATAGATTGTATCCGCCATATTCTCCCTCTAAGCTATTTTCCACATAAATACTATAAATCTATTATAGTCGTAAAATTCACGACTGAGGGATGAAATTAAATTGCCTTCACTATTGCAATAAAATCATCCGCCACCAACGAGGCTCCCCCAATTAAACCACCGTCAACGTCGGGCTTGGAGAAAATTTCCTCTGCATTCGAAGGTTTTACACTTCCACCATAAAGAATGGAAACATTACCTGCTATGGCATTATCATAAGCTTCGGAAATGGTTTTCCTGATAAACTGATGCATCTCTTGAGCTTGATCAGGGGATGCGGTCTCGCCAGTACCAATTGCCCAAACCGGTTCATAAGCCAAAATGATGTTTTTCCATGCCTGGCTATCAAGGGAGAAAAGACCGTTCTTGAGCTGACTTTCCACAATATTAAAATGATTGCCAGATTTACGATCTTGGAGCTCTTCGCCAAAACAAAACATGACCCTTAGGTTCTTGCCCAATGCCGCCGTTACTTTTTTGGCCAATATTTCATCTGTTTCACCAAAATAGGCGCGTCTTTCAGAATGTCCAATAATTACGGTCTTAATTCCAATGTCGAGCAGCATATCCGCCGATATTTCACCAGTAAAGGCTCCGTTTTCGGCAAAGTGCATATTCTGGGCTATTACCTCAATTTTTGAGTTACCCAATTCCGTAACGGCCCCTGCCAAATTCACATAAGTAGGTGCTACCATTACCTCTGCCCCAGTATTTGGTAATTTGGCCGAAAGCTCTGTAATCAAAACCAATGTTTGGGATAAAGTCTTATTCATTTTCCAATTTCCGGCTACTATTTTACTTCTCATTTTATTTTATGATTTTATTTGGTCTAAAGATTTTTTAGGAAGATTATTCAAAATTAAGCTCATCCAAGTCGTTGTAATGAACTTTTTGCTCTATGGTCCCTTCCTTTAGGACTAGAACACCTGGATTGGAACGCACTATCGTTTTAAGGGTTGTCTGATCTGTAAAATAGAAAGGGAAATTGAGTTGTTGTTCCTTCACCAATTTGCTGGTCTGTACCTCATTTGAAGCCGACATCCCTATTACCTTAAACCCTTTTTTAATTGCTTCATCTGTCACTTTTTTGAGCTCTGGATAAGCTTCCATGACAGTTTTGTTGAGGTCATATGCAATGACCATTACCAATTTGGGCTCCTGTAAAAAAGAGGGGGCAAAATCCTCACCATCCCGTTCTATCGTAAAATCATGAACCGGGGGCTCATATCCCTTTTGAACCTCGGTCGTCTCCACCTCTAAAAATTCACCGTCCACGGTTGGGTAATCGCCCTTGGTTACTATTATTTTTTCACCCTCTGCTGTTTTGAATTTCCAAGCATAATCATAAATGGCCTCTGGTGCGCCTTCAGGAATTCCCATACCTTCTTCAATATTTGCTCCTATTTTGTAAGGTCTAAAGTCCTTGACAGGAAGGTGGTTCAAAACATAGTAGGCATAAAAAATACTTAAAATTAGGGTTGTGATAATGATATAACGCTGAGTATTTGGCCCAAAAATAGACTTGATATATCTACTGCCCATAAAAAGCGCTACAATCAAAACCAATAGTATGATATCCTTGGTGAAGGATTCCCAAGGGGTCAATTTAATGGCATCTCCGAAGCATCCACAATCAGTGACCTTGTTAAAGTAGGCCGAATAAAATGTTAGGAAGGTAAAGAATACAATCATCAGCAATAGGCTCCATACAGTAAATTTTACCCGAAATCCCACCAACAACATTACCCCCAATAAAACTTCGAAAATGACCACAAAAATAGAAATACCCAACGCATATGGTTCCAAAAAGGGAAGGTCCAAAACACCTACACTAAAATATTCCTCTAACTTGAATGAAAATCCCATTGGATCATTCAACTTAATGAGTCCGCTAATAATAAATAGGACACCCACAAATATTCTACTAAAACCTACTAAATATTTCATTGAGGAACTGTATTTAAATGTATCATTGCAAAAACGGCATAATTGACCATGTCTTGATAATTGGCATCTATACCTTCGCTCACGACGGTTTTGCCTTTATTATTTTCTATCTGCTTTACACGAAGGAGCTTTTGAAGGATCAAATCTGTGAGAGATGTTACGCGCATATCCCGCCATGCCTCCCCATAGTCATGATTTTTATTTTCCATTAGCTGCTTAGTATCGGCTGCATGCTTATCATACAATTCCAATGACTGCTTAATGCTAAGGTCAGGTTGTTCAACAACACCCAATTCTAGCTGGATAAGTGCCATTAAGGCGTAATTGATAATTCCGATAAATTCCGTACGCTCATCTTCATCAATTTTTTGAAAACCCTTCTCTTGCAAACCTCTTATTCTTTGGGCCTTTATGAAAATTTGATCTGTCAACGACGGCAAACGCAGTATACGCCAAGCAGGGCCATAATCGCCCATTTTTTTATGGAATAAATCCCGACATATTTTAATGACCGCATCATATTGTTCGGAAGTGTGCTGCATGTAATCTTGGTAATTTGCGTAAATTTCGCTCAAAATTATGGAAAGGTCAAAGTTCTCACTTTAAACTTACCAGTCAAAATTCATTTTGAAGCCGATTAATACAAGTTCATGACCATAAATTGTAAGGGGGAGCTGATAGATTTGTCAAATCCCAAAGTAATGGGCATATTGAATATTACGCCAGATTCGTTCTATGATGGAGGGAAGTTCAATAATCATAAAGCCATACTGTCCCAGGTGGACAAAATGTTGGTCGAGGGCGCTACGTTTATAGATATTGGGGCATATAGCTCAAGGTCGGGTGCAACCGATATATCCGAAAAAGAGGAGCTAAAAAGGCTACTTTCAATAATTGAACTTATCATTGAAAGATTTCCGGAAATTCGTTTATCAATTGATACCTTCAGAAGTCGAGTTGCCCAAAAATGTCTTGAGGCAGGGGCTTGCCTTATCAATGATATTTCAGCGGGTTTTCTTGATACGAAAATGATGGAAATAGTGGCCCAATTCCAAGTTCCCTATATAATGATGCACATGAAGGGAAACCCAAAAACCATGAGCAACGAGACTTATTATGACAATCTTATACGGGATATTCTATTTTATTTTTCCGAGCGACTGGCTACTTCGAGAGCCCTAAAAGTGAATGATGTTATCATTGACCCTGGCTTTGGTTTTTCAAAAACAATGGCTCAGAATTTTGAACTGTTGCAAAAAATGGATGCTTTTCAAGTGCTTGATGTTCCCATAATGGCAGGAATTAGCAGAAAATCAATGATTTACAAAACGTTGGATACATCTGCCGAAAACGCTTTGAATGGCACTTCGGCACTTCATATGATTGCCTTGACCAAAGGTACGAACATCTTAAGGGCACATGATGTAAAAGAGGCTGTGGAGTGCATAAAACTTTACAATCAATTCCCTAATTAAACGTTCTACCTTTGATTCACCTATTTTTTCTAATTTTACAAAAACGGCATCAATTGGATTTTCTGAATTTTCTTGACTTTAAGATCACCGATGTCATCGACATTATCTTGGTCGCCGTTCTTCTCTATTATATTTACAAGCTTGTTAGAGGAACGGTTGCCATCAATATTTTTATAGGAATCGTTATTGTTTGGGGTTTTTGGAAGCTTACCGAGCTTCTTGATATGAAAATGATCAGTAGCATGGTAGGGGGATTCATGCAAGTAGGACTCATTGCCCTTATCATAGTCTTTCAGCAAGAAATTCGTAAATTTTTATTGATGATCGGTTCAACCAACTTTGCAAACAAACGCAACTTTATCAAACATTTTAAATTTCTTAGACAAGAAGGACTTTCTTCAAATACCAATATAGAATCTATTTTACGTGCATGCGAAAAAATGGCTGCTTCAAGAACCGGTGCCATTATTGTTATTGAGCGCAATAACACGCTAGATTTCATAACATCTACCGGGGATAAAATGTACATTGAAATTAATCAGCCCATCTTGGAAAGCATTTTCTATAAGAACAGTCCACTTCATGATGGTGCTGCGGTTATAAAAGACAACTACATTGTGGCCACGCGGGTTATTTTACCCATATCAAATGAACGTAACATACCCTTAAGATTTGGTCTAAGGCATAGAGCAGCTGTTGGGATTACCGAAAAAACAGATGCACTTGCCATAGTGGTTAGCGAAGAAACTGGACTGATATCCTATATTAAAAATGGCGAATTCGTTCTTTACTCGAATATCGCCGAATTAACAGGAATCATCAAAGAGGATTTAATATAAGATTAAGCCACTTCTTCCGCTAGGAACTGTGCTTCGTACAAGTTGCTATAATATCCTCCTTTTTTAAGCAATTCCTTATGCGTTCCGGTCTCAACAATTTTACCGGCATCCATCACTAAAATTCGATCAGCCTTTTTTACGGTGTGCAACCTATGTGCAATAATGATGGAGGTCCTGTCTTCGGTAATCTTATCGGTAGCGGTTTGTATCAATTGTTCCGAATAAGTGTCTACGGAAGAAGTAGCCTCATCCAAAACCAGAATACTGGGATTACTTACATAGGCCCTGAGAAATGCTATCAATTGCCGTTGCCCACTGGAAAGCATGGTTCCCCTTTCCTTTACATTGTATTCATATCCATCGGGAAGACTCGAGATAAATTCGTCAACCCCGATCTGCTTTGCCGCTTTTTTCACAGTATCCAATGTAATCGAGGGATCTTTTAATGAAATATTATTGGCAATGGTATCCGCAAAAAGAAATACATCCTGTAGAACCACTGCAATTTGAGAACGCAAGGATGCGAGCTTGAAGTTTTTGATATCTATGCCATCAACCAATATACTCCCTGAGTTGATCTCGTAAAATCTGTTTAATAGATTGATAATCGTAGATTTTCCAGCACCGGTTGCGCCAACTATTGCAATGGTTTCCCCTGCCTTTACCTGAAAGGAAATACCGTGCAAAACTTCTTCATCATCCAGGTATCCAAAACGGACATTTTGAAAACTAATATTACCCTGTATATTGTTCTTTTCAACTGTACCAACGTCTTGTATATGATTTTGAGTATCCAAAATTTTAAATACCCTGTTCGCAGCGACCATTCCCATTTGCAGCGTGTTGAATTTATCGGCAATCTGTCTAAGAGGTCTGAATAAAAGATCAATAAGCATTATAAAGGCAAATACAGTTCCGAATTCTTCCCTATCCAAATTCGCTACATTCTGCAATCCGCCATACCACACAATAAGTCCTACTGCTATCGAAGAAACAATTTCGGCAATTGGAAAGAAAATGGAATTGTACCAAACTGTCTTGAGCCAAGCGTTTTGATGCTTTTCATTTATTTCCCTGAACTTCTCGCTTTCAATTTTTTCCCTTGTAAAAAGATGAACGATCTTCATACCCGTTATGCGCTCCTGAACAAAAGAGTTAAGATTCGCAACTTCGGCCCTAACATCGGTAAAGGCAACCTTCATAGCTTTTTGAAATAGACGGGTAGCATATAGAATAATAGGAAGTACTGCAAATACCAACAAGGATAATTTCCAATTGATAAACAGCATAACCGCTGCCGCAACGGACATTTTCAAGAGATCGGCGACAATCATGAAAAAGCCTTCGCTGAAAATTTCGCCAATTCGTTGCATGTCGGCAACCGTACGGGTTACCAAGACCCCAAGCGATGAATTATCAAAATACTTCATCTTGAAACTCAATATATGCTCAAATAACCGCACACGAACATCCTTAATCACGGACTCCCCCAGCCAGTTGGCATAATAATTAAAGAAAAGTTGACAGATTACTTGACCCAACAGAACTCCCAACATGGCAAGGGAGAGGTACAAAAGTTTGTCCCCATCTGCTTTCACAATACCATCATCAATTATCTTTTGTAAAATGTACGGACCGCTAACCGCAAAAATTGAAAGCAAGATTGCGGAAAGTGCCACCCCATAAAACGTTAAACGGTATGGGCGCGTATGGGCCAAAAGTCTTTTGAACAGGCGTGTATCAAATGCTTTTCCAGAGTCTTTATCCATGTTTTTTTACAATCGAATCAGGGTAGGTAATCTGCGTCAAATATAATCCTTTTGCCGGTACAGATGGTCCTGCCATACTTCTATCCCTGCTTTTTAGGATAGTCTTAACATGCTCAACATCCATTTTCCCTATCCCCACTTCCAATAATGTTCCTACAATGGCCCTCACCATGTTTCGTAAAAATCGGTCGGCGGTTATGGTGAATATCAAGATTTCATTTTTTTGTTTCCATTCCGCCTTTATTAAATCACAAATGTAGGTTTTAACATCTGTATTGGATTTAGAAAAACATTCAAAATTAGTTTCTTGCAATAAAACATTAGCCGCTAAATTCATTTTGTCAACATCCAAATGCTGTATTACAAAATGGGCATAGTCCAGGAGAAAAGGGTTTTTATTTTGGGTTGTCCAATATTCATAGGTTCGCTCATTGGCATCAAAACGGGCATGGGCACCGGACGGCACTTCAAAAACATCCTGAACTGCAATATCATCCGGTAAAAAGGCATTTAAGCGATGGATAAGATTATTGATATTTGAAATAGGTTTCGAATCAAAATGGGCAAACATTTCTTTTGCATGGACACCTGCGTCTGTTCTCCCCGCTCCTATCAATAACACGGAATCACCAAGAAGTTTTGACATGGCATGCTCCAAAACCTGCTGCACGGTCATGGCGTTTGGTTGATTCTGCCAACCATGATAATGCTTCCCGAAGTATGAAAACCGAATGAAATATCTCAAAAGGATTCTTTAGCTTTGTAGACGCAAAGATAGTGGTTATGAGTTATACCTACTGCGATCGCATAAAGCTGAAAAAATAACTTTCCACTTATGGTCCCCGCATTTAAAAATGACAAAAATCCTACTCCTCTCCGATACTCATTCCCATATAGACGATGCCATTCTAAAATATGTGAATCAGGCAGATGAAGTATGGCACGCAGGGGATATTGGTTCTTTAGAGGTTACCGACTTATTGGCTGCCGCAAAACCACTTAGGGCCGTTTATGGAAATATTGATAACCATGAAATTCAAAAAGAGTTTCCCTTAGATAATCATTTTATATGTGAAGGTGTCAAGGTGTATATAACACATATCGGTGGTTACCCTCCCAAATACAATGGCAAGTCGAGAGTGGAGATAAATAAAAACTCTCCCAAACTTTTTATATGTGGGCATTCCCATATTCTTAAGGTTATGTGGGACAAAAAATTGGATTTATTGCATATGAATCCAGGCGCTTGCGGAAAACACGGTTTTCATCAAATGCGAACGATGCTTCGTTTTGCGATTGACGGCGAAGAAATAAAAAATCTCGAAATTATAGAGTTGGGCAAACGGTAGATTTACTTGAAATTGGCGATATTCGCAGTTTAACAATTACACATTTTCGATTTACAATAGACAATAAATGCCCGAAAAGAGGAAAAGACAGGCCAAGGTACTTCGTGATTTCCGCAAAATACACCGAATTACAGGCGCTACATTATTCGTGTTCTTTTTTTTCATTTCCGTTACGGGGCTTCTTTTGGGATGGAAAAAGAATAGTAATGGATTAATTTTGTCAAAAACATACGAAGGAACTTCAACGCATCTCAATGATTGGCTTCCTCTAGACAACCTATATACCAGTGCCCAAAAAATTCTAAAGGATTCTATTCCCAATTTTTCGGAATTAGAACTTGATCGAATAGATGTGCGCAAAAATAAAGGTTCCGTCAAGTTTATCTACAGCGAGTATTTGGGTATTCAACTTGATGGTGCCACGGGAGATTTGTTACATATTGAAAAAAGGCGGGCCGATTTCATTGAAAACATACATGACGGATCTATCATCGATAATTATTTGGGAACCGATGGCTATATAAAATTGTTTTACACGACCATGATGAGTCTTGCGCTTCTTACGTTCACAATAACGGGTTTTTGGTTATGGTATGGGCCTAAAAGAATGAGAAAAACAATGCACTAAATGCAAAAACCCCGATATCAATCGGGGTTTTCTACGCACTAATATTACTAAGATGTTAGGTTCAACGTAAACGATCTACAGATTTTACAAGATCTTCATCCTTCTTTATGGCCCTATTGGCAAGGACCAAAAAAACGATAGAAAATACAGGAATCAGCATCCCAATACCCTTCTCAGAGACCAAAGTCCCTCCGGATAAATTTAGCGATCGGTAAACGAAAAATCCCAGTAAAAAAAGATTTAATATCATGTTCAATCTGTTCACTACAAATTGATTTTTTCTGTTTTTAAAAAGTAAAATTGCAATCAAGGCCAATACCGCAGATAGATAAAAAGCAATTGAAATACCTAACTCATTCTGTGCATAAATCTCATTTCCATCAACATTGGACCATAGGTTTACCCAAAATGGCAAAACTCCAGCGAGAATGATCACAATCAAAAGATAAACAGTCTGTATGCGCTGAATCATTATTTCTGTTGTATTTCGAAGGGCAAAAATACATGTCTTTTCAAAAAAATATCCCTTAATGTTGAAAATAATTTGTAATATTGTTTCGTTATTCGTTTTATCACTTACCAAAAGGGAAATCTTTCCCCAGTAATACCCAAATAACAATTCACTTCTTGTATTTTCTTAGAGACGTATAATTTATACCATAATTAATGTTTGAGATTTCAGATTTAAAATCAAAAAAGCTACCTGAGCTTCAGGAAATTGCTAAGGACCTGAAGGTGCCTAAGTATAAAACCCAAAAAAAAGAAGACTTGGTCTATCAAATTTTAGACCTTCAAGCGGCAAACCCTAAGGCTGTCGTAGAGGTCGCCCCAGAGAAACCGGTTGAAAAAAAGCCCTTCCCTAGACCAGAACGAAAAAAAATAATACACAAAAGGCCTGTAGTGGAGAGTAACACCCAAAATGTTGCTGAGCCCGAAAGCGCAATAACAGAGGCTGTTGAACAAAAAGTGTCCGCCCATACTAATCCGCGTTCACCAAAAAAGGAGTTTCAAAAAAACACTCCCCAGCAAAATAATCCTATCCCAAAAAAGCCGCACCACCAAAAAAATGGACAGGAAAAAAACAGCAGTAATTTTGATAAAGATTTAAAAAACAGGTATAAAGAACCTGAATTCGAATTTGATAGTATTATAGAGAGTGAAGGCGTATTGGATATCATGCAAGACGGTTATGGTTTCTTGCGCTCATCTGATTACAATTACCTTTCCTCTCCCGATGATATTTATGTATCTCAATCGCAGATACGTTTGTTCGGACTAAAAACAGGAGACACGGTATTAGGCAATATTCGTCCTCCAAAAGAAGGCGAAAAATATTTTCCTTTGATCAAGGTCATAAAAATTAACGGAATTGACCCACAAATAGTTAGGGACCGAGTATCATTTGAACATTTGACGCCTTTATTTCCGAAAGAAAAATTTAATTTGGCGGAACGCCAGAGCACTATTTCTACAAGAATCATAGATTTGTTCTCTCCCATTGGTAAAGGACAAAGAGGTATGATCGTTGCCCAGCCAAAAACGGGCAAGACAATGCTCTTGAAAGACATTGCCAACGGAATTGCCGCCAATCACCCGGAAGTTTACCAAATTATACTATTAATCGATGAGCGACCTGAAGAGGTTACCGATATGCAACGTAATGTACGTGGCGAAGTGGTAGCATCGACCTTTGATAAGGAAGCCACTGAACATGTAAGAGTTGCCAACATTGTTTTGGAAAAGGCAAAAAGATTGGTGGAATGTGGTCATGACGTGGTCATATTATTGGATTCTATCACTAGATTGGCAAGAGCCTACAATACAGTGCAACCTCCATCCGGAAAGGTTTTAAGTGGTGGTGTTGATGCAAATGCACTTCACAAACCCAAGCGTTTCTTCGGTGCGGCCCGTAATATTGAAAATGGGGGCTCCTTGACGATTATCGCAACAGCGCTTACAGAGACAGGTTCCAAAATGGATGAAGTTATCTTTGAGGAATTCAAGGGAACAGGTAACATGGAGCTTCAACTTGATCGTAAAATCAGCAACCGAAGAATCTTCCCGGCTATCGACCTTACTTCTTCGAGTACGCGCAGGGACGATCTATTACTTGATGAAAATACGATTCAACGTATGTGGATCATGCGAAAATATTTGGCGGACATGAATCCTGTCGAAGCAATGGAGTTCATTGAACAACGCTTCAAACAAACTAAGAACAACGAGGAATTCTTGCTAACAATGAATCAATAAGCCTCCTATAGCTTAAAAATTTAATGCCTAACAAAATACCCAATAACTCGAGAGTTATTGGGTATTTTTATTTCTAAAGAAAAATGACTATTCTTCCCATATTATAAACGCAAAAAACGCCCAAGCGAAAATTATCGCTAAGGCGTCTTAAGTCTTTTAAGAGCGATATTATAACGCTGCTACGTGCTTAGTAAGCTTGCTTTTAAGATTGGATGCTTTATTATTATGAATAATATTTCGCTTTGCCAATCTATCAATCATACTGATAACTTCCGATAGCAATTTTTCAGCATCTTCTTTTTTCTCTTCAGTACGTAATCTTTTGATTGCGTTACGAGTAGTTTTGTGCTGATATCGGTTACGCAGACGTACCGCTTCGTTTCTTCTAATTCTCTTTAACGCTGACTTGTGATTTGCCATCTTTATTTCTTGTTACAATTTTTTATATTCATTCTCGCCATTCCTCTCGAACTTTTTGTAGCCCGTAGGGGAATCGAACCCCTGTTACCAGGATGAAAACCTGGCGTCCTAACCCCTAGACGAACGGGCCATTAAATATTTTCAATCTATAAGAATGAACGATGGAATATACTTATCGAGCACTCCTTTCAACTCCTTTTGTAGCCCGTAGGGGAATCGAACCCCTGTTACCAGGATGAAAACCTGGCGTCCTAACCCCTAGACGAACGGGCCATTGCTTTGCACAATTGCGGATGCAAAAATACAATTATTTTTAACTATCACAACCCCTGATTATTATTTTTTAGCTTCTTTTAATAAGCCTTGGCAAATAGCACCCTGTAAGCCGATGGTTTCCCTGTAAAAATACAGCTACCCTCCTCATTCTTAATATCAATTGGAATGCATCGAATTGTTGCTTTTGTTTCTTCCTTTATCCTATTCTCCGTTTCTGACGTACCGTCCCAATGGGCCGATACAAAGCCTCCTTTTGAATCTAAAACCTCCTTGAATTCGGTATATGAATTGACCTCGGTAATATGCTCATTCCTATAATTTGCTGCTTTTTTATAAATATTCCTCTGAATATCCTCCATTAAGAACTCAATCTTTGTCACCACTTCATCCATCGGAACGGTAACTTTTTCAAAAGTATCTCTGCGTGCCACTTCATAGGTATTATTCTCCAAATCCCTTTTACCAATGGCGAGACGAACAGGCACACCCTTCAGTTCATACTCATTGAATTTGAAACCTGGTTTTTGGGTATCTCGGTTGTCATATTTTACAGAAATGCCTTTGGACCTCAATTCCTTTACCAAGGGCGCCACTCTTTCAGAAATAGCATTTAATTCATCTTCTCCTTTATAAATAGGGACGATCACAACTTGAATAGGTGCTAATTTAGGAGGTAAAACCAATCCGTTATCATCACTATGGGTCATAATTAGAGCACCGACCAGTCGTGTTGAAACGCCCCATGAAGTTGCCCATACATACTCCTGTTTGCCCTCCTTAGATGCAAATTTCACGTCAAATGCCTTGGCGAAATTCTGTCCCAAAAAATGCGAAGTACCCGCCTGTAGCGCCTTTCCATCCTGCATTAGCGCTTCAATGCAATACGTTTCTACCGCACCTGCAAAACGCTCGCTCTCTGTTTTTGTTCCCTTTATAACCGGCATGGCCATAAAATTTTCTGCAAAATCGGCATATAGGTTCATTATCAATTCCGACTCTTCTATAGCTTCCTTTTCGGTCTCATGCGCGGTATGTCCTTCTTGCCATAAAAATTCAGAAGTCCTTAGGAACAATCGCGTTCGCATTTCCCAACGAACCACATTGGCCCATTGATTGATTAGGAGTGGGAGGTCTCTGTATGATTGAATCCATCTTCGGTAGGTATCCCAAATGATAGTCTCGGATGTCGGCCTCACAATAAGCTCCTCCTCCAATTTAGCATCCGGATCCACAATAATGCCACTTCCATCTTCGGCATTTTTCAATCTATAATGTGTCACTACAGCGCATTCCTTGGCAAAACCTTCCACATGACTAGCCTCTTTGCTCAAAAAAGATTTTGGAATGAACAATGGAAAATAAGCATTTTCATGCCCAGTATCCTTGAACATTTTATCAAGACCAGCCTGCATTTTTTCCCAAATGGCATAGCCGTATGGTTTTATGACCATACAACCACGAACACCCGAATTTTCGGCCATGTCGGCCTTTACGACTAATTCATTATACCATTTGGAATAATCCTCACTTCTTTTCGTTAGATTTTTACCCATTATCTTTAGTTTGGCACAAAACTTGTGAATATGTTATGAAAATAATTCGGTAAAACTAGTTATTTTTACTATGTTCAACAATTAAATTTATAATGATGAATAAATCCCTACCCCTCCAAAAAATTAGTGCTTCGGCCCTTATGGCCATTGTCGGCACCATATTTGTTTCTTGTGGTTCATACCAACAAGCATCCTACTATGAACGAGATGGTATCTATGCAGATCCCAACGATAGGGTTGTTGAGAGAGCACCCCAAAATAGCAATACTGCGCCGCAAAAAGAAAACAATACCTATTCGCAATATTTTGGACAAAAGGCCGATCAATATGAAGAAATCTTGGAGGGCGAGATTTTCACTGATGTTGACTCATACGCGAGTGATGTTCCAAATGACAGTATTTCTGAAAAACAACTTACGGATTATTACAAACCTGAAAACGATTACCAGGGGTATGCTGGCTGGGGAGACAATACAACCGACGTAAATATCAATATCTATGAAAGTGGTAGCTTTGGGTTCTATAATCCTTGGTTCAATACCTGGGGCTATGGCGGTATGTATGGATGGGGCGGATATTACAATCCTTGGTACTGGAACAGATGGAACAATTGGGGATGGGGAGGATATTATGGGTATTATGGATATGGCTACGGTTACGCTGGATATTATAATCCATGGTATTATCCTTACCACGGTTATTACGGCCATGGGTATTATGGATATAACAATCCCAGATATGCCTATAATAGAAGTAGACGTGGATATTACAATAGCAACGCCGTTGCGAGCAACATTAATTCAAGAAGTGCCTTACGCAGCAGATCCAATGTGACAAGTACTTCAACTAGATATGGAAGCACGGCCTCTAGATCTTCATCCACAACAGGCAGAAGCTCTAGGGAATATACTAATGGATCAACCACAAGAAGATTGGTTGGCGTAGATCAAAACGCGGCTTACAGAACTAGCCGCAGCACTCGCATGGAACCGCGCTATATTAGTTCTTCCCGTAGTAATCAAACATATAGAAGTTCAACATCTAGTAGTGGTGGAACCTATCGCAGCTCCAATTCTGGAGTAAGGAGCGCTCCGAGCAATTCCGGATATAGAAGTTCCGGTGATTCCTATAGAAGTTCAAATAGTAGTTCCAGGACAAATCAATCATACCGTAGTTCCGCTCCCAGAACCAATAGCAGCATTCGATCTAGTCCCAGCAGCGGAAGTTTCAGAAGCTCTGGCAATACCAGTGGAAGCTACAGAAGTTCTGGAAACTCAGGCTCTTCCAGTGGCAGCTATCGAAGTTCCAGTGCCCCTTCGACTGGCCGTTCTTCATCTTCGGGAAGTACAAGATCTTCAGGCGGACGCAGCAGTGGCGGAACTAGACAATAGCCCAAAAACAATTGAACTAATTAATCTTAGAATATGAAACGATATATTACTTTCATAACACTATTGGCATGTGCAATTTCAACTGCCCAAAATATGAATGATGTACTTAGATTTGGTACAGAAAACTTACAAGGAACAGCACGCTTTCAAGGTATGTCCGGAGCATTTGGGGCGCTCGGCGGTGATCTTTCGGCACTCAATATAAATCCCGCAGGGTCGGCGGTTTTTAATAACAGTTTATTCACGGTTTCCGGTACCAATTATGCGAGAGACAACTTTGCCACTTATTTCAATGGCTCGAATGGCACGAAGACAAATGATTTGGACATTAACCAAATAGGTGGTGTGATGGTATTGAAAACTGTCAACGATGAATCAAAGTGGAAGAAAATATCACTTGCCATAAATTATGATGTAGTCCAAAATTTGAATGACCGATTTAAAGTTCGTGGTACTAGTAATCAGGGTATTGACAATTATTTTTTAAGCTATGCCCAAGGCATGCCCTTTGGATCCATTTTGCTTCAGGATGGTGAATTGATTGAAGATGCTTATTTAGATATTGGTTCTCAACAAGGTTTTGTTTATCAACAAGCTTTCTTAGGTTACTATGGTGGCCTAATTGACCCTGAAAGTGAGGAAGATGCAAATACGGATTATGTTAGCACCTCGGAATATGCAACCGTAAATCAAGAATTTGAGAGAAATTCAACAGGTTATAACAACAAGTTTACTTTGAATGCTTCAACCCAATATGGCAATAATTTGTACTTGGGAGCTTCCATAAATTTTCACAACATTATATACGACAGGTATGATTATTTCTATGAGAACGGCTACGAAGCCAGTTCCCCCATTCAATTCACTTCCTTTGACAACTATTTGCATACAGAGGGTTCAGGTTTCTCATTTAGTTTGGGTGCTATTGCAAAATTGAATGAGTTTGTACGGATCGGCGGAAGTTATCAATCCCCAACTTGGTATCGCCTTACCGATGATACGGCGCAAAGGGTCAATTCGGATTTAGCAGATCAGGATATTGGATTTATAGACTTTGGAATTGTCAATCTATTCGATACTTATAGAATTAAAGTGCCGGAAAAACTTACTGGAAGTCTTGCCGTTGTTTTTGGGAAAAACGGACTTCTAAGTTTTGATTATGGATTTCAAGATATGTCAAAAGCCGAGTTAAGGCCAAACAATGATGCCAGTTTTACCCTTATCAATAATCAGATTGCCAATGAACTTTCTGCCGTTTCCTCATTTAGGTTGGGTGGTGAATATCGTATTGCCCAATTTAGCCTTCGAGGCGGTTATCGAATGGAACAAAGTCCGTACAAAAACGGAAATACCATCGGGGATTTGACCGGATTTTCGGCTGGATTAGGATATAGTTTTGGTGGAAGCAGAATAGATCTAGCTTTCAACAGAACGAATCAGGAATTGAGCAGGCAGCTATTTGATACCGGTCTTACTACTCCCGCTTTTATAGATAATCAAAATACAAATGTAACTTTAGGGTATACACTTAATTTCTAGTACGCTTGTAATGGAATAAAAAAGACCGATAATTTATCGGTCTTTTTTCATTTATCTTTTTAAGCTGAAGTGCGTTTTTCTTGTTTTGGCGACAAAGGCTCCCGACTCCTGTTCCTCATACTCAAATCGGAACCAATAATCAGAAGATGGCATAGGTCTGCCATTATATGTACCATCCCACCCTAAGGAATTTGCATCTAATTGTACTAGCAATTTTCCATATCTATCGAAAATATATACCATTGGGTTTGATAGGGTCTCAATACCAAAAATATTCCATGTGTCATTGGCACTGTCATTATTAGGCGTAAAAAATTTAGGGTATCCGACTACCAAAAAATCTATGGGCTCGGTAATACCGCAACCGTTCTTGTCATTTATTATTACAGAATTTACACCGGGTGGGACATCATTAAATACGGGGTCGTCCTGAAACACCCCGCCATTAATTGCATATTCGTAACTACTGTTACCTAAAACATTAAATTCAATATTATTTTGATCGGGGTCTTTTGACAAGTTTGTATCTAAAATAGTCACCGGATTTGTTGGATCCAATTGTGGTATACCATAAAAAGTTATCAAAATACCGCTCACATCGGCAACAATGGGCGGTGTCCCTGAACCTGTTGTTATCTCTGCAAAATAACGCCCTGAATTAGGGCTTTGAACCACATACTCGGCACTGTAAGGACCAGAACCTGGTAATGTAGCATCAATCTGTCCATCGTCGTCATAATCAACTGTCCAGTTAACACTGGCAATGTCATTACCGGCAATTGTGTTCAAGGCACTTAATGTAATATCCGGATCACCCTCGCATGCAACAATATCCAATCCAAGGAACTCATCCCTCAAAGTGCAATCCAATGCAGAGTTCTGATCAGCGTCAACCGAACTTCCTGTAAATGTGAGCATAAATGACTCGGGGTCATCATCAAAATTAGTATTGAAGTTATTGATCAGGATATAATATATTTCGCCTGGTTGCACATCTAAATATTCATCGTATGTATTCAAATTTTGTGTAAGGGAAGGCTCTCCTACTTGTCCGTTTTCTGGATTTACACCCAGCCCGGTAAATCGCGTGCCATTCACTTCGTAATTACATCTGATCGGTATATCTGTACCATCACTAATGGTTGCACAGCTAGAACCTGCATCATAGGGTCCATAGACCGCAAAATCCCATTCCGCAGTAATTGTAGTGCCCGTTACGGGCAACGCCTCTATATCAAAACCCACTTGCCCTGCCGTACCGGCCCTGAATACGAACCATGACGTATTATGTTCAATATTGGCCTCACTTACACTTCCCTTTTCGAGACATCCTGTTTGAAGAATGACATCTGGGTCAAAATCATCAATATCACCGGTGCCGTCCGCAGTACCCATAATTGGAGCATCCGCACAAACAGGTATAGCAGTTCTACAATCGGGGGAATTCTGTGCATTTACGCCCATAGAAAAAAGGGCCAAATAGCAAAAGACAGTAAATAATGATCGCATAGATGTAGGGCTAACTTTTAACAATTGATCAATAGTATAACTCCACTCGCCAAGATTTAGTATCTTTTATCGGAAATTATTGCACTTTATCGATGAAATACAGAAGTGCTGGTATTTATCTTTTTAAGGAAAAGTGATTGTTGACATATTTGGCCGTAGTTCGCTGCCCATCCTCCTTTTCATAGGATAGCTTGAACCAATAGTCTGAAGCAGGCAAATTTTTGCCGTTAAAGGTGCCGTCCCATCCCAAACTTTGAGAATTTAAACGCTTCAATAGTTTACCATATCTATCAAAAATATCCACAATTGGGTTGTCGAGATTTGAAATTCCCTCTATGTTCCAGTAGTCCCCAATGGTGTCACCGTTTGGTGTAAAAAATTTTGGAAAACCAACCACCACAATTTCTTCCCGAACCATTCCACAACCTTTGGGATCATTGACAGTGATGGTATGCCGGCCTGGGGCAACGTTGTTCCATCTACCGCTCGATTTAAATCCTTCTTCATCAAGCATATACTCAAAAGGTCCATCACCTTCAACTACCACTTCAACGGTATTGCTTTTCTGCAAGTCTCCAATAATAATATCAGTGATTCTTGGAGGACGCGAGACCACTACATTTATATCCGCAGTACTTGAGCAGCTAAGACCGGATTGCGAATTGGTAATAGTGAGCGCATAACTACCTGGCTGGGTGACAACTATGCTCGATGTCGTCTCACCGGAGTTCCAGAGATAAGAATAATTTCCATTCGGTTCCGTCTCTCCAATGGTGATACTGCCGTTGTTCTCACATAGATAGGCTTCCCTTTCAAAATTGATTGCCGGAGTTTCCAATGCGGTTAGTTGAAAACTTTCTGAGACATCAAAACATTTGGCATTCTTTAAGGAAGTCACTCTCGTATATATCGTTTTAGTGCCAAAACTCATCGCATATTGCTTAGGCAAAGCGTTTGAAGCGCTATTTGCATCAACATGGGAATTATGGTAAGTTACTATGAATTCGTTTGGACTTTGATTTCCCAATATTTCCATATCCTTTAAAGAAAGGTCATAACTGGCCATACCAGAGCAAGATGCATCGTCTGAAACCGTAAAACTTTGTGGTACCATTGAAAATGCCACCTGCACATCGCTAATGATGTTATTAAGCGTTGGCATTACTACTTCCGCACGATATAAGGCAGAAGTTTGAGCTTGTAAGGTTGGATTGTGTTGTCCTATGATGGATTGAAACCCGGTTCCCGTATCCATAAACCAATTGTACGTTAGGGCACTTGTGGTTGTTGCATCCAATACTATAGTATCATTTTCACATGCCGATATGGGAGGCCCAAGAAGATTGCTGATAATAGAACAATCTAGGGCATCATACGGATTGGTCACAAAAATATGTCCTGAAAACTGTATTGAAAATCCAGAATTGTTATTACTGAAGTTATTGATCAATAAGTAATAATCCTCTCCTGGGAGCACATCCAACCAAGCATCATATTGCACATTGGCCATATCTCCGGTAGGGTCCCCGCCTATTCCAATGAATGAATTTTGATCTTGGTTGTCAAAAAAATTACATCTTACCGGCTCACCCAGATTAGAACAGTCATTTGATTTGTACAAAGCAAAATCCCAATCCTCAGAGGTGTCTTGGCCAATATTAAATCCCAACTGACCACTTGCCCCGGTACGGAAACGATACCAGGCAGAATTGGACTCTATGGTTCCAGAAATTGCCTGCTCTAAACAGCCCGATATCGAGCCATTAAAATCGTCAATTCCCGCGCCAGTGGTCCCACCATTGACCGGTGTGTCATTGCATATGGGAATGGCATTGGCACAATCGGCCGAAACTTGCGAATAGGCAAAATTGAATCCTATAAAAGACAACATAAGAAGTACACTCCAAAAGTGCTTCATAAGTAGGTATTATATTTGGAGGATATAAAAATAAACGGAGTTTTACCTTAACACTAATTTATGTTGTGTAACCATGTCAATGTGGTATAAAGTGCCATTTTATGTATATCTTTGCCGTTCTTTTAAATCATTTTTAATGAAAATTGATAGGAGTCTGGAGAAACGAATTGCAGAGATTGGAGACGACCATGTTTCGGCAGCTGAAGACACCCCTTTAAGAGATGATGCATTTGTGTTGTCCGATGAGGAAAAAATAGCTCGCATACGTGACAACGTACGGGAAATTATGCTGACCCTGGGCCTTGATTTAAGTGATGACAGTCTAAATGGCACTCCTAATCGGGTGGCCAAGATGTTCGTAAATGAAACCTTTGGTGGACTACATCCCAACAGGAAACCCAAGTCATCTACCTTTGAGAATAAATATAAATATGGCGAGATGTTGGTAGAAAAGAACATCACTGTTTACTCCACTTGTGAACACCATTTATTGCCCATAGTTGGCAAGGCACATGTAGCTTACATTTCAAATGGCACGGTCGTTGGTCTTTCTAAAATGAACAGAATTGTTGATTATTATGCCAAACGGCCACAGGTTCAAGAGCGAATGAATATCCAAATTGTGCGGGAATTGCAAAAAGTGCTCGGAACGGAAGACGTAGCATGTGTGATAGATGCAAAACATCTTTGTGTGAATTCAAGAGGAATTCGCGATATTGAAAGTAGCACAGTAACCTCCGAATACAGAGGCAAGTTTAAAGATGAAGCTGTTCGCCGTGAATTTCTGGAATATATTAATCTCGATACCAAATTCTAATCGTTCTAGCTTAATAATGCAATTGTACAAAAATCAGCTTCTTAGAATAACCAATTCCCTATCAGGCAAAAAAGAAGAGTTTAAATCCTTGAACGAAGGTCATGTGGGAATGTATGTATGCGGCCCTACGGTCTATAGCAATGTGCATTTGGGCAATTGTCGCACATTTATGTCTTTCGATATGATTTTTAGATATCTAAGACATTTGGGTTACAAGGTTCGGTATGTGCGCAATATTACCGATGCGGGGCATCTAGAGGACGATGCCGATTCTGGCGAAGATAAAATAGCAAAAAAGGCCCGCTTGGAACAGTTGGAACCTATGGAGGTCGTTCAACGATACACGGTCGACTTTCATAACATACTTGAAAGATTTAATTTTCTGCCTCCAAGCATTGAACCAACAGCTACGGGACATATCATTGAGCAAATCGAAATTATTAAGGACATTCTTCTAAAAAGTTTTGCTTATGAGGTAAACGGCTCGGTATATTTTGATGTCAATAGATTCAATGAAACCTATGAATACGGGAAGCTAAGTGGTAGAAAGCTGGAAGATATGATTTCCAATACGAGGGAATTGGCCGCACAGGATGAAAAAAGAAATCCACAAGATTTTGCCCTTTGGAAAAAAGCGGAACCACAACATATTATGCGTTGGCCTTCTCCTTGGGGTGATGGTTTTCCTGGGTGGCATTTGGAATGTACGGCAATGAGCACCAAATATCTGGGGGACACCTTTGATATACATGGTGGTGGAATGGACCTTAAATTTCCGCACCACGAATGTGAGATTGCACAGGCCGAAGCCAGTAATGGCCATTCGCCCGTTAATTATTGGTTACATGCCAATATGCTGACCATGAACGGCAAAAAAATGGCGAAATCAACAGGTAATAATATATTACCTGGAGAAATATTTTCAGGAGAAAATAATATTTTGAGCAAGCCTTTTACCCCTTCAGTAGTGCGTTTTTTTATGATGCAAGCGCATTACACTTCTATTTTGGACTTGAGCAACGATGCCCTATTAGCCTCTGAAAAGGGTTATAATAGGTTGATGGAGGCTATTGACCTATTGCCCCTATTGGGTTCAGGAAAGAAATCGGATTTTGATGTGGAAATGTGGAAACAGAAGTGCTACGATGCAATGAACGATGATTTTAATACGCCCATCTTAATAGCAAATCTCTTTGATGCCGTAAAACACATCAACTTGATAAAGGAAGGAAACGAAACTATTACCGGGGATGATAAGGCTTTGTTACAACAAATAATGCATGCGTTTGTGCACGATGTTTTAGGCCTGGAGGGAAAAAATGAATCGGGCCAAGATGGCAACAAACTCTCAGGTGTAATGGAATTACTTATTCAATTACGAAGAGAAGCCCGTGAAAATAAGGATTTCGCAACATCGGACAAGATCAGAGATCAATTGGCCGAATTGGGAATTCAATTAAAGGACAGCAAGGAAGGGACTACCTTTAGTGTGAATTAATTCAATCAACCTTTCTCTAAAAGGGACATTTAAACCTCACAAGTGAAAAAATTGCTCATTGCCCCATTTGTGCTTTTGGTGAAGTTTTATCAATATGCAATTTCCCCGTATACACCAGCTACCTGTCGTTATTCGCCTACATGTTCGCAATATACCTTGGAAGCCCTTCAAAAGCATGGTTTGTTCAAAGGAGGATACCTTTCCATCAAAAGGATTTTTAGCTGCAATCCTTGGGGAGGAAAAGGGTATGATCCGGTACCCTGAAAGCGTCAGGTTTCTTGTTGACGGTTGTTCGTTGATGGTTTCAAGTTCAAGCACAAGGGTCAAGTGCAAGTGTCAAACTCAAACACAAATATCAAACACAAATATCAAACACCAATATCAAGTGCAAGGGTCAAGCTGCAAGGGTAGAATTTGATTACCAGCTACTGATCACTAACTACTGACCACTAATTACTAACTACTGATCACTAATTCTTATCTTAGCCTTTCAAAATAATCGATATGTATTTTTTAGGAATAACCTGGAATCCGAATGAAACCCTTTTGCACTTAGGCCCATTGCAAATTAAATACTACAACCTACTATGGATCATTGCGTTTGGATTAGGGTGGTTCTTGATGAAACGTATCTTTACCAATGAGAAAAAAACCGTTGAGCAGTTAGATTCCCTATTTATTTATACGGTTTTGGCGACTATGTTGGGTGCCCGTTTGGGGCATGTCTTTTTTTATGACTGGGCCTACTACTCCGATCACCTTTTGGAAATTCTTTTACCTATCCGGAATACCGCAGATGGTTATGAGTTTACCGGTTTTACGGGTCTTGCGAGCCATGGTGCGGCAATAGGCGTTATTGCGGGAATGTACCTTTATACACGTAAATTTCCTGAGTTCAAACTTTTATGGATTTTAGACAGGATTGTTATACCATTTGCAATTGGGGCCTTCTGTGTGCGCTTGGGGAACTTTTTCAATTCAGAAATAGTCGGAAAAGCAACCGACGAAAAATTCATTTTTGCAACGCGTTTTGTGAGAGATTCCGATGACATGCACCCTTCAAAAGCAATGGGTATAACAAAAGAAAAAACTTTAAATGCAGCTTATGATGCACTTGCCAATAAACCTGAATTTTCTGAGTATTTAAATCAAATACCGTATCGCCATCCGGCACAGCTGTATGAAGGTGTTGCTTATATTTGTGTGTTCTTGATACTCTATTTTCTATATTGGAAAACAGATAAGAAAAATAAATCGGGGTATCTTTTTGGCCTCTTTTTGGTTCTTTTATGGACAATTCGGTTTTTTGTTGAATTTGTAAAAGAGCGTCAGAATGAACTTGATCAATCAATGGAACTTCTTTCCATAGGCCAATGGTTAAGTATCCCTTTCATTTTAATAGGGCTGTATTTTATGTTCAGACCAACTAAAGGAGTTAGGGGTTAGGAGTTAGGAGTTAGGAGTTAGGAGTTAGGAGTTAGGAAAATTAGGATTTTAATGAAAGTTAGGTTCATTTATTACTTTGTCACTGCAGCAGTCCTTCTATGGAGCGGATCATGTAAAGATCAGCCTCAAAAAGTTCTTAAAATTGCGTCCATTGAATTTAAAAAGGAGGGTGAACTTTCAATTCTAAAACAAAAATCGGATTCCTTGCTTACTAAGATAAATATTGAAATCGCGGAGAGTGACTACGAAACCGAAACCGGACTCATGTACCGCAAAGGGATGGGCGATCATGAGGGAATGCTATTTATTTTTCCCGATGTTCGCATGCATAGCTTCTACATGAAGAATACAGAATTTTCCTTGGATATTATTTTTATTGATGTGGACAAAAGAATTGCCACCATCCGAAAAAATACCAAACCATTGGATGAAAGCAGTGTATTTTCCGAAGTTCCCGTGCAATATGTTCTTGAGATAAATGCAGGATTAAGCGATAAATGGAATTTAGAGAAAGGTGATACCATTGAATTTACAAGGCAATAAAACCAATCTCAACTTTCTATTGGAAGGCGAGGAAACGGAGCGGCTCATTTTTAGAAAACTTTTAATTACTGATTTTGAAGATTGGCTTCCCTTTTACAAGGACCCAAGGAGCACACAATTCTGGGATGGTTTACCAGCTGATCCTGAAATTGCTTGCATCCAACATTTTCAAAGGGCTTTTGAACGTTATGAAAAAGGACTGGGCGGTATGAATGCACTTATCAACAAAAAAAACTCAGAACTAGTTGGAATGTGCGGCCTATTAATTCAGGAGGTAGACGGGTTGCAGCATTTAGAAATCGGATATTCGGTTTTACCAAAATTTTGGAAACAGGGATTTGCTTTTGAAGCTGCCCAAAAATGTAAGCAGTATGCAATGGAAAATAAGCTGGCAAGAACTTTGATCTCAATCATCCATGTAGACAATGTCCCATCGCAAAAAGTGGCCCGGAAAATTGGAATGAAACTAAGCTACTCAACTAACTACAGAGGTAATCCAGTTCATATTTTCAGTATTGAATGTTAAAATTATGAAATTAGCCTTCCTCTTTGATACCATTTTTTTAATAAATCAGTTTTCATTTTGGAGTGATAATTGAATAGACACCTTTTACCAAGTATAACCCAAATAGAATATGAGAAATTTGATATTTTCTTTTTTTGCGACCACCCTTTTCTCTACCATGTTGGCGGCACAAGATTGGCAAACGAATCTTGCAAAATCGAAAGAACTTGCTTTAAATGAAAAGAAGACCCTTATCTTAGTGTTTCAAGGTTCTGATTGGTGCGCACCGTGCATCAAATTGGATAAAGAGGTCTGGAGTACGGAGGAGTTCAAAAAATATGCGAGAAGTCACTATGTGATGTTGAAGGCGGATTTTCCAAGAAAGAAAAAAAATCAATTGCCCGAAGAACAAAGTAAGGCAAATAAAAAACTTGCGGAATTGTACAATCAACAAGGAATATTTCCATTGGTGGTCATTTTAAATAGTTCTGGCAAGGTATTGGGACAAACGAGCTATAAGAAAATGAGTGCTTCCGAATATATCAAGCACTTGGAATCATTCAAATCCTAGTTTTGAAGAAAATATTATCTTCTGTCCTACTCCTTTTAGGCCTATTCACATACGCTCAAATTACCCATGCCCGCGCATTAAAATTAATGGGGAGCAGATTTGATATAACCGTTGTTGCCAAGGATTCAATCGAAGCCGAAAAATATATTGACCTTGCCGTTGAGGAAATAGCTAGGATTGAACGACTAATTTCTTCTTGGGATGAAAACTCCCAAACAGCGGCTATCAATAGAAATTCCGGAATAAAACCCATAAAAGTCGATGCCGAACTTTTTAATCTCATCGAAAGGGCTATTGGCATATCAAAATTAACCGATGGGGCTTTCGATATAACCTATGCCTCTATGGATAAAATCTGGAAATTTGATGGGTCTATGACAAAAATGCCCACCGATGCAGATATAAAAGAATCTGTCTCCAAGGTTGGCTATATCAATATACTTTTGGACAAAACCAGTAGCACGGTATTTCTTAGACTTAAGGGAATGAAAATAGGTTTTGGGGCCATTGGCAAGGGATATGCAGCTGATATGGCCAAGGCCATGCTTGAGAAAAAAGGCGTGGTTGCAGGGATTATCAATGCCTCGGGAGATATGAATACCTGGGGCAAACAGGTGAACGGAAGTGATTGGAAAGTTGCAATAACAAATCCTATTGATAAAACCAAAGCCTATGCACTATTACCAATTAAAGAAGGAGCCGTAGTAACTTCGGGGAATTATGAAAAGTATGTTACTTTTAACGGGAAAAGGTATTCCCACATTATTGATCCCAGAACAGGGGTTCCTTCAAGGGGTTTGGCAAGTGTTACCGTATTTGCACCAAAAGCTGAATTGGCGGATGCCTTGGCAACATCGGTTTTTGTCATGGGAAAAGAAGTGGGATTAAATAGAATCAACCAACTTCCAAAGATAGAATGCGTTATTATTGACGACCAAGGTAATATCTTTACATCGGACAATATTGAAATTAAAAAAATATGACCAAAAGGATCTTGTTAGGTATTTGTTGTCTTGTTTTCAGTACCAGCTGTGTGGCCGTAAAGGAATATGAAAAAGTAAACCTCAATGACCCGGACATGGAATTGGCCGACAAAAAGTCTGATAGGTTTATTACAACCTTTCATTCGTATAGGGAAGCCGCAGTTGGGGTGAACGGAGGAAAAACCGGTGGAGGTTGTGGTTGTAACTAATAAAACACCGAATATTGAAATTAATGACTTTGATCTAATGTCCCTTACATTCAAAATTGCCACATTCGTTACTTTTCTAGTTGCCCAACACGGGCTAGCACAGGATACCAATTCTGCGCAGGCTTATAAAAAAAGGGTCTTGGAAAGCGCTGAAATTGATTTACTAAGCAGTTATTATTCACAAGATGGCAATAATGCGGCTGTCAGTGGTGGTATTGGCGATGAAAATCTTACAGACGCAACAGGAGCATTGGTTATTTCCATTCCTTTAAATGACGATGACATCTTGACCATTGACGGTGGGGTATCGGCATATACATCCGCTTCCTCAAGTAATGTCAATCCTTTTGATGGTTCCCGACCTGCGGACGCTTTTGTTGCAAGTTCGGGTGCATCCCAGTCTGACGTGTGGGCCAACTTCGTCATTGGTTACAATCATAGTTCTGAAAACAGAAATGATCTATGGTCGGCAAAAGCTTCCGTGGCTTCTGAATATGACTATTTTTCTATAGGGATTGGCGGTAGTTATTCAAAATTATTCAATCAAAAAAACACGGAGATAGGGCTCTCTGGGAATGTTTATTTTGATAGTTGGAATGCTATTTATCCATTTGAGCTGAGACCTTTTGGCATCAATGGGGATGGACTAAACGATCCATTTTTTTCAGTGAACAATATTATCGGAAATGCTGATTACAGCCCTACCTTCAATGAATTCAACCGCAAAGGGCGTAATTCATACTCGTTGGGACTAAGTCTTTCACAAATCCTATCCAAATACATCCAAGGTACTTTGGTGCTAGATTTTATCAAACAAGATGGATTGCTCTCTACCCCGTTCCAAAGAGTATACTTCGCTGATAAAGAGGATTCCTTTATTGAAAATTTTCACTTGGCAGATGCAATAGAGCAATTGCCGAAGACCCGCTTTAAGACAGCTTTGGGAGGCCGTTTGCATTTTTTTCTTAATGAAACTTTTGTCCTTAGAACCTATTATCGTTATTATTTTGATGATTGGGGCATTAAATCCCACACGGCGAGTTTTGAAATTCCCGTCAAAATTAGCGACAAGTTCACATTATATCCTTCCTACAGATTCTACAATCAATCAAGTGCGGACTATTTCGCTCCCTACGAGGAACATCTTTCCTCTGAAATTTTTTATACTTCTGATTATGACCTATCAAAATATAAGGCCGACCAATTTGGTCTAGGGGTTACCTATACAGATATTTTTTCGAGTTTTCATATTTCAAAATTCGGCATGAAAAATATTGATTTAAAGTATAATTATTATAAAAGGGATACAGGCCTTAGTTCTGGTATCGTTTCGCTTGGAATAAAATTTATTATGGATTAAATTATTCCAACAAAATCATCCCTTAACAAAATGAACAGAAATCATTGGGCAATTTTTATTGACAACACTTCCCAAAAGAGCCACTTTGTCAATGGACTGTTAAATGGTAAAACTTTTGGAATTACCAATATCACTTTAGGATCAAATGGTGCTCTTTTCTCCAAATTGGCCCTGGATGAATTTATGGACGAGGAAGATCGTCATGATTCAAAAATCCTCACTAAAAATATTGGCCAAAGTCTTCGCTCAATGTCTAGCGGCGAACAAAAAAAGACATTGTTAAATTATTTGCTTGATAAGAATCCTGAATTTATAATTCTTGATAATCCATTTGATAATCTGGACATCGAATCCCAAGATCAATTAAAGAAAACACTTCTGGAAATTTCCCACTCCAAGGTAGTTTTTCAGATAGTTAGTCGAAAAATCGATTTACTGCCGTTCATTCCAAACTTCGCTTATTTGAAAGAGAAGGAACTTGTTATTCTCAAAGATTCCAATTTTCAGCTAAACAAACCTCTTTCTTATAGATTAGGCATACCCGCACCAATATATAAATTTGAGTATCAGGAGGTTCTTGTTCAACTTAAGGATGTGAACGTGAGCTATGGGACCAAAGCCATCCTAAAAAGAATAAACTGGACCATCAAAAAAGGGGAATTCTGGCAGCTTATAGGGAAAAATGGAAGTGGAAAAACTACCTTGCTCTCAATGATTACGGGTGAAAATCCCAAAGGGTATGGACAAGAGCTTTTTATTTTCGGCCAAAAGAAAGGTTCTGGGGAAAGCATCTGGGACATTAAAAAAAGGATTGGATACTATACGCCCGCAATGACGGACAAATTCACCGGTTACCATACGGTGGAAAACATGATTATTTCTGGACTCAATGATTCAATAGGCCTATATGTAAAGCCTTCGCAAGTTCAATTGGGAATAGCCCACGAATGGCTCATGGTCATTGGCATGTTGGCAATAAAAGAAACTCTTTTTCATGACCTAAGTATAGGTCAACAAAGACTTGTAATGACGACCAGGGCTATGGTGAAGCAGCCCTTACTTCTCATTTTGGATGAGCCGACCGCAGGATTGGACGACCACTCCGCAAAGCTTTTGGTAACTTTGGTAAACAAAATAGCAGCAGAAAGTGAAACTGCCATAATTTTTGTTTCGCACCGCAAAGAACCAGGTCTTAACCCTGATTTTATATTTGAACTTCATTCAGGAGAAGAAGGCTCTACGGGTACCATAAAATAAAAAGAGCCGTTGTGAGACGGCCCTTCTTTTTACTTTATGGGTATTCTTTACTCTTTTCCTTCTTTAACCTCCTTTTTCAAGAAATCGAACATAACGGGTGTTGCTATAAACAATGATGAGTAAGTACCTACCACAATACCAACGATCATAGCGAACATAAACCCTCTTAATGATTCTCCGCCAAAAATAAAAATCGCAATCAAAACAACCAAGGTGGTAAGCGATGTATTCAAGGTTCTACCCAATGTACTGTTCAGGGCAACATTTGTATTTTCGCCTGATTTCCAACCCTTTTCGGCAATAATCTCTCGAATACGATCAAATACGATTACAGTATCATTCAAAGAATAACCTATGACCGTGAGGATTGCCGCGACAAATGCTTGGTCAATTTCCATGTTGAATGGCATTATTTTTCCGAATAGGGAAAACACACCCAATACCACAAGTACGTCATGGAATACTGCTACCACCGCACCTAAGGAAAACTGCCATTTACGGAAACGCAATAGAATATAAAGGAATACCACGGCCAATGAGCCAATAATGGCCAAGAAGGCATTTTTCTTGATATCATCTGCAATGGTAGGACCAACCTTGCGATATTTCATTACGCCCACTTCATCGTTTGTTCCTCCTGGAACAAAATCCTCGTAACTAGTTCCGTCCGGTAAATACTTTTGCAATGTAGTATAGAGCGTATGCATAATCTCCTCGTCTACCTCTACGCCTTCTGCATCTACTTTATAGTTCGTAGTTACCATAATTTGGTTGGCATCCCCCAATGTTTTGGCACTTGCGCTTCCAAAAGCTTTTGTAAGATCCCCTGTAATCTCTGAAGGGTTTACCGGATCAACAAAACGTACTTGGTAATTTCTTCCTCCTACAAAATCAACCCCTTGTTGTAACCCTGCCCCAAAGAAAAGGGAATACAGGCCGATAAGCAACAAAATTGACGAGGCAACGTATGCAATCTTACGCTTCGACAAGAAATCGAAATTGCTTCCCTTAAATAGGTTTTTGGTTAAAGATGTACTGAAATCCAATCTTCTCTCTTTTGCGCTCAAGTACCAATCTATCAACAATCTTGTAACAAATATTGCAGTAAATAAAGATGTGAGGATACCTATCAATAAAGTGGTGGCGAAGCCCTTGATAGGTCCCGACCCAAACATAAATAGTATCAAAGCTGTTAAGCCTGTAGTAATGTTGGCATCCAAAATAGAGGAAAGTGCATTATCGAAACCATCGGCCACTGCTTGTCTTTTACCCTTGCCCTTCGCCATCTCCTCCTTGATACGCTCATAGATAATTACGTTTGCATCTACTGACATACCAAGCGTCAAAACAATACCCGCAATTCCCGGAAGTGTCAACACCGCACTTAAACTGGTAAGAACACCGAATATCAAAAGGATGTTCAAAATTAATGCTATATCGGCAAAAACCCCAGCTCGTCCGTAGTATGCTATCATCCAAAGCAATACAATAACCATGGCTATGGTAAAGGACATAAAACCACTATCAATTGCTTCTTGGCCCAAGGATGGCCCCACCACAAATGAATCGATAATCTCTGCAGAAGCTGGAAGTTTTCCAGCTCTTAGTACGTTCGAAATATCCTTAGTCTCATTCACTGTGAACTTCCCAGTAATTTCAGAACGCCCACCAGAAATAGGTCCGGTGGAAACACCTGGAGCCGTATACACCTTATTATCGAGTACAATTGCAATACCGGTCTGATTATTAAAGGCATCACCTGTCAATTTTTCCCACTCTTTGGCGCCTTTCGTATTCATGGTCATGGATACGGCCGGTTTATTGAACTGGTCAAAATCGTCGCGCGCATCGCTTACCACGTCGCCACTAATTCTGGGAATCCCTTCCCTATTCGATTTTAAAGCGTAGAGATCGACAACTTCCGTTTCTGGAGTCGCAGGACGCTCCCAAACAAACTTGGTAAACTGAATGTCCGCTGGCAAAAGTTTTCTGATTTCAGGCATTCTCAGATATTCCCCTACTTTGGATGTATCCTTTATGGCCGCCCTAAACATCGCATTGCTTCCCGGGTTTGCGGGCAGCAACAAATCAAATAATGGATTGACCTGACTTGCCATTTCCAATGAATCGGATGCAACATCGGACAACAAAGAATCGATTTCCGATTCTTGTTTTTTTGGTTGTTCCACCTCAATTGTGTCAACCAGGGTCTTTAGTTTTTCATTGGCCGCAACTATAAATGTGCTAAAACTTGGATTGCTCTGTGGGTAGGTTTCCCAGAATTCCAACTGGGCCGTACTGGATAGAAGGTCTTGGGCGCGCGCTATATCCCTTGCTCCAGGTAATTCAACTAAAATACGACCTGAACTTCCTTCACGTTGAATATTGGGTTGCGTAACCCCGAAACCGTCAATTCGCTCCCTAAGGACTTCAAATGCAGAAACTATAGATTCGTCTATTTTACGACGGATGATAGGCTTAACCTCATCATCGCTCATTTGAAAGTTTACTTCCTCGCTGAGTGCTTTGTTCGCAAAAACATCAGGCGACGCTAATTTGGTATCACCCTTAATCTTGTCAAAAGCTTCGAAGAACAAATTAATATATGTATCATCACTATTCTTAGAGGCAACATCCGCATCGGCCAAAGCTTTATTGAAAACTGGATTTTTAGTATTATTGGCAAGTCCTTTCAAAATGTCCTTAACAGAAATTTGAAGGGTAACATTTATACCTCCTTTAAGGTCAAGGCCTTTGTTCAGCTCTTTTTTCTTAGCCTCATCATAACTGGTATAACCCCAAATAGAATTGCTTCCTATTGAATCTAAGTATCTAGCTTCCAGTGCTTCCCGATTGGCTACATAATTTTCCTCGGATTCCGAAATACGACTGGCGGCAAAAACCTTTGCCTCGTCTTCGACCTTACTTGTTATAAAAGTATAAGATAATTGATAGATACTCACAAGTCCGAAAAGAAGGGCAAAAAGCTTTATAAGTCCTTTATTTTGCATTGGTTACGTTTATTAATGAATGCTTTTTGTTAACAGCGTGCAAATATATGATTTACCCTAGGAATTGACAATATATTTGACAGTATTTCTAAAAACGAAAAACACCCCTTAAATACGGGGTGTTTCAATAAAATATGATAAATTATCAATTATACCTCAAGTAAGTTATTGGTATTTGTTACGCCGACAGCACTTTCTTTCATCTTGCTCTTGTCTGCCTCGCTCAATTCGATTTCAACTATTTCCTCAATGCCATTTTTTCCCAGTATTGCGGGCACTCCAATACAAATGTCATTTAGACCATATTCACCTTCCAAAAATGCTGAACAAGGAAACATTTTTTTCTGGTCACAGGCAATGGCCTGTACCATTGCGGAAACTGCTGCTCCCGGGGCATACCAAGCGCTTGTTCCCAGTAGTTTTGTTAAAGTTGCTCCGCCAACTTTGGTGTCCTCGGCAACTTGTGACAATCTATCCGCAGTTAGAAATTCAGAAACTTTAATACTGTTACGTGTAGCATGGGAAGTTAAGGGAACCATTCCCGTATCGCTATGGCCACCTATTACCATGCCATCAACATCCGAGATAGGCGCATTCAACGCCTCGGCTAAACGATACTTGAACCGGGCGCTATCCAGTGCACCACCCATACCTATTATCCTATTTTTAGGTAAATTGGTTGACTTGTGTACCAAATAAGTCATAGTATCCATCGGATTGCTCACGACGATTAAAATAACATTTGGCGAATGCTTGATTATATTCGAAGATACCGTTTTAACAATCCCGGCATTGATACCGATCAATTCCTCACGGGTCATTCCCGGTTTTCTTGGAATTCCTGAAGTTATAACGGCTATATCGCTACCTGCAGTTTGGGAATAATCATTGGTAACCCCGGCAATCTTAGTGTCAAAACCGTTCAATGAGGCACATTGCATTAAGTCCATTGCCTTTCCTTCGGCATATCCTTCTTTAATATCTAATAGAATTACTTCAGATGCAAAATTTTTGATGGCAATATACTCGGCACAACTTGCGCCAACAGCACCTGCCCCTACTACGGTAACTTTCATATTTTTTGGATTTTAAATTCAATTTTAAAGTTCCAAAAATACTGAATTCGAAAGATAAAAGGGTTTAAAAATTACATTTAAATGTCGCTCAAGAGTGAATTAATATCAAGACAAAGATTCCCGAAGTTGTTAAAAAAATAGATCATTCAACGAAGAAAGTATTAATAAAGTGCTATACGTCGAATTTTGGCAATATTGGTCTCGCTATATACGTTTCTATAATATTAAGCCGAATCAGAAAAAACCTACAAAATGAAAAAGCTCTTTTCATTAGTTGCCATAGTGTGCATTGTTTTTGCAAGCAACTGTTCACGAATTCCAGAGAACAATGACCCCGTAATTGGTATTTGGACCAATGTTGAAACCAAAACAATAAGCCAAACCCAAAAGCAAAGTATTCGCCATGAATGGATATTCAATGATGCCTATCTTGGTAGATTCCACCGAATTGAAAATGGAGCTATCACTATTAAGACCGATTTCCAATGGAAGCAGAAAGATGGGGAATATATCCTTTCCTACCCAGGCATAGATCGTGCGGATGACACGGTTGTGATAAAAACCTCAGAAGATCAGATACGCCTGGAACTGATAGATGGCCATATTTTCGCAAATAGGAACTAACAAATTATCAAATTATCAACCTATCATTCAACCTTTGAATACACAAAAGTTATCTTTGCTAGAGATGTAGTCCCTTTTACATCCCTGATATTAAGCTCATTTGCGAAGGAAAATTCGGTCAGGCCATCATTAAATACTATTTTATTGGTCATTGTATTACAATTGGTCACCAAACTTAGTTGATCAACAGTTAGTTTCCAGGTTCCATTTGAAATGCTTTTATTTGAACAGTTAGCGGCATTTTGTCCTAGGGAAAAACCATATGTTCTGTCAGTTTTAAATTCATAGTCAGCATCCTTGTCACAATCCCCATTTTGAGCATATAAATCTTTACTGGGATTTTCAACGTTGTCGTTCGTAATATCAACTTCAACATCTGAATTAATTCCTGTTAATTCCCATTGGCCAGTTAATTTTATTTCAGTCTCGCTTAAACTACCTGTAAAATTCGGTGGGCATTCTATCGGGTCGCTCTCTAGACCGCAATTCATATTTACTGCGCCGATTGAACAAATAAGTACGAAATAGATTTTATTTCTCATCTTCAAGATAATTTTAAATTTTAAACAAAGATGCAATTTTTCAAAAAGGGTTGCTTAAAACAAAAGATATGTGAAAGAATTTAAGGTTTAGTTCTTATCCAATATGGCGAAATTAGTCGATTTATATTGAATGAATTGAACGCAAAAAAACCCGATGCATAGCACATCGGGTTTTGCATTTAACTATTTTCAACTATCTAAAGCCGAAATTGATTCCGACCGAAAGACTATTAAATTCGGCCAACGTATAATCGGCATTCAATCTAAAGAAGCCTAATTTTAGTTTTGCACCAATATTGGCTCTAACACCACTCGCGTCAGTAACCACAGAAAATGGGTCGGTATAGGTTTGCTGAAATGGCCCTGATCGTACTCTGTATTCACCAAGAATATCGGTAGTTGATTTCCCCCTCAGATAGCCCAATCCGCCATAAAAATTGATTATTGGTAATTTTGTGGAGATTACTGCCTGAAATACCCATGAATTCATTTTAACGTCTATTCTTTGATTAGCACCATCAACTATCTCGGTATTCGTAAAATCATACGTACCATTTAGGTGCGTATATCCTATAACTCCTGAAATGGCCACTGGAAATATTTTTTCACCAGGAAAGTACTGGGTTATTTCATGCTGCACTCCAAGGCCAAATAGTCCTACGGCAACATCTTCCGTATTAATTTTGGGTAAGAATCGGGCTTTGATTTCGGTTCCTTTAAAAAGACCTACACTTGCCTGCAAAAAACCGGAAGGAATAAAATTAAGGTTCTCCGAAGCAAGTCCGGAAGGAAGCTCAATATCCTCTCTGGAGGTTACACCTGGAGCAATTTCCGCTTCAACATATACCCTTAGTCCCTCGATATCACCCAATCCGGTAGAGACCATTTTGGAAATACTACCATCCTCAAACTGTAAATTCTCATAATCTGCGGTATTCAAGTTAAAGGCCTTCTTGCCATCCTTATTTTTGAAATTGGCCATGTTACCGATGATAGAGATTTCAAAGCCGCCTAAAGGCTTAGAACTTCCAGAATTGTACCACCCATTGGATATACTATGTATTCCTGCTTCGGAAACCGGGGACATGTATTCATTGGTAAATCTTTCGGCGTCATTAAGGCCTGCAGCCAACACTTCGTTGATATTCGACTGTGCGATACCCTGAGAACTAACTGCTATCAGCAGTAAGAAAATTCTACTTTTCATACTATAATTTTTCCCAAAACTAAAAAACCTGCACGGTCGGTGCAGGTTTTTGTTGTGTAAGTACCTATTCTTATGCATCAATGTTCGCATAAACGGCATTTTTCTCAATAAAGTCCCTTCTTGGTGGCACCTCATCTCCCATAAGCATGGAAAAAATCCTATCCGCTTCGGTAGCATTGTCAATGGTAATTTGACGCAAAGTTCTAAACTCGGGATTCATGGTGGTATCCCATAACTGCTCCGCGTTCATTTCACCCAGACCTTTATAACGTTGAATACTTACGCCCCCACTATAACTATCTGCAATGGCATCCCGCTCCTTATCATCCCATGCATACTGCTTTCTGGTTCCTTTTTTAACAAGATACAAAGGAGGGGTTGCGATGTAGACATGACCCCCTTCTATCAGTTCTCTCATATATCTAAAGAAGAATGTCAAAATTAAGGTCTCAATATGGCTACCATCTACATCCGCATCACACATAATCACCACCTTGTGATACCTTAATTTATCCAAGTTCAAGGCCTTGCTATCGTCCTCGGTTCCGATAGTAACCCCCAATGCAGTATAGATATTCTTGATTTCCTCATTTTCAAAAACCCTATGGGTCATTGCTTTTTCTACGTTCAAAATTTTACCTCTTAATGGAAGTATGGCCTGAAAATTACGATCTCTACCTTGCTTGGCGGTACCACCTGCAGAATCTCCCTCGACCAGAAAAACTTCACAGTTAATCGGATCTTGATCCGAGCAATCGGATAATTTTCCTGGCAGTCCACCGATACTCATAACGGTTTTCCTTTGGACCATTTCCCTTGCTTTGGTTGCGGCATGCCGTGCCTGGGCGGCCAAAATCACTTTTTGCACTATTACCTTTGCATCATCCGGATGTTCTTCCAGATAGTCCGTTAGCATTTCAGAAACTGCTTGTGAAACGGCGGCCGAAACTTCCCGGTTTCCCAATTTGGTCTTTGTTTGGCCTTCAAACTGTGGCTCTTGAACTTTTACCGAAATAATTGCTGTTAGCCCCTCCCTAAAATCATCTCCCTGAACCTCGAATTTCAGTTTATCCAACATTCCTGAAGCGTCTGCATACTTTTTTAAGGTTGTAGTCAGACCTCTTCTAAAACCTGAAAGATGGGTACCACCTTCATGGGTATTGATATTGTTGACATACGAATGCAAATTCTCTGTATAACTTGTATTATAGGTCATTGCCACCTCAACGGGAATGTCATTCTTTTCGCCTTCCATCGCAATTACATTCTGAATCAACGATTCGCGATTTCCATCCAAAAATTTAACGAACTCCTTCAAACCTTCATCAGAATAAAAAGTTTCACCTAAAAATTCTCCCTTACTATCCTTTTCACGCTTATCGGTTAGGCTGATTGTTACACCTTTATTCAAGAATGAAAGCTCCCTCATTCGGTTCGCCAGTGTTTCATAGCTAAATTCCACCGTTTGGGTAAAAATAGAATCATCGGGATAAAAGGTGACTTCGGTTCCCCTATCGGCTGTCTCACCAATAGTTTTTACTGGATAAAGGGACTTACCTTTTTCATATTCCTGTTCCCAAATTTTACCGTCCCTGTAAACAGTGGCCCTAAGATGGTTGGACAACGCGTTGACCACCGATACACCTACCCCATGAAGACCGCCGGATACCTTGTATGAATCTTTATCAAACTTACCTCCTGCCCCAATTTTTGTCATTACGACTTCCAATGCAGAAACCCCTTCTTTCTTATGTAGGTCTACGGGAATCCCGCGACCATTATCCCTAACCGTGATGGAGTTATCTTCATTTATGACAACACTGATGTTATCACAATGACCGCCCATAGCCTCATCAATGGAGTTATCGACTACCTCATATACCAAATGATGCAAACCTCGTACACCAACATCCCCGATATACATTGATGGACGCATGCGCACATGCTCCATGCCTTCCAAAGCCTGAATGCTATCTGCAGAATATGCTTTTTTATTTTCTCCGGTCAAGTGTTCTCCAGGCTTTCTAACTTCCCTTTTTTTCTTTGATTCTTCGTCTTTATTTGCTTCTTCGCTCATAAGATTTATTGGTTGTTTTACGTCTAAATTTCGCAATCCTGCAAATATACGCAATACCCCATGTAATATGGGTTTTTAGCATATTATTAACCTCTAAGTTATCAACATTTTATTGTGGAAAATTCACTGGGCCGGAATATCAAATATCCAATTAATGACCAACCAAAATATTATAAGAAAATGCCATTGGTTTAAACAAAATGCCCCGCTTATTTGCGAGGCATTTGTAATGATCATATAATTTTATACATAGGAAGAACTATATCACTTGGCATACGCATCGGTATGCACATTGGCAACTGCTCTACCAGAGGGATCGTTCATGTTTTTAAACGCTTCGTCCCATTCCAAAGCAATTTTGGTGCTGCAGGCGACAGAAGGTTCTTGCGGAACACATAACGCCGCAGCATCAGAGGGAAAATGCGATTCAAATATAGACCGATAATAAAACTCCTCCTTTGTAGTCGGAGTTTGAAGCGGAAAACGATATTTTGCATTTGCCAATTGCTCATCGGATACTTCTTCATTGACCATAAGCTTCAATGTATCGATCCAACTGTAACCAACTCCATCGGAAAATTGCTCTTTTTGCCTCCAAGCCACACTTTCGGGAAGCATATCCTCAAAAGCCTTGCGAACCACCCATTTTTCCATTCGTTCACCATTTATCATTTTATCTTGTGGGTTAATGCGCATGGCAACATCCATAAACTCTTTGTCCAAAAAGGGAACGCGGCCTTCAATGCCCCAGGCAGCCAAAGATTTATTGGCCCGCAGACAATCGTACATATGCAGTTTGCTCAGTTTTCGTACCGTTTCTTCATGAAATTCCCTTGCATTGGGGGCTTTATGAAAATAAAGGTATCCCCCGAAAAGTTCATCCGCACCCTCTCCTGACAATACCATCTTAATACCCATTGATTTGATGACCCTGGCCATTAAGTACATTGGTGTTGAGGCACGGATGGTAGTAATATCATAGGTCTCCAAGTTATAGACCACATCTTTGATAGCATCCAAGCCTTCTTGAATGGTAAACTTAATTTCATGGTGTATGGTTCCTATATGTTTTGCCACTTTTTGTGCTGCCGCTAAATCAGGCGAGCCCTCCAAGCCAACTGAAAAAGAATGCAATTGTGGCCACCAAGCATCTGAAACATCATCGGATTCTATTCGTTTTTGAGCGTATTTTTTTGCAATGGCCGAAGTTACCGACGAGTCCAGCCCACCAGAAAGCAGAACGCCATAGGGGACATCTGACATGAGTTGGCGATGTACAGCGGCCTCTAAAGCTTCCTTGATCTTCTTAATACTTGTCTCGTTGTCCTTTACGGCATCAAACTCCATCCAATCCCTGGTGTACCATCTTTTCATTTCTCCATCACTACTATGCAAATAATGGCCAGGCGGGAAAAGTTCAATTTTTGTGCAAGTCCCTTCCAATGCTTTCAATTCGGAAGCAACATAAAATGTTCCGTACTTATCCCAACCTATATACAAAGGAATTATCCCCATATGGTCGCGGGCAACAAAATATTCGTCCTTTTGAACATCATAAATGGCGAAACCGAAAATTCCGTTCATTTCATCCAAAAAGTTTACACCTTTTTCTTTGTATAAGGCCAATATTACCTCACAATCAGATTCCGTTTGAAAATTATATTTACCGATGAATTGTTTTCGTAAGTCCCTATGATTATATATTTCGCCGTTCGCGGCCAATATTAATTTTTTATCTTCACTAAACAAGGGCTGCTTTCCCGAAGCAGGGTCTACAATAGCCAATCGTTCATGTGCCAAGATGGCCTTATCATCAGAGTAGATACCACTCCAATCAGGCCCACGGTGCCTTACCTTCTTGGACATTTCCAGCAATTGAGGTCTTAAAACCTCGGTACTTTGTTTCACATCAAAAGCACATACAATTCCACACATACCATTTAAATTATATCAATTTTACGACAAATATCGTTTTATGATTTCATTTAAAAAACAATAATTAATTATTAGTATTTATTTATAATAAAATATAACTTTTTAGCTTCAATATGAAATTATAATTATTTTATTCATTGAAAATTACTGCATTCTGTAAGGTGGTTAAATTTTAACGACTTTTTAGCAGAGTATGTACATATTCCTTTTTAGATTTAACAACATAAAAACAAACACTATTATGAAAAATTTACTTACGCTTTCCCTTTTGACCTTGGCATTGGTATTTAGCGCTGGGGCCAACGCCCAAAAATTTGACGGAATCGACAAAAGCCCGATGGACATGGCAACTTTTCCTGCTAGTTACAAAATAGCGGATAAGGCCGTTAGAGTTACTTACAGCCGACCTCAATTAAAGGGTCGCTCAATATCAGAACTTGCCAAAGCAGGTGAAGTGTGGCGCTTGGGTGCCAATGAAGCAAGTGAAGTTACTTTTTATAAAGATGCCAAAATTGGTGATACTTCATTAAAAGCAGGGACTTATTCTATGTTTGCAATCCCGGGAGATAAGGAGTGGACCATCATTTTTAACAAAAAACTGAACCAATGGGGAGCTTATTCTTATGATCAATCCGCAGATGTTGCAAGAGTAAAAGCTGCTGTAAGTTCTGGAAAGGAATCATTGGAAGCATTCTCAATCGCTTTTGATGAGGCCAATGGGGGAACAAATATGGTAATGGGCTGGGGACTTACCAGAGTCTCTCTGCCAGTGATGATGTAGGAGACGATTCATCCAAATAGAAAACCCAAAGCTCAAGTTTTGGGTTTTCTATTTGGCATCATTTTTTTACTCGGCAACCTTACCATCAATATAAGTAAGTTCTGCCCGAATATTTGGTATTTCCCGAAGTGGCACTTCCATTAAATCATCACTATAAATGGTGAAATCTGCAAACTTCCCTACCTCTATGCTCCCTTTTTCTTCTTCTTCGAAATTGGAATAAGCCGCCCAAATGGTCATACCCCGCAATGCTTGTTCCCTAGTTAACCCTTCCTGAATATGAAAACCTCCTTCAGGATAACCATCAATATCTTGCCTTGCAACAGCCGCATAGAAGGTCAAAAACGGGCTTACTTGTTCTACAGGAAAATCGGTTCCAAGGGCCACAGTTCCAGCCTTTTCCAAAAGGGTTTTATATGCATAGGCACCTTTAATTCTCATGGGGCCTAGGCGTTCCTCGGCCCAATACATGTCACTGGTTGCATGTGTTGGCTGAATCGAGGGGATAATGCCTTCTTTAAAATAGTCAAAATCCTCAGGAGATATTACCTGAGCGTGTTCTACCTTCCATCTTCTATCTTTTTGTCCATTCAATGCCTTGTGATATGCTCTTAATACCGCAATGTTTGCAGAATCACCAATGGCATGCGTGTTCATTTGAAACTCCGAAATTGCTATTTTTCTAGCCAAATCCTCAATTTCGGAAATTGGAGTAACCATTGCTCCGTAATGCCCTGGTTGATCTGAATAGGGTTCTCTAAGGGCTGCACCTCTGGAGCCCAAGGCACCATCTCCATATACTTTAACAGAACGTACATTTAATTTCTCAGTCTTTACCGGGGCTTGATACAAATAATGGTTCAGGTTCTCTGGCGTATTACTTATCATCGCATATACGCGAATTGAAAGCTCCCCGGTTTGTTGCAGGCTATCTATCAACTCAATAGTTGACCGATCCAAACCTGCATCATTTACAGTGGTAAGTCCGTTGTTCAAACATATTCTTTGCGCATCCTTTAATGCCTGGACCTTTTCCCCAAGGGTAGGTTCAGGGATAAGAGGATAGATAAGACTCATGGGATTATCAATTAATACCCCTGTAATTCCTGTTAGTTCCCCGGACCATTTTTTTACGATCTCGCCTCCATCAACTTTTGTACTCCAATCGATTCCGGCCATATCCAAAGCTTTTTGATTCACCAAAAGAGCATGTCCATCAATACGGGTTAAGGCCACGGGCGTATCCGGAAATAGTTCATCAAGTTCCTTTTTAGTAGGGAATTCTTTTACTTCCCAGTCATTTTGGTCCCATCCACGACCTAAAATAAACTTTTTATGGTTTATTTCTTGAAACTCTTTGACTCTTTTCAAAACTTCGTCAAAACTCTTTGTCCCTACTAGGTTTACCGTTTGTTGGTTCAGTCCCAATCCGAAAAAATGACAGTGCGCATCAATTAGACCGGGAGTAATGGTTCTCCCATCTGCATCTGCAATTTGATCAGATGTATATTTGCTGCGAATTTCATCGGTTGAACCGACAGCCATAAATTTCCCGTCCTTTACCGCAAACGACTGTGCCTTTGAAAAATCATTGTCAACGGTATACACATTGGCATTTATGACCACTAGATCAACCTTTTCCTTAAAAAGCTCACAACTGGTCAAAAGAATAGAAACTAAAAAAAGCAATTTTTTCATGGCCCCACGAATTGAATTGGCTAAAAATAACGAAATTCCATCAAGTTAATTTATTTCATAAAAAAACCCGCCATTTGGGCGGGGGGTTTCTGAATTTTTAGATAAGAATACCTTCTTATTGCGGATCGGGTGTCCGTTCTCCTGTCAAAGTAAAAGACCCCTGGGATGAAGACCCGGTACCCGTAAACGAATCTCCTTCAACCACCAATTTAATTGGCACACGATCTTCTTCAACATACACAACAAATTTTACTTCATTATTATTTACCTCAACCTCCTCGGCTGGCATCGAACCTCCTCCATTAACTATTATATTAACCGAATAGACGCCCGATTCTTTTGCTATGTACAATATACCTTCCTGATACTGGGGATCTACATTTTGGACTTTATATTTCCATCTCCCCTCAACATTGAAATAAGTGGCAATTTCTGTTGCATTCCCTATCTTCCCATTGATCGAAAAAGAACTAAAAATTAAGCTTAAAACAAGTATTGGCAATAGATATGATATTTTGTTTGCTTTTTTCATTTTTCTAAAATTTTACTTTATTTGATCAAGTTAAAAATAAAGAATTTTGGTCGATTATTTTGACTTTTCGTTTTCTATCCAGCCATTTATTTTTTCTTCCAACAAAATAACTGGCAAACTACCAGAATTTAAAACCTGACTGTGAAATTCGCGAATATCGAATGCCTCTCCCAAAACTTTTTCCGCTTTGTTCCTCAACTGCCGAATCTTGAGCTGACCAATTTTATAGGACAATGCCTGTGCGGGAGTAGCCATATATCTTTCTATTTCAGCGATGATACCATCTTCGGATTCCGCTTCATTGTCCATGGAATATTTAATAGCTTCCTCCCTTGACCATCCTTTGGCATGTATGCCCGTGTCGACAACCAATCGTATCGCTCGGTGCATTTCCATACTCAACATTCCAAAATATTGAAATGGGTCTTCGTAAAGTCCCAATTCCTTACCCAATGACTCGGCGTACAATGCCCAACCTTCCACAAAAACACCCATACTTTCTGGATGCAGGAACTCCGGAAGGTTTTCATTTTCCTGCTGCAGGCACAGTTGAAAATGGTGTCCTGGAATGGCTTCATGAAGAAACAGTGCTTCATCTGCAAATTTATTATAGGTAGCAACATTAGGTATGGGAACATAGAAAATCCCTGCGCGAGTGGCGTCTTTTGAGCCTGGAACATACTCTGCACTGGCAGATGCTTCTCTAAATGCTTCTGTACGACGTACTTCAAAACCTGTTTTCGGCGCTATTGTAAAGACTTCTTTCAATTTTAAATCGATGCGCTCATGAATGGCATTAAAATTGGCAATGACCTCATCGGGCGTATTAAAGGGCATTTGTTCCTTGTTGGAACGCACATAATTAAAAAATTCCTTTACCGAACCCTTGAATCCGATTTGGGTTTTCGCCTTTTCCATTTCACCTAAAATACGTTCCACTTCACTTTTACCAAGCTCATGAATTTCTTCCGCTGTCATGTTGGTAGTAGTATGAAGCCTTATAAGATAATCGTATGTTTCCCTTCCTTTGGGTAAAGCGCTCAACCCCGAACTTTCACGACATGCAGGAATATACAGTTCTACCATGAAGTTCCTCAAATCCTTGTACTTGGGAATAAGTATGTTAGCAATAAAATCCTCATAGGAATTGGTTAAGCGATCCTGCTGTGACTTATCAAAAGTTTTCGGCATGGAAAGAATTGGTTTGTAAAACAGGTGTTCTTTCAAGGTGGCATCGGCAAATTCTTGCAACTGAGGAATCATCTTTTGGGCCAGAATCTTCGGCATAACGACTCCACTTGCCATGCCCTCTTTCATTTTAACCATACAAGTATCCAAAAACGTATTGTAGTCCTCAAGTCGCTTTAACCAATTATCATAATCATTTACAGTTTTGAAAGGTTGTACACTTTGACCACCGGCAAGTTGCGCAACATAAAGATGTAAAGATTGTATTTGAAATAGAGGCATCAATTCAAAAGTGGGGAGATCATACATGGGAGATGCCATTGTAACCATTGCATTCGAAAGTCCTTCTTTTTTAATTGAACAATCCCATCGCATAACGCGAAGGCTCATCCACTGTGCCGGAGTTAAGCTAGTGGAATCATACTTTGATAACTGATCAAGAAAAAAGGAATATTTTTCAATTAGATGCGCCTGATAATCATGCGAAATATAATTTGTTATGGTATCATTGTACTTTGAAAATCCGGCTTTGGTGGCCTCTATTGGATTAATACTTTTTTTGAATTCGTAAAAATTTACAAATAGGCTATCAATCGGGATTTGGGTGTCCGTTTTCTTTTGGGGAGTATTTTCCTGACAAGAAACAATTGTAAAGCACAACAAAATAAAAGCAAAGGGTTTATTCATGCAAATTTGTTTATTCATAGGCAGGTTTATGATTTTCTACCCGACTTTTTTTGTTTCTCCTTAATTCTTACAAAGATCAGTTTTTTACGCCCTTTTGAGTCTTCTCGACGTTCAATCTCAAAATGCGGGATTGAGCTAAGTAAAGGAGTCAACTTTTGGAATCCGTAGTTACGTGAATCGAAGTTAGGCTGTTTTTTTTGTAAAAGACTTCCCACATCACCCAGAAATGCCCAACCATCATCATCGGCCAAATCTTCAATGGTCGTTGCCATTAATCGCAAATCTTTAGGTGTGATCTTATCCACACTGTTTTTGGTAAAAGGTTTATCGGTTTCCGTTGCCGTGTCTTCCGCATCAGCCTGATTCTTCAAAATCTCGATATAGATAAACTTGTCGCAGGCAACAATAAAGGGGTTGGGTGTTTTCTTTTCCCCAATTCCTATTACTTGCATTCCTGCCTCTCGCAATCGGGTCGCCAATCTTGTAAAATCACTATCGCTGCTCACCAAACAAAAACCATTCACTTTTCCTGAATATAATATATCCATAGCGTCAATGATCATGGCGGAATCCGTGGCATTCTTCCCGGCCGTGTAACCATATTGCTGGATTGGGGTTATGGCATTCTCAAGCAATACGTTTTTCCATTTCCCCAATCTGGGGTTCGTCCAATCTCCGTAAATACGCTTGACCGTAGGATTACCGTACTTGGCAATTTCCTCCATCATTTCCTTTACGTATGCTGACGGAATATTATCCCCGTCAATCAGTACCGCTATATGTAAATCCATAAAAAATTCTTGATTTGCCGCAAGTTACGTGGATTTGAAATGAAAACCTATTGGAAATTTTCTTCGAAATTTAGAATTTTCGCTAGTTTCATCCCTTATAAAAAAAGCCCCGACTATCGTCAGGGCCCTGTCTTAAAAAACTAAGTAGTATATATTAAATTACTTTAACGTTTACCGCATTTAATCCTTTATTACCATCTTGTAGATCAAATTCAACTTCATCGCCTTCGCGAATTTCGTCTACCAATCCTGATACGTGTACAAAATGATCTTTGTCAACGCCCTCTTCAGTTATAAAACCAAAACCTTTGGCGTTATTGAAGAACTTTACTGTTCCTTTGTTCATTGTAAAAATTTAAATTAAATATCAATTGAGCGTCAAAGATAGTACCAAAAAATCTAACAACCCCTGTTTGAGCTAATTAACTATGAAATTAATTTTTTAATGCTATTATTAAGGCTCTTTTGTCATTAAAAATTCTACCCTCCTGTTCATTTGTCTGCCCGCTTCGGTATCATTGGACGAAATGGGCTGCCGGCTACCAAAACCCTTCCAGGAAATCAGTTCTTTTGAAACCCCCAATTTTATGAGACGACTGGCAACGGCTGCCGCCCTTGCGGCAGAAAGTTTTTGATTGTAACTTTCATTGCCAACATCATCGGTATGGCCACTTATGTGAATTTTGAGGCCGGGATGATTTATAAAATAGATATGAATAGCTTCCAGTTCCCTTTGAGCATTTTCCAATAGAACAGATTCATCAAAATCAAACAGTACATTTTGAAATGTATTTATTTTATCCAATTGAAAATCAGTTTTGTATGCCAAATCACCTTCGGTTTGTTGGGCTAAAGTTTTGGTGGCCATTTCCATATCTTCGACCAGAACCATATCTATGTAATAGTAAGCACCTTGTTTTGCATTCTTTTTGGTCATGAACATCCTGGTTCGGTCATTACTTTTAAAATTTCCCAGAATCATAAATTTCTCAGTGCCTTTTGCAATAAATTCCGCATGTACCAGAATCCAATCCTGTGTATCTGAATAAAAGTTGGAATAGCCTATCTCCATTGAATGAAAAGCATTGTCTTTTTCTTGATAAAGCAACTTTTTGGAAAGTTCTTTTTTGGTCGGGATATGCAATTGCTGTTTACAAAACAATACCCCGAATTCCTTTATCGCAAAATCAGAACGTTCTGCCAAACTAACGTAGAAAGAAATTCTGTACTTTTTGTCCTTGATCAAAGTTTCTGTCAATTCTGCTTGGATGTATTCCCTATAGTCGTTGGGGGCATACAAATAAAGTCCGGCATATCCGACTCCAAAATCGGCCGGTTGCGTTCCGTTAAAATTTTTTGGAGTTCCCATGGCCGTGCTACATCCATTAAAATAATCGGTAGAACCTTCGGTAGGCGTATTCCAATAATTAAGGTCCACTTCAAAATTACCCAAAGTTTTAGGGCAATTGACAAACTCTTCAAAGCTCGGATTCTTAATGAGATTTTGAGATAATCCGTTTGCCACCCATAGGAAAGTCATGATACCTGTAAGACTTTTTATTTTCGGAAAAAGATACATCAAACTACATTTAACTCCCTCTAAAATAGGAAATTAAGTTGATGAGTATTGTCCAACGGGCGGTCCTTTAGTCTAAATGCCTACTTTGTAAGAGATACTGTTAAAAAAGAAAAAATAGATTTCTTTGTTTTGGGGATTATTTAAACAATCTAAAAATCAAATTTATAGGTTGCACCGCCCAATATTTGCAATCCCTGTACGGGATAGTTTGCCCATCTTTGGTAGTTGGTATTGGCAATATTCGCCGCTTTCAAAAAGATTGACAATTGATCGCTCAATCTATAACCAATGTGTGCATTTGCATCAAAATAGCTGTCCAATGTAATTTTCACAAATTGGGAAGGTGGCAACGTTGGCTGAGCCACTGATGAAAAATCTTCCCGCTCCCCTACATAAAACAGATTGGCACCCATATACCATTTCTCCCCGATTTGGTAATCCATAAAAAGAGATCCCATCAAATCAGGCAAGTTCCAAGCGGGGTTATCAGTTTCGGTGGTATAGCTGTAGAACTCTGCATTTACCCCTAAAGTGAAGTTTCGATTTACATCCACATTTAATTCACCAAAAATTCCCAGCGTTTTTACATCGTCATAAAAGACTTCATACGAATTGCCGTAATAATACCCTTTTTCATCATCACGAAAATCGTTACGAGCGTTTAACTTGAATAAAGGCAGGTTATTCTGGGCCGAATAGGACCCTTTAACGTTATAGCTTAAATTTGGAAGCAATTGTCCCTTAAGACCCACATAGCCATTGTACTTACTGTCGGTTGGGGAAATGGTCAACGTAGGTGACACATAGGGATTTTGTTCCACAAAATCGTAATATGAGTTTTGTTTCAACTCCCCCTCGATTCCGGCATACGCAATCACGGTTTCGTCCAATAATCTATATGACGCAGTAACCGCTGGATAAATATAAAAATTGCTGTCACTAATTTCAGAATCAAGTCCATAGACCAAATTCACTCCCAGATTTAGGGATAAATCATCGCGTAGCATGGTCAAACTCGGATTAACACCTACTTGTAAGTTGCTATAGCCAATACCGGCTATATTATCTGTACTGTTGACACTTGCATTCTTGAAGGCACCGTTTACATAATCAACATTTACTTTGATTCCGAATATTTCCTCGTTTACGGGAAAATCGAACCCAATCTTAAAAATGGCCCTGTTTTCGCCTGATTTTACGGCATCCCAAAACCTTCTATACTTCAATTCGGCATTCTTGAAATAGGAATCCTCGGCATTTACGTGCGCTCCTGCTTCCCCCATATAATAGTTCTGACGTTCATCAATGCCATTTATTGTATTTTCATCATAGGTTTCTTTTGGAATACCGTACCAATTGTACAGTTGATGTTGCAAACCTATATCACCTCCCCAATTCAAATCACTAGCTCTTTTGGAATAGGAGGCATCAAGCTTGCTATTTGAATAAATATTGTCCAATTCCACACCGCTAATATCCCCTTTTGATGAGTTATGGTCGAGTCCCAAGGTAAAATTGGACTCCCTATCAATTGTGCGAGTGGTATAGAACTTTCCCATGATATTTGCGGGATTTCCTCCTCCTGCAGAGGCATATGAATTATATAATACCGGTGGAGGTGTCTTTTTTACAGTCGAAGCCTTTCCCTTTGTAGGCGTAAAGGTTGATGCTACAGGAACGGAAAAAATACTATAATCAATTTTCTTCTTCTGTAAAACGATGGAATCGTTCATATTCGGAAGTGTTCTAATTTTAAAGGCATCTGAAATGGTAGGTGTGTAAGCCTTTGTTACCGTAACTGTCTCGGTTCCTAAATCTTTCTCCTCCTTGTCTTGTGCTATTGTAGTTTGGGCAAGCCCTAGGAAAACCAACAATGTCATTTTTATATTCATTCTCATTCTCTGTTCTTTTACCTTGAAATTGTAGGAGATATTAATTGCCATCGGGATTTACTGATGAATTACTTTGGGCCTCTTTGGCTTTAATGATGGATAATTCCCCCTTGGCCTCTGAAACAATTTCTGGATACTGGCTAAAATTGGTAACCACATTGTCCAAAATATAGGTTGCCTGATAGGCATCTCCCAGTCCGTAGAAATTTCTGGCCATTATAATGAGTCCTTTTCCACCCCATTCCTTATAGCTTGAAAAGTCTTTCGCCAATTTCTGAACGGAAGTATTCGAATTTTCCAATTGACCTGCCTTGTTCTTAAAATAAGCGTCGTAATACAATGCCTCTGCAGCCGTCTCGCCCGTTGCTATTTTTAGCACTTCGCCATAGGCAGATTCTGCTTTTGGCTCGTTTCCGGTAGCGATAGCTGATCGCGCAATCATTATCTGCGCATCGCTCTTAATACGGTCGTCAATGCTCGGAGTAGCCAAAACCTTTTCGGCATAAGCCAATGTTTGGCCATAGTTTTTCTGTTGGTAATACCCTTTCATTAAGTTGGACTGGGCAAAAGTGCGGTTTTGCTGGATATTGGCCTGCGACTCCAATCTGGTTAGATAAGGTAGGGCGGTCACATAGTCCTTCTCTCCTATATAAACTTCACAAACCCGTGTCAAAGCCTGCTCGGTATACTCCCCAGCCCCTTTGTCCGCAACATATTTATAATGGGGCAAGGCTTTATCTTTCTGTCCTTTTGCAAAGAATAATTGCGCCAAATTGAAATTTGCCTTTATGGCGTGAAGTCCGTTCGGAAATTGTTTTATATAGCTCTGATAGCCCCTTATGGCCGCTTCTTTATCGCCTTCCAAGTTTTTCTTGTCTGCCGATTCGTAGGTGGCATTTTCCAATTCCGCATCGGTTACCTCAACAAAATCCAAGTTTTTCACCCATGCCGCATACTCATCAACTTTTCCCATGTCTACATAGACCAATTTCGCGGTAGATACGGCCTGCAGTGCTTCTTGCGTATTTGGGTAATCGCGAACCACTGTTTTGAATTTGCCAAGTGCTTGATCGTTTCGACTGGCATTGTAATGTACAAGTCCCTGACGCATGATTGCCTGTGGCACCAGAGAACTTCCATTGAACTCGTTGATCAAACGATCGTAAGTCTGCATACCTCTATTTTCCTGCCCGGCCGTTATATAAGAGCTGGCAAGTTCAAAAAGTGCATCGTCATTTAAAGTTGATCTGGGATATTTGGAAATAAAAGCTTCCAACTCCTGAATTTTTGTTTCTCCCCTACCCACAAAACCGTAACTCAATGCTTTATGATAGGCGGCATAATCTTTTTCAGGACCAGCCAAAGCCAATGCCTTATTGTATGTTTCAATAGCTGGCCAATACTTACTGGTCACAAAATAACTATCTCCCATTCGCAAATAGGCATCATACAATTTCTGGGTATCCTTTGGTGATGAGCCTGTAAAACTATTATAATGGTCTATGGCCTTATTATAATCTTTCAATTTAAAGTAGGTATAGGCCAGATTATAGTCTAGATCCTTATATTCTTCGGTAGATTTAGCAGTAGCATTTTGTTGAAATTGAATGTAATCGGCCAAAGCCGCATCATAGCGATTCAACATATATTCAGATTCTGCCTTCCAATAATTGGCACGTGCCTTAAAATTTGAATCTTCGGCACTGCCCAAAGATTTATTGAAACTTTCTGCCGCACCTGCATAATCGGTATCAACAAAAAGTTCAACTCCTCTATAGAAAGCCACTTTCTGATAGGTCGTCTTGCTGGCAAAATTTCGGTTTTTTTCAAGTAGCTCCATTGCACCGGCAAAGTTCTTGGAGGTTATATAAGAATCGACCAAAAGCTCTTTCATGTCCTGTGATTTGGGATCATTGGGGTATTTTTCTATGTAACTGGATATAACCTGTGGCACAGGCTCATAGGGGTTCCCTATTTCATAACTCAATTGCGCATAGTTCAAGAAGGCATCCTTTTGAATCTCTGGGGAGAAATCCATTTGGGAAGCATTTCGGAATGCATTCAAAGCTTCCTGTTTTTTATCCAACTTTAAATAGCACTCCGCCAAATGATAATAAGCGTTCTGAGAAACACTGTTTGTGCCTCCGATTATCTTATTGAACTGTTGTATCGCATTGGCAAAATCACCTTGCTTGTAATAGCTATAGCCCAATAAGTAGTAATCGGTATTGTTGAATTTACCTTTTTTACCTTTGTATTGTTCCAAATAGGTCACAGCATTTTCATACTGTTTTAGATTAAAATAGCTCTCCCCAATGATTTTGTTCAGCTCGGAAACTTCCGTTCGGTCGGATTTTGGCAATTGCTTCTTCGCCAATGCAATTGCCTCTTCAAACTTTCCAAGTTTAAAGTTCATGTCCGCCTGGTAGTAGGACAATTTATCTTCAAGCACCTCAGGATCTGTAATTTGGTCAAATCTTTGATTCGCCCCTTCATAATCATCTTGCTGATAGGCTATGTAACCCAGATAATATTTTGCTTGGGAACCATAAACCGATGAATTTGTTACTTTTTCAAGATATTTCTTTGAATCCTTCTGGTTATTGGATGAAAAAAGTGAGTACCCATAATTAAAATTGAACTTGTCCATTTCATTTCGGGACAATACATTCTGGTCTACTTTGTTGTACCACTTAAGCGCATACGGGTATTTCCCGGTTTCAAAATAATATTCGGCCACATCCGCAAATGCTGAATTCCTTTTAGTGGAGGTTGGGTACTGTTCCACAAAAGCCTCCATTAGTTTGTCCGCCCCTAGCTGGTTTAATCTAACCGCCGCATTGGCCTCATAATAGGCACTGTTAGCTTTCGTCTCTAAATTTCGAGTGCTGTTTTTGACTTTGCCGAAAATGGTTTGGGCCGCATGATATTGCTCATTATTATAGAGTGCCAGGGCATCTTGGTATTCCTTATCTTCAAAAGTGTAAATTTTGGATTCTTGGGCATTGCCAATCCAAACAATCCCCAGAAAAAGGGGAAGGTAAGCGGTGATTTTTTTAAACATAGCGTTCTCTAACTATTTTGACTAACCGGTAATACTTAGGATAACGTCAATTATTGCTCTCAAGTATATAGGTCCAAAATATTTTTAAAGTACAAAAGAAAAAGTTTTTAGGAAGGGGTGATCCGTTTTAAAAAGTAACTTATTACTTTTATATCAACAAAATTAGATATGCCCGAGACTATATTGGAATTGAAGGATGTTGCCATTTTTCAAGAGGAAAGCTTAATATTGAATGAAGTAAACCTCGAAGTCAATAAGGGTGAATTCGTATACCTGATCGGTAAGACCGGGAGTGGCAAAAGCAGCTTCATGAAAACACTGTATGGTGACTTGGCCTTGAAACAAGGTACGGGACACATTGTAGGTTTTGACCTAAAGGGACTAAAGGAAAAAGACATTCCGTTTCTGAGACGCAAACTCGGTATTGTTTTTCAGGATTTTAAACTTCTGCCCGACCGAAACATCAACAATAACCTTCTCTTTGTGCTTAGAGCCACCGGATGGAAAGATCAAAGTAAAATGAATCTACAGATCGAAGACGTCCTTACAAAAGTGGGCATGAAGACCAAAGGCTTTAAATTCCCTCACGAACTTTCTGGGGGCGAGCAACAAAGAATTGCGATAGCTCGTGCCTTACTTAATGACCCAGAGTTAATTTTAGCGGACGAGCCAACAGGGAACCTTGATCCGCAAACTAGTGTAGAAGTTATGAAGGTGCTTCAAGATATCAACAAGTCTGGGCGCACCATCTTAATGGCCACTCACGATTACGCACTTATTCTAAAGTACCCGTCCAAGACGCTTAAATGTGACGGAAACAAAGTATTCGAGGTAGTCCAAAGAGCGGTTTGATTTCCTATTTTAAAATTGGGATGGGAAGATACTTATGATATTAAGGAGACGAATATACCGTCCGGACAAGAGAGTCAATCCGTTAATGTGACTGCTTCTTTTTTTGATAGCGGTAGTTCTATTTCTGATTACGGGACCAGTTGGTTTTGTGTACGGTATTTTTCATAGTTTGTTTGGAAAAGGTCTTAGGGGAGTTGGCGAGTATCTTTTGAAAATCGCAATTTCGGTAGACCAGTTGGGCAATGTTTTGATGCAACATTTATTAAATGTGTTATGGGCTATGCGAGGTGGGTATAAATTCGGCAATAGGGACGAAACCATTTCTAGTGCATTGGGCCGAAATCGGAAACTTGGAACTTTGACTTGGTCTGGGAAAATTGTAGATAAAATATTGGACTTCATAGACCCCGAACATTCTTTAAATTCAATTGACTATTATGTGGAGCCATCTGAACAGATTATTGACAAATTGGCATGGATCCATATTTTGGACGGCAAAATTCTAGTGACCAAAAGCAAAGGCAAGAAAAGATATTATATTCCTGGGGGGAAGAGAGAAAAAGGTGAAAGTGATGCAGAGGCGCTTTCTAGGGAAATTAAAGAAGAGCTTACGGTAAAACTTCAACTTTCATCGCTTGATTTTGTTGGAATATTTGAGGCACAGGCGGATGGGCACAAACCGGGTATCCTGGTTAGAATGACTTGTTATTCTGCGCTTTATGAAGGAAATCTAAAAGCCAGTTCTGAAATTGAGGAAATTGATTGGTTCAATTTTGAGAATCGAGATAGGGTCTCTCTTGTAGATACCCTGATTTTTGATTTTTTAAAGGATAAAGGCGACCTTCTATAGAACACTTTCAAAACTCCCGAAAGTTTTTTGTTTCTTTGCGCTCATAAAATTCTAAAGGTTTCATGGAAATACTGGGTATTGATATTGGTGGGTCGGGCATTAAGGGTGGTTTGGTTAATATAGAAACAGGAAAGATGATAACCGAGCGATTTAGAATTCCCACTCCGGAAACTAGGAACCCAGAAGATATGGCCCAGGTAGTTTCTGAGATCGTTGAACACTTTGATTATAAGGGTACTGTAGGCTGTGGTTTTCCTTCGGTTATCAAAAAAGGGGTTTGCCTGTCAGAAGGAAATCTAGATCCGAGTTGGATAGGTGTCAATGTTGAAAAATTATTCAAAAAAGCAACGGGTCAACCCTTTGTAGTTATCAATGATGCCGACGCAGCGGGGTATGCCACCATGAATTATGGTGTTGGTCGTGGAAAAGATGGCCTCGTAATCATGATTACCCTAGGTACGGGAATAGGTAGTGGTGCCTTTTGGAAAGGTGAATTAATTCCCAATTTCGAATTGGGGCAGATCCCTTACAAGAAATATGATAAAATTGAGCTTTGGGCGGCTTCTTCCGCCAAGGACAGGGAAGAACTCAGTTTCAAAAAATGGGGCAAGCGACTCAACAAATTTCTGGCCTATGTTGAGTTAATTTTATCTCCCGACCTTATTATAATCGGCGGCGGGGTGTCCAAAGATTGGCATGAGTTCAAGAACCAAATAAAGATCAAAACTCCAGTTATCGCGGCCGAATTGGAAAATACAGCTGGCATCATAGGAGCTGCGTCCGCCGTATCGCATTAACTTTTTTTGGGGTTTGGAAGTGCCCTAAAAATCTACGTTATTGATTATCAATAAACAATTCACAAGGCTCTATGATTCAAACTCGCCTTTTTTCTGTCTTCATAGTTCTTGGCAATCTGCTCATCCAATTTTTCGGGAGACTCAAAATTCAAAATATTTTCTTTTATTCTTTCTTCCCCTCCGAAAATTATTTGCAGCTCTTTTTTCAACAGACCTTCAATAGATCTCTTGGCCACCACCACGGGTGAATCCATTTTCCTGCCCACAAACTTTTGCATCATATCTGTATCCGTAGCGGTCGGAAACGCACAGGTGACGCTTATGTTATCAGGTGCCAGTTCCCTGCGCATGGAATCGGAAAATTGTCGCACCGCCGCTTTGGCGCTTCCATAAACGGAGTAAAAAGGCATACCAATAAGACCCAATCCAGAGGATATGTTAAGGATTGAACTTTCTCCCGAGGCTTTAAGCAAGGGCAAACAATATTTGGTCAAAAGTACAACTGCCGTAAAATTTACTGCTATTTGGTCGTACAATTCCTCATCGGGAATATCTTCAAGAGGTCCAGCGGAAACAATGCCTGCGTTGTTTATTAAAATATCCAAATTGCCCCACTTGTCCTCAACACGAGCCGCCGCTTCCCTAAGTACTTCAATATCGGCAACATCCCCGGCAAGACGAATAAACTTAACTTGCTCATATTCAAGCGAAAGATCTTTGAGGCTTTGTTTATCCCGCGCAATAATTGCAATATGTTTTATCCCCCTTTGGATCAGGTCCTGAACCATACATTTACCGATACCCCTAGTACCGCCAGTAATCAATACTTTTTTTCCTTCCAATTGCATTTTACTAATTATTGAGTTGAGTTTAAAATCAACCTTAAATTAGGGAAAATACAGTATGATTATCCACAAAATATGAGTTCAAATACATAATTATGGAACTATTAAATTGAGTGCCGTATTTTTAATAAAATCCTAATTAAAATGGGGAATATCTCTGAATTGCAGATGATCTTCGTTAAAAAGAAATAGCAACCCAAGAAATTATAATAACAAAAAATCCCTTGAAGCCAGCTTCAAGGGATTGGTTTAAGCATTTAAAACTGTAATCCTATTTTTAGGTTGATCAAATGTTAAGATTATACGATCTTATTACGCTTTCTATCGTTCTCGGTCAAAAAGATTTTTCGAAGCCTTAAATGTTTTGGAGTGACCTCAACATACTCGTCTTTCTGAATATATTCCAAAGCTTCTTCCAAAGAGAATTTAATTGCGGGTACAATCCTTGCCTTATCATCAGCTCCTGAAGAACGTACATTGGAAAGCTTTTTTGTTTTGGTAATGTTGATGGTCATGTCATCGCCCCTTGAATTTTCACCAATAACCTGTCCTTCGTAAATATCCTCACCCGGGTCCACAAAAAACTTACCTCTATCCTGCAATTTATCAATTGAATACGGAATCGCTTTTCCTCGCTCCATAGAAACCAATGAACCATTTTGTCTTTGAGGAATATCGCCTTTCATTGGTTGATATTCTAAAAATCGATGTGCCATAATAGCCTCACCGGCAGTCGCGGTCAACAATTGGTTACGAAGTCCGATAATACCTCGAGACGGAATCAAGAATTGGCAAATCATTCGATTTCCTTTCGCTTCCATACTGGTCATTTCACCCTTTCTGATGGAAACCATCTCAACGGCCCTTCCGGAGACCTCATCTGGAAGATCAATAGTCAATTCCTCAATGGGCTCGCATTTAACACCATCTATTTCCTTGATGATAACTTGGGGTTGCCCTATCTGCATTTCATAACCTTCCCTTCTCATAGTTTCAATAAGTACAGAAAGATGCAGTACCCCACGACCGAAAACCAAGAACTTATCGGCACTATCGGTTTCGTTCACGCGTAATGCCAAGTTCTTTTCCAGCTCACGATTCAATCTGTCCTTAATATGTCGGGAAGTAACAAACTTACCATCCTGGCCAAAAAACGGACTATCATTGATCGTGAACAACATACTCATTGTAGGCTCATCTATTGCGATGGTCTTTAAGCCCTGCGGATTTTCAATATCGGCAATGGTATCGCCAATTTCAAAACCTTCCAAGCCCACAATTGCACAAATATCCCCTGTCTCAACCTCCTTGACCTTTAATCGGCCCAGGCCTTCAAAGGTGAAAAGTTCCTTGATTTTTGATTTTACAATGCTGCCATTGCGCTTCACCAAGGAAATTTGTTGGCCTTCTTTCAAAGTACCTCGTTGTAATCTCCCTATTGCAATTCTTCCAGTGAAGGAAGAGAAATCAAGTGATGTAATCAACATTTGCGTATTTCCTTCCTCTGTTATAAATGTAGGAATGTGCTCAACAACCATATCCAACAAAGGTTCTATGGAAGTCGTAGGCTTTTTCCAATCATCGCTCATCCAATTATGCTTTGCAGAACCATAAACAGTCGGAAAATCAAGTTGCCATTCTTCAGCACCCAATTCAAACATTAAATCAAACACCTTCTCATGCACTTCTTCAGGAGTACAATTTTCCTTATCAACTTTATTGATTACCACACACGGTTTCAGTCCTAGATCAATTGCTTTTTGAAGCACAAAACGGGTTTGCGGCATGGGTCGCTTCAAATGCGTCAACCAACAAAAGAACGCCATCGGCCATGTTCAGTACCCTTTCAACCTCGCCTCCAAAATCAGCGTGTCCAGGGGTATCAATAATGTTTATTTTGGCTCCTTTGTAAACAACAGAAACATTCTTTGATGTAATGGTAATACCACGTTCACGCTCCAAATCGTTGTTATCCAAAATAAGTTCCCCGGTATTCTGGTTGTCCCTAAATAATTGACAGTGGTGCATAATCTTATCGACCAAGGTAGTTTTACCGTGGTCTACGTGGGCAATGATCGCAATATTCTTTGTTGTTGACATAATCGAAATTTAATAGGCTAGTGCTATTTTAAGCGCGCAAAGATACTGCTATTTTCCGCAACGCCACATAAAGTTATGTTATTTTTATGTCATTGATTTTGAGGACGTTTCAATGTATTCTATGTTCATCACTGGTGTATCTTTCCAGACCAATGGACTTAAAAGTACAAAGACTGAATTGTATCGTGTTACAATTAATTTAGCCGACATATTGTCCCATAAAAGGTCAATTATCGAAACTATTAAAAGAGACCATGTTTGGTACTCACCTAGGAAAGATATTCTGCCTTGGTAAACGGTCTCTGACCGTCCGTTTTACGGAACCTTTTATCGTACTCTTTTAATCGGTTTCCTTTAAAGGAAAAATCCATTTTAAAAAAGTATCGTACTTTTTAGGTTGCTTTTTTACATCATTGATTTTAAGGTATTTTCCTTAATCCAACCACCTAATTCAACATTTTTCGCCTTACTATTACCGAATTTGAAAATTCATAGACTTTTTGCGGGATATATGACGATTTCACTTGACCTTTATAGAATTCTTCTAATGGCTCATTTAGATTGTTCATCTGCCGAAGGGCCATAACTGCCAGGTACAAAAATATCGTTGAGCCGATAATATACCCCTAATTGGGCCCTGTGATGCGTGATCTGGTTCAAGGAATGTCTTATGGCCCCATATTTGGACCACTCCTGAAAAACCATATTCCCTTGGCGAATGTCCCATGTACCATCTAATTTATCAGGGGTCAATTCACCCAATGTTTTTGAGCCTCTCCTATAATCAGACTCTAGCCTTTCTTCAAGCTCGACCCTCGTTTTGAGGTCCGGCCGAGAATAGGGGGTTGCCGCAAAATCGAGAAAATCTGTATTCATAATGGTTTCCGGCCATGCGAAAATCTCTACTATATGAACTGCCAACGTTTTCATGTTCATCGATTTTTTGTGGGGCCTCCAATCGTTTTTATCTTCTGGATAGTGGGACACGAATTTTTTGGTTATTTCGTATTCTGATTTAAGTTCTTTTTGAAGTTCCTTGACAATGTCCATATGAATGAATTTTATATGATTGATATTCCTGTTAGTTAAAATCTTCATTTAAAATATAAAGAAAGTATTCGTTTTAATCAAAAGTGGGTTTTCTTGGTTTATGCCTGGTCGCAACCCAACCAAAATTGAAACCCAATAAAGGCCCATACCCTGAGGGCACTCCATCTCCCCTGTAATAACCACCTCCTAGTTCGGCGGTGAAATTAAATCCTTTTGGGTAGGTCCTTTGCACTCCATACACAAATCCGTAAAAACCCAGATTAAAATCATCGGGTCCCGAAATATTAGTCATCAAACGCAATTGCGAAAAAAAGATGGCCTGGGCCGCCGCAATATAATTTCCCGAATTGCCGTTCACATTCTTCCCCAAGGAATTTCGTCTGTTGAAGTTATGATAATAACGGTATCTATTGTTCATGGCAAGGCCAATGTTATAACCATGTTCATAGGTTGCCAGTCCAAGTCCCACACTGGTTGAAACACTTTGATTCTTAAAAAGCCCCAACTCATAACTGAGGCCAGGCGCAAAAAGGTCTAATTTAAATTGGTGCCTTTCCAAATTGATCAATCCAAAAGTATTCCCCTTTTCATTGACTTGACCATATTGGGCGTTAGCTATGAATAGCTGCATAGAAACAATAACAACTAGTATATTTCGAATCATAATTTTATTTGAACCCTTCTAAATCTAAAAAAGAAACGAGAGCTAAACACTATCTTTGTGGAAATTTTAAGATATGGACCTCTCATTAGTGCCACAAATAAAAAACACGGACAGCAACAACTTTTTCCTCCTATGCGGACCTTGCGCCATTGAAGGCGAGGAAATGGCCATGCGCATTGCTGAGAAGATAGTTTCCGTTACCGATAAACTCCAAATTCCTTATATTTTTAAAGGAAGTTTTAAAAAAGCAAATCGCAGTAGGGTAGATTCCTTCTCGGGCATAGGTGATGAAAAAGCCCTAAAAATATTGCGGAAGGTTTCTGAAACTTTTAAAGTTCCCACCGTAACGGATATTCATGAAGTGACCGACGCGGCCATGGCCGCGGAATATGTTGATGTACTTCAAATTCCCGCTTTTTTGGTACGTCAAACAGATCTTGTGGTTGCTGCTGCCGAAACCGGTAAAGTGGTAAATCTTAAAAAAGGTCAGTTCATGAGTCCGGAGAGTATGAAACATGCAGTAACCAAGGTAACGGATTCCGGAAATGAACAGGTAATCATCACAGATCGCGGCACCATGTTCGGGTATCAAGATATGATCGTTGACTTTCGGGGAGTCCCGACCATGAAGCAGTATGCCCCCGTGGTTCTGGATGTTACCCACTCACTGCAACAACCAAATCAGTCCTCAGGCGTAACGGGTGGAAGACCCCAGCTAATCGAGACCATCGCCCGCGCTGGAATCGCTACCGGAGTGGACGGTATATTTATGGAAACCCATTTTGATCCCGCCAACGCTAAAAGTGACGGTGCCAACATGCTTCATTTAGACCTTTTGGAAAAGCTATTGACAAATTTGGTGGCTTTGAGGAAGACAGTGAATTCGTTAAAATAACGGAAATTTACCAATTTTGATTCGACCAGGGAAACTGTAATGTTGCAATATGGTTTTTAAATCAAAGTCGCTACTTCCAGAATTTCTTATCCCTTACCGAATACGCATCTTGGAGTACTTCGATCAATATTTGGTCGTTGATTTCCTCAAAAGAAGTATATCGCAAAGATTTCATGATTTTTCGGCCTTTGGTAGTCAAATGGTCTTCGTGAACTGTTAGATGGGCCGCATGCCAAAAACCTAAATCTACATAATTTTTGCTTTGATTTAGATAGCAAAAGGGTTTTCCTTTACAGTAGTAAAATGGAACCCTGTATTTGAACTTTAAATCAAGGCCAGGGATAGTCTGTTCAATGACCAGTTGCACATGCAACAGGATTCGACGAAAAGGTTCTAATTGACCTAATATATATTCTTCAGCTGGATTCATGTCAAGAGTAAATTTACCATTTCTTAATGAAATCCTTGTGCTTTAAAAACTCAATTCCACTACATTTGAAAAAACCAAAACTAAAATGAAAAGAATAATAACTGTACTTTTGATTCTTTGCACCGCAGGCCAACTAAGCTCCCAAGCACATTCACATGCTGGTGCACAACCTCTCACCTATCCCAACATAGATGGTTATGTAACCCTGAAGACCGATCTGCACATGCACAGTGTTTTTTCTGATGGCAATGTATGGCCAACCATAAGGGTTCAAGAAGCCCTGAGAGAAAATTTGGACGCTATTTCATTGACGGAGCATTTGGAATATCAACCCCATAAGAGCGATATCCCCCATCCTGATAGGAATCGTGCTTATAACCTGGCAATGGATGAGGCCAAGGAACATGAACTATTGATAGTTCCCGGTTCCGAAATTACCCGTTCGGAACCCATTGGTCATAACAACGCCATTTTTATTACCGACGCCAATAAAATTCTTAATGAAGATGCGAAGGATGCTTTTTCCTCAGCTAAAAAACAAGGTGCTTTTGTATTTTGGAACCATCCTGCATGGCACGCCCAAAGTCCAAAGGGAAATCCCGTTTTAAGTGATTTTCAAAAAGAGCGCATTAAAAAAGGGGAACTACAGGGAATTGAAGTTATCAATACTGGTGATTATGCCGAAGAGTCCCTTGCCTTGGCCTTGGAGAACAACCTGACCATTATGGGCACAAGTGATGTTCACGGGCTTATAGATTGGGATTATACCGAAAAAGGAAACCATAGACCCATCACTTTAGTATTTGCTAAAAATAAAAGCATAGAAGGACTCAAAGAAGCCCTTTTTGCAGGTAGGACAGTTGCAGTTTACAATGATTTGCTAGTGGGAAAGGCTGAATACCTGAACCCTCTACTGCAAGCCAGTATTCAAGTTATAAAGGCATCGTATGTGCCTGAGACTCAGGTTTTACAGTTAGAACTTAAGAACGTGTCGAGCAGTGACCTTCTCTTTGAAAACCAAATGGATTTTACCTTCTATGATAGCTCACCGGTATTTGAAATTGCGGCGGGCGAGACTAAAATTGTCCATGTCAAAACTCTGGAAAATATAGAAAGTTTTAATTTAAAGCTAAAAGCTCTGGGAGCATACACCGCACCTAAAGTACATCCCGTAATTGAGTGGAAAGTCAAAGTGGAGTAATTTGAAATTCTTTTTCAAGCTCTTCTCTTTCCCAAAAATCATTAAAACTTCCTATAATTTATGGGGTTCCGAATTGAAGTCATGGGATTTCTAAATATCTTGGCGATCTCAACTGCACTTGCCTTATGAACCGTTTTATCTTCAGTATTTCTTTTATTTTGCTTGCCCTTGGCAAATGCGAGTGCGAAAAGGATAGTTTAACGGATTATGATGGAATGGGCGGAATAGAATCGAAAGTGGATGGAGATTTTTTTAGGCCAAGTGGAGGTGGGCTTTACGGAAATAAAAGGGCTTATTTTGATGGATTTGAGGAGGGTGAGGATTTTTTGATACTAAGTTATAGTGGTGAAATAAATGATGAATATGCGAATTTATCCCTTAAGATAAGTCCCATAGACAGGAACAATGCCATTGGAAAAACTTTTACATTAGAAAAAGAAACAGAAAACCACACTTCGTCATTTGCAACTTTCTCAAAGGTCGGCGAAGACTTTCACACTTCCGATTTGAATCGAGGCGGGGCTACAATTGATTTTTTTAGTTTTGAAACCGGAGTAGTATCGGGCAGTTTTTGGTTTGATGCACAAGGTTCTTCCGGGGAAATTGTAAAAATAAGGGAAGGAAAGTTTGATATGAATTTTAGATGAGCACATCCCTTTTTAAATCATTCTAAACTTCACTATCAACAAAATCCTGTAAGTAGGCATATCGCTTGGTCAGTTTGCCATTTTGGGTTACGCGGGCTCGGTACAAAAGGCCATCCGCATCACCATTAAAAAAAGCTGGAATCACATTTTTGACGAAAGCTTCCCCAAACCCTTCACTGGCATCTCGTGGCAGTTCGCACGGTAAATTATCAACGGCCATTACCGCAATGGCCGACGGGTCTCTAAAATTGGTTTCCGTTTCCGTTTGTGGGTCATAGCCATAAATGGGATCTGCAATGGTGGAAGGTCTAAGGGTGGTTGCCACTGGGCCATCAATATCACAGCTTACATCGGCCACCACTTGTATCTTAAAACCGGGTTGTTTGGCATCTTCCCTGGTAAAGAGATAAGGTGCCCCTTGGGCGTAAAAATGTCCGGCGATATAAAGATCGGTCACTTTTGCAAATCGGAAGAAGTTACTTTTGTATTCCTCGGGATACGCGAAGAAATTGGGTTTGTTGCCACGAACCCCATCTTTTCGTTTGTTGTACTCAGAGGCATCAATTTGACAGTATATCGGCACATCAAAGCTTTGCTCTAGAAATTCGGAAACACTCACACGCTTTAATCCCATACCATCCAACATTTCTCGGGCACCATTACCAACCCTGCCCCGGCCCGTCAAAAGAACTTTGATGTTCGGAAGTTTCATTTTTTTAAGTTCTGAAATCAATGCATTTTGATCCGAAAGCGTTTCAGCTTTGGGAAGTGTGAATAAATTGAATTTGAGTCCGTAAGTCCTAAACCCGTTATAAACTCCCACGATACCAGCATATCTTCCAAAGGCGACCAAGCGTATTCTTTTTTGGTTGGTGATGACCTCGTGGTCATATAATTCTATGTTTTTGGCCAGTATGGCCTGTAACAATTTTCTATTATAAGATTGCTTTTTTATGGTGTGGGAGAAGAAAAAATATTTCTTGTTCGGAATCAAAGCTTCTATAGGAACTTCCTTTACGCCGAGCAGCACATCACACTCTTCCATTTTTGAAGCTACTAGAATGCCCGCTTCGTCATATTCCACATCGGCAAAGGTTCTTATGGGAGAGGGCTCTACAATAATTTGGGCCTTGGGGTGTTTAGAAAGGACTTTTTGACAGGCTTCGGGCGACAAAACCACACGCCTGTCCGGTGGATTTTTGCGCTCCCTGATGATGCCGAACTTCATACTACATTTGTATTATAACATTATTAGCTCAAGTAGTGGCAAATGTAACAGAAGGCAAGGGCCTGACAAAACTTTTTTTTGGAATACTTTTTGGGGTATATTTGCTGTCCCGCGTTAGGCACGGGCAGGTGTGTACTACCGAAAGCCCGGCCCTGAACTTTTATTCAGGAAAACGCCTTAGGAATTGTTCTTTGAAAAAAATCATGGGGTCAAACCCATTGAACGGGGCCGACCGGTTTTGACAGCGAGACCAATTGGAATGTAAGCATGCCGAGCGCTGGGATACAGCTCGTTAATCACATTTTCCACACTTTTAATTGGCGAAAATAATTACGCTCTTGCCGCTTAATCCGAATTATAGTAGGATTTAGCCTCGTCCCTACTAGGTAGGGAAGCGAGATGTCCCTGAACAGCCCTTGTTGGCGGCGGTTCATTTAGGGGCACCAGAAATGTCAACATAAGGCCATTGTTGCTTCGGCAATGGCACAAAAACTTAAGGAGCTAAGTGGGTATTAGGCCGTTTCTAGTCAGGTACCCATCTAAAATCAAGTAGAAACTCAGCATGAAGAAAGCATTGTAATTGCTTGTTTGGACGAGGGTTCGACTCCCTCCGGCTCCACCAAAACAGTACCAAAACGATTCAAAAACCCCTTAATCTTATGATTATCAGGGGTTTTTATTTTTTCCATACTCAAAAGAATCGTTTTGAAACCGTTTAAAAAGTCACCTATTCGGTGCGCATTTCTATCCTATAAAAAGTGGTGTCGATTTCCTTGTAATTTGTTAATTTTTAGGATTTTACATTTTTTTGTTTTACCTTTTTTCCATCGTAATCGATACCTATTCGACACCCAAAATGGCGGCGCATACTTATTCTATATTATTTTATCTAAAAGACAAGCGACTTGACAAGAACGGCAAGGCAAGTATTTATGTACGAATTACCGTGGACGGTCGCCGTGCCGCACTTAGCCTGAAACGCAAGGTTGCCCCTGAACATTGGGACTCCCGGATGAACAAAGTGAAAGGAAAAGATGATGAGGCTAAGGAATTGAACTATTATATGACGACCATCCGTCACAAGTTCAACAAAATCCATCATCATCTAGTCGAGGAAGAAAAGCCCTTTTCCGCACAAGATATTAAATTGAGGTTCCTGGGTGGACACGAACCTTACAAGATGTTACTGGATGTTTTTGAGGAGCACAACAAGCAGATGAAATCATTAATCGGAAGGGAATTCGCCTTGGGTACATGGAAACGGTACAATACGACTTATAAACATGTGGCCGCCTTTGTCAAAAAACAGTATGGAAAAAACGATTTTCCGATACGGGACATCGACCATAAATTCATTACCCGTTTAGAATACTTCCTGAAGTTCACGAAACAATGCAATCACAATAGTACCCTTAAATACATCAATAATTTCAAAAAAATAATTCGGATGGCGGTGGCCAATGATTGGATACAAAAAGACCCTTTTTATAATTATAAGGTGAAATTCAAAGAAGTCGAACGGGAATACCTTACCAAACAGGAATTGGAGTCAATAGTCAATCTGGAAATCCGAATGCCCCGCCTCGATATCGTACGGGATATGTTTGTCTTTTGTTGCTTTACCGGTCTGGCCTATATCGATGTAAAAAAGTTGACACCCAATAATATCGTACCGCATATTGATGGAAGTCAATGGATTCAAAGTGCGCGGCAAAAGACGCGCTCGAAATTGGGGATTCCCCTCCTCCCATCTGCCATGGAAATTTTGGAAAAGTATGAAGACCACCCCAAAGTGGAAAATGGGGAGTGTGTCATTCCAGTGTTGAGCAACCAGAAATCCAATGCCTACCTCAAGGAAATCTCCGACCGCTGCGGTATCACCAAAAACCTGACTACCCATCTGGCCCGACATACGTTTGCGACTACGGTGACACTTTCCAATGGGATGCCTATCGAAACGGTAGGTAAACTTCTAGGTCATAAAAATTTACGAACTACGCAGCACTATGCAAAAATCGTGAATAAGAAGGTAAGCGAGGATATGGCAATCCTCAAAGAGAAGCTATCACATATTGCACTGGTAAGAAAATCTTCGCGCTAACTTTTTTATGGCAGAAAAACGAGATTTTATAACTCCCAAATCTTACCATAATTTAACCTGCGCCGGATCCTGTTTCGATTTTATAGTGTTCCGGCAGATAAGCGTCAAGTAAAATCGAAATAGGGCGCACTTGCTTTGGCTCATACTTATTATGACCTTCGATTAAGTCCAATAGTTTTGTAAATTACAACTTAAGGATTAACCTAAAAACGTACGTGAAAAATCTTCTTCAAAAACATCCCTCGAAATGAATTTGACGCAAATTTTTGCCATTTTATAGGGGTTCCCAGGCCATTTGACGCAAATTTGCTTTCCTTACTTAACGATAAAATTTATTAGTGTGCTGAATATCAAGTACATATAAAACGTAACACCGCGTTAGCGTGTTACCCTCTTGCTCTACTTTTTCCTTCTTCCCCTAAAACGATTAGAATCATGCTAAATACTAGACCCCTAAATGAATAGTAGGCTTCTATTTTGAACAAATCAAATTTGGTATAAAAACAACCGTTTTGACAGATTGGCCTAGTAGTACAATTTTGGGACTACACTAGTACAATAATGGAACATGCTGGTACACTTATGAAACGCTACTGTCCCAAAAATGGACTTGTTACCTATTATATAAAACATTCAAAACATATTAAATATATCTCTAGAAAAAATAAAGGAAAGATTTAAAAATTTTGAATTTGAGGTATATCATTGTTCTAGAATGTCAGGAGTCAAGCTATCTTGTACATCCCTTTATTTCGCATTTTGGATATGATTTAAAACCGTTTTGGACTCACATAATAATAGCGTATATCTTCATGTCTTTTCATGCAAATAAACGGTTTAAAATAGTTAATAAATTGATATTCAATGCCCTAGGTAAAATTCATACTGTTTTATACTGTTTTGGTATACCTCCCCATCAAATTTTTTACGGATATTCTCCAGACAGACCAAGCGAACTCCATATATTTTTATTTTCAAAAATATATGGGGTTCAGGAGTTTTTAAACGATGCGCATTGATCGAAATGGAATGGAAGGCAATGGGCGGAAGTTTATTTTTATACAGAGCGTTTATATGAAATTAATTATATATGCAAAAGCATATAATTACGTATTAAAAATCTATTTTATATGTTTTTACATATATTTTTGTATATTTACTCAATTTTATATTTAAAAGCATATAATGAAAGAATTGTCCGAATTTGTGAAAGTTCGTCGTAAAGCCGTTAATCTCACCCAAAAAGAGTTTGCTGAACGTGCTGGTGTAGCGCTAACCGTTGTTCGTAAAATAGAGCAGGGTAAGACCAATTTAAATATGGATAAGGTCAATTTGGTATTGAGTATGTTCGGCCATACGCTTACAGCAATACCCTTCAAGGAGTTTAAGAATAGAGACAATACCGACGACCAATGAGAAAGGCAACTATATTTTATAACGACATTAAAGCCGGACAACTTATTGAGACCAACGATGGTGATTACGTATTCCAATACAACACCAACTATATAAAGAACTATCCAAAACAGTTTATCACCTTCTCCATGCCCGTGAGAAAAGAAGCTTACACGGATAACCGGTTGTTTCCATTTTTTGAAGGCCTAATTCCAGAAGGTTGGTTATTGAACATCGCTACCAAAAACTGGAAACTGAACCCAAATGACCGTATGGGATTATTATTGGCCTGCTGTCAAAATTGCATCGGAGCAGTACATGTTCAACCAATGGATGATCAGAATGAGAAATAAATGTCTGTATTGCTATAAATCTTTAAAGGGAGCGGTAGATTTTCATAAATCCTGTAGCCAGGAATTCTTTGGAACAAAAGAAGCTCCGAAATTAGACTATTCGCTTGACCAAATGTCAGAACTTGCAAAAAATGTCATTGAACGAAGTATATCCGTTCCAGGGGTACAACCCAAATTATCAATGTCTCTTATCAACGAAGTAAGGGAAGAAGTAAATTTCAGATTGACAGTAGTGGGTGCTTTGGGTGGTAATTATATTTTGAAACCCCCATCACTAGATTATCCGGAAATGCCAGAAAACGAACATGTTACGATACGTATTGCAGAATCATTTGGAATTCAAACTGTACCTTCAAGTTTAATCAAGCTACAATCTGGCGAACTGTCCTATATCACCAAACGCATCGATAGAACTGAGGATGGCGAAAAGGTTCACATGTTGGATATGTTCCAAATTACTGAAGCATATGATAAATATAAAAGCTCCATGGAAAAAGTTGGCAAGGCTTTAGGTACCTATTCCGATAATACACTATTGGACAAAATCTTCTTCTTTGAATTAGCCTTATTTAGCTTCTTAACAGGGAACAACGACATGCACTTGAAAAACTTCTCTATGATCAAGTCTACCTCTGGTTGGCTATTTGCACCTGCCTATGATTTACTGAATGTGTCCATTGTAAATCCCAATGACGAAGAAGAATTGGCCTTAACCTTGGAAGGAAAGAAAAGTAAGCTAAAACGAGATCATTTTGAATCATTTGGAAAAGGATTGGGTTTAACCAACAAGCAGATTCAAGGGGTGTTCCATCGTTTTTACAAAAAGAAGGAAGATGCATTAAAATGGATAAACGGTTCATTTTTATCTAGTGAAATGAAAGAAAAGTATAAAATGCTATTACTCCAACGCTACGAAAGAATTTATAACCACTGATAAACCTTTAATACACCTACAATAAAAAGAACAAATGTCTGCTAAAAGTGAGCTTCAAACTTAAAGTTTGGTGAAGCCTTTCATTGTTAGTCTTAAAATCAGGTCGTAGAATTATACTTCCAAAGTATCCCGTAAAACGTAAATCTTAGATACTACTAAATGAGACCACACTTGAGACTTTTGATTATTACGTTCTAAAGGGTTGGCCAACTGTCCTATAAATCGGCCGTTTTTCGGGACTACCTTTTCTTACGGCCAAACTAAATTTAACCGGCTAAACAAAACCATACTCACCATTTGTTTGAATTTCGTAACTATCGGTTTGGAATTTATTACCGGCCCATACTATTCGAAATTACTTTTGTGCTTGTAAAAATCAATCAATTGCAAAGATGGACTTCTTCGTTCTAAACTTTCGAAAATTTCTGCTGCTTGCTATTGCCCTAACGATCACTATTCTTGTTACTGCCCAAGAGGAAGAAAACAAACCATTTTTGGATGATTTTCGGGGAACTGCAAGCATTACCCATAATGGTATTTCATTGGTGCCCTCATTTTCATTGGGGGATCCCGCTGCCATTTTCGACATAAAAATGACGAAAGGAAAATTCAGCTTTGAACCCGATATGCGATTTGCCCTGGAGGGCAAACCCTGGTCTTTTTTGTTCTGGTTCCGGTATAAGGCCATTGAAAAAGATCGGTTTTCCTTGCGCGTCGGGGCGCATCCTGCACTGAACTTCAGAACGGTAGACGTCATTCGAAACGGGCAGGCCGAAGAGCTGATCGAATCGCGGCGTTTTTTAGCGACCGAAATCGTACCCAATTACAAGGTTTCGGACAAGGTAAGTATCGGTATGTATTACCTCCGTGGTAGAGGGTTTGACGAAGGGTTGAAGAATTCCGATTTTCTAACGTTGAATGCATCGTTCACAAATTTGTTCATTTCGGAAAAACTGTATTTCAACGTATCCCCTCAGGCCTATTACTTACGTCTTGACGACAAAACGGGGTATTACGTTGTGGGCTTTATTACTTTGGCCAAAAAGGATTTTCCACTTTCCATTTCATCGATTCTGAACAAGGCCATTGACACGCAAATAGTGCCAGAGGACGATTTTTTATGGAACATTTCCTTGAATTATAGTTTTGGAGGGCCCAAAAGGCGAAAGGTAAACCGACAGCTGTGATCCTTTCCTTGATTTTTGTAACTTTTAAACATGAAAACAGTGGAAAGCCTAGAAGACTTCTATAAACGGAAATTTGATTTTATCCCAGACAACCTAAGAAAAGAATTGGGGCACTTCAATATCTTTAAACTGGAACCGTTTGCGGGAAAGAACGCAAAACCCTTGCCTTATAAACGAAGGGATTTCTATAAGGTAATGCTTGTACACGGGGGCGGTCGGGTTCACTATGCCGACAAGGTCGTGGATGTACAACAACAGGTGCTGTCATTTTCAAATCCGCAGATTCCCTATAAATGGGAACATACCCAAGATATAGTCAAAGGAGTCTATTGTGTCTTTGACCCCCACTTTTTTGAGGGCTGGGGCGACATCGATACCTATTCCGTGTTTCGGCCCCATGGAGAGCACATTTTTGAATTGACGGATGATCAAGTGGACGAAGTGTCCAGGGTTTTTGAGCGGATGCTCAACGAGATCCAGTCCGACTATCCGCATAAATACGATGTGCTTAGGAACCTGGTATTCGAACTTGTCCATTTTGCCATGAAGATACAGCCCGTACCACCGATGCAAAACAAGGAAGGCAATGCATCACAACGAATCTCGACACTATTTTTGGAACTGTTGGAACGACAGTTTCCCGTTGACGAGAGCCATCCAAAAGTAAAACTACGTTCGGCCTCCGACTTTGCCGAACAGTTAAACGTACACGTGAACCACCTAAACCGTGCGGTAAAGGAAACGACCCAAAAGACTACTACCGAAATCATTACCGAACGTATCGTAAAGGAATCAAAGGTCCTGTTGAAACATAGCAATTTGGACGTATCGGAAATCGCGTACTCCCTCAAATTTAAGGAAACGACACATTTTAGCAACTTCTTTAAAAAACATACAGCGTACAGTCCGACCATGTTCAGGCGGGCTTAATAACATAATTTACATGACATGAAAAATAGAACACATTTTCTGGCCCTCTTTTCGCTCGCTTTCCTGATGCTCTCAAGTAGCGTAACCGCCCAATCCAAACAAGACGAAAAGAAATATCAGGCCAAAGCGCCGAAAACCCAGCCTTTCGGCAAGGAAGCCTTTGAAAAATCCGGTAAAACAGTTTTGAGATGGCTCGGAATGGGCGGCTTTTTCATCAACAGTCGTGGCACGACTATGATGATCGACCCGCTTTTAAAGGACTTTGATATGCCCGTAATGATAGAGTACCCCATCAAGACCGAGGAGGTACCCAGTTTGGATGCGGTTTTGGTAACCCATGCGGACAACAATCATTATAGTGTACCGACTACTAACGATTTAGCCGAAGTCACCGGGACATTTCACAGTACGCAGTTTGTCGGCTCACTTTTAAGAAATGAGGGGTTGCCCGGTATCGGCCATGACATCGGCGATGTGTTCAAAGTAGGCACTATTAAGGTTACCGTAACCCCCGTGACTCATGCATGGCAGAATGCGTACCCTGGAACAAGCCCCCGTAAGTTCAAGGACGAGGATTCCTGTGGATTTTGGATAGAAACACCCGATGGCACCGTTTGGGCAACGGGCGATTCCCGTCTGATGCCCGAACACCTTACAATGCCAGTTCCCGATGCCATCCTTTTTGACTTGCCCGATAGCGAATGGCACTTTACCTTCGAGGGGGCCGTCAAACTCGCGAACGCTTATCCGGACACTGTTTTGCTATTGAATCATTGGGGTTCGGTCGATGCGCCGGATTTCCCGCCCTTCAATGCCAACCCCAAAGACCTTTACGATGTCGTTGTCAACCCTGAACGGATCGTTGTTCTCGCACCTGGTGAACCATTTATCCTTAAAAAATTAAAGAACTAGAAATGACGAGACTAAGATGTTACTGGATTCTAATTTTCATGGTTGCGCTCAATTCGTGTGAACAACAGGAAGATTCCAACAGGACTTTCAATTCGGACAAGATGATAATCAGACTATCGGAAATCGAAATAATACCTGAATATCGGGACGAGTATTTATCGATACTGAAGGAAGAAGCAAAAGCTTCTGTGGCATTGGAACCGGGTGTGATCTCCATTTATCCAATGTACCAAAAAGAAAATCCGACCGAAGTCAGGATATTGGAAATTTACGCAGACAAAAAGGCATACAATGATCACTTGGAAACCCCACATTTTAAACACTATAAAACGACAACCCTAAAAATGGTAAAATCTTTAAAATTGGTCGATATGAGCGCCATTGACGGTCAGACCATGCCTATGATTTTTGAAAAGATGAATTGAAAAAGGGCGACCACGATCATTACGTGAGAGTATTGCAATGTGTTCGCAACTATTGTCGTTGTCCCGAAAAACGAACGATTTTTGGGACAACAATCATGATGATTAACTGAACATCACACTCCAGAAGTTTGCAGTTATTTAAGGAATCGAACCTGCGTTCTTTGAAAATAGTTGCCTATTCGGTGAGCATAAAATTTCAGAAGTCTTAAAACCCTTTGTTTAATAAGATTTCCAGAGATGTGTTCTAGTGCCTATAGCTCCACGACACTTAGGAAACCACGCCAAATGGCGTGGTTTTGTGTTTTATGGAATTTCAAAACCTTGTTTTGGAAATGATGTAAAATACAGAAACAGAAGCTTAAGCTTATTGGTTTTCCATTTGCAACTTTGGTAAGGAGGGAACACCATAGGTAATCACTCCGGCTCCACTGCAAAAGCAACCATTTAGGCATCTTTTTTCTTCACGCCGTCGGGCTTCGAAGGCCGGCGCAGCAAACTCGCTCCTTCACTAAAAAGGTCTGCAAGACCTTTTCTTAACGCTCGGTCGTCTCCGGCTGCACAATAAAAAAAACCACCCAAATGGGTGGTTTTTTTATTCTATTTAACTTCTTTTTAAATATAATTTCTTGTAATTAAATTGTAAATGGGGTAATTAACATTCATGTACCGAAGCTTCAAGAGAACCATCGTACTTATTTAAATCTTTAAAATTTAATGGGAATGCCTGTTCAAATCCATATTCACTTTTTAAAAATTTCACGCCACGTTCTATAATTTCTTTTTCACCGAGATTTGCAAAAGAATTTATTAAAAGCATAGTATGTGGATTTTTATCCACCAGGTCACCTAAAATATCTAAAGTGCCATCTGTACTAGTATTATTTACAAAACATAAATAGTATTCCTGATTTAATTTTTTAATAGAAGTTATATCTAGTTTTTCTAATAAACATTCTTCATCATAAAAGGGAATAACCAAAGCTTTAGATAGTTTTGCAATTATAGAATTACAGTCGTTACTTACCAAGGCTTTATATGGATAATCGGTGCCTAAATTTTTTTCAATTTTATGTAGTACTTGATTTAATTTAACCGGTTTATGTAAAAAATCGCTCACTCCTATATTTAGAATATTCACGAATAAATTTTCATCTGTATTTCCGAATAGTACAACAATCGGAGTTTGGCTCCCCATAAACCAGCGTAGGTATTTAGCAAATTCTATGCCCGTTGCCGTACCAGGTTTCGAGCCTAATGTTTCAGGTAAATTCATATCAAGCAAAACTAAGTCGGGCTGAATATGGTCAAATTTTCCAATCCCTTCTTACACTGTACTTGCCTTATGCACGTCATAACCTAAATATGTCAATTGCTTTTCTAATGCAAGCAATATTAATTTCTGGTCATCTATTAGAAGTATTTTACTCATAAAAATCTTTTTAAAACGAATCCCTAAAGTTGAAAAAAGATAAAAGTAAACCAGTATATGCCGTTGAAACCAATCATAAATGATGAATAGCAATTAACTATAGATGAGCGAACTTCTTTAAACGTTACACGGTATCAGGATTTTACACAATAAAGTTATCTTTGATTTGTTATATTTTCTTACAAATCATTGTTAATGCAAAAAACGAATGTGCTCCTTATTTTAGCCCTTTTCATCGGGGTTGCCTTTCATGGGTCGAGTATATTTTTTACGTTAGAAACTACCTACGACGCACTTATTCATTTGTTCTTTGCCGACCACTACGCAAATAGTTGGTTCGAACCTTGGGATTATCGATGGTATACGGGTTTTACGGTACAGGCGTATCCACCGTTAGTACATCAGGGGATTGCGGCACTTTCTTACATTGGAGGTCTCAAATTCGGAATGTTCTCCATTGCCTTGATTGCCATTATATTATTTATTACGGGAGCCTACAGATACGGACTGTTAATGACCGGAAGTAGAAAAATAGCAGGTTACACAGCAATTTTAGCGGTATTCTCTAGCACCTTTGTAGAAACCCTACATATTTTTGGTCAATTACCAAGTATCCTTGCGCTGTCAATTCTTTTACACTCATTGCCAGAAATCTATTCTTGGATCAAAACTGGGAAGATACGTTACTTGGCCACCAGCCTATCCTTGATTTCCGTTACGGTTACTTCCCACCATGTCACTCCCATTTTTGGCATGGTCTTCTTTATTTTTCCTTTGATAGGAATGGTCGTTATGGATGCCAGTAGAGATCAGGTTTCTAGCACAAAGGAGATAACTTTTAAAATATTCTTTCTACAGTTCAAAAAATTATTTTGGCGCATCGTCCTATTCGGATTCGGTTCGTTAATGCTTTTTATTTTTTGCATCCTTCCCTATTGGATAAACTCAAAGAAAAACCCGATCACACAAGTTCCTATTCCGCACGGATCACGTGATAATTTTTTGGAAGTCACCTCTTCTGGACTGGTCTTCTTTCTAATACCTTGGGGTGCTTTACTCTTTCTCCTACCCTATTTATTTTATAGGTATTACAGCAAACGCTATTTATTTTTCGGACTTTCATTTTCGATGCTAACGCTTTTGGGAACTGGTGGTACCACCCCAATTCCACTAAAATTATTAGGGGAAACGGCGTTCAATATTTTAACCTTGGATAGATTTACCTTATGGGCCACCATTATGGCTATTCCTATTTTCGGAGAATTTGCGTATAGATTGGTCGAGGGGGATTTAAAAGAGCACATACAAACTAGATTTGGTAAGGTCTATCATAGAGTTTTAGGGGGACTGTTGGCCGGGGGCGTTTTGTTCATGGTGATTTTTACCATGAGCTTAAATTATTTTAGGCCCTCCCAACCTCAAAAAATAAATATGTTGCCCATCGTAAATTTTTTGAGTCAAGACATGCACGACCATTGGCGATACCTTCCATTAGGTTTCGGTGACCAAATGGCATGGCTTTCTGCACAGACAAAAGCGATGACGGTAGATGGAAATTATCACTCCGCCCGCAGATTGCCCGAGCTTACCACAAGACCAATCGAACGTTTGGAGAATTCTAAATTCAGGGGTGTACAGGGTATTGGTTCCCTTCAACAATTTCTCACCGTTCCAGAGAAATATAATTTAAAATATATCTTCTCCAACGACAAATTTTATGACCCCCTACTCTTCTTTTGCGGTTGGCAGCGGCTTCAACAATTGGAAAATGGTATCATGGTTTGGGAGAAACTGAATGTACCCCCAATACCGGCAATAATCGAAAAAGAAGATGTCTCCACGGTTCTAAAAATCATGTGGAGCGTGATTCCCCTTTTAACTGTTTTATTGGCTTTTGTCATCAATATACAATGGGTTTGGTACCGCATATTAAAATCCAAACCATTGCCGGAAGGTGTTTATTTGAATTACAAAATTCCATACAAAAAATTCAATAAAGGCTTGGTTACCGTTAGTCATATCTGGGCACTTATTCTATTGATTATTCTAGGATGGGGCATTTATTTCTTCTACATGACCAATGCCACACAAATAAAACCAAAAAACGTGGTTGTGGCCTATTATGACGCATTGGATTTTAAGGAATTTACTAGGGCCCACTCCTATTTAAGTCCGAATAGTAATGTGGATATCTCGCAATACATGCTTGAAGTCTCCGTGACCGACGGTATTTTAAGTTCTTATGCCAAACTTGACTCCATTGGTGTAGAAATCTATAGGGAATCTAAAAACAGGGCCAAGGCAAAAGTGATTACGCAGTGGGTAACCCCATTGGAGAAAATAGAAAAGCTGTTCTATCATGACCTTTTACGAAAAAACGGAAAGTGGTATATAGAACCCGGGGAATTTGATAATGACCTACCCCCCGACCAATTATTTTCTGATAATGGAACCACATTCTTTAATCATGGAAGACGTAGGATTACCACGCAACAAACACACCATGAAGACGTACTTAAGCAACCCGTTTTAGAGATTCTAACGGCAAAGTTGGTGAAGATGAAAGGTAGTTACAGCATTATTGGTCAGTTACAAAATGTGGATAATGTACCTTCTGATGTTGTCATCAAAGCAACACTTTATAACGACGACGATACCGAACTTGCCAATTATAATGGCAAATACCATATAAAACACAAATTGATGCCTAAAGAGACGAGCAACTTCAGAATAGATTTTGAAGGTATTGCTTGGTCATCCACTAATGATACCTTACCACCCACATTCGACCCCGATGAATTTACACCTGTAAGCTTGGCCGAACAACCTACAAAATTCAATCTGCAATGTGCGGGTAACGTGGCCAACACAGATCTATACAAACAAATCACACTGCAAGATTTATCCCTTTCGCAAGAGAAAGTAAGCGGTACCCTTTTTAATTCCGGAATTCAAGAAGTAACCATACCACAACTGATTATCTCTTATTATAATAAAGATAAAGAGCTTCTTTGGGTGCAAAACCATTTTATGACCGAAGGTGTTCGTATACAGCGTAAACAATATTTTGAATTTGAACCAGATAAAATAGAAGACTTTACGATTATTGAAAACAGTTTGGAAAACTGTTTTGTGAACGGATTGCCCAATGCGGCCATAGCAGAAAAAATATTCCCGAATAGAAAAACCAATCACACTAAAGAGCAGCTACAACCTTTTAAAGGAGAAGGATTTGATTATATAAAAATAGAACTGAACGGTTATATTGGAAACCCAAAATAGTATGCATAAATACCCTTACATACTTTTAATCTTACTATTTTTTGTGGCTTGTTCCAAAAAACAGGAGACAGCTATTCTTAGCTCATCTGAGATTTCAGCTATCCCACATAAAACTAATTTCTATGCAGATGAAAAGATTGAGTTAAAATTTAAAACTGTGGATAGCACCGGAATTAAAATGATTCTTGAAAATGCATATGGAGCCATCGCACTAAAACCTAGTATACAAAACTCCACCATAACGTTTACCGTACCGGATTTCATTTCTAGAAAAACTGGATTATGCCATTGGAGCCTAATTTCTGATGATGAGAAAAAATTAGAAGGCTCATTGAAAATATTCCCTACCAAAACTGAAGCTGTTTCCATAGAAAGTTATTTAGGACCAAGAAGTATTACCGCGGGTAAAAGGGACTATGCCATGCACGTAATCGCTCCTACAGATGAATTCGACAATCCTCTACCCGAAGGTACCACAATGGCAAGTATCTATCAATTTGGTAATGACATAATTTCAACACCCGTAATCTTAAAGAATATGGTAGGGTGGCAGAATATTTATTCGCCCTTAAAATCAGGTAGAATTCTTGTTATGGCCACCTGTAGGGAAAGTACCTCCAAAGAATTTACAACGGTGGTCTATGCGGCGAATGCCATAGATTTTAATATTTCATTTGAAAGAAACCACGATTATGCAGATGGTAATCAGGTTATTTTGTTTTCCACCGATAGCATAAAAGATGAATTCGGGAACATTGTCAGTGACGGTACACTAGTTTCGTTTGTCGCCACAAATTCCGAAGGAATACAACTCACAGCAGTGGGAACAACATTGAACGGAATCGCAAAAGCCAGATTTTTACATCCGTACAAACCAGATGATTGGGAGGTAAAAGCCTATGTCACCGGTACGGCAGAAAGCTCTATCATACATTTGTCCTTTAGGGTTGCGATCAAAGATTATCATACCAATTTCAATAAAGAGTCCAGTACTGTAGAAGTGCAAGAAATTAAAAGCTTTATGGAACAAACCGCACCAGATGGTATTCCTATCGAAATAAAGGTTTTTGATGCAAAAAATTCTTTGATTCTTGAAGACCGTACAACATCAAGATTAGGACAAGGTAATTTTAAGCTGACTCGGGAGTATTTTGAACCTGGAAATTATAGCATAGAAATTAATGTTGCAGGTTTATCAAAAAAAATGATCATAACCATACCATGAAAACGAATAGAACGCTTTATCGAATTTTCTTAATCATCACCTTTGTCGTACTCAACGCTCTGGTCATCTATGGCATAAGTTCAATCTTCTCCTATTTAAATACCGGTGCAGATCGCAGTACTATGCTTCATTTGCCCGCCAAACTTTCTTCAAGCTACAGACCTGAAGTCACATGGTATCCTTTTGAAAATGAAGGACGACCTATGGAAAAACAAACCTTGGGAGAAATAGAGCGGGATTATTTAAAATCTTGGTTCGTTAAAAACGATGCCCTAAGCACCAATAATCATTATGGTGTAGCCGATTATTATACCGATAGTGCAAGGGTGAAGTTATTTCGGATTCTCGATTTTAATAAAGAAAACAACAACTCCATAAAAACCACTACCCTAGAGCATCACCCCCAATTGGATTTTTATAGTGCGGATGGAAAAATCATCACGTTCACCGATAAAAACGTAAAAGGATATGAAGAATTTTTTTATGGAGAGAAAGCTATTCTAAGAAAGGCATTTGAACGTAGCTATAAAGTAATGATGCTATTGGAGGATGGTTTTTGGCGCATCCGTCATATGGTGGAGATAGAAAATGATTCCATACCAATTGCGAACAATCAAACCCTAATTTCAGAACTAAACCGTAAAATTTCAAATATAAAGGGCATCAACTATTACCCTAAGGATTCCCCTTGGGACATGTATGGCAAAAAATTCAATGACAGCATTATTTCATCCGACTTTAAAATAATCAATGAAATGGGACTTAATACCGTACGGATTTTTGTACCGTATGAAGATTTCGGTCAAGCGGATATTGAAAATGAAAAAATAGAAAAACTGCAGAAAGTAATGGACATTGCCTCGGCCGCTAATTTGGATGTGATTCTAACCTTGTTCGATTTTTACGGTGATTATTCCATACCAGATTGGACCTTGACCCATAGACATGCCCAATTTATAGTTGATGAATTTAAAGACCACCAAGCGCTAATCGCCTGGGATATTAAAAATGAGCCCGACCTTGATTTTGAAACAAGGGGAAAAGAAAATGTTCTGGCTTGGCTGTCTCAAATGATTACTGAAATACAAAAATGGGATGCTGAAACTCCCATAACCATTGGTTGGTCTACTCCTGAAGCTGCAGAGAATTTATCTGATGAAATTGATTTTGTTTCTTTCCATTATTATCGGAAACCAGTTGATTTTTTAACGGCCTATAAAAAACTAAAAAATAAAGTGGTCAACAAACCCATCGTCTTACAGGAGTATGGCTATTCCTCTTATGATGGTCTGTGGAATGGATATTTAGGTTCACTTGAAGACCAGACTCAATATTATACTGAAATGCAGGCTACATTAAATGCGGAACGTATTCCCTTTGTTTTATGGACACTTTATGATTTTGATGAAGTACCCAACAGTGTAGTGGGTAGATTACCGTGGCGTAAAAATCCTCAGCGTTACTTCGGCTTGATTAACACAGAAGGCAAAAAGAAACCAGTTTTTGAAATTATCGTAGAATAAAAAAGAAGTCCCTATTAAGCAGACTCCTTTTTAAACATTTATAAAATAATTTTTAGTGTACCAATTCTGAACTTTTATTGGAAACATCTAAATTGAACCCTTGTTCCTTTGACTTCTTTATGGCCTCAAAGTAATCAAGATACATCTTCGTTATTTCAGACATCGGCAATGAACAGGCGGCTTTGAAATTAGTTTTACCTATTTCTATCCTATGCGCATCGTTCACCAATATTCTTTCTATGGCATTGGCCAAGGAGGATGCATCATAGGCATCAAAAAATTCGCCTACATATCCTTCTTCCTTTACCAGTGTGCTCAAATCACCTAAATCTGGTAATACAACAGCGTTACCATAACTACCCGCTTGGTGTAGCACCCCAGAACTTCCTGTTGTAGAGGTATAAGGAAAAACAGTAACAGCACTTTCACCAAAAAGCTTGGGCACATCTTGTTCGGCCACATAACCTGTAAACCTAATTTGTTGAACATGACTGTATTTTTCTTTTATGGAATCTAAATATCCAGGTGTATTGGGACTATCTGTTCCTGCAATGACAATTTCAATATCCTCAGTACTTCTAGCGCGAATCAATTCTACCGCCTCAATAAGGATCTCTATTTTTTTATACGTTCCAAATTTTCCAAAGGCCATCACTTGTTTTGGTCCTTTAGGTAAAATATAAGAAGGCTCTGGTGGCGTTTCAAAAGAACCATGGGGAACAAGGGCAACGTTTCTTACTTTGTACTTATCTTCTAATATGGTGACATATTTACTAATGGTAACCGCAAGTACATCAGAAGCCAAAACAAAACGTGTCAACGTGGTTCCGATGAGATTGTATATTTTTTGTAGGATAGGATTTTTGGTAAAACCGGCATTGTCCAAATCTACTTTCTCTAGAATATTGTGTAGCAGGGAAATTGTTGGTATACCTTTCAGTTTGCAAACATAAGGCAGCAACAACCCTAAAGCAGCGGGTACTTTTTTATCCCCAAATTTTAAAAATTGGAGATTGAACAGCACGGCATCCGGTTTGGTTTTAGATAGCGCTTTGTTTATACTCAATATATTGTTGTAACTATTGAAACTCCAACATTCTTCTATGGTAATCTTACACCCTTCTTCTTCAAAATCAAGATCTTTGGAAGCTTCGGTACGGTCGGTAATCAAGATCAATTCCGTTACGCGCTCCTGCAATCTAAAATGTTTCACTAAATAATAACCGTACTCTACTAAAGTAACTTTACTTGGCGGGTAGGCGGTAACAATTGCTAATCTCATAATGTTTATAATTTTAGTTTAGCTTTTAATCCAAACTGGTGGTTAATTGGTTGGTATTTTTCTCTATTCTAACTTTTTTATTCTTGATAAAAAAGAAAACCAGTTGGGCTACCAATAATAGAATCATTGCCAAAATTTGAACCTGTACTACAGCGGCAAGACTATCGTGGAAGAACACAATTAAAAGCACCTGGGACAATCCCAAAATACCTGATAGAATAACCGGAGCGTAATGGTCAAGTGATAAAAAATAATAGGCGAATATGTTGGATATGGCGAACAAGGAAGTTGCCAAAGCATACTGCCAAAGTAAACCGGCAACAGATAAATATGCATCACCGAACATTACCTGAATGATGAATTCTGGCATTAAAAAACAAACACCTACGATACATGCAGACAATATTCCAATAAACAAAACATATTTAAAAAGTACGGGCGCAGTGGCCTCGCCATCCTTTCGTTTTTGAATTACGGTAGGCATTAACAGCATAACGAACATCCAAGCCACAAAGTAGACTACCCTACCAATAAGTGCTAGGGAAGAATAAAGTCCGGCATCGGTATCATTGAAATAATGTTTTACCAGAAGAATATCACTATTGTTTATGATAATTTGGGTTAATTCATAACCAGCGGTAAGTCCTATAAATATCCATACTTGCTTAAAATCGACCTTATCCATTTTTGCCTTCGATAGAATATTCACTTCTTTCAGATCAGAAGGAATGAGTCCAAAGACAAAGGAAACGCCAATGCCCAATGCGATTAAAATGGCAGATTGAAAAGGTAATATCCAAAGGAATATAAAGGTGAGCAACAATCTGCTCCACATTTCGGTTTGGTAGGTAGTGGCCAATTTTCCGAACTCCTGCCTTCCTTGAAACCTGCCTCGGTTTACACTCATTACAAAGTAAAGTGGCATGAAAATGGCAAATACCACGAACATCCAGTGATTCTCCGTACGAAAAAGGACCTGTAAGTAATTAGCGCCAAACAAGATTAAAGTACCGGTAACCAATCCAAAAACTAACGCATAACGATACATCGTATTCTTAAAATTGGTCCATCGTTCTTCGTCAAAAAGAACGGCAAATTTTGTGGTCGCCAATTGAAAGGTCATCCCAATAAAGGATAATACGAGCAATAAAGTCACCAGAAGGGCAGCATCTGCAAAGGCTTCAGGGCCTAACATTCTACCCAACAACAAATTGTAAAGATAATTGCCGCCATTTACCAAAAAGGCACTCCCCATGAATAATTGTTGAGGCGAAATTCTTTTAACGGCTAATTGTATTGCAGTCATCTTAAAGTTTACTTAGGGGATTATTTAAATAGTTCTAGCGATATGAAATTGCTATCTTGGCCAATTGGCCAACAATTTTCACGGAGTCTTTCATGGACAACTTGGAACCATCTGCATGTATCCATCTTTTAAGTGGCTGTTCGCAAATCAATTCTTTGGCTTTCGTTTTACCATAATATTTGCGCATTCTCATGAACATTTCAACATCGAACAACCATTTGGTGATAAACGGTTTATTAAAAAGTAGCGGAATCAATGATTTATCCATCACTTTGGCACCACATTGCGTATCGTTAAAAGGCATTTTTAAGATGGTCCTGATAATAAGATTGATGGACATACTAATCAATTTACGTGCAGATTCCTTGGTAATATCAGCACCCATGCGGCTCATTCTAGAACCACTAACAATCTTAAAATTGGAGGTATCCAAGGTTTCCACTAAATCATCAAAATCCCTAAAATCGGTCGACAAATCGGCATCCAAGAAACCAATGTAGTCAAGTTGTGGATCCTGCGCTAAATGCAACATACCTTGTCGAACAGCTTCTGCCTTCCCGCCATTTTTTTCGCAATTATAAATGCTAATATTACTCTCGCTTCCTTTTTCTAATTCCCTCAAAATTTCAAGAGTTCTATCGGTACTACCATCGTTTACAAAACATAAATGGTAGCCTAGGTTTTTGTGGGCGAAATCCTTAAATTCTTTTCCCAATAACCGTTCTTCTTCATTATAGCAAGGTATAACTACACCTACACAATTCTTCTGCAACATTCTGGCATCTAATGAACCCTTAGAGCTGTTCGAAACTTCAGGAGCACCGATAAGCCTTTTGATACGAGCGGCCATTTCATCTAAACTCACCGGTTTTTTCATGTAATCATCGATACCCAGCGTAAAACCGTTCATGATAATATTTTCCTCTGTATTACCGGACATTATGAGAACAGGAGTATTTCTCTGACTCTCTTTTTTAATATGCTTTACCACATCCAAACCAGACATATCTGGCATATTGATATCTACAAGAACAAGGTCAGGTTCAAATGACTTGAACAATTCTATCCCTTTTTGACCACTATTCGCGGTCTTGACGGTGTAACCTAGTTCTATTAAACGTTTCTCTACGGATAAGAGAATTAATTGCTGATCGTCTATAGTTAGTATTTTCATAGTAAAAAAATTATAGTAGGATATAACTTACGTAAAACGTAAGCATTTTATATATATTATAATTAAGGTGTTTAATTGTGAAAAAGATTTCCGATTTTAAAATCGGGTTTGAATTCAATGATTCAAAATCATTATTGCTAATAGTTCAGATGTAAAAAAAGGGAGCGACTAACCAGGTCGCTTCCCTTTCCACTTCACCTAACCTAAACTCTTTGACTTAGTAGTTTCTTATCAATTTTATTCACATCCAAACTAAATCCTTTGGACTTGACCATTTTAATAACTTCAAAATAATCGATATACATTTGGGTAATTTTTGACATGGGTAGCGAACAAGCCGCACTATAATTAACCTTACCCAGGTTGACCCTATATGAGTCATTCTGTAATATCTTTTCGATAGCTTTTGCCAAAGATTCCGGTCTTTCAGGTTCAAAAAATTCACCTCTATAGCCTTCTTCTTTTAACAAGACACTCAAATCTCCTAAATCTGGCAATACCACTGCTTTACCGTAACTACCCGCTTGGTGTAAAACTCCAGAACTGCCTGTTGTGGAAGTATAGGGGAAAATGACCATTGCACTTTCATTAAAAATAACGGGTACATCTTCTTCTGCCACATACCCCGTAAAACGTAACTGTTCTACGTGTGCATACTTTTCTTTTATGTTCTGTAAATAACCCGGTGTATTAGGGCTATCTGTACCCGCAATAACAATTTCAAGATTTTCATTCGTTTTTTTTCTAATCAATTCTACAGCTTCGATTAAAACTTCTACTCTTTTATAAGTTCCAAACTTGCCAAATGCCATGATTTGTTTGGGTCCTTGTTTTAATGTATAATCGGGCTCCGGTGGCGTGTCAAAAGCGCCATGAGGAATTATGGCAACATTCTTTGCTTTGTATTTTTTGTCAAGTATATTTTTATATTGGCTCATGGTCACCGCCAATACATCTGATGCCAATACAAATTTTGTTAACGTGGTACCGATAAAATTATATACTTTCTGTAATACCTTGTTCGAGGTAAAACCAGCATTATCCAAATCTACTTGCTCTAAAATATTGTGCAGTAAAGAGATCGTTGGAATTCCCTTGAATTTGCAAACAAAAGGCAGTAGCAAACCTAACGCTGCAGGTATTTTTTTATCTCCGAATTTTAAAAATTGAAGATTGAACAATACGGCATCTGGTTTTGAGTCCGTTAAAACCTTGCTGATTTTAAAAATATTTGAATAGTCATTAAAATTCCAGCATTCTTTCACGGTAATCTTACACCCTTCCTCATTAAAATTAAGATCTTTTTCTTCTGGTGTTTTATCGGTAATCAAAATAATTTCGGTCACTTCTTTCTGTAATCGAAAATGTTTTACCAAATAATATCCGTATTCGGTCAAGGTAACTTTACTCGGTGGGAATGCTGTAACAATTGCTAGTTTCATCTTTTTTTACTTTAGGTTAAGTTTATTTCTGAAGCAAATTTGCGATGATCTATACTTTAAAATGAGAAGTTTAGGATGGATAGATATTTACTGTAGACGAATGGTATTCCTTTGACGATAAGCCTTTTACCTACCTAAAAAATCTTAAATAATACTATCGATAAATCTGGAAGTGCTACTTTACTATTAAAATGGAAAGTAGATACCACTGTAGTATCTGCTATCCCATAAAAAAAGCACTTTGTATGAATAGCTACCTAATCAATAAAGTAGACAACCCAAAACAACGTGCTGGGGGAAAACTATGATCTAAACATATCTAGTACCGATCATTACTTACGATATATGTAATTTGTGTTTCATTAAAAACATCCATCACTTGTTTATTTTCCATGGCCACTATTGAAAAAATACTGCTCTTACCTACTGCATCCATAAATAATTTCTTAATGGTATAGGCCGCGCAAACATCTATTTTTTTTACCCTTTCTAAATTTAAAATGACACGTTGGTCCTTTTTAATATAATTACTCATGTGTCTTGTAAGAATTGCTACAGTATAACTGTTCAATTCTCCAAATACTGAAAATACTCCTCTTGCTTCTGAAATTTGTAATGCCATAATAAATGTTTTAAATAGGTTAAGTTTTCTTTTATTGATGAAGCAAATATCTCTCACTTAGCCAACCATAACAACACAAAATAGTTCGATGGCAATTATGCATAGTTGAATAACAATTAACCTACTTCCGGCTAGAAAGAAGACTATCTACCTTTATACTTCAAGAAATTAGAAATAAAAAACAAATACGAACGTTAAGTTTTGTAGTATTAATCTTACCTGAAATAATGCGTACACTTCTCTTACAAATCCTGCTATTTTCAACTACTATCATTTGGGCCCAAACCGATATGACCAAAGGCTTTGGTTTATTGGAGAAGGGAAATTTTCCAGAAGCCGAAGAATTTTTTGAAGCATATCTAAAATCCGACCCTAACAATAAAACAGCCCAATTATGCTATGCGCGCGCAGTAGGATTAAGTGGAGAACCAAAAAAGGCAACTGACTTATTTGCTCAGTTGCTAAAAGAATACCCCAACGACTTCGAAATACTAATAAATTATAATGAGTCTTTTTTGTGGGCAGAGGAATATGAAAAGGCCAGACCACTTTATGCAGAACTGGTAAAGGAAAATCCAAATCAATTTGGTGCCGTTCTTGGCTATGCGAATACACTTAGTAATTTAAAGGAGTATAGAGCAGCGCTTGAAATGGTCGAAAATGCTTTGTTGCTCAAACCTGGAAATACTAGTGCCCTTACCTCTAGAAAATATATGAATTTGGGCTACGCAAATACGTTTGTAAATAAACAGAACTATACCCAAGGAGAAGAACTATTGAATAAAATCTTTATCGATTTTCCTGAAGACAAAGATGCATTGCTCAATCTAGCCAACCTATATCTAATAACAAAACAGGTTGATAGTGCAAAGGTGATGTATCAAAGATATGCTACCTCACCAAAGGATTCAATTACAGCCTTAAACGGCATAGCATTAGCAGAACATATTGGAGAACAGGACAAAGAAGCGCTTAAAATAGCTGAACGTGCTAAAATCAAAGTTTCAAAAATAACAGATACGGAACTCAAGGAACGTACTTATGACAGGTACATACAAGCGATGATATGGAACAGAAAATTTAAACAAGCTAAGCAACAAATTGATAGTTTAGAAAATCATAAACCAATTCCCAGTTGGGTTTTTGGATTAAAAGCAACCTTGGGACTATATACCGGAGATGTAAAAAGCAGTTTAGAAAGTTATGATGCTATTTTAAAAAAGGATAGTACGTCTTTTGACGGGAATTTGGGTAAGGCAAACGCTCTTTTTGCAGCTGATAGAATACTGCCAGCCTACGAGATGGCTTACAAAACCCTCGCCTTTTACGAAAATCAAAAGGACGCTTTAGGTTTTATAGAAAAACTAAATCTAATGCATACCCCTAGTATTGAGGAACATGCGGCCTATACTTTTGATAACGGCAATAATGTGGCATTTTACACCAATACTACAGTTGAAGTACCCTTTTCCACTAAATTCAGAACAACTGTATCCTATTTTTATAGGACAACCGAGAATTCGGTTACCAATAACAAAGCCAATTCTCATGTAGTCTTGGCCGGTCTACGGTACAAACTTTTTCCCAAAACCATTTTAAAAACAGTTATTGGTTTTAACAATTCCAGATTTATGGACGATGCCTATACCCAACCGGTCTTAGAGGCCAGATTAATGCTAGAGCCCTTAAAATTGCAGAATCTAACTTTAGGCTATCAGCGAGAAGTTCAAAACTTTAATGCGGAACTTATTGAACGTGAAATTATACAACACCATTACGGATTAAATTACAATTTGGGCACTAACATTAATTTAGGTTGGTACACACAGTTAATGCATACCCAACAAAGTGATTCGAATACCCGAAACCTACTATTTACTTCTTTATACTACACCCTATTGCAAAAACCTGCTTTAAAAATGGGCGTAAACTATCAATATATTACGTTTAAAAATCAAGTACCCACTATTTACTTTAGTCCTGAACAGTATCAGGCCGTTGAAATCTTTACTGATCTACGTGGAAATTTTTCTGAAAAGACAACTTATATGATCAGCGCGGCAACCGGATTCCAAAAGGTCGAAGAAGATCCCAACACAACAATTTTCAGGGCTGAAGCAGCAGTACAGCATCAATTCTCAAAAAGATTTAGTGCCAATCTATATGGAAAGTATAGCAACATTGCATCGGCTACCGCAGCAGGTTTTGAATTTACTGAAGTTGGGTGCAAACTGAAATGGCTATTTCTAGACAAGCCTATTTACTATACTAAGATGAAAACAAGAATTGAAAATCAATAAATTGGATAATTGCAACAGTCCAATTGATTTTTAATGTAATTAATTTTACCTCTAAGAGGGCAAAATCAAAATCAGCCTTAATTACTTAAACCTTTTAATATTACAGTATTCAGTGTATCATGTTCATTGAATCTAGGCCTAAGATCAAAGGGAGAATACTATTGAATTTTTTGACAGATATTTCTCTTAGAAAAAATTATACCAAATTAAGTCTTCTCATTAATTCTGGTCTACTAGAACGACTTATGGGAACAACGTTTTTTTCAATTAAAACACTATTATCCTCGATATCAATGATTTTTGTGAAGTTAATGATGTATGAACGATGAATTTGAAGAAAAATAGTTTCCGGTAATTTTTCCTTGATTTTCTTCAATGTTGTATGAACCCTATATTTTTTACTCTCGGTAGTTATATCGATATAGTCACCTTGTGCCATAATCAATTGAATTTCGTCAAACTTCAATTTGATAAGTCTACGATCTATATTGATATAAAGCTCTTGGTTCAAAGGTGTTTTATGAACCACATTTTCTTTGTGTTTACTGTTCTCGTTTACGTTCCTTATTTTTTTAATTGCCTTCTCAAAACGGTTTAGAGTAATTGGCTTTACCAAATAATCAACTATGGATTCATATTCGTATGCCTCGATAGCAAATTCCGTATCCGAGGTAGTCAATACAATATGGGGCGGGTTTTTAAGTGTTTGAACAAAATCGATTCCCGAAAATCCTGGCATATGAATGTCCAGGAACACCACATCAATCACTTGTTGGTTCAGAAATTTAATGGCGTCTATCGCATTGTCAAATTCTTCGATTACATCTAATTCCGTGATTTGGGAACAAAGATGACTAACAACCGCTCTAGCTGCGGTCTCATCGTCTATAATTATACAATTCATTGCTAAATAGTTTTTAAGTATGAATCCACCACATTTAAAGCTATAATGAATTCCTTATCGTTACCAAGATCTTTATTTTTCAATTCCAATTCATATGTGACCGCTAAAGCGTATGCATCATACATGCTTAAAATATTGAATTTATGTTTGAGTTTATGTACTATTTCCACCGCGTTTGTAAAATCCTTTTGCTGAACAGCGTTTAGGTAAACGGCTTTTTCTTCTGGGAATTCTTCCTTTAAAATGTTGATGAACTTTTCTTGAAAGTCTGAGTCATCTCCTGAAAGTTCAATAATATATGAAATGTTTGGTTCGTGCTTCATAATTATTTTTTTAGAGAAAAAAAGAACGTACTACCCTCACCTTCCTTTGATGAAAGACTAATGTCTCCTTGGTATAGATTTACTATTTTCTTCGAAATAGCAAGACCTACCCCTGCAGAGGCAGTATCATTTTCTAACTTTTTAAAAATTTCAAATATACTTTTATGGTAACGATTTGCTATACCGATACCATTATCGGAAACTGAAAATTTCCAATAGCTATTATCCTCTTCATAACCTACATAAACTTTACCCTCACTCCTATTTTTCACCGCAGTTAAGGCATTGTTTATAAGATGGTAAAATACCTTCTCCAACCAAATTTTCTCGATAGTTATGGTCGGCATATGCTCTGTCCATTTTAAGGTGACATTCTCAGGAACATCAAGATTATTTTTAACTTCGATCATCAGTTCATCAATGGAAACCTCACTTCTATGTTCAGGCGCCGCCCCAATGGTGGCGTGATCTAATATACCACTAATGAGCTGCTCCATTTTAGAAAGATTTTGAGTTACCAGCACACAGTTCTTTTTACTCTCGAACGAAAAACCGTCCTTTTCCTCTTCAAGAATCCAACTCATTAATGTGTTGATATTTCTTAAGGGAGACTTTAAATCATGCGAAACAATCTGTATATAATTACTTAAAGATTCGTTTCTTGCTTCTAAATCATTAAGTAAATCAGTCTTTTCTTGATTGATCTTTGAAATTTTAATGGCCAAGTTTTTAATGTGGACCGCCAATTTCTCCACCTTAATATTTTGTAGTATTTCAATATCTTTTTCTTGATCAATACCCAAGTTTAAATTAAGACTGACCATTGCTTCGCTTAATGATTGCAAAACCAATTTTTGCCTTTCGGCTTCATTGGACAATTCTTTATTAGCTTCAGACAGTTCTTTAGAACTTATGGTAGTGGCTCTTTGCAGCATGGTAAGCTTATCATCAAAATCCTCATAGGACTGATCTACGGATTTCAAAAAATCCTGAAGCCCGGGGTCGTCCCTAAAACGCTCCGGTAATTTTTTCCTTAATTGTCTGCTCAGTAAAGAATGCATTATTCGCTAATTAAGGTTAAGGTCATGGTCTGGTTATGCAATCTACAAGATTCTTGACCAGAAAATGGTGCCATTTCCCCATAAGAATAGAAACCGGTAACAACAGTATCTTCTCCAATAATGGAAACTACTTCTTCAATCTCCTCTTCGGTACGTTGCCCCATAACCAGTTTTCTTCCTACGCAACTAATTAAGATAGCTAATTCGGGTTTATGAACCCGATTTTCCATGGCCAATTTAGCAGCTATAGAGGCACCTTCAGCAATATCATCGACAGTAGACATCATCAATTGCACTGTGGAACCTTCTGGTATATCCCCAGCAAGTACCATTGTATTCTGTGTTTCACTAATATTCAATATGGTACGTACAATGGGTTGTTGGTCATCAACACAGACATTAAGTGGATACAGTAATGCTGATTTTGGCAATTCTTTCGACTTTTCTCCCAAATACTCCTTGTAGAGATCTAACGCAGGCTTACCATCCAATTCAAATAATATATTTCCTTTTGATTTAGTAACGCTACGTTCAGGGCCAAAGGTTGACCAACCACCATAACTTGCACTACTGATTTCTAAGGTATCACCATAAAAACCAATGGCTACCACTTCACCTTCCTTTGGTCGTTCATTATAAGAACAAAGGGTCTTTTGAAACCGATTCCCATCACCACAAAGTCCACCAGAAATATTAACCTCTTGATTTCCGTTCTTAAATCCTGAAATTAAAGAACTACCGTTCACAAAACTACCCTCTGACACTAAAAATATATTCTTCAGATTTTCTTTAGGAAATTCACTTAAAAGTGATTTCCCCAATTCAAAATCGTTATTTTGAAAATCAGAAACATTCTTTTTCTTGACCAAAAATTGAGATTTTTCAAACTCTATCGCAGTCATGGTCAACGAATTATCTAAAACAGTAGCTCCAATGATTTCACCAGAAGTGCTACCGAAAACCAGATGCCCGGTAGGATATATGGATTTCACCTCAGCAAGCAGTTCTTCCTGTTCCAACATGAAACGATCGCCAAAAACTAGAACCAAAGGATTATTAAGTTGTATTCTTTCATTTTCATATACAAATGGCCCGTTTACTATTTTTATTGATTGCTCTATTTTCATGTTACTTTTAGGCTAGGTCTTGTTTCTTTAGGGTAAAATGGAATTTCGTACCATTGCCCACCTCACTTTCAACCCAAACTTCACCATTGTACCGATCCACTATTTTTTTAACTATTGATAATCCGATCCCCGTTGACCGTTCATTATTACCTACAGATTGAAATATTTCGAATATTTTTTTATGATGTTTTTCAGGAATTCCTACCCCATTATCGGCAATGGTAAATTGCCATTGGTCCGCATTATCCAAAAACAAAACTTCTACCAGCCCTTTTTCATTTTCAATATGTACCACGGCATTTGAAAGTATATTTTGAAACAACTGATGCATTTTGGTTTTGTCGGCAATAATATTAGGTAACTTTTGAGGAACCGATAATTCAACATGATCCGGTATATAAATCGTTTCTTTTATAGTATCGATAACCGTATTTAAGTCTACCGTTGTATTATCCAAATTAGAACTATTGGCTGTGGAATATTCCAAAATACCACTGATCAATTTATCCATTGAAGCTACCTTTTCTTGCATCATTTGCAAATGTTGGTTTCCGGTCTCATCTAAAATATCTTTATAGTCTTCCTGCAACCAAGTAGATAATGCACTAATACTCCTTAAAGGTGATTTAAGGTCATGCGAAACAATATGTGCGTATTCTTGCAGCCCTTTGTTACTGTTTTCCAATTCTTGCACCAATTGTTCCTTTTGCAATTCTAATACCTTTTGTTTGGTAATATCCAAATGAATACCAATGGAACCAATAACATTATTATTTTTATCCACACGGGGGGCGCCACTTATAAGCCAATGTTTTATTTCACCCGATTTATCCAAAATTTGCACTTCATAAGAATCAGATTCACCTTTTAATCGTTTGTCCTCATTTGATTTAATGACCTCTTTCTCTTTAACCCTAAGAACATCCGCTGCCTTTTTTCCCAAAAGTTCAATTTCAGAAAAACCGCTCATGGCACAGAAACTTTGATTCACTAATTGAATAGTATCATTATTATCGACTTCTAATAACCCAAGGTTCATGTTGGCGATGATACTACTATACTTCTCTCTTTCGGCACTTAATGTAGCCTCATAATTTTTTTTAAGCGTTATATCTTGATAGGACCAAAGATGACCTTTATAAATATCTTCGTTAAAAATGGGGATATAATCCCTTTCTAAAACCCTACCATCTATCATTTCCAACTCATCGGATAAGACAGTCTTTTTGTTAGTTAATATGGTGTCGATTCTCTTTACAAAACCCTCTGGGTCTTTAAATTGTGATTTTGACTGCTCGGCAGACGAAGTGCAATCCGCCCCAACCATTTGCGCTGGAGTGGCAGGTATTTGAAAGAGATCACAGAACATCTGATTGGTCAATTGTATTTTTCTGTTTTCATCTTCTAACAACACGCCCATTTGTAGATTTAAGATAAGCGTAGAAAGTCTATTCTCAGAAGCCTTTAATCGTTCTTCAGCCTCCATTTCCTTGCGAATATCCTCTATAATGGCAACTTGATAATCATCAACACCATCAATATTTCTTACGGCACTGACCAATAATCTTGCATATAGAATACTGCCATCTCTACGCAAGTATCTTTTTGTAACGGTGAAATTGTCAATCTCCTCATCTTTCATCTTAGCTAAGAAGTCTTTAGTCACATTCTTATCTTCGGGGTAGGTTATTTCATGTACAGTAAGGTTTTTTAATTCAGGTTCACCATAACCTATTAGATCTATAAAAGCCGTATTCACCTTGATGAATTTACCTTCAGCTATTAGAACAACTCCCAAGGGGGAATTCTCCAAGATAATATCCAGTTGTCGCTTTTGCTCAGACAGCAACTGCTTTATCTCCATTTCCTTCGTTATATCCCTTATTATACCTTGAGCGGCAATAGGCTTTCTTTCTTGATTATATATTAGACTACTATTTATTTCGACCCATTTAACGGTTTGATCCTTAGTCCTGATTTTGGCCCTGTAATTATTAAGTACGCCGACTTTTAAAAGTGATTTCATTGATTCTGCGGTATATTCCACAAAATCCTCATGAACCATTTTGGTTAAGTTAACACACTCTTTCGTATGGTCATAGCCTAAAAATTGTTTTGCCGAAGTGTTCATGTTAACCACATTAAAACTCATGTCCATCACCACATAAGGGTCAATAATGTTGATAAACACTCCATCTAGTTCAGAAGTCTTCTCGGTCAATAGATTCTCTAGCTTGGCATTCGCCTCTTTTAAATGGTGTGTAACATCGTAGAGTTCCTTCGATTTTTTCTCTAGAATCTGCTCTGCCGCAATCCTTGCTTTTTTTTGGCGAGTTAGGGCACGTTTTAATAACTCAATTTCTTTCTCTTGACTATCCATTTTGGACAATATCAAATTTAACTTCAGTGCCGTCTTGCTTTATGAGTTCATAACTAACTTTGGCCGTTTTGTTGAACTGTTCAAAACATTTCTCCATAAGACCATGCGCCAGCCGATAAAGTCCTCTGGATGATTTATAGATCATGGATATGGATGTATCCGTTTTATCTAGAATGGTAAAACTTGGAAGCTCTGCATCTGGATATAACTTTTTAACATGTACATGAATATGATCTTCTATAGAATACAAGAGATTCATTGGAGATAAGTAATTGGATATCACTTCTGGATGTGCCTTAGCAAGACTGGTGAAAAGAAAATGACCGAACGTGTAAATAAGATCATCTACCGGTACTTTTGTCTTATTATGAAGCGCAGTGATTAAGGCTACCATTTCATTGAAATCATACGTTCCTACAGAAGTATAAATACCTTCGGAGGGTAAATTTGAGTTTTCAATAATGGTATCAACAGTTTCAAGACCAAAAGTTCCCTCAACCATTTCTAAAAATTCAGTAAATACAATACCTTTCATCTGTTAAATTTTAATTCAACAAACGTAGGAATATTATGACAATTGTAAAATTTATGTTGTGAAATGAAGTTTTTTATTAGCCTTTAACCAGTTGATTTACTTCCCAGTAGTCCATTAATTTCCTCATTTTAGATTCGTAATCTTCGTATTTTAAAGGCTTTACAACGTATCCAGCAATTCCTGCCTCATAACATTTTAGCAAGTCTGCCCTATTTTCAGATGTTGTCAATATTATTGTGGGCAAATATTTTAATTGATTGTCATTTTTTAAAATATCCAAAAATTCTATTCCGTTCATTCTCGGCATATTTAAATCCAAAAGAATAATATCAGGTAATTTTTGACCAGATTGAAGAATTTCTAAGGCATCTTCACCATTTTTAGCTTCAACAATTGTATGCTTTAAGCCAAGTTTTGAAACTGTTCTTTGCAACTTCATTACTTCTATTTGATCGTCTTCTATTAATAGTATATTCATCTTTGAGTATTAATCTATAACACAAATTACTAATTATTCGATTCAAAAAATAGACAAGTATAGTCGAATGGAAGATTTGTATAGACGAATCAATATTTAATGTAGTGCAACAGTATGGCTAATAGATTTAATTAAATGGTATTTAGATTACTACAGTTTTCAAAAACCATGTATTGCAATTATTTGTCTTTGTAGATATAACTCTTATTCAGACAAAGTCACCTATTCGGTGAGCATAAAAATTAAAACTCTTAAAACGCCTTATATATAACGGTTTTAAGAACTAGGTTCTAGACCCTCCGGCTCCACTCAAAAAGCCACCTTCGGGTGGCTTTGTTCATTACGCCAGCGGGAGTCGAACGCCAGTGCGCCGGCTCGCTCCTTCGCTGAAAATGCCCACCGGGCATTTTCTATACGCTCGGCCGTCTCCAGCTCCACGACACTCAAAAATACCGTGCGGCTAAAGGCATTCAAAAAGGCCAAGCTTGTTTGAACGTTTTTGAATGATTTTAAATGCCCATCGTGATAGCGATGGGTATTTTTATTTGCAGCATTGGCAGCCATTTAGGAGCACCGCAGGGTAATCCTTCCGGCTCTATTTCAAAAACCACCTTCGGGTGGTTTTTTGTTATGTCTTGGAGAATTCAATGCCCCTAAATCTTATGATGCCGCAATAGTAAATTCAAATTCCTCTTTTATGGTTAACTTTCCATATCGTTTTTTTAAACCAAACCTATGCAACCTATAAATACGGCCCTTTGCTCTTTTGGGATGAGCGGAAATATTTTTCATGCCCCTTTTATTGAATTGCATCCCGAATTTAATTTATACGGTGTATGGGAAAGAACCAAACATAACGCAAGGTCAAAATACCCTAAAATAAGAACGTTTCGTTCCTTGGAGGAAATGTTGGCGGACGACACTATAGAATTGGTCGTGGTAAACACACCCAGTGTTACCCATTATGAATTTACAAAGCAAGTCATTGATTCAGGTAAAAATGTAATTGTCGAAAAGCCTTTCACAGCAACCACGGTCCAGGCAAAAGAATTAATTGATCTGGCCAAAGAAAAAAATGTAATGCTCTCCGTATATCATAATCGAAGATATGACAGCGACTTTAGGACCGTTAAAAAAATATTGGATGAGGGTTGGATCGGAAAAATCATTGAAGCCGAACTACATTACGATCGATTTGAACCCAATTTAAGCTATAAGGTTCACAAAGAAACTTCAACCGAAGGAGTCGGAAGTCTGTACGACCTTGGTTCCCATCTTATTGACCAAGCACTGGTATTCTTTGGAATGCCCAAGGCCGTATTTGCCGACTTGGCCACAAATCGCCCAAACTCAAAAGTCGTGGACTATTTTGATTTGAAATTGTTCTATGATACCCATCGGGTCATCTTAAAGTCTAGTTACTTTGTGCGTGAAGCATTGCCGGGAAATATTTTACACGGCACCAAAGGTTCTTTTATAAAATCAAAATCCGATGTACAGGAAAAGGCACTTCAAGCCGGAAAAATACCGGGAACATCCGATTGGGGAGTAGAACCTGAGTCCGCAAAAGGACTTTTACATACGGTGAAAAATGGAAAAATTAGCAGAGAGCTCATTCCTTCTTTGCCAGGAAATTATATGGAATATTACGATGGAATTTATGATGCACTAAGAAATGGAAAACCCGTTCCAGTTACCGGAACTGATGGAATGAATGTCATTAAAGTGATAGAGGCCGCCATGGAAAGCAATAATATGAGAAAAGTAATTGCCCTATAAGAATTTGATTTAATTCAATTGGATTTTAGTTGATCTCCGGACTAAATTGGAAGAAAACTTTTTAAAGCGGTTAAAATGCAGCTGCTCAAAACAGTATTTGAATTTTATTTTAAAAAATCGGTTCTTTTGGCCACTACAAAATTTATGTCCTTATCTATAGATAACACATAGCACTGTTGAGGCTATCGCATAATTAGTATCTTTAGGAACAACTTTCATAGTTGTACCTGTTTTCAGGTGAAAATACTGGACTCTAAAAATTTAAAAAACTCTTGGTGCAGCATTCCAAAATTCAAAATAAATAAGTAATGTCGAGATTCCTGTTTCCGATTGCTTCCCTAATAGTCCTATTTTGTTTTAATAGTTGTAGTGAGTTAAGCGGTAAAAGAACCATAAAGTTGGCCCATGGCCTTGACGTTGGCCATTCGGTGCATATGGCCATGGTCAAAATGGGTGAAGACCTTAAAGAATTATCCGGAGGCAAACTCACATTGGAAATTTACCCTAGCCAACAATTGGGAACCGAGAGAGAATGTATTGAACTACTACAAATTGGCAGCTTGGACATGACCAAGGTTTCTGCCGGTGCCATGGAAAATTTTGCGCCCAGAATGAGAATTTTTAGTCTGCCCTTTTTATTTAGGAACCGGGAACATTCATTCAAGGTTTTGGATGGTCCCATAGGTGAAAAACTTCTGGATGACAGTGAAAAATATTGGCTAAAAGGCCTTGGTTATTATGATGCGGGCAGCAGAAGTTTTTACACAAAAGAAAGACCCATCAATACCCCTGATGACTTATCGGGCTTAAAGATTCGTGTTTTGGAAAGTGTCACCGCAGTAGAAATGGTGAATACATTAGGTGGTTCGGCAACGCCTATTTCATGGGGCGAGCTGTATACCGCATTACAGCAAGGAGTGGTTGATGGGGCCGAAAACAACCCGCCCAGTTTTTATCTTTCCCGACATTATGAAGTCTGCAAATTCTATTCATTGGATGAGCACACCGTACTACCGGATGTTCTATTAATTGGAACCCACTTATGGGAAGAACTTTCTGATCAGGAAAAAGAATGGGTTAGGAAAGCCGTGAAAAATTCTATCAAATATCAACGAAAACTATGGATGAAATCAGAAGAGGAAGCCTTAGAAGCAGTACGTGGGGCCGGAGTGGAAATTATTCATCCTGACAAATCGTTATTTGTAAATAAAGTAAAAGGTTTATATGGTCAATATCAAAAAGAAACTGAATTTTATAAATTGATTCAAGAAATACAGGAAACCAATTAAAATGAACCTAAGAAGAAAAATAGATAACGTTCTTTCCAAAATATTGATCGTAATCATGAGCGTTATGGTCATAAATGTTTTATGGCAAGTAATTAGTCGGTATTTTTTAGGCACGCCCAGTTCCTTTACCGATGAGCTTGCCCGATATCTCATGATTTGGCTCGGAATTCTTGGAGCGGCCTATGTATCTGGTCAAAATTTACATGTGGCAATTGATGTGCTACCATCTCGATTAAGCACCAAGACACAAGTTAAGCTCAAACTGATCGTTAGCGTTCTAATTTTACTTTTTTGCCTGTTCGCCATGGTTATTGGTGGGTCAAGATTGGTTTATATAACCTATGCACTTGATCAGTACTCCCCTGCCCTTCAAGTTCCGATGGCATTGGTATATTTGGTTATCCCTATTAGTGGCGTATTGATTATTTATTACAAGGTTTCGGATATCATAAAAAACAAATAAACGCTATGGAATATATTCCTATCCTAGTTTTGGTACTAAGTTTCATTGGTTTATTGGCTATCGGAACTCCCGTAGCATGGAGTATCGCAATTTCTGCCCTTCTCACCATGATGGTAAGTATTCCAGCAATGCCTGCCTTTACAACGGTATCGCAACGCATAGGAACAGGGTTGGACAGTTTCGCGCTATTGGCAATACCTTTTTTTGTGCTCTCGGGCGAATTAATGAACAAAGGCGGCATAGCACATCGTTTAATTGCCTTTGCCAAAACCCTAGTTGGTTCTTTCCCTGGCGGCCTCGCCTTAATAAATATTGTATCGGCCATGCTCATGGGTGCCATCGCTGGATCGGCAATGGCATCGGCATCCGCTATGGGAAGCATTTTAGGTCCTGAAATGGAAAAGGATGGGTATTCAAGGGAGTTTGGTGCTGCAGTGAATATTACGGCGGCTACTACCGGCCTCGTTATTCCACCAAGCAATGTGCTTATTGTTTATTCCCTTGCCAGTGGTGGAGCTTCCATTGCTGCATTGTTCTTGGCAGGATACATACCCGGAATTCTGACAGGACTTCTTTTGATGATCGTGGCATCCGTTTGGGCCAAGAAAAAAGGCTATAAGGTTGGGAAGCGAAGTAGCCTTAAAAATGTCTTCCGGACCTTTGTAGATGCCATTCCAAGTTTGTTTATGCTGGTAGTGGTTATAGGTGGCATCGTGGGAGGGATTTTTACCGCCACGGAGGCATCTGCCATTGCGGTGTTATATAGCCTCGTCCTCGGTTTTATTTACAAGGAGGTAACACTTAGAAAATTACCGCAAATAATCTTGGATTCCTCTGCGACCACAGCAATCGTAATGCTTCTTATCGCTGCTTCAATGAGCATGTCCTGGGCATTGTCATTTGAAAATATTCCGCAGGATATCAGTTCTGGATTGTTGGCCCTAAGTGATAATCCCATCATCATTTTGTTGATCATTAATTTGTTGTTGTTATTTGTTGGGATTTTTATGGATATGACGCCGGCAGTCCTAATATTCACACCTATATTTTTACCGGTAGTAACAAAATTGGGAATGGACCCTGTTCAATTTGGGATTATAATGGTTCTAAATTTATGCATAGGCCTTTGCACCCCACCGGTGGGCTCTGTACTTTTTGTTGGTGTGGGTATTGCCAAAACCACTATTGAAAAAGTAATTAAACCCCTACTGCCATTGTTCGTTGCCATGATAGTTGCCCTTTTCTTGGTGACTTATTTTCCACAATTGAGTTTATGGTTGCCAAGTCTCTTCGATTTGTAAGAATTAGTTTTTGAACCAATGAAAAAATTAAACAGGAAAAATACGGGTTCGGAAGATAAACTTCCAATAAAAATAGTGCAGTTTGGCGAAGGTAATTTTTTAAGGGCCTTTGTAGGGTATGCTTTTCAAGAATTGAACAAAAAAGCTGATTTCAAAGGAGGTATCGCAGTTGTTCAACCGATAGATAAAGGTCTGGTCAAAATGCTCAATGATCAGGACGGACTCTACACTTTGTTTATGAAAGGCGTCAAAAAAGGAGAAGCAATTCAAGAGATTGAGCTTATTACGAACATTGTCAAAGGAGTTGATCCATACACCAATTTCGATGAATATCTAGACTTGGCAAAAGTAGAGACCTTACAATTCATAATTTCCAATACTACGGAGGCGGGGATAGCATATGTACAAGCCGATTCCCTTGAAATGTGCCCTCCCAGTTCATTTCCGGCGAAGTTGACGGTGCTTCTTTATGAGCGATTCAAATATTTTAAGGGTGATCCAAGCAAGGGTCTGACAATTATTCCTTGTGAACTTATCAATTACAATTCAGATGCTTTAAAGGATATCATCCTTAAATACATATCGAATTGGAACTTGGGTGATGCATTTACAAATTGGGTCTTGGAGCATAATTCTTTTCACAATACGCTTGTTGATAGGATTGTTCCGGGTTATCCAAAGGACGAAATTGAATTGTACAACAGTCAGTTGGCATATCACGATGATTTAATAGTTGCCGCCGAAGCCTTCTTTCTTTGGGTAATTGAAGGAGATGAAAAATTAAAGGCAAAACTACCGTTCGGCAAAACAAATCTAGATGTGAAAATCGTATCCGATATGCAACCCTATCGGATGCGAAAAGTGCAGATTTTGAATGGGGCCCATACGGCCATGGTTCCTTTTTCCCTTCTCTTTGGAAATAAGACGGTCAAGGAATCCGTTGACGATCCGTTCACAGGTTCTTTTATACAAGACGCAGTATTCCATGAGATTATTGATACATTGGATATGGACAAGACCGAGTTAAATAGTTTCGCTGATGAAGTCTTCGACCGTTTCAGAAATCCGTTTATAATTCATAACCTAGCCAGTATTGCATTAAACTCAATCTCAAAGTTTAAGGTAAGGGTATTACCTAGTTTGCTGGAATATATGAAACTTCATAAAAAAGTGCCAACCAACCTAACTTTTGCCTTTGCGGCATTGATCCGATTTTATAAAGGAACATGGAAGGAGCAAACGCTGCCTGTGAACGATAGCGAGGAAATTGTAACGAACTTTACGGAAATTTGGAAGTTGAACGATTATCTTCTCATTGCAAAAAAAGTACTTGGAATAGTCGAATATTGGGGAGAAGATTTATCTATAATTGATAATTTAGCGGAAGCGGTAGCTTTGGCTTTATCCGAAATTGATGCCAATGGCATTGAAGCGGGATTCGCAAATTATAGCCAAAGATTCTAAGTTTTATATTAGCCATATACAGAATGCAAAAAAAAATTTTAAAAGTCCATCCTTCGGATAATGTGGCGGTAGCATTGGTAAACCTTAATGCCGGGGATGTAGTTTCTTTTGAAGGACAAGAAATACGTATTCTTTCCTATACCAAATCAAAACATAAGATCGCCCTAAGGAGGTTTGAACCGGGAGATCGAATTATCATGTACGGGGTTCTTGTTGGGTCTGCAAATAGTCTTATAGCGAAAGGGGACATTTTGACCACTGAAAATGTAAAACACCAAAGCGAAAAAGTTTTGGGTAAAACAGAAACGATTGGCTGGACGGCTCCCAATGTTGATAAATGGCAGGACAAGACCTTTTTAGGATATCATAGGGAAGACGGGCAAGTAGGTACCGAAAATGTATGGCTCTTTTTTCCATTGGTATTTTGCGAGAATAGAAACATAGAAATTTTAAAAGAAGTCTTTGAGAAGGAACTCTTGATTCAAAAGACAAGTTCGCACCAGCGATTGCTTAGATCGTTAATCAATAATGGCGCAGAAGAAATTGAGGTTGATTCTAAATCGAGTAATGTTTTTGAAAATATAGAAGTGAAATTCATTACCCATCCTTGGGGTTGTGGAGGCATGCGACAAGATTCAGAAAGTTTGGCCAAATTATTGGCCGGTTATGTTAACAATCCAAACGTTGCGGGTGCTACGGTTCTGAGTCTCGGTTGTCAGAACTTACAGGTAAGTGTATTTGAAGATGCCCTTAAGGCTATCAATCCTACTTCCAATAAACCTGTTTTGATCTTTGAGCAACAGCAGTTAGGGACTGTTGATGACATGCTTTCGGCTATCATAAAGCAATCCTTTGAAGCTATCAAAAAGGCCAACAATGCAGAAAGAAAACCGGCACCCTTATCCAAGTTGCGGGTGGGATTGGAATGTGGGGGATCGGACGGATTTTCAGGAATATCGGCCAATCCAACCTTGGGCGGTGTTTCAGATCTATTGGCTGCGTTGGGGGGAACGGCCATCTTATCCGAATTTCCCGAGCTTTGCGGTGTGGAACAGGAATTGGTCAATAGATGTGTTGACGAAGAAAAGGGTAAAAAGTTCTTAAAATTAATGAAAGCCTATGAAAAATCGGCCGTGGAGGCAGGTTCCGGCTTTGATATGAATCCCTCCCCTGGAAATATAAAAGATGGACTAATTACAGATGCCATGAAATCTGCCGGTGCCGCCAAAAAGGGAGGCACTTCTCCGATCCAGGACGTCCTGGATTATGGTGAATATATCACACAACCGGGCTTGAATTTGCTTTGCACCCCCGGAAATGATGTTGAAAGTACCACTGCCATGGTGGGTTCCGGAGCAAACGTCGTACTTTTCACAACGGGTCTAGGAACCCCAACGGGCAACCCTATCGCCCCGATTATCAAAGTATCTTCCAATACGGAGCTTGCGGAAAGAATGCCAGATATTATAGATATTGAGACGGGTGCAGTTCTTAGAGGGGAAAAAAGCATAGAAGAAATGGCCGACGAAATGCTTGACTTCATTATTGATGTGGCCAGTGGCAAAATTAAAACAAAAGCCAGACTGTTAGATCAAAATGACTTTATTCCTTGGCGACGGGGATTGTCATTGTAACTATTTGAGCACTTAAAACGATCCGAACATCGATTTTAATTTTAATCAAGCTAGGTATAGGTGTTCTTTGCATTGATTGCGGAAGCATTTTCGCAATCCGTACTTAAAAGTTTAATAACTTCGCAGGGAATGTATTCCAATGTAAAGGGTACTTAAATAGAGTACGACGTGAACCCAAAACACATTCTCCTGAACTTGACCCAAATAGTATGATAAAAAAAAGCACGCTTTTAATCATTGTCACTTTAATAATAGCCGGTTTCTGCATTGGCATTTATTTGCAAGATTTAAAACATCGTGAAAGTACCGCAGCTTATTGGAAGGCGAATAGGCATAACGTGGAACGGTTTAAAAACATCCAAAATTTCACGTTGAAAATGAACTCAGGGAACTGGACTAAAATGCGCGATAGTATCTTTCACGAAATGGATACCTTGGTCATTCTTAGGTTTCGGAAAGAAATGGACAGCCTAAACGAATTGCGAAAAAACCCTTAAGTAAGGACAGGTCTATTTTTTCAAAGTACAGCTATTACAACATCTTTTTTGTACTAACCCGTTTAGACATATACCAAATTCCATTTTTATGATGTTTCTGGATTATCAATAAGGTATTACCAAAAAACAAGGAATCGCATATAATTACCCTTCCCAGCTAACCATTGCCTGTTTTATTTTCATCCCATTTATTGCACAATTTCTTACCAAGAATTGGCTAACAATCCACGGAACAATATCCAAGAATTGATTATTTAGCTTAGTTGTCAAAAAAAACTTGTCCTTTAACAAAAAATAATTGTGCATTTCATCGAAAATATGATTTGTTTCATCGATGTTCCAATTGAATTAAATAGTTTTGCCAAACCCTTAATAAATCATCCATTTCTACCCCATACCGAACATGAGAAGAACCACACTAAAAATCATTAAGTTGAGAGCACTCTTTATGGTCCTTAGTGGCATTTTTTCTTGCAACAATGATCATGATTTGATTGCGGAATATGTACTACTAACCGATGTTAATAGTGCTTCCCAAACTTTTGACAAGGTGGAAATTGACCATACATCAAATACTCTTGTACATACCAAAGCACTCGAAGGTAGCAAAGGTGTAGATACAGTGGAGGAAAATGTTCTAGCAAAATAGCTCCCAAAAAATAAATTGAATTAAGCACGCATCTCCATTCTTTATAAACTTTTGTGATTTTAAAAATCAATAACCGCAACTTAGGTGCTTATTTGTGTTCAAAATTCTTAGAAAGCATTCAAGTTAACTAAATATTACTATACTTCTTCAAATCAGTTCTAGTCCTATTCAATTGGATACCTGCCTCAAATTATACTTTACAAAAGTAGAAAATCCTTTTGGTAACCAACTTGCCACATCAACAGTTCAAAAATTGAATCTTAAATATTCGTCCTTCAAAATGGTAGTATTCAAAATTTTACGGATGTGAAAATAATTGAACTGATATTGACCATCGAGATATTAAGTACCACTTTTATTGGCATTTCTGTTTTGAGTTTGTGAAAAAAGCCATTTAACATGTTGGTTTAGAGTATTTTGTTAAAAAAAGAAGTAGATAATCGAAAAACGAAATTGAAAAAATCTAAACAGTTCTTACTAAACGTACATCAAAAGTTGTCATTTTGTGCAGTTCATCGAAAATAACATTTACTTAATCGAAAAATAGTAAATTTTTAAATAGTATTGCAATACCCAAATTGTTTCCTATTTTCAAAAATAAGGCTACTTATGAAAAGAATCCAGTTCCCCACAAACAAGCTTTACTTGCTTTTTTTAGTAAGTTTTTGCACTATCTCATGTAACAATGATTCTGATTTACTTACCGACTATGTTATTTCAAGAGATGAAAATGGGCAGTTTGGGATGCTGGTGGTCAATGACTATTTTGAAACAAATTCCAAGAACAGTATTATTCTGGATGTACTTTCCAACGACCGGTTTTCTGAGAATGAGGAAGTGAAAATTATAGAAATCTCGAACCCTAAATTAGGAGCTGTAAAAGTCAATGAGAATAATACAATAACATATACACCTCCAACCGAAATATTAGAGGAAGAAGGTTTTACGGAAACCCCTACAAACGAAAGTCCGGCAGAACCAACGCCAGAAGAAGAGACTCCTTCATCTGAGGAAACTCCTTCCGACCAAAATCCTCCAGTTGAAGCTCCCCCTGCAACATCTTCTTCGTCAGAAGAAGAACCAGGTTCAAATGAAAATGTCACGGATACCTTTACTTACACAACTGAAGTTGTGAATGAGGATGAGACCGTAAGTACTGAAGTAGGAACAGTTGAAGTTGTAATTATACCCACGGATAATTCAACCTCAGAACCGACTATTCCAGATCCGGTTTCTCCCATTCCGATTTCCCCGAACGCAAACTTACTTTTCGCAAGTGGTTTCGAAGGGGTCAATTTAGGATTAAAAAGCACGCCAGACCGAGGTTATCAAGCAATCAATGGAACGGATTCCGGAACTGGATTCTCTTGGCCACCTTTAATTTTGGGCTCGAATTATGGAGGCATCCATCTGGTCAATGATGGTGGGGGATCTGCGTCGAATAGTGTTTTGCAAACAGTAGTCGGTCATACGGGGGCATCAACCACGGCTTTGTATCGTGTTATTAATTACGATGCCACCGTGACGCAATTACCTTATCAAATAAATAATATTAAAGAAAATCCAGAATCCTTATATGTAAGTTATTGGATGAAGATAGACGGATCCGGCCTAGATAAGAACTATGATTGGGCCGTACCATGGGAATATAAAACATATAACTGGGACGACGGCAATGGCTATAGGGTTATCGCCTACTTTGAAAGGGATGGTAATACAGGAAAGCTTCGTGCAAGATTGGCAGGTGATGCTGGACCAAATGGTCACAATTGGTCAATAAGTAATGAAACCATAGTCCCTCCATTTAACGAATGGTTTAAAATTGAATATTTTATAGCTTGGGGAGATGGCGTCAATACTGGAAGGGCTTGGTGGAAAATAAACGGTGAAATGGTTGCTGATCACACAGGTAGAATGACTTATAATAATGACGATTTAGGCTATCTTTTTGTAACGCAGCAATATGGTGGTAATTCGTACCCCATTTCCAGTTTGGTCGATGATTTAGAAATTTGGGACAATGTTCCATACTAGTTTGAATATTGATCACGTTTCATATATTTGAAATACAAACCCCTCTTTTTGCAATCATATTCTAGCCTATATTTATACGCATTTGATTATTTCAAATTAGTTCTGGGTATTAATAGCCATCCGGGAATCAATTATTGATATTTATCATAACGGTCATGTAGTCTATTAAATCTTTCTGTTTTTCAAGTATTTCCCTACTAATGGTTTAAATATTTTATATATTTATTGTGGGATTCAATGAAACATAGTATTTATGAATTTTCTCGGAACTATCCCATCAATTCTCCCCAAATAATTTATTCATACTATTTAAGACGTTTATGATGAGTCGATTATTACTAGAAAACCATAGATTGACCAATTATAAAATTTGCACCCTAAAAAACAAGAATTGAAGAAGCTATTTCTTTTAGTGGCCTTGGTTGTTATCACCTTGTCATGCGATAAAAAAGATGAGGAAAATGTTCCCAAGCCAAATCCAGAAGCCCACCTTTTATTTAGTTCTGGATTTGAAGAGGGTACCTTTCTGACCGATCCGGTGAGCGATTATGAAATCAATAATTGGCCAGGCTATAAATTGATTAAGGGTACCGATTCTATTTCCGGATTTGCTTGGCCACCGGATATATTAGGCTCTACATTTGGGGGAATCCATATAATCGATGATGACAATGGTGCTGGAATAAATAATGAAATACAGAGTATTGTTGGTCATACTGGAGAATCTTCCAAAGTCTTGTTCCAAAGGATAAATTATAACTCTGGTGTTACCCAAGCACCTTATCAAATTAATAGCATTCAAAGGAATCCTGATAAACTTTATATGAGTTTCTGGATGAAAATAGATGCGTCTAGCGTTTCGAAGAAATATGATTGGCGAGCAATTTGGGAATATAAGACAGCTAACTGGGATGCCGGAAATGGTTTCAGAATGATCGCTTATATTGAGCGAGATGAATTTGGTGTTGAAAGATGGCGCTTTCAAGGTGATTCCAACCCCAATCCATACTATTGGTCAGTAAGTAACTACTTGGTTCCCGTTCCAAGAGAGGAATGGTTCAAAGTTGAAATATTCTTTAAGTGGAGTACTGGAGATGATGGATATGCTTCAATGAAAATAAATGGGGAAATCATTGCCGAGAACTATGGCCCGACCACCTATAATGATGATAATTTAGGTGGGATTTTCATCCATCAGATTTACGGTAGCTCTACCCCTATGTTTCAATGGGTAGATGACATCGAAATTTGGGATGATGAGCCTTTTAAATAAATTAACAAAAACTAAAAAATCTTATCAGCAACGTTTTGATATAATAAAATTTACCAGCAATTTTATCTTTTAAAATTTTCGCCTATAAGCCGCATCAAATACAAACATTCCACTAATTTGATGCATGTGGTGCATTGCGGAAAGACCCTTATGAAAATTTGGTTCAACAACCAGTTCATTGGTTTCTTTATATTCATCAACTGTTAATTTCTGAATCTTGTTAATGCTTAGTGCCCTGCCATATACCCCTTCAATATTTCTTTGAGAAGGCCTATATATTTCGTTGTTAAACTCAAATATCGCTCCGGCATTTCTGGCTACTCGAGAATCTATGATTACCGGGTTTTGCGAATGGGGTTGTATTTTTTTGAGTTCCAAAGAATCAATTTTATAGATAAAAAGTTCGTTTTCCAAAGTTGTTCCTGGCGCTACTTTCTTATTCATGAACAACCACCTACCGCCCTGTTTATCCTTGTAGTAAACAGTATCAGCCACTAATTCACCCTCAAAAGCCGTTGAATACAACTGCCATTGCGATGGAAATTGAACACATTTGTAAACCTCCAATCTGGCATTTTCGCTAGTTTCCGGAATTAGAAATATTTCTCCCTCTTCCTCAATTACAAAAGGAAATGATAGATGATAATTTAAGTTCAACACATCTATCACTTCTGTAACTTTTCCTTCTATTATCTTACCACAAGAAATTTTACCAATCTTCTTTTTGTATGAATAGTTTTCAAAGAAAACATACTCAGCACCATTTTTTCTAAATAGGAATGGATCGGCCCAAAATTCATTTCTTGGCGACTTAATAGGCTTCAGTCTGAAGAGTGTTGAATTTAAAAACTCGCCCTTCCCAAGAAAAAGTGTCCAACACTCGAATCTAGTACCAAACAAAAAACTTGACGTTTTTTCAAGTATCTTTCGAAATAAGCGATAATAAAAATGTCCTAAGTATTTTAGTCCAAAGTACATATTGGGGGACTTGTACAAAGGGTTAAAATAAATCGGTGATCTTTTTAAATTAAGATTATTATTTTTCAATTGATTGATACTTTTTAGCAACAAGGAAACAGATGCCTCAAAGGCCAGGTTTCTTGTTTTTACAAAAGACCAATGTAAATTAAAATAAGCCTTATCTATAACAAGACCCCCGTCCAATTCAGGTGTTAATTTCTGCAATGTTACGCCGACATATTGTTCTTTTAACATTATTTCCCAAAAGCCAGGTGGCCCACCGCGATTGATTGAATTATCACCATGATGAAACGACCAAACACCATATTTGGCGGCATTTAGAATTTCCCCTCTTATTATTCCAAACTCATGCCTAAGTATGATATCTAGGTTATATCCTTTTATTAAATTCGAATCTTCCAAAGAAAAAAGGTCCACGAAATTTTTTCGCTGAGGCCTTGTCTTTATGATTGGGATTGTTTTTAAATAACGAGTTATTTGATTTCTGCAACTTGACATAGAATCTTCATGAAAAAACCTCTCCTCTATGCCGATTTGTAGTTTGAAAATAATTTTAATAAGAATGCTTTTTGTTGAAAACAAATAAGGAAATCTGCGCGAAAAGGCATTTTTGCTACTATCCCCCTTTCTTCCATCCTGAACCAGCAAAACCAATTCTAAGCCTTTATCATTTATAATCTCTTGTATTATTCTCAACTCCCAATTAGCCAATTGCTCAAAATCCTTAATCAAAATCCCTATTCTCATAACATAACGTTTCATTACAAATAAAGAATTTACATCTTCCAAATTCCTAATCCAATCGCCTTTCCTTAAAACAAAGCCATAAAGACCTTATAGTATTTTCCAAACATAGGATGAAATGACAGAGAATTAAGTGCGTAGCGATAGATTAAATATAGAATAGGAATTACCGGAACCATATTGTCAATTTTAACTTTGTGGCCCTCAACATCTTAATATTAATACCTTTATTTTCGCTGAAAATATCCTATGATAATTTACTCAATGAACTATGTTTCCTAGCATAAAAGAGATTAGGGCGTTTCCTTTTATTAGGTTTTAGAAGTTTTTCGGGCCACATCATTTTTCTTTTTTTTTCTCATATACCAGGGCTTCTCAATTTTTTGATCACTATACCCATAACCATAACCATAATTATAATCTTTTGATCGACCATTCCCAACGGCATTAAAGACATATGCTACATTATTTAACTTTCCCGTCTTTTTTAGATTTTTGGAAAATTCCAATAATCGTTTATCTGAGAAATCCGCTCTAAGTGTATAAAGTGTTAAGTCGGCAAATTTCGATATTAATAAGGTGTCAGTGACCAACATGGTCGGAGCCGTATCAACAATTATATAGTCAAATTCCTTTTTTGAGGTTTCCATAAAATTTCGGAATCTTTGACCTGACAATAATACAGGGGCATTAGATGGAACTGTCCCACTAAAATAAACTTTATGATGAGAGTTTTGTCCAAAACCTTTATGCAAATAATCAGTAAATTCTACTTTTCTTTCAGATAAATAATCAGTTAGACCTGGAGTATTTTTATCTATATCAAAATATGAATGCAACTGAGGATTCCTTAAATCTGCCCCAACCAATAATACGCGCTTTTCCATGCTTGCAAAAGCTAAGGATAAATTTATGGCCAAAAGAGTTTTACCTTCCCCTTTAATTGATGAGGTAACGAAAATCACTTTTCCTTGATCGCCATTTTTATCTGTTAATAAAAAATTCGCATTAGTACTTAATATTCTAAACGATTCTGCCAAAACTGACCTATCATTTGTATCAATAAATTTTTTATTATCCCTTAAAAACGGTATTTCCCCAAGAAAAGGAATTTCCGGATTCATTCTTTCTATTGCGGAGCGATCATGTATTTTAGTATCGAGGGAAAAACGTACAAACAGTATTGAAAAAAGCGGTAGCATACCCAAAGCCAGGGCAACAGGCAAAACTATACTTTTCTTTGGCCATATAGGGTATTTACTGGTTATTCCATAGTCAATAACCTTTATTGAAGGTTCGGTCACTGCATAATTAATGGCAGCCTCTTCACGTTTTTGAAGTAGCAATAAAAATAAGTTTTCCTTTATTCCCTGCTGTCTTTCTATTGAGCGCAATATTTTTTCTTTTTCAGGAATTCTATTAAATCTTGCGCCCGCCAAATTCTTTTGCTGGTTCAACTGGTCCAGAGAGATTCCCAATTGAGATTTATAAACATTGACCGTATTAAGTATATTTAATTTGGCTAGCTCCAATTGATTAGACAAAGCTTGCAACGTTGGATGATTAACTCCTACGGTAGGCTCCAGTTTCTCTCTTTCCTGCGCCAATTGATTGTACTCAGCGACTAACCCATTTAAGCTGCTGTTAGACAAACCTATTTCCGCCGGTAATAGACTGTATTCAGCCTCATTTGTAACCGTCTCTTGGAGAAGTTTAGATAATGAAATTTGTGTCTCCAATTTGTACACCTCACTTTCGGTATTTGCCTTTTGTTGAAGACTAAGGCCTGCATCGGCCTCAATATATGAAAGATTATTTGCTTGCTTAAAACCTTGTTTGCCCATTTCTATAGAATCCAATTCACCGGATAAATAAACAAACCGCTTATCAATAACCTCAAGGGTCCTTTTTGAAACTAATTGCCTATCGGTGATACCATCTTGATCAAATTTTTTGATTATGGCATTTAAAATTGCCTCGGAACGTTCTTTGCTTTGTCCTTTTAGCGACAAAATCACAATATCGCTTTTAGGACTTGCAGCTTGCACTTGTAAGTTTTTTTCAAGTTCCATACAAACATCTTTTGTTGTTTGCAATATTATCTTGAATACTACCGGCTTATAGTTTTCAATGTTTGTATTCTCCAACCGTCTTATACTAAAAGGTAGCTCTGGATGACTTGCATCTGATTTATTGAACGGCACCACAAACTTTTTACCATCAACGCTCGTAATATTGAATCCAACAGTGCTCAATGCAACTTCATAAATTTCAGAATTTCCGTCACTTTCCGTAAAGTCAATTTTATTTATGATGAATGGCGGGTTCCAAATTTCAGTGGTCATAAAATTTTCTACTTTATAATATGCTATATCCAGATGTAAATCGGTAACCACATTATGTAATAACCTATATGACCTTAATACTTCAATCTGATTGTCCAGGTTAATTTTAGAATTACCCCCAACCACTGCCATTCCTTCGGGCATTACACTTAATTCTTTGGTTGCGTCAAGTATTTTTATTTTAGCTGTTGTCTCATAGGTTCTTGGAACAATTTGTGTATATGCGAAACCCATTGCGATGCTAATAAGGGATACACCAAGCATCCAGGGCCAATAGTGTAAATATTTTAGGAATACCTCCTTTATGTTGAGCAATTTCTCATCCTCCTTAAAATCCAAAATATTGGGTGTCTCTTTCATTTTACTATGTTTCCAAACTATTTTGCATTAAGAAAAGATAATTAGCAACTCTTGTCCACAAAATCATATGGTGCTTTGCCATTAAATTATTAGTCTTTATTTTTAAATATGTCTCCCGAGAGCGGAGAATCCATTCAATAATAACTTGGTAATATTAAGAATTTATAATTTGCTTAAATTTATATCTCGTTGAATCTTAATATAATATCGACAATGCGTTCAGCCGTTTTTCCGTCCCATAAATAAGGGGTTTTGCCCAATTTCCAATTACCCTTGAACAACTTTTCCATTGCTGGCCTAATTGCCTTTGGATCCGTTCCTAAAAGCTCATTCGTACCCTCTATAATTGTTTCGGGACGTTCGGTATTGTCACGTAGCGTCATACAAGGTATGCTCATTACAGTTGTTTCCTCAGTTATTCCTCCAGAATCAGTCAAAACGGCCTTGGAACGCTCGACTAAATAATTAAACTCCAAATATCCAAGGGGTTCAATCATATGTAAGCGAGGGTGATTAACTCCTAAGGTTTGCAATATCTTAGCAGTCCTAGGATGCACCGGAAAAATTAGTGGTAGGTCCTTGCTGTGGTATATAATTTCGTCCAGCAATGCTTTTAATTGCGTTTCTTGATCCACATTTGCAGGACGGTGTAGGGTCATCATCAAATAGTTTTTCTCCTGTAATTTTAAATCATCCCAAATCTTTGGTTTTCTAAACCGAGGTCGCTGCTTCATCAAAGTATCTATCATGGTGTTTCCCACATAGAAAATACTTTCCTCTTTTACACCACTTTTAAGTAAATTATTATTGGCCACTTCAGAAGTTGTAAAAAAGTAATTCGTAATTGCATCGGTGACCAATCTATTGATTTCCTCAGGCATGGTCCAATCGTTTGACCGTATTCCTCCTTCAACATGTGCAACCTTGATATGTGCCTTTTGCGCCACAATGGCGCATGCCATTGTAGAAGTAACATCTCCTACGACCAATACAAGATCCGCAGGGTTCTTAACTAAATCCTGTTCAAATCGAACCATGATATTTGCCGTCTGTTCCGCTTGTGAACCCCCACCAGCCTCCAAGTTGGCATCAGGTAATGGAATCTCTAATTCCTCAAAGAAATCTCCCGACATTCTCTTATCATAATGCTGACCAGTATGAACAAGTCTGTATGCTATATTATGGCCCTGTATTTGTGCTACCTTAATAGCATGGATAATTGGAGCAATTTTCACAAAGTTTGGCCGGGCACCGGCAACAATTGTAATTTTCATCATTTGATAAAATTTATAGCTTGTTGAGTCTTAAGTTAAAAAAAAATCGAAGTAGATGAATTTGACGTTTTATCCTTGACGGTTGACTTAACAACCTATAGGTCCATTCCATATTGTTATTTACCCACCAACGTGGCGCCCGTTTTACTTGGCCTGTAAAAACATCAAAACTTCCTCCCAATCCCTGATAGACCGCAGGATGTTGCCGATGCATTTCTTCCATCAAGATTTCCTGCTTTGGTGATCCCATGGCGACAAAAACAACATCTGGTTTTTTTTCGTATACATCATGTACAAGAGCCATGCGTTCTTCGTTATCACGTAGAAATCCATTTCGATAATTTAATATTTTTATTCCAGGAAATTCATGATTTAGCTTAAAAACCGTTTTCGCAATAACATCATCCTTGCCACCAACCAAATAGAATGTTTTGTCCAGGTAATGTTCGTTTACGATATCCAACCAAAATTCGCAACCGGGTATTTTTTGGGCATTTTTGTGGCCTTTCCTTTTCAAGGCCCATACCGCACCAGTTCCGTCAGGATATCCGACATTTCTATTGATTATGGCACGCATCTCATCCGTGGCATGCAATATCTTTTCTGCGTTCACGGCAACAAGTATATTCTTATTTTCAAAGGCATACTCCATAAGTGCCTTTCGAGAATGGGGTGCGTAGGTAACAACACCGTTTAATTTATTCGATTCCATTTCCAAAACCCATATTTAATTGATAATATGTCAATGCATTAAACATGAATGAATTGCTCCATCTCATGTAGGGAATTTTTGAATTAACCCCTTTTTTCAATTGATAGTAAAAAAATCCCTTGGGATCCTGCATATGATCCAGTGTCCATTTCAATACTTTTTGTGCCAAAACACCATTTTCAGGGAAACTGTCTGTTTTGTGCAAAGTGACAAACAATTGACCAGGACAATGAATATCGATCGGGTATCTTTTGTTATGATAATAATTGGGGATTCCATCGGAATCGAAAAAATTTCCCAAATAGAAATGGAGTCCTTTATCAATATTCTCCTTAAACTGGAAATCACCGGTAACTTTTTGATAGGCAGTAATTGCCTCGAGATTATATCCCGTATGAAAACTATCAATCCAACTTTGGACAGGTAACATCCCATAAACCCAAGAACCATCTTCACCTTGGGAATCGCAGCATGCTCTAATGGTAAGTGCTGCCGTTTCTAATAAAAGTTCATCTTGCGTATATGCGTAAACCTGGCTTAAAATTTTAGAACCCAGTAAACTTGCATTGAATACCGTGTTATTTCCATTCAGAGGGGAATAGGAAAAAAGAAAGCCTGACTTATGATGGGTTCTTTGAAGATCTTTCAGTACAAAATTTGAGGAAGACAATGCGGTTTCAAGATATTTTTTATGTTTGGTAATCTCATAGGCCTTAATCAAGGCTTCGACACAGAAGGATGTTGCGACAACGGTAGGGGTGTTTTTGGGGAATAGAAAAAGTCTTCTTGCCTGCCAATCAAAATTATACCCCCAGCATGCACCGCTGTATTCGGTATTCATCATTTTTAAAAGCAGTTCAGCCAAGTAAACTATCTGACTCTCAAGGTCTTCCTTAGTCCCAAAAGTATTTGAACCATTTGCGGCCAACCGATATAAATTACAATAACCCGACAATAAAAGTGCAATCCCTTTGGCATTATGTTCCTTAGGCACCAATAACCATTTTCTAAAATTTATCGGAGACCTTTTAAATCCTTGAATCCATGCCAATCGGGCAAAATCCCAATGCTTCAAAGGAAGGGCATTGAAAATTTTCGAATTTAAACCGTCATAGGGATCCCACCCTCTAAACTGCTCTAATTCGCAATAGTTTTTAAGTGCTTGTATTGCCTTTTCAGAGTTAGACACTAAACTGTTGACCATTATTCTTAATCGATTTTATTACTTTGAAAGTCGCATTGGTAACGGAAACGATTTCCTCAAATGGAATAGGAATTTCTCCATCATTTACCAACCCATTAAAATAAGCTGTTACCATTTCTTTCTGACCTTTATTTTGATTCAATGATTTTTTGCTTGAAGGTTTTCCGCTGCCATAAATCTTCAATTCCTTGAAATCGTTTAGTATGGCTGTTTTGCCCTGTCCATAAATTTCAACGTACTCTTTTGAAAGCGATTTTGAGCCATTGGCATAATATGCAATTACGCCGGTAGAACCATTCTCAAATTTTAACAGAATGTTCAATGTATCATTCAGACCATTAGGGTCTGGTAAGGCATGGGCGCCTACCATTGAGGGCAAACTGCCGTTAATAAAAGTGAGGTAATCAATAAAATGACAAACTTCGCCAAGTATCCTTCCTCCTCCTAATTCCATATCCTGAATCCAATTATCCGGTGGTATGGTACCCGCATTTATTCTATATATCATTGATTTGGGTCCGCTGCCCAATTCAAATTTGATTGTCTGCGAGTAAGGAGAAAACCGACGATTGAATCCTATCATGACAGATTTTCCAGAAAGATTTTTTGCCGCTATAATTTCATTCAGTTCTGATTCGCGCAAGCAAAGCGGCTTCTCTACAAAGACATTTTTGTTCGCCTTCAAACCTTTGAGCACATAACCTCCGTGCGAGTCATGCCGTGTGGCAATAAACAAGGTATTTGTCCGATCATCCAATACATCCAATTCATCAGATGCGCAAAAGCTAAACCCAAACCTTTCAGCAACTCTTTTAGAAGTTGTTCCTGAGTTTGTAAGAATTCCTATTTTGGAAATATCCTTTGAATTTGGAATATTCGGTAATAAATTTCCTTGGGCATAACTTCCTGCACCAATAAAAGAGAGGCCTATCTTTCCATTAATAGTTTCTTTATTAACAACTATGGATTCTCTTTTATGCTTTTTAGACACATCATACTTTAGCGAGATGCCTATGTAGGGTTCGGTCTTTTTCACTATCATATCAAAAGCAAGGGGAGCATCTTCAAAGTCAAAGGTATGGGTCGTTAGGTAACCAATGTCAATTTTTTGAGTGGACAACAGGTACTGAAATGCCTCCATGTTTCTCCTTTCAGTCCATCGAACATACGCAATGGGGTAATCAATCCCCTTTTCTTCATAATTGATATCATATCTACCGGGACCGTAAGAACAAGCCATTTTCAGTTCCAATTCCTTTCGGTACCAATAAGGATCTCTATCAAATCCCGTGGGTACTGCGCCCAGTACGATTACCTTCCCCTTTTTTCTAGAAATGGCACCAGCAAAATTGATTGGGTCAATACTGGATGTTGCCGCGGCTATAATTACCGCATCGGCACCAACCCCATTGGTAGCCGCCATAATTCGATTCTCAATGCCTGAAGAGTCCCGGACGATCCCCAGATCCACGGCATGATTGTCTATTGCCATTTTTACCGCTGCCTCTGAAACATCTACACCAATAACCTTAACCCCCGAGGCCTTTAGAATAAGACAGGCCAATTGACCCAGCAGCCCCAACCCAATCACCACACAGGATTCGGCTACCCTTAAATCGGCTTGGCGCACACCTTGCATGGAAATGGCTCCCAAGGTATTATAGGCCGCATCCCTTAAATTCGCATTATAATCGATTTTCACGCATAAATTAAGAGGTATTGTCACCATTTCTGCATGATTTGCGTATCCCGCACCGGCACATGCCACCATATCACCAACTTGAATTTCGGTTACCCCTTCGCCCACTTCCACAACCTCACCCGAACAGCTATATCCCAGAGGTGAATATGCATCCAGCTTTTTCATTACCGCCCTATAAGTCTGTAGAGGGCCTTGCTTTTTTAGGGTATCCAACACTTGTTTTACCTGTTGTGGACGTTCCTTGGCCTTTCCCAATAAGCTTTTACGAGCTGCTAGAACCGTTGAGCCCTCTGTACCGGCACTTATAATAGAAAAATGATTTTTGACCATAACCATGTTCCTGCCTAATTGTGGATAAGGAATTTCTTGAATGATCATATCTCCGGAACCTAGCTTTTGGGTAATTTGTTTCATATTAATCTATAAATTCTTTAAACCATAATTCAATGGTCAATAATTGATATATTCTATAGGCATTATCCTCAACACCGGCCCGGTCATTTTCAATTAATCCGCTTATGAATTCATAATTGAATAAACCTCTCTTCTCAATGGCGGACCTAGAAAGGTTTTCATCGATCATATGCCTTAAATCCCCCGATATCCAAGATCTAATTGGGGCACCAAAAGATGCTTTTGGTCTGTAGATTATTTTTTTTGGTAAATATTTCTCGGCCATCTTTTTAAGAATATACTTGGATTCCCCGTTGTGGTATTTATACTTTCCATCTATTTTCATAGCATTCTCAATGAAATCTTTATCTATGAACGGAACCCTGACCTCAACGGATGCTGCCATGGATGCCCTATCGGTATACGTTAGATTAAGGCCTACCATAAACATGTTTATGTCGGTATGGCACATTTGATTTATAATGTCACCCTTATAAGCCGATCCAAAAATGGTTCTATGCTCATTGTATATTTCCTCAATTTGTATCTCGCTATCTTTCTTTAACAATGCGAGCAATTCTTCTTTGCCATAATAGGAATAGCTAATGCGATAGGCCTCTTCCGTTGGTTTTTCGGCAAATGATATGAATTTTTTAGACCATCTTGCCAATCTCAAGCCCCTATTTCCAATTTTTACGGGAAGGAAATCCGTGGCTTGCTTTATCAGCTTTCTAATTACTGATGGAACCGCCTTATATTTTTCGGCCATTATCAGTGCTTTCTGCCTTCTATATCCGCAAAATATTTCATCCGCACCCATACCTGACAATAGGACTTTAACCCCTTTCTCCCTTGCCGCTTTACAAATCAAATAGGTATTTATTGCCGCTGGATCTCCTATAGGTTCGTCCAACGTTCGTACGATTGCCGGCAGTTCACTGGTAATGTTTGAATTGATAATTATTTCGTGGTGATCAAATTCATTTAAATCAGCTAAAATTTTGGCATATTTTTGATCATCGGGCATGCTTTCGATCTTCTTGTCCTTGGTTTCCATACCAATGGTATAGGTTGAAATGTTTTGATTGATTTTTTTAGCCGCCACCGAAATGAGTGAGGAATCTAAACCGCCGCTCAGAAAGGAGCTAACGGGTACATCGGCTATCATATGCCTTGAAATTGTTTTTTCAAACTCTGAATTCAAATCATCGATTGTAGCTTCTTCGTTTTTATGTACCGTTTTTGTCTCTAAGCTCCAGTACTGTTTTTTTTCAAATACCCCTTGTTTATCAAATCTTATATAGTGGGCGGGAGGTAATTTGGAAATCTGCTCAAAAATTGTTTCATTTCCGGGAATCCATAAATAATTCAGACTGGCAATCAGAGACTTCTTGTTAATGGATCTGCTGAAATTTGGCAAATTCACCAAAGTCTTTAATTCCGATGCAAAAGCGAATTGATTATCCTGGTAATAATAATAGAATGGCTTTATACCAAAATGATCTCTTGCACAGAAAACTTCATTTGCCAGGATATTGTAAATGCAGAATGAAAACATTCCTTTAAAATAGACCAGGCAATCTTCCTTAAATTTAATATACATTTCAAGTACAACTTCAGTATCTGAAGTGGTCTTAAACTCAATTGCCCCGAGATGCTCCTTTCTTAATTCTTTAAAATTATAAAGTTCTCCATTGTAGATAATTACATAATCACCTTTTCCAAATGGCTGATTTGATCTTTTATCCAAATCAATAATCGACAATCGCTGGTGGGCCAACGCAATAAACCCGTCGGACCAGGTCTCTTGAGCATCAGGCCCTCGATGTTTCTGTATCTCATTGGCCTTAAGTGCCAGCCCTATATTATCTTCAAAATTTGCAAATCCTGCTATTCCACACATATTGATTACGGTTCTTGCGAGCCTTTTTGAAATCTCAAACCCTATTTTGGACCATCTACTAAAATTAAAATCGCACTTAATCTTTCCTTAGATTTAGAAACCTCCTTTAGCTGTAAAAATTTAAATGGGGGAACAATTTGTGATAGCTATTATCTGTATTTCCTTCTCAACTAAAATGATAAGGTTTCCGTATAAAACCTTTGATAGTCAATTTTTGAAGAGTCTGTTTTATTCGGTGGGCTCTTTAAGCTTTCAACAATTTTATTGTACAAATCTTCACTATCCCTGTTTCGAAAAATTATGGTGCCTATAGGCCGTAAAACAACATCCGACGCAACAACCTTTTTATTAAAGTAAAGCCCTTCGCGAATAGTCAACGAATCGCCATCTGTATTGGTAGCCCTCACAACCAAATCACTTTTCATTATTAATTTTATGAACGAAATTGAATGCGGAACAATGGCCAAGGTTTTTTCCAAAGATTCATTAACAATGTAATCCGTATATTTTTTTAAATATATATCGGCACTGTCAATTGAACTGATCACCAAAATCATGAATATATTATCGCCATTTTTTTGGATTGTTTTCGCTACATCCAACAATAAATCAAACCCATATAAATCATTCCCATTATGGATATCCAACCGATAGGCATTACTAATCACAATTCTTTTGCCTTTGTTGTCCTCTAACAAGCCATAAACTTTTGATGGCAAATCTTTCTCTGATTTTAAGTTTGGCGGTATGAAGGCGGGCATCACAATGCCATTTGAACTGCCTATGCATTCTTTTATTTGATTGCTAACCAAAATAATTTTGTCAGAAAGAGCAAGACTCGACAAGAACAAAAAATTATTCTTCTTATGCTCTACATGCATTACGGAGTGAATCGTTATGACCACTTTCCTGAAAAACAATTTGGCAACAAATACATGTATGAACCTTAACCAATTAATTGCAGTATGTATATGAACTACGTCAGATGAGAATATAAGCCCAAGATATTTTGCAAAATTCTTTGTTCTTATATTGAATATTTTCCCATCACTGAACTTACGTTTGGATTCGTCTATAATTTGCACTTTAAAATCGGGTGTCAATAGGTCAACCAATCTTCTAATATGCACACTTACCCCACCCGTTTCGGAATATGGTCCAATTTCCAATAACCTTTTCAATATTGAATGTTTAGTTTATGCTATTGATATTGCATATTAGAAAATTAAACGCATGTCAAAGTAAGGGTTAATAAGTAAAAATTTTAACAAAAAAAGGTCAAAGTAGTATTCTATTCGTTGAATGGATGCTTTTGAATTTTCAGAATGATCGCACCCTTTTGTCAACGTCGAATTTAGATTAAAAAACGATCGTAAAAAGCAAGGTTATAGGCCGAAAAATACCAAAATCGTTTTATTGCCAAATCTTGAATGACCTTTATTTTTGGGCTGATCTGGTTAACATGAAACCATCATTCATTATCCTTTTTCCATATCTTTCAAGTGACGGTCCTGACCAGGCTAAAATGGCATTTTTTCATCGTTTTGAACGATTAGATATCTATATTGCGGTGCTAGGATAAGAGCAGAAAAGTAGAGGTGTGTGCAAATTATCCAACCTCCTATCGTAAAACTATAATTATAGAAGAAATAGTTGATTAAAAAAGTGAAAAAGTTCAATAGGCATGCAAATACCAGCATCTTTCCAAACGTATTTAATGAGTAACTTTTATAAACACCTAGGGATTTCATGAAGATCGTAAAAAAAAACAATACGTGAAAAAAAACGCCTGGCCAACCCATTACCAAGGCATCATAGGACCATCCGGTTATCCCATAGACAATACGATATTCTTCATAAGCAGATTCACCCAAAATATGGCCTATTGATTGATAGGCCTTAAATCCCTGCCCAAAAAGAAAAACATCAAACTCTCGCTTAAATGTTTCTTCTATGATTCTAAGCGAAGTGGCCTGTCTGGAGATTGTATAGCCATCTACGGCCATTTCATTATCTTCTTCGGCAAAGGAAACGAATACCTGGACCCTTTCCAAAGGTGATAAATTCTCCAAATTAAGTTTGGCTGTTCGTGAATCGGCCGACGGCAATATAATTGCAAATAAAATGGCCAATGTCAAAAAACCAATAACAAGCTTCAGTGACTGCTTATTAAGTAATGGTAATCTTTCCAACCTTAAATAAAACAAATAGCCTATGAACGCCAATAAGGGCAGAAGAAAATAAATTCCCAATTTACCGCTGGCATATCCGACTATAAATAAACTGGCCCCAAGTACCAGATATTTGATTTTTTTGAAAAACAGAAACCCAGAAAAGAAAAAACAAAAAGCATACATTGGGAAAGTGGTCGCCAAACCTCCGCCATCGGAAGCCATCGTCCCAACATTATATTCCATCCTTTCCAAAAAAAGGGTTTCAAAAATTGCTGCCGCAACTTGCAAAAAGAATAGCACGAGTATAACCCTATTAATTAGTCTAATGGCATTAAAACTAAAATAAGAGTTATATAATCCAAAGAACACGAGATAGCCTATCAACAAGTACCTCGAAAACATAAAACCTTGTGGAATGCCCTCCGAATTATAAATTGAAGCGACTATTGACCAAATAACAAAAAGGCCAATAAATAGTAAACCGGGTGCCATACGTATCCATTTCGTCTTTATAACAATGAAGGTAAGGGGAAAAACGAAAAAGACAATTTTAAAGAAATCCTCAGGAATTCCATATCTCATTCCCAGGCCTTGCGTGTAAAGAATTATAATAAAGGCTAAAAAAATAAAAAGTCGCATCAAATAAAGGTTTTAGTAGTTCAATGATCTGTTGTTTTATTTGACATAGCGGCCTTTCTGGCTTTTAAATATGGGCAGATACAGGAAACATCTTTTGTATCATTTTACCCGGTCGAGAAACCATCTGAAAAAATTACGCGGCAAACCATTGATTTATATGCTCTTAAGGCGATTTAAATATAAATCTAAACGAAGTGCCGTCGTTTCCCAACTATATTCTTTTAAAGTGTTTCTAATATCGGCAGAATGATAATTTGCCATATTGCCAAATATTTTGGATAAACCCAGACTAAAACTTTCTGCCGTATCTTTGCATAATATGCCATTATTTTCATTTATTAACCTCCTGTTCTCAAAAGTGTCCGTCGCAATACAAATCATACCCGAATTCACATATTCATACGTTTTTGTAGGTGGTTGACAATCAAAGTATTTGGTTATTGGAACATAGGAAACACCAATATTACAATCATCAAAATATGATTGTATTTCACGATGTGTCTTTCTTCCATGAAATTTAACAATGTCATTTAGCCTATTTTCTGTGATTGTTTTATTCAACAAATCTTCCTCGAACTTAGTTCCAAAACCAAAAATGTCATAGGTAACCTTTTCAACTGCGTTACATTCTATATATCTTTTAAGTCCTATGATCGTTTCATGGATATTTCTATTATACAAGGTCCCTACGTAAAAAAGTCTTGGGAAATCAAAATTTTTGTCTTTCTTTGAAATAATATCGGACCCCAAGGGAATAATCTCTATTTTGGATTTGTTTATTCCCAACTTTTCTGAAAGACTCTTGGAAATGATAGTAATGTCTTTAAAATAGAGGGCCTCAAGCCTTAACAATGTATCTAAAAACGTTCTTTTGATAGCCGATTTATTAACACTTCCCGTTCTAATATCCAATACTATGTTTTTAGCTGTAAATACCTTTACCATAAAGCAAAGTGGAAAATAGAGCATAAAAACAAAATCAAATTCGTTTTCTTTGATATACTTTAGGGCAAATCGGATAAAGTCATATCCTTTTTTAAAATAATTTCCTTTCCAACTAACATAAATTACTCTCACCCCCTCTTGATATTGTTTTTCTTGACCGGCGTCAAAACATAAGTAGGTGATATCAAATTTTTCCTTTAGATAATAACAGTACTTATAACTATCGCTATGATAACCAAACTGGTCTGTATTGATTAATAATAAGGATGGTCTCATTTTTAGATAATTTGAAGCATAAATGGAAATTTTGGCTTTTAGGTCACATACTAATCAAAGCTTAATTTGTGGCCAAAGCCATAAAACTCAGATACAACTTGTTAAATAATTAGTCAATCTACCCAAACTCCTTGTGATTTTTGGAAAACATCCTTTCAAAGCGCAAATACTCCATTCTTAACATTTTACCAATGGCGAATTTTTGAATTTTAGGTGGTTACATAATTGCCGTTCCAAATATTCAAATACAATCCGGCCACATAATCACTTGAATGGTTATTTTTTACAAACTCAATGGCATTTTTTGATATTTCCTCTATTGATCGGGGGTTTTCAATCAATGAGGCAATTTTATCATATAAGTATTTGTCGTCATTTAAAGCATTAATTCCGTAAATCTTATTTGGGTCGTAATATTGATATTCCCTTAATGCAGATTCTTCCATACCGGTAAAAGTTACTTTTCCAGCCGCCATAAACAAAACCCCGTTCATTCCTTTGTCATAACTATAACATTGGTCCAATGCAATATGCGCACTATTTAACAATTCAATATACTGATAATAAGGTACATTTTGAACAACTTTATATTCAGTTTGGTCAGGGTAATCTTCACATATTTTTTTTGCAACCCTATCAAAAATAAGGTTTCCCTTTTTTAATTCTTTGCCTTTTTGCCAGCCATGGAAAATAACAATTTTATTCTCGGGATTTAGTTGAATTGGCTTGCCCAATTTTGATGGAGCTACCGGTAACGGAACCAGATTGCTGCATTTGTCATTTTTATAGACCCTGAGATAATCATATAAACCGGGTATCACACATTCCGAGGTTTTCAAAGCATACCTGTTCAAGGTTTTATATAAAAAACCGTAAACGTATTTCATGGAAAAAACCTCTTTATGAAAATTGAAAACACCCAAGTGTGACAGCACATTATATTTTGTTTCGCTTTTAAGCATGTTATTTACCCAGTAATAATCGTCTCCGAGAGCGCATAAAAAAATTTTCTTATTATGTTTTTTTAAATAATACCACAAATAAAGATGTACAATTGAACCGAAATTTGTCAATGCTATAGGGTTAATCAATTGTACAATATCATAGTTAATTATTTCACTCTTTATTGAAGGCCATTTTTTTACAAATGACATAATCCCCGAAATCCCCAAAAGTTCTGACACGATAATTAGGACTCTCTCAATCCTATCGTTTCGAAAGGGCCGCCTTTTAAAAACAAGGTCCGCGGGAAAACCTTTATACCCATCACCATCAGAGATAAGTTTGGCCTCATGACCTTTTTGTCTTAACGCATTTCGCAACTCAGAATGGACCCAGAATAGTCCCCAATCAAAAGAATTTTCATTTTTTGAAATTTTTGAATATCTTCTTTAAACCCAATCTTCTGTCCAATTCTTTCAGGGAGTACCATGCAGAACCAATAATTACTGGGATTCCCAGAACAAACGTATATGGCGTAGGAATCAACTTTACTGTGGCAAAACAGATAAGTGCCAACATAAATTGAATGCCAAATATTCTCAAAAACCCTGTACTGAACTTAAATCCGTATTTTAAATTTGTCAATATATAAACTTGAATGAGATAGAGTAAATAAGAAAGCATAAATGAAAATCCCAATCCTGTGAGGCCCCAAAAATAATATCCCAATAAATTCAATATCAATAATGTTAAAATCGAAGCCAGTTCACTCCAAATGAATAGTTTTCCTGCACTTTTAGCAAGAAAAATAAATGCAATTGACCAGCTTGCGGCCTTAAAGAACATTCCCAAAGCTGCCCAGTAAATCATTGCACTTACCGCAATGAACTGTTCGGAATATAGAAGTATTACAACCCAATCAACAAAAATCAAGAAGACCGTCAAAATAGGTGCTAAAATTAAAACCGCTATTTCCGCCTGCTGATTTATCAATACAATTGCCTTTTGATTATCGGAAGCTACTCCTGACAGTCGAGGGTAATAATCGGTACCCATGGCGGTAAAAACCAACCCCACATAGGTGGTAATAATTGCAAAACCAGCATTATACAACCCAACTTCATCAATACCCCCTGTATTGCTAATAAAAATCCTTATGAGATAGGATTCACCCATAATCATAATGCCACTTAAACTCAGCATTATGCCCATGACCATCATATCCCTGGCCTGAATTTTTGTTTGTTTTAAAGTGACATTCACTTTGTTAATTTTTACCTTTTGACTATAATATTGCACCACAAATAAAGTAAGCAACGCCGTTAATATCATAGCCGGTACAATACCTTTAATACCCATATAATAATAAAGGGGCAATGAAGACAATAGACCCAAAACCGACCCTGCCAAATTGGCTTTGGCAAGAAGTTTTAACTTTCTAAGGCCTTGTAATAAAACATACTCACCGCTGGTCAATTGATTTAACAAAAGTGTAAGGGAAAGCCATCTAAAGGCAATGGAATAATCGGAATTTCCGAAGGAAAGGTCACTCAGCCAAGGTGCCGCAAAAAAAGTGACCAACGCACCAACCAGTCCCGTTACCCAAACCAAACGCCGCACGACTATAACGATTTGGGCAATCCGCAATGGATCATTACTTTGCGCTTCTGCCGCAATGTCTTTAACCGCACTTGTACCTAAACCAAGATTGGTCAAAGAACTTATCAAACTTGTTGTAGAGGTCAGAAGACCCATGATACCCATACCAGAAGGGCCCAATAAAATGGCAATTACTTTGGATCTAATTATTGATATTATAATATTAAAAACCTGAACACCTCCAAAAATGGAAGTAGCCTTCATTATTTGCCTATAACTATCTTTATTAACGCTTTTTTGGACCATTAATAATTATTTAGTGCCTCAACCACGTAATTAATTTCCGTGGTTGTCATACATGCACTTATGGGTAGGCTCAATACTTCCTTATGTATCTTTTCGGTAATTGGAAAATTTAAACTATTAAACTCTTTAAAAGCCTCTTGCTTGTGAGGTGGTATCGGGTAATGTATTAGGGATTGAATACCTTTCTTCTCTAAATAGGAATTTAATTGGGTCCTGTTTTCTGTAAGGACCACAAATAGGTGCCAAACATGGCCATTATCATTAATAACTTTCGGAAGTATTAATGAGGTATTTCTTATATTGTTCAAATAGAAGTTCGCTACCTTTCTTCGTCCTAAAATGTCATCATTTATATATTTTAATTTGACATTTAAAAATGCCGCTTGTATTTCATCTAAACGAGAATTCAAACCTTGGTACAAATTCTCATACTTTTTATGCGACCCGTAATTTCTAAGGGCCATAATGGTATCTGCCAAAGCTTTGTCATTGGTGGTAACAGCTCCTGCATCGCCCAACGCACCTAAATTTTTTCCAGGGTAAAAACTATGCCCTGCTGCATCCCCGATTGCACCTGAAATTTTACCTTCCCATTTTGCACCATGGGACTGCGCACCATCCTCTATTAACTTCAACTTAAATTTGTGGCATACGTCTAGCATCCTCTGATCGGTGGAAATCTGTCCATATAGATGTACAGTTAAAATAGCCTTGGTTCTTTTTGAAATAGCGGCTTCAATTTTTTTGGAATCTAAATTTAAAGTTTGAATATCTGGCTCTACAAAAATAGGTATGAGCCCATTATCTGTTATGGCCAGAACAGAGGCAATATATGTATTTGCAGGCACTATAACCTCATCTCCCTTTTTCATTACCCCCAACTCAATATAGCCTTTGAAAATAAGACGCAGTGCATCTAAACCATTGGCCACTCCAAGTGCATACTTTACATTACAGAATGAAGCGTAATTTTGTTCGAATGAATTAAGTTCATTACCCATCAAATACCAGCCAGAATCTATAACTCTATATGCTGCTTGCTTTAATTCAGAGGCGTATTGAGCATTAATTTTTTGAAGATCTAAAAATTTTATCACCTTTTCTTTATTGTTAAGTAAGTCCATTTCTATTGTAAAACACTCTTATCAATGATTGAACACTCCAGCTTGACTAGGTGTATTAAATTTGCGATAGTGGGTTGCAGCAATGGTATCATTTCAAAGAAATCTCACCCAACTTTAAGTATGCCGAATAGATTTTACTTCCCGTTATGATTTTGAATCGATCAGTTCTTTCAAACCTTTGATTGTCTGCGAATTTTGAATTTCATCTGCACTTAAAGATATTCCATATTCACTAGAACAAAATTCAATGACCATCAAAATGGTCAATGAATCCCACCCATCAAATGAAGAAAGTGAATCATTAATTTCAATAGTATCAACTTCTAAAATTTCCCTCATTTTTGATATTAATTGTTCCATATATTTTATTTAAAATAAAGTGTTTCACAAAAATTCAATTTCCCTAATTTGATTATCAAAGATGACCAGCTTAACCCAGCTCCAAAACCGGCCAAACAAACCAAAAAAGTATTCTTCAAAAGTTTATCACCTAGATTATAGGTGATGTTAGTAGGTACAGAGACCCCTCCGGCATTGCCAAAATTTTCAACTATATTATTCGGCATCTTTTCATATGGAATCACCATTTTGTCCGCTAGTTTTTTTAACATAAACTTGTTCGGCTGATGAAACAAGTAGTAGTCTATTTTCTCCTCATCAATTCCCGCTTTTTGAAGTAAATTATCGATCATTGGCGGAACCTCTCTTTGTACAAAATTAAAAACATCATCACCTTTCATTACAAAGTGATCTAAGGCCCTAACATTACCATGAATATCAGTCATCAATTCGGCAGTCTTGGCAGTTGATGGCATTTTGAAACCTCCAGCTGGAATCATCAAAGATTCTGATCCTTTTCCATCGGCCATTACAGCACCATAGATAAAACTATTCTCCAAATCTTTTTCGACAATTGTAATTGACGCTCCATCACCTGTAAGTGGCCTGCTACCTCTGTCATGAATGGAGACCTTTGAACTTAATATATCTGCATTCAGCACTAAGACTTTATTTATATCATCTTGTTCCAATAACATAAATGCCTGCATAAGGCCTATAGGATAACCAGAGCAGGCGTGATTGATATCTAAACAAATCATATCCTTTTTTAAATCTAACCTTCCATGAATAATGTGACTAGTTGCGGGAACGAAATAATCTGGAGATTGCGTTACCAACACTATTGCATCTATTGAGTCTTTATCAAGTTGGCCACTTTCAAAAAGGTAGTTTAGTCCATAAACACACAAATCAGAGATAGTAGTACCCTCTGTAACGACCTTGCGCTTTCCATAGCCCATTATCAATTTTAACTTCATAGATTGACTTCTTGAAAAATCATAGTTTTCAATTTCATCCTCAAAGTCAACCTCATTTTCAGGTAAGATCGTAAGAATCCCTGTGATTTTCTTATTGCGAAACTTAAAGTTCATTCTTGACGCTATTTCTAATCAATAATTGGCTAATACTCTCAACACTTAAGAAATTCTCTGGTAAAATATCCGTACCATCAATAGAAATACCAAATTCTTCATCAAGTGAGACTACAAGGCTTACGATGCCAAAAGAGTCCAACAAACCTTCCTCAATAAAATTATTAGACGATTCAAAATCACATTCCGGTCTTATTTCCGATAATAAATGGAGTATTTTTTCTTTCATTTTTTTACGATTAGTTTAACTTTTTCAATGCGTCCCAAATTGGCTACTAAATGGTTTTAGCCATTTTAGAACTTAATGGGGCAATAATTATACATCTTTAACTTTTTCTCAAGCAATCAAAGTTTTTTTGATAAAGCTTCTATCAATCTTGCCGCTAGGGGATTTTGGCAATTTTTCCAATTTTACGTATCTATTAGGGATCATATATTTTGCCAATTCATTATTCAGCTTAATCCTAAAATCGGCAACTGATATTTCTTCGGGGGATTCGTATGCCAAAACAATTTCATTCTTGTCTTGATCATAAAGAACGCAAGCGGCAATAGATTTGAACACTCTTAAAACAGCATGCTCTATTTCACCTAATTCAATTCGATATCCTAAATGTTTAATTTGAAAATCTTTCCTTCCAACATATATAATTTCAGATTTGTCATTCATGAAAACAATGTCCCCGGTCCGATAGATTTTTTCAGGATAAGACGTATTTAAAGGATTTTGTACAAAAGCCGCATTTGTCTTATCAGGATTGTTCCAATATCCAGAAGATAATGAGGAACCTCGGACACATAACTCACCATGTTCAAAAACTTTACATGCCTTATTTTCATCATTTAGAATTATTATATCCGTATTTCGGCAGGCTTTTCCAATTGGCAAAACATCTGTATCGAGAAACTCACGGTCTATTATGTAATAAGAACAGACATCTGTTATTTCCGTTGGCCCATATAAATTGGCATATAAAACATCTTTATCCAACATACTAATCCAATAATTCAAGTGTTTTGTCGGCATAACTTCGCCACAAAACAGAACTTTCTTTAATAAAGGAACTTTTAGATTGTTAAGAGCATTTGAATTGGCAACCCCGACCATAACCGAAGGAACCCAAAAAATAAAATTAATATGGTGCACTTGCAGGTATTCAATCAATTTTATTGGAAAAGCAAAAACATGGTCCGGAATGAGGTAGAGCGATGCGCCTTTGAACATCATTAGATAAATATCCAAGGTTGAATTATCGAAAATAAACGAAGCTTGGTTGCCAATAATTTCATCTTTTGTGATGTCAAAAGTGTGTATTAACCAATGTGTATAATCTATAATTGATCTATGGGAAATAACAACCCCTTTGGGAACACCTGTTGACCCAGATGTGTGCATAATATAAGCCGGATCGGTATCAATACAGTCCTCATAATTAAAATTGCCCCTTTTATCAATATTAAGGTCAATATCATCCAAGTTAAGCACTTCTATATGAAGATCGCATTCTTTAATAGTTCCTATAAAATTGTTGTTGGTAACAATACATGAGGGTTCCATGGCCTTTAATATTGTTTTTATTCTGGCCATTGGATTTTTCGTATCAAGAGGTGCATAGCAGTTACCACTATATAAAGAAGCAATGAGAGCAATAAGGGCTTCATTGGATTTGGGTAAAAACACAGCAATCGGCCTATTGATTTTGGAGGTTCTATTCGAAATATGGGCACCAAGATTTTTCGCTTTTTGTTGAAGTTCTTTAAACAACAAACTAGAGTTTTGGTCCTGTACGGCTAATTTGTTTGGCAATAAGTCAACAGTCCTTTCAAAATATTCTATTAAATTAATTTTCATCTTGGTATCCATAATTCCTATATTTTTCGAATGCTTAATAGTCATGAAAATATTTGTATTCCCTATAATAGCATTTTAAGCAGTTTATCTCGTTGGATTTTATAATTATCATAGCCAATCTCAAAATAAAAATTCAATTCATCTTCCATTTTTAAGATGGGATCAAATGATTTAGTATACCACAAAACACGCTTATTGGCCTTTCTCACAGAAGCGTTACATGTTTTTAAGTTCAGTTGCTCATAAGCTAATGAAAAAGTAAACAAATCTGCCAAAATAGCTACATTGGGGTCTGCATCTGATTTAAAAACCCAACTCCCAATCTCAAACTCTGTTCCGTTAATATTATAAATTCTGACTACCCCTTGCTTTGTTTCTTTATCTTCTTTTAAACATAATATGTAAAAATCCTCACCGTTTTTTTCACGAACCTTATATTCCTTCAGCCAATTAATTTGCTCATCTAATTCCGCACTCGTTGTGTTGATATGTCTGGAAAGCTTTTCATTACTTCTTAAAGACAGAATAAATTCTGCATCCTCAATTTCAACCAACCTAAAATGATATCCGTAATGATTTGTAGGCAAAATACCATCTATAATCTCCTTTCTAAATTTCATTTCATCCTTGTTTTATATTATTTTAGAGTTTTAAAATAACGAAAAGCGTAACCAAATCAGTCATAGAAGCATTTTTCGTTCATTCTTAGCTCAACAGTAGATTACATTTTAAGTTTTTTCACTATTTAAGCATCAAAAATTTCCACATCTCCAATTAAGCAGCTAACATGTTTGTTCAGATTACTCGCCTAAAGTTATTTCTTACCCATAACCCACTCGTTCATTAAGACCTTATCTTTTTAATAAATGCAGTTTTTAGTATTAATGATGACCATATCAGCAACCAACTTATTTATTAAAAAGGGTCAAGTACAATTCATAATTCCTTATATAATCACTCTCTGAATATTTGTGAGAGGCCAACACCAAGCAAATAGCCCCGGAGGAGAAGTTCACCTCAGATGCCCATATGCCAGGGGGTATATGCAACCCTCGATAAGGTTGATTTAGCATCGCTGTCTTTTTAACCTTCCCATCATCCAATTGCACTTCAAAACTGCCTGAAGCAGCTATTAAGAATTGATGACATTCTTTATGGGCATGTGCACCCCTGCTTTCTCCCCCGGGAATATCGTACAAATAAAATATTCGCTTTGCTTCAAAAGGAATTTCCAAGTTATTCTCAATTGGCGTAATATTGCCCGCCCTATTTTTAATTCGGGGTAGTTCAATCAGTGAACAATCAAATACTGAAATTTTCATCTAGTTTCACTTTTAGGAATTCATTTTTATCCCTTATATAGTCATTTTCGTTAAATGACGTACTTGAGACTACTAAGGCAAGTGTATTGGTTGCAAAATTTTCCATATGACGCCAAAGTCCGTTTGGGATATAAAGTCCATAATATGATCTGTTCAATGAAAACTTTTTCTCCTTTTTACCATCAAAAATAATGATGTCTAAACTTCCTGATAACACTATAATAAACTCATTTTGTTCTTTAAAGGCATGGCCGCCCCTAATCTCACCACCGGGAACATCATAGATCCAATACGTTCTTTTAATCTCAAACGGAATATGGTTGCCACTTTCAAGAAAGCTCAAGTTTCCTCTTGGATCTAATATTTTTGGAAGATCAATGATCTTTACTTTTTCCATTCTGTTGAAATAACCTTTCTAATGTATTCGCCATATCCGCTCTTCTCATACCTCTTAGAAGCTTCAATCGCCTGTTCCTTGTTTATATAGCCATACAAATACGCTATTTCCTCAATACATGCAATTTTAGTTCCGGTTCGCTTCTCCATTACCCTTACAAATTCGGAAGCGTCATCCATTGCATCTACTGTTCCAGTATCCAGCCAGGCCATTCCCCTGGTCATAACACCCACTTCCAATTTCCCCGTTTTAAGATACAATTGATTGAGCGTTGTGATTTCTTTTTCTCCTCTTGCCGATGGTTGGACTTGTTTGGCATATTCAATCACTTTGTTGTCATAAAAATACAGCCCGGGAACTGCATAAGAAGATTTTGGGTGTTTTGGCTTTTCTTCTATACTTAGAGCCTTTTCATTTTTATCAAATTCTATTACGCCGTACCGTTCAGGGTCATTGACGGGATAAGCGAAAATTGAAGCACCCTCGATATCAGTTTTACTACGAAGCAATTTCCCCAACCCACTGCCATAAAAAATATTATCCCCTAAAATAAGGGCCACTTTATCTTTACCGATGAAATCCTCTCCAATAATAAAAGCTTCAGCCAAACCATTGGGTTCGGGCTGTATGGCATACTGAAATTTACATCCAACCTGAGAGCCGTCGCCCAACAAATTAATAAAGGATTTTTGATCATGGGGCGTTGTTATTATTAGAATGTCTCGAATCCCCGCTATCATCAAAACTGAAAGAGGATAATATATCATTGGCTTATCATAAACAGGCAATAACTGCTTGCTTACGGATAGGGTTATAGGGTAAAGTCTTGTGCCTGATCCTCCCGCCAGTATTATTCCTTTCATCTTATACTACTTAATTATTTTCTTTGTATTTGAGCTGTGAGCCAAATTTTTTTACCATCGCGCAGAAAATGAGCGGTACAATTCCAATGAACCGTTCTTATTTCAAAATTGAATATTCTCTTTTTTTGGGGATTTCGTCAATTCACTGACCACAGTATGTCTATTGGATAGTATTTTGGGATTGCTTGTAACCTTTTCCTTTACTTCACCATTATTACCGTTGTTCGCAGATTTGGTAAATACTTCGACTACAATGTCACCTGTATACCCCTTTCCGCTATTTATATTTTCTGGAGATTGCATTATAGTTTCGCTGATTTTTATTCCTTCCATGGTTTTGGAAACTTTGGCCTGCACTTGCGATTGAAGATTTAAGTATTTCCTTCTATCAAATATCTTCAAAAATGGAAATAAATAGAGTAAAATACCTGAGCAAACAATAAACAGTAGCTGAAGATGCAAATTCAACCCTTCTAAGGAAAGCCCTATACCAATAGTGAAAATCGCACAAACGGAGAGTAGCAGCGTTGCATTAATATGGGTAAATCCCAAATTCAAAAGTCGATGGTGGATATGATTGCGATCGGCACTAAACGGACTGCGTTTTTGCCTTATCCGTATTGCGAATACTCTCAAAGTATCCAAGAGGGGAAATGATAAAATCGCTAATAGGATTATTGGGGCATTTGTTAGGGAGTGCGTAGATGTTTCTAGGGAATTATATATTAAAAAATTCATTCCTTGGTATGCCAATAAGAATCCGACTAGCATAGAGCCACAATCGCCCATGAATATTTTATGCGACTTCGATAAATTATATTTCAAAAAACCAGCGAGTGCACCAACTAAAATAAATGACACTAGCGTCATCAGGTAGTGGCCATTGACAATAAAGAAAAATCCAAAAACAGAACTTGCAACTATTGCCATGGAAGCGGCCAAACCATCAATGCCATCAATGAGATTAATAGCGTTGATGACCAAAATAAAGACAAAAGCAGAAAACACAACGGATAAAAAATAGGGCAATTCACCAATACCCAGGAGACCTTCAAGACTAACTATACGTACATCGGATAAGAAAATAACAATTGCGGCCGAAACTAATTGACCTATAAGTTTTTTTAGTGGTGATATCAGGACTAAATCATCCTTTATTCCCAAAAATAAAAGGATAATGGTCGATGCCATGAGCGCATTGATCTTTATCAAATCCACCGAAGACAAATCTGTCATAAGACTTAGGACTATCAGGGTCAAGGAGAACGTTATGAACAATCCCAAACCTCCCAGATTCGGAACCTGAGTGCTATGGGCACTACGCTCCAAGGGCACATCCATTAGTTTCTTTTTTTCGGCAACATAGATAATTACCGGATATAAAGGTATCTTGGTAGACACCAGAAATGTCATTACAGCCGAAAAAATTGCCAAGAAATAAATATTGGAAGTTAATAGTAGCACATTGGTCATTGGTTTGGCATTTGTTAACCTGATTTTTGATTTATTGTGAAAATAAATTATTTCAATAGGCTCTCTATATATAGGATTTTCCTTTTCGAAATAATTCAAGTTAATTTTAATGGGGGAAGAAAATGAAATTGCCATCAAAGCATTTCATCGATAAATGTACTTGGTTTTTCAGGGTAGATATAGTTATTTCGTTATTATGCACCGTTTATCGATTATCTGTCAATTACCGATATTGCGGAGCCAATCGATGAACGGGCGTTCCATTTGTCCCAAAAATGGTCAAATATTGATTAATGGTAAATAAATTGTCAAGCTAAGTTAAACTCAATACATTTTCTTTCAAAAGGAGTAAGAAATTCATATATGATAAGGGGATATTTCACAAGTCTTATAATAACATAGCTTGTACCTTGAAAATTTAATCGTTTTTTATGTTTCAAGGCTTTATGCAAAATTTCTCAATAAATTATCGAAAAATCACCGAAGCATAAATATTCTTTAAAGCACTTAAATGAAAAATGAACTTAACGCTTTTGACCTCAGTTTCCTAAATACCTAAAACTATTTGATTTTTTTTGAAAATCATATCAAGCTATTATTCATGCTTTATAGGAAATTTAGACTAAAAGAATCTTTATTGGTGGATTTTTTATAATAAGAAGAGGTTGATTCTATTCCAAATCAGTTACTCGCAACTTCTTTTCCGACCAATACTCATCGGTTTTGAAACCAAAGGAAGAAGGTTTATAGGGTTGTACCAAATCAACATTGGCTTTTGCAGGCACTTCCAAATCCATTGCCCACAAAACTCCATTGACAATTAATCTACGAACGCCCTCATTAAGCAAATCGGTGGCCGAGCCCATCGTCGTAGTAAATATCTTGCCCACATTACCGTTTTGAAGTTTATATGTTTTGGTCCATGCAACCGGCATCATAGGATTATTCAAGGCCATTCCTTCACTGTTTTTGTCGGCAATTTCAATATCTGAAGGTTTCATGCCGTAAAACAAATCCCTTTCATCATACTTTCCCGCCCTATTTACAACTTGTCCCAAAATAATTGGTTTGCTGTCTCCAGGCAATGGCAATCGCACGCCATATACATCGGTGGCGCACCAAATATCGTTATCATGCAATCCGTTGGTTATTGGGTTTGTTTTCTCACTTTCCACAATAATTCCCCGTGTACTTTGGTGTTTGTGATGCCCATGATGATTGACCCAATTTTCCCCTAGAACGAATCGACCAAAACCATCTTTCCATTCTGCTTTGTCTCCTTTGTAATAATTGCCGTAGTGCACAAAGTTGGAGGTGGAATCGGAATCAAAATTGAACGCATGGGTAGCAGTACGGATGCCCAAAACCGGTTTTCCCGCCTTTAAATAATCGTCTATATACTGCATTTGTGAATCTGGGAGCGCTCTAAAACGGGTCTGAATAATCATCATATCGGCGGAGGTAAGCTCATTCAGTCCCGGAATATTTTTTGTATAGTTCGGGTCTATGATTCCTGGATTTTCCGGATCTTGAGCAAACAATACGGTACAGTTAAATCCGTAATGCCTCGAAAGAATCTTGGCCAATTGCGGTAAACCCTCTTCGGACCTGTACTCCTCATCCCCGGAAATGAAAACAATTCGCTTGGCATTTGCATCAGACCCATCAAAAACCAACCACTCTTTTGGAGGTTCAACTTGGCTTATAACAATCTTTTCTGCCTCCTTCTTACCTCCACAAGCAAAGAGAAGTAAAGCAAGTATCAAAAGGCCTATTTTTTTTATCATCGCTATATGTTAAAATGTTAAGACGAAATTAGAATTAAAAACTCCTAAATCCAAAACGCCAACTGCCAACCTACACTCCCATTCCCTCTTTTATAAAAGCCAGACCCCTTGTATATATCTCCTCGGAAGGCGAATAATCGCGCCATACATTGATGGCATTGGCAAACTCAGGTATAATAGTGCTAAAGGCTTCAATGGTCAACCAGCCATCGTACCTTATTTCATTGAGTGTTTTGAATACATCGATCCAATTTACTTGACCGCTTCCCGGTGTCCCTCGGTCGTTCTCACTAATATGTACATGACGTAAGTAAGGTGCGATGGTCTTAATTGCTGTTGCCTGGCTCTTTTCCTCAATATTACTGTGGTGTGTGTCGTACATCGCCCCTAAGTTAGGGTGATTGACCTTCTGGACCAGTGTACGTAAATCGGCCATTGTATTGTAAAGGTAGCACTCAAAACGGTTCAGTGCCTCAGGGGCGAGGATAATATTGGCGCTTTGCGCATATTCTGCGGCCTTTTGTAGCATTTCAATACTCCAATTACATTCAACATCGGTCGGAGGTTGTCGTGTAAAATAGGCGAAACTGGAATGAAAAGGGCCACATATTACTTCAACATTGGCAGCCTTGGCAACGTCAATGGACCATTTTAGTTTATCCAATCCGGCCCCACGTATTTTCTTATCCGGACTCGCAATATTTTCTTCAAGGGCCAAGCTTGCGACCGCCGTGACTCCCATTCCAATGCTTGAAAAATGGTTCCCCAACTTTGAATAATGGGATACATCGCCCTCGCCTAAAAACAGTTCTATGCCATCATATCCTGTCTTTTTCAAGGTATCAACAATATTAAAATGGGCTTCTGTGACATGGTTCGTCCAGAGTAACATGTTCATTCCTATTTTCATTGAACAGCTTTATTTAAAATTGAACCCCCTCCAAATAACCTGGAAGGGGTTGTTAATTACTATGCTCTTTATCAGGTTTTAGTTTTGATATTACATCTATAACACATCGGTTATGATGAAGCAACTGCAGCAGCCGCTTTCCTCTTTTTAACCCAGAAATAGAGAATTGTAAATAGTACTATTAAAATAATCGGAAATATGGTAATGGTACGCATCGTATCTTGACCTGCTATCAATTCCAATTCGTCACCAGTGAGTCCTCTTGCGGCGGCCGCCTCTAAATCCTGGTCGATCCAATGACCTGTTATCGGCTGAAATATGGTTTGGGAAAACATTCCCACTGCCCCAAGAATGGACATGCCCAATGCACCACTTTTTGGTATTTTATCTGCAATGAATCCTATCATATTAGGCCAGAAATAGGCAACACCCAAGGCGAAAAAGATTGCCGCAACATAGGCCATCATGCCCGTTTGGGTGCTGAATAGGTAAATCCCTATGGTGGCCAATAGTGCCGAGCCTAAAAGCACCCCGGTCTGATCGAACTTATGCACCATTTCACCACCAAAATAACGTGCGACCGCCATTATACCTGTGACCAAAGCCAAAATAAGCATGGGCTGGGCACCGCTTTTGGCCAAAATTAAACTGAACCATTGCTGAGGTATAAATTCCGTAGCAGCAGTAAGTGCCATACAGACGACCATAAATAGAAACAATGGTGAAAGCATCGCCTTAAAATTGCCCCCTAGGGTAGCGCCTTCTTTAACTTTTGCCTTAGGCCAAGGTTGGCCAAAAAACAGATATGCATATATTAACGTCGGAATTATGATGATCCATATTTGGGTTTCCCAGCTCAGACCTCCTTTGGTCATGAAGTTGGAAATAAGACTACCCACAACTATACCCCCTGGAAACCACATATGAAAACGATTCATCATTTTACTCATCCGGGTTCCTTCATAGGCATCGGCGATCATCGGATTACAAGCCGCTTCGGTACAACCGTTACCGAGCCCTATGAACAATGTTGAAATTAACAAGCCTATATAACTTCCGGAATAAATAGTCATAATAATTCCGATGGCGTGGGCGAAAAAAGCAAATTGCATGATTGCCTTACCCCCTACTTTATGATAAATCAAGCCCCCGATGACCATTGAAATTGGGAAGCCTAAAAACCACATTGAATTGATATATCCCAATTGCTCGGCGGTTAAGCTAAGTTCTTCACCTAATTGAGGGAGGATCCCGGCCCTAATACTAAAAGAGAATGCTGTCGTAATTAAAGCAAAACAGCTCGCATAGAAAAGCCTATTGGCATTAGGAGCTAGTGTAGAGGTTGTATTTTCCATTGGTTAAATTGTTTAAAAAAAGTTAATTGGTTTAGTGAATTGCCCAAAGGACAAGTTCAAATTTGAATCTATAAGTTTAAAACATTTTTTGCGATAATCATAATTATTTTCATAACGTATTAAGGTATTAACGTTTAAAATACCACCTAATTAGACAATTAGCATCTATTTTATTTTAAGTATATCTGAAAACAAACAAATCTAGATGGAAAAGAAGCAAAACATTTCCTCATTTTTACTAAAAGTTGATACTTTCTTTGCTTCAACAACCGTCCGTTCTATAAATGTGAATGTGTTTTCATTTATATGTAGGCTTAAAATAGCGATTAAACCCAATTAATCCTAAATAGAGGCAAAAAAGTATCATCTTTTATCAATATATAGGTATGTACAAAGGTTGCTCTACTCTAAATTTGTAGCAATGGGTTCAAATTGTCAAATTTTGAGGCAGTTTTTTGCGGATTGAGCAGCATCCTTCGCCCAAAATTTCATATTGTTATATACATATTCTTTGTTTATCTTAACAAGCAATTGAACCTTAAAGTTTAATCAAAAATCTTAATAGTATGCCTGCAAACAATTACCCCAAACTCCACAATGCGTCCTGGCCTGGAGTGGTAGGAAAAGGACCAGATTCCGAACCTCCCATTTCAATCGACACTATGATAGAACTTACCGCCAATGCGGAAGTAAACGGTGTTAAATTCGATGGATTTGACCTGTTCGTGGCGACCCTCATTTAGACATTGATTCCACAGATGACGGAATCAAAAAAATGGCCGATAAGGCACAGGCCAAGAATCTGGAAATTGGAAGTCTGGTCGCCCCTATTTGGGCGGGCACGGGTGGTGGTTCCGCGATGGGTAGCACAGCGGAACGAAAGCAGTTTGTGACCCAAGTTCGCAAGGCGTGTGAAATTGGACAGAAATTAAGGGAACTGGGAATACGTCCTCACGGGGTCGTCCGTATCGATTCTTCCGTTGATCCAGAAAGTTGGGCCAAAGATCCAGCTGGAAACACAAAACTGATTGCCCAGACTTTTCGTGAAGCATGTGATGTCGCAGCCGGATACGGCGAATCATTGGCGGCAGAGGGTGAAATTTGTTGGGGCGGAATGCACGGTTGGAAGACCATGGTCAATACCCTTGAGGCCGTTGATCGTCCCAATATTGGATTTCAAGCTGATATGGCACATACTCTTCTGTACCTATTGGGTTATAACAAACCGGACGAGCGAATACTACCCGAAAATTTTGATTGGAACGATCGTGCTACTTTGACCGAAGGACTTAAAACCGTTAGTGCCGCGCTTCGCCCTTGGACCATTGATTTCCACGTGGCTCAAAACGACGGCACAGTTTACGGTTCGGGATCACATGATAAGACCGGTAGGCATTGTCAAGCTTCGGACCCCAATGGAAAATTGGATATTGCCGTAGATTCGGGCCATTGGCTTCGGGATGAAAAAGGGATATTGACCAAAAAGTTCAAACATATTTGCTGGGATGGGTGTATGTTTCCCAATGATGTAATGATGAAGCCCAAAACATGGAACGATATTTTGGGTGCCATGATAAAGGTGCGCGAAATGCACGGGTGGTATGAAGCGAAGTGATTAGTGAATTGACCAGGATTATAACAACCTGCCAGCGTCAAACATTCACAAAAAACCAGCAACGAATAAGATCAACTAGTAATCGAAATAATGTCAAATAAAAAAGAACTAAGAATAGGTTTAATAGGGTACGGATTCATGGGGCGAACCCATACCAATGGATATAAAAGAGTCAATGATTTTTTTCCCGAATTAAGTTATCGACCTGTATTGAAGGTGGTCTGTGCCCGCAATGAAGAACGCCTAAAGGCTTTTGCCGAACAATGGGGGTACGAAAACACGGAAACGGACTGGCGCAAGGTGATTGCAAGGGATGACATTGATGCAATTGATATCTGTACGCCCAATAATATGCACGCCGAGATTGCCATAGCGGCTGCTAAGGCAGGAAAAATGATTCTTTGTGAAAAACCGTTGGCAAGGACGGTTGCCGAAGCACAGCCCATGGTGGACGCAGTGGAAAAAGCAGGTGTGGCCAATACGGTGTATTACAATTACAGGCGACTGCCTGCCGTAACCTTGGCAAAGCAATTGATAGATGCCGGAAAACTGGGAAGAATTTTCCATTATCGGGCCAATTTTCTCCAGGATTGGACCATAAGTCCCGAATTGCCGCAGGGTGGCGAAGGGCTTTGGCGTCTGGACAATGATGCTGCCGGTTCAGGAGTTACGGGAGATCTTTTGGCACATTGCATTGATACCGCCATGTGGTTGAACGGAGGCATAAAAGATGTTTCGGCCATGACCGAGACCTTCATTAAAGAAAGAACGCATACGGCATCCGGCGAAGTTCAGAAAGTGACGATTGACGATGCATGCATCTTCCACTGTCATTTTGATAATGGCTCGCTGGGCGTTTTTGAATCAACGAGATACGCACGAGGACATAAGGCACTTTATACATTTGAAATAAACGGTGAACATGCTTCCATTAAATGGGATTTGCATGATCTTACACGTCTGGAATATTTTGATCACAGAGATGAATCCAAGGAACGTGGCTGGCGATCTATCCATGTTACCGATGGTGACCATCCGTATATGGATAAGTGGTGGGTTCCTGGTCTGTCTATTGGATATGAACACAGTTTTGTACATCAAATAGCTGATTTTCTGAAGTGTTTGGAGGAAGGAAAACAATGCTCTCCAACTTTCAAAGAGGCACAAGAAACACAGAAAGTTTGTGAGGCCGTACTTGAATCGGCCAAATCCAAAAGTTGGAAAAATACAGGGGTTCATTGGAAGTAGTGGTTGGTGCATGTAGTGGGTGGTAACTTCCTTAGACCATAAAAAACGATCAACCAATAACGGTTAACAATAAACAAAAATGAGTGAATCAATAAAGGGATTTTGTCTTCAGGGCAGGGAAAAGATATATCCAGGTTCGGAAGGTTCGGTAACAAGGAACACTAGCGTTGTAGAAATGGAGATACCGAAGCTAAAGGAGGGCGAGATTTTGGCCAAGACTTTATATACCGGCATTTGCGGTTCGGACAATAGTGCTACGCTCGGGAAACCAAACTTTGATTGGGTAGAACGTCCCAGGGTTATTGGCCATGAGTTCAGTGCCGAGGTTCTGGAATTGGGTCCCGGTGACCATGGTGATGTCAAAGTGGGTGATATTTTTACTCCGTTGGCCATGCTGGGTTGCCAAGATGAAGATTGTCCGGCATGCAGCATTGCCAAATGGAACCTCTGTCCGAAAAAGCAGATTATTGGCTTTCATAGGAATGGTGGTTTTGGTCAGCGTGTGGTGCTGGAGTCTGATCGTGTGGTACATCTAATGGAGGGATTGACTCCTGCACAAGGTGCCTTGGTAGAACCCTTGTCGATCATTGTGAATGCCCTTTACAACAAATGCAATATCAAACCAGGCCAAGATGTTGTAGTTACGGGATGTGGGATCATTGGATTAATGTCCGCCGAGGTAGCGCGCGCCGCAGGTGCCCGGGTGGCCGTCACGGGAATAGTGCATGATCGTGATATCCGATTAAAAAAGGCCAAAGAAAGAGGTTTCATGACCATAGAGGTTTCACCCGAGAATACTTTGGCAATTCAATTGCAAAAAGGTCTTTCGGACGAGAAAGGGGTACCTTTCGGGGTTAGTGGGAAGGTAGATCTTCTCATTGAATGCTCTGGCGTGCCACAGGTTTTGACAGAAGCAATATCCGTGGTACGTCCCGAGGGGGATATTTGCGTAATTGCCACCTATCCCAAAGAAGTGGAAATCAACGCTACCCATCTCACGCGTACCTCTTTGAACATGCGCGGTTCCATGGGATCTTGTCGGGAAGATTACATGATTGCCCAGAAATTAATGGTGACGGGTGTATTCCCATCTGAACATTATACCGATTTTTATGATTTTAAGGACATAACCCAAGCCTTTGAGGATTCCATAAAAGCCAACAATGTAAAGGCCGTAGTAAAAATGAATTGAAATACTCAACCCATAAGCGATAGCCCTTCATTAAATGAAAAAGTTCATGAAAACAATGACCTGTAAGCAATTGGGTGGTGCCTGTGAAAAGGTGTTTCAAGCCAACACTTTTGAAGAAATCGTAGTAATGAGTAAAAAGCACGGTATGGAAATGTTCCAAAAGGGTGATAAAGCCCATCTTAAGGCAATGAACGACATGCAGGTACTTATGAAATCTCCAGATGCTATGAGCGAGTGGTTCAATAACAAAAGGAAAGATTTTGAAGGCCTTCCATAACAACAAAGAAAACATTCCAAAAATATGCATAGAATTTTCATTACCGGAGGAACCGGGTGTATTGGTTCCGTAACCATCTATAAACTTTTGCAGTCGCCGGAAGTAGGCAAAATTGTAATTGCAACACGATCCAACAATACAGATCCCTTAAAATTATGGCTGGGCGACAATTTAGATCCGCGACTGGAATTTATTAAATTGGATGTTTCTGATTATGCAGCTATTAAGGAAATGCTTCCGAAGATAAATCCTACACATATTATTCATCTTGGCGCTTATCAAAGCCCAGATTGTTCCAATGACCATATCGGAGGAATGGAAATCAATACGGGGGGCACCATGGTCTTGTTCGATGTTGCCGAAAAACTGCCCAATCTCAAAAGATTTGTCTTTGCCAGTTCGGCAGCGGTTTATGGCATGCGTTCAATGTATCCTGCGCAGGGGATTAAGGAAGATGCCCAATTGGCTCCCCCAAACCATTACGGTATCTGGAAACTGGCTGGGGAACATCTGGCACGTTTGTTTTACGATATTACAGAAGTCCCGACAGTTTGTTTGCGAATAAACACGACCTACGGAAAAGGCAGGGACAAGGGAAAGACCTCAGCACCTACAAATGTCTTGAAAGCCATAGCCATAGGGTCGGTTTCAGGGGAATTGATGCCTTTTGAAATGCCCTATGACGGGCGTGAAAACTATCATTTTGTGGAGGATGTCGGCAGTCATTTTGCGGCCTGCACCTTACAGGAGTATAAAGGATTTGGAGCATTTAACATTAAAGGAAAAACAATAGCGATAACCGAATTCCTTGAAATTGTCAGGCAACAGGCGAGTGATTTGGGTCTGGGTGATTACGTAAAAATATCGGTTGCGGAAGGTGCCTCGCCCAATTTATTCGTATCGGATTTGAGCCATCAGAAAATAAATAATACTTTTAAGAATCTTCCACTTACGGAAATATCGGAAGGTGTTCGTAAATCCCTGATCGAATTCAAGGGAATGGCGGAAAAAGGAACTTTGGAATATTCGAGAGCCAGTTCTTAATAACAACTAGTCTTTGGTTCATAATAAAAATAGTACTAGATGAAATCCATTGGAATAGGATTTATAGGCGCTGGGGATATTGCAGATTTGCATGCGGAAGCCATCAATGCCTTACATGGAGCCGAGTTGATAGGGCTATGGAACCGTACACCCGACAAAGCAGTGCTGAAAGCCGCAAAATTTGGTTGCAAATCATATACAACTGTCGATGCTCTTTTGAATGACCCAAAAATTGATGCTGTTTTTATATTGACCAATATGGAAACGCATTGCGAATACACTGTCAAATCCGCCAATGCAGGAAAACATATTTTGGTGGAAAAACCTGCGGCTTCAAACATAGATGAGCTTCTGAAAATGCGAAAGGCCGTGACAACGGCTGGGGTTAAATGCATGCCCGTGCACAACTATATATATGAATCGGGTATCAGAAGGGCAAAAGAAATGATTCAGAATGGCAGTTTGGGAGATGTAACCCAGTTCTATATGATGTACAATATTCATCATGCACATGAAATTCGGGCAAAATACCCAGGGGTAATCCGTCAGATATTGACACACCATTCCTATACAATGCTGTATTTGGCGGGAATGCCCAAAACCATTTCATGTCTCAAACATACTTCCGATGCTTCATTGGCCCCTCAAGAAAATGTTGCCATGGCCAATATGCAGATGCAGAACGGATCGTTAAGCCATCTTTGCGCAAGTTTTGCCAACGATGATCATGCAGGTGACCCATGGACCTGTATCATCAAGGTAATCGGCACGAAGGGAAGTACACGATACAGTTATAGGGATTGGGTCATAAATGACCGTAACGGTGCCCATTCCCAGACTTATTACTGTTATCCCGAGTCTATAAAAAATACAGCAACCCATTTTATTGATCAGGTAATCCGCAAAAATGAAAATCCACTCTCCAGCTTGGAAGATGCCATCAGTTGCCAAAAAATTATAGAAGCCTGCGAGCTTTCCGTAGATAAAGGAATCCACGTGAAGTTTCAACCATAAAAAAACTTTAGATGATAAAAAAGCATTTTAAATCGGTATTTCTCCTACTAAGTTTGACGTTTCTATTTATAGGCTGTGCAGAAAAAAGGCACCGTACAATTCCCTTTACAAAGAATTCACATATTGTTATTATAGGAAACAATCTCGGTTCCCGAATGATGAATTTTGGGTATTTTGAGACGGAAATGCAATTGCGTTATCCCGATAGTACGCTTTTTATAAGGAACATGGCAGACGGTGGCAACACACCGGGCTTTCGACCACACTCCTCGCGAAATTCCCCTTGGGCTTTTCCAGGTGCTGAAAAGTTTCAAACCGAACTTGCCCAGCCTTCCGGAAGCATAGGTCATTTTCCTACAGAGGATGAATGGTTGACACAACTAAAAACGGATATTGTCATTGCTTTTTTTGGATATAACGAATCTTTCGAAGGTGAAGGGGGACTCGAGAATTATAAACAAGAACTTCATGCCTTTATAGAGCATACCAAAAAGCAAAAATATAATGGCACAAGTTCGCCAAAATTGGTAATCGTCTCGCCTATTGCCTTTGAAGATCTTTCGGTCAAAATGGACCTTCCAAATGGCACGATGGAAAATAAAAACTTGGCCTTGTATAGCGAAGCCATGAGAGAAATTGCAACTAAGGACAGCGTATTTTTCGTAGATGCCTTTAATCCCACAAAATTATGGTACGCCTCTGAATCGGAGGATTTGACCGCTGATGGTTTTCAGCTCAATGACCTGGGTTATCAAAAATTTGGAAAATTATTGGCCGATGACATTTTTGGCGAACAAAAAAATGTTTCAGAATCCAATAGAAAATTGGTGAATGATGCCGTAATGGAAAAAAACTGGTTCTGGCACAATGATATAAAGATTCCCAACGGCGTGCATGCCTATGGAAGACGCTATGACCCTTTTGGGCCTGACAATTACCCCTATGAAATTGAGAAAATAAGACAGATGACGGCCAATCGGGATACGGCTATCTGGAATGCGGCCAAGGGACTGCCAACTGATCTCACCGCCATGGATTCCAGGACCAAAGAACTACCAAAGGTAGAAACAAACTATAAAGAAGTAAACGGGTCGGGAAATCCTGTATATTTGTACGGTCAAGAGGCGCTTGATAAAATAAAAGTGGCCCAAGGCTATAAATTGGAGCTTTTCGCCTCGGAGGAAGAATTCAAGGATTTGGCGAATCCCGTTCAGCTATCTTTTGATAATAAAGGTAGGCTTTGGGTTGCAGTGATGCCCAGTTATCCCCACTACAGACCAGGTGATAGCAAACCCAATGACAAACTCATAATTTTAGAGGACACGGATGGTGATGGTAAGGCCGACAATCAAATAACGTTTGCAGATGGTTTGCACCTAACAATTGGTTTTGAGTTTGCTCCGGAAGGGGTATATGTATCCCAGGGCACAAATCTGGTTTTACTTAAGGACACGAACGGTGACGATAAAGCGGACACAAAGGAAATTATACTCAGCGGGTTTGATGACCATGATACCCACCATGCCATCAGTGCGTTTTGCGCAGATCCCTCAGGTGCACTTTATATGGCAGAAGGCGTATTCCTGCACACTAATGTTGAGACGGCCTATGGCCCCGTTCGGGGCACTAATGGCGGTTTCTATCGTTATAGCCCTCAACGCCACTATTTGGAGAGAACGGCACAATTGCCAATCCCCAATCCATGGGGTATTGCTTTTGATGATTGGGGACAGAATTTCTTTGCACACACCTCTGGTCCCGATATGACTTGGATGATGCCCGGTACCATTAAACCAAGATATGGGGAAGCGTCGCCTTTACCCAAAAACTTGATTCAGAAAGAGCATCTCGTACGACCTACTTCTGGTCTTGAATTTGTATCAAGTAGCCATTTTCCAGAAGAGTTACAGGGCGATATACTTATCAACAACACCATTGGGTTTTTGGGCACCAAGGAGCATACCATGACCGATGACCCTAATTCTGCCGGTTACGTAAGTAAATTCAAAAAGGATTTGATAACCTCTACGGACCCCAATTTTAGGCCCGTTGACATGGAGTTTGCCCCCGACGGTTCTTTGTACTTCATTGATTGGCACAATGTTTTAATAGGCCATATGCAGCATAACGCCCGTGACCCTTTGCGCGATCATGTGCATGGCAGGGTATATCGAATGACCTACCTATCAAGACCTTTGGTGAAACCGGCAAAAATAGTGGATGCCAGTATCGATGAACTATTGGATAATCTCAAATTACCGGAATACCGAACGCGGTATAGAACGCGACGGGAACTACGCGGTAGGGATGCCAAAGAAGTTCTTCCAAAACTAAAGGAGTGGGCAAAAGGGCTCGACAAAAATGATCCACTTTACGAGCATAACATTTTGGAAGGTTTATGGGTCAGTTGGGGATTGAACCAAGTTGATAATGAGTTACTTCAGCAAATGTTAAAAGCCAAAGATTTTCGGGCGAGGGCTGCAGCTGTAAGGATTTTGAGATATGCCGGGCATCAAATTCCCGAACATGCAGCGGTCTTGATGTCCTCTGCGCAAGATGAGAATCCCCGTGTTCGTTTGGAAGCACTCGTAGCGGCATCTTGGCTCCCTAAAAATATTGGCCTGCCCATAGTGGAGGCCGTTGGAAAACTTCCTTTGGATGAATGGATGCAAAAGCCATACGAGGCGGCGATTGCACATTTTAACGGTCATATCCTCGGGGAAGATCCCGAATCGGGTAAGACGAAGACTGATTTGAAAGGTGCTGAGAAGGACTTGTTCGCAAAGGGTGAAGAAATATATAATAGGGAAGGTTTTTGCGCAACCTGTCACCAGGCCGATGGAAAAGGTTTAAGCGCTTCCCAATTTCCTCCCTTGGCGGAATCACCATGGGTGACCGGGAGTGAAGAGCGACTTATAAAAATTACTCTTAAAGGTATGATGGGACCGATTGAGGTATTAGGTAAAACCTATCCCGGTCAAGTTCCAATGACTCCTTTTGGCGGTATGCTCAACGATACAGAAATCGCTTCCGTATTGACATTTGTTCGGAATGCTTTTGGAAACAAAGCAACTGCAATTTCTCCCGATAAGGTCAAAAAAATACGGGCGGACATTAAGGACAAAGAAGGATTCTATTTACCCAGCGAGTTGTTAAAAGAACATCCCATGGAGTAAACTGGAGAATCAATACAAGAAAGTTGCCGGATATCTTTTTACGACTAGTGTTTTACGGGGAATTCGAATACTTTTTCCATAGGCAGCCATTTCTGGCCCGGTTTGGCCATTGGCAATGCCTGCTGGTAGTTCCACATCAATACTTCCCATTCTTGCACTTTTATATTATCCGCATCCATTTTGGCTTTTCTCTCATATGAAAAAGAATCCGATACTTCGATAATCATAACGAGGCGATTGGCAATTCTATAAATATCCATATGCTCAATACCGGAATCTTTAAGGCTCTTTAAAACTTCGGGCCATACATTTCTGTGATACTCGTCGTACTTGGCAATCAGGCCTTCGTCATCTTTTAAATCAAGTGCTAAACAGTGTTTCTTCATAATTTGTAACTTTTTACTTTATGGATATTTATCTTTTCCCAATCTATCTAATATATTTAATACAGGGCATTTCATCAACCTAAATTACAATGATTCCAATACTAAATAAGACATTTTTATATTGACCACGGTATCGTTAACATTTGTCCAAGCAAAATAAACTTTATCTCCCACCAGTTCCATTTGGGGAAACCCAGATGTGCGAGATGCATCTAAATCGGCAATTGGAATAGGCGCTCCTTTATTCCCGGATTTGTTCACTTTTACTACTTTCAATTGAGCTCCTTTTTCCGATTTTTCCATCCAGCTTATCAATGCGTTTTCTTTGTCTAACAAGAGCGCATCAACCCTTCCCATAGCATTGCCACTTTCAATTTCAATGGGTTCATCAAAATTTTCACCGCCATCGGCTGAAAATATCACTTTTACAGTGGGTCTGTCATTTGCGGATGTAAACCACGCCACCACCAAATTATTATCCAGTGCTACAGCCTTAGGTCCATTTACGGGACATCCGTGGATCTTCCATTGGTCATTGTGCATTATTTTGGGTTCAGTCCAAATTCCATTTACCTTTCGTACAATGGCAATATCCCTTACCTCGTTTACAGATCTATCCCGATAAATGACCACTGGTCCGTTGGTTGTTATGGCAGCCGTAGTCTGGCAACAATCGCAGGTTCTGTCGTCCAAAAGTGTATCGTTACTAACAATTCCGTCAGAACTTACAACAGCAGCACGGATAGTCATGGCACCAGAATGCCCGTCATGTCCTTCACCTCCTGTATTTCTCCCATCAAGCCACGTAAGAAAAAATGAATCCTTGCCATATGGCAAGGCCGTAACAAAACCGTGCTCAGTAGTCGTAGAATCTGTGTGAAGTGGCAAATCGTTTATCCAGTTTTCCTCCTCGTTTGGAAGTACATTTAATTTAACGTCATACGAATAGGTGCCTTGGGAAGATTTTTTCAAAACGTGCGAAAACATGTTTCCGTTATTCTCGGCTATAATGGGGAAATCGGCCCAATTCACAAACCAATCATCACCTCTCATGATTTCCTTCGACTCTGACCAAACATCATTCTGTAGCCTAGCGTATTTGAATATTATCGTAGAATCTCTACTTTTCTCAACCCAAGATAGCAACATACCCTTTGCATTCGAAACAAGGTACGGCAAAGAGCTTTCGGCCCCCGAAGGGACCTTTATTGGGTATATTTCAACTTCTTCCCTTTCATTGCTTTGTTTGCATGAATTTACAAAGGCCATAAAAATAATTAGGAAACAAACCAATAACCTTCGCATAAAATTATTTTTAACACTCGTGATATTCCGACTTTGGCAATCAATTTAAGTAGTAGACCTAATGTACGGCACTTAAATTAATACCTATACTTTTTTGTCTTTATCAATAAACCTACTTACAATGGCCACTTCCATAAGAGTAATTACTGCCAAACTCAAAAATAAGAACGATTCTATTTCCAACACCCCAATTTTGGAAACAATTAAACCAGATTTAGCCAAAATGTATACCACTAAAGCGAGAAAAGTGGAAATAGGCAAAAGGATGGAAGGTTTTCGTGAGCTTAAAATGCCGACCAAAATCATGGGGCACATCATAGCTGTACCCGCAAAGCTGGTCCTTGCCAGAAGTACAAGGTGCTCAGTACTAACAATCGAAAAAAGTAACGATAGCAGACCAAATACAAATATAAAAATGCGGGTTACCGAGATTGCCTTGTGGTCATCCATAGAAAGAAGGGACCTCAGCTCCGAACCTAATGCGAAAATTTGAGAATCGGAGGTAGAAATGGCAGCGGCGATCAATCCAATCAATCCCATGGCCGCCAATCCCGTGCCATGATCATACAAAAGAACATGACCAATGAATTCTTGGGTAGAGGCATCAGGGTAGCGAACGGCACCGTACATACCCATAAATAATGTGGGCAGAATAATCAAAATGGCGACTATACCCAAACCAATTGCCATTTTCCGAAGTGCCGAGCTGCTCTTCATTATCACGACCCTGGTCGAAATCTGAGGCTGTGTAAAAGGCAAAGCGATGATGGCAATGGCCGAAATGATGAAAAACTGTGGTGTAAAAAGTCCTTTGGGGCCCGGAACGGATAGTAATTCTGCATTGAGTGCCTCTACCTTTCGAAACATGGATCCAATGCTTCCAAAGTACTCGATACAATTATAACCAACAATCCACACCATAACAAAAAGCAAAATTCCTTGAAGCATATCATTATACATAATGGCGCGCAGTCCACCCGTTTCGCTGTACACGATCATGATACCAACTATTAGCACGCTCCATCCCCAAACAGGAATAGTATCCGGAAAAGCGGCATTCAAGAAAATAGATACACCACTGATCTGTACGGATATATAGGGAATTAAAAAAACCACGGCACCACCAAAGACCACGTAACCCGCCCATTTTGAGCCATATGTCATCGCCATTAATCCGGACATGCCTTTAAAATGGAGCTTTCTAGCCTTTCTCCGCAATATTTCACCCACACGGATAAGGGCATATACCATTATGGTATCCGATACCGCCAAAAATATCCACGCACCAATACCATGTGTCCGGAAAAAGTCTGGCATCCCGATTACCGTAAAAGCGCTGAACAAAGTGGCCGCGGTGGTAAACAATCCTATTGCAAAACCAATATTGCCCCCTCCCAGTAAATAATTGGAAGTTGTTTTTTCCTTGAGCCGTGTTGCCCTGAGCAAAAAGAACAAAATGATCAGGTATAGTACTGCCGCTATTATAAATTTAATCAGCATTATTTTCTTCTTTATGGATCAAGGAAACCAGATAGGCCAAAAAAACAAAGAAAAAGCTTACTAGAAGTCCCATCCACATGGTATAGGGGATTCCCAGAAGCATAGGTGCCATTGTATTTTCCGGAATCACGAGTGGACTAAAAGCCGCAATGAAACCGAGCAGTGCCATTGCATCCAATAGTTTAAGGAAAGTAGTACGTTTTGTTCCCATATTTCTTGTTATAATCTTGGAATTGTTAAGCCCCCATCGATCATGAATATATGCCCTGTTGAATATGGAAATTGCCCCATAACCAGTGCAGCAACCGCCATGCCCACATCTTTGGGTTGCCCCAATCTTGGCTGTAAACAAAGACCTTTTTCTATCGAACCCTGATATTTTTCAAGAACACCTGAGGTCATGTCCGTTTCAATAATTCCCGGTCGCACTTCAAATACAGGAATATTATGTTCCCCCAATCTTGTGGCAAAAAGTTTGGTCATCATACCGATACCTGCTTTGGAAAGACAATATTCTCCGCGGTGAATTGAAGCTACCGAAGCACTAATGGAGGATATATTAATGATACATCCCTTAATTCCTTCATCAGTCAATGGATTATCAATCAGTATAGAAGCGACTTTTTGGGTAAGAAAAAAGGACCCTTTTAAATTGGTATCCATGACCCTTTCGTAACTTTCCTCAGTAGTCTCTAAAATATCCAAACGTTTTTTAGGTGCAACTCCCGCGTTATTTATAAGAACATCAATAGTACCAAATGCGTCAAGGGTTTCGGAAATTATTCTATTCCTGTCCTTTTTTGATGAAATATCGCCTTGACAATAACATACTTCACTCCCACTCTTCCTAAGCTCCTCTATGGTCGACTTCACTTCTCCAAACGTTCGAATACCATTGATGGCCAAATTGCAGCCCTGTTTTGAAAGCTCTTTTGCAATGCCCAGTCCAATGCCTCGAGAGCCACCGGTAATCAAAACGTTCTTGCTCATAAGTCCATACTTTTCTTATAGTCCTTTAGTTTGCTAGCCTCTGGCATCGCTTTATAGTAGGGGTCCAGTGGAAAACATCCTGATAACATTCCAATTCTGGGTCCCGTCGTGCAATCTGAAAAAGTCCGGCAAATTTTACCTCGAGTTAGCGGATTGCCATTTAAGATATCATTGGCCATCTGAGGATAGCTAAGTACCATTCTTCCCAATCCCACAAAATCGACCATTTCATTATCCATAACTGCTTCTGCCACATGAGGAAGCCATTCTTGTAAATATGAATAGGCCGATCCCACAATCGTGAGATTCGGAAATTTCTTTTTAACGAGATTTGCTACCTCTATCTGGCGGGCCACCCCTAGGAATGGATCTTCTGGCGGTAGATAACCATCCGAAGGTGGAAAGAGTGCCGGTCTAATAATATGGGGCACATAGTAGGGGCTACCGGCGGTAACGCAAACCATTTCAATGCCCAATTTTTCAATATGACTCAATACCTCATATACTTCTGTAAGGTCGATACCTGTTCCGTACCCATTTCCCCCAAGGGCTTCTTCATAAGGGAATTTCGTTTTTTCCGGGACGCCAATATCATCTTCGCCCTTGCCATAGGGCACAAAATCAAAAGCACTCAGCCGAACTGCTACAGGAATTTGACTCGTCGCGTTTATACCTTCTACGATCGACGTAAGAAAGCGCATCCGATTCTCAAGCGATCCGCCATATTTACCTTCGCGTTTTTTGGCCGTTAAGAATTCATGTCCCAAGTAACCATGGCAATGCTTGATGTCAACAAATTGAAAGCCTGCCTCCTTTGCAAGGTTGGCCGCCGTAATAAAGTCGATTACCAATTGATCAATTTCTGCATCAGTAAGAAGCGTATGATTTTTAGGAACATTGAATTTTTTATCCAAAACTGAATGTCGATACAGTGTTTTAGGCTTTCTGACCCTATCCGGGTCGGGCACTGCAAATCGGCCTGAATGTGTTAGCTGTAAACCCACGTATAAATCATTGGAAGTCCCGTAAACTGCCTCATGGTCGGTAACTAAACTGTCATAGAGGTCTTTAAAGGCGCCCAGGTTGTTCCCATTTATCATCAACTGATTCGGGTTTGCCCTACCATCAGGGCAAACAGCCACTGCTTCACATCCCCAAATTAATTTAGCGCCACTAATAGCAAAATGGTACCATCTTCTTTTCGTATGCTCCGTGGGCAACCCATCTTGCGTTCCATCCCAGCCTTCCATTGGGAGAATACAGAACCTATTTCCGATTTCCTGTCCCGATTTTAATTTGAATACCTTTCCCAAACTGGATTCATCTGGCGGGCTCAATAGGGCCTTAAAAGGAATATCTGCTTTTATTTCCGCCATATGACCAAGAAAATCTTCTGTGGATTTCAATTGTGCAACTCGAGTGTATCTTGGTTTTAGCTTTGACATTTTAGGATGCAATGTTTTTAAAGAAAGTGTAATAATCTTCCCCTTTTATAATTCTATTTAAATAATGTGCCAATTCACGTGCATGGTAGTCTCCCCACATACAGGCCTCCCCATTTGGGATTTTGCTATTCTCCGGAACATGGTCCCAGCCATTTGGACGATGATAAATGGAATGCAATAGCAATCCTTGATGGTCAGCACCCGAACTCAAAAAGGGCTGCTGAAATAGAGATTTCGCAACCGTTAATCCAGCCGACCAATAGGCATCTGCCGCACTGTCATTTTTAGATTTTAAATATTGTCCTAATCGCAACAACCCCTGTGCCCCAATTGCCGCTGCCGAACTATCCACCGGTTCCCATTGGTTAAATGGATCTGCATTTGTATTCTTCCAATCGGTCAATTCAACCATTCCGGGCGCCCCCGTATCCCAATAAGGTATTCCGTCTGCTGCACTGTTGCTGATATAAAAGTCACATGTAGCTCTGGCGGCTTTTAGGAAAATGGTCTCCAAATGCTCCTTGCCTCCCAATTCCTGTAATTCGGGTATATTTTCCAAGGTCTGAAGAAATTCCAACTGTTCGGCAAATCCCAACATCGCCCAACTCAGGCCGCGTGTCCATGTAGAAAAACCACTATATCCTTGTTGCGTGGCCGAAGATCGAAAATTGCCATCGTTTACGTTAAAAATGGCTTCATGGGCAGTTCGTCCCCATTCATCATATATGTCGCGGCCCTCTCCATAAAAAATGGAATATTTGGCAGTTGCCATTGCATGTTGGTAGGCTTTTATTAGTAAGCTCGATTTTTTGTCATTTTCACCAGAGATGGAATGACCTAATTGGTAACCTGAAATCAAAATCCGAATGGTCCTAATAGTGTCGACAAAGAGCGAATGGGGTCCATTAAAAGAATAAATATATCCACCTCCCGATATCGATGTCCAACGTCTCGCCTGCACCGATGCCGATAATTTGAGCCCCATGATGCAATATTCTTTCATCCATTCGTCCTTTGGTACCTTTCCCTCATTGATCATTCGCAATAAATGACCATAGGTGCTAATGTTGTTAAAACCATGATCATGAACACCAAAATGGCCTACATGCGCAGTCATTTTTGTTCTAATGTTATCGATTCCAAGATTTAAAAAATAAGAATCGCCAGTAGCCTCAAATTGCATTAGCTCCGAACCGAACTGAAAACCCTGGGTCCAGTCCGTCCAACTTCTTGGCTCATATTTACCCTTTACAGTCACTACAGGAGACCCTGAACTTTCTTGCACAGTATAGGCCATACTCTTTATTTTCTCGCCTGAAAAGGTCCATAGTGAATTTATATTTTCGGTGAGATCACTTGGGACTAGGGATGTATTTATTTTCATCTTAAGTATTATCGAAGAATTTTAAACGAATCGGGATAATTTTAATAGATACTTGATTTTTATCAAAGCACTCTTTTCAGTAAATTGATATGAATGCACAGGTACCAACCCTTCATCTCCTAATTTACAATTTCATATTAAATTCCAAGGTATCCAGTTCCCTTGAATTCCAGGGTTGGATTTTACCCTGGGTACGGAACCTGATATGCCCAACCGATCCACTTTCAACCTGACTCTCCGAATTTCCCCATGAATTTCGAATGTAGGTGGCAATGGCGGCAATATCCTCATTTTGTAATGTCGAAAATGAGGGCATACTCGGAAGAATATCCGGAATATCATAACGCTTGCCATTAACCTCAATAGGCCCTTCCATTCCATATAATAAAATCATGGCCAGTTTGTAATCTTCGCCGTTTACCCATTCCGAATTTTTTAAAGGTGGGGCAAAACGTTTTACGCCCTCCCCTTGGGTTCCATGACAATTAGCACATAGATTTAGGTATTTTTGGCGGCCTTGGGCAAATATTTCCATATCGATATTAGGTCGGTCGGTATTCTCTTGAACGGTATCTACAGGTTTTCCAGGCCAACTTAACTTTTTGAGAAGAGCAGTGGAAATATCGTCATCAATTTTAAAATTCGGCTTCTGTTTCAAAACTATTTCACCAGCTTCATTGTTCCCTCTTGAGTTTAACAAACCATTGATAACAGCCAATTGAACCCACTTGTTTTCATTTGTACTATTTTGATCGACCAACTTAAATAACTGCTCAATTTCGCCGGGTTCACCTTTATTGGATATGGCCGTACTCAACATTTCAATAAAAATTTCGTTGTTTTGATCGTATTTTCTCCATTCTGGATTTAACATTAAATAATCCAACATCGCCATTTCATTATCTTGAAGGGAACTCAAAACCACATCTCTTGCTACCGGCAACTGACGATATTTCATCAAAAACTTATTGGAAACATCAAAAGTTATTTTCGAATCTAGTTTGGCGCTCGACAAAACCATCTGCATTTGAACCAAAGGATGGGAGCTAGGGTAATTTTCCTTTATAAATTCCTCCAACGCTTTTTTTGACTGGACATTCTGAGAGACATTTTTTTCCAAGATTCGCATGGTGGATTGCACAACGGCAAGGTCAGTAGATTTTAATGCTGTCAAGTATATGTCCGGATTGGAAAGTCCCAAGCCTTCCAAGGTCCATAGAGCATGTAATTGGGCAAGTGGATTTGGGCTTTCAAGAGCAATCTTTAAGTGTGATATAATCGTATCTCCTTTATCCACCAATAATTTTTGGGCCATATCCCTCGTCCACCCGTTAGGACTTCCAAGAAGTTTGACCAATTTTTTGGTATCTAGGTTTGAAAACGAAGGTGTGGGAGTATCTTTTCTATTCTTGGTAGTTACCCTCCAAATTCTCCCCATATGAACGGGTTTGTCAAGTTTACGTTTCAAGGTTTCTTCCCGTAGATATTCGGTCATATAGGGACCATCCTGTATGATCCCCTTGTACATATCCACAACATAGATTGCCCCATCAGGTCCTGAAGCCAATGATACGGGGCGAAAACGCTCATCCGCAGAAGCCAAAAACTCCCTGTTTTTATACACTCCCTCCGAACTCAGCATAAAACCATCTTCCAAAATCTTGTTGCGTTTCACCAAATTGGCCGTAGGCTCACATACAAAGGCATTGCCCAAATAATCTGCTGGAAGTGCATCTCCGCGATATATCAATGGGCTACATGCAGATGCGAATTCCAGTAATCGTCCTTGGTTGTCCAAGGTGCCAGGTACATACCCCCGATTTACGGCCGTATTACTTCGAATAGGAAATATTTGCCGTTCCAATGTTAGTCCGTGATCAATACCACTTGAGGGTGTATGATTTTTGTTTCGCTGTAAGGCATTTGGCGGCACAAGGTCCGCATGCAATTGGGACCAGTTGTAATTGTAAAACAAGCGACCCTTGTCATCATGGGAAATACCCCATTGCCCTCTGAACTCGGTTTCTTCCCTGACCCACTGTCCACCAATTTTTTTATATCTATATTTTGATTTCGCATTATAGAGCCAGTTATCCATGCCGCGCCAGAGTCCATTGGCCGAGTGTTCAGGCATACCTAGTCCGCCATAGGTTAAATCGACCAAGATTTTAGTATCTACCTTGAAATCACTGTTCGTATCTTGTGCAAACCAAAGAGGAATATTTTCGGCAACAAGGATTCCGCCTTTCACAATGGCGATTGCTCGAGGTAAGACTAAGTTATCCAAAAATATAATGCTTCGATCCATTTGGCCATCCTTATCATCATCAAACAATACGGATACCCTTCCTACTTTGTCATGCTGGCCAGAACCATCAATATCGGACATGAACCCAAGCATCTCAACAACCCAAAGTCGACCTGCTTCATCAAAAGATATGGCTACAGGATCCTGCACCAAAGGTTCTGCGGCTACCAGTTCAATTTGTAAATCCTCATCTGCCAGGACAAATGAATTGAGTGCTTCGGAAGGTGAAAGGGGTGGTGAAGGATCAGATGGGGAGCAAGCGGCAAAAAAAACGAAGGAAATATATAAGAATAACGGTTTAACAATTAATTTGGATATATAAACATATTTGATCATATCAATTTTAAGAATTTCGCCACTTATGTTCCCTTGTCATCAAAGAGGGCCTATCTAAAACAAAAAAGTAGCCAAAAAGATGAAGGATGCAGCCGTTAACCCTACAACCAAGGTTCCCAAAGTATAGACTCTATAGCCAGTTTTTACATCAATGCCCGAAAACTGCGTCAGAATCCAAAATCCGCTATCATTCGCATGTGAAACTACCATGGCACCCGCACCTATGGCGGCAACTACCAAAGCCTTGTCCATTTCCGTTGTAAAACCCATCGTAATAAGAAGTGGGGCAACAATCGATGCCGTTGTAATTAGAGCGACGGTTGACGAGCCTTGGGCGGTCTTAATTGCGGCACATAGCAGGAACGGCAACCATATGCCCAAATTAGCTCCTGACAATGAATCGGCCAATGTATCGGCAATTCCACTATTTTGGAGGATCGTTCCAAAAACACCTCCAGCTCCTGTAATCAATATAATGTTCGATGCATCTGATAAAGCCTTCCCTACCCACCCCGTTGTGGACAACATTTCTTGATCGAATTTTTTCGGTAAAAGGAAGGCAAACAACATTCCTATAAGCAGGGCGATAATGGGTGAGCCGATAAAAGAAACGAATTTCACCAAGCCACTTGGTTCTTCCCCATCAACAAGAGTGAAATCCATTACCGATTTTCCTACAATCAGCAAAATCGGTATCAAAATTGGCAAAAAGGATTTAAAGGCACTCGGGGCATCCTTCATTTTAATGGCAATGGCCTCCTCTGTAATCTCCGGATTTGGATCAATATAGGTTTTGGAACCCATTTTCTTGCAATAGAAAATTGCCACAACCAATGAGAGGGCACCAATTATCAACCCTACGAGCATTACGAGTCCCACGTCGGCCCCGATGATGCCGGCAGCTGCGATGGGCCCTGGTGTGGGAGGCACCAAAACATGGGTAATCATAAGACCTAACAACAATGCGGTAGCCGTCCCAACAATTGAGAGTCCGGCACGTTTTGTTAAACTTTTATTCAATGGATTCAAAATAATGAAACCGCTATCTGCAAAAACCGGAATTGACACTATAAAACCGACAATGCCCATGGCCTCATGAACCCTTTTCTTTCCGATTACGCGAAGAACCACTTCGGCAAGCTTATAAGCTCCCCCGGAATGCTCTAAAAATGCACCAATGATAACCCCGAGAATGATTACGATCCCGATCTTACCCAATGTTATGCCAAAACCATCATTGACCAAGGTCACTGTAGATTCTAAGGTCATCCCCGAAAAAAGTGCAAAAAACAACGCAGCACCAAGAAGTGCCAAAAAAGGGTGTACCTTCCATTTTACCGTTAGTAAAATAATAAACAATACACTCAATACTAATAACGAGATTGATAGCATAGGTTGGTTTTTAATGTGCGTCGCGAGTTACATCGGCACCCGACTTCCCAACTAGGAAGTCAAGGTCAGCACCTAGGTGCGACTGCTGTACGGTTTTTGTATAGAGACTTGTATAACCCCGATCCATTATAGGTTTTGGTGGTACCCAAGCGGCTTTTCTTTTTTGCAGTTCTGCTTCGTCCACCTCCAAATGTAGTTTTCTATTTGGTACATCAAGCACAATATAATCGCCCGACTGAACAAGCGCAAGAACACCACCAATCGAAGACTCTGGCGATACGTGCAATACTACAGTGCCAAAAGCGGTACCACTCATACGCCCATCCGATATACGGACCAAGTCTTTGACTCCTTTTTTAAGCAGTTTTTCCGGAATTTCCATATTGCCGACCTCGGCCATTCCAGGATAGCCAACAGGCCCTACTCCTTTTAGTACCATTATACTGTTTTCATCTATATCCAAGTCCGGATTGTCAACAGAGCTAAGAAAATCTTCAATGGTTTCAAAGACCACGGCCCTTCCCCGATGGGTCATCAATTCCGGTGTGGCAGCCGATGGTTTTATGACCGCCCCGTCTTCACAGAGGTTTCCATACAAAACAGCTATACCGGCCTCCTTCATAAAAGGCCTGTCGATTTTTGCAATCACCTCGTCATTATAGCTTTCGGCCTTTACATTATTTTCTACCAATGATTTGCCATTTACGGTAATCACATTTTTATGAAGGTGTTCTTTCATCTCGTTTATAACAACGGGCAAACCTCCCGCATCAAAGAAATCCTCCATTAAAAATTTACCTGAAGGCATTAAATTTACCAACAATGGAATTTTACTCCCCAGTGTATCAAAATCCTTTAAATTCAACTTCACTCCAATTCTGCCGGCGATGGCCAGTAAATGAATTATAAAATTGGTGGATCCCCCAACCGCCGCATTGATCTTTATCGCATTCTCGAATGCTTCCCGGGTGAGTATTTTTGACAGTTTCAAATCTTCTTTGACCATCTGTACAATTCGTCTACCCGAAAGTTGGGCCATTACCTTTTTACGTGAATCAACCGCCGGAATGGCAGCTGCACCTGGCAGTGTAAGCCCTAAGGCCTCAACCATGCAAGCCATTGTTGAGGCCGTACCCATGGTCATGCAATGTCCGGCACTTCGTGCCGAGCATATTTCAGCTTCAATTTGGTCTTCTTTTGTAAAGCCTTCGTTTTTGATCTTGTCCTTCAATTGCCAAACAAAAGTACCGGAACCAATACGCTCCCCTTTATATTTCCCGTTCAACATAGGTCCCCCGGGAACTACGATTGTTGGTAGGTCTACGCTACATGCCCCCATAACCGTGGAGGGCGTAGTCTTATCGCAACCCGTAAGCAGAACAACACCATCCAACGGATTGGCCCGAATACTCTCTTCAGTATCCATACTGGCCAAATTTCTAAAGAGCATGGCAGTGGGTCGCATTAAAACCTCCCCCAAACTGGTAATGGGAAACTCAAAAGGCACCCCTCCGGCCTCTAAAACTCCTTTTTTGACGAACTCGGCAAATTCACGGAGATGACCATTACAAGGTGTGAGGTCGGACCACGTATTGCAAATACCTATTACAGGTCTTCCTTCAAAATAATCATTGGGATAGCCTTGGTTGCGAAGCCATGACCTATGAATGAATGCAGATTTCTCATCTTTTGGGTTGAACCAACTTTCACTTCTCAGTTTTTTTTTATCCTTTTCTTCCATTTGGTGTTACAGCATGTCTTTATAGGTTCTCTAAATTTTTCGAAATCAAGGTATCATCTTTAAAGCAGTTTACAAAATAGAATATTGATATTTTCATACTTTATTGAGGATTCAATTGAATAATTCATAATATGACTTTCTTTTGTTACTTTTAATCACATTCTTTTTCTTAAGAAACGAACATTCCGTCAATTATGCAAATGAATGTTTTGTTCGAGACGTAAGTTTAGAAATAAGCAAATTCAATTTGTATGAAGCGTAGAAAGTTTATAGAAAATACCACAGCGGCTACCTTATTAATGAGTATGCCAGTATTACCGGCTTTTTCTAAACTTATAGGTAATACGCCCTTTGGTGTGGCCGATGCCTCCTATATGATGCGGCGTTTTCAAAACTTGGAAAGCGAAAAATTCCCTCCTTTTACAAATGCCTTGGAAATGATCGATCATTGTAGCTCCCTGGGTTTTGGAGGAATGCAGGTGGGTGTAGCCGGTTGGGATCCTGATTTCTCCAAGAAGATTCTTAAACGGAAAGATGAGTTGGATATTTTTCTTGAGGCTCAAATAAGTTTACCCAAAAATGAGGAGGATACCATGCGATTTGAGTCTGAGGTCAAAGCCGCCAAGGAAACGGGGATCGATATTTTCAGGACCGCATGTTTATCGGGACGTCGATATGAAACCTTTGAAACAATGACCGATTTTTTAAACTTCAAGGTCAACTCCGTCAAATCAATTCAGCGGGCAGAACCAATTATGCGAAAACATAAAGTTAAGTTGGCGGTTGAAAATCATAAGGATTGGAGAGCTAATGAATTTGTGGAAATTCTAAAAAATTTAGGAAGTGAATGGGTGGGAGTCACCTTGGATACCGGAAACAATGTGTCGCTGTTGGAAGACCCGATGTATGTCGTCAAGACCTTAGCTCCCTATTCCTTTTCGGTTCATTTGAAAGATATGGCCGTGGCCGAATATGAGGATGGATTTCTTATGTCGGAAGTCAATTTGGGTGATGGCTATTTGGATATAGAAGGTATGATTGAAACGATAAAAAGTCATAATCCCGGCATTCGATTTAATCTGGAAATGATAACGAGGGATCCATTAAAAATACCATGCCTGACCGAAAAATACTGGGCTACCTTTGATCAGATATCGGCTACCGACCTTGCTAACTATTTGCATAAAATCAGAAATATTAAAATAAAAAATGCTTTACCGGTAGTATCGGATAAAACAGTGGATGAACAATTGAAATTAGAAGTGGAAAACAACCGTATCTCGCTAAATTACGCCAAACAAAATCTAGGGTTCAACTAATTAAACAATTACATGACGGAAACATATTTACCGGGAATAAAACAATTTGACCTATCAGGAAGATGCGCCTTGATAACCGGGGGCTCAAAAGGGCTCGGATATGCCATGGCGGCAGGATTGATGTCTGCAGGCTGTAATGTGGCCCTTTTTAATAGAAACGCGGAAGAGGGTGAAGTTGCCGCAAAGGAATTAGCAAAGGATTATGGTACAAAAGCAATGGCATATGCCGGAGACGTTACCAATTTAGGCGAAGTTGAAACCACAGTTGAGGCTATAATAGGGGAATTTGGTCAATTGGACATTCTAATCAATAGTGCCGGAATCAATATAAGAGGGGCCATTGATGAATTGACCCCCGATGAATTTCAGCAGGTCATGCGTGTGAATGTGGATGGAACCTGGAACACTTCACGTGCCGTTACCCCACAGATGAAAAAACAGGGTAAGGGACGCATCATAAATATGGCCAGCACCTTGGGATTGGTTGGACTTGCCAACCGCACTCCTTATGCAACCAGCAAAGGAGCGGTTGTGCAAATGACAAGAGCTCTGGGTCTGGAACTGGCACCCTTCAACATTAATGTGAATGCCATTTGCCCAGGGCCTTTTTTGACCGAAATGAACATCCCCATAGCCAACACTCCAGAGGCCAAAAATTTTATAGTCGGGGCAACCTCCCTTGCCCGGTGGGGCGAGCTCCGTGAAATTCAAGGAGCCGCCATTTTCTTGGCAAGTGATGCAGGAAGTTATATGGTAGGCTCAATGCTTGCTGTGGATGGCGGATGGACGGCCAAATGATTTTACTTCAGGACCGTTAATACGCCTATTTCCGCTATCGACGTTCTGAAATCGAGGCCATCTACCTTTGACCCTTTCAGCTTTATATATCTTGCCCTTGTTTCCTTAAAATTTACGACCTGACCAATGCGATTGTTTACCACATTGCCAAATTCTCCTTTTGCAACCGTTTTCCAGTTATGACCATCGGAACTAACTGAGAATTCATAGTTTGTTATAATTCCAAAAGGATATCTTTCCTGAATTGGTTCATATGTAAATCCGATCAAAAGGTAATCCTTACCTAAATCAATTTCCACTTCTTGCGGAGTTTTAACACCTTCATCGGTAGCCCAAAAAGTATTGGGTTCCTCATCAATCATTTTAATGGCTTCTGAAAGATTTCCGGAGGTAACATCCAAAATTTTCCAATCTTTTTTGGGAATATCAATGTGCTTGGCAACAGGAGCTGTTTGACTTTTTTCAACAGGGTCAAAACTTATGGCCTTGACTATTTTAGGTTCCTTGATCAGAAAAGGCCTTTCGTAATTTAAGGATGATGTGGAAGGTTCAGAACCATCCAGGGTATAGTAAATTTGTATGTTGTTATCCGGAACATTTAGACTTACCAATCCTTCCCGGTTTCTTTTGATAACCGGCTCGGTTAAAAGATTCGGTGCTTTGAACATTTCAATATTTGAAATAGCAAGCGGGCCTTTGGCATCTAAAAAGCTTATTCGGACCTTTGTTGCCTCAACTATATCAAACCGTAAGATTCTTTTGTAGCCAATTGTGGTCTGCCCATCTACTTCCTGCCATTTACCATTTACCTCTGCTTCTACAAGAAATCGTTTCACTCTTTGGCCCAAAGGAATATACTCCTGTAATAAAATGCGATTGATCTGCGTCGGTGACGAAAATTCAAATGAAAGGGTGCCATTGTTAATTCCGTCATCGGTGGCCCAATAACTTTTAGGATTGCCATCGTTTACATTTGCGGCTTTGAAATCCGAGTTTTGCCCTCTCACGTTTGAAGCTTCAACTGGAACACCCTTTGCCAATTCAACTTCGAAATCCCTATCGATTTGATGCTTCAAGGCCAGTAATTGTTCCACATCCTTCGCATGCACGAGTCCATGGTCATCTACAGGAAGGTTCAATAAAAAATTCCCATTCCTGCCAATGGATTCGTAATAGGTTTGCACTAATCGTGGCAATGTTTTCACCTGATGATCTTCCGCTGGATGGTAGTACCAACCCGGTCTAATAGATGTGTTTACCTCAGCAGGTAGCCAATGGGTGCCGTCTTCATGCCCTGAGCGCAATTCGATATATCTTGGCCATCCCGGATAAATCTCATCTCTTCGCATGATGCTCCAATTGGTTTCATTGGCCCATCCCTCCTCAGTGCCCACCCATCGAATGTCAGGCCCTCCATCGCTAAAAATTACCGCATCGGGCTGTAGTTCCCTAACAATTCCATTGGTTTTGTCCCATTCATAGTACTCACGACTATTGATTTTTCGTGTTTCATTTGCTCCTCCGTAATACCCTGAGCCTCCGTTGGCACCATCAAACCAAACTTCGAAAACCGGCCCGTAATTAGTCAATATCTCCCGTAATTGTTCATGAAAAATCTTCACGTATTCGGGTTTTCCATATTCCGAATTATTGCGGTCCCAGGGGGATAGGTACACCCCGAATTTAAGTCCGTACTCTTTACAAGCTTCGGATAGGTCCTTTAACAAATCACCCTCGCCATTTTTCCAAGGCGAATTCTTGACAGAATGTTCAGTAGTTTTTGTAGGCCATAGACAGAAACCATCATGATGTTTTGCGGTAATGATAATACCTTTCATCCCGGCATCCTTGGCAACTTTGGCCCATTGCCGAGTGTCAAGTTCCGTTGGATCAAATTGTTCTGGAGACTCGGCACCTGTACCCCACTCCATATTGGTAAAAGTGTTCATGTTAAAATGGACAAATGCATAGTATTGCATTTCATGCCAGGCAAGTTGTCTGTTCGATGGCAATGGGCCTACCGGCGAAGGAGGTGCAACTTTAGTGCAAGAACTGATGATCAGAAAAAAGAATAATGCTGGGCAGATTTTGGATAATTTCATTTTACAAAATTTCTATAGGTAATTCAACTGGTTTTCCTGTTTTTTTATCAACTGGCATTTGGCCATTCACATCTTTTAAATAATTCGAAAGAAGAAGTGCCAATTCCTTTAATTTCGCCGGCTCCTGCAAAACCTGGTTCTTGGCTTCCGCAATATCTTCTTTAAGGTTGTAAAGTTCCATTCTTCTATCCGCATGAAAGTAGATAAATTTCCAGTCACCTTTGCGAACTGCACTTGCGGCACCGATACCCGGCCCTTTTGGGCCCCATTCGTTAGGATAATGCCAATAAAGTGGCCGAACACCTGAATAAGGCTCTTCACCCATAACGACCGGCTTAAAACTAACACCATCCACTTTTTGTACCGTTTGAAGACTATCTACTCCTGCCATTTCCAAAATTGTAGGATAAAAATCCTCAATAATCACTTGATAGTCAGAAACAGATTCCGGTTTGGTCTTCCCAGGCCATTTTACAATCATAGGCTCTCGAATTCCGCCTTCATACATAGAACCTTTACCGCTCGCCAGGGGCTTGTTGTGCGTATTGGGCTCACCGCCCCGTGCATGTGCGCTCAAGCCCCCGTTATCGGACATAAAGAGTATGATTGTATTCTCCTCAATATTCTTTTGCTGTAAATAATCCATTAGGTCCCCCAAACTTTTATCCATACCCTCGACCATTGTAGCATATTTCGCTTCGATCGAATCTAAACCTTTTTCCAAATATTTAGACAGATAACTTTTATCACCCATAATTGGGGTGTGCAGAGCGTAATGCGACATATATAGAAAAAATGGCTGGTTAACGGAAACGGCCGAATCGACCGCTATGATGGCCTCTTGGGTAATTGCTTCGCTTAAAAAAATATCCTTACCGTAATATTTTTCCAACCCTGGTACGGCCCATACCTTTTTTTCTTCAGATCCGTTACCAAAATTATCAGTCCCCAAATAACTTTGGGGGGCACCCGCCGCATGACCCGCAATATTCACATCAAAACCTAAGTTTAACGGATTTTCACCCAGCGTCCCGATAGCTCCCAAATGGGCTTTACCTGCCAGAATCGTATAATATCCCGCATCGTGCAAAGCCTGCGCCAAAGGTAATGCATATACTGCTTTGGGGTCGCCGGCCACTGGGCTCATTCCGTTCACGTTCCACATTGGAAATTCAAGGTCTGGATGGTTTTTTTCCATTGGCTGAACGGAATCTTTTATGAGTGTCCAGTTAGTTACCCGATGTCTAGCGGCATTCATTCCGGTCATGAGGCTAATCCTGGTAGGTGAGCAAACGGGCGTAGCATATGCCTGGGTAAATTTCATTCCCTCTTTTGCCAAACGTTCCATATTTGGCGTATGGTATCGATTGTTCAATGGTGTTCGTTCTGTCCAAAACGGAACGGAAGTATCTTGCCATCCCATATCGTCCACTAGAAAAAGAACAATATTTGGAGGTGTTTCTTGAGATGCTTCATCTTCACATGAGATCAAAACAAGGGTTAAAAACAATCCAAAAAATGTCCTTTTTAAAAGACTAGTTTTCATCTGTTCAAATTTTATTGTTTCTTAAAGGTCAGACCTGCCCGACCTTGTCAGTCAGACGGGTGTAATTCACCGTTGAAAATCTCGCCCGCCTGACCGGACGGGCAGGGTTCGTATCAAGAATTGTTATGGTTCATTTCATACACCCTATTTTCATTGTTCTTGGGCAATTGAAATAATCTCAAGAGGGCTAAAAATAACAATTCCATTTCTATCCTGCGAACCAAGATTTAAAAATGCAATCTAAAAAGGGCTTCATTTTTCAAATAGTATTATAGAAATCGTTCTAATTCAACCTCTTGAAATTTTTTTTGGCAAAAAAGTATCATCATTTGAACAATGAAGTTTAGCTAATGTCCTGTCCTATTAGTAACTTTAGTGGAAGTTAGTTCGAAACAGTATAGAAAAGAATTATTTGAGTTAGTTTTAGTTTATGAAATGGCCACTTATGTAGTTAAGGTGGCCATTTTTATTAAATAATATAGGATCCATCTTCCAAAAAATTTATTGATTGGGCGTTAAATAATTAAGATAGACCATGACCTCATTATTTTAGTGCCAACAAAATAAAATCCTTGTTATTTCTACTTTTTTGTTTCCAAAACCCCCAAATTATATTTATTGAAAAAGAAACTTACTGGTTTCGGCACCTGAAAATAATAAAGCGTCTCAACCTTGATGAGGATGGGATAAACCAGCTTTTGTTTAAACCAATTTCAATGATTACGTATGCATTTAATACATACGGGCTCCAATCCCATATTCCACAAAATTTTTATACAAAAAGTCAAGTAGTGCGAAAAGATTATTTAACTTTAAATTAACATTAGGCAAACTCAATACTGGAATAGGTTAAAAAAATAGTTGTGGGCGCATGGGATATGATATAATTTTGACGCATTTATTTAGCATAAACACTTATTTCAAGGCTTCCTGATAACGGTCGCGTAACATATGAAATTACCAATCGAGTACAATGATGAAATTTTGCTTGACCGTCTTCGCGAAGGGGACGATAGCGCAATGTCTGAAATTTACCAACTTTATTGGCAACCGCTTTTCATAGTTTCCTATAATGTGCTGCAAAATAGAGAGCAATGTGAAGATATAATTCAGGAGGTATTTTTAAGTATATGGGCCAGAAGAACTGAGCTAAAGATTAGTTCATCATTAAAGGGTTACCTATATGCTTCCGTTAGATATCAGGTATTTGCCAAAATACGTAAAAACGTGGAATTCGTGCGTTCGGAGCTATTCGAAAATATAGATCAGCGTATTCAATATTCCTCCCCAGAAACTGAATTGCTTTATAAGGAACTAGTTGAGCAAATAGACTCTGTAATCTCAACATTACCCACAAAATGCAGAAAGGTCTACACCCTTAGCAGAAATGAACAACTTAGTCACAAAGAAATATCCACCCAACTATATATTTCTACAAAAACTGTTGAAAACCACATCTCCAAAGCCTTGCATGCGCTAAAAACTTCTTTTAGAATACTTACCTCCTTAATCCTCTCCTTCATAATTTAATATTTTTAAAGGGCAGCACCTCTTTTTCTATAATAAATCGAGGTCTCAACGTTTTTAAAATTGGGGCCGCAGGTCACTTTTCTTTAAAAAAAATGTTGAATTGACTAGGGGGATATCCCTTTTTTTGACACTATATTATGTTGGTTTAAACCAATGACACTATTCAAGATGGGAAAAGAAGAATTTTTAGAACTGCTTCAAAGGTATAACGCCGGTAAAACGAACGCTGAAGAGGATAGGCTCATACTTAATTATTTTGAAAGCTTTCAAAAAAACAAAGACTGGCCCTTGGAACTGGAACATGAGACCGAATTAAAACAAAGAATGTTGAATTCTATCCTGAACAACATAAATAATGAAAAAAATGACTCGGGCAACAGTTTTAAAAAGGACTTTGCCTATCCATTCCTCAAATATGCGGCCATCATTATGGTTGCGTTCGGATTGAGTTTTCTGTATGTCAGCCATGATAGGGCGCAACCCGTTTCTACGATTATCGAGGCCCAGGAAGGGAACAGCATCACACTAAAATTGGATAACGGCGTAATTAACGTAATTACGGAGAATGACAGTAAAAGAATTACCGATTCCAAAGGAAATGTTGTAGGGATACAGTCTGGAAACATGCTTAATTATCAGAAACCCAACAATGAGTCTAAAGAATTAGTATACAATGAGCTAACGGTGCCACTCGGTAAAATATTTGACTTAGTACTTTCAGATGGCACCGAGGTTAAACTTAACTCCGGAAGCTCAATTAAATACCCGGTAACTTTTATTAAAGGAAAAAACCGTGAAGTTGAAATTTGGGGGGAGGCCTTTTTTGATGTAACCAAAGATGAAGACCACCCCTTTATTGTGAGGGCAAACGATTTGGGAATAGAAGTTTTAGGAACAAAATTCAACGTAGCTTCTTATGAGGAGGACAATCAAATTACAGCTGTCTTGGTTGAAGGATCAGTACAACTTATTGAAAACAAAAATCAGGTTGAGATCAAAAATCCACATATTCTAAAACCAAATTACAAGGCCTCCTTAAACAAGGATAACAATAGGCTCTCATTCGAAAAAGTTGATCCCGATCTCTATACAGCTTGGATAAATGGTCGCTTGATTTTTAGAAACAGTCCCTTTAAGAATATTCGAAGAAAATTGGAAAGAAGGTACAATGTTTCGATAATCAACCATAATAAAGACTTGGAAGAAAAACTTTACAATGCTTCTTTCGATATTGAAACAATTGAACAAGTGTTGGAAGCTTTCAAGGAAAACTATGACATCGATTTTAAGATAACGGGGGATCAAGTAATTATTAACTAAATAAGATACTGAATGGAAAAGAAACCAATGAATTAAAAAACGGAGAATGCGCCAACATTCTCCGAATCTAAGAATTGATTTAAACTGACGTTAAACCAAAAAAACATTTTAAATGTATGAAAAAACTAACTAACTCAAGATATGTCTTTTGGGACATATTGCAATTGAACCAAAAAATGAAAATCGCAACAGTCATATTGATATTTTCGTTGCTCAAGATTCAGGCCAATACCTATTCCCAGACAACTAAGATGTCGATAACCTTGGAAAACACTTCTGTTCAAGGTGTTCTAGATGAAATTGAAAGAAAAACTGAATTTAAGTTCCTTAGCAATCCCAATGAAGTAGACCTTTCAAGAATTGTTTCGGTCAATGAACGGAATAAGAGGATAGATGTCATTCTTGATAAGTTATTTGCCGCAACCAATGTCACATACTCACTGGTTCACAAGCAAATAGTTTTAAAATTGAAATCTACAGGGACACCAGTGGTAGTGGTTCCAGATATCCAACCCGTTCAAAATACGGTTTCGGGCGTTGTTACCGATGAAATGGGAACCCCCTTGCCCGGAGTAAATGTTATAGAGAAAGGAACCACTAATGGCACCTCTACCGACTTTGACGGCAAATATGTTTTGGACGTATCGGATTCTGCCACATTGGTCTTTTCCTATTTGGGTTTTTCTACCAAAGAAGCGGCAGTTTCAGGACAGTCAACAATCAATATTTCAATGCAGGAAGATGCCGAGCAACTAGGTGAAGTCGTGGTTACCTCCTTGGGCATCTCTAGAGAAAAGAAAGCTTTGGGATATGCAACGGTTACCATTAAGGCCGAAGACCTTGTTGAAACGGCAACGCCCGATTTTGCCACCGCACTTTACGGGAAGGCTCCAGGTGTAAGTATTGCTTCTACTGCCGGCGGATCTACCAGTGCAAAGAATATAACAATCAGAGGTATTAACTCAATTACCGGAAAAAGTCAGCCCCTTATCATAATGGATGGTGTTCCAATTAGGGACGGAGAAGTTTCCAATAACAACTATTGGGGTGACCAGCGTTTACGGGGTAATGGCTTGCTTGATATTAACCCTGAGGATATAGATAATATTTCTATTTTAAAAGGAGCTTCAGCAGCGGCACTTTATGGTTCTGAAGCCGTTAATGGGGTATTATTGATAACCACAAAATCTGGAAAGAACGGCAAGAAAGGTATGAGTGTCAACGTAAACTCTTCCTATAGCTTTGATAAAATTGCCTATGAAATTCGATATCAAAATGTACGTGGTCCAGGAGCACCTTTAAATGTATCGGATGGTGGTCAAGATGAGCTTGGTTTTATTTACCATGACCTGGATGGTGATGGTATTGCCGAAACTAGGGGAACTCTAGGTTACAGCATAAATTTTGGGCCAAAATTTGATGGCAAGCCCACACTTTCTTGGGACGGCAAAATTAGACCATACGAGGCTCAAATTGACAACTATGGAGGTCTCTTTGGTACTGCACACAATACAAGTCTAAACCTATCCATAGCCAACAATACTGAAAATTCAAACTTACGATTTTCATATACCCGTCAAGACAACGAAGGGATCAGTATCGGTTCTGAAGAGAAAAAGAACATTGTAAACTTGAATACCTCTTTTAATTGGGCAAAAAACGTTACAACAGATGTAATGGTAAACTTCATCAATCAAACGGTAAATAACAGACCTGTTTCAATTGATAGATTGACCAATAATTTTGGCGGTATGATGACTCGATGGGATAATGCCGATTGGTATCTTGACAGATACAAGACAAGTAGGGGCTACCGATATGTTACTGGTACTGGCCAGAGCTTAACCCCGGATGAAAATATCATTTACCCAGGTTTTAGAGGTGACATAGGAGATTATGTTTGGCGTGTACATGAACAGAATCTGGAAGAGCGCAGTAACCGGGTAATTGGCGTTATCACCAATAGTTGGGACTTAGTGAATGGGCTTAATTTAAGGACCAGGATTTCAACTGACTTCACGAACCGAAAATCAGAAACGGAGGGGTCTACCGAAATTCCTTTGGCTTTTGGGAATTCTGGTTACTTCGGCATGGAAAACAATAATTACAATGTACTTTATGGCGATATTCTACTTCGTTATACCACTGAGATTGCCAGAGATTTACAGTTATCGGTTATGGGAGGGTACAATGCCACTAAACAAACTGAAAACTATTTGAGTCGTGGAACAGAAGGAGGACTGAGTGTTGAAAATTGGTTTGATGTAGCTGCCTCAGTGAATACGGCAAATTCAAATAGTCGCCGTATCACATTGATCAAAGATGCGCTTTTAGGGACAGCCAATTTGGATTATAAGGGATTGCTCTTTGTTGAAGGGACCATTCGCAAGGATAGGACCTCGACCATGAATCCAAAAAATAACAGCTTCGTATATCCTTCCGTAAATACAAGTTTGATTCTTTCGGATATCTTTTCCCTACCATCCTTTATCAGTTATGCCCAACTTAGGGGATCATGGGGTATTGTTGGTAACTATCCGGATATTTACAAAGCTAATATAGCTTATAATCAGAACACTTTAGGCTCACAAGGAGGCTCCTCGGTATTGTACACGAACATTCCATCAGAATTTGGCAATGACGGCATTAGACCTGAAGAAAAGCATGAATACGAAGTGGGACTGGCCTTTAAATTTTTCCAAGGAAGACTTGGTCTGGACGGCTCGTATTACAATGCACAAATTGTTGATCAAATTCTACCATTAACCATACCTTCCAGCTCCGGAGCTAAATCTGTTCTGACCAATATAGGAACTTTAAGGAATACGGGCTTTGAGTTTGGAATCACTGCAACGCCCGTTGATAACGGTTCTTTCAGATGGGATGCCACGGTCAACTTTTCAAAAAACACCAATAAAGTTGAAAAATTGGCACCTGGACTTGATGAATTGCTCCATGCCGATTATGATGGGAACGCAGCCCAATTAGTATCAAGGGTTGGAGAATCTATGGGAGATATTTTGGCTCACCCGGTTGCAACTGATGACCAAGGCAGGAGAATAGTGGACCCCAATGGCCTTTATAAAGTTGATCCGGACAAAATGGAAAAATTCGGAAATGCCATGCCTAAATGGGTCGGTGGTGTTTTTAACACTTTCTCCTATAGGAACATCATATTTTCTGCCAATGTAGACTATAGAATTGGCGGCCATGTAATGCCCACTGCACTGAACTGGATGACAAGTCGTGGACTTACAGAAGAAAGTTTAAACTATATGGATGCCGAACATGGCGGTTTGAGCTATTATGAAGATGGCACCGGTACACGGATCCCAACAAACGGCTCACAAGGTCCTTCTGGCGAAGCTGTTTATCATGACGGTATTTTGTTGGATGGTGTAAAGGCTGATGGCACACCCAATGATTATATAGCTTCTTCGGCAGATTATTATTGGACAGTTTACAACTGGGGAGGGCCGCAATACAGCCCCAATACGCGTTATGAACTTTATATCAAGGAAAATACATATTTCAAAATGCGTGAAATGTCATTGGGCTATCAATTCCCAAGAAAAGTATTGGACAGAATAGGCCTAAGCAAGCTCCAGTTCTCTGTTTTTGGAAGAAATCTGTTTTTCCTTTATCGCACTATAAAAGACATGGATCCAGAACAAATCACCGCTGGTTCAAGATGAACCCAGAATGTGAACAATATTGGGACAAATCCAGCTACGCGGTCATTTGGTCTTATGGTACGTGCCAGTCTTTAAAATTTGACATAATAAGAATAATATAAAGATATATTTCATGAAAAAATTACTGTTAATAATTGTAGTTTTTGCAGCAATGGCTCTCCAGTCGTGCAGCAATACTGATTTTAGAGAGAATTATGCGGATCCGTCCAAAGTTTCAACCTCTACCATAGAGAAGCAATTTAGCGGGTTATTGTACACCAATCGAGAATACGTCCTACCTGCATATTGGAACTATTTTGTAGTAATGCGAACCACACTTACGCATTATACCCAAGCAGTCGGTTGGATCAATTCATCCAATCAATACGTTCCCGGTGAAGCCGGTATTTCGGCAAGGTGGGATAATTACTATGACTTTCTTGTCCAGTACAGGGAATTGGAGAAAATATATGAATCTTTATCTCCAGTTGAGCAGGCGGAATATAAGATTTATATGTTGACCGCTGCCATTTATTTTTATGACCATACACAAAGAGTGGTTGATCTACATGGAGACATTCCATTTTCTGCTGCAGGTCGTTTAAGTCAAAACGGTGGGGATTATATTAATTCCTTGCCAAGCTACGACTCGGCGACAAGTATTTATACCACTATGCTGGATGAACTTGGCGAAATTGCCAATGATTTAAATGGTATTTCAGTGAGTCCGGCAATAGAAATAGGTTTTGCTACACAAGATTTTGTGAACGGTGGTGATTTAACCGCATGGAAAAAGTATTGCAACTCGTTACGTTTAAGAATGTTGACTAGGGTTTCGGGAGCTTCTGAATTTCAATCAAGATCACAATCAGAAATCAGTGCAATCTTGGCCAACCCGGGGCAATATCCAATTGTGGAAGGGAATTCGGAGAACATTCAAATTGATGTAACCAATTTAGATACACCAATAAATTCAAAAGGCTTTAGAACCGGTTTAGAGGATTGGGATGGTAATTTGGCTAGCAAGGCCATGATCGATCATATGAATACCAATTCAGATCCTAGGTTAAGAGCTATGTTCGAGCAAGGTGAAAATGCTGCAGGAGTCTATATCGGTCTGGATCCTTTATTATTGGACTCTGAACAAACCACCTTGTTCAATACCGGTACGCTTTCAATTTATAACAGATCTTCCCTGAGCCGCAATGAATACTTCCCAGGGATCTTGATGACGGCTACTGAAGTAAGTTTGCTAAAGGCGGAAGCATATCTAAAATCAGGTAATGACGCTATGGCGAAAACCAGTTACGAAGATGCTATTTCTAAATCTACGGAATTTTACTATGCACTTCGTAATTTAAGTGCCGATGGGACTTCAGGAGACTTGTTGCCTACAAATGATACTGAAATCATGACGTATGTCAATAGCTCTGAGGTTAATTGGAACAATGCAGCAACGGAAGATGACAAAATTTCGCTGATAGCTACCCAAAAATGGATCCATTTTAGTGTATTGCAATTGCCAGATAGCTGGGCCGAAATAAGACGATTGAATAAACCCGAGTTTGATTTTCTGCCTGATAATGCAAATGCGCAGACATTACCGCCCAATAGATGGTTATATCCAAGCAGTGAAAAAGTTTACAACACAGAAAATTACGGTACTGTGAGTGGTTCCGATAATTTGACTACTAAAATTTTCTGGGATGTTGATTAAGAATCTGAGTTAGTTTGTTTGAGTTAGTTGAGTAGTGGTGCGGCCCATTTTAATTTAATGGGCCGTTCCTATTTTATAAGGAATAGCTATCTTGCAAACCTTCAATACAATGCCTTTTTTATCATGCAATGCCAAATCATTGAGCAAATGAATACCACATCATTTTTAAGATCGTCCATTACCGTTATTTCCCAAAAGTTTCTTTTATTATTGATAATCCTTGCCGCCTTTTCTTGCAGAGAAAATGAAAAAACAGTGCTTGTTTTTAGCAAGACAGAAGGCTTTAGACATGGTTCTATAGAAGTTGCAATTGATGCCATTAAAAAACTAGGGAGCGAAAATGGTTTCAACGTGGTTTCAACTGAGAATCCGCAGTACTTCGTTGAAGATTCGTTGCAGGGCTACGCAGCCATTCTGTTTCTAAATACAACCCAAGATGTTTTAAATTCTGTTCAGCAAGCAGACTTTGAAAGATATATTCAATCTGGTGGCGGTTTCGTAGGCATTCATGCGGCTACAGATACCGAATACGATTGGCCATGGTACAGCAGACTTGTAGGGGCCGTTTTTGATGGGCATCCCAAAATACAGGAAGCTAAATTGCGGGTAGTTGATAAAACACACAAATCCACAAGGAATCTAGATTCCATTTGGATGCATAGTGATGAGTGGTACAACTTTAAAAACATCAACCCCAACATAAAAGTATTGATCCATATTGATGAAACAAGTTATGAAGGTGGCACTAACGGACAAACACATCCCATATCGTGGTATCATGAATATGATGGTGGCAGGTCTTTTTACACCGAAATGGGCCATACGGATGAAACCTATCAGAATCCATCTTTTTTGAACCACTTACTTGGTGGTATAGAATATGCTATTGGTAATGATCAACGAGACTATAATTTGGCGACCATTGACCGCGTGCCTCCGGAAGATCGTTTCGCTAAGAAAATACTTGACTTTAACCTTGACGAACCTATGGAACTCGATGAAATCCCAGGGAAAGGTATTTTATTTGTAGAACGAAGAGGTAATATAAAACTGTTCGATTTTAAAACCGAAAAAACGGAGGTAGTTGGGCAATTAAATCTCTTTTATGGAAATGAAGATGGGTTATTAGGTGTGGCCGTTGACCCCAATTTCAAAAAAAATCATTGGATCTATCTACTCTATTCCGCCGCAGGCGAGGTATCGGAACAACATGTTTCCAGATTCAATTTCGTTGGCAACAGACTTGACATAGCTTCAGAAAAGTTGCTGTTGGTCATCCCAACTGACAGACACTGCTGTCATAGCGGTGGTGCGCTGGAGTTTGGGCCAAATGGCAATCTTTTCATTGCTTTGGGCGACAATACAAATCCGTTTGAATCTTCAGGGTTCGCGCCTATAGATGAACGCGAAGGTCGCAAAGCCTGGGATGCCCAGAGATCGGCAGGCAACACCAATGACCTTAGGGGCAAGATTCTCAGGATCAAACCAGAGGACAATGGCACTTATTCCATTCCCGAGGGCAATCTTTTCCCAGTAGGAACAGCAAATGCCCACCCTGAAATTTATGTAATGGGTTGCCGCAACCCGTTCAGACATTCGATTGATAGCAAAACGGGATATCTATATTGGGGAGATGTAGGGCCTGATGCAGGGAAGGCGGACCCAGATAGAGGACCCAGCGGAATGGGCGAATATGACCAAGCCAGAAAAGCAGGATTTTGGGGATGGCCCTATACGCGGGGCTACAATGAGCCTTATAATGACTTTGATTTTACCACTGAAAAATCGGGACCTAAATTCGACCCCAATAATCTTATTAATAATTCCCCCAACAATACGGGGCTTCAAAAATTGCCACCGGCCCAAACTTCAATGATCCCAATGACGTATTATAGATCTGAAGAATTTCCGTGGATGGGCGCGGGAGGCATAAATCCTATGGCGGGTCCTGTTTTCCATTCTTCGGACCATCCGAATGCCAAACCCTCCTTTCCGGAATATTTTGAAGATAAATTGTTCCTCTACGAATGGATGAGGGATTGGATTTATGTAATTACCCTAGATGAAAACCACAATTTCGTAAAAGCAGATCCGTTTATGGCCAATACCGAGTTTTCCCATCCCATGGATATGATTTTCGGGAGTGACGGTAAACTATATGTCTTGGAATACGGGCAAAAATGGAATTCCCAAAACTTGGACGCTCGCTTAAGTAGCATAACCTATCTTGACGGCAATAGAAATCCTGTGGCCAAGATCAACAACGACAAATCAGTAGGATCAGCCCCATTGAAAGTAAAATTTAGCGGTGCAGATTCGTATGATTTTGACAAGGACGAACTTAGGTATGAATGGTCTTTTACAGGAAATACGGTACAATCTACAGAAACGGAAACAGAATTTACTTTTGAAAATGATGGCACCTATGATGTACGCTTGAAGGTGACAGATTCAAAAGGCAATTCCACCACAACAAATTCCAAGGTAATGGTAGGGAATGATTCTCCCCAGTTATCCATCGAAATAGAAGGAAATGATTCAATTTATTGGGACGGTAAGAAGCTGAACTATAAAATAACAGTTACTGACAAGCAAGATGGCAACAGCGAGGATGGCTCAATCCCTTCAAAAGATATCAAAGTTACCTTTGATTACATCGCCGAGGGCAAAGATTTGGTCCTGGCCAGTGTGGGCCATCAAAGAAACTTGGACCCGGAGGGAAAAAAACGAATCGAAAATTCAGATTGTAAGGCCTGTCACGCAATAAACGAAAAGGTAAATGGACCTAGTTATATTGATATCGCCCAAAAATATGATTTGGAAGATAAAGGATATCTAGTTTCCAAAATAATCAAAGGTGGTGGTGGAGTTTGGGGAGAAAATGCCATGTCGGCACATCCTCAATTGTCCGTTGAGGAGGTTTCCGAAATGGTAGATTACATTCAATCACTAAAACCACAAAAAAAGGCTTCTATTGCAGAATTACCTTTAGAGGGGGTGCTAACATTTGACAAGCACATGAAATCCTTGAATGAGGGAATATATGTGCTTATGGCTTCCTATCGCGATAAGGGCAACAAAGACGAGCCGAAATCAGAGTTGATGACCAGCGGTCAAGTAGTTTTCAAATCCCTCAAAATTGAAGCCGAGCATGCATCTGGGAAAAGTGAGGAAGCAGGGACCTGGTCAACCAATACGGCACGGGTCGTAGGACCCGTGGTAAACCAATCTTTTTTGCGTTTTGATGACATAACCTTAACGAATCTAAAAGGCATTAAACTTGCCACATTTTACAATGGCAATTACAAATTCAAAGGTGTACTCGAAATAAGGGAAGGTGGTTTGGACGGACCCATAATAGGACAATTGGAACTCGGTCATTTTGGAGTGGAGCAAATGGCATATTATGAAATTCCTGTCAAACCCAATTCAGAAAAAAAAGCCATCTATTTAGTATTCAAAAACCCGGAAAATCCACGCCAAAACATAGCGCATATTGATTGGATTTCCCCAGTGTATAATCGCTAGTATACATTCGTCCGTTGCTTTCAAATATTTGGTTTAACTTTAAACCTCTATTAAAAAATAAATACGATAGTGTACTCCATTGTTGATATTGAGACTACTGGGAATGGAATAAAGGGCAATAAGATTACTGAAATTTCCATTTTTAATTTTGATGGCGACCAAATTGTGGACGAATTTACCTCATTGGTGAACCCAGAATGCGAAATACCTTATTTTATCACCGGTTTAACAGGAATTGATGATGCCATGGTGCGCAACGCACCGAAGTTGGCAGAAATATCGAATAAAATTCAGGAGATTACAAAGGATACTATTTTCGTGGCACACAGTGTAAACTTCGATTACAATGTAATCAAGAATGAATTCAAAGAGATTGGACTTGATTTTACGCGGAAAAAGCTTTGCACGGTTCGACTTTCCCGCAAATTGATACCGGGCTATAATTCATATAGTCTCGGAAAACTTTGTTCAACCTTGGGCATACCCATCACAGATAGGCATAGAGCTCGGGGAGATGCGCTGGCCACCGTGCAATTGTTCAAAAAATTACTCCTTCAAGAAGGTGCTGGCGAAGTCTTCAAAACATTTTTGAATTCCAGGTCCCAAGAAGCTACATTGCCCCCTGCCCTGCCCAAAAACGTATTTGAACGGTTACCGGCGAAATCGGGAATTTATTACTTTAAAAACAATCAAGGAAAGATTATCTACGTTGGGAAAGCCATAAACATAAAAAAACGCGTCTTGGGTCATTTTTATGATAAATCCACCAAAGAAGTGCAACTTTGCCACGAAACAGCGGACATTGATTTTGAGCTCTCCGGCAGTGAATTATTGGCCCTCTTAATGGAATCCAACGCTATTAAAAAGCATTACCCGCTTTTTAATAGCGCTCAAAAAAGAAATTTACAGCAATATGGTATATTTAGTTACGAAGATAGAAACGGAACACTTCATTTGGCATACAACAAGCTTAAGGCTTCACCAAACCCTATAATCACATTTCATAACACCACCGATTGTCGCCTGTATTTAGAGGAAGTATGCAAATCTTTCAATCTATGCCCCAAATTTTGTCATTTGCAGGAGAATGTAAACACGTGTTCACATTATAGAATTCCTAGGTGCAGCGGTATCTGTAGGGGTACTGAAACTGTCAGGAACTATAATAAAAAAGTGAAGGGAGCTATTGAATTCATGAACACAAAAAAAGAAGATTTCATAATCAAGGAAAAAGGGCGAAATTATGGGGAAGAAGCTTTCGTTCTTGTTCAGAACGGCACTTATATGGGCTATGGTTTCGTAGAAAAAGACACCTTTGTTTCGTCTTATGAAGATTTACAGGCATTTTTGGTGCCAAGTAGAAATACAATTGAAGTACAGAGCATATTGAAATCATACATTAGCAGGAATATGGACAAGGTAAGGTCTTTGACCGGTGCCATGATTGAGGATTTTCACTAGCCTATTTTGGACTAAGCCGGTCTTGCTATTATTTTTTGAACTCCCGATATAATCGCACAATAAATACCGCCCACACAACAACTATGGTTCCGACCAAGATGCCATATACCCACCTAAAATCCATTTACCTTTAATTATAAATAAAAAAGAGAGGTGATTCCCTTGCCATTAAACAAGACAGCCACGAAATCTTATTAAAGATATGTTAATATTTGGTAAATTACGTAGGAAACAGCTATTTGTTACCCCCAAAGCCGTACTTAGAAAAATTCTAGGGACAAAGCCTATTTTTTGCCGCTTTTGACAAATAATATAAGTGCAGTTACCAGAGCCACACACACCGCCGCAAAAACAGCGATCATTACAATTCCGTTGCCCCAGTTAACTAAAGGTAGTATTGAATAGGTCATCATTGGATTAGATTGAAAATTCAAAACAAAAATAGAAGAGCTTCAACTTATGAAATATGATAAATATCATCTAGGACTTTTTTTGGGAGTGCAAGTATTAAATCCAAAAATAGAATATAGAGGGCAAAAGTTTACGATCGCGGTAACAGCAAAAATAAGTGCCATTATCAACAATACATAGGCCAATGTTCCCTGTAAAACTCCTGAATAGACTAAAATTCCAATGATAACGGCAGCAAGTAAGCGCATCAGCCTATCGGTATTACCCATGTTCTTTTTCATATAATCTTAAATTATGTGGTTTCGTATTCAAGCATCGATCCAAATAGGATCTCAAAACCATGACCTATGGCTAAAAAATTACAGCCAATTCAATGATTTCATATTCAAAAATAGCTCTAGAAAAGCATTTGTAATATGATATATATCATATTACAAAATTAGAGCGTGGTAGGGCAGACATAATCCGTAACGGGAACTCCGGCATTTTTTATGGCCCCAAATCCACCGGCAACATCGATTAAATTGTGTATTCCCCTACTTTTTAAAATAGATGCTGCGATTACTGACCTGTAACCGCCTGCGCAGTGCACGTAAAATGGTTTTTCCTTGGGAAATTCTGCCAAATGATCGTTTAAAAAATCCAAGGGCGTGTTATGGGCATTTATGACATGCTCGGAACCAAACTCTGTCGTCTTGCGAACATCAAATATTTTGGAATCCTTTGATATCAGTTCATTTTCTATTGACGCAGGGTCAACTGAAGTGATTGTATCATACTCCTTACCGGACTTTTTCCATGCTTCAAAGCCCCCTTGCAAAAAACCAATCGTGCCATCAAAACCTACCCTGGATAGCCGAGTTACCGTCTCTTCTTCCTTGCCAATAGGGGTTACCAACAGAATTTCTTGCTTGGTATCGGCAATCAATGCTCCAACCCATGGCGCAAAATCACCGTTAAGTCCAATAAAAATAGATCGTGGTATATGGCCTTTAACAAAATCATCCTGATGCCTCACATCCAAAACAACTGCTGCCGTTTCATTGGCTGCTGTTTCGAACTCTGCAGGTGATAACGCCGTATTTCCCCTTTTTAGCACATCACCAAAATCTTCATAGCCTTCCTTGTTCATCTTCACGTTCAACGGAAAATATTTGGGAGGCGGCATGAGTCCGTTCGTTACTTCTTTCACGAATTCGGCCTTGGTCATATCGGGTCGCAAGGCGTAATTCATTTTCTTCTGGTTCCCCAATGTATCCACGGTTTCCTTCATCATATTTTTGCCACATGCGGAACCGGCGCCATGCGCTGGATAAACAATTACATCATCGGCCAAGGGCATTATTTTAGTGCGTAGACTATCGAACAAAATACCCGCTAGGTCTTCTTGGGTCATATCCGCTGCCTTCTGGGCCAAATCGGGTCTCCCCACATCGCCTAGAAACAAGGTGTCCCCTGAGAAAATCGCATAATCCTTTCCCTTTCCATCCTTTAATAAGTATGTCGTACTCTCCAGAGTATGACCAGGTGTGTGCAAGGCCTTTATCGTTATTGCGCCTAACTTGAATTCTTGGCCATCTTTTGCAATTATGGCATCAAAAAAGGGATTCGCATTGGGGCCATAAACAATGGGCGCACCAGTTTCTTTGGATAAGGTCACATGGCCGCTTACAAAATCGGCATGAAAGTGGGTTTCGAAAATATATTTTATTTGGGCCTTGTCCGACCGCGCCCTTTTTAAATAAGGTTCAATCTCCCTTAGAGGGTCTATAATTGCTACTTCACCTTGGCTCTCAATGTAATAGGCCCCTTGCGCCAAACAACCTGTATATATTTGTTCAATTCTCATGATGCTCTCTTTAATATTTTACAAAATTAAGAAATCTTGAAAGTAGCTTAGGTAACATTAGTTACCGTTTAACCTATTTTGGTAGGCAACCTTAGAACCCATTGGGGATACTGTTTGGGGATTGTCAAAATAAGCAACTGCTTCCTTGATTTGTACAAACAGATATTCTTTGTGCAATTCATTTATTATCCCAGTGCCAAATATGATATCGCGCGTTGGACCAATGGCACCGGCAACATAAAATTGGAGGTTTCTGCCATGAATATCCCTAATGACTTTGGTTAACATAAGTGCCGCACTGGAATCTATATAATTGATGGCTTCGGCATTCAAGATTACAGCTTTTAATTCGGAGCCTTTTGCATCAATATATTTGAACAGTTCTTTCTTAAAATAACTTGCATTGCCAAAGTACAACTGTGCATCAAATCGCACTATTAATAAATCATTTCTGATAATGATCTCATCTTCAAACCGATTCACATTTTTATAATAATCTGTATTCCTGACATTGCCCAACACAGCAAAATGAGGCTTTGAGGTCCTATAGACCATCAGCAATAAAGAAAACAAAACACCAATCAATATTCCTTCTTTAATTCCAATAAATAAGGTTGTCAAAAAAGTAATTAATAGGATCGCAAATTCATCTTTGCGATGTTTCCATAAATCCTTGGCATAACCTACATCGATCAACCCAAAAACGGAAACCATAATTATGGAGGCTAGAACTGCATTGGGCAGATAATAAAACAAAGGAGTTAAAAACAATAAGGTCGCTACAACCAAAATTACGCTAACTATTCCCGCAACATTTGTTTTACCGCCAGATTCACTGCTTATTGCCGATCTTGAAAAACTGGCCGTTATCGGGAAAGATTTAAAGAAAGATCCCATCATATTTGCCGCCCCAATAGCCACAAGTTCTTGATTCGCGTCTATGGTTTCCTCTCCATTTTTATCTTCGATTGCCTTACCTATTGATACGGCCTCTAAATAGCCCACCAAAGCCAATGTAATGGCTATGGGCCATAATTGTCTAAGACCGTGAATACTAATCTCGGGCAATTGAAAAAATGGCAGTCCGCTTGGGACATTTCCTACCAATTTAACCCCATACGATTCAAGATTCAATAAGGAAACAGCCAAGATTCCAAAGACAACGGCCAATAATATCCCAGGAATCCTTTTATCCCACTTTTTGAACAATACAATTAAAAAAATTCCAATAACACCAATAGCAAAATCATATAAATTAGTATCACCAATTTTCTCGAAAGCATTGATTGCCAATCTATGAAACTGATTGCTATTCTCAATATTTGCGCCTAAAATATGCTTTATTTGACTGAAAATAATTACGAAGGCCGCGCCTGAGGTAAAACCACTAATTACCGGTTTGGACATGAAATTCACTAAAAACCCCATGCGAAACAAACCAAGCAATATCTGGATTGCCCCCACCAAAAAGGCAAGTAAAATGGCCATGGTGATATATTCCTGAACGCTAGAAAGTGCCAAAGTACCTATGCCGGCAGCTACCAAAAGTGAATCCATTGCCACAGGACCCATGGCCAAGTGGCGTGACGTTCCCAACAAAGCATAGACCAATACGGGGATCAAAGAGGCGTAAAGACCGTAAACAGGGGGAAGTCCCGCAATCATGGCATAAGCCATACCTTGAGGAACAAGAATGATACCTACTGTTAGACCTGCGACCAAATCTTTCAAGAACCAGTTCTTTTTATAATTTGGAAGCCATTCTAAAAATGGAAGAAATCTCCGCATGATTCAAAGGTACTGTAAAAAGCAAAATTGTTATGTAACATGAGTTGCTTTCAAATTTTGGGTGATTCTCAAAATAAAATCCGTAAAATAAAAACATATTGTATATTCATATTTCCAACAAAAAAAATCATGATAACACCCATCAAATTATTAAAATATTATTCTCTTTCGGTACTGTCCATATTTTTCATTCAATGCAAAACAGCGCAAACTGCACCTCAACCCATTGAAGATGAATGGATTTCACTTTTCAATGGAAAAGATATTGATGATTGGACCACCAAAGTGCATCATTATGAGGTGGGCGATAACTACGCAGATACATTTAGGGTAGAAGACGGTATGGTAAAAGTAAGATATGACAAATACGAGGGTCCTTTTAATGACCGCTTTTCGCATTTATACTATAACAAACCCTACTCCTATTACCATTTGGTGGTAGAATATAGGTTTGTTGGCGACTTGTATACGGGAGCACCTGAATACACACTTAAAAATAGTGGGGTCATGTTTCACTCCCAAGACCCCAAAACCATGCTAAAGGAACAAAATTGGCCCATTTCTGTGGAATTGCAATTGTTGGCCGGCGTCAAGGAAGGTGAATCCAGACCTACAGGAAATATGTGTTCCCCAGGCACCGATGTTGAGTTTGAAGGCAAAATTGACCCGCGACATTGTATAAATTCCACTTCGGAGACCTATTATGGTGACCAATGGGTACGCGCCGAGGCAATTGTTCTGGGGGATTCTTTGATTACCCATATAATCAACGGAAAGCCCGTTTTGCAATATTCAAAACCTCAAATTGGCGGAGGTGTGGCTGATGGATATGACCCAAATATTAAAAAAGATGGTCAATTACTAAAAGAAGGCTTTATCGCATTGCAAAGTGAAGGTCAGCCTATTGATTTTAGGATGGTAGAGATTAAAAACTTAAAGGGTTGCATGGATCCCAAGGCAACCAATTTTAAATCCTATTTCGTAAAATCGGACCCTTCATCATGTATTTATGAATAGGTTGGCTATTCTATTATACATTATACATCCTTTGTCGAATCCTTTGAAATCATCTTGTTCAATTATGTGTTTAGAATGGGTAGATATGTAAAGGGTTATCGTTTAATTTCTCCTGATTTCTTTTGCCGTATCACCTTTCCCATAAATTATTAAATCGGTAGAGTTCAGAAAAAGTCCGGTCTCCACAACACCTGGAATACTGCGAAGCTTTCCTTCAAGTTCTTGTAAATTCCTATAGTCCAATATATTCAAATCCAAAATGTTATTGCCTCCATCGGTCTCGTAAATGTTCCCATTGTTTTTCCGAACATTTGGTTTTAAACCTAATTGGCCTAATTCCAAAAAAATTACACTAGTGGCAAAAGGAATAGTTTCAATTGGCAATTTAAAATGTCCCAAATTTTGCGATTCCTTACTTGAATCGGCAATTATCACATTCATACTTGAGTTATGTGCTATAATTTTTTCCCGTAACAATGCTCCTCCTCCCCCTTTTATGAGTTGCAGGTTTAAATTGAATTCATCGGCACCATCAATATTCAAATCAATTCTTTTGGCTTCTTCCAATGCAATCAACGGAATACCCACCTCTATTGCCAATTTTTCCGAATTCGTGGAAGAAGCAACTCCCTTTATCCTTAGACCTTTCGAAACTTGTTTGCCCAATTGCTTGATCATAAGTGAAGAAGTGGACCCTGAGCCCAGGCCAACTATCATACCTGACTCTACCAATTTAACCGCGGCCATGGCCGCTGCTATTTTTTCCCTTTCCAAACCCATGAAAAAATTCTTTGTGGTTATTTGTTTCAAATATGGCCAAACCAAAAATCAATGGTAACCAAGCTACACATTATTTCCTGTTGATGCACTAATGGGGCGTACTAAAAATTGAAAATCCAATAGCGTCCTTTAAGTTCCGTGTCCTATGTTCTTTCCCTTGAACATGTTCTAATAAAACAAATTGATTTTCAAGAAAAACATCCACATTTTCATCTTAAAATACCCTTATCATTATCAAATCCATAGCATTTTAAAGTGTCCTTTTACCCATTCTGCGGATAATCGAAGATCCTCTTCGGTTAAATTGTGACCTGTTTCCAACACATAGGATTCGACATTGAAACCTCCTGCCTTGAGCAAACCATTGCACGTATCAATATCCGAAAGGTTCACCGTTGGGTCAAATTTCCCAGAACTTATAAAAATTGCCGTATTATTTGTATTCTCAAATTCAGGCATCAATTTATATGGCAACATAGGTCTGTATAAAATTGCCCCAGCCAAAAAGTTAGGATACATGACCAAAACCGAACCGGCAATATTGGCACCGTTAGAATATCCCAAAGCAACGACCGTTGAAACATCAAACTTTTCTTTCTCGGCAACATCCTTCAAAAATGAAACAAGTTCGTGCGTTCTATACTTCAGGTCCTCCTCGTCAAAAACACCCATTCCCAAACGCCTAAAAAAACGGGGCATCCCATTTTCCGAAACATTGCCCCTAACACTCAAAATATTGAAACTGTTCCCAAAATTTGTTGCAAGGGGAATCAGGTCATTCTCATCTCCGCCGGTACCATGGAGCAGCAACAAGGTACTTGCTTCAGGGTTTCCAACGGATTTGTATATATATTTCAAAGGTTGAAAATTCATTCTGAGTTAATTTAATTTCACCAAATGATTCTCCAGTTCACTCCTTCGTGATTCATACTGGGCCGGCAATTTTAAGTTTTTGCCCAATTCCTCAACAGTCTCATCTACCATAAATCCTGGATTGTCAGTAGCTATTTCGAACAAAACGCCTCCCGGTTCCCTGAAATATAGTGAATGAAAATAATTTCTATCGATCTGTGGTGTGATATTCATCCCGGCAGCTTCCACTTTTTCCCGGAACATCATTAAAGTTTCATCATCTTTTACCCGGAATGCCACATGGTGTACGGTCCCATTGGCCACATGACCTCTTTTTTCCGTTGGGATCTGAACCAAGTCCACAATTTGCGCATTTTCCACACTATCAACGACATATCTATACCTATTGGATTCCTGAGACACCAATTGATACCCAAAAATCGAGGTAAGCACATTTGCAGTTCCCTTAATATCATTAAGGGTAATGGAAACATTATGGAATCCCCGTGTAGCATTCTCTGATGTAACTTCTTTGGTCAGCCAAGGTTTTCTGGTATCGCCAACCGTCTCAACAAGCTCAAATTTTAGTCCGTCCGGATCAAGAAAGGTGAGATACCGCTCTCCAAATTTCGTGGCAGGTTTATTATAAATAACATTGTGCTTTTCAAAACGATCTATCCAAAAATCCAAACTGCCTTTGGGTACGGAATACCCTATTTCAGTGGCCATGCCGGCACCTCTACGACCTTGGCGAATTCCATCACCCCAAGGGAAGAATGTAAGAATGGTGCCCGCGCTCCCTATTTCGTCACCAAAATAAAAGTGGTAGGTTTTTGGGTCATCAAAATTGACTGTCTTCTTTATAAAACGCAATCCCAATACTTCTGTATAAAAATTAAAGTTTCTCTTTGCGTCACCTGCTATTGCCGTAATGTGGTGCAAACCTTGAATTTTATTTTTCATTATTTTCTATTTAGGGTTCTTGGATTCTACATTCTGTAATCATTGCTTGATGAATTGTAGTTCGGCATTCAATTTAACTTCTTCGCCTACCAATACACCGCCTGCTTCCAGAGCAGAATTCCAATTAAGGCCCCAATCCTTTCTATTGATTTTCCCGTTGAGCGAAAATCCAACTTTTTCATTGCCCCAAGGATCCTTTGCGGTACCATGGAATTCCGCTTCAAGGGTAACGGGTTTTGAAATGCCGCGTAAGGTTAAATCCCCAATTAGTTGATACCCACCTTCGGAAATTTTCGTGAACGATTTTGATTTGAAGCTTACAGTCTTATGGTTTTCAACATCAAAGAAATCGGCACTCAGCAGATGGGCATCCCTATCTGAATTGCCAGTGTTCAAAGAAGCTGTTTTTGCAGAAAATTCGAATATTGCATTATCAAATATGTTTGCTTCGCTTTCAACAGAAGCCGTAAATTCTTGAAATTTTCCTGAAACATTGGTAAACATCATATGTTTAACTTTAAATTGAATTTCTGAATGCGCAGGGTCGATTGTCCATTTTGTAGTTGCCATGATTTATCTTTTTATAGTTTTGTTTTAGCATCCCATGGATGCTTTATTGTTTGCTACAAAGTTGGCACCAAATAACACCCTATGCATTGAACTAGGACAAGAAAGCTACTTATAATGGTTTTTCTATATGGGTTAAGTCTTTGATATTCTCTTTCTCACCTTACTCAGAAATTCCGCAGATATGCCTAAATAGGAGGCTATATAATGCTGGGCCACTCTTTGCGGAATACTTGGATAATTTTCTAAAAAATCAAGATATTTTTCAGGAGCCGTTTTAGCAATTGTGCTCACTAAACGATCTTGTGTTACCGAAAGATGTCGCTGTACAAGGATTCGGAAAACCCGTTCAAATTTTGGAAGAGTGGATAACAGTTTTTCTTTATTGGTCGGATTTAAAGTTAACAGTTCGGAATCTTCCAAGGCTTCAATGAAAAAATGACTGGGTTTGCGATCCGTAAAACTTGCAATATCACTTAACCAATTATCCTCGATAGCGAATTGAACGATAACCTCAACCCCATTTTCATTGATGTAATACTTACGAAGGCATCCTTTTACCACAAATGCCTCAAAGTCGCAAAGGTCGCCTTCTTGTAGTATAAATTCCTTTTTCGACACCTTCCTAACCTCCAAAAAAGAATGAAAAATAGTTAGTTCTTCCTTCGTGAACGAGACATGTTTCGAAACATTATGGTCTATTTCGGAATACATAGCTCTAATTTAGGCAAATAATAATTTTGGACATTTGAACAAGGGTTTATTTTGTATTGAACATGATAATCCAATCAATCTATAAGTAAGAAGAGGAAATCGATTAACCAAGACCTATATGTCAAGTACCTTAATCTGATTGCGGTGCATTTCTATTTTACCTTCTTTTTCAAGTTTTTTTAAAAGACGTGAGATTACGACGCGCGAAGTATTTAGATCATAGGCAATTTCTTGATGTGTGCTTTGAATCATATCATTATGGTTCACTTTTGCCTTGTCTTGAAGATGTTTAAGAAGTCGTTCATCCATTTTCATGAAAGCCAAAGTATCAACGGTTTCCAAAAGCTCGATCATTCTGGTATGATAACTATCCAAAATATATGTGCGCCAACTTTGATATTTACCCATCCATTCCTGCATCTTTTCAACTGGTATCATAATGAGTTGGGTTTCCGCTTCGGCAATTGCCCTAATATCGCTTTTTCGTTTGCCCATACAACATGAAAAGGTCATGGCGCAGGAATCACCCCGCTCCAAAAAATAGAGCAATAGCTCGTCCCCTTTTTCATCTTCACGTAGAACTTTGATGGCACCTTCCAAAAGGAGTGGCATGTGCGTTATGGTCTCACCGATATCCATCAACACATCACCCTGATGCACATTTCTTAAGGTGCCTGCAGATGCTATATCTTCAAGCAGTTCCTTTTCAAAAAGAAAGTCATAATGTCTATAAAGCGCTTCGGTCATCACATATTTTGTTAGCTCAATACTTTTAAAAATATTTTACATTCTTGAGGTCCATCATTTAAGTATCGAAAACCAGCATCCAAATTTCGTTGCTCCACATCATACGGATAAAATGTAATCGGTTCAATACAGACCATATTTGCCACCTCGGTCCATAGCATGAAATTCCCAAAACCTTGGGTCATAATTTGAAGTTCATTCTTGTCCTTAAGAATTATTTCTTCACAATTGCTGACTTGAAATGCCCTATTGCCAACTGCAAGGACTTCTTTCAAGGTAATTGCCTTTTCGTTAGCAATTATAATTGGATTTTTAGACGTGAGGGCAAAAGCAGGATGATATCCCAACATAAATGGAGTATCCCGTTCTCCCGAAATTTTAAACTTGATTTCAAGTTGGTCTTCGCTAAGTTCAAAGCTTTTTTCAAATTCAAAATCGTACGGCCAGAACAACATTTTAGCGGTGGATTTTTCTGGATATTTTGAATTGGCTACAGGAGTTCGGGCTTTATAAATCTTCCTGTATACTGCTTTGGTATCGCTTTGAAAGATCAATTCATAGGTCATTTCCCGCAACAATCCGTGTTGGTCCTGTACCGCATCGCCTTTCGGCGTCTGGACCAGGAAACCCGCTTCGGATGTCGGGCCTATGATAGGAAACATTTCCGTATCCGAATTACGCCAACCGGGACTGCCTTTTTGGTGGATATATTCGTAGTTGTCTAACTGATAGCTAATCAATTCCCCCGATTCTATGGAAACACTTAGATTTCTTAAATGCAACTTTTGTAGCATACTCGTTCTATTGAAGGGCACCAATCGCGCCGTCTAACCAAGTTAATCTGTCTTGCACCCAATTTTTAAGATACCCTAAGTCATCGGAATAAGAATCCCCAATATAGTTATTGGGCCAAACATACGTTCCGTGGATCGGCCAGATTTTAAAGTTATTGTCAATTGCACCAGATTTGGTCAAAGTAGTTTTATAAGTCTCTATTTTGTCCAATATATTTGCATCGGTAAAAGTCCCGATCGTAGCTCGGTCCATCGTTGCTGAAGCTGCAGTACAAATGCCGGATCCTCCAACAAGCGTTCCCACCAAAATGGTACGGTCCAAAAATCCCCTGGGCAGCGCTCATTAAACTTATATGCCCACACATTGCTTTCCCCTCCTGCACAGTAATCGGCATTGCCAAAAGCCAAATTAAAGTCCCATACCGGACCCATCTTTAGTTTTTCATTCTTGTTCTTGTACATAAAAGTGCTCAAGCGATAGCCATCCACATTATTTGAGAGTTCATTGAGCAGGAAAAAATCGATAAAACTGGCAACATCCATATAATTTGCATATCCAATAAGGGGGTCTGCAAATTCATCTGAGGCCAATATGGCCTCAAACCCATTTATATAATTTGAAATATATGTCTTCTGTTCCGAAGTAATATCTTCCGACTTTGGATCTTCATATAAAAAACGAATGGATTGCCCCATATTTGTACCCGAAGAATACTGTGATGGAAAAGAATCTTCGTCGGTATATGTAGTCTCAGAAATGGGGTTATCAGATTTATCCAATTTCAAAATATAGCCCCCTGTTACATCTTCCCCTGAATTTTCATCTTCTTTTAATTTGTTGATATCGATCCGGTTGCTATTCCTTTTTAATTTTTCCATAAAAACATAAACCCCTTTATACGCGTCATTTACGGTTAATTCCACAAACTTACATCTGCTGGCATAGCGGCCCATATCCCTTGAAAGGTCATACACCAGAATATTTCTCATGAAAGTCTTATCGCTGTAGGGTCCATAAAGAATCCAATCTGATTCCTCGGGAAATCCCAAAAGGGAAACATCAAGATCTTCATTAAGATCATCCCTTGTTTCAAAACCATAGGATTTCTTTGGAAACATTTGGGAAGATTTTCCGCGAATCTCTATGCCGATCATACCAGTAAAGTCTACCCCAGAAAATGTATTTATAGTGATTTGTGCATCAATCTTAGGTTCATTAACGATCGCAGTGCCATTTGTATTTATGACCACTTGCGGCAGTTTGTCCTTTGGGTCTAAATCGGGCGTTTCGCCTTCCTCTTGTTGGGGGTCATCTTTAGGAGTTACGGACTCATTCGTATTGCATCCTAGGATAAAAAGAAAAAAGAAAAAGATGAAATAATACCCATGCCCAGGGGCAAAGTCAGAATACTTGATTTTCATAGAACGCTTTTTATCCAATATACTGAATCTATTCTGTAAAACCTTTATCCTTCATCCATTTATCGTTGAACATTTTTGCCACATACCTGCTGCCATGGTCGTGGAAAAGCACCACCACAACATCATCCTTGGTGAAATTTTCAGATAGTTGAAGAAGTCCTTTGGTGGCAGCTCCCGCGGAATTTCCCAAAAACATGGCTTCTTCACGGGCCAACTTCTGCGTATAGATTGCCGCATCTTTATCGGTTACCTTGGTAAAGCCGTCAATGATTTCAAAATTCACATTTTTCGGTAAGATGTCTTCCCCAATTCCTTCCGTGACGTACGGATATATTTCGTTTTTATCAAAAATTCCGGTCTCGTGGTACTTTTTAAAAACCGAACCATAGGTATCCACTCCCCAAATCTTTATTTTGGGATTTTTTGATTTTAGATAGGTCCCTACACCTGATATCGTTCCACCTGTACCCACACCTACAACAAAATGGGTAATTTTACCCTCGGTCTGCTCCCAAATTTCCGGTTCAGTAGTCAAAAAATGGGCCTTTGTATTTGAAAGATTGTCATATTGATTGGCATACCATGCACCGGGTATCTCGTTCGCCAATCGCTTTGCCGTAGAATAATAACTACGGGGGTCCTCAGGTTCAACATCAGTAGGGCAGACATAAACCTGACTGCCCATGGCCCTTAAAATATCAATCTTTTCTTGCGATTGCTTATCACTGATGACACAGATCAATTTATACCCTTTCACGGTTGCGGCCAAGGCCAATCCCATTCCCGTATTGCCCGATGTACCTTCCACAATAGTACCTCCAGGCTTTAAATGCCCAGCCGCCTCGGCATCCTCGATCATCTGGAGCGCCATACGGTCCTTAACGGAATTACCAGGGTTAAAAGTCTCGTATTTTGCCAGTACCAAACAAGGCAAGTGCGCAACCAACTTGTTGATTTTTACCAATGGGGTCTGCCCTATCGTTTCAAGTATGTTTTGTGCATAATCCATCTTTTATTCGGCGTTTTGATTTGAAGATTTAGTAAACCTAAGAACTTCTTATTGCAATATTTACAAAAAGTAGCAAAAACTTAATTTCGATTCCTATTCAAATTTTATTGCTTTGACCGGAGTGATTTTTGTAATAATGTAGGATGGAACCAAAAGCATTAATACACACAATACCAGAACCCCAATATTTAATATTAAAATGGTGGGAACGGTAATGTGAACCGGTATGTATTCAATGTAATATTCCTTGGGGTTGGGGAACTTAAAAAGCTGGTATTTATCCTGGAGCCAAATAATTCCCAGTCCCACAACGTTTCCCCATAGCAGCCCTATGCTTATTAGGTACGCCGCATTGTATAAAAATATCTTGCGAATACTCCAATTGGTGGTCCCCAATGCTTTTAATATTCCGATCATTTGGGTTCTTTCAAGAATAAGTACAAGAAGTGCGGTAATCATATTTATTCCCCCCACTATGATCATAATTCCTATGATAATGCCGATATTAAAATCAAAGAGACTTATCCACTCAAAAATCTTTCGGTACTTGTCCTTTATTGTTTTGGTATCAAGGTCCGAAACTATTTTTCCATATATATCCTTTTCCTTTTGGTCAATAGCCCCGAAGTCGGTCAAAAAGACCTCAAAATTACCAACCTCGTCTTCTTTCCACCGATTCATACGTTGAATGTGCCGGATATCAATAAATATATAGAGTCCATCTATTTCCTCAAAACCACTATCGTACAATCCTACAATATCGAACTTTCGTTGATTGGGTATTTGCGAGGGGTCATCGTCCTTAAGAAAAAAGGCGAAAAACGAATCTCCCGTTTTAAGTTGCAACCTATTGGCCATAAGGCGGGACATGAGCACTTCACTGTTTAATTCACCCCCATACCCCGGTAATCTTCCATCTACCAAATATTCCTTAAAAACATTCCAGTTATAATCAGGTCCTACACCCTTGGCGATCATCCCTTCAAAAGTATCTTCAGTACGTATAATACCCCCCTTGCTGGCAACCGCTTGTATATGTGAAATGCCGTCGACCGATTTGAAGATAGGGTAAAATTCTTGGTTCAATGAAACGGGAACCACGGAAACATCGGAAAGGTTGTTATCGTAATTTGATATTTGGATGTGCCCATTGAAGGCCGACACTTTTTCCCTTATTTTATACTGCAACCCTACCCCTGTGGCAATGGCGATAAGCATCATCACAACGCCCACGGCAATAGCGGCAATTGCAATTTTTATTATCGGTGCGGAAATGCTAATTTTATGCGCTCTACCCTTAATGAGTCGTTTGGCTATAAAATATTCTAAATTCAAATTATGGTGTATTTATCCGTCCTCAAAAATACTGTTTTAATATGGTTTTTGATTGTTTCATCTTGTGGAAACACCTTAAAAAAAGCTGAGCCTCTTGATGGTTCCGCAAGCCTTGAAACCGACACTAAACAGGTTAAACCAATCATAGTCGCAGCGAATAGAACTGGAGAATATTTACAGTTGCTGAAAGGAAAAAAAATTGCGGTAGTTGCAAACCAAACAAGTGTTATTTTCAAAAACACGGACGCAAACGATCCGGAAAGACAGGAATATACACATCTTGTGGATTCCCTTCTTTCCTTGGCAATCGATATCAAGAAAGTCTTTGCCCCTGAACACGGTTTTAGGGGAGAGGCCGATGCCGGAGAAAAAGTATCCAGCAGCACTGATGCCAAAACAGGATTGCCCTTGATTTCGCTTTATGGCAAAAACCGAAAACCGACCGCTGAGCAACTCAAAGATGTGGACATGGTGTTGTTCGACATTCAGGATGTGGGCGTACGATTTTACACCTATATCGCAACCCTGCAATTGGTCATGGAGGCTTGTGCAGGAAACAATGTGCCCCTAATCGTTTTGGACCGACCTAATCCGAACGGTCACTACGTGGATGGTCCTACCATGGAACCGGCCAATAAGGGATTTTTGGGAATGACCCCCATACCTTTGGTATATGGCATGACCATTGGCGAATATGCATTGATGGTCAATGGGGAAGGGTGGCTTGAGAACAAAACAAAAGCCGACTTGACAGTTATAAAATTGGAGAATTGGAACCATCAAATGGAATATCACCTACCCATTCGCCCTTCACCTAACCTGCCCAATGATGTGTCCATAAATCTGTATCCCAGTATGGGTCTTTTCGAAGGCACGAACATCAATGCCGGTAGGGGCACCGAATTTCAATTTCAGCGCTATGGCGCCCCATTTTTAGATCAAAGCAAGTACAGTTTTGAGTACACTCCTGAACCCAATTTTGGTTCAAAGGACCCAAGCAAAAAGGGAAATTATGTTATGGAATGGATCTTTCCAAAACTCCGAGAATGAACCAAGTTAGTCTCAAATGGGTTATTGATGCCTACATACATACAGCCGACAAAAGTTTGTTCTTTAATACCAGTGGTTTTACCAAACATGCGGGAACCGATATGTTGCAAAAACAAATAGAAGCAGGCAAAACAGAGGTTGAAATCAAAGCTACCTGGCAAAAAGATTTGGAGCATTTTAAAAAGATACGGGAGAAGTATTTATTGTACGAGCTTTAGACGTTGCGACTACACTTAGGATGCGAAGCAAGTTATATTTAAAGAAAAAAGGTGGTTTAAGGCAAAAAGAAAATATTAATTAACTTTAGAGAACTGGACTAGGGCTTTTCATAGGAGCCATTGTTGTGCGTTCGTTTTTATTTGTTTTCTCTGATATGCCAAACATTATTTAATTTGTCGTATGATAAATTTTTTCTAAAATGTTTTAATAAAATAAAAGCTGAATCTACTTTTTTACCCTCTAAAGTAAAAATAGTAGTTGTGTCATTATTTTTAGTTTTATATGATTTAGAGAAGTCAATATCATAATTTTCCTTTATCAAGTTTAATTTTTTTTCTAGTTCAGAGTTTTTTGATTTTAAATTAATATTTGATTTAAACGATGATTCCAATAAGTTTAATAAACTATCATTACTATTTCCAACTCGATGTATTAACTTTAATGAATTTTGCATAAGATTTAACATGCTATCATTTTTATTTACTAAATCATTATAGGATACAATTTTGTCACCTCTAACGAGATAGTTATATGAAGTCGTTATTGTAGAATCATTATTTTGAACTCGTTTAATATCCATTATTTTTCTTATTATAGAATCTATTTTCTGATTTTCAAGTTCTGAATTCGCGTTTTCTAGTTTGGCTTTATAACTAGCAGAGATAATTAAAAGAGTAATTAATAAAATAACTAGGCTTGTAAGAATTAAAAATAATTTTCTAATTCCTTTGAAGAAAGTTCTAACTTCTTCAGTTGCTTTTAATATTACTTCCAGTGACTTTTCATCTTTCACTTCCTCCTTTTTTTGTAAAGAATGAACTTTCTTTACAATCAGATTTAGTGAATCACTGATTGACTCATTTTTCGCTTTTTTGCTCATAATCAGTGATTTTAATTTTTAACTCTTTATTATCTAATTTCAATGATTTTAATTCATAGCTCAATGTTTGAATTTCGATAAAGTTGTTTTTTTTGATTTCTAATATTTCAACATTTTTCACATAGCTATTGTAATAGATGCCTGCTGTGAATCCCATTCCAAGTAAAGTAAAAATAGATATTGCTGTACCAGCTGATGTTCCCATCTGTTTTATGAGAAACTGAAAAGATATTTTATTCTTTTTTTTAGCCATTAATTATTTAAAATGGTATTCATCAGTGTTTTTTGTCAAATGACGCACAACGGTTACGCATAAGCACAGTAGCGGGTTTTAATCGCTATTTTTTCGGCTTAGCCTTAACCTGCGTTTGTTCACTAATATTTGTTTCAGCACTGTCTCCGCTATTGTGTTTATACAATGTTGTGGGCAGTTTTTCTTTGTTTTTATTTATCGTGGAATCTTGTATGTTCTCTGATTCCGATTGAGAATTCTTATCTATTGCTGTTGAGTCTTTCTGTTTTTGATTTAAAAGCCCATCATTACCAAATAGATTTTCTCGATTTTCTTTAGTGTACTTTATTGTTTCTGATATTCCTCCATAGATTAAAAACCCAATCAAGATACCGGCAATAATTCTGTTGTTTTTTATCTTTTCTATAGTCTTTTCGTAAAATGATTTTTCTGCATTTATGTCTGAAATTATTTTTCCCTCGTCATACAACTTTAATTCTTTTGAAATCGAAGAATTGAACTCGTCAGTAACTCTTGTAAGTATTTTCAGGTATTTGTCTAAATACTGTATATCAATAAGTTTTGGTTTGTCCTCTATACAAAAAAAGTTTTTATTTATTACTTTGGTAGTTTGCAAACGCATTGAAAATGGACTGTAAAATGTGTTCTCATATTCTTCTAAATGGGCGTATTTCGTTCTTTCAGGCTTATTGAAATATTCAGTTGATTTTTTCTCAACTTCTTCTAAAAAATCATTGTATTTTTTTTCATTCCAGTCTTCAACTTCCTGTAAAATCTCGTCAGAGTCCACATTGTTTAAATTCCAACTACTAATTATTTGCTTTAATTCCTCAAAGTAAGTTGTTATTGTTATCTTGTTTGAAGTATGTATTGTCTGGTTTAATTCTTCTTTAAGTCCTTGGAATAGTTCAAATAAATGACTGACTTTAAATTCAAGATGTTCTTTTTCCCAACCATCTCCCGGTTCTTCAAAATATTTACAGAAGTCATATATAACTCCTCCTTGTCTAAATTCAATTAGAGTATTTATTGCCCAGTTTCTTCTTGGAAATATTGGTTGCATTTAGTTTTGTTTAAATTGCCCACAACAATTGCATATAGTTATTACTTATATCCCCTCTATAGGTACAACTCTAATATACCCTTTTTTCAGTACACTGTTTGGCCAAAAAGTAATTGCATTATTTGCTATAGGAATTAATTAAGGCCAAGAATTTTGAAATGCGCTATAAGGATCTGCTCTAAACAAATAAATCCCGAACGCTAAAAGCGTTCGGGATTTATTAAATTTTAGTATTCACTACCCTACGATCTCTTTCTCCAGGATAAAAGGTTGATCATAGACCCTTTTTCCTGTGGCTTTGTACATGGCATTCGCCAAAGCGCCAACAACAGGAGGTAAGGAGGGCTCTCCCAATCCCGTGGGGTCTATGCCGTTGTCCACAAAATAGGATTCTATTTCCTTAGGTGCCTCATTGTTGCGTATCAAATGGTAGCTATCAAAGTTTTGCTGTTCCGGAACACCATCCTTAAAGGTCATTTGGGCATAGGTAGCATGTCCTATTCCATCTATAATTCCCCCTTCTATCTGGTTTTTTGCACTGATGGGGTTGATGACGATGCCACAATCTACCGCACACCACACTTTGTCAACCTTTGGTTTGTTGCCCTCCATGGTAAGGTTCAACACCTGCGCCACATAGGAATTGTGGCAAAAGTAGGCGGAGACCCCTCTTGCTTTACCATCGGTATTGCCCCAATTTGATTTTTCCTTGACCAATTTTAGAACCCCTGCATAGCGTTCTGGTTCATAGTCGTTCTTTTCAGGGTCGCCTACCGGATCTTTTTGGGCCCTGTCGAACAACTCCAACCGAAATTCGATCGGGTCCTTTCCTGCCAATTCGGCCACCTCGTCCATAAAGGATTGTTCAGCTCCCGCAATAAAATTAGATCGCGGTGCTCTCCAAGCGCCTGTAGTTATCTTGGTCTCCAAACTGGCTTTTTCTGCAAGATAATTGTCAACGGCCCCTGCGGGAAACCTGTTTTCGAAAATTAGATCGTCATTTGTGCCTACCCCTTTCACATAATAGGCAATCAGTTTATTATCCTTGTCCAAACCTGCCTTGAATTTTACTTTATAAGCAGGGCGGTACGTACCTTGGGTCATATCGTCCTCACGGCTGTAGACCAATTTGATGGGTGCTTTGGCTTTTTTTGAAATGACTGCTGCCTCCACACCAAAGTGACCGTAGAGCCTACGACCAAAACCACCTCCCATACGGGTCATCCCGATATCTATTTTGTCCAAAGGCATATCCAAAACGGCCGAGATCGTTTTTTCCAAAAACTCCGGTGTTTGTATGGGGCCCTTCAGTTCCGCCTTTTCATTGGTAACATTGGCATAAAAGTTCATGGGCTCCATGGTGTTGTGGGCCAAGAAAGGCGCACTATACGTACGCTCTATTACTTTTGTCGCGCCCTTGAAGGCTTTATTGAAGTCCCCATCTTTTCGCGCAGCCTCCTTCACTGGTGCTTCCAAAAGTTTATCAAGATCAGCTACATAGGAGGCCGTGCTTTCCAAATCGGAAGGTACCTCCCATTCCACTTGAAGTGCTTTTTTGGCCTGCATACATTCCCAGGTACTTTGGCCTACTATTGCCACCAATTCCGGGATACCGCCTCCATCGGACCATTGCTTTTCAACACCTTCGGGATACACCGTAATATGAAAAACATCCTTGATTCCGGGCATGGATTTCACATTGTCCGCGTTCATGGACTTGTATTTTTTTCCGAAAGCGGGTGGGTGAACGATCATTGCCGTTAGCATTCCCTCTTCCTGAATGTCTATACCGAACAAAGGTTTTCCCGTTACGATATTAGGGCCATCGACGTTCTTACGATCGGTGCCTATAATTTTAAAATCCTTGATGTCCTTTAATTCCACTTCCTCGGGCGCCTCAATACTTTTAGGGGCGGCATCAGGGGATTCTACTGTTACTGCCGCCGATGCCATTTCACCGTAGCCGGCCGATTTATTGCTCGCCTTGTGGTATAAAACTCCATTGGACGTTGTTATTTCTTCCTCTGGAACTCCCCAAGTCTTTGCCGCAGCCTGTTTCAACATTTTACGGGCCGTGGCTCCTGCCATTCTTAGGCCTTCCCATCCTGCACGAATGGATTGGCTTCCCCCTGCCAATTGACGCTGGAAGACAGCAAGGTTCAAAGGAGCTTGTTCCACGATAACATCTTTCCAGTCCACATCCAGCTCGTCCGCCACGATCATGGGCATGGCCGTCTTAATATTTTGTCCAATTTCCGGGTTGGGTGACATGATGGTCACCAGACCGTTATCCCCTATTTTTAGGAATCCGTTGATTTTAAACCATTCCTTGGGAAGGGCATTGACTTGCTCGGGGGTCATTTTACAGGAAGCCAACCAACTGAATCCAACCATCATTCCCCCACCGGCAAGTGCGGAGGTTCGTATAAATGAGCGCCTTCCTATCTTTGTTTTTACGAGTGTCATTTTTTTATTTTTAAGTTCGTCTTATGTTTCTTAGACATTTGCAGTTTTTGCTGCCGTCTTAACAGCCTTCTTGATCCGGGTATAGGTGCCGCAGCGACAGATATTGCCGTTCATGGCCGTTTCTATCTGTTCGTCCGTCGGGTTCGGATTGCTCTTGAGAAATGCGGAAGCGGTCATTATCTGGCCCGCCTGGCAGTAACCGCACTGAGGCACATCGATTTCCAGCCAGGCCTTTTGCACGGGATGGTCGCCGTTCTCCGATAGTCCCTCTATCGTGGTGATGGCCTGGTCGCCGACCGCCGAAACGGGCAATTGGCAGGAGCGGACGGCGTTGTCGCCCAAGTGTACGGTACAGGCACCGCATTGGGCGATACCGCAACCGTATTTGGTGCCCACCAGTTGAAAGTGGTCCCTCAGCACCCAAAGCATGGGCGTGGTCGGATCCACATCTATTTGTCGTTGTTCCCCGTTGATCTTCAGATTGAAATTTGCCATGGTTTTTGTGTAAATGGGTGAATCCGATGAAATTACAAAAAATATGAATAGCAGAAAAGACCTAATTCAAACAATTTTTGAAAAATTCAAACAAAAACCAAGGTTAAGGAAAGCCAGCCAAGATTTCTTCCAAAAACCTAAAATTGAGAACATTCCATAATTAGTTTTGAAGTAATTTTTCTGTAAATTGTGAAGAGAGAAATCCATGGTAACATACATTCAATTTAACTGAAATGAAAAAAACTTTATTGTTCATCTTTTTTGCACTTTCAATTTATGCAAATGCCCAGGGACCGATTGTAAAAACCGAAAACGGTAAAATTCAGGGAACGACCAATGTGGACAAAACGGTACAGATTTTTAAGGGGATTCCCTTTGCCCGACCGCCTATTGGAGATTTGCGCTGGAAAGCACCCGTTGCCGTTCAAAATTGGAAGGGGACAAAGCAATGCAATGAGTTTTCTGCGAGCCCAATGCAAAATACGCCGCAACCTTTTTATGCCTGGTCAGAGGAGTTCATTGCCAAACCAGAACCCTTAAGCGAAGATTGTTTGTACCTAAACGTATGGACAGCAAACAAGTCCACATCAAGTAAGCAACCGGTTTTTGTATGGATCTATGGCGGTGGATTAAGCAGTGGTTCAGCGAATTGTGATATCTATGATGGCGAGGAAATGGCCAAAAAAGGTGTCGTATATGTTAGTCTCAACTATCGCGTCGGTGTTTTTGGTTTTATGGCCCATCCCGAATTAAGCGAAGAATCAGGTCATAATGCCTCTGGCAATTACGGCTTCTTGGACCAAATTGCCGCTTTAAAATGGGTACAACAGAATATTGCCGCTTTTGGAGGTGACCCGAATAACGTCACAATTGCCGGACAGTCCGCCGGTGCCTTTAGCGTAACGGCTTTGATCGCCTCCCCTTTGGCAAAAGGATTGTTCCACAAAGCCATTGCCCAAAGTGGTGGATTATTGTCCAACAGGTTAGGACAAAATTTGACCGAAGCGGAGGAACAGGGCGTAAGGGTCTTGAAAAAAGCAAATGCCAATACCATAGCGGATTTGCGTAAAAAATCCGCCGAAGAAATACTGAAACTTGGCAATGCGGAAGGAATAGGTAGATTTGGAACCACCTTGGACGGTTATGTACTGCCCACAGATCTCATAGGTCATTTTAAAGGAGGAAAACATAATCGGACACCTATTTTAACAGGTTGGGTAACCGGTGATGGGAATTTTTTAGGTTCCAATGAAATGACGGTAGAAGATTACAAAAAAGATGCTGAAACAAAATATGGGGACAGAGCCGATTTATACTTAAGCGTCTTCCCAGCCACCACAATTGATGAAGTGAAGGCTGCAAAACAAAAACTGACCTTATTGAATTTTGCCGGTTTACCTTCCCACCTGCTGGCAGGTTATAATTCAAAACCCACCTATCTGTATCAATTCAGCCGTATACCACCTGATAAGGCCGGATTTCCCAATTATGGTGCCTTTCATACCTCTGAAGTACCTTATGCCCTACATACGCTGCATACGTGGGATCGTCCTTGGGAAGTAGCAGACAAAAATTTGGAAAATACCCTATCCTCCTATTGGGTCAACTTTGCGAAAACGGGGAATCCGAATGACGGTGCGCTACCCAAATGGGAAAGTTATCAAAAAGCCTCAGGAAATATTATGGGTTTTGGCAATACCGTGGAGATCCAACCCGCATTGCTGAAAAAAGAATTGGATTTTCTAGAATTGAATCAATAAACCAAAAATTTAGCCCTACCTAAATGAAAATGTCATTCCAATTACTGTAAAAAGTCTTTAAATAAATAGAAAATTAAGAGTCCATCCACTTTTTAAAATCGGGCGCTTTTGCCTTGCTGATAATAATGCGTTCTTCAAAAACTGGGTTTACATTGATGATGAGCTTTCCGCCAAAGTAATATTTTATATTCGCTATGGCATTCTTACAAATGATAAATTGCCTATTGACCCGACAGAAAATTTCGGGATTCAATTCATTTTCCAAGTCTTCCAATTTTTTATCGGTTGCATACGTGTGGTTGTCATGGGTTTTGACCTTCACTATGCCCGTATCTATATAGAAATAGGCCAATTGTACAGTCTTTAAGGGGATCAACTCGTCCCTATGATTGACCAAAAAAGTAGTTTTATAGGTCTTTCCTTGACCTTTTATAAGACTGAGCAAACTTGCAACTTGATCATCGACCAACCCATTTTTACCTTTTATGTGACTTCTGTACTGTTCCAAACTCCCTGAAAGTTCATCCTTATCAATCGGCTTTAACAAATAATCAATACTGTTTAATTTGAAAGCCTTTAGCGCGTACTGGTCATAGGCCGTCGTAAAAATGATCGGGGCTTCTATTTTTACGGAATCGAAGATTTCAAATGAAAGTCCATCTGCCAAATGGATGTCCAAAAAAACAAGGTCAATTTCCCTAGGTTGCCGAAAATAAGTAACTGTAGCCTTTACGGAATCGAGAACACCGACTACTTCGATGGTTCTGTCCAAATTACCCAACAAGTAAGCCAAGTTCTCGCTGGCAGCAATTTCGTCCTCTACGATCAGTACTTTCATGCCGTTTTCAATAAAGGAATTTTTACACAAAAAATATTATTTGTTGTGGTTACGGTCATCCTTTGTTTTCCCAATAAATAGTAACGCTTGTCAAGATTTGAAAGTCCGTTCCCCGTCCCTTCGGCAAGAGTGCTTCTTGACCGCATCCTATTTTCCACACAGATCGATGCATCCTCGGAATAAATTTTGACCTGTAACGGATGGGTTTCCGAAATCTCATTATGTTTTACGGCATTTTCCACCAATAATTGAAGTGCCAGGGGAGGCACGTCCTTATCCAGGTCGCCCGCATCGATATCCAGTTGTAAAGAAAAGCGGTCCCGATACCGAGTCTTTATCAAATACACATAACTTTCCAAAAACTTAAGTTCTTCTTTAACGGAAACCAAATCCCTGTCACCGCTTTGTAATATGTAGCGGTACATGAACGAGAGTTTGGTTACAAAGTTGGTTGCCTCTTCATTGTCGCGAATCAAGGAATTTAATGAATTCAATGAGTTGAACAGAAAATGTGGGTCAATTTGGTTTTTTAAGGCAGTAAGTTCGTTTTGTAGGTTCTGCCGTTTTAATTGTTCGTTCTCCAACATGTTTTCTTCCTGGATTTTTTGCAACCGTAAGATCCTCGAGACAAAAAAGAGAACAAGAAAAATAGAGGCATAATTAAGTTTTAGAAACCCGAACTCTTTGGAATGTATGGAATGGCCGGTAAAGACGGGAAAGGCTAGTGCAAGCAAGTGCAAAAATCCAATGGTCACGACCGTACCTATGATCAAGGAAACAACGATCCGAATTTGGGGTTTATTTAAAAATTGGTAAACCCAATTGGTGCATAACTGCATTATAAGCCATGAAAAAAGAAAGTAAAAAAGGAACTGAAGTAAAAATTCAGGAATCGAGACGTCCGAGAAATCCATTTTTCCTGCCTCGATCATGTTGTAGATGAACACTGTCTTGGGCAGGGAGAGCAGCAGCGAAACCAATAGTGAGATCTTTACGATCTGCGATTGTTTCACCTTTGATGTAGAAGTTGTCTTCATGATAGTTTGGTTTAAATATACTGCTTTACTCTAGTATTTAATCGCAAGAAACCTACGTTTTCGCATTCGCTGTCAATCAAAAAACAAAAGCCCCTAGATAACGCTAGCGGCTTTTGTTCATAATCTGTGGTTCAAATTATTTTGCATACGCATTAAAACCTTCTGGAAGATACTTGGAAGTATCGAAACCCAAATCTATTTCCTCTTCTTCCGCATAATACAGTATGTCGCTTAAATCAAGGTCTTTAAAGGCGTCCTCCAAATTAAGGTCCATTCCCTCGTAGGCATTGAACCCTATTGGAAGATAATCCGCAACATCAAATCCAAGATCAATTTCTTCTTCGTCTTCAACAAACTTTATTTTATTAAACTCTAAGGCCATTCCCTCGTAGGCATTAAAGCCCAATGGAAGATATTCAGAGGTGTCAAAACCAAGGTCAATCTCTTCTTCGTTTTCAATGTACTTGATATTGCTAAGATCCAAGTCCTCAGGGGCATTGAAACCTACTGGCAGATAGTCCGCTACATCAAAACCAAGGTCAGTTTCTTCTTCGTTCTCAATGTATTTGATGTTGTTAAGGTCTAAGTCCATTCCCTTGTAGGCATTGAACCCTACTGGAAGATAGTCCGCTGCATCAAAGCCAAGGTCAATCTCTTCTTCCAACTCAATAAAGTCAATTTCATTTATGTTCAGAGGGTCCGTAAATTTTACCAGATTGATTCCCTCTACATCAGCAATGGAAGTTTTTTCCTCATGACTTTTTTTTGATCTATCACATTTTGTATTTCCTGTAAAAGAAATGAATAGAAGGGATAGTACTCCGATTCCCGATAATATGATTGCTTTTTTCATAATGTTTGATTTTAAAATTTATGTTCTGTTTTAGATTAGTTTTTTAATTTCGAATAAATGTAGAAGGGATCTAAAGGAAAAAAGGTTGGTTTTTAAGTGGAATGATTAAATTGATAGGTGAAACGACTTAAAGCGAAAGTGAAATAAAAAAAAGACAATTACATACGAATGCCTAAAGGGCGCATATTACTTTAGGCAGCGTCGGAGATTTATGTTATCCCGCTAAAAAGTTAGGACTGAAATTAAAAAGAGTGAGCGGGTTTTGTTATTTATCCAAGGAAACAGTGGTGGGTCTCCTGTATTTATGAAATGGTTGTTTTAAAAGTCCAGTTGCCTTTTTGATTTTGCTAACTATAACATTCACTAAGAATTTTTATGTGCTATGAGGCTTTTCCATACCAACAAATTCTTATGAACTCAATTCAAAACGTACTGCTCCCAGATTTTCTTTCAAAAGATGGACTTTGGTAGAGCGGGGAATAGGAATGATTCCTGTTTTTCTTTGGCACATCAATCCAAGTGCAATCCATGTGGAGGTAGCTTTTTATATATGTATATCATTAATCATTTCCAATAAGGCTTTATACGGTAATTGCTTTTCGAATTAACAGGCGGTGGATGGCATATTTATAGGCAAAAGTTATGGTACAATCGAAAATTGATTTTGAATTTTATATCTTAGATTCATGATAAATAATTTCAAAAAACTATCCTTCTTTCTTCTATTCCCCTCGATACTATTTATGGGTACCATTTATTCCCAATCCTCAAAAGAGCTTTGGTTCAATAGACCTGCAACTTATTTCGAGGAGACTTTGGTATTGGGCAATGGTAAAATGGGAGCTTCCGTTTTTGGGGGCGTTGAAACAGATTCCATTTATCTCAATGATGCCACCTTATGGTCTGGTGAGCCCATAGATCCGAATATGAACCCTAATGCCCATGAATATCTTCCGTTGATTCGGGAGGCTCTGAAAAAAGAAGATTACCGTTTAGCAGATTCAATTCAAAAAAACCTACAAGGCTCTTTTTCACAGTCCTACATGCCATTGGGTACCCTGCAACTCCATTTTGAACATAAGGGAAATCCATCAAATTACCGTCGCACACTTAGCCTCGAAAACGCTGTTTCCACTACTTCTTATACTGTAGACGGAGTTGTATTTACACGGGAGTATTTTATTTCGCACCCTGATCGCGCGATGGTCCTAAAACTAAAATGCAGTAAAAAGGGAAGCTTGAACTTTGAGGTTAATTTCGCGAGCCTTTTAAGATCAGGAATTTCAATAGATGACGGAATGCTCAACGCCTCGGGCTATGCTCCTTATCACGTGGAGCCAAATTATCGGGGAAATATACCTAACGCCGTTCGCTTTGATGAAAATCGAGGCACCCGTTTCACGACCCTTGTCCGTATTGCCAACACCGATGGGGAATCAACGCACACGAATACATCGATCGGGGTTAAAAACGCTTCGGAAGCCATATTGTACCTTACTATGGCAACAAGTTTCAACGGTTTTGATAAAAATCCAGTAACCGAAGGGGTCAATAATGAAGTATTGGCTTTGGAAACCATTACCAAAGCAGCATCAAAGCCTTATAGTGCCATTAAAAAAAATCATATAAAGGACTATCAACGATTTTTTGAAAGATTAGACCTGGATCTTGGCAAAACAAATGCACCCGACTTACCCACAGATCAGCGACTCATACGATATGCAAAGGGCGAAGAGGATAAAAACTTAGAGGTGCTCTATTTTCAGTACGGAAGGTATCTGTTGATATCCAGTTCCAGGACTCCCGATGTTCCCGCAAACCTGCAGGGCATTTGGAATCCATATATCCGACCCCCATGGAGCAGTAATTATACCACGAATATCAACGCCGAAGAAAATTATTGGCCCGCAGAAAATGCGAATCTCTCTGAAATGCACATGCCCCTGCTGGGTTTAATTGAAAATATGGCCCAAACGGGTGCAGTGACCGCTAAGACTTTTTATGGTGCCAGCGGTTGGGCAGCCTGCCACAATTCGGATATTTGGGCAATGAGCAATCCTGTTGGCGATTTTGGCCAAGGAGATCCCAATTGGGCGAATTGGAATATGGGCGGTACTTGGCTTAGCTCACATCTATGGGAGCACTACGAGTTCACACAGGACCTGGAATTTCTGAAAGAAAAAGGATATCCTTTGTTAAAGGGCGCAGCACAATTTTGCCTTGATGTCCTGATACCCGATGCCAATGGTAAATTGATTACGGCTCCCAGTACTTCCCCCGAGAATATTTTCATAACCCCGGAAGGATACAATGGTGCCACATTATACGGGGGTACGGCCGATCTGGCAATGATTCGCGAATGCTTTGAACAGACCATTTCCGCATCAAAGAAATTGGATACGGACAGTGCATTCCGTTCAAAACTAGAAGAGGCCCTGGCCAAATTGTATCCTTATCAAATTGGCAAAAAAGGAAATCTTCAAGAGTGGTATTACGATTGGGAAGATCAAGACCCAAAACACCGTCACCAGTCGCATTTATACGGGCTCTTTCCAGGACACCAGATCTCTCCCGAAAAAACACCCGAATTGGCCAATGCCTGCCGTACTACCCTGAATATCAAAGGTGATGACACTACAGGATGGTCAAAAGGCTGGCGTATTAATCTTTGGGCGCGTTTATGGGACGGAAACCATGCCTATAAAATGTACAGAGAACTTTTGAAATATGTTGAACCCGATGGAGCAAGGACCACTCAAACCAATGGTGGTGGTACATATCCCAACCTTTTCGATGCGCATCCGCCCTTTCAGATCGATGGTAATTTTGGCGGTTCGGCCGCTGTAGTAGAGATGTTGCTGCAGTCAACCACAGAGGAAATACGATTGCTTCCGGCGTTACCTGACGCCTGGCCCGAAGGTTCGGTAAATGGAATAAAGGCCCGTGGCGGTTTTGAAATTTCAATGGTCTGGAAGAACAAGGTTCCTGTCAAGCTAAAGATAAAATCCATAAAAAACGCAAGTACCACCATTATTTTTGGTTCCAAACGCCAAAAATTGGCATTAAAATCCAATGAAGTAAAAGAATTGGCTTGGTAATATGGCTGACCGATCAAAAAAAAATTCAAACCGAAAACTAATTTCCGGTAGTTGGTTTTCTATAGGTCTTAAAGGGCTGTTTTAAAAGTCCTTTTATACTCTCATTCTCTACTTCATCAGGAAAAGTGTCCACACCGTAGGTAATGAGTTCCCGATCAAGTTTCATAAACGTGCCGAAAACACGGTCCCAAATGGAAAAAATATTTCCATAATTGCTATCCGTATACGGAAGAACATAATGGTGGTGAACTTTATGCATATCAGGAGACACAATAAGATAGCTGAGCATGTGATCGATCTTTCGAGGCAATTTTATATTCGCATGGCCGAACTGTGTAGCTATCAAAGAAAGTGATTGATAGAGCATTACGATTGCTATGGGCGTACCAATAACAAAAACGCCAAAAATTGTAAAAGTAAAACGTATAACACTTTCCAAAGGATGATGTCGATTTGCCGTTGTGGTATCCACATTATGATCGGTGTGATGCACCAAATGGATCATCCATAAGGGCTTTATTCTGTGTTCTACGTAGTGCGCAAGATATGCCCCGATAAAATCGAGCAAAAGAACCCCAAGTAATACATACGCCCACAGTGGCATTTTGGGCAACCAGTTGATGATCCCAAAATCGTTGGAGACTGTCCAATCAGCTGTCTTGAGCAGTAAAAAGGCCAATGCAAAATTGATAATTATCGTTGTAAAAGTGAAAAATAGATTAGGCAGTGCATGGTTCCATTTTTTATAGTTGAACCTAAAAAGCGGAACGGCTCCTTCCAACAACCAGAAAAAAGTAATGCCCCCAACCAGAATCAATGATCTGTGCCAGGAAGGGATCGTCTCGAAATATTGGATAAGGGTTTCCATGATTTAAAAATACAAATTAAGTTCAAGTCCAACATTTTCGCATTGCCCTTTCTTTCTCCAGCCATTCCAGAATTTAACTATTTACTTACTGGCCAGTCTATTTTTCATCGTCTCCACTATATTGAAGGCTGCAGGGCAAATGGCGACATTTTTTAGTGTAAGGTTACTTATTTGGTGGAACTTTTTACGGTCCGTATGCGGAAATTCGCGACAGGCCTTGGGACGAACATCATAAATGGAACAGTAATTATCTGCACCTAAAAAAGTACATGGTACCTTTTGCAGCACATAGTCGTTCTCATCATCAATTTGAAGATATTGGTCTACAAACTGTTGTGGTTTCAGTTTAAAATGTTTTGAAATGCGCTCTATGTCTACATTTGTGAAAAGTGGCCCCGTAGTTCTACAGCAATTACCGCATTGCAGGCAATCCGTTTTTTGAAATTCCGCTTCATGCAGCTCTTGCATCAAGTAATCCAGATTTTTGGGCGGCTTCAGTTTTAGCTTCGCGAAAAACTTTTTGTTTTCCAAAGATTTTTCCCTTGCCCTTTGCGGAATATTTTTCAAAAATTCGTCCATCATGCTTTTTTAGCACTCCAAAACTAAGCAACAAATTCATAAAAGTCCCATTTTTGCATTCTAATGCACAAGGAAAATGAGCGATGTTTTCGGACAAGCTTTGTTGGACTATCAACGAGGTAATTATTCAGGGGATATTAAAACCTATTCATCGCTTGATGAGGAAGATTCAATTCCCCTACCTTATTTGTTCAGGGATTTCAAGGACATGCCTTTATTGGAAAAAAAGGCATTGGAACTCTGTAAAGGAAAAATCCTTGATATTGGCTGTGGGGCAGGGAGCCACAGTCTTTATCTGCAAAAGAAAGGATTGGGGGTTATTGCCTTGGATAGTTCATTGGGAGCTGTTGAAACCTGCAAACTTCGTGGGGTCAATGAGGTTGTTTTAAGTGATATACAGAATTACAATGTCGCAAAATTCGATACTTTGCTATTGCTGATGAACGGTATCGGGATTGTAGGCCAACTGAAAAATTTGGGTACTTTTTTGGGTCGTTTAAAATCCCTTCTTCGACCTAACGGACAAATAATACTCGATTCAAGTGACATCATTTATATGTTTGACGAAGACGATGATGGCGGCCATTGGATTCCGGATACTGAAACCTATTATGGTGAAGTGGAGTTTGTTATGGAATATAAAGGGCAAAAAAGCGAACCTTTTTTTTGGTTGTATATAGATTTCAATACGTTGCAAAGGGCCGCTCACGCGAATAATTTGAGTTGCGAACTGGTTCTCAGCGGCGAGCATTTTGATTATTTGGCTATTTTACGCCCTAATTCATATCAATAGGCACATTTTTTGCGTTATTTGTTCATCTAGAAATAGTCCAATGAAAAAATACTTACTCATTTCCTTTTCTTTAATTCTAGTTGTACTTGTTGGTTGTTCAAAGGATGCGGTTGAAAAACCGGTGGATAAATCTGCCAACTTAAAAAGTACGGGTGATTCTGCCAATGATATTCTTTCCAATAGCACTTATGATAGACTACTTATTGAAATTGCCTATGTAGAGGGTTTTCAGCCGACAACAGTGGCAATGGACGATTTTGTGATTTTTCTTAAACAATACACCTTTAAGCAAAATATTGAATTGGTCTATAAATCATTGGATTCCCCCAATGAGGAAACGCTTACCCTTGATGAAATAGGAAAACTGGAAAGCGAAAATAGAACGGTCTACAATGATGGGTCAACACTGGCCATTTATATTTATTTCTCCGATGCACCCGCAGATGGGGATGATGAGGACAGTGGGCTCGTTACTTTAGGTGCCGTTTATCGCAATACTTCAATGATCATACACGAAGTTACGGTGCGTAAATTGGCATCCCAGAGTAATCTTATTTCCAATTCCGATGTGGAAACGGCTACCCTAAACCATGAGTTTGGGCACTTGTTCGGATTGGTAGACCTTGGTACGGACATGGTCAATGAGCACGAAGATCCAGATTCAGGCAATCATTGCAATGTGGAAGGTTGCCTAATGCGGGGGGAGCTTCAGTTTGGCTCGCCAACCAACGCCATTACCGGTAAAATAAGTGAGCCCGCCGATGGCCTTAAAGCAGGTTGTAGCCTATCAGGGAATACGGTGCTAAAAATGCTTGAAGGTAATAATTCAAAAGGTTTGGTAACTGTTCCGGGGCTGGATTCTGAATGTGTTTTGGATATTCAAGCCAACGGGGGAAAATAAATAACTATACAGAAGGTCAAATATCGAAGGCCTAGGGTCGGGTTTCAGGTTTCAGATTCCCTGTTGATTTGCGGATTTGTTGATGGTTTTCCGCATACTGTTCAAAGTTTCAGGCCGAGTATTCGGTACTTTGTATTTCGTACCTCGTATTTTTTACTACCCGTCCAACGTCTCAGGTCTGGCGTCCCACGTCTCAATTCTAAGGAATATTCAAGTATTTGTGCGTCTGCAACGAAACCTTCCACTTTGGGTTCTGCATTACATAATCAACGATCATGGGGGTAACCTTCTCCCTCACACTCCATTCGGGTTGCAAATACAGAATGCAGTCCTTATTTACCAAGGCCGCCTGTTCCTCGGCGAAAATAAAATCGTGCCTGTTATAGACTATTATTTTCAGTTCATGGGCAAAATCGTAAATTTTGCCTTCGGGGAGCTTATTTTTTTTTGGGGAAAGACAGATCCAATCCCAAATTCCGGTCAATTTATAAGCCCCGGATGTTTCGATATGAGTTTGAAGGTTTTTGGCCTTTAGGGCATTTGTTAGCGGTGCCATATCCCAGGTGAGCGGTTCGCCTCCCGTAACAACAATGGTATTTGAGTATTTTGCGGCATTGTCCACTATTTTTGCAATATCCGTTGGTGGGTGGGTATCCGCATTCCAGCTCTCTTTCACATCGCACCAATGACAGCCCACGTCACAACCTCCGACCCTAATAAAATAGGCGGCAGTACCCTTATGGAATCCCTCCCCCTGAATGGTATAGAACTCTTCCATTAAAGGGAGCATTTCCCCCCTGTCGACCAACGCTAAAACATCTTCTTTTACCATCTGGCAAAGATACATTTTAGTTATAAGCGACGGAAATTGGCTTTAAAAAACAAACAACATAGCTGATGATTGCAAACCGCCGATACTGCATAGCTCAAAAACATTGCTGAATTCAAGGGATGTTTACCTCTTAGTTGATGCCAGATTGTCCTAAAATTCTCTATTTTTATCAAAAATTATAGTAAAATGGGCGTTAAGGAGGATTTTTTCAAATATATGGAGGATGGGTATGCTTCAAAGGGCGATTATATAGCCATGGGAGCTGCCATGCTAAATGGCGAGACCATGACCAACGCCTTGGTAAAAATTCCGCTGAAAACAATGAACCGTCACGGTCTCATTGCCGGTGCCACAGGAACTGGAAAAACAAAGACCCTTCAAGTAATTGCGGAAAATCTTTCGGAAAAAGGGGTGCCCGTTTTATTAATGGACCTAAAAGGGGATTTGAGCGGATTGGCAATGCCCAGCCCGGGAAATCCAAAAATCGATGAGCGGCATGCAAAAATCGGATTGCCCTTTAATGCCAAAGGTTTTCCGATAGAAATACTTTCCCTATCCGAACAGGACGGGGTAAAACTACGTGCCACGGTTTCTGAATTTGGCCCTGTGCTGTTATCCCGGATTTTAGACCTTTCGGAAGCCCAAGAAGGTATCGTCGCGGTCATTTTCAAGTATTGTGACGATAACAAATTGCCCTTATTGGACCTGAAGGATTTCAAAAAAGTGCTTCAATACGCAACCGAAGAAGGGAAGGCAGATTTCGCAAAAGACTACGGAAGGGTAAATACCACTTCTACCGGCACCATTTTGCGTAAGGTAATTGAATTGGAACAGCAAGGTGCCGAATTGTTTTTCGGGGAAAAGTCATTTGAAGTAGATGATCTTTTGAGAAGGGATTCCAATGGGAATGGTTATATCAGTATTCTTAGGCTCACAGACATACAGGACCGCCCCAAACTTTTCTCAACCTTTATGTTGAGTCTTTTGGCCGAGATATATGCAAGTTTTCCTGAACAGGGCGATAGCGATACCCCCAAGTTGATACTTTTCATTGACGAGGCACATCTTATTTTTGACGAAGCTTCCAAAGCCTTATTGAACCAAATAGAGAATATTGTAAAATTGATCCGTTCAAAGGGGGTTGGTGTTTATTTTGCCACTCAGAATCCAACGGATATACCGGAAGATATACTTGCCCAATTGGGTTTAAAGGTGCAACATGCTCTTAGGGCCTTTACAGCCAAAGACCGCAAGGCAATTAAGCTAACGGCCCAAAACTATCCCGATTCGGCATATTACAAAACGGAGGATATTTTAACTTCACTGGGGATTGGGGAAGCTTTGATTTCTGCCTTGGATGAAAAGGGAAGGCCCACGCCCTTGGCCGCTACCATGCTTAGGGCACCAATGAGCCGTATGGATGTTTTGACCGATTCCGAACTGAAAGAGGTAATCGGCACTTCCAAGCTCGTTAAAAAATATAATGAAATAATAGATAGGGAGAGTGCCTACGAGATTTTGAACGTGAAGATAGATCGTGCCGAAAAAGAAGCTGAAAAAGATCAAGAGATTAAAACCTCCGGTAAAAGTACCGCCCGCAGAAGTACGGCGCAAAATCCGGTTATAAAAGTATTGACAAGTGCCACTTTCATTCGTGGTGTCCTTGGGGTTTTGAAAAAAGTGATGCGATAATTCCTATGAGAAAATTTAGAGTCGTTTGTTTGTTGCTTATTATCATCCTGGCAGGTTGTAAAAAGGAGGTGGATACCAATTTTTTGATTACCAACAACAGTATTGGCGAATTGTACAGAATTAGCCTTTCACGGGATTTGGGGGTTATCTACGCCGCAGATTCCATTGTAAGAGATACGAGTGTGATCAATTTGGCCAACAATACCAAAAAAGTACGGATCTTTGAAAAAGGTGGAAAACATCTTTTGACCCTAACACCAAGTTCGGATAGCATCCCAACTATTGAAAATATTAAGGTCGAAGACCCAAGGTATGTCACGGAAAAAGGGGTGAATCTCAAGAGCACCTTTAAGGATATCAAGGATAACTATGCCATTCGCAAAATAATAACTTCATTGAATAATGTGGTTATCTTGCTCAAAGACAGTGATCTGTATTTTACCATTGATAAAAGTGAACTACCCTCAAGCCTACGGTATGCTTCAAGCGCAAACATTGAAGCTGTTCAAATACCGGACGGGGCGAAAATAAAGTACATGATGATCGGGTGGGATTGATCCAAATGAGTCCAGGTTCAATTCATTTGCAATCTAAAAAAGTTCGGCTTTTCCCAAAAAATACTTTCAATAATGATACCATTTCTGCAATATTTACTGGTTCAACGGGCAAAGGAAAAACTAAGATCCAAAGAAAACCGTGGGGAAATTTCAAAAAGGCAGCTTGTAAAGGAAGTTCGTTCGGGGGAGGTAGAATTAACACATGCCATCAAGGAAATCTTGTTCATTGCCATCGGGGTTCTAGCGGCCGGTTTTGGCCTAAAGGGTTTTTTACTTCCCAACCAGTTCATTGATGGTGGCGCTACGGGTGTATCGCTTTTAATTCAGGTGAAGTCCAGTCTTCCGTTGGGAATTTTGCTAATGATTGTCAACTTGCCCTTTATTTTATTGGGGGCAAAAACCGTGAACAAAAAATTTGCCCTCAAAAGTATCATTGCCATAACCGCCTTGGCTTTGGTAGTTCATTTTGTAGATTATCCTACGATTACCAGCGACAAGCTTTTGATTGCCGTTTTTGGTGGTTTTTTCTTAGGATTGGGTATTGGCATGGCCATGCGAGGTGGCAGTGTCATTGATGGCACTGAGGTCTTGGCTATCTATTTGAGTAGAAAATGGCACCTCACCATTGGTGACATTCTCTTGATGATCAATATTGTCATTTTCTCGGCCGGTGCCTATTTATTGTCCATTGAAACGGCTCTTTATGCGATTCTCACCTATTTGGTAGCGGCTAAAACGGTGGACTATGTAGTGGATGGCGTTGAGGAATACATAGGTGTGACCATCATATCCGACAGAAATGAGGAAATACGCCAGATGCTCACTCTTAAAATGGGTAGGGCGTGCACCATTTACAATGGAAAACGGGGCTTCAGCAAACATGGTGAGGAACGAAAGGCCATTGAAATCATCTATACGGTAATGACCCGTTTGGAAATCGCAAGATTAAGTACCGAAATTGATAAGATTGACAAAAAGGCCTTTGTCATAATGGATGTTGTAAAAGACCTAAAAGGGGGCATGATAAAAAGAAAACCTTTAAAAGATTAGCCCTTCTGAAACTTTCTTCGGTTCTCCATAACAGTGTCGCTATACGTGGTGATCCATTCCGTCAAATCCAATAATTTTTGGACATAGGAGTGTCCAAAATCGGTCAATTGATATTCCACCCGAATGGGAACTTCGGGGTAGGCCTTTCTTAAAAGATACCCATCGCGTTCCAGTATTTTAAGGCGCTCACTCAATATTCTATTAGAAATGCCGTATACTTTCTTTTGAAGGGCGTTGAAGCGGAGTACGGGATAATATCCCAAATACAGCACTATTAGAATACTCCATTTATCCGAAGCCAAGGCCATTACATCTCGAATAGGACAATATGACATTGTGTTGCGATCCAAATGGCCGAACATATTTTTAATTTTTTTTGCAATTGCAACCTTCTGATTATCAGTAATAGTTTCCATTTTACTACTTAGTATTACCTTTGTGACCGCTTCTTTTTTGTTAAAATAATCAATACTTTTGATAATTAATAACAACTAAGTTACAAAAAGTAACCGAATGACTAAAATTGCAACCCGGCTTCTGCCCTTGGCCTACGGAAAGTACTTTAATATCGCATCGCTTGTCGCACCCAAAAAAACAGCCGACACCGCCTTCCACCTCTTTTGTACGGTTCGTAAAGGCAGGGTCTTGCCACAACAAAAAGAGTACCTGGACAGCGCCAAGTTTGAAATGCTGCAAATTGCCGACCACGATATCCAAACCTATCGGTGGCCGGGAAGCAAAGAAACGGTACTGCTCGTACACGGTTGGGAAAGCAACAGTTTTAGATGGCGTAATTTGATCGAGAAACTTCAGGCCAACGACTACAACATCATTGCCTTTGACGCGCCTGCCCATGGCTATTCTTCGGGAAAAATCCTATACGTCCCCTTGTATGCACATGTACTTCAGCACGTTCTTGAAACGTATCGGCCAAAATTCCTGATAGGGCATTCCGTTGCGGGAATGACCATGTTATATAATGAACATCAGAATCCGAATACGGAAATCAAAAAAATGGTTACCGTTGGATCGCCTTCTGAATTTCATGAGATTATGGGCCATTATCAACATTTACTCAAATTCAACGATCGCGTATGGGGTGTCTTGGATGAATACATACATACTCGTTTTGGTTTTCGCATAAAAGAATTTTCAACCTCCCGGTACGCAAAGTCCATCACAAAAAAAGGGCTGCTTTTTCATGATAAACGCGATACGGTTGCACCCTATCACGCTTCTGTGCAAGTGCATGCCAATTGGAAAAACAGTCGACTGGTATCTACAGAAGGGTTTGGACACTCCATGCACCAAGACGAAGTCAACGACCAAATAATTGATTTTTTGAAATCGTAGGAATGGTGTATTTTTAATTCAAAAATGCCATGATGCAAAACGTAACCCCGTTCCATATTGCGATTCCCGTTCACAACCTAAACGAATGCCGCACTTTTTATCGCGACATCCTAAATTGCGAGGAAGGCCGTAGCAGCGATCATTGGGTTGACTTTAACCTTTTTGGGCACCAATTGGTCATACATTACAAGCCCAAAGTAGCAAGCGAAGGATTGCACCACAACCCAGTGGATGGTCACGATGTGCCCGTGCCACATTACGGTGTTGTATTGCCATGGGCCACTTTTGAGTCGTTTGCAGAAGAATTAAGATCAAAAGGAGTACAGTTTGTCATTGAACCCTACATTCGCTTCAAAGGCCAAGTGGGCGAACAGGCCACCATGTTCTTTTTAGATCCTGCGGGTAATGCCTTGGAGTTTAAGGCATTTAAGGATATGGGGCAATTGTTCGCAAAGTAACGCAAGTCAGTTTTTTTCGTCTACCCAGATTTCAACTGGAATTTATCTTTAATTATTTCTTATTTTAGATAAAAGTGGGATAGCAACAATGATGTTATCCCTTTGTTGTGTAAAATTACAAAGCACCCATGGCAAAAAAGAGATTTTCTAAAGAAGAAGTTTTTGGAGATTGGAAGCTTCTAAAAAATATTGCTCATGGAGGCAATAGTTCAATTTGGATAGTTGTAAACAATCGAACTGGTGTACAACAAGTCATTAAATTATTAAAGAAAACGCATGATACTTCAAGACAAAGGTTTTTAGATGAGATAAAAATCATAAAAGACAATCAGGATATAGAAGGTGTTATGAGGCTAACAGATAATTCTGAGGAAGATTCTGATACACTTTGGTATACAATGCCTCAGACAATACCATTAAATAGATATTTATCAGACAAGCCATCAATTGTAAAAGTAGAAGCTATAATTGAAATTTCTAAGTTATTGAACGAGCTACATTCTCGTGGAGTATCTCATAGAGATATTAAACCTCAAAATTTATTTTTTTCAGAAAAATTTATTATTGGCGATTTTGGACTAGTCGATTATCCTGACAAAGAATCTGGATTAACAATTGTAGGAAATGCATTAGGACCAAGATGGACAATTGCACCAGAAATGCGAAATAATCCTGAAAAATCGGATGGTTTATCTGCTGACGTATATAGCTTATCTAAAACTTTATGGATACTATTAACAGGTATAGAAAAAGGTTTTGAAGGACAATATTCACCTGCTGGTTCGATTGGTCTGACAAATTATGTTCCAGACATCTACTTGAACATACTTGAAGACCTTTTAGTAAAATCAACCGAAAACGACCCAAACCTTAGACCTAAAATTGATGAATTTCTTGAAATTCTTGCTACTTGGAAAGAAATTCAAGCAAGTTTTTATGAAAGAAATGATTTAGATTGGAAAACAATCCAATATAATTTATTTCCCGCCAATATTCCAGAATATGCTGAATGGACAGACGTTAAAATGATTTGTAATATTCTAAACATAGTTGGAGGTATAAAAGCCCTTAATCATATGTTTTTTGACAATGGTGGAGGGTTAGATTTAGAAGGTGCTAAGTTATCTAATGAAAGAGGTTTAATTGAATTAGATTGTGGTATTCCATATTTAATTAAACCAAAAAAATTATCATTTTGCTCTTTTAATGATGATTATCAATGGAATTACTTTTATCTTGAATTGGATACTTTAGACCATATTTATAGCTCATATTCCGGCTCAGAGGAACTAATTGAACTTGAACCTTTAGAATACAAACCGCATGATTACATGGAATACTATTACGAAATGTATGATGATGGCTATACTGAGAGACCTGAGAAATATCGAACAGTAATAAGACTTACCAAAGGAAATCTTGTGATTTTTAGAAAAACTTCTGCTTATAATTTAACACCTTCTACCTATGATGGTAGACATGGGGAAATGGGTGCGGAAAAATTTAGAGAATATATTAGAAAACTAATTGATATAGGATATAATGTTTATCACACAAGAAATGAAGAAGGAAATATTGTCGGAAAACAGATGACACATGACATAAGGAATTATAAATAACTTTACACAACACCGTATAAAATTAATTGCTAGTGCAGGCTTACTTACGAAAATCCTCGCGGATTTTCTATTCGGTTTGTATTTGCTAAATTAGTTGCTTAAACCACGCAACTAATCTTATACAAACACGTTGGCAGCAATGGACTCAAGTGTCATCATAATAAAAGCGATTTGTAATACAAAACAGAATGAATAAACTCAAGTTGAAGCTATCCCCTAATGGAAAAAGCTTGTTGTTAACCAAAGCTATCGATCTCCTTATAGTAGTTGTTGGCGTGACAATCGCTTTTCAACTTAATAATCTAAAACAAAGATCTGATCAGAAATCCTTGGAGCATTTTTATATAGAAAGCCTCATAATCGATTTAGAAAAGGACATCAATGGTATCAATCATATTCTCAGTGAACTCCAATCCGACAGTATGCTGACCAATACATGCCTTTCAAGACATAAATCGGGAACAATATCATTGGATACCCTAAGTTTCACAGTTGTGAGTATTCTGTCTTTTGAGACATTCAATTACAGAAATGACAATACCTATACCACTTTAATGAATAGCCACGGTTTGAACATCATTAACAACAAACTTACACGTAATTTAATTTCGGAGTATTATAAATGCTATAAGTCAATTGACAGATTTGAATACGTCTATACTGAATTTCTGCTCAATGATTTCCACCCTTACTTTACTCCAAATGTTGACTATGCAACCGGAAAGATTAGTAGCCCTGCTATTTTAAAAGATGCACGAACCAATAACAGCTTATTAATAGCTGGAGGACAACTAAATGATGGTATAGCAACTTATAAAAATGCACTTGCAAAAGCATCAGAGCTGAGAAGGATACTTGTTGAGGAATAGATTGGTAGTCTTGGAAAATAGTGGAATAGGTGAATTGATAAAAAACCACATGCCACCAACAAAATGTATGCTAGATTGCTGGGTTCAATTTAGGTTTGTAGTCTGGTTTTCAAATAACGTTTTGTTGTGCGGGACAATTTAGTCTTTCAAAGACCAGCAACCTCAAATACATAAACGTTGTGGCAAATTTAAAAAAACAATTGCCTAAATCGGAAAAAAATCATCTTATGGAAACTTGGATTGCCTTAATAAGTGGTATCAATGTTGGGGGAAAACACATTCTTCCCATGAAGGAACTAGTGAAGCTGTTGGAGGCCAACGATTTTTTCAATGTTAAAACGTATATTCAAAGTGGTAACCTGGTTTTTGAAAGTGCCATAGAACCCAAAGATAAAATAGAAGTACTGATCGAGAAAAAATTTGGATTCAAACCTGTTGTTTTCATCTTAAGCAGGGCCGATTTAAAAAAAGCCTGCGCAAACAACCCCTATGAACATGATATTGGGAAATCCATCCATTTTTTCTTTTTAAAAGAAGATCCAAAGTCAATTGATTATGAACTTTTAGATTCCCTAAAAAGCGAATCAGAAGAATATCGTCTCCTAGAAAAGGTATTCTATCTATATGCCCCAGAAGGTATTGGTCGTTCCAAATTGGTTGAAAAAATAGGCAAAGCTCTTCCGGGTGTTACCATGACGGCAAGAAACTTGAATACCATAAACAAATTGATGGAGATGATCAACTGAATTAAAAAAGAAATGGAGCCGGACATCTTCTATAGCAAATGCTTTTCTGTTCTTTGAATCTTGTAACTTCGATACACAACCATTTAAAATCCAGCATGAAGCAAAATTGTTGTTGGTGCAGAAAGTAAAGAAGGCGCAGACAAATTATTCAATGGACTTTCGACAGACGGACAAATTGAAATACCTGTTTCAGACAGCCCTTGGAGTACATCTTTTGAAATGTTTAGAGACAAATAGGGTATTGAGTGGATGGTAGACTTTGACACAAATTATAAAGGACAACTAATTAAAAAGTATGAAACAGATCTTTATCAATTTACCTGTTCAAGATTTAGAAAAATCAATGACGTTCTACTCAAAATTAGGATTTGTAAATTATCCGTTGTTTACCTTCGATGACCAAAAATGTATGTCTTGGGGCGAGCAAATTTTAGTGATGCTCCATTCAAAAGATTTTTTCGATTCAGGAGATACAAAAGAAATAATAGATACGAAAAAGTATCTGACACCATCATTTACGCTTCCTGTCGAAAGCATTGAAATAATGAATGAAATTATAGAAAACGGATTAAAAGCAGGTGGATCAGAGCCAAAACCCTTGGCTGATGAAGGATTTATGCAGGTAAGAACTATTGAAGATTTAGATGGTCATAACTGGGGTGTCATTTGCTTGGATATAGAAAAATTCAAGGAAATGAGGAAGAGGTAACAATATTTAATTTATAGTTTAGGCCTGAAATTTAAATCAATAAAAAACAATGTAGGGACAATGGCAAAAAAAGAAACCAATTTGACATTAGGAATTTCGGAACCTCAAAAGGTAAATGATTTTTTAGACAACCTAAATCACCCATTGCTTGACCTTGTTCAATATTTAAGGACTTTTATTTTAAGCATTGACAAAGAAATAGGAGAAGGGATTTATTGGAACGGGCCGACATTTTATTATACAGGAAAAATGAAACCATTTGATCCCAAAGAATATAAAAGATATATTGTTGGTTTTAATTTTTACAAACAAGACTCTATTCGACTAATTTTTTTAAAGGGAGCAAATGCAACTGACCCAACAGGAATTCTTGAAGGCGACTACAAAGACGGTAGAAGAATTGCATCATTCAAAAGCATTGACGACCTAAAAACGAAAGAAAAGGAATTGAAAAAGATTGTCAAACAGTTGGTAAAACAGATGGACAAATGAAAAAAGTAATTCTCATTTCAAGTCTGTTCCCTCTTTTGGAAAGTTGCTTGCCAAAACCAACCCGTACCGAAGAGTTACGTTCTTGCGGGCAATAAGCTTTAACTTCATAAGTAAACAAAAACGAAACGTTTAAATAAATCTAGTACGGACAAATAAAAGGAAGCATAGCCCCTAAAATAAATCATTATGACAAACATAGACCGTGCAACGCATTTTGCTCCCGAGCTGCACATTCCCAAAAAGACGTTCCATATTGATTTTTACAAAAAATTCGGTGCAACTGAACATTTTTGCTTTCGGAACGATGACGAGAGCATTCACGTTGCCGAATTGGAAATCAACGGTGCAATTTTTCATGTGCATGAAACCATGCGTAACGCGCTTGAACCATTAAGTGCAAAAGGGGTGACTTGTATCATAGGCTTGTTCGTTCCCAATGTGGACGAAGTCATGAAAAATGCTATTGAGGCGGGCGCAACAGAAATTAATCCTGCAACGGACCATGATTATGGTTACCGACAAGGAATGTTCAAGGACCCTTTTGGACACTTATGGCAGATACAGAAAAAAATCTAAATGAACGAATACGACTACAAATCGGCCACTAAATCCAATTCGGTCCCGTAATTTTCATGGAACTACTTTTATAGAAATGGTTGACAATCAAGAAAAAGAAGCAACCTTTTAGCGGTTTACCATCCTTATAGAAAATGTACCATGAATAGGCTTCAAAAAACAGTTCTCGGAATACTTTTGGTTTGCTTGCTCGCATGCAATAAAGATGAGAATGATAAATTTTATCTTACCAGTTTCGAATCCTCTATCTATTATACCAGTGAAATTATTCCGAAAGATTATAAGAATATCTATGGTAAATGGCATTTATATAAGATATCGGGAGGATTTTCGGGTGCTGGGTATGAACCAGATTATGACTACTTGGAAATTAAAAGTATTGGTATTTACGGACTTATAAAAAATGATATTTTATTCGAAACCGGCAAAATTGAGCTTTATACCTTTGATCTTAACGCAACGGAATTCTTACAGATAAAACTTGTGCCTGAAAATACCGAATCCGGCTCAAGCATGTCCCCGCCAGAAAAGTATATTGAATTAAAGGGGGCAGATTCCCTAAATATAATTTCCCCATGTTGTGATATGTACAGTTATTATTACAAAAGGATCAAATGAACCATTGAGTCCACTTATCACAAAGCACTACTGTGACCACTCTGTTGGTTTCCGATCCCAACGATGTTTTCGTAGTTCTTGGCACAACTCTTCTGATATACCTTTACCATCACTAACCGCGGTATTCGCTACAACATTCCGCTCTTTTCGCATTCCCGGTATCATGGTACCGATGTATTTGTTCATAGTGATAAAACGCAAGGCCATTTCGGCCATGGTCATCCCTTCGGGTATCAAAGGCCGCAGCGCATCGGCATGTTCCACACTCGGGACAAGGTTTTCAGGAACAAAGTAACTGCCCCGCCAATCCCCTTTTGGGAAAGTGGTTTCCTTGGTCAGGGTGCCGGTCAATGTCCCTTCATCAAATGGCACTCGCGCTATTATTCCAATATCCAACTTTTCACATAACGGAAAAAGGACATCTTCGGGATTCTGGTCAAAAATGTTGTAGATGACCTGTACCGCATCAATTTCTCCCGTTTTCATGGCCTCGATGCCATTTTCCGGTTCCCACCTATTGACACTTATGCCCATGGCAGCAATTTTGCCCGAGGTTTTCAAATCCTCAATGGCGCGTTGCCATTCTTCACGATCGGCCCATCCATCGTCCCAGGTATGGAACTGCATGAGATCTATTTGCTCCATACCCAAATTCTTGAGGGTCTTTTCGGTGAATTCAATTATATGTGCCACCGGATAGGAGTCTTCAAACCTGTATTCCGGTTTTGCCGGCCATTTAAAGTTTTTAGGGGGAATCTTGCTTGCCGTATATATCTTCGTGTTCGGATGTCTTCTTACCAATTGACCCAATAATTTTTCACTATGGCCTTCCCCATATCCCCAAGCGGTATCAAAAAAGTTAACACCACTTTCAACCGCCAGATCCAAGGACTTTGCAGATTGTAGGTCATCAGATTCTGTCCACCCGGCCATGCCCCACATTCCATAACCCACTTCGCTTACTTGCCAATTTGTTCTTCCGAATCTTCGATAAATCATACGCTCTTTTCTTATTTTTTTAAGTTGGCCAAATATTCAATAAGGTCCCTTATTTCTCTTTTTGACAATGCGCCTCCGATTGGGGGCATACCCGACATCATATTTTCCCTTTTCTTGATCCTGGTTAGGGGAACTTCCATGGGTTCCGCATCGGAGGTCCTAAGTATAAGTTCCTCCTCGTTTTCTTCTTCTAGAATACCGGTAACCGATTGCCCGTCATTCAATGTAAGTGTAACGGTACCAAAGCCCGGGGCCAATCTTGAACCAGGGCTTATAAGTGCCTCTAGTAACTCTTCGCGGGAAAGAATATTTCCAATATTGTCCAACTCTGGGCCAACTTTACCTCCTGTCCCCGCAACGGCATGGCAACGAACACATTGAGCGGTCGGATTATATTCAAACAACATTCTACCTTGATACCGGTTACCACCTTCCAAAGTCTCCTGAAAATCCTCAATGTTAGTCCCTTTGGATTTTAAAATTCCCAGTTCCGCGATCAACTTGTCAGATTTTGTCTGCTCCACGGCTTCAACAAGATCCAAAATAATGGATGGTGGTAATTTTTTCGCTTTTGCCCTTTCTATCATTTGGCCAAGCACTTCCTCCGTCTTTTCCAAAGGCATTTCCCCCAACGCGCCCAACATTTGCTGCTGTTCCCTTATGGAGCCACTTTTGAAAATGGGATCCACTATAGCTGGGAGGTCTTTCTTTGCAACATCCAATTGGCCTATTAAACCTACTGCCACGCTACGGACATTAAAGTCAGGATCGTTCATCGCCTGCTTCATAGCAGATTCAATTTGATCATAGTGCAAAGCTCCCAAAGCCTGCAACATGGCCGACCTCACTTCAGGGGATTTACTGGTTGCCATAATTCGTCGCAATGCGCCATTATGATCCTGTATGTTCAATGCACTTAATGTTTTGGAAACGGCAATAAGGATATTCTCGTTCGATTCCTTTAAAAATTCAGGGATCAGTTTTTCCATTTTCTGTTTCACCAAATTGGAATCCCTTTTTATTTCCCCTCTATATCGCCCATCTACCCTATCCAAAACCGATGGCGAGGACCAAGTGCCGATGGCGGCCAAAGCCTCGCCCCTAAGGTTTCCTTCAACGTCGTTTCTTTTGGCAAAGGCAATCAAATCATTTAGTTGTTTTTCCCCACCCACACGCAATGCGGCATTGATACCTCTGCGCAACAGGGGCTCCGATTTGAATCGAGTGTCGTTCAAAGTGGCCGCCAATGCGGACAGTGCGGGTTCAATTGACCAATCATCGTTAATCGCCCGGGCCGCTTCCGCAACAATAAATTCGTCTTTATCGGCCAAAAATTTGGCTACTTCAGGGCTTTGTAATCGCCTCAAGACCAAAACGGCGGCAATCCTTAGACTTCTATTGGGATTGTTGACCAAAGAAACCATAGGGGCCACTTCCCCTATTCTGAATAGTGCGATAACACCGGCATGTCTTAGATATACATCTTCATCGTTATTTGTGGCAATCATATCCAACAAAGGTTGAATCGCTTCCTTATGTTCGATCCTACCCAATGCCTGTGCCGCATAAAAACGTACCCTTGGGCTACCTGCCTTCAATAAGGGAATCAGTTTAGGTCCTGCTTTCCCATATTTAACATCACCGAGCACCTTCGCGGCCTGCGCAACAATTTCAGGATCTTTGTTTTCCAATAAAGCTATAAGGCTTTCGGCCTTGGTGTTATCCGCCGCCGCCAATTGGCCAATTCCCCAAATACTATGAATCTTCGCAAATTGATTGGGTTCATCCTCAATGGCCTTTTTGAAGGCATTAAAACCCTTATCCTCCCTATTTACCAACTCAAACTGTGCCTTTTGGCGAATACGCATATCGGAATAGGATAACAATTCAACCAGTTCATCAATTGATTGATCACCATAATCCAAGGTCATAAGGCGATGGGTTTCCTTTCGTTCAGCCTCCAAATCATTTGTTGCCGTTGTCACATCCAATTTCCATACACGTCCGTAATTTTTGGTATTCCATCCGCTGATCCAATCGGCAACATATAATGCTCCATCGGAGCCAAACTTTATTCCCGTTGGTAATATGCCACTAATGACATCCTGTTCTTCCTTCAATTCAAAAGAGGCCCCTTTTGGCTTTAGGCTAAAGCCCCAAATATGGGAATTTGATGTTGTGCCCACGAATTCGACCAAAAAGAACTTATCCAGCCAGGCTTTACCAAGGGCGGTACCCGGATTGTAAACCATTCCTGTAGGGCCATTGTGGTAATTCATGATGGGCGGAATAATGTAGGCAGCTTGATCCTCCCAACGTGGCACAAAAAGGCGTTCATCCATCCAAACATTATACCCATTGTTCAAAGGGTCGGTATATTTGCCATACTGCCAATTGGAACGCCAACCGGCATCATGTCCCTCTACAATATGAACTAGACGCTCACTCTCTCCCCTATGATCACCATCATTATCAGATGAAATTATATTCCCATAAGCATCGAAAACAAATTCGTGTGTATTTCTTAGACCGGCCGCAAAAACCTCAAAATTGCTGCCATCAGGATTGGCACGCACAATGACACCCTGGTTGGGGTATTTGTAATTTACCCCATCTTTGGTGCCATTAAAACCAATATCACCAATTCCCCAATAAATTTTTCCGTCGGGCAGCTTCAACGGCACCTGACATACCATGTCCGCCAAAACCAATATGTACGGCAAAACCATGGGCCAAGGAAGTTTTTGTATCTAAAACCTCATCGCCGTTTGTATCGGTCAATCGCCAAAAATCGGGGCCAACACCCACGAACACATCATTTTTACGAACCAATAATGCCCCGGCCACATCGGTAATCTCCTCGTTAAAATCATTTAAAATACGAGTGGACGATTCCGCCAAACCATCGTTATTGCGATCTTCCAATCGCCATATTTCTTCTTTTTCAACAGCTAGATCGTGCCAATCGTGAATGGAATCGTTATTCAAATCTTTGAGCCATTCGTTTTCCTTGCTTTTTTCGGGCGCAAATGTTTCTCGAAGGAAAGCGCGGCGATCTTCTACGGTCTGCAAGGCTATGGAAGGAGTCATCCAATCCCGATAGCCGCGAATGTCAAACTCGGAATTCTTTTGACGATTGGTGCGGGTCAAATACACACGTCCCAAGTCATCAATTGACATCGCAATGGGATCCGGTGCCAAAGAGTCAGATGCCCATAAAGATAGGGTAAGTCCATCGGCAATTTTGGCCGCTGTGTTTTCACGGATTTCTTTTGCCCTTGCCAATCCGGTTACGGAATCCTCATAGATGACCAAAGGGCTTTCCTTTGGCAATTGTGACGTTTTGTCTTTGCAAGAGGTAATAAAAGCAGAAACGGCTATAATTGACAGTACGCTTTGAATTAGGGTCTTGATGGTCATTTCAAAAAATTATTTTATTTAATATTGATGAAAAGCGTCGGATACAAAAGACAGAACCGTAGGCAGTGCCTCTCTCCAATACGTCCAGCTATGTCTGCCGTCACGAACACGATATTCATGGGGAATCTCCTTTTTCTTCATTGCTATATGTACAAGACTATTGCCTTCATACAAAAAATCATCATCCCCACAGTCAATATACCAGCGTACAGACTTAATATCTTCTGCCGGTACACTCTCTATTAGGTTAATGGCATTGTATTTTTTAAAGTATTCCTTGATTTCGACATCTGAATATTTTTCGTCACTTCTTTTCAATCGCTCTTTCAAGTCTTCCAGGGTCAAAGGACCTACATACGCACTTAAGGGACAGGCTGAAGAAAAAAGCTCTGGATGGTGAAGGGCATACATAAAAGTGCCTCCTCCCCCCATGGAAAGTCCGGCGATGGCCCGAAATCTTTTTTCAGATTTAATGCGATAGGTCTTTTCAACATATGGCATGAATTCTTCAAAAAAGAAATCCTCATACTTCCAATCCTTATCATTAAAATACCCTCGTTTTCCGGTGTTGGCATCTGGCATTACAATAATCATGGGAGTTGCGGTACCCTCTTTTATGGCGTTATCGGTGATGCGAAGTACCTCCCCAAACTGTACCCAACCTGTTTGATCATCGCCGGCACCATGCAAAAGGTACATGACGGGATAGCTACGTTGTGAGGTTTCATAATCCGGTGGAAGGTAAACTGCAAATTTACGTTCACCTTTTAGGATTTTACTTGTCATACTTAGGTTATCGAATACCTTTCCGGACTGGGCGAACGAGCCCAAAACGAAAGAAAAACAAAACACTAGTACCAACACCGTTTTTTTCATCTTTTAATTATTTGAAATTGATTATATATTGGACAAGATATGAAATGTATTCTAAATTTGACGTCAACAAGTCCTCACTTTCCGGCCATGATTACCTATATAACAAATTGATCCGTGGAGCGGACAAAATGGTATTGAATCAAGGGTTTTGTTTATAACAAGACCTCTTTTTAAGGCTTATTTACTATTGGGGCGGAAGAAACTCCTTCAAAGGTCATTTTTATCGGCTTTATGGTGCCATCTTCATTGAACTCCATTTTATCCATACATGTTACCCTGTGATCACGATCTTCATTGGGTATGGGTCGACGGTGATAAACCATGATCCAATCATCGCTTTGGGGAATATTGATGACCGAGTGATGACCGGCACCTGTGGCAATTTCCTTATCCGATTCCAATATGGTGCCTATTCTCTTGTAAGGACCTGTAGCTTTATCCGCCATGGCATAGGCTACTTTATATGTATCATTTGTCCAACCGCCTTCGGACCACATAAAATAATAGAGGCCATTTCTTAAAAACATAAACGGACCTTCAACATAGCCTTCGGGTGTAATTTCTTTAAAGGGCTCGCCATCTTCCCACGGAACAAACCCTGTGAAATCAACATTAAGTTTTCCCAAATTACAATGGCCCCATCCGCCGTAGAAGAAATAATGCGTACCATCGAAATCCTTGAACACAAATTGATCAATGGGTTGCGCATCATTATAAAATTCGGAAATTAGAGGCTTCCCCAAATAATCTTTGAAAGGACCCCCTGGCGAATCGGCAACCGCCACCCCAATACCCCCAAAATGATTGATGTCATTATTTGGGTCATAGGAATCCCTTCCCGGTCTTTGAATGTCGTTTGCTCCGAAAAAGAGAAAATATTTTCCATCTTTTTCAATTATGGAAGGGGCCCACATGGCTTGCCGGGCCCACTTAATTTGACTTGTATCTAAAATATGTTCGTGCTTTTTCCAATTGACAAGATCTTTGGAAGAAAAAGCATCAAAAAAAAGTTGTTTGTCATAGTCATCGGAGAAGGTTGGGTATACCCAATATTCATCCCCAAAAACTGCACCCTCCGGGTCGGCATACCAACCTTCAAAAATAGGATTTCCCGATATTTCCTTATCATCTACAGCCACTACCTTGTCCTCCTTTTTGGAATCATTTTTACAGGAAACAGATAAAAAGGCCACACCGACCAAAAGGCCAAAAAAGTATTTCATTAAATTTTATTAGAATTTTTATTTTAGAATTAACCTACTAGGCAAGGAGTTCTAAAAATTCCTTAGAATCCCCATTTCTTCATTATTTTCAAATCCTCTTCAACACATTCAATTGGAGATTTACCTTGATACGATTCCTGCTCAATTATGAATTGTGTAGTACCGCCAATTTTTTTACATTTTTGAATTACCGCCTCAACACCTACTATTCCATTGCCTAAAATGGTACTCTCATATTCGTGGTCGCCACTGCCTTTTATCTCATCTTTCACATGCACGCTTGGGAAACGGCCGGGATATTTGTCCAACCATGGGTCGGCAGTTGCACCCCCATTTACCATGTTTCCGAAATCCAGTTGCTGAATAACAAGGTTGGGGTCCGTATTTTGAAGAATTATATCATATAGAATCTGCCCGTTCACTTCTTGATTGAATTCAAAGTGATGATTGTGGTATCCAAACCTCATGTTGAACTTCTGACAGAGTTCCCCGCACTTATTGTAGACTTCCATAAAAGCCAAAAGTTTATCATAATCACTCCATATTTTATCATCCAACCAAGGGCTGATTACAAAGTCCTGCCCCATTACTGCCGCGTCTTCAACCGTATACTTCCAACTATCCGTAAAATCTTTTTTGGAAGCATCCCAATGATCCGCTGCCAGGACAGTATGGCCACTTGGCATACTGATTCCCAGTCCGCTTAATATTTTTTTGAATTCCTTTGCCGACCAGCCATAGAATTTACGGTCCACATAATTGGCATGTTCTACCGTGTTGTAACCCATTTTAGAGAGTAGTTCCAGACTTCCTTTGGGATCTTTATCCATATCATCCCGAATGGAATACAACTGCACCCCCGTTTTAATGTCCTTATAAACAGGTGAGAAGGAATAACTTGGAATTACTGATAGGGCGGTAACTGCCAAAGCCCCGCCTTTAATAAAATCGCGACGTGAATTCTTCATGATAATTTTATTTTGAAACCGAATTAACTATTCTAAATATACTACTAAATACCAATAATGCCATTAAATTTCCATGGAGTACCTGTTAATTCATGAATTTGATAATTTCAAGGATATCTGTTTCAATTCACATTTCTCCACCAATATTCAAACTTTTGAGATGCGTCTTTAAGAGATACCTGTTCGCCTATTTTAGGAGTAATTACGTTCAGATTCCCATGGTCGCTATTTTGTACAATCATTTCTAAAGGTTCATCCCAAGAATGGTTTGCCAAGGCGAACTTACCGGAATGCACGGGCAAAATACTTTTTGCTTTTAGCCCTTGGGCTGCCTTTAAAATTTCATCTGGCAACATATGTATGTACTTCCACTTATAATCGTACTGCCCATTTTCAAGAATCGCCAAATCAAAAGGCCCAAATTTATCCCCTATTTCTGCAAAATGGGAATCATAACCACTATCTCCCCCAAGAAAAATTTTTATGGTAGGTGTTTGCAGGACATAAGACAACCACAAGCTTTTATTTCGCGAGAATCCACGTCCGGAGAAGTGACGGGCGGAAGTAGTATTGACCATAAAGTTGGCACCCAAATCTATATTTTCGTTCCAATCCAATTCTACAATCAGTTCCTTTTTATAACCCCAAGCTTCAAAATGTTCGCCCACTCCCAACCCACAAATAACTTTTCGAATTTTTGGCCGGAGCTTTTTAATGGTCCCATAATCCAGATGATCCCAATGGTCATGGGAGATAAAGAGGAAGTCTATTTCAGGAATATCATCCACCGAATATGGATTGGTTCCGGCAAAGGCCTTTATTGCAAATGAAAAAGGGGAGGCTGAACCGCTGAAAACAGGATCCATTAAAATGCGTTTGCCATCAATCTGTAAAAAATAAGAGGAATGGCCAAACCAGACCAGAATATCTGCTTTTGTATCTAAATTCAATAAATCGGTCTTAACAGATGGTAATGTATCTGTTGGGGAAACGCGAATTCTTTTCTTGAAAAGGAATTCCTTAATTAATGAGTGATAGGTCACACCTTCTGCCAAATCTGGAGTATGGCTCACATTTTGAAAGGAACCATTTTTGTAGTTCGGGGATTTTTTAATGCGTTGCAGTCGTTCCCCTGACGGAAGTTTACCAAACTTGGGTTGCTTCAAGAATACACCGACCATTATTAGAAAGACTACAAGACTAATTAAAAATATATGCATTATTCTTATTGGTATATCAAACTTAGATTTTAAAGGGCATAGGGATGTTCATCAATTATTAATGCATTTTCATTTATTCCCTAATTTGAATATTTGTATTAGTTCATTTAAAGCCGCTAGTCTATGATCAGCCCCTTTCTTCGAACCCAAAAAAAAGCAAATATAATATTGGGAACCCAACAAAGCCACGCAACAATGCGATAGGCAACAACAAAATCGCCCACAGTCAAACTTAATAGAGGAAGCCAAATACGCAATGTTACCGCTGCAAAGCAGGCCGCATAGCTATAGATCATCAATCCTTCATGTAATTGCATATCCCTTTTTTGAATAGCGAAATAAGCCTTTAACGTTGTATAAAGCCAAAGAAGTCCCAGACAAATAAAACCAATGGAGGTAATGAGTCCGCCAGTGGCGAAAAATGCAATGTATATTCCACAAGTGCCACTGATCATTGCCGCAATAATATAAATTTTACCAATAATCCTGTGGCGTGCCAAGTTCGCATTTCGAAGTTTTTTACTAAACTGAATCCAACCGATCAAAAGAGCTATACCACCAAATAGAATATGGCCATAAAAGCCGATATTCCAATAAATATTAGAAAGCACGTCTTCGCTTTTCGAAGCCAATAGCCCAAATTCGCGATCCAGAAAGAAGTAAAACAATGGGTATAAACCAATGCAGATTGCCAAAAAAACGAAGACAAACCAAGCAAACTTATTTGTTTGATTCATAATATTCTATTTATATCGCCAGCTTTTCAAATCAGCTCCTTTAGGTGCACTTTCGGCAATTCGTTTCATGATTTTTGGGACATACATTGAATTATATCGCAATCTAGTAATCGCATTGGGCTGGTCTGGATCCCCATTCCAGCAATGTTCATCACGATCACCATATTTAACTTCGCCCGCATAATATGGGTCTGTAGTGCTTTCCAGAAAATCTTCCATCAAGTATACAGCATTGTTCAAATAATAATTGTCCATATCGCCACAATAAATATGGATCTTACCCTTCAAATTCTCGCCAAGCTTATCCCAGTCCCTTTCCATAATATGTCGAAGGTCAAAATTCTCCTTCCAATATTCAGCTACTTTATGGTCAATATCCCCGCTCATTTTGTCCCATATACGAACTGGGTACCCATCTTCTCCCTGCGGGGAATAGGTGGCTTCCCATATATCAAACTGTTGACCGGAGCGACTTTTATCCCCCAGCACCAGTTCCAAATGATTTCCTTCACGTACTGTAGACTGAATTTGTCCCAGATAATTTCGATGACTCGGAACTTCCAGCTTTTTATTGGGGCTATCGTAATAATACGCGTTTTTGTCCTCATAGATATCCGTCAAACAGTAGGCCCTAAAATCAATTGGATCTGGGCATGCTGCAAAACATCCATTGTATTCCTCAGGATATTTTACCTGAACGGCCAAAGCTTCCCAACCTCCCGTAGAACCGCCATACAAAAAACGGGACCAGCCTTCGCCCAAGCCCCTAAATTGCTTTTCGATCTCGGGAATAAGTTCATAAGTAATAGCATCTCCATACGGTCCCTGACTGGCTGAATTTACCGCATAGGAATCATCATAATAAGGTGTGGCATGTTGAATTTCAACAATCAACATTCTGGGAAAATCAGGTTCGTTCCATCGCTTATAAAAATCATATGCCTCTTGTTGTTCAATAATATTATAACCATCCAGGTTAAAGCGGTCCGAATATTCCGGTTTCAGATTTGGATCTGGTGGAGTGGTACGAAATCCACTAAAATCAGAAGGAAAATGTCCATGAAATATCATCAGAGGATATTTGGCTTCTGGATGTTCGGCAAAACCTTTCGGCAACAAAACATGGGCCCCTAAATAAATATCCCTTCCCCAAAATTTGGATAGTTTTTCAGACTTAACTTTAATATGCTTGATCCATTCGGTATCTTTTGGTTCTTCAATGGGAGGAATCACTTGGTTCATGACCAGATTTACATTCTGTATGCCATTTTCTGTAACAGTAATCTTAAATGGCTTACTAAATAGGTTTCCCGGACTGCGGTTCCATTGTTGCCCTTCACCATTATCCATTGGCAATTTAACGGTATGGCCTGTAGCTAAATTAAAAGTCTCATATTCATTCAACAATGCCTGGACATTATATTCACCAGGAGGCACTTCGGCCAAACTTGCATAAGGAAAACCGAAAACAGAATCGTCAAAAGTAACGGTCTCACCTGATTTCATGGCATCCACATTCATACCAAATATGAGTTGGGCCTTAAGTCCGTCATTGATTTGAAAACGAGGTTCAGTTTCATAATTATTTGAAAGCATCAAAAGAAGTCGCCCGTCTTTTGGTTCCGTACTGGCGGAATCAGAAAAAGAAACATTGATAGCAAAATCGAATTTTTTATCGGTTTTAGTTTGACATCCCAAGAGACAAAAAGAGAGTAAAATAAGGTACGTGGACAGTTTTTTCATTGTGGTTGGAATTTGAAGAAAAGGTAGGGATTTTCATTAGAACCACAAACACCATCAAACCATTTAGATCCATAGAAAAACTCGATTATTCAAAGCTCGGTCGCCTCAAATCAAAGAACTATTTACATACCAAATATTGAAATACAGCGTTATGAACTGGTATTACTTATGGTAAAATACCTACTAAATTACCGCTAATGAAAAAGTTACTTTGCCTTGGAATTTTACTAGCATCTATCATCGGCATGAGTAGTTGCAATTATAACGATAGTAATGATATAGATATCATCATGCCCAGTGATAGCACAAAAACAGGCCTTAATGCCGTAAAACAATTATAGTAAACCCTGCTCGAATTTTCAATAGCCCGGATTACCTTTTACTACGATGTCGTTCCCGGGCCAACAGGGTATTCTTTAACAGCATGGCGATGGTCATGGGACCTACACCACCTGGCACTGGAGTGATATAAGATGCCTTTTTGCTCACATTTTCATAATCCACATCACCCGTAATATAATACCCCTTTTCTTTGGTTTCATCAGCCACTCGAGTAATTCCCACATCAATAATAACAGCATCGTCCTTGACCATCTCGGCCTTTAAAAACTTTGGTACGCCCAATGCGGAAATCACAATGTCCGCCTGTGATATGATCTGGGTAATGTTTTTGGTATGACTGTGCGTTAAGGTAACGGTGGAATTTCCGGGCCAACCTTTCCTTCCCATCAATATACTCATAGGTCTACCAACTATGTGGCTTCTTCCAATCACCACGGTGTGTTTTCCTTTGGTATCAACTTTGTACCTTTCCAAAAGCTCCAAAATACCAAAAGGAGTTGCTGGTATAAAAGTGCTCATATCCAGTGCCATTTTGCCAAAATTGGTTGGATGAAATCCGTCTACATCCTTATCGGGATCTACTGCCAAAATCACTTTTTGGGTATCTATTTGCTCTGGCAGCGGCAATTGTACAATAAAGCCATCAATATCATCATTCTGATTGAGCTCTTCTATTTTCTTCAATAACTCCAGTTCGGAAGTAGTACTGGGCAGTTGAACCAAAGTAGATTCAAATCCCACAAGCTCGCATGACCGAACCTTGCTACCCACATAGGTAAGACTTGCACCGTCATTGCCAACGATGACTGCGGCCAAATGAGGTACTTTTTCACCTCTTTCCTTCATTTTATCGACTTCGGCCTTAATTTCCGCTTTAATGTCGTTCGCTATTTTTTTTCCGTCTAGTATTTTCATTTTTTGTGTTCAGTTGGCAGTTGCAATAGGCAGTATTAGTGAGTAATTGCATTTTGGGGTTGCTATTTCAATCTTCTTTCACACCAAATTTGCCAGGGTTATTTATCATATAATTTATAAGTTTTCCAACTTCCTCGCTATGTTCGCTAAGTTGATGATAAGTTTCTTCTGAAATGTAATTGCACGCTTGGGCAAAATCAAGCCAAACCTGGGTTTCGGAGTTCTCACCATCAGAATCGGTGAGTTTACTAATCCAACTTTTGACATATCTTCTTTTGCGATAAGCCTCCACCATGTTGGCACACACCGACCGAGAAGACCTACGTACCTGATCTGTCAGTGAATAAATTTCTTCTTTTGGGAAAGTTTTAGATACTTCAAAAATTTTCATCGCTAAAGAAAAGCCTTTTTTATAACCGTCAAGTGTTTTAAAACTCATTATTACTTGTATACGTCTAACCAACTTTTTCCCAAACTGCACACTGCCCCTTCAAACTGCTCACTATTTACGGCCCATAGTGCCCATCATCTGCATCATCTTTTTGCCACCGCCACCTTGCATCATTTTCATCATTTTGCCCATTTGGTCGAATTGTTTCAAAAGCTGGTTCACCTCTTGCACATCGCGACCACTGCCTTTTGCAATTCGCTTTTTACGGCTCGCATCCAATTTGGTCGGTGTTGAACGCTCATCAGGGGTCATGGAATGAATGATGGCCTCAATATGCTTGAATGCGTCGTCGTCAATATCCAATCCTTTGAGGGCCTTGCCGGCACCTGGTATCATGCCCATTAAATCTTTAATGTTCCCCATTTTTTTGATTTGCTGAATCTGACTCAGGAAATCGTCAAAACCAAATTTGTTCTTGGCGATTTTCTTTTGGATCTTTCGGGCCTCTTCTTCATCAAACTGCTCTTGGGCCCTTTCTACCAATGAAATGACATCGCCCATGCCCAGAATACGGTCGGCCATTCTTGACGGATGGAACACATCAATAGCTTCCATCTTCTCACCCGTACCAATAAACTTGATAGGTTTGTTTACGACGGATTTAATCGATATAGCTGCTCCACCCCTTGTATCACCATCCAACTTGGTAAGGATAACTCCGTCAAAATTCAAAACATCATTAAATGCCTTGGCCGTATTAACGGCATCCTGCCCCGTCATGGAATCAACCACGAATAACGTCTCTTGGGGCTTTATGGCATCCCTGATATTGGCAATCTCGGTCATCATTCTTTCATCAACCGCCAAACGGCCAGCAGTATCTATGATGACTACATTATACCCTTCTGATTTTGCTTTGGCAATCCCTGCCTTGGCGATAGCTAAAGGATCATTATTACCACGATCCGAATACACCTCAACTTCAATTTGCTCCCCAACTACATGTAATTGGTCAATTGCTGCAGGTCGGTATACATCACAGGCGACCAATAAAGGCTTTTTTGATTTTTTGGTTTTTAGATAATTGGCCAACTTACCTGAAAAAGTGGTCTTTCCGGAACCCTGTAAACCGGACATCAAAATTATGGAAGGTGTACCCGAAAGATTAATGCCTTCAGTATCCCCACCCATCAATTCAGTAAGTTCGTCCTTGACGATCTTTACCATTAGCTGTCCAGGCTGCAATGTGGTCAAAACGTTTTGACCCAGTGCCTTTTCTTTTACCCTATTGGTAAATTCCTTGGCTATTTTAAAGTTCACATCTGCATCCAATAAAGCCCTCCTGACTTCTTTGGTTGTTTCGGCAACATTTATTTCTGTAATTTGCCCATGGCCTTTTAATACATGTAAGGCCTTATCGAGCTTTTCACTTAAATTATCGAACATCGTTCACATCATTTAGAAGAAAAGCAAATTTAAGAATAAGAAAGTGAAAGCACTTGATCTATCGCTAAAATTATAAGATGAAAAAAGCATCCATTGGCAATGGATGCTTACAGGGGGATGTGGGGCAAAAAAGGTATTAATTTTTTGTAAATGTCAACAAGTCGGTTCCGCCGTTTCCTCCACTTACATGGGTTAATTCTATTTTGGTATTTGTGTATTTCAGAATTTCCCAATCTTCAGTCAATTCTTCAAAATTATCTGGAGTTGCAAAGAAAATATTAAAGTCAATATCATCAGAACTATCATCATCACTGCTATCGGAATCTGTTATTGACCACGCACCGGAAATTGACGTATTACCATCAGATGCCCCAAGAGTACCATCTGAGTTGAAAGTGAAGACGTATCCCGTAAAATTACTAGTCTCATCCTTGTCGGTGTCAAAGAAATAAGTAATCCTCCAATCGCCACTCGCAACTGTTGATTTAACAGTGGTTATGTCGATAGTAGAACTATTTTCTTCGGAATTGTCATCCTTGCTGCAAGACTTGAATAAAAAGATTACAGCTAAAAGGGTCATAAGATTTAATGTTACTTTTTTCATATGTTTCTTGATTTAATTATTAAATGTTCCCCGATAATTAAATTATCGGGGAATATTTCAGTTTTGTTATTTTTCAAATATTAAGATGTCAATACTTCCATCACCCCCACTAATATCTTTTAATTCAATTCTATTGGATGTAGTGGATACAATTTGCCAATCTTCGGTCAAATCTCCCAACGGATCTTCCTCGCCAAAATTGAGATATAACTTCAATTGACTGTCGCTATTTCTAATTACAGTCCAACTTCCCAAATACGAAGGACCGGTAGTTCCTACAGTTATATTGGCCTTGTTCTCAGCTTCAAAAGCAAAGTCAAAAGCTGCAAAATTTGTCGTTTGTTCCAAATTATCCTCTGAATACTTTGCAATCTTCCAAGCACCACCCATCATTATATTTCTGATTTCCAGAACATCACCGTCATCTGAATTATTATTACAAACCCGCTCAAGTATCAGCTCATAGCCAGTATCTGGTATTTCAAATTTAAGGCGGTCATTTCGAAGCTCGGAAACAGGCCACTCAAAACTCACTCCTGGCTCATCGCCCATTTCAATTGCCATGACAAAGCGTCCTTGAGCATTGGTGGTTATTTCCCAAGTACCCTGTGAAACAGTAGCACCACTGGTTAGGGTAACCACTCCTTCGGCCATGAATTTAAACTCATAACCCAACAACCTTTTTATTTCTTCATTATCTACTTTTACCTGCTTGATGATCCAACCACATTCCTGCAAAATATTTCGAAGCAAGATTGGGTCATCGTTGAAAATACCACAGGCATTTCTCATTATAATTCTGTTTCCATCACCGGCGAACAGTTTTATTTTGCCTTCGCCTATTTCATAAACAAACCACTCAAGATTAAAATCTACAAGAACATCGAAATCCAATTTAAGTAAAACTCCATGATCGGAAACCCTAGTACTCCAAGTCCCTGTCAAATTGTTTCCTTGTCTGTCCTTTACAACAACCTCACCATTCGCAGAAAAGTTCATTAGGTATTCAAAGTATTGGTCTGTCTGGACAACATTGTCGCGCTCTATTTCACGGATCAACCAGGGACATTCGACCAAATATTTATCCAATCTTTCCTTCGTAAAATCATCATCATGGTAGTCATTATTATCATCTTCGTCACAGGCATCTTTTGCGCTCTCTATGACCGCAACCAATTCCGCATTATTATTGACCGTGATTTTTGTACCATCATACAATTCGAATTTTATAGGAAAATCAATGCTAATTATATCATTAGGCCCTAACCCGGCAAAAAATCGACGCATTTGCATATCACCTTCAACCGTAACACTACCCGTTTGTGTTGAACTGGTGTCAAACGTAAAAAGGGTAACGGGATATACCAGATCAATACATTCAATATCATCATCGTCCCCACCTTCGATACATTGTGAGGCAAGCTCACGAAGATCCGCCTCCCCGTTAATGGTGATTTCTGAATAGTCGGACATGGTTATTTTAATTGGAAAAATTAAATCCAAAAGATCATCATCATCATCGACAGCATCAAAAATCTCCTCGATCAACTTAAGGTCATCAACCGAATTGATTTTGATATCCAATCCATTGACATTGACTTCATACGGAAATTGAATGGCAAAACAGCTGGCACCATCAACAATATTGTCGTAGGAACCATCTTTGGAAACAGTACCTTCCATTAATTTTGCGGTACTTGAACTCGCAACTATGGTCTGCTGTTGCTCGGTATCGGGTTGATACACATTCTCTTTTTGACAGGACGTTATGATTACTGCTGTTGCAAGCAATCCCGCCCACAGTGAAGACTTCAAAAACTTTTTCATAGCGATTTGGAATTTTGTTAATACATTCCTAAAACAATTCACGTTAAAAATACCCTACCCGCGAATTCATTTTTTTCAAATACCTTTGTCACTAAAACCCAACCAATTGAGTAGTAATACATCTGAAAACATATGTGAGGAAAAGTTGTTCGCCCAATTTTTCAAAGCTAATTCCAAAACGGTTTTTAACCATATTTATTATAAGTTCGGTAGCGAAGAAAAGGCCTATGATGCTGTTCAAGAGGCATTTCTGAAGCTATGGGAGAATTGTGCAAAAGTGACTCCAGATAAGGCTAAATCATATGTTTATACCGTGGCCAATAATCTTTATTTAAATGTAATCAAGGCCGAAAAAGTGCGAATGAAATATGCGGACAAAAGCCTAAAAGCCACAAATGAATCACCTGAATTTGTGCTGGAGGAGCATCAATTCAAGGAAAGATTGGAGAAAGCCCTTAACGACCTACCCGATAACCAGCGTACTGTTTTTCTTTTGAACAGGATCGACGGTAAAAAATATTCGGAAATTGCCGAGATGGAAAAGGTAAGTGTAAAAGCGATCGAAAAAAGGATGCACCTGGCCCTTCTAACACTTCGTGAAAAGATAGAGGGAATTTGAAGAAGTGGCAAATCGTTAGTGGTTTGTGGTTGTGCAAAACAGGAGAACTTCGCAATCCTATTACTGATAACAATGGACAATGAATTTAATGTGACGATTTCAATAGGCAATCAAGGCCAAAAGAGTCATGACAAAAGAAAAAAGACAAAAATGCACGATTTTTTTGAATTTGATACTTGTGTTTGAACTTGACACTTGAACTTAAAAGGTAGGGTTTTTTTATGGATAATTGTTATTAAAGTATAAAGCTAAATATCATGCAAGAAAATTACTTGGCAAAATGGCTTAACAACGAACTTACAGATTCGGAACTTGAGGAATTTAAGAGTTCTAAGGAGTATGGTGCTTATCAACGAATATTGGAAGTTTCCGGTACTATGGAATCCCCTGAATTTGATGTTGAAGGGGCCTTTACCGCTTTAAAGAACAAGCAAATTTTGCAAGGCCCGAAAGTGATACAATTGCATCCTTTCCGAAAATTTTTGCGCGTGGCGGCGGCAGTGGCCGTACTGATGATTGGTTCCTACTTTTATTTGAATTCATTGGATCCGACCATTGCCACCCAATATGCTGAAAACAAGCAGATTGAATTACCCGATGCCTCACAAGTTACATTGAACGCCGATTCTCGAATATCTTATAGTGAAAGAAAGTGGGACAAGGAACGAAATGTTTCACTTCAAGGGGAAGCTTTTTTCAAGGTCGCTAAAGGAAAACGTTTTACTGTATCAACCGATGACGGAGTCGTTGCGGTCCTTGGAACCCAATTCAACGTAGAAAATAGAAAGGGATTTTTTGAAGTTATCTGTTATGAGGGACTCGTAAGTGTACATCATGAAGGTTCAGAAACCAAGTTACCAGCCGGGACTTCGTTTTTGGTAATCAATGGTAAAGTTGTTGAATCCGATGCTCCTAGCTCAACTATTCCCAATTGGATAAATAAAGAAAGTACTTTTAAAAGCATCCCATTAAAGTTTGTGCTGGATGAGTTTCAAAGGCAGCACAATGTAATGGTTAAAACCGAAAATATTGATTTAGAGCAGTTATATACGGGCACTTTTAGCAATACAAATACAGATTTGGCGTTGCAAAGTATAAGTGTTCCTTCCCGAATAAAGTTTAAATTAGATGGGAATAAAGTGCTGTTCTATGCCGAAAACATGCCTTAAAAGCATTCCCTCCACATCTTTTCTTTTATGCTTGCTGCTTTTTATTATTAGTGGCAGAGCACAGGACACATCTATCTCAAAGAAGCCATTAATTAGCTATATAGCGGAACTGGAGAATACGTTCAATGTGAAGTTTTCTTATGTTGATGAGGATATTCGACCCATCCAAATCTGGGTTCACACGAGTTCCATTTTGAACGAGATACTTCAGGATATTGAAAATCAGACCCAGATAAAAATCCAAAAACTGAGTGATCGCTATTATACCCTCTCCAAAAGCACAACAGTCGATATTTGCGCCATTGTGCTCGACAACTTTGAACGAAACACTTTACCGGGCGCAACTGTAGAGGTCTTGGGCAGTTCAATTGCCACAGTTACCGACTTCGATGGAGGTTTCTCATTTAACAACATACCACGGAAAGCAATCATACAAATAAAATATCTAGGTTTTAAATCGCTTTTTATTACGGCGGAGGAACTGGTAAACCAAAATCCCTGCAATACTTTGCTGTTGGCACAAAGTTATCAGCAGTTGGATGAAGTTGTGGTTGTTCAGTTCCTTACTACGGGTCTCACCAAACAGGCGGATGGAAGCATTGAATTGAACACGGCAGAATTCGGAATACTCCCTGGCTCGATCGAGCCAGATGTACTTCAGACCGTACAATCGCTTCCTGGAATAAAAAGTACCGATGAAACCGTTTCGGACATTAATATAAGAGGAGGCACCAATGATCAAAACCTAATCTTGTGGGACGGTATAAAAATGTACCAATCCGGGCATTTTTTCGGTTTGATATCGGCCTTTAACCCCTATTTGACAGAAAAAGTCACCATTAGCAAGAATGGTACCAGTGCGCAGTTCGGTGATGGAGTCAGCGGAGTAATAGATATGCGAACCAACAATGAAATTACCGAAAATTTATTTGGAGGTGCCGGCTTTAATCTCATTAGTGGCGACCTATACGGGCAAGTTCCCCTTAGTTCCAAAATGGCACTTCAATTTTCGGTAAGGCGTTCTATTACAGACCTTTTCCATACACCGACCTTCGATAAATTTTCAATTAGGGCATTTCAGGATTCGGAGGTAACCGGCAATAACAAATTCTACTTCTACGATTTTTCTGGAAAGGTATTGTATGATCTAAATGAAAATCATAAACTTCGGTTCAGCATGATCAACATAAATAACAGACTGGATTATTCGGTGACCAATGATGACGGATCGCGAAACTCTGAAAGCAATCTGGACCAATCCAACCTTTCATTTGGGGGAAGTCTTTCAAGCAATTGGAACAATGCTTTTTCAACAAACCTTAACATGTATTATTCAACCTACGACCTTGATTCAAAAAGTGTGACCACTAATGGACAGCAGCAGTTATTTCAGAAAAACCGGGTCATTGAGACCGGACTCAAATTGAATGCGAATTATGAACTGAGCAATCAAATGAATTGGCTTAATGGGTATCAATTGAGTGAAACGGGTATAAGGAATTCTACGTATGTAAGTCAACCTTTGTACGAAAGCGATGTTACCGAAGTTATTAGAACTCACGCATTATACTCTGAAATCATTTATGAATCAATGAATAAAATTTTAATGGCCAGAGGTGGTGTTCGCTTAAACTATTTTGAAAACTTGGATACCTTCAAGGAGTTTGTCGTGGAACCTCGATTGAATATCAAATATACACTTATAGAAAATTTCAACGCAGAGCTTCAGGGTGAATTCAAAAGTCAAGCCACAAATCAAATCATAGACCTTGAACAGAATTTTTTCGGAGTGGAAAAAAGGAGATGGGTATTATCCGATGGCAATGAACTTCCTCTTACCAAAAGTAAGCAGGGGTCATTAGGTTTTAACTACGATAAAAAAACCCTATATGTTGGCGTAGAGGGATTTTATAAGACAGTCAATGGCATAAGTACCCGAACACAGGGTTTTCAGAACGCCAACCAATTTAATGGTGAAATTGGCAAATATGAGGTAAAGGGCATTGAATTCCTGATCAACAAAAAAGCCAGGGATTATAGCGTTTGGTTCAGCTATACCTATAATTTGAACAATTACTATTTTGGGGATATAGTGCCCCAAAGTTTTCCCAATAATTTGGACATTCGGCATACATTTACCTTGGCGGGCACCTATACACTGGATAAATTCAAATTCAGTCTTGGATTGAATTATAGGACCGGAAAACCATTTACCGAACCGCTGGAATCCGACCCCATTAATACCACATTTTTTCCCAACCGAATCAATTATGCAGAACCCAATAGCAGTCGTTTGCCCGAATATTTAAGGGCGGACGCATCTGCGACCTACGATTTTAAGATCGGTCACTTAGTAAATGTAAGTTTAGGTGCTTCGGTTTTGAATTTTACCGATCGCGTGAATATTCTGAACACCTATTACAGACTGAACCCAAATAACGAAATAGAAACGGTTCAAAATATTTCGCTTGGACTAACGCCCAATTTTAGTTTTAGGGCCAGTTTCTGATTTACATCCTTTCAGGAACCTCGATTCCTAAAAGCTTGAAAGCAGATTCAATGATCTCGCTAACTTTCTTTGAAAGCTGAACACGTAGGTTTTTCTTTTCAAAATCGGTCTCACCTAAAATGGAAACTTGCTGATAAAATGAATTGAACTCTTTCACAAGATCGTATGTGTAATTAGCGATCAATGCCGGGCTATAATTTTCGGCCGCCAATTGAATGCTCTGTGGAAACATTTGAATCTGTTTTATGAGTTCCTTTTCCTTTTGGTTGAGTTCTAGCGAAACATCGACCTTGGCATCCAATCTTTCCATGGATTCGGAGGCTTTTCGTAAAATGGATCGGATCCTGGCATAAGTGTATTGAATAAAAGGTCCTGTATTTCCTTGAAAATCTACCGATTCTTCAGGATTAAAAAGAATGCGTTTTTTTGGATCTACTTTTAGAATGTAGTACTTTAAGGCTCCGAGACCTATCATTTTATACAATTGTTGCTTTTCATCTTCCAAATAATCCTCCAGTTTCCCGAGTTCTTTCGATATTGTTTCTGCTGTCAGGGTCATATCGATCATCAAGTCATCAGCATCCACAACAGTGCCTTCCCTACTTTTCATTTTTCCACTTGGCAGGTCTACCATGCCATAACTTAGATGGAATAGGTTCTTGGACCAATTAAAACCCAGTTTTTGAAGTATCAGGAACAAAACTTTAAAATGATAATCCTGTTCGTTGCCCACGGTATAGACCATACCGCCAATATCCGGATAGTCTTTTGCGCGTTGAATGGCCGTCCCAATATCTTGGGTCATGTAAACCGCCGTGCCATCGGAACGAAGCACTATTTTACGATCAAGGCCTTCGTCGGTAAGATCGATCCACACGGAACCGTCCGGGTCTTTTTCGAAAATACCTTTTTCCAGACCTATTTGAACAACATCCTTGCCCAACAAATACGTATCGCTTTCATAATAAAGCCTGTCAAAATCAACCCCTAAATTCTTATAGGTAATATCAAAACCTTCATAGACCCAACCGTTCATTTTCTTCCATAAAGAAACCACTTCGGAATCACCCGCTTCCCATTTTAGAAGCATTTCTTGCGCTTCCAACAAAATGGGAGCCTGCTTTTCGGCCAATTCCTTTTCAACCCCATCAGCTACCATTTTTGCAATCTCAGACTTATAGGCTTTATCGAAAGCCACATAGTAGCCGCCTACCAACTTGTCTCCTTTCAATCCAGTACTTTCCGGGGTTTCCCCATTTCCGAATTTCTGCCAGGCCAACATACTTTTGCAAATATGAATGCCCCGATCGTTGATGATTTGGGTCTTGTACACCTTTTTTCCAGAAGCTTTTAAAATCTCTGCGACAGAGTAACCCAAAAGATTGTTGCGAATGTGACCCAGATGCAAAGGTTTATTTGTGTTCGGGGAGGAGTATTCCACCAATACTGCGTTCTTGTCCTCTAGTGGAACGAATCCATATTTTAAATCTTCCTTAATAGAATTAAAAAAATCGAGGTAGTACGAGTTGCCAATGACGATATTCAGGAATCCCTTCACTACATTGAAACGTTCAATATGGCCCAATTCCTTGACCAGATATTCGCCTATCTGCTCCCCTATTTGTTCAGGATTCCCTTTCACAGACCGGAGCATCGGGAAAATAACAACCGTAATATCGCCTTCAAAATCCTTTCGGGTCGGTTGAAATTCCACAGCAGGCAATTCCACATGGAAAATAGATTTTACGGCCTCTTTGACTTTGGTATCCAGATTTTCTTGAAAATTCATGTGTTCTTGTCGTATAAGGCTGCAAAATTAAGCATTTTTTATCCTTTGTCGAATGACAGACCGGTTGACCAAGCAGCATTTCCTTAACTTTATCTAAAATACACCGTATGCTTGTAAACGTTTCTTATAACAATAAGGAAATCACCCGAAAGGTCGATGCGGAGGTGGGTGTCCCGTTTACACTAAAAGAACGCTGGGCAATGGGAGGAATTGGCTCTCCAAAACTTTTTATAACAGAAACCAGCATAGAAATCCGTAATTTATTGATCCTGGATAATAACACGGATACCTGTAATATTGAAATACGACCAAAAGGTATTATTGTACGTTTTCGTTCGTTACTGGAAACCTTTGCACTGGTGATTCCCTACTACAAATTGGTGATTTATAAGGGTAATTTTGCAATGTATTCCATTTACCGCGATCAATATTATATTAAAGTAAAATCCGACACCAAAGCGATCCAAAAGTTCTTCAGAAAAATATTGGACTATAAGGTCGACAATACACCCACATCAATTGAAGATCTTTAAAAAAATTAAAGGATATTTGTAAAAATCCCTAAAGTTTAACAGTGCGCCCAATATATTGCCTGATAATTTCCATTTCATGTTTTTTTACAAGCTGCAGAAATGAGAAATCCAAAACTATAACTGTAATTGAGAAAGGCAGTCCAACCTCTGTTGATAGTATGGTTTCAGTTACACCTGACGAAGATAATGGCGGTCTCTTTTTACCCAATGGGTTTGGGGCCTTGGTGGTTAGTGATAGCATAGGTCCGTCCAGACATTTGGCTATCAACAAAAATGGGGATATTTATATAAAGTTGAGTGTCTATGAAGGGGATTTAGGAAATGCTGCCTTAAGGGACTCCAACGGTGATGGCAAGGCCGATATAATTGAAAGATTCGGAAACTATCCAAATGATGGTGGTTTTGGAACGGAAATGCGCATACATAATGAATACCTCTATTTTAGTTCTGAACAAGTAATCTACCGACAAAAATTAAGTGCAAACAGTTTAGTGCCTTACAGCAAATATGAAATAGTGTTGGTTGACCCATTCCCTAAACGGTGGCATAATGCAAAATCCTTGGCCTTTGATAACAACGGGAGTATGTATGTGACCTTTAGTGCCCCAACCAATGCATGTGAAGACAATAATTCGCAAGGTAATGTCATCAAAGGTTTCTATCCCTGTCCAGGTTTGAACGTACTTGGCAGTATTTGGAAATTTGATGGAAACAAATTGGGTCAAACCCAGGCAGATGGCCAGATGTTCGCCACAGGAATACGAAGTATTGTTGGTATTTCATGGAATGATCTCGACAATAGTTTGTATGCCGTTCAACATGGAAGGGATTACCTTCACAACCATGCCCCACACTATTATAGTCAATGGCAAAATACCGTTCTACCAGCCGAAGAATTTATGCAAATTAGGGCAGGTGATGATTTTGGATGGCCTTATAGCTACTATGACCCATTTAAAAAGAAAAGAATAATTGCACCGGAATATGGGGGCGACGGAATTAAGGAAGCCACTGTCTATAAGAATCCCATTATGGGCTTACCTGCTCATTGGGCCCCAAACGATTTGTTGTTCTATAAAGGTGACCAATTTCCGGAGCGATATAAAAATGGCGCATTTATAGCGTTCCATGGATCAACCAATAGAACTCCTTATCCCCAGGCAGGGTATATTGTGGCCTTTATTCCTTTTGAGAACGGAAAACCTACAGATAAATGGGAAGTGTTCGCAGATGGTTTTGCCGGTATCGACATAATTAAAACAATGGCCGATGCAAAGTATAGGCCGATGGGCCTTGCCGAAGGGCCAGATGGTTCCCTTTATATTTCCGATTCCAAAAAAGGTAAGATCTGGCGCATTCTCTTTAATGGCGACAAAGCCACATTTGGGGAAACGGAATTGATTGCTATGGAAAAAAGAAAGTCTAGGTCCTATATAAAAATTCCTGATGAAAAGTTGGATATAATTACCCCTTCGAACTAAGTTCTCGTCTGGAATCGATCGAATAACTTAATTTTTCGGTAAAAACACCTCGGCCATCATACAGCGTGCGCTTCCACCACCGCAAGTTTCAATGGTTTCTAGGCAACTATGGACAATTTCACAATACGATTCGATTTTTTTGATTTGCCCAGGGGTAAGACTATGATACGCAGCGGAACTCATCACCAAATATCTTTTCTCGTAACCGCCCAAAACCTGAAGCATGTTGCCCGCAAAATGATGCATCTGGGACTCGGTAATCGCTATGATTTCCTTGCCATTTTCCTTTAGGTGGTCAATGACATTTTTACGCTCTTTTTTATCATCGATAGTATCCAAACAAATCACCGAGAATTCCTCGGCAAGACACATCATTACATTGGTGTGATAAATCGGTAATCTTTTGCCATCAACTGTCTGATTTGCGGTAAAAACGACCGGCATATAATCAAAATCTTCACAGAACTCAATGAATAATTCTTCATCTGCCCTATCGGATAGTGCACAATATGCTTTACAATTTACCCGATCCATTAAAATACTGCCAGTCCCCTCCAAATAAAAACCATCCTCCTCGGCAGCGGTATAATCCATTACACTTTCTATTACAAATCCAAGTTCCTCCAAAGTATCAAGAATGTCTTCCCTCCGTTCATTTCTTCTGTTTTTGGCAAACATAGGATACATCCCAACTGTGCCATCTGAATGAAAAGAGACCCAGTTATTGGGGAAAATGCTGTCAGGTGTATCCGGAATTTTGGTATCATCAATAACAATGACATTAACACCTTTGCCTCTTAGAATTGCAACCAAGGCATCAAACTCTTTTTGTGCTTTGGAATTTATGACGGAGTCTTCCATAGCAATGTCCGCTTGAAAGTAATTGTTAACGGCAGTCTGCTCGTTTTTACGAAAATTGACCGGCCGGATCATTAAAATTGTATTGGTAACCTGCATATGTCTTAATTTAGACCTATTCCCTTATCAAAGGTAAAGTACTGCACCGTAAAAGCCCTTCTTGCTTTGAAATTTCTGCATAGGGAATCTCCTCAACCGTAAAACCATGCGCTCGCAACCAAGTATTTAGTCTGGTGAAATTACGTTCGGAAACCACAATATCCGGAGAAATGGAGAACACATTGCTAAACATATGATACATTTCATCTGCCGTTATTTCAAAGATATTTTTTGCCCCAAAGTAATCTACTAGCCATTGATACTCTTCTTGTACCAAAAAGCCGTTTTTATGCAAAATGGCCTTTCCTTTGCCCAATGGTTGAAAGCAACAATCTAAGTGCAATGCATTTTCCCTAGCATTCATGGATTTTCGCAATTCAAAAGGTTTTACGGTCTTATTTGGAAACTGTTTGGCGAGATATGCAACGGCATTTTTATTGGTTCTGGCAGTTATATGATGGGAATAATTCTCGGCGGTGTACGTGCCAACAAAAATATAATCGTTCCATGGCATCACATCGCCTCCCTCAACATGTACTTCTGCAGGAGGGTATACAATCTTGTCAGGACTGATTTGTTTTAGCACTTTCTGAATTGCCTGGAATTCATTCTCACGTTCTGGTAAAATATTGGCCTTGAACAATTTGTCCTCAATCACAAAAGCAATGTCACGCGAGAATATCTGATTGCAATCTGTTAGTACATCCGGCCTTAAAGTTTCAACCCCATACTTTTTAAAAACATTGGCAAAGGCTTCCATCTCAACAATCATGTCCTCTTCTTTAGGATAGGTCCCCGCCAAAATATGTTCCAAGGATTTAGGGTCATAGGCGTCTTCAGGTTTAGGAACCGGACCTGGACTTTCGGCGGTTCCCAAAACAACAACCTTCAACTGGGAAATCTCGTCATTGATATTCAAATTAAGCATATTCAAACTTTGTGCAAAGATATGGAATACCAATCTCCTAATAAGCAAACCGTCCCCTTCTGAAATTCAGAAGGGGACAGTAAAAAATTTGCACTCCAAGGTCGCCTATCTTAGGTCTACACTAGCAAATGGACGTTCATTTTCTCCGATATAGACTTGTCTTGGTCTACCAATAGGTTCATTACGCAGTCTCATTTCCCTCCATTGGGCTATCCATCCGGGAAGCCTTCCCAAGGCGAACATAACGGTGAACATATCTGTTGGAATTCCCAAGGCCCTATAAATGATCCCTGAGTAGAAGTCCACATTGGGGTAGAGTTTGCGGTCAATGAAGTATGAATCCTCCAAGGCCTCCTTGGAAAGCCCCTTGGCAATTTCCAATATGGGGTCATCAATTCCAAGATCCTCCAAAACTTCGTCTGCAGCCTTCTTTATAATCTTGGCCCTTGGATCAAAATTCTTATATACCCTATGCCCAAAGCCCATTAACCTAAAAGGATCATTTTTATCCTTGGCCTTTGCCATGTATTTTTTTGTATCGCCCCCATCGGCCTCAATAGCCTCTAGCATTTCTAGCACCGCTTGGTTGGCCCCGCCGTGCAGAGGCCCCCACAAAGCGGCAATACCTGCGGAAAGTGATGCAAAAAGACCAGCATGGGAAGAACCAACCATTCGCACGGTAGAGGTAGAGCAATTTTGCTCATGATCTGCATGCAAAATCAATAATTTATCCAATGCATCTATGACGATTTTGTTCTTTACATATTCCTTGTTTGGTTTTTTGAACATCATTTTATGAATGTTCTCCACATATCCCAAACTATCATCGCCATAATCTAAAGGAAGCCCCATTTTCTTTCGCATGGTCCAAGCCACTAAAACCGGGAACTTTGCCAAAATCCTTACGATGGCATTATACATTGCCTTTTCGGAACTTACATTTACCGAAATTGGGTTAAAGGCAATCAATGCGCTTGTCAATGAAGTAAGCACACCCATAGGATGGGCGGATTTTGGAAAACCATCCAAAATTTTCTTCATTTCTTCGTCTACGGTCGATTCGGCCTTAATATCATCATGAAACTTGCCCAATTCCGCTTTATTGGGCAATTCACCAAATATCAGCAAATAAGCCACTTCCAGGAAATCTGCCTTTTCCGCCAATTCTTCAATGGCATATCCCCGGTATCGTAAGATACCCTTTTCGCCATCTAAAAAGGTTATGGCACTTTCACAGGAACCTGTATTCTTATAACCTGGATCCAGTGTAATTATTCCGCTTACGGCGCGCAATGTATTAATATCGATCGCTAGTTCATTCTCAGTTCCTTTTATAACGGGAAATATATATTTCTGACCGTTGTACTCTAAAGTTGCATTATCTGACATATACCTTTTTTCTTATTAATCAATCTCCGTAAATTTAGGAAAAACACAGGACGTTAACAATTAGACCATTTTATTTCTAACATTCTTAACAAGACTTTATATTGTTAAAGAACTTTAATTATCACCAAAGGAACTCTAATAACTAGGAATTTATTGAATAGAGATTTTTATAATATTCATCAACTGATTTTTCCCATGTAAAACGCATCTTTTTGGCATTGTCTTGAATGGTTTTCCAAGTTTCCTTATCATTCATAAAAATCTTAAGACATTCATCAAAAACTTTAATCATGTTTTTTATCTTCTCGTCATACGTTTTACCATCAAAGCTAAAACCGGTCTTCATGTGACTGACCGTATCCTTCAAACCTCCGGTATTATGCACTAAACAAGGATTACCATTGCGCATTGCCAACATTTGACTTATACCGCATGGCTCAAATAGGCTTGGCATAAAATATAAATCGGTTTCTAAATATATTGAGTCTATAAGATCTTCTGACTGCCCATTGGTAAAGATGAAATTCTTATACTTATAACTCATATTTCGAAAGAGCTCTTCATAGTCTGGGTCTCCGGTTCCCAATAGCATAAAAATTCCGTTGACCTTCTCCAATTTTTTTAAAATCTCGATAAAAGCTTCCGGTGAACGTTTAAAAAAGTAGAACTTTTGCTCTGTTAATCTGGCAACACTGGAAACAATGAATTTGGGTCGCTCGGTTACGTAATCCATTACTTTTTCACCTGTGTGGGCAAGAAAATCGGCTTTGTACTTCTTGGATTCTTCCTGTAACCATCTAAATAGGGCCTTTACCGTATTCCTATAGATTAACCCCTTCTCGGCGACCCTGATGTTATTATAGTTGCTCCCGTTTAAAATACCGAATAATCGACCTTCATTTTCCGCATCTTGTAAATCTTTCTCCAAACTCTCACCTCCAATGAACTCTGGAGGTCTGCTTGGTTTCAATACATCATCTTTATAGGAAGGCGAAACCGTATGAACCGCATCTGCCAAACGTATACCCACAGCCATCAAATTGATACAGTCTTGGTATCTGTGGTCCATTACTTTTTTAACATCGAATGATACCCCCGGAAACCAATTGGTAATTGACGAATAGTTTCCCGAAAATGGCCTAATCCCTTGAATTGCAAGGTTATGTATTGTATACACAAAACGCATTTTATTAAGGGATTTGTATTCCGAATGGAATGTCTTTAAGAACAGTAACAAGCTCGTATGCCAATCATGAAGGTGCACAATATCCAATTCTCCAAAAGCACCTTTTTTTATGGCCTCGGCAACTGCGGTACAAAAAATGGTAAATTTTATGTTGTCTGTGTAAAAAGGCTCTTCCGGGTCATCATGATAAATATGTCCTATTTGTCCCGCCTCAATCTCAGGGTGATGGATCACATAATGGTAAACATTCTTAAATTCTTTTTTGGGGGACACCTCATAAAGTTCTGCAATGTAGTCGGTTCCTTTGAGCTTAATTTTCAGATTGGTCTTAAAAATACCATTTTGATGCAATCTTGAATAGGAGGGGACTACCACATGGGCCCTTATCACCTTTGTCGGATATTTGTCTTGGAACATCCCGCACCACATCACCCATTCCACCTGCCTTGCATTTGGGAATTGCATCATTCTCTGCCGCTACAAAAAGAAAATTATTCATTATTTGAGTAATTGGGTAATAACTACAAGATATTCAAATTAGTTAAACAAACTTCGCTTGGAACAAAAAAACCTTTCCACTATAGTTTTAGCAGAAAGGCCGAACACTTCTTATTCTATGAAAATGCTACTTTACTTTAAAGGCATTTGTTTGTGGATAGTACGCTGTACTACCAAGCTCTTCTTCTATTCGAAGCAGTTGGTTATACTTGGCCATTCTATCGGAACGTGAAGCTGATCCCGTTTTAATTTGCCCCGTGTTCAATGCAACGGCCAAATCTGCAATTGTGTTGTCCTCTGTTTCTCCTGAGCGGTGTGACATAACGGAGGTGTAACCGGCATTTTTGGCCATATTCACCGCCGCAATTGTTTCTGTCAATGTGCCTATTTGGTTAACTTTTATCAATATTGAATTGGCTATACCTCTTTTTATTCCTTTTGAAAGGCGTTCAACGTTGGTAACAAAGAGGTCGTCTCCTACCAGTTGTACTTTATCCCCAATTTTATCGGTCAGGGATTTCCACCCGTCCCAATCATTTTCATCCATTCCGTCCTCAATTGAAATAATTGGGTATTTGGCACTTAAATCGGCTAAATATTGGGCCTGCTGTTCTGAAGTTCTTACTTCTCCCCTATCCCCTTCAAATTTGGTATAATCATACTTACCGTCAACATAAAACTCCGCGGAAGCACAATCCAAGGCGATCATTACATCATCGCCCAATTTATATCCTGCCTTTTCAACGGCCTTTGCAATGGTATCCAAAGCATCTTCGGTACCTCCTGCCAAGTTGGGTGCAAATCCGCCTTCATCGCCTACGGCTGTACTTAAACCCCGGTCATGCAATACTTTTTTTAGATTATGAAAAATTTCTGTTCCCATTTGCATGGCATGCGAGAAGTTTTTTGCCTTTACTGGCATAATCATGAATTCCTGAAATGCAATAGGAGCATCGGAATGTGAACCTCCATTGATAATGTTCATCATAGGAACTGGCAATGTATTGGCACTTACACCTCCTACGTACCTAAATAATGATATCCCCAATTCGTTCGCAGCAGCTTTAGCTACTGCCAATGAAACACCTAGAATAGCATTTGCACCTAGGTTTGATTTGTTTGGGGTCCCGTCCAGATCAATCATCATTTGATCGATAAGATTTTGTTCAAAAACCGACATCCCAAGTAATTCTTCGGCGATTACGGTATTCACATTGGTTACGGCCTTGGTTACTCCTTTTCCCATAAAAGTTTTACCCCCATCGCGCAGTTCTACTGCCTCATGCTCTCCTGTAGAGGCTCCTGAAGGGACTGCCGCTCTTCCCATTATTCCGTTCTCGGTAATCACATCAACTTCTACCGTTGGATTACCTCTAGAATCTAAAATTTGTCTTGCATGTATACTAAGAATAATACTCATTATTTATAATGTTTAAAGTTGAATTTAGAGGATACAAATATACAAAAGCTGAACGCTCCTTATAGAGATCCGTGCCTATATTAAAGAAATATAACAATTTGTTAAACCATCATAGATTTCTTGCTGGTCTTTTCAATCATTTCAAAAAACTGATCAAAAAGGTACTCTGCATCATGGGGTCCTGGACTGGCCTCAGGGTGGTACTGTACAGAAAATACATCCCTATTTTTCATGCGAATACCTGCTACCGTTTTGTCATTTAGATGTACATGTGTAATTTCAAGGTTTGGATGGGCTTCCGTTTCTTCCCTGTTAATTGCAAATCCATGATTCTGCGAGGTAATCTCGCCTTTACCGGTTATCAAATTTAGAATGGGGTGATTTATACCCCGATGGCCATTATGCATCTTATAGGTTGAAACATTGTTCGCCAAGGCAATTACTTGATGTCCCAGGCATATACCAAACAAAGGTTTGTTCTGGGCAATAATACTTTTTGCAGTTTCAATGGCCTCTTTCAAGGGTTCTGGATCTCCAGGACCATTTGAGATGAAAAATGCGTCCGGTTTCCATGCGGACATTTCCTGAAAACTAGCGTTATATGGAAAAACCTTTATATAAGCATCTCTTTTGGCCAAATTTCTAAGGATATTTTTTTTGATTCCAATATCCAAAGCCGCAATTTTATAGGTTGCATTTTCAGCTCCATAAAAGTACGGTTCTTTGGTCGAAACTTTTGAAGCAAGTTCCAACCCCTCCATACTGGGCACTTTGGCAAGCTCAATCTTGAGCTTGGGGATATTCTCGACATCTGTAGATATTACGGCGTTCATGGCCCCATTATCCCGAATGTAACCTACCAGGGCCCTAGTGTCAACATCAGATATAGCGAGGAGCTTATTCTTGTCCAAAAACTCCTTTAAGCTCAGATCGGCAATAGGTCTTGAAAAGTTATAACTGAAATTTTTACATATCAAACCGGCTATCTTTATGGTATCTGACTCCACCTCCTCCACGTTGGTGCCATAATTTCCAATATGTGCATTGGTGGTTACCATAAGTTGCCCAAAATAGGATGGGTCCGTAAATATTTCTTGATACCCGGTCATTCCAGTGTTAAAGCAAACTTCCCCAAAAGCCGTTCCTTCATTGTCTCCTACCGATTTACCATGAAAAATTGTTCCATCTGCCAATAACAAAATTGCTTTTCTCCTAGTTTGATATTTCATTCTGTTCTCAAGTATTTTATTTCACAAATAAACATAAAAAAAGGATAAACCGTTGGGCCTATCCTTTTTAATATAGTAGTATATACTAACATTTTATTCCTCTGAATCATCGTTTTTAACTTCCTTCTCAGTGGTTTCTTCCTCATTGACTTCCGCAACAACCTCGGCTGGAGCCACTTCTTCAGCTTTGGCTCCACTACCCCTTCTACTTCTTCTCGTAGTTTTCTTCTTAGCTTTGCCAGCATTATAGGTTTCATTGAAATCAACCAGTTCGATCATTGCCATATCCGCGTTATCGCCCAATCGGTTGCCCAATTTAATGATTCGCGTGTAACCTCCCGGTCTATCACCCACTTTTTCCGAAACCTGGCTGAACAACTCAGTTACCGCATATTTATCACGAAGATTTCTAAATACGATACGCCTGTTATGGGTTCCCTTTTCCGCAGATTGATTGTTCTCCGCTTTAGATTTTGTGATCAAGGGCTCAATAAATTCCCTTAAAGCCTTGGCCTTTGCAACTGTTGTGTTAATACGCTTATGCTCAATTAACGAACAAGCCATATTGGCCAACATTGCCTTCCTATGGGCCGACTTTCTTCCTAAATGATTGACTTTCTTACCGTGTCTCATTCTATTTTATTCTATTTTCTTCCTTATCTGGGATTCTCCCTTCCAACAGAAGTAAAAATTAATCTTTATCTAATTTATATTTGGACAAATCCATTCCAAAGCTCAATCCCTTGTTGATGACAAGTTCTTCCAATTCAGTCAATGATTTTTTGCCGAAATTTCTAAATTTCATTAAATCATTCTTATTAAAAGAAACCAAATCACCTAAAGTATCAACCTCTGCTGCCTTTAAACAATTTAACGCCCGTACTGAAAGATCCATGTCAACCAATTTGGTCTTCAATAATTGACGCATGTGCAATGATTCCTCATCATAGGTTTCAGTCTGTGCAATTTCATCGGCCTCTAAAGTTATACGCTCATCAGAGAATAACATGAAGTGATGAATCAACACTTTTGCCGCTTCGGTCAAAGCATCTTTAGGATGTATAGAACCATCCGTGACAATTTCGAAAACCAATTTTTCGTAATCGGTCTTTTGCTCAACACGAAAGTTTTCGATACTATATTTAACATTCTTAATAGGTGTAAAAATAGAATCTACCGCAATTGTTCCTAAAGCAGCACCAGATTTTTTATTCTCTTCCGCAGGAACATAGCCTCTACCCTTATCAATTACCAATTCCATGTTGATGCTGACCTTTGTATCCATATTACAGATAACAAGGTCTGGATTCAATATTTGGTACCCTGAAATGAACTTTTGAAAATCCCCAGCGGTCAATTGATTCTTCCCACTTACGGAAATAGAAACGACTTCTGCCTCAGAATCATCAATCTGTTTTTTAAAACGGACTTGTTTCAAGTTCAAGATTATCTCGGTTACATCTTCAACAACACCGGGAATCACAGAAAATTCGTGCTCCACTTTGTCAATTTTGACCGATGTAATAGCATGACCTTCCAAAGATGAAAGCAACACTCTTCTTAATGCGTTCCCAACAGTTAATCCATAACCAGGTTCCAAAGGGCGGAATTCAAACTTCCCTTCGAAATCTGAGGAATCGATCATTATTACTTTATCGGGTTTCTGAAAATTAAATAATGCCATAATTGGATCCGTGTTGTTTATTTAGAGTATAACTCGACTATTAATTGTTCCTTGATGTTTTCTGGAATTTGGATACGTTCAGGAACTGCAACAAATGTACCTTCCTTCTTTTCTGTATTCCAGGTAAGCCACTCATAAACACTGCTGTTTGAAGCAAGCGCATCTTGAATGGTCTGCAATGATTTTGATTTTTCCCTTACTCCAATAACATCACCGGCCTTTAAGCTATAAGAAGGTATATTCACCAATTCTCCATTTACCGTAATGTGTCTATGTGATACCAATTGTCTGGCACCACTTCTTGAGTTAGAGATTCCCATTCTGTAAACCACGTTATCTAAGCGTGATTCACACAATTGAAGCAACACCTCACCGGTAACACCTTTACTACTATTTGCCTTTGCAAAAATATTCCTGAACTGTCGCTCCAATATACCATAAGTATATTTTGCTTTTTGTTTTTCCATTAACTGGACAGAATATTCCGATTGCTTGCCACGACGCCTATTTTGGCCGTGCATCCCCGGAGGGTAATTTTTCTTTTCAAAAGACTTGTCGTCTCCGAAAATCGCTTCGCCGAACTTACGGGCGATCTTACTTTTAGGTCCTGTGTATCTTGCCATCTTCTTTTAGTTTGAAACGTGATTATGAATTAAGGCTTATCCTTCGATAATCGTTATCTACGCTTCTGTGAAATATTAGTAATTAAACTCTTCTTCTTTTAGGAGGTCTACAACCGTTGTGCGGCATTGGGGTAATATCGATTATCTCCGTTACCTCAATCCCGGCATTGTGAATAGATCGTATTGCGGATTCACGACCGTTACCTGGACCTTTTACATAAACTTTTACCTTTCTAAGGCCTGCTTCATGTGCAACTTTTGAGCAATCCTCCGCAGCGATTTGGGCAGCATAAGGAGTATTCTTTTTAGAACCCCTAAAACCCATTTTACCAGCGGAAGACCATGAAATTACATCTCCTTTTTTATTGGTCAAAGAAATTATGATATTGTTGAAGGAGGCTGTAACATGAGCTTCCCCAACAGATTCAATAATAACCTTTCTCTTTTTAACCGTTTTAGTATTTGCCTTTGCCATATTTATCAGTATTCAGTATTCAGTATTGAGTAATTAGTAAACTTTTTCGGCGGCTACCGAATCGCTCAATACTAGATACTCGGTACTCTGTACTATTTTATATTATTTAGTTGCCTTTTTCTTGTTGGCAACTGTTTTTCTTTTCCCTTTTCGAGTCCTAGAATTATTCTTGGTACGTTGACCACGAAGTGGCAAACCAGATCTATGACGAATACCTCTATAGCAACCTATGTCCATTAGGCGTTTGATATTCAATTGCGTTTCAGAACGCAACTCACCCTCAATTGTATACGATGAAACCGCATCCCTGATACGACCTATCTCATCATCGTTCCAATCAGAGACTTTGGTATCTTCACTAACTTGGGCCTTTTTCAATATCTCCAAAGCCCTACTTTTACCAATTCCAAAAATATAGGTAAGGGCTATTACTCCCCTCTTTTGTTTTGGTATGTCTATACCTGCAATTCTTGCCATAACTACCCTTGTCTTTGTTTAAATCTAGGATTCTTTTTGTTGATTACGTACAATGTGCCCTTTCGACGCACAATCTTGCAATCCGCACTTCTTTTCTTTATGGATGCTCTAACTTTCATCGTATCGTTTTAATATCTATAGGTTATTCTTGCCTTGGTCAAATCGTATGGGCTCATTTCAAGTTTTACCTTGTCCCCGGGAAGTAATTTGATATAATGCATTCTCATTTTTCCCGAAATATGTGCCGTCACTACATGACCATTTTCCAATTCTACCCGAAACATTGCATTTGACAATGCCTCGATAATGGATCCATCTTGCTCTATCGCTGATTGTTTGGCCATATGTTTTTAAGCTACCTTTCTATTTTTACCAGTTTTCATCAATCCGTCATAATGCCTGTTCAACAAATAGGAATTAACTTGTTGCACGGTATCAATTGCCACACCTACCATAATCAAAAGTGACGTACCCCCGTAGAACAATGCCCATCCTTGCTGCACATCCATTAACTTGACAACAATAGCTGGCAATACTGCCAACAAAGCCAGGAATACCGAACCAGGAAAAGTAATCAGGGACATTATCTTATCCAAGAAATCACCAGTTTCCTTACCAGGACGTATTCCGGGTATAAAACCTCCGCTTCTTTTCAAATCATCGGCCATCTTATTGGTAGGAACAGTTATTGCGGTATAGAAATAGGTGAAGATTATAATCAGAACCCCGAAAAGTATGTTATAGGCCAAACCAAAAATATCGCTGAACTGTACTTGCATCCACTGACCAACAGCGGTATCATCAAAAGCACCTCCCAACATTCCGGGAACAAACATTATCGCTTGTGCAAATATGATGGGCATTACCCCCGATGCATTCAATTTCAATGGTATATACTGACGAGCGCCCATAATGTTTTTTTCATATCCACCAGATGCTGTTCTTCTTGCATATTGCACAGGTATCTGACGCGTTGCCATCACTAACAGTACGCAACCTAAAATAATAAGGAACCACACTATTATTTCAATAAGAATGAACATTAATCCTCCGTTATTATTTGCCGTTCTTGAAATAAACTCTTGCATAAACGATTGTGGCATCCTTGCAATAATTCCAACCATAATCAATAGTGAAATACCATTACCAATACCTTTATCGGTAATTTTTTCCCCCAACCACATGGCGAAAACACAACCTGTGACCAAAATCAGAACTGCAGGAATCATAAACTCCAATCCCTTTCCCATTACAAAGGCACTGTCGGGCACGCCTAAAGCACCTAAACTATACAAATACGTTGGGGCCTGCAAAATACAAATACCTATTGTCAACCATCTTGTAATCTGATTGATAGTCTTTCTACCACTTTCGCCTTCCTTCTGTAATTTTTGAAGATAAGGTATTGCAATACCCATTAATTGAACCACAATGGATGCAGAAATATAGGGCATAATACCCAAGGCAAATATAGAAGCATTCGAAAAAGCACCACCGGTAAATGAACTCAAAAGACCTAGAATGCCACTATCAGTATTATCCATAAGGCCAGATAACTGTGTAGAATCTATCCCTGGGATTACAATCTGACAACCGAATCTATATACTAAGAGAAATCCCAAAGTAAGAATGATCCGATTTCGCAGTTCCTCAATCTTCCAAATATTTGATAATGTCTCGAAAAAATTCTTCATAATGCGTATTATAAACTTATTGCCTCACCTCCAGCCGCTTCAATGGCCGCTTTAGCCGTGGCACTAAATTTATGTGCTGAAACTTTCAAAGAAGATTTTAATTCACCCCCCCCCAATATTTTCACCAACTCATTTTTACGGGCCAGCCCATTTTCAATAAGTGTTTCAAATGTAACTGCATCTTTGGCAGCTCCACTATCAATTAACCCTTGCAATTTATCCAAATTGATACCTTGGTAATCCTTACGATTAATATTGGTAAATCCGAATTTTGGCACACGACGCTGCAATGGCATTTGCCCACCTTCAAATCCGATTTTCTTAGAATACCCAGATCTAGACTTAGCGCCTTTGTGTCCACGGGCAGCTGTACCGCCTTTTCCTGAACCTTGACCACGACCCAATCTTTTTCCGTCTCGATTGACAGCGCCTTCAGCTGGTTTTAGATTACTTAAATTCATTGTACCTTATGTATGTTACGCTTCTTCCGTAGAAACCAAATGTTTAACTTTACCTATCATTCCCATAATATTGGGGGTATTATCATGTTCCACTACTTGACCGATTCTTCTTAGGCCAAGAGATTCAAGAACCAATTTTTGATTCTTTGGTTTTTTGATACTACTTTTTACTTGCTTTACCTTAATCTTTGCCATAATACCCTTAATTATCCTTTAAAAACTTTTTCCAAGGAAACACCTCTTTGGTCGGCGACCGTCCTAGCATCCCTCAACTGCAAAAGGGCATCAAACGTAGCCTTTACAACATTGTGAGGGTTTGAAGAACCTTGGGATTTTGACAGAACGTCATGTACACCAACAGCTTCCAAAACCGCCCTTACCGCACCACCAGCAATAACCCCTGTACCATGTGAAGCCGGCTGAATATAAACTCGTGCACCTCCAAATTTTCCCTTTTGTTCGTGAGGAAGCGTATGCTTATTAAGTGGGATTCGGACAAGGTTTTTCTTGGCATCTTCAATAGCCTTTGCAATTGCCGTTGCCACCTCTTTTGATTTTCCCAAACCATGACCCACTACACCATGTTCATCTCCAACAACAACTATTGCCGAAAATCCGAATGCTCTACCTCCCTTTGTAACCTTGGTAACTCTTTGGACACCAACCAATCTATCCTTTAATTCTAAACCTCCTGGTTTAACAGTTTCTACGTTTTTGTATTTCTGGTACATACTAATATTTTAGAATTTAAGACCTGCTTCTCTCGCCCCGTCTGCCAATGCTTTTACACGACCATGGTATAAGTTTCCACCTCTATCAAAGGCAACTTTTTCAATGCCCGCCTTCTTGGCTTTTTCAGCAATTGACTTACCAACTTTCTGCGCCATTTCCGACTTAGTGCCTTTTGCCTTTTCGAAATCTTTGTCCCTTGAAGAAGCAGCAGCCAAAGTTTTCCCTGTATTGTCATCAATAACTTGGGCATAAATTTCACTATTACTTCGAAAAACTGACAATCTTGGTCGTTCAGCAGTTCCAAAAGATACTTTTCGTATCCTTCTTCTGATTCTATATTTTCTCTGCGTCTTTGTTAGTTTCATAACACTATTGATCTCTATTATTAAGCTGATTTACCAGCTTTTCTTCTTAATTGCTCACCTACAAATTTGATACCTTTTCCTTTGTATGGTTCCGGTTTACGGAATGATCTAATTTTAGCCGCAATATGTCCAACCAATTGCTTATCGTGCGATGTAAGCTTAATTGTTGGATTCTTTCCTTTTTCGGAGGTAGTTTCAACCTTAACTTCTGGTGCAAGATTAAAAATTATATTATGTGAAAATCCTAGCGCCAAATCCAGCTTCTGACCTTGGTTACTTGCTCGATAACCAACCCCGACCAATTCCAACTCTTTGGTTCACCCTGTGGAAACCCCTTTGACCATATTCAAAATCAATGCTCTGTAAAGACCATGCTTGGCTTTGTGCTCTTTTGAATCAGAAGGTCTGGTTACCCAAGCTTGTCCATCTTCAACTTTAATTGAAACCTCTGAAAAATCTTGAGTCAATTCTCCCAATTTACCTTTAACGGCAATCAAATTTTCATTAATCTCAATGGTGACACCATCGGGAATCGCAATTGGATTATTTCCTATTCTAGACATTTTTTAACGCTTTTATCGTATTAATATACATAGCATAAAACCTCACCACCAACGTTCTCGTTCTTGGCCTGTTTACTGGTCATAACCCCATGCGAGGTTGAAACGATGGCTATACCCAAACCGTTCAAAACCCTTGGAAGATCATTAGATCCAGCATATTTGCGCAATCCTGGTTTACTAACACGCTGTATTTTCCTTATTACAGGTTCTTTGGTAACCTTATCGTATTTCAAAGCTATCTTTATAGTGCTTTGTACTTTATCCTCTTCGAATTTGTAACTTAAAATATAGCCTTGGTCGAACAATATTTTGGTTATTTCCTTCTTAACACCCGAGGCAGGGATTTCCACTACCCTATGGCCCGCACGACTGGCATTGCGTACCCTTGTTAAATAATCTGCAATAGTATCTGTAATCATTTTTATTTTATTCGGTAACGGTTTTTAGCACTACTGCTAAACCTGAAACCAGTTATTCAATATCTTACCAGCTGGCCTTTTTTACCCCTGGAATCAATCCTTCATTGGCCATCTCCCTGAACAACACCCGGGAAATTCCGAATGTTCTCATATAGCCTCTTGGTCTTCCTGTAAGTTTACATCTGTTATGCATACGCACCGGAGAGGCATTTTTTGGTAATTTTTGTAATGCTTCGTAATCACCTGCCTCTTTAAGGGCCTTTCTTCTTTCTGCGTATAAAGCAACAGTCTTTGCCCTTTTTCTTTCTCGGGCCTTCATTGATTCTTTAGCCATACTAATTCTTTTTAAAAGGTAACCCTAATTCTGTTAATAATGATTTTGCTTCCTTATCTGTACTTGCAGATGTTACGAATGTAATATCCATACCATTTATCCTATTGATTTTATCAATATTGACTTCAGGAAAAATAATTTGTTCCGTAACGCCCAGACTATAATTACCCCTACCATCAAAACCAGTTGCCCGGATTCCTTGGAAATCCCTTACCCTAGGCAATGCGCTTGTTACCAATCTGTCCAAGAATTCATACATTCGCTCTCCTCGCAAGGTAACTTTGGCACCAATAGGCATTCCTTTTCTTAACTTGAACGTCGCAACATCCTTTTTGGACATTGTTGAAATTGCCTTTTGGCCCGTAATCATTGTCAACTCATCAACAGCATGATCGATCAATTTTTTATCGGCTACAGCTGCTCCTACGCCCCTGCTTACAACTATTTTCTCAAGTTTCGGAACTTGCATTACATTTTTATAACCAAATTCTTCCTTGAGCGCACTGATTATACGCTCATTATATTCTTTCTTCAATCTTGCAACGTAAGCCATAACTATATTACTTCATTGGATTTTTTGGAAAACCTAACTTTTTTGCCATCCCGCACATCGTATCCAACCCTAGTTGTTGAACTAGATTTAGAATCGATCAATGCAAGGTTGGAAATATGTATGGGTGCCTCTTTCTTAACAATCCCACCTTGAGGATTCTTAGCACTTGGCTTCTCATGTTTAGAGACCATGTTCGCACCTTCAACAACCGCTTTGTTCTTTTCGATATTTACGCGAACAACTTTACCTTCGACCCCTTTGTGATCACCAGATATTATTCGTACGGTATCTCCTGTTCTAATTTTTAATTTCTTCATTGTACTGATTATTAAAGTACCTCTGGGGCCAATGATACAATCTTCATGAACTGTTTGTCCCGAAGCTCTCTGGCAACAGGACCAAAAACCCTGGTTCCTCTCATTTCTCCTGTCGGGTTTAACAACACACATGCATTATCATCAAAACGGATGTAAGAGCCATCAGGCCTTCTTATTTCCTTTTTTGTTCTAACAACTACCGCAGTTGATACAGCACCCTTCTTGATAGCTCCATTTGGCGTCGCTTCCTTAACGGCAACAACAATTTTATCGCCAATGGAAGCATATCTTCTCTTGGTACCTCCCAATACACGAATGGTCAAAACTTCTTTTGCACCCGTATTGTCCGCTACTTTTAACCTAGATTCTTGCTGTAACATAATTATTTAGCTCTTTCCAAAATTTCTACTAACCTCCAACATTTGGTCTTGCTCATAGGGCGAGTTTCCATTATTTTAACGGTATCGCCAAGTTTGCAATCGTTCTTTTCGTCGTGTGCAACGTATTTTTTTGTTTTCAATACGAACTTACCGTACATCGGGTGCTTCACACGTTTTACCTCTGCCACAACAATGGATTTCTCCATTTTGTCACTGGTAACGACACCAATTCTTTCTTTCCTTAAATTTCTTTTATCTTCCATAAAGCAGAACCAGTTATTGGTTTTCCCTATTTGTTAATTCTGTTGCCAATCTAGCCACTGTTCTTCTAACCTTTCTAATTTGAAGTGGATTCTCCAGCGGGGTAACGAAATGAGCCAGTTTAAGGTCTTCATGCTGTTTTTTGAATTCAGCAAGCTTTTGTGAGATTTCTTCTACTGACAATTTTTTTATTTCCTGTTTTTTCATGATTCCCTATTGATAAGTTCTAAGCGGTAAAATCCCTGGCAATGATAAATTTCGTTTTAACAGGCAATTTTTGAGCCGCCAAACGCAATGCTTCCTTTGCGATATCCAATGAAACTCCGGCAATTTCGAACATTATTCTACCTGGCTTAATAACAGCAACAAAATATTCTGGAGCTCCTTTACCTTTACCCATACGAACCTCTAGAGGTTTCTTTGTAATAGGCTTGTCCGGGAATACTTTTATCCATAATTGCCCTTCCCTCTTCATATACCTTGTAGCTGCAATACGTGCCGCCTCAATTTGGCGGGAGGTTAAAAATGCTGAATCCAAGGATTTTATGCCAAACATACCATTTGAAAGTTGATGTCCCCTTCCGGAGATTCCTTTCATCCGGCCGGTCTGCATTTTACGAAACTTGGTTCTTTTCGGTTGTAACATTGCTTAACTTCTTTAAAAATTACTTTCTACGACGTTGTTTTCTTCCACCTTCCGGCTTGTCTGCTTTTCCAGAGCCAGAGCCAGAACCTACTTGCCCTTTGGTCATTCCCACCAAAGGGGAAAGATCTCGTTTACCATAAACTTCGCCTTTCATAATCCAAACCTTTATTCCAAGCTTACCATAAGTGGTCTGAGCTTCTTGCAGCGCATAATCAATATCTGCTCGGAACGTAGATAAAGGAATTCTACCTTCTTTGTAGGATTCTGAACGCGCCATCTCGGCACCGTTCAATCTCCCTGAAATTTGAACCTTAATTCCCTCCGCGTTCATTCGAATCGCGGCAGCAATCGCCATTTTTATAGCGCGTCTAAAAGAAATTCTACTTTCGATCTGACGGGCAATACTGGCCGCAACCAAATTGGCATCCAGTTCAGGTCTTTTAATTTCATATATATTGATCTGAACATCCTTTTGGGTAATCTTCTTGAGCTCTTCCTTCAATTTATCAACTTCCTGCCCACCTTTACCAATAATAATCCCTGGCCTTGCAGTAGTAACCGTAACCGTGATCAACTTTAAGGTACGTTCAATAATAATTCTTGAAACACTTGCCTTGGCCAAACGTACATTGATGTATTTTCGGATTTTATCGTCTTCAGCAAGTTTATCGCCATAATCAGTTCCACCATACCAGTTTGATTCCCATCCCCTGATAATACCTAGACGATTTCCTATCGGATTTGTTTTCTGTCCCATACTCTAGCTTGCTGCATTATTGTTAGATCCCAAAACCAAAGTAACATGGTTGGAACGTTTTCTAATTCTATGTGCCCTTCCTTGCGGTGCAGGTCTTAATCTCTTCAACATACTACCTCCATCAACCCGAATCTCCTTTACGAACAAATCAGCATCTTCTACATTGGATTCTTCGTTTTTTGCTTGCCAATTAGCCAAGGCAGACAGTAAAAGTTTTTCAAGCCTCTTAGAAGATTCCTTTGAATTGAACCTTAATATTGCCAAGGCCTTCTCTACCTGTACCCCTCTTACCAAATCAGCCACCAATCTCATTTTTCTGGGAGAAGTAGGACAATTGTTCAATTTGGCAAACGCTATATCCTTTTTACCGGCCTTTATCTTATCGGCCATTTGTCTTTTTCGAACTCCCATAGCTTACTTTTTACCTTTATTCTTTGCTCCAGCATGTCCTCTGAAGGATCTGGTTGGAGAAAATTCGCCTAGTTTATGACCTACCATGTTTTCGGTAACAAAAACAGGGACAAATTGTTTCCCATTATGTACGGCCACCGTTAGGCCTACAAAATCTGGGGTTATCATCGATGCTCTGGACCAGGTCTTAATTACGCTCTTCTTTCCAGAAGCATTATTTTGTTGGATTTTCTTATCCAAGCTCAATTGAACGTAAGGTCCCTTTTTTAGTGAACGTGCCATTTTTTCTACTTTTTATTTCTTTCTACGTTCTATTATATATCTATTGGTACTCTTGGTTTTAGAACGTGTTCTATAACCTTTGGCAGGAATACCGTTTCTAGACCTTGGGTGCCCTCCGGAAGCCCTACCTTCACCACCACCCATCGGGTGATCCACTGGGTTCATTGCTACTGGTCGTGTTCTTGGTCTTCTGCCCAACCACCTACTTCTACCGGCTTTTCCTGATACCAACAATTGATGGTCTGAATTGGAAACGGCCCCAATAGTTGCCAAGCATCCTGATAAAATCAACCTGGTTTCGCCCGACGGCATCTTAACAGTTACAAACTTTCCGTCCTTGGCCATTAATTGAGCAAATGTTCCTGCACTTCTTGCCATAATAGCCCCTTGACCCGGACGTAATTCAATACAAGAAATAATTGTTCCCAACGGGATTTCACTCATTGGCAATGCATTCCCAATTTCTGGGGCCGCATTCTTACCAGAAGATACCTGTTGACCTACCTGAAGCCCATTCTGGGCAACAACATATCTCTTTTCACCGTCCGCATATGACAATAAGGCAATAAATGCAGTTCTGTTCGGATCATACTGAATAGATTCAACTGTAGCCGCAACATCTTGCTTGTCCCTCTTGAAATCTATGACTCGATATCTTCTTTTATGACCTCCACCTTTTTGGCGAATAGTCATTTTTCCTTGACTGTTTCTACCTCCGGACTTTTTTAACGGAGTAAGCAAGCTTTTCTCCGGCTTATCAGTAGTAATGGCGTCAAATCCGTTTACTACTCTAAAACGCTGTCCAGGAGTGATTGGTTTTAATTTTCTAACTGACATTTTTTGTCTTTATAGATTACTGTAAAAATCAATAATATCCCCTTCTGCAACATCAACAATTGCCTTTTTTGTAACGTTGGTCTTACCATGTTGAACTCCTGTCTTGGTGAAACGCGATTTTCTGGTAGGCCCACAATTCATTGTGCGAACCTTTTTTACCGAAACACCGTAAGCCGACTCCACCGCCCCCTTGATCTGAATCTTATTTGCATTCGGATCAACAAAGAAACCATACCGATTATGCAATTCACTATCGGCGGTCATTTTTTCGGTAATAATTGGTTTTATCAACACACTCATGGTATTCTATTTTATTAAGTTCGTTTCCAAAGCTTCCAAAGCACCTTCCACAAACACAATATTGTTTGCATTTAAAATCTTGTAAGTACTTATTTCTGAGCTAGTTATGACTTCGGAACGCTCCAAATTACGAGAAGACAAATATACGCTATTATTTGAATCGCCCAAGACAAACAATGATTTTTTGTTTTCAAGTCCCAAAGACTTTAAAATTGCAACAAAATCCTTTGTTTTTGGTGTTTCAAAATTGAAGTTCTCAACTACTAAAATGGCGTTCTCTTTAGATTTCAAACTCAAGGCCGATTTTCTCGCCAAGCGTTTAACATTCTTATTCAATTTTTGGGAATAATCTCTTGGTCGAGGGCCAAAAACGCGACCGCCACCTTTAAAAACAGGAGATTTGATACTACCAGCTCTGGCCGTTCCTGTTCCCTTTTGTTTTTTAATCTTTCTTGTACTACCGGCAATCTCAGCTCTTTCCTTGGATTTATGATTGCCTTGTCTTTGATGCGCCAAATACTGTTTCACATCCAAATAAACGGCATGATTGTTCGGCTCTATTGCGAATACAGAATCAGAAAGGTCTACCTTTCTACCTGTTTCTTTTCCTTTGATATCTAAAACTGCTACCTTCATTATTGCCACCTTTGAATAGTTACGTAAGCATTCTTATGACCTGGAACACAACCTTTTACCACTAAAAGATTCTTTTCCGGCACTATTTTTAAAACCTTAAGGTTCTGAACGGTCACTCGTCCACCACCCATTCTACCGGCCATTCGCATTCCCTTAAATACCCTTGAGGGATCAGAGCCGGCCCCAATGGAACCTGGTGCCCGCAACCTGTTATGCTGTCCGTGGGTGGATTGACCAACACCGGCAAAGCCGTGTCTCTTTACCACACCCTGAAAGCCTTTTCCTTTGGATGTACCTACAACATCAACAAATTCCCCTTCAACAAAAAGATCTACTCCTAAGGAATCACCTAATTTATATTCACCTTCAAAACCTTGGAACTCAACGACTTTCTTTTTGGGAGAAGCACCTGCCTTTTTAAAGTGGCCGGTTTCGGCCTTGTTAGCACGCTTTTCTGCCTTGTCATCGAAACCAAGCTGAAGGGCCTTGTACCCGTCTACCTCTTCGGTTCTGACTTGGGTAACTACGCATGGCCCAGCTTCTATGACGGTACAGGGAATATTTTTCCCGTTCTCATCAAAAATGCTGGTCATACCTACTTTCTTTCCTATTAACCCAGACATAATTATTTATTTAATATTCAACTTGTTTACTTTCATTACTCGACAAAAAAACAGGGCCAAAAATAATTCAACCCTGAATTTCTTTTTGTTACCGTTTTTCCCTTGCTCCACGGCTCAGGACATGTCATCCACCTAATCTAGGTGAATTGCTATTTAAACTTTTATCTCAACCTCAACACCGCTAGGAAGTTCAAGCTTCATAAGGGCATCAATAGTTTTTGATGAAGAGCTATAAATATCCAAAAGTCTCTTATAAGAACTCAATTGGAATTGCTCCCTTGATTTTTTATTTACGTGCGGAGAACGCAAAACTGTAAATATTTTCTTATGGGTCGGCAAAGGAATAGGACCTGTTACCACTGCTCCCGTTGTCTTTACCGTTTTTACGATTTTCTCAGCGGATTTATCCACTAAATTATGATCGTATGATTTTAATTTTATCCTAATTTTCTGGCTCATCTTTCTAAAATTTAAGCGGTTACGCCCTTTGCTGCCTTTATTACTTCTTCTGCTATATTTGATGGGGTTTCTGCATAATGTGAGAATTCCATGGTAGATGTTGCCCTTCCAGAAGATAATGTCCTAAGAGATGTTACATACCCGAACATTTCAGATAATGGCACTTCGCCTTTTATTACCTTGGCCCCGGCCCTATCACTCATATTCGTAATGGTGCCTCTTCTTCGGTTTAAATCACCTACGATATCGCCCATATTTTCCTCGGGCGTAAGTACTTCGATCTTCATAATAGGCTCCATCAATACAGCACGGGCAGCTTTTGCCGCGGTTTTGTAACCTATTTTTGCAGCAAGTTCAAATGATAATGAATCTGAATCTACCGCATGGAAAGATCCGTCTTTCAGTGTAATCTTCATGCTATCCATCTCGAATCCGGCCAACGGACCATTTTTCATGGCCTCTTTGAATCCTTTTTCTACAGCGGGAACAAACTCTCTTGGAATATTGCCACCTTTTATAACATTTAGGAATTCCAAACCTGGTTTGTCCGCATCAGCTGGCTCCATCGTAAAGACGATATCTGCGAATTTACCACGACCACCCGATTGTTTTTTGTAAACTTCCCTATGATCGGCCGCTCTTGTCAGCGCCTCTTTATATTCCACTTGAGGTTGACCTTGGTTAACCTCAACTTTGAATTCCCTTCTTAATCGGTCAACGATAATATCCAAATGCAACTCGCCCATACCAGATATAATGGTTTGGCCGGAAGCCTCGTCTGTTTTAACTTGAAAAGTGGGATCTTCCTCGGCAAGTTTTGAAAGTGCCATTCCCAATTTATCGACATCTGCCTTTGTTTTGGGCTCTACCGCAATACCAATTACTGGATCGGGGAAGTTCATACTTTCCAAAACTATCGGAAATTTCTCTGCAGACAGGGTATCACCCGTTTTAATATCCTTAAAACCTACAGCGGCACCAATGTCACCAGCTTCAATATATTCAATTGCATTTTGCTTGTTCGCATGCATCTGATAGATTCTGGAGATCCGCTCCTTATTCCCTGAACGATTGTTCAAAACATAGGAACCTGCATCCAATCTACCTGAATATGCACGGAAGAAAGCCAAACGACCCACAAATGGATCTGTAGCGATTTTAAATGCCAAGGCAGCAAATGGTTCCTTCACATCCGGTTTTCTGATTACCTCTTTTTCAGTATCTGGATTGATTCCGACAATTCCTTCCTTGTCCAAAGGAGAAGGCAAGTAACGGCAAACGGCATCCAACAAAAATTGAACTCCTTTATTTTTGAATGAAGAACCACAAATCATTGGGATGATACTCATATCCATTACAGCGGCCCTAAGCGCAGCGTGCACTTCATCTTCAGTAATTGAATCCTCATCCTCAAAAAATTTCTCCATCAAAGTTTCATCGTACTCGGCGACAGCTTCAATCAAAGCAGCTCTGTACTCTTTAACTTCGGCCTTCATTTCCTCGGGTATGTCAACTACGTCAAAAGTAGCACCCATATTGTCCTCGTGCCAAATGATGGCCCTATTCTTAACCAAATCAACAACCCCTTTAAAATCTGCCTCGTCACCTATAGGCAATACTATAGGAACCGCATTGGATTTCAACATTTCCTTCACTTGGTTACACACCATCAGGAAATCGGCTCCTTGTCTATCCATTTTATTTACAAAGCCCATACGTGGCACTTTGTAATTATCTGCTAGCCTCCAATTTGTTTCTGATTGTGGCTCAACACCATCAACTGCACTAAACAGGAATACAAGTCCATCAAGAACCCTCAAAGAACGGTTTACCTCCACGGTAAAATCAACGTGACCCGGGGTATCTATGATATTAAAGTGATAAGGCTTCGTTTCATCTATGACCTTGCCATTTTTCATTGGAAAATTCCAACTACAAGTAGTGGCCGCGGAGGTAATGGTAATACCCCTCTCCTGCTCCTGCTCCATCCAATCCATAGTGGCCGCACCGTCATGAACTTCCCCTATCTTATGACTTACTCCAGTATAATAAAGGATACGCTCTGTGGTTGTGGTCTTACCGGCATCAATATGCGCGGCAATTCCAATATTTCTTGTATATTTTAAATCTCTTGCCATTCTTAATTACAATCTAAAGTGAGAGAAAGCTTTGTTTGCCTCTGCCATTTTATGGGTATCCGATCTTTTCTTCACTGCTGCGCCTTCTTCTTTGGCCGCTGCCAATATTTCCGCAGCCAATTTTTGCGACATCCCTTTTTCGTTACGCTTTCTAGCATAACTTATCAACCACTTCATAGCTGTCGAAATTTTTCGATCCGGTCTAATTTGCATTGGAATTTGAAAGGTTGCCCCGCCCACTCTTCTACTTCGTACCTCAACATGCGGCATCACATTGGAAAGTGCATCTTTCCACACCTCCAAGGAAGATTTCTCTTCATCCGTTTTCTTAGCCTCAACAATATCCATCGCATCGTAGAATACACTAAATGCAATTGATTTTTTACCGTCCCACATCATCATATTGACAAATCTTGTAACCAACTGGTCGTTGAACCTTGGATCTGGCAATAAGGGTCTTTTTTTAGCCTGCTTTTTTCTCATTACTTAAGTTTTTATTGGTCTGACAACAAATTGGAAGTTATTATTCCAATAAAGGGTCAAAACCACTTTTCATTTACTTCTTAGGGCGTTTTGCACCGTATTTAGACCTCCTTTGAGTTCGACCCGCAACACCTGCTGTGTCCAAGGCCCCTCTAACGATATGATATCTAACTCCCGGTAAATCCTTCACCCTTCCGCCCCTGACCAATACTATCGAGTGCTCTTGAAGATTGTGTCCTTCCCCTGGAATGTAAGCGTTAACTTCCTTCCCATTGGTCAACCTTACCCTTGCAACTTTACGCATTGCAGAGTTTGGTTTCTTAGGTGTAGTGGTATATACTCTCGTACAAACCCCTCTCCTCTGTGGACACGAATCCAAAGCAGCCGATTTACTCTTCTTGGTAATTGCGACTCTTCCTTTTCGTACTAACTGTGAAATTGTTGGCATACTATAATATATATGTATAAAAAACGTACCCTTGTTTAAGGGCTGGCAAATGTAATACTATTTCACAATAATTCAAATCCTTACCAATTAATTTTCCAGTTTTTTTTGGGTGGATGAGAAATTCAACTTCTTAAAAGTCAATTGAAGGTAATTGCATTGATACATTTTTGAAAGATTCATAAAAAGTTGAATGATATTGAAAATATACAGATTTTAATTCATCATTATGTTAACTTTTTTATCATATTCTTAGTTTATCGGCACCTAATTGACATTATTTATATTCTATCACAAAAACCATTGAGAAAGTTGTATTAGTCAAACCCGTTCTTAAAGTTTTATTAAAATTAGTTTGGATTATTAACATGGAATTGTGATTTTTGCCGATAGCTAATTCAAATAAATTAAAAATGAGAACAAAATTCAATGGAATCTTGACGCTATTATTGGCGTTTGTTGTGCATTTAACATTTGCACAAGACAAGACGATTTCCGGTACGGTAACTGACCAGGACGGTCTGCCGCTGCCCGGAGTAAACATCGTTATAGAGGGTACTACCAATGGTACCCAAACCGATTTTGATGGCAATTACGCCATAAATGGCAGTGCTGGCCAAGTACTACTCTTTAGTTATATAGGGCAAAAAGATGTTAGGCAAACCATTGGCGCGGGCAACACCATCAATGTGCAGATGGAAGAAGATGCACAGGCCCTTGAAGAAGTGGTTGTTACGGCCCAGGGTATCAAAAGGGAAAAAAAGGCATTGGGTTATTCGGTAACCGAAGTAAGTTCAGAAAAATTAGAACAACGTGGTGAAGGGGATGTTGCCCGTGTACTTAATGGCAAGTCTGCCGGAGTGCAAATTACACAACAAAGTGGTTTATCTGGGTCGGGTACAAATGTTGTGATCCGAGGTCAGAGCTCATTTAGTGCTAGCAATCAAGCGTTATTTATCGTTGACGGTGTGCCTTTTAGTACCGCAACAAATTCTTCTGGGAGACAAGGCGATAGAAATGACTTTGTTAACGGGAATAATGGTTCTAGCCGATTTCTAGATTTAGATCCTAATAGCATTGAAAATATAAGTGTTTTAAAAGGTCTGGCAGCATCTACGCTTTACGGTTCGGAAGGTCGTAATGGTGTAGTCTTGATTACGACCAAAGCTGGAGCAGCTGGAAATGCAAATAAAAAGACAGAGATTACGGTGGCAACATCATACTTTTCTAATGAAATTGCGTCTCTGCCTGATTATCAAAACCAATATGGTAATGGTTTTGATCAGGCCTTTGGTTGGTTTTTTAGTAACTGGGGACCTAGCTTTGATCAAGGCGGTTTAGCTGGTTGGCAAGGTCAAAATGCTATTAACGGCACACAGTCTGGCACACCTGGATTTTTATTACATCCATATTCAACTGCAGCGGCAGCTACGGGTATACCGGCAGCATTTCCTGAATTCGCTGGAGCTTTATACGAATGGAAGCCTTATGATTCTGTTAAAGAATTTTTTAGAACTGGAGGTGCTGCAAACGTCTCAGTAAATATAAGAGGTGCATCAAATGATGGAAACGTTTCTTATAATCTAAATTACGGTCATCTTGATGATAAAGGATTTACGCCAGGTAACACGTTGAAAAGAAATACTTTAGGGATCGGTGGTCGCGCTAAATTATCGAATAAGTTCACGGTTAATGGTGTACTTAATGCTGCATTAACAGATTTTATTTCTCCACCTGTTGCTTTGAGTCAAGGTAATGGTGCAACCGGTAGTGGTTCTTCTATTTTTGGAGAATTGTGGTTTACACCAAGAAGTATTGATGTACAAGGGCTGCCATATCAAAATCCACTTACAGGAGCTAGTGTATATTATAGACAAAATAATAGCATTCAGCACCCGTTATGGACATTGAATAATGCTCAAACGCGTCAGTCAACAAATAGGATTTTTGGTAACGCTGCTTTAAGTTATGAAATAAATGATAATTTAAACCTTAGTTATAGAGCTGGTTTAGACGTTTACAATGAGAACAACGTCAATTATCAAAACAAAGGAGGCGTAGGTGGCGGTGCGAATATCAGGACAGAAAGCGGTATTTATGAAACTTGGAACAACAAAAATACCATTTGGGATCACAACTTAACGTTATCTGGTGATTATGAAATTAATGAAAAAATAGGAACGAATTTTTCTTTAGGAGCTACAACGCGAAGAGAAGTTTTCGATCAAAATGGAACATCAAGTGACGGACAACAAGTATTTGGCGTATTAAGACATTTCAACTTTTTGAACCAAAATGAAATACAAGGCTTTAATGAAAGAAATGTAATGGGTCTATATGGGCAACTGGAATTTGATTATGACAATATGTTATTCGTAACCCTAGCAAGTAGAAATGACTGGGTTTCAAATTTCGCTCCAGAAAATAGATCTGTTTTTTATCCGAGTGCAAGTATATCTTTTTTACCTACGGCTGCATTTGAAGGTATTAAAAGTGAAAATGGTATAAATTATTTAAAATTAAGAGCTGGTTATGGAACTTCAGCGAATTTTGGAGATTTAGGATATCCCGTTGCTAATACATTATTTTTGGATACCCAAGATTTTCAAAATGGCGGCGGAACGAATGTTGTTACCAATACTACCGGTGCCGTATTAGGTAACCCAGGACTAAAACCTGAATTACTTAAAGAATATGAAGTAGGTTTAGAGACAAGATTATGGAACAATCGCGTTAACCTTGATTTATCCTTATACAAAAGAATCACAACCGATTTGATTATTAATAGACCGTTAGATCCTTCTACAGGTTTTTCTTCTACTAGAACCAATATCGGAGAAATACAAAATAAAGGTTTAGAAGTTGATTTTGGTGTCGATATATTTAAAGCTAGAAAGGACGATGGGTTTAACTGGAATATTGCGCTAAACTTTACAACCTTTGAATCAGAAGTTGTAGATTTAGGGTTGGACACAGATCTTGTCGTTTATTCAGGATTCTCAAATCTAGGTAATGCCGCTATCGTTGGTGAGCCATTAGGTGTGCTTTTCGGAAGTAAGATTTTGAGAGATGCTAATGGTGCCGCTACCATTGGATCTGATGGATATTATGTTCAAGATCCAGAAGACGGTATCATTGGTGATCCAAACCCAGATTGGACAACAAATTTTATTAATACTATTTCTTACAAAAATTTTACTTTAGGTGTACAAGTTAACTATACCAAAGGAGGCGACATTTATTCTAGTACCGTTGCAACGCTTTTAGGTAGAGGTTTAATAACTGAAACTTTAGACAGAGAAAATACATTTGTTATACCTGGGGTAAACGCTAATGGAAATCAAAATACAATTCAAATAAATAATTCTGATTTTTTCTTTAGCAACGTATTATTTGGACCAAGTGAATTACAAGTATATGATGCAACTGTGATTCGTTTACAAGAAGCATCTCTTACTTATGCCCTACCCAAAAAATTCTTAGATAAAACACCTTTTGGCGCGTTGTCTTTTAAAGTTTCTGGAAATAACCTTTGGTTTGATGCGATAAACACGCCTGATGGTGCTAATTTTGATCCTAATACCTCTGGAACTGGTGTTGGTAACGGACAAGGTTTTGACTTCATTAACGGTCCTAGCTCTAGAAGGTACGGCTTTAGTGTTAAAGCAACATTTTAATAATTTTAATTAAAAAAAATGAAAAATATAAAAGTTTATATCACGTTAGTTCTGGCTGTTTTTGTTGGACTATTATCATGTGAAACAACCGAATTGGATTTAACTGAAAATCCTAATGCTCTTTCACCCAATCAAGCAGATGTAAATTTCTTCTTGTCTTCAATACAAGAAGATTTTGTAAGACACATTGAAGGGGATGCAGATTATGATCCTAACGACAATTGGCAGTCTGGAGGCGCTACTAATGGGGATGGTTTATCTTTATTTGGTTTGCAATTAACACGACTTATGGCCATGACATCGTCTCAACAATACAATAATTCTTATCAAGGAAGTGATTCCGATGATGAATGGCTTAATGCTTATTTGGGAATTTTGGCTGACATTCGTGCAATGACTCCTTTAGCTGAAGAGAATGGATTTACAAGACATATAGGCATTTCTCAATTTATTGAAGCCTATCTTATGACTGCAATGGTCGATTTTTATGGAGACATTCCTTATTCAGAAGCTATTTCAGGGGCTGCAAATTTAAATCCAAAAGTAGATGCAGGTGCTTCCATTTATGAAGCTGCTCTCGTATTATTAGATAATTCTATTATTAATTTTACAGGTACTACAACAGCTAATCCTGCTGTTGACGTATTTTACAATAATAATTATACTAAATGGGTAAACGCTGCGAATACTTTAAAAATGCGTTTATACAACCAAAGACGATTAGTGGATGCAACTGCTGTAGCAAGTATCAATACCATTCTTAATTCTGGTAATTATATATCAAGTTCCGAAGACGATTTTCAATATAATTGGCCTGGTACAAACGCTTCTCAACCAGATACACGTCATCCAAGATATGGTTTAAATTATACTGCAACGGGCGCAGGTGATTATACCTCAAATTGGTTAATGAATTTAATGGCCACCAACAATGATCCAAGGCTACGTTACTATTTTTACAGACAATCAGATTGTACTCCTGGCTCAAGTTGTTTACCTGAAGGAGACGAACAAACATTAACTTGTTCATTACAAGATGCACCTCAGCATTATATTGATGGTGGATTTACTTTTTGTTATTTAGAAAATGGATACTGGGGTAGAGACCACATGGATGATGATGGTACTCCTCCAGATGGATTTTTAAGAACAACTTTTGGTGTCTATCCTGCAGGTGGAAATTTTGATGATGACCGTTTTGCAGGTGTAACCACCACTTCTGGCGGCGGTGGTAAAGGAATTACCCCTATTTTAACTGCTGCTTGGGTAGATTTCATGCAAGCTGAGTTAGCAATGGTTAGTAATAATGCCGCATTGGCCAAAACATTTATGTTGGCCGGTATCACTAAACAAATTAGTAAAGTACAATCCTTTATTAGTGTAGATGCAGTAGCAGATGCTAGTTTTGCACCAACTCCAGCTGAAGTTACAGCTTTTCTTGCAGCTATTGAATCAAGCTTTGATGCAGCTAGTTTAGCTGAACAATGGGATATTTTAGGAGAGCAATTGTTGGTATCATCTTATGGCAATGGCATCGAATCTTATAATTTCTATAGAAGAACAGGTTATCCAACTACACTACAGCCAAGTATAAATCCTGATCCTGGAGTCTTTATAAGATCAATGTTTTATCCTTCCAATGCGGTTAATACAAATTCTAATATACCTCAAAAAGCTGGTGTAGATATTCCAGTATTTTGGGATACTAATCCAACAGCTCCGGCTTCTAATTAATAAAAAAAATATGAAAAATTTTATAAAAGTGTTTTTTGTAACTTTAAGTGTTTTTATAGTTACATCCTGTAGTACGGAGGATAAAACTATCGACGTACTTTTCGATACTATTGAAAGAGGTGCCGTATTAAGAACTATTTCTTTTGATGGAAATTCATTTAACATATCAGATCCTTCATCGGCGTGGACAGTTAATTTAGAAGAACAAGATGCGCAAAACGGCGGCTTGTTCCAAGAAATAAAACTTTATGCACGCCTTGTTGACAATACACCTGATAATGGGACAACCCCACCAACAGAAGGGTTAGTGAAAACAATTCCTGCTTCAAGCTTTTCGTCTGCGGGAACTCCTTTTGGTTTACCAAGAGGTGCGGTTAGCGCTACTTTTCAAGAAGCACTAGATGCAATGGGAATCTTAACTTCAGATGTTGATGGTGGTGATGCTGTCCTTTTAAGATTAGAATTAGTGTTAACAGATGGAAGAGTTTATACAAATAACGCTGCTGGTACTATTGCCGGGGGTACATTTTACAGATCACCTTTCCAGTACAGTGCCGCTATTGTTTGTGGGCCTGTTCCACCAGCAGTAGGAGATTGGATTTTTGACATGGAGGATGCGTACGGTGATAGCTGGAACGGTGCTTCGCTAACTGTTACATTGGATGGGGTAGCTACTCAGTTTCTGGTAGACGAAACCGAAGCCACTGCTTCTGTTGAAACACTTACAGTACCAACAGGGACCCAAGTAATATCCATTAAATTCAACTCGGGCACTTTTGATGGTGAAGTAGGCTTTACGGTAACTTCAGCGAATGGTAACGTTATTGTGGAAAAAATACCCTACGGTGCCGCAACACCTGCCAATGCAGAACTTATCAATTACTGTATTCAGAATTATTAAAGCTGTAAATGGCGCAATTCTAAAAAGCTCGAAATAAATTCGAGCTTTTTTATTTTTAACGCCCATTGCCTTTTTTAAGTGACAGGAACTTTTTAGAATAAAATTCTAATGGTAGTGTTGGTCCAATTAAGTTAATCGTTAGCTGATGGAAGTCATGCTTATGAATTTCATTTAGGTATTCCCCTGCTATTCGCTTTGAACCTCTAAATTTCCTAAATATTTCAATACCTAAGTTAGAATAGTGCCATTGTTTATTTTTGTACTTTTGAAGTCTAATTTTCGGTTATGAAAAAGCTTTTCAAACACTATTGCCAGAACCCAATGATCGGTCTGTTGGTACTAGCCGTTTTGGTTTATTCATGTAGCAATGATGAACCTACCCCTAAAGAAAACGACAACAATGTTGCTATTGATTCTATTCCCAAAGTACCCAAAGACACCGTTGTTCCAGATTTAGGTTTTGTGCCAATAGGAAAAGTACAACAATTAAACCCCGATAAAATTGATGACAATTTTATATTAGTCAACGATGCCGGGGCCAACCGCGCTTACATAATGGATAAAAATGCTCAACTCCTTCATGAATGGGAGTTTACCAACAATATTGGTAATGATGTATTCGTTCTGCCCAATGGCAATTTGTTGGCTTCTTTAGAATCAGATGACCCCAAGGTAAAACTTGGTGGACAAGGTGGGAGGTTACAAATTATCCACCCTGACAATACGGTAAGTTGGGATTTTATCTACTCCACACCCGAAGCCGAGACGCACCATGATGCTGAACTTTTGCCCAATGGTAACGTTCTTGCTATGGTTTGGGGGAAAAGGTCAAAAGAAGAGGCAGTAGACAACGGGTATATGATGGATGAAGATATTTTTGTTGAATCAATTATAGAAGTTGACACCACCACAAATGAGATTGTCTGGCAATGGGATTCAATGGACGATATTATTCAGGATCATGATGCGAGTTTACCCAATTTTGGGACAATATCCGAACACCCTGAACGTATAGACCTTAATTACATACCTAAATCAGAGACCCCAATAGAAATAAAAGGCGATATCATGCATGCCAATGGCATTACCTATGATGAATATAACGATGTTATTTTATTAAGTGTACTTTATTACTCTGAGGTATGGGTAATTGACCATAGTACTACTTCGCAGGAAGCCGAAGGCAGTAGTGGTGGAAGCTTCGGAAAAGGGGGCGATCTAATTTATCGATTCGGAAATCCGGAAGCTTATGAAAATACGTTCGGAAACAGAATTTTCCAGTTTAACCACTATCCCAACTTGCTAAAAGGCGAAGATCAAGGCAAATTGTTGATTTTTTCAAATGGAAAGGGAATAGGTCAATCTACGGTATTCGAACTTGAACTACCTGTGGTTTATTCACTTGGGGCCAACAAAAATAACGAGCCAAAAGTAGTATGGTATTTTACCGATCCTGACTTGTATTCCCCAAAAGTTTCTGGTGCAGTCAAGCTGCCAAATGGTAATATCTTAATTACTGAGGGTGATTTCGGATTTTGGGAAGTAACACGCGAGAAAGAAGTAGTTTGGAAATTCAACGCACCTGGTTTCTTCTGGCGCGGTTATTCTTATGACAAAGATAGTCCGGAAATTAAAAAACTGGGGTTATAGTTAATGAATTGTCCCCAATATAAAATTAAGAAGACAATATTTCCAATACTATAAAATCCAATTATTTACACACTAAAGAATTCGACTTAATCTATTTATTACTACTTTTATATACGATTTAAATCGAAACCGCTAGTTGCTTAGAAAAATTTTTGCAGTTTAATAAACCTTTATTATGAAAAAACAATCTTTTTTAATTCTCGCGTTTTTATTTACAGCATTGTCCATGGCCCAATACAACGGTCAACTTCCCAGTAATATTGACATCGCTGGCGTACCTTCAACCGGAACTGCGGCAATAATTGCAGCTTATTTAGGCGATATTGATAGTAGGTCTGCGAAACGTAATATGGAATATGAAGATTTTCAAGGTTCCCCTTATGTATCTAACACATTCTTGCCTACAACTATTTTCCTTAACGACGAAAATCTAGGCAATATGTATTACCGGTATAATGCCCTCAACGAAGAAATTGAAATTAAGAACAGCACTTTGGAAAATGAGGCTCCAAAAAGCCTATTGAAGGATAAAGCGGTCAGTATTATCGTAAACGGCAAAAAAATGAGCTTTATGACTTTTGTCACTGCAAAAAACAAAACCATAAATGGGTATTTGACCACATTAAATACAGAAGAAGATTACGCACTTTTCAAAAGAATTCACGTTAAATTTTCAGAAGGCAAAGCAGCCTCCAATTCTTTAGTTCGAGCCGTTCCAAGTCGGTTTTCGCAATACACTGAATATTACTTCCAAAAAAAGGGCGTGAACCGTATTGATGAGATTCCATTGAAAAACAGCAGCTTTACAGAGCTATTCGACGAATCAAGTAAAGAAGAGCTAAAGAAATTTTTGAAAGACAATAATTTGAATATAAAAGATGAATTAGACCTAATAAAGACATTTGATTTTTTAAACAAATGATGTCGCTAAATTTGGCAACAAATCAAGAACCGCCCAACAATTTGTTGGGCGGTTTTTATTTACCTTTACCCCATGGACAACCCAACACAAATCTACGGTTTAAGGGCCGTTATAGAAGCCATCAATACTGGCGAACCCATTGATAAGGTATTTATTCAAAAAGGTCTGATCGGAGAACTGAGCAAAGAACTGGAACGAACCATCCGCAAAAAGGGCATCAATTCTTCCTATGTACCCATTGAGAAATTAAACCGCCTATCTTCTGGAAATCACCAAGGTGTCGTTGCCAGCATTTCCCCGATTGTATTTTATGAACTTGAAGATTTGGTTGAAAAAGTAATCTCAAAAAAAGAGCTTCCATTGTTCCTATTGCTTGATCAACTCTCCGATGTCCGTAATTTTGGCGCAATCATACGAACAGCAGAATGTTGTGGAGTTGATGGCATTATAATTCAGAAGAAAGGAGCAGCACCAGTAACTTCGGATACGATTAAAACTTCTGCCGGAGCTGCCTTTAAGGTGCCCATAGTAAAAGTTGATCATATTAAAGATGCGGTTTTTTATTTGCAAGCCTCTGGAATTAAAATTATAGCTGCAACCGAAAAAACCGAGCACACCATTTATGGCGTCCCTTTCAATCAACCATGTGCCATAATCATGGGGTCGGAAGATAGGGGCATCGCACCCTCCACATTAAACGCTGCGGACTATACGGCCAAACTTCCCCTTTTGGGTGAAATTGCTTCCTTGAACGTCTCCGTCGCCTGTGGTGTATTCCTTTATGAGGCCATCAGGCAGCGTATGCATTAATCATTTGCATCCTTATTATCATCTTTTTTATAGTGGTATGTGATTTGAACGGAGTTGTCTGTTAATTCCTGCCGTTCATTTTCAATGAAATTCCCATGTTCGTCAAACTGTTTCAGAAATTCATCATCCCCCTCATTATAATCATCATGTTCCCAATCAAATTTTTTAATTAACGGAACTTTAGTCTTGAAAATAGCGGCTAAAAGAAGACCGGATAGAAATCCACCTAAATGCCCCTCCCATGAAATACCTCCCTTTACAGGGAAAATATACCACAGCAGCCCTCCGTATAGAAAAACAACTATGAGGGAAAGTGCCACCAATCTGAAATGCCTGGTAAATATCCCTTTGAAAAAGACAAAACTGGCCAAAAGATAAATAACGCTACTTGCCCCAATGTGATAGGAGGGTCGACCTATGACCCAAGTAATCATACCCGCAATCAATACACCCCAAAATAAAACTTTCACCGCGATGCCCCTATAAAAATAAAATAATGAAGTTATTAAAAATGCAAGAGGGACAGTATTGTTATATAGATGTTCTACAGAACCATGAATAAAAGGTGCAAAAACAATCCCTCTTAAACCTTTTAAGGTTCCGGGATATATTCCAAACTCGTTAAAATTTGTTTGTAGGCGTAGTTCAATCCAAAATACGGTCCAAATAGACAACACTGCAATAAACGGTGCGATGAGGACCCAGTTTGAAAATTTAAAAAATTGATGATCGGACATTTTATAAAATTAGCAAGAAGTTAGCCACTAAAAAAAACCTGATAAAATGTCATTATATTAACCAGATGATAGGATAAAGATAAAAGACAATAGAACAAAATACTGATTGTCAATTGTTTCCTGATATTTTTATAACGGTCTATAACCGTCGGGTTAATAACCAAACCTAAACTTCGCCAAAGTCAATTGAACACATTATGTATCACAAACTTTATTTTACTTTTACATTATGAACGAACCGCTAGCGGAAAGGGTACGTCCCAAAAGACTTGATGATTACCTTAGTCAGCACCACTTGGTTGGCGAGAAAGGTTCCTTGACCTATCAAATTGAAAAAGGAACCATTCCTTCCCTCATTTTTTGGGGGCCTCCAGGAACAGGAAAGACTACCCTGGCCCATATCATCGCACAGGAAAGTGGCAGACCATTTTATGCACTAAGTGCTATAAATAGCGGTGTAAAGGATATAAGGGATGTAATTGACAAGGCAAAGCAGAGCGGAGGTCTTTTTACTTCAAAAAATCCTATCCTTTTTATTGATGAAATTCATCGTTTCAGCAAGTCGCAGCAAGATTCATTATTAGGTGCCGTCGAAAAAGGCTGGGTAACTTTAATTGGAGCAACAACCGAGAATCCAAGTTTTGAAGTCATTCCCGCTCTATTATCGCGTTGTCAAGTCTATATTCTGAATCCTTTTGGCAAGGAAGATTTGGAAACCTTATTGGAAAGGGCATTGAAACAGGATGAAATCTTAAAGTTAAAAAAAATTGTCCTTCAAGAAACGGAGGCATTGTTAAGATTATCTGGCGGAGATGGGAGAAAACTGCTTAACATCTTTGAATTGGTAGTTAATTCCGAGGAGAGCGAGCCTATTACAATTACCGACGCCATGGTAATGGAAAAAATCCAAAAAAATACCGTCCTTTATGATAAAACGGGAGAGCAGCACTATGACATTATATCGGCCTTCATAAAATCCATTAGAGGAAGTGACCCCAATGGTGCCGTATATTGGCTTGCAAGAATGATCGAAGGGGGTGAAGATGTGAAATTCATTGCCAGAAGGATGCTCATTTCAGCTTCTGAGGATATAGGACTTGCAAACCCGACAGCATTGGTAATAGCGAATGCCTGTTTTCAGGCCGTAACAACAATTGGCTATCCGGAAGCGCGTATCATTCTGAGTCAATGTGCCATTTACTTAGCGACATCGGCCAAAAGCAATGCCAGTTACATGGCCATTGGTAAAGCGCAACAGAATATACAACAAACGGGAGATCTCTCTGTTCCTTTGCCGTTGAGAAATGCGCCAACAAAGCTAATGAAAGATTTAGGATACGGGGCGGATTACCAATATGCCCATGATTTCCAAAATAACTTTGTTGACACCGAGTTTCTACCCGAGGAACTTTCAGGAACCAATTTTTACGAGCCAGGACACAATCAACGCGAAAATGCAATCCGAGATTTTCTAAAATCACGCTGGAAGGACAAATACAATTTTTAAAACTTAATATTCAATTCCTCAATGGTTTGCTGGCCATTCTGTAAATACTCAAAATACCATTTTTCATTCTTAAAATAAACGATCCCGTTTTTTTCATCGGAAGAGGCCAAATATTGGTCGGGGATTGCACTATTGTATATTTTCAAAACTACCTTGGGGGTGCTGTCAACCAGTTGAAAACCATTAGGAATCTCTTGTGCATATAATACCTCCGTTGCTGTCACTCTTACCGTAGGGCTTTCATTTTTTACTATGTTGGATTCAACAGGTTCCATGCTTTTATACAGCTGTGTTTCTTTCGTAGCTTCCTGAATTACAACAGATTCTGAAACTTTATTTTTTGGCGTAACCAACTTGTCATCCCCCATCTTTTTCACATCATTATTAAAGTTTAATGTAATAGGGCCATTTTCCGCTTTCTTGGGAGAATATGAATAACTTATCCCGTTAAATGACTCAAAAGCCTCTCTTATGGACGCATTGAAAGCTGCCTTATATTCCTTGAGCTTACTTTTTCCTTCTCCGGTAGAGAAAACTACAGCTGAGTTACAATCTTTAAGATGCAGTATGACTTTTGTGGTAAACATTGATGATTGGTCTTCCAAACCAACGAGAAGCCCAAGACATCGGTTGGCATTTAAATCAACAGGGAGTGCATCGTCATAAACTACATTGAACCCTTTTTCACTAAACAAATATTTTATGAGCGTACTGGTCTGGTATTGGTTCTCACTTTTAAACCCTTCGAACTTTTTGGGTACAATTACGTACTTATAGTCGTTCAATTGTGCCTCACATAAGTTCGCAAAAATCATCCCAAAAAAAATGGACAGAAAAATATTCTTCACGGTGTTCTATTTTATTATTTGCTTCATGAATGAAAAAAACGTGCCAAACACAAATTGGCACGCATGCTCCACATTATTTTTTACCCCAAGATATGATATTTAATCCTAATTGAAAAGAAGCATAATGACTGGCGGCCAAATTACCATATGCCAATAGGTTGTCAGCCAAAAAATACAAATTTATAGGGCCAGTCTGAAGATTTATGCCCAGCCCAATGTTGGTATATGAAAACTTATCAACGGTATAAGTAGCCTTTATCGCCATCAAATTTCCAAACCTTCTTAAATAGAATGCAGAAAGAGCCGATTGAGGGCCCTAGGGCGATTGACCATATATAGTTGTCCACCTACAGCATTTGAGAATCTTGCCCTTCTTGCAGAGCCCCCCTTACCCACTCCCAAATCACATTCACATTCTTCCCGAGATGGCAACTCTTCACCAAAATCATATCTCAACGATGCATTAAGCCTTGTGGGCCTAAAGGAAATATAATTTTTATGTGTTGTTTCAAAAGGAACAAATTCTTCGACCTCATCCACCAAATCTTGCCAAAAATCCCGATTAGGGTCTGTCAGGGCATCAGGGAGTATCACCTCAATCCCTTCAATAGTTCCACCTCCCTTTAAGGAATATGTATTCACATCCTTGGTATGGTAAATAAATCCGAGGTCGAGAAGGCTTGCAGTGAAAACAGTATTCTTATTTAAATAATGGGTAAGGCCCAAGTCAATACCTAAGCCCAGATCGCCACCGAAAAAAGCCTTTTTTAAAAAATAATCGGAAAGTTCATTTGCGTCATTTGCATCTCCCAATGAATTAATGCCCGCGGTTCGCATTTTCATATTGGCTTGAATTGTATTGGCAACCAAATTATTCTGTCCGTCAGTAGTCACAAAATAGCCCGAGTTACCGGTGGAATTCACATCCAGTATACCAGAGTACAGCTTACCACGAATCCCTGCAATTAGATTGTTTTTAATTCTTTTATTGATCCCAAAATGAAAAACACTTACCAATTCGCCCCTCATTTTAAGATGGCCCAAATCAAACTTGCGATACCAATTATCCGCATTTCCCTCAAAACCCAAAACTGCATAATCTTGAGGCCAATAATTGATTACATCACCTTCAATGTACATGCCGAAGGAATAAAACCTTTTCAAATTCTTACCACGAAAACCACCGCTTAAGAGTTCAACTTGAAAGGTAGCGCTTTGCTCATCCCTACTTTTTAAACCATTGATGGCGCGATTCCTAACCTTGTCATTTATGTCAAGTCCGTCATTGGCGAATATATCGTTTACAGAAATACCACTAATCCCTGCTTGAAACGATATTCCCGAGAGACCGGGCATGCCTGCGTACCATTTAAAATCTACATGTTCGCCAGGGTTGATCATCAAGGATTGTGGTATTTCTGTAAAATCGTATAACAATTGTTTGTTTTGCCCATGCAAATAATTGCTGGTCCATAAAATAGCTATATATAGTATTTTATGGACTCTCATTTTAATCGAACCCTGAATTTGGCAGATGACTTTAGGGTAACCATGGCGTTCGGCAAACCTGAAGTGCTGGTATTGTCCCCTAGATTCTCGGCAGAGACCCTAATATTGGAAGTGTTCGTAATAATATCAATACTACGTCCTGAATTGCCATATACAATTTCCCGATTTACAATTGGGGTCGGTGCCGGTTCAATAAAAAAGATTTCGGTGTCAAGAACATTGTCCGAATCGTCTAAAAAATCTACTTCAATAAACAATCGCTTACTCGTAGTATTCTCAAGTTGGTATGTGATGGCCCCATCAAGAACCCTATCCACAAAAACTTTCTGATTAAAGGCATCAAAATTAAAGACCTGTGAAACGAAATCCAGCCCTACTGTCGAATTAATTATGCGTTCGGGAGCCTCCACATATAATAGACTACTTTCATAGGTTGGTGTAATCCGCAAATCATCATACTGATCAAAGTCTTGCTTATCGGAGCAGGAGAAAAAAATACCGAATACAAGGATGATGACTGAAAAACAATTTACCATTTTCCTCATTTCTTATATATTCTGAGTCCTTTATTTTCTTAACTGACTCAAGTGCTCTTACTGTTATAACTCTATAAGAATAACTTTATTTCACTCAAACACTTGATAATGTGGCAGTAATTATGAGCTGGTTCGCTGTGGGCGTTGAAATGCAGGGTATGCATGCCTACCCCTTGAGCACCAAATATGTCGGCTTCAAGGCTGTCCCCAATCATTATGGATCTTTGGGAAGAAGTACCGGCTTTTTCAATGGCCTTATTAAAAATTAAGGGATTCGGCTTTTTGACCCCAACTATTTCAGAATTCATAATGATTTGGAAATAATCGTAAATACCTGTATTGCTCAGCTTTCTATCCTGAATTTCCTGAAAACCATTGGTGATGATATGAAGATTGTATTTTGGTCTTAGGTATTGCAGTATTTCAATGGTGTTGGGAAAAAGATGCGTAAAGGACGATAAATGCGCAATATATTCCTCGGCCAAGTGCATTATTTGCTCATCGGCAATATCATAGCCCAATTGATCAAAAACCTTTTTTAACCGTTGATATCGCAGTTCGTCCTTGGTGATTTTCTCCTCCCTGTAGAGTTTCCAAAATTCCAGATTTGCAGGTACATAAACCTGCATAAATTGGGATTGGTCAACTTTCACATCGTTTTCCACTAAGATTTTTTTGAAAGTAAGGGCGGAATTTTTTTCAAAATCCCATAATGTATGGTCCAAATCAAAAAAAACATCGGTGACTACAGTACTAAACATGATACTCTTTCATTACGGTAACATACAAATCTTTCCAATCCACCTTATTTACACTACCTAATAGCTCGTTCGAAAATATGGTTATAAAATCCCCATCAACGGCTTTCACCTGATTATATAGGTAGGCGATATTCTCCAAAATTTCTGGGCTGCTTTTGAATCCATTAAATGTGTAATCATGCATCGCAAAAGGATGTACCCGAATAGGTTGCTGAATTTCCAAATTGATATCATAAAAATAAAAGGGTGTACAGGTTCCGGCCCTAAATCCAATTTCATGTGTATAACCCATGGTATAGTCGTCAGTAAACTCGGCCTCGACCAGATTTCTATAAGTAACGGGAACATCAACTCTGTTATATCGCAACCTTGAGTAACTCACTGGACGGTTGATTACCTCGGAGAGCATTTTCTTTTCTTTCTTCAAAAGCACCATATCATTGAAGGAACTATAGGAGGCGGACAAAGCCACCACGCTATAATCCGAACAATATTTTATAAGAAATTTGAATTTATTGTTATTGGGGGAGACATTCTTATCATAGGTTGAATAGTCCGCGAATTGAAAGAAAAACATATTCTTGATCCCGTGCTTCTTATGAACTTCAACAAGCCAATTGAAATTGTCATAGGGGTCTATCTTAGGGTTTAACCAAACCGAGATTCTTTGTGCAACTTTTCCAAAATGAAGAGATCCCAAATCCATGAAAAGCCCTCCGATACTTCTTGTAGGCCCACGATGCGCATAGCAGTGCGATGTGGTGACATCAATTATGGAAGTATGCTTATAGTTCCTGTTTTTGTATTTGATACTTGGAAAACGTACTTGCAAGGAAGCGAGAAGTTTGTAAGCCCAAATATCTACTACAGGTCGTTGCAAAAATCCATTTTGATAGGCAAGGCTATCCTTTGGGGAAAATCTGCCATGAATGTCCTTCACATGGGGTAGATATTCCTCGTACCGACTAAGAAGAAAAAAACTGGCGGAAAAGATATCAAAAGGAATGTTGCTTCGTTCCCCTGCATTAAAAAAACAAGGAACTCCGTCCCAATTCGCCATATTTATCTGAATATCATTTATCCCCTGTTCAAAAAGAAGATCATTGCTACGTATAAAAAATTCATTCTGAAGCGCTTGCTTCGTATAAGTTATTTTCGGACCTATATGTTTAATAAAGTCCTCAACTTTACTAGTGTACATTATTTCAATACCCAGAATGCGAGTAAAAATTTGCTTCGTTACAAATGTGAAGCGCGGCGTTATCTTATGGGTATAAATAAGTAGCATTATCTTTAAAATTCAAACTAATTAGAGCAGTCTTTCATCAGCAAAACTATAATAATCCTTCTGGGCTATGATCAAGTGGTCCAAAACTTTTATGTCAAGAGCCATGGCTGCCTTTTTTAATTTTTCGGTAACAGCTTTGTCCTCACTACTGGGCTTAAGAGTCCCTGATGGATGATTGTGGGCGAGAATCAATCCTACGGCTCCCAGTTCCAAAGCTTGTTTCATAACAATTCGGACATCTACCAAGGTGCCCGTCAGTCCACCTTTACTCAATTGCGAACTCAATAGCACCTTATTGGCATTATTTAAGTATAAAATCCAGAATTCTTCGTGTTCCAATTCCCCAATTAAGGGTTGAAGCAGTTCAAAGGCATCCTTACTGCTTGTGATTTTGGTTATTTTCTGTTCGTCCTCTCCTCTTCTACGCCTTCCCATTTCCATTGCGGCCGCAATGGTTACCGCCTTTGCCTCACCTATTCCCTTGAACTGCATTAATTGCTTAATGGATAATTTACCAAGGGCATTTAAATTATTGTCCACGGATGATAAAATTCGTTTTGAAAGTTCCACAGCACTTTCATTACGACTGCCAGAACCTATAAGTATGGCAATTAATTCCGCATCGGACAGGACCGACTTGCCTTTCTGGACCATTTTTTCCCGTGGTTTGTCATCATCGGACCAATTTTTTATTGAGAAGGAAGTCTGCTTTTCTTGCATCTAATATATTTATTGTTGAAGAAAATGATCAAAAGGTCATTCCTACTTTTCTGCTTCGGCCGAACTTTTCTCAATCAGGTTTTTTAAGGCGGCCAAATCCAGTCCCCCATAGTTGCCAGAGCTCATTAAGAGCAGCACCGAATTGGTACAATCTTGGCTGAAAACAAATTCTTTGAAAGCGGAAGCATCTGTAAATATATTCAAATCTTTATGCATAAAAGCCTCTGAAATCTGATTTGGGGTTACCTCCTTCAATTTCTTGATCTTTACCGATTCCGGCAAATAAAAGACAACGGCCTCATCTGCGGGGTCCAATGCCCCTTCATACATTTTTAAATACTCTGGATTAAAACTACTGTAGGTATGAAGTTCTAGACAAGCAATGATTTTCTTATCCGGATACTGCTCTTTCACGGCCTTGGTGGTCGCCGTAACTTTGCTTGGTGAATGTGCATAGTCCTTATACACCACACATGATGATGATTCCGCTATTTTCTCCAATCGCTTGGAGGCACCTTTAAAACTAGCTATTGCTTCATAAAAATCATCCTCATCCACTCCCATGTTTTGACAGATCCACTTTGCCCCCGATAAATTGCTCAAATTATGTTTCCCGAATACCTCAATCGGCATAGGCCCTTCTGGAGTTTCCAATAGTGTATGACCGTCTTCGACCCTAAATTCGGGGGTTCGATAAGGCAATTTCCGAATTGTATTTTCGGAAGCCTCGACCACTTTTTTAATTTCAGGATCCTCCTCATTATAGGTAATACTTCCACCTTTGACAATACTATCAACGAAAACTCGAAATTGTTCCACATAGTTATCAAAAGTTGGAAATACGTTGATATGGTCCCACGCAATACCACTTAATAATGCGATATTGGGCTGGTACAAATGGAATTTTGGTCTGCGATCTATGGGTGATGATAGGTATTCGTCCCCTTCCAAAACAATAAAATCATTTTCCTCGGTCAAATGCACCATTCGGTCGAAGCCCTCTAATTGGGCCCCCACCATAAAATCGACCTCTCTGTTATGATACTTCAAGACGTGCAAGATCATTGAAGTAATTGTGGTTTTGCCATGACTGCCACCAATAACCACGCGTGTTTTATTCTTTGATTGTTCGTATAAGAACTCTGGATAGGAATAAATTTTCAATCCCAATTCCTGGGCCTTCAACAATTCGGGATTATCGGCTTTGGCATGCATGCCCAAGATAACGGCATCCAAACCAGAATGCAACTTTTCAGGAAACCATCCAAACTCATTGGGCAATAATCCTTTGGCGGCCAAACGGCCGGCCGAAGGTTCAAAAACCACATCATCACTTCCCGTAATCGTATAGCCCTTATATTCAAGGGCCAAGGCCAAATTGTGCATGGCACTGCCACCAATGGCAATAAAATGTACTTTCATAAAACTCAATATGAATCAAAGATAGTCAATGAAACGTGCAGGACAAACCAACGGAAACCCTTTCATCTGTTCGTTTTCATTTATTTTTCTATCGGTCAGATGTAATTTGCCATTAAATGTCCCCCGTTGGTGTCGAGAATTGTTGTGGCTCATTTCATAATATTTATCTTAGTCTTTTAATTGAACTAGACATGAAAATAAACCTCGAAAACATTCCATCAAAAGAAATTATGCCTGGCTATCATGGGAGGCTCGTGCATTCTGAGAATATAAGTATTGCATTTTGGGATGTTGAAAAAGATGCCATTGTCCCTGAACATTTCCACAAAAATGAGCAGATAATGCACGTTTTGGAAGGTGAATTCGAGTTTACGCTGGATGGAGAGACTAAAACGTACGTACCTGGAGATCTGGTTATTATTGCACCTTTCAAAAAACATAGTGGCCGAGCCCTAACGGCCTGTAAATTGATGGATGTTTTTAGTCCGGTAAGAGAAGAATATAAATAATACTTAATCAAAAAATTATGATTGTTTCCTTAAAAGGTAAAAAAGCTCTTGTTGGTGGAAGTAGTGGTGGAATAGGGAAAGCCATTGCCGAGCAATTAGCGAAAAGTGGTGCGAGCATTACATTGATGTCACGTAGTGAGTATAAATTAAAATCCATCGTTTCCATGCTTCCAACCGACCAAGGACAGCACCATCAATATCTCGTTGTTGATTTTTCTGATTTTACTGGCTATCAAGAAATCATCTCAACTTTCTTTAAAAAAAATTCGATAGATATCCTGATAAACAATACACAGGGGCCAAAACCTGGCAATGCTTTGGAAGTGAATGTGCATGATTATCAAGAAGCTTTTGACCTTCTTTTCAAAAGTGTTGTTTTCACCACTGAACTCGCCCTAGAGCAAATGCAAAAAAAGAAGTGGGGGCGCATTATAAATGTAGCATCAGTCTCAGTAAAGGAACCATTATCCTATTTGGCACTATCAAATGCGATTAGGGCCGCTGTTGTTACATGGGCGAAATCTTTGGCAACGGATCTGGGGCCATACCAAATAACTGTGAACAGTATCCTGACAGGATACTTTGACACAGAGCGTATAGAAAAACTCAACTCAAAAAAAGCGGAGCAGTTAGGAATTTCAGAAAAAGAAGTTCGTGCCGATATGGAAGCCAAAGTTCCTCTAAAACGAATTGGGCACCCCAAAGAATATGGCTATTTGGCAACATTTTTGGCATCGGAACAAGCGGCCTACATCACGGGTACCCAAATACCTATTGATGGGGGCTTGTTAAAAAGCCTATAAATCAGGTCGTTTTATAATTTCCAGATCTTCCTCGATCAAAGTAACGGTTCCCTAATTTATACTTGGCGATGGCATAGCTTTTGTAGAACTTTGCGGTCTAATCTTGAAGCTATGAATAAGATATATATACTACTCACCATTGTTCTGTTTTCACAAATGGCAAAGGCACAGCAAAACAATGATTCTTATGAATCTTTGTGGAAAAGTGTACAAAAATTTGAAAACGAGGCATTGACCAAGTCTGCTTTGAAAGTTGTGGCCGTAATTTCTGAGAAGGCCAAAAAGGAAAAGAATGCTGCCCAAATTATAAAATCATTGTTGTATTCCTCCAAATATGCTCTAACCTTGGAGGAAGATGCCCAATTAACAATAATCAACGATTTCAAGTTGGAAATTGAAAAATCGGAATTCCCCACCAAAAATGTGCTTGAAAGCTACCTCGCAAATTTGTACTGGCAATTTTTTCAGCACAACCGCTATCAATTTTACGATCGCACAAAAACAGAGGAAAAAGTAAATCCTGAAGATTTCCGAACATGGGATTTGACCACACTTTTTCAAGAGATCAGTGTTCATTTTGATAAATCCCTTGAAAGCCATTCGGCATTGCAGAAAGTTAATATACATGATTTCAATGAAATTCTGAACCTACAACCCAATTCCGATTTTTTTCGCCCTACCCTATTTGATCTATTGGCGCATACGGCCCTTCAATTTTATAAATCAGGCGAAAACAATATTACAAGACCTGCCGATAAGTTCGAGATTAACTCACCTGAAATACTTTGCGAGGCACTTCCATATTCACAATTTGAAATTGGGGATAGCGATGAAACATCGCTACAGGCAAAAGCGTTGAAGATTTATCAGCAATTGGTCCAGTTTCATATTTCCGACCCTAAATTGGATGCTCTTATAGAAGTTGATATTGACAGATTACAATACATCTATCAAAATGCCGTCTTCGCAAATAAAGACCTTCTGTATTTAGAAGTCTTACAAAACTCAGCGGAAAATTTTAGAGGGCACGAAGTCTCTGCGCTATATAAATATGAGATTGCCGCACTGTATCATCAACAAGGAAACGCCTATCAGCCTAAAACCAACGAAGAACCCCGTTGGAAACAAAAAGAGGCCATTGAACTTTGTGATTTGGTTAGTGCGCAATTTCCAAAAAGCTCCGGTGCGGACAAATGCAACGACCTAAAGTCCCAGATTTTAGCTAGAAGTCTTCAACTGACTACTGAAAAATATGTTCCCATTAATACCAATGGACGTTTGTTGGTCAATTACAAAAATTATGACGGACTAGAACTAACTGCCCAAAAACTCACACAGCGTGAATTGGAAAGCTTGAACAATTTATATCCACACTCAAAACAACTTGCATTTATACAAAAATTGCCTGTGGTAAAAAAATGGGAGACAACTTTAAGAAATGATAGGGATTACCAGAACCATAGCACGGAAATATTATTGCCACCTTTAACCAACGGTCAGTATCTGATTTTGGCCACTCCCAAAGAATCCAAAGATACTTCCTTCGCTTTTAGCCCACTTTATGTCACGAATATGGCCGTGGTTGAAACACGAACCCCAACATCGCAAAATTTTCAAATAATAAATAGACAGAACGGTTCGGCCATTTCAGATGCTTCGGTCAAAATGACCTATCAAGAAAATTATGATCGGGGTTTTCATACGAAGACACTGGTTTCTGATAAAAACGGGATGGTGACTGTCCCACTCGCCAACAGCTATTGGAATAATGTGAGCTTGTTGGTCAGCAAGTCGGATGATCGGGCCTATTTCGGGGAATATTATATCAATAAAAAGTATGATCATGATTCACCTAGCACCAGTTTTTCCTGCTTTTTATTTACGGACCGCAGTATCTATCGCCCCGGACAACCCCTTTACTTTAAGGGAATTGCCATAAAAAGCACAAAAAACACTTCGACAATTCTGGAAAATACCGAAGTCACCTTAGTGCTTCGCGATGTAAATTATCAAGAAGTTGGCAAGCAACTATTTAAAACCAACGAATTTGGATCATTTTCCGGTGAGTTCCTATTACCTAGCAATGGACTTACCGGTAATTTTACTATGGAGGCAAGTTCTGGCCAAGTTAACCTTAGTGGTAGTACTGATTTCTCCGTCGAGGAATACAAACGTCCCAAATTCGAAGCCTCTTTTGAACCTGTTACCGAAACCTATAAGGTTAACGATAGCATTACAGTTGTTGGATCTGCTCGCGCCTATGCCGGAAGCCATATTACAGATGCCAAAGTCACCTATACGGTACGTAGGGTGGTTTACTTCCCCAGATGGTATTATTGGAGGTTTCCTTACTTTAATGGCTCTCCGCAAGAAATAGCACATGGTGAGACTACCACAAACGAATTGGGACAGTATGAAATTGATTTTAAGGCCCTTCCCGATAACTCAGTTGATCCAAAAAATCTCCCGACCTTTAATTATGAGGTGACCGCGGATGTTACCGACATTAATGGCGAAACGCATAGTACTTCAACCATCGTGAATGTCGGTTACCACGCTTTAACCGCCCAGTTGCATGTGCCAAACCCATTGGATAAGAATATAGCCGATACTAAATTGACGGTCACCACCAGTAATTTGAACGGGCAGTTTGTACCTGCCTTCGGAACTCTAAAAATGTACAAATTGAGGGCACCCGACGAAGTATTGCGAAATAGGCCTTGGGACGCCACAGATTATGAGGGTTTTAACAAAGAGGAATTCAAAAAACTATATCCGCATGATGCCTTCGAAAACGAGGACAATCCCACCAATTGGGAAAAGGGCAAACTTGTTTGGGAAAGTAATTTTGATACCGATAAGTCCAGGGAAGTTCTACTTCCAAATACAAAAAAATGGCAATCCGGTAAATATATTATCGAGCTTGAAACCAAGGATAAATTCGGTCAAATTGTAACGGATATAACCCAAACAACCCTGTACAGGGACGACGATGAACAACTTGCTGATAACCAATTGTTCGAGATAAAGACCAATAAAACCACTTATAATGTAGGTGACAAGGCCGAGATAACTTTACTATCAAGTTCGCGGGACCTAACTGTTTCCGTTTTTGTAGAAAAAGACCGAAAAATCATTGATACGCGAATAATTCACTTGAACAATGATTCGGAAAGTTTCACAGTTCCCGTCAATATGACAGATTTGGGTGGTTTTGCCATATCCTATAGTTATTCTGCCTATAATTATTTTCAATCGGGAAGTATCCCGATTTCGGTACCCTATCCAAAAACAGATCTTGAAATTGAGACTATTACCTTCAGGGACAAATTACAACCGGGAACTGATGAAACATGGTCCTTCAAAATAAAGGGGCCAAAGGGGGACAAAGTCTCCGCAGAATTACTGGCCAGTATGTACGATGCCTCCCTGGATGCCTTTCGAGGGCATTATTGGAATTTTCATCCGATCAATAACCCCAACTATTATTCCAGCAACTATACAAATGCACAGCAAAGTTTTGGCAATAGCTCCTTTAACGTTTATCAAGCGAATGTGATTGAAAGTCGTTACAAACCTCAATATTTTGATTCGTTCGACTGGTTTGGATTGTATTTTGGCAATGGAAATTTAATTAGGGGCTATGCAAGCGGAATTTCGAAAAGAATGAAAAACGAAGCTCCCATGGCGGCAATGGATGCCATGGCAGAGAGTGAATCGTTGGATGAAGTTGTGGAAGAAAGCAAAGCTGATATTTCCTATCAAAATTTAAACGGAGCAATTTCTTCCAGGGAAGAAAAACAAACGGATTTCGGGGATGTTTCCATACGTAAGAATTTACAGGAAACCGCATTTTTCTTTCCCCAATTGAAAACGGATAAGGATGGAAATGTCTCATTCAGTTTCACATCGCCAGAGGCTTTGACCAAATGGAAATTACAAGTATTGGCCCATACCAAGAATTTGGAAAGTAGTATGCGGACTTTGGAAACCGTTACCCAAAAGGAGTTAATGGTTGTTCCGAATGCCCCTAGATTTTTGCGGGATGGAGATGAAATAACGATCAGTACCAAAATTGCCAACCTGAGCAAAAAAACACTTGCCGGACAGGCCAAATTAGAACTTACGGATGCCTTGAGTGGTAAAGATATCACTGGGACACTCCTAATTCCCAATCAGGCCAAAGGCGTAAACGGGGACGAAAAAAGTCTTGACAGAATTGGTTTTCAAGTTGACTCTATGAACAACACCCAAGTCTCCTGGAGATTGAAAATCCCTGAAGGATTACAGGCAGTTCAATACAGGGTTTTGGCAAAGGCCGGCGATTTTAGTGATGGTGAACAAAATATGCTTCCGGTTTTGACCAATCGCATGTTGGTCACCGAAACATTGCCAATGTGGGTACGTAGTGATCAGCATAAAACGTTTGTTTTGGATAAACTCAAAAATGTGTCTTCGACCACGCTCAAAAATCACAAGTTGACCTTGGAAATGACTTCCAACCCAGCTTGGTACGCCGTGCAGGCCTTGCCCTATTTAATGGAATATCCCTATGAATGCAACGAGCAAACTTTTGCCAGGTATTATGCCAACTCATTGGCGAGTCATATTGCCAATAGCAATCCCAGGATCCAAGAGGTATTTAAGCAATGGGCCAATTCAGATGCCTTGATCAGCAATTTGGAAAAGAACGAGGAACTCAAATCACTTCTTATTCAAGAGACGCCCTGGCTTCGCGATGCACAATCCGAAACCGAGCAAAAAAAGCGGATTGCCCTGTTGTTCAATTTGGATAAAATGAAAGGCGAACAGGAAATTGCCCTTAACAAACTTCAAAACAACCAAAAAGCATCGGGAGCTTGGGCATGGTTCAATGGTGGACCGGACAATCGGTATATCACGCAACACATTATAACGGGATTCGGACATCTGAACAAACTTTCTGTCACATCGAGCGGAGTCGAGATGCAGACCGTGATACTTCAAAAAGCCATCTCCTATTTGGACAATGAGTTTGTGAAGGAGTATGAGCATATGAAAAAATATGCGTCCAATATCAATGACGATCATTTAAGCGAAACACAAGTTCATTATATGTACATGCGCAGTTTCTTCCCAAACCATAAAACTTCTAAAAAAGTAGATGATATTCTGGCCTATTACATAGGACAGATGCAGAAATACTGGACCAAAAGGTCATTGTATTCGAAGGGCATGATGGCATTGTTCCTCCATCGAAGCAAAGACAGTGCAACTTCAAACAAAATTCTGAAATCCCTAAAGGAAAATAGCATTACTTCCGAGGAACTTGGTATGTATTGGAAAGAAAATACGGCATCATGGCATTGGTATCAGGCACCCATAGAAACACAGGCATTGTTGATAGAGGCATTTGGCGAGGTGCAAAATAATGCCCAGACCATTGACAATCTTAAAATTTGGTTGTTGAAAAACAAACAAACGAATCAATGGAAAACTACCAAGGCGACAACTGAAGCGGTATATGCCTTGCTTCTAGAGGGTCGTGACTGGCTTTCGGTAACAGATGCGGTAGAAGTCCTGGTCGGTGGACAAAAAATAGAGCCTTCAAAACTAGAGGGTGTTAAAATTGAAGCTGGTACAGGGTATTTCAAAACTTCATGGAACGGCCCGGAAATAGACTCTAAAATGGCCGAGGTGCAAATCGGCAAAAAAGGAGATGGTATTGCTTGGGGTGCACTGTACTGGCAATATTTTGAGGACTTGGACAAAATTACATCTGCCGAAACTCCATTAAAATTAAAAAAGAAACTGTTCCTTAAAAGGAATACCGCTACTGGAGAGGAAATTTCCGAAGTGAGCGGCAAAACCCATTTGAAAGTTGGAGATTTGGTTCGAGTGCGTATTGAACTTCGCTCTGACCGGGATATGGAATTTATTCATATGAAAGATATGCGGGCAGCTGGTTTTGAACCTATCAATGTACTTTCCCAATATAAATGGCAAGATGGACTAGGTTACTACGAAAGCACCAAGGATGCCAGCACCAATTTCTTTTTTGATTATTTGCCCAAAGGCGTATATGTCTTTGAATATGATTTGCGCGTCAACAATTCAGGGGAATTTAGCAACGGCATCACAACGATACAAAGCATGTATGCACCTGAATTCTCCAGTCACAGTGAAGGCGTTCGTGTATCGGTAAATTGAATCAAGGATACAAATGACGGTTTCACATAATTCGTGAAACCGTTATTGCTTTTTTGATTTAGGCGGATATTTGGAAAGTACCTTTTCTACCAGTATTCTTAGTTTTTCTTCACGCGCTTCGGGAGGCGCGTTTTCCTTATAGGAACTTTCACTTACGGCCTGCCAAAAAAGTACATCTTTGCGGGCATCCACAAAATCAAATTGTATGTGTCTTTGCAAACTTGGCTGCCCAATGGGGATACCTACCGAGACCCCTCCGCCAATATTTCCACCACCTCCACCAACACCAATTCCAACATTATTATTTTGTGCAGATTGATATGCTTTGCTTTCTACATTGATATAAAAGTCAGGTTCCTCTGAAAATACCAAACCTCTTGATTGCAAAGCAATGTCCAAAACATTAAACAGTCGCTTATTGTCCAGATCACTCAATCCGGTTTCCATGTCCGGGTAGAAATTGTAGGTATTGTAGGCGGAAAAATCGGTCTCTTTGTCATAATCATAGTTGACCTTGACCGCATTGCAAGAAAAGAAAATTAACGTCAATAAAATGAGAGATGCGCTCTTCATGATCGATACTTTCAATAAAAATAGCGAAAAAAGACCCTGGAAATATGGATAGCGCGTAATATTCGATTAACTGTTGAGCATGGCCCAAAGTTTGTCCTTTAACTCCTGAAGCCCCATTTCGGCAACTGACGAAATGAACATATAAGGCACATCCTTAAAATCTTTGTCAAGCTCGATCCGCATTTCATCCATCAATTCGGCATCGAGCATATCGCTTTTTGAGATGGCTACCAATCGGGCCTTATCGAGTAGTTCCGGATTGTAGCGCCTTAATTCATCCAAAAGAATTTCATACTCCTTGCTTATATCCTTACTATCGGCCGGAATAAGGAACAAAAGGGTCGCATTGCGTTCTATGTGCCTTAAAAAGTAATGCCCCAGACCTTTACCTTCGGCGGCACCCTCTATAATTCCTGGAATATCGGCAATCACAAAACTCTGGAAATCCCGATATTGAACAATTCCCAGATTGGGTTTAAGTGTGGTGAATTCATAGTCGGCAATTTTTGGTTTTGCCGAAGTCAAGACCGAAAGCAAGGTTGATTTGCCTGCATTCGGGAAGCCCACCAAACCGACATCGGCCAACACTTTTAATTCAAGGACCACCTGTGTCTCCTGGCCTGGAATACCCGGTTGTGCATATCTCGGGGTCTGGTTCGTAGCAGTCCTAAAGTGCCAATTACCGCGACCGCCCATTCCGCCTTCCAGTAGAATTTTTTCCTCGCCATCCTCCGTAATCTCGAAAAGCACCTCATCGGTCTCAAAATCCTTCACCACAGTGCCCAAAGGCACTTCCATATATTCATCCTTTCCATCCGCACCGGTGCTTCGACTTTTGCTACCATGCTCACCATGACCGGCCTTAAAATGCTTATTGAACTTGAAGCCGATAAGAGTCCATAAATTTTTATTGCCCCGAAGAATCACATGTCCCCCACGGCCACCATCACCCCCGTCGGGACCTCCTTTTTCAATGTATTTTTCCCTATGTAAATGCATGGATCCCTTGCCTCCGTTACCGGATTGGGCATAGACCTTTACATAATCAACAAAATTGCCTTCGGTCATAAAATACGTATTGACTACCCTATGGGTTTAGGATTTTTAATTATTTGAATGGGTATAAAATAAACGTTCGGAAAGTAACAATTGAATTTACAATTCCTCTATCACCTTACCCAACCTAAATGTTATCTCATCAATGGCCCCAATCCCGTTTACGGAATGGAATTTGCCCTGTGCTTCATAGTAATCTTTTAACGGGGCGGTTTTTTGGTTGTATTCATCAAACCGGTTACGAATCTTGTCCTCATCTTGATCATCGGAACGGCCGCTTAATTTTCCTCTTTCCAAAAGTCGTTGAATAAGTATTTCGTCGTTGGCTTCCAAAGCAATGGTCGCATCGATCCTCATGTTTTTGGACTCCAAGAGAACATCCAATGCCTCGGCCTGGGCAGTAGTCCGTGGAAATCCGTCGAAAATAAAACCACTGGCATCAGGGTTCTTTTCTACTTCATCCTGCAACATTTTAATGGTAACCTCATCGGGAACCAAATCGCCCCGATCAATATATGATTTGGCCAGTTTACCCAGCTCGGTATCATTGGCCATATTGTAACGAAATACATCGCCTGTTGAAATATGCTTTAAATTGTATTGGTCCTTTAAGAATTCGGCCTGTGTGCCTTTGCCAGCTCCCGGTTTTCCGAATAGAACAAGATTGATCATATGCTTTTGGTTTAGTTGGTATACTTCTCTCAGGTTTCGGCCCAATTCGTTGTAATCAAGTCCGTAACCCACAATAAATCTATCCGGGATATCGATCCCAAAATAATCAATGGAATATTCTCCCTTATACGCTTCCGATTTATAAAAAAGACTGACTATCTTGAACTCCTTTACATTTGAATTTGAAAAGAGATGTACCAGTTCTTTCAGTGTGCGGCCGGTATCGATTATATCTTCCAGGATGATTACGGATCTACCTTTGATATTGGCAGGTGGATCCAAAAGTGTTTCAACAATTCCCGTGGAGGTAAGGCCTTGGTAAGACCCTAGTTTTACGAACGAAACTTCACAAGGATGTGGATAGTGTTTTAAAAAATCGGAGACGAACATAAAGGCTCCGTTCAGAACGCCTACGAATATGGGCGTTTCATTCTTATAGTCCGCCGCAACCAATTCTGCCACTTTTTTTACGGCGGTTTGGATGTCCAATTCACTTAGGAACCTTTTAAAATATTTATCGTGAAGTTGAATCAAGTTTAGCGGGTTTTAATTACAAGAGGGCAAATATACCAATTTGATTTCTCTTTTGTTACGGCATGCATAGGGTTTTAAGATTTAGCCGTATTTTTGTACGAGACTATATAAATAAGTCAAAAATCATTTCAATGGAATACTTTTCTTCCAATTTTACGCTGGGAATTCTGGGAGGTGGACAATTGGGCAAAATGTTGCTCTACGAAACGCGTAAGTGGGACATTCGTACCAAAGTCATGGACCCTTCGGATGAAGCGCCTTGTAAAATTGCTTGTGATGAATTCATTAAAGGAGATTTGCTCGATTTTGATGCCGTATATTCCTTTGGCAAGCATGTGGATGTTTTGACCATAGAGATTGAGAACGTCAATTTAGATGCCCTTGAAAAGTTGGAACAGGAAGGCAAAAAAGTATATCCAAAGACCCAGGAACTGCGCATTATCCAAAATAAGGCGAAACAAAAATTGTTTTATGTGGATAACGGGATTCCTACGGCGGACTTCCACCGATTTGCATATAAAAGCGAAATTGAGGACAGTGTTGCCAATGGCGGACTCAGTTTTCCTTTCATCTGGAAAGTTGCTCAATTTGGGTATGATGGGCAGGGTGTCAAAGTAGTTCGCAAACTGGCCGATTTAGATGGATTGCCTGCAGGGGAATGCATTGCGGAAGAAATGGTGCCTTTCAAAAATGAACTAGCGGTGATTGTTGCGCGAAGCGTCAAAGGTGAAGTAAAAACCTATCCTGTGGTCGAGATGGAATTCCACCCCGAAGCCAATCAAGTGGAATATGTAATCTGCCCTGCCCGGATTGATCCCAAAGTTGCCCAAAAAGCGCAGGAAATTGCTTTGAAGGTCTCGGAAAAAATAAAGCATATTGGCCTTTTGGCGGTTGAAATGTTCCAAACGCAAGAGGACCAAATATTGGTAAATGAAGTTGCCCCAAGACCCCATAATAGCGGTCACTACAGTATTGAAGCAAGCTATACCAACCAATTTGAGCAACATTTAAGGGCCATTTTGGGCCTTCCGTTAGGGAACACTGATAGCAAAGTAGCCGGTATCATGGTAAATTTGGTCGGGGCCGAAGGGCATACGGGCAATGTGGTGTATGGGAATATTGACAAAATACTGGAATTGGAAGGTGTTACCCCGCACATTTATGGCAAAAAACAAACACGTCCCTTTCGGAAAATGGGACATGTTACCATCGTGAACGAGGATATTTCAAAAGCACGTAGAATTGCACAAGAGGTCAAGGAAACCATTAAAGTAATAAGCAGGTAAACATGAGCAAAGTAGCAGTAGTTATGGGAAGCACGAGCGACTTACCAGTGATGCAAGAAGCCGTGGATATATTAAAAGGATTTGATATTGAGGTGGATGTTGATATTGTTTCGGCACACCGTACCCCGGAAAAGTTATTCGAATTCAGTAAGAGTGCCCATGAAAAAGGATATTCTGTGATAATTGCCGGTGCCGGTGGCGCGGCGCATTTACCGGGAATGGTAGCTTCATTGTCCCCTTTACCTGTAATCGGGGTTCCTATAAAAAGTAGCAATTCCATTGATGGTTGGGATTCCATATTATCAATTCTTCAAATGCCCGGCGGAGTCCCTGTTGCTACGGTTGCTCTTAACGGTGCAAAAAATGCCGGTATCCTCGCAGCACAGATCATCGGGAGTTCCGATAAATGCGTACTGGATAAAATCATTCTTTATAAAGATGGTCTTAAACAGAAAGTTCTTGATGGTGCGAAATCAGTAAACAATAAAAAGTAATTAGTAATCAGACGACAGTCGGTTGCATACAAAGCCGTCTCAATCTTAATGCTCAAATCTAATATCCCAATACTCAGATGAACCCCCTTTTTGAACAATTCGATACAGCCCCATTTTCAAAAATTAAAAACGAACACTTTAAACCAGCCTTCTTAAAGGCCATAGAAGAAGCAAGGGCTGAAATCGATTTGATTACGGATAATCCTGAGGCTCCTACTTTCGAAAACACCATTGAGGCCCTGGAATTTTCAGGGCAGCAATTAGATCGGGTATCAAGTGTATTCTTCAATCTTAATTCGGCCGAAACCAATGAGGAAATCCAGAAAATAGCCCAGGAGGTTTCGCCACTTCTTTCCGAATTCGGAAATGATATTACGCTAAATGCAGATTTGTTCGCAAGGGTAAAATCGGTTTATGACCATCGTGATTCCTTGATTTTGAGTTCTGAGCAGTCTATGTTGCTCGATAAAAAATACAAAAGTTTCAGCCGAAATGGGGCAAATCTTCCAGAGGACAAAAAGAAACGGCTGCGTGAAATCGATACCGAATTGGCCAAACTTAAATTGAAGTTTGGGGAAAACGTTTTGGCCGAGACCAACAAATTTGAAAAGCACCTCACCAATGAGTCCGATCTAGAGGGCTTACCTGATGGTGAAAAGGAAGCCGCAGCACAATTGGCCCAATCACGGGATAAGGATGGCTGGTTAATTACTTTGGATTACCCGAGTTATATTCCGTTTATGAAATATGCCAAGAACCGCGAATTGCGAAAGGAGCTCTCTATGTCATTTGGAAGTAAAGGATTTCACGGTGATGAACAGGATAATCAACAAAATGTGCTAAAAATAGTGCAGCTTCGATATGAACGTGCCAATCTTTTGGGCTATCAAACGCATGCCCATTTTGTTTTGGAGGAAAGAATGGCCGAAACGCCAGATAAAGTCCGTTCGTTTTTAAATGAGCTGCTTGAAAAAGCAAAACCTGCGGCGGAACGCGAGTACAGTCAACTTGAAGATTTTGCCAAAAAGTTGGATGGTATCGATCAATTGCAAAAATGGGACGGTAGCTACTATTCCGAGAAACTCAAACAAGAACTTTTTGACTTGGACGATGAAAAATTGAAACCTTATTTTAAACTGGAAAATGTAATAAATGGGGTATTCAAGGTGGCCGAAAAACTTTTCGGTCTCCAATTTCAGGAAGTTCATGATATAGATACCTACCATCCCGAGGTAAAGACCTACAAAGTTTATGATTTGGACAAGAATTTTATTGCCCTTTTTTATGCCGATTTCCATCCTAGAAAGGGCAAACGTGGCGGTGCTTGGATGACCTCATTCAAACCACAATACCGAAAAGACGGTGAAAATGTGCGCCCCCATATTTCAAATGTCTGCAACTTCACACGTTCCACACCTAGCAAGCCTTCCCTTTTGACATTCAATGAAGTTACCACCCTCTTTCATGAATTTGGTCATGGTTTGCATGGTATGTTGGCAGATACCACATACCCTAGCCTTTCGGGAACATCGGTTTATTGGGATTTTGTGGAGCTTCCAAGTCAGGTATTGGAAAACTGGTGCTACGAGAAGGAAGCACTGGAACTTTTTGCCAAACATTATGAGACAGGGGAAACAATTCCCATGGAATTGGTCCAAAAAATCAAGGAATCCTCCACTTTTCAAGAAGGTCTGGCGACATTGCGCCAATTGAGCTTTGGACTCTTGGATATGTCCTGGCATGGAACAGACCCATCAAAGATTACGAGTGTAAAAATATATGAAAAAGAAGCCTTTGAAGGAACTGATCTATATCCGGATACACCGCAAACATGTATGAGCACCTCTTTCTCACATATTTTTCAAGGAGGCTATTCCTCAGGGTATTACAGTTATAAATGGGCAGAAGTCCTTGATGCCGATGCTTTTGCTTATTTCAAGGAAAATGGAATATTCAATAAAGAAGTGGCCTCCAAATTCAAGGACCATGTGCTTTCAAAAGGTGGCACGGTGAACCCCATGGTACTTTATAAACGATTTAGAGGTGCAGAACCCAAAGTAGAAGCCCTTTTGGAAAGAGCGGGCCTTGTAAAAAAAGCGGTGTAAATAGACTTTCAACTAATGCGCATTTTTCTTTACTTCGCAAAAAAAAGATCATATGACCCTTTTTGTTGATATGGATGAAGTGATAGCCGACACCTTTTCCGCACATTTGGCGCAATACAACCTAGATTACCAAGAGAATTTGACCCATGAAGATTGCCTAGGAAGGGAAGTCTGGCAAAGTGTTCCTGAAAATCGCAGAAAGAGTATTCACGGGCATACCTCGATCGAAGGATTCTTTAGGCAATTGAAACCCATAGTTGACAGCCAACGCGTATTAAAGAAACTTTCTGAAAAATACGAAGTATATATAGCATCCGCTGCGATGGAATTCCCAGGTTCATTGCGCGAAAAATCAGAATGGCTTGATGAGCATTTCCCTTTTATTCATTGGAAAAAGCGTATTCTTTGTGGTGACAAGCATATTTTAAAGGGTGACATTTTGATCGACGACCGCAGTTATAATCTTAGTGGTTTCCATGGAAGGCCTTTACTTTTTACATCGCCCCATAATATAAACTCAAACGGATTTGAAAGAGTGGACAGTTGGGAGCAGGTGGCCGAAAAATTGCTTTAGGTGCAGGTTCAAAAAATGCAATGGGCAAAATAGTAAACCGCCTAATTTGAGGTGTTCAATTCTATTTTCGGATTAATTGTCTTAAGATGATCGATAAATCCTAACTTATCCTTTGGGGAGATGATAACACAGTTCGCTTTACCAAAATTGACCAGAAGTCTGTCCAAAGAGACCGCCGGAGCACTTATTAGGTTATTTGTTTTTGATATTTTGGTGATGGAATGGATGTCTATTGATCGGTTTATTATAAAACCACTCTTCACGATCAAAACATTACCCTTTATCGTATAATAGGTATTTTGGAACAAATGCACTATGAAACCTCCTAACAGAATGTTTATGAAAAATCCCGACCATGCTTTTTGATATATCATGACTATTGAAGTGCCGCCTAGAACCAGTACAATGAATAGCACAAGACCAACCCCTATTTTGGATTTGTAAATTTTCATAGATTATGGAAGGCATTTTTTGTGTGCGCCTCTTTTAAGAAATTAAATTCTGAGACCTTAAGGGTTTTTTGCTTTCCATGCATCATATCCACCCTCTAAATTCACTACATGGGAATAGCCAAGTTCTTCTAATTTTGCTTGGGCCTTTGCGCTTCTGCCACCCATTTTGCAATACACATAAATAGTCTCGTCTTTGTCTATAGTTTCAAAATTCTTGACAAATTCAGAACCCAACCAATCGATATTCAAAGCATCCGATAAGTGGCCTTCACTAAATTCTTCTGGAGTCCTTACATCAACCAAAACTACATTTTTGAGTTCATTTTGTGAAACTTCTGTGATAGGTTTTGAGTTAATTTGTGAACATCCCAGGTTTACAATTAAAACAAAGGCGAAAATATATATGATTTTCAAGATTATTTCTGTTTATCCCAAAATTACAATATTCACTAAAAACTAACTACTTTTGATGCTTGTAAAAAACAAAATGACGGAGTACCAATTACATCCTAATACTTGGGTTGATTCCTATGCGGACTATCTCTTTAATTATGCCGTATCCCGAGTTAGCGATACTGAAATTGCAAAAGATCTGGTACAGGAAACTTTTTTCGCTGGATTGAAATCCGCCAAGAATTACAAGGGCAAAGCCGCTGAACGGACTTGGCTCATCGCAATTTTAAAGCGAAAAGTCATTGATTACTATCGCAAAATAAATTCCAAAAAAGGCAAAGCCGAAGTGCGTATTGGCTATAGTTCATCCAGCGAATCTGAAGGGGATTGGCTTGAGGAACAAGTGGCCGACCCATTTAGTTCATTTGAAAACGATGCGGTTGAAAATGAGGAGTTGGGTGAAGCCATTCAAGATTGTATTTCAAAATTGCCGAAAAAACAATCCTTGGTTTTCACCATGAAGACCATTCAGGGAATGAGTACCGAAGATATTTGTAAGGAGCTCGACATCAATCCGTCAAACTTGTGGGTAATGATACATAGAGCAAGGACTGCTCTAATGGGCTGCCTCAATCAAAATTGGTTCAATCTATGATTTCTTGCGAAAAGGCGGCTATAATCTGTAACAAGGCACAATATAAAAATGCAACCGGTTTTGAAAAAATAAAACTAAAGCTGCATACATTATATTGTAGAACGTGTGCTTCATATATAAAAAAGAACACCAGATTAACATCGCTCTGTGAAAAAGCAAATCTTAAGGCACTTTCTGTGCAGGATAAGTTGCAAATGAAGGAAGAGCTCCAGAAAAATATTTAGATGTAGGATTTTAGACCCAACATAAAAAACCACCAAAAGATGGGTATAGCTTCTACCCAAAATGAAGCAAAATATTTTGATTGTTCGCGCTTGGTCAAGAACATTGTAATTCCCAATACAAGAAAAAGCATTCCCTTTCCTATTTCATCCAATATTGTTATGGTATCCTTTAAGAATGTTAGAAAGAAAAAAACCACGGCTGCCAAAGCCCCAAAACTTTTTGAATTGGTTGAACCGAACCGCTGAGGCAAAGTCCGTAACGTTGGAGAATCATATTTCAAATCCCTGATTTCAAATGGCATCAATAATACGATTACCAAAATGAAACGCTGCGTAGTTTCAACCCAAGAATCCCAATTCATAAATCCATTGGCTTCAAAAAAAGGAAGTGACCACTGTTGCCCCTGACCAAACAACCGCCACAAGTGCAATTTTTAAAAGTCCGAGACTTCTTAAATTTTTTATTCCCGGAAATATGGGCAATGCATACAAACCCGTCAATATTAAGACGAATCCTATAGACAACCATGTGTCATAGGGCAAGAACCAAGCATGATAGCATACGAATATCAATGCTACAAAACTGGCAACTTGAATATTCCTATGGTAGCGGTTTGCAACCACAATATACTTTTCAGCTTCCACCCCATATTTTATGAAGTTGTAGCAAGCTATGGTTCCAAAAAAAATAAAGTATGATAAGTGGGAATCAACTTCGAATTGCAGAATAATCCCTGTTATTTGTATAAGGGCGTAAACCGAAAGAGCCACATGAATACTGGCATCCAAATAAAAATCAAAAATACGGGCGAACCACTTCATCAAATAAAGGTAACCAAACTGTTCATAACCTTTGAAATCCGTTAAAAACTTTAAAAGCAAGCCGCTTGAATTTCCCCTTATTTGCAAGAATTAATCCCTAATTTTGTGCACATTTTTATGTAAAATCCATACGCACATGAGGACAGATGTATTTGCAAGAAGACATATTGGTATTCAAGAAGAAAATCTTGGACATATGCTTAAAACTATAGGTGTAAGCAGTCTTAAACAATTGATTTCGGAGACTATTCCGGACGATATTCGCCTTAAAAGTGCACTGGACCTTCCACAACCGATGAGCGAACATGAATTTCTGTCACATATGCAGCAATTATCGGAGAAAAATAAAGTGTTTAAAAGCTATATTGGACTAGGGTACCACGAATCTATCACTCCTTCGGTCATTAAAAGGAACATATTGGAAAATCCGGGTTGGTATACCGCCTATACACCGTACCAAGCCGAAATAGCCCAAGGTAGACTTGAAGCTTTGTTGAATTTTCAAACCGTTGTCTGTGACCTAACGGGCATGGAATTGGCAAATGCATCTCTTTTGGACGAAAGTACCGCAGCTGCAGAAGCTATGACTATGCTTTTTGAGCTAAGAAGTAGGAACCAAAAGAAAAGTGGGGTCGTAAAATTTTTTGTTTCGGAGGAAGTTCTGCCGCAAACCATTTCCCTCTTAAGAACCCGCTCCACACCATTAGGAATTGAATTGATAATCGGTAACCACGAAGAGTTCAATTTTGGCGATGATTATTATGGAGTACTCTTGCAATATCCAGGAAAATATGGTCAGGTATATGACTATTCGGGTTTTGTTTCAAAAGCCAAGGGAAAGGAAATAAAAGTCGCCGTTGCAGCCGACATTTTAAGTTTGGTCCTTCTAAAGGCTCCAGGGGAATTTGGCGTAGACGTTGTGGTCGGTACAACACAGCGGTTTGGAATTCCTTTAGGGTACGGTGGGCCCCATGCCGCTTTCTTTGCAACCAAGGATGAGTACAAAAGAAGTATACCTGGCAGAATCATTGGGGTGACCAAGGATACGGATGGCAAACAGGCCTTGCGAATGGCTTTACAAACACGGGAGCAACATATTAAAAGGGATAAGGCCACTTCAAATATTTGTACAGCGCAAGTGCTGTTGGCGGTTATGGCCGGGATGTATGCCGTATATCATGGACCAAAAGGATTGAAATATATTGCAGAAAAAATTCATAACTCGGCAAGATCCCTTGTTGCATTCGCAGAAAAAAATGGAATAAAACAATTAAATTCAGTGTATTTTGACACTGTTATGTTTTCTGTAGAAAACATTGATTTATGGAAAAAAGTAACAGAAAAACAAAGAATTAATTTCAATTTTATTGATGAAAGAACTTTTACGATTTCCATAAATGAAGCAACCACAAACAAAGACCTTGTTGACTTGTTTCAAATTTTTGATGCACTTTCGCGTAAAGATAAATTGAATGCGACTATTGTTGATTTTAGCCAAAACAAAATTGAAAGCGAAGGATTTACCCAGGTTCTTACTGAAACATATATCTCCCATCCTGATGAAGATTTGATATCATCTGTAATCAAACGTAACACCCCATACCTAGAAAACCAAGTTTTCAATTCATACCATTCAGAAACCGAATTAATGCGGTACATCAAAAAATTGGAGCGCAAGGACCTTTCCTTGAACCATTCCATGATATCCCTCGGTTCATGCACCATGAAACTCAATGCCGCTTCGGAAATGCTTCCATTGAGCATGGCGAGATGGGGAAATATCCATCCGTTTGTACCACTTGACCAAGCGAAAGGATATCAAATTGTCCTAAAGGAATTGGCTAAAGACCTTACGACAATCACTGGCTTCGCCGGCACTTCCTTACAGCCCAATTCAGGCGCGCAGGGTGAATACGCCGGGTTAATGGTAATCAGGGCCTACCACGAATCGAGAAATGACGGGCATCGCACTATTTGTTTGATTCCTGCCTCGGCACATGGCACAAATCCGGCATCCGCCGTTATGGCGGGCATGCAGGTTGTGGTTACCAAAACCGACGAAAAAGGAAATATTGATGTCGCGGATTTGGAGCAAAAGGTCATTTTACATTCAGAAAATCTGGCGGCCTTGATGGTGACCTATCCTTCTACCCATGGTGTTTTTGAGTCATCGATCAAATACATCACAAAATTGATCCATGACCATGGTGGTCAGGTTTACATGGATGGCGCGAATATGAACGCGCAAGTAGGTTTAACAAATCCGGCAACCATTGGAGCCGATGTTTGCCACCTAAACCTTCACAAAACTTTTGCCATTCCCCATGGCGGTGGAGGCCCTGGAGTAGGCCCCATTTGTGTTGCCGAACAATTGGTACCGTTCTTGCCTGGAAATCCCGTTGTGAAAACAGGAGGTGAAAAAGCCATCACTGCTATTTCAGCAGCACCTTGGGGCAGTTCATTGGCCTGTTTAATTTCATATGGCTATATTAAAATGCTCGGCGAACGCGGTTTAACCGAATCTACCATGTATGCAATCCTAAATGCAAATTATATTAAGCAGCGTTTAAGTGGTAAATTTGATGTCCTCTACACTGGTGAAAAAGGCAGGGCCGCCCATGAAATGATCATTGACTGCAGACCTTTCAAACAAAACGGAATCGAGGTAACCGATATTGCCAAACGATTGATGGACTACGGATTTCATGCTCCAACGGTTTCCTTTCCGGTTGCCGGGACAATTATGATTGAACCTACGGAAAGCGAAAGTCTTTCAGAACTAGATCGTTTTTGCGATGCCATGCTATCCATTAGAGAAGAAATCGATAACATTTCCATCGAAGAACCCAACAATGTCTTAAAGAATTCACCGCATACATTGCATATGATTACCAGTGATACTTGGGACTATCCCTACAGTCGTCAAAAAGCTGCATTTCCATTGCCCTATGTGTCAGAGAATAAATTTTGGCCGGCGGCCGTAGAGTCGATGATGCATATGGAGACCGTAATTTAATTTGTACCTGCGCCCCGATCGAAGCATATATGGAAGCCTAAACCACGCCGAATTCTTTAATGAAATAAGGCCTTTGAGTCAATTCCATTGGTTTTGAAAGGCCTTTTTTACCTCTGTGTGCATTAATAACTCAAAATGAACATCGTAATAGTTCTAATGCGCGCATTCAAAAGGAATTGCCCAATCCGTAATTTTAAGGAAATCGTATACATATTATGAACATAGGTATTACAGGAACTGGTAGTTATCTTCCTTCCCAAGTAGTGGACAATGAGGATTTTAAAAATCATAATTTCCTAAATTCCGACGGAACACCATTCCAATATTCAAATGCGGTGATCATTGAAAAGTTCAAATCCATCACAGGAATTTCCTCGAGAAGATATGCAAAGGATCATTTGAATACGTCTGATCTGGCATTTTTTGCAGCGGAAAAGGCAATTGCGGACGCCCGTATAAATAAAGAAGATTTGGACTATATCATTTTCGCCCATAATTTTGGAAATGTTTCCCATGGAAAAATACAGGCCGATACTGTTCCTAGCTTGGCCACACGGGTAAAACACCATTTAGAAATAAAAAATCCAAAGTGTGTTGCCTATGATCTATTGTTCGGTTGCCCGGGATGGATAGAAGGCGTCATACAGGCAAATGCATTTATTAAAAGCGGGATTGCAAAAAAATGCCTGGTCATCGGTGCCGAAACCCTTTCGAGGGTCGTAGATAAAAATGATAGGGATTCCATGATTTATTCCGATGGTGCCGGTGCGGCCATAATTGAGCAGTCCAATACCTCAGGAGCCATTTTAAGCCATTCCTCGGCTACATACGCATACGAAGAAGCCAATTATCTGTATTTTGGGGAATCGTTCAATAAGTGCCTTGAAACCGAAAAAGAGGTTAGCTATATAAAAATGTATGGTCGTAAAATATATGAATTCGCGATTACTTTCGTGCCAAAGGCCATGAAGGAATGCTTGGATAAAAGCGGAGTTGACATTTCTGACGTGAAAAAAATCATGATACATCAGGCCAACGAAAAAATGGATGAAGCCATTGTTCAAAGATTTTACAAACTTTATAATTTAGAAATGCCTCGAGGAATTATGCCAATGAACATAGAACAGCTGGGGAATAGTTCGGTAGCGACGATCCCTACGCTACTGGACATGGTAAAAAACGGAAAAATTGAAAATCAAAGCATCAAAAAAGGAGATGTTGTTATCTTTGCGAGTGTAGGCGCAGGCATGAATATCAATGCCATTGTTTACAGAGTTTGATACCAATTAATAAATGTACGAAAAGACCTATCCCAATAAGCGCTTTCAACGCACCTTAACTTTTCTTCAAAATCATATTTCAACCGATGAATCTATATTAGATCTTGGAGTTGAGAATCCGTTTTCGGACATTCTCAAAGAAAATGGGTATCAGGTGGAAAATACACAGGGTGAGGATCTGGACCTGGATTTTACCTCGGTTAAACAATCAGAAGCCACGGTTGTAACCGCATTTGAAATATTTGAACATTTATTGGCCCCTTTTAATGTGCTCCGCGAAATAAAAGCCGAAAAACTCATAGCGAGCATTCCTTTGAATTTATGGTTTTCTCCAGCTTACCGTAGCACAACAGATCCGTGGGACCGACATTACCACGAATTTGAAGACTGGCAATTTGATTGGCTTCTTGAAAAAGCAGGGTGGGAAATCAAGGCAAGGGACAAATCGAACCAACCCCGTCAAAAAATTAGGCTTGCGACCCTTGTTACGGAGTTTCACCCCTCGGTATTATATAGTCTATGCCATTCGAAAGTAAGGTTTTTTGGTGCCAGGTTATGAAGTTATCCTGTTATGAGGAATGAATGGGGCGTTGAAGTAAGAAGAAGAGAGAAAAAGACGAACAACTGTCAACTATCAAATATCAACGAGCAACTATCAATGAACTACTATATTATCATTCCGGCACATAATGAAGAAAGCTTTTTAGGGGAGGTCTTGGAATCTATAGGGAATCAGACACTTCTACCCCAAAAAGTGGTTGTTGTAAATGATAATTCGACGGACGGAACAGAATCCGTCATCGACTTATATTCAAAGAAAAATCCAATTTTCTCAAAACTCAATACCACCTCTTCAACCCTTCATATGCCAGGAAGCAAGGTTGTTCAAGCTTTTAATTTTGGACTGTCCCAGTTGAATGATGATTACGATTTTTTGGTGAAACTGGATGCGGATATTATTCTACCCAGGGACTACTTCGAAAAAATAGCCTGCATTTTTAAAGGCAACCCCAATGTTGGCATTGCCGGAGGATTTGCCTATGAAAAAAATCATTTGGGTGAATGGAAGTTGAACCACCCAATGAACAAGAATCATGTTCGCGGTGCCTTTAAGGCCTATTCGAAGAATTGTTTTAAGGCCATAAACGGACTCAAAGCCGCTATGGGTTGGGATACCGTAGATGAATTGTTGGCACAGTATCATGAGTATGAAATTTATACAGATCTAAATCTTAAGGTAAAACACTTACGCCCCACTGGAAACGCATACAACCCAAAGGCCAAATTATTACAGGGAAAAGCCATGTACACCCTCCGTTATGGCCCCTGGATTACGCTCATGGCTTCCATAAAAATGGCTTGGAAACAAAAAAAAGTAAGTGCTCTTGCCGATAATATGTACGGTTATTTTTTGGCCAAAAAGGAGAACCGGCCTTTTTTGGTTACCGATGCGGAAGGGCAATTCATTAGAAAGTTAAGGTGGCAAAATATAAAAAAGAAATGGCTATAATAAAAAAAGCGTCCCAATAGTCATTGGGACGCTTTTCTAAATCTGTAAAACCTCTACTTAGATTTTCAGTTCCTTTTTTACCTCAACCAAAAGATCTTTTCCTTTGGCAACGATCAACCCACTTCCCGGTTGCGCGTCAATTACGTAATCATATCCCAGCGCTGCCGCAACTTTCTCGATAGCCGCTTTCGCCTTTGCGGAAATGGGGGCAAAAAGTTCCTGTTGTTTTTTCTGTAATTCCTGTTGGGCGGCTTGCTGAGCCTCGCCAATACTTTTCTGATAACCCTGCAATTCTACTGCCCTTTTTTCATTTTCCTCATTCGTTTTGGAAGGTGCTTCATTCTCGTAAAGGGTGTATTTATTCTTAAGCTCTGTCATTGAACTTTCAATATCAGCACTGTACGTTTCCTGTAACTTTTTAAGCTCCGCCTCGGCAGTTTTCATTTCGGGCATTGCCGATAACAATTGCGTAACATCAATATGCGCTACTTTGCTCTGAGCATTTACAAAACCGGTAGCTGTTACAAAAAATACGAGTGCTACAGCTATTCTCTTTACTTGTTTCATGATTTAAGATTATAATAATTGAGAGTTAATTTTAAAATTTTTATTGTTTATGGTTAAAGGTTGATTTATGTGTTTATTTGTTGATTCGGATATTTGTTTATTTGTTGATTCGGCTACTCGATGATGCCGGTATCAAATCAACACATCCCCGTATCACCTTTTACACTTTTACTGTCCACTTAATTGATACTATCCTTTTCTGTTTCTATTTTTTCTTCTTCTTTAGAGCCTTTTCGCTTGGCTTCCCGCTCTTGTAAAAGTTTTGTCCTTCGTTCTTCGTATGCCTTTTTACGCTCTTCCCTAATTTTCAACTGTTCAGCTCTTTTTTCATCTGCCGTTTTTTCCCTGGCTTCCTCTGCTTGCTTCGCCTTTTCTTGTCTTTCTAATAGTGCATCTGTTGGGGCTTCCTCTTCATCCTCTCCTTCAAAATCATCCAATCGGTTCCTAGCATCCGCTTTTTTTTCCGGAGCACTCACTTTTCTTGTCCTTGCAATGCCCCTCAAAATCAGGTCGCTAATATCGTGCCTTTTTTCGGAGTACAACATTACAACATCTGCCGATTTATCAAAAATAAAATCATATTTTTTATTGGCCCCTAATTTTTGCACTTCATTGAACACCTGATCTTGTATAGGCTGTATCAATTGCCTTTTTTGCAACACCAAATCCCCTTGCGGCCCAAACCGGTCCTGCTGGTACTCCAGCATTTCCTTCTCCAGAATCTGTATTTCCTCTTCGCGTTCCGAAATCAGTTCTTGCGTTAACAGCACTTTTTCTGCCATTAAATCTTTCTTCATTTGATTTACAACACTCTGTTTCTGTTCAATCTCTATCTTCCACTTCTGCACTTTATTTTCAAGTTGCGCACTCGCATCGCGATATTCATCTACATTTTCCAAGATATACTCCATATCAACGTATGCAATGCGTACACCCCTGGCTTGCGAAAACACATAGGAGGAAAGTATGGCAAGGAACATTGTTAAAAGAACGTTTGATTTTGTTTTCATTACTTCATCGTTTTATCCAATAGAAAATATCGTGCCAAAATTACTAAAACTTTTAAAATGAAGTACTTAGCTATAGCCCCGATTCTTAAATTAAAACTGTTGGCCGATTATGAAGTGTGTCTGCCATCCACTGGGTCCTGTAGAATTTGGATTGGCATCTTTGTCAAATCCGTATCCAAAATCAATACCCAATAGACCAAATGCCGGCATAAAAATACGTAGCCCCACACCTGCCGATCGTTTTATCTGAAACGGATTAAATTCCTGAAAATTGTTGAAGGCATTCCCTCCTTCTAAAAATGCGAGCCCATAAATAGATGCGGAAGGCTTTAATGTAAGTGGCAAACGGAGTTCCAATGAAAATTTATTGTACACCAAACCGCCTTCTTGGCTCCCGGTTAGCGGATCCACCGGGGTCAACGATTGATTTTCATAACCGCGCAACTGTATCACATCCCTACCATCCAACGTGAAATTACCAAGACCATCCCCTCCCACAAAAAATCGCTCAAAAGGCACATCGCCCACATCAGTATTATAGCTGCCCAAGAATCCGAATTCCGCATTGGTACGCAATACAAGATGCCCCTACAAGGGTTGAGTACCAATCGCCTTTAAAATTCAATTTATAATACTCCAACCACTTAAACCGTTCCTGATCTACCTTTTCCAACTCTAAACTCTCATTTGACGAAATTGTCTGATTAGCCTTTTTCAACGTAAGCTCATCACTTCTATCCTTTAAACTACCAAAATCCTTGTCTCCAAACAATGAATAAGGCGGTGTCAGCTTAGCCGTAATCTCAAAATTGGATCCCCCCCTTGGGAAAATACGGCCCCCGGCCATGGCATTTCGATTGATGCCCAAGGTGTAGGTAAATGCGTTTGATTTGCCATTTCCGAAATTGAAAAGACCACTCCTATAATTTCTAAAATCATATAATTGGTACCCCAAAGAATGGGAAATGATAAAGTAATCATCCGGCCATTGCACTTTCTTGGCCAAGCCCGCAGAAATACCGGTAATCGAGAATTGACTGTTCTTGTCAATGTCCCGAGTTTGGAAATCGTAAGAAAATTGCTGTGTCCTTGAAAGGGACAAATTAAAACGTACCGGTTTTACCCCTCCCAGCCAAGGTTCGGAAAAATTTAAGCTATAGACCCTAAAAGTCCTACTTGCCTGAAGTCGCAATGCAAAGCTTTGGCCATCGCCCATTGGCACCGGTTTATAGGATTCACCCTTTAATATATTTTGGATCGAGAAATTACTGAACGAGAGTCCCAGGGTACCGATAAAGCCACCACCGCCATAGCCACCTTGCAACTCGATCTGACTAGATCCGGATTCGACCAAACTGTAGTTAATATCTACCGTTCCTTCATTTGGATTGGCATTCTGGACATCTGGTTTTATCTGTTCCGCATCAAAAAACCCTAATTGTCCCAATTCACGGATGCTACGAATGATGTCCGATTTATTATATAGCTGTCCTGGGCGTGTTCGCAATTCCCTGAAAATAACATGGTCATTTGTTCGCTCGTTCCCATTGATGGTCACATGGTTCAAAAAGGTTTCTTTTCCTTCAATTATCCTAATCTCGAAATTGATGGTATCGTTTTCAGCAGAAATTTCGACCGGATTTATACTTGAGAACAAATAGCCAAAATTCTGATATAGATTGGTGATGTCCTCAGCATCCGGTTTTGAATCGTCCGCAATTCTTTTGCGCAATTCCACTCCATTATAGACGTCCCCTTTTTTTATTCCGAGAGCCCTTAGAAGTTGACGGTCCGTGTAAACGGTATTGCCCACAAAGTCAATATCCCCAAAATAATATTTGTTTCCCTCTTCAACCTTTATCCTGATATCAATGTTGTTTTCATCAACCTTAACTATCGTGTCAGATAAAATACGGGCATCCCTAAAACCATTTTCGGCATATTTATCGATCAAAAGTGTTAAATCGTTATCATAATCGTCCTGAATAAATTTAGACTTCTTCCAAAAGCGACCCAATCTCTTTTGCTTGGTCTTTTTTAGGGCCTTGCGCAATTTTCTAGAGGTAAGCTGCTCATTTCCCTCAAATACGATGTCATGAATTTTAACCTTGTCCCCTTTTTTAATGTTTATAACCATACTTTGGCTATTATCGCCTACAGTGTCCTTAGCTGTAGCTATGTTGACATTTACATTAAGGTGGCCCTGTTTTTTATATTTGTTCTGAAGATAGTTCTTGGTATTGGCAATAAGGCTTTCTGTGATTTTCTTTCCTTTTTTAAGATCGGTATCCTTGAGTATATCATCAACCTTGCGCTTCTTTACACCATAAATTGTTACATTGGACAATGTAGGGCGTTCAAGAATGTGAAGTTCTAGATAGATATTATCCCCTTCAATATTGGTTATATAAAATTCTATATCACTGAAAAGCTCTAAGCCCCAAAGTTTATTGATTACTGCACTGATCTGATCGCCTGGCACGGTTATGGGCTGACCGACTCGCAGACCTGTGTATGTCTTCACGGTTTGTTCATTATAACTTTGAAGCCCTGTTACTTCCAAGCCCGCCAAAATATATTTTTTGCCATCCTCATAGGAACCATCCTGCGCGGCCGAAAAGAATGTTATAAAAAAAAGGAGTAGTGTAATTGCAGGTTCAAGGGATATGAACCTTTTCATATCTCTAGTTGAGTTGTTCGCTAGTTTTTCCAAATCTTCGTTCTCTGTTCTGGTAATTTTTAATGGCCTCCACTAAATGGTGCTCTGTAAAATCGGGCCAAAATACATCAATAAAGTATAGTTCCGCATAAGCTATCTGCCAAAGTAAAAAATTGCTTATCCTATGTTCCCCACTGGTGCGGATAAGCAAATCTACATCTGGCAAATTGTGCGTGTAAAGATGGTTATTTATAATGGTTTCGTCAATATTTTCAGGAGAAATTATATTATTTTTAACTTTGGCACAGATAGCCCTAACGGCAGTTTTAAGCTCCTCCCTAGCACCATAGTTTAAGGCAAGTGTCAAAGTAAGGCCTGTGTTTTTGGAAGTCTTTTCGGTAACTTCATTTAATTCCTTAAAGGCCTTTTTAGGCAATAATGAAATATCACCAATGGTATTCAATCGAACATTATTGTCTTGAAATATATGCAGTTCCTTCCTTAAGGAAGACACCAAAAGATTCATTAAAGTATCTACTTCCAGCTTGGGGCGCTTCCAATTTTCAGTTGAAAATGTGTAAAGCGTCAGGAATTTCAATTTCATTTTAACACAACTTTCCACAGTGTGGCGCACTGTGTGCACACCATTCTCATGACCAAAAACGCGAAGTTTTCCCCGTTCCTTTGCCCACCTACCGTTACCATCCATAATGATGGCCACGTGTTTGGGAAGGTTCGTGTTGCTAATCTCTTCTACTGTGTTCATTGATTACATTACTCAAAACAATCTCCACATACCACTCTACCAAAGGTGTAAGTTAACGTTACTCCGGAGAAAACGTACCAATCATCACTAAAAATATTCCCGAATTGAAATTGTTCAAAATTGGACCCTTGCGGATTACTTGCATCTAAATTATCGGTAAAAGTATACCTGGCACCAATTTCGGCACCGGCAACCAAAAATTGGTTCAATCGCATCTTGACCCCAACGGTCATAGGTATGGCAAATGATCCATCTCTCTGATTGGTGGAAATTAACTGACCGGCGTTGATATAATTGTAATCATATCTAAAATAGGTAACCCCGGTATATAAATAAGGCGTAAAGGCGGGACCCAATTTATGAAGGTTATATTCCACGAAATTAAATTCCAACCCTGCTGATACTTCTAAAATAGAATTATCAACCTCATAGCCCCTTTGCTGTCTTGATGTCATATTCGACTTTGAGTCATCGGCCGTAAACTTGCCATAAATAGCACTTGCACGCCACGCGTACCTCTTGCTCTTGTTCCATTTAAAAAGTCCGCCAAAGGCCCCATTGGATGGTAGGATAAAATTGGTCCTGCCCACATCACCAATATTATTTGCACCACCCGCAAAAACCCCAATTTCATAGGTTTGAGCACTGATTTGGGCACAAATCAAAACCAGTAATACCACTAAAAACTTCTTCATAAAATCTAAAAGTTTGCAAATATAACTATTTGGTGCCTTTATGCACTTTTATTACATTATTGTTCTCAGTTGATAAACAGTATTTGGGAGTATTTATTGTTTATAGTAAGGTTCAATTGCGCTTATCCTCACCCCATAACAATTTGTTTCGAAGGGTTTTAAGAAAGCTTTCAGAAGTGTATTCTACCATTTTAATAGTAAAACTTGCCTTTTTGACCCATATTTCACGGCCATTTTCTATGGAGGCAATCCTAGAATCAAGGGAAACCAAGTGATTTTCTTCCCTACCTGACACTTTTAATCTTATGGTGGTATCATCTGAAATTACGAGCGGTCTGGCATTTAGGTTATGCGGTGCAATGGGTGTCAAAACAAGTGATTTTGCGGTCGGGACTATTACCGGGCCACCACAGCTTAAGGAATAACCAGTGGAACCGGTTGGCGTAGAAATTATGAGTCCATCTGCCCAATAAGAAGTCAGGTATTCGTCATTCAAATAGGTCTCAACGGTAATCATTGAAGTGGTATCCTTTCGGCTCACCGTTACTTCGTTAAGGGCAAAATTTAGACTTCCAAACTCAGGAATTGGCTTGTTTGCGCCAACGGTAACCAAACTTCTTTCGACAATGGCATAGTCCCCTTTCACAAATTCTTGAACAACTTTACGAACATCTTCTTTCTTAAAGGTTGAAAGAAAACCCAATCTTCCCGTATTTACCCCAACTATTGGAATACCAAGATCGCGAACCAAGGTGGTAGCCCTAAGAATAGTACCATCTCCTCCAAAACTCACAAACATATCAAAAGAAGAATCCAATCCTTGATTTTCGCTGAAAGTAGCATAGGAATTGGTAGGTCTTTTTGACCTTAGCAACTTGTAAAAATCTTCTTCAATTGATATATCGGCCGCCACCTTATGAAGTTCATCCAACAATTCCAAAACATAATCAAGACCACCGTCTTGATACGTCTGACCGTAGATGGCGACTTTCATGGCCTTAAACGTTTAGGTATTTATCCAAATAATCGGACCTCTGTTTCAGATCTTCTAAAAACTGGTCCTCGGTATTCCCGAAAAGGATGCTATAATTATACCTTCTAAAAGTCTGTGTAACCTCATTGAGACTGGTGGAATTAATCTTTAACGTTACTTGTATCAAGTCATTGCGGGCATCAGTAATAAAAGCACCAATGATTTTTGCGTTATTACTTTCTACGATCTGCGCTATTTCGCTAAATGAATAATCCTTTATTCCTTTGGCTACAACAAGTATGCCCCCGGGTTCCGTAAAGAATGGTGTATCTATAAAGACCCTAACAACGGTGCTAAGGTCATAATAACCCATTAATTGTCCATTCTCCTCCAAAACAGGCAACAGATTTGCCTCATTACGGGCAAAAGCTTCCAGAACATCTAACCAATTGGTAGCCTTACGAACAAAAAATGTCTCCAAATTGTATCTAAAATCCTCAATCTTTCCAACCCCCTCAAAGTTTTCCAAATCAGCTTCCCCAAAAACACCTATGAAGACATTATTTTCGGTTACAGCCACATGGGAAAAGGTCGTGTCCTTAAAGAATTGAACCACTTTTTTGATAGGGTCCCCTACTTTATAAACAGGAAGGTTGTCAACTATTAACTTTTGAATTTCCATGATTTTAAATATAACGCAAAATAACAATTAAAAATATCAAAAGGCATGCCTTATTTGTATTTTTGTACTTGTTTAAAAGGATATTGGACCTATGACCAAATTAAGCGTTAATATTAATAAAATTGCCACTTTACGTAATTCACGTGGCGGTAATGCCCCTGATATTTTGAAAGTTGCCTCGAGTATTGAAGCGTTTGGCGCACAGGGGATTACCATACACCCAAGACCTGATGAACGCCATATTAGATATCAGGACGCCCGCGATCTGAAGAAAATAGTTACGACCGAATTTAACATAGAAGGCAATCCTGTTGAAAAATTCATAGATCTTGTTCTTGAGGTTAGGCCCACACAGGTTACACTGGTGCCTGATGCCGTAGATGCCATTACATCAAATAGCGGGTGGGACACTATAAAAAACAAGTCCTTTTTAATAGACGTAATCAAGGAGTTTCAAAAAAATGGAATACGAACCTCGATCTTTGTGGATCCCGTTGAAAAAATGGTCGAAGGTGCTGCCGAAACCGGCACGGACCGTATTGAACTTTATACCGAAAGTTATGCCAAAAACTATGCTATGGGGCTTGAAAATTTGGCCGTTCAGCCTTTTATTAAGGCGGCGGAGAAGGCAAATTCCCTGAATTTAGGGGTAAATGCGGGTCATGACTTAAGTTTGGACAACATTGAATTTTTCAAAAATTCAATACCAGGATTATTGGAAGTATCCATTGGGCACGCATTGATCTGTGAATCTCTATATTTTGGCCTTGACAATGTGGTAAATATGTACCTGAACAAATTGAAATAATGGATTTATTGCATTCGAAAATTTTAGGGGAAGGAAAACCATTGCTCATACTCCATGGCTTCCTTGGAATGCTTGACAATTGGAAAGCTTTGGGTGCACTTTATGCAGAAAATGGATTTCAAGTGCACTTAATTGACCAGCGCAATCACGGGAAAAGTTTTTGGTCCAAGGATTTCAATTATGACTTGCTGGCCAATGATCTAAAGGATTACATTGATGGACACCAATTGCCCAAAGTTTCCCTGATCGGACACTCCATGGGAGGAAAAACCGTGATGTTCTTCGCATGCCTATATCCAGAATTGGTGGAAAAATTAATTGTGGCGGATATAGGGCCCAAATATTACCCGCCGCACCATGACCAAATCCTGAAAGGGCTTACGGCATTGAATTTTAATCCAATAAAAACAAGGGGGGCAGCGGACAACGAATTACAAAAATACATAAGGGACACGGGAACGCGTCAATTTTTGCTCAAAAGCCTGTATTGGAAAGATAAAGACAAACTGGCCTTTAGGTTCAATTTAGAGGTGCTAAATGAGAAAATGAACGAAATTGGGGAAAATATTGGTGTATCAGATCATTACAACGGTCCGACACTTTTTCTAAAAGGAGAAAAGTCTGACTATATTTCCTTGAATGAGCTTCCTGAAATAAACCGTCACTTTCCACAGGCATATATGGAAACTATCAGCAATTCCGGTCATTGGCTTCATGCCGAAAACCCAGATCAATTCTTCGAAAAATCACTTAATTTTTTAAAAAGTTAAAAAACTCGAAGTAATATTGTTGCTATTTAATTTATACATTTATGACAACTGGGTTTCCGACCAAAACAATCAACTAATTAAATCCGAAAAATATGAAGCTTATTATTCGAATATTATTAAGTGCCTTGGCCGTCGTGCTCCTTTCAAAATTACTTTCGGGCGTACATGTAGATTCCTATCTAACGGCAATTATAGTTGCCGTTGTACTTAGTCTATTGAATTTAATTGTGAAACCCATTTTGGTGATACTGACATTGCCCGTTACCATTATTACTTTTGGCCTTTTTCTCCTGATCATTAATGCGATAATAATTCTTTTGGCAGACCAATTCATTGACGGTTTTGGGGTCAGTAATATTTGGTGGGCACTTATTTTCAGTCTTTTATTATCCTTTTTGCAATCTATTCTTTTTTCGATGTTGAAAGAAGATTAAATGCCCTTTGCAATACCTTAAACACTGATGTTCAAAAACTTGTAGGGCTTCTAAAAATGTACTATTTTTGCATCCCTTATTATAAAAATAAAATTACCTGATGAATATTACGAAGGAACAGATCGATGATTTGAACGCGGTCTTGAAAGTCGCTATCACAAAATCCGATTATCAAGAAAAAGTTGATACCATTCTTAAAGACTATAGAAAGCAAGCCAATATTCCTGGTTTCAGAAAGGGTCAAGTACCTATAGGGCTTATTAAAAAGCAATATGGCAAGGCCATATTGGTTGATGAGGTCAACAAGTTATTACAAGACAATCTGAACAAATACCTTACCGAGGAAAAGTTGGATGTCCTTGGCAACCCATTACCAAAACATCAGGACAATTTCAATTGGGATACCGAAGAACTTTCCTTTGAGTTTGAACTGGGACTGGCCCCAGAGTTTGACGTTTCCCTAAAAACAAAAAAACCGATTACCCATTATAAAATTGTTGCCGATAAGAAAATGGTTGATGAGCAGGTCGAGCGCATCCAAAAACAATATGGTAAATTGGTCAGCACCGATAAAGTGGGAAAAGGCGATGAAATTGTTGGCACATTCAAAAGTGAAGCTGATGAAATAAACAATAAGGCTACTCTTGAAATTGATAAGGTCAAAGGTAAAAAGGCATTGGAGCAGCTTTTGGGCAAAAAAGTAGGTGATACCGTAAAGTTAAATACAAAAGGTCTTTTTAAGGAGGATTATTTGCTTTCCAGTGCCCTAGGAATTTCCCAGGAAAAAGCTGAAAAATTAAATATTGAGGTTGAGTACACTATTTCCGAAATCAATCAAAGGGAACTGGCAAAACTGGACCAGGAATTGTTCGACAAACTTTTTGGCAAGGATGTAATCAAATCGGAAAAGGAGCTAAAAGAGCGCATTAAGACAGATTCTGAAAAACAATTTGAGCAACAGGCCGATCAGAAATTATTGAATGACATTACCGAATACTTTATTGATAACCTAAGATTTGAACTCCCATCCGAATTTCTTACAAAATGGATTCAAATGACGGGTGAGCGACCACTTACGGAATCTCAGGCAAGTGAAGAATATGCAAAATCCGAAAAAGGCCTTCGTTATCAACTTATAGAAGGTAAAATAATAAAAGAAAATAATATCCAGATTCAATTTGATGAATTGAAGGAATTTGCAAAAGGCTTCATTAAGTCCCAAATGGCTCAATTTGGGCAAATGAATCCAAAAGAGGAGGAGTTGGAAAATATTGCGGCCCGCGTTTTAGGGAACCAAGATGAGGTCAAACGTTTGTCAGAACAATTAATGAGTCAAAAACTCTTGAATCTTTACAAAGAGAAGGCCAACCTTAAATCCAAAGAGGTTACTTACGAGGGTTTTATAAAGGAGGTTTACGGATGAATAAATTGATTTTTAAAGGTTCTCCAGGCACATTAATGTAGGCGACCGCTAAAAATAATTAAGTATCTTTGCGGTGTCGAAAAAACATTTTCGGCACCTTTTTTATCTCTAAAAATCGAATAGAAACGAATGGATTACGGAAAAGAATTCAAGAATTACGCCATAAAGCAACAGGGCATCAATAGCATGTACTACGATCAGATATTGAGTAGTATGTATCCCACCAATATGACCCCTAACATTATTGAGGAGCGACAACTGAATGCAATTGCGATGGATGTGTTTTCGCGTTTGATGATGGACCGCATTATTTTTATGGGGACCGCGATCAATGATCAAGTTGCCAATATTGTTCAGGCCCAACTGCTGTTTTTGGAAAGCGCGGATGCTTCCAAGGATATCCAGATATATATAAATTCTCCTGGAGGAAGTGTATATGCCGGTCTGGGCATATATGACACCATGCAGTTTATAAAGCCGGATGTAGCCACAATTTGTACGGGAATGGCCGCTTCTATGGCCGCTGTAATACTTTGCGCCGGTGAAAAGGGAAAGCGAAGTGGATTGACACATTCCCGTGTTATGATCCACCAACCAATGGGCGGGGCCCAAGGGCAAGCCAGCGATATTGAAATTACGGCAAGAGAGATTTTGAAATTGAAAGATGAGTTGTACCAAATCATTGCAAAACATTCAGGGCAGTCGTTGGCAAAAGTTCAGGATGATAGTGATAGGGATTATTGGATGAAGGCATCCGAAGCCAAAAAATATGGAATGATCGATGAGATTTTGGTAAGGGACAAAAGTTAAATTCGACTTAGTGACTACTTATTTTAAGTGATTCAAAGCAAAAGTAAACCAAAAGGCAAATTCTTTCGTTAGTATTTCTGAAAGAAACGGATTGATATGGCAAAGGAAAATTTAGAGTGTTCTTTTTGTGGGCGTAAAAAACCAGAAACCAATCTTTTGATCGCTGGATTGGATGCGCACATATGTGATAGATGTATTGAGCAGGCGCATGGCATTGTGGCCGAAGAATCAAAGCAGACCAAAACCAATGACCTTTCTTCTGAGTTGATCCTGAAAAAACCGTTGGAGATAAAGGAATTTTTGGACACCTTCGTTATTGGTCAAGAACGCACTAAAAAGGTAATGTCAGTAGCGGTCTACAATCATTACAAAAGGCTTTTACAGCCTTCTTCCAAGGATGATGTTGAAATTCAAAAAAGCAACATCATAATGGTCGGGCAGACCGGTACAGGAAAGACCTTAATGGCAAAAACCATAGCACGCATGCTCAATGTTCCTTTGGCAATTGTTGACGCCACGGTTTTAACGGAAGCAGGCTATGTGGGTGAAGACGTTGAAAGTATTCTTACCCGATTGCTGCAAGCGGCCGACTACAATCTTGAAAAAGCGGAAAGAGGCATCGTCTTCATTGACGAAATAGATAAAATTGCTCGAAAAAGCGACAATCCTTCAATAACCAGGGATGTTTCCGGTGAAGGTGTCCAACAGGGCCTCCTTAAACTTTTGGAGGGAACAGTGGTAAATGTACCCCCAAAAGGTGGCCGTAAGCATCCGGAACCAAAAATTTATTGAGGTCAATACTGAGAATATCCTTTTTATTACAGGTGGTGCTTTTGATGGAATTGAAAGGATTATCACCAAACGCCTGAACATGCAGGCAGTAGGTTATAGCGCTTCCAAAGCTGATGAAAAACTGGATCAGACCAATATTTTACAGTATATTATCCCAAGGGATTTAAAGGAATTCGGATTGATTCCAGAGATTATTGGAAGATTGCCCGTATTGACACACATGAATCCGTTGGATGATAAGACCTTAAGGGCCATACTTACAGAACCGAAAAATGCGATTATAAAACAATACGAGAAATTGTTCGCAATGGATGGCATTACTTTCACTATTACCGAACAGGCACTGGATTACATTGTTCATAAAGCAATAGAGTATAAGTTAGGAGCCAGAGGACTTCGTTCATTGTGCGAAGCCATATTTACCGATGCCATGTTTGAAATGCCCAGCAGCGGACAAACCGAATTCAAAGTATCCAAGCCCTACGCCGAAGAAAAAATATCCTATGAAACAATTAAAAAACTAAAAGCGGTCTCTTAAGAGACCGCTTTTAGTTTTAATGAGCCAAAAAAAGTTGTCCTTAGACAACTTTTTTCATTGGTATAGGTCTTTGAGTGATCATATTCAACAAATCAAGACACACCTTCTTAATAATCTTTTCATCGGAATAAAGAGTGCTTCCAAAGTTAGGAACCACTTCTATTTCCACTCCCGTTTGATTAACCCAGTTATCAGAAGGAATTTTTGAATAATTACCTCCATACAATAAGGTGGTATGAACTAAAGGTGCTTCAACTTCTGAATGCAACTCCCCCGGTGAAACCGCATAGAGCGATTTCATTGGCAATCCTTTTAGTGCGGCTTTCCAAGCAACTGTACCTCCTGCACAAAATGCCAAATAATGACTTGGCTTTGTCTCCTTTTTTAGGAGATGTGCCACAGCGGTATTGACACCGCCATTGACAAATTCTTGGTATAGTTCCTCTTCTGAATAATGCATATAGTCAATATTTGCCAATTGCATTATATCATAAAACTCAATTTGGTAGTATTGCTGCAGATAGCCAAGATAAGAAGTAATCCACATTCCTCTTTTGATGCCCCACATATCGGACAAAATCACCAGTCTTTCGGCCATAATAAATAAGTTTAAATTCCTAATTAAGGTTAAATTCAAGGTGAATTTGATGCTTTAACGACAGGTTACCATATTTATTTGTCCATCGGGTAATTTCTTCGATGTATTAGCCTTCAATAGGTAAACCTATTCAATTATAACGCATATGAAATTCAAAAATGTGTCTAATACAAGGCCATAAAAATTAAAGTATCAATGGGATTTTTCTTCTGCAATAGTAAATCCATCAAAATTGAACTTTATTGGATCAATTAGAAAATAAAGTCCTGACACCCCAACAATAGTTCCCAGAGAAAGACCTACGGTTTTTAGGGTAGAAAATTTACGCTTCTTGACCTCAATTATTTCCGTGACCGGAATCTCAATTCTTTCCCTGGATCCAACAATTCCTGAAATGGTGTCATTCACCTTATAGATGGTTACTACCTGCCTTTTCATGTTTTTGGTCATAATTTTATATTTTTTGCCCATCAATATTTCATTCTTTGAGGCATCAATTAGTTTATAACTATGGCAGCCTTGGAGAAAGATGCAAAAGACTAAGATCCAAATTTTTGTTTTCATAATTATCGCTTTAGAATTATGAAATAAAAGTATACTTGAAAGAGACTATCAAAGTCCGAAATTATCCAAAAGAAGGAAATCTGGACAAACTCAGATTTCAACCATGGAAGGACTTCCGATATTGGGTAGGAGTTTGACCTGTAAACTTCTTAAAGGCGGCGTAAAAAGTAGATTTTGAATTAAAACCGCATTCCAGGCCTATTGCAACTATGGTATAAGGCGAGAAACTTTTGTCGGCCAACAATTTTTTTGCCTCAGTAACCCTGAAATTGTTGATGTAGTCGGAAAAATTACTTCCAGCATACGAATTCATTAATTTAGAGATGCTACTAATACTCATACCAACCTCATCCGAAACGTTTTCCAAACTTAAATAAGGATCCAGAAATCTTTGATTGGTTCTGATAAATTCATCAATGGCCTCAAAGGTTTTTCCCTCTTTCTCAATTCTTTTGGATAGCCTGATTTCTTTGGTTTTATCATTATCAACAGAATGGGTCTCGTTTCTGATTTCTTTGCGCAACATAATGCGATCTTTCAATACCACATATCTGAAAAATGCCTGATACCCAACCCAATAAATAAGCAACGAAGAACCTAACCGAAGTGGGTAATAACTAAATGGGGCTTTTACCAGACCCGTAAAGTTGAAAAAAATTGCCATTATCCAAAGAACAAAAACCCCTCCACCAAAAAACATAAAGCGCTTGACCCAAATCAAATCATCAAAAGCCAAAATTGGTTGGAACAAAACTTGATGTTTGGATACTAATCTATACGCTTTTATAAAAAGGAAAAGTGAATAGGAAAGTGCAACAACATCTTCACCCAAATTGTATTTCAAAATATCTTCAATGGGAATTATATCTTTGAATGCAAGAAAAATAACCAAACTCCTGATCAAAACGGCCAACAAAAAAAATATTCCAGAAAATAACAGAAATGACCATCTCTTTTTTTCGATACCCAAATAGAATATTAAAAAAACATAGAACATGGGCACTATGAGGATATACCATGGTACCAGAAAATGCTGCAAAAAGAAATTATCCGGGATCAGCCCTTTATCTACCCACCAGGATTGAAGATTGTTCAGTGAAAGAAAGAGTACAAAAAGGTTCAAAAAAAGAACGAGTCTTTCAATTTTTTTTCTCGAAAGAAGTGTGGCAATATTAAATACAAAACCTTGGATAGCTCCCGAAATCATTAAGAAATTGAAGATGGAGGTCGCATCCATTGCAAGACAGGTTTGCTGATTTTTCTAAAATTTAAGTATTCATTTTTAATAGTTCCTCTATGTAGTCCCTTTTATTAGACAATCTGGGTATTTTGTGTTGCCCTCCCAATTTGTTCTTTGATTTTAACCAGTCATAAAACAAATTCTCACGTGCCACGTGAACCTTTGGCATTCGCAAGGTAATATTATTGTAACGTTTCGCCTCATAATCAGAATTCAAGGCTTTAAGCGCGTTATCTAAGAACTCGGTAAAATAATCAAGTTTTTCTGGAGGTTTTCGAAATTCAATGATCCACTCATGCGCTCCTTTTTCCTTCCCTGACATGAAAATGGGCCCGGCAGTATAATCTTTTATTTCCGCACCTGTCTTTATGCAAATATTTCGAAGTGCCTCCTCGGCATTCTCTATGATCAGTTCCTCGCCAAAAACATTTATGTGATGTTTGGTCCTCCCTGTGACCTTTATCCTATAGGGATCCATTGATGTAAACTTAACGGTATCCCCTATTTTGTAACGCCACAATCCCGAGTTGGTCGATATTATTATTGCATAATTTTTGTTCAATTTAACTTCCCAAAGGGGTATAGCTTTTTGTTCCGGCGTACCGTATTGATCCATGGGAATAAATTCATAAAAAATACCATAGTCCAACATCAATAGCAAATCTTCCGCATTGTTTCTATCTTGAATTGCGAAAAATCCTTCGGAGGCATTATAGATCTCGTAATATTTAAAGCTTTTTCTAGGAAGCAGCTTTTGATACTGTTCCCTATACGGATTGAAACTTACCCCACCATGAAAATATACTTCCAAATTTTCCCAAACTTGGAACAAATGGTCCTTTCCTGTCTCTTCTATAACATTATTCAACAATACCAACATCCACGAAGGAACACCCGCAAGGCTGGTGACATTTTCCTGGGTACTTTCCTTTATAATGGCTTTGAGTTTACTCTCCCATTCGCTCATCAAGGAGACCTTGCTACTTGGAGTACTGCTAAATTCCGCCCACAACGGCATATTATCTATCAATATGGCCGAGAGATCGCCAAAAAATGAGCCATTGTCCTCATATAATTCCTTACTTCCACCCAGTCTTAGGCTTTTCCCTGTAAATAGTTGCGAATTTTCATTGTTGTTTAAATAAAGGCACAATAAATCCTTTCCAGATTTATAATGACAATCCTCCAAAGCTTCTGAGCTTACAGGTATAAACTTACTCTTGGCATTGGTAGTTCCGCTGCTTTTCGCGAACCACTTAATGGCCGTAGGCCAAAAAATATTCTGCTCTCCCTTTCTGGTGCGTTCAATGCTAGGTTCTATTTCTTCATAGGAAACTATGGGCACCCTGTCCCGAAAGGTTTCATAATCATTGATGGATTCGAAGCCATAATTTTTTCCAATTTCTGTGTCCTCGGCTAGTTCCAATAGTTGATTCAATACTTCTTGCTGGACTTCGGCGGGGTACTTTAAAAAAAGTTCGATCTGGTGAAATCGTTTTTTTAAAAGCCACGAAGCAATAGAATTGAACAGTGTTATGGGCATTTTTAGGTATCTTTATCCTTCTAAATGTAACGCTAATAGTTTTCATTTTCAAATGAAATTTTAATCTGATAATACGGTGAAACAGTACGAAGGAGTATTGCAAAAAATGCAAAGTGAAATCGGGAATCCCATTCAATATTATATGGTTTTCGAGAATGACTTCTTGAACGTCAATCAAGTCTTGAACAAGAAATTGAATATCTCTTTTATCAAATATCAATGTCTAAATTGCGGTCAGGACAGAACAATTTATAGGCAGGGATTCTGTAAAACCTGTTTTTACGAGATCCCATCCGCCGGGGATTGGATCATGCGCCCTGAGCTTAGTACTGCACATTTGGGAAAAGAAGATAGGGATATTGAGTATGAGAAAAAAGTTCAATTACAGCCCCATATAGTCTATTTGGCCAATTCAAGCAATATTAAAGTAGGCGTAACGCGGAAAGCCCAAATTCCTACTCGATGGATAGACCAAGGTGCGCACGAGGCTATCGAAATAGTAGAGGTTCCGAACAGATATTTGGCAGGAATTACGGAGGTTTCCCTTAAAGAACATATTGGAGACAAGACCAATTGGCGAAAAATGGTCACGAATGAGGTTGACAATGAAGACTTGGTCATGTGGCGCGGGAAGCTAAGGCAGTATATTCCTGATGAAGCGAAAGAATACTTCATAGACTCCAATAAAGAAACCCATCTTAATTTTCCTGTAATCGAATATCCCAAAAAAATTAAAAGTTTAAATTTGGAAAAAACGCCAAGCTATAGTGGCATTTTAAGAGGAATCAAAGGGCAATATTTACTTTTTTCTGATGGCACCGTATTCAACGTTCGCGGTAGCGAAGGCTATTATGTTGGTATGGACATTAGCTAGAACTTACCTTTCATTCATCCTTAAAATGCCACTGTAGCATTACGGCAATGTCCGAAAATGTCCAATTCAAAAAATTTAGGACAAAATCCCATGGCTTACATGAATTGATCCATAGTACAGATTACTGTTCCAGAACCTTATCAAATTTAACTATTACAACATCTTATCCTTGCTAATAGTTTAAGGTCGCCCCAATTCCCATACCCATGTCGCTATCATAGTGCGACGATATACCTAGATTTCTTGTAACAATGTATTTAAATCCCGTCATATATTCTTTGTCCGTATTGACCATAAAGGCCCAACGCAATCTTGGAGAAATAGGAATGTCCTCACGCATTAACTGAAAACGGATATTGCCATCGGTAAATACTTCTCCTTGCAGTTTTATTAGCAATGGCAACGTATATTCAACACCAAGACTTAAAACCGCTCTAGCATCTTTTGTGTTCGTTTGCCCGAAAATGTTGGTTTCAATTTCCCCATGTGTCTTTCGATAGCGCCAATCAAATCCTACGAAAGGCATTAACCACTGGTTTTTGCCAATATATCGGCCAATATGTGTTTCAGTTTCATAACCATGACCATCGTGATAACCTAAACGCCATTCGGTACCAAAGCTCCATCGCGTATTCTGCAGCATCGCCATGCCATCATTTCCGTTGGAAGCAAAATCATTTTCCACCATTAGGTGTAATCCATTGCTTTCACTTTGCAATTTTTTATAGGCCCACTCCTTATTCGGCAAATAGGGATTTGGCACCTGTTTTTCATACGAAAACACGCGGTTCATTCCTGCCATCATATGATACAGGATATGACAATGAAAAAACCAATCACCCTCGGTATTGGCATTAAACTCAATGATATCGGTTTCCATGGGCATTATATCCAAAACATTCATTAATGGGGCATAATCCCCTTGACCGTTCAGCAATCGAAAGTCGTGCCCGTGCAAATGCATAGGATGTCTCATCATTGAAGCGTTATATAATGTTATCCTAACGTTCTCACCTTTCTTGATCAGTATCTTGTCCGATTCTGAAAGTACTTTATTATCCATACTCCAAACATACCGGTTCATATTACCTGTCAGCTCAAAACGCAGTTCCCTAATCGGCGCATCTTTAGGTAAAACGGTTGGGTTAGGTGCTTTCAACATTCCATAATTAAGAGTGACCATATCTTGATGGGATTGCATTGAATGGTCGGAATGATCCATTTTGCCATCCATTTTCATATCCGACATTTTTTTATTTCCGGTAATTTCCGGATACATAACCGTATTCATGTCCATCTTCTGTAATGACATATCCATATCCATATCATCCATGGAGCCATTCATTTTCATCATCCCGTTCATCATCTTCATACCTTCAAAATACTTGAGCTTCGGCATTCTACTTTTTAATTGAATGGTACCATTCCCTATATAAACAGATGCCGAGCCTGTGCGGTCTTCAGAAGTCGCCAAAAATTCATACGCAGTATTTTCATTGGGACCTGTAACCACAACATCATAGGTTTCCGAGACCCCGATAATCAACCTGTCAACTTCTACCGGCTCAACATCATTTCCGTCATTGGCAACGATCATCATTTTTCCACCTGCGTACGCAAGCCAGAAATAGGACGAAGCCCCTGCATTCGACACTTGTAGGCGGACTTTTTCCCCTGCCCTGAATTGAGAAAACTGGCTCTGGTTTTGCCCATTGATCAAAAACTTATCATAATATACATCGCTGACATCCATTGCCAACATTCGTTTCCATTCGTTGTTCAATTTCGTCTTAAAATGACCTGCTTTTATGGCTTCGGAATAACTTTGAGTGGTACCTTTTTTTATTGCAGACCAATCATTGGCATTGTGCAACATTCTATGTACATTTTCAGGTTTGATATCTGTCCATTCACTTAAAATTATAGGAACTGTAGGAAGGTCGTCAATGCCCTTTCTAAATGTGGGGTCTGATTCTTTTTTTTTCAAAACCAAAGAACCGTACATTCCTATTTGCTCTTGTAGGCCGCTATGGCTATGATACCAATGCGTTCCATTTTGGATGACCGGAAAACGATACGTAAACGTTTCGTTAGGTTCAATGGGCATCTGAGTTAAAAATGGCACACCGTCTTCCTTATTCGGTAAAAACACCCCATGCCAATGCAAAGAGGTACCTTCTTTCAATTTATTGTGCACTACAATTTCTGCAATATCACCTTCGGTAAAAGTGAGTGTTGGCATGGGAATTTGTCCGTTTACCGCAATCGCTCTTTTTTCTTTGCCAGAAAAACTAACAAGGGTATCCGTTACTGTAAGATCATAACGAACTACATTTTGGGCATACCCAAAATATGCTGACAGCAATAGGATGAATGCGGTCAGGCATTTTACGTGTTTCGGCATGGTAGGCTTAGTTTATGGTTTCAACCGTTTTGCCACAACTCAACATTTGCGATCCGTAATACGGATTTTTAACCGTCTCCTCCTTACTTAACCAATTAGCTCCCTCTCCCTTATTTGCCATGGGGCAAAATTGATAATAAGTTGGTGTTTCCGTTTTGGAGACTTTTATAAGGGAATACATGTTATTGGACAATTTTATGAAATGGTCTCTTTGATCACCTATTTTTTTAGTCCCTGCCATTTGTCCCGCATCTTCCTTAAGGTCATTTACCACTTTCATCCAAACCATATGGGCTTCCATTGATAGTTTTTTCATTTGCACACCATTAATGGCATTCAAGAGTTCTTTGGAGTTGGTCGATGTCATTTCCCCATCTGTTTTTACCAATGCATCTTTTACTTTAAAGTAGCTCTCATAAACTTTTGAAAGTTGATTTTCCTCTTGCTTTTCCTCTGTCATAGCTGAATGATCGGAATGTATTGATTCATCCACGGCCATTTTAGGTGCTTCTACTAAAGCCATATCTTTTTTGGCACGTTTATATTGGCAGCAGCTTGGCAAATTTGCATAGGTATCGCCCGGTGTCAAAAAGAAATCGCTATCATAACCTGCCAATGCAATTCTTTTTAAAATTTCTTCTTTTGAAGTCTTTTGGGAATCGTAAGAAATGATAGCCATTTTCGTGTCCTTGTCCCAATCTACCTGTGCTTCATTTTTAAGGTTACCTGCCTTTTCAATCGTACTTTTGCACATTCCACAGTTACCATATATTTTTATAGTTTCCGTTTTTAAATTTTTAGTCTGTGCGCTCCACATGTTCAATGACAACATTACTGTTATTGCCATAAATATTTTTATTGATTTTTTCATAATCTTCTTTTTTGAATCGGATTATAGAATTCCGTTTCATGTTAATGGGCTATAAATTTATTTAAATGTCAAGAATTTCTGGCCTTAGGCCAATGCCGCCAAGACATACCTATGGCTATTCAGAAAGCATTTAGCTTATTTTAGGCGGTTGCCAAATGGTAAGATATACTGATTTGGGACTATCCTGTATATACGCCCAATCATACTCCAGAGGACTAAAATTAGTATTTATCTGGAATTCAAATCTGTTCAATACAACAAGAACATTTACTGAAACTGGACAATGACAGTAACCATGATTACAATTTCCTTCACAACCATGATTGTCACTATTTTGATTCTCATCCGCGTTGCAACAAGCTTTTTTATTAGAATGGTTTTCCATTTCTAAGTTGATTCCCGATGCCGCTTTCGGCATGTCTTTAGAAGTACCACATGCCAAAACAAAACCGTCTGGCAAAGCCAATAATAGTATGAGTATTGCTATAATCTGTGGTTTCCTGTTCATTTCCAATGAACAAAGTTACATGTTTTATCATGAATATTTATGTTTAAACCATTCTATATCAATTAAAACAACCTTGATTTATCGCTTACGATTGGCTTAAAAAGTTAAGTAGTCAAATAATCTATGCGTACAAAAAAACCTTCAACATGAAATCCTGTTGAAGGTTTATATACTTTAAATCGGGTCAGTGTTTTTAATTCACGGAATCCTTGGGTTTTGCCGGTGTGGTTTCCTTTTTCTTTTTACCCCCAAGTAATCCACCCAAAACCTCTTTCGCCTTATCTTTTACAATGTCTTGTTCCTTTTTTGGCGGGACCAGAATCAGTTTTGGTAATTGTGGAGTCTTTCTTCTTGTTCCCTAAAATATCTCCCAGAACTGCTTTCACACCCTCTTTGGTGGGGTCTTCTTTTTGTGTGGAATCCCTTTTGGCCTGATTACCGGCCAAAATACCACCAATTAAATCTTTGGCCTTGTCTTTACCCTGGTTTAGAAGTTTTTGCTTTTCTATTTCGATCAATTGATTGGTCAAATTCTTGACCCCCGACACAAGGTCGGTACTTACTTGGGGGCTGCTATACATGCCACCAATGTTGGCCACAACGGGTATTGTTAGGTTTTCAAGTGACTTGTCATCTATTTGGGCGATTAGGTTATTGATATCCTTACCTAAATATTTCGAAGGAACCTCAAAAGTGGCCGTATAGTTCAACTTTTTATCAAAGGTGTGGCTACCGTTGACATTTATGGCAATATCCTTATACTTTATGCTAAAAGGCTTAACTGACACCAATCCGTCCTTAAAGGTCAATTTGGTCTTCAAATCATTCAAATTCAATTGTTTCAAATCAATAAAATCTAGTTGGCCATCCAATGCCGTCAATAAAGGGGCTGATTCGGTATTGATATCCTGGGTCATTATATTTGCAAAAATATCACCACTAAGGGTAAGTAGGTCTGGTAAAAGATCATCGGTGAGATTTCCTGAAAGAACGATATCAGAATCTAATTTACCTTGCAAGATCTGTGCTATTGGCGCAATCGACTTAAACAGCTCCAAGGATTTGAAAGTCTCACTGATCCCCAATTGGGCCATACCTAACTTCATTGCAAAAGTGGGCTTTTCGTTTTTGGTAGAAACTTCTCCATTAAAAGTTAAATTCCCATCAAAAATGGAAGAAGTCATATTCGACAATATCACTTTCTCGTCTTTGATACGAAGATTTCCTTTCACATTGTTTAGGATAAGATTGTCATAAAGCACCTTATTGGCAACTGCGTTGATGTTGACATCTAAAAATGAAGGGATTTTTATTTTTTCCTCCGGCGTTGTTGTATTTGTTGATTTATCAGCACTTGAATCGTTAGCAGTACCTGGCTGTTCCGCCACCATAAAATCATTTAAGGAAAAGGTGTTCGACTTTAAATCGAAGTTGCCTTCTACATTTTCATCATTGAACATAAAACCCAAAAGGTTATCAATTGTACCCTTGGCGTTAAAATCGGTTTTCCCTGTTGTTCCATTCAACTCGTTCAAAGTAACAGTCTTTGGATTAAAGGTCAGGTCCGTAGAAGTAAGCTTTATAGCATTTGGAAACTCATCAGATTTATACTCAAAATCCTTTAGTCCCAATGTACCGGTTGTATTAGTCTTTTCGTATTGTTTTTTTTCAACGGATTCCATATCAAAGGCCGTTGTTATATCCGCATTCAAAAGTCCTTTAAGATTCAGGTCACTTGGCACAGGATAGGCTTTGGAAATATTGGCCAGATTGATTCTGCCATCAACATGGGCATTGACCTTCATATTGCCCATTAATTCTTTGATTTTAGCCGTCATATTGAATTTGTCCTCATCTATCATAAAAGAGAGTTTGTCAATATCAACATAGGTATCCTCAGTTATCCCCGTAGTATTATTGATGTCCACATCTAGGAACACATTACGCACGGACTTTGGCAGATCTGGATATTTAAAGGACGCATTGTCCGAATTTATCTTTATATTGAATTGTGGTATGTGGTCATCATCAACAATTCCCTCGAACTTTCCTTCCACTATAAAATTCCCAGTAGTCGTTACATTTTCTATATTTTTCGAATATTCTACTGGAATTACGGCCAAAAAATTTTTAAAATCCGAAGATGGTGTCTTGAAGCTAATAGCTACCTCCTGACTGTCGTCGTTCAATTTTACAAAGCCTTCAAAAACCAATGGCAACTGATTGAGAATGGCTTCATTCTCTAAAAACGTATACTTACTTTCATTTAAATCAATCCCGATCAGGGCATCGAGTTTGATCTTATTTTTATTGAGGTAATTGGTGCTGTCCATCTCAAAGGAAACAAACGCATCTGTATGGGTATCCAATTCTGATTTCTCCAACGATAAATCTCCTGTACCACTATGTTGCACATCGGACAATTCAAAATACATTTCGCCGGCCAGGTCGCGATAGGATATATTGGAGTTCGTAAGCTCATACGATTGTAAATCAAGTGTAAAACCGCTACTGTCATCAGTTGATGTAGTTTCTGGTTCAGAATCCTTGGCAATATCGTAATTGGCCTTTTCATTTTCGTTTACGACGACGTTCAGACGTGCCTCATCCAAAGCAAGTCTTTTAATACCAATGGCCTCGCCCTGACTTTTGAAAAGCTCACTGATGCCCATTTTAAGCTCAATTCGCCTTGAAGCAAAAAGTGTATCACCCTCAAATGGTGCCTTATTGATCAGCGTAACATCGGTCAATATTACCTCGGCATTCGGAAAACTGCCGAACAGGCTTAAATCTGCGTTTGAAAAATCCAGCGTAGCATTGACATTGTTATTGACATTGTTCTTTATCAAATCCCCTATTTTGGCTTCCAGAATAAAGGGTGCCGCAATTAAAATTCCGATGAACAATAGGGTTACGATCCCGACTATTTTTAAAATTTTCTTTCCCATATTTTTATAGCTACCTATCTATGACTATAACTCCAGGGGAAGCGGATTATTTTAATCATCCAAGTTTATTTCCTCCCCAATTTGTAGACCAAATCTCTTTCTTATAAGATATACGAAGAAATATAGGAAAGGAGTGTCGAGAAGTGCTATAAAAATCTTAAAAAGAAAACCGCTCACCACAAGTCCGAAAAATAATTCCCATGGGAGTACCTTAAATACGCACAACAAGGCAACGACCGTAAGCGTATCTATAAACTGCGAAAAAAATGTGGAAAAATTGTTACGTATCCAAAGATGTTTCCCTTTTGTTACCCGTTTCCAAAAATGATAAATGGCAATATCAATATACTGTGCCAAAAGATAGGCGATCATTGAGGCCAAAACGGCAATTGGCGAAAGTGCAAAAACTTTTGTAAAGGTAGCATCATCTATAGGGGATGAGGTTATTGCTGGAGCGGCTTCTGAAACCAAAATTATCGCCATTGAAAACAAGGACGCGAAGATACCAGCCGTCACAATTTGATTGGCCTTCTTTTTACCAAAGATTTCGGAAATTAGATCGGTAATCAAAAAAGTGATGGGATATGGCAATATACCCACCGACACCTCGAAAAGGGAGGCTCCCAGAACTTTCACTTCGCCGAAAGGATTCCAATAAAAGAATTTCTGAAAGATTAGATTGGAAACTACGAGCGAAGTAATGAACAATGCGCCAGTGTATAGGTATATCCGGTAAGCAAGTTTTTTATCCTTTTGGGTCATTCGTGGTTAAAAATATATGCATTACTGCTCTTTGGAAATGTCTCTATTTTATATTTACGACAAAGGGCATCCGTGCCTGAATACCTTTTTGCCCCATGGCCGATTTCACCTCTTTCAATATGGAATATGCCTCATACCCAATTTCCTCTTGGATAATACTTTGCTTCGTTTTGATACTGGCACCTTCCAAATCCTCCATTAATCTTTCAAAGCCGGATTTGTACTTGGGGAATTTTTTGATCCCATATTGATCCAAATTTACCATATTGGCAGCTTCCTTTATGGCATCATCCAAATTGCCCAATTCATCTACTAGGCCCAGTCTATGCGCATCAACCCCGCTCCATACCCTGCCCTGCGCCAAGCTGTCTGCTTGGGCCATAGAAATACTACGGCCTTGAGCCACCCTCGATAGAAAAGTCTGATACGTTTGTTCAACTCCCTCTTGTACCACGGAGCGGAACTCATCGGTCATGGGTTCAAAAAGTGAATAATCTACCGAATTTTTATTGGTGCCCACTTGTTCTGCGTTTATGCCTATATTCTTTGATAATTCGTGAATATTGGGAACCGTACCAAAAACTCCGATAGATCCTGTAATGGTAGTTGGCTCCGCAAAAATTTTATCCGCCCCGACCGCTATATAGTAACCTCCCGAAGCTGCCACATTGCCCATGGAAACAACGACAGGCTTTACTTTTTTGGTAAGTTCAACCTCCCGCCAGATTATATCCGATGTAAGGGCACTACCTCCGGGGGAGTCAACACGCAGTACAATGGCCTTGACGTTGTCATCTTCACGCGCTTCGATCAAAGCCTTCGTTATTATTCCTTGCCCAATAATATTAGGGCCTCCTTCGCCGTAAAAAATTTCGCCCTGGGCAAAGACCACGGCTATTTTATCTTTGCCTGTATGAATGCTTTTTTTGTTTGAACGTTTCACATAATCACCCAAAGCCACAAGATTAATTTCGGCATCGTTCCCAATGTCAAGTGCCCTTCGAACTTTGTTTTCGTACTGATCATAAAATAATACATCGTCTACCAATCTTACGGCTTTGGCCAGTTCAGGGCACCTTCCGCCCAAAGTATCGGCAATGACATTCAAATCCGAAGTACTCAATTTGCGGTCAACGGCTATTTCCTGAATCATTGTTTTCCAGAGAGAGCTTATCAATTCTTTGATTTGCATCCTATTGGCTTCGCTCATTTCGTTGGATATATAGGGCTCTACAGCACTTTTATATTTTCCATGTCGAATGACTTCCATTTTGATGCCCGTCTTTTCTTGCAAGTCCTTGAAAAACAAAACTTCTGAAGAAAGACCTTTAAAATCTAGAATCCCCACTGAATTTAAAAAAATGGAATCCGCCACACTTGCCAAATAATAGTCCTTTTGCATGTACAGATCGGCATAGGAGTACACAAACTTCCCGCTCTCCTTGAATGAATGCAGAGCATTTCTGATGGCCTGGGTTTGGGCCAATCCGGCCATTACAAAACTATTATTGATGCTGATTCCTTTTATATCATTGTCATCTTTGGCTACGGCAATAGCGTGTAAAATTTCATCCAATCCCTGATTTTGTTGAAAAATCCCGGCAAAAGGGTCGGATTCATCGGTTCCCACGTAGTCAGTAATAGGTTGCTGAAATTGAAGTTCCAAAACGGAGTTGTTCTTTATGGTCACTCCATCTTCAGAACTTCCCAAAAGTGCGACAAGCATCATAAACATGAAGAAAATGATACCAAAAGCTAGTAAGCAGCCCAATATAGCTGCCAGTAAATTTCTTAAAAAATTCATATTGATATAATTATGCCAATGTATGTCAAAGATAACCAATGTTAAATTCATGTATCCTTTTTTTGTTTGTGATTCCGACCTTAGGATTTTGGTTCAATTCAATATTTAGTTTCAATAGGGTCAACCATTCCATCATGTGAAATTGTTTTACGTACTTTGCTTTAGGTATGCCAGAAAAAGAAACAATTTACCTTTCAATTGGGAGCAATATGGGTCGGAAGCTGCAAAATTTGCAGCAGGCGATTATTTTGCTCGGTAGGGAAGTTGGTGCCATCATAGCCATTTCAAAGGTTTATGAATCCCCTTCCTGGGGCTTTGATGCCGACAACTTTCTAAATGTATGTGTAGCACTTGCGACCATAGAAAAACCGGAAAATCTACTCCACAAAATTCTTTCCATAGAGAGGAAACTGGGAAGGGAAAGGAGCTCGGAAATAAGTGGATATCAATCAAGAACCATCGACATTGACATCATTTACTATGGTGCTGAATTGATACAGACTGAGAACCTAATTATTCCACATCCAAAAATGGCCGAGCGCCGTTTTGTACTAAGGCCCCTAGCGGACATTGCCCCACAGTTTTATCATCCAATCCTTAAAAAAGACACAAGGAATCTTTTGCAGGAGTGCAAGGATCAAAGCGTGCTAACGAAATCTGAATACGTTCTTTATGCCAGTAGGGAATCTCTTTTTTCCCATAGGCAATTTATTGCGATCGAGGGGAATATTGGCGCAGGGAAGACTTCCCTATCAAAAAAAATGGCCGAGGATTTCAATGCAAAATTGGTTTTGGAACGCTTCGCAGACAATCCGTTCTTACCCAATTTCTATAAAGATCCGTCAAGATATGCGTTCCCCTTGGAGATGTCATTTTTGGCCGATCGCTACCAACAGTTCAGTGATGATACCAATCAGTATGACCTTTTTAAGAATTTCATGGTCAGTGATTATGACATATTCAAATCTTTGATATTTGCCAAGGTTACATTGCAAGATCAGGAGTTTGACCTTTATCGCAAAATCTTTAAGGTAATGTACAAAGAAGTGAAAAAGCCCAAAATTTATGTGTTCCTATATCAGAAGACAGAGCGCCTGTTGGAAAACATAAAAAAACGCGGCAGGGAATATGAACAGGAAATAAAAGCCGATTATCTGGGAAAAATCAATAGGGGCTATTTTGATTATATGAAGGGGTATCCAGAATTGAACAGCCTTGTTATAGATACCAGTGAAATGGACTTTCTAGAGTGTTTTGAGGACTATGAGACGGTTTTAAGGCAAATCCAAGATCATGCCCTGACCGAGCCCAATTAACATAATTTTGGCAAATTTCTTGCACATTCCAAATGTATTTCCGTTCTTGCGCTGGCAAAAATGCAACTAACTAACTCAAACTATATAGCCACCCTGACAATTTTGTCAGGGTTTTTTCTTAGTTACTCCCACATTGATTCTTGGAAACCACTTTGAAAACCTTACGCTTTTAACGATTTAGTTTGGACCAGAAGTCCCATACCACGACGCCCACACTTACCGAAATATTCAAGGAATGTTTCGTCCCTGATTGTGGAATTTCAATAACTCCGTCGCAAATATTGACAGTTTCTTGATCTACCCCTTTGACTTCGTTCCCGAAAACCACAACATGATTGTAATTGGTATCGAGATGAAAATCATTCAACATGGTGGCATTTTCCGCTTGTTCAATAGCCCAAGTATAATAGCCATTTTGTTTTAGCTCTTGTATTAACATGGTCGTATTTTCCCTGTATTCCCATTCCACACTGTCCGTCGCTCCTAGGGCTGTTTTATTGATGTCCTTATGGGGTGGGGTTGCCGTAATGCCGCAGAGATAAATTTTTTCTATCAGAAAAGCATCCGCCGTACGGAAAACAGAACCAATATTGTTCAAGCTCCTGATGTTATCAAGCACAATAATAAGCGGCGTTTTGACCGCTTTCTTAAATTCCGGAACATCCAGTCGGTTCAGTTCCTCATTCTTGAGTTTGCGCATTTCCCTTTTAGATTTTTGGCATTGGAATACATAGATAACTTTTTAAACTTTTAGGTAACGGAGAACTTATCCCCAAAATATCAACAAAGAGTAAGAATCCATAACAAAAATAGTACTTTCGTTTATTGAGGAATAGATATAAAAATACTCATTTAGCTTTGGCCGAAAAAGACAAAAATAAAAAAGTGACCCCATTAATGGGTCAGTACAATGTGATCAAGACAAAGTATCCTGACGCTTTGCTTTTGTTCAGGGTGGGTGATTTTTATGAAACGTTCGGGGAGGATGCCGTAAAAGCATCGAAAATTTTGGGCATCATCCTTACACATCGGAACAATGGTGGGGACCGCACCGAACTTGCCGGCTTTCCGCATCATTCATTAAATACCTATTTGCCAAAATTGGTAAAGGCCGGTCAACGTGTTGCCATCTGTGACCAATTGGAAGAGCCAAAACTTACCAAAACCATTGTTAAACGAGGCGTAACAGAATTAGTTACCCCTGGAGTGGCCTTAAATGACGACATCCTAAACGCCAAAACCAATAATTTTTTATGTGCGGTCCACTTCGGAAGAAAATTGATTGGCGTCTCTTTTCTGGATATTTCCACGGGTGAATTTTTGACATCGGAAGGGAGTGAAGAGCAGATAGATAAATTGCTCCAGAATTTTTCGCCCAGTGAAATATTGGTTTCAAAAGCGCACAAGAAAGAATTTTCTGAAACATTCGGCCAACAGTTCCACCTCTTTTACATGGAAGATTGGGTGTTCCAAGAAGATTATGCCAATGAAACGTTGACCGGCCATTTTAAGACCTCGACCCTTAAGGGATTTGGAATCGAATCCTTTCATGAAGGCATTATAGCTTCAGGCGCAGTGCTCCATTATCTTTCAGAGACACAGCACCGCCAATTACAGCACATAAGTTCTTTGAAACGAATAGCGGAGGAAGAATATGTTTGGATGGACCGGTTTACCATCAAAAACCTTGAACTCTGCCATTCAACGAATAGCAATGCAGTAACCCTTCTAGATGTTATAGACAAGACCCTATCACCCATGGGCGGTAGAATGCTCAAGCGTTGGTTGGCCCTTCCTCTCAAGAACATTGAAAAAATAAGAATACGGCATCAAGTCATTTCGCATTTGAAGTCCAATGATCCCGTCTTGACAAAATTGCAGCAATGGGTCAATCAAATAGGTGACCTTGAACGTTTGATCTCTAAAGTGGCCACTGGAAGAATTAGTCCGAAAGAAGTGGTACAGCTCAAAAATTCGTTGGAAGCCATTATTCCCATAAAACATCTCATTGCACAGTGTGACAATTACGCACTACAACTCATTTCCGATAAATTACACTCTTGCGAAGGCTTAAGAAGCAAGATCAAGGAAATGATCCATGAGGACGCACCCGTCAACATTTTAAAAGGCAAAACCATTGCCGACGGTTACTCCACTGAATTGGACGAACTTCGGAATCTGGCATTTTCAGGTAAGGATTATCTGGATAAAATGCTGGAACGAGAAACCAAGCTGACCGGAATAACTTCTTTAAAAATTGATTCAAACAACGTTTTTGGTTATTACATTGAGGTTCGCAATACCCATAAAGATAAAGTTCCCGAAAACTGGGTGCGTAAACAGACATTGGTCAATGCCGAGCGTTACATTACAGATGAGTTAAAGGAATATGAGCATAAAATTTTAGGTGCCGAGGAGCGTATTTCAAGTCTTGAGCAACAGTTGTTTTCACAATTGATCGTTTGGATGCAGGAATTTATCGCGCCCGTTCAAAACAATGCCCAACAAATTGCACAACTTGATTGCCTCTGTGGATTTACCCAATTGGCCATTGAAAATAATTATGTAGAACCCGTTTTGAACGATTCCACCGATCTGGAGATAAAAAACGGCAGACATCCTGTTATCGAAAGGCAATTAACCTTGGGCAGTGCCTATATTGCAAATGATGTGCGCCTTAACCGATCGGAACAGCAGATAATAATGATCACCGGTCCCAATATGAGCGGTAAATCGGCCATATTAAGACAAACGGCCCTTATTGTATTGCTGGCGCAAATAGGCAGTTTTGTCCCTGCAGAATCTGCCCATATCGGTTATGTGGATAAGATATTCACTCGTGTGGGTGCCAGTGATAACATTTCAATGGGTGAATCTACCTTCATGGTCGAAATGAACGAAACAGCCTCCATCCTCAATAATCTATCCGAACGAAGTCTTGTGCTTTTGGATGAAATAGGCCGTGGTACAAGTACGTATGATGGTATTTCAATTGCTTGGGCCATTTCGGAATATTTACATGAGCATCCTGCACGGGCGAAGACCTTGTTCGCCACCCATTATCATGAGCTCAATGAAATGACAACCACTTTTGAGCGCATAAAAAATTACAATGTTTCGGTAAAGGAATTAAAGGATACCGTGTTGTTCCTTCGAAAATTGGAGCCAGGGGGAAGCGAGCACAGTTTTGGAATTCATGTGGCAAAAATGGCCGGAATGCCGCAACAGGTAATCCAAAAGGCCCATAAGATTTTGAAGAAACTGGAAAAATCACATTCAGGCGAGGAACTTACCGGCAAATTGCAATCCGTTCAAAATGAGATGCAGCTAAGCTTTTTTAATTTGGATGACCCTCTTTTGGAACAGATCAAAGAGGAAATAACCCATTTGGATATCAATACTTTAACTCCTGTGGAAGCTTTAATGAAGTTAAATGAGATCAAACGGATGCTTACAAAAAGCAAAAAAGCCACTTCGTAAAAAGGGCTGCATTACATCTTTAAAAAATCAAATTAATTTCATTGCTTTTTATAGAATTGTATTAAATTTGCATCCGCTATCAAATCTAGATGGCATGTTCTTTAAAAATATGCGAAAATAGCTCAGTTGGTAGAGCGCAACCTTGCCAAGGTTGAGGTCGCGGGTTCGAATCCCGTTTTTCGCTCACTACGAACGCCGCATGTCGGCGTTTTTTGTTCCATTGCAAATTGTCATGCCCTTGGCTGGCAGGCTCGAGTGGTGGAATTGGTAGACACGTTGGACTTAAAATCCAATGGACATTAGTCCGTGCGGGTTCAAGTCCCGCCTCGAGTACTTAAACCCTTGTTAATCGGCTGATTTTCAAGGGTTTTTTGGTATTTATATTAATTGAAAGTCATTTTCCAACAAAACTCATGTTCAATTTGTATCGGATTTCATAAACTGGAATTCAGCCCAAAAAAACTAACTTTGGAATCTTGCCTATTACCATTATATTTTTTATTAAAGGTTTGGCCACAAGAATATACATGAATATCACACTAAAATACCTGCTTTTTTTAGTCTTTATGCCTTTATTGCTTATGGGCCAAAACTTATTGCCGCCCATATACAATTACCCGATCGTAGAGTACAATGCCGCTAGTCAGAATTGGGGCGTTAGTGTCAACGACGAAGGGGAATTGTTCGTTGCCAACAGTAAAGGTTTGTTATATTATAACGGGGAACAATGGAGCCTTAACAAGTTGCCCAACAATACCATCATACGTTCCGTTGCCTGTATTAAGGATAAAATATATACGGGCTCCTATGAAGAGTTTGGATATTGGAAAAAAAATGATAAAGGATTCCTTTTTTATACCTCCCTTACGCACCTTATTGTTGATCATTCTTTTACCAATGAGGAATTTTGGCAGATTTTGACATTTAAAGATCAGATTATTTTCCATTCATTCTCGCGGGCCTATATATATGAAAATAATACCGTCAAGGTTTTGAATCCCCATTTTACGATAACCGGTTTGGCGGTATATCAGGACAAGCTTATACTCTCAAGTAATGTAGATGGCCTATTTTGGATAAAGGACGATAAAGCAATCCCCCTTCCGGAACAAGAAATAGTAATGGGAAAGACCATCACAGAAATAGTACCCACAAAATATGGCCTCTTTATCGGTACAAAACTTAGTGGCCTATATATTTACCGTGATGGTAAAATAGTACCCCTTTCCGGTAATCTTAACGAGGAACTAAAGCATGAACAATTAAATAAGATCCTACAATTGTCTTCAGGCAAAATTGCATTTGGAACCATAAAGAATGGAGTCTATCTCTATGATCCTGCAAATAAGACCTATAAGAATTATAATCGAGAAACAGGCTTGCAGAACAATACGGTCCTATCTATGGAGGAGTTTGAAAATCAATTATGGGTTGGTCTGGACAATGGCTTGGATAGAATTCAGTTAGATAGCCCCATAAGCTATTATACAGATTATTCGGGAGTGGTCGGCACCGTATACGACATAGCTGTTTTTCAAAACAATGTTTTCTTGGGAAGCAATACGGGTGTTTACTCCGTTAACGATTCCGGCCTCCATTTTATACAGGGCAGCCAAGGGCATGTCTGGGATTTGGACATTGTGGACGACGAGCTATTCTGCGGACATAACACGGGCACCTATAAGATATTTGAGGATAAAATAGAACAGGTTTCAGGCACTTCCGGTGGTTATGTATTGGTCAATATTCCTGAACGCAGACATACCTTCTTACAGGGTACTTATATTGGGCTATCCAAATATCGGTTAGCTGACGACGGCGAATGGGAAGTTTCAATGGTTTCAGGATTGGATTTTCCTGTCAAACAACTTTGCTTTGAGGATCCAAACACGATTTGGGTCGCACATCCCTACAAAGGATTTTACAGATTGAAACTGGATGCGGAATACGACAAGGTAATAGCCAAACAAGAATACCAGGGAGGTGAATTGACGAACAATTACAACGTGAACCTGTTCAATATAAAAAACCAAATCGTTTTTAACAGTGAGGGAAAGTGGTTCAAGTATGATCCTATTTTAGATAAAATCATCAGGTTCAAAGAATTTGACGGGTACAGAAACAAGGATCTCATCTATTATGACGATGCCCATTTCTGGTTTATGGATACGGAAAATACCAAGGAAATCGTAATCACCAATTTAAAAAATGATAGTCTTGTTATTACGGAAACCGCATTGAAAAGAAGGGTAGTTCCTGATGCTCAAAATATCATTTCCCTTAATGATTCAATATATCTCTTCACCTTGAGTGATGGCTATGGCAAAATTAATCTGGCACAACTAAAACGAAACTTACGGTATTTTAACTCACCCGTCCCAAAGTTGAGGCATTTTAGGGATGAAATCCATCAGTTTTCCATAACGGACGCAAATACCGTGCAGGAAATTAAATTTAAGGATGCGCAGAACATTTTAATTGACGTTTCATCCCCAAGTATTATCCATCCCAGATACTACTATGAATTAAAAGGAACGAAAGAAGAAACCTCCTACTTGGATACCGGGAGCATAAATTTCCAAAATTTACCTCACGGCGCATACAGTCTTGAGGTGTCAACGGTAAGTATGGACAATAAAAAATCGCTGCCCTTGGTAATCCATTTTGCCATTGCACCCCCATGGTACCTATCCAAGCTTAGCATTGCTTTTTACCTAATAGCGTTAGTAATCTTGTTCTTATTGGTAAGAAGGTACAACAGGATAAAGTTGGAAAGAAAACACAACAAACTAAAAGAAAGGTTGCAAAGGGAGCAAGAAGAAAAATTGGCACAGATGGAAAACGAAAAATTGGCCAAGGAAATCAAATCGAAACAAAAAGAGCTGACAGGAACAACGATGAATATGGTCAAAAAAAATGAGCTTATATTGGAATTAAAAAACATGCTCATAGTAAACAAGGAAAAGTTCTCGAATCAGCAGAGCCGGTATAGGACTTTCATGACAAAGTTGAACAATTCCATACATAACGATGATGATTGGAAGCGGTTCGAAGTCAACTTTAAGGAGCTACATTCCGACTTTTTTGAAAACCTATTAAAAAAATACCCCACGTTGACACCAAAGGATCTCAAACTTTGTGCCTATTTAAAAATGAACCTTAGCTCCAAGGAAATTGCACCCTTGATGGGAATCACTACCAGAGGGGTCGAAATACATCGCTACAGATTGCGAAAAAGATTGGAAATTAGCTCTTCCCAAAACATCTCCAATTTCTTGATCACCTTCAGTTAAAGTTAAAGCTCCCTTTTCTGCATTACATCATTACTACATCATTTTGTTAAATTTTAAGGTACCATTAAATCGCATAGTACAGCAAAGTGCCATTATATAGCCGTTCTAAGGCCTAATTTAAATGATGTAGTTTTTATGTAGCCTTACTACCGGGCTTCTCCCAACCTGTTTGATACTTTAGCAAAGAATTAACTCAATTTTTGAAACATTATGAAAATATGGAACTCCTTATTATTGATATCGTTTTTTTCATCGCAAATTGTATTGTTTGCCCAGGACAAAATCGCGGTGACGGGGACAGTTTATGATCAAACTGGTCAACCGCTCCCCGGTGCTTCCGTGGTCATCAAGGGTACTACCACTGGCTCGCAAACTGATTTTGATGGTGTATATTCCTTAGCCGATATCCCAAGCGACGGAACCTTACTTGTCAGTTATATTGGTTTTTCCCCACAGGAAATTCCCGTAGCGGGAAAATCCACCATAAATATTACACTACAGGAAGATGCCCAAGCATTGGATGAAGTGGTTGTGATAGGATATGGCGAAATGAAATCAAAGGATCTTACCTCTTCAATAACCACTATTAAATCTGAGGAACTGGAAGCAACTCCTACCGGACAGGCAATGCAGGCATTGCAGGGCAAGGTCGCAGGGTTACAGGTAATAAACAGCGGCGGTCCAGGTCAGTCCCCCACGATTCGCGTACGGGGTATTGGATCTTATGGAACAGATCAAAATGATACCGACACCTCATCCCCCTTGTATGTTGTAGATGGAATGTTCTTTGACAATATTGACTTTTTGAATACTGCGGACATTGCATCGATTTCCATTTTGAAAGATGCTTCCGCAGCAGCAATTTATGGCGTACGAGCAGCCAACGGTGTTGTACTGATAGAGACCAAATCGGGTGCCCATAACCAAAAAACGGAAATTACTTATGACGGTTACACGGGATATCAGGTAGCCCAGAATATCTTAAAATTGGCCAATGCCGAACAATTTACCACACTGGCGCTGGAATCTGGTTCCGATCCTGATGCACAGTTCATACTGAACGCCATGCAACGTTATGGCCGCAGTCGAGTAAACCCGAACGTGCCAAATGTGAATACAGATTGGTATGACGAGATTTTGCGTCCTGCCCTTATCCGTAACCACAGTCTTGGTGTAACCGGTGGTAGCGAAAATGCCACCTATGCCATTGGCGCCAACTATTTTGGCCAACAAGGAATTCTTAAAATGAAAAATGAATATGAACGGTTTAATCTAAGAAGCAGAATCGATTTTAAGGCAACCGATTGGCTAACAATTGGTGGTAATACGGTAATTAGCAATGCCACACGGTATGACGCGGAGAACTCCGCTTGGCGGCTGGCTTATTATGCCGTACCTATAATGCCCGTCTATGATTCCCGGCTCGCGGATAATGCAGACGTTTTTCCCACAAACTATGCGAATGCGCAGGATTTGGGATATAGAGGAGGTCAAAATCCATTTCCTACAATGGACAACAGTAATCTACGATCAAAAATTCGGAATGTTTTGGCCAATTTTTACACCAAAATAGATTTGATCCCCAATAAACTATCCTTTAAAACTGCCTATAACCATAACTTTCAAACTGAAGATAGAAGAGAGGTACGGCTCCCCTACTTCATTGGCAACAATTTTCAAAGGGAAGATGCAGAATTGATAAAGAAAAGTTCAACATGGTCAAACCAGATATGGGACAATACATTGACCTATACCAATACTTTTGGAAAACACAATCTCACCTTGCTTGGGGGAACCTCTTTTAGGGATGAGGCTTTTGACATATTGGAAGCCAAGGCCCTTAATTTTCCGCTCTCCGGTGAGGAAGCTTATTATATAGACCAGGCACAGACAATCGTTGAGGACGGAGTCAAGGACAATGGGGCACGAGATTATGGCTTCTCCTATTTTGGGCGGGTCTCTTACAATTATGACAATCGGTATTTGCTTTATGGCACTTTCAGGGCAGATGGCACCAATAAGTACCAGGAAAAATGGGGCTATTTTCCCACCATTGGCGCAGGATGGGTCGTTACAGGGGAATCTTTCATGCAGGAAAATAAAATTTTTGACTTTCTAAAATTACGTGCTAGTTGGGGCGAACTAGGTAATGATAAAGTTGCCGCCAGCTCAGGGTCAATTACTTCGACAGTAGTTACTACCGCTTTGGGCGATACCATGTTCAGTGGGGTAAATACCAGTAGCGATTTTACCGCCTTGAAATGGGAGGTTACCGAAGAAATAAATGGGGGTATCAGTGCACGGTTTCTTGACAACCTGTCTCTAGAAGCCGATTATTACATAAGGGATACGAAAGATGCCGTAATTCCCGTGAACCGAGCACTGATTCCAGGATCTACAAGACAGAACATTGGTAAGATTCGAAATTCAGGTCTTGAAATCGCCCTAAACTGGGACAAACAAGTATCAGAAGACTTTGGCTATGCTATTGGCGCAAACTTTACCTCTTTAAAGAACGAGGTTTTGGATTTGGGCGGACAACCTTATTTAGATGCAGGTACCGCAGAATTTAGGCAACGTTCCATTGTTGGGGAATCTATATTTGCATTCTTTGGTCGCGAGATCGAAGGTGTTTATCAGAACGATGCGGAAATCCAAGCGGATCCCGTAGCAGTCGCCAATAGTTTGGTACCTGGTGATTTTAAGTATAAGGATATCAATGGTGATGGCGATATCACAGATGACGACAGGGTGGTTTTAGGTTCTTTCCTGCCATCTTACTCTTTTGGGTTAAATCTAGGGGTTAACTATAAAAACTTTGATTTATCAGCTTCAGGCACGGGCCAAGGAGGCAATAAAATTCTGAATCGCAAACGCGGGGAAGTGATTTTCACCAACGATACGAACTGGGACCGCGATTTTGCTATCAACCGTTGGCACGGGGATGGTACTACCAATAGTTACCCTTCATCAGCAGGTATTAGAAAAGGCTGGAATCAAAGATTAAGTAACTTTTTTGTTGAGGACGGTGATTTTTTCAGGATTCAGAATATAACCCTCGGCTATACGATCAACAAGAAGGGAGACCTAAGAGGTGTGCCCCAAACCCGTATTTATCTGACCGCTGAGAAGCCCTTGACTTTGTTCAATTACAATGGTTTTAACCCAGAAGTTTCAAATGGGGTTGACAATGAGACCTATCCAATTCCTTCAGTATATACCCTTGGTGTAAATATTAAAATATAAAAAAATGATTATGAAACTGTTTAAGAAAATTATAGCTCCTTTCATACTGATCTCAATTTTGTTCATGACCATCTTTGGGTGTTCAAAACAATTGGATGAGCCCCAACTGAACAACAATTTTGCTGGGGGAACCGACTTTACCGATGCCTCCGGAATGAAGCTTTCGCTAATCGGAGCCTATGAGGCTTTTCAATCCAGAGGTTGGGAACAACCACTGCTTATCGCCGTGCGAGGCGACGATGTAAATGCAGGAGGATTGGGCGATCAGCCCGATTATGCCGAAACCGATATTTTCAATTACAATAAGGACTATTGGATGTATAATTCCCTTTGGGAAAATGTATATGTTGATGTGATTTCGGCCCATACCGCCATGGAACAAATAGCGAGATTCCAAGAGTTTGGTGATGCTACGGAAATCGCATTGGGCAACCAATACATTGCGGAGATAAAAGTTTTGAGAGCCATGATGCTATTTCAAATTTCTCAGGTATGGGGAGATGTTTTCATTCCAACATCTTCCAATACGGATGAGCTTAAGGAAGTTGAAACACTGCCTACCCAAAATGAGGTCATGCAGCATATTTCGGATCAGATGGACGAAGCTATATCCTCATTGCCCAATGTACGGCCCAATGAAAGAACAGATATTCCCGGAGGAGTTACCAGATTTACAGCTTTGGCCGTCAAGGCCCTGGCAAATCAGGAGCTTGAAAATTACCAAGCCGTGGCTGATGCCGCGGGACAAATAATCAGCTCTGGTAAATTCAGTCTCTTTCCCGATTACTATGAATTGTTCAAAACCCCGGGAAAGCTGAGTGACGAGGTTATACTAGATTTGCAGTATTCTGATTATGGCCAAGGTGAGGGAGACCGTTCAGGTCACTTATACGCTCCCTATGGTTCACAAAACTGGACTCCGGAAGTAGCTGGAGCAGGAAGCGGTTGGGGCTTTTTTGAGCCTAGCATGAAATACATCAAATTTATGTTGGATCGCGGCGAAAGCGTTAGATTGGAAACAAGTGTGCTTTTTACAGATCGCGGAATAGCGGAATTGCAAACAGATCCCAATTATGCCACCTTACCCAGCTTTGTTTCCAAAACAACCCGAGATGGTGATGTAATTGAAGATTACGCCCGAGCTTTATTTGCAAGCGGCAAGCATTACTTACCATCCAATCAATTGATACCTGGAAGAACGGAATACGGCAGCAATAAAAATTTCAATGTTATTAGATATGCCGAAATATTGTTGACCTATGCAGAGGCCCTAACACATGGTGCTATGGGCTCCTCAATATCCGCAGACCAGGCCGTTAATTTAGTGCGTACTAGAGCAGGACTAAGTGCGCTAAGCGGTGTAACTTTAGATCAGGTACTTGATGAAAAATATGCTGAATTAAGTATGGAATGGGGCAAGCGTTACTTCGACCTTATCAGATTGGGCAGATTCAACGAATTGAACTATGATGGAAGAACATTTTCAGAAGATAAAAAATTTCTTCCTTATCCGCAGACTCAAGTAGACCAGTTCCCAATCTTAGGGACACTAAACCAATAACTAAAACCAAGAAAGATGAAATCAATAAAATTCATAATAACCAGTTGGTTGGCCCTTTTTCTTTTATCGGCCTGCGATAAAGGCATAGACCCAATAACAGAAATAGCCCCAGGAACTGATGCCACGGCACCTCAAATTACCATCATTAAGCCAACGGAAGGCCAAGCTATCAAAGTTTTTGAGGAGATAACTTCATTGGATATAAATGTTGAAGTGACCGATGACATAGAAATTGCAAATATATCGGTACTTCTAAACAATTTAGAAATTGCCGAATTCAATGCTTTTCCAGACTATCGTAGGGCCTTGGAAAAATTTTCCTATGCAAATTTGACCAATGGGAATCACAAACTTACGGTGGCGGCTACCGATATTGAAGGAAAAACGAGTACTGTTGAAGTCAATTTTTCGAAGGCACCTCCGTATGAAGCCAAATTCGACGGGGAAACCTTCTATATGCCTTTTGATGGTGATTATAGGGATCAAATAGGTTTCAAGGTCGCTTCCGCAATTGGCACTCCCGGATTTGCAAGTCCTGGTCATGAGGGAATCAGTGCTTATATGGGTGCTTCTGATTCATATTTGACCTTCCCGGCGGAGGGCTTGTTAACCGACCAGTTCAGTGCAGCTTTTTGGTATAAGGTTGATGCCAATCCGGACCGGGCGGGTATTTTAGTGGTCGGTAATGACGTTCCTGAAAATCGAAATCAAGGTTTTAGATTGTTTCGGGAGGGAAATGCAAATGAACAAAGAATAAAATTGAATGTGGGTACAGGTGCCGGTGAAAGTTGGAACGATGGCGGCGTAATAGATGTGGCAGCAGGAGAATGGATTCATGTAGCTTTCACTATTTCTCAGACTCAGAGCATCATCTACTTTAACGGAAATGCGGTTAATATGGCAGATTTCACCTCACCAATAGATTGGAGCGGAGCCAACTCAATAACCATTGGATCAGGGGGTGAAACCTTCAGCTATTGGGACCATAAATCAGATTTTAGTGGAATGGATGAACTCCGGCTATTCAATAAGGCCTTGACGCAGGGTGAAGTACAGCTAATGATGAGCTCGTCCAATCCGTATATTCCTCAGTATGATGGCGAGACTTTCTATATGCCCTTTGACAATGGATACATAAATTTAGCGGGCAGTACCATTGCAGCCCAAGTAGGCTCACCAACAATTACCCCAGAAGCCCACAATGGCGAAGGTGCGTATTTGGGTGCCAACGATTCATATCTTTCACATCCAACAGCAGGATATACTGGCACTCAATTTAGTGCATCATTCTGGTACAAGGTAAATGGAGCGCCAGATAGAGCGGGTATTTTAGTCAGTGGTAATGACATACCTGAAAACCGAAATCAAGGTTTTAGATTGTTCAGGGAAGGCAATGCCGATGAACAGAGAATTAAGCTGAACGTGGGTACGGGTGCTGCCGAAAGCTGGAATGACGGCGGGGTTATTGATGTAACCGCCGAAGAATGGGTACATGTAGCAATGACCATTTCAGAAACCCAGACAAAGCTATATTTTGACGGAGTTGAAGTGAACGTTGCGGCCTTGTCCAACCCTATCGATTGGACAGATTGTAATGCGTTCACCATTGGCTCTGGTGGCCCGACTTTTAGTTATTGGGATCATTTATCTGATAATAGTATTATTGATGAGCTTCGATTCTTTAACAAAGCGTTATCCGGGGAAGAGGTAGCAAGCATTGCAGGAGGTACATTTACCCTAAAAAACTTTGGTTCTACACTTTACATGCCCTTTGATGGGGCAAATACTGAGGTGAATGGCAATACCGAACCAACAGTGGTGGGAACTTCTGGTTTTGCTGGAGAAAGTACAGTCGGCACAAATGCGTATGCAGGTGCCATGGACTCCTATTTGACAATGCCGATTGATGGACTTTTCAACAATCAATTCAGTGGGGCATTTTGGTACAAAGTGAATTCAAATCCCGACAGATCAGGTATTTTAACGGTGGCCCCTCCTATGAACGGTGTAGATAATGTCCTGACCTCAGGTTTTCGGTTGTTCAGGGAAGGAAGTGCAGCTGAACAGCGCATAAAGTTACATATAGGCACAGATGGCGGAGATGTTTGGAACGATGGCGATGTGATAGATGCAACTGCTGGCGAATGGGTGCATATTGCCTTTACAGTTTCGGATACGGCCACACAGATTTATTTCAATGGAGAACCTGTTGCAAATTCCGGTGACATGACAGACAAAATAATAAGCTGGGCCGACTGTGAAAATCTGTCAATTGGATCTGGAGCACCAAACTTTATTGGGTGGGGCCACATATCGGATTTAAGCTACATTGATGATTTGTTTCTTTTTGATAAAGTTTTAACCCAAGAGGAGATTCAAGAAGTTATGAACAACAATTAATCGTTTGATATTGAAACATTCCATAGTAAAAAAAGTTAGGTTTTTTGGTTTTATTTCGGTTGAGTTAGTTTTTATTTCCATGACTGTTGCACCCCTTTTTTTGGGGTGTGATGGTCTTAATTCCTCCAATAAGAAAGTGTTGCGAGCTAACAATCTGGAGCAAAATCAATCGAATGACAGCCTATTGCTCGATAAAGTGCAGAGACAAACCTTCGAATATTTTTGGAAAGGTGCCGAGCCCACTTCTGGGCTTGCAAGGGAACGTATACATTTGGATAATATTTATCCAAGCCATGACAAGGATGTAATTACCATTGGAGGCTCTGGTTTTGGGGTGATGGCAATTTTGGTCGGTATTGAAAGAGGGTTTATTTCTAAGGAAGAAGGGATAAATAGATACGAGACAATCTTAAATTTTTTGGAAAAAGCAGACCGTTTCCATGGGGCATGGCCACATTGGCTTAACCCTGATGGTAGCACTGCTCCTTTTAGCAAGAAAGATAACGGAGGCGACCTAGTGGAAACCGCTTTTATGATACAAGGTTTGCTAACAGTCAAACAATATTTGGATGCCGAGGGCAGGGAAAAAGATTTGGAATTGGCAAACAGGATCCAAAAACTATGGGAGGAAGTAGAATGGGATTGGTATACTCGTGGCGGTGAAAACGTACTATATTGGCATTGGTCCCCCGAATATAAATGGGAAATGAATTTTCCGGTCGGCGGTTACAATGAGTGCCTTATTATGTATGTCTTGGCGGCTTCGTCGCCAACACATTCAATTTCAAAAGAAGTTTATGAAAAAGGTTGGGCAAGAAACGGTGCCATTAAAAAAGATACCCTTTTTTACGGTTTAAGGACCGTACTGGACCATTACGAACATGACGATTCTCCTGTAGGGCCTTTATTTTGGGCACATTACTCCTATTTGGGACTCAACCCTAAGGGGCTCAAGGATCAATATGCCAATTATTGGGATCTCAATAAAAACCACTCCATGATCCAATATGAGTATGCGCTCGAAAATCCCAAAAAATATGAAGGCTACGGTAAAGATCTTTGGGGCCTTACCTCAAGCTATTCGATCAATGGATATGCAGGCCACAGGCCCAATGAAGATGTTAGTGTAATTTCTCCGACCGCGGCATTGTCGTCAATGCCCTATACCCCAAAGGAAAGCATGGATTTTCTTCGGTACATGTACAAAGAGCAAGATTCATTGATTGGAAAATATGGCCCTTATGATGCGTTTAGCTTGCAAGAGAATTGGTTTCTTCCAAGATATTTGGCCATTGACCAAGGCCCGATTCCGGTTATGATCGAAAATTATAGATCTGGCTTGCTATGGAACTTGTTCATGAAGAATAAAGATGTTCAAAACGGTCTTAAGAAACTGGGTTTTACTTCTCCTTACCTATTGAATGATGAATAGATTATTTGGATTTTTCTTAGTTGGAATTTTCCTTTTCTCATGTGCATCCGGGGATGATGGGAAAGGACTGATTGGTGTCTCTGAATTACCCGGCCCAACAGATGATTCTCCAATTGAAGAGGAACCACAAATCTCGGACGAAGCATTGTTGGATTTAACGCAGCAAGAAACGTTCAAATACTTTTGGGATTTTGCCGAATCAAATTCCGGTGCATCAAAAGAAAGATACCATCCAAAAGAACCTTCTAAAGATGAGCATGTGGTAACTTCTGGGGGTACAGGGTTTGGCTTAATGGCCATTTTAGTAGGTATCGAACGTAATTTCATTACCAGGGAAGCCGCAGTGGAAAGATTAAATAAAATTATAGGCTTTTTACAATCTGCCGATCGTTTTCACGGTGCTTGGTCGCATTGGATAAATGGAACCAACGGAAGTGTAATACCCTTTAGCCCAATGGATAATGGCGGAGATTTGGTAGAAACGGCATTCCTGGTTCAAGGCCTTATTTGTGTTAAGGAGTATTTTAAAGAGGGCTCAGATACCGAAAAAACGTTGGCCCAAAAAGCGGATGCATTGTGGAGAGGCGTAGAATGGGACTGGTACACCAATAACAAAAATAGCCTTTACTGGCATTGGAGCCCTAACTTTGATTTTGAAATTAATTTAGAATTAAAAGGTTATAATGAAGTATTGATCGCCTATGTTTTGGCAGCTTCTTCTCCCAATTATAGTATTGAAAAAGAAGTTTATGAAAATGGATGGGCTTCCAACGGAGGCATAAAATCTTCCAATTCCAAATATAACCTCCCCTTGTTAGTAAGGCATACGGGGTCCGAACAATATGGGGAACCCTTGTTTTGGGCGCACTATTCCTACTTGGGATTGAATCCTAATGGACTTAGTGATGCCTACACCAATTATGGAATCGTAAACGAGAACCATGCCAAAATAAACTATCAATATTGCGTTGAAAATCCCAAAAACTTTAAGGATTATGGACAGGAATGTTGGGGCCTTACCGCAAGTTACTCAAGAAACAATGATGGTGGTTTGGGGTATAATGCCCATAGTCCTTCTAATGATACCGGCGTAATTTCCCCCACCGCGTCCATTAGTTCAATTCCTTACACAACGGAAGAATCGTTGAAAGCCATGCGTTATTTTTATAAGAACAGGGCCCTGCTTCTGGGGCCGGCAGGTTTTTATGATGCCTTTAGTCCCCAATATAATTTTTGGGTTGCAGAGGCCTATCTCGCCATCGACCAAGGTCCGGAAATCATTATGATCGAGAATTATAGATCGGGACTCCTCTGGAAGTTGTTCATGCAAAATACGGATGTGCAAATCGGTTTGGATAAACTTGGGTTTACCTATACGAACCAATAGTTCTCGAGCTCCTTTTTAAATCGGAATTTTTTTAAGCCTGTTTTGTTAAAAATATTTTTCAAAATTGGTTAGAACCCTATGGGGAATTATTGGTTTTGATACTAGAGAATGTCTTTAAAGCGAAACACCTCAACACTTTCTATGAGCAAAAATGATTTCCAAATTTCGCTTAGCTCGTTCAATCTATTTTTCTTGAACAGATTGTTCGCTACCTTTGTATATGGTTCAAAATCTATTCAGCGAGTTTGATAAAGTTTCCGCAAAGGCATGGAAACAAAAAATTCAATATGACCTAAGAGGTGCGGACTATAATGACAATTTGGTATGGGAATCGCCCGAAGGCATAAAAGTAAAACCATTTTACCATTCCGATGATGTAGTCGATGTAAAGAATCCTAGTTTTATACCAGACAAAAGCTGGAAAATTGGTCAAGAGATTTTTGTGGCCGATGCAAGAAAAGCCAACAAAAAAGCAGTGGATGCATTAAAAAGTGGTGCAGAGAGCCTAATTTTTGTCATTCCTTCGGAAGAAATAAAAATAGCCCCTCTTTTATCAAAATTAGACCTACAATCAACACCTGTTCATCTTACACTTCAATTTCTTTCTGAAAAATATGTCACTGATTTGTTAAATTTAAACAAATCCAACGGACATAATATCCATCTGAACATCGATATTATCGGAAATCTGGCACTTACTGGAAATTGGTACTTCAGCCTAAAAAAAGATCATGAAATTCTTAGCCATATTTTAAAAAATATGGAACCTCAAGGAATTGGCCATACGTTAAGCACTGATATTTCTTTATATCAAAATGCCGGTGCCAATATGGTACAACAACTGGCTTATGCCATCGCCCATGCAAACGAATACTTGAACCATTTCTCCAGACAACTATTCAGAAATATTACTTTCAAGGTTGCCGTTGGATCCAATTACTTCTTTGAAATAGCCAAGCTTCGTGCATTGCGGCTGCTTTGGAAAACGGTTTCCAAAGAATATGGGATTACCGGGGACTGTCACATTCTTGCCTACCCAACGAAACGCAATAAGACCTTATACGATTACAATATAAATATGTTGAGGACCACAACGGAATGTATGTCCGCCGTTCTCGGTGGTGCGAATATCGTCTGTAATTTACCGTACGATGCCATCTATCATAAGGACAACGAATTTGGTGAGCGCATTGCCCGAAACCAGTTGCTGATCCTGAAAAATGAGAGTCATTTTGATAAGGTGGTCAACATGGCCGATGGAAGCTATTATATTGAAACTTTGACCAAGCAACTGGCGGAGAAGGCATTGCTCCTTTTTAAGGATATTGAGGCAAACGGAGGTTTTCTAAAACAGTTGAAGGAACATACCATCCAAAGAAAAATAAGGGAAAGCGCATTGAAAGAGCAAGTGCTTTTCGACCAAAAGGCAGAAATTCTTGTGGGCACCAACGCCTATGAGAACAAAAATGACCGCATGAAGGATGATTTGGAGATGTACCCCTTTTTGAAGACCGACCAAAGAAAAACTTTGATAGAACCTATTCTTGCGAAGCGTCTAAGCGAAATTTTGGAGCAAAAACGTCTTGGGGATGAGTAGAAAGGATGTTCGGAATATCACCATATCTACTTCGGGAACGGAAGCGAAAAAGCTTGTTTCGGGCCTTAAAAATTTTGAGACCGCCGAGGGAATTGTACTAAAATCCCATTACTCGGTAGAGGACCTAAGTGGGTGTGATCACCTTAATTTCGCTGCGGGAATACCTCCGTATCTTCGGGGGCCCTATACTACCATGTATGTTCAAAAACCTTGGACCATAAGGCAATATGCCGGTTTTTCCACCGCTGAAGAAAGCAATGCCTTTTACCGCAAAAACCTAGCGGGTGGCCAAAAAGGGCTCTCGGTAGCTTTTGATTTGGCAACGCACCGAGGTTACGACAGTGATCATGAGCGGGTAACGGGAGATGTCGGCAAGGCCGGCGTTGCCATTGATTCGGTCGAGGACATGAAAATTCTTTTTAAGGATATTCCATTGGGAGAGATTTCTGTTTCCATGACCATGAACGGTGCCGTACTGCCCATTATGGCATTCTATATTGTTGCCGCCGAAGAGCAGGGAGTTACGCCTGAACAACTGGCCGGAACCATACAAAATGATATTCTCAAAGAGTTTATGGTGCGGAATACCTACATCTACCCGCCAAAACCTTCGATGCAGATTGTTTCCGACATTTTTGAATATGCCAGTACACATATGCCCAAATTCAATAGTATCAGTATATCGGGCTATCACATGCATGAGGCCGGGGCCACTGCCGATATCGAGTTGGCCTACACGCTTGCGGACGGATTGGAATATATTAGAACGGGCATCGGAGCAGGGATGGCCATAGATAGTTTCGCCCCTAGATTGTCATTCTTTTGGGGCATTGGCATGAACCATTTTATGGAAATCGCAAAACTACGCGCCGCAAGAATGCTCTGGGCAAAGCTGGTGAAACAGTTCAATCCTAAAAACATCAAATCGCTGTCATTGCGCACCCACTGTCAAACTAGTGGCTGGAGTCTTACAGAACAAGATCCTTTTAACAATGTGGCCCGTACGGTTGTAGAGGCAGCTGCCGCGGTTTTTGGTGGCACCCAAAGTTTACACACAAATGCCCTAGATGAAGCCATTGCCTTACCTACGGACTTTTCCGCGCGTATCGCAAGAAATACCCAAATTTATTTGCAAAAAGAAACGAAAATCACAAAAACGGTAGATCCTTGGGCGGGCAGTTTTTATGTAGAAAGCCTTACCCAAGAAATTGCCCAGAAGGCCTGGAAGCTTATTCAGGAAGTTGAAGAACTTGGTGGAATGACCAAAGCCATTGAGGTGGGCATTCCTAAAATGAGAATCGAGGAAGCCGCCGCAAAAAAACAGGCACGAATAGATAGCGGGGAGGATATTATTGTTGGCGTGAATAAATTTCAATTAGCGGAAGAGGACGAACTTGATATTCGTGAAGTGGATAATAATGAGGTAAGAAGACAACAAATTGAGCGGCTTGGAAACGTTAAAAACAAACGTGACCAAAATTTGGTAAAAGTTGCGCTCCAAAAGCTCGAAGTTGCGGCAAGAAAAAAAATGAACGATATTTCGAAGGCATCGGAACGTAGCGAAAATTTACTAGCTTTAGCCATTGATGCGGCGAGAGCAAGAGCCACCCTTGGTGAGATAAGCAAGGCACTGGAAGTGGAATTTGGTAGACATACCGCTAAAATTCAATCCATTACAGGAGTGTATTCAAAAGAAATCAATACCAACGAAAGTTTCAAAAAAGCCCGAGAACTGGCCAACCTTTTTGCGGAGAAAGATGGCCGCCGACCTCGCATTATGATTGCCAAAATGGGCCAGGACGGACACGACCGCGGGGCCAAAGTAGTGGCAACGGCTTATGCAGATCTAGGTTTTGACGTCGATATTGGTCCACTTTTCCAAACACCCTCTGAGGCCGCCAAACAAGCGGTTGAAAACGATGTACATATCTTAGGAATATCCTCCTTGGCGGCCGGGCATAAGACATTGGTCCCCCAAGTTATTGAGGAGCTTAAAAAGTATAGACGTGAAGATATCATGGTCATTGTTGGGGGCGTTATCCCAAAACAGGACTATCAATTTCTCTTTGATGCCGGCATAGTAGCTATTTTTGGACCCGGAACCAAAATCCCCGAAGCGGCCATTCAAATATTGGAAATATTAATAGACCACTGATTTTGATCCTTAAAAATTGTTCGGAATCAAATAACTTAAACTATTTACTCCCTTTTCAACTTTAAGAAACTAATATTTTTAGTAACTTCGCCGCACATTTGAAAAAAGTTGATTTTCAATGGTCGCGTAGCTCAGCTGGATAGAGCATCTGCCTTCTAAGCAGACGGTCACAGGTTCGAATCCTGTCGCGATCACTGCTAAGCATTGAGTCTTCAGGGTTTCGCCCAATGAAGACTTTTTTGTTTTTGCCCAGTTTTGGATTTGCCTAATATCTTCAAGAGTCTACTGGCTGTTAAATGAACTTTGAGAAATCCGTCAACTCACCCTTGAACCCGTTTGAACCTCTTTCCGGGCATAGACTATGCTTCTTTATATATGTTTGCCACACAAAATTTTTCAAAATCTCAATAGAAACTCAGTCTTTCCTTTTTCTGTCACCGGCATATGTTCAACATATTCCAAACATTTGTGAAGGGCCATTTTGAGCCGTTCATACGAAACGGGTTTTACAAGATACAAATCAGCTCCTTTTTGCCTTATAAGATCAATCTTCATATCGTCTGCATAGGTAGAATATATAATGATTGGAAGTTTTGACAAATTGGGCTCATTTCGAATATCTGACAAACATTCCTCCCCGTTCATTAGCGGCATGTTCAAATCTAGAAATAGTGCGTTGGGCAACTCATCCTGTTTTAACAATGCATCCATCAATGTGACGCCGTTGTCAAAATCCTCAACCTGAATGTCTGGATTTAGCTCCCTTAAAGCCTCTTTCAACAACATGCGGTCGTCTTGATCATCATCTGCAATAAAAAAACGATGAATTTTGTTCATAAGTAAGGCATTGAATTAAGAATAGAAAACCATTTTTGAAAATAAACAAAGCTCCGAATTGGGTTTCGGAGCTTTATGGAACACTTACTACATAGAATCGATCTCTCTTTTCAATTCCTCTTTGGTCATACCGGTCCTTTCTTGCAGCCTTCCCAACATTTCGTCAAATTTTCCTTCGGCGTACGTCATATCATTGTCGGTCAACTGACCGTATTTCTGCTTAAAAGTGCCTTTTACCTGCTTCCATTTTCCTTCTAATTGATCTTTGTTCATTTTATTTACATTTAAAGGTTTATACTAAAAACTAATTATCATAAAGCTACAACCCAACCTAAGGGTGGATCACTGTGAAAAATTAAATTTTTGACCTTAACGCAATATGATACCTTACTTTCAAAATGAATTTAAGAACTTTGGGCTTTTATTGATTAATGTTATTTGGTATTATTTGTTAATCAATATTGGTATCTTTTCTTAAAATTAGTTTAGAGTTATGAAAAACATCTTAAAGGCAATATTGGCCGGTTGGGGCGCCAAGAAAATAGGGGGCGGAAAATGCGGTTGTATAGGTACGGTAGTTGTATTTATTATCCTTTATTGGATACTGGGTTATGTAATAAACTAATCAAAAACTATAATACCCTGCATACGTAATTATCATATTACCAAATCATTGGGATGCCTTGTCTTTTTTTAGTTGAAGTGAGAATTTTCAAAAGTGCTAGAAAAACGGGTCTGCAATTTCCTTCACCGTTCTTTCTATAACATCACAAAGCTTTTGAAATGAGTTGGGCTTGGTAATAAACTTATTTGCTCCCAGTTCCAAGGAAAGCTCCGTGTCGTTAATAGACGAGGAAGTGGTAAGTATAATTACCGGAATTGCTTGAAGTGACGGGGATTTTTTTAATTCTGCAAGACAGTCAAATCCATTGAAAGATGGCATATTCAGGTCAATAAAAATGATACTGGGCAATTCCTCAAGAGAAGACCATATTCCATTTAACAATTCCATCCCATCGGCAAAACCCTTGACCAAGACCGCAGGGTACAATGTCTGAAGAACTTCCTCCAAAATCTCGCGGTCATCGGCATCATCATCTACATAAAATATTCTGGATAGGTCGTAAGGATTCTTTATCATATCAACTTTGTATATCCGGACCCATTTGAAGACCAGTGAAATTAGCGAAGTAAAGATATAGAAGGAATAATGGACGATTTAACACAATACATATATTCCTTAACAAAATAGATACCTCTTTACGCCCTCAAAATTTGTCCTCTTTCAAATCTGAAATTGGTTTATATTGTAATCAATAAAATAACCGTAATGTCATTAGAAAATTGACTATGAAGTCCTATTCAGTAAAATCATTGCCCTTGGGCGAAGTCATACGCGATCTGGCCGAAGAATTCAATACCACTTACATACAAGAATGCAATAGATACCTAGTTAACATTCCCCCAATCTTAGGTTCAGGGTTTGTATATGGAATTAATTTTTCCTCTGGCTTGGGCATTATTTATTATGAATGTACCTTTTTAGAGGATGTTGAAATAAAGTTCAATGTTGACGATACACACCCTGTTAAATTCTTGTTTTGTTTGAACGGAGTTATTGAGCATCAATTCATAAACGATACGATTCTGCATGAAATCCGAGAACATAGAAGTGCCATTGTAGCAAGCAGTGCACATAATGGCCATGTATTGCGATTTGTCTCAAAAAAGGCCACTTCGTTGGCGAGTTTAGAAATAAACAGGGCATTTTTTTTAAAATATATGCAATGTGAGATTGAATTTATGGGTCCTCTTTTGAAGGAATTATTCTATGATATCCATGCCCAAAAAATGTTCTATCGCGAAGGATATTACACTTTATACCTTGCCGACGTTTTCAATACAATTGGAAAGTACTCGGAAAACCATGCCCTAGAACGAATGGAGCTAGAGGGTAAATCATATCAAATTCTTGTAAAACAAATTGAACAGCTTGAGGATGATGATAAAAATGAAGACGATAGATCGTTGCTTAGAAAATCGGAGCTTGGGCAAATCCTGAAAGCTTCCCATTACATACGGCAAAATTTAAGTGATTTGGGTAGCATTCCGGATTTAGCGCGGGAAGTTGGTTTAAATGTGAACAAATTACAGCAAGGCTTTAAGTATAAATATGGAAAAACCGTCAATGATTTTATTTTGAGTACCCGCTTGGAAAAGGCTTGTTTTTTATTGGTAGAAACCGATTTGACAATTTCGGAAATCGTCTATAAAATTGGATTCAACAGTGTAAGCTATATTTCAAAACTATTTAAGGAACATTATGGCATGTCACCCTCAAAGTACAGGGAACTAAAATCGTCACCTCAAAAATTTTAGAAGCAATTTTGTTTTACTATCTACCGAACAGGGCATAAACTTGATAAATTCCCTGAAACGGTTATGGCCTCACATAGCTATCTGAATATACCTTGGTAAACTGGGCTCCAAAAAATAGGGTTAAGCTTGAGTAGGACACCCATAACATGACTATTATTATTGATCCAGCGGCACCATAGGTAGATTCCGGTTCAGTTTGTCCAAAATAAAAGGTTAAAACATATTTCCCAATTATGAATAGAAGAGCCGTCAAAGCAGCGCCAATTTTTACAGCTCTCCAAGGTATGGCCCTACTAGGCAAATATTTAAACATGGCGGCAAATAAGAAGTAAATGAAGACCAATGAAATCATTATATCCAATAAATAAGCAATCCCTGTAGCCTCGGTCGAAAAAAATTGTGATATTCTATCTGCAAAAGTTGTAAGAAGTGCCGTTAAGACAAAACTGATCAATAAAAGAAAACCGAAAATTAAAATAAAACCAAAGCTTTTTAATCTTCCTAAAAGAGTGCCTATAATTTCATTATGATATTTTCCTTCTATTTCCCATATATCATCAAGTGCATTTTGAAGTTGGTAAAATACTCCGGTAGAGCCATAAATTAAAACCCCAATACCTAGAACGGTGGCAAAAATAGAGGTTGGGGAATCTCCTTTTCTTATTATCATTTCTTGAATAGAAAGAGCCGTATCTGGCCCCATGGCAGTCGATATTTCTGAAAAGAGCCTACCCTGAACCAATTCTCGTCCCCATACGGCACCAACCAAATCCAAAATTAAAATCAGCAGAGCGGGCAAGGATAAAATTGCATAATATGCCACTACTGCCCCAAGCTTAAAGGGATCTTTATCAATCCACTCGTTAAAGGATTTTACAAGTAATCGTGGAAAGTGTTCAAACTTAAACTTGTGACTCTCGTTCATATCTAAAAATTTCATCCTATCTAGACCAGCGGATTAAAAGTAATCAGAAGAAAAAGAAATTGTTGACACATTCCATTTTACAATTGATCTATTCCCGATTCACTAACCCGTAATGAACCTTGGCCCGGTAACCTCTTTTAAATTAAGCATGGAATTTTTGCAGTGGGCTCTAAGCTAAAATCTAAATGTACTGACATGGTCGGAGCTATTTCGCCACTTGGTTAAAGATTGATAGCAATAGACTCTTTATTTTATCAAATAATCAAATCTAAGCCCTAAAAATATCGAAAAGGCAATACTGAGAACATGCTTTCCGTCCAAATGAATAATGACGTCCAATTGTCTATTTTTAAGGTTATCTTAAATGTTTAGTCACTAATTTTTTGAGGAAATATGATCGCTAAAAATGCCGAAGAGCAAAGGTTAGAAGTATCGGATAATTACAGGAATTGGAAAAGATGGGGACCCTATTTGGCTGAAAGACAATGGGGTACTGTTCGCGAGGATTATAGTCATGATGGTCAGGCATGGAATTTTATAGATCATGACAAGGCCAGGAGCAATGCCTACAGATGGGGAGAAGAGGGTATTGGCGGTTTTTGCGATTCAAGGGAAATACTTTGTTTGGCACCTGCATTTTGGAACGGCAAGGACTCCATCTTAAAAGAACGATTGTTCGGCCTTACCAATAATCAGGGAAATCACGGCGAAGACGTTAAGGAACTTTATTTTCATCAAGTATCCACCCCAACCCATACTTATGCAAAGTACCTCTATAAATATACCCAGAAAAAATATCCGTATGGCGAATTGATAAAGAAAAATAGTAGGAGCAGGGAAGAGTCGGAATATGAGCTTTTAGATACGAATGCTTTCAAAAATCAGACCTATTTTGATTGTTTTATAGAATATGCAAAGGCAGATGTCAATGACATTCTGATGAAAGTAACTGTGGTAAACAGGGGTTCTAAACCTGCAACGATCCACGTTCTGCCCCATTTATGGTTCAGAAACTTCTGGAAGCACAACAAACGGTTTTCGCGACCAAATATAAAAGCGATTTCTGATGATAGCGTTCAATCAAGAAGTACTAGGAATGGAAGATATTATTTTTACCATGAGGTCGGTGAGCAACTATTCTGTGAAAACGAAACCAATAATAAACGTATCTATAACGTTCCCAATGAGGTCGATTATGTCAAGGACGGAATCAACGATTATGTGATTGAGGGTGCAAAGACAGTGAATCCTTTGAAAAATGGCTCGAAATTCGCGGTTTGGTACAAAATAAGACTGAAACCGGGCGAAGAAAAAAGCGTTAAAGTTCGTTTGAGCAAAAAGAAATTGAAGGATCCTTGGATCGGTTATGATACGGTGTTCGAACAACGTATATGGGAGTGCGATGAATTCTATGGCAAACTTTTAAATGAAGATATCCCGGCATTTCATAGGGATTTGGCAAAAAAAGCATTTTCCGGCCTTCTGTGGACCAAGCAGTTTTATTATTACGATGTTTTTAAATGGCTTTTTGGAGGGCCCGGTGAAGGACAACCTTACCGCTCCGATCCCAGAAATTTTAGTTGGCAGCATCTTACGAACCGTCATGTCATTTCAATGCCGGATAAATGGGAATATCCTTGGTATGCCGCTTGGGACCTGGCTTTTCATATGGCATCTTTTGTTGAAATCGACCCCTATTTTGCCAAAGAACAGTTGATCCTCGTTTTACAGGACAACTATATGCATCCCAATGGTCAAATTCCCGCCTATGAGTGGAATTTCAGTGATGTTAATCCCCCCGTACATTCTTGGGCAGTTTGGAATGTGTACGAAAAGGATCGCCTAAAAACCGGTATTGGAGACTCTAAATTTTTAGAGAAGGCCTTCCAAAAACTATTGATCAATTTTACCTGGTGGGTAAATCAAAAGGATAAAAGCGGCACCGATCTTTTTGAAGGTGGATTCTTGGGATTGGACAACATAGGTGTTTTTGACCGCAATCATATGCCCCAGGGCATTACGCGCATGCAGCAGGCAGATGCCACCAGTTGGATGGCCATGTTTACCCTGAATATGTTGCGCATGTCATTGGAATTGGCTAAGACCAATCTAATATACGAAGATGCGGTTGCCAAATTTTTTAGGCACTTTTTGAATATTGCCTGGGCAATGCATCATATTGGCAAGAGAGATATTTCGCTTTGGGACGATAAAGATAATTTCTATTACGATGTTGTTGAGATGTCAAGCGGAATAACGGATCGCTTAAGAGTAAGGTCCTTGGTTGGTATCATTCCTTTGTTTGCGGTAGAGATCATTCATAAAGATCTTTTCGTTCAATTAAAAAATTTCAAGGGCAGGGCGGCAGAAATAGAAAGAACAAGGCCCGATCTGGCTTCGTTGGTATCAAACATTGAAGAGGCCAATACAGATGGTAACTATTTATTTTCCATCATGCGCGGATTCCGCCTAGAACATCTATTAAAAAGGCTATTGGATGAAGATGAGTTTTTGTCAGATTATGGTATTAGATCACTGTCCAAATACCATGAAAAACACCCCTTTGTTTTTCAACATCACGGTCTTCACCAGATTCAATATGAATCGGGTGAGAGCCGTTCAAATATGTTCGGTGGTAACTCAAACTGGAGGGGGCCTATTTGGATGCCCTTGAATTATATGATTATACAGTCTTTAAGAAAATACTATACTTTTTATGGCGACAAATATGTATATGAATTCCCTACAGGGTCCAAGAACAAGCTTAATCTAAAGGAAATAGCGAACGAGCTCAGCAAAAGGTTATTAAAACTTTTTGAACCCAATACCAAAGGTAAATTTCAATATCACTCCGATGATCCTGGCAAATTTTTTACCAAGGATGTACATTTTAAGAACCAACATCTTTTTTATGAATTCTTTGATGGGGACAATGGCAAAGGTTTAGGTGCATCGCATCAAACGGGATGGACCGCTTTGATTGCGAATATAATTATGGAAATGAAAGATTAAGGCAACCTCATCAAAAGGGGGCTGTAATCATAGCCCAATTTGTCAGAGATTTGAATCCTCTCTCAATTAAAGCGCTCAGGAACCTAGATTACATCAAGGAGTTGTTTTATTTTAAGAAACATAGTCCGCAATAGCAGCGTGCTTCTTTATTGGAATTTATAGAGTTGGAGAAAATATGGTCATATAAACACATTTACTTCTCTGACCTAATTTTAAGTCACCATTTTACCGAATTGCCTCTAACAAAACAGGCCATAGGGTTTGCTCGAATTTCTTTCTAAATATTCCAACGTGGCCTACCTTATCATCTGTAAATTTCTTCACATTAATTTTGAAAAGCTTGGATTCGACATTCGGAAAAAATTGCATCATTAAGGTTGCCGTTCTGTCATTGGCAATATAATCATCGCTAAGGTAAAGGGCCGTTATGGGTATCTTGAAATTATAAAATTTATCCATTCCCATTTCCTTTTTAAGAAAATCAGAATAATAAATTTTATTGGTACACCATTCTCTCCATTCTAAAATTGCATTTTTTGGTAAATTTTCTCCCAATCCAATTTTTTGCATCTGCCCGTACCCATAAAATTTTATCAACAATGGCCCAATCACATACCAGAGCAGCCATACGCAAGCTCGCATGGGATATGGAAAATACCCCCAATAGCCTAGTGCGGCACTTATTGAAGTTACTTTTTTTATGTGCTGCTGATTCTTTAAAAATCCAACCAATTGGGCACCGATACTATGTCCTAACCAAATGATATCCGTAACTTTTATTTCGAAGACCAGATAGTCCAAGACCGCATTCATATCCAAGGTACCCCATTCGTGCATATAGATTTCCGATCTTCTTAAGTCAGCGGGTGCCGACTCTCCGATACCTCTATAATCATATAACAAAACCATATATCCATTTAGAACCAAAAAATGGGCAAAATTGAGGTAAAACTCTTTTTTTTGTACAGGTAGCGGAGCTTATTACAACTACTCCCATTTGTTCAATTGCCGGGATGCCCACTAGGCCACTCAATACATATCCATCGGAAGCCTTAATATTTATTTTTTTTATACATGTCATACTTTTATTTGATGCCAAATACCAGATCATGATAGCTCTTGGTTTTGTTTCAGAATGGTCTCATTAGAATTTTCATTCCAACTACTATTCGTATTGAGTTTGTATAACCCCGAATCCTTGTCAACTTTTTTTTTGTAGGGCTTTGCGAATTCCTCAAAACCTTCATTTATAGCATCTGAAAAATCCATATCAATAAAATGCCTAAAAAACGCAATCAACCTTGTTTTCATCTTTCCTATAATGTGTTGTAATTACTTAGCACTTATTTTTTTGAGCCAAGAAAAAGCTACTTCCGGTAATTTTGATTGCTGTCTCCTAGGCAACTCTCCCAACAATATAAGTGTTGACTGGTTGGTTAAACTTTGCATGACCATAATCTTCACCTTTCTTCTCTACCATTGAAAGTCAAGTAAGGTCATCTCCTTTGGTTGCCAAAAAACCATTAAGGCTCATACTTATGAACAAAATAAATTTTCTTTTCTCCATTTCTGATTATATCCTGCCTTTTGCTTTAATTACTTACATTATATTGTTGCTAAAATTTAAAGAGTTTTTGAATTTTGTTATCGGATTATCCTAGCCCTTTAATGGTTTACAAATTTTGGTCATTTTCACCATAGATTTCGGCCTATCAAACCTATTTCAAAGTAATTCCTTTTTCAATGATAAAACCATGAATTGACATAACGACGAGATTACATTCTATTCCCACATGCAAGGTTTTATAAAAAATTTATTCCATTTACTTGTATTTTGAGTAAGAGAATCTTAATATTTTTAACGTGTATTACGCCTATATTTTTTCAATTCATATCTCCGCCCAATCCTAACAGGAAATGATAAATCTGAACGCCCGCAATATTGAAAAGAAGGTGAAATACGATCATGGTGTAAAGATTCTTTCTTAGTTGCATTGTAAGACCAAAAAAGATAAAGGGTACAATCAACGGCCATGTTTGTGGTATTTGCCAAAGATGATACGCACAGAAGAGAATTGAGTTTACAATCCAGTTATATTGGCCAAGAAATGCAGTTTTCTTCATCAGGTAACCACGGAAATATATTTCCTCCCCTACAAAGTTGCCAATCAGCATAAGTGTCATGACCATTGCCGGTGCCCCATAAAATGCTTCATAGCTTGCAAAAATGCTGTAGGATGGAATCTGAAGTCCTGTTGCAGAAGAAAGCCATTGCTGAAACGGCTCGTACAGTGTCATCATATAAGGTAAGGAGAGAAATACGCTCAATGCAAAGGCAATTGGCGCAACGAAAAGGACTTCTTTGAATGAAAAGCGATTTAGACTAAGGAATTCAAGGACTTCCTTCCATTTGAGCTTCTCGTACCTTCGCAGCATAAAAATTGGAAATATCATGTGCCAAAACAGTGTGAAAACGACAAACATATAGTATTGGAAATCATTTCCCTTGAGACCAATGGAGGTCGAAAGAAAGTGATGTACAGGTTCAATATTGACAAGCAAATAGGCGAACATGCCCGGTATCAAATAAGCCAATATATAAAGTGTTTTGCTTATCGGTGTTTTTGCCTGGAATTTTTCTTCGTATGCCGTATAGGTAGGATTATCCACTGATATCAACCTGCTCATTCTTCCATTCATTACTTTTTCTTCGCTTTTATTTATAACTGGGTTGCCTATCAAATTTACCCTAACATTTATTAAAGGCGTTAGCGGTCAAAAGTTAGAATTCTTCCCTAAGAATCCAAATCAAATAATAATTTGGACAATCAGTCATATTTTTTAACAATGGTCTCATCTGCGGCCCAGTTTTCTGACGAAACATTGCCAACTTGTGCCTGAATGCATTTCCATTCCCCATTTTCTTTAATGTAAACATCGGTATAGTTTGCCATACCCGAATATTCAGCACCATCATTTATAAAGACATATTTATTTTGTGATCGAACCAGTGCCGTATTACCAAAAATGCTTATTCGCTCATCCCTATAATCCCAATATTTATAGCCATCAAAGCCATGTGCCCAGTTTGTTAGATAGTCTTTTCGATCGATATATTTTCCTTCGCTATTAAGATAAACGAAGTCCGAATGAATAATTTTATCGTGGGCTACTGCATCATTGGTCACAAAATTATGTATGAACATCGCGTTCAATTCCTTTAATTTTTGAAAGTCTTCATTATAACTATTCTGCGAATATGCTTGTAAGAGTAGCATTGAAAACATAGTTGCTAAGCAATTCTTTATCATTGACTTTGTATTGATAGAAGACAAAACTAAGTGATTGAAAAAAGGAATATTTGAGAAATCTTGCTGATTTCTAGGCAAGAGTGCTCAGACGATATAGAGAAGGAGCTAGTTTGTATTGCTTTTTGAAGGCTGAAGAAAAATAATCGATACTATTAAAACCGGACGAAAATGCAATATCGGTTACAGGTAGTGAAGTTGTCTTTAGCATTAGCTCGGCATGCTTTAATCTAATGTACTGCAAGTATTGATTCGGAGCATAATCGGTAAACATTTTAAATATTCTACTAAAATGAAATGGACTTACACAACAATAATTTGCAAGCTCGAACAACGAAATATCCGAGGTAAAGTTTTCATTTATATATTCCTTGGCAGACTCAATGGTCTTCAGGTGATTTTTCTTTAAAATACTGGCAATCGTTGGTAGGTGTTTAAAACCAGACATTCTTATCATTATCTCCTGAAGCATCTCCATAATCATGCTTTCCATTGCCATTTTATTGAATAGGTCATTTCGTATTCCTTCCAATAATGCCCAATGAATACATTCTAATTCGGGTGAGGTTTTCAAAACCAAGGACTGCATATTACCATTCGAAAAGAAAGAGTCTTCTTTTAGGTTCAATTCGTCTTTCATCTTTTCATAGAAGTCATTTTTGAATCTATAGATTAGGCATTCATCTGGCATGTTATTTAAATGCGAAACCGTGTAATCGTACCCTGGTTTGTTTATTAAAACATGTCCATTATAAACATCCAAGGAATTTCTGAATACATTGAAATGGAAATTTCCAGTCCGGACGAAGCAAATGGAAAATGTTTCTTGATATTCCAATTTTGAGGTAGAACATTCAGAACATCTACATTTAAAATTGATTATTTCAAAATATTCTGAATCTAGTAGGGTGTGTATTTCAGCATCCATTGGGAACGGTCAATTGTTACTTTAAAAAAATGTTTTCTATTTCGACTACTTTTCAAGGCATTATTTGTTTGATTTCTCCAATTTTTATTTTATAATATTTACGGTATTCTTAGATGGGATAATTCTCTTTTGGTTGCTCCGAGACGATTATTTTTCTATGAACTTTTTAATTGTGGCGGTCTTGAATCTGAAGATGCAATTAGATAATAATTAATAGCTTTGATGAATGGAACTAAAACCAGAAACAGCCGAACGTCGGTCGGGGTAATAGGCAGATTGATATGGGTATTCCGTTCCATATACTATTCTTGCTAAAAGCTCAGTTAAAAGATGTATTATAAAATTAATGAAATTATTCAAACGCTGTGAAAAGCCTTAAAGATTGGTTTTAGTTGATTAACTCACAAATTGGTATTAGTTTCCATTAAAAACAATTTGAACTTTAATAGTTATCCCTAGTTTTGCAGCTTTAAATTCCGAACATGATTTCAGTTGACAATTTAGCGGTAGAGTTTAGCGGATCAACCTTATTTAGTGAGGTATCCTTCGTTATAAATCCGACAGATAAAATAGCCCTAATGGGCAAAAATGGTGCTGGAAAGTCTACCATGATGAAAATTATCGCGGGTGAACAAAAAGCGACCCGCGGTAATGTAAGAGTTCCAAAAGATGCAGTGATAGCCTATTTACCACAACATTTATTAACTGAGGATAATTGTACGGTCTTTGAAGAGGCCGCTAAAGCATTTAAACACGTATTCCATATGCGTGATGAGATGGAAAAGCTGAACAAGGAACTTGAAACGAGGACCGATTATGAGAGTGATGCTTATATGGCGATTATTGAAAAGGTTTCTGACTTGGGCGAAAAGTTCTATGCCTTGGAAGACGTCAATTATGATGCTGAAGTAGAAAAAGCGTTAAAAGGACTTGGTTTTAACCAAGCCGATTTTACAAGACAGACCAAGGAATTCAGCGGCGGTTGGCGCATGCGAATTGAATTGGCAAAAATTCTTTTACAAAAACCCGATTTGATCCTATTGGACGAGCCAACCAATCATATTGATATTGAATCCGTAATATGGCTGGAGGACTTTTTAGTCAATAAGGCCAATGCGGTCATGGTTATTTCACATGATAGGGCCTTCATCGACAACATTACAAATCGCACCATTGAGGTTACAATGGGGCGTATATATGATTACAAGGCCAATTATTCACATTACCTACAATTGCGGGAAGACCGCAGGGCACATCAAATAAAAGCGTATCAAGAACAACAAAAGCTAATTGCGGATAACATGGCTTTTATAGAACGTTTCAAAGGCACCTATTCAAAGACCAACCAAGTGTCCTCACGGGAACGTATGCTTGAAAAGTTGGAAATCATTGAAATCGATGAAATAGACACTTCTTCCTTAAAGCTAAAATTCCCACCAGCGCCAAGATCCGGGGACTATCCCGTAACCGTTAAGGGAGTCTCCAAATCTTATGGCGACAAAGTTGTATTCAAAGATGCCAACATGTCCATTTCCAGAGGAGAGAAAGTATCTTTTGTAGGTCGTAACGGCGAGGGTAAATCCACCATAATCAAGGCCATTATGGGAGAAATTCCTGTTGAGGGCACTTGTCAGCTGGGCCACAACGTAAAGGTTGGCTACTTTGCACAGAACCAAGCATCCTTATTGGATACCGAATTGACTATTTTCCAAACAGTCGATGAAGTGGCCCAAGGTGAAATCCGCACACAGATAAAGAACATTTTGGGACGCTTTATGTTCAGTGGTGATGATATTGACAAAAAAGTCAGCATGTTGTCCGGCGGCGAAAAAACCAGATTGGCCATGGTAAATTTGCTTTTGGAACCCGTAAACCTATTGATCTTGGATGAACCCACAAACCATCTTGATTTAAAGTCAAAAGATGTTTTAAAGGAGGCTTTATCAACTTTTGACGGTACACTTATTTTGGTTTCCCATGACAGGGATTTTTTGCAAGGTCTCTCCCAAAAGGTTTTTGAATTTAAGGATCAACGAGTGCTTGAGCATTTTGAAACCATTGATGCCTTTTTGGAGCGCAACAGAATTAAGAGCATCGCGGAAATAAATCTAATGAAGTAGTACTCATATTGAATCTTCTATAGCTCCATAATTGTCCTAAACGTTAAATTAACCCGTGGTTTAGAAACTTTCACAGTGGGTGGAAGTCGGTGCAACCAGTTGGTCTGTGTTCTATCTTTCATCACCAAAAGACTTCCATGTTCTAAATTGATATAAACTACATTCTTGTCTTCTTTATGTTTGAATGAAAATTTTCGCTCTGCACCAAAACTCAGCGAACCGATTGCTCCATTCTTCTTCAAATCTTTCTCGGCATCACTGTGCCATGCCATTCCTTCACCTCCGGAGTGATATAAGTTCAACAGGCAGGAGTTGAATTTCTCGCCAGTCTTTTCTTCAGTAATCGATTTCAATTCCAACAATTCTTTGGTCCAAGGTAAAGCCTTTTTAGTGGTATTGGAATAGGTATATTCAAATTCTTTATCACCGTACCAGGCTACTTTTCGCTTGGTGATTATTAATTTTCCGTAAATAATAGCTTGGTCATTTCTCCAATCTATCGTATTCATTAAACTTTCAAAATAATAATCGGCTTGTTGTTGGGTGAACAATTTACCATAGTAGTTTACAACACCATCTTTTGGCAACAAGTTTAATGAACTATCTATTTCTCTTTCAAATAATTCCATTCTTCCATTTTTCATATTCGCTTTTCATACAATGACCACAAGGTCGAAAATCATTCTTTATGGCTTCATCCATAGAATTGAAAAAAACACGATTTTCAAGATTCATTCTTCTGCCAGATTTACAATGTAAGGTCCCGTATATTTTTAAACGTCTATTGCCTGCCAATAGAATTTCCCTATTCCTGATTTTGTTCCTTATTTCAGTTCCATTCAATTCGCAATGCTTGACCATGCTAGCTAAAAGCATCGTGAAAAATAATACCCAACGTATGCCGTTCGCCACTATGAACTTCACTGACACCATGTTTCATATTCACCCGATAATACCCTCTACTTCCTTTCGCAGGTCTAAAATTAGTGGTAAATAGTAGCATATCCCCTTTTCTAGGTTCTAAAACTATTACCTTCGACTGGGCTCTTGGCACTTGTTGCGTAAGTACAAATGCCCCTCCTTTATAGTCCTCACCGGGCTCATTCAAGAATAAAACGGTTTGAATCGGAAAAAATATTTCCCCATATATATCTTGGTGTAAGGTATTGTATCCACCCTTGCCATACTTTAAAATTAGAGCCGTTGCCTTTAACTGGTTATTTTCCTGGCATTGCTGCAATAATTCCCTATGTGTTGGTGGAAAGATTTTTTCAATCTTCAAAGCCTTGAACCATGCATTCGCGATAGGTGCCAATTTTGGATAAACGCTTTCCCTGATATTTTGAACGAGATCGGGCAATGGGTAATCAAAATATTTGTATTCTCCCAGACCAAAGCGATAACGTTCCATGTTCACCGTTTTCCGATACCATTTTGGGTTCGAATATTCATGCTTTAGGTCTTCGCATTGTTCGCTGGTCATAAGTCTTGGAACAATGGCATATCCCCTTTCGTTCATTTCTTCGTTGACCCCCGACCAATCGATTTCTTCAATTTTTGATGTTATATTTTCCATCAGATATCCTCATATATAAGAATTCATTTTTACCGCCTCCCAACCAACAATGGCTGTCTTGCGTGTAGTGCCCCACATATAGCCGCCCAATTCCCCTGTAGCCCTAATTACTCTGTGGCAAGGGATCAAAAAGGCAACTGGGTTACTGCCTATAGCTGTACCTACCGCCCTTGATGCTTTGGGTTTCTCAATTTTCGTGGCAATTGAGCCATATGAAGAAAGTTGACCCCTAGGAATTTTCAAAAGTGTTTCCCAAACTTTCAGTTGAAAGTCGGTTCCCTTTAAATGCAATTTTATTTGATCCAGTTTCCCTGGATCTCTTTGGAAAACAAATAGGGCGTTCTGCTGTATTATATCCAGTTTACAATAGTACCGAGCATTGGGAAAATGGTTTTGAAGTGTTGAAAAAGCGGTTTGCTCATCTTCATAGAAAGCCATATGGCAAATTCCTTTATGGGTGGAGGCCACTATGAGATTACCGAATGGGCTTTCAGCGAAACTATAATTTATAGACAGGTTTTTACCACCATTTTTATATTCTGCCGGGGTCATGCCTTCAATATTTACAAACAAATCATGCAAACGGCTCGTACCTGAAAGTCCAGTATCAAAAGCGGTTTCGAAAAGTGTTGCGTGATTGTCCTTTAGAAGCTTTTTCGCATGTTCTATACTGATATATTGCAAGAACTTTTTCGGACTTGTACCGGCCCATTCGTTAAAAAGTCGTTGAAAATGAAACGGACTTAAATTTATTTTCTCGGCAACTTCCTCAAGATTTGGTTGCTCCTTGAAATTGGATTTGATATAATCGATTGCTTCTGCAATTCGATTATAATTTATTTGTTCTTGTGTGCTCATAATTACCAAATTATATGTAGCAAATATCAAGACAATCGAACGCTTATAAAATCCGAAACTTGCTATGTTTACAAGAACTCCTTTATTTGGGATTTTATGGCCAGAAAATGATTTTTCAATCCCTCCGTATTATTAGAATCGACAAGTCTCTTTTCAAAAAGGGAGCTTCCCATGCCCACACCATATGCTCCGGCCTTGAAAAATGAATTGATATTACCAAGTGAAACCCCGCCTGTAGGCACAAGTCTAGCTTTATTTAAGGGACCCAACACATCCTTTAGATATTGGGGTCCGAGTTGGGTAGCTGGGAAAATCTTTACTGCCGAGGCACCTAATGTATGTGCTTTGTAAATTTCCGTTGGGCTAAAGGCTCCAGGAAAAATAGGAATTCCTTGAGAAACAGAACTCTTGATTACTTTTTCGTCCAGAACAGGCATTACAATGAATTGGGCACCAGCTTTGATAGCCAAATTTAAATCTTCTTCAGTGCAAACCGTACCTGCCCCAACATTCAACTCTGGAAATTCCTTGATAAGATCCGTAATTATGGATGGGGCGTTGGGAGTGTTCATGGTTACTTCCAATGTGTAAAAACCTGCATCCAAATAAGGTTGGACTAGTTTCCAGATCAACGCTCTCTCCATACCCCTAACAATGCCAATTATAGGTATTTCATTAAAATGGTCCCAAGAAAAAGTATTCTTATTTTGCATAAAGTTGTAATATCTTCTTTTGACCTATCAGTAAAGCCCTTTCCAATATCTGTCCATTTAACAACACTAAATTCCCGTTCTTCAAAAAAGATTGTAATGCTCTCTCGTATAGACTGAAAACAGTGTTTGGTGCAGCTAACACCACATTACCATTTGTCGTTTTCAAATAAGACAGTTCATCACCTATCAATAATCCACTAAGATAAAAATAATTGTCCTTTTTGTTCTCACCGGACAATATGTGCCTTGCCCGAACAGTGAGCAAGTTTGACGATAATTGGCCCTTGAGGCCCAAGACGAAGCCTTCATCAAAGGCGGCAGTATTGTTCGAATCCCATTTCCCAAATTCAACTGAATTGGCCAAAATGCTTTTTCTACTTAATATTTCGAACAGCTCACCCGTCATAAAATTCTTTAAATCAAAAAACTCCCCCGACCGATAGGACAAATGCTTACAATGAGTTCCAGGTAAAATTAAAATACCGCTTTCGCGGCCAAGATAATCTTCAAGACCGATTGCCTGAACCTCCTCCCCTCGCATCATGCCCGTTTCATTTTTAACTCCGGAAATTAAAATCAAATCTTGATCCGCGCCTAATGCCAATTTTTGGGTAACCAGACTCCTGCCGCCCTTAGCAAATGGCATTGTGGCATAAGGTAGTTCCTGAAGACCTATGTTCGCCGAGCCCATACCGGATGATAGCACCAGATAATTTTGATGTTCTGAGGTTAAATTTTGTAATTGATTTTTTAAGTAAATACTAAAAAACTCTTTTTGACCAAGTTCTTTTTGTCTCTCATATTTTGAAAATAGAATCTTAATGCCTTGGTCCGTTTTGAGTTCCTCAATTATTTCAAGTGAATGGGTCTCTACCAACCGAAGTCTGAAATTACTGGTGCCCCAGTCACAGCTAATAAAATACCTTGGGAGATTCATACCGTTCTCTTTATTTGATAAACCTTCAATTTTTGGGTGCGACCGTATCCTTTTGAACAAAAAATACCTCCAATTCATCCTCTATGCCATGGTCGACCAATAACTGAGGGCTTTTCTTTTTGAGCCGATCTACAATTTCTGGGGATATTTTGGTTTCCCATAGGTAAAGGCTCTTTAAATTTTCAAGTTTCTCAAAAACTGAGAGGCTCCTATCGGTAATATTTGTTTGGTACACTTTTATCAGTTTCAAATGGTTAAGGCCAACCAAGTTCCCAATACCCACATCGGTAACAGGTGTTCGGTCTATTTCCAGCCATTCAAGATTCTTGCAATTAGACACGAATTCCATTTCTGATTCTCCAATAGGCAACCCACTTAAATCAAGCTCAATGATGTTTTCGGCAACTCGGCTTAGTTCAACAATATATTTTGGGTCATAATTTGGCGGAAGATAGGCCGATATGCTCAAGGCATTGGAGTTAGTGGCTATCCTATTAATCGTCAAATAATCAGATGAAAGATTTTGAAGCGTACTATCTACCACTTTTGGAAGTTTTGCCCATTTTTCAGCGGGATCGGGATCCATCAAGGATTTCACCAGCGCCACCAATGGTTCCGTACTTTTTAGTTGATCTAATCGCAGGGTATCAGATGCTCCTAGGGCTATCCATCTTTCAATAATTGCTGTTTCTGTTTCACTTAAAGGTTTTTTGCCTTCCGGCGGCATATACTTTTCATCCTCTTTTGGCAGGTGCAGCCGCTTCAAAATTTCACTATCCCTAGGATTCCCCGGAATTAATGTATTGCCACTTTTCCCTCCTTCAAGCAAGTCTTTTAAACTAGTCATCAACAGCTCCCCTTTTTGCTTGTTTGGGTTGTGACAGGATATACAATTATTATTTATAATGCGGTTTACCACATCTTGGAAAATGAGCGGATTCTCGGGAATTTTTTCAGATGACCTATTCAAAGGGAGTGCAAGAAAATCCTCACCATGAGTTATCATACCACCATAATGGCCCGTAAAACCTATCAAAACAAGTAAAATTATTTGAAGTACTTTGCTGTAAATGGTCTGCATTATCTGCCAACCATCCAACACATACATTATAACAGTAACCACTGCCAATCCTCCACCCAACCATTGGTGCCAGAAAAGTAAATCACTTTTTATCTGGGTTTCCTGTCCAAGAAAAAATCCAAAAATCGCAGTAATTAAGGTGGATAGTACCGTAACGATCAAAAGATTTCTGGTAATAGTCTTTCCTGTTAGGCCTAAAAAAATACAAATCAACAAAAGTACAATTGGGAAATGTAGCACAAGTGGATGCCAATGGCCTAACCAACCGACCAACGGTGGTATTTCAATATATGATTCAAACAACAAACAGAAAATCAGAAAGACCGTAAGGCCAAAAACGGCATAGTCGACCCAATTCTTTTTTATGGTATATGCCATTTCTTATGCTAGGAGGTCATTAATAACATTACCAGCAACATCCGTTAAACGAAATCGGCGACCCTGATATTTATATGTCAACTGCTCATGATCGAGGCCTAGGGCATGCATCAAAGTGGCATGGAAGTCATTAATATGGACAGGGTTTTCGACTATATTATAACCAAACTCATCCGTTTGACCATAATTTAGGCCAGGTTTAATACCTCCACCGGCCATCCAGATACTAAAGGCTCTTGGATGATGGTCACGTCCATAATTTGCGGGATCAAATTTTCCTTGACAATAGTTGGTCCTTCCAAACTCCCCGCCCCAAATGACCAAGGTATCTTCAAGCATTCCGCGTTGTTTCAAATCCATTACCAAGGCAGCGGAAGCTTGGTCCACATCTTTTGCCTGACCTGCCATTTCATTGTGCAGATTGCCATGTTGGTCCCATCCCTGATGATACAATTGAATAAATCGTACACCGTTCTCTGCCAGTCTACGGGCCTGAAGGGCATTAGCTGCGTAGGTTCCAGGAACTTGACAATCCTCACCATACAATTTAATAATTGATTCAGGTTCCTTGGAAATATCCATTACATCAGGAACCGACATTTGCATCCTGTAAGCCATTTCATATTGGGCAATTCGCGATTCAATTTCATCATCACCCGTTTCAACATGGTGCAACTTGTTCAGGGAAGCAACTTGATCTAACAAATGTCTTTTATCAGAACGTGATATTCCTTCAGGATCATTCAGATATAACACGGGATCCTTACCAGAGCGCAGCAATACACCCTGATGCTTGGAATCAAGAAAGCCACTTGACCACAATTTTGAATACAGACCTTGACTGTTCCCTTTACCTCTTGAGGTCAGTACCACAAAAGATGGCAGGTTCTTGTTCTCGCTTCCAAGTCCATAACTCATCCAAGAACCCATGCTGGGCCTTCCAGATATTTGACTACCAGTTTGAAAAAATGTAATTGCAGGGTCATGATTTATAGCCTCGGTATGCATACTGCGAACCACGGTAATGTCATCTGCGATTTTGGCTATATGGGGGAAAAAATCACTTATCCAAGTCCTACTATCACCATGTTGATTAAATTCAACGGCGGGTGGCATCAAAGGGAATGTTTTCTGTTCAGCAGTCATTCCTGTTAGACGTTGACCATTTCGGATCGATTCCGGTAAATCCTCACCCATTCGTTTGCGCAAGGTAGGCTTGTAATCAAATGTTTCCAATTGAGATGGCGCTCCTGCCTGAAATAGGTAAATGACACGTTTTGCCTTAGGTGCAAAATGTGGTATTCCCAAAGTGAGGCCTTCCATGGCATTTGAACCATTTTTAAAAAGGTCCGGGATCAATAAAGATCCCAATGCCAAAGAACCAATACCAACACTCAATTGAGAGAAAAAATGTCTACGATTTACTTTTAATGGGTTTTCAGATTTTTCTTTTTCCTTGTCCATGACCCTATTCTTTAGTTATCGTTTCGTCCAAATTATAGATTACCTGGGCCGTCAACATCAAGGCTGCTGTCCTCACGGGGTCTACTTGCAATTTTTTATAACTTCCTTGTGCTATCAACAAATTGGCGTCTTCCTTGTTCGCATTGAATTCTTCCCAGGCATTTGTATAATACGTTTCCAACAATTGTAATTCTTCCGTTTTTGGTTTGCGTACAAGTATAGACCGAAACACATCAGTTACCATTTTCTGCGGATCGTCAATCTTGGCAACCGTATTTTGTGCGAGTACTCGGGCTGCTTCCAATACCTGCACATCATTTTGAAGTGCCAAAGCTTGTAATGGAGTATTGGTCTTCTGTCTTCGGACCTCACAATAATCACGACTGGGTGCATCAAAAATGGTCATGCTCGCCGGTGGCAATGTACGTTTCCAAAAAGTATAGAGAGAGCGTCGATACAATTTATCCCCTTCATCGGCCACATACGATGTGAGTATGCCCCTATTTCCTCCCGCATTTGTTTCTTCCCAAAGCCCCGGAGGTTGGTAGGGCTTTACACTGGGGCCACCAATTTCGGAATGCAAAAGTCCGCTTGATGCCAAAATGTAATCACGGATCATCTCCCCACTCATTCTAAAGCGGGATGCCCTACCCAATAATTTGTTTTCAGGATCCGCCTTTTTGAGCTCGGGGGTCATTTCAGAACTCTGTTGGTATGTGGCGGAAAGCATTATTTTCTTTAGCAAATATTTTATGTCCCAATTATGTTCCATAAAGTCGACCGCTAACCAATCAAGCAATTCGGGATGGGTCGGTAGACTTCCCTGAACCCCAAAATCTTCAGCCGTTTCTACCAATCCGTGTCCGAAGAGCATCCCCCAAATTCTATTGACAAAAACTCTTGCCGTCAATGGATTGTCCTTACTTGTGACCCATTTTGCCAATCCCAGCCGATTTTTAGGGTATGCATCGGCAAAGGGAAAAATGGCTTCCGGAGTTCCTGCCCAGACCGTGTCCGTTGGCTCGTCATAATTACCTCGATTGAGCAAAAAAGTTTCTCTAGGAGCCGAATCGTTCATGACCATTACATTGATTTTTTGTCCCTTTTCAAGGTTTACGAAAGAGAGCAAATCAGCGGTTTCCTTGTCGGAAATAGTAATATAGGGTGGATCTGAATAAAACTTCTGATTGGCCGCCTGAACGGCATCCATCTGCATTCCTTTTTCATTCACATTGTTAAAGAACGAGAACATGCCAAAATATTCCTTTTGGGAAATAGGGTCGTACTTATGATCATGGCAGCGAGCGCATTCAAGGGTAATGCCCAATACTCCCTTACCCAGTGTATTTGCCCTATCCATCACATAATTTGTACGATATTCTTCCTGTATCACACCGCCTTCCTGCGTAATCGGGTGGTTCCGATTAAATCCTGTTGCTAAAATTTGCTCTTTGCTGGCGTTTGGCAACATATCCCCCGCCAATTGCCAAGTCAAAAACTCATCATAGGACATATTTTCGTTAAATGCGTGTATGACCCAATCTCTCCAAGGCCACATTGTGCGATAACTATCATCTTGATATCCGTGAGAATCTGCATATCGGGAAACGTCCAACCAGGATTGGGTCATACGCTCGCCATAGGCAGGCGAAGCAAGGAATTCATCTACTACTTTACTCAGTAATTCTGCCGAGGGATTGTCACTTAACTTTTCAACTACTTCCCTTGAAGGTGGCAAACCTGTAAGGTCCAAAGCGATCCTTCGAATCAAAATTTCAGTACTCGCCGGTGGGGATGGTACTATTTCCCTTTCATTCAACTTAGCCAGGACAAAGGCATCTATCTCATTTTTAGCCCAATTCTGATTTTCGATTTCCGGGATTTTTCCTTTTTCGGGCGAAATAAATGCCCAATGTTTTTCATATTTCCCTCCTTGATCAATCCATTTTTTTATGAGTCTTTTCTCATATTCATTCAACTCCAAATTTGAATCCGGTGGCGGCATCATCGCTTCCGGATCATCTGAGATGATGCGTTCGTACATTAAACTTTTACCCGGGTTTCCAGAAACAAGAGCATATTTTCCAGGGTTTTCAGGTAATTGGGCATAAGCGGCAGCTTCTAAATCCAATCTCAGGCCAGCTTCCCGCTTATTTGCATCCGGGCCATGGCATTTATAGCAATTATCAGAAAGAATGGGCTTTATATGAAAATTGTAATCTACCACTTCGGGTAGTTTCATATCAGCATATTGATCGTCAGACGATGTAAATACACCCTTTTTTAAAGCAAAAATCAGTGCAATCAGTGCGACAAGAATTCCTACTATTAGTACCTTTTGCTTCATATAAAGACGGTTTCCAGGTAACCTCTCTCAAATATAGCGATTTAGTCAAACTCTAGGCTAATACTATTTATACTTAACAATGACAGCCATTTGCCGCCATTAAGTAGGATTTGAAGAGCGTATGGTAGCTTATATCAAGGTTCAAGTACATATTTTTCAAATCCCTCACTTTTCCATTGGCGATGATTCATCCCATTGTCTTCCGACACGAATACTTCCATGGGTGAACCGATTTTCAGAAATAGTTTTGTGTTTTCAATGCCCATGACACTAAATGCCGATGCATATGCGTCGGCCATTGTAGCGGTAGGGGCAATTACCGTAGTCTGTATTCCATTGGCCAAAGCCTCACCTGTTCTAGGGTCAATGATATGCGAATATCGATGCCCGTTTATTTCAACATGTTGATAGAGGTCTCCTGAAGTTGCAATCGCCTGGTTTTTTAATTTAACTTTTTGAAAAATCTCGATTCCTTCGGCATTTGTATAAGAGAACCCCAATGTCCAATATTCCTTCTCCGGTGGCGCATCACCTACACTTATGTCACCTCCCATGTCTACCAAAGCTGACCTAATTCCCAGAGAATCAAGGATTATTAACACCACATCGGCGGCAAAACCTTTGCCGATAGCCCCCAAATCAAGCTTCATTTCTGGTTTTGCGAGTCTTACAGTATTCTTGTTCGGAAATGAAACAAGACCATACCCAACCTTCCGTTTCGCATTGCGTAATTCAGATTTTAGAGGCAGGGTTTTTGTATTACGTGATTTACGCCAAAGCCTGATCAGGGTCCCGCAGTAATATCGAAAGCACCTTTGGTAGTTTCTGAAATTTGATGGGATGTCTCCAATATGTTATATAGATCTTTACTGACCTCAACGGCTACTTGCGACTTTCCACACAATCCGTTGAGCTCGCTATCTTCAATATAGTCACTCAATTTCCCATTTAATGCCTCTATTCTTTCGAATGCCAATTTAGATGCATAATCAGCCTTGGCTTGATCTGAGGTATACAAAACAAGATGTATCTGGGTGCCCATCTGTTGGTACCGATATTCGAATCGATTTTGGGAAATTAACTTGGGGCCAAGGAAGAAAAGGATTAGTAAAAACAATAATCTGGTTGAAAAAGCTGAAACGGAGTTGCGCAAACTAATTACTTGCTTTGAAAACCAAATCAAATTTCACCACAACATCATTACCCACCACCACTTGGCCAAACATTGCAGTTGGGGGTTCAATATCGTAATCTTTCAGTATAATTTTTTTCTGGCCCTCAATCTTGAAGGTATCCTTTGAAGGCACAATTTTGCAATCAATCTCTACATTTTGTGTTTTTCCCGCTATGGTCAATGCCCCAACTAAAATCTGTTCATTTTTTACTTTGTACAACTCAAATATTACTTTGGGGTGCTCATCCTTTGCGAGCGCATTGTGCATTTTAATATCCATGGTTTCACCACGTTCACTCTTCATGTCGGCCACCACAACTTGAAAGTTTATTTTTTGGGGCGCTTTCCCATCCGTTTTCAATTCTCCTTGAAGTGTATTGGCCGTGACCGTCCAATCATGCACCGTAGAGGTTCCGTCAACAGTTAATCTGCTTTCAGAAGATAAATTAAAGTTTGCCTGTGCCTGCGTTATTAAAACACATAGAAATGAACCTAGTCCAAGAAAAAAGTTTATTCGCTTTGTCATTTTTTAGTTCTTAGTGTATGTACTAACCTTCGTCCAGCACCTTTTGCCAGAATTTCTTCTGCTCTTCTTGACTTGGTTGATTTACTGGGCTCACTAAACGGAAACCAACATAGTTGGAGTCCGTAAACCACCAAAAACTTTTAGGAATCTGGGGATTCCTTTTTTGTTGTTTCAAACTTGACCCAGTTCTAGCCGCCGATCGCAGTTTAGCCGCATCATCGTCCCAAGACCCTCCCCTAAAAACGCGCGGATGTATTACGGTAGGGGTTTTCCATGGATTTTTAGATTCTATATTCCTATAGGTATCCTCCTTGTATTCATCCAATGTCCATTCGGCCACATTGCCATGCATGTCATACAGGCCCCAAACATTAGGCAGTTTTGAACCAACTTTGGCATATTTATTACCAGAATTTTTGTAATAGACAGCATATTTGTCCAACTCTTCCACACTATCACCAAAGGAATAAGCACTTTCCGTCCCCGCCCTTGCTGCATATTCCCATTCGGCCTCCGTGGGAAGTCTGTAGAATTTCCCTGTTAGATTGCTCAGCCATTTACAAAATACCAATGCGGAATAGGTGCTCATGCTTACTGCGGGAAAACCATCCTTTCCCATGCCGTAAGAAGGATCTTCATAAGGTGGACTGGGTCTCGAAATAGCATCGATACCTTTTAACTTCTCTGCTTCCAAAGATTCGAACAACTCTTTATTCTGTTTGAAAAACAATTCAAAAACATCCCAGGTAACCTCATATTTCCCCATCCAAAATGCATCCAATTGCACCTCATGCCGAGGGCCTTCATCTGCCTTACGGGCTATTTCGCCTTCAGGGCTCCCCATTTGGAAGGCTCCTTGAGGAATCATTACAAAGTCAATGGAAGTATCGGTCAAGGGAACATTTTCAGTATATTCCTGAGGTGAAATATTTGCTGGGATTTTCGCTTCATTCGAAGTATTTTCATTGTTCAAGGACTTACTGGCTTTACACCCAGTGGCAAAAGCCAAAAAGAAAAGTCCCAATACTATAAAACAAAAGAAACGGAAAGAGTAAGGTATGAATTTTTTCAAGAATTTAATTTTGAATGAATATGTCTTATTATTTCAAGCTACCAATTTAACCATTTCAAGTTTAAAAAATCCTTTCGAGCTATAATTTTCTTATCTAATAGAAGTAAATTTGGACCTGAATCAAAATTAAAGTGAACATTATCACTTCTGGAACATTTGTTGTAATACGTAATTGAAAGAACCAAAATCTGAACTATGAAAAATTTTTTAATTCTATCTTTTGCATCACTTATATGCTTTCACACCGTTGCCCAAAAAGAAATTTCCAAAGAATTGGAAAAATTTACCGAAATAAAGGCATTTGATCGTATTGAGGTGATTCTAATAAAAAGCAGCGAAAATAAGGTAGTACTAACAGGTGATGATCGGGATGAAGTTTCCATTGTAAATAAGGATGGCCTTCTTAAAATACGTATGGAGTTGGATAACCAAATGGACGGTGGGGGCATTGAAGCTAAAATATACTATACCGAGAATCTTACTTTAATAGATTCGAATGAAAATGCCAAAATTAATTCGGAAGACATCTTGTCCGGCGGTGAAATTAAGATTGCTGCACAAGAAGGAGGTAAAATTTCCTTGAAGATGGATTTTGATAAGTTAGAAGTGAAATCAACCTCGGGTGGTGAAATCACTTTAACGGGAAAAGCCAAGACACAAGAGGTCTTAGCAAATGCCGGAGGCAAAGTATTCAATGACAAATTAGATACCCAAGAAACAATCGTAACGGTAAATGCCGGGGGAAGCGCAGATATTAAAGCTTCTCAAAAAGTAAAGGCAAAAGTGAGGGCGGGTGGTACCATTGATATCTATGGCAGCCCTAAAGAAGTTGAAAAAGATAAGGTATTTGGCGGAAAAATAACCCTTAGGGACTAGGGCTCATCACTGACCTATTTCCCTTGCTTCAAAGCTTATTAGTTCGTTTTCCTCAAATTTCGGGACGATCTCAATGGGGTTGCAACAAACTTCGCAATCTTCCACATAGGTTTGTTTTCCAACGGAGGGATCTAACAACATTGATATTTCTTCCCAGCAATATGGGCATTGAAAAAAGTGTTCGTACATCTATCGGAATAATGAATTAGGTGTAAAGACTTTTGTTTCACATTTTAGAGGGCTCCCATCCTAAAGTTAAGATTCGCAAATGGAGTATAACTACGGTATGTATTGGATTACCTTCTCTTTTCCAATTACTTTTAAAAATCTACGTTAAGCAATTGACCTGTTAGTTGTAGCAGTTGAAGTTCGGCAAGCTTGGCATCATATTTAGCCAGATTCTTATTGGTCTGCGCATTCAATAAATTTATTTGGGCCTGTCGAAATTCAATAGAAGTAATTCGCCCCAATTGAAATTGCTCCTTACTGCGTTGAAAGTTATTTTCGTTTGTAATAACATTCTGCTCCTGGATCTCAAAAATGTTCAATCGATTTTCATAAATATTGAGTGCATTTTGAATATCCCTATTAACCTCTAATAATACTTGTGCTTTTAAAAGTTCTTGATTCTCGAAAGCTATTTTTGAGTTTTTCACACGTACCGTTGTGCCCCCGCCATCAAAAAGATTCCAGGTAAGAGTGGCTCCAAGGCCAAAATTTCGAGTATTAAAATTGTTCGTTCCAGGAAAAAAAGCCGATGCGGCTGATTGATTAAGATTCCAGCCGTAGGTTCCGTTCAATCCTAATGTAGGCAAATAACCCGATCTGTTCACTTTAATATCGTAAGCCGTAATTGCCAAATTTCTCTCTGTCTGCAAAAGGGCCACATTGTTTAGATCAGCTTGTCCTATATAGTCTTGTAAACTCAATTTCGGAATAAAGCTAACTAAAGTATCTACTTCAAAAATCTTGTTCAAATCTTGGTTTAGTAAGACATTTAGGTCTCGTTTTGTATTTGTAAGCTGTTGTCTAGTATTCAATAAGTTAATACTATCATTTGTAACATCAACCTGGGCATTCAATATATCAAGTTTAGTGTTCTGCCCGTATTCAAAAGCATATTCAGACCTCTTGATACGCTGGGTAGAGATTTCAAGTGCTTGTTGTAAAACCTTTTCATTCTCGGTCAACCTTGCAATCTCAAAATACACACTGAACAACTGAAGCATTGTATTTTCAATGGTTTCCCTTGCCTGTAGTTCGCTCAGCTGATATTGTTCCTTCAACCTTTTATAGTTGTAAAATCGACCCAGTCCATCAAATAAAATGTAATTGGCGGTCATGGAAGTGCTATATCTTTGTGCTTCGGCCTTATAGATATTTAGGTCGGCTCTTGGTGATCCGTCCTCAGTAATTTGCCCAGGAAATTCAATGGTATTATCATCTCTTTGATAATTGACTCCGGAATTTCCAGTAAGTGTCGGTAAAAAGCCACTATTGAGAATACTGGCGTTGTTCTCTGAAATGTCAACTAGGTTTTGGGCAACTTTGATCCCAAAATTGTTCTCCAAGGCCAACGCTATGGCTTCTTCCTTGGATAGCATTCCATCCTGTGCGAAAAGACCACCAAAAATTGCAAAGAAAAGTGCTGAGAAATTGTATATTTTCTTCATTAATGTGTTATTCTTTACTTTCAAATTCCCTGGGGTTTTCAATATTCTTTTCGGAAGATCCGTTCAATGAATGATTGGAATCGTACATTCTATTGGCTTCCTCCTCTTTTTGCTCCTTAATTGCGCGCTCCACCTCTTCCCTGGTAACATCATTTCCTGTTTTGAGCCATTTGGTACCAACTTTTACCCTATTGCTGAATGATAGGAAAATAGGTAACAATAAAAGTGTAAGCACTGTTGCAAATGCAATACCATAGGCTATGGATATGGCCATGGGCTTTAAAAACTGAGCCTGCCTACTTTTCTCCAACAATAATGGAGCTAGACCTGCTATGGTGGTCGCCGTAGTTAAAAAGATTGCCCTAAAGCGAGATTTACCAGCATCATAAATTGCCTCTTCAAACTTCATTCCGTCCCTAAGATTGCTGTTGAATTTTCCAATTAGTACCAAACCATCATTAACCATTACCCCGATTAAAGCAATTATCCCAAGCATGGAAAGTATATTAATGGGGAAATCATGTATCCAATGGCCCCAAGCCACCGATGTCAAACTAAACGGCACCAAAAGTATTAGCAATAAAGGCTGACTGAAACTACGGAAAGTGAATGCTATGGTTATATAGATCAGTACCAATACAGATAATCCTACAAACTTCAAAGATCCGAAAAGCTTGTCAGCTTCGCGGTTCTGACCCTCATAAGAGGCCGTTACAGTTGGATACCTAGAATGTATTTCTGGCATTATATTGCTCCGGATATCTGCCATGATATCCGTGGAACTGGTTGTCTTGATATCCTTAATGTCGGCGGAAATCTGAATTTCTCTTTGACCTTCTAGGTGGTTTACAGCAACATCGCCTCTTTCAATCGTATAATTGGCAATTTCCTTGAGCGGTACTTTGCTGCCACTTGGAGTCGTTATCCGCATTTCGTCAAGATCCGTAATTGAAGATCTATTTTCCCTGTCATAGCGCACCCAAACCCGAATCTCGTCCTGTCCTCTTTGGAACCGTTGTGCCTGGGTACCAAAAAACCCTGCACGAACCTGGTTCATAACAGCCCTAAGATCAAGTCCGAGCAAATAAGCATTCTCTTTCAACTCTAAACGTATCTCCTTGATTCCCGCCGGATCATTATCCGCCACATCTTTCAAAAGTGCGTTGTTTTCAAGAACGGTTTTTAATTCCCTTTTGGCAGTTTTCAACTCTTGAATATTATTTCCCAATAAGGATACCGAAACCGGACTGCCCCCAAAATTGCCTCCCGATCCATATATTAAGCTCTCTACCCCTACCACTGGACCCACCAAATCACGAAGTCTGTTGGTCACCATTTCAGCAGCTATAGCATCAGGTCGCTCCTCTCCCGGCAATAAATTGATTACCAATGTACCAGCAGAAGAACCTGGCCCCAAATTACGTATGATATTTTCAAAAAGCTTCTTGCCAGTTCCTCTCAAGTATTCATCTGTCAATTGCTCGTTAACAATTTCTGCCTTATCCTCAATAAGACTTATAATTGAATCGGTAACCTTTTCGTTAGTGCCATTCGGCATCAATAAAGAAACCTGGATCCTATCACTGGCGACTTGTGGGAAAAATGCAGTTCTTACAATACCCCCGCCAATTGATCCAAGGGTAAGCAGCATGGCTGAAACAAAAATTGCAAACGTCAAAATTTTATGTCGCAATGCAAAATGAAGAGCGGGGCCATATAATTTGTCCCGCATCCAAACCATAAGCTTATCGCCCATCTTATTAATGATCCTTAATTTGGCAAATATTTGTCCGATTTTGGATTTCGACTCCTTCGGCATGGGTGCCAAGGCTTTTGAGTGTGCCAAATGTGCAGGAAGGATTATCAGTGCTTCTATCAATGAAATCGCCAAGGTCAACATCACAATAATAGATACCTCGCCAAAAAATTCACCAATTCCACTATCAAGAAATAGAAATACGGAAAAGGCCAATAAAGTTGTTATGATTGCGGAAACCACGGGTGGTATTACTTCCATTGTACCATCTATCGCCGCCTGAACCGGCGATTTGCCCCTTTCATAATGTTGATAGATATTTTCAGCTATTACAATACCATCATCAACCAAAATACCGATTACGATAATCATACCGAACAGTGATAGCACATTGATGGTTACATCAAAATAACCGGCAAAAATGAACATCCCCAAAAAAGAAATTGGCAACCCAAATGCCACCCAAAATGCAAGTCTCGTGTTTAAGAAAAGTGATAAAAAAAGAACTACCAATAACATTCCCATTATGGCGTTGCTGGTCAACAGTTCCGTACGCTGGTTCAGCGTTGTTGATTGATCGCTCACCACATGCAGTTGAACGTTGTTATGCTTGTGATTAAAATCTTCAATATATTCCTTGATCTTTTCCGCCGAACCAATTAAATCCTCGGTATTGGTACTGGTTATCGATACATTTACGGACAGCTCACCATCAAAGTAAGAAGCGTTGGGAGACTCGGCAAAGCGGTCACGAATTTGGGCGACATTCTTTAAACGAATGGCATTTCCAGAAGCATCGGCACGGATTATGAGATTTGACAGTTCATCGCCGTAATAAGCCCTATTATTTGCCCTTATCAGATATTCCTCCGCATCCGTCTTGATGTTGCCCCCAGTTACTAGAATATTGGCATTCGCTACAGCCTGGGCCACTTCATCAAAAGACATATTATAGGCAAGCAGATTGTTCTCATTAACGGCAATCTCTATTTCCTCTTCGGGATACCCCGTAACTTGAATTTGGGAAATTCCATCAATGGTGCGTATTTCATTTTCAATCTGTCTTCCAATCTGCTTTAAAGTAGCCAAGGAAACCTTTTCCCCACTGATGGCAAAATTGATGGTTGGCCGAACCGCCTCTAATTTAGAAACTACCAAAGGCTCCATTCCCGTGGGAAAAGAAGGAACCCTATCCACTGCATTCTTTACTTCAAGAAGCATAAAGTCGACATCCCTGCCCTTTTCAATCTCGACATTAATAATTCCGCTATTCTCACGAGAGGTAGATGTTACACGATCCACACCCTCCAACCCTTTTAGGTTATCCTCTATCTTAAGTACGATTCCTTCTTCAACCTCTTGGGGAGAAGCACCCGGATAGGCAATACTTATAGATATATTTTTGGAATCTGTAAGCGGAAAGAAGGAAGATTTCAATGAGTACATTCCGACAATACCAAAGATGAAGAATGCCAAAATAAAGACATCTACAGCTACATGATACTTTATGAAATAGGAAATTATGTTTCTCATTGCTCTTTTGAATTGGAAGTTTTTCCATCAAATATCTTTACCAACATGCCGGCATGGGAGCCCACTACCGGTTTGGAAATAATGGTCAGACCATCGGGAACACCCTTAAGAACAACTTTTTTATCCGAAAAATAAACAGGCTTTACATCTATAAGGTCCAAGATGGAATCCCTAACAACATATATCCTGTCATCTTCCAACAACAATGCCCTATCTATCTCAATGGCGTCAGATTCTTTTTTGGCGTTTAGATTGGCCTCTAAATACATTCCTTCCCGTAGGTTCTCGTCCTTTACCTCAATAAAGGCCTTTATGGTCTGCGAAGCTTGATCAACGTTACCATTGATCCGGGCCACTTTTCCGGAATATGTCTTTGTCCGATCAAGATTTACCAATTGTACGGTTTCACCCAACTTAAGGAGATCGCTGTATGTTTTACTAATGGCAACTTCTAGTTCATAATAATCCGTATTGATGAACTCCCCTAATTTTTGGCCTGATCGTATCAAAGTGCCCTCTGTTACCAAAGCTTCGGTCAAAACCCCATCAAAAGGTGCGGATATATAATATTTGGAAAGGCGTTGCTCCAGATTTTTCACATTGTAGAAACTAGTAAGAATTCCACGGCCCGATATAAAGTATTTTTCTTTTTCAGAATTCATTTCTGGAAGTGCCGGGGTGGTCTTCTCCATATCGAATCCGGTTAAATACGACTGCCACTTTTCAAATACTTCGGGATAGTCGAGTCTTAAATCCGGCATTATTGAAGTAACCAGATTATATAAATTGCTTTTGGCCGATTGCACACTGGCAGCATATTCCGAAGCATCAATGCGTATGATACTTTCGCCTGCCTTATATTCCTGGCCTTCCTTAAAAAGTTTATTTCCCCTTCTAAAGACGCCTTGAACTTCGGAATACAATTCAACCCTTTGTTTTGCCCTTAAATTACCATTTGCAGGCACAATTATAGAAATAGTTCCATTTTTAACAGTATCCACGAACACCGTCTTTATTACTTTTTCAGGGATGGGTCGAGGGGTGTTTTTACTGTCTATAATCGCCTTGGCCGCATAAAGGGATACTATAATCAATAGAACGCCTAACACGGACAGTATAATTTTTCTCTTGTTCATTTAGGATAGTGAGTTGGTGTTGGTTTAAGACTGCAAAACTATTCATTAGTTTAAGCGGGGTTAGTTAATTAAATCTTAAATGTTGTTATGCCCAATCGCCTACAAAATAAGATTCCCGATGTAATTTGCAGCCCAGGTTTCCGATTTAACTCAAGTGGAATTGCGACCAACTAAAAAGGGATGCCAATGGCATCCCTTTTTATATTAAAATGGTCGGTTTTATTCATTCTCCATGTCATCAAAATGCGTTTCGGCCATTCTGGAATCAATTGGTTCCAATCCGCGGTACTTTGTGTTCAATTGAACATTATCAGTATCAAAAGTCACAAAATCAGTGCTTTTCATGTCTTCAAGGGAATCATAGGAATCAAACTTATTATTTTGTAGTTGTACGACCTGTAACAGATTTAATTCATTTATTCCTTGAGGAGCTGGACCCTCGAAATTATTGAAGGACAGACCCAATTCTGAAAGATTTTTAAGTCGAGAAAAACTGAAACCTATTTTACCGCTTAAGCCATTGTTTGAAAGACCAAGATTGGTTAAGTTACTAAGATCCTTTATTGATTCAGGTAAGTTTCCTGTAAGCGAGTTATGGGCTAAGTCCAGTATTTTAAGATTCTTTGCCGCCCCGAGACTTTCAGGGATATCTCCTTCTATTTTATTATCGGACAAAATGAGCTCTTCCAGATTCACCATTGCAGTAAAACTGCTTGGAAGTTTGCCCCCCAGACTGTTCCTTTCCAGCTTCAAGACGCGCAGCTCGGTTAACTCTGTTAATTCATTTGGAATCTCTTCGTTCAATTCGTTCAAGGCTAAGTCAAGAACCTCCAATTTTCTAAGATTCTTTATACTGGCAGGGATATTGCCCCTTAAATTGTTTTCGTAGAGAACAATTCCATGTACATGTCCCAGTTCAATATCAACACCGTACCATTTGGTGACAGGTGTATTTAAATCCCATTTTATGGTCCATTTTTCACCTTGGGTGCTTTTGTAAAGATCAATTAAGGCCATTTTTTCCTTTTCAGGGATTTGAGCACTGACTGCCATTTGAAACAACAGTAGTAAAGGAAGGATGTAGTGTAGTTTTTTATTCATATTAAGAGATTTTAGGGTTCATTTTTATAGATTGATGCATTATTTACTATTTTCTTAGGCAATTACTGATATATTCCTAATGTTTTAGGCCATTTTGGACATATGGTCTATATCTAACGTTAAATATTTGATTTTCTGATATTTCCATTAACATATTTATTCGAGACCAAACAAAAAAAGGATGCCCTAAAGCATCCTCTTTTACCAAACTAACTATTATACTGCTATTAACTCAAATTAATTCTCATCGTCCACATCTTCAAACAATGTCTCGGCCATTCTGGTATTACTGAAATTCACGTCTTTGAAATCTGTTTTTACATCTCCCTTGTCATAATCGAAAACTAGAAATTGACGGGAGTCCATCATTTGTAAATTTTGAAAGGAATCAAACTTGTTATTCTGAATCTGCATGATCTTCAAACTTGCCAATTGGCCAAATTCTTTGGGGATTTCTCCTCCGAGTTGATTGTTTGCCAAAACAAGCTCCTTCATTTTGCTAAGCTTCCCTATTTCTGAAGGAATATCGCCATAAAGTCCGTTCTCAAAAAGGCCAAGACTTTCCAACTGCGCCAAATTTCCCAAAGAAGCGGGAATCCTGCCCGTAATTTTATTGCTTGAGAAATTCAATGTTTTAAGGTTTACCAAATCGCCAATACTTTCGGGGATACTACCTTCTATAAAATTATTGAACAAGGATAGCTCTTGCAAGGCAGTCATATGGCCTATATTTTTTGGAAGATCTCCCTTTAATCGGTTCATTTCCAATTTCAAAATCTTTAAATTTTCCAAAAGGGCGATAGTAACCGGCAATTCCCCTGTTATATTATTGAATGCCAAATTAAGGACCTCTAGTTTTGTAAGTTTATCCATGCCCTCGGGAATAGGACCCATAAGATTGTTACGAAAAAGATTGATTTCCACTACGTGGTCATCCACAATTTTGATGCCGTGCCACTTAGAAGTAGATTCTTTTAGATCCCATTTCTTTATCCAGTGGTTTCCATTTGTACTTTCATACAAATCAACCAGTGCCTTCCTCTCACTCTTCGGAATTTCTGCCAAAAGGAAGGAAGTACTAATTAGAATTAAAAACAAGCAACAAAACACTTTTTTCATAAGCAAATGCAATTTCATTAAATTACTTGTAAGACATAGAAGATAAATAAACTTTATATTTAAGATTTACCTTACAAATATTAGATAATAAACGTCAAAAAGCAAATTTTATCGATAAAGTGCTTGTTTTTGTTGCGAAAATCGAACTTCTTGTGGTGTAGGAAAAATATCAACTGATAAAAATATCTATTCTGCCATATTTTCAAGCTCCAAAGTAATGGCTTCCCAGTTCTTCATCTGTTTTTCAAGCTCCTTTTTCTTATTTTGATACGTATCAAAAAAATTAGGCTTGGATATGGTATTATCATAATCCATAAGTAGGTCATGATCAATTTCAGCAATCTGCTTTTCTAAATCGGAAATACTACTTTCAACGGCACTTAGTCTATTCTTCAAGGACTTAACAGCTTTTTGATCTTGAAAGCTTCCGTTTTTCTCCGCGTTTACAGCCTTCTTTATGGGCTCTGACTGTCTTTTTTCTATCGCCCTAAAATCCTCTACTTTTCTTTGTTCCAGATAAAAATCGATGTCCCCCAAATATTCCTTTATTTTCCGATCCTTAAACTCATAAACCTTATTGGTCAAACCCTGCAGGAAGTCCCTGTCGTGGGAAACTAAAATTAATGTTCCCCCGAAATTCTGAAGGGCCTGTTTCAATACGTTTTTTGACTTGATATCAAGGTGATTTGTAGGCTCATCCATCACCAGAACGTTAAATGGCTGGAGCAACATTTTGGCCAAAGCCAACCGGTTGCGCTCTCCACCGGAAAGCACCTTCACAAATTTTTCTACTTCATCTCCCCTAAAAAGAAACGAACCCAAAATGTCACGAACTTTGCTTCTATTGGTTTCATTTGCTGCATCAATCATCGTATCAAGAATGGTTTTGGAACCATCCAAGTATTCTGCTTGGTTCTGGGCGAAGTATCCTATCTGAACATTATGTCCCAACTTCAAATGTCCATCATACTTTAATTCGCCAACCATTATTTTGGCAAGCGTAGATTTTCCCTGGCCATTTTGACCCACAAAGGCAGTTTTACTGTCCCTTTCAATTAAAAGATTGATTTTTTCAAGAACATGGTTATTGCCATAGCTTTTGGAAAGGTTTTCAATTTCAGTCACCACCTTTCCCGGAGTTATGGATACCGGGAAACGCACGTTCATGACACTATTGTCATCCTCATCTACTTCTATACGCTCAATTTTATCAAGTTTTTTGATCAGAGATTGAGCCATGGAGGCCTTGGTACTTTTCGCCCGAAATTTTTCAATAAGACGCTCGGCCTGTTGAATTTCCTTTTCTTGATTTTTTTGCGCGTTCAACTGTTGTTCCTTAATTTCATTTCGGAGCAATAGAAATTTTGAATACGGTTTATTATAATCATAGATGCGGCCCAAGGAAATCTCTATGGTTCTATTGGTAACATTGTCAAGGAACATTTTATCATGCGAAACAATAACCACTGCTCCCGCGTAATTCTTTAGAAACTGTTCAAGCCAAATTATAGATTCAATATCCAGGTGGTTTGTGGGTTCATCAAGCAGTAAAACATCATTGCTCTGAAGAAGAAGTTTCGCAAGTTCAATACGCATTCTCCATCCTCCGGAGAACGTATCGGTTTTTTTATCAAAGTCTGTTCGTTTAAATCCAAGTCCCAAAAGAATCTTTTCGGTTTCGCCTTGGTAATTATATCCGCCAAGTATCTCGTAATGATGGGTCACGTCATTAAGGTCTACCATTAATTGATGATATATTTCACTTTCATAGTCGGTACGTTCTGCCAACTGGTGATTGATTTCATCCAACCTTAATTCAAGTGCCTTTATTTCAGTGAATGCTTGGTATGCTTCATCCAGAACCGTTCGACCTTGTTCAAAATCAATATCCTGTCTTAAAAACCCAATTTTTATGTCTTTCTCGATTGCAATTGTACCCGTATCATAAGGCATATCCTTTGATAAAAGTTTCAACAATGTGGACTTGCCAGCGCCATTTTTACCAATTAGACCTACACGATCTCCCCCGTTCAGACGAAAAGATATTTCCTCAAATAAGTATTCCCCTCCGAAAGAGACCGAAAGGTTGTGGATATTTAGCATTCTTTGTGATGATTGTTACATTAAATACGAAGGCGAACTTGTATTTTTGCCTAAACTTTTGCAAATGTTAAAAAAAGGAAACAAACTCTACAGCATTTTAACAGGAACTTGTCCCAAGTGCCACCAAGAAAGTATGTATGTTAACAAAAACCCTTATAAAATTGGACATTTGTTCAAAATGAACGAGCGATGTTCCCATTGTGGCACTAAATATAAAATTGAGCCCTCCTTTTTTTATGGGGCAATGTACGTAAGTTATGGGGTAGGCATCGCCTTCGCCGTAGCAGCTTTTGTAATTGCCTTTTTGTTCATCGGTAGCTCTTTGGTGAACACCTTTATTGCCATAGTTGCCACTTTAGTTGTATTCATGCCCGTTATTATTAGGTTATCCAGAAACATTTGGATCAATTTTTTTGTTCATTATGATCCAAATAGAATTCATCAAAAGGCGTCATAATACTTTTTTGTGAACCTGATAATATCAATATCCGGGGGTAGGTCTTCATTGTTCTCAATAAAATTAAAGAGTTTCCCAGATGCGTAAGGTGCAATCATAACACCTCTTGAACCTAATCCATTTAAAACGTACAAACCATTATATCTAGGGTGTTTACCTACCAGGGGCATTCTATCGACGACCGTGGGACGAATGCCGGCACTATGCTCCACCACTTCAAAACTGCATTTTAGAAATGAACTAAGCTTTTCTAACAGTTCTTCCTTAGCTTCATTGGTTGGCAAATTGGTTTTGTCTTTCCATTTGTAGGTAGCGCCGACCCTATACAAATTATTTTTCATGGGTATTAAGAATACCGAAGCTTTGATTATGCTCTCTTCTTTTAATTCAGGTGCCCTAACGGTCAAGAGCTCCCCTTTAGTACCGCTCATAGGCAAGTAGGCAAAGTATGGATTCTTTTTCATCCCAAAACCTTCTGCGAATACAATTCTTCTTGCTTTTACGGATTTATATACCACATGGTCTTCATACAAACTCAATGCTTTAAAATCGAATTGCTCCAACCACAATGCCCTTTTTTTTAAGAGATATTTTTGATAGCCGATCACTAATTTCTTGGTATCAATTCTCCCAGTACCTATAACTTGTCCATATCCAAAAGGAGCATGGATACAATTATTTTTATTTTCAATGATACTTTGGAAAAGCAAATCACCCAGATCTCTTTTATCCATGGCTTCAAACCATGCATTCTGTTCTCCAATGGAGGCAAACCTTCTTAACACAGGTATTCTAAAATTGAGGGATTCCCCTAATTTATGCTCAAGTCCTTCGTAAAACTTATCTAAAACAGCTAGTTGTTCTTTCGCCTTCCAAGCCAACGTAAACCGTTTTAAAATAACGGGGTTGTACAATCCTGCAGCTACCATTGACGAGGTTTGGGAATCATCCTCAACAGCAATAAAAGTTTTCCCATTCCCTTCCAATCGCTCACAATAGGAAACTCCTGCAATACCCAATCCAACAATTATATAATCTAACATTGGACAAAGGTACGGATTGGCACATTCATCATAAGAAAGAAATAGGTGCTATTGACACCTTACGAGTACTTACTTAAAATAAGGCTTAGTTAGCCTTTCACAATAGTCATTCACAAAAAAATCCCCAACACGAATGTTGGGGATTTTATATTATTGAATTGGAATTTTAATCATTTTAAATTGAGCATTAACATAATTCTGTAGATTTCACTCTACCAACTAACCCAAATTATGGGCAGAATCAATTAATAGCTCCACATATCTTGTTCCCTATCTCTAATAACCTCGTTGATTCGTTTGGCCTCCAACAATTGGAACAAGGCATTGTCAGCAATATAATCGGTTACCTTACGGTCACCATGTACATTATCCTCACGGTATATAATTGCCCCGAACCGTCTAGAGTTCAATAACATATCAAAAGATATGGGCTGCGCAGAATTGCGTTGGTTGAAAACCTTCGCTTCATGCAATACTTGGCGGGCATCAGGGTACCAAACCCAAAAGAGTTCAACCTTTGCATCGGAGGGATCCATAGATTCATCGTCTATAAAGTTAACGTCCGGGGCTACGGGGGCAATTCCCAATAAGCGGTACTTCAATTCTCCTTGTCGTTTGTCAAAATACCAGATGCCTTTAATATGATACTCTTCAATATCGGCTGCCGTAAGTTCCCTTCTGATAACATATTCGGGAGACAACTCCTCACCTGCATTGATCTGTTCGTACCCGTAATCGGTAGTATCAACTTTTTGTAAAGTTGCCGTTAAGTCACTAAAAGCACGTTTCTCAGTGAAATATGAATCTGCGTAAACATCTGCAAGCCTTCCGTTTTTTATATTCTTTATCAGAACATCATAAAGTGACCTTCTATCAGATCCAATATCAATCGTATCCGTAGGATAATAAAGCGGAAAGTTTACCCTTTCATCCAAATCTATGGTCTCCCATATGGTTTTGGACCACAATATATCCCTATCATCCACATAACCATATTCCAACGGAGCATCATTGTCCATCGCTATTTGAGCATCTGTCTTAAGACCTATATCTTGTGGCTTTTTGGCATTCAAAATGTTTGCCTGTGCCATTATTGATACCGGTAGAAGACTTACTGTCCCAATTAATAAAACATTCTTCCAATTCATGTTTCTTACAATTTAAAAATTACCGGGCCGCAATTACGCAACCCGGATCAATTACTATTTAGTTCGTTATCTCCACAACTACAGGAGATACCTTCTTCAATTTATAGCTAGAGTTGTTGGTGATGTATGCTTCAATATCGAATATTTGAACTGCATCCCCACGACTAGCTCTCTTCAAAGCTGATATAGCCCTAGCATCCAATTTCTGTCCGTTAACGGCAACCGTTGGCTGACCTGGCACTTTGAATTTGAAACCACTTACACTCAGGTTCAAGTCGAAATCAAAATCTTCCAACATGGCACCAATGGTAGCAACCTCTAAATTAGCTCTCGGCAATTTTACACTTCCCGTTTGCTTACTAACTGAACCTTCCGGTCTTGGAATATCCTTGATCCTGAATTCAGATTTAGAAGAAACTGTTTGTCCATCAGGCAATTTACCTGAAGCTGTAATGGTAACGGTTCTTCCTTGACCTGGGTTCATAACGTACTGACTACCATTAATGGCCTTTAAACCAGGCGCAGAAGCAGAAACTTTATTGTTCGGAATACCAGGAATAGAAATAGACATTGGGTTAGATACCCCACGATACACTACATTCATTTTATCGGCAGCGATCAAAGCTGCATTTGGCTTACTGATCGTTGCAAAGGTTGATGAAACAGGTACTTCGGTACGCTCACCATCTTGCATGAAAACCAGATTACCTTCGATCTTATGATCTCCAGGATTTCCGGCACCAACCAATAATTTTACTTGTCCGTCCTTGATTTCGTAATCGGTTCCTTCAGTTAATTTTCTTCCATCTAAAGTTAAATTCACCTCGTTTGGCCTTGTAGTGGCGTCTTTGCGACCCAATACAATGGCACCCGCAAATTTTTCTCCAGAATAAAAAGCTGATTTTTCTTGCTCTAACAAAGTCGTATAGTTCGTCATAGAAACCTCACTTGTCAATTGACCGGACAACATAGATTTCAATGCATCTTCTTCAGTTGCTTTGATATCAGATTGCAAAGCGGTCAATTTTGTCAAAGAAGCTACTAAAGGAAAACCTTCATAGTGATAATTAATCCAATCAACTTTTTCACCACTTCTATTTTCAACTTTACCATTGGCATCACCAGTCTCAAATCTTGACTGAACAGAAGCTTTGACTTCTTTCATGTTTTCTGGTAAAATAGCAGCTACCTGGGTTCTGTAGTCATTAAGTCTTTTTAAGAACTCCTTTCCTCCTTCGGAAAGGTTATCACCTTGAAAGAATTTCCCATCCAAATAATCGGATTTATCCATTACTTGATAATCTTTCGGGTCTTCGACATCTTTCATCATTTCAACCTTCAGACCTTCCAAATAATCATAATAATCCTTGGACAATTCCTTTATTTTCTGGGCATCTTTGTACAATGGACCGAATTTCTCGGCATTCTCCGATGCTTTGGTTTCAAGACCACTTAAGAAAGCTAGGTTGCTTTCCGTTGTCTTTATATTAGAAGTCTCCAGTTTTTCGTTCATAAGACCGAAAGCCGCCAGTACTTCTTTACTCATATTTAAGGCCAACATGGCAATGAAGATCAAATACATTAAGTTGATCATCTTCTGCCTTGGCGTTGCTTTTCCTGATGCCATTTTTTCTAATTAGAATTAATAAATTAATTTGATTTGGGTTTGTTTCAATGTTCTAATTAGTTTCTGCTCATTGCAGAAAGCATGCCTCCGTAAACACCGTTCAATGAAGAAAGGTTAGAAGCCAAAGAGCTCATTTGATCTTTAAGAGCGGCGGCATTTTGCAACTGTTCTTCATTCACAGAAACTTGTTTGCTAGCGCTTTCCAGTTGAACTTTGTACAAACTGTTCAAAGATTCCATTTGGGCAGCTGCCTGAACCATTTCTTCAGAATATTTTTTTGTGGATTGCATAGCGTCAACAGTTGGTGCTATACCTTTGGCGGCACCTTCGAAATTACGGATACTAGATCCAAGACTTTCCATCAAGTTGGCATCAACTCCAGCTTCTTTTAACAATTCATCCAATTTCCTTGATAAAAGACCTTCAGCTTCAGCAGCTTCGGCAACTTCATTTTTTCTTCCGTTAGATGCACCACCAGACAATTCTGGATATACCAAAGACCAGTCATATTCATCGTCTACTGGTTCAAATGCACTGATTGCAAAAATAAGTGCTTCTGTAATAAGTCCTACGGCTAGTAAAAGACCACCGGTAAGTGGGCCGAATTCCCAGTGAAGGATTTTGAACAATGCACCAATAATAACTACGGATGCTCCAAGGCCATAGGCCATGTTGAATAATTTTTTTGTTGATTTTGACTGTGCCATAATTTTAAATTTAATTTAAGTTTAATTAATAATAAGTATTTGGTTAAAATTTGATTGTTGCCGATGGTAGTCGGCGGGGGTTGCATTTATAATTTTAATTATTGTGTCGAATCTTCTTCACCCATGTAATCTTGTACGGTTCTGAAACCAACATAACTACGTGCCGAATCCGAATATTCATAGTCCCTTGTGCTCACTTGAAGAAAGTATGCCACATCTTTCCAAGAACCTCCACGAATTACTTTCCTTTTATTACTACCATCACCACCATTTGGGTTCATGGTTGAAACATAATCATAAGAACTAGGATCGTAGCTAGAGTTGGTCCATTCCGAAACGTTCCCGGCCATATTATACAAGTTATAATCATTTGGTTCGTATGACTTGGCCTCTACGGTATAAAGTGCCATATCTGCTGCATAATCACCTCGCTGCGGCTTAAAGTTAGCCATAAAACAGCCCGTATCACTTATAACATATGGACCTCCCCAAGGATATGTTCCTCCTTCGATACCGCCTCTCGCGGCATATTCCCATTCGGCTTCGGTTGGCAATCTAAATTGGTTCACAAATTGATTGCCGCGACTCTTCTGATCATCATTTTTGTATTTGGTCCTCCAATTACAGAATGCTTTAGCCTGTTTCCAAGAAACACCCACAACCGGATATTCACTGTAAGCATCGTGCCAGAAGTAATCATTGTGCATTGGTTCGTTATAAGAATATTCAAAATCACGGATCCACACAGTGGTATCTGGATAAATTTCTTGTTCCTCATGACGAATGAAGTCTTTTCTTCTGCCAGTTTTAGATCGGGCGGCTGCTTCGATATCCATCCAACTATATTTATACTTCAGTTTTGTTACATCTACGGTGCGCTGACCGTTGTAGGATTCCTCTTCAGGAATGTACAATGAATCCATAACTTCGGTATAATACTCGTCTGGATAATCGCGAACGTCCCAGATAAGATCTTCGTCCTTGTTCAAGGCCCTTCCTTCATTCAGGTTGTCACCCATCCCTGCATAGTTATCCAACATATATTTATCATAAACGGAAATCTTCGTAGTGTCGGCATCTTTGAATGCATACTCTCCGATACCGCCATCCTCTGGCCCAAGACCTAATTGATCTGCAAGATCCGCCAACCTGGTTCTGACTATGGAATCTTTAACCCACTCAACGAATTGGCGATACTCGCTATTCGTAATCTCGGTGTCATCCATGTAAAATGAACGAACCGTAACGGTTTTGGTGGGGGCATTGAGAACTTGCGCCATATCTTCTTCGCTCTTACCCATGATAAATGCTCCGCGCGGGATCAATTCCATGCCATAAGGCTTCTCAGGATACCATTTTTTACCTTGGACTCCGGTAAGTTCTCCTTTTGTTTTGGACCCACAACTTGTGAGTAAAAAAACAAACGCTATAGATGATAACAATAGCTTCTTCATACTTTAGGTTAAATTTCGATTATGGTTATAAACAACAAACACAATTAGCATTTCTATTCTCTAAAACTTAGAATTGCCTAAAATATTGTATTGATCGTGTTATCCCTTGAATTTTTTTTGATCAATTAAAGCCCTTCTTATAAGCTTTGAACCAACGGTCGGGAATAATCTGGTCACAAGCGTCCAAATAGTCCTTTTCGGTGCATGGTAATAACGCACTTGATCTTAGTTTAGTATGTGAAGTTAAAATTGAGGGTACCTCTACCCACCACCTTTCGGTTAAAAGGCTTTTGTAGAAAACCAACTGCTCAGTTTCAGTTGGTACAGTATACTTTGTAAAGTCGTTGCTCGCCTGGCTCGGTTTCTCTTTAATCCTAAAATTGAACCCTTCAATAAAGTACCATATGATCTGGGCCATCATTTGATGGGATTGTCCGGTATTTTCCATTTCATAAAGCCCAAATACACGCACATTATCGCTAATACCCGCATATCTTGCAATAGCACAGATCTCCCTACCCGTAAAACCATTCGGAGAAAAATTATTGGACAGGCCCACCTCGCCCGCTCTTATAGCCCTGGCATCCAAACTCACTAAATGGGCATTTCTAAGAACAGGTTCCGCCAAAGCAATTTCGTTTGCAACTTCGCCCAGGCGATATGCATCAAAGAATAAACGCTCCATAAGGTCGATTTCCTCTTGGGCATTGAAATAACTTTGGTAACCTAAATTTGAAAAGTTAAATAAATTATTAGGTTTATCAGTAATGATTTTACTCATATACGAATGGGAGGAAATCAATTCGTCATCCATTCCAAAATCAAAACGGCTATCAATGGCAACCAAGTTGATCATATCAACAATGCCGTCAAAAGCTCGGTAGGCCGGATAGGTAACATCTTGTGTTGCCCCTATTATTATGGGCACTATGTTTTCTTCTAAAAGTCCGGCTACAACTTCCTTGACAACAAAATAGGTGTCGTCCACGGTTTCTCCTTCTTCAATATCTCCCAGATCGACAACTGTCGTGTTCCAATTACCGACCATAAGTCGGTACAGTTGCAATCGTATTCCTGAAACATCTAATTTTTCCGTCTTTTTTTCAAAGGCATTCCTGGACTCCTTGACACCAATAATTGCCATTGAAGCTATGGCCAGAACGGGCAGGCCATCCCTGACCGTATGTATGTGAATATTTTTACCAAGTGCCTGAGCGGGCATTAGCTCACAATGGGCCAAAACCTTATCTTCTACCGGTACTAAAAAATCAAATGCCATGTATACTATTACTTCTTAGCTTTTGTTTTTGTCTTGGCTTTTTTCTTGGGAGCCTTCTTTTCAATGAAAGCTTTGGCATCCTCTAGGCTCATTTTTGCAGCATCAACCGTTTTCGCCAATTCTACTTTGATCTTACCCTTTATAATAGTATGTCTTCCCCATCTTGCCTTCTCAATACGAATACCATCTTCGGGCCAGTCTTGTACCACCTTCTCAATCTCTTTCTGTTTTTTGGCTTCGATCAATTCTACAATATCATCTTGGCTTAAATTGTCAAAGTCATATTTTTTGGAAACATTGATAAAAATTCCGTCCCATTTAATAAAAGGTCCAAATCTCCCGACACCTTTGATAACATCTTTATTCTGATAGGTTGCAATGGGAGCGTCTGCCTCTTCTTTTTCTTTAATAAGTTCAACTGCCCTATCCAAAGTTATTGACATGGCATTGTCACCTTGACCCATTGAAACAAACTTTTTTCCAAATTTGACATAGGGCCCAAACCGGCCTACATTGGCCTCTATCTCCTCTCCCTTGTAAACCCCTAAACTTCTTGGCAACTTAAATAAATCCATCGCTTCTTCGAAAGAGATGGTATTCAAGGATTGTTCTGGTAACAAACTGGCGAATTGGGGTTTTTCCTCTTCATCTACCGTACCCACCTGGACCATAGGCCCAAACCTTCCCAGACGTACGGAAACCTGCCTTCCCGTTTTTGGGTCCTTCCCCAAAACACGTTCTCCACTTGCCCTATCCGCATTTTCTTCCACATCCAAAACTTTTGGATGAAAGTCATTGTAGAAGTTTTTCATGACCTTCTGCCAGTCTTCATGGCCCTCAGCTATTTCATCAAAATCTTCTTCAACCTTCGCGGTAAAATTATAGTCTAAAATCTTGGCGAAATGACTTACCAAAAAGTCATTTACAATCATGCCAATATCTGTCGGGACCAATTTACCTTTGTCCGAGCCGACCATTTCAGAAAGACTTTTCTCCTTTATCTGACCTGATTTTAATATTAATTGTGCATACTTTCTTTCCGAACCCTCCACAGTGCCCTTCTCTGAATATCCTCTGTTTACAATGGTCGAAATTGTTGGTGCATAGGTTGATGGTCTGCCAATACCAAGCTCTTCCAATTTTTTAACCAACGAGGCTTCCGAAAAACGATATGGGGGCCGGGAAAATCTTTCAGTGGCTGAAATGAAATTATTCTTTAAGGCATCCCCTACCCTCATTGCCGGCAACATTCCTTCCTGCTCCTCCGAAGTATCCTCATCATCTTGGCCTTCCATATATACTTTTAGGAAACCATCAAACTTTATAACTTCCCCGTTCGCGGTAAATTCATCGGTGTGTTTATCGGCCTTTATTCGCACATTCGTACGCTCCAATTGGGCATCGCTCATTTGGGACGCAATGGTACGCTTCCAAATAAGCTCATATAATTTGGACTGATCGCGCTCTAAGGAGGGCGATTGATTGGTAATGTCAGTTGGACGAATGGCCTCATGCGCCTCTTGAGCACCTTTTGACTTACCAGTAAAGTTGCGAACCTCACTGTAATCCTTTCCATAATTGGAAATAATCGCATCCTTCGCCGCACTTATTGCTTCGCCTGACAGGTTTACACTATCAGTCCTCATATAAGTAATAAGGCCAGCTTCATATAAACGCTGCGCCACTTGCATGGTCCTTGAAACTGAAAAATATAATTTTCTTGATGCCTCTTGTTGCAAAGTTGAAGTGGTAAATGGAGCGGAAGGCGATTTTTTTGCCGGCTTCTTGTCCAAATCGCCCACTGTAAAAACGGCATCAATATTTTTTGCCAAGAAAGCCTCTGCCTCTTTTTTTGTACTAAAGACCTTGCTTAATCTGGCTGTAAAAACGTTTCCATCACTTGTGGTAAATTCGGCAGAAACCCTAAACGAAGCTTCAGGTGTAAAGGCCTCTATATCCCTTTCCCTTTCAACTATCAATCGAACGGCTACGGATTGTACCCTACCCGCCGATAGACCCGGTTTTATTTTTTTCCATAGAATGGGCGAAAGTTCATAGCCCACCAACCGGTCCAAAACCCTTCTTGCCTGTTGGGCATTTACGAGATTATAATCTATTTCCCGCGGGTTCTCAATGGCCTTTTGAATGGCCGATTTGGTAATGGAATTAAAAACAATGCGTTTGGTCTTACTCTTATCCAAGTTCAACGTCTCTGCCAAATGCCATGAAATAGCTTCCCCTTCCCGGTCTTCATCACTTGCCAGCCAAATGGTATCCGCTTTTTGGGCCAAATCCTTTAATTTCTTGACAAGGGCCTTCTTATCATCGTCAACTATATATTTAGGCTGAAAATTTTTCTCTACATCAACACCAAGTTCTTTTGAGGGAAGATCGGCAATATGTCCAAAACTAGACTCTACTTTAAAATCTTTCCCTAAAAATTTCTCTATGGTCTTTGCTTTGGCTGGTGACTCTACAATAACTAAATTCTTGGCCATTCATTGGTTTTTGATTGGACAAAAGTAATTGAATTTTTTAATTTGCTGCCACAGCTTGCTATTTGGGCATAAAAAAACGCCAGTGGTCACCTTGGCGTTTCTATTTAATTTTTCAATTAAACAACCCTGAATTTAATCTTTAAAAAGCATATACTTTAATTGTTTTGGGCACATTTTAAACATTCTTCCAAATTTTCAAAGGGCACAGCCCCATCGCATCCGCCCCATATGAATTCCTTGCATTTCTTTTCGTTTTGATCGTAGTAAAACTTTGGGATATATGCATAACAGGGGCCAGGATCCGGAACCAGGTTACAACGAGATTCATCATCATCATTGTCGGTACAGCCGAAGTTCAATAAAGTGAACGTAAAAATAAACATCCATTTTATATTTGGTTCTTTGTTCATTTTCCTAGTCTAATGTAAGAGTGCTCAACAGTTTAATGCTGTTGTCCAAATACTCATATTGATATAATGCATCCTTCCCTGTCATAAGTAATATATTATCCATCGGAATTACATCGTACGTATTAATGTCCTTAAATTGATTCAAGGCAATAAGATTTTCCACGTTGGTCTTGTCAAAAACTTTCAACCCGGAATCCCCATCGCAAACGAATAACTTTTCGTCCTTTATGCCCAATCCATATGGCCCATCCAACGGATACTGAACCTTCAAGGTAGGATTGGCAATATTTGAAATATCTATAATAAACAGTCCGCTCTCCGTTGCTCCGCAATTATTACCACCTCGTAAGGTTACATAGGCATAATCCCCGTCAACCACAACAGGATCACAGGCCGTACCATGCTGAAATTCAGAGACAAAAGTGGGTGTGGCGGGCGAAGAAATGTCATAAATGTACATGCCACTCATGCTTCCCAAGAACAAATATTGACCTTGATTGAAAATAGTTTCAATATCAAAACCGGCATAGACATCATCCAGATTTTTAGGATTTTCCAAATCTTGAATATCAAATACATTTATATTATGATTATCAACGGCGTATAGATAGTCGGATACAATTTTGAATCTAGCAAGCGAACCACCCTGCCCGGTGGTAGAGGTTGATTCTGCTGCATTGGCCATCATATCAAAAAAAACACCGCCTGTTTCAAATCGCTTTTCATAGTCGGAAATAAGTCTGCGCTCAGTTGTAGTTTCCCAACCAACCAGGATTTCAGTTTGATAATCGATACTCGCATCCTCAAAAATATCGGCTTCGAATGGCCAGAGTACATTCATATATAGAACATTTTCCAACCTATTCACCATGTGTATTTTTTCTATATCGGATATATCCAGGACTACTAAATCCATTAAGCTATCCGCATACAGATAGTCATCCTTTATCGAAATATCCGCATTGCCGGGAATTTCTATAAATGCAATCTTTTTGGGCAATTTGGGGTTTCTATTATCAATTACATGAATGCCGGCGTTCTTATCATTGATAAAAATATAATCCTTGTATGCATAAATCTTTCCGGACTCCTTAATAGGAATCGGGGCTATGACATCGACCCCGCTTTTGAAATCAGTCAAACTCATCTTTAAAGGTCTGGCGACCAAATATTCTGCATACTTACTGTCGTCATTCTTTTCACAGGATAAAAATCCCATAGATGACAAAATGAGCAACAAAAACAAATTCTTTTTCATAATCCGAATTTAGTGGGTTGATATTCTAAAGATGCCCACTGGGCACAAAAGTTGCGTCCCAGATAAAAAATTCGTTAAAAGGGCATCTATTCTATTGCAGGAAATCCAATACCGTCCTTATAAATATAATAAGTGGGTATTTTGGCAAGCATTGCAGTGAAAAATATGCCAACGCAGCAAAGCAGTATCCCTAATTCGGCCAAAATTCCCATTAAAAGTACAAGACCAAATATTACCAGCCAATTCTTGTTGCCTAGCTTAAAACTGGCCTTAACAATTTCCATTGGGCTCAACTGTTCGTTAAAAGCCAAAAAAGCAGGCATTATAGCCATCGGAACCATAACATAAAAAATACCAATTCCACAAGCCAGCATTCCAAGGATGCTAACACCAAACATTAGCAGTGATAATGTTATGGTCTTCACCAAATAGTCCCTTTTTAGAAAAAAGAAATAATCCTCCCTTACCATTTGATCAAAGTCTTTTTGCATACATATTCTTAGAAAAGCGGCATTCAAGGCCAAACCAATGGTCATGACTGCGATTAACAATACGGGAAATAAGAAAATCATGGGAATCAATACTTGCGGGGGAACGTTCTCCGAATCAAACATTTCTGGATCCGTAATTCCGGCCATTATAAAAGGTATATAGAAAAGTAAATAAAAAGGAAGGATAGTAACCATGGTCAACAACAAAGTGATGAAACCTTGAAGCCAGACTTTTTTAAACAACTCAATTGACCTATTAAAAATACTGCCAAATTCTAAAGGGAAGCTATTTTGGATTTTTTCCGATATGACCGTAAAATTCATGTTTTCCTATTTTTTACCGTGAAGTTAAGAATAACGCCCGAAACGCTAAAATAGTACTAAAATACCCTGTCATATTGTCACAATTTTGAATATAATAGTATCTTTGCAGACCCAATTCATAGCATAGAAAAAGGTGGTACATGGAGAAAATTATTGACGAGGCGGTTCAGGGTACACCCCTATCCATCAAAAAAAATAATACAAATACACGCAAGCTTTACATAGAAAGCTACGGCTGTCAGATGAACTTTTCAGACAGTGAGATAGTTGCATCTATATTGGCCAATGAAGGATTTAACACTACCAACATACTGGAAGAAGCCGACTTGGTGCTTGTGAATACTTGTTCCATTAGGGAAAAAGCAGAATTAACGGTCCGTAAAAGGCTTGAAAAGTTCAATGCCATCAAAAAAGACCGTCCCCATATGAAAGTGGGTGTTTTGGGCTGCATGGCAGAACGGCTGAAAAGTCAATTGTTGGAAGAGGAGAAAATTGTTGATATGGTGGTGGGACCTGATGCTTACAAAGACCTCCCCAATCTTGTACAAGAAATCGACGAGGGGCGAAATGCGGTAAATGTCATTCTATCCAAAGATGAAACCTATGGTGACATCGCCCCTATACGACTGAATTCGAACGGCGTTACCGCCTTTGTGTCAATTACCAGGGGCTGTGATAATATGTGCACCTTTTGCGTAGTACCTTTTACAAGGGGCCGTGAACGCAGTAGGGATCCGCAGTCAATTATTGAGGAAGTGAATCAACTTTGGGAGAAAGGCTTTAAAGAGGTAACATTGTTAGGCCAAAATGTGGATAGCTATTTATGGTATGGAGGTGGATTAAAGAAAGATTTTGTAAAAGCTTCCGACATGCAAAAGGTAATGGCAATAAGTTTTTCAAACTTGCTTGAAATGGTAGCTTTGGCACAACCTAAAATGCGTATTCGGTTTTCGACTTCCAATCCGCAGGATATGACTTTGGATGTGATACATACAATGTCGAAACATGAAAATATTTGCAATTATGTTCATTTACCGGTACAAAGTGGAAGCAATCGCATTTTAAAGGAAATGAATAGGTTGCACACCCGGGAGGAATATTTCCAATTAATAGATTCAATTAAAAAAATAATTCCCGATTGTGCCATTTCACAAGATATGATAACGGGTTTCCCTACTGAAACGGAGGAAGACCATAAAGACACACTTTCCTTAATGGAATATGTAAAATATGATTACGGATTTATGTTCGCCTATTCCGAAAGACCCGGGACCATGGCGGCAAGAAAACTCGAAGATGATGTGCCTTTTGAAACTAAAAAGCGCAGATTGGCTGAAGTCATAGCCCTGCAAAGAGAACACTGTCAAATTAGAACGGAGGAGCATGTTGGAAAAATACAAGAAGTGCTGATAGAAGGTCTTTCGAAAAAATCGGATGCTCATTTTATGGGCCGTAATTCCCAGAATACGGTCGCAGTCTTCCCAAAGGAAAATTATAAGGTAGGGGATTTTGTAATGGTAAAGATGATTGGCTGTACCTCAGCAACACTAATTGGCGAAGCAATTGGGTATAGTCAGAACAACGCATAAAAAATGGAAAGCATTCAATCAATAAAACAACGCTTTGAAATTATCGGCAATGACCCAAAGCTCAACCGTGCCATTGAAAAAGCGATTCAGGTGGCTCCGACGGATATTTCAGTATTGATTACAGGTGAGAGTGGCGTTGGCAAGGAGGCACTGCCTAAAATTATACATTCCCTTTCACATCGAAAGCATGCCAAATACATCGCGGTTAACTGCGGTGCCATACCAGAGGGAACTATAGACAGTGAACTTTTTGGTCATGAAAAAGGGTCTTTTACCGGGGCCACAGCCACCAGAAGCGGCTATTTTGAAGTCGCCGATGGCGGAACCATATTTTTGGATGAGGTCGGGGAGCTGCCACTGACCACTCAAGTTCGTTTGTTAAGAGTGCTGGAAAATGGCGAATTTCTGAAAGTTGGTTCATCACAAGTTCAAAAAACCGATGTGCGAATTGTAGCGGCTACGAACATTAATATGTTCGAGGCAATTAAAAAAGAAAAGTTCAGGGAAGACCTTTATTATAGATTGAGTACCGTAGAAATCAATATTCCGCCATTGAGGGAACGTAAAGAGGATATTCATCTATTGTTCCGAAAATTTGCATCGGATTTTGGACAGAAATACAAAATGCCAACCATACGTTTGGAGGATGATGCAATCAATTTATTGCTTAAATATAGATGGCCCGGAAATATTCGGCAATTGCGGAACATAGCCGAGCAAATTTCCGTTTTGGAAGAGGGAAGGGTTATTTCGGCCTACGGACTGAATAGTTACCTGCCCAACGCAAATAGTTCCAATTTACCTGCAGTGGTTGGTCAAGAAAGAAAGGAAAGTGATTTTAGCAATGAGAGGGAAATTTTGTACAAGGTGCTTTTTGACATGAAAGGAGATTTGAACGACCTTAAAAAACTGACCTTAGAACTTCTTAAGAGCAACAACACAGAAAAAGTGCAGGAAGAGAATGAATCTTTGATCCAAAAGATTTACGGTAGAAGCGGACAAGAAGAGGAAGAGACAATTGAGGAAGAACCGATTACCTCATCTCGTGAATTATTGAGGCTTCCCACTTCCCACTCGGTTGAACCCGTTAAACATTTTCCGCAGGAAGACAAATACCATTTCGCCGAAGAAATCGAAGAGGAGGAAACCCTATCTTTACATGAGAAAGAAATTGAACTGATCAAAAAATCTTTGGATCGAAATCGGGGAAAACGCAAAGCTGCGGCGACCGAATTGGGCATTTCGGAGCGTACGTTATATAGAAAGATCAAACAGTTTGATCTTTAAAATTTATTGAAATGAGCACCTTGAAGAAAATTAAGATAATAGCTCTTTATTTATTTACCACCGCAATGATTTATGGTTGTGGGATATATAATTTTACAGGTGGGAACGTAGGTGAGGCGAAAACCTTTCAGGTAAATTATTTTCAAAACTACGCTACCCAAAGTCCAGGATCTACTTTTGAACCAGGTATGGACCGTGAGTTTACACAGGCCCTTCAAGAAAGGATTTTAAACCAATCAACTTTGACTTTAATAAATACTGGCAACACAGATTTACTTTACGAAGGTGAAATAGTAGAATATCGCATTTCCCCAATGAGTGCAACCGCGCAACAGACCGCTGCCCAAAACAGGCTCTCCATTGCCGTAAATGTCAGGTTTTTTAATAGAACAAAGGAAGATTCGGATTTTGAAAAAAGGTTTTCTTTCTTTTATGATTATCCGGCAGCTTCTCAGCTCTCCTCGGTAAAGGACGAAGCCCATGAGGTTATTTTTGAGCGACTTACCCAAGATATTTTTAATGCATCACTTGCCGACTGGTAATATCATATGAATGTAAAGGACTTTTCATATCTACTTCAAAATCCTGACAAAGTTGTTTCAGCGGAACAATCCAAACAATTGGAAAGTGTCATCAAAGAGTATCCTTATTTTCAAGCGGCAAGGGCATTACATTTAAAAGGTCTCAAGAACAACAACAGTTTCAAATATAATGGCGCACTTAAAACAGCAGCTGCCCATACCGCTGATCGAGATGTTCTTTTTGATTATATAACTTCCAAAGAATTTCTTCAGAATAGTATTGCCGACTCCATTTCAGGAAGGTTAAACTTGCTAAATGAAAAAGAAACCAAGGCCGAAAAGGCATCTGCGGCAATAAAGAAACCTGTAGATCTGATAGAGGAATCTGAAGATAGGCCGCTCCCCAGAACATTAAAAGATGCCGACCATATTTTGGACCCGGAACTTTTTGAATCGAGAAATCCCGTATCCACAGAAGAATCAGATGTAGAAGTTGGGCAGCATATTTCTAATGACTTAATACTTGGCGAACCACTGCCCTTTACTAAAAATGAAAAACACTCATTTGGGGAATGGTTGCAATTGACATCCTTTAAACCAATAATTAGAGAGCCGAAAGAAAGTGTTGATCCTAAGCGAAAGGTAATTTCAAAAGACATCTCAGATGATGGGGAGGTCATTAGAAAAGAGAGGTTTGAACGCATCGACAAATTCTTGGAAGTAAATCCTAAAATTGTTCCCAACGAAAATTCTAAGACCGAAGTCAATATAAAAGACTCTATTTCATTTGATAAAAATGAATTGATGACCGAGACCTTGGCAAAGGTGTATTTGGAGCAAAAAAAGTACAAAAAAGCCATCCAGGCCTACAAAATTTTAAGTTTGAAATATCCGGAAAAAAGTGGTTTCTTTGCAGACCGAATTAAAGCGGTAGAAAAAATTCAAAAAGAAAATATTTAAGGGTAATGAGTACATTTTCAATATTCCTGATTCTTATCATCATAGTTTGCTTTCTTTTAGTATTGGTAATAATGGTGCAGAATCCAAAAGGCGGCGGGTTATCATCTTCATTCGGGGGCGGTGGTTCCCAAATAGTCGGTGGAGTTAAAAAAACCGGTGACTTTTTAGACAAAAGTACATGGACATTGGCCATACTTTTGGTAGTTCTAATATTGACTTCCAATATTGCCCTTAAAGGCAATTTTGGTGATGCCGATTCTAAATTGCTTCAAGGGGACGATATAGAAACAACCGTTCCTGAGACAGTGCCGGAAGCGGTGCCCGAGGTCGTACCGACACCTGCCACGAATCAAGTGGATCCAACGGACAGTATTTAACACAATCCATAAAAAATCGAAAAAATGCCAGCCAAAATGACAAGCTGGCATTTTTATTTTAACAAAATGTCAGTTTACATCTATTGGCACAATTTCTGCCATGTCAAACACTAAATAAATCAATTTAAAAACAACGTAATATGGCTAAAGTAAGTATTAAACCATTGGCGGACAGAGTTCTTATAGAGCCCATGGCGGCTGAGACTAAAACAGCATCTGGACTTTATATTCCAGATACCGCAAAAGAAAAACCTCAAAAAGGAAAAGTTGTGGCTGTAGGTCCTGGTACTAAGGATGATAAGATTACCGTAAAAGTAGGTGAAACCGTTCTTTATGGTAAATATGCCGGAACTGAATTAAAACTAGGGGGCGTCGATTACTTAATGATGCGCGAAAGTGACATTTTAGCAATAATCTAAAAACATACCAATTCTAGAACCATCTTCCTAAAAAAGGAGGTGAATGGTCTTGTAATTGGAAAATTAATTTTAAAACAATACGCAATTATGGCAAAAGATATAAAATTTGACATCGACGCTCGTGACGGTCTAAAAAGAGGAGTTGATGCCTTGGCAAATGCAGTAAAAGTAACATTGGGACCCAAAGGAAGAAATGTTATTATCAGTAAATCATTTGGTGCACCAGTGGTAACCAAGGATGGTGTTACTGTGGCAAAAGAAATTGAGTTGGCAGATGCTCTTGAAAACATGGGAGCGCAAATGGTGAAAGAAGTGGCCTCAAAAACCAACGATTTGGCCGGTGATGGTACAACAACGGCCACTGTCCTGGCACAAGCGATCGTTAAAGAAGGATTAAAGAACGTAGCAGCTGGGGCAAATCCGATGGATTTGAAAAGAGGTATTGACAAAGCGGTTGAAGCTATTGTAGCCGATTTGGCCAAACAAACTAAAAAAGTTGGTGATTCCTCTGAAAAAATTAAGCAAGTTGCCGCTATTTCATCAAACAATGATGAGATGATTGGTGACCTGATAGCAACCGCTTTTGGGAAAGTGGGTAAAGAGGGTGTAATTACTGTTGAAGAAGCCAAAGGAACGGACACTTATGTAGATGTTGTGGAAGGTATGCAATTTGACAGAGGTTATTTATCTCCTTACTTCGTTACCGATTCAGAAAAAATGACTTCTGATCTTGAGAATCCATATATCTTATTATATGATAAGAAAATCTCTTCAATGAAGGATTTACTTCCTGTTTTGGAGCCTGTTGCCCAATCTGGAAAACCATTATTGATCATTGCAGAAGATGTTGACGGAGAAGCATTGGCTACTTTGGTGGTGAACAAGTTAAGAGGCTCTTTAAAGATTGCGGCTGTAAAAGCACCTGGATTCGGTGACCGAAGAAAAGCAATGTTGGAAGATATTGCCATTCTGACCAAAGCAACTGTAATTTCGGAAGAAAGAGGTTTCTCTTTGGACAACACCACACTCGATATGCTGGGTACTTGCGAAAAAGTATCCATCGATAAGGACAATACAACTATTGTAAATGGTGGTGGTGCCCCTAAAGATATAAAGGCAAGGGTAAGTCAGATCAAATCTCAAATAGAGACCACTACATCTGATTATGACAAGGAAAAGCTTCAGGAACGTTTGGCAAAATTGGCCGGCGGTGTCGCCGTACTTTATGTGGGTGCTGCGTCAGAGGTTGAAATGAAAGAAAAGAAAGATCGTGTTGACGATGCATTGCACGCTACAAGAGCGGCCGTCGAAGAAGGTATCGTTGCCGGTGGTGGTGTTGCCCTGATCAGGGCCAAAGCTTCCCTATCCAAAATAAAAGCAGAAAATGCCGATGAGGAAACCGGTATTCAAATTGTGGCAAGAGCCATTGAATCTCCACTTAGAACCATTGTTGAAAATGCAGGTGGTGAAGGTTCTGTAGTTATAGCCAAAATACTTGAAGGAAAAGGGGATTATGGTTATGATGCCAAATCAGAGAAATATGTTGACATGCTTAAAGCAGGCATCATTGATCCTAAAAAAGTTACTCGTGTTGCGTTGGAAAATGCAGCCTCTGTTGCAGGTATGATTCTAACTACCGAGTGTGCACTAACAGATATTAAGGAGGAAGCCCCTGCTGGTGGCGGACATGGTCATGGTGGCGGAATGCCCGGAATGATGTAGTCCAAAAATAGACTGCATAAACTATTAAAAGTTTATGTGAAATTCTTTAAAAGAAACCGCTCTGACTATTTAAGTTAGGGCGGTTTTTTTGGCATTAATATTGTGCGTTTTTTATTACTATTTTTAGATGTAAAACTGCCTAAATGAAAATACGTTTAACACTTCCGTTTCTCTTGGCTCTTTTTCTCTTGCCTTTTCTACATTCTCAAAATCGGGATATCGATTCGGTGAAAAACGCTTATACCAACTATTTTGAGCTCCCGCGACAAAAGGCCCACCTACAGTTGAACAAGTCCGTCTACCTTAAAGGGGAGGAAATCTGGTTCGCCGCCTACCTGTATGACATCAGGACCGGGAAACCTGCTGTCGAACCAACGAATCTTTACTGCGGTATTTACAACTCCGAGGGGAAAGAACTTATTAAAGAAGTGTTCCCTATCGAAGGCGGCATGGGTTCTGGACATATTCTTATCGACTCTACTTGGGCCACTGACGAACTTTATATAAGAGCCCATACCAATTGGATGCGGAACTTTAAGGAGGATGGTGCCTACCAACAGGAATTGACAGTTCTGGGCGATGGAGACGTTCAACCTGTTGCCGATAGTATTGAGAGTATCACTTACAATGTCGAGTTCCTTCCAGAAGGCGGGCATTTGGTACAGGGACTTGAAAACTCGGTTGGGTTCCGGATTACCGATCAAAATGGCAAAGGCTCGCCGATAAAGAGCGGGCAGATTTTGAACGATTTGGGCGAGGTCGTGGTCAACGACCTTACCAGCAACGAATATGGGATAGGAAAATTCATTTTCTCGCCCCAAAAAAATAGATCCTATATCACACAAATCCGATTGTCTAACGGTTCCGAAATTACCGGACAACTTCCCAAAGCAGAGGAGAAAGGCATTACATTGTCGATTAACAACCTGATCGAGGACCGATTGGCCATCGCATTGGCGGCCAACGAGGAGACCTATCCCGAATTGAAAGGAAACGACTTATATCTCGCGGTACACCAAAATGGCATCATAACGCTTACCGAATTTCAGCTGGACGAAGGTCGAAAGACCGTTTTAATCGGGAAGGACAGGTTGTTGCCGGGCATCAATATCATTACGCTTTTTGGCAACGATTTAAGACCCATTGCCGAACGGCTATTCTACAACGACCTCAATAAAAAATCGGCCGAGATTGCCGTTGACCTTGAACGGCCCACATTTGCAAAGGACTCCGTGAGAATCAAACTGAACCTGTACTCCGAGAAGAACAGCCCAATAAGTCTGAGCGTTTCCGTTTTGCCGGAAGAAACTTTGGCAGGGAGCGGAGATCAGTCCATATTGTCAAGCTTCCTTCTCAAGCCCTATCTAAAAAGTGCCGTGGAACATCCTGCCCACTATTTCAGGGAAATGGATCGTAAAAAAAGCTTTGAGCTGGACAACCTACTGTTGACACAAGGATGGAGCCGCTACGAATGGGACGATATCTTCAAGAACCCACCTAAGGAAAATTTCCCGAATGAAACAGGGTTTGAGCTCAAGGGAACACTCCTGAACATCAAATATGATCCCGATCACCTGGTAATGTTGTCCCAGAGCGATGCCGACGGCTTCCGTTTGTTGCCAACGGATCCTAAGAATCGGTTTTCGATAGAACATCTCAATATCATAAAAGGGGATACCCTGCAATTTTCATTGGTGAACAGAAAGGGACAGACCAAAAAGCCATCTGTCAATGTCAATTTTTTCCCGAAAATGGATACCGAATCCATTCCAGCGATAAAATCCATGGAACTCCTGGGACTATCGGATAATGTTTCGGAAAAGTCCATAGCGCTAAGGGACATTGTCGAGGACAATACCATCGCATTAGACAATGTGACCGTAACCGAGAAAAAGATCGAGAATACATTAAAAAGGACCCACGGTCCCACGGTTGGAATGGAAGGAAAAAAAATAACCAAAGATGAGGTTACCAAAAGTCCTCAATTGGAAGATTTGCTTCGAAGGCTAGGGTTTAGAATTACCACCGATGTAAATGGTAAAAAAGTACTCTTGGCAAAATCAAATGTACCGCCTCCAGTTGTCTATTTTGACGGTTCTGTTGTCTTCAATATAAATAGGGACATTAACATTTTGGAACAATTACCATTTCAATTTTTTATGACCCCTACGAATATGATTGATGAAGTTTATTATGAACATCTATCAGGCCTTGACGGTAGTCTTGGTGGTACAATTTATATTGATAGTAAATATGGCTCAGGGATGGTGCAAGAGGAAGTTGCACAGGTTGCCAAAGTACTTGCCACTGAAGGCTTTAGCAGACCCAGACAATACTACAACCCGAAGTTCTCTTCCTATAACAATGAAGACTATTTGGAGTATGGCACGGTACATTGGGAGCCATCTTTAAAAATAGGGACCAATGGCACTGGCGAAATGAACTTTCCAGACTACGGTCTTAAAAACGTGAAACTTTTCATTGAGGGCATGGCCGAGGACGGCACTTTGGTCTCGGAGATAAAGATCCTTAGTTTAAACTAAAAACCACCCTCATCGGGTGGTTTTTTTTGAGTTCAAGGTTTATTGTATAAACCCCAATAAATTACTTCTTCTTTGCTGGAGCCTTTTTGGCAGCTGCCTTGGGAGCTGCTTTTTTGGCTGCGGCTTTAGGGGCCGCTTTTTTTGCTGTTGCCATGATTGAAACAATTAAAATTTCAATATTAGATGTTTTTTTTCTTGTGTTGATCAGGGCACGTATCCATAATCCTTTTTGAAATGAACCCTACCCAATGTAACTATGCCCACAAAGCAAAACATAGCACTTATTTTCAGAATAACGCTGAATTTTGACTTTTAGTGTGTCCCGCTATCATTGGTGTTGTCCTCCCTATATCGGCAACAAGGATGTACACTGTTATAGGCTTCTTCCGTAGCCTTCAATTCTTTTGTATCATGGCCCACCGTGACCAAAGCCGTTTTAATTTTCATGGGGTCTGTTTTGCGTTCATCAATGATTAATGACAATTGATGTGAAGGTATGTCCCACAGGGCATATTTCACACCAGCTACACCCAAGGCTGCCTTTTCAATTCTCATTTTACACATATCGCATTTACCATCAACTTCAAAGGTCATTTTCTTATTCTTCTCTTGGGAAAAAACTACCGCAGAGAAAAGCAAAGCGGCAAATCCTAAAACTATTTTTTTCATTTGAAACATTTTTATTTAATTAACAATGGCCTTATCATGCCCTGAATTCATTTTAAAGTAATTTATATCTAAAACCGGCATAGAACATTCTTCCCATAATGGGTGCATAAACGATGCTGGTATCAAAATATGGGCCAAATGGATCTTCTGAGCCCAAGACCGGATTCTCTTGTTTAAAATTAGTCAAATTCTCCCCACCCGCATAAACTTCAAAAGATTTGGAAAAAACTTTGGTAATCTGGGCATTCATTAAGCTATAGGGTTCAGAATTTTCCGGTAGTCTAAATTCTTCAGGGTTGGATAGCGTAGACGGCAACCTTTGCTCTCCAAGTGTATGCAAAGTATAATCAAATTTCCACTGGGCACCATTTTCCTTTAATTGGGTGTTGTATCCCAAATTGGCAAAAAAGCGGTGTTTCGCTTGTAGTGGTTTTTGCAAAAGTCCCGTTTGAAAATCGGTCTGTACATCATAAAATTTATAGGCCGTTCGTACTTCCAACCTTGGCAAAATTTCATGGTTCACTTCTAATTGAAAACTATTTGCGAAACTCTTTCCGTCCAAATTTGAGAACGATACTTCCTGAGGGTTTTCCCAATCCACAACAATTTGATTTTTGAAATCGGTACGGTAAAAGTCCAATGAAATAGTACCCGGTCTCTCCAAGAAAACAAAACCTTGGAGAAAGCTAAGTCCATAATTCCAGGCGTCCTCTGGATCCAGCCCATATATAGGACCGTTGATATCTAAAATATTTATTCTTCGAGAAGATCCGAACAGCTGTTGATTTTCGGCAAAAATATTGGCCGCCCTTTTTCCGCGACCAAAAGACCCCCTAAGGCTGGCTTTTTCCCACGGCGTATAGCGAATATGCAATCTCGGTGTAACAAACGTTCCCAGACGGTTATGATCATCAATCCGCACACCGGCGGTTAAATTCACCTTTTCAAGGTCATCATAGCTAAATTCAAAGAAAGCACCCACAGAACTATCACTTCTATCAAAATTTTGGGCATTTGCCATTTCTTCATAACCATCATAGGCCATTGCCAAACCTGTTTTAAATTTATTCTGTGTATTTCCTATAATCGAATTAAAAATAAGATTGGAATAGATGCTTTCATGACCAATATTATACTGGTTAAAACCATAGTACGAATCTTGGTTGTGTTTGCTGTATGAAGCCTGAAAGCCAAAACTTTGAAAAGGTAGCTCCGGAAATACATACCCCAGTTTTATGGAAGAATCAAATCTTCTAGTATTGATTTCACTTCCCCAGGCATTGGTCGTAAACTTATCCGCATCCGGATTAAAGTCAATCTGCCCTACCTGTTTTTCGTCATTTAAAAACCGGAAATTAACAAAGCTCACCCATCCTGTTTCTGGGTTTTGATATTGCCATCTGTTCATCACATTGATCTGATTGGCCAGAGGCGCATCTAAGAACCCATCATCATTGCCATCCTCCTTTTGATTCCTTTTATTCCCATGGATGTATAGGCCCATGCTCAATTTGTCGCTCAATTTTTGATTGAAATGCGTATTTAGTTCCAAACGGCCATTCAAATTGCCATATCCGTTTACAAAAATGGTATTATCGGTCAATGGCTTAACAAGCTCTGTATTTATATGACCTGAAATACTTTCATACCCGTTGACCACGGTCCGGCTCCTTTGGTAATCTGTATGCTCTCTACCCAAGTACCTGGGGTAAATGTAAGTCCGTAGGCCTGTGAAGCCCCCCTGACCATTGGGATGTTCTCTTGGGTGATCAGCAGGTACGGACTCGTAAGACCTAGCATCTGTATCTGTTTTGTTCCCGTTAGCGCATCCGAAAAATTCACATCAATGGCCGGGTTGGTTTCAAAACTTTCCGAAAGGTTGCAGCAGGCCGCCTTCAATAATTCGGCACTATTTACCGTCACGATATTTTGGGCACTAAAAAAAGTCTTTTGAACGGCATCTCTTTTTTTCTCGACGATGACCTCATCCAACTCATTTGAAGGTTTCAATGAATGATGAACCATTTTAGGTTCACTTACCGTAAGCGTGTCCGATTGAAAACCTACGTAACTTATTATCAGCTTATTATGTTCCTTTGAGTATGGAATACTAAATAATCCTTCCTCATTGGTGATGGTCCCTATTTGGGAATCCATCCAGTAGACATTCGCCCCAGGGAGCCCCATGTGCTTGTTGGCGGAATTTGCTTCCATTATCATTCCCTCGACACTGTTCTTTTCTTGCGAAAAGACCAAGTATGGGGCCATGAATAGAATTAAAAATAGATGCTTCATTTTCTTATAAATTTTGCCCAAGCATAATAATCGCCATTATAATCATTATGGCGTTCTCAATAAATGTTGCTTCGGTCATTGGTAATTTTAAGGCAGTCCCGAGGCAAGCACATTGAATACTTTTCTTGTCCAACAAGATTCTTGTCACGCCAATTGTGGTAATGCCCAATATTATAATAGTTGCTATCAATGCCATTGTAATCTCCAAACGCATAAGAAACAGAAGCCCGAGGGCCATCTCAATGAATGGATAGATCCATGAATAGGCTGGAAACACTTTTGCCAAAGGATCATACATGCGGAAACTTACAACGAAACCTTTTAGGTCAAGTAGCTTAAAGAAGCTAAATACAATGTAAAAAAGCCCCATGAAGTCTAACATGGCTTCATGTGTATTCCATTCTTTAAAGTTCAACAAGAAAGCGGAAGAAAAGAGATACAGAAAAATTAACAGCAATGGTTTTAATTGCTTCAATTTTGATCTTTCCAAACCCTTCCCCATTGCCATGGACGATTCTATGTTAGTCTTTTCATGAAGGCCATATTTAGTAGGTAAGGCCGCTCTCAAATTTTCTGAGGCAACATGGGAATCCATCGTTATTTCTGCTTCACCTTGCTCCAGATTCACCAAAACATTGGAAACCCCAGGTACCTTAACCAAGCTTTCGGAGACTGATTTTGAACAACCACTGCAGGTCATTCCGGTTATTTTATATGTGTGTTTCATTTTCTGATTCTTAACTTTTATATACTTGAAACCTTCAAAATCCATTGAAGATGAATTTCTTTCGGTAAAACGCGTGCATAGCATTGTACCCTATTCTCGTTCGTCCGAATAGAATACATAGGTAATCCAAGGATTACCAAAAAGTTTTAAGAATCAAATGAGGAAAACCTCGTCAAGAAGCTGAATATCCTTGACCAATAGGGGTGGTGGGTATAATTCATGAGGAACCAAATCCCCATTAAATTCAGAAAATAAGAAATAATGGTTTTGCGCAAAAGAAATCAGGAAAATTTGATGATCAACACGAATATCATCGAAAGATATCCTTAAATCATCCTGTCCCTGAACGAGAACAATTTCATCGATACAACAGGGGTTTGAAGCCTCCAATTGCAAACTACCCTCATTCTCAGACACCATGTTCATTCCGCAATCCTCCGCATGCTCGAAAAACGAAATATTCATCAATCGACCCATGCAATAATGTTTTCCAATCGCCCATGAAGTTGTGGATGCCAACAGCAAAACGGCCATTGTTAAGGAAACTATTTTATGAAGGATGGCTTTCATGACTGCAAAAATACAAATTATTGATTCAGAGATCCTCAATGTATGCTAGTATTAACGAATATTTAGGTAGATCCTTATTGTAATTATGCCGTCAATAATCGACTTTTGAGTCCGATTTCAACAAAAAAATATGTTTGCGACTTTAAGACCTAGGATTATAAATATACTAAGTAAGTCAAATTTGGATACCGATTCGCGACTTATGAAAGTATGTGAATTTCTAAAGGAGAATGTTCCCCATTATGATTGGGTAGGATTTTATTTTAGGAATGGGGAGAAGGAGGAATTAAAATTGGGGCCCTATGCCGGGGCACCTACCGATCACACTATCATTCCTTTTGGGAAGGGAATTTGCGGACAAGTCGCTGTCAGCAATCAAAACTTTGTGGTTCCAGATGTTATGGCTCAAGATAACTACATCGCCTGCAGTATTACCGTAAAATCTGAAATTGTAGTTCCTTTGTTCGTTAATGGTCAAAATATTGGTCAAATTGATATCGACTCGAACACACTGGATCCCTTTACCGAAAAAGATGAGCGATTTTTAGAATTTGTCAATTCAGAGGTCGCAAAAATTCTTTAAAACTTTAACGTATTTGTTGATAACCTCATCACCCTGCTACCCCTAAAAAATTTACTTTTGCTTGTCTAGAATCTATAATCACAAGCAACTACAAATGAGCACTAAAAAAGCCTCCTCGGCCTTAATTTCGGTATTCCATAAAGATGGATTGGAACCCATCATCAGAAAATTCAACGAACTTGGTATAACCATGTATTCTACAGGTGGCACCGAGAAATTCATACGCGAACTAGGATTTGAGGTAATACCTGTTGAAGATGTTACCAGTTATCCATCTATTTTAGGTGGTAGAGTCAAAACCCTACATCCCAAGGTATTTGGCGGAATTTTAAATCGCCAGGACAACGAAAGTGATGTTGCCCAACTAGAGGAATTCGCCATCCCACAGTTGGACATTGTTATTGTGGATCTTTACCCCTTTGAGAAAACAGTGGCCAGTGATGCTTCCGAACAGGATATTATTGAAAAAATTGATATCGGTGGCATATCGCTAATTCGCGCAGCGGCAAAGAACTTTAAAGATGTATTTTGTGTTTCTTCTATGGAAGATTACTCAGAATTCCTGGAATTGATTACCAAAGGCGACGGCAGTACCAAGTTGGAGGACAGGAAAAGATTCGCCGCAAAGGCTTTCAATACTTCTTCACATTATGATACGGCCATTTTCAATTATTTCAACAAAAATCACGGGGAATCAGTTTTAAAAATAAGTGAAACGAAGGGGCAAGTCCTGCGATATGGGGAAAACCCTCATCAAAAAGGTTTTTTCTTTGGGGATTTTGATGCCATGTTCACTAAACTGCATGGGAAGGAGCTTTCATATAACAATTTATTGGATGTAGATGCAGCGGTCAATCTTATGTCCGAATTTAAAAAAGACGACCCCACTTTTGCCATCCTAAAACACAACAATGCCTGTGGATTGGCCACCAGAAACAATATACATCAAGCGTATTTGGATGCGTTGGCAGGCGATCCGGTTTCAGCGTTTGGAGGTATTTTGATTGCGAACTGCCAAATTGATGATACTACAGCTAGCGAAATAAAGAATCTCTTTTGCGAAGTTGTCATAGCACCGAGTTATTCTGAGGGTGCATTGGAAATCCTAAAAGGAAAAAAGAATCTTATTATTCTCATTCAGAATGAGGTTGAGCTACCCACTACAAGTGTAAGAACATGCCTAAATGGAATTTTGGTGCAAGACAAGGACAATAAAACGGATACGGTTGCAGAACTGCAATATGTGACCAATAAAAAACCTTCAAAAGAAGAGCTGGATGATTTGATATTTGCATCCAAATTATGTAAACACACAAAAAGCAACACCATCGTACTAGTAAAGAACAGGCAATTATGCGCCAGTGGCACAGGTCAAACATCACGGGTGGATGCCCTTAACCAAGCTATTCACAAGGCCAATTCATTTAGTTTTGACCTTAACGGTTCGGTAATGGCGAGTGATGCTTTTTTTCCTTTTCCAGATTGTGTAGAGATTGCGCATAAAAGTGGCATTACCAGCGTTATTCAACCAGGAGGATCTATAAAGGATCAGCTAAGCATTGATTATTGTAATGAAAATACAATTGCGATGGTAATGACAGGCACACGTCATTTCAAGCATTAATTTTACTACTTTTGTCGATGAAATGCACGTTTAACCGAAAACCAATCTACTTATAATGGGATTTTTTGATTTCTTGACCGAGGAAATAGCAATAGACCTAGGTACCGCGAATACACTTATCATTCATATGGACAAAGTTGTGGTAGACAGTCCATCTATTGTTGCCCGTGATCGTATCACAGGCAAAATTATCGCAGTTGGTAAAGAGGCCAGCATGATGCAAGGCAAGACCCATGAGAACATCAAGACGATTAGGCCCTTAAAGGATGGCGTGATCGCAGATTTCGATGCTTCGGAAAAGATGATCAATATGTTCATCAAGAACATTCCCGCATTAAAGAAAAAATGGTTTCCACCGGCATTAAGAATGGTGATTTGTATCCCTTCCGGGATTACGGAAGTAGAAATGCGAGCTGTAAAAGAATCTGCAGAACGTGTAAATGGCAAGGAAGTTTATTTAATTCATGAACCCATGGCAGCGGCTATCGGTATTGGACTTGACATTATGCAGCCAAAGGGAAATATGATCGTTGATATCGGAGGGGGAACTACTGAAATTGCAGTGATTGCATTGGGAGGGATCGTTTGCGACAAGTCAGTGAAAATTGCGGGTGATGTTTTTACGAATGATATTATTTATTACATGCGTACCCAGCACAACTTATATGTTGGCGAAAGTACGGCTGAAAATATAAAAATTGAAATTGGATCTGCGACCGAAGACCTACAGAACCCCCCAGAAGACAAATCTGTTCAAGGACGGGATCTTTTGACAGGAAAACCAAAACAAGTACAAATTTCATACCGAGAGATTGCCAAGGCCTTGGATAAATCAATTCTTAGAGTTGAGGACGCTGTTATGGAAACCTTGTCCCAGACCCCACCCGAATTGGCAGCGGATATATACAATACTGGTATTTACATGGCCGGGGGTGGCTCCATGTTGAGAGGGTTGGATAGAAGACTTTCCAAAAAAACGGATTTACCCGTATATATAGCCGAAGATCCCCTTAGGGCTGTAGTTCGCGGTACCGGAATAGCATTGAAGAACCTAGAGCGATATAAGAGCATTTTAATCAAGTAATTTATCGTCAGAAAATACCTTTTTTCCTATTGAGAGCCGTATCACAGGTTATTAGCTATCGAAATCAATAATACGGAGATTATAGCTAACCTGAACAACTTTCAAAGTTGATATGGTTTTGTGTAACAAAAGAAGTGGATGCAGCAGATTATCAACTTTATAGTACGGTATAAAAACTTTCTACTTTATATCATCCTGTTGACCATTTCTTTGGCCTTCACCATTCAATCACACACCTATCATCAATCGCGTTTTTTCAATTCTTCCAGCTTTATTTCTGGCAAGCTTTACGAAAAATCAAACAACTTCTTTAGCTATTTTAACCTTGATGAAGAAAATGCCAAATTATTGGAGGAGAACAAGCGACTTAGGTATATTTTGTTGAACCGTAATTTATCCGATACACTATCATTGGATTCCTTGCAAAGGACCTATACAATTACAACCGGTAAGGTAATTAAAAATAGTTATGCCAATCCGAGAAATTATATCACCGTCAACAAAGGGAGCAAGGATGGTGTTAAACCGGATATGGGTGTTATAACCGACAAGGGTATCCTTGGAATTGTTGAAAATGTTTCTGCAAATTACTCCACGGTGCAGAGTATATTGAACGATAATTCCAATATCAATGCCAAAATAAAAGGAACGGACCATTTTGGTTCCCTAATTTGGGATACCAAAAATTATAATCTAGTTCAGTTAATAGACATCCCCCGAATGGTGCCCCTAACCATAGGTGACACCATTGTTACCGGGGCAATGAGCAGTATTTTCCCAGAGAACATTCCCATAGGGACCATTCAAAAATTTGACCTTGACAACTCCAACAGTTTGTACACGATCAATGTTTCGCTCTTCAATGACATGACAAATGTTCGGTATGTGTACCTGGTTTATAATCTGAAACGTCCTGAAATAATAAAGTTAGAATCCGAGACCGATAAAAATGATCAGCAATAGTTATTTCATAAATAGTGTTAGGTTCATACTACTTGTATTGGTTCAAGTATTGGTTTTTAACCGATTGAATTTTTTCGGCTTTATTAATCCAATGGTGTACATCATGTTTCTTTATTGGTATCCGATAAAAGAAAATAGAGCCTTGTTCTTGACCCTTAGTTTCCTTTTGGGATTTTCTATTGATTTTCTTTCGGACACCATGGCCATTCATGCGGCCTCTACGGTAACTATCGCTTATTTACGACCTACCATTATGCGTTTTGTTTTTGGGGTAAATTATGAGTTTCAGAGTTTTAAATTAGGCAATACGACTAAGGCACAACAAATTACGTTTTTAGCGTTATTAATAATAGTACACCATACTGTTTTTTTTACTTTGGAAATTTTTAATCTGGCCAATATATTGCTTATCTTAAGAAGAGTGATTTCCATTAGTTTGGCGACATTGGTGCTCTGTCTATTATTCGGGTCACTCTTTAGTGTTAGGAAGGAATGAAAAAGGTTCTATTATCATCCATTATCATTTTAATTGGGTTAACCTTTATAGGAAGGTTATCCTATCTTCAGATATTTCGTTTTTCTCCCAATCAGTTGCTGGAAGACCCAGCAATTAAAGCTGTTTACGATTATCCAGAGCGGGGTTATATATATGATAGAAATGGCGAACTATTGGTCGGTAACCAACCGGCGTACGATGTAATGGTCATACCTAGGGAAGTGAAACCATTGGATACATTGGAATTCTGCAATCTTTTAGGCATAAAGAAAGAGAATTTCGTTGCCACGCTGAAAAAAGCCAGAATATATTCACCTAGACTCCCTTCTGTCCTGGTCCCTCAACTTTCAAAGGCAGATTATGCACGTTTGCAAGAAAAAATGCGTCATTTTGAGGGGTTCTACATTCAAAAAAGATCCCTTCGCTATTATGATACCCATAGTGGTGCAAACATATTGGGCTATATCAGTGAGGTTAATGAAAATGATATTTTACAAAATCCGTATTACGAACAAGGTGAGTTAACCGGTAGAACAGGTGTAGAAAAACAATATGAGGAAACCCTAAGAGGTAGAAAAGGGGTACAGTATATTCAAAAAGACCGTTTCAATAGAGATATTGGGCCTTATAAGGAGGGAACACTGGATACTTTGCCTGAACAGGGTCTTGAATTAAGTTTGACTTTGGATAAGGCATTACAAGAGTACGGAGAAAAATTAATGCACGGTAAACATGGTGGCATTGTTGCCATTGAACCTTCAAGCGGAGAAATATTGGCCATGATATCGGGCCCCACTTATGACCCAAATTTGTTTGTTGGTCGTGAAAGATCAATAAATTATAGCAAACTATATTATGATTCTATTTCAAAACCTTTGTTTGATAGGACAATTTCATTCGAAAAGGAACCAGGATCGCCATTTAAGACCTTAAATGCCCTAGTCGCCCTTCAAGAAGGAGCAATTACACCTGATACAAAATTCACTTGCCATCATGGTTTCTATGTGGGCAGAACAAAAAGAGGTTGCCATTGTGGAGGTGGTACTAGGGATATGCACACAGGTATTTACAAGTCTTGCAATGCCTATTTTGCTGGGACCTTTCGTAAAATATTCGACAAATTTTCCACTGCGGACGAAGCTATGGATGTTTGGGAAAAACATATCAAAAGCTTCGGCCTGGGAGGATATTTAGGCTCTGATCTTTATACAGGGAGACCTGGTCTTGTGCCTACAAAAGCGTTATACGATAAATGGTACGGGGACAATAGATGGTCTTCTTCCACCATAATTTCCTTGGCCATTGGGCAAGGAGAGGTTCAAGTAACACCTTTACAATTGGCAAATATGACCGCTGCAATAGCCAACAGAGGTCATTACTTTGTACCCCACATTCTTAAAAAGGTCGATGGAAAGGAAATTAATATTCCCGATTTTATAGAACCCAAATATACAACCATAGATAAACGCCATTTTGAGCCCGTAATTCAAGGAATGGCAGATGTATATAAATTAGGTACGGCGAGGGGTGTTCAAATCCCCGGCATTGAAATCGCAGGAAAAACAGGAACTGTCGAGAATTTTGCGAAAATAAATGGTGAAAAAACGCAACTAACCGATAACTCAGTGTTTGTAGCCTTTGCCCCAGTAGAAAATCCAAAAATTGCCATAGCGGTTTATATAGAGAATGGCTATTTTGGTGCGCGCTACGCCGGGCATATTGCCTCACTTCTTATCGAGAAATATATGAAAGGCGAAATTACCCGAAAAGATTTGGAAAAACGGATGCTGGAGAGGACTTTGGAACACGAATATGCGAAGCCCTACAGTGGCGAACCTTTCAAGATCAACGAACGTGTCTGGTAAAAGCATCCTCAAACGAATAGACTGGTTCTCCATTTTCCTTTATGTAGCCCTAGTTACTATTGGATGGATCAGTATTTACTCGAGCACATTTAGCGAGTCACACCTTTCAATTTTTGATTTTAATACCTTACACGGCAAGCAATTGTTTTTCATTGTTGCCAGTTTCGTATCTATTATTGTTTTATTGGCATTGGAGGCCAATTTTTATGAACGTTTTGCAAGTCTATTTTACATCATCTCAATTTTACTCCTACTGGGATTGTTTATATTCGGCAAGACAATAGCCGGTGCAACTTCGTGGTATGATCTTGGTTTTTTTAATTTACAGCCCTCCGAAGTTGCAAAGGTTGCTACTTCGCTCGCCTTGGCAAAATATTTGAGCGATATTCAAACCGATATTCGAAGAAATAAGGATCAGCTGTATGCCTTCATAATTATTTTGGCACCCTCAATATTGATAATTCCACAGCCCGACCCTGGAAGTGCCCTTGTATTCTTCGCATTGATATTTGTGCTCTTTAGAGAGGGACTTCCCTTATATTATTTGGCCATTGGCTTTTTGGCAATTTTGGTTTTTATATGCACTTTAATGTTTGGTACGGTGTGGGTGGGAATAACCTTGATATTGATTTTAGTGCTCTTCCTTTTTACTAAAAAGAAAACATTTAAGGTTCCAGTATTGCCACTGGCAACCATGGTCGGCATAGCCATTCTATTTTCACTTTCGGTGAATTTCGTATTTAATAATGTATTCGAGCAAAGACACAGGGACAGGTTTAGCCTTTGGTTGGGATTGGAAAAAGACCCATTGAAACTTGAGGAAATTCGAAAAACTATCGGCTACAACACTTATCAATCTGAAAAAGCAATAGAATCTGGAGGGCTGTTCGGAAAAGGTTTTCTGGAAGGGACACGCACAAAGGGAGATTTTGTACCAGAGCAGCATTCAGATTATATTTTTACCACCATAGGTGAGGAATGGGGATTTCTTGGCACTACCATTGTCATACTTCTTTTCACCTTTCTACTACTTCGTTTGGTATATCTTGCAGAAAGACAAAAATCAAGTTTTTCAAGGATGTATGGCTATGGATTGATTTCGATTTTCTTGGTGCACTATTTTATAAACATTGGTATGGTCATTGGCATTTTGCCGACGATTGGAATTCCTTTGCCCTTCTTTAGCTATGGGGGCTCAAGTATGCTAGGCTTTACTATAATGTTGTTTATTTTCCTCAAACTGGACTCCAACAGGTTGAAGGAAGGAATGTAAGTTTAAAACTTCCATCCATCTAGAAACACTGAACCTTCTAATGCCCGCTCTTGTGTATCTTCAAATTTTTCAAAAAAGTCAATCCCCGACATCCTTTCTATTTCATCAATAGGGACTGTGAAGGTTTGCAAAGGCTCAGTGCTTTCTACACTTGGAATCAAAAACGCAATAAGCTCCATCATTTCCTTCTCGCCTTTTAGCACAATTTTGAAGAAATATTTAGGAACCGCCACATCCTCCTCTCCAATAGTCTTCAATCCATTTTCCAGTACTCCACCGGTTATTACGAATACCTTATCATACTTTTTGGCCCATTGCCTAATCTGCTGTTCCAATCTGTTCCATATGCCTGCATTGAACTCCGCATCCTGTGGACTAATATTGCTGGTATAGAAAGTCTCATTGTATGCCTGTTCAGAAAATCTCCGATCCCCTGCCGGACACAAATGTCCTCGGTCATAACCAGAGCCTTTATAGTTTCTCCAGTCTGCCGATTTGGTCTTAATCTTGGGATCTTCGATGAAATAAGGGCGTTTTCGGTCCTCATTGGTAAGTTGGTTTTTGCTCAAAGCATATGCAACCCACTCAGCTTGCTCATATTCTTCATTGTATGATAATATGAAATAATTATGTTCAACAATGGCACCGGTAGTTGAACTCGGCATTAAATCATAAGGAAATTGATTCTTGGTGACAACGTCATCTTTTGGCGAAGAATAGCTTGCTGGGGTATAAAAATTTTCAAAAACCCAAAAACCGATAATGCAGGCCAATATTAAAATTGCATATATGAACTTGTTGTTCAGTATCTTCCCCATCCTTCAAATTTAATTCAATTTAGATCCACCAACGAACAATAAAACTTGTAAGTTAGCAAAATTGGTTTCGACTAAATGAACTTATTTCCCAAGGTCTTTTTTGAGCCGTCGGGATAAAGGACAAAAACCTTTGATAGGATAAAAAGAAAGGAATTACGTATGCTTACATGGAAAGATATTATCAATTTTAGCGTTAAGGGAAATCCAACCCCGAATATTCGAGTAGAAAAGACGGAGCTAGAATGGAAGGAGATTTTAACCCCCTCTCAGTTTAGGATTACCCGAAAAAAAGGTACCGAGGCACCCCATACAGGTGCGCTTTGCAGTATTCATGAAGCCGGTAAATACAATTGCGCTTGCTGTAACTCGCCTCTTTTTGATTCTACCATCAAATTCGAATCGGGTACAGGCTGGCCGAGCTTTACACAACCAATTAAAGACAATGCGATTAAATACGAAAAAGACAATGCGTTCGGAATGATAAGGGTCGAAGTTATATGCAATACTTGTGATGCGCATTTAGGTCATGTTTTCCCAGATGGACCCGAGCCCAGCGGCCTTAGATATTGTATCAATTCAGAATCAATGAAATTACAAAAAGAAGGGATAGAAAATGGATAACGCAAAATCAGAAAATGCTACAATTGGTGGTGGGTGTTTTTGGTGTATAGAAGCAGTTTTGCAGGAAATTAAAGGTGTAGGGAAAGTAGTATCAGGATACACAGGAGGAACAGTGCCGGGTAAACCAACATATAGGGAAGTTTGTTCTGGTTTAACTGGCCATGCTGAAGTAGTTCAAATCACTTTTGATCCCAACATAATTTCATATGCCGATATTTTGACCATCTTTATGACAAGCCACGACCCAACAACATTAAACTGCCAAGGTGCCGATGTTGGTTCTCAATACCGTTCCGTTATATATTATCATAATGAAGCCCAAAAAGCGATAGCCGAAGTAGTTCTAAAGGAGATATCCGCTTATTATGAAACCCCAATTATAACAGAACTAAGTGCCCTAGGAACTTTCTATGAGGCAGAGGATTATCATCAAGACTATTATAGGAACAATAAGACCCAAGGCTATTGTAGTGCCGTAATTACACCTAAATTGGCCAAACTTCGAAAAATGCACGCGGATAAGCTAAAAGGTGTTTCTACCTAAAGTACTGAAAAATGAATAATCCGTTATTGGGAAAATTAGGGTTCTGCCCCTAGGCTATTCAAAGGTTCAATATAGGTCAAAAAAATATGATGTAACTAGACCCAATTTACCCCAAGGCAAAAGCCCTAAAGTTTATACCGAAGAACTTGGCGGCAACAATTTCATAAGCTTTAATTATTATAGTACTATAAACGGGGATGAATTAAAACCATGTGAAATATCATTTCAAAAGGCCGAAATTTTTTAATGGACTATATGAAGAGATGATTTCATTATAGTAATCCCAATGACCCTTTTTGCGAAAGTCACATTAAGCCCAAATTACAACTATGGGTAAACTGATTTGGCAAACATGTGAATATTCAAAAAATCCCAATCAAGAATCAAGGCATCGAATTTCAGGTGTCGAAGAATGATTGAAATGATCAAACCCAATTCAATCACTCCCTAGGAACAAAAAAACCCGCTCAATGAGCGGGTTTTTATAAAGACCAATAAATCTTATCATCCTTTTACGCTAGCCAATTTGCCGTTCTTGATATTGTTTATTTTCAAATCTTGCAATACGTTCACTGCCTCTTCAACATATACATCTTTGGCCAAGCTTTGGTGCCATCGATCTCTTTTTTCCCTAAGGACCGGATCTTGCACAAAAAGCTCCTGTTCGTACTTCAATGATTTAAAGTTCAAATGTGAATCATATTCTGCGATAGATTTAAAATAGTCTGATTTCTCCCTATCCTTTTTATCTTCGCTCTTATATACATTATAATTCAAAGAAATCTCAGTCTCATCCTGCTCTTCCTTTAACCATTTGGCATTTTCTTCGATCAACTTTATTTGCCCATTGTTCGCCATTCTTTTTTTACTATTGGCAATGGTTTGCGAATAATCAATATACCCGTCCCAAACATCATAATTGGCCGGTTCGATCTCATCCCATTTCAATGGATTCTCTTGATCACGTTCACCCAGATCAATATAACTATACTTGTCTGGGACAACTACATCACTTTTGACACCTTCCAGTTGCGTAGACCCTCCATTTATCCTGTAGAATTTTTGAGTTGTCAATTTGATCGCGCCTAAATCCCCATGCTCATTGCTTCGCACAATGTTATCCAATGGAATTACATTCTGCACCGTTCCTTTTCCGAAGGTTTGCTTACTACCGATTACCACAGCTCTTTTATAGTCCTGCATGGCTGCGGCCAAAATTTCTGAAGCCGAGGCGGAAAGTTCATTTACCAAAATTACCAAAGGACCATCCCACTGAATTCGTTCATCTTTATCATCATAAACATCCTTACGTTTTCCATTTGACTGCACCTGAACGATGGGGCCATCCTTTATAAATAGTCCTGCCATTTCCACAACGGTTTTCAAGGATCCACCACCATTGTCACGCAAGTCCAAAATCAACCCTTCAGCACCTTCTTGTTTTAGTCGTTCTACTTCTTTGGCAACATCTGTGGCCGCATTTCGCTCACTGTAATCCTCAAAATCCACATAGAATTTAGGAAGGTTTATAAGTCCAAAAGTTTGATTTCCTTTTATAATGCTGGCAGATTTGGCATAAGACTCTTCAAGTTCCACTATGTCCCTTGTCAACGAAACAACTTCTAAAGAACCATCTACTTTACGAACCGTAAGATCAACAATTGTACCTTCAGGGCCTTTAATAAGCTTAATGGCATCGTCTAAACGCATGCCAACAATATCGATAGGTTCTTCGCCTTTCTGACCTACTTTGATAATTTCGTCGCCAACTTCCAAACGTTGATCTCTCCATACAGGACCCCCGGAAATAATTTCCACAATCCTAGCCCCTTCAGCTTTCTTCTGCAATCTAGCCCCAATACCTTCAAATTTACCTGACATGCTCATGTCAAACTTTTCTTTGTCATCAGGTGCAAAATAAAAAGTGTGCGGGTCAAATTCATCTACGATTGTGTTGATGTACTGAACAAACCAATCCTTTCGTTCCAAGTCATCAACAAAATCAAAAAACTCATCCAATGTTTTTTGTGTAGATTCACGGGCAGCCAACTCTGCTTCTTTAGGGGTCAATGGCTTTTTGGGAAGATCTTCTGTATTTTCCAGTGGGTTTTCCTCGACTTCCTCGCCTTCCGAATTAATGGTGGTCTTGGCTTTTGGCTTATTCAATGTCATTTTGGAATCATAAGTACCCAAAGTGGCGTATTTCAACTGCTTTCTCCATCGTTCCTTCAAGTCTGCTCTTGATGCCGCAAATGGAACATCCTCATAATTGATATTGATGGTTTCATTTTGATTATAATCAAACGGAGTGGTTAAGACTTCCTTATATATTTTTTTGGCATCGGCCATTCTCACCATCAAACGGTCGTAGACTATATTAAAGAAAGTAATGTCGGTATTTTTAATTTGGTCGTCGATCTGAAATTTATATTGCTCAAATTCTTTAATGTCCTCTTCGAGGAAATATCGTTTTGTGGGATCAATAATATTAATAAAATCCTCAAAAACACTTACTGAAAAATCATCATTGATATCCCGTGGCTCATAATGGCCTTTTTCCAAAACATAAGTGATAAGATCCAGTAACAGCTTGTCCTTATCATCATTCTCGAAAGATTTATTGGTAAAACTACAGGAGGCAACTGCAATGAGCATTATGAATAATGCGTACGCTAAATTCCGTTTCATTTAATATTTTTTTTGTTCATACTTATCTTGGACATATTCCGAATCTCGGGTGCACTAAAAACAAAATTGCATTATAGATTGTAATATTTCTCAACCTTTATAATACTTCAGCTTGATTATACTTAAATCCTCAATTTCTTAATTCAAAATTTATTCAATTCCCTAAGATACAGAAAAAACTATGCCAGCTTTTCGTATATATGATTAATTTTTTGTTAATCCTCGAAAGGGTCATATCTTTTATAAAACGTATTTTTGGGCTTAAAATTATACCCTATGGCAAAACCATTGATCCTTGTAACAAATGACGATGGAATAACAGCTCCAGGACTAAGGACACTTATACGGTTAATGAAAGAAATTGGCGATGTGGTCGTCGTCGCTCCGGATAGCCCGCAATCGGGAATGGGACATGCCATAACCATTGATAATACCATTTCTTCCAAAAAAATGATGGTTGATATTGAAAATGGGGCGGAGGAGGAATATAGCTGTAGTGGCACACCCGCCGATTGTGTAAAAATGGGTCTTCAGGTTCTTTTAAAAAGAAGGCCGGATATTTGTGTCAGTGGCATAAATCATGGTTCAAATTCCTCGATCAATGTCATTTATTCCGGGACAATGAGTGCCGCAATTGAAGCTGGTATAGAAGGCATTCCGGCTATCGGGTTTTCGTTATGTGATTATTCTTGGGAAGCAAATTTTGATAGTGCTGGTGATGCCATAAAAAAAATTGTACGGGAATCCCTAAAAAATGGAATCCCCCATGGAGTTGTGCTGAACGTGAACATTCCCAAACTTGAAAAAGATCAGATAAAAGGTATTAAAATTTGCCGTCAGGCCCGGGCCAATTGGAAGGAAAAGTTTGACAAAAGAATTAATCCATCAGGGAAAGAGTATTACTGGCTAACAGGGGAATTTGAACTTTTGGATATGGGTGAGGATACAGATGAGTGGGCTTTGTCCCAAGGATACATATCGGTAGTGCCCACACAATTTGACCTGACCGCACACCATGCTATACAAAATCTAAATAATTGGAATCTTCATGCATAAAAAAGAATTGGCAATCGGTTTTATTGTCGGGATAATAGCAAATACTATGGGTACTCTTCTATATATTTTGCTCTTCTCAGACTTGTCCATAGTTGAAACCTACAACGCGGCAATTGAGCAAGGACATGTTGGCAGTCTCTTGGCATTGGGGGCCATTCTTAATTTAGTTGCCTTTTTTGGATTTTTAAAAATAAAAAGAGACAATAGAGCTAAGGGCGTACTGATGGCCACCCTATTGACTGCCCTATTAATTCTTTACTATAAGATATTTTAAGGTGAAGTATTATATCATAGCCGGCGAAGCATCGGGAGACCTACATGGATCCAACCTTATAAAGGCGTTGAAGGCTCAGGATACAGACGCCGAGATCAGATGTTGGGGAGGCGACTTAATGCAAATGGCAGGTGGCCAATTGATCAAACATTATAAGGAAATGGCCTTCATGGGATTTCTGGAAGTATTGCAGAATATCCGTACCATTTTCAAAAACATACGATTTTGCAAAGATGATATTCAGAAGTTTAGTCCCGATGTAATCATTTTTATAGACTATTCGGGTTTCAATCTAAGAATTGCCCAATGGGCGAGAGAAAACGGATTTAGAACCAATTATTACATTTCACCTCAAATATGGGCCTCTAGAGAGAATCGCATTCATAAGATCAAACGTGATATTGATGACATGTTTGTAATTCTCCCATTTGAAAAGGAATTCTATGAAAAGAAACATGATTTCCCTGTAAATTTTGTAGGTCACCCGCTAATCGATGCCATTTCTGACCGTCCCAAGGTAAATGAAAATGTCTTTCGCATTGAAAATAATCTTGATTTGAACAAGCCCATTGTCGCCTTGCTCCCGGGAAGTAGAAAGCAAGAAGTACAGAAAATGTTGCATATTATGCTTTCTGTTGTTAAAGATTTTCCCGATTACATATTTGTAATTGGCGGTGCCCCAAGTTTAGATCGGGATTTTTACACCCCTTTTTTAGATGATCCCAATGTAGGTTTCGTGTCAAACAGAACTTACGATCTTTTGAGTATTTCCTTGGCTGCCTTGGTTACTAGTGGCACCGCCACTTTGGAGACAGCCCTTCACCAAGTACCACAAGTTGTCTGTTATCGTGCAAACTGGGTCTCTTACCAAATTGCCAAACGCATTATTACCCTCGATTATATTTCCCTGGTAAATTTAATTATGGGGAAAGAAGTGGTTAAAGAATTGATACAGAATGATTTGAACACTGAAAATCTAAAGCGTGAGCTATCAAGAATTATTTCTGGCCCCGAACGAAATGCTCAGCTTGATGCCTATCAACTTTTATCTGAAAAGCTTGGAGGCAAAGGTGCAAGCAATGAAGCGGCCAAGCTGATTATCAATGCGATTAAATAAGCCCATACCCATATCACATTTTAATTTTCGATTATTTATGTAATTTTGGCTACAGAAACCTTCCTTCAATCGGGCTAAATACTTCATATGCTTCGCAAACTCCTTTTTCTATCGCCAACACTGCTTATATTTAGTTGCGGCGTGGTGAAAAAGAAAACCACCTATAGTGAAACGAGAAAAGTGACGATCGAGGCATCAGAAGAAACAAATAATACCGATAGGATTGACCGAAATGGTTCAGAGGAAAACATGTCAGCCGAAGAAACATTAGAGGAGCATCCGGCGGCAATAACCTCCCCTGATAAAGCAGATAATATTGTTAATACAGCTTTGACTTACTCAGGTGTAAGATATAAGTTTGGAGGAACCACCAAAAAGGGTATGGATTGTTCTGGACTTTTATATGTTGCGTTTGGGGAAAACAATATCCAGTTGCCAAGAATATCCTATCAAATGGCTGAGGAAGGAAAGAGAATTCGCGTCAACAGGGTAATGAAAGGGGATCTTCTTTTCTTTAGTACAGGCCGCAGTAAAAAAAGGATCAACCATGTGGGTCTTGTTGTTGAGGTTGATGGTGACGACATCAAATTTATACACTCTTCTTCGTCCCGTGGCGTTATAGTTTCTTCGTTAAGAGAGGGCTTTTGGAACTACGCTTTTGTAAAAGCAACACGCATTCTTTAGCATCTTTTTGTTATTTTTAGGAACAAAGAGTATAAATGAACCTCCTGAAATTTGTACCTATTAAACTTACATTTTGTTTGGTACTCGGAATTCTTTTCGGGAGATTCATATCACCTAATATTCACATTGCCCTATTTCTTGTCCTTTTTTCACAGGCTATTTTAGCAATCCTCCATTTCAGTAAAAAAGCCAATAAAACATTCTATTTTACTTTTGCTGCGGGTTCGGTTGTCATTTGTCTCGGAATATTCTCGTTCGCACTATGGCAGCCGGAAAACTATTCAAATCATTATACCCATCAAGATTCCAAGGGTAGTCATACGTGGCGAATCAAGATTGGCGAAGTCATGAAGTCTACCGATTTTTCTGATCGATATGTGGTTGTGGCAAAGAGTTTTGACAATAAAAATGTTTCCGGAAAACTCCTTCTAAGCATCCCTAGTGATTCTACCCAAAACCTGTTCAAGGTAGATGACGAACTTATTATCTATAATCAAATTCAAGAAATCAGACCTCCGTTAAATCCTTACCAATTCGATTATAGGGCATATTTGGCAGATTTGGGTATAACCCATCAATTACGAACCACTTTCAAAAATGCCATTTTAATAAGAAATCCTTCAAAAACCCTTTTTGGAAAAATGGCGAGCTTGAGGGATCATATCATTTCGAACCTTAAAACAAAAGACTTTGGCGAGGACGAACTTGGCATCATTCAAGCCTTGCTTTTAGGGCAACGCAATGATATTTCAGAAACCACCTATAACAATTATAAAAATGCCGGAGCTATACATATTTTGGCGGTTTCCGGACTTCATATAGGCATCCTGCTATTACTATTGGAATTTCTTCTGCGGCCATTGGAGTTTCTGCCAAAAGGAAAAACAATAAAATTAATAACTATAGTTATTCTTCTATGGAGCTTTGCGTTCTTGGCCGGTTTATCGGCCTCGGTGGTCAGGGCGGTCACAATGTTCACTTTTATAGCATATGCCCTTTTCCTAAACAGACCTGGCAATACTTTCAATATTTTGGCTTTGTCAATGTTTTTTATTCTACTTGCCATCAACCCAATGCTACTATTCCAGGTAGGCTTTCAAATGAGTTATGCTGCCGTTTTTGCCATCGTATGGATATATCCCATTTTACAAAAATTCTGGTATCCCAAAAATTGGTTGGTCCGTAAAATTTGGCAACTGTTATCGGTAAGTTTTGCCGCTCAATTGGGAGTTCTACCGATAAGCCTATTTTATTTTCACCAATTTCCAGGGCTTTTCTTTGTATCCAATTTGCTGATTATTCCATTCCTTGGGGTTATCTTGGCGTTGGGAATTTTGGTCATACTATTATCACTCTTGAATCTTTTGCCTTCTGTTCTGGTTTCAATATACAATGCCATCATTGGCTCTATGAACAATCTTATCGGTCTGGTTTCACAGCAAGAATCGTTTGTTTTTAAGAATATATCTTTCGATTGGATTCAAATGATACTCGCCTATTTTATAATTATTTGTCTTACCGTTGCTTTTTCCAAGCCCAATTTTAAAAGAACTTTTGGATTGCTTATTTCTATCATTGCCTTTCAAGTTTATTTAATTTACACCTCTTTCAACACCCATAGCCAGAAAAGCCTAATTGTAGCGCATAAAATAAGGAACTCCGTATTTCTGCATCAAACAGGCTCTAAATTATCGGTTTTCGCTGCGGATTTGAATACTGCCGAAAATCTGGTTACGGATTACCAAGTAGCAAGGCGAATTGATCTCATTGAACACTTCCCTTTAAAAAATAGCTATCTGATTAAGGATAAAAAATTATGGATCATTGACAGCCTTGGTATTTTACCAAAGAATAGTAAGTCTCCCGATTACCTCCTGTTAACACAATCCCCTAAAATAAACTTAGAACGTTTGATTGATTCCCTAAATCCAAAATACATCGTTTCAGATGGGAGCAACTATCAAAGCTACATCAACAGGTGGGAAGCTACTTGCTTAAAAAGAAAACTCCCTTTTCACTATACGGGTGAAAAGGGAGCCTATTATTTTAAGTAATCTAACAAAACAGTCTTAAGTAACATCTCCCATCCATTTTTTGATAAACGGACTAGCAGCAAAAAATATCAAACCAGCACCGACCGAGACCCATACTACGTTTAAAAATATATTTGGCATTTCAAGCACATTCTCCGGGTCAAAATTACCTCCTATCAATCCCGCTATCAAATTTCCTAATGCGGCCCCAACAAACCAAATACCCATCATCTGACCTAAGTATTTTTTTGGAGACAGTTTACTAGTAGCACTTAATCCGACAGGACTTATGGTCAATTCCCCTATAGAATGTAAGAAGTACGTTAGTATCAATGCAAACATACCCGCTTTAGCCCCACTAGCTGCAACTTGTGCTGCCTCAACCATAACCCAGAAACCTAATCCCAATAAAATAAGACCTACGGCAAATTTAAATGGAGTACGCACATTGATATTTCGAGCAGCTAACTTTACCCAAAGCGCCCCAACAATAGGAGCAAAAATGATTATAAACCCAGAGTTAAAGGATTGTAGCATCCCAGCGGGCATTTCCCAACCTCCGATAAAACGATCCGTAAAATCCCTAGCAAATAAGTTCAATGAAGAGGCCGCCTGTTCAAAACCAGACCAAAAAATAGCTATTCCAACAAACAATATAAAAATTACAGTTACTTTTTTCTTTTCGACCATGGAAAGGCCTCCATTAAATAATATATTTATAAAGTACCCCATGGTAATGACCACTATAATTAAACCAAGGGCCTGCGCAATACCAGTAGCAGTAGTAACATCTATATAACCTAATACTTGCAGTATGACCAATAAAACAAGTATAAAGGCTATTATACCAAAAGTTATAGCATTATTAGATTTACTTGCTTTCTCTATGGTTTTGGCTTTGGGTTCAACACCGATTTCCTTTAAATATTTTGGAGCATAAACCTTGTAAGCTATTAAACCGAAAAACATTCCAATAGCAGCTAACCCAAAGCCCAAATGCCAGTTGTATTCTGCTAAAAGTGGAACAAATAATTGTCCGAAAAATGAACCTAGATTAATTCCCATATAGAAAATAGAAAATCCAGCATCTCTCTTAGCACCATCCTCATTTTCATACAGCTCTCCTACCAGTGTACTGATATTTCCTTTTAGCAAACCAGTTCCTAATGCAACGAAGGCAAGGCCCGTAAAGAATATTGCTGGAGAACCTGGAATGGCTAGGACTAAATGCCCTATCATAATAAGAACACCTCCGTAAAAAACCGCTTTTCGCTGTCCAAAAATATTATCGGCCAACCAACCGCCCGGCAAGGTCATTAAATAAACCGATGCGGTATACAAACCATAAACGGCACCCGCCGTTTCGGTGGTTAAGCCAAGCCCTTCTGCGGCCATATCCGTTGTCATAAACAGAATTAATATGGCCCGCATACCATAGTAACTAAATCGCTCCCACATCTCTGCAGTAAAGAGTACAAATAAGCCTTTCGGGTGACTAAACTTCTTCTTACCTGCTGTTGAGTTTACTAGGTCTGACATATATAGTTGGTTTAATTATAAATTAGCTTTAAGAAAATTGGTCAACTTATTGAAAAGATGGATCCTGGTATTTCCACCATATATGCCGTGGTTTTTATCAGGGTACAAAGCCCAATCAAATTGTTTGTTCGCCTGTACCAATGCCTCGATCATGCGCATACTGTTTTGAACGTGTACATTATCATCTCCCGTTCCGTGCACCAAAAGAAATTTTCCTTTTAAAAGCTCGGGATAATTGAATGGCGAATTTTCGTCATACCCTGCTGGGTTTTCTTCAGGAGTACGTAAAAATCGTTCCGTATAAATGGTGTCATAGAATCTCCAACTGGTAACCGGTGCCACGGCAATGGCCGTCTCAAAAACATCATTGCCCTTTAAAATACAATTGGTTGCCATATGGCCACCAAAACTCCATCCCCAAATTCCTGTGCGGTTTTCATCAATATAGGGCAATTCACTTAATTTTTTGGCCGCGGCGATCTGATCTTCAGTTTCATACTTTACCAAATTCAAATAGGTGACCTTTTTAAAATCACTTCCTTTAAAACCGGTACCCCTTCCATCGACACAGGCAACAATATAACCTTCTGAGACCAATAGCTGATGCCAATAATCATTAGCTCCCATCCAACTATTGCCAACGTTCTGAGATCCAGGCCCGCTATATTGGTACATGAACAGTGGATATTTTTTTGATGGATCAAAATTTTGAGGTTTAATCATATACATGTTCAGTTCATTGCCGTTTATGAAAAGTGTAGAGAACTCCTTAGGGCTAATTTGATAGCCTTCCAAAGTTTTTAGTAGACCCTTGTTCTGTTTTATAATTTTCAATTGCTTCCCGTCCTGTGCATTATGCAGTGTGTATTCCTGTGGGGTTGTTGCACTGGAATAGGTGTTGATAAAATAAGTGAAATCAGCATTAAAATCGGCATTATTGGTACCTGGCAAAGCCGCAAGAACCTTTTTTCGCTGCCCCTTATTATCAATACTATAAACGCCTCTATTGATTGACCCATTCTCTGTGGATTGATAATAAATTCTATTTCTTTTTTGATCATAACCATAATAATTGGTGACCTCCCACGGCCCTTTGGTTACTTGATTTACCAATTTCCCTTTGGGATCATATAGATAAATGTGGTTATAACCATCTTTTTCACTCGTCCAAACAAAACTGTCGTCTGCCAAAAATGTCAGATTATCATTAACATCAACATAGGCATCATCCTTTTCTTCCAAAAGTAAAGAGGTAGAATTGTCCATGGCATTGATCGAAAGTAAATTGAGCTCATTTTGGTGCCGATTTAAGGTCTGTACACTTAAGTACTTCGGGTCGTTCATCCATTTTATTCGCGGAATGTAATAGGCCTCGCCCAAATCAACATTCGATATGTTTCCACTTTTTACGTCAAGCATGCGCAAAGTCACAATAGAATTTTCCTCGCCTGCCTTGGGGTATTTGAAAACTGTGGGTTGAGGATAAAGTTTCGTACCATAAATGTCCATAGAAAATTCTGGGACCTTGGACTCATCAAAACGAAGAAAGGCAATTTTTGTCCCATCAGAATTCCAGTAGAAGGCCCTTACAAAGGCAAATTCCTCTTCATAGACCCAATCGGTAATACCGTTAATGATTTGATTTTTAATGCCATCATTGGTAACCTGCATTGTATTTTTTGAGGCTATGTCAAAAATGAATAAATTATTATCCATGGCGTACGCTACCTGTTTTCCGTTTGGCGAAAGCGCCGGTTCTTGAATTTTGGAATCCGATATTTTTACAAGTTCTTTTGTGGCAACATCGTACACATAAAAAATACCCAGTGTGGAATGACGAAAAATTGGTTCAACCTCTTTGGCCAATAATATCTTTGATTCATCATCATTAAATTCATAGGATGAAAAAAAAGGTATGTCATCCAAATCCTCTGAGGAAACCTTCGTTTCAACTTTTTGTTGGGTAACATAGTCATACGTATCTATTGAGGAGGTACCCTTTTCCCTGTCAAAATTTAAAATGGTGTACTGTTTTCCATTCTTTAGTGATCTAAGGGCATCCAGACCTTCGGTCTTAAAGCTTCCACTATATATCTCCTCTACGGAAATTTTCTTTTGTTGTGCCATTGTCGACCCCACAAAGCAGTTAACTAAAAACAGCAATAAGGCAACTGATTTTTTCATAGTTTGTTAAAAATTGATTTAAACCTTCAAGTTTAGTGATAATTTTGCGAAAATAACAACCTTTACGCCTAAAAGCGAGAGGGTTTCGTCAATCACCGATTACTGACCTTTATTGGCATTATTAGTATCTTTGTATTGAAACAAATAGCTATATGACCACTCCTTTCAAGGGATTCTCGAAGCTTTCAAAAAATGCTAAAATTGAATTGATAGCGAAGAATTACACCAAAGACCCTGAAACAACAAGAAAAATTTTTGAATTTTATTGGAACAATGATGATGAGATACAAAAATTACATGATGAGTTCATTGAAAATACACTTACAAATTACTATTTGCCTTTTGGGGTAGCCCCAAATTTTCTTATCAACAATACACTGTATGCCATTCCCATGGCCATTGAAGAAAGCTCGGTAGTCGCCGCAGCAAGTAAATCGGCCAAGTTTTGGTTGGAACGCGGTGGCTTCAAAACCAAAATAATTGGAACTGAAAAAATCGGACAGGTCCATTTTATATATAAAGGTGAGAGCCAGAAATTAAAGTCTTTCTTTTCGAGCGTTAAAGCGAAATTACTATCAGATGCACTACCCATTACCAAGAATATGCAAAAAAGGGGGGGCGGAGTAACCGATATTGAATTAAGGGACTTATCAAACTCCTTGTCAAATTACTATCAACTCCATTGTACTTTTGAGACCATGGATGCCATGGGGGCGAATTTCATCAATTCTTGCTTAGAGCAATTCGCCAAAACCTTTACCCAACAGGCAAAAAGTTTTGATATGTTCACCAGCTCCGAAAAGGACATAGAAATTGTGATGAGCATCTTGAGCAATTATGTCCCAAATTGTTTGGTTAGGGCAGAAGTAAGCTGTCCGGTTCAAGATTTAGGTGAGGAATCCATTTCTGCCCAAGAATTTGCATCTAGAATGATCCGTGCCATAGGTATTGCCAAAATAGAACCTCATAGGGCCGTAACACATAATAAAGGCATTATGAACGGTATTGATGCCGTGGTTCTTGCAACCGGGAATGATTTTAGGGCTGTAGAGGCCGGGGTTCATGCATATGCGGCAAAAAGTGGTCGCTATACCAGTCTTACAGATGCCAAGATTGAAAATGATATTTTCAAATTTTGGATTGAAATACCACTCGCGTTGGGAACAATTGGCGGACTTACCAATCTGCATCCATTATCAAAAATAGCCCTTGAAATATTACAAAACCCTTCTGCGGAGGAATTGATGCAGATTGTAGCCGTCGCCGGTTTGGCACAAAACTTTGCCGCCTTAAAATCTTTGGTGACCACAGGTATTCAGGAGGGTCATATGAAAATGCATCTACTTAATGTCCTAAACCAATTAGGAGCTTCCGAAGAGGAAAAGAAAATCTTAATTGACTATTTCAAAAAGCATTCAGCCACCCATAATACCATTGTTGAAGCCTACACAAAACTAAAAGGCGGGGTATAATGGAAGTCTCTTATTACAGCAATGGAAAACTTTTGATTACGGGCGAATATGCAGTTCTTGATGGTGCCCTAAGTCTAGCTTTGCCATGTAAGTTTGGACAATCAATGACCGTTCTAAAAACCACGGGTGACATGTTGTCCTGGAAAAGCTTGGACGAGAAAGGTTTCATTTGGTTCGAGACTCAAATAAATATAAATGAGTTGCACGTAGATGCCGCCCCTGGTGCTGAAAGTTCGGAACGTATTGCCCTAATCAAAATTCTGGAAGAGGCGAGAAAATTGAATCCTCATTTTTTGAACGAAGGAATGGGGTACATCGTTGAGACAAGATTGGCCTTCCCAAAACAATGGGGATTGGGAACCTCATCCACATGGATCAACAATATTGCTCAGTGGGCAAAAGTTGATGCGTTTCGGCTTTTATCGAATTCTTTTGGAGGAAGTGGGTATGACATTGCCTGTGCCCAAAATGATAAAGCCATTCTATACAAGCTGGAAAAAGGATTTCCCCAGATAAAAAAAATAAGATTCGACCCTTCATTTAAGGACTCTCTTTTTTTTGTCTACCTAAATAAGAAGCAAAGCAGTCGTGAAGCTATTTTAAGTTATGGGAAGAAGCTTTTTAATCGTAAGGCCCTTGTAAATGAAATTTCTCAGATTACGCTGAAATTGGTGGCATGCAAAGATCTAAATGAATTTGAAAAACTACTTGAGTCACACGAAAAACTAATTTCAGAAGTGTTGGAATGCCCTACGCTCAAGGAGTCCCTATTCCCAGATTACTTTGGCACAATGAAAAGTCTAGGCGCTTGGGGCGGTGATTTTACTTTGGTAACAGGAAATCAGAATACCTTACTATATTTCAAAGCAAAAGGGTACGAAACCGTCATCCCCTTTTCTCAAATGATTTTATCGTAAACTTATTACGGGTACTATCTTATTCCCGCACACTTAAAGATCAATAAAAGCTAGATCTCTTGTCCTCAATTTCCGAAGCTTTTTTCAGTGCATTGTAAACTTCAACATTCACCTTGCTGGCATTTGAAGATTGCAGTGCATTGGCATAGGTACTATAATTGTCCAATTTAGGTGCTTCTTCCTTTTTGGTCACCGTAACCATATAAATTCCGGTCTGGCCTTCAATTAGCCCGGAAGTTTCACCAGCATTCATGGTAAAGGCAGTACCCACAACGGCAGGTTCGTTACCCGCCCCAGGAAGGGTTGGGGATTTAACCGATAAAGCCGATGCCGTGCTTACACTTACATTATTGTCTTTTGCCAATGCATCAATGGATTTTCCTTTATTGGCAGCTATTATTTGGGCAGCCTTTCTTTCTTTTCTAATTTTAGGAAGTACTGTGGACGAGGCATCTTCCACTGACATAAGACCTTCGTTATATATGCCGGTCAATTGCACCACCGCATATCCATTATTAATATTGAATCTCTTGATATCCCCAAGTTCCGTTTCTGAATTAAATGCCCACTGCACTACGCTACGTTGCAAGCCTAAACCGGGCAGGTTCTCGTCCAACGCCTTTATTTTGTTTACTGGCATTACCGCATAATCGCTCTTTTTGGCCAATTCACCAAAGGAGCTTTCAGAGGCCGTGGTTTCCATCTCAAATTTTGTAGCATCCGTGAAGAGGGTATTGGTGGTTTCCTCCGACGGCTCGATTGCCCTTGACAAGGTCGCTATCTGAACAACATCTTGTTTATCATCCACCCTTATAATGTGAAAACCAAAATCAGTTTCGACCAAATCAATTGAACCAACTGGGTTTCCAAAAATAAATGCGTTAAATTCTTTAGCTAAACTTCCTTGCTGAAAATATCCAAGATCACCACCATTTGGCGCAGAAGGGCCATCTGAATTATCTCTAGCATAAGTCGTGAAATTTTCAATATCCCCTTTTACTTTCTTAAATAATTCTTCAGCTTTTTTCTTAGCTTCTTCTTTGGTTCTTTTTATTTCCGGGTTGGCACGAGTAGCTCCTTCATAAGTAATTAGAATATGGCTTGATTTTACCGTGCCATTGGCTTTCTTATCAATCAATTTTGAGATTTTATAAGAATTGTTTTCCTTGTAGGGGCCAAATATCTCACCATTGTTCAGGCTCATCAAGGTATCAGCGAATGCAATGGGTAAATCTTTTTTGGCCTTATAAATGGTATCAAATTTTGTATCGGAATTCCTGTCCAGGAAAACCGCTACATCGGTAGTGGTCCTGAAACCGAGAATGGTATCCGTCCTGTCCGTTTTTGAATTATATTCCACTGAGTTATCCAACAACTTTAACAACTCATCCTTAACGGCATTTTCATCGGCAACAGATGGTTTTTCTTCAAAGTAAACAAACTGAATGTCACGCGCAGGGTCCTGCTTATAAAGATCCTTGTGCTCGTTTATATAACTTTCTATTTCACTTTTTGAAACAGCAATAGTGCTGTCGGCAATACTGGTAAACGGAATTCTCACGTATGAAATATCCATCTTATTATTGGCCAATTTATAGTCAAGCTCCCCTTCTTTTAAAGTAGCTCCAACACCGGCCTTAATAAGGTTAAAATAGGCCTGTTGTTTTGCATTTTGGATAATAGAGACTTCATCCTGCAACCAGAGATCATACTGGGCAGGGTCATTTACCTTTAAATCGGCTATGAAGCCCCTAAACTTGTTCTCATCAAATACCCCGTTCTCATTCTGAAATTGTGGGCTATCCGCATAAGAGGGAATGGTCTTTATATAATCCATTATTTGGTCCCTCTCAATATCGATTCCCAAATCCTCGAATTGTTTTCCTAAAATGGTATTGCGCACTTCCTGTTCCCAAACCTGATTCATAACCTGCATTGATGTAGTTGTAGGTCCCATTCTCCTTGTGGCCATTTCAACTTTTTGACGGAACTCGTCAATAGAAATATCGTTTCCATCAATAGATGCCACGGTAGTCCCAACCTTGTTCCCACTAAAGTTATCGCTCGAAAAAACACCGGATATTACGAAAGCAAATAGGGCCAAACCTATAATAAGTATCAAAATGGTGGTGCGTTTTCTAATATTCTCTAAAATTGCCATTATTCAGGTTGTTTAAAATCAGTTGGCGAAATTACCATTTTCTTTTGAATTATTAAAAAGTATAAAAGCCCATAATGGGCATTTAAAAAGAATGGGCGATGCCGACCGATATAATCAAATAAACATCAACGGTTGGTAAATCTTTTATAGATAAAAAGTCATTACCAACCCGACAGCAATATACAGCTAAAAAAATATAATCGAACAAGTTGATAAACAGCATTTCGACCTATGTTCTTTTTTCTTTATTCTATCGTCTGATTAATATACTAGTCTTTGGAAAGCACCTGTAAGGATACTAAATCAATCTTGGTATTGGAGACTTCCAAAATGGTAAAAAGATAATTCTCAATTTTAACCTCGGCGTTTTTCTCGGGTATCTGCCCCATTTCATTTACTATCAACCCCCCTAAAGTTTCATATTCATCATCTTCGGGCAGGTTAAGTTTATAGTTCTCATTAATGTAATCAACCTCTAGCCTGGCTGAAAACTTGTACGTTGTTTCATTGACCTGTTCTTCATGCAAATCAACCGTGTCATGCTCATCTTCAATTTCCCCGAACAACTCTTCTACAATATCTTCAATCGTCATAAGTCCGGAAGTCCCTCCATACTCATCCAATACCACAGCAATGCTCTTTCGTTTCTTGGTCAATACGTTAAGTATGTCATGCACTAACATGGTTTCTGGTACAAATTCAACTGGAAGGAGAATACTTTTTATGGTTTTCGGCTTTTTAAATAGCTCGTACGAGTGCACATACCCAATAATGTTATCAATTGTATCTTTGTAAACCAAAATCTTGGAATAACCGGTTTCCGTAAAGAGTTTCGTCAAGACCTTTGGCGACTCATGAAGTTCCACTGAGGTAATCTCGGTTCTGGGCACCATTACTTCACGCGCTTTTACGGCCGAAAATTCGAGGGCGTTCTGAAAAATCTGAATCTCGGAATCTACATTATCCTCCTCCTCCACGGTTTCCATCTGCTCCGTAATATAATCTCCAAGTTCAATTTTACTAAAGGCAAGTTGTACCTCGTCGCCGGCAGTTCCAAAAATATTCTTGAGAATAAAATCCGAGACCTTAATCACAAAATCTGAAATCAAGGAAAATAAGATGTAGAAAAGATACGCGGGGAAAGCTAAAACTTTTAGGAGTGTATTGGCATAGATCTGGGATAATACCTTAGGAAGAAATTCTGCCGTAAATAGAATTATCAGGGTGGATATAATGGTTTGGGTAACCAAACTGAAATCGACCAAAACAGCATTTAAAATTGGGTTCTGCGATGATCCAATCTCATTGAACCAGTTCATCAAAATATCCCCCATAAAAATACCGTAGATTACTAGGGCTATGTTATTGCCTATCAACATTGTGGCAATAAATTTGGAAGGTTTCTTGGTAAGTTTCTTCAGCACCAGTGCCAGAAAACCTTCTTGCTTTTTAACAATTTCTATATGAATCCTGTTGGCAGTAATGTATGCAATCTCCATTCCCGAGAAAAAAGCCGAGAAAAAGAGCGACAATACAATAATAAGAACTGAAATATCCACCTTTAATTTTGGTTATCCCGTTGTCTTTGTTCAAACTTCTTGCGATAATTTCGACGGAACAGAAACATCCCTATTGAAATAACCGCAAAAAAAACGAACAGATAGGCACCTTGCCTATCAACATTCCAATCCGTATAAATCCTGTACAATGAAAATGCGAAAACCGCCAAATACAGATACTCTGTATAACGTAAGATATTAATCATTCGACTCTTCTTTAATCATCATTAATCCATAGGTTTTGTGGGCACTTAAGAAACTAAGGTCTCGATTGAAATCCATTCCCTCCCCATCCATAATAGTACCATCCGAAGGATTCGTAAATTTAAATTTTTCTTGGGTAAAAATCCATTCGTTGTCCTGATCATAGAATAATTGCGCTGTTTCCAACTTTTTACCATCGGGGGTTTCCACAATTACATTGCCACGTAAATCTATTAAATTGGTAGCCGTATATACAACACCATAGTCGGCCCTAACTTTATTTTTCTGCCCTTTTTCATCAAAAAAATCGACTTCAAGACTCTTCGGAAACAACTTATGGGGAAAAAGAAGATTGTCATAATTATAGGTTATCGGACTCCTTAAAACCGCTATATTTTTAGAACCCTTTCTATCTTCACCTTCCAAAGGTTCGGCCAACTCACTATAGGTTAGTATCGAATTTTCAGATATCCACCTGGGATATACCTTTTTCTTGGCTTCTTCCCCCACTCTTTTATAGTTGTCGGCACAAGAGAAAAAAAGCATTGCCATGGAAAATACCACGGCAATGCCTTTAAATTTATTTTTTTGTTTTTTTATCATGCTATAGGGCAGGCACCTTTATGCTGCCTCCGACCCAACAACTAAAGGACACTGTTTTTCCGGCCATGCCCGCAGAAAAGATCATTTCCTTTGTTGGTGCCTTTGCATTGTAACTCGCCGCAGCCTGACTTGCCCTGCTACTTAAAGCGGGATCCACTCTTCCAGCTTGTCTTGCAACATCGGCAGCTTTCCAATATATTGCTCTTTTTTCGAAGGGAGTGCTTCCACAATCGTTGGCACTATTTGCATATAAATGTGCAATCAACAAATAGGCTTTGCCATTTGATGAATTGGCATCAATTGCCTTCTGTGCATAACTCCTAGCGGTAGATTTACTACCATTTTTATATATGGTCGCAACCTTATAGGCAATATTGGATTTCTTTTTGCCATCAGTCTCAAGGCTCAATGCTTTGTCAAAATCGGCCAAGGCTCCTTTAGTATCACCTGCTTTTTGCTTTAAATTACCCCCGTATACATAGGCATCCGCAGATGGGTCCAACGCCATTTGGGCCTCAAATAATTTTTTGAACATTGGATCATCGGTACATTCTTTGTTGAACATTCTGCCAACAGCTCTTTTAACCCAGGTTATATCTCCCTTTTTCTCTTCAAATGCCTTTTGATACAATGGAATCAAGTTACCACAATCGGCCAAAGCACCCAATTTGGAATCGATGCTTCCCGCTATTTGCCCGAAAGACTCTGAATTGGTGGTGGCAGAACTCAACTGTTGTTTTTCTTTAGAAGTAAGTGTGTTAAGCGAATCCTTCGGAAGTAATGTGGCGATTACATCCGTTAGTTTTTCGTTTTCCTGATCTATCTTATCAGTTACATCGTCATATACATCAAAAACCTCCTGTAAATCCTTTTTCCCTGCTCCGTTCAAATCAACCAAGCTAGAGAAATACAAGTATAGGGCCTTAGGGTTTTTGAAGTTATCCCTATCCTCTTTAAAAGCCTGACCCAACATTTCGTAAATTTCATCGTCATTGGTCATCTTATTGTCATACTTCAATAAAACTTTATCAATTATGATATCGGCCTTTTTTGCTTTTTTAGGAAAGTATTTAAGGCTATTATCATAAACACCCATTAACTGGGTTATGTAGCTGTCCTTATCAGCCCCTGAAGACTTTTCTATTTTATCTTTCAAAATCCGCTCGCCATAGGCATATACAGCCCAGTTACTGTCCGGGCAATTTTCATAGACCATTTTCCATGGTGTATACGCTGCATCATAGTTTTTTACCTTGGCATGCTCTGAAAATATAGATAAGTTGGTCATGCATTCAGGGTTTTGGGCCTGAGCATTTGTTACAGCCAAACTTCCCATAAGCAGCATTGTGGTGAAGTAAAGTTTCGTTTTCATGTTCATTTATTTTAAAGCGGTTAATGTACTAATTTTTTATTAATTAATTTTTCGTTTTTGGAACCAAAGATCACTTAGGGACATACCTACATTGATTTTCAAGTAACTTTCTTCAACCAAGTTCTCTGCGCTGGTGCCTCTTCTGCCCAATTCAAAACCAACATTTAGGTTTGAAAGTCCCGATAACGGCAAACCAAATCCAAAAGTTATGCCAAAGTTCTTAATGTCCTTATTATTAATATACATACCGGTATTTTCCAAACGCAAACCTGCCCTATAGGTTATCCTTTTAAAATACCCATCAAATGAACTATAGTTGGGAACAAAAAATCCACCCAATGCCCATGTACTTGCATCCTTATATTCCAAATTTTCAATATTCAAAAAAGAATTGGAAAATGAACTTAATCCTTGAAAACTATATTCTGCACCTAAAAACCATTTTCTTTCTTCGCCATACCCCACACCCAATGTTGTGGTAGTAGGGATTTTTAAATCTGTATTCCGAAGACTTTGGGCATCAAGATCAACACTTATAACCTCAATATTATTTACAGTTGTTAGTGAAAAAGAACCTACTTCCTGAATGTTCTGGGAGGCCAGATTAGCCTGTGTATTGACCCTTACCGAGGTATACAAGGTATTTTTCTCCTTAACATTGAGAGAATAGTTCAATGCGTAATTAAAGTCTAGGCCGTTTACTCTTGAGGATCTATTATCCACCGTACCAAATTGAACATCCTCAACACTTTGTACCCTTCTATATTTTAAGGTTCCGAAATTAAAATTGGCCGTAATACCAAGACTTAAATTTTTCGTGATTTGATATCCAGTAGACATATAAACCCTATTAAGGCCTCCTTCGCCATTAAATTGATTGGTAACGGTTGCCCCGTCGCCATTCGTGCTCGTTGAAATCAAATTATAGCCCACTGAGGAATAAGGCATGAGTCCAAAACCCAATCCCCATCCTTTTTTAAGTGTCATACCAATAGACAGATAATCCAAATTAGTGACCGCACTGCTTTGTTGATCGGAAAACGTTTTTAACTGCACCAATTTATGGGAAACTCCAGCGGTATAGGTTGTAATTCCAAAATTCTCTCCATACTTTATACCAAGTTTGCTGTATGCCGCAGGATTTTTAAGATTAACGTGGATACTGTCGGCAAACATACCTATTCCGCCCATCATCTGATTTTCAACTGTGCCTACGTCCCTTGAATCCCCTAGCCCGAAATAAGAATATGGGGAAACAGTCCCATTTTGTGCATACAAACCGTTAACAGCGAGGCACACTATTGCAATAATAATTTTTTTGATCATCTAGCGCTTGTTGTATTCCAGCAAAAAATTTAGTCCCAGAATGAGAAATTTGGAATGGGCAAAGATGGTATTTTTTAATCGTTTTGACAAAAATTGGCTATCACCCCCTGTTAAAATAACTGTTAAATCTCTAAATCTACCTTGGTACTGATCAATTACCCCGTCAATTTCGTTGCATATTCCGTTGATAACCCCGCTGTGTATGCCCGTTTCTGTTGTGTTGCCAACAAAATCAAAAAGTTCTGTGGGCCTTAAAAGAGGTAATTTGGAAGTGTGCTCGTGAAGTGCAAGATATCTCATGGACAACCCCGGTGAAATGGCCCCACCTATATATTCACCATAATCGTTTACCATATCATATGTGACACATGTTCCCGCATCAATAACCAGGGTGTTTGCATTGGGATTGAAATAAAAGGCACCGGTGGCAAGCGCTATACGATCCACGCCTAAAGTTTGGGGAGAGGCGTATGAATTTTTAAAGGGAACCTTTGAGTTATGGTCGAGCACAAGCAATTCACAGAAAATTGCCAATACTTCAATATTTTTTCGCTCCAGTTTACCTACTGAAGATATTATGGCATGGGTGATCTTAGGGAACCTTTTAAATATTTTCTTGATGTTCTTGGCAAATAGATCAACTTCCAATGCTTCATCATAAATGAGTGTGTCCTTATCAAATACCGCCCACTTTACAAGTGTATTCCCAACGTCAATAATTAAGTTCATAGTACAAAGATCAAGAATTGAAAAAAAACAAAAGCCTTTTTTCTCGAATTTGTTTGTATATCCTAAATTTGAAATTATATTTGCAGCCCCTTTGGGGTATTGGTGCCTTAGCTCAGTTGGTAGAGCAATGGACTGAAAATCCATGTGTCCCTGGTTCGATTCCTGGAGGCACCACATAAAATCCTTACTTCATGGTAAGGATTTTTTTGTTTCATACGACTTCCAATGAATATTGAATATGGCAAAATCTTACGAATATTAATTTCCAGACATCTTGTTTCTATTTATAACTGCCTAAAACATTTATATTCCCTTTTCGAACTATATTGCATCGTCTAAAAAAGAAAGATGTGATCCTTTTTGAAAAGAATACACCAATCAATGATCTTGAAGATTTTTTAAGATCTCAAAATCAACTTAAAACCGGTGAAAAAATAATTTCATTGGAGAGGCCTGGCGAAGGCAATATGAACGTTGTGTTCAGGGTCACTACAAATCTGCGTTCTTTTGTATTGAAACAATCGCGTCCCTATGTTCAAAAATACCAGCAAATTGAGGCTCCTCTGGACAGAATTGATGTTGAATATAAATTTTACAAGGCCTTGGAGGAAGATACACTTGCTCCCTTTGTGCCAAAAATCCTGGACTATTATGCCTCTGAACATGCCCTTTTAATGGAAGACCTTGGGAATTGTGAGGACATGACCCTTATTTATAAAACAAGGGAAATAAGCGAAGCCCATCTAAAAAAATTAATAGCCACTTTGGGGCTGATACACCGGACAAAAGTGCCCCATGATTTCCCGAACAACATGGAAATGAGACGTTTAAATCATCAACATATATTCGTGCTCCCCTTTATGAAAGAAAATGGGTTTGAGTTGGATGCCATTCAACCCGGACTTCAAGGACTGGCCAATGTGTGCAAAACGGATGGTATTTTAAAGTCGATAATTACTAAAGTAGGTAACCAATATTTATCAAAAGGCACAACTTTGGTCCATGGTGATTATTATCCAGGCAGTTGGATGGCAAAGTCAGATAACATCTATGTCATTGATCCGGAATTCGGGTTTGTTGGTTTTCCGGAATTTGACCTTGGCGTTATGATCGCCCACCTGATTATGGCCACCATGAACGAGTCTTTTTTGGACTTAATTTTGGCATCATATAAAGGTCAAATAGATAAGAAGTTAACCATGAAGGTTTCCGGCATAGAAATCATGCGCAGACTTATTGGCCTGGCACAATTACCTTTGGAACGTAGCCTTGAAGAAAAAGAAATTCTATTGAGAACTGCCCATAAATTGATACTACAATGAAAGTAAAAAATTTCCTCTTCGGAATGGTCTTGATTTTTATGGCATTCGCCTGTAAAGAATCCGGATCCAAAAATGAAATTCCTTCCCCTCGGCATACTGCCTATGGCAATGATTCATTAAAACTTTCAAAGGACCAATATTATGATAAAGTATTGGGTGCCTTGGTAGGTTCGGCAATTGGTGATGCCATGGGGGCCTCTACTGAAATGTGGCACCGAAAAGACATTCAGTTGCGTTATGGGTACATTTTGGGGCTTACACCTTCGGTGCGGGTACAATCCCCCGAAGGGCCATGGGGCCATAACTTGATTGCCGGTTCAACCACCGACGATACACGATGGAAATTTATGATGGTGAAGTATTTTAATGAATATGGAACGGGCATAAATCCATTGAATTTTGCACAATTTATTACGAAATACTACCAGTCCGTTATCGAAACAATGGGGAATCAAGAAGTTTTGGAGAACCCTGATGCCATTGATGAAAAAATAGAAAAATTGGATTGGGTCAAGGAATGGGCCAGAGTGGCCATTGCTTATCAAAAAGGACCTTCGGAATATCAGGAAGCCCAAAATAGATTCTATGGGGGTGAAATATCTTGTGCGGGACAATTGTACACGCCCATGTTCGGGCTTATAGCTAAAGATCCTGAAGAAGCCTATCAACAAGGTTATTCGCATTCCATTTTTGATATTGGGTATGCAAAGGATATTTCAGGGCTTGTCTCGGCCATGACAAATATGGCCTTGCGCACAAAAAATATGGATTCCATTTTGAACACGGCTACATTTGTGGACCCTAAAGGCTATCAAGATAGTAGATTGGTGGGGCGCATATCCTATTCTATTTTAGATGCCTCCATTCAAAATGTATTGTCAGTGAATCAATTGGTCTTAGATTCCACTCAATTGAATGATGATATTACCTATAGGGTTCCGAAAGGTTTTCCGGGCTCAAGGGCCGATTGGATACGCCAAGAAATGACCTATGACTTTTTGGAAAAAAATGAAAAGGCAATCCCTTTTCATTCAGGGGAAATTTGGCAAATTTTAGTGACCGGATTGGAATTTGGACAAGGGGATTTTAAAAAAACACTTCAGTTCATCATCAATTATGGTCGTGACAATGATACCGTAGGTGCTGTTGCCGGGATGATCTTGGGTGCAAAAGAGGGGTTTTCAGGTTTGCCTATAGATCTGAGAACGGAAACTTTAAGGGTTAACCGTGATGTCATAGGCATTGACCTTGAGATTTTGGCTCGAGAAATGGCGAGCACTTTCGATTGATTTTTATGCCTATTCTTCCCAAGTGCTTTGCATAGCACTGATCTTGAACTTCTTAAATTCCAATTCCTGCGCCGAAGGATTCTTTATCCCCAGCATGGTATAGTTTGCATTCGGGAATATTTGGGAGGTCATAACATATTGCCCCCTGTTCACAAAAACTTCAACCGAAGACCAATCCATTAGAATCCGTATCTCTATCTCGCCATCGGGCAAGTTCGGGATGGGCATCTTTTGAACCTCTTTGCCAAAATCTTCTTGAAAACCGGTATTTCCAGATTTACTTCTATCAAGTCCAAACTCTTTAATCTTTCCGTCCATCCGAAGAATTAACCGCTCTGCCTTTTCGTTTCCAAAAATCAGGTCAAAATCTCTGGAAGAAGTTTTGAACTGTATGTCCGATTGATTAAAATTCTCGAAATGTATAATCTCCTCAGAATTTGCCTGCAATTTTACTGCCTTACTTACTTTTTCCTCAGCGATAGAATGAAGTTCGGCAATAGGATAATTGATCAGATCAATGGAACTTCCCGTTTTTCGTAGTTCCAGCTTTCTGGGAACGGTCATGGCACTTCGCCATTTTTCGGTAGGTGTGTCACGAGCATAGGTCCAGTTGCTCATCCAACCTATAAAGATCCTCTCCCCCGAAGGCACATTGTTATAGGTTACCCCGGCATAATTATCCGTTCCCCAGTCGATCCATCTTGCTGCCTTTTGATCCGAGGTAAAGGTGGCGCCATCAAAATCACCTACGAAATACTGCGTACCGCTACCACCGTTCGGCGCCCCGGGATTTATACTGATCAAAAGCACCCATTTTTTCTCGTCACTTCCCACAACCGGCAATTCAAACATATCCGGACATTCCCAAACGCCACCATGCGCCCCTTGATTTTTGCCAAAATCGCTATCTTTTTTCCATTCACGTAAATTATCGGAGCTCCAAATCTGTAAATGATCTCCCGCTACTAGCAACATTGACCATTTGCTTGTAATATCGTTCCAAAAAACTTTGGGGTCCCTAAAATCCTTAATCCCATCATTGGCAATAACCGGGTTGCCCTCATACTTTTTCCATGTTTCCCCATTATCCAAACTATAGGCAATGCCTTGCGTCTGGTAATCCTCGCGCCCAGCCTTCTCACCCTCCATATCGTGGTACGTAAAAATGGCAACTAAGGGTGGATTCTCCCGTGAACCAAAGCCAGATGTGTTGCTTGTATCCACAACCGCACTACCAGAAAATATATAGCCATTTTCATCGGGAAAAAGTGCAATAGGTTTCTGCACCCAATGTATCAAGTCTTTACTAATCGAATGCCCCCAGTGCATAGGACCCATACAATATCCCCTGGATAGTATTGATAAAATAAATGATAAACTCCCTCATTGTAGACCAATCCATTGGGGTCGTTCATCCACTTTTCCTCAGGGGAAAAATGAAATTGGGGGCGGTAAGGCTCTTTATATTTTATCGACATAGTATTCTCAGGCATCATATTTTCTTTTGGTTCCTTGTCTTTACAGGACGTCAACATATTAAAAACTAAAATCGAAGTCAATGATATTACCAAACATCTCATAGGGTCTTTTTATTAAAATGATCGTTAATAATGCAAAAGGGGCACCCCTAAAATACTATCTTTGACTAACTTTCTACATTAATATGCGTTTTTTTCTTACAATTGTGTTCTTCATTTTCGTGAGCCCAAAAATAAGTGCACAAAAATCTCTTGAACGGGCCATTCAAAAATATAACAAAGGCAGCATCCCATATATCCAATCCGAGGAAATTTCCCATAAAGGTGCTATTTTATTTGACACTAGGGAAATAGAGGAATATACGGTTAGCCACTTGAAAAATGCGGTCTGGGTGGGGCATAAAAATTTTCAGGAAGATTCCATTGCGATAAAGGCCCCAAACAAGGACAGCGAAATCATCGTGTATTGCTCAATTGGTGTGCGTTCGGAGAATATTGGTGAAAAGCTTCAAAAAATGGGCTATACGAATATTAAAAACCTGTATGGTGGAATTTTCTTATGGGTGAACAAAGGATACCCTGTTTATGGCCTTGACGACGAAAAGACCGATAAGGTGCATGCCTTTAACAAACATTGGGGCAAATTATTGACCAAAGGTGAAAAGGTATATTCTGTTGAAAACCATGAGCGATCGCCTATTTCAGAGGGCTTTACATACTAATCCTAAATACCAATTGATTGGGAATCCTATCGAACACAAATGAGGAGGTTGATGAAAAGGTAATTCACTTTCTAAATGTGAATGCAAAAGATCTTCTCGTAATCTTTACCCGAAATCCGGAACTTGGTAAGTGCAAGACCCGTTTGGCCTCAAAAATTGGGGATACGGCGGCATTGGAGATTTACAAGTTTTTATTGCAGCACACAGCAAATATCACAAAGAATTTAAACGTGCACAAAGCAGTTTATTATTCTGAAGCAATCGGGAAGAACGATGTTTGGGACAGCCTTTTATATGATAAAAAATTACAAAAAGGTTGCGATTTGGGTGAACGCATGGGAAATGCCTTTCAAGATGGCTTTTCTGCAGAATTTGAAAAAATATGCATCATCGGCAGTGATATGTATGATTTAAGCCCTGCGGATATCAATGCTGCCTTTTCGGCACTTGCCCAGAATGATTTTGTGATCGGCCCGGCACATGACGGTGGCTACTATTTACTTGGGATGAAAAAGTGGAAGCAAAGCCTCTTCGATAACAAAGATTGGGGAAAAAATACGGTGCTACAGGACACCCTTGCAAATTTGAAAAACGAAAAAGTACACCTGTTGGAAACCAGAAATGATGTGGATATTTATGAGGATATCGCACATGTTAAGGTTTTTCAACCATTTTTAAAACATATGACAGAATGACAACGAACGAACTTGAAGAATCGGTAGCCTATTTACAAAATAAGGGATTTGAAAATCCCGAATTTGGCATTGTCCTAGGAACTGGGCTGGGCAAACTAGTGGATGAAATTGGGAATCCGATCGTAGCACATTATAATCACATTCCTTTTTTCCCGTTGGCCACTGTTATTTTTCATACGGGAAAATTAATTTTTGGAACCATAGAAGGCAAAAAAGTCGTGGTAATGGAAGGTAGGTTTCATTTGTATGAAGGCTATGATTTCTTGGACATAACCTACCCAATAAGGGTAATGCATTCGTTGGGCATAAAAAAGTTGTTCATTTCCAATGCGGCCGGGGCCGTGAACATTGACTTTAAAAAAGGTGATATGATGTTGATCGAGGACCATATAAACCTACAAGGTGGTTCCCCCTTGGCATTTAAAAACGTATCGGAATTTGGCGAACGTTTCGTTGACATGAGCGCTCCATACGATGATGAAATGTCCCAAATACTACTAAAAATTGCAGCAAAGGAAGGCATTATGCTACGAAAAGGAGTATATGCCTCAGTGGTGGGACCTCAATTGGAAACGAAAGCAGAATATAGAATGCTCAAACTATTAGGGGCGGATGCCGTAGGAATGAGTACGGTACCCGAAGTAATTGTTGCCAATCATTTACGACTGCCCATTGTAGCCATCTCAGTCTTAACGGACGAATGTGATCCAGATAATCTACAACCCGTTAACATTCAAGAAATTATAGAGATTGCCGGAAAAACAGAACCTAAGATGGTGAAGCTTTTCAAAGAATTGATCAAAGAATTATAATAAGTACGCCAAAGAAGTTTAGCATGAGTTATCTAGAAGCAACCAACAATTTGTACAAAGAAGCCGCCCTTACCCCAGATGTAGGCCTTTGCTGCACTACCAATCCCATCTGGCAATTTCCAGGCCTTTCCATTCCGAAGATCATGCAAGAAATGAATTATGGCTGTGGAAGTACCGTTTCAGCACAAGACCTAGTGAACAGCCCCAAAGTATTATATGTGGGTGTTGGTGGCGGTATGGAACTTCTTCAATTTTCCTATTTCTCTCGACAAAAGGGCGGTGTAACCGGTGTTGATGTTGTGGATGAAATGCTTGAAGCCTCTCGAAAAAATTTCAAAATTGCCGAAAAGGAAAATGATTGGTTTAAAAGTGATTATGTAAATCTTATCAAAGGGGATGCCTTAAATCTCCCTATTGAGGACAACAGCATTGATGTGGCGGCGCAGAATTGCCTGTTCAATATTTTTAAAATCGATGACCTTAAGAAAGCGGTCGCTGAAATGTACCGTATTTTAAAACCGCATGGCCGATTGGTAATGAGCGATCCCACATGTGAACAGGTCATGAACGATGAATTGCGAAATGACGACAGACTTAGGGCTTTATGCTTGAGTGGGAGTATTCCGATCAAGGATTATATAAAGGTGTTGACCGATGCCGGATTTGGCACCATTGAAATTAGGGCACGCAAATCGTACCGCGTATTATCGCCCAATCATTATGCTACCGACGAACTTGTATTCATTGAATCTATTGAAATAGCAGCAATTAAGGACCCTATGCCAGAGGATGGTCCCTGTATCTTCACAGGGAAAACGGCCATTTACTATGGGGATGATCCATATTTTGATGATAAAAAAGGGCATATCCTTGTACAAAACCAGCCTATCGCCGTATGTGACAAAACCGCCGCTGCCCTAGCCAAAGCAAATAAAGAAATACATATTAGTGAAAGCACATGGCACTACAATGGTGGTGGTTGCTGTTAATTGCATATAATTTCCTTGCATGAACGATGAGGTTGACCTAATAAGTATTATAATCCCTGTTTTAAATGAGGAAAAGCACATTTTCAACCTATTGTCCCATTTAAAGGAAAGTGCTTCAAATCAATATATCAAAGAAATCATATTGGTCGATGGAGGAAGTACCGATAACACAATAAAAATTGCCAAAAAGTTAGGTGTGAAAGTTGTACATTCAACAAAGGGAAGGGCCAAACAAATGAACTTTGGGGCTCAAAATGCATTGGGAAAAATACTTTATTTTCTTCATGCGGATACCTATCCGCCGAGCAATTTTGATTCCCTTATATTTGAGGCCCGTTTAAAAGGTAGGGCCGTGGGTTGTTTTCGAATGCGTTTCGACAGCAATAGTTGGTTCTTATCTTTTTTCGCATGGTTCTCAAGAGTCAATCACACCATTTGTCGAGGGGGCGACCAATCTTTATTTATTGATAAAGAAATTTTTATAAGTGCCAATGGATTTGATGAATCGTATGAAATATATGAGGACAACGAATTTATCCGTAGAATATCAAAACAGCACCATTTTACGGTTCTTCCGGAATATGTGGTGACCTCAGCTCGGAAATATCGGGAAAAAGGAGTGGCGCGATTGCAATATTACTTTGGGGTCATTCACCTTAAGAGCATCTTGGGGCAGGCCCGGAAAAGCTTAGCGACTATTATAAAAGAAAAATTGCTACCTAAATTAGCGTTCCTCATAATCCAACAATACCCCTTCACTGATCCATTTGGCGAGTGCCTGCCTATTATCGGGATCTAGAATCCTTCGCTGATCCCTTACATTGCGAATATTGCCAATTTCAATAAAGGTCATTGCCGGATGTGTTTTTTTGACCACGTAAAGAGAAGTCCTATCCGCAAAAGTACCCGTATAGGTCCTGTTAGGTTGATATTCTTGATATTTTTTTTCGAAAGTCCTATGAATACTTTCGGCCAACCTCTTGCCATTTTTACTGTTCTCATGATGGTAGAAAAAAACATCGATGTTCTGTCCCGTACTGCGGCTGTCCACATGTGTTACTATAAGCCGTTGGTATTTTCCCCTGTTTTGGGCATACAGTTCGTTGACAATTTCTACCCTTTGTTTTAATCTGGCCACTTGGTTCAAAGGAATTTGCAGATCTGGATAAGCAACTTCATCGGTATCCATTTCTAAAATTCGCTCATCCCGTATGCCATCATTTTCGTCCCTTACGATGATGTACACCATTGCGCCGTGCGAAATCAATTCTTTTGCCAATCGTAGGGTAACATCATAGGCATATTCATCCTCGGAAATGTTCTTTGAACCTTGCTTTGCCATAGCCCCGGGATCGGGACCCCCATGCCCTGAAATCAAATAATACACCGTGCCGTTGAGTTTTTCACTTTTGGGAAAGACTAGAGAATGTTTTGGACCAAAAATTTCATATTCCTTCCCTTCAATTTTTTTTATCTCCTTCTTCTTCTTTTGAATCGTATCTACAATCGCAACCGTATCAAGCTTGCCCCTCGGAATCGCATAGGTTTGTCCCTCATACAGGTGAATGCTATCTCTTAAATTATCTGAATTGAGGGCAATGAATTGATTATAGGACTCGTACGGGTTCACCCCTTGTTTTCGCAATAGGGAAAAAATACCATCACCTTTTTCCGCCGTTACCGTAATCAGAGTGTCTTGGGCATAAAGTCCGCCAAAACCCAGGAAGAAAAAAAGAATCAATTTTTGAAACAACACTTAATAGTATAATTTAATAACATACAAAGATTATCAAAAATATTGGCCAATTCCAAAGACAATGCCCCTAGAAGCATTTTTGGTGATCCCATAGCCATAATCTATTCGGAAAATTGCATTGAATATTTTTTTGTGAATGAAGCGCACTCCTAATCCGGGATAGACCCTAATGTTATCAGAATTGCCAAAATCACTAAAATTTCCACCGGGGTTCCTCCAAGAACCACCATCAATAAAAAAATTGCCTTGCAATACGAACCAATCTTTATCGATTAGGGTATGGCGGTATTCTGTATTAAAGACAATGGCACCCGTTCCTCTATCAATGGTATTCCCTACCCCGCGTATATTCAAATTGTTGTCCACCGAAAATGGGGCAAAAGGAGTGTCCATATTACTGGCCAGACCCAAACGCAATCGGTTGGCCCAATTACCATAATGACCAATTCTTTTGAAAAGCACCAAATCATTGAACCCTAAAAGGAATTTGGGTAAATTCTCATTTGTACTGCCCACATATTGGAGATTGAGCGTGCTTCGTGAACCTTCTAAATATTGATAAAAGTATTTCACATCATCGTATTGATAAATAAACTTGAACAAATGCTTCTCAACATCAAGGGCCAAGGGAACTCCGTTAGCAGTTGTTCCAAACAAATAAGAATACTTTTCAGTAAATAGACTAAAACCAAGTTCAATACGGTTGCTAAAATTCAACTCATAAAGCCCCATTACCTCAAAACCGCGATTGTTATATCTATAATCTGCAGTACTACTCTCAAAAAATACAGGTTCTTGGGTCGTTAGGTTCTTATAATTTACTTCGATTCCCAATCGCTTTCCAAAAAGGTAGGGTGCGCGAAAACGAAGTCCGTATGAGTTGAAGACATCATATTGATAAAAACCTCCCAAAATCATATTTCTGCCTAGGAGGTTAAATTCTTGAAGTCCTAACCGAAACGCAAATTCATCATTGGACGAAGTATATAATGCAGCATATGGAATCAAAGTGAAATTCTCCTCTACATGAAATACAATATCGCAGTCGTTTGTATTAACTGATGAAACCTCAAACCAGGCATGTGCAACTGAAGGCAGTCTTTTTAAGCGTTCTACATCCTTGGAAAGTAATGCGGAATCCAAGGAAATTCCCTCTTTGACTTCCAACAATTTTGTAATGAAATTCTGTTTGGTGCGCTTCCCTCCTTCAACAATAACATTTCGCACCGTAAATTGCTGTGCGAAGCCACCACAGAACGACCATAAAAGTAATAGTGACAGGCAATTTCGAATCATGTATTATCAATTGTTGCCAGTAGGACGAAGATAGGGCGCATACATTGCAAAAAAATCACGAAAATAAAGCTAACCATTTTATAAAAAGCCTATAGAAAAATAAACTTATTATCGGTACCGCTCATAATACGCAGCGATTACTTTTTGACAAGGCTTGTTTTGGGGTGTAAATTGGTTGTCGTTCATTCCGCCAGATTCATTGTGATCAATGAACCATTTCCAAACGTACCCACCGGCAAACCAATCTTCGTTCCAAAATTCCTCGAACAAAGCCTTTGTGGCATTCACTTGGGCATCAAAATTCGCTATTTCATCATGACGATCTACCAACCAGGGCTTTTTGGCCGTATAATCCATGCTTCTATATCCGAATTCAGTAAATAAGACAGGCTTCTTCTTTGCTTTTGAAAGCTCTTGGATTGGTAATTTCCACTTCTGCCAGCCTTCCCTTAACTCTTCAACAGTTGGTGTTTTGGAATCGGACAACGGAAAATAGGCATCAATCCCTATATAATCCAAATCTTCCCAAAAAGTGGTTCTTGAATACTCGTCCCAATTAGCTGCATAAGTAAGTTTTCCTGAATAAACGGCCCTGATTTTTTTTATCAAAACCTTCCAAAACTCCGGTCTGTTTTTCGCGAATTCGGCAAGCTCTGTGCCAATACAAAAGACATCCGTATTCGTCTCGGCAGCCAATTCGGCATAGGTAGTTATGAAACTTTCATATGAAACCTCCAAGGCCTTCCAATCCTCCTCTGAATCCATAGACAAAGTACCTGTAAACACCCCATTGGATATCCATATCTGAGGCTTTATCATTACTTTAATACCACTGGCGTGTAACATTTCAATATATTGCTTTGCTCCTCTTTTAGTTTCCCCGAACCACTGTCTTTCAGTATTGTGTATAATTTCAGGGGATTTGGGATCTCTTATAAAGCCGAAGGGCATTATGGCCGCATGATTGGCATGAATATTCATAACTTCCTGAATATGCATTTGTGCCAGTTCTTGCCGAGAAGCAACAAAACTGACGCCATTAATTTTTTCAGCAAGTTGTCCGGAACATGAAAGCTGAAGCAAATACAATAATAAGAGTATTATATTTTTCATTTAGAGCAAATAAGAAGCCCTAAAATAGAATATTTAATCGGGTATTAAAAAATAGCTCTTAAACCTAAGTTGAAAGTTTGTCCCAAACCAGTATTATTGCCGCGTAAGAAGTTGGTGTAAAGAAGTTCCAAATTCAAAGCGCTGGTCAATTGATATTTGGCACCACCACCCAAGGCTGTATAGTTTTGGGAGAAATTGTTCCCCAAATCGATTCTTTGTGAATGTTGTACCAGAGCCAAAATGGTAAAATTGGAACTGGGAAAATAACTCAGGAAAATTCCTGGGGCAAGATTTAGGCTATTGTTTGCGAAACTTTCCCCTGCTTTGCCAAAATTCAATTCAGAATTAAGCTCCGTAAACAATTGCCATTTGCTCGATGGAAATATATAATCATAGAAAAAACGATTCTGCCAGATATACCCTTTTTGATCCAAGAATACACTGTTCTCTGTTTCGTTATCAACCAATGGAATAAAGAAAGAACTCTGAATAGAAAAATTACTAATTGTGGCAACTGGCACGAACTTAACGGATGGGGCTATGGAAGTTAGGCCAGAACGGGCAGTTCCCTCCTGTCCGTCAAACTTAAAAACGTCAAACGCATTGCGGTCTTTGATCACATTACTTCTTAGTTCTACGATAGCACCAATACTCCATCTTTTCGCACCTCCAATACCTGTGTAAACTTCCATGGTAGAAGTGAAAAATGTGGCCCTGGGAATCTTTCCTTCTTCAAAAGTGCTTCTGGTTTCCGTATACAGATTATTGAACCATTTAACATCCAATTGTCCCTTGCCTACTAATTTTGAAGGGGTGTATTGTTGGATTTTACTTTGCTGCGCATCGTCCTGGACATCATCCTGGGCCATTGTTACAAAAGGAACTAGAAAAATGAACACTGAAAATGTTGTTATACTCAATTTCATGGAATTGTTTTTCAAATTTAGGGTATCTGAATTATTTGATTTCATTTAAGGCCCAGTCATACGGGTAATAAGAAATTTTAGAATTTTCAGGTAATTTTTCTTTCCTATATTGATTGATAAAATCAATCAAACTTTGCCCATTTTGGGTGAAATCTCCTTTATACCATTCAAAAATCTGGGAAACCATTACCTTCTTTTCACTGGCACGAATAAAGTTGGGATCGTTGAGTGCTTTTGTAGTCTGTTCTTGCAACTGCGAGTCCAATGTTAATGGTATGTATGCCGAACTTATGATTGGTGGACAACCCAATCCCGCACACACAAGTACAAAATGAAATCGGGGTTCATTCGGAAAATTTCCACGAAGCAATCTGTTCTCAATATCGTTTAAAGTGATTTTCTCTCCACCTATTTCATGTTTGGTCTTATCAAAAAACCCCGGTATGTCCAAAGGTGATTTTACGGGGTATTTTTCCACTATTCCCTGTATGACCAAAAGGTTGTAACTGTTGATCCAAAATGCCTGATACTCCGTGACCTTATTCTTCGATATCTGAATTTCTTTGGCCATTTCCAGTAAACCAATAAGCTCAGATGGGTCTTTTTTAATTGTAAGATAATCTACCTTACCATTACTGATATGGGCTTTCAGAAAGTCATCCGTCTTTATGAAAAATTCATTTGTTGATTGGGTTACTGCAAAAAGCGGCATTATTGTTAAAAGAAGAAGTATTGAAATTGTTTTTCCCATTGCTTTGGTCTTTTTTAGGTCATTTATGAATTCATCCAAACTTCTATTTGATCGGAATCCAAATTTCTTCATTGCCAGTTGAATCCTCCTTTTTGCTTCTATCTTCCAAAATGTCAAAATGAGGCCTATTATCTAATTTATACCCAGATTTGGGCAGCCAATCTTTAAAAATATATTCGAAAACACTATCATCACCGTTCGAACTTTTATGCCTGAAAACGGCATATTTTCCGCTCGGCACCACAAAAGACTTCATTTTATTGGGAATACCGCTAAAATCAATTACTTCAATAGCCGCCCATTTTGTAAATTTTGCAGTTGGATCAAAGTCCGAAAAATAGTCTTTCGTATACTCCTTCACTTCAAATATTCCATTATCGCTAGGATTCGGTATTTCCTTCTTTCTGGGCATAAAAGTGCTGAACAATGTAACGGTAGAATTATCGGTAAGGGACATTTCCATAGACATTCCAACTAATTTTTTCTCCTTAATTTCGGCTATCCTTGGAATCATTTAAACACAATAATATTCATAAATCCAGGATTTAGGCTCAAATTTTTAGATCTTGCCGTAGCCCTTAACAATTTGCAATGTATTTAAAAGTCGATACTTTTCTTGAATCTTACGATTTACTTCAAAAAAACCGACACACCGGTGCGGGGTTCTTTTACAATTAACCTCATTTACAGGCCATTTTTATTTGTATCGAAAGAAAAAGTAACACCGCCATTAAAATAATTTGTGTCGCCGATATTTCTTCCGCTTAGAACAGTACCATACCCCGCGCTTATTCCAAATCCTTGTGCTATGGGGACATATGCAGAAATGCCCAATCGCGTATAATCGACCTTAGTCTCTGGGAAATTGCCAGCGAATCCAGGGCCCATAATATCTACGCCGACGGAAGAAGTCCCTTGGTGATCCAGCCAAACTTCCGTATAAAATTTTGAGGAGGCAAAACCTAATTTGGCCATACCCAAAAAAGCATTGGGGACATCGAAATCTTCATTATTAGTAACATTTAAATTATCGGCTGCTTTTCCACGAAGACTATATCCTGCGACCACCGTCGCAAAAAAACCGGCATTCAGTTTAAGATGGACACCTGCGTGCAAGTCTGTGGCAAAAGCCCCATTCCCGATTGATAGGACACCATTGGGTTCATACCCCATCGGAATCCCAAACCCCAATGACGTAATTCCATCGATCCGTCCACCAGAAATTGTCGCACTAAAAGGCCTATATTTCGCAGCTATGCCCAAATCTTGAAAACCGGATTCTTTGGTAGAACCATTTACGGGGTCCGGCCCACCATTGCCTTTGGCAGAAATATATGGTGCATTAAGGATCAATGTAAAATTATCTGTCAATCCATATTTAGTATATAAACTCAAGATATCCTGTGTAATTTTATTATGTGCGGGTACAGGGCCCACTTTTTCTTTTCCTACGTAAAATTCATCGTATGATGTACCTGTATAAGATGCCGTTATCGAAAAATTTCCTTTATTGCTATAAAAACCGTCGATAAGGCCTTGGGCGCTCGTTGGCAGAACATTAAGTAATAATCCAAATAAAATAAATACTGAGTTTGTTTTTGTTTTCATCTTCTTTGATTTTTAAGGCCAAAGGAAGCTTTAAATCATCACAGTTTTATAACAAAACCATTACATAACTATTGCTATTTATAAGACCTCTAAATTAGAATGAGACGATTAAGTTTCTATCTTTAAGAACGACCAAAGCCTCAACCATTTAAAATCATATGGAACACATTGTTATCATCGGAAACGGAATCGCAGGGGTAACTACCGCACGCCATATTCGCAAAAAATCCGACAAAAAGATTACAATAATATCAGCCGAAACAGATTATTTTTTCTCACGAACTGCCCTTATGTACGTATATATGGGTCATATGAAATTTGAACACACACAGCCCTATGAAAATTGGTTCTGGAAAAAGAACCGGATCGATTTGGTAAATGGATATGTTACAGATGTTGTGCCTCAGGACAAAAAAATAATTCTAAAAGATGGCATTGAAATTACATACGATAAGCTGGTTATAGCCACAGGTTCCAAATCGAATAAGTTTGGATGGCCTGGTCAGGATTTAAAGGGTGTTCAAGGACTTTACTCCAAACAAGACCTTGACGCGCTTGAAGTTTTTGCGCCGAACAAAGAAGTTTGCAATAGGGCGGTCATAGTCGGTGGCGGACTCATAGGTATTGAGTTGGCCGAAATGCTTAGGAGTCGTGATATTCCGGTTACATTTCTAGTGCGTGAAAACAGCTTTTGGAACGGTGTTTTGCCCAATGGGGAATCGCAAATGATCAATGAACATATTTTAGAACATCATATTGATCTGCGTCTAGAAACCAATCTAAAAGAAATTTTAGCTGATGAAAATGGAAGGGCGAAGGCAGTTGTGACCGACAAGGGCGATGTCATAGCATGCAATGTGGTGGGGTTGACGGCCGGCGTAACCCCGAATGTAGATTTCCTAAAAGATTCAGGTATTGAATTGGGCAAAGGCGTCTTGGTGAATAGATATTTGGAAACCAATATTCCAGATATCTATGCCATAGGTGACTGCGCCGAACAAATTGAGGCCATAGGCAACAGAAGACCGGTGGAAGCTGTTTGGTACACTGGTAGGATGATGGGCGAAGTACTGGCGCAAAGTCTTTGCGGCACGAAAATGGAATACAATCCTGGACATTGGTTCAACTCTGCAAAATTTCTGGATATTGAGTACCAGACCTATGGGTGGGTTTTCAGCGAAAAAGGAAAAAAGGAACATGAAACCCACTTTCATTGGCGGCATCCAAAAGAAAAGCTTTGTATCACCGTCGCATTTGATAAGAATAGCCATCAATTTTTAGGAATCAACACCTTCGGGATTCGCATGCGGCATGAGATTTTCGATCGCTGGCTTACCCAAAAAAAAAGCATTGACTACGTAATGGAATATTTGAAGGATGCCAATTTTGACCCGGAATTCTATGTACAATATGAAGAAGATATTATTGCCAAGTACAATACCGATTTTAAAAAGAACATTAAATCACAAAAAAAGAGTTGGAAACGTATTTTTAGCAATGTTTAACCCCTGGATTGTATGAAATCGATTAAAAATATAGGGCTTGTAATCTTTTTGATAGGATTGGGGATCTTTACCATTTTACCTATCGTAGGAACGTACCATCTAAATAAAACGTCCTTTGATCAGATGGCAATTGACCAAGGTTTGGACAAAAGCGGGCTGTTTATGGATGCCATGCGTAAAAATGTCGTCGATAAAGACTTTAAGGGCATGCTTGCGCTTTCGCCCAAAGTTGCCCATGCCCTTGAAAATGCCAACGATCAACACCGAAAAAACAAGGAATACAACAAGGTTATTTATACCAAACCCCATGATGTGGCGGCGACCATTGGCAAAAAATCGGGCATTGGTTTTATTGCCAATAATAAGGGGCTCATTTGGTTCTTAACCTTTGGACTCGGCATACTGGGTGCACTCATGTTTATTTTGCCCAACGTGGTACTACTTGGCCAAAAAGGAATTAAGAACAATGGCATCTATCATGAAAATGCAACCAATAGGGGCTGGATCGCATGGTTGGTTTTTATTTTCCTGGTTTCCTTTTACTTGGTTCTTTATTTCCGACCGGAGTATGCGGTAAACTGGACGTTTCTTATGGATCCGATCAGTGAAAGTTTAAGCGGGAATCCTGCTGGTCATTGGTTTGTTTACGGTTTTATGTATTGCGCAGTAATGACAGTTATGGCCGTTCGCATGTACATCAAATACCGCCACAATGTATATCAGATGGTACGTACAACCTCGGTACTGTTCTTTCAAATTGTCTTTGCCTTTTTAATACCCGAAATAATGGTGCGCCTTCAAATGCCCTATTATGATTTTAAGAATGCCTTCCCTTTAGACTATGATTTCTTTTTTCAATGGAACTTGAAAGAATTAATGAATAGCGGAGGAATTGGCATCTTTATTCTTTTCTGGGGCATAATCCTAACACTGTTGATTGTTCCCATTATGGTTTATTTTTTTGGTAAACGCTGGTATTGTTCATGGGTATGCGGTTGCGGCGGACTAGCAGAAACATTGGGCGACCCATACAGGCAGCATTCCAGTAAATCGCTTTTCTCCTGGAGAGTTGAAAGATGGTTGATACACGGGGTGCTGTTTTTTGCAATTGTAATGACGGGAATGACACTTTATAGTTTCTTCACAGAATCTGGCACGGTTCTAGGTATCAAAACCCAAAGTGTGCAGAATACCTATAGTTTAGCGATAGGTTCTGTTTTTGCCGGGGTAATCGGGACTGGGTTCTATCCAATTTTCGGCAACCGTGTCTGGTGCCGGTTTGGGTGTCCGTTGGCTGCTTATTTGGGTTTTGTGCAACGCTTTAAATCCAGGTTTCGGATTACGACCAATGGTGGACAGTGTATTTCTTGCGGAAATTGTTCAACCTATTGCGAACAGGGCATTGATGTGCGTGCATATGCCCAAAAAGGCGAAAATATTGTTCGTTCAAGTTGTGTAGGATGCGGGATATGTTCCGCTGTTTGTCCGAGGGGGGTATTAAAGTTGGAAAATGGCCCATTGGAAGGGCGCATTAATCCGACTGAAATTTTATTAGGAAATGATATGGATTTAATGGATTTAGTGAATAAAAAATAAATTTCCCATTTATGATTTTAAAAATTTTCTTGTCGATATTGCTTTTCGTCCATTTTGGAAATTTCCCTGAAACCGATTCCGTTTATTCCAAAGAATATTATGGGAGTGGGAATCTAAAAGCAGAAGGCTGGTTGCGAAACGGCATAAAATCGGAATATTGGAAATATTATAATCCCAACGGAAAATTATCGGAAGAAGGACATTATAAAAATGGAATTAGAATAGATTACTGGCATTTCTATGACAACGTGGGAACAATTACCGAGGAAGGCAACTATGAAAACGGGGCCAAATCGGGCTGGTGGATATTCTATGACTCCAACGGTAAAGTTGATTATAAATGTCAAATGGTCGCTGGGGCAAAAACCGGTTATTGCCTAGAGTACCATAATGGTAATCTCACCTCGGCCTCAAAATATAAAAATGACAAAAAAATAAAGGAATGGTTCAGTTACTTAAGTTTTAAGCGAGATAACAACCTATCCGATTTAAGATAATGACAGATATTAAGGTTATTATCCCAGCGTTCAATGAGGCAGATTCCATAGCCCAGGTGATAAATGAAATCCCAAAAACGGTTAGCGAAATAATAGTTGTTAACAATAATTCTTCGGACAAAACATCGGAAAATGCAGCGAAAGCTGGTGCTACCGTTTTAAGTGAGCATAGAAAAGGGTACGGATATGCATGCCTATGGGGTATGAATTACGTTGCCAAACAATCCAAAGTACCGGATATTATCGTATTTATCGACGGAGACTATTCTGATTATCCAGAAGAACTTTCCAAAATTGTGAAGCCAATACTCGAGGACAATATTGATTTTGTCATAGGGGCAAGAACCAAAGATTTGAGAGAGTTAAATTCTATGACCCCTCAGCAAATATTTGGCAATAAATTGGCCACATTTTTGATGAATCTGTTTTTCGGATCCAAATTTACCGACCTCGGACCCTTTAGAGCGATAAAATATTCTAAATTGTTGGAGTTGGAAATGGAAGACAAAACCTATGGCTGGACTGTGGAGATGCAATTGAAGGCCCTAAAGAAGAAGTTTTCATATACCGAAGTGCCAGTACGTTATAAAAAAAGAATTGGGGTTTCAAAAGTTTCAGGAACGGTAAAAGGTAGTATATTTGCAGGCGTAAAAATCCTGGGTTGGATATTTAAATATAGTTTAAAATAATATGGGACTAATAATCACTTACATTATCATTGCGATTTACAGTATTTCTTTGTTATTGATTTTTCTATATAGTTTGGCCCAATTGAACCTTCTGGTCAATTATTTAGGGTACAAACGCCAGAATCAAAACGCTCCAAAATTCAATCTTCTTGACCCACGTGAAATTCCGTATGTAACCATTCAACTTCCAGTATATAATGAGGAGTACGTAATGGATCGTTTATTGGAGAACATTTCCAAGATAGAATACCCAAAAAGCAAGTTGGAAATTCAGGTTTTGGATGATTCAACCGATGAGTCGGTGAACGATACCGCAAAGCATATTATCAAATTGCAGGAAGCGGGATTGGACATTACCCACATACGTCGTGAAAACCGCCAAGGCTTTAAAGCAGGTGCCCTGAAAGAGGGACTTAAAATTGCCAAAGGTGAATTTATAGCCATTTTTGATGCTGATTTTCTACCGGACAGTGACTGGTTAAAGAAAACCGTAGTTTACTTTAAGGACGAAGAAATAGGAGTCGTGCAGACACGTTGGGGACACATCAACCGCGATTATTCCGTACTTACCAGGATTCAAGCATTTGCCTTGGATGCCCATTTCACTTTAGAGCAGGTTGGTAGAAATTCAAAAGGACACTTCATTAATTTTAACGGTACAGCCGGTATTTGGAGAAAGCAATGCATCCTTGATGCCGGTAACTGGGAAGGTGATACGCTTACCGAAGATTTGGACCTGAGCTACCGTGCCCAATTAAAGAACTGGAAATTCAAGTATTTGGAAGATGTTGAAACTCCCGCAGAGCTTCCGGTGGTTATTAGCGCGGCACGTTCACAACAATTTAGATGGAACAAAGGTGGGGCGGAAAATTTCAGAAAGAGTGTTTGGAGCGTTATCAGCGCAAAGAATATTTCATTTAAAACAAAATTCCATGGAGTTATGCACTTATTGAACAGCTCCATGTTCTTGTGTGTTTTCTTGGTTGCTATATTGAGTATCCCTGCCATGTACATCAAAAACACGTATATTCAATTTGACTGGGTGTTTAGTGCATTAAGTTTCTTCATCTTGAGTACAATTATCCTCTTTGTTTGCTACTGGTTTACGTTCAAGAGCCTTCAAGGAAGTAGTTTTGACAAGTTTGTAGACTATATCAAATTGTTCTTTACCTTCTTTTCAGTGGCAATGGGCTTCTCCCTCCACAATACAATTGCCGTGTTGGAAGGCCATATGGGAAAAAGAAGCGAGTTTGTCCGCACTCCTAAATTTAATTTAAACAACCTTACCGATACGTGGAAGGGCAATAAGTACCTTGCCAAGAAATTATCTCCCAACATGATTTTGGAGGCATTCTTAATGATATATTTCCTTTTCGGAATGTACAGTGCTATTCCGTTAGATGATTTTGGATTGTTCCCATTTCATTTTATGCTTTTCCTAGGGTTTGGGTTCGTCTTTTTCAAGTCCTTGACCGCGAGGGCTTAAAATACTAAATTCTTCTTTTTTATAGGAAAGGATTGTTAGTTTCCCAATTTTTTGCTTATTCAATTGTTGGATAGCTAAAACCAATTAATTTTCTTATTTTTTGGCACCCTATTAGAATGCGGGATTTACATGCCAAACCAAATTGTCAAATATCTGAAACTCCATAGAATCCCCATCCTATTGGTGTTGGCAAGTTTAGCGTTTTACGGCACTTTTGCATATCATTTAGAGCGAACTGATTTTATAAAACTGCTTGCCCTTTTTGCGGCACTTTTCTTTCTTTGTTTCAAATTGATCCAATTTGAAAAGTGGAATTTAAAATTTCTCCTAGGTGCCGGTATTTTGTTCAGGTTGATTTTCCTGATGGCAGAACCCAACCTTTCACAGGATTTTTATCGATTCATTTGGGATGGCGAACTGGTGCGGAATGGTATGAGTCCCTACCTTTTTCTACCGGATGACCTTATAGTGCAAAAAGACCTTTTGATTGCCAATGCACAGGAACTCTATAACGGTATGGGCAGTCTAAGTTCACAACATTATAGCAACTACCCACCTTTAAATCAATATGTATATGCTTTTGCCGCAATATTGGGTGGTAAAAGCATTATGGGCTCTTTACTGGTGATGAGGGTATTACTGATATTGGCAGATATTGGCATTGTATATTTCGGGAGAAAGCTCCTAAAAATACTGACTGCCTCGCCGCATCTCATTTTCTGGTATTTCCTGAACCCTTTGGTCATCGTGGAATTGACCGGAAACCTTCATTTTGAAGGTTTTATGTTGTTCTTCTTCCTCTGGGCAATTTATCTGATTGCCCTAAATAAATGGATGCTCGCAGCTATCATATATGGGCTTTCCATTTCAACCAAATTGGTGCCATTGATGTTCCTTCCATTATTTCTCAATTATTTCGGTTTCAAGAAAAGTGTATTCTTTTATATGATTGTTGGTGCCACATGTATGCTATTGTTGCTCCCTTTTTACACGTCCGAGTTCATAGGTAACTACTCGAGCACGATCGGACTCTGGTTTTCCAACTTTGAGTTCAATGCGGGTTTGTATAATTTTATAAAGGAAATCGCAGTAAACAATGGAGCAAAACCTTGGGAGCTCATTAAAACATATGGTAGTACAACCCTCTTTGTCTCTGCCTTGGTCATCTTACTGTTCACCTTCCTAGGAAAAAATCATAAACTTCAGCATCTCGTCACCAATATGTTATGGGTTCTGACCATATACTATTTTCTTTCGGCAACGGTTCATCCCTGGTATATTGTTTTCTTGGTATTGTTGACCATTTTTACGAAATATAAATATGCCCTGATTTGGTCGGCAGCGGTAGCCTTAAGTTATTTTGCCTACTCTCAAATTGATTATAGGGAGAATTTGATTTTGCTCGCCATTGAATATATTTCGGTGATTGGTTTTTTGGGATATGAAATCTTCAGTCTCAAGGGCCAAAACTTACTATTTCGAAAAAATTAGTCTGGTGATTCGTCTATTTCGGATTAATTTGTACTTTTGGTTTCACAATGAGGAACAAACTACATTTATCTTCTACTGATTGGGCTTTTGCCCCTTTCTGTTCATTTACACCCGTTCGTCGTCGCCCGTAAGGGTGCATTTCAATTATGGAAATAGGTGAGTCCATTTCCGCTTCCAGCAGACTATTTATCCATTTTTAACTTAAAAGCAACAATCAGTGAACATTGTTATTGCTAACGAATCGCATTTTAAATATGCGCAGATTATCTGCGATACCATTGAAGAATCGGCCAAAGTCCGTGGAACTGGTATTGCCAAACGTACCCCAGAATACATCCATAAAAAATTACAGAATGGCAACGCAGTTATTGCCTTGGACGGTGATACCTTTGCAGGGTTTTGTTACATTGAAGTTTGGGGACACGAGAAATACGTGGCCAATTCTGGACTGATCGTACATCCTGATTATCGCGAACGGGGATTGGCCAAGGACATCAAGAAAGCGATTTTTGATCTGTCCCGAAAAAAATTCCCGAATGCTAAAATATTTGGCATCACTACGGGACTTGCCGTAATGAAAATTAATTATGACCTAGGTTACAAACCTGTGACATTTTCAGAACTGACAGATGATCCCGAGTTCTGGAAAGGTTGTCAGACATGCAAAAATTTTGACATCTTGACCCGCACGGAACGAAAAATGTGCCTATGCACGGGAATGTTATATGACCCTGCAACCAAAAATGCCAAGGTCAAGGAAGAAGAAAAAGAAACCTTGAACACCAAGGCCTTTAAAAGATTAAAAAGCATTAAAGAAACCCTATTCTTAAAAAAGAAGGAAAAATGAAGAAGCTAGTTTTAGCCTATAGTGGTGGTTTGGACACCTCATATTGTGCCAAGTACCTCTCAAAGGAAAAAGGATTTGAAGTACATGCCGTAAGTGTAAATACCGGCGGGTTCACTGCAACTGAAATCGCCAATATCAAAGAAAAGGCCTTGCAATTGGGAGCCAAAACATACACCTCAATTGATGCCGTACAGAATTTTTACGACAAGGTTGTAAAATATCTCATCTTCGGAAATGTGCTGAAGAACAACACCTATCCCTTATCGGTGAGTGCCGAACGGATTGTACAAGCCATTGAAATTGTAAATCACGCAAAAAAAGTGGGAGCCGGTTACATTGCCCATGGAAGTACTGGGGCCGGGAACGACCAGGTTCGGTTCGATATGATTTTTCAAATCATTGCTCCGGAAATTGAAATCATTACCCCGATCAGGGACAACAAACTGGCCCGTGAAGCAGAAATCGCCTATCTAAAGGAAAACGGAGTGGAATATCCTTGGGAAAAAGCAAAATACTCTATCAACAAAGGGCTTTGGGGAACTTCGGTAGGTGGTTCCGAAACATTGACTTCAGATAAGCCGTTACCGGATTCGGCCTTCCCAAGTCAGTTGCAGGAAAATACACATAAAGAAATCAAATTGACTTTTGTAAAAGGGGAACTCGTGGCCCTCGATGGCAAACAGGATCTTCCTATAAAAAACATAGAAAAGTTGAACGATATCGCCTCTAAATATGCCATCGGGCGTGATATTCATGTCGGCGATACGATTATTGGAATCAAAGGAAGGGTCGGATTTGAAGCAGCTGCGTCGCTAATTATCATCAAGGCTCATCATTTGTTGGAAAAACACACGTTGAGCAAATGGCAACAATATCAAAAAGAGCAATTGGGCAATTTTTACGGCATGCTCTTGCATGAAGGCAATTATTTGGATGAGGTAATGCGGAATATTGAAGCCTTTTTGACGGACACACAGAAGAACGTTTCGGGGGATGTTTTTGTGAGCCTGCATCCCTATAGATTTGAACTGAACGGAATCGTTTCCAAACATGACCTCATGAATGCTTCTTTTGGAAGTTATGGCGAAATGAACAAGGGTTGGTCAGCCGATGATGCGAAAGGTTTCATTAAGATATTGTCAAATTCGGGTAAAATATACAACCACGTAAACAAGAACCATGATTAAAGTCGGAATTATTGGTGGTTCGGGATATACGGGCGGTGAGCTTGTTCGAATTTTACTGAATCACCCAAAAACAACATTGGATTTCGTTTACAGCACTACGAGGGCTGGCAAAAAAATTTCAACGGCCCATCCTGATCTTTTAGGGGTCACTGAAATAGAATTTACCAATAGCCTCAATGCGAATGTAGATGTGGTATTTCTGTGTTTGGGCCATGGGAATTCAACAAAATTCCTGAGTGAAAATCCATTTTCGGACAGCACCAAGATCATTGACCTCAGCAACGATTTCAGATTGCAAAAGGATTCGGATTTCAATGGGAAGAAATTTGTGTATGGACTCCCCGAGTTGAACAAACCAGCCATAAGAAAAGCGAACTATATTGCCAATCCCGGATGTTTTGCGACTACCATTGAATTGGCCTTATTGCCCCTGGCAAAAGCCGGCCTCCTTAAAAACGATGTGCATGTGAACGCCGTTACAGGTAGTACCGGTGCTGGTGTGAGTCCGTCCGATACTTCCCATTTTAGCTGGAGAAATAACAATGTGAGTTGGTACAAACCCTTCACCCATCAACATTTGGGGGAAATCAACGAAAGTCTGCATTCACTTCAAAAAGATGCCGGCGAGTTATACTTCATTCCGAACCGTGGGAATTTCACACGGGGGATTTTGGCCACCGTTTACACCCATTTTATGGGTAGTGAAGCAGAAGCCATTGAACTTTATAAAGATTTCTATAAAGATGCGGTATTTACCCAAGTGGCCGAAGAACCCATCAATTTGAAACAGGTGGTAAATACGAACCAATGTCATGTGCATTTACATAAACACAAGGACACTTTGCTTATTACGTCGGCCATCGATAACCTCTTAAAAGGAGCTTCCGGTCAGGCGGTGCAGAACATGAATCTGATGTTCGGTTTTGAGGAAGGACAGGGATTGAGTTTAAAAGCGGGGGTTTTTTAGAAGTATCGATTATCCCCTTGAGGGGATTAAAGGGGTATTCTTTCAAGATGCCACATTTAATAATTTCCACCTTCGTGGAACTGACAATTAAAAAACATAGTAATGAAAATAGCCATCATAGGAACTGGGAATTTAGGTCTGTCAATAGCCAAAGGTATTTTGAATACAAATGGGGCCACTTCAATGTACCTAACACGTAAAAATGTAGAAAGCCTTAAACAGTACGAAAAATATGGAAATGTAAAAGTCACTTCCGATAATAGGGAAGCGGTACAAAATTCCGATATTCTCATTTTTGCGGTGCAGCCCAGCCAGTTTGCGAAGATTTTGGAAGAGGTAAAAGAGCTGCTCAACGAGAAGCACGTAATCATTTCTACCATTACCGGCTTTAGTATCGCCCGAATGGAAGAAACCGTGGGCGCCGACCATTATCTGATTCGCAGCATGCCCAACACAGCTATTTCAGTAGGTAAATCCATGACGTGTATCTGTAGCAATGAAAAGGGCAAGAAGCGTATTGATCTGGCAAAAGCCATTTTTAACCGCATGGGACATACCATGGAAATACCAGAGGAGCAAATGCAGGCCGCTACGGTAATTTGTGCCAGCGGAATTGCTTTTTGGATGCGCTTGATACGCGCCACTACCCAAGGTGCCATACAACTAGGGTTCGATGCCAAAGAGGCCCAGGAACTTGCCATGCATACCTGCAAAGGGGCCGCAAGTTTGTTGATCGAATCGGATAGCCATCCGGAAAAGGAAATCGACAGGGTTACGACCCCTAAAGGATGTACCATTGAAGGTTTGAACGAAATGGAACACCAGGGATTGAGCTCATCGCTTATTCGGGGCATTGTGGCCTCGTTCGAAAAAATCAATCAAATCAAAAAAGGATAGTCATGAAATGAGCCATATCAATTCGTGATAACAAACGATGAGTGTGATGGCGAATTACATGTGAACTATGAAAAAAATAAAAATAAACACATGAAATTGTTCGATGTTTACCCACTTTATAACATTACCCCGGTTTCGGCCAAGGGAATTGTCGTTACCGATGATAAGGGCCAAGAATATTTGGATTTCTATGGCGGCCATGCCGTAATCTCTATCGGCCATTCCCATCCCCATTATGTAAAGCGTATCAAGGACCAATTGGGTAAGATCGGATTTTACAGCAATGCGGTGCAAAATCCGCTGCAGGAAGAATTGGCGACCAAATTGGGAATCCTTTCGGGGTGTGAAGATTACAACCTCTTTATGTGCAATTCTGGTGCGGAAGCCAATGAAAATGCCTTAAAATTGGCCTCGTTCCACAACGGAAAATCGAGGGTCATCGCCTTTAGGAACAGTTTTCACGGAAGGACTTCGGCGGCCGTGGCCGCCACGGATGACGAAAAAATCAATGCACCGTTGAACAAACAGCAAAATGTGACCTTTTTGCAGTTTGAGGATATTGAATCGTTCACTTCCGAAATTAAAAAATTGGACGTCTGTGCAGTAATCTTGGAAGCGGTGCAAGGTGTTGGCGGATTGGATGAACCTTCCACTAAATTTTACCAACAGATTACGCAACTTTGCAAGGAATACAAGGTGGTACTCATTGCCGATGAAGTTCAGTCGGGCTATGGCCGTACCGGAATGTTTTTTGGCTTTCAGCATCATGGCATACAGCCGGATATTATTTCCATTGCCAAGGGTATGGGCAACGGTTTTCCCGTAGGCGGTATTTTGATCCACGAAGATATCAAGGCTTCCTACGGCCTCTTGGGTACGACTTTTGGCGGCAATCATTTGGCCTGTGCAGCATCCTTGGCCGTTCTTGAGGTAATTGAAAAGGAAAAGCTCATTGCAAACGCATTTGAACTGGGAACGTATTTCAAGGAAAAGGCCGCTTTGATTACACAGGTAAAACGTATAAAAGGTCGTGGACTCATGCTGGGGCTCGAATTTGATTTTGAGGTTGCCGATATTCGCAAAAGGTTGATTTACGATCAACATGTATTTACCGGGGGCGCCAAGGACAAACATGTGCTTCGGGTGCTCCCCGCATTGAATATTACCAAGGCTCATTTAGACCTATTTTTTGAGGCTTTAAAAAAAGAATTAGGGAATTAATTTTCCGTCAGGTCGAGCGCAGTCGAGACCTTTTTGGTAGCATTTAAATACTCGGGACTGCGCTCGAGGAGACAGAAAAACACATGAAACACTTTCTTTCCATTAACGATATCGACTCCCTTCCCGTTTGGGTGAGGGAAGCACGGGCGTTAAAAGCGAACCCGACCCAATTCAAGGAACTGGGAAGGGGAAAAACCATTTGTTTATTATTTTTCAACAGCAGTCTGCGTACGCGTTTGAGCACACAAAAAGCTGCCATGAACTTGGGCATGGAGGTTATGGTCATGAACTTCGGCGGGGAGGGTTGGGCCCTGGAATATGGTGACGGAACGGTGATGGACCAAGGCACTTCGGAACATATCAAGGAAGCGGCACAAGTGGTTTCCCAATATGCCGACATCATTGCGATCAGAGCGTTCGCGGCATTGCAGGACAAAGAAAGGGACGAAGCCGAGGAAGTTTTGAACGGATTTAAAAAATATGCAAGCGTACCCATCGTAAATATGGAAAGCTCTGTGGGCCATCCGCTACAGGCTTTGGCCGATGCCATTACGTTGGACGAGCAAAAAACAAAGACAAGGCCCAAGGTGGTCCTCTCCTGGGCACCACACCCCAGGGCGTTGCCCCATGCGGTACCCAATTCATTTGTGGAAATGATGAAACTTCAGGATGCCGATTTTGTGATCACACACCCCGAAGGATATGCATTGAATCCCGAAATCACAAAAGGAGTAAAAATTGAAAACGATCAACAAAAGGCGCTACAGGATGCCGATTTTGTATATGTGAAAAACTGGAGCAGCTATTCCGACTATGGAAAAGTAGTGAGCCAAGATGCGAATTGGATGATGACCATAGGCAAGTTGGGCAAAGCCAAATTTATGCATTGCCTGCCCGTGCGCAGAAATGTGATCGTAGAAGATGCCGTATTGGACAGTGATCAGTCTTTGGTCATTGAACAGGCAAACAATAGAACCTACTCGGCACAAGTGGTTTTAAAGAAAATATTGGAGGGAAGCAAAAAAATATAACAGCTCCTCCCCTCAGACGAGGGGAGGTGTCCGCTTGCGGACGGAGGGGTTGAAGCCGCAAGCCTTAGCGTGCCAATAACGAACCGGAATCGAGACTGAATAAGTTCGCAGGGCTACCTCCCATTTCTTGCGCGTCTTAGGCGAGCGATTCATCCCCTTCCTCAAATGAGGAGGGACTATAAAAGTAAAATGAAACAAAAACTTAAAGACAAGATTTGTATCGTCACCGGGGCCACGGGGGGTATGGGCATGGCCATTGCCGTAACCCTTGTTTCGGAAGGTGCCAAACTGATCCTTTCAGGACGGAATGTCGAGAAAGGCGAAGCCTTGTCGAAAAAGTTGAAAAATGCAATTTTTGTGGCTGGCGATGTAAGTCGGCCCGAGCACAATGAGCAACTCGTAAAAGCGGCCATCTCCCATTTTGGAAAGCTGCACATGCTTTCTATCAATGCGGGTATTTTGGGACTGGGGAATGTGGTAGATCTGCCGATTTCATCTTGGCAAAATACGATGGACACGAATCTGGGTTCCATTTTCTATTTGTCAAAATATGCGATACCTTATATGCTGAAAGAAGCCAGCGGAAACATTTTGATCAATGCCTCCATTGCCGCTTACAAGAGTTTTCCGAACCATCCGGCCTACTGCGCCTCAAAAGCGGCTTCCGTAGCTTTGATGAAACAAATGGCCGTGGAATATGCCCCAAAGATTCGGGTCAATGCCATTTGTCCAGGACCTGTGGATACGCAATTGCTGTGGGATTCCGCTGTGGCATTTGAGAATCCGGGGATGGCGGTGGAAAATGCCGGAAAAAAAACATTGTTAAAACGCTTAGGGTCTCCGGATGATGTCGCAAAACTGGCCCTCTTCCTGCTATCCGATGATGCCTCGTGGATCACGGGAACGGCGATGAACATTGACGGGGGAATTTTAAATGTATAAAATGAAACCGACATGATTAAAGGTTACATGTGACCATTGAAAAACAATAAATAGAAACACGTGAAACAAAAACTATCCATCGTAAAAATTGGCGGAAATATCATCGAAAACAGCCATGAACTTGCAAAATTTCTGGACTTGTTCGCCAAATTGGACGGACTCAAAATATTGGTACACGGTGGGGGGAAAATGGCCACGCAGATTGCCGCAAAATTGGGGATTGAATCCAAGTTGATCGGCGGAAGGCGCATTACCGATGCCGAAAGCTTGGATGTGATCATTATGGTCTATGGCGGACTCACCAATAAAAAGATTGTGGCACAGCTGCAAAGCAACGGCTGCAATGCCATTGGACTCAGCGGTGCCGATGGAGACACCATTCAGGCGCACAAAAGAGCTGTAAAGACCCTTGATTATGGGTTTGCAGGTGATGTGGACGGTATCAATCCAAAGACCATTTCCGCTTTATTGAATGCCGATTTGATGCCCGTTTTTTGCGCCTTGACCCACGATGGAAAAGGTCAAATGCTAAATACGAATGCCGATACCATAGCCTCGGAAGTCGCTATTGGAATGAGTGCTCTTTATAAGGCCACTTTGTACTATTGCTTTGAAAAAAAGGGCGTCTTGATGAACGTGGCCGATGAAAACTCGGTCGTAACACATATCGATTCCAAAAAGTACCAAGAATTGTTGGAACAAAATAGTATTGCGGATGGCATGCTTCCTAAAATGGAAAATTGCTTCCATGCCTTAAATAATGGCGTAAACCAAGTCTGTATTGGCGATACCTCCATGTTGGAAGGAGCATCCGCCCTATTTACGAAAATAACCTTATGATGATGGATCAAAGAATGCTAACGGAAAAGGCCCTGGAGTTGCTAAAAGAACTGATTTCCATTCAGTCGTTTTCTTCACAGGAAGATCAAACGGCCGATGCCATCGAAGGATGGTTCACATCTTTTGAAATTCCCTTTAAACGCGAGAAGAACAATGTGTATGCCTTCAACAAATATTTTGACGAAAGCAAGCCCACCTTGCTCCTCAATTCGCATCACGATACGGTAAAACCGAATACCGCCTATACCAAAGATCCGTACCATGCCCATATTGAGGAAGGTAAATTATACGGACTCGGCAGTAACGATGCCGGTGGCGCATTAGTATCGCTTATTACCGCATTTACCCATTTTTATGGAGCGAAAGACCTCAACCACAATATCGTCGTCGTGGCGTCGGCAGAGGAGGAAAGTTCGGGTCCGAACGGACTCAACAGTATGTTGGCGATTTTACCAAAGATCGATGTCGCCATTGTGGGCGAACCCACTTTGATGCAACTTGCCATTGCCGAAAAAGGCTTGGTCATCTTTGATGCGGTCGTAAAGGGAACGCCTTCGCATGCGGCACACCCAAATACGGATAACTCCATTTACAATACCATCAAAGTTTTGGAGTGGTTCAAAAATTATAAATTTGAAAGGGTATCGGAGGTTCTGGGCGAAGTAAAACTCACGGTAACCCAAATAAACGGGGGCAGTCAGCACAATGTGGTGCCGGCACAGGTAGATCTGGTAATCGATGTTCGGGTGAACGACAAATACACGAATAAGGAAATCGCGGATATCTTGATGAAGGAAGCACCTTGCGAACTAAAAGCACGGTCCCTGCGATTGAATTCCTCCGCCATTGACAAAAACCATGCATTGGTACAGTCGGGCATTGCCTTGGGACGAAGTACGTACGGATCCCCTACCCTCTCGGATCAGGCGGCATTGAGCTGCCCCTCGCTCAAATTAGGGCCTGGCGATAGCACCCGTTCCCATTCCGCCGATGAATATATTTTTGTGAATGAAATTGAAGAAGGCATAGATTTGTATATTAAGATTTTGAAAGGTTTTTTAAAAAAATAAAGCGCAAGTATCAAGTACAAACTCAATTAATTGTGCTTAAACTTGCCCTTAAACTTGACATTTGAACTTGAACTTGAAAAAATGAAACTCTGGGAAAAAGGTATTAGCACCGATAAAAAAATTGACCATTTTACCGTGGGCAACGATCGCGAATTGGATCTGCATTTGGCTAAATACGATGTCGTCGCCTCCAAGGCGCATGCCAAAATGTTGGGCAAGATAGGTTTGTTGACACCCTCGGAGACTGAGGCTTTGCTGAAGGAATTGAATGCGATTGCCAAAAAAATAGAAGAAGGAAAGTTTACCATAGAGCCCACTTTTGAGGATATGCACTCGAAGATCGAGTACCAACTTACTTTGGCCTTGGGCGATACCGGAAAAAAAATACATACGGCCCGCTCACGGAACGACCAAGTGTTGGTCGCCATGCATTTGTATCTGAAAGAAGAACTGGCCGAGATCAAGGACCAGACCAAAATTCTTTTTGATCTGCTCATTAACTTGGCCGATAAGCACAAAAATGTGTTGCTGCCCGGCTATACCCATTTACAGATTGCGATGCCCTCTTCTTTTGGGCTGTGGTTTTCGGCCTATGCGGAGAGTCTCATAGACGATCTTTATTTTATCAACGCCGCCTACAAGATTGCCGATCAGAACCCCTTGGGGAGCGCGGCGGGTTATGGCAGTTCTTTCCCCATTGACCGCACTTTTACCACCCAGGAGATGGGTTTTGAAACGATGAAGTACAATGTGGTGGCCGCCCAAATGGGCCGTGGCAAAGTGGAGAAAGCGACTGCGTTCGGAATGGCGAGCATCGCCGCGACGCTTTCTAAAATGGCGATGGACATCTGCCTGTACATGAGCCAGAACTTTAATTTTGTTACCTTCCCTGATGAGTTGACAACGGGCAGTAGCATTATGCCCCATAAGAAAAATCCCGATGTCTTTGAACTGGTGCGTGGTAAGTGCAACAAGCTGCAAGCGGTGCCCAACCAACTGACCTTGGTGATCAACAATTTGCCCAGTGGCTACCACCGGGACCTGCAATTGGTTAAGGAAATCATAGTACCTGCGGTACAGGACATGAAGGCCTGTTTGGAGATCTTGACCTTTAGTCTCAAGGAAATTCAAGTGAACGAAGGCATTTTGGAAGATCCCAAATACAATTACCTCTTTAGCGTGGATACCTTGAATGAATTGGTGCTCTCCGGAATGCCTTTTCGCGATGCCTATAAAAAAATGGGGCAGGAAATACAGGAAGGCACTTTTACCCCTAAACGCGACATCAAACATACCCACGAAGGTAGTTTGGGCAATTTATGCCTCCGGGAAATACGGGAAAAAATGCAGGCCGCTTTTGAATAAAAAGGCTTGCCCTTCTAATATTTAAAAATAGGTCCCGATGCTACGATAAGGGACCTTCAGCTATGTTTTGTGACAAATTATTTTTGGCAAGAAAAATCGGTGAAAGGATGTACTTTTAAAAACAATCTGTATCCATCATAGGTTACTTGCAGTAATTCTTAAGTGGAATATTGTATTTGCAGCTGTAAAGCGAGTGCTGCAACATTTGTAAAAAATGAAAGTTATAGACTATATCAAATATTTGTACATTTGAGTTGTGGACAAAATCGGAGAAATAGAAATAAGAGTAATAGGAAAATTAGGACATATGGATTTAAGTCCTGATAACTACGATATAAAGCAAATTGCAGCTATTCTGCAAAATGTAGAAGACTTATTATACCCAAATAATAAAAAGGACAGACCAATAATAACTTATGACATTGAAGAAGGGTCTGTTAAACATAAATTCAAAACAACTATTCAAGCAGTTATAGGTTTTAGTGCAATTTTGTCACAAGTTCAGGCGAACAATTCCATAGATTTTTTGGAGTTAAAAACGGCTAGGGCAATTGAGAACATTCAAAATTTATCGAGACAGAAGAACTATGAATTTCAAATCAAAACTTCTTTAAATAGAGACTATGAATTAACCATAAATCCTACAACTCGTTTTGTCCAAACAGAAAACACATGGGTTGAGGCTGAACTTTATTTCTATGGAATCCTTAAAGATGCTGGTGGAAAAAGCAAAGCAAATATTCACTTGGACACTCAAGACTATGGCTACCTATCGATAGAGACTGGGGAGGAATATTTAAAAGAAAGAGAAGAAAATCTACTTTATAGAAGATTTGGAGTAAGGACACTCGGACTACAAAATCTTGATACAGGCGAAGTTGATACGAAATCACTAAAATTATTGGAATTAATAGACTATAATCCGAAATTTGATAAAACCTACTTGAATAGTTTAATCCAAAAAGCAAAACATAGTTGGAAAAACATTAATCCCGATAAGTGGTTATTAGATATCAGAGGTGGGTATGAAGCATAGTGTCTTACTTGATACCAGTTTTTTTATCCGCCTGCTCAATGACGAGGACAAGCTTCACCTGAATGCGCTCGGATATTACAAATACTTCCTTGAAAATGAAATAAAACTAAAAGTCTCAACCATAACAATTGCGGAGTACTGCGTATTGGGAAAATTAGAAGACTTGCCTATCGCAAATATTCAAATATTACCATTCAACCTTAAAGAAGCGCAAAGAGCAGGTGAATTTGCCAATATAATATTTACAGAAAACAAAGTTAGTTTAACAAGTCTCCACCCTCGAGCAATTATACCGAATGACTCAAAGCTTTTCGCACAAGCCGATATTGATAAGACAATAAGACATTTTGTAACATCAGATGTTCGGTCTACAAGTACCTTGGCTCTACTTAAAAAAGGACTAAATCCCAAATTTGATATTATCAATATAGATATCCCTTTTTCAGAAGTTTTTGGAATTTTAGACCTTTAAAAAAGTTTTAAAGCAGCGCGTTTAATCCATTTTGGCGGATTTTCTAAACTTAAGTTCTCCCTTTTTATTAACTTAGTTATATAGCCGAAAGACCTATAGAGTTTTCCATAGCGTATAAGAACCTAACCCTTAAGCCGTCGTTTACCATAAAATGAATTTCAAAATAGCAGTTCTATCAATCCTTTTATTGCTGTTTGTGGCATGCAAAGAAAAAGCGGGTGATAAAAAACAAAGTCCCACCAACACTACGCCAAAACCTATTTATACCGAAAATGCATTCAAAATTACCGTTAGTGATAGCGTTTTAAACCGTGCAGCAGAAATTGCGACGTATTCTGAAAATCAAAAAGACCCCGAGATTTCTTCTAAGTCAATATTTAAAACAGAAGCGAACAAAGACCGGGGCATTGTCTATGAACTCAACCAATACAAAACTGACGCGTCAAAGGAATACGTTCAGTTGGTCATTTGGGAAAACGGGTTGCGAGTGTTTGAATATGATGCTGAGCATACCAACGATGCCGCAAAATTGGACACCACCCAAATAACCAAAAAAAGAAATTTATGGATACAGCTCTGCAATGCCCACAATGCCGAAAGCCTGGTGACCCAATTGTATACCGCTGATGCCCTTTATTTTAACCACAAACCTCTGATCACAGGAACCGCCGATCTGGTAAAAGAATATGGCTATATGAACGATCCCAATTATATGCTCACCTTAAAACCTTCCATCATAAAAGTGGTGAATAGCAACATTGCCTTTGAAATAGGGCAGTGCAAAGGCTCCTATAATGGGAAGTACATTCTCGTCTGGCAAAAACAGCCCAACGGCGACTGGAAAATATTTTTGGATAGTAATGTGTGAATTAAAAGAATACTGGCAATAAATTAAAATTAAAAGAGCATCATGAAGTTTACGATTATTTTGACAATCTGCTGCTTGATATCCGCGAATTTCGTCAACGGGCAAACAAAAAGTAAAAAAATCCTTGGTGTTTTCCCACACCCGGACGACGAAAATATGATAGGTCATGTACTAGCAAAATATGCGCGACTCGGCCACGATGTTCATATCCTAATCGCGACAGATGGCAAAGATGGCACTAGAGTGACAACCATTCCATCGGGTGATTCGTTGGGTATGCTTAGACAAAAAGAAACTATTTGTGCTTGTGAAAAATTAGGGATAAATCCACCAGTCTACTTACACATTGACAGGCTCGACACAAAATTTGGGGTTCGTGCCTATCTCAATGGGCGTAAAAAATTTATAGAGGAGCTTAAAAGTTATATTGAGAAACTCCAACCAGATGTTTTAATAACATTTGGTCCCGATGGTGAGTATGGTCATTCCGAACATATCGTAACCGGTGCCGTGGTGACCGAGTTATTGCTTAGAGAAGGCTGGGTGGAAAAGTACCCATTATACTTCCCCGTAGACATAAAAGAAGACGTGGTAGAAGATGGTGAATTGGGTTATGTGGACAACCAATACCTGAATTTAAGAATTGATTATTCGGATGAAGATGAGCAAAAGATGTTGGCAGCAGCGAAATGCTATCTTACTCAGTTCACCGAGGAAGAAATTCAGGAGTTAATTGACGAGGTGACCAAAGATAAATCAAATACCAAATATTTTCGGAAATTCAATATTACCAAGGGCTCAAAGACCGAATTTTGGGATTGAAAGGAAACCCAAACTTATTAACTAATTTAGGATTAAGGAAAAAATGCCCTACAGAAGCTCTTCGGGTTTCATAATCAAACTATTAAAATATTCATGAAAAACTTATGGATCGGTTCTGCAAATAGCCAAAAAAAGGGCATGGCAGTCATACGTATGGTGCTCGGGTTGTTGCTTATTTATCATGGACAGGAAGTTTTTAATTCAAAGCTCATGCACGAGTACGCCAATTGGGATACCTTTAAAGGTTCCGGTGCCTTGCTGAAAGTGTATGTGGGCAAGTCCGCCGAACTGGTCGCCGGTATTTCATTGTTATTGGGGCTCTATACCCGATTGGGGTCTTTGATTACGATATTTACTTTTTTATTTATCACTTTTTTCGTGGGCCAGGGCCGTTTTTGGTACGAGGACCAGCACCCTTTCCTATTTGTTTTGCTTGGATTGGTTTTCTTCTTTCAGGGTCCGGGAAGTTGGAGTTTGGACGAAAGGCTTTCGAAAAATAAAGAGCGAACAGCTGCTTAAGTTTCAAGCCAAAAAATCACTTTCACTTTAGATTTTCCCCATTATTTTAGGGTTTTGTAGTACCTTCGGAAAGGCTAAAAAAAGCATTTGATGGACTTACAAACCGACTATTTTGAAACTTTGGACCCCCAGTATTGGGAACGATCCAAAGTGCCAATACATAAAATGGCAGATACAACTTTTGACAAAACCAAAATCGTTCGTAATCATTTTGCATTTTTGCCCACAAGACTCATCGAATAAAAACTTGTATGAAAAAAAGATTTTTATTCATCGCAGTACTTTTTTTATCAGGTCATGGCTTAGTTAGGGCACAAGAGATTACCATTTCTACACTATTTTCTCCCAGCAGTTACAATAAATTCAAAAATAACATTGGCTATGAAATAGGGTACTACCAACTCCTGAATTTAAAAAGTAAACTTGGGCTTTCATTCGCTCAAAGTTTTTACAATTCGGACTACAACTATTCCTTCTTTTCAAGTACCGATGGACGGAATTATAACCGGGTGGTTGAACCTGCAAACCAAAGAATTGTTTTATCTGCAGACATTTCCTTTGCTGTACTTAAAAAAGAAAAATCAAGCTTTTTTATAGGGCCCAGTTTTGGAATCAATTACTTTAAAATTAAAGAATTCGTAAACCAAAGAATCGTAGGGGAGAATGAATATAATGAGTTTAATACTCAATATTGGGAAAATAACAAGATTGGAATTGGTGTTTTACTTGCCTATGAACACAGTGTTTTTAGCGATGCCGTTTCCGTTTTCGTTTCGACAACTCCTGAAATGATTTTCCTTTCGAATCCTTGGGCTGTTGGAAGTAACAATCCATCTGGGATGTTCGTACTAAATTTAAACTTGGGCTTAAAATTTAATTTGATAAATAACTAAATAGTTTGAAATGATATGGAATGCCGGAGATCGTATCCTATCATTCTTTTTAATCAATTACCTTCTTTAAAAATAGAGTGAATTGAATCCATTAACTTTAAGAAAATATTCCGTACACATGAAAAATTCCTTTGATTATTTTGAAACTTTGGACCCCCAGGATTGGGAACGATCCAAAGTGCTCATGCATAAAATGGTAGAGGAAGCTTTTGACTATACCCAAAATGTGCGGGATCGTAAGATTTGGCAAGAAATGCCCGAGGAAGTCCTGAATACGTTCAAAACGGGTTTGCCAACACAGCCCAGTGATGCCGAAACTGTTTTTGCAGACCTTCAAAAAAACGTATTGCCCTACCCTATGGGCAACATTCATCCCCGTTTTTGGGCCTGGTATATGGGCAATGGTACCATTTCGGGCGTTATGGGCGATTTTTGGGCTTCCATACTGAACCCCAATTTGGGCGGTGGCAACCATGCAGGCCATAAAGTGGAAGAACAAGTAGTGAACTGGATAAAGGAAATCATCGCATTTCCACAAACGGCCAGTGGCCTTTTGGTGAGTGGCGGGTCTATGGCCAACTTTGTGGCATTGGCCGTTGCCCGTAATGTAAAAGCGGGGTATGACATTCGTGTCGAAGGACTCAAAGAAAACAATCTGGTTTTTTATGGTTCCACCGAAGTTCATAGCTGCAATACCAAAGCGATAGAACTTTTGGGCATGGGGACCAAAAGCCTTAAAAAAATAGCGGTCAATGACGATTATACGATCAATATAGAAGCCCTCAAAAAGCAAATACAATTGGACAAGGCAGCAGGTCTGCGACCCGTTTGTGTTATTGGGACCTCGGGTACGGTGAATACAGGAGCCATTGATGATTTGGAGTCCATCGCCGAACTCTGCCAAAAGGAAAATCTTTGGTTTCATGTAGACGGTGCCATTGGTGCCATCGCCATGTTGTCAGATACCATCAAACCGCAATTAAAAGGAATTGAAAAAGCCGACTCCGTTGCCTTGGACCTGCACAAATGGCTGCACATGCCCTTTGAGGTGGGCTGCGTGGTCTTAAAGGACAAGTTGGGCCATAAAAACACCTTTTCGCTCATCCCGGAATATTTGGCAAAAAATACGCGCGGAGTGGCCTCTGGTGAAGATTGGTTCAGCGAATATGGACTTCAACTTTCGCGAAGGTTCAATGCCTTAAAAGTATGGATGTCGCTAAAGGAACACGGGAGTGAACGTTTTGGTAGAATGATCTCTAGGAATGTAGAGCAAGCCTATTATTTAGGCGACTTGATAAATGGGCATGACGATTTGGAGCTTTTGGCACCTATTGGAATGGACATAGTCTGTTTCCGTTTCAATCCCGGAAATGTATCCCTTGAGGAACTAAATGCCTTGAACAAAGAAATTAAATTATTGCTTGAAGAACGCGGCATTGCTTTGCCCGGTTACACAACCCTAAAAGGGATGTATTGTATTCGCATAGCGATTTCAAGTCATCGGGTTACGAATGCCGACTTTGATGAACTGATTAAAAGTGTGCTGAGTATAGGGAAGGAGCTTCTAAAATAGGACGAGATCTTTTTTATGTTTTTTATTGATCAGAATTAAAAAAGAGCTTATAAAATGTATTTATACGTGCTATTTTATTATTTTTGTACGTATATATTTTTTCGATGGATAAAAAACTCACCTTAAGTTTGGACAATACCATCATTGAAAAGGCTAAAAAGTATGCCAAATCAAATGATACAAGTCTGTCAAAATTAATCGAATCCTATTTGTCGTCTTTGACAAAAAAAAATAAAAAGGAATCCGAAATTACCCCTTTGGTTGAAAGTCTAAGTGGTGTGATCACCCTGGATAATGATTTTGACGTTAAAGAATCCTACACGGACTATCTGATCGAAAAGTACAAATAATGGTCCGTCTTTTAATTGATACCAATGTAATAATAGACCTGCTATCCAAAAGACAGAAATTCTATGAAGATGCCGCAAATCTGTTTTCTCTTGCGGACAAAAAGGAATTAAAATTGACCATCTCTTCATTGACCTTTGCCAATACAAACTATATTCTAACAAAACTTAAATCTGTAAAGGAGGCGAAAGAGATTCTCAGGAAATTCAAAGTTCTCGTAGAAATATTGAGTTTGGATGACAAAATAACAGAACTTGCCCTAAGCGATGATGACTTTCCGGATTTTGAAGACGGACTACAATACTATTCAGCCATTGAAAACGAAATAGATATCATCATCACGAGAAACAAAAAGGATTTTAAAAACTCTAAAATTCCAATTTTGACAACGAAGGAATTTCTGGCCAAGAAATAACTAGAGAGCCTTGATTAGATGTAATAGGAGCTGAATGCGACCTGCCAAAAATCAGATAAAGTAAATGGATATTCATCTCCCCCGAATCATAAAGGAAATCTACGATACATGTTCTCTTGAAATTTCGGACTTTAAAATAGAACCAGAAAGTAAAGAATATGGTGCATGCCGATTTAAACTGAACGGATTGGATATCCTAAGCAGAAATGCCAAAATTACACCCAAAAAAATTGGTCAATTCGTGACCTTTTGGAAACGAAATGGAAACGGACCGATTGAACCTTTTAATGTATCTGACGGAATTGATTTTTATATTGTGAACGTTCGAGCGAAAAACAAGTTTGGGCAATTTGTTTTTCCGAAATCCGTACTTATTAAAAAAGGCATCATCTCAACGGATAAGAAAGAAGGAAAGAGGGCATTTCGGGTCTATCCAAGTTGGGACACACCAAAAAACAAACAAGCAGAAAGCACACAAAAATGGCAATTGGGTTATTTTTATGAAATAAACGATTCCGTTGACTATACTATGATTTCCGAACTATATAAACCGTAAAACTTGTTTTAAACAAGGTTTGAACCAAAAAATAAACTTATGAAACGAACTTTAGTCCTCTTAACATTTGGTTTTATATCTTTCAATTTAACCTATGGTCAAAATCATAATTCTACAAAAGTAGAAGAGCAAGAAATTCAAACTTTAATAGATACGTATTCAGCATCGAGAACCGCAAAAGATTCAACGATTTTAGAGAACATTCTAACCGAGGATATTGATCAATTGGTTTCCTCGGGAAAATGGAGAAAAGGCCTAAAAGAAGCTTTGGAAGGAATGATGCAAAGTTCCGAAAGCAATCCCGGGACACGGACCCTAAAAATTGAAACGATCCGCTTTCTAAATCCAATAAGTGCCTTGGTTGATGCCCGCTACGAAATTCAAAATACGGATGGGACCGATAGAAAAATGTGGAGCACCTTTATAGTGGTGAAGGAAGATCAAAAATGGAAGATTACCGCTATCCGAAATATGCTGCCCAGTGCTCCCACTAATTGATTTGGGAACTACACGGAAGGTTCCAGTTTCTTTAAATATGCGATTAGGTCCAGTACCTCGCTATTGGTCAAGTTGTTCAGAAGGCCTTCCGGCATCATGGATTTTTCGGAAACGTCCCTTGTTCGTATCTGTGACTTATTAATGGCAATGGGGTCTTGTCCTACCACACGAAGAGTCAAGTTTCTGTCATTTTCGGCAATCACATTTCCACTATACGTACGACCGTCCTGGGTGGTTATCACCACCAGCTTATAATCTTCCTGCACATCTCCGCTTGGGTTCAGTATATTGCTCAATAAATAGGTAATGTTCGTTCGGTTGGAACCTGTTAGATCGGGCCCAATTTTACCGCCTTCGCCATGAAGCATATGACATGCGACGCAGGTTCGTTGAAAGACCTCCTTGCCCTTGGCGACATTTGCCATGGCAAGGGCATCATCGGTCAATAATCCTTGATATTTTTTGTACTCGACCTGCAACTTCTGTGAAATATCATCGATGGGACCCCAGATTTCCACAAAGCCATTGCCCAGTACGGCCCGTAATTGCAGCACTACATGGGCCGGAATGTCCGATTTGGGTATGGTACCTTTTTTAAGGGCGTCCCCCAAGAACTGACCATATAATGGCCTCGAAGCCATGGTCATAATGGCCTCCTCCTTTTCTTTGGTCGGTAAGGTCGGGTATTTTTTGAACAAGGCCTCCCCCAGTTCTCGGTCATCGTAGGCAGCTATGGCCTTTATGGCCTCCAATCGTACATCGGGATTCTCCAACAATTTTGGCAGCTCAGTTTGCAATGCAGGATTTTGTTGTGCGGCCAAGTCTCGAATCGCATTCTTTTTGTCCTCGATTTTTGCTTTGGGATCTTGTATAACGGCCAACATTTTCTTGGTCACTTCTACATTTCCGAATTTATGCGCTATGGCATCGGTCATGGAGGATAATTTGGGGTCTGACCGTAACGATTTATAGACAACTGCCCAATTGGATGGCTCCTTCACATCCATATTCCCTTCCAATCCTGCCAACATACCGCTCAACAAATCCGATTGCACAGCCGATTTTTGGCCTATGTCAGCAATCAATTTTTCCATTTGATTCCCATCAACCAGACGCCTTGCTATTTTTTGTACGATGGATGGAATTTTGCTTTCTTTGGCTAAAACCAATGCTTTTTCAGGCTGTTTGGCGATTACCGGTTCAATACCAAACCACAACATCAGCGGAATGTTGGGGTCGTCGGCATCTTCTTTGAATTGTACCAAATATTGCGCAATGGCCCATCGTTCGCCTTCATTGATTCGTTGAAGGGCCTCCGTAAGATACCGACGAACCACGGCGGAAGTTTCATTCCTCGCCATATCTGTCATCTTCTGGATCGCTTTTGTTGATGGTTGACCGTCCTCGACCAAAAACTGAATGGCCCAACCACGTACATATTGATCCTTGTCATCCAATAACCTGATCAATCCGTCTTGACTGATGTTGTTTGTTATCTGAAGCGACCATAAGGCTCGGAGTCTCGTATCCTCATTTTTAGTATTCTTCAATATATCTTTCAAGCGAGACACGGCAACACTTTCCAAAGGCTTTTTGGAAGCCCTATACTGCAAAATGACCCTTGCCCGCTGTGCATGCCAATTGCTTTTGCTTAACTGCAGTTCCACCAATTCACTATCACTTTTCTTATTAAGGTCATCAAATCTTCCTGGCCAGTTTTCAGCCATCGATTTCTCGGGCATGATCCGATATACCCTGCCAGTATCTTTATTTACCACGGCATCTCCACATATTTCTGCATCGTGCCAGTCAAGCACGTACAAGTCCCCAGCGGGCCCTACCTCCATACTGAAGCCAACCCATTGCGCATTGTTGGCCATCATAAAATCCTCCCCGTGGCTCGCAGTAAAACCAGAGCCATTAGGTGTCAGAATATCCGATAGCACGGCATGTTCATGAATATTGGCCATAAACAGAAGCCCCTGTTGATCTGCTGGGAAAGCGTCGGATTGGTATATCCTTGCCCCACCATGCGCAGAGCGATGGCGATGATCTACAATGGTCTTGATATCCTCGTACACATAAGGGTTAAAGTGTTGGCCACCCTGTCTATGATAAATGCCCCCTTGCATGATATGGAACATATGGGGAATTACGCAAGCGGAAATGAACAACTGTCCCTTTGCATCATAATCAATGCCCCAAGGATTACTAAATCCGTGCGCGACTGCTTCAAATCGGTCCTTTAAGGGGTGATACCTCCAAACTCCACCATTAATATCGACCCCGTCCGCTTCCAATAAATCATCTGGAAAAGCATCCCTATGTTTATAGATGCGGCCTTCTCCCTTTGGTTTTCTTATTTTGGAAGGCGTTGCAAATCCCTCCAGACCGTACAACCACCCATCCGGTCCCCAATGTAAGCTATTGATCGTCTCGTGGCGGTCGCGTATTCCCCAGCCGGTCAACAGCACCTTGGCATCCTTTTCGTCAGCCTTGTCATCGCTATTCTTATCGGGAACAAAAAGAAGGTTCGGTGGTGCGCCAATGAATACCCCACCATGGCCAACCGCAATGGCGGATGGAAACGGGATCCCCTCCAGAAAGATTTTCTTGGTGTCCGCTACCCCGTCATGATCGGTATCTTCCAAAATCAAAATTCGACTATCACCAGAACTGGAAAACCCTTCGGACCGTGACTCATAGTCCCTGTTCTCCGCTATCCACATTCTTCCTCGATCATCCCAACAAAAGGCCATGGGCTGGGTAATCATGGGTTCTGAGGCAAAAGCGTTTACCGTATAGCCCTCTTTGATAGTCATGGCCTCGACTGCTTCCTTGGGACTTAACAACTTGGCATCACGGCCTTCTTGCTTGGCAATGGCCCAAAGGGAAGCCGTATTATACATCCCTTTATCACCTACATAATCTCCCCAAAGGTCGTCCAATTTTGTATCGTCAAGTTCCCCGGAATACGCCACTATTTGATGTTGGAAAATTTTTGTTTCGCCCTTTTTAATTTGCCAATCGCCCATTCGGGCAGGTACAGGACCTATGCCCAATTGCCCGTCAACACGCCAAGGTTGCGGAAAGTCCTTATTACTTGAATGATCAAAAATTGCTATATGCCCCCAATTGTCAAGACCATCTATTTCCATTCCGGCATCTACCCACATGGCCCTTTGGCCTTCCGCCTTTTCATTTTTTTGACGGGCGGCATTTACCACCTCACCTTTGATACCTTCTTTCCAAGGCATTCTCAAAAAGAGTCCGCCATAATCAAATTCATTGAAAGTCAAATCTGTAAGTGCCTCGCCTTCCCAATCCAGGCTCAACAAATATTTGTTGTCCTTTTCAGTAAATGTCCAAATTTGTGTTTCCTTGAGAATAGGTGTTTTTGATTCATCCAACATATGGTATACCGTTTTCCATTTCACCGCTTCCCCTTCACTTATTAAAACTTCTGCGGAGACTTTCTGCCAATGGTCACCATCGGGGTAATGGAAAAAATCGCGTCCTATTTTCTTTTGGATATCTTTTGGCTTGTTCGGATTGTAAAACCATTCGTTCAATTCCTCGGGTTCGGCCCCCGTGCCGTTTACACGAGTAAAACCCCAATAAAGACCGGTTTGGTGTTTGTGGTGTCCAGGACTATATTGAGTGAGTTCCGCATTGGAGCCTGGCGCCAAAATCGGGTGAATATAGGGTCGGAAATCGGGTTTTGCATTTTGGGTTGCGAGTGCCTTGGTCCCGCTTTCTGCGAAGACCCTTATTTCAGTCTCCGTTTGTTCAATGTGAAAACTTGGTGTTTTGGAATTGGCCGAATCAAGTTCCTTTTCTTTTTTTGATTTGCAGGCCATCAAGCAGGTCAGCCCTATCAATAAAAATAAAATTCTTGCCATATGTGCATTTGTATGTCCGTTATTCTATAGCAGGTTTGCGAAGGTTCACAACCCTTAGTTTTATTTGAGAATCCTAATTAGTTCAGAACGGGACTCTTAAATCCAAAAAATCCTACATCTCATAAAAGTAATGAAATGTTGGACATAAAAAAATGACAGGTGTGTACGCAAAATGCTGAATTTTATGGACTTGGTCTTGAGTGGCATAAGAGGCCAGAGCCCATAATATTTTGGTTATTATTTTAAAAAGGCCCGGAGTTAAGGGCAATAAATGACAAAACCGATACGAATATCGGTCTTAGGACAATTAATTCACTAACAATAGTATTTGAACAGTTCAAAGATGCAAAATTATAATCGATTGTATGTTGCCTAACTTTTATGTTTAGATTACCTCAAACACATCCTTTGATATGTTCAACTACTTGATTACCCCAAGATTAATTATTTCCTGGTCGGTCAAATAGCGCCAATGCCCACGGGGAAGGTCTTTTTTGGTAAGTCCGGCATAAACGACACGGTCTATTTTGACCACTTCATATTCAAGGTGCTCAAATATTTGCTCGACCATTTTGTGTTTTGAGCTGTAGATTTCAATACCTACTTCACGTTTTGGGGCATTTTCGATAAAACTGATTTCCTGTACGCGAACCGGTTTCTCATCGATTACGATACCCTCTTGTATTTTCACCATATCGGCACTTCGCAATTCTTTGTCAAGCACTACGTGATAAATTTTCCGGAGTCCGTTTTTTGGATTTTTCAACCGCTTGGTCATATCCCCATCGTTCGTGAACAGTAGGAGCCCAGTTGCATTTTTATCCATTTTATCAATGGGCAGCAAGGGTGTTTTGGATGCATTTGATATAAGCCCCGAGACATTGCGCCGACCATTTTCATCCCGTACTGTAGTGGTGAAATCCTTGGGTTTGTTCAAAAGCACATATTCTTTCTTGGCAGGATTCAACAAACGGCCATCAAATTTAACCTCATCGGTCAATTTTACTTTATAGCCCATTTCGGTAATGGGTTTGCCATTAACGGTCACGTTGCCCGCTGAAATATAAATGTCGGCATCCCTGCGTGAGCATACACCCGAATTTGCCACGTATTTGTTCAAACGGATCAAATCAGGATTGGAAGGTTTTTGAGGTTCCGATTTCTTTTTTAAAGGAGCGTTGCCGCGAGCAAAACTTTTCTTTCGAAAAGTTCCCCCTTGTCTACCCGATGATTTATGATCTTTACCTGAATCCGCTCTGCCCATAAAATTGATTTTTGCAAATGTAGGCTTAATCTTTAAGTCGATAGCACTTTGTAGTTGCTGAATAATAATCCCCTGGTCAATGACAAGAATTGCCGGCCTAATTGGCACTTTTATCCTAAATGATCCATAGAACTACAAAATTCGATGTAGCACTAAGTCCACATCGATCAACAAAATACTAAAAACACCTGCAACGATTATAAACTTAAGAATATTATGAAGTCCCACATAGTGCAATTTGGTTTTTGAGTTCCAGAGTATGACCAAAAAGAAGAGCAATAAAAATATACAGGTAAAAAAATAGAGATTCATATGGCCGACATCAAAATAACGGATCAATAACATAGAGGGAATCAAAGTGAACAACACCAAAATACTGATGCATATTTTAGAAAAATTAGCTCCATAAATAATTGGGACTGTTTTATAATTCTGTGCCATGTCACCTGCAATATTCTCCAAATCCTTGATCATTTCACGGGCCAAAATCAATAAGAACAGAAAAATTGCATGTACGAATATGACTATCTCAAAATTCTTGTAATACACAAAAACTGCAAAAAAGGGTGCAATTGCAAGCATTGCAGAGACGAAATTACCTAAAAATGGCACTTTTTTTAGTTTATGGGAATAAAACCAAATACCGAAAATATAGGCCGAAAAAAAGATTACCGCCCTAAATGATACATAACTCGCGGCGAAAACGGCAAGGAAATTCAAAACAAAATAGGTGGACAACTTGAACCTTTGGCTTACCCGACGATCTAGCATGCTTTTACGGGGCTTATTGATCAAATCCTTCTCGGCATCATAAAAATTATTGATTATATATCCGCTAGCAATCACTAAAGCGGAGGCCAGCACAATCACAAAAAGATTCAGGTCAAAAACTACCTTTCGTAGGGGAAAATCGGGTGCCAATATATAGATGGAGGCCAAATATTGCGCCAAGACGATAATAAGAATATTATATCCACGGACAATGGAGAACAAACTCAAAATCTTTAAAAGTATGAGCTTGTTTTTTCTACTAAGCATGAGCGATTTTTCAGAAGTTGTAAACTACTTCCAAGTTATAGCCTTTGAGTGCCTTTTTAGCCTTGTCAATATCCTCGGTAAAACCAAGAATATATCCGCCGCCGCCTGAGCCACATAATTTGAGGTAATAGTCATTGGTGTCGATTCCCTGCTGCCACAGTTGATGGAACTTTGCAGGAATCATGGGTTTAAAATTATCCAAAACCACGTGTGACAATTGTTTGAGATTACCAAAAAGCGATTTCATGTTACCTGTAACGAAGTCCTCAACACAAGCATCGGTATGCTTGATAAACTGATTCTTGAGCATATTTCGGAAACCCTCGTTCTTCATCTTCTCCATGAACAACTGCACCATGGGCGCTGTTTCGCCTGTAGAACCGCTGTCAAGCAAGAACACGGCCCCTTTGCCTTCATAATTTTGAGAAGGAATACTGGTGGATTCTATATTGTCCTGTGAATTTATTAGGATCGGCAAGCTCAAATAACTATTCAATGGATCCAAACCGGAAGATTTTCCATGAAAGAAGGATTCCATACTACCGAATATGGCTTTTAACTTTAGAAGCTTTTCCCTGGTCAGATTTTCTAGCACTGTAATCTTATCCTTTGCATACTTATCATAAATAGCTGCTACCAACGCACCACTACTCCCAATACCATATCCTTGTGGAATGGAACTATCAAAATACATTCCTTCTTCAACATCTTTCTTCAAACGGGCCAAATCAAAAGACACTAAATTTGGCTTCTGGTTCTGAACATCCTCAAGATAAACCACAAAATTTCGGAGACTTTGGTTGGATTTTTTTGCTGATTCGGACACGTTTGAATTGGTCTTCAATGCTCCTTTAAAAAAATTGTAAGGTATAGATAGGCCTTTGGAATCTTTTATGATACCGTATTCCCCGAAGAGAAGAATTTTTGAATAAAACAAGGGACCCTTCATTTACGCAATTAATAGTTTATAATTATAAGAGTTAAAAATTATTTGATCTAAACTTTCTGTACAACGCCAATTAGTCGTTCGTATGATAAATTAAGTTACAATTTTTTCGCTCCAAATCCAATTCTGTCGCAAATATACTGCCCGTTTTCGCAATATGCAACCAACTCATTCTGAATAAATTGCTCTACTTCATCCTTTTCGTTCTCTGGATACAGTACATGTACATTGGCACCGGCATCCAATGTAAAACATACATGGGTTCCTGATTCTTGTCTAAAGGCCCAAATTTTATTAATAATTTCAAGTGTGTTTGGCTTCATTAGAATAAAATAGGGGTCTCCGGTCATCATCATCGCATGTAACGTCAATGCCTCACTTTCTAACAATTTTATAAAACTATCCAAATTGCCATGCTCTAGAATAGTCTTTAATTCTGACAGATTCCCGTTTGCTTGGGTAAAGCGCCTTTCAGCGTAAGGATGCCCATGCATTAATTTATGGCCAACAGAACTACTTACCTGCTTTTGCCCTTTGTCCACCAACAAAATGGTGTCATGAAAATTTTTAAAAACGGAATGCACCTTGTACGGATATTTAATTCCGTAAAGATCCGAACTTCCCTTTATATCCTTATGAAATCCCCACTGTATCAAATCCCCTTCTATGCTCCTTGCCGCACTTCCTGAACCCAAACGGGCCAGAAATGATGCCTTCTTAACAAAAAAAGATTCCTCCATATGCGGCAGCAGTAATTTCTCGATCTCCATCAGGCATAACGACAATGCCGCCATTCCGCTTGCAGAGGAAGCAATACCACTGCTATGGGGAAAAGTATTTGAAGTTTCGATTTTAAAATGATATTCCTTTAGAAAAGGCAGATACTTCATTACCCTCTTGAAAAAAGTTGCTATTTTCGGCTTAAAATCTTCCTTTTCGCTTCCTTCCAACCAAATCTCAAATGAAAAATCCTCAACGTTTTTTTGAAGTTTTGTAAAGGTCAAAGAGGTAATAGTAGCACAGGCATTTAAAGTAAAACTGATAGAGGGATTTTCAGGAATTTGATCCCTTTTTTTTCCCCAATACTTTACCAGCGCAATATTGCTAGGGGCCTTCCACTTTACAAAACCACTGTTAATTGTTCGGATATATTCGGAAGGAATAAAATCTTTTTCCGTCATTAGGATTGGAATTTGCACAAAGATAGTTTTTAAGAAGTTTTGCCGGATCGCGAATCAAAATAAATACTTATTTTAGACGATATACACCAACAATTTTGAAAAAACAACTGACCTACATTTCTATTGCCGTATGTATTTGCATGGTTATAGGTTTCCTTTCTGGTTTTGCGACCCAAAGCTCAGTGAATGATTGGTATGTGGGCTTGAATAAACCTAGTTTTAATCCGCCAAGTTGGTTATTTGCCCCAGTCTGGCTAGTCCTTTACATACTAATGGGCATCTCTGCCGGAATTGTTTGGGCCAAAGGTTTTTATCATAAATGGGTGCAAACCGCACTCTATCACTTTGGCTTTCAATTGCTTTTAAATGCTATGTGGAGTATCGTCTTTTTCGGATTGAAGCAGCCTTTTTGGGCGTTATTGGTTATTTTGGCTTTATTGATACTTATTCTCCTTACCATTAAATGGTTTAAAGTGGTGAGTAATATAGCTGCATATTTATTGGTTCCCTATTTGCTATGGGTATGTTTTGCTACCCTATTGAACTATAAAATTTGGGAACTAAATTAGCAATCAGATTCTAAGGACTTCGATAATAGGTAATTTTTTTGACCGTTAGCATCCATTCCACTTAACAATGTCATGTAAGTTGTCATGAAAAATTATGCCCTTTTTCCTGAAAAATTTGCAATTTTAATCCAAATATGTGACCGACAGTATTAAAAGGATGAATATAAAATTGAAAGTCATTTTCATCCTTTTGCTATGGCCTTTGCCGCAATATAACCGCCCGTCCAGGCATTTTGAAAATTGAAGCCACCCGTAATCGCATCAATATTTATCACTTCACCTGCAAAAAACAGATTCGGATATATTTTACTCTCAAAGGTCCTAAAGTTTATTTCTTTAAGATCAACTCCGCCCGCAGTGACGAACTCCTCTTTAAAAGTGCTTTTACCCTCTACTTGAAATCTACCATTGATCAATTGGTCGGTGAGGTTTTGCAATTGAATCTTTGAAACAGCAGACCAAGTCATATTATCGGGTATGCCCGATGCGCGCACCAAATTAGCCCATAAGCGCTTGGGAAGTTCTACTGCCTTGGTCCTTAAAACCGTCTTTTTTGCTTCAATCTCCTTTACTTCCATCAATAAAGGCAGTACTCCACCTTCATGCAATTGTGGAAGCCAGTTTATCTTAATAAGGAATCGGTACTCAAGGGCGTTCAATATCTTCGCCCCCCAGGCCGACAGTTTCAATATTGCGGGGCCGCTCATTCCCCAATGTGTAATCAAAACAGGCCCCTCACTTTCAAGGATGGATTCATCAGCACGTTCTGCTGGCCAGCTTTATGGTAATTTTAGGATTGAAATTTCTTTTGTTCAAAACGTTTACCTTGGCATACGTTGCAACACCCGGTATGCCTACTATGCGTTCATCTTTAATGTTAAAGGTAAAAAGGGAAGGAACGGCCGGTTCAATCTTGTGACCTAATTTTTGAAGTATTTCCCAAATCTTGGGATTACTACCAGTGGCAATCAATAATTTTTTGGTTGTATACTCCTTTTTAATGGATTTTACCCACCATCCGTTTTTATTCTTGTCAGGACCAAAATCAATGACCGAACTATGTTTAAGGACCGAGATTCCCAAACGCTCCGTTTCTTTAATAAAAAAGTCTATAATCGTTTGTGAGGTATTTGATTGTGGAAACATACGCCCGTCTTCCTCAATTTTCAATGGAACCCCTTTCTCCTCGAAAAAGGCCATTGTATCACCACTACAATGTGTATGAAAAGGCCCTAAAAGTTCTTTTTCACCACGGGGATAGTTTTTCACAAGTGCCGTGGGATCAAACTCCGCATGGGTTACATTGCATCTTCCGCCGCCCGAAACTTTTACTTTGGCAAGTACTTCCTTACCGCGTTCAAGTATGGCAATTTTCAATTTGGGATCGGTCTCGGCGATGTGGACCGCGCTATAAAACCCAGCAGCTCCTCCGCCCACGATTATTACATCGAACATTATTTCACACGTTCGGGAAAGTTGGTAATAATGCCGTCCACATTCCAGTTTTTCGCCATTTCAATATCCCCGGGTTCATTTACCGTCCATGTATAAATTTTGAAACCTTCATTATGTATTTCCTGGGCAATCCCGTCATTCAATTCTTTAAAATTTGGATTGATAGCTTCTGCATGAAGTTCTTTGGCAATCGGAATTCCTTTTAAGGGATCATCTTCTGTCAAAATCGCTATTGGAATTTCTGGGTTCAATGCCCTCATTTCCTTTAATTCATCCCACCTAAAGCTTGAAATGAGAAAATCATTTAATTTCCAGCCCTTTTCCCTTATATAATAGTTCGTAATAAAATTGACTCGGTTGGCAGTATCAGCACCCTTTAGCTCAATATTTAGCTTCACCTTGTGATCAATCAATTTCAAAACATCTTGAAGTTGAGGAATCTTATGATTCCCATCCAAGGTAAGGGCCTTAAGATCGGTAATGACATACTCCTCAATATTGCCTCCACCATTTGTCAAACGATCCACACGATCATCATGAAATACGACCGTTTCACCGCTCGCAATTTTAAATACATCTATCTCGATCATATCCACACCTAAATCCATCGCCTTTTGAATGGATGCAAGTGTATTCTCGGTCTCATGCCCCATTGCTCCACGATGTCCAATAACCAAAGGTTTTTTCATGTTTTCGCAACTTTGAAATAAAATTAAGGAAAGAAGTAGTGCTAAATATTTTATCCTATTCATCATAAAATTCGTTTTTTACAATAGCCAAATATACAATGCCCTGATGTATTTGGGAAATTGAAAATTTAATTCGGGAACCCAGGATTAATTGAAGCGGTATAACTTCATAATGCTTTGTTATTCAATACAGTATGAAAAACTCTTTGTTAAAGCTATTTGGTTTTTCGCTATATTTATAGGATAACAACCACTAAAATTTAAAATTATGTTCACAAAACAAAATGTATTAGCTACGGTGGCCGGTTTTGCGGTCATGTTTTTGCTAGGTTATGCCATTTGGGGAGTTGCTCTTGCCGATTTCTTTGAAGGTCATACTCTAAACAACTTTATGAAGGACCCCCCTGATATGCTGTATATTGCCTTGGGCAATCTCATTGGGGCATTTGCGCTAAGCTCGCTTTATGGGAAATGGGCAAGAGGTATTCACAGTGCCAGCGAGGGTTTCCAATTTGGTGCATGGATTGGCATTTTTGTAGGCCTCGGAATGGGCCTGCTTCAATATGGAGTCATGGAAATGATGGACATGACAGGATATATTGCCGAAGCCTTTATCGACATCGTATTTTACGGGGCCATAGGAGCTGTCATTGCCATCGTTTATAAGGCCACCGCAGCAAAAAGCGCATGATGCCTATCACAAAAAATCAAAGGGCCCTTGCATGTGCAATGGCCCTTTTTTATTCAAGTCTGTAAATAAAAGATTCCAAAGGTTTTATATCAATTCTTGCCTTCCCGATTCCATTTGTCACTTTTAGTATTTTTGTACTGCCATAAAGCATATCTATAAATGAATGGCTACCATCCTTTAAATCCCATTTTTTCATAATCTCCTCTGGGATTTTAAGTTCAAATCCGTAGGTTTCGGATGCATCGAAATTGGCAATAACAATGAGTTTTTCCTTGTCGGTTCGATCTTACAAACGACAAAACCCGATAATTATAATACTCGGTATGGTCCCTATTATAGTAATGGATGTCTTGATATTCGCCCATTAAAGCATCGCTACCAATAGTAAAGTTGAGCAGACGCTTGTAGAAATCCCGAAGGTCTTTTTCTTCCTTGGAGAGCTGACCGCCATCAAAATTTTTGTTATTCACCCAACGCTGATGGTTTGGCACCCCTATATAATCAAAAATAGAGGTTCGGGTGGGGTTGCCAAACCCCGCATTTTCTTCGGCAGGTTCGCCGACCTCTTGTCCGAAATAAATCATAGTGGGTGATGTACTTAGGGTTGCTGAAACCACCATTGCCGGTTTGCCCCTATTTGCATCGCCAGCAAAATCCGGGCTTGCAATACGCTGCTCGTCATGATTCTCCAAAAAATGGAGCATATGATGTTCAATATCCATCAAACCTTCTTGGACTTTGGGAATATGATCCGTCCACCCATGGCCTTGCATAATATGCTTTAGACTGTCGTAAAGCTCTACCTTATCATATAGATAGTCCATTTTCCCCTTATGAATATAGTCTCGATACAAACTAGGATTGTATACTTCAGCCAGTAAAAAGGCACTTGAATTTTTCATTTTGATATGGGAATTCATATAACTCCAAAATTCTACCGGTACCATTTCGGCCATATCATATCGAAATCCGTCCACACCTATTTCCATCCAGTATATGGCAATGTCCTTGAATTTTACCCATGAACTTGGTACGTCTTTACCCGACCAAAACTGGAAATGTTCTTTATAGTCTTTCGACCCCATATCCTTGGGAAGCAAGTCAAAATCATAAGAACCATCCGGCCGTACACCATAATTTATTTTTACGGTCTCATACCAATCATTCGCATTGGGCCGTGGCATTCGGGAGCCATTTCCCGTCCATTTTGCAGGGATTTCCACAAATTTTCCATCGGATAAACGATATGCTTCACCACCTAAGGGTTTATACCCATTTTGCCATTCTGGTACTGCGAAAGAACTATTAGGGATGTAGTAAAAGTTATTGTCCCTTTTGTATTCCACGGACTTGTCATCAGATGCTCCAAAAGGCAATAGACCTTCAGGGGTAAATTTACCTTCATAGTTTCTTGCAACATGATTGGGTACAATATCAATTAGGACTTTCAGTCCGACTTTATGGGTGCGATGAACAAGTTGCTTGAATTCTTCCAGTCGATTGTCGGGATCGTCCGCCAAATCTGGATTCACATTGTAGTAATCTTTGACGGCATAGGGTGAACCTGCCCGTCCTTTTACAATATCTGGATCATCTTGAGTAATTCCATATTGGGAATAGTCGGTAATCACATCATGATGGGGGACACCCGTGTACCAAATATAGGTTACTCCCAAGTCTTTGATCTCGCTTAATGCGCTTTCGGTGAAATCAGAAAATTTTCCTACTCCGTTCTGGGAAATTGTTCCCCAAGGTTTATTGGTTGTATTTGTATTTCCGAACAATCTAGTAAATACTTGATAAACAACCTCTTTCCTTTTTTTACCTTCAATTTTCCCTTCCATATTCCGAATTTCTTCCCTTTGCGGTCTGCAACTGTAACAGAAGATAATTATACAGATCCACAATAGATTTCTCATTTATAAATACAAAGTCTTATAACTGATCATTCTTAAACACCGTAGTTTCCAATGGAGAAATACTTAACCTTTTACCATTTATACGGATAGAAATTTCTTCTTTTCCTTCCAATTCAAATTGTGTTTCTTCTTTCGTAATGGTCACTTTTAGGATACGTTTCCTAAAATTAATCTTAAATGAATAGCCCTTCCATTGAGATGGAATTCTCGGCGTAAAGGATAATTTATCGTCCACTATTCGCATACCGGCAAAACCTTCCACAATACTCATCCAAGTGCCTGCCATGGAAGTTATATGCAGCCCTTCTTCGACTTCCCTGTTGTAATCATCCAAATCTAGCCGAGAAGTTCTTAGGTAAAACTGATAAGCCTGCTCCATACGATTTAACTTTGCAGCCTGAATGCAATGAACACAAGGTGATAAGGAAGATTCATGTACGGTGAAAGGCTCATAAAAATCAAAATGCCTTTCCAATTCATCTAAGGTAAAATCTGCTTCAAAAATATAAAAGGCCTGTAGAGTATCCGCCTGTTTTATATATGGAGAGCGAAGAATGCGGTCCCAACTCCATTTTTGGTTGATGGGTCTTTGCGATTTTGGAAGATCTGCCACGGTAATAAGTTCCTTATCCAAAAATCCATCTTGTTGTAAATATACATTATGCTCCTCGGAAAATGGAAAGTACATGTTCTTGGCAACCTTTTTCCATTTGTCCGTTTCGTTGTCGGTCAATTTTGTAAGACCTAATATCCTGTGGTAATCCTCTGGATACCCATCTTTCACTTTTTGAAGTTGTTCCAAGGCAAAATTCAAGCACCATCTGCCAAGATAATTGGTATAGAAATTATTGTTGATATTGTTCTCGTACTCATTGGGGCCCGTTACCCCTAAGATCATGTATTTGTTCTTTTGTGACGAAAATGTTGCCCTTTGAGTCCAGAATCGCGCAATTCCTATCAACACTTCCAGTCCCATATCAGGAATGTACGTATAGTCGCCAGTGAATCGGTAATAATTGAATATGGCAAATGCAATGGCACCCGTACGGTGTATTTCCTCAAAAGTAATTTCCCATTCATTATGACATTCCTCACCATTCATGGTCACAAACGGATAAAAGGCCGCACCATTTACAAAACCTAACTTTTTGCCATTTTCAATAGCTTTTTCCAAGTGATTATATCTATATTTTAACAGGTTACGGGCTACTTTCTGATCTTTGGTGGCCATATAAAATGGAAGACAGTAGGCCTCGGTGTCCCAGTATGTACTACCCCCATACTTTTCCCCTGTAAAACCTTTTGGGCCAATATTCAACCTAGAATCCTTGCCGGTGTATGTTTGATTGAGTTGAAATATATTGAACCGGATACCTTGTTGAGCTTTCACATCACCTGAGATTGTGATATCACTCATATCCCAAATTTTTGACCAACCTAGCCTTTGCTTTTCCAAAAGTGCATTGAAGCCTAACTCGGTAACTTTTTTAAGCACCGATTTTGCCGCATTTACAAGGTCGGCCGCCTTATGGTTCCTTGAAACGGTATACCCACCATATTTGTATAATGTAAGTGTCTCACCTTTCTTTATGCTCTTCTTGTATTCATGGCCGACCCATAATTCCCTTTGTGTTTCCAAAGGGGTTTTTTCAACCTTTTTATCATTGTGGAACATATGACATTCCATGAAAGCGCAGACGGCAAAATTGGTCTTCATGGTATTGGCTTGGATAAATGCTTGGACTCCATCTGAATTAACTTGAGTGGTATTCCAAAACTTATCGTCCCAATTTGAATCTTCATTTTTAATGCCGCTATCAAGATAAGGGTTGAATTTTACCTCAACATCTTCGTCAATTGATTTTATTGAATACTCAATGGCACCGACCTCATCATGTTCAAGGCTTAAAAAACGGGTTACATTAACATCTAGTTTTAGTCCGTTAGGCATCGTAGGTCTGAACGATCGTTTGTACCAACCTTCTTTCATGTTCAGTTCCCGTCGGAAATTTTCAACCTTCTTGCAAGTATTCAAATCAAGAGCTTCCCCATTTACCGTTACATTTACACCAATCCAATTGGGGGCGTTCAGAACCTTTGCGAAATATTCTGGATATCCATTTTTCCACCAGCCAACCCTTGTCTTATCCGGATAATATACTCCCGCAATGTAACTACCTTGAAAAGTATGTCCCGAATAATGCTCTTCAAAATTTGCCCGTTGACCCATTGCGCCATTGCCAATGCTAAAAAGGCTCTCGGAAGACTTTACATTTTCTTTGTCAAATCCTTCTTCGATGATCGACCATTCATTGGGCTTAATGTAATCTTGATTCATATCCTATTATGATTAAAAATAAAAAGTTCAGTGATATAAATAGCTGTCATAATAATATTCATAAAAAGCACCTTCAAATGTCTCAAATACAGTCTGGCGAATGTAAGTTTGACAATTGAAATTAATAATAGGGAGAAATATATAAACTTTTATTGAATGAATGCTATTATTTGGTCATCTCAATTAACTTATCCAAAAAATCAAAGTCGATTTTGGTAAAATCGGAAAAATTAAACATGGCCTCGGTAAGTACATCCTCCTCCCCGATTCCAATACTGATCATACCGGCTTTATTGGCAGCTTCAATTCCGGCCAGGGCGTCTTCAAAGACTACACAATATTTTGGGTCCGAATTCAAGTTTTTGGCAGCAATCAGAAAAACCTCGGGATCTGGCTTCGCTTTTGAAACACTGTTGCCATCTACTATGGAATCAAAATAATCGAGTAAATGGACTTTTTCTAAGATTGGTCGGGCATTTTTACTGGCTGAACCCAATGCCATAGGTATATGATGCTCCTTCAAATAATTGAGTACCCTGGGAACATCTGGGAGGATTTCGGACTCGTCCATCTTATTGATGTACGAGAGGTAATCCTCATTTTTCTCCACTAGCCAAGCATTGATCTGTTCTTGGGAGGCTTCAATACTGCCCATTTCAAGTAGAATTTCAAGACATCTTTTTCGACTTACTCCTTTAAACTGTTCGTTGGTTTCCTCTGTAAACTCAATTTCGAGTTCATCGGCCAATCTTTTCCAGGCCAGATAGTGGTATTTGGCAGTATCAACGATTACGCCATCCAAATCAAAAATAAATCCGGGTTTCTTCATACTTTGGCAGGACTTAGATTTATCCTTTATGGTTATCGGTAGATTCACGTGCAATTATGGTCGCTTTGACAATTTCAGTGCGGAAATCTTCCTCAACTTCATCAATTGGACTTTCGATTCTTTTTATCAACATTTGAGCAGCAATTTCACCCATTTGATCCCCATGTTGGGCAATTGCGGTTAAAGTAGGTTTTGAGTATTTTGACAAAATACCATCCGTAAAACCAATGAAAGATATATCATTAGGGACTTCGAATCCCATCTCCTGCGCAATTCCCATACTTAAGGCCGCAAAGATTTCATTCACACATAGAACAGCGTCAACCGTATTTAATTCGAAAAATCTTCGAATATCGCCTTCATCTATATTAGTGTGATTTAAAATCAAGATAAGGCTTTGATCTACAATAAAATTATGTGATAAGAGTGCACTTTTATAACCTTCCGCTCTTTCTCTACTAACGCTAAAATATTCCTCAGTTGTAATTAAGGCAATTCGTTTTCTGCCATCATCAATCAATTTTGAAACGGCATTAAATGCAATGTCCCTATCATCAATGATAACCTTGTCGCATTCTATTTCATCTGTTATTCTATCAAACAAAACAAGGGGAATGCCCTGTTCTATAAGCTCTTTCAGGTGATTGTAGTCCCCTTTTTGCTGAGTTTCACCAGAAAGAGCCAGTATAAAACCATCCACGCTGCCATTGGCAAGCATCTCCATGTTAATAACTTCTTTATCAAAGGATTCATCCGAAACACAGACAACCACATTGTACCCCTTTTTGCTTGCATATTTTTCGACCCCTCTGAAAACCGTGGTGAAAAAATGATGGACAATGTTTGGAATAATAACCCCAATAGTCCTTGTTTGTTTATTTTTTAGACTTACGGCAATCTTATTTGGCTTATAGTGGTAGAGCTTTGCAAATGCCTGTACTTTTTCTTTGGTATCTCGACTGATTTCCTCGCTATTCTTTAAGGCCTTTGAAACAGTGGACATAGAGACATTAAGCTCCCGGGCAATATGCTTAAGCGTGATTTTTTTTTTCAATCCTTTAAAAATTAGAAAGGTGCGCGAATTTAGCCATAATCAAGGCAAAAAATAAAAAGTTTACACTTTAATGTAAAATAAGTAAAAAAGTCGTTGGGCAAAAATAATGTTAAGTAAAGTTAAAATTATACTATATTTGTCACATGCATTTTTTTTAATATATTGTGTAATTCTCATTTCCACGGTATAAAAACTAAACAATTGGCAATCTAAAACAAGATGAATTATCAAACTTGCATTTGAAAAAGTTATTAACACGAAAACGGTTTCGTTGTTGATTACTTACAAGCTTTGTGAATATTAACATATTATTTACATATTTTTAACCCTTGTATTTATTTAACTCAACTAAAATTAACTCTTTATGAAGATTACACTACTTAAAAGTCTGTTGGTGTTCGGGGCGTTTTTGTGCTTTGGACTTACACAGGCGCAAGAAGTATCGGGAACCGTTTCCGATGCCAATCGTCCGCTACCAGGCGCAAGTGTTGTGGTAAAAGGAACAACAAATGGATCTCAGACCGATTTTGACGGAAACTTTGCCTTGAGCAACGTAGATAGTAATGCCACGTTGGTCATAAGCTATATTGGCTATTTAACACAAGAAATAGCTGTAAATGGACAATCGTCTATAAATGTTACGCTTTCAGAAGATGCCCAGGCCTTGGAAGAGGTCGTAGTCGTAGGCTATGGTTCGCAGACCAAGAAAGAAATCACGGCTGCAGTAACCGTTATTGATGAAGAGCAATTCAATAAAGGTACCATTAATGACGCCTCCCAACTATTACAAGGTAAAGTGGCCGGTCTAAGTATCTATAATAAAGGGGGCAACCCTAACGCGGATGCGGTTATAAGACTTAGAGGTCTTTCCACCATTGGCGCCAACTCTTCACCATTGGTAGTTATAGATGGAGTAGTAGGTGCCTCCTTAAGCAATGTTGATCCCAATGACATTGCCAGTATTAACGTACTTAAAGATGGTTCCGCAGCCGCAATCTACGGCTCTAGGGGTTCAAGTGGTGTGATTTTGGTCACCACTAAAACAGGAAAAGCTGGAGGTTCCCAGGTTGAGTATAATGGGTCATTGGCTGTTTCCTCACCTGCCAACTCCATAGATGTAATGTCGGCCGACGAGTTTGTAGCGGCAGGGGGCGTTGATCTGGGCAGCAGAAATGATTGGTTGGATTTGGTTACGATCAATGGAACTACCAAAATAAACAACGTTTCCATTTCTGGTGGTGACGCTAAAACAAATTATCGCATCTCAGGTAACTTTAGGGATGCCCAGGGGATTCTTTATAACTCTGGCTTCAAACAATATAACACCCGTGCGAATGTTACAACTCGTACCTTGAACGATAAGTTGCGTATTGATTTTGATGCATCCTATACAAATAGAAATAGTAAGTTTGGCTTTCCTGATGGCCTGCGCTACGGTTTGTTATACAATCCTACCGCTCCTGTTTTTGGTGTTGATTCCCCATTCCCTTTTGATTCGCCGACTTTCGGTGGTTATTTCGAAACATTGGGACTTTTCGACAGCTTCAATCCTGTTTCAATAGTAAAACAGAATACCAATAAAGGTACTCGGGCTGATTTTACGTACAGTGCAAATTTTAACTACAGCATCCTTGATAACTGGGAATTGAACGCATTGGTTTCACAACAGACCAGTAAATTGACCAATCAGACTTATTACAGAACAACTTCATTGTTCAATGGAAACGCAACAAGCCCAATTAGAAAAGGAAGGGCCCAGTTATATACAGAGAATAGGGATTTTAAATTGTTCGAAATGTATAGCACCTACAAGCAAACAATGGGCAAGGTAGATCTTTCCTTGACCGGTGGTTATTCTTGGCAACAACAAAATCAGTATGACTATTATCTAGAACTTCAGGATTTCCCCGATGACCGCCTTGAGTATATCAACGCGCTGGAGTGGTCCCAGGATTTGGTGAACGAGGTAAGCATCAATGCCAACAGTGGCAAATCACCCGATGAACGCATCATTGCCTACTTCGGTCGTTTAAGTGCCACCTTTGACAATGCCATTTTCTTCAATGCTTCCTTACGGCGTGAAGGATCCAGTAAACTGGGGGAAAACAATAAATGGGGTACCTTTCCTGCCTTGGGAATTGGTGCTGATTTGAATAATTATTTAAAACTGAATAACGTAGACCTTTTAAAGGTACGTATTGGCTACGGGGTTACGGGGGCGCTGCCAAGAGATAATGGTTTGGCCCAAAATACCTATGGTGTAGCATCCAGCAAATTGCAGACCAGTCTAGACCCCAATGCAGGGGCCCACCTTGGGAACCCTGATTTGAAATGGGAACAAAAGGCTGAGACCAACTATGGAATAGAATTTAGATCTGGCAGGTTGGCAGGTACCTTGGACATCTATTCAAGAGATGTAAAAGACTTTATTTTACAGGCCGCCATTGAAGCCAGTGCCGAAGGGTTTACCAGCCAGTTTCAGAACGCTGGAAAGCTTAAGTCATCTGGATTTGAATTGGGGATCAATTATGATTTGATCAAGAAAGAGAATCTCAGCTATAATACCGGAATTGTCATTTCGAAAAACAAAACGGTCTTAAAAGAGTATCTTGTGCCACAGGAAATGCGGGGATCTTTAGGGGCTCCAGGGCAAAACGATACGGATATGATCCGCGTAAAAGTGGGTGAGGAAATAGGTGAAATTTGGGGGCCTGTATTTACCGGCGAAGTTGTAGACGGTAGCCAGGTTTTAGCAGATGTCAATGGAGATGGCGAACTAAAAACAGGTCAGGACCAAGCATTGGCAGAAGATGGTGACTTTGCAGTACTGGGCAAAGGTACTCCTGATTTTGAATTGGGATGGACCAACCAATTGGCCATAGGAAAATGGGATGTAAATGCCTTTTTCAGAGGTGCGTTCGGCCATAGTCTGGTGAATAGCTTTAGGGCCTTCTACGAACCAAGGGTAGGAAGCCAAGGGTCTTACAACTTTGTAAACACCTCTTTGGCAAATCCCGCCATTACCAATGCCAAATTCAGTTCCTTGTACGTAGAAAAGGCCGATTTCTTCAAATTGGACAACCTATCTGTAGGGTATACATTTGACATTGGCGAGAACAACTACGTTAAAGGTGTTAGACTTTCTGCAAATGCGCAAAATTTATTTACCATAACTAGTTACACAGGAAGCGACCCGGAGCCGGCTTTGGCGGATCAAGGTGGGTCGGATAATGGGGCAATCCAAAGTATTAACGTAGGTGATGGGGACCCACTGGCACCTGGTATTGATCGTAGAAGCAACTATTTTTCCGCAAGGACTTATACGATTGGTTTGAACATAACTTTCTAAAAAAAAAAGCAATGAAAAATATAACAAAAATATCTATACTGTTCAGTGGACTTCTTCTGGTCTCCTGCTCAAATTTAGAAGAGGATCTTATAGGAGATACAACGGCACCTGTAAATATTGTTGAACCGAATACCCAATTTGATGGTGGGGGTAATGGTGGGGGTGATGCTATTAGCACAGCTTTCAACCAATTGGCAGCATCTGGTAGTGCAAATCATGGAGGTTACTGGTCCGTGCAATCTGTTTCTTCAGATGAAATGGCCGTTACGCAAAAAGGAGGTGACTGGTATGATGGTGGTGTTTGGATAGATATGCACAGACATACCTTCGGACCTTCAAATGGACCAATTGACGGAACTTGGTCTGGCCAGTATACCGCAATTGCGGAATGTAATAACCTTTTGGCCGCTGGCGGTCTTGATGCCAATCAAACCGCACAATTAAGGGCTTTAAGAGCTTTCTTTTACTATCGGCTTTTAGATTTATACGGAAGGGTTAAAATTGTGACCACTCCAGGTGCAAATCCCCCACAATCAACTCGTCAGCAATTATTTGATTTCGTGGAGAGTGAACTATTGGCTTCTTTGGGAATAGCTTCGGTTACTCCTTCAATGAACTTGTCCTCTAGTCCATTGGGAACCGATACAAATCCCTATCGCATCAATCAATATGCCGCTTTGGGTATTTTGGCCAAATTATATCTGAACGCAGAGGTTTATACCGGGACGGCCAGATATCAGCAAGCTGCCGATGCCGCTTCTTACGTAATTGACAATTCGGGATATGTATTATGTGGTGTAGGCTGTAGTGTTCCCAATCCAGGAAAACGACCTGCAGTTGATTCGGATCCCGCTACTTTGGAGGGTTATGCCGCCGTCTTTGCACCCAATAACAATAACAATCCAGAAATCATATGGTCAGTGGCCTATGATGGGGTTACGGCGACCGGAATGAATTTTGCTGAAATGAGCTATCATTATGCCAGTCAATTTACTTGGAGTACAGAACAACAGCCATGGAACGGGTATTCTGCCTTGGAGGATTTTTACAATTCCTATGATGCCTCAGATTTACGCAAGAAGGCCAATTTTATCGTAGGCCAGCAATTTGATTACAATGGTTCGGCCATCTTGGACTATGCTGCCTCTGACGGCAATTTGGAAATAACTTATACCCCGGAAATCAATGAACTGGAACCCAACGCTTCACGCGTAGGGGGAGCCCGTTTAGGCAAATTCAGTAATCGCCTGTTTCAAAGGGCCGATATGGACAATGACATGCCAATTATACGCTTGGGCGAACTATATCTGATTCGTGCAGAGGGCATGGCCCGAGTTGCCGGAGACTGGTCAATGGCCGCTGCAGATGTTAATACAATTAGAGCAAGGGCGGGATTAGGTGCCTTGAGCCCAATCGACGCCGATAGCTTTTTGGCCGAGCGCGGTCGTGAAATGTTCATGGAGGCTACCAGAAGACAAGATTTAATCCGATTTGGGAAGTTTGACGATCCATGGTGGGAAAAAACGAACAATGACCCAACAAAATCATTGTTCCCAATTCCCCAACCTCAAATCGATGCGAGCGGAGGAACTTTAACACAAAACCCAGGTTATTAATCCTTGGAAGATGTAATAAAAGAGGGTTATCTTTCGGTAACCCTCTTTTAATTTGTAGAACCTCGATGAAAATCTATTCAGTAATAGTGCTTTTATGTTGGTGTTGTATCATTTCTTGTAGGAAGGAAAAGCAAGAGACCGCTATTATAGAAATGCCCCTTTTTCAACTAAGGGAAAATATAGGAATCGATTTTCAAAACAATCTCACCTATACTGAAGATTTTAATCCGTACACTTATCGAAACTTCTACAATGGTGGAGGAATAGCAATTGGAGACGTCAATAATGATGGGCTCCTGGATTTATATTTTACAGGAAACCTAGTTGACAACAAACTCTACCTTAACAAAGGGAATTGGCGTTTTGAGGATATAACCGAAAATGCCGGTGTTGCATGCAAAAATGTATGGTCCACAGGTGCCACTTTTGTAGATATTAACCATGACGGACTTTTGGACCTGTATGTTTGCAAATCAGGCAAGCCCCAGGGAGAAAATCGACATAATGAGTTATTCATCAATAATGGTCCTTCGGTCCCTACCGGGCAAATTACTTTTACTGAAATGTCAAAAGAATATGGCTTGGACATTACCGGTCTGTCTATACAGGCCGCTTTTTTTGATTATGATAGGGACGGCGATCTTGACTGTTATCTACTAAACAACTCAATAAGATCGGTAGGAGCTTATGACCTAATTCCCGATCAACGAAAAATAGCAAGCACTTCCGGAAACAAATTCTTGAAAAATGACAATGGTACATTTATTGATTTTTCATTTGGCGCAGGTATCTATACGAGCAGTATAGGCTTTGGTCTGGGGATAACCTTGAGTGATTTTAACGGAGACTCCTGGCCGGACATATTTATTTCGAATGATTTCTTTGAACGGGACTATTTGTATCTTAATGACACGAAAGGTGGTTTTGTAGAATCCGCAGAGCAATTTATCTCCTCTTTTTCAATGGGTTCCATGGGCGCAGATGCGGCCGATCTTGATAACGATTTGCTTCCCGATCTAATGGTTACCGAAATGTTACCGGCCACATTGGCAAGACAGCGTACCAAAGCCCAATACGAATCGTGGGATAAATATACGCTGGCAGAAAAAAAAGGGTACTCCCATCAGTTCCCCAGGAATGTTCTGCAGAGAAATTTAGGTGGGAATGGATTCCTAGAGATTGGAAGGTTCTCAGGTGTGTCAGCTACGGAATGGAGCTGGGCTTCCCTCATTTTTGATATGGATAATGACGGTCTTAGGGACATTTTTATCAGCAATGGTATTTACAAAGACCTCTTGGACAGGGATTATTTAACATACATGGCCAACGAGGAAAAAGTGCGAAACTTGATACGGACACAGGACAAGGTTATAATGAAACTTATTGATCTTATGCCCTCCCAAGCCGTGCCAAATGCCGCCTTCAAAAACATTGGAAATTTCAGTTTTCAAAATAAAACAAAAGATTTTGGTCTTGATACCCCAAGCTTCAGCAATGGAAGCGCCTATGGCGATTTGGACAATGATGGTGACCTTGATTTAGTAGTAAATAATGTGAATATGCCTTCCTTCATTTATGAAAACAAAACTGACACCGTTCAAAATAAAAGCATTGATATACATTTCGTCTCTGATTCCGAAAACACCAAGGCCATAGGCTCTAAGGCCACTATCTTTTACGGAGATGGGGAAAAGGCCCTTGGCGAAAATTTTCCTTCCCGTGGTTTTCAGAGTTCTATTGCCGAGGGCATCCATTTTGGTTTGGGGCCAAATACGCTGGTTGATAGTATACTGATTTCCTGGCCAAATGGAAGTTTTTCAAGAGAGGTAGGCCTTAATGCCAATAAAATCTATACATTTAAGGAACCGAATAGCTCAAATTCCCTCTATTTTGCCTCGGTGACAAATAAAAATCCGCTTTCAGCCGTTTCCCCTCCTCCATTTAGGTATCATCACGTTGAAAATACATATATAGATTTTAATCGTGAAAGACTGTTGCCCCAAATGTCTAACAATGAGGGACCCGCACTCGCAACAGGAGATGTGAATGGCGATAATTTTTTGGATGTATATGTTGGAGGTGCCAAAAATCAAAGCGGTAGTCTCTTCCTATCGGATCCCAAAGGAAATTACATGGAAGTAAAGGAACCTTTTGCAAAGGATGCCAGATCAGAGGATACCGACGCATTGTTTTTTGATAGCGACAACGATGGGGATCTTGACCTCTATATTTGCAGTGGGGGTAAGGCTTTTTCTAAATATGATGCACTCCTTCAAGATCGACTTCTATTGAATGATGGTCAAGGAAGATTTTCGAAATCCTTACGTATTTTGCCTTTTCCGAAACCCTTAAGTTCTTCAAAAGTCATTGCCCTTGATTTCGACAAGGACGGAGATCAAGACCTGTTTATTGGGGGCAGGTTTGATACTGAGCTTTATGGGTTACCGGCATCAAGTATTTTGCTTGAAAACAAAGGCAACAACGAGTTCCAAATATCCACTCAGCCAGTTTTTCAGGATATGGGAATGGTCACCGATGCAGCTGTGGCAGATATCAACTCTGATAATTGGCCCGATTTAATCGTGTCAGGAGAATGGATGCCCATTAAAATGTATATAAATAGAAAAGGCAAATTTATTGACGAAACAAAAAAAAATGGCTTGGAAAACACAAGCGGTATATGGGCTGCAATTGAAGTGGGTGATATGGATAATGATGGTGATTTAGACTTATTAGGCGGTAATATTGGCCTCAATTTCTTTTACAAAGAGGGCACAAGAATGTTTATAAAAGATTTTGATGGTAATGGAACTGAAGAGCAAATTATTTGCCATAAAATTGGAAATAACTATTACCCTATTGTAGATCGCGACGAGCTCATATCACAATTGCCTATGTTAAAGACAAAACTATTATATTTTAAGGATTATGCCAAAGCCTCGGTAGTAGACATATTTGGATCTGAAAACTTGGCCAATGCGGCAATTTTTGATCTAAAAATTATAGGAAGTACGCTGTTTATTAATGAAGGTGGTAAATTTGTAGCCAAGGAACTTCCTTCGGAAATACAGTATTCAAATATTGCCGCTATTGCAATTGAAGATGTGGACAAGGATGGGATTAAGGATGTTTTTTTAGGTGGCAACCAATATCTGGTCAAGCCACAATTCGGACGATTGGATGCGTCCAAAGGATGGTTGGTCGGCGGCACTTTGGAGCAAAATGGGGAATATGGTTATAAAAGCGTTAAAGAACTTGGAATCAACGGTCAGATTCGGAACTTTGCCCTGTTTCCATCTAAAAACAGATTATTGCTGGTTACAGCCGTTAATGATGAAGACATTCAATTTAATGATGTCAGCGAATTTAATAATTGATAGATATCCATGTACAGTCTATCCTTCCAAACTATAATTTATGAATCAAAATAATGAACATCAATGAAATACACCAGAACTATACCATTTTGGGTGATATTCTCTATTTTTATTTTTATTATTTTCTCATGTCAATCAGATTATACGAAAATGGTCAACAAAGAAGCGCGACAAGGGGAGCTGAAAAATGATTTGGTTTTTGGATTGGTACTGGGAAGTACTAAAAAGGACTTTTTTAATCGCTGTTGGGAATTGAACAAAGAAGGCCTAGTGACTCAAGGACCCAACAATAATTCGGTGCAACATGTTCTTGGGACTGAGAATTTAACGGCGATAAATATGCTTTTTTACGGTGTTTTTGACGCTAAAGATAAAATGACAGGTATGAATTTTGAATTTTCTTATAAAGCCTGGTCTCTTTGGAACAAAAAGTATGAAGCCAGGGAATTGTTGCCTGTAATGAAGGACACATTAATGAAATGGTTTCCTGGAAATGAATTTATCCCTTTAAAAATTGATAGAATAGAAGAAAGTACACTTGTAAAAGTGGATGGAAATCGGCAAATAATGGTTTATGTCAAGGATGATAAGGATGTTGCAGTCAAAATTGAAGACCTCAGTTTAAAATATCCTGATAAGTATAACTGAACTAAATCATGAAAAGCAAAATATTTTTAAAAATAATGGTTTTGGGTATCCTCTTTTTATCTTGTTCCAAAAAAGAAAAAAAAGAAACTGCCCCATTACCACTTGCACTCTTTGAGTTAGTAGATTCAACGGCCAGCGGAATAGACTTTGTGAATGACCTTACATACAATCAAGAATTTAATGTTTACAGATACCGCAATTTTTATAATGGCGGTGGCGTTGCCATTGGTGATGTAAACAATGATGGCCTAGTGGATATTTATCTAACGGCGAATCTGACATCTAACAAATTATATCTGAACAAAGGTAATTTCAAGTTTGAGGATATCACGGAAATAGCCAAAGTAGGTGGCGGAAAGGCTTGGTCTACCGGGGTTACCATGGTAGATGTAAACGCCGATGGTCTTTTGGATATTTATGTATGCAATTCAGGGGATATTGAGGGAGACAATAAACAAAATGAGCTTTTTATAAACAATGGCCCTGCTGCCGACACCGGCGTGGTAACCTTTACGGAAGAGGCCGAAAAATACGGTCTGGCAAACCAAGGGTTCTCTACCCATGCTTCCTTCTTTGATTATGACAAGGATGGTGATCTAGATGTATATCTCCTCAATAATTCATATAGATCTATCGGTAGTTTTAATCTTCAGCGCAATGAACGTTTAGAGAGGGATTCCCTTGGAGGCGATAAATTGATGAAAAATGAAAACGGAACTTTTATGGATGTTTCAGAGAAAGCCGGTATCTATGGGAGCGTCATAGGCTTTGGACTCGGAGTAACAGTGAGCGACCTAAATGGTGATGCTTGGGAGGACATTTACGTTTCAAATGACTTTTTTGAGCGCGATTACTTATATATCAATCAAAAAGATGGCACTTTTAAAGAATCATTGACCGAAGAAATAAAATCCATAAGTGGCGCCTCAATGGGTGCCGATGTTGCGGACATCAACAACGACGGACAAAATGACCTCTTTGTTACCGAAATGCTTCCTTCACAATATGATCGCCTAAAAAGCGTGACCACCTTTGAAGATTGGAACAAATATCAGTACAATGTAAAAAACGGTTATTACCATCAATTCACGAGAAATACCCTTCAGTTAAATGATGGTTATTCAAAATTCAGCGAAATAGGACGTTTGAGTGGAGTAGAAGCATCGGACTGGAGTTGGGGAGCGCTATTCTTTGATATGGACAACGATGGCATGAAAGATCTTTTCATTGCCAATGGCATTTTTAAGGACTTGACAGACCAGGATTATTTGCAGTATATTTCCAATGAAGCCGTCATCAAATCCATCGTTACCAACAATTCTGTAGACTACAACAAGCTCATCGAGATTATTCCGTCCAACAAAATCCCCAATCAGGCCTATAAGAATTTAGGTAATTTAAAATTTGAAGATCACTGGGATTCGGGTCTAAATACACCCAGTTTCTCCAATGGGTCGGCCTATGGCGATTTGGATAATGATGGGGATATGGACTTAGTGGTCAATAATGTAAACATGCCCATGTTCCTATATCGCAATAATTCTGAAAGTGTAACGGGCAACCACTACATTAAGTTCATCTTAAAAGGAGAAGGTGAAAATACCCAAGCCATTGGTGCCAAGCTGCGTGTCGAGACTCCTGATAACAATTATTATTTAGAACAACAGCCCGTAAGGGGCTTTGAATCTAGTATGGATCTTCGGCCAAATTTTGGGCTTGCATCCAACGATTCAATAAATGTGCATGTCACATGGCCTTCGGGAAAGGTAACTTATCTGACCAATTTAAAGGTAGACCAAATAATGACTTTAGAGGAAAAAGATGCAGTGATTTCAACTAATGAACCAATTGATGTACCAAAGCCAATTTTTACTGCAAGTACCCAAAAAATTGATTTTAAACATACCGAAAACCGATTTGTAGATTTTGACCGAGATCGTTTAGTGCCACACATGTTAAGTACCCAAGGGCCTAAAATGTCTGTGAGCGATGTCAACAATGACGGGATTGAAGACTTTTTCATAGGAGGGGCAAAAGGAAGTGCCTCTACACTATTCCTAGGTAGAGGTTATAGCTTTGTTAAAAAGAACATTCCGGATTTTGAAAAAATTAAGGATTATGAAGATACAGGAAGTTTATTCTTTGATGCAGATGGCGATGGCGACCAAGATTTATATATCTGTAGCGGAGGTGTTGAAGTAAGTAAGTTCTCAAGTTATTTAAGAGACCGCCTATACCTAAACGATGGGAAAGGAAATTATAAACTTTCCCCTCAACAATTGCCCTCTCCAAATAGCAATAATAGTACTTCTACGGTTATAGCCGATGATATAGACCGTGATGGGGATTTAGATTTATTTGTGGGAGAACGTAGTATTCCCGGTCAGTACGGCACCCCTGGAACTGGATTTATACTCCAAAATGATGGCAAAGGTATTTTTAATGATATTACCGAAAAAGTAGCCCCAAAACTAAAAAATATTGGCATGATTACCGATGCGCAATTTTTGGATCTCAATGCTGATGGTTTCAAAGAACTGATCGTTATTGGTGAATTTATGGGAATTGAGGTGTTCGAGAACAAAAATGGGGCCTTTGTTCCTATTCCGGACTCTAATTTATCTCAAATGAGAGGTTGGTGGAATGTGTTGCACACATCGGACTTGGACAATGATGGCGACCTTGATTTTGTCTTGGGCAACCACGGTGAAAATTCCATATTCAAGGCAAGTAACGATAAGCCCATTAACCTATATATAAAGGATTTTGATCAAAATGGATCCTTAGATCCCATAATGGCCTTCATAGCGGAAGATGGCAAACAATATCCCTATAATTTAAGACACAACCTCATTGAACAGCTAAAAGACCTAAAAAAGAAATTTCCTGATTATGCCAGCTTTAAGAATGCCAGTATTGCGGAAATTTTTTCCCCGCAAGACCTGAACGGGTCATTAAAATTGGAAGCCAATATCCTCTCGTCCGTAATACTGATTAACAAGGGTAATTTCAATTTCGAGATTCTAAAATTACCTATAGAAGCCCAATTTACACCAATCTATGCCATAGCTACAAACGATTTTGATCAAGATGGTGATCTTGATATCGTAATGGGAGGCAACTTATACGGTGCAAAACCTGAAGTTGGCAGATATGATGCCTCCTATGGTGCATATTTGGAGAATCTAGGTAGCAATAAATTTAAATATCGTGGTGCTGAAAGTGGTTTTTTTGTTGATGGGGAACTACGTGATCTTAAAATAGTCAATCATAAATTACTAGCTGCAAGAAATAACGATTCTATACTGATATTTAACTATTAGTCACGAAAAAATGGGAAAATTTACACTGATTGCCTTACTTGTATCACTGTTATTTATCACTTGCAAAAAAAATCCAAAAATAGTAGACCGTGCCCCCATTTACTTTAAATCGATTGCTTCGGAACACAGCGGACTTGAATTTGAAAACAAGCTTTTAGAAAAGGATGATTTGAACATTATTGAATATTTGTATTATTATAACGGAGGTGGTGTTGCAACCGGTGATATCAACAATGACGGCCTTGATGATATATATTTTACAGCGAACCAATTACCTGACCGTCTCTATTTAAATCTTGGTAATCTTAAGTTCAAGGATATTACCGCATCTGCCAAAATTAAAATCGATTCTACATGGTCATCAGGAGTAACCATGGACGATGTAAATAATGACGGTTATATTGATATTTATGTTTCAAAAGTTGGTAACTATAAAAGTTTAAGGGCCCATAATCTACTTTATCTAAATAACGGCGATGAAACATTTACAGAATCATCAGAATTGGTGGGATTGAATTTTTCTGGATTTTCCACACAAGCATCATTTTTTGATTATGACAAGGATGGTGATCTTGATATGTATCTACTTAACCATTCCATTCATTCAACGCGAAGTTATGGCAACGCACAAAAGCGGATGGAATCCGATTCCCTGTCCGGTGATCGCCTCTATGAAAATAAAATGGAGAATGGCACCTTGTTATTTGAAGATGTTACGGAGCAGGCGGGAATTTACAGTAGTGCATTGGGCTACGGATTGGCTTTGGTGGTCGCCGATGTTAATAAAGACGGGTGGGTTGACGTATATGTTGGCAATGACTTTCACGAAAATGATTATCTCTATATAAACCAAGGAAATAAAACATTTAAGGAAGAAGGAGCCAATTTTTTCAATCATACCAGTAGGTTCACCATGGGGGCCGATATTTCAGACATGAACAATGATGGAAGACCGGATATTTTTACATTGGATATGATGCCCTTCAACTCCGAGATTTTCATGAAATCGGGCGGAGAGGATTCCGATAATGTTAGCCTTATAAAAGGAAATTTCGGTTTTGGAAAACAGTATGCCCGAAATACGTTTCAAATAAACAACGGCCCCTCTTTTTCTGATATTGCATTAATGACCAATACCTATGCAACGGATTGGAGCTGGTCCGTTCTTTTAAATGACTATGACAACGACGGGCTAAAGGATCTTTTTATTACCAATGGCATTTATAAAAGACCTAATGATCTTGATTATATCAATTTTTTAAGCAACATCGATTTTAGCGTATATGACCAATCAAAGTCCAAAGAGATTGAAAAAAAATTGATTGAAACCATGCCTTCCTTAAAAATACCAAATGTCATATTCAGAAATAAGGGCGATTTTGAATTTCAGGAATTCACGGATCAGGCAGGGATGGCACCTTCCTATTCAAATGGGGCGGCATCATCGGATCTTGATAACGACGGGGATTTAGACCTTATTGTGAACAACATTAATGAAAAGTCCTTTTTATTGGAAAACAGAAGTACTGATGAAAAAACCCATAATTGGTTGGGCATAAATTTAACAGGAAACAAAAATTACCCAGTAACTGCCGCTTCCAAGGTCGTGGTCTATGCAGATGGAAAGGAATTTTATGAAGAATTGATCACCTCCCGAGGATTTCAATCTTCCTCTTCGAAAAAACTTCATTTTGGTTTGGGGAGTGCCAAAAAAATAGATTCTATCAGAATAATATGGCCCGATTCACAAACACAACTTATTGCAGAACTGGCTATGAACCAGTATCATACCGTTACCAAGGATACAACGTCTTTTTTATATGTTTCTAGAGCTGAAGGCACTAAATTTGTCATAACTGAATTTCCGTATAACCATATTGAAAATAATCATTTGGACTACGAAAGGGAGCCATTGATGCCAGAAAGGTTGTCAATTGAAGGGCCAGCCATGGTAGCCGCCGATTTTAATTCAGATGGTTTGGAAGATCTTTATATTGGGGGGGGTAATCTCGAAGCCCCCGCCCTTTTCTTAAAAGAGAAAAATGGTGAATATCATAGACGTGATATCACGGCTTTTAACGTCGATAACCAATATGAGGACATAGACGCAGTTTCTTTTGACCTAGAAAATGATGGAGATCTTGATATTTACGTAGTTAGTGGTGGCAATGAGAAAGTTGAGGGAGATCCCTATTTGGAAGATCGCATTTATTTAAATGATGGTAAAGGAAATTTTGAACGATTTCAATCAATTTTACCCAAATTTAATGGTGGCAGTGTATCTTCGGCCGACTTTAACGGAGATGGATATTCCGACTTATTTATCGGAAACCGATCCATTCCAGGTGCCTACGGACTTTCTCCCTTTAGCTTGATCTTAAAAAATACAGGAAAAGGTAGTTTTGAAATGATTCAAAAAACGCGATTCGGGATGGTAACCGATAGTAAATGGGCGGATCTTAACAATGACGGCAAACCAGATCTTATCATAGTTGGAGATTGGATGCCTGTCACGGTCCTCATGAATAATGGGGATACTACTTTTACCAATGAGACGAAGAATCTGGGACTTGCAAATACATCAGGTATGTGGAATACCATATTAGTTGCCGATCTTGACGGAAATGGCTACCAAGATATCATTGGGGGAAATGCTGGCCTAAATTTAAAATGGAAAGCAACAACAGATCATCCATTAAAACTTTATTTGGATGATTTCGACAAAAACGAACAATTAGATCCCATAATTTATTATGATTTTTTTGGTTCAGAAGTTCCATTTGCATCAAAAGACAACCTTATGCGTCAACTCCCAAATCTTAAAAAGAAATTTCTGAGCTATGGGGATTTTTCCAAAATTAAATCTCTAAAAGACCTAACGGATAAAAGCTTGGACAGTATATTGGAAACCAAACAAATTGAAGAACTGCGTTCAATGGTATTTTATAATTCTGGGAAAGGTTTCACCCCTTCACCGTTACCCACAGAGGCTCAAATGAGTAGTATCGAAGCCTTGTACCTGGATATGGACAATGGAAATCCAAGACTTTTATTTGGAGGTAACTATGTGGGTTATGTCAACGAGCTTGGCGATAGCGACGCCAATCCAGGAGGGGTTTTGAGCAGTTTTAAGGAAGGTATATTTAACGAATACGAACAGCTCCCGCTTCCCAAAAATCTGAGTATCCGAAAAATTTTAAAAATTGGCAACAGACAATATTTGTGGATTTCCAACAATGAAAAAGCGTATACCATACAAATTCGAGAACCACTAGATTTGTAACAAAGGGATCCTCTTTAATTTTGGCCAGTATCCCGACACTGCCGGTAAATAGATTTTATCCTGTTATATTTTGAACAAAATACGCTTGTATCACCTTATTAAAAGCAATATCTTGACCCTTCTAATTTACCTACCTTGATATATGTATTCAATTGGTTATGATATTGGTAGTTCATCCATAAAAGCGGCCCTAATTGAAACGGTTTCCGGCAAAAGTATTTCCGTTGTTAGCGAGCCTTCCGTAGAAATGGAGATGATCGCTGTGAAAAACGGTTGGGCAGAACAAGATCCCAATGATTGGTGGAAACATGTCTGCAAAGCCACTCACCAACTTATAAAAAATAATAAAATTGACCCAAAAGACATTACCGGGATAGGCATTTCATATCAGATGCACGGTCTTGTAGTTGTTGACAAGGATGGTAATTCGTTAAGGAATTCCATTATTTGGTGTGATAGCAGAGCAGTTGAGATTGGCAATAGGGCATTTGAATCCTTGGGTTCTGAAAAATGTGACGAGCATCTTTTGAATTCTCCCGGGAATTTTACGGCCTCCAAGTTAAAATGGGTGAAGGAAAACGAGCCAGGTGTTTATAAGAAGATTTATAAATTTATGCTCCCGGGTGATTATATCGCCTACAAACTAAGCAATACGATATGTACTACAATAACAAGCCTTTCAGAAGGTATATTTTGGGATTTCAAGCAAAATGAAATAGCCGATTGGCTTTTAAATTACTACGGATTTGATCCTGCCCTTGTCCCCGAAGTAGTCAATAATTTTAGTGTTCAGGGAAGAGTAAGCAAGAACGGAGCCGTCGAATCTGGTCTAGCTGAGGGTACCCCAATTTATTATAGAGCGGGAGATCAACCGAACAATGCCCTTTCCTTGAACGTTTTTGAACCGGGTGAAGTGGCGGCAACAGGTGGCACTTCCGGTGTGGTGTATGCAGTAACCGACAATCTATCAGTAAAGGAGAGTTCCCGGGTGAACAATTTTGCACATGTCAATTATTCCGAAACCGCCCCTAAAATAGGTAAATTGCTTTGCATCAATGGTTCTGGCATTCAATACCGATGGTTGCTCAATAATTTAAATGTATCATCCTACGGTGAAATGAACCAATTGGCAGCTTCGGTTCCCATTGGGTCGGATGGTGTAATGATCCATCCGTTCGGAAATGGGGCCGAACGTATGTTGAACAATCTAGAAATAGGGACAAGGATTTCCAATATCAATCTTAATAACCATCAAAAAGCGCATTTGTGCAGAGCAGCCCTAGAAGGAATCGCCTTCTCATTTGTCTATGGTATGGAAATCATGAAATCGGACGGTATAAAACCTAATGTGATCAGGGCCGGAAATGACAATTTGTTTCGCTCAGATATATTTTCGGAAACGATAGCAACCCTTATAGGCCAGGAGATAGAAATATATAACACGACCGGTGCCATTGGTGCCGCAAGGGCTTGCGAACTGCGTAACGGTAATTATGTTACTTTTGGAAAACACATTATGGAAAATGATTATGTGTTGGGCTTTAAACCTCTTGCCAATAAAGAGGAATATGAAAAAGCTTATGGCAAATGGAAAACGGAATTGAACAACTTAATACAAAGTAATTAATAGATTATGGCACTAATAGGAAACAAAGAGTACTTTAAAGGAATTGGGGACATAAAATTTGAAGGCAAGGATTCCGATAATCCTTTGGCTTTTAAATATTACAATCCGGACCAGAAGGTTGCCGGTAAAACAATGCGCGAGCATTTTAAGTTTGCCATTGCCTATTGGCATACTTTCTGTGGACAAGGAGCCGATCCATTTGGCCCTGGCACACAAAATTTTCCATGGGACCAACCTTCGGATGCCGTTGAGGCAGCAAAGGCAAAAGCGGATGCCGCTTTTGAATTCATCACCAAAATAGGCTTCGACTATTTTTGTTTCCATGATTTTGATTTGATCCAGGAAGGAGCATCTTTCAATGAATCGGAAAAGAGATTGGCAACCATCGTAGATTATATAAAAGGTAAAAAAAAGGAGTCTGGCATAAAGCTTCTTTGGGGAACTGCAAATTGCTTCTCAAACCCTAGATATATGAATGGGGCATCCACCAATCCCGACTTTAATGTACTGGCACGAGCAGGCGGACAAATTAAATTGGCGTTGGATGCGACAATGGCGCTTGATGGGGAAAACTATGTCTTCTGGGGTGGTCGTGAAGGTTATATGTCGCTTTTGAACACTGACATGAAGCGCGAGTTAGATCACATGGGCAGATTCTTGGGGATGGCACGTGATTATGCGCGAGCCCAAGGTTTCAAGGGTAATTTCTTCATAGAACCAAAACCGATGGAACCCATGAAACATCAATATGACTTTGATTGTGCCACAGTTGTGGGATTCTTGCATCAATACGGTTTGCAAGATGATTTTAAATTGAATATTGAAGTAAACCATGCAACCCTTGCCAGCCATACCATGCAACACGAATTGGAAGTAGCCGCAGCCCACGGAATGCTGGGAAGCGTTGATGCCAATCGCGGTGACTATCAAAACGGATGGGATACGGATCAATTTCCCAATAACATCACAGAAGTGACCGAGGCCATGTTGGTTTTCCTAAAAGCAGGTGGATTACAAGGCGGTGGAATTAATTTCGACGCAAAAATCAGAAGAAACTCAACCGATATGGAGGATGTTTTCCATGCCCATATTGGCGGCGCAGATACATTTGCCCGTGCCTTAATAACAGCGGATAGGATTATTTCCTCTTCATCTTACGATTCACTTCGTAAAATGAGATATAGTTCTTTTGACTCAGGAAAAGGGAAAGATTTCGAAAATGGGAAGCTTGACTTTAAGGATTTATATGATATTGCCAAGGAAAATGGTGAATTAACTCTTCAAAGTGGCAAACAGGAACTCTTTGAGAATATAATCAACCAATATATTTAAAACTCCTTCCAACATACTTAAAAAGTTTAAGGAGTTAAAGTTGAAACCTGTTCAAATCAATTGATTTGAACAGGCTTTTTTATGCTATTTTGCGAAGTAAATATATATACTGACAACAATTAAACAAACGGCCAAACCCACGTGTTTTACATACTTATAGGGTTCAATGGATACTTGTTTGGTATATTCCAATTCAAAAGCTTCTTCTCTAGGCCAAATTTTTCCAATAATCAACATGATCAGCATATTGGATACAAACAGAATGGCCATAACATGAAGGTAATGGGGATAGGCATCGGCCTCTACCAATTTTAAAGATGCGGGGTCGGTAATACCCGATGCTTTTGCCGCTTCTACCGCATTTTCCCTTAAGTTAGGACTGACAAGGAACTCACTGATAATGTACAACACGGATCCCGAAACGATGCCAATTTTGGCCGCTATGGCAGGTACTCTTTTGGTCAAATAACCGATGATAATAATCGTAAAGATAGGTATGCTGTAGATTCCATTGATTTTTTGCAGATAGTTGAACAAGCTTCCGGCATTGGCAATCATAGGTGCAATGAACATTGCTGCCAAAGCCAAACATATCCCGAATATTTTGCCATACTTTACAACCGTTCGTTCCGAGGCTTCTTTATTGATATGCTGCTTATAAATGTCAATACCGAATAAGGTAACCGAGCTATTAAGCACACTATTGAACGAACTCAAAATTGCTCCGAATAGTACGGCCGCAAAAAAGCCAACCAAAGGTTTTGGCAATACGGCACGAACCAATTCGGGATAAGCAAGATCACTTGAGGCCAATCCTCCCTCAAAATAATGATATGCGATCATACCCGGAACGACCAGAATCAATGGCCCCAGAATCTTCAAAAACGATGCCAATAACAATCCTTTTTGTCCTTCGGCCAAGTTTTTAGCTCCCAAGGCTCTTTGAATAATCTGCTGGTTGGTGCCCCAATAAAACAACTGTACCAGCATCATCCCGGTAAAAATGGTGCTAAAGGGCACCTCTTGACCTTGATTCCCCGTAGAGTCGAACCTTTCAGGGTTTGTTGCCATTAAAGTATCCAGTCCATGTAAGATACTGCCCTCACCTATTGCCATGAGACCAAAAATCGGAATAAGAATCCCCCCAACAATGAGCCCTATGGCATTTATACTATCCGATACTGCAACCGCCTTCAATCCACCGAAAATGGCATAAATAGATCCTATGATACCTATTCCCCATATGCAAATGACCAGCGCAGCGGAATTGGAAACGTCAAGAAGCTCAGGCACATTGAACATACCGCTAATGGCCACGGATCCAGAGTACAAAATGACCGGTAAAAGCACTACTACGTAGCCTGTAAGAAATAATGCCGATGTAATTGTTTTTGTAGTTACGTCAAATCGCTTGGATAAAAACTGCGGAATTGTTGTCAACCCTCCCTTTAAATACCTGGGTAACAAGAAAATAGCCGTTACTACCATCGCAATGGCTGCAAGTGTTTCCCACGCCATTACCGAAAGTCCGTCGGTATAGGCACTGCCATTTAGCCCAACAATTTGTTCGGTGGAGAGGTTTGTTAATAATAATGAGCCTGCAATAACACCTGCCGTTAGACTTCTACCTCCCAAGAAATAGCCATCGGACGAATTTTCATCTGTTTTTCGGGTTGCAAAATAGGAGATAACGGCCACTAAAAGTGTAAAGCCAACGAATGAGAGAATACCTAACATTTATAAATTGGTTTGATTATTTCCCCTAATATATCAGTTTATTTGATACTATTTTGTGGAATTTACAATTATTCCATTTTTATGGGAGCCACTGAGGCTTAAAGGGCCTACAACTAGAGCGGTTCAATTTAATTTTACCGAATTTCCAAAATTTAACTTAACCAAAACTTAATTAATCCATGAAATCCCCCTATTTTCGGCTTTAAAATTGACAAACTTAGAAAATATTGTAATTTTGCTTGTCCCTAAGTTTAGGGTATCTTATAAGCTGGGAAAATATCCGAGCATGATAAATTGAAGTTCGATGAAAAAGAGTTTGGTACCACTTGTTATACTATTATTTTTAGGCTGTAGTACGGAAAAAAAAGAAGAAACTATTGTAGTTTCAACAGAAGATCTTCATACTGCCATAGACAAGGTAGTTGAGATCATGATCCATGATATATTTTCCCCGCCGGTCGCGAGCCGTATTTTTGCCTATCCCAACATTGCGGCCTTCGAAATTATTGCAAAAAATAATCCGGAATATGTAACACTTGAAGGTCAACTTACCGACTTCAAAGGTATATCGAATCCAACAGCCGGCCAGCCAATAAATTCACAGCTTGCTGCCATGGTAGCACATATGGAGCTTAGCAAAAGGCTTATTTTTTCAGAAAAAGACCTTGAGCTTTTTAGGGATAGCCTATATGGGAAGTGGAACGAAAAAAACCCGACCGTATTTAATGCCTCCAAAGAATATGGATTGAAAGTAGCCGATGAGATCTGGGAATGGATGAAAAAAGATAATTACGCCCAAACCCGAACAATGCCTAAATTTACCGTCAACACGGATGACAAGACTCGTTGGCAACCGACCCCGCCAGCATATATAGATGCGATTGAACCGCACTGGAATAAAATAAGGCCTTTTACACTGGATTCCGCTGCGCAATTTAAGCCGGCTCCACCTTATCCTTTTTCACTGGAAAAAGAATCGGCGTTCTACAAAGAACTAAAGGAAGTATATGATGTTGGTAAAAAAATAGAAGAATCCGGTGACACATCTGAAGAGATAAAGATTGCCCAATTTTGGGACTGTAACCCGTATGTTTCGGTTACAAAAGGTCATTTAATGTTTGCTACAAAAAAAATAAGCCCCGGTGCACATTGGATCGGAATCACGAAGATTGCCGCTAGGAACAGTAAAAGTGATTTTGATAAAACTTTGTACGCCTATACCAAAACTTCCATTGCGATTGCAGATGGCTTTATTAGTTGTTGGGATGAAAAATATCGAAGTAACCTTATAAGACCTGAGACCCTCATAAATCAATATATTGATGAAAATTGGCTGCCGGTTTTACAAACTCCGCCCTTTCCCGAATATTCAAGTGGCCATTCTGTGGTCTCTGGCGCAGCATCAACCGTATTGACCAGTATTTTTGGAGATAATTTCGCTTTTGACGATGATACAGAGACACCCTATGGCCTTCCCATAAGAAGTTTTAAATCTTTCAATTTAGCTGCCGAAGAAGCTGCAATAAGCAGAATGTATGGAGGAATCCATTACCGAATGGCCATAGAAGTTGGGATTACACAAGGTCGAAATTTAGGAAATTTTGTGGTGAGCAGCCTCAAAATGGTAAAAGATTCCGATTTGGCCGTCCGTTCAAATTGATAAACAGAATTTTCATACCTATTTTTATACTGGGCTTGTTTATAGGCTGCGCAAATTACGGTCAACTTACCTATACTGCTAAACTTCCCAATGCATTGGATGAAAACTCGGGAATTGCCTATTTTGATGACTCGGGCATTTGGGTTGTTGAAGATAGCGGAAATTCCGAAGAACTTTACAAAGTAGATTTTGATGGAAATACCCTAAAAAAGCTCCAGATTAAAAATGTCAAAAATCATGACTGGGAAGACTTGGCACTAGACTCTATAGGTAATCTCTATATTGGTGATTTTGGTAATAATGGCAACAAAAGGGACAACCTCGCAATCTATAAACTGCCGAATCCAGATACAGAAAAAGGGGCGAAAATAGATGCTCAAAAAATAAGATTCCGGTATCCCGAGCAATCCTCTTATCCACCGAATGATAGCGAAATGTTTTATGATGCGGAGGCCTTTTTCCATCTGGGTTCCAATCTATATATCATAACAAAAAATAGGTCCATTCCTTTCACTGGCACTGCACACATCTATAAAATACCCGATTCTCCCGGAACATATGATGCTGAATTTATTGGACTCATTAAAACATGTGATGATTGGAAAACCTGCCAAATAACCTCAGCGGATATATCTTCTACAGGTAAAAAAATTGTTCTTTTAAGTTATGGTAAATTGTTCGTCATCACTGATTTTATTGGCGAAGATTTTGCCAGTGGAAAAATGATGGCAATTGACCTCGGAGTGCGAACACAATTGGAATCTGTGTGCTTTAAAAATGACTCCACACTTTTAATTTCCGATGAAGAAAAGAGGAAGAGCGGCAGAAATCTATATACTTTTAAACTACCCAATTAGATATTGAGCAGACGATAGAATAAAGATAAAAGACAATAGACCAAAATATTGATTGCCACTTGTTTCCGGATATTTTTATAACGGTCAATAGCCGTCGGGTTAATAATTATGGCATTATTGCTTTTTTAAAACCCGAATCCAAGACCAAAAGAAAAACGCAATCCATCGTCGCTGTTAAAAAGTGCAATTCTTGCGGAGACAATATCGGCCGCATTCAGAAAAAATCCGCCTCCATAGGATGTATGCCATTGGTCTGAATCTTGATCTTCCAACCAGACCCTGCCATAATCGAAGCCTCCGTAAAGGCCCATTGCCAAGGGTAACAAGCCGGTCTTTATCTTTCGCAGACTATAGCGGATGTCGGTATTTTGATAGTATGATTTCTTTCCGGTAAAACGTTGGTTCCTGAACCCGCGAAGACCATCGATACCGCCAGTGCTGGCAGCTTGGTAAAATTCATATCCATCGCCAATATTAAAATGGGCCTTCCATTTAGTGGCCAGAACAAGTCTTCCACTCGGTATCAGCTTATAATCGAATGAAAGACTGGGAACAATATACCCGAAACCTTGTGAATCGTTATCTGTCGAGGTTTTATAGCCCGCCAGCAATGACGTCGCCATGCCCAAAGTGGGGAAGGCAGTATTATCGGTATTGGCATATTCATATTCCCCTTCAACGCCTATGAAATCCTTTCGGTTCTCTTGCCCATTGGCAACATAAAAGGTATTGACAAATCGGCCCTCGGTCTCCTCTACTTCGATGCTTTCAAACGAAATTCCGGTTCTCAACTTTGATCCAAATTCGCCACGCCAAACCAAAGAGGGCGATAACCGTATGGTTTCCATTTTTACCCGGTTATAATCAAGATCTAGCTCGTCGTCCAGATTTTCGGTCTCATTTCCGAAACCGAAAAAGTTAATACTGAAATTAGGACTTGTGAATTTTGCCGCAAGTTCAAGGTTCGCCTTGCCCATGACCCGTGCAAATTCACCCTTGTAACCTATATCGAAACCTTGGGTGGCAAAATAAAAGGCGGCATGGACGATATGTTGGCTCGTAAAAGGGTTTTGCAAAAATCCGTTATACGTATAGATATTCGAAAAACCGATACGCAGGCCATCATCTGGGTTCGAACCGATCGTCGGCATGAACTGATTGGTGCTACGTTTCAATTTTATGGGCTGATACGTATTTGTCTCATAGTCATTGCCCAGTCTAATTCTTGCGCCGTTGTTATTTTCGAAAGTATTTTTCTTGGCCTTTTGATCGTAGATATATACACTTTTGCTATCGACAATGTTGTAAATATCGTTGTTATGACCGCCGATGATTCTGATCTTGCTATTTGACGATCGTATTCCATTTACGTCAAAACGGTCGTCGTCGTCAAGCCCATAGACCCAAATCTCTTTGGTCGTATTACGGTCGTAGGTCTTATTAAAAAACTGTTCGCCTTTTTCTCCTTTTTGGATTCGGTTTCCGATAACTTCAGTCTTTCCGTCAGGAAGGCCCTTTATTGTAAAATAATCGTCCTTGTCCGTTCCAACGACCACTGAAAACTTGTTGATGATACCGTAATATTCTCTGGCCGTTTGAAGTAGGTTGCTCTTCCTGGCCAACAATTTCCTTTTAATTATGGGAAGATTTTCGTCCCTTACTTCCTTTGGAAATTCTTCAAATGCCCTGTCGATAACTGCTTCGGTTATATTCTTTTGAATAAACTCCGCTTCCTGTTCCCAGAGCTTGATATCGGTTTCAGGAAGCAGTACCATATCCAATGCAAAAGTCCTTGGTGATCCATTGAAACCCTTTACACTTCGTATTTCTTCATTAAAACCTTCCATTAAGCTCAAACCTGGAATGATCCTCGTGGCCAAGTTCATTAAAAACCCATCGCCCATAATCGAAAAAACCTGATCACGATCTCGCGGAACGGGTCTGTACAGCACCTTTCCGTTTTCCTTGTTCTCAAACTCCGTCCAACGCCATTGATCGGTATGCCGATCCCAGTCCCCGATCATCATATCGAACAAGCGCGCACGTATATAGGCCGCCTTGTCAACTTCATTGTCCTCATCTTTACGGAGTTTTTTCAAAAGGTCATCGGTACTGATCAAGATGTTCGAGTTTCCAAAACTTTTCTGGTCGCTATGGCCACCGTCGGCACGTTCTTCAATCATATACAGTTCATCGCCAAATTCGTCGTCAACGTTTTTTATGGCATCTTGTTTGGGCACAAAATATAAAGCCGGGTTGGTATGGTAAATACCGACAGCATCGGAAAGCTTGCCAATGGTAAAAGGCGCATAAGGATGTGAGCCCGTATAAAAGTCTTCCAAAAGACCTTCGGTGTAAGTGTCCTCAAAATCGCCGACCACATATTGGTCTTTAAAAGCCATGGCCTGCAAATAAATCTCGGCACTTTTTTTGAGTGCCCGCATTACATATTCCTTCCCATCCGGATTTACCAGTCGCAATGATTTCGATTGATGGCCTCCACCCTTTCGAACCACTTTCAGGCCACCGAACATCGTATCAAGATCTACGGTCGGTACAGAAACTTCAGTGGAATAAACATCTCGATAGCGATTGCCCCAAATCCATTTAAAAAATCCGCTTTTATCGGTTTCTTCCTTTGTGTATATGGATGCTTTCATTTCGGACGGAAAGTCTTTTGAATAGTATTTCCCTGTATCTCTTTCATCGGGCCTCAAAACCTGTGTGCTAAAAAGGCCTTCTTCCTGTTCGGTGCCGTCCACTCCGTAGAAATACACATTTGAAGAGCCGTCATTGTAAACTTCCAATTTGGCATAGCCCATTTTTCCTGCTGAAAACCGGCTTCCGTTCAACAATCTGGTCGCCTCTTGCTTAGCCCCTGAGCCGCTTACTATTTGCGGTGTATTTTCCTCCACGATATATTGCAAGGAATGTTCATGGCCTGAAACGATAATTACTTTTTCAGAATATTGGGCCAAGGTCAGGATGCGTTTCCTAAGTTCATTATAGCGTTTATTCGATAGATCTTCTCGGGATGCCCCCGTGGTCTTGCGCAATACATTGATCAAAGAACCTACTATGGGCAAGGGGACGCCATTATTGGATGGATACAGATTTCGCTTCATTGAAAATTGCCCGCCATGAAGCCCATAAGTGGTCATAGGGTGATGTAGTGCCAGAATCGTAGTTTTATCGGTGTTCTTCTTTATCAGCCCTTCGATTTCCTCGAAGAACTTTTCCCGATCCTTTATCGTACAACGGTCGTTCATGTTTGGGTGCTTGTCCCAATTGGTAAGGTACCATTCCGTATCAACCACTATGATCATGATATCGTCGTTGACCTCGATCGTTTCGATCGGACAACCATTTTCGGGAAAGAACACCTTTTGGCTGTCCAATTTATTTTGAATATACACTTGCTGGAGGTTCAGGCCCTCAAGACCTTCGGAATACCAATCGTGGTTCCCGGGAATGAACAAAGGTTTTCCCTTAAAATCTTCCAGTGTTTTTAACTGGGCATCCAGGCTATTTATTGCTTCTTTATATTGTTCGTCCTTTTCTGGGGGCAGCCCGGCCGGGTAAACATTGTCCCCCAAAAAAATGGTAGTACTGTTCGTATCCGCCTTGGCCAATCGTTCCTTGAACAGTTTCAATGCCGGATTCAACTTTCCTTCGGGCGACTTTCCCCCATCACCGATCAAATAAAATGTATGTAAGACTTTGGCCGAGGTGGGCTCTATGTCAACTGCCTGTAAATCGCCATATTTGGCTCTTTGTGTTGCACAACCTGCCATCAAAGCCACTAACCAAAGAAGGCGGTAATATTTTTTCATTCAGAATGTTCCTGAGGTCAAAATTTCGTATTTTGTAACTCAAATATAACTCACCCATGTCGGAAATAATTGAAAAGACTGAACAATTCGTAACCGATTTATTGACCAATGATCTTGACCCCAAATACCTATATCATAATTTACGGCATACACAGCGCATCGTCAAAAGCGCAAAGGAATTACTTCTTGAGGGCGGCTTAGACGAAAAGGAGCGGGAACGTGTTATACTTGCAGCATGGCTTCATGACACGGGCTATACAAAGGGCGTCAAAAATCATGAGGAAACCAGTTGCGCCATAGCAAGCGAGTTTCTCAGGACCAACGGCCATGACCCCGATGAAATCAAAAAAATCGAAGAACTTATACGGGCAACCAAACGATTACACATTCCGCAATCGCCTTCGGAAATGATTATACGCGATGCCGATAGTTCCCATTTTGGTCAAAAAAGTTATAGAGAAACTGCCGAATACCTTCGTGAGGAACTGGCACTTTTGGGATTGGCGGAATATTCAGGAAAAGAATGGAGGGACATTAATATAGAAGTATTTGAAAAAGAGCATTCTTTTTATACCGATTACGCCAAAAATAACTGGCAAGAAGAAAAAAATAGAAATTTAAAAAAGCTGCTAAAGGACAAAAACACCGAAAAGGAAATCGCCAAAAAAGAACAACTAAAGGCAAAATACAAAAATGAGGGTCCGGATCGCGGCATACAGACGTTATTCAGGGTGACTTCAAAAAACCATTTGACCTTAAGCAATATAGCTGATACCAAGGCCAATATCCTGCTTTCGGTGAATGCGATTATCATTTCGCTTGTACTATCAAATTTGATTACGAAATTAGATAATCCGTCAAATTCCTATTTGATTTACCCAACGATCATATTGATTTGTTTTAGTGTCACTTCCATGGTCTTGGCGGTTCTGGCCACTCGCCCCAATGTTACAAGTGGGGAGTTCACCAAGGAAGATGTAAGTAATAAAAAGGTTAATCTGCTCTTTTTTGGAAATTTCCATAAAATGAGCCTTTCAGATTATGAATGGGCCATTCAGGAATTGGTAAAGGACAAAGAATACATTTATTCGTCATTGACAAAAGATCTATATTTTCTAGGTCTTGTTTTGAACAGAAAATACAAAATTCTTAGGTTGACCTATACTGTTTTCATGATAGGGGTCGTCCTTTCCGTTATCGCGTTTGGAGTTGCATTTCGATTTTTTGGACCCAGCCGAATTGTTGAAGTGACCTCATTGTTTTAGGTTTTAGGCCTTCAACTCTTCCATAAGATCCTCGTACGTGTAGGTTTTCTCGGGTTTGTCCTTATTTGTGTGATAAAGAATACCCGCACGTATGGCCTTAAGACCTGAAACGCCTTGCAGGCCTTCAAGTTCAACAATTTCTATATCTCCCGTAAAGTATCCTTTTGATTTGAGGAATTTGATATAGCGCAAGTATTCTAGCTCATCCTTTTTTTGTGAATACACTACGACCATTTTTCCCGGTTTGGTGAGTCGTTCCCTGGAGCCCCTTATCAACGATTTATCAATGCGTTTCTTGATAACCTCATAGCGTGCATTGTAGGTGCCGTCCACATCAAAACGCTTCTCGTCCATTCGAAAACGGATCGACAATGAGGTATTGTACACCAAAATCAATGACGTGACATCCAAAGGAACTGGTAATCGTCCCTTCAATTTATAGTGGGTGTTTTCCATCTCGCACATGACCTGTAACTGCCATAATCTCAGATTATTAAGGTAAATAAGGTCAAACTCGCGTTTCCCTGTGATCGTATCCCCGATGTAGATATTGTGTTCGATCCCATCGGTCTTGTAACGTTCAAAATAATGGGGATACATGCTTTGTGCGTCCTCTTGTCTTTTGTCAATGACCTTCACCATTTCTTTGTTAATGCCCATTACGCTTTCATCGTAATTTCTGCGGTGGTCATAATACGATTTGGTATCCGAATCAATACCAGATTCATAATCGAGGACTATACTCTCAAAATTTTTGTCAGATTTCCTCAAATGCTCGAATACAGGGTGTATATCATCCGCAAAGAAATTGAAAATGGCCTGTTCCCCATTTGTGTGCAACGTCTCTTTGACAGCGTCCAAATGGTTGTTGACCCTGAACATCATTTCTTCGTAAATGGGCAATTTTTTACGTTGCAAGGCCTCACCAAGTACTTTGTTCGCTTCCGATAATTGAATCATCAGATCGCGCTGAATGGAAAGATTGCGCGCCTGGGATGAATCTTTGATATCGACCTGGCCATAGAGCGGGTATACATCCTTAAAAACAATCTCGCTAAAGGAGGCGTGTTTGCCTTCATAACCCCCAGCAATAAAACGTTCGGCTTCTTCTTGAAACCGCCAATATACCGAAGGGTGCACAGAGGTACACTCATTTTGTATAACGGCATCTATCAGGTTGGCGTGTTCCGCATTCTTGCGCTTCACGGCCGCAACGATAAAGGGCATAACATCTTCAAGTTTCCCGGCATTGATGCTGTTCAGTTCGTTCGCATTTTTCGAAACCAGTTCAAGAACGCCCAAAATTTCACCGACTTCACCGATCGGGGCAAGAATCGCACTTTTGATGCCCTGTTTTTGCAGTGCCTTATAAAGTGGGTGTTCACCAAAAACCTCCAAATAACGATCCACATTTGAAATCGCAAAATAGGTGTTCTTCTCGAGCAAGTTTTGATAGGAAACCGGGGTCAAGGCCTTTTTACATCCCATACTTTCCATTTCATTCAGCAAAAAACTGCCCATGTTCCCATCGTGTACTTTTTCGAATTGGTTCTCTTTGGCATTATAAATGACAAACCCGGCGCGAATATCAGGTAGGTTGAACAACGAACGGAAAACCTCGTTCATGTTTTCCATAAAATCCTTCTTACCCTCTTTGTTCATGGATATCAGGTTCGATTTTATCTCAGATATGGAATATTCTGCGGTAACATCAAACATGTTGGCGATGACAAAACCACGGGATATAAAACTGTTAGGGGGAATTTTCTCCTTCCAAAGTTTTAAATCGTCAGGGCTGGCCATCAACTCGTCAAAGTCATCTTGGGTAAGCTCTTTGGCCTTTTCGGTCGGAACTAACTCCATAAAATCACCATTGTATAAAATGCGGTAATGGTGGGTCACCCCTTTGGCGTCGGGTATATGAAAAAATAACGGCCTTCTATAATCCATCACAAAACCATAGTGATACGCCAGAACCGCATTGGCCGCCATGATATAGTTGATATCCGCCGACAGATTGCCGATTTCCAACTCAAAATCGGGACCGGCCTCACCAATGATCTTCTGAAAGCGTTTGGTCGAGTAAAAAACCGCATTGTTGTAAATGAACGAGGCCACCTTGATCTCGTTGTGCGTCAAGGCCTCAGGAAAAATATCCTCAAGTAGTATTTTGATGGTCTTTTCGTGCTTCTTCAACATTGAAACATCGACAAGGCCTTCCCTCAGTTCGGGAAACGGAACTGCTGCGGCCAAAATCCGCTCGGCCTTTTTGGCCAAAAAAACGTCCTTACTTTGGGCGATTTGCTCATAGTTCTGCAACAGTTTACCAAAACCAATCTGGAGTTCTATTGGCGATTCAATATCTAAATCCATAACCTACCCTTGTTAATGTGTGTATTTTAGTCCATGAAGCACCTGTAAAATTACAAAAATTAGGCAATCTTTAATGGGGTATATATATCGTAGTTAGCTAGCTTTTTTGGATATTTATAAAAATTATTGAATGTACGCTCACTTCCGTTTGACAAGGGCCTATGAAAATGCCAAAATTGTGCCTTTTGATGATTCTTCCAAATTCATATTGTTCAGTGACTGCCACAGGGGCGATAATAGTTTCGCAGATGATTTTGCAAATAATAGGAACATCTATTTTCATGCACTGAAACACTACTATAATGAGGGTTTCGATTATTGTGAAATAGGTGATGGGGACGAACTATGGGAGAACATAAATTTTGAATCAATATTTGAGGCCCATAAAGATGTTTTTGGTCTCATACGATTATTTCATTTGAACAACCGATTGCATATGCTTTGGGGAAACCATGATATGGTCTACAAAGATCCCGAATATGTTAAAAAAAATCTCTCAAGTTACTTTGAACCCATAGATGGTACCGACAAAGAGCTTTTTGAAGGAATCAATTATCACGAAGGGGTGGTTTTAAAACATTCGGAAACCCATCAAGAAATATTTTTGACCCATGGCCACCAAGCGGATTGGTGGAACTACACCTTTTGGAGATGGAGTAGATTTTTGGTTCGGGTTTTATGGAAACCGCTACAGGTTTGGGGCATTGCCGACCCCACGAGTCCCGCCAAAAATTATAAGGAGCTGATCAAAATTGAGCGTAGAATCAAAAAATGGATCTTACAGAACAATCTGTTGATAACCATTGTAGGACATACGCACCGACCTCGATTTCCCGAACCGGGCGACATTCCTTTTTTCAACGATGGTAGTTGTGTACACCCAAGGTCTATTACCGGAATAGAAATCGAAAATGGAAAAATATCCCTTATAAAATGGCAAATCTCAACCACTGAGGACGGTACGTTAAGAGTAGTACGCGTTCTGCTCGAGGGGCCTCAGAAATTAATAGAATATCGGCACAAGTAATTCACCTTTATTTAATGATCAATAGAACCCAAAGAAACTTATAATTCTATATTAAGTCCTAGCCGCCAATGTTTTCATTGATCCTATAAAATAATCCAATTCTTCTGTGGTAGTATAAACATTCGGGGTAATTCTACATCCTTGAACATTGGCGTAATCAATAGCAACAGTAAATATTTTAAATTCATCCATCAATGTTTTAGCGAGCGCCCCAGGTTTCATATTCTTAAGACCCACGTTGGCTATGCCACAACTTTTGTGCTCCTCAATGGGCGTATTGAGGACTATGTTTTTGACATCGCGCAATTGATCGCTCCAATATCTTTGTATAAAACGCAGTCTTTTTTCTTTACGCTCCAAACCTATCATTTCCAAATAATCCAATGCATCGTTAATGGCCAGATCAGTATGTACCGGATGCGTTCCCGTGTGGTTTAGCCTACTAATCTCATCTGTTTCCCTATCATGCTCTGCCAACAGGGGCCAAGTTTTTGAAATTTTGTCCTTTTTTACGAATAAAAGTCCGGCACCCAAAGGTGTGCTCAACCACTTGTGAAGACTTGACCCGTAATAATCACAGTTAAGCTCTTTGATATTCACATCAATATGGCCAACACAATGGGCACCATCTACAAGTACCTCGACCCCATGTTTATGTGCCATATCACAAATTTTTTGAATGGGGAGGATATGTCCCGTGATATTTACCATATGGCAGACCATAATCAATTTGGTATTTGGGGTAATCTCCGCCTCATAAAGGGACACTATTTCTTCATCGGTCTTTGGGTGGTTCGGAATTGAGATTACCTTATTGACCATACCGTATTTTTTGGCCATCAGTTTAAAGTGTTCCTGCATGGCACCATAATCCTGCTGTGCAAAAATGGCCTCGTCACCTTCTTTCCAAGGAAATCCGCCAATAACCAAATCCAAGGACTCTGTGGCATTACGTGTTATGACAAGTTCTTCAGGATTGCAGTTTACCAGATTGGCCAATCTATCGGCAACTTTTCTTTTATTGTCCCATTGAACGGTACGCATGTAATAGGAAGCCTCATAATTGACCATTTTAACATGTTCAAGAAACTTGTTCAAAGTAGGTTCGGGAATGAAATTGTAATAGCCGTTTTCTAAATTTATATAATCTGGCTTAAGGAGGTAGTCCTCGCGAATACGCTCCCAAAAATCACTTTCATTTTCAAATTGATACGTTTTTATAGGCTCGCTTTCTTGAGCATTTAAGTCCATTGAAACAAAGGGTGCGGCGATCGCAACTTGCCCAAGTCTCTTTATAAACTCTCTTTTCTCCATTTCTTATAGATTTATTTTCAACAAGTTAGGAAAAGACCGTGAAAAAATTGATACATTAAAATCGAACACATGATTATTTTGGCGATTTCAAATAAATTTTCTAAATATTTTGTTAAATTGGCACTACACTAACTTTTAATCATTAACTAAATAAATCAACATGAAAAAACTAGTAGCAGAATTTATTGGCACCCTTTGGTTGGTCCTAGGGGGTTGCGGAAGTGCCGTCATTGCAGCCGGGTTTCCTGAGGTGGGAATCGGTTTTACAGGCGTTGCACTTGCCTTTGGCCTCACCGTGGTGACCATGGCCTATGCCATTGGCCATATTTCAGGTTGCCATCTGAATCCCGCCGTATCCATTGGACTATGGATTGGTGGGCGGTTCGATGCAAAAGATTTGATACCTTATATCATTTCGCAGGTATTGGGCGGTATTGCCGGCGCCGGAATTCTCTATCTTATTGTTACGGGAAAGTCTGGATTTGAAGGAATCGGTGGTTTTGCCGCCAACGGATATGGCGCGCATTCACCCGGGGGCTATGGAATGACCTCGGCCTTGGTCACCGAAATTGTAATGACCTTCATCTTTCTATTTGTAATACTGGGCGCTACCCATTCCAAAGCCCCTAAATATTTGGCAGGTTTGGCCATTGGCCTTTGTTTGACCCTAATTCATCTAATAAGCATCCCCGTTACGAATACATCGGTCAACCCTGCGCGAAGTACTAGCCAGGCTTTATTTGTGGGCGACTGGGCAATTGATCAATTATGGCTTTTTTGGGTGGCACCCATCATTGGTGCGCTTCTTGCGGGACTGCTTTATAAATATCTTTCCCCTGAAAAAAAATAATCATTACGTTATTTAAAAGGCCTCTTATCAAGGCCTTTTTCATTTGGTATTCGGCATGGCAAAAACCAAGTCCATCAAATTATGACCAACTCATTGTAACATGAATTGAATATTCCTAAATCATGTTATATTTATGGCATCGTTGACCATTATCATCCTAAAAATTAAAAAATGAGCAGTTTGCCTTCAGAAAGAATCAAAGAACTGGGCTTGGTTTTACCTCCTGCACCACCACCGGCGGGATTATACAAACCAGTTTTAGTGGTGGATAAATTTCTTTATGTATCGGGCCAAGGACCCATGAACACCGACGGGACGCTTATGGTCGGTAGGGCCGGATACGATTTAACCCTTGAACAGGCCAAATCAGGGGCCCGCCAGGTAGCCCTCACCATGTTATCAACCATTGAAACCCATTTTGGAAGTATTGACCAAATAAAGAGGATCATCAAAACATTGGGCATGGTCAATTCTACCCCCGATTTTGGTCAACAGCCCCTGGTCATAAACGGTTTTAGTGAACTAATGGCAGAAATTTTCGGTCCTGACAACGGAGTCGGTGTGCGTAGTGCTGTTGGGATGATACTTCCTGGGAATATTCCCGTAGAAGTTGAGGCCCTATTTGAACTTCATTAAAGAGAACTTAATGGGACAACTGGAATGGTATAAGGTTACAAATACAGAAAGTGTAATTACGCCTTCACTTTTGGTATACCCTGATCGGATTCAACGGAATATAGAGACTATGGTACGTATGTCTAACGGCCCCTCCAATTTGAGACCTCACGTGAAGACGCACAAAACAGCCGAAATTATAAAGATGCAGAAGGATGCGGGTATTTCAAAATACAAATGCGCAACAATCGCCGAGGCCGAACTTTTGGCCCAATGTAAGGCACCAGATATACTTTTGGCCATGCAACCGGTGGGAGCCAATATTGAACGTTTTTTAAAATTAATGGGTACCTATCCAGATTCTAAATTCTCTGCTTTGATCGATAGCCCATTGATTCTTGATGCCATTTCCAATGCGGCCCATAGCAGAAATAGTAAGGTGTCTCTTTGGCTTGATTTGAATACGGGCATGAACAGAACCGGAATTGTTCCGGATAAAGATGCACTAACACTATATGTCTCAATGGCCAACAACCCAAATATTGAGGCAATGGGATTACATGCGTATGACGGCCACCTCAGAAATACCGATTTCAAGGAACGAAAAAAAGAATGTGCCAAAGCATTTGAACTTGTGGTTGAACTCAAAAAGCATCTTGAAGCTAAGGGTATTAGGAACATACAAATAGTGGCAGGTGGTTCTACCACTTTTCCTTTTCATTCCCATCGAACGGGAATAGAGGCCAGTCCGGGAACTACGTTGTTATGGGATGCAGGTTATGGCCAATTATTTTCGGAATCCGATTTTATTCCTGCGGCTGTCCTTCTAACCAGAATCATCAGCAAACCAAAAAAGAATATCCTTTGTCTAGATCTAGGGCATAAGTCAATTGCTCCGGAAATGCCCTTTCCACGGGTACAATTCCTCGGAATGGAGGGGACAAAGCAAATTGGCCAAAGTGAAGAGCATCTGGTATTGGAGTGTGATCAATGGGAAAATTATAATGTGGGCGATATTTGCTATGCCATACCTGTGCATATATGCCCAACGGTCGCCAAATATGATTCGCTGCAAGTGGTGGCAGAAGGGAAAATTATAAATTCGTGGAAAGTTGCCGCTCGCAATCAGCGCATAAACATTTAAAAGACAATCCTAAAAGTTTGATTTTTACATCAGATCATCGATTTTAACTTCCCTTTAAAACCCTATGGCAGGGTAATTGCTATCTTTAACGAAGTTTATTCACCCCGGCGGGTTTAATGCCCCGAAGCTTGTTTCAAAATGGTAAAGATCTGTTTTTTCAAAATGTCTCCCGGGCCTGCCCCGAGGTAGTTTATTTATTAAAAATGAACAAGAAATACTTCGCACTACTCGTTCTATCCATATTGTTGATGGTCAAGGGATTTGGCCAATCCGATATTCCCGTACAGCAACCTTTAAAAATAGATGCGGCCAATAAATTGGACCCTGCAGGAAACACAGATCAAGGTACGGCGTTAAAAATACCCTCGGTCATTGATAACAAACCCGAAATCAGCATCAAGGATTCCCTTACAAAAACCCCTGTAAAAATGCTCCCGGAACCGGGAATTGGTACAAGCAGGTTACGGAATGAAAATAGACCCGAAGGTCGGGAACTATGAAAAAGAGGGCGGTACCTCCCAACGGTTTGGCGATATGTATATGGGCGATATCAAAAACAACGGCAAATTTGTAGGAATTGTTTGCCGCGATCACGAATATGTGGATGGTGACAGGGTCAAAATTTATCTGAACGACAAAATCATTGACGCCAATGTGCTGCTGACAGGTGCTTTTAAAGGTATAAACCTAGATCTCGAAAAAGGTTTCAACCGGTTGGATTTTGAGGCTTTGAACGAGGGTTCCTCAAGTCCCAACACTGCCCAAGTTGATGTATACGATGACCAAGGCCAATTGATATATTCCAACAAATGGTTGCTTTCCGCCGGATCAAAGGCTACCTTGATCATTACCAAGGAGGATTAACTTCTTTGGCAAAACTCCTATTACCTCGACATTATACAGCCAATACCAATAGAAATTGGAGGTTCATTTTTTCCAACCCCTAAAATTATAATTCGATATATTTGGGGGCATTAAAAAGTCCTTTTCGATATGGGAAAAAAAGCCTACAAAGTTGCCGTTCTGCAACTCAATCTGAACAACAAGGCAGAAGAGAATCGCAAGAAATGCCTTGACTGGATAAAGAAAGCGGCACATCTTGGCGCAGCGGTCATCTGCCTGCCAGAGCTGTACAGCAGTCACTATTTCTGCCAAAGCGAGGACGTCGAAAATTTTTCATTGGCCGAACCCTTGGGGGACATCTCTTTCACGGCTTTTAGTGCATTGGCCAAAGAGTTGAATGTTTCGATCATAGTGCCCTTCTTTGAAAAGCGAATGCCGGGCATCTATCATAACAGTGCCTATATCATCGATTCCGATGGTTCACAAGCGGGATTGTACCGAAAGATGCATATTCCGGACGATCCGCACTTTTATGAAAAATTCTATTTTACCCCGGGGGATCTGGGCTTTAAGACCATTCAGACCCAAAAGGGAAAAATAGGTACGCTGATCTGTTGGGACCAATGGTACCCGGAAGCGGCGCGACTTACGGCCATGCAAGGTGCCGAAATTCTATTCTATCCTACGGCGATTGGATGGCATCCCTCCGAAAAAGAAAAATATGGCGAAAACCAATACGGCGCTTGGATGAACGTAATGAAAGGCCATGCGGTTGCCAATGGCGTTTATGTAGCAGCCGCCAATAGAATAGGCCTGGAAAAATACCTTCCGAATACGGATGGAATCGAATTCTGGGGAAAATCCTTCATTTGTGGTCCGCAAGGCGAAATGCTCGCCTTGGCATCCGATGACAAGGAAGAGATCTTGATTGCCGAAGTAGATTTGACACATCAAGAGAACGTGCGCCAAAATTGGCCTTTCTTTCGAGATCGAAGAATAGACGCTTTCCATGATATCACCAAAAGAGCCTTGGAATAATATGGCTTCAAGAAGATTTCCTGCCGAATGGGAACCCCAAGAAGGTGTATTGCTTTGTTTTCCTGCAAATGGCAATGATTGGCCCGGTAAATATGGTGCCATTCAATGGGCCTTTGTGGAGTTCATCAAAAAGGTGGCCGAGGATCAAAAAGTCTTTTTGATCGTTGCGGACAAAGTTCTGAAATCAAAAGTTTCCGGTATGCTGGAAACCGCGACCGTAAAAATGGCGAGCATTGATTTTATCATCCAAAAGACCAACCGCAGTTGGATGCGCGATTCAGGTCCCATCATCGTGAAGCAAGGAACCAAACGGGAAGCGCTTAATTTCAATTTCAACGGGTGGGCCAAATACAAAAATTGGCAATTGGACAAGCTCGTGCCGGCCAAGGTAGCCGCGCATTTGGCCATGCCCGTTACGCAAGTTACGTATAAGGGCAAAAAAGTAGTTTTGGAAGGCGGGGCACTTGAGGTCAATGGCAAAGGCACCCTGATCACCTCCGAGGAATGTTTGCTGCACACCAAAATTCAAGTGCGCAATGCCGGATTTTCAAAAACGGATTATGAGGTCATCTTCAAGGAATATTTTGGGGTCACGAATACCATTTGGCTGGGCGATGGCATTGTGGGCGATGATACGCACGGACATATCGACGACCTATGCCGCTTTGTAAATGAGGATACCGTGGTGACCGTAATAGAAAACGACCCCAAGGACAAAAACCATGCACCCCTGCAAGAAAACCTCAAAAGGCTGAAAAAGGCCACTTTGGAAAATGGGAAACCTCTAAAGATCATTGAGCTGCCCATGCCGGGAAAAATCATTTTTGACGGACTCCCATTACCAGCCAGTTATGCCAATTTCCTTATTCTAAACAAAAAGGTTTTAGTTCCCACTTTTAACGACGAACAAGATAGAAATGCTTTGCAGATTTTGGCGGAGTGCTTCCCTAATAGACAGGTTATTGGGATCAACTGTATAGATCTTATTTGGGGTTTTGGCACCTTGCATTGCCTCAGTCAGCAGATACCGAAGTAACCAAGCTAGTTGATTTTTTAAGTGTTGGGTATTTCAGAAATTGAAAGTGAAAAGAAAAATTAAAGGAGCCGTTTTATCCATTTCTTGTTGAATGCTCTTTGCCCGTTTTTTCACACATCTTCATTTTTTAAAAAACAGTAATTTAGTAGTACTAGCAAAGTGGGTATGTCCGTATGGGTGCGCATATCCCTACGTTGGGGCAAATTAAAATATGGACGTAACGACATTAAATATTACTATGACAATCCTATCAATCGGGTTGTTAGCTTTTGTAGCTAAGAAGAAAAAGCTTTCATACCAAAGCGATTTAGGCATAGTTATACCTAATTGGAAAAGTATAGTCTTTTGGATAGGACTATTTTTATTATTAATTGCCATAGAAGACCTAATATACCGTCAGCTAGGAGACAGCATTACAGAATCTTGGAAAGAAAAATATACAACACCTCAAATGTTAATACGTGGTATTGGTATAGTCATTCTAGCTCCCATTTCGGAAGAGTTAATGTTTAGAGGACTATTATTTTGGCGTATTAAAAACAGTAAGTTAAAAACTATCGGAGCTATAATAATTCCTGCAATCCTGTTTTCAGCAATTCATATTCAGTACTCTGAATTATTGACTTTAGGAATTATTTTTATTGATGGTTTATTTTATGGACTTGCGAGACATTTTTCAAAATCAGTTGTATTAGCAATAATTTTACATGCACTAAGTAATCTAGGTGCTGTACTAGAAAGAATATTATGAAAACAGGAAAGAAAAGAACGATTATTATGGCAATGGTAGGAGCTATCATTGGAATTATGTTGAGCATTGTTTTTAGTAATTCTAAAAATATGCTTGCAATAATTCCTGTTGCAGGAGTTATAGGTGGATTGATAGGAACTATAATTGACCGAAAGAAAAATAAAAACTTGCCCTAATAATGGTAACTGTTGCGCAAGCCTTTGATCGGGCCACAAACGCATGTATATAAGCCTTTTGGGCGAACCTTTTCAGGAATCAAAGGAAAGCCAACCTTCCATTCCCATGGTTGAAAGGATTTTGCTATATTTCCATAAAAATGCGCGGACTTCACATAGCGCGCCGTTGGCTATAATTTAAAATAAATTATGTACGAAAAAAGATATGTGCTTTTCCTGGACATATTAGGTTTTCAAAAAATTATTGAGGATACTGAAAAAGAGAAAGGACAAACTGAAAAGATTAAAAATCTTCTCGAAGCTCTCAAAGAGATGAAAAAAATTGTATCCAGAATGCCTAAAGAGACTTCTAAAATAGTAACTCAGTTTTCTGATTCTATTGTAGTTTCTTTTAAAGAAGATGATATAAAAGAGATGCAATTTTTCCTGACTAATATCCACAAATTAATTGCGGCTCTTGCTTACCGACAGATTTTTTGCCGTGGAGCAATAGCCTATGGAAATATCTATCATACAAAAGATTTCGTTTTCGGACCAGGAATGGTAGATGCTTATTTGACCGAGAGCCATGCAGCAATGTATCCCAGAGTAATTTTCGACAAATCTGTTTTAGACATAATGAAAGAGAATTATACTTTCAATAATATTAAAAGCTATCGGGCGGTTCAATTTGACGGCAAAGTAGATTCATACCTAAAATTTGATTTAGACGACAAATTGTATTTTGATTATTTTTCTCGGGCATCTTATTATTATAGAAATGAAGAGCTTGAGGAATATTATAAAAAGTTAAGACAAAGCATCATTAACGGACTAAAATTTAAGGCTCCGGGTATTAAAGCCAAATATGGATGGATGCGAAATAAATACAACAAAATTGCTGCCGATTTGTATAAAGCTGATGAAGCAGAGGATGTCTTTTATGGTCGTCCAGATTTGAGAAAATTTGCAGCATCCTTTAAAGAGATTTAAAAACTGTAGCCAACAAAAGTAACCGTTGCACGAGCATTTGATCGGGCTACAAACGGATGTATATAAGCCTCAGTGGCGAACCATGGCAAGGGACCAAGAGAAGTCCACATTCCCTTCCCATGGTTGAAAGGATTTTGCTATATTTCCATAAAAATGCACGGACTTTTACAGCGCTACTGCTCTTATTCTTGACCGTTACACGCAGCCTTTGAAGAATAATTGCATCTTAAACAAAAAGTCAAAATGAAATCAAATCTCTATTTAATAACATCTTTGTTTTTTTTTATCGCTTGTGATAAAAAAATGGATGGACCATTAACTGCAAACAAATCTTTGATAGTGGGAAAATGGAAACAGACCAAAGCATATATCAGCTCAGGCGGACCTCAATATTGGGTTGATACTGAAAATGGAGAAGAAATTGAATTTTTTGAAAATGGAACATTTTCTTCGGATAGATTTACTGAATGCATTGCAGGTAATTTTTCGATAGAAGAAAATAAATTGCTTCTGGAATACAACTGTATTGGATTTAACACAGAGTCTGAAAATGAAGATGGTTTTATAACATATAAATTGGAATTTTTCTTGGATTACTTTATCCTCACACCCACCAGCGGACCAGTTTGTATTGAAGGTTGCAGTTACAAATATCAAAACAAAAAATAACCATTGCCAACACCGGTAACCCTTGCACAAGCCTTTGATCGGCAACGAACGGATGTATATAAGCCTTTTGGGCGAACCCTATCCGAGGATCAAAGGAAAGCCAACCTTCCCTTCCCATGGTTGAAAGGATTTTTGCTATATTTCCATAAAAATGCGCCGATTGGACATGGCGCGGCGTTGGTTAGAAAAAAACCGATCATAATTTAAATAAAAATTTGGTGAGCAAAAGAAACATAAGTGAATACCACCATTTACCAATACTTGATGGATTGGAATTGCTAAATGCAAAATCACATACGTTAGATTTTCCTTTTCATACACACGATACCTTCAACATTGCTTTAATTTTAGAAAACACTTTTAATATTAGACTTGATGATAAAGATATAAAAGTGCCGAAAGGAGTACTATCAATAGTTCATCCAAATGAAGTCCACGCCACACCTTGCGACAAAGATTTAGGAAACTCATTTTTTACATTTTATGTTTCCCCAGAAGCAATTAAAGATTTTAATAATGGGGAACCTGTGTTTTTTGAAGATAAGATTATCTATGACCAATCTATTTTTAATGAACTCTATTCTTTGTCAGTCCATTTTAAAAATAATGAAATCGATTTTGAAAATCGACTAGTTGTTGCATTAAAATTACTTGTTACAAAATACGCTACTGTTAAACCTATGAAATTAGCTACAAGTAAATTATTCCAATCTTTTATCGCTGAAACAAGCTTTGAATCTTTTTCATTGGATAAAACTGCAAGTCAATTTGGGTTGAACAAATATAAATTCATAAGATTTTTTAAGCAGGAAACAGGTTTAACACCAAATAATTATGTTTTGTTAAAAAAAATTGAAAAGAGTAAAAAAAAGCTTAAAAATGGAAAACCCATATTTGATGTCGCGATTGATTGTGGGTTTTATGACACTTCACATTTTTATAAGAATTTTAAACGATTTACAGGTGTCAACCCATTGGATTTTCAAAGTTGTTTTTTAATTAAGTAGTGCAATATTTTACAATAGTGTTTAGTAAGGCAGCTCTAACTTTGCTATAAAATTAAAATAATGCTCTATGAAACAAGCTTTGATATTACTATTCCTTCTTTCTGCTGTTGCTTCAAATGCTCAAGAAGTTATTCCGTTTAAACTGGGAGATGATAATCGTATATACATAAAAGGACTTATTAATCAGTCTGACACCTTGAATTTAGTATTTGATTTAGGAGCCAATATTACTGTTATCAATAAAACAAAAATGGAGGCAAAAAATGTCAATATTAAATTTGACACCTTAGTTTTCAATGGAGGTGGTAATGGGGGTTCAAAAGAAAGTAAAAGTTTTAATAATCTTGTCACAATAGGAAAGCAAGTTTACACAGGAAAAGATGTGCTTGGAATATCGTATCCCGAAAGTGAAAAATTAGATGGGTTAATTGGCTGGAATTTTTTCGGAGATAAAATAGTGGAAATTGATTTCGAAAGTAAAGAACTTTTGGTTTCAGATAATCTTCCAGATTATTATGTGAGATATAGCAAAACCAAATTGAAATTTATAAACGGTCTCCCATATATAAATACGATATTGTATAACGGAAAGAAAAAAGTAAAAATTTGGTCAATGTTAGATACTGGTTACAATTCTACTTTAAAGGTGTATTACAATACAGTAATCGAAAATAAACCTTTATATGAATACCAAGTTATTGGTGAATCCACTAGTTTAGGTACAGATGGTACCGTTGCAAAATCTGATTACGTTTTAATTCCAAGAATCGAAATTGGTGGCTTTGAAATATATAATATGCCAGCTGATCTAATGAAGACAAAAGTTGACTCAAATATACCTGCTTTGTTTGGAGGTAACCTGCTAAAACGATTTCATATTATCTTGGATTTTAAAAACAAAGAAGTTTATCTAATGCCAAATAAAAAAATTAATAGTGAATTCTAGTTTTCAAAACTATAAATAAATAACGTGTGGCAACTCGCGGTAAGTTAATTGCCGGCGCAGTGCGTATTCGAGCGGCACAGCTCTTGGATGGTAAAACGTTCCAATAGCCCCTCCAGCACCATCTTTAACTTGAATTTCAATGTGTGTTTCCTGCGTGTCATAATACAGTAAATTCAAAACAAAAGTAATCGTTGCGCAAGCCTATAACCGGGGTAACAAACGAATGTAGATAAACCTCCTTGGCGAACCCTATCGATTACAGGGAAGTCCATATCCACTGCCATTGGTTAAAAGGATTTTGCTATATTCCCATAAAAATGCGCGGACTTCACATAGCGCGGGTTTATGTGCAAGCTGAAAAACATCGTAAATATGAGAGATGTTAAATAGATTCTATGAATTTATTCTGTAACCGACATTCACGAATTTTTTAAAATCAAAGACCGCAAACGCTCTTCGTTTTTATCGCCCCAATCACCCAAAACTGAAATCACGGGAATCAATGTTTTTCCAAATTCCGTTAGGGAATATTCCACTTTGGGAGGAACCACTGGATAGATTTTTTTTGTAACCAATTCGTGGCCTTCCAGTTCTTTCAATTGAATATTTAAAACCCTTCTGGAAGCATCGGGGATTTTACGCTGTAATTCACTAGGGCGTTGATGTCCTCCATTAATAAACCACAACAAACGCATTTTCCATTTACCATACAGCACTTCCCCAACAAGGTCCAGACCGCAATGAAGGTTCAATAGAATTTTTCTTTCGTACATATTTCAAAAATAATTCAATGTTCCAAAATGTACAATAGGGGATAAAATTATCCCTATGCAATTCGATTTTCCGTACTTGTTCTAATAGAACATATGATGGAATTTTGTGATATAAATGCAAACTAAAATGGAACGGTTTAATATTGATAATGAGTTATCAGGAAAAATAGCCTTGATAACAGGCGGCACAAAAGGAGCCGGAAAAGCCATTGCTGAACGATTATTTTCTGCAGGTGCAACGGTGATTGTAACCGCACGAAATGCCCCAGAAACACCAAATGAAAACCTTCACTTTATTTCCGCCGATTTAAGCAACCCTATAGGATCCCAAAAAGTAATAAGTAACGTATTGCGACAATTTGGGAGACTGGATATTTTGGTCAACAACATGGGTGGTTCCGAAACTAAAGGTGGTGGTTATTCAGTATTGAGCGATACCGATTGGGAGGAAACGCTTCAAACCAATTTGTTGGCACCCGTGCGTTTGGACAGAGGCTTTTTACCACAAATGATCGAACAAAAAAGTGGGGTTATCATTCACATTGGCTCTATTCAAGCCAGGTTACCGCTATATTATTCTACTTTGCCTTATGCAGCCGCAAAAGCCGGCCTTGTCAATTACAGCAAAAGTTTGTCAAACGAAGTGTCTCCAAAAGGAGTGCGGATCTTAACGGTTTCACCAGGTTGGATCATGACGGCTTCTTCAGAAAAAATGATGGAACGCATTGCAGATAGTTCAAATAGCACAATTGAACAGGCTAAACAAAGCGTTATGGACGCATTGGGCGGAATACCCATTGGAAGACCTGCGCAACCCGAAGAAATTGCCGAATTGGTCGGATTCTTAGTTTCGCCAAGAGCCAATTATTTGACAGGAACGGAGTTTGTGATTGACGGTGGAACCATCCCGACCATTTAATTTTAATAATCATTATATAATAAACAAAATGAACTTACCAAAAGTAATATCGGATTTAGTTAAAGCCCAGGACAATTTCGACAGTATGGCGTATGCCAATTGTTTTACCGAAACAGCTGTAGTTTTTGACGAGGGGAAAACACACAATGGGAAAAGGGAAATAGCAAATTGGATAAAAAAAGCAAATGAAGATTATCAAGTGAAAATGAAACCACTTGAATATTCAGAAACGCAACAAACTTTGAAGGCCGACATTTCAGGAAGTTTTCCAGGAAGTCCGCTTGTACTGACCTATACTTATGAATTTAAAAACGAGTTAATTCAATCCTTAAAAATTGTCCAATAAAAATAGGCCATCATAAATCGGAACATGATTTATAAGGGTGCCGATTATAATTAAATACATCATTAGTACTTTAAAAGTATATTTGATTCAATAGAGAAAATGAATTCTAACAAAAGTTGAAACATGCTAAAAGAATTTTCATACAAACAATTCGGCAATTTAGAATTCAGCAAACTGGCACTTGCAGAAAAATCACTTTCTTCAATAGAGGACCATATCAAAATTTTGTTTATTCCTAAGAAAGCAATTATCCAAGTTGATTTTCAGGAATTCAAGATGGATACGGATGCACTGTTGTTTATCAATCCAAAAGTAGTTTTAAAGCCATGCGAAACTGTGGACGGGCAGTTAATACATTTCAACAGAGATTTTTACTGCATTCAAATTCATGACCAAGAAGTAGCTTGTGATGGTATACTTTATAACAACGTTTTTGAAATACCTTTTATAGCCCTTAATGAAGATCAATCCAAGGATGTTCAAAAAATAATCCGGGAAATTCAAACCGAAATGGAAGATGAAGATTCCAATACAGAAGAAATGCTTCGGACCCTATTAAAGTTTCTTATTCTAAAATCAATACGGATTTGGAAAAAGCAGCATCATTTATCAGATACCAGTCAAGAATCTGATGTCCAATTTTTGAGGAAATTCAGTCAATTAGTAGAGCAACATTATAAAACGCACCACACAGTTGCCAATTATGCCGAATTATTATTTGTAACGCCAAAAAACCTAAGTAAGAAAATAGGACTATTAAGCAAAAGCACCCCAAACAATATTATTAAAGACCGCATTATTCTTGAAAGCAAACGGCTTTTGGCCCATACTAAAATGACGGTCAAAGAAATAGCTTACAGTCTCAATTATGAAGACGATGCTTATTTTATTCGCTTTTTTACCAAACACACAGGTTTATCCCCAGTTTCATTTAGAAGTCAATTCTAATTGTACCTATCAATAAAATCATAAAGTGCATGAGTCTATTCTTATGCTTTTTTTATTGAAAGAAGCTTCCTAAACAAGTTTGATTTATTGAAAGTATCCCTCATTTGAAGAAAGGGAAAAAAGTGCAATTCAAAGGGAAATCCGTCCATTGTTGGCCTTTACGCTTTGATGCAACTTTGCTTCATCAAATTAGTATTAACAATTTAAATATAAAAATCATGAACAAGTTTACAGTAAAAGACGGAACAGAAATTTATTTCAAAGACCTAGGAACAGGACAACCCATTTTCTTTCACCATGGGTGGCCATTGTCATCAGACGATTGGGATGCCCAAATGATGTTTTTCTTAGAAAAAGGGTTTAGGGTGATTGCACATGACAGACGTGGTCATGGACGCTCCACTCAGACATTCAAAGGAAACGACATGAACACCTATGCTGCCGATGTAGCCGAATTAGTAGCATTCTTAGACCTTAAAAACGTGATTCATGTAGGACATTCAACCGGGGGCGGAGAGGCTATCAGATATGCTGCACAACATGGCAAAAGTCGTGTTGCAAAAGTGGTACTGATCAGTGCCATTACCCCTTATATGATTGCCGATGAAAACAATCCTAACGGTGTACCACTGGCTGTGTTTGATGATATTCGCTATAATACACAGCATAATAGAGCGCAATTTTATCAGGACATCACAATTCCTTTCTTCGGTTACAATCGTGAAGGTGTGGATATTAAAAAAGGCGTTCAAGACAACTGGTGGCGTCAAGGAATGATGGGTGGTATTAAAGCGCAATTTGATTGTATCGAAGTATTTTCAGAAACGGACTTTACTGAGGATTTAAAAACTGTAACTGTTCCAGTTCTGGTCTTGCACGGTGAGGATGACCAAATTGTACCCTATCAAACTACCGCGGTAAAAGCACATGAACTTTTACAAAATGGGAAATTAATCCTCTATCCTGGGTTCTCCCATGGTATGCCAACAACGGAAGCGGCTACCATCAATAAAGACATCCTTGAATTCATTAACGCTTAAAAAGAAAAAAGGGCCATGTCAAGCGAAAAGTGTCCATTAATAACTTACACTTTTCGCTTCAACTTTGCCTTATCAAATTAGGAATAACATTTAAAACAATAACAACATGAAAAAATCAATTTTAGCAATCACCATGTTAGTTTCACTTTTCACTAACAGCATTATAGCACAAAGCAAAAGAATCGCAGCTTCGGCAGGAAGGGCAGAATATATTGAAGTGGAAAAAGGCGTAAAACTGCATGTAACCGATCTTGGCGAAGGACAACCCATGGTTTTAATTCATGGTTGGCCATTGAGCGACGCCATGTACGAGTATCAGTACCAATATTTAAGCCGTAAAGGCTTTAGGGTTATTGGTATTACATTGAGAGGTTTTGGAAAATCGGACAGGCCTTATGGGCGTTATGACTTTGATGTTTTCTCTGATGACATTAAAGTGGTTTTGGAAAAACTAAATATCCAAAATGCGTTACTTGGTGGGTTCTCAATGGGAGGAGCCGTTGTGATTCATTATGTTACAAAATATAATGCCGCTCATGTGGGTAAATTGGCTCTTTTTGGTGCTGCGGCACCGTCGTGGCAACAAAGAGAAGGATCACCATACGGGCTTTCAGAAGTTGATGCGAAAGGATTAATTAAACAAACAATGACGGCAAGAGAGGATTTAATCGCTGGGCTTGGCAGTGCATTTGTTGCCAAAGAGGGTAATATTTCCAAAAATGTAGAAAAATGGTTGGAAACTATCAATTTAGAAGCTTCCCCATATGCTGTAACCGAATCAATTAGTGCCTTAAAAGACCTTGATCTACGGCCGAAACTTTCAAAAATTAAAATTCCTACCGCCATATTCCAAGGCACTCAGGACAAATTATGCCCATATGAATTTGCCGAAGAACTTAATAAAGGAATTAAGGACTCCTATATTGTTAAGTTCGAGAACAGTGGTCATGCATTATTTGTTGAAGAAGCAGAAAAATTCAATACCGAACTTGAGAAATTCGCTCTAAAATAATAACAACAAAAACATAATAATGGACAATACGAACAAAATAGGACTTGATAAAAACAAGGCAAAACATTTAGCCGAGAAACTAAACGAACTTTTGGCAAACTATTCAATTTTTTATCAAAATACGCGTGGCTATCATTGGAACATAAAAGGCGAGAAGTTCTTTGAACTACATGTGAAATTTGAAGAGTTATACAATGACTTACTCTTAAAAATAGATGATATAGCAGAGCGAATTTTAACTTTAGGGTATACGCCTAAGCATAATTATACAGACTATCGCGCTGCTTCAAAAATAAAAGAAAGTGCCCAAGTTAGTGACGGAATAACCGCAGTCGAAGAAATATTGGCTTCTTTTCAAACAACGATAGTGCTTCAGCGAGAATTACTTAACTTATCTTCAGATGCTGATGATGAAGGAAGCAGTGCATTAATGAGTGATTATATCAGGGAACAAGAAAAATTAGTTTGGATGTATTCTTCCTTTCTGACTTGATAAATAGGAAAAAAGCCATTAGGCAAAAATGTATCCTTTTTTATAAGTAGGCGAAATAGTCGTAAAATCAAAACTTTTTGGTTGTATCAAACTTTTACTTAACCGAAAGTTCAGTACTTCGAAATCGCCTACTTTATATATCCCAACCGATGATGTCGCATTATTCATATCATTTCTGTTGTTTTTAAGGGTATTCATGTGCTCGCTCCGCCCGTGACACCTGCGGCGATCCAATAGTCTACATCCCACCTGGCCAGCGCAGTACTATCCCGGATATCGCCAGCCTATGACCATGGAAAGGACCTCTAGGCAACGGCCATACAGATGCACGCGTCAGGTGAACGAAACACGGTCATATACAATAGTAAATCCGGCAAGAACCTCCCCGTATTTTTTGCATTTTACGTACCTTCGGTACAATACGGTAAACAACACAAAATACCGGATCGCATTTCGTGTAACGCTCGCATTGTAAGTAATTATGAAAAAACACATTTGCACTTTATTAGCAATCATAATTTTAGGTTGTTCATCTTCCAAAAATGTTACGAATCAAGGTGATAAACCGGAATTTGAAATTGTAAATACACCTTTCATATTTGAGAACGATACGATTTATTTCAATGAACTTCGGTTTTACAAAATCCAATCTGCTTTGGACGGGATGAAATTGATGTATCAGAACTATGGTAAATCGAACCGAAAAAATTGACGGAAGACATCAACAAAATATTCATAGAATTATTTGGAACAACGTTAAACTCATAGACGGAATTGATGAAAGCTTTACCATCATAGCTGACGGAACTGAAACGACATCCGACTATTTTGCTTGTTTAATAGTTTATGATTCTTCAGGGAATGATTGTTTTAAAGAAGAGCACCCTTACCGTGAAAAATTAACTGAACTACTAGCTGATAAAATGAATAAAATTGGTAAAGATCCATCGGTGTATAGATTATTTGGATAAATACTACTTACAACAAAAACTGAGGCAAAAACAACACTTTTCTACATTAAATTTGGAATCTAAGTATCCTTAGTCAAAATCTATAATAACAGAAGTCAGCTATTTTGTTCATTCTTTTTCAACCTATAATAATAACGACCGTACTAGCAAATGGAACAAACCAAAAGAACACTTGAAGAGCAAAGAATTGAGTTTGCAAATGGAAAATTCATCGCAACCCCTTTAGCTGGTTTAATAGCTTGGTCCATAGTTGGCATAGCTGGGCTTACATTGCCAATTCAAGCAACAGTTTGGGTATTGTTCATTGCAACTGGCTGTATTGTGTACTTAGGAATGTTTATTTCAAAGTTTACGGGCGAGAATTTTCTGGACAAAAAGAAGCCTAAGAATGAATTTGACACATTGTTCTTTTTTACGGTCGGACAGGCAATTTTGGTATATTCGATCGCAATTCCGTTTTTCATAATAGACTATTCGTCCTTGCCTTTAACAGTAGGAATCCTGACCGGGCTCATGTGGCTTCCATTTTCATGGATCATTGATCATTGGGTCGGGATTTTTCATACGCTGACAAGAACAATTTTGGTGCTTCTACTATGGTATCTGCTTCCTGACTACAGGTTTGTAGCTATACCGTTTGCCATCGTTTTGATTTATATGGTTACGATTCTGATTTTGAAAAACAGAAAGAAACCGGGCTAAAACGCACCTAAAAGGGTTATAAAATGCCCTAGGATGCATTCTAAAAAAGAAGTTGTAGTTTCTCTTGGTACCAACCAAACGGTAAAAATGCGCTTATTCCCCAGGATGATAGGTCTTCTCCGCCCTTTTTAATACATCTTCCTTATAAAAGGCAACGTCTTTCCATTGCTCATCGGCATACCGCTGGATCTGGTCATCAAAGTGCGGTGAGTTTGGGTCCCCATTTTGACCACCTGCCAAGATGCTTTTTGCCTTTACTTTCGCACCAAACTGCACCACAGCGGCAAAACTATTGCCGCGGGTACCGTATATTTTTTTTGTGCCGTTGTCATAGCGCGCCCCATAGGCGGCCAAAGCTCCCCAACGACCCGACGCAAACCCAATGGGAATACTTGGCTTCGCATCATCAAAAGCCTGCCGTATATCGCCGTTCAGGCGTTGATACCTGTTCACTTCTCCCCAAGGGGTGTTCCACGTTCCGAAATCAGCAACGAGTTGGTCCAAAGTCTTTTCAAAAATTTGAAGTTTTTCTCCATCGGGGGATTTTGAACCAAAATACACCATTGCCTGCATGTCGTCCACATCATCCTCCTTTTGCCCCAATTGTCCGTACAATGTCCCATAATAATGTGCCAGGGTCATCGCCACGGATTCCTTTGAGGTACGAAAATCCCATTTCCGAAGAACGTCAATGGCCTCACGAAGTTTTGGATTTTTATCATCATGCGAATCATAGGCTTTAATAAGACCTGGAATCAAGGTTGCGAAAGCGGGCAAATATGGGTCGTGCGCCAAGGCGATCAGACCGTCAATGGTATAACCGCTTTTATCGGTCAAGAGTTCAATGGCATGAATGCCCCTAAAATTTTCCTGATCTACCGACATATAATTGGGGTAGTCCACTTTTTTCGGACTAAACTCTAAAGCAGCGGTAAACGGAGTGGAGTTGCAGTTTTGGATCCATCCGTTTTGTGGGTTTAAAAGTAAAATGGTCTCGTCAACCGTGTGCAGACCCTGCCAATCCGTTTTAGGGTCACTGCCATTTACAGATTCCGAAAAATTAAACCCCACATCCCTTTTGGGCACAAAATTGCCATGGAAATAGGCGATATTCCCTTCGGCATCGGCATACACCGTATTGTTGCTCGAATTGGTGCGAATGTCCATCATCTTTCGAAATCCGTCATATCCCGTTTGTTTGGTACGAATGTAGGATTGCTCCAAAGCCTTTGAAGGTTCCCACATCATGGCAGTGGCCGTCCATTGTCCTTTCTCCATATGGGTGATTGGCCCATGATGGGTTTTGTGGATCGCGAATTTTTTCTCTTTTAGACCACCTCCCTCCTTATATTTCAAAACGATTTCCGAAGATTTCACAGGTCGTAGTTCCTCCCCGTATTGATACATAAGTTTGCCGTCGCTATTTAAAATGGTTTCATTGTACGCATCCAAGACATCGGTATCACCGGAAGTGTGCATCCATCCGGTTTTTTCATTAAACCCCTGATACACAAAAAACTGGCCCCAAGTTACCGCACCATAGGCATTTAGGCCTTCTTCACTGACCACGTGTACTTCGCCGCGAAAATAGAATGAGGTATGCGGGTTAATGAGCAACATGGCATTTCCCGATCGGGTCAACTTTCCGGAAATTGCGATTCCGTTTGAACCTTGCGGCTCTGCCATTTCGGCTGCCTTTTTTATCTTCAGCTCCTCCGCTTTGGGGATTTCCATGCCGCTTTCATAAAAGGTTTTTATTTTTTGGGTCGATATTCTTTCAATATCCCCGCCTATGGAGCCCTCGCTAAAGTACATGGGCATCCAAGGTTCAAAGTGCGTGAGCAATTTGGGTTTTATCTTGGGATGGGTCTGCAAATAATAATTGATTCCATCTGCAAAGGCATCGCAAAGCTTTTTTAACCAATCGGGACTTTTCTCATATTGCTCCTTGGCTTCATCTTCGGTCATAAAAAGTTTCGCCCTTAAATCGCTGTAAATCGCATCTTCTCCTTCAATCTCGGCCAACCTTCCGGTTGCCCATATATAGTTTTGCTCTACCCTATTGAAATCATCCTCACATTGCGCATACAACAACCCAAAAACGGCATCTGCATCGGTTTTCCCATAAATATGGGGTACCCCAAAATCATCTCGTATGATTGTGATGCTATCTGCCTGTGCCTTCAACCGCTCCAGGTCCGTTGATGGTTCGGGTTCTGTTTTACAGGAAAACAGAACCCCGAAAAGCAAAAATAAAGACCACTGGGTTGTTCTAAATTTTAGGGAATTCATTATGGTTGGATTAGTATTCAGGTGTTAAATTACTGGACTTGCCATTGAAATGCTAATTTTTGAATAAAAATGTCTTTACCCATTTGTGTTTCAATCAATACACGTTTTTAGAGTAACTTCGCATCTCTTTAAAATCTTAAAATGTCCGATAAAAAAGTTAGTATTCTTACCGCTTTCAAGACGATTATTTGGCCAAGGCGCAATATGGTCCTTGTTGGCCTGATCTTGATTTTTATTAGCAAGGCCGCGAGTTTTGTGCCTGCCTATGCCTCTAAATATTTATTCGATACCATTCTCCCAAATAAAGATGTCCCTACCTTAAAAATATTGGTTGTTGTGGTCATCGTGGCGATTTTGATACAATCCGTCACCTCCTTCTTACTTACCTACATATTGAGCGTACAAGCCCAATATATGATTTCGGAACTTAGGGCCCAAGTACAAAAAAAAGTACTTTCCTTACCCATTCGTTTCTTCGACAACGTAAAGTCGGGCGCTCTGGTTTCCAGGATCATGACCGATGTTGAAGGTATTCGAAACCTTATAGGTACGGGATTGGTTCAATTGGTCGGAGGAACCATTACAGCGGTTGTTTCGTTGGTCCTATTGCTGAAAATAAGCCCCAAAATGACCCTATTCACATTTCTCCCCTTGGCCATTTTCGGATTTATTGCAATGAAGGCATTTAAGATAATTCGTCCTATTTTTCGAAACCGAGGAAAAATCAATGCGGAAGTAACAGGCCGACTTACCGAAACGCTAGGGGGCATTCGAGTCATTAAAGGCTTTAACGCCGAAATGCAAGAACACAAAATATTTGAAAGTGGGGTCGAGGAACTTTTTAGAAATGTGAAAAAGAGCTTGAACACCACTGCTTTTATGACCAGCTCCGCCACCTTTTTGATCGGTGTTGCCACAACAGGGGTTATGGGATTTGGGGGCTATAAAATTATTCAAGGAACGCTCACCACGGGTGATTTTCTAATGTTCACCATTTTATTGGCGCAAATGATCGCCCCTATTGTTCAAATGAGCAATATCGGCAGTCAATTAACAGAGGCCTTGGCGGGATTGAACCGTACCGAGGAGCTCATGAATATGGCCCCTGAATCGGATGAAGAGCATAGAACCATAAAATTGGAAAGCCTAAAAGGTGACATTGTTTTTGACGATGTCTCCTTTGCCTATGAGGAAGACAAGGAAGTACTTCATAACATCAATTTTAAGGCTGGGGCCGGAGAGGTGATCGCTTTGGTCGGGAGTTCGGGTTCGGGGAAATCAACCATTGCCGGATTGGCGGCCACTTTTTTAAATCCGCAATCGGGAAAAATTACCATTGATGGCCATGATATTTCAAAAGTGAACCTGGACAGTTACCGCAAAAATCTGGGAGTGGTCTTGCAGGATGAATTTTTGTTCGAAGGCACCATTCGGAACAACATTCTGTTCCCACGCCCAAATGCCACGGAGGAAGAGCTTCAGGCGGCCGTAAAAGCAGCCTATGTCAATGAATTTACGGATCGCTTCGAAGAAGGTCTTGATACGCTCATCGGGGAACGGGGCGTAAAGCTTTCAGGGGGACAGCGCCAACGCATTGCAATTGCAAGGGCAGTTTTGGCGAATCCTAAAATTCTAATATTGGACGAGGCAACCTCAAACTTGGATACGGAAAGCGAGGCTCTGATACAAAAAAGTTTGGCCGCACTGACCGAAGGGAGGACTACCTTCGTAATTGCCCACAGATTGAGTACGATTCGAAAGGCCAATGAAATTTTGGTGATTGAAAACGGGCGTATTGCGGAACAAGGAACCCATGATGAACTCATTACCAAAAATGGGAGATATTACGACTTGTTTACATACCAGGCAAGGATTTAAAAGAACTGTGGCATAAGACCGCTGCGATTGAAGATAAAAGACCTGACCCGTCTTCTTTCTTTTGCTATCTAACTCTCGGGTGCCAATTCAACTTCAAGTCCGTCTAAATCCTCCGTCAGGCGTATTTGGCAACCCAGGCGACTGTTGTCCTCAACATGGAAAGCCTCGGCCAACATGGCATCTTCATCATCCGATTTCTCAGGAAGGATGTGGTCTGATAATATATAGCACTGACAGGAAGCACACATGGCCATTCCCCCACAAATACCTATGGTCCCCTCTGGCGCGAGTTCATAGGAACGCACCAGCTCCATTAGGTTCATGTTCATATCGGTCGGGGCATCCACTTCATGGAGTATACCTTCTCGGTCGGTGATTTTTATTTTGATATCCATTTAATAAGGAATTAGGGCTTAGGAAATAGGGGTTAGTAATCTATAATTAATTCATAGATTGTATTAGTCCGTAAAGCATTCTGGAAATTTCATTGGACATATTAATTAGTTCATTTATTTTATCAGTGGTCAAATAACCAAGTCTTTCGGACAAATATATCATCGATCTCACCTCACTATTTGAACTTATGGCAATATACAGAAATCTTATAAAATCAGGATTTGTCCGACGATCGAAACCCTCAGCAATGTTATTCGATATGGAAACCGAAGCACGGGTAATCTGATCTTTAAAGGAATAATCTTTTAGAGGAGAAAACTCTTCGTATATGCAGACCGCAAAGTCTTGGGATTTCTGCCAAACTAGTAAATCTTCAAATTTTTTTACAGCCATTCTTTTAACTTCACAAACGACCTAACTCCTAACTCCTAAAATTTAATCAATTGCTTTTATAACGGCTTTCGGCGCTTCTTTTACACTACCATCAAAACCTTGGATACCGCCTACAGTAGTATATTTCATTACATATTTCTTATCGGGAAAAATACGTTGATAGGCACTTTGACACATCAATGTGGCCTCATGGAAACCACATAGGATCAGTTTCAACTTCCCTGGATAGGTATTTACATCTCCAATGGCATAGATTCCCGGAATGTTGGTCTGATAATCAAAAGTATTGACCTTGATAGCGTTCTTTTCAATCTCAAGACCCCAATCGCCGATAGGTCCCAATTTTGGGGAAAGTCCGAACAACGGAATAAAATTGTCTACCTCCAGTGTGACATCCTCATCAGCATTCGTTGTTTTCCGAATAATTACGGCTTCCAATTTTTGTTCCCCTTTTAAACCTACAACCTCACCTGGGGTTATAAGTTTAATTCTCCCTTGATTTTTTAATTTTTGCACTTTCTCGACGGAATCCAAAGCTCCTCGGAACTCATTTCTGCGGTGCACCAGCGTAACCTCAGATGCCACATCTGCCAAAAAAATAGACCAGTCCAGTGCGGAATCACCACCACCGGCAATAACGACCTTCTTATTTCTATATACTTCTGGGTCCTTGATGAAATAATTGATTCCCTTGTCTTCATATTTGACAATTTCTTCCAACAAGGGTTTACGAGGTTCAAAACTTCCGAGTCCGCCGGCAATGGCAACAATAGGGGCGTTATGCGCGGTTCCCTTATTAGTGGTCACAACATAGGTACCGTCTTCTTTTTGCTGTATTGTTTCGGCGCGCTCCCCCAAGGTGAAACCAGGCTGAAACGGTTTAATTTGTTCCATTAAATTATCTACCAACTCACCCGCCAATACTTCTGGGAATCCGGGAATATCGTAAATAGGCTTTTTTGGATATATTTCAGAGCACTGTCCACCTGGCTGTGGCAATGCATCGATCAAATGACATTTTAATTGAAGAAGGCCCGCCTCAAAAACAGCAAAAAGACCCGTAGGTCCTGCTCCAATTATCAGTATATCGGTTTTTATCATTAAATATTCAGGTTTAAATGCCTGACAAATCTAGAATACAAACGGCTTTGGTTTTATGATTTTTATCAGGGAATTAGCTAATGTTGATCACTTCCTCGATTTGGGGAGCGTACTTCTTGATGGTCATTTCCACACCACTTTTTAAGGTCATCTGGTTCACACTGCACCCGACACAAGCTCCCTCTAGTTTAACCTTCACAGAGTTTTCATTATCTATGGAGATCAGGGTAATATCACCTCCGTCGCTTTGAAGGAAAGGGCGAATCTCGTCCAATGCCTTTTCAATATTTATTTTAAGTTCTTCAGATGTCATCCTATTTTCTTTTAACAGCCGAACATCCGGCCATTGTTGTTATTTTAATAGCTTCGGTAGGTGGCAAATCCTGATTTCGATTTACAACCTCCTGAACCACATTTCTTGTGAGTTCCTCAAACGAGGCTTCAATGGGCGTTGCCGTCTGCATAGCCGCCGGTCTTCCAACATCTCCTGCTTCCCTGATACTCTGCACCAACGGAATCTCTCCCAAAAATGGAACATCCAAATCCTCAGCTAAATTCTTGGCTCCCTCTTTTCCAAAGATATAGTATTTGTTGTTTGGAAGCTCGGCCGGAGTAAAATAAGCCATATTCTCAATAATTCCCAAAACGGGCACGTTTATGGAATCTTGTTGAAACATGGCTACACCCTTACGGGCATCTGCCAATGCCACTTCTTGCGGGGTACTTACCACAACGGCCCCTGTGACCGGTAAGGCTTGCATAATGCTCAAATGGATATCGCCAGTTCCTGGTGGAAGATCTATCAACATAAAATCAAGCTCGCCCCAATGCGCATCAAAAATCATTTGATTCAACGCTTTCGATGCCATGGGTCCCCTCCAAATTACCGCCTGATTGGGTTGGGTGAAAAATCCGATAGAGAGCAGTTTTACACCATAGCTTTCCACCGGTTTCATCTTTGATTTTCCGTTTACGGTCACTGCCAGCGGCTTTTCATGGGTCACATCAAACATTATGGGCATTGAGGGCCCATAAATATCAGCATCCAAAAGACCCACCTTAAAGCCCATTTTAGCCAAGCTTACCGCCAAATTAGCGGTTACCGTAGATTTACCCACCCCACCCTTACCCGATGCGACTGCAATTATATTTTGGATACCCGGTATGGGTTTGCCTTTTATTTCATTGGCCTTTGGTTTGGCCGCTGGGGCATCTACTTTTATATTTATCTTGATCTTGGCCTTTTCGTACACTTTTTGATGAATAATCTTCAATATTTCCACCTCGGTCTTTTTACGGGCCTGAAGACTGGGGTTGTTGATCGTAATATCAATTTCTAACTCGTCGCCAAAAATTTGAATATTTTTGACGGCCCCACTTTCAACCATATTCTGGCCTTCACCCGGGACGGTAATATTTTCCAGTGCTTCAAAAACAGCTTTTTTCTCAATCTTCATTTTAATCCTTTATATAAAATCATTCTAAACAACAAAGATACACCTTAGGGTCGAGAAGGTAAAAGGTTCCGATTGAAAAGTAAAATAGATGGATAGGATTCTTTTATCTTCAATTTTGTATATCGGTGCCCAATTCTTTCCAAGGGTCCCAAAAATGCTTCTCGAAGTTGACAATTTGATTATCAACTACTTCGACCCCCTCACTTTCCAATAATTGCTGCATGAGATTGGTGCCTTCAAAATGATGCTTCCCTGTTAGCAATCCTGTTCTGTTCACTACGCGATGGGCGGCAACACCTTCAATTTGACCAGCGCCGTTCATCGCCCACCCCACCATTCGGGCACTTCGGGCAGCACCTAAATATTTTGCTATGGCCCCGTACGAAGTTACCCGACCATACGGAATTTGTGCAGCGACCTCATATACCTTTTGAAAGAAGTTTTTATTTTCAGGATTCATTGATGTAGAAAATACGGATTATGGTAATCACCAATAAAACCAACATCAAAGCACTGAGGATATAGTTGCTGTTCTTGGAAAATCTGTTGGTCTTGGTCTCCAGTTTGTTAAAATAAAAAACGTACAGATAGAGAACGGAAAAAGTACCAAGTCCCGACGCCAAAATGAAAATAACAACATCAGTGGCCTCAAATTTGATCCACCCCGAAGCGTTCCACATGGCATTAAGACCGCTATAATAAGGTATGGTAAGTAAATTTACAGCGGCCAAAAAAAAGCCTTTGAAAAAACTGTTCCGCTTGCTTACTTGAATTTTCTTGGTTTTTTTTATGGTATTTTTTCTGGCAGCAATGAAGAAATAAATCGCAAAAAAGGCAAAAACCAAAAGTGCGATCTTTAGCAAGATATCTATCACCTCAGGATTGCGATGCAGGTATTTAGAAATCATAACTGCTATATATGCCTGAACGATGACCATGCTCGATACCCCCAGACTGAAAATTATACCGTTCAATTTCCCTTTTTCAACGCTTGTCTTCGCCGCATTCATATTCAACAGTCCCGGTGGGGCCGTAGCCATAAATGCGGCTGAAAAAGTGGCAAAAAAAAGGATTAAAAGATGCTCCATGGTCTAATTTATCCGGAAACGGATGTAGGTGATCGGTTTTCCTCTTTGAAGGTACTGTTTTTCATAGAAAGTTTGTATGCCCAAAACCTCTTTTGGACTTCCTTCATTTTTGTAGATATCATGATTGGCATAATCAATCTTGAGCCCAAGTCCCTGTAAAAGTCCAAGGGTGTAGCCATGCATAAATTCACTATCCGTCTTTAAGTTCACGAGCCCATCTTGCTTCAAGATTTTTCGATACTTATCCAAAAAATCCGGGTTGGTCATTCGGTGCTTGGTTCGCTTATATTTGATTTGGGGATCAGGGAAGGTTATCCATATTTCCGAGACCTCATCAGCGTCGAAAAGTTGATCTATCATTTCGATCTGGGTCCTCAAAAATGCGACATTTGAAAGACCTTCTTCCAAGGCGGTTTTGGCACCGCGCCAGAGACGGGCCCCTTTTATGTCTATTCCTATAAAATTTTTATCGGGATAATTTTTGGCTAGACCTATTGTATATTCTCCTTTTCCACATCCCAGCTCAAGGACAATGGGCCTTTCATTTTCAAAATGCCTCCGCCAGCTCCCTTTCAATACAACAGCTCCCGTTTCAATTTCGGCTCGCTTGGGCTGAAGGACATTTTTGAACGTGGCGTTGTCCTGAAAACGTTTCAATTTATTTTTACTTCCCACTTGATTTTCAATTTGTGTGGCAAAGCTAGCGAAATCTAAATTTAGGTGGGCGGCACAGGTGGCGTTTGAAGTTTTGATTTTTCCAAGGTAAACGAAAATTCAGAGCCTATACCTACTTCACTTTCTACGAATATTTTCTCGTTATGCGCTTCCACCAAATGTTTTACGATCGCGAGTCCTAGACCTGACCCGCCCTCACTGCGACTTCCGCTTTTGTCAACCCTATAAAAACGTTCAAATATTCGGTGTATATCGCGTTTTGGTATGCCTTCCCCGTTATCTGTAACACGGACTATGACCTTATTTTTGATTAAATTCTCAACGCTCACTTCTGTGGTACCGTTTGATTGGCCATATTTTATGGAGTTCACCAATAAATTGACCAGCACCTGCTGAATTTTTTCCTTATCCGCATGAACATAGACGGGATTGTTGTAATCGGTATCAAATGTGAGTATGATCTTCTTTTTTGCCGCTTTCATCTCAAGCAATTCAAAGACGCTCACAATGAGTTCAACGATATCAAAATCTTCACGGTCTAGATTTAAATCACCCACCTCCAATTTTGTAATCAGATCCAAATCTTTTATGATGTAAATCAACCTATCAACCCCTTTAGAGGCTCTCTGTAAGTATTTTTTTCGAACATTTTTGTCTTCGACAGCACCATCCAAAAGGGTTTCAATATATCCCTGAACGGTAAAAAGCGGGGTTTTGAGTTCATGGGAAACATTTCCCAGGAAATCCCTTCTATACTGCTCTTGAATCTTTAGGGTGTCGATCTCCGTTTTTTTGCCCAAGGCAAACTTTTCAATTTCCTCGGTCAACGTGCGCATGTCCGTGGAAATGGTACCGGTCGACAGAGGAGAAGATTCCAAAAGGGCCACATCATCGTAAATTTTCTTAATTCTACGATATATGAACTTTTCGATACGGATTTGAAGAAGACCGAAGGAGCCTATAAAGGTGAGAACTGTAAATATTACAATGAATTGCCAATTAAAACTATTGAAAAACCATTGCAACCCAATTAAAAAAATGCATGAAAGCAAAGAAATCAACAAAGAGGACCTAAGGGCAAATTTATACGACTTCTTTAGCTGAATGGCCATTAGAGTACAAACTTATAGCCAACCCCTTTTACCGTCTTAAAGTTATCATCCCCAATTTTTTCGCGAAGTTTACGAATGTGGACATCAATTGTTCGCCCACCAACCACTACTTCATTGCCCCAAACTTTATCCAAGATCACTTCCCGTTTGAATACTTTATTGGGTTTGGAAGTAAGAAGGGCAAGAAGTTCAAACTCCTTTCTTGGGAGTACGATCTCCTCACCATCGTTGATGATTTTATATTCTTCCCTATTGATGACAATATTTCCCACTTTTACAATATCATCTTGGGAGGCATCCTCGTCTTTCAACCTTCGAAGCAATGCCTTCACCTTGCTGACCAGCACTTTTGGCTTAATTGGTTTTGTAATATAGTCGTCCGCACCGGCATCAAAACCTGCCACTTGGGAATAATCTTCGCCCCGTGCGGTAAGGAAGGTAATAATCGTATTTTCCAGGCCAGGCGTTTTACGAAGAATCTCACATGCTTCGATACCATCCATTTCGGGCATCATAACATCCAAGATTATTAAATGCGGTTGTTTTTTTATGGCCTTGGCAACACCTTCCACCCCATTCTTAGCGGTAAAGACTTGATAGCCTTCCGCCATTAAATTATAACTTACAATTTCCAGAATATCCGACTCGTCGTCTACCAAGAGTATTCTTGTTTCACTGTTTTTCATGTGTCAATTTATTTTTGTCCGCTAATTATCTGTGCGGCCTCCACCCTAAAAATTTGAAAAGCACCCTTTTTCAGTAGCTGAAACCATTGAAATCCGTCAAAAGTAAAGATAATACAATAACTAATGAACTGCTTAACGTTGATTTAATACCGTAACAATTTAATAACGCTAATTCAATACTTTTTTAACCCGTGGGTAACCTGACCTTTACAACACTTGGTGTTCTTTGCCGCGATATTAAACTATTCGAATGAGATTGATCCTAATGATTGCTGTTTTTGTCCTTACATCACAGCTAAAGGCCCAAGAAACAGGAAGTATTGTCGGAAAACTGACTGATAAAGAAGTAAACGATGAACCCCTTGTATTTGCCAACGTTCTTATAAAAGGCACTACTAAAGGTGCCACCTCCGATTTTGATGGGTTGTATGAAATAGCCGATTTGGAACCTGGCAGCTATGTTGTTGTTTTCAGCTATTTAGGTTATGAAACGGTTGAAATACCAAACGTGGTAGTCGAGGCTGGCAAAGTAACTACGGTAAACATTCCTATGGCCGCCAATGAAGGCGTATCGTTGGATGAGGTCGTGGTTGTAACCGTGGCCCGAAAAGACTCCGAAACCGCGCTTTTACTAGATCAGAAAAAGGCGATTGAGATCAAAACTTCCATTGGTGCCCAGGAACTGGCTAGAAAAGGGGTCAGTGACGCTGAAGGAGCTGTGACGAAAGTCACAGGGGTCAGCAAGCAAGAAGGAGTGAAAAACGTATTTGTCAGGGGATTGGGTGATAGATACAACTCAACTACCTTGAATGGACTTCCATTGCCTTCTGAAGATCCGGAATACAAAAATATAGCTCTGGATTTTTTTAGTTCGGACATCATAAATAGCGTTGGTATCAATAAAGCATTCGGTGCCGCTCTTTATGGTGATGTAGCCGGTGCCAATATTGATATTGAATCCAAGGAATTGGCAGGTGGCGGAGAACTAGGTTTTAGCCTATCTACCGGAATCAACACTAGAACTGTAAGCCAGGATTTTTTAGTAAAGGATGGTACTGATTGGTTTGGAACACCTATTAATAGAAGTGTTCCTATATCCTATCTGAATGTATACAGTTTCAACAACAATTTGAATACCTCAAGCCAAAACCTTCAGACAAACAATAGTGGTTCAATTTCGGGGGGTAAGCGATTTTTAATTGGAGATAATAATTCGCTTAGCCTATTTATGGTAGGTTCTTTTGATAGCGACTATTCTTATAAGGAAGGAAAGAGTACGGTTATCAATCCACAAGGCGGGATATCACAAGATTACGATTATCAAAAGTATGATTACACGGCTTCTCAAATTGTCATGGGCAATTTGAAATACAACTTCGGCGCTGGAAACTTTTTGGCTTACAATGGACTTTTTATTCACAACAATGCCCAAAGCATAGGAGAATATACAGGATTTAATACCACCGCAAATGACGATGACACAGATCCCAATGCCTTTAAAAACTTTTTAAGAAGGCAACAGGTAAATGACAATCAATTATTTGTAAATCAATTACTTTCAAATATTAACATTACTGAAAATTTAGCTCTTGATTTAGGAGTCTCATATAACACCACAAGAGGGAATGAGCCTGACCGGAGTTCTTTTCTTCATCGGTTCAATGGAACCACCTATTCTCCTATTACTGGTTCGGCAGGCGCAAACTCTAGATTCTATTCCAAATTGACTGAGGATGACTTAGCAGGAAAAGCCATTCTAACGTATTCATTTGATAAAGAATGGGAAGATGATCAACTAGTAAGAAATATTAGAGTAGGATACAACTATAGGAATACAGATCGACAATTTGATTTTACCCAATTCAACCACGATTTTAGAACCCTTACCGTTGTGGATATTGACAATCCTGACGGTTTATATAATCAACAATCATTGCAAAATGGAACTTTTGAATTGATAACAGGAAGAGGTTCGAACGCAGATGCTTTAGTACCTTTCTTTTATGCCGGAAACAAAATAATTCATTCAGGGATTCTTGATTTCACCTACAGTCTCAATTCAAAATTTGTTATTGGTTTAGGTTTGCGAATTGAGAAATTAGATCAAGAGGTTACTTACGACACCAACTTGGCAAGTACTGAACGGGACCCAAAGGCCCCACCAGCCTCCGTCAAAGAAAACTACGTACTGCCCACCTTCAATATCAAATACAATTTTAACGATAACAGTATTATAAGATTGGCTGCAAGCAAAACCTATACTTTGCCTCAATTTAAGGAAGTAGCCCCTTTTCTTTACGAAGATGTGAGCATCTCTAGTTTTGGAAACCCAAAATTGCTTCCTTCAAACAATTACAATTTAGATTTAAAATGGGAGTATTACTTTAGCCCTGGTGAAATTATTGCCTTAACGGGATTTTATAAAAAAATAGAAAACCCCATTAACCGAACGCAGGTAAATTCTGCTGCCAACGAATCTTCATATGTAAATACGGGAGACGCCAGTGCCTCTGGAGCGGAACTTGAACTACGGAAAAAGTTATTCGCAATTGAAGGAGATAGCATAAGCACTAAAGATCTATTCTTTGGATTGAATATATCATATCTCAATTCAAACCAGAAATTGGTAGACGTTGATACTGACGATATTACAGTAAGATTTACAGACACTGAATCAAAATTGGAAGGCGCATCACCACTTCTTATTAACTCAGATATTACTTATTCCAGTAAATCGGAAAAATCAGACTTTAGAACTTCCATAGTTTTCAATTATTTCAGTGAAAGGGTGTATGCGTTGGGAGTAGCTACAAAAGCAAATATTCTAGAAACTGGAATCCCAACGCTGGATTGGATTACCAAACTCGGCTTGGGTCAACACTACGGGCTTAGCTTGAACTTTCGAAACATTTTAGATCCAGAATTTAAATTGACCCAGAAACTGACTTCTGGGGAAAAAGTAAATGTCAGTAGTTATAAAAAGGGTATTAGTCTTTCATTAGGGTTTTCCTATAAATTTTAACAATAAACATAAATTTTAACCTTTAATAAATTGAAATGATGAGAACAATTAGAAATTTATTTGCAGTAATGGCGATAGCTTCTGCGGTCGTAGCATGTTCAAGTGATGACACTCCGGTCATTGATCCCGTGGCAGTAGCTACATGTACCGATGGCATAAAAAATGGCAATGAAACCGATGTTGATTGCGGTGGTGCTTGCAAAGCTTGTCCAGTTGATCCAGGACCAACAAAAGATGGAAAAATTGAGTCGCAGGACGATGTTGATCTGGATGTGAATGATTTAAAAGGTGAGGTCAGTGCAAACATTACTTTGGCTGCCGCTTCAGCTTGGAAACTTACAGGTCCTCTTTCCGTTAAAGATGGTTTCACTTTGACTATTGAGGCTGGCACAACCATTTCTGCGACTGCGGGTGGTACTGATGTGTATGTTGCTATTGAGCAAGGCGCCAAACTTATGGCCGTTGGCACCGCAGCTGCTCCAATTAAGATTACTTCTGCTTCCGGTAATCCAAGATCAGGCGACTGGGGCGGATTATTGATAATGGGCAAAGCACCTATAAGTGGTGGGGGCACTTCAACAACTGAAGTTGTGTCCTATACCTATGGGGGTACTGTTGCAGATGACAACTCAGGAGATATCCAGTATATGGTTTTGGAATATACCGGCGCTAGGATTAACGGTGAAAAAGAGTTCAACGGTTTTACCTTTTACGGCGTAGGTTCTGGCACCAATGTTCAAAATATCGCTGCCCTGTATGGTGATGATGACGGTATAGAATGGTTCGGAGGTTCTGTAAATGTTGAAAACGCATTGGTTATAAATGCTAAGGATGATATGTTCGATTGGACGCAAGGATACACAGGTACAGGAACAAATTTTTATGGTTTAAGAGCTGAAGGATATAACGACGTAACAGAAGATCCAAGGGGAATTGAAGCAGATGGTAACCTAGATGGAAATTCACCTGCAGATGCTGGGCAATCGAATCCTACGATTGATGGCCTAGTTCTTATCCACAATTCCGTGATTGAAATGGCGGATATGATCAAAATTAGAAGAGGAAGTGGAGCCACTATTACCAATGCTTATGTAGAGCTAGGTGCTGGCTCAATTGCTGGTGATTTTGTTGACTTTACAGACACTAAAGGGGATGCCATCGCAAGTACATCAGTTACTGTTTCGGCTAGTGGTATCGATATTCTTGATGTGAAGCCGGGTGCCAATAATGGAACAATAACTGCAACCGAAGGAACTACTCCTACTGTTGACAGCGCTATTTTTGCTTGGACTGGATTTACCTTCTAATTAAGGTTCTTATTACAATATCAAAGCCCGCTTTCGGCGGGCTTTGTGCATTTCATCGAATAAATGCCTTATTACTGGGATTCGACAACGAAGGGCACAAAGAATTAGTATATTTGTGGTATGTTTTTTGTTAACAACCCTTTATGAAGAAACTCTACCTAGTCATTGCTTTCCTCTTTATTTCACTTTCTTATGGGCAAGAATCCAAGCCCAATGGGGATATCAGTGGATTTAGGCTTTATCCGAATCCGGCAACCAATGGCAAGGTATATATTGTTACTTCTCAAAATGCCCCAAAAAAAATACTGATTTTTGACGTATTGGGGACCCAAGTATTGAGTACTTCCATCTTGGGAACCGAATTAAATATATCCGATTTGGATGCAGGTGTTTATGTTTTGAGGGTTTTTGAGAAAGACAAAGTCGCTACTAGAAAACTCATTATCAAATAGCTAGCCTTCATTTTTCGAGTTCGATTATCTACAATAAATATCGATGAACGGATCGTTCATTTTTTTTTACCTACAATTTAGCGAGTTTCACAACAATTTCATCCTGTAAGGATTCCCTTTCTTTATCTTTACCTTGTTGATCCCAAATCAATTCAAATGAAAATAATCTACACTGCCCTGTGCATGGTGTTCACTATGGTGCTTTCGGCCCAAGAACCACTAATTGCCCAGAATCCCAAAAGTGAGGAAATAGCCGAATTTAAGCTATATCCCAATCCCGTTTATGAAGATGTGGTCTATATGACTAGCAAGGAAAACGGAACGAAGGCTGTCGTGGTCTATGATGTTTTTGGAGAAGTTGTGCTAACGGATCGTATTTCCTCCAATGCTCTGAGCATTTCAAGATTAATTCCTGGTGTGTATGTACTTCAAGTAACAGAAGGCAAAAAAACGATTACCCGAAAATTGGTAGTTAAATAAAAATCAATAATAAAAGATTGGCTCCTTTCAGGAGCCTTTTTTTTGCCTAAACCTATCATTACCTTTGCCGTAATCAAAGGCCAGATGGACAACCCTACTCTATTTTCTATACAAACCCCTGAAGAATTCAATTCAAAGGCCCTTGAGGTTTTCAAGTACCAGTACCGAAACAACATAGTATATCAAAAATTCTGTGCCCATTTAGGCAAGAGCGATGTCATTATTGGTGAAGTTGCCGAAATCCCTTTTCTGCCCATCGAGTTCTTCAAATCCCAAAAAGTTATTTCAGGTAGACAAAATCCTGAAATAGTATTTACAAGCAGTGGTACTACGGGTAGCATTGCCAGCAAACATTATGTAACCGATGTTAATTTATATGAAGAAAGCTACTTAAGGGGATTTGAACATTTCTATGGGGAAATTTCTAGCTATTGCATTTTGGCCTTATTACCCTCCTATCTGGAACGCGAAGGGTCATCACTGATTTATATGGTCAACGATTTCATAAAACGAAGCATACACCCTGAAAGCGGTTTTTATATACATGATTTGAATGGATTAAAAGAAAAACTGATCCGTTTGGATGCCCAAGGGACGAAAATCATACTAATTGGTGTGTCTTTCGCATTGTTGGAATTGATCGAGAAATTTCAATTTCATTTGAAACGTACCATAGTTATGGAAACTGGCGGAATGAAAGGAAGAAGAAAAGAAATGATTCGGGAAGAATTTCATGAAATCCTCAAGGCCGGTTTTGGGGTGGATCATATTCATTCCGAGTACGGAATGACAGAACTGCTTTCACAGGGGTATTCAACCGGAAATGGCATTTTCAAAGTGCCTCCTTGGATGCAAATTCGCATCCGGGATACCGAAGACCCGTTGGCCCTTCAGCCAATGGGAAGAACCGGGGGCGTCAATATTATAGATCTTGCCAATATAAATTCATGTTCGTTCATTGCCACCCAAGACCTTGGGAAAGCATACGGAGATGGAAGCTTTGAAATTTTGGGCCGTTTTGACCATTCGGATATTCGTGGTTGTAATTTGATGGTTTTGTAGAATTTAAGGCAACAATCAACCTGCTATTTCCGAGTCAAAGTTATCGGTCCCACACAAAGTGCATTAGCAAGGTCATTACACCCCATGTAAGTGAGCTTCAATTCTCGATTTCTATTCTTAAAAGATATTGAATAACTCGTAGACAATGGGCCAGAACCCTCTTTTAAAAAGAATGAATCCTTATCCAAGTAAAAAGGTGCATCTTCAATGTAATTTTCACCATCAAAATTATGAGTGTAACCAATCATATTGATCATAAAAAGCATCTCATCTTTAATGTTGTAACTTCCCTTATTCAAATAACTATACCCAAGGAATTCACCAGTGCTCTTTTTAAATTCAACATTTACTATTTCCAAGGTTCCATCAGCCATAAAGCTCCATTCCGTAATTCTTGTTTGGTCTTGGTCTGCATCATCTTTATTATACCAAACCCCGAGCAATTGCTCATTGACCCAAGAATCGTCTTTTGAACAGCCATAGGCGGTAATTATCAAAAACAGAAACAACAAATATTTAGATTTCATATATGCTTTTTAAAGCTAGATGAATGCAGAGAAAATAGGTTGCGCCTGTATGGCAAGTAAATTACCATATTTAAACCCTGGCATTTCTACTGTTCCCTTATCCAAAGATCACCATTGTCCCTGCGTTCCAATTCGGCAATGCCATTTATGTTAAAGATGGGTTTAAAGCTGGAAGTTGCAGGTCCTTCTAAAATTAGATAGTCAGTGCCTTGAATATATGTAAAACGCCGAACTATATCGTTTCCACCATAGACAAGGTCTACTTCAGATTCGTTAACAAACTCCATCCATTCAACGCAGACAATTTCAGCATTATCCTGATTGTCACAATTTGGGATTTGATGTGTATATCTCCCCTGTAACTCCGTTTGGGGTTGTACACAGCATTCGTTGTGCTCACAAGAAGTAATCACCAATACAATAAATAAAAGAATAGACAAATATTTCATACAACCCTGTTTTAAGTAAAGATGCCATGATTATAATACGGTTGCGTTTTTCAGTTTACAACAATCATAAAATAATTCTTTTTGCCCCTTTGCAACAATACAAACTTATGGTTGATCAAATCGGCAGCGGTAATGACATACTCTTCATTCACCTTTTCCTTGTTCACAGAAATGGAATGCTGTTTCAGTTCCCTCCTTGCTTCACTATTAGATGCCAAAAACCCTGTTTTATCGGCCAGTGCACCGATCATATCAAGTCCGTTTTCTATAATTTCCTTTGAAATTTCCGCTTGCGGAACGCCTTCAAAAACATCTAAAAAGGTTTTCTCATTCAATTTCTTGAGGTCTTCCGAGGTTGATTTACCAAAGAGGATATCGCTGGCCTTCACTGCATTTTCCAAATCTTCCTTGGAGTGCACCAATATTGTAATTTCTTCCGCAAGGCGTTTTTGAAGTATCCGCAAATGAGGAGCTGCTGCATGTTCATTGACCAGATTTTGGATTTCACCTCTTGACAAAAAGGTAAATATCTTGGTGTATTTCTCGGCATCTTCGTCCGAAGTATTCAACCAATATTGGTAGAACTTATAGGGTGATGTTCTTTCGGCATCCAACCAAACATTGCCACCTTCAGTTTTGCCAAACTTGGTTCCATCTGCCTTCGTGATAAGTGGACACGTTAAAGCATACCCTTTTCCACCACCAATACGCCTAATAAGTTCGGTTCCCGTGGTAATATTTCCCCATTGGTCACTTCCACCCATCTGAAGTGTACAGTTGTGATTTTGAAAAAGATGTAAAAAATCATATCCCTGAACCAGCTGGTAGGTGAATTCGGTAAACGACATCCCTTCCTTGGCTTCCGCTGAGAGGCGTTTCTTAACGGAATCTTTTGCCATCATATAATTCACCGTTATATGTTTGCCCACTTCGCGAATGAAGTCCAAAAAGGAAAAATCCTTCATCCAATCGTAATTATTGACCAAAACGGCGGCATTCGGTTCATTGCCCTTAAAATCCAAGAAACGGGACAATTGGGCCCTCAGGGCCTCTTGGTTATGGCGAAGGGTCTTTTCGTCCAATAAGTTGCGTTCCGAGGATTTACCCGAAGGATCCCCGATCATGCCTGTGGCCCCACCGACCAATGCATACGGTTTGTGGCCTGCCAATTGAAAATGGCGCAACATCATCACGCTCACCAAATGACCAATATGCAATGAATCCGCAGTTGGATCGATTCCCACATAGGCCGATTGCATGCCGCTCAACAAGTGCTCTTCGGTTCCCGGCATAACATCGTGCAACATTCCCCTCCATTTCAATTCTTCCACAAAATTCAAAGCCATTTCTATCTTTTAAATGTAATAGTGGCAAAGATAGTGGAAAATGAAGGCTTACTAAATGTGAAAAATAGATTTATAAACCCCTAATCGTTAAATTAGCCCCATGATTTTGGTAACAGGTGGTACGGGTTTGGTCGGTTCGCATTTATTGTTGCGGCTATTAGAGGCAAATTTCTTGGTTAGGGCCTTATATAGGGAGGAAAGTCGCCTTAAACAGGTCGAAAAGATCTTCGCCTATTATACCAAAAATGCCACTACGCTTTTTAAGCAAATAGAATGGGTAAAAGCCGACCTTTTGGACATTCCGGCTTTGGAAGGTGCTTTCGAAAATGTAAAAAAGGTGTACCATACGGCTGCTCTAATTTCCTTTGATCCTTCCGATTTTAAAAAGTTACAAAAAGTAAATACCGAAGGTACCACCAATATTGTGAACCTCTGTATTGCCAACCAAGTTCAAAAACTTTGTTATGTGAGCACTATTGGAACCATCGGAAAAAATTTGGATAACACCATGGCAACAGAGGAAACTGAATGGGTGGAGCAAGATATAAATGTATATGCCTTGACCAAATATGCCGCCGAAATGGAAGTATGGCGGGGCACGCAGGAAGGCCTCAATGCGGTCATAGTGAATCCTGGGGTGATTCTAGGCCCGGGCTATTGGAAAAGTGGCAGTGGCTCTTTCTTCACAACGGGCAGCAAAGGGTATTCTTATTATCCTCCTGGCGGCACAGGATTTGTGACCATTTGGGATACCATTAAGGCCATGATGCAGCTAATGGAGGGAACGGTTAAAAATGAACGTTTTATTTTGGTTGGGCAAAATCTGAAGTTTCAAGAAATTCTTGGTTTGATAGCCGAAAACATGGGTAAATCAAAACCCTCCAAAAAGCTTACATATTGGCAATTGAATATGGGCAGGTTCTTTGATTGGCTTACCAACCTATGTATGGGAAATGGAAGACGTATTACCAAAAACTCGATTAAGTCACTTAAGAATCGGGGCCTTTACTCAAGCGACAAAATAAAAAAGGTTTTGACATTTGAATTTGAACCTATTGCAAAGACCGTACAATTTTGTTGCCAAAAATTTAAGGAAGAGAATCCGTGACTTTTTTTACTTTTTCATCTACTGATGTTTTTTTGGCACCCACTTCCAATTGCCGTAAGCTATCACTTAATTTTTTCGCGTCTTCAAGCTCAATTTTTTGTTTCTCCAATTTAGATTCCACAGCAGTGAAAATTTCTAAATATTCATTGGTTTTAGAGGCGTAATAACGATCGCTTTCAACAAACTGTAGGCTATCGATCCCATATTTTGAAAAAATAAATTGAGTAGGTTCAAAATTGTTTTCGCGAAGTGCAGAAACATTGGTGGTCTTGGCCGAATTGACAATGGCCATATCCGAAAGGATAAGGATCATCTTGTCCTTGGCAATCAAATTTTCAGGTTTCTCAATAAGCTTTTCATCACATGAAGCGAGGTTCATTGCAAGTGCAATTAAAATAAATTTCTTTATCATGGCCTATCAAATGTTAATCTTTTCACATTTCGCTCTTCCGAAAAAATTCCTTTTTCATAGGCCAAATGTCCATTCACAAATGTGTGGGTAATACTTGATTTAAAAGTAGTCCCTTCAAAAGGAGACCAACCACATTTGTAATTTACATTGTTACGGGTCACCTCCCAGGGCTTCTTTAAATCAACCACGGCTATATCTGCATAATAACCCTCGCGGATATAACCGCGTTTTTCAATTTGGAACAATATGGACGGATTGTGGCACATTTTTTCGACTATTTTTTCCAAAGAAATGGTTCCTTCATGATACTTTTCTAGAAGGGCAGGCAATGCGTGCTGCACAAGTGGTCCCCTGACGGAGCCTGGGTGTAAACATTGTTCTTTTCCTCAAGCGTGTGCGGGGCATGATCCGTGGCAATAATATCAATTCGATCATCCAATAACGCTTCCCACAGTTTGGAACGGTCACTGGCAGTTTTTATAGCTGGATTCCATTTTATAAAATTTCCTTTGGTCCCATAATCTTTGTCCGAGAACCAAAGGTGGTGCACACACACTTCTGCCGTAATCTTTTTATCCTTTAACGGAATGTCATTTCGGAAGAGATCGGTTTCCTTACCGGTAGATACATGGAAGACATGTAGCCTGGCACCTGTTTTTTTTGCCAAATCTATGGCTCTTGAAGAAGAAAGATAACAGGCCTCCCCACTACGGATCAAAGGATGGAACTTTACAGGAATTGCATCTCCATATTTTTCCTTGTAGAGCGCTAAATTATGCCTTATGGTTGCTTCATCCTCACAGTGGGCCGAAATGACCATCTCTGTATTTCGGAAAATGTTTTCTATAACCTCGGCATCGTCAACAAGCATGTTCCCGGTAGAAGAGCCGAGAAAAAGTTTAATCCCCGAACATGCATTCCTATCCAATCGTTTTATCTCTTCCAAATTGTCATTGGTGCCGCCAAATAGGAAAGAATAATTGGCGTAGGATGTGTTCTTCGCAATCAGGAACTTATCTTCCAGTTTTTGAATGGTCGTTGTCTGGGGATTGGTATTGGGCTGTTCCATAAAAGTGGTAATGCCACCGGAGATGGCCGCCCTACTTTCAGTGGCAATCGTGCCTTTATGGGTTAAACCAGGCTCCCTAAAGTGTACCTGATCATCAATTAGCCCGGGAAGTACGTAACTCCCCTCAACATCAATAATTTTAGCACCCTTATCGCCAATATTGGTTTCTATCTTTTGAATACACCCATCCTTCAAAAGAATATCACTTTGGAATATGCTATTCTCATTTACAATGGTTGCATTTTTTATAAGTGTAACGCCCATTTTTAAAATCGATTTCTTTGGAACATACTTCTTAGTTTCATCTTCAAAACCCCGAATATGGCTTCATTGATAATGGACGAGCTCATTTTTGATTTTCCCCTTACCCTATCCCTGAAGATAATGGAAATCTCCTCTATTTTATAATTTTTGAGATAGGCCCTGAACTTCATTTCAATCTGGAAGGCATAACCCACAAACCGAATGGAATCAAGATTGATATTTTCCAGGACGCAGCGACGATAACATACAAACCCTGCTGTAGGGTCATGTACACGCATCCCGGTAATCATTTTTACATAAAACGAGGCCCCATACGACAAAAGAACCCTGTATAAAGGCCAATCTACCACATTAACCCCCTTCTTATATCGTGAACCAATTACCACATCGGCACCATTGGCACAGGTTCTATACAATCTTAAAAGATCCTCCGGATTATGGGAGAAATCTGCATCCATTTCGAAAATGTACTCATATTTCCTTTCAATTGCCCATTTGAACCCATGAATATAGGCAGTCCCCAATCCCGATTTTTCCTTTCTTACTTCTAAAAAAAGCTGCCCAGGAAATGCTTCTTGCATCTCTATCACCTTTTGGGAGGTTCCATCTGGGGAATTATCATCGACTATTAGGACATGAAAATCAGTGTTCAATGCGAAAACCGCTTTTACAATGGCCTCAATGTTCTCGATCTCATTGTAAGTTGGAATAATAACTAAACGGTCCGACATTGAATCAATGGTGTTTGGGCAAAAATAGTGTTTTAATATATCTACTAAAATGGGTTCAAAGTATTTATCATTTTTTTACGAGATACCAGAAGCCTTATAATTTGTAATTTTGCCCCAAGTTCATTTCAAAGCAAAGCATACCATAAATCATCCCCTGTCGTTATTAATGGACAATAACCTATTTCAAATGCCTCAAAAACTTCCCGGACTTTTTCTGTATTTCTTGGGTTCTATATTTCTCTTGAATGTTGCCCAGTCCTATTTTACCGAACTTATCTTCGATGAGGCATACTATTGGTATTATGCACAGAATATGTCTTGGGGTTATTTTGATCATCCGCCCATGGTGGCATTTTTGATCAAGATAGGGAGTCTTTTTTTTAAGGGGGAACTTGGGGTTCGGTTCATGAGTTGTATTTTATCGGCCGGTACTTTATTGATTTTATGGAACTTGATTGAAAATCAAAAAAAGAAGGAGTATATACCTCACTTTTTTATACTTACCTTCTCTATGACTTTATTGAACGCCTATGGTTTCTTTATCCTGCCTGATACCCCGCTTCTTTTTTTTACCGCACTTTTCCTGCTGATTTATAAGAATTTTATTCGAACGCCATCGCTATTATGGACGGTGCTTTTAGGTGTTACCATGGCCGCGCTTATGTATAGTAAGTATCATGCCGTCCTGGTCATATTTTTTGTTTTACTCTCCAATCTTAAATTATTGAGGAACATACATGCCTGGATAGCCGTTTTTATAGCACTTGTCTGTTATATACCGCATTTTCTATGGCTTTACCATAACGAATTTGTGTCGATTCGATATCACCTATTCGATCGTCCGAACCAAGAATACGATTTTAATGAATTTACTTTGGGTTATTTCTTGAACCTCTTGGCCCTTTTCGGATTTACTTTTCCATTTGTTTACTATTCGCTTTTTAAAACAAAGATCACAGACCAGTTCACCAAAACTTTGGTGTATCTTACCTATGGTGTTCTTCTATTCTTTTTTGTTTCCAGCCTAAATAGAATTGTTCAAACCCAATGGCTAATCGTTATTTCCATTCCGCTTGCCATCATTGTCTTTAACTATATGCTTGCAAATGAAAATACGAGGAAATGGGTATTCAGATTAGGCATTTTGAATATTGCAATTCTGTTATTTCTTCGAATAGGCCTTGTTTATGAGCCTTTCTTTCCAATCAGGTATGAGAGCCATGGCAATAAAAAATGGGTAAGTGAAGTTTCGCAAATTGCCGGGGACAGGCCAGTGGTTTTTGAAAATTCCTATAGGTTGGCCCCTATGTATGCGTTTTATTCCGGCAAAGTCTCATTTTCGTTGAACAATACGCAATATCGCCAAAATCAATACTCGATTGATGATTCGGAATCCAAGGTACAACATAGAAATGTACTCTATGTAAGTCAATACTTGAGCGAAAAGGAAATGCCCCTGACCAAAATATCTGGTGAGGAATACCGCGGAAAATTTATTGAGGATTTTGAGTCTTTCCGGAAAATTAGATGCTACTTTGACAAAAATCAGGGTTCAGATCCTTGGGATAGGGAACAAATAATGAAAGTATACAGCCCGTATGACACGGATATCGATTTGAGCAAATTGAAGTTCGGTGTTTCCTATTTGAATGAAAACACGCGGCCGCTAGATGTTCAACCGGTATTCCATGTACATCCGGTTGAAAATATTTTATCCCTAAAATCAAATGATACAACAATTTTTACGTTAAGATTGCCTAAACCAAAAATGAAATCCCCTGCTTTTTTTAGAATGGGTGTCTCAGAAAATGGATTACATTATGGCCTTAACAGCCAAAACATGAAACTAGATTAATGGAGCCGATACTCAGGGTGAACGAGAATATAGATTGGATTACCATCCTAATTTTTGGAAGTATGGCTTTCCTTGTTCTTGCCAAAGGCCTTTTTTACAATCGCTTCCTAAACTTCATTTGGTTGCCGTTCAACAACAAGTATATTTTTATGTACAACAAGAAAGAAAAACTGATGAACTGGTTCCACATTTTCTTCAGCGCATTTCAGATCATCAATCTCTCACTTTTTGTGTATTTTGTTTGGAAAATTTTCGCACCAAATGCTGAGGTGAACAACACGCTCACATTCCCCCTTATTCTCGGCGGAATAATGGCTTTTGGCCTTGCAAAGTCACTCCTGCAATTAAGTAATGGTTTTATCTTTGGTTCTCAGAGGACTATAGGCGAAATAGTCTTCAATAAACTATCCTATCTTAACCATAGCAGTATTATTATGTTCCTTGCGAATGCGACTTTGGCCTATGTGTTAAAAGACTCAAAAAGTGTTGTTTACATAGCCATTTTCTTAATTCTGGTAATTAATGCCATAGGGTGGGTCAATGCTTTGCGGATTCATCAAAAATTCATTGCCAGCAACTTTTTCTATTTTATTTTGTACCTTTGCGCTCTTGAAATTGCGCCGTTTATCATTCTCGGGGGCTATCTTAAACAATAAGGTGTATGAAAGTAAAAACGATTTTGGTCTCTCAACCGGAACCGAAAATGGAAAATTCTCCTTATTCAAAATTGGTTGATAAGGAAAAGGTAAAAGTTGATTTTAGACCTTTTATTCATGTTGAAGGGGTAGACGCCAAAAATGTTCGTCAACAAAAGATAGACTTAAAGAACTATACGGCAATAATTCTTACCAGCAGAAATGCCGTCGATCATTTTTTCAGGATTGCCGAAGAAATGCGGTTTAAGGTTCCCGATTCAATGAAATATTTCTGCCAGTCGGAAGCCGTTGCCTTCTACCTTCAGAAATATGTGGTGTACCGAAAGCGTAAAATTTATGTTGGCAAGATGAATTTCGAAGATCTTGTGACATTATTCAAAAAATATAAGGACGAGAAGTTCCTTTTACCTTCCTCCGATGTTTTAAAGCCAATTGTACCTTCGACATTGGATAAATTAGGGATTGACTGGACTAGGGGTATTTTTTATAAAACCGTCATAAGCGACCTATCCGATCTGCGGGACGTTTACTATGACATACTGGTTTTCTTTAGTCCCTCTGGAATAGAATCTCTTTTGAAGAACTTTCCCGATTTCAAACAAAATGAAACAAGAATAGCTGTTTATGGCGATTCCACGATAGATGCGGCAACAGAAGCAGGACTGAGGATTGATATCAAAGCACCAACTCCTGAAACACCCTCAATGACAATGGCACTTCAAAAGTATATTACCGAAGCAAACAAAAAATAGGAACAGAGTCTCTTTCTTTTTTCTGCTATTAATATATTTCCAAATTAGAAAGCATACCGCTGTGGCCCACCTCGTCGGATTTCTTCACTCGCGAAGGCCTCAAATTTTTTGAAATTTTCCCTAAAAGCGTTGGTAAGCTTAAATGCCGTGGTGTAATAAGCCTCATCATTATTCCAAGTAGTTCTAGGACTGAGAACATCTGTTGGCACTCCTGGACATTTTCGGGGTTGTGCCACACCAAATACCGAATGAATATGGTAGTCATCATACGAATAAAGTCCTAGGTCTCCATTCAAAACGGCATTGATCATTGCACGTGTGTATTTCAATTTCATACGAGTCCCTACCCCATAAGGGCCACCGGTCCAACCCGTATTCACCAGCCAAACGTTGACTTTTGAATCTTTCATTTTCTTACTCAACATTTCGGCATATTTTGCCGGATGCAAAGGCATAAAGGGAGCCCCAAAACAGGCCGAAAAATTTGGAACAGGCTCTACTACACCAGCTTCGGTACCTGCAACTTTAGCCGTATAGCCCGAAATAAAATGATAGGCAGCTTGACTGGGTGTTAATTTGGAAATCGGAGGCAGCACCCCAAAGGCGTCCGCTGTTAAAAAAAAGATATTTTTTGGGTTATTCCCTATGGAGGGCTGTTGAATATTTTCAATATGGTACAATGGGTAACTCACGCGCGTATTTTGAGTAATGGAGGTGTCACTATAATCTACCTGGCCCTTTTCATTTACCACCACATTCTCTAAAAGTGCCCCCTTTTTAATTGCCGCAAAAATTTCTGGCTCGTTCTCGGCAGATAGGTTTATAACCTTTGCATAACACCCTCCTTCAAAATTAAAAACAGCATTTTCATTGTTCCAACCATGTTCGTCATCTCCTATAAGTTTTCTTGAAGCATCGGTGGATAAAGTTGTTTTTCCTGTCCCGGATAGTCCAAAAAATATGGCCGTTGACCCATCATTGCCCACATTTGCTGAGCAGTGCATCGGCAGTGTTTTTTTATAAACGGGAAGTATAAAATTGAGTGCGGAAAAAATTCCCTTCTTGATCTCGCCCGTATAACCTGTGCCACCGATCAACACAATCTTCTTCGTGAAATTCAAAATGGCGAAATTGTGCTGTCGGGTGCCATCGGTTTTGGCATCGGCCATAAAGCCAGGGGCATTTATCACCACCCATTCCGGGTCAAAGTTTTTCAACTCTTCCGCCGTTGGCCTAATAAACATGTTGTAAGCGAACATATTTGACCAGGGATACTCATTTATGACCCTAATGTTCATCCTGTAATTCGCATCGGCACATGCATAACAGTCCCGCACATATAATTCCTTTTCATTCAGATATGCTATAACCTTATCGTAAAGTAAATCAAACTTGTTTTCCTCGAATGGAATATTGATATTTCCCCACCAGACCTTATCCTCCGTCGCATTATCCTTTACAATAAATCGGTCCATAGGTGATCTACCCGTAAATTCCCCGGTATTTACAGCAAGGGCTCCAGAAGCCGTTTCACGTCCCATACCTTTCTCTACAGTTAGGGCATGCAACTTTAATGGTGCTAGTTGATAATGCACATTTTCGGTGTTGATTCCGTATTTTTTAAGCGAAATGGACTTAGCTGTTTGTTCCGATATATTCATTGAAAGGAATTTTTACTATTGCAAAATTATCATAAATAAAATTTTGACCATTTTTTTTGAGAATATATTAGTCAAAATGCTTGAAGGTACGGTAGCCTAAAAGCAGCCAACCGAAAATTTGAAAGGCCCCGCCAATGGGAGTCAAAAAACCAATTGATTTAAAATCAAAGCTCGTTAAGGCGTTTGTGGCCAACAAGTAAATTGAGCCTGAAAACGATAGGGTTCCCATTACAATTAAATAGAAAACCCATTTTTTATGTTCTGTCGGGATGGATTTCATACTGCCTAAAATCATCAGAAATAATGATTGGTACATTTGATATCTAACACCTGTCCCATAGGTTTGTATTGCATGGGAATCAACCAGCTTTTCAAGACCGTGGGCACCAAATGCGCCAAATATGATCGCCAATGTTCCCAAGACGACACCTGTTAGAAAAATTGTTCTGTTCATAACTTAAGCATTCAATATATTTACAAATGTAACAATTTGATACCTTAGCTTTTCGTTATTTATAATCATATAATCATGTAAAATAGATGTTGCGAAAAATACTGGTCCTTGGCGCAGGAAAATCAACTTCCTACTTGATAGATTATTTTTTGGACCATGCGGTCGAAGAGAATTTGCATTTAACAATTGTGGATATTGATCCGAAAGTCATACCAAAATCCATTCAAAATCACTCGGCCTGTTCAGTCATTAAATTGGACATTTTCAATGAGCAAGAGCGTAAAAAAGCCATAGATGCCTCTAACATTGTGGTCTCCATGCTTCCAGCGAAATTACATATTCAGGTTGCCAAAGATTGTATTTTATTCAACAAACATTTGGTGACGGCCTCCTACGTTAGTGAAGAAATTAAGGCATTGAATGATCTGGCAAAGGAAAAAGGATTGGTTTTTATGAACGAAATCGGATTAGATCCAGGTATCGATCATATGAGTGCCATGCAAATCATTGACCGAATTAGGGACGAAGGTGGTGAGATGCTACTTTTTGAATCTTTCGCAGGCGGATTGGTGGCCCCAGAATGTGATAATAACCTATGGAATTACAAATTTACGTGGAATCCCAGAAATGTAGTTGTTGCCGGACAAGGTGGGGCCGCCAAGTTTATTCAAGAGGGCACTTACAAATATATACCGTACCACAAACTTTTTAGAAGAACAGAATTCTTCACCATTGAAGGATATGGCCGTTTTGAAGGATATGCGAATCGCAATTCACTGGATTATCGAAAAGCTTACGGACTCGAAGGTATTTTAACATTATATCGTGGCACCATGAGAAGGGTGGGCTTTTCGAAAGCTTGGAATATGTTCGTGCAATTGGGAATGACCGATGATAGCTATACCATTGAGAACTCAGAGGGCATGTCCTACAGGGAATTCGTGAATTTGTTTTTACCTTATTCTCCTACGGACTCGGTTGAGTTGAAGCTTAGGCATTATCTCAAAATTGAGCAGGATGACATTATGTGGGAAAAATTGCTTGAGCTTAATTTGTTTGATGCCAAGAAAACCATTCCCTTTAAAAATGCCACTCCGGCACAGGTCCTTCAAAAGATTCTGGAGGATAGTTGGTCCCTGAGCCCTGAAGATAAAGACATGATCGTTATGTACCATAAATTCGGATACAAACTGAATGGCAAGAAATATCAGATCGATGCGAATATGGTCGTTATTGGTGAGAACCGCTCGCACACGGCCATGGCTAAAACTGTTGGACTTCCAGTGGCCATTGCTACATTACTGATACTCAACAAAAAAATCGTAGAACCTGGTGTTCAAATACCAATTAAAAAGGAAGTCTATAAACCCATTTTGTTGGAATTAGAAAAATACGGTATTGGTTTTAAAGAATATGAGGTGCCCTACTTGGGCTATAACCCCGATTCTGTTGCGAGCTAAAAATCAACTATCCCATTTTAAGGGCTCAGAAACCTGATTTGAAATTCGGCCTTTTTGGATTTAGGAAAGCAATTGTAATATAATTCAATATATTTATATATAAATTGAAACCAGTATTATGAAATCGGGTAATGAAAAGTTAAAGATAGACGGTATTGACAAGAAAATCCTAAGATTTCTAATGCAGGACGCCCGTAAACCTGTACTTGAAATTGCCCGAAGCATTGGTATTTCCGGAGCGGCCATACACCAACGTCTTCGCAAGTTGGAGGCCTCGGGATTGTTGTCTGGCTCCAAATTCATTATCAATCCCAAAATCATGGGATATACCACCATGGCCTACATCGGTATTTATTTGGACAAGGCAATGAACAATCCAATGGCGGTGAAACAACTTGAAAAAATTCCTGAAGTTCTTGAATGTCATTATACCACGGGAAACTGGTCAATTCTTATAAAAGTCCTTTGTAGAGACAATGAACATTTGATGCAGGTGCTAAATAAAGAAATACAACAAATTGAGGGCGTTTCAAGAACGGAGACGTTCATTTCGTTGGCGCAACAAATAGACCGACAGATTACCATATAAAAAAACGCCCCTAAGGGCGTTCACTATTCTTATGAATCCATTTTATTAATCCCTACTTCCGAATACTTGCAATCCGAAATAAATTAGGGTCGCCAAAGACCCGATAGCCGCCACCAAATACGTACGTGCTGCCCATTTTAATGCATCCTCGGAACCTTTATACTCTTGCTGGGTAACGATATTTTTTGCCTTCAACCAAGCCAATGCCCTATTGCTTGCATCATATTCCACAGGCAATGTAATGAAGCTGAACAGCGTCGCCAAGGCCATCATTCCAAGACCAACAACTGCAATCCAATAGCCTAATCCAACACCGGCAGCCGCACCCAGCACTAGGCCTCCGAAAACAACCCACATAGACATTCCTGAGGTTACACTGACAACAGGCACCAATTTGGAGCGCATCGTCAACCATTCATATGCTTGGGCATGTTGCACGGCATGGCCACATTCATGGGCTGCAACAGCCGCGGCAGCAGCATTTCGCTGACTATAGACCCCTTCGCTCAAGTTCACGGTTTTGTTCTTTGGATTGTAGTGATCTGATAACATTCCGGGTGTCGAGACGACTTTTACATCGCGAATTCCATGGTCGGCCAACATTTTCTCGGCAATTTCAGCACCGCTCATTCCATTTTGTAAATGAACTTTTGAGTATTGACTGAACTTACTTTTTAGCCGGCTACTTACCAGCATACTAATTAATCCTATACCTCCTATTAAAATCCAATATCCTAGTCCCATACTATTTTTGTCTAAATTGTTTTAAATATACTAAAGATTCTCTTCTCTTTAGAATCCAAATATAAAAAGCAAAAACCTCGCCATACTTATGGCGAGGTTTTTTATACTGACAAAATGTACATTAGCTTAAGGTCTTCTCCCATCCAAAGGCATCTATAATCTCTTTGTAAATAACCTCCCCTTTAACAATATTCAATCCCTTCTGTAACGAGCTATCGGAGGCACAAGCTTCTTCCCATCCTTTATTTGCCAATTTTAAAACGTAGGGCAGTGTTACATTGGTCAACGCCATTGTCGAAGTATAAGGCACGGCACCAGGCATGTTGGCAACACAATAATGAACAACATCATCAATAATGAACGTTGGGTTCTCATGCGTGGTTGGCCTCGTGGTTTCAACACATCCTCCTTGATCTACTGCAACATCTACTATTACCGTTCCAGGGCGCATGTCCTTAAGCATGTCCCTCGTGATCAGATTAGGGGCTTTTGCGCCTTTTACCAAGACCCCACCTATGATCAAGTCATGGTCCTTTATATGCTTTCTGATATTGAGTTCGCTTGAAAATTCGGTAATTACATGAGGCGGCATTACATCATTAACATAACGCAACTTTTTCATATTAATATCCAAAATAGTAACATGTGCGCCTAAACCGGCTGCCATTTTAGCAGCTTGTACACCAACAACGCCCGCCCCTAAAACCAAAACCCTACCTGGTGCGACCCCGGGTACCCCACCTAACAAAACGCCTCTTCCCTTTACCGGCTTCTCCAAATATTTGGCCCCTTGTTGAATGGCCATACGCCCGGCCACTTCTGACATTGGAGTCAATAATGGCAACGTGCCATCTTCATCTTCAACCGTTTCGTATGCAATGCAAATGGCCTTACTTTCAATCATTGCCTCCGTTAACCTTTCACTTGAGGCAAAATGAAAATATGCAAAGAGTATCTGATTCTTCTGAATTAGGCCATATTCAGATTTAATGGGTTCTTTCACCTTTACGATCATCTCACTCATGGTGTATACTTGACCAATCGTATCTAGAATAATGGCTCCTGCCATCTTGTAGTCCACATCAAAAAACCCACTGCCTTCTCCGGCCGTTGATTGTACATAAACGGTATGTCCGCTTTTTACCAATTCATACACGCCAGCAGGTGTCATTCCCACCCTGCTTTCATTGTTCTTACTTTCCTTTGGAACACCGATTTTCATTTATGGTCTATTTAATTAAAATCCGAAATTGGAACAATAAATCTAATTTCAGAAATAAAATCGATAAAATGAAAGGGTGTGATAGCTAAAAAGTATGTTTTTTATATACCTACTCCTATTTTAATAGGGGTGTAAAATAATTATTTATATTTTATCTTGAATAGAAGAATGCACACAACAAGAAACAACGTGACACCATTGGCCAAGATGACCGGTAAACTACCTATTGAAATTCCGTAGACCAACCATAGAAAAAGTCCCAAGGTCAAAAATAGGTACATGGACAAAGAAATGTCCTTGGTTGATTTTTCTTTCCAGACCTTATATACTTGAGGTATAAACCCTGAGGTGGTTATGATCGCCGCTGCAAGTCCGAGGATTTCTATGTTCTGCATTGTATATTATTTAAAGGGTCTCACCCGACAATATTAATGATCTTTCCGGGTACAATGATCACTTTTTTGGGAGTGCGTCCTTGCAATTGTTGTTGGGTCTTTTCATGGGCCAAAACGGTGGACTCAATTTCTGATACAGTCATATCCAATGGCAGCTCCAAGGTGAAGCGCATTTTACCATTGAAAGATACCGGGTATTCCTTACTGCTCTCCACCAAATATTTCGCCTCGAATTTTGGGAAAAGGGCTGTGGAAATAGATTCCGAATGACCCAATTTCTCCCATAGCTCCTCTGCTATATGCGGGGCATAAGGTGACACTAAAATGGCCAGCGGCTCTAAAATAGCCCGACTTGTACATTTCTGTGCCGTCAATTCATTTACGCAGATCATAAAGGTGGAAACCGAGGTATTAAAACTGAAGTTCTCAATATCCTCCTCCACTTTTTTGATGGTCTTGTGGAGGGTTTTTAGGTTTTCGGCTGATGGCTCAGGCCAACACCCCCCTGCCCCCCCTCAAGGGGGGAATTGCTAATGTAGAATGCCCCATCAGGACCCGAGTGGTACAATTTCCATAGTTTTTTCAGAAAGGAATGTACTCCTGTAATCCCGGCCGTATTCCACGGTTTGGATTGCTCCAAAGGGCCCAAGAACATTTCATATAGCCGCAAACTATCGGCACCGTACTCTTCACAAATAGCATCGGGATTCACCACATTGTATTTGGACTTGGACATTTTTTCCACTTCGCGGCCAACGATATATTTACCATTTTCCAAAATGAATTCAGCATCAAGAAATTCAGGTCGGCTATTTTTAAAGGTTTCAATCTCTAATTCATCCGAAGAGTTCACGAGTGATACATCAACATGTATTGCAAAATCATTAAACCTTATTTTTCCTTTAAGACTGTTATACTCTTCTGAATTAGCTTCAATAATTTTTCTTTCCAAGTCTGCATCTTCAAAAAAGTGCATTGATGATTGAAATTTATTTTTTGAAATCAAAAGTGGTTTTATATTCAAAGGATTATAACCTTTTGTTTTCGCCCCCAAAGCCGAAACTTCGACTTTATATGCCATTCTCCTATAAACAAACGCACTCGTCCCCGTAATCATCCCTTGGTTAATCAGTTTTTTAGCAAATTCATCCTTGGGCACCCAACCTTTGTCAAACATAAATTTTTGCCAAAAACGGGAGTATAACAAATGGCCAGTGGCGTGCTCACTACCACCAATGTACAGGTCCACATCTTGCCAATAGTTAATGGCTTCTTGGGAAAAGATTTCCTTGTCATTGTGCGGATCCATATACCGGTTGAAATATTGGGAACTTCCAGCCCAACCCGGCATCGTATTCAATTCAAGAGGGAAAACTGTTTTATGGTCTATCAAATCATTATTTACTACTCGATTCTCTATACTGTGCCACGCCCAAACCGTCGCATTTCCCAAAGGAGGTTCGCCCGTTTCGGTGGGAAGATATTTTTCCACCTCCGGCAATTTTATTGGCAGGTACTTTTCATCGATCATTTGTGGCATTCCGTCTACATAATACACAGGGAAAGGTTCGCCCCAATAGCGTTGCCGGCTAAAAACCGCATCCCGCAATCGGTAATTGATTTTGCCTTTTCCTTGCCCTATTTTCTCCAATTCCGTAATGGCCTTTTTGGTCGCTTGTTTATAGGTGAGTCCGTTTAAAAAATCGGAATTGGCAATGATGGTCTTATCCTTATCGGCAAAAGCTTCCTGTGAAATATCTACTCCCTCAAATATGTTGGGGACAGGAATATTGAAATGTTTGGCAAAGTCATAATCCCGCTGATCACCACAGGGAACGGACATCACCGCTCCTGTGCCGTAGCCCGCTAGTACGTAATCGCCAATCCAAACCGGAATTGCTTCTCCTGTAAAAGGATGTTCCACATAGGCACCCGTAAAGGCCCCGGTAATTGTTTTTACATCCGCCATTCGGTCGCGCTCGGAACGTTTTGCGGTCGCTTCAATATAAGCATCGACCTCAGCCTTTTGCGTTGCAGTCGTGATTTTTGAAACGAGTTCGTGCTCAGGGGCCAATACCATAAAACTGACCCCAAAAATGGTGTCGGGGCGAGTGGTAAATACTTCTATGATCTCCTCTTGCCCAATTAAATGAAAGGTTGCCGAGGCCCCTTCTGAACGACCGATCCAATTGGTCTGCGAATCCTTTAAAGGTTGTGGCCAATCTATTTTTGCCAATCCTTCCAGCAAGCGCTGGGCATAAGCCGTAATGCGCATGCTCCACTGTGTCATTTTTTTTCGGATAACGGGATGACCTCCACGTTCGGACACTCCGTTTACAATTTCATCGTTCGCCAAAACCGTACCCAAGGCCGGGCACCAATTGACCTCCGATTCGGCCAAATACGTAAGCCTATATTTTAAAAGTATTTCCTGTTGTTGCTTACTTGTATAGCTCCTCCATTCTTCAGCTGAGAAAGTGGCAACGTCTTCATCACAAACGGCATTGACATTGGCATTTCCTTCCTTCTCAAAAATTGAAATCAGGTTGCCAATATCTTCCGCTTTATCGGAATTCTTATTGTACCACGAATTAAAAAGTTGAATGAAGATCCATTGTGTCCATTTGTAATATTTGGGATCACTGGTCCGCACTTCACGGCTCCAATCAAATGAAAATCCGATTTTATCGAGTTGACGACGGTATGTTTTGATATTCTCTTCGGTAGTTATGGCCGGATGCTGCCCTGTTTGAATGGCATACTGCTCTGCGGGAAGGCCAAAAGAATCATATCCTTGCGGATGCAGTACATTAAAGCCCTTATGTCTCTTGTAGCGTGCATAGATATCACTTGCTATATACCCTAACGGATGTCCCACATGCAATCCTGCACCGGAAGGATAGGGAAACATGTCCAAAACATAGAATTTCTCTTTTTTTGAATGGTTCTCAGCTTTAAAAGTGTGATGGTCGGCCCAGTATTTTTGCCATTTGGCCTCAATTTCATTGAAATTGTAGTGCATTTTGATCTATCTTTTCTATCCGCGCCAAAAATAAGTTTATTCAATTTACTTTCCTATTTTTACACCTTCATTACTGTTTATGGGCAAATCTTTTGAAAGCTATCAGAAAAGAAAATTGATTTCTTCGTACTTCTCGGTGGTACTGAGCATTGGACTTGTGCTTTTTTTGTTGGGCATATTGGGTCTTTTGGTCTTGAATACCAAGAAAATGGCCGACCATTTTAAGGAACAGATAACCATTTCATTATTTCTTAAGGACAGTGCCAAGGAAGTTGAAATTGACCAACTTCAAAAGAGTCTGGCCATGGCCGAATACACGAAATCGGCCACCTACGTCTCAAAAGAAGAGGCCGCTCAACAGCACAGCGAGGAAATTGGGGAGAATTTCATGGATTTTTTAGGGTACAATCCCTTAAAAAATTCAATTGATGTGCAATTGAATGCCGACTTTGTTTCCGCAGAGAAAATTGAGGAGATCGCCGCCGAACTTTCAAAAAAAGGATACGTAGAGGAGGTGAGTTATGACAAGCCCTTGGTGGGGCTTTTAACAGAGAACGTAAAGAAAATAAGCCTATGGATCTTGGTGGCCAGTGGCATCTTTACCTTTATAGCGGTGCTACTGATCAATAGTTCCATTCGCTTATCCATTTATTCAAAACGCTTTATAATAAAGACCATGCAAATGGTAGGTGCTACCAAAACATTTATCCGTCGCCCCTTTATTTGGACCAACATAAAGTTGGGAATGTTGGGGGCATTGGTGGCACTGTTGGCACTGGCAGGTGTGCTCCTCTATGTAAATAATAATTTTCCGGAACTCAATCTTTTTGAAAATACCTCTGTATTGATCATTCTCTTTGTTGGGGTATTTGTGCTAGGGGCGCTTATATCGCTTATTAGCACTTTCTTTGCCACACAGCGTTTCCTTAATCTAAAAACGGACGAATTATATTATTAAATTTACACCATGGGCAAAAACGATACAAATAGAAATGACCATAGGCCAAACCAAGAATTCATTTTCCAAAAAAAGAACTACATGTTCATGTTCATTGGAATGGTGTGCATAGTACTTGGTTTCATTTTGATGAGCGGAGGCGGCAGCGATGACCCCAATGTTTTCAATGATGATATTTTCAATTTTCGAAGAATTCGTTTGGCGCCCACATTGGTTCTTATAGGTTTGGGGATTGAAGTATATGCCATATTGTTGAATCCCCATAAGAAAAAATAAGTTTTGGACATACTACAGGCCATTATCCTTGCCATCATCGAAGGCATTACTGAATATTTGCCAGTTTCCTCTACGGGGCATATGATCATTGCCTCGTCCTTTTTTGGCATTGCACATGAGGATTTTACCAAATTATTTACGATTGTCATACAATTGGGAACCATTTTATCGGTCGTGGTGCTTTATTTCAAAAGGTTCTTTCAAAGTTTGGACTTTTATTTTAAACTGTTGGTGGCCTTTATTCCCGCGGTGGTATTGGGCTTGCTTCTAAGTGATGTAATCGATTCCCTTTTAGAAAATCCGCTGACTGTTGCTATTTCGTTGGTCATTGGTGGATTAATACTTTTAAAGGTGGATGATTGGTTTGGCAATTCGGAAAATACCGAAATCTCATACTTAACGGCACTTAAAATAGGTCTTTTTCAATGTTTGGCAATGATTCCCGGGGTTTCAAGGAGCGGTGCCAGTATTGTTGGTGGTATGGCCCAAAAACTATCAAGAACCGCGGCAGCGGAGTTTTCATTTTTTTTGGCGGTGCCAACGATGTTGGGTGCCACACTTAAGAAAAGTTATGACTATTATCAGGCGGGCTTTACCCTTACTTCCGAACAGGTGAATTTATTGATCATAGGCAATGTAGTGGGTTTCCTGGTCGCGCTTTTGGCCATAAAAACATTCATTGGGTATTTGAGCAAGAATGGGTTTAAAATGTTCGGTTATTATAGGATAGTTGTCGGAATAGCCATACTTCTCATACATTTCTTCGTTCGCCCGTTAACCGTGGTATAATGACATTGGATGGTTTTCAAGAAGGTCAGGTCCTGCTCATTGACAAGCCTTTGGGCTGGTCCTCGTTTCAAGCCGTCAATAAAGTAAAATGGGCCTTTAGAAAGAAATTCAATCTAAAGAAGATCAAAATAGGCCACGCAGGGACTTTGGATCCCTTGGCGACAGGGCTGCTCATTATCTGTACAGGAAAATTCACCAAAAAAATAAATGATCTTCAGGGGCAAGTAAAAGAATATACAGGTACCATAACCATGGGCGGTACTACGCCTTCCTACGATTTGGAGACCGAAGTAGACCAAAAATTTCCCATCTCTCATATTACCGAAGCCTTGGTTCAAGAAAAGATTACGGAGTTCTTAGGTGAAATACAGCAACGGCCACCTGTATTCTCAGCACTCAAAAAAGATGGAAAACGCCTGTACGAGTATGCCAGAGAAGGGAAAGAGGTTGAAATTAAGACGAGGCCCGTTACAATTACTGAATTTGAAATAACCCGTTTTGATCTGCCAGAAATAGATTTTCGAGTGGTCTGTAGCAAGGGTACTTATATAAGGTCATTGGCACATGATTTTGGACATGCATTGAACACCGGTGGACACTTAACGGCACTTCGGAGAACCAAAATCGGTGATTTCAACGTAAATAATGCGATAGGCCCCGTTGATTTCGTGGACATTTTACTCGGAAAAACTAATGATTCACAACATTAATTGACATAATATTTCAGTTTACCGATAAATTAAAATATTTTTAAAAAACAGTGGTTATAGCAGTATGAACCTGAATCGCAAACATTTATCGTTTCTTATAACCTTCTTTTCCATGTCGCTCGTGGTATTGACTTTGTACAATATCCATTTGGGACAACAGGAAGAGGAAGACGATTATGTGGTTGAAATGGTACTAGAGGAACCGGATTTGGAAGAACTCATAAAAGAGGAAGAAAAGGCACTGGAGGAGATGTCAAAGGCCGATCCTGTTAAAAGTCACATGGCCTTCAATGAAACTGCAAAACCAAGCTATGGAAACCCCGAACCAATAAAAACATTGGAAGAGTTAATCGCGGAACGCGCCGCTTCAAACGATAGTGAAAATCCGTCGGACGATTTAATGGCCGACTCCGAATATGCTGCCAAAATAAAAGAACTTGCAAAAAAGAGGGAAGAGGCAAAGCAAATGCTTGGGGAAAAAGAGGCCCAGAAAGAAGAGTTCACAAACAACCTGGCCGCTCGCCGTACATCGGTATCCTACTCTCTTGTAAACCGAAACAATTACCGTTTACCTCCACCTATCTATACTTGCATTGAAGGTGGTAAAGTAGTCATCAATATTACGGTAGATGCTTTGGGAAATGTGACCGAAGCCGGTTTCAACGAAAGTAGTTCCACTACTTCCAACGGATGTCTTGTAGACAACGCCATTACGTATGCCTTAAAGGCCAAGTTCAATTCTGCGGAAAAATCATCCCAAAAAGGAACGATTACCTATTTATTTCAGGAGAAGGCCCATTAAATCTTTAAGGGTATCCTGTCCTTTGTCCTTGTTATACCAAACTTGGAGATTTTGTTTAAACTCAGCAGTTAATTTTCCCTTTGCCAATTTAAAGTCTTCAGCCATTTTTGTCGCCTTGAATGGTCTTGGTCCCCATTCTCCAATGACTTTTCCATTTTGATTTTCTATCATTATCAATTTTGGTATGGACAAGGTTCCATTGTATAAAAACCAGTTCATCAGATCTAGGTGTTCATCACGAAGTATGATCTTCAAACTAATATTTGCGTTTAATTCAACAATCTTATTCATCAATGGCATGCTCTGGGCGGCATCTCCACACCAGCTTTCGGTCAAAACAAGCCATGTGGCCTTCTTTTCGAATTTTTTGATAGCTTCCGAAGAAGCCTCATCTATTTTGAGGGTTTTGTCCAACCGGGCCATCCGCCTTTCATTGAGCATTGTATAGTTGGATAATACTTCCGTTTGTTCATCCCCAGTAGATTTACCATCGGAAACCAATTGCTTCATAAGTACAACATAATCCGCGTATGAAATCGCGTGTTTTAAACCCTCGTGTACGAGTTGTACCGTTTCTTTTTCCCCAACTATTAATTCTGACATCATCTAAAATTTAATTTTAGGCAAAACTAGCTTTCAATAGGTTTTTAAAACCTGATATAAGTCAGTATTAGTGGAAAATACTTTTAAAAGCTTACATTCATAAATTCGGGGGATTGATCGCTAAACTATTGAAGAGTTTGGCCTTGGTGGAATAAAATTTGTTCCGGACCAGATTCTGTTTCAGTTTGGCATCAATGAGCTTGCTTTCTCTTGAATTGATCAAGAATAACGAACTTTCACCAAAACTGAATTTTCGAACTTCGGCGGCGACCAGAGCATTGTAATTTATCACGATATCTTGAATCTGTGCATTCTGCTTTTCGAATGAATCCAATTCCCTATAAATCGCTATAATTTTATTCTTAAGCTCAATTTCGGCATTGTCAAGTTCAAAATTGGCATCCTTTAGCTTTATTTTAGCCAATTTTAAATCACCTCTTTCCTTTCTTAAAAACAAGGGTAATCGAAAGGTCAACCCAGCTTTATACTGTTGGGCCTGAAACGAATTGATGAACTCTGGCGTTTCAGTCAAGAAATTATACTCGAGATCTATTTTTGGCAACAACTTGTTCTCCTTCAGTCTTTTATCTACTGATAGGCCTTCAATTTTATAGCCCAACGATTTTAGTTTAGGATGGTTTGTTATCGTAAAACTATCCAAAGGCTTTCCTAATATTTCTAAGGTGGCATCGATTTCAGCTTCCAAATCGATTGCCGGCACAACATTTGGTTGCAGCTCTATCGGAACATTATCGCCTATCCAAAGAAAATTGGACAATTCTAATGATTTTTGCATCAGCCTTACTTTTGCCTGTTCTAAACTAAGTGCACGATCTTGTACTGCAATTTTAGCCTCAAGCGTATCAATAGCAGAAATCTCACCCAATGAAGCACTTGTTTTTACCCCCTCAAATCGATCTTGTGCATTGGTTAAAAAGTTATTGAAGATTTGACTGTCTTGATATGCCTGCAGCCAATCGAAATAAGCCAAGGCGGCCTTGAATAAAATTTGGTTGAGCAACAGGTCTCGATCGGCCTTAGTCTGCTCTCTAAAAAACTTGGCCTGCTTCAATGTGGCCATGCGTTCATTCATCCAAAAGCCCTGACCTATCGACATTGAGACACCTGCACTATATAAGCCATCGGTGGGTACACTTTCGGCAGGGTTCAAGTAATCGCCATCATTCTGCTGTAGATTTCCCTTTAATTCAATACCATACCAAGTCGGAATCTTAAACGTGGCATTCAAACGATTATAATATTCGGTACCTTTAAACTCTTTCCGGTCGTAATCCACTTCAATTTTTGGGTCGAAACCGCCACGGGAACGCATCAAATTAGCTTGCCCCATATCAATGTTCAGCTCGGCCTGTTTTGCAATAGGATGGTACTTTTTTACAAAACCTAGATACTCCCTAAAATTAAGCATTAAAGTATCTGACTCCTGTGCATTTGTCACCGAAATCAGTAGGATGAATATGTATTGAATATACTTTTTCATAAATAAAAAGTATAGCTTGATACCTCCCTCAATCCCTTCTTACCACAAGAGAAGCCGCTTTGATTCATCACTTTTTTGCTTGTGCCGTTTGTTTTACAGGTTGATAATAATTTGGGGGGAAACCGTTCAACTGTCGCCAAAGCTCATACCAAATAGGTACATCTTCTAATAAGGCGATGGTATTGGCCCCCGATCCTACACGTATATCTTTTGGCCATTCTTGCTCCTCTGGATCAGGCGCTAAGAGCACCCTATATTTTCCATTATCACTTATAAAGGTTTCCACGGCAACTACTTTTCCACCATATGTTCCATAAGATGCGTTTGGCCAACCCGAAAATACAATGGCCGGCCAACCATCAAATTGAATACGCACCTTCTCGCCTATATGCACCAGTGGAATATCTAAAGGAGCAACAAAGGTTTCTACCGCCATATCATATTCAGCGGGCATGATACCCACCAAACGGTCGCCCTCTTTAAAGGTTTCGCCAAGGCCACCTTGCAGGGCTTTGTTGATATAACCACTCTGCGGCGCGCGAATGTAATACATGTCATTTCGCATTTCGTAGTTGGTATATTCGTTTTCGAGCTTGGTAACCTGTGCTTCAGAATCGAACTGGCTTGATTGGGCCGTATACATATCGCTCTGGGCCTTTGAAATCTTATCGGTATATTCGGCTTGTACCCTATTGATTTCCATCTCGGCATTCAGCACCTCGTTCTTTGCGGCCAACAATTTGTTTTCTTGCGATATCAGTTTGGCCTGTGTTTCTTGAAGCTTTAATCGCTTCTCTTCAACGTCGGTCACCGCTTTTAAACCTTCTTCTTTTAACTGTGTGGTGCGGCTGAACTGGCGTTCGGCAATACTGATATTGGTCTTTGCAGCTTCTAGGTCAATACTATCGCTCTGCACCTTAAGGCGTGACTGAATTAGTTTGTTCTTCGCCTGCTCTAGTTTTAGACTTCTCTCATTGGCCAAGGCACTGATCTGACTGTTCAAAGCCTTTACTTTGCCTTGATAAGACTCGACCGACATGGTTTTCGCCTTAATCTGTTGCCCTGTACGCTCTACTAATTTTGGATCAAAATACTCATTCTTTATTTCTGAAATGAAGAGAATAGTATCTCCTTTCTGTACAAAATCTCCCTCTTGCACAAACCATTTTTCAATGCGACCAGGAATTGGCGATTGAATGGTCTGTGGTCGCTGGTCGGGTTTTAATGTGGTCAAATATCCTGTACCACGAATGTTTTGCGTCCATGGTAAAAAAAGTATGATAATACCAAAAATCGCCGACCCCAATAAGAACTGATTAAAGCGCTTGTAATGTCTTTTATGGAATACCTTGTCGGTAGATTTGAAACCGGTCAAATGTACAGTCTTGTTTATTGGATTTTTAGAAATATTCAGCATAACTACTTAGTTTATTGAAGCTATTTTACCTTTTTCCATAGTAATTATTCTTTCACAACGGACTACCCATTTTGGATCTTGGCTTGCTACGACCAGTGCCCATGGATTATTTTTGTCAATTAAAAAGTTCATGATACGCAAGGCCTCGATTTCGTCGAATTGGTTCAGCGGATCTTTGAGTATCAATAGTTTTGGTTTACGTACAATGCTTCGCGCCAAAATAATTTTTTTCGCAATGGTATACGGTATTTGTTGCCCTTCGGGATATAGCATGGCGTTCAATCCTTTTGGTTGCTCTTTCACAAACTTTAGTAATCCCACATTTTCCAGGGCCCAATACAGATCTTTTTGAGATATTGAAGTATCACCGAAAGTGATGTTCTCTAAAATAGTGCCTTCAAATGGAGTTTCTTCGGTCAACGATTGTCCCAAAAATGAGCGATAGTGGTTTGCATTTAATCCTTGCAGCGAATAATTGTTAACATAAATATTGCCTTCACTAGGCTCAATGAGTCCTGAAATCAATCGTAATAAAGTAGACTTGCCCGAACCGTTCGCACCCACGATTAATTGGCTGCTTTTCGGAAGAATCTGTAACGATATATCTTCAATAAGATTTTCCCTGCCTTTTACCTTAAAAGAGACATGGTTCAGTTCTAGATTAAAATTTTCTTCTGCCAATAACGGAGTTTCGCCCCCTTGATCTTCAAGTTCTTTGTCAACAACCTGCCCTAGTTTTTCTAAAGATGTCAATAAATCGTAAAAGGTCTCAAGTCCACGAATCAATTTTTCAACTGACGTAATCACTAAGAGAATAATGATTTCGGCCGCCACAAACTGGCCGATGTTCATTTCTTGGTTCAAGACCAACAAGCCGCCAATCAATAGCAAGCCTGCGGTTACCAAAACCTTAAAACCGATCATTTGTAAAAACTGTATGACCAGAATACGAAAATGCCCCTCTCGTGCCATTAGATATTCTGTTACCAGGGCATCGTTCTTATCGACCGCCAGGCTTGTTTTAGCAGAAAGCTTAAAACTGACCAAAGATCTTGCCACTTCTTGTATCCAGTGGGCAACCTTATATTTTTGTTTCGATTCGTCAAGGCTGGTATCGAGTCCTTTTTGAATCGTGAACTTAAAAACCACATAGATTAAAAGCAGCAATAGGATACCATAGATGATAAAGAACGGATGGTAGAAAGAAAGCAGTAATAACCCAAAAACAATTTGCAGCAACGATGCAGGAAAATCCAACAACAGTTTTGAAAGTCCCTTTTGTACGTTAAGTATATCAAAGAAACGGTTTGCAAGTTCAGGCGGGTAATAATCGCGCAATTCGCTCATTTTTATTTTAGGAAAGCGATAGGTAAACTCAAAAGATGCTCGCGTGAATATCTTCTGCTGCATGTTCTCAATGATTCGTATCTGCATCAATTGCAATAGGCCTCCGAAGGCTACGCCACCAGTTACCAAGACCACTAAAATAATCCATGAGGTACTAATCTGAGCTCCATGTATCAAATTGATAATAGCCTGAATACCCAAAGGCAAAGAAAGATTAACCAACCCAGCGAATATCGCATAATAAAAGGTCTGCAGAACATCTCTTTTATCGAGTTTCAACAGACCTATTAACCGCTGCCAAGCGGTCAAAACATTTTTAGCCATGCTTGCTTGTGTTTAGGGAATTGAAAACCAACAATGTAAAATATTGAATGGAATCATCATTCTCCCGGCAATCGGTCAACGAGGTAAAATGATCTCTTAGAAAAAGTTGGTGCAGCGAACCTTCAAGAACCGTGCTTGCCAAACTTGAAGGATAACTGTATTCGGGATCCACTGCGGCGATCATTGTGCTCAATCGATTGACCATTCTCTTATAGATTACAAAATAGCCATCTTTATTCTCGGCATCGACCTCTTTGGTCAGGTATGATTTGGAGTATTCATTGATCACGATCTTATTTAAGAGCACCTCATTAATATGAGAAAAAGAAGAGTCCTCTTCAACCGTTTTGGCCACAATCTCTATGGCTTTTTTCAACTTCATGGTCGCATTGGAAATACTGTTGGTCGAGAACACCAATTGATACTCCAACCATCCCCAATACCATGAGGCCAAGTATAGAAGAAGTTTATGCTTATTTTCAAAGTATCGATATATTGAACTTTCGTTACTCCCTATTTTAAGACCTAGTTTCTTAAATGTAAAGTTCTCGAAACCCATTTCATCAATCATCAAAATACTCTCCTGAACAATGCGTTTACCCAAATCAGAAGTCTCTGGATCTTTAATATAGATCTTGTCGTTAATATCAATCTTAACAGACTGCAATAAGTGCTCCATAACCGGCTTGTTTTATATTACAAATATAATAGCAATACTTTTATGTATGATAGTTTAACATTCATTTAACGATAGTATTACTATTAAATATTTAATTTCGTAAAATATGTTTGAATGTATTAAACCCTTGGTTATGAAAAAAATTTTGATATGTTTGTCCGTTTTGTTTTCCGTTGAATTGATTCAAGCACAGGCAAACCCCGATTTCATTGAAAAAGGAACAGTTTTAACGATTGGGAATGTCAACGCGTCAAGTTTTCAACACATCCATTTTCCAAGAAAGAACATAATTATTAAAAGAGGGGGCATAGCGAACTTTTACCTTTTAGAAGGTAAAAAAGTTGTGGTCGATAATGTCCTGTCGAAAAACGAAAGTACTATCGTCGTCCTCAAACGAGCGGATGGTCGAAACTTTTTTGGCTACTACCCCTCTGTAAAAGCCGATTTGAAAAAAGCAATGGAAAATGGCGAACTTAAGATCAGCAGGTAAAAATTCAATCTCTAAACCATGGCACAAAGAAAATATCAATTCGCTTTGGGCAACCAGAAGGCTTATGGTATAAAGTTACCCCCTTCGTTGCCAAAAATATCCTAAAATAATTTTCCCAACATTCGTCGGCTTTATATTTTAAAGAAAGACCTAGGCCGTCATAAAAAAGTAACCGATGAAACAAATACCCTTTGTCATAGTATGGATTGCAGGTCCTTGCATGAATAATCTGGCTGTCGATTTCGGACAATTCACATATCTTTATGGTTCAAATAAAGACCATGGAAAAATACAGATGTGGCTGGTGCAAAGGTGACGAACTTTATAGGGCCTACCACGATGAGGAATGGGGCGTACCGGTAAAGGAAGATGCAACTATGTTCGAATTCCTAATACTCGAAACTTTTCAGGCAGGGCTCAGTTGGATCACCATACTAAGAAAACGAGAGAATTTCAGAAAGGCCTTTGACCATTTTGACTATCGGAAAATAGCGAACTATGGGGAAGAAAAAGTCCAAGAACTATTGCGGGATGAAGGCATCATTCGAAATAAGTTGAAGGTTCGGGCTACCATTACCAATGCGCAAGCCTATATGAAAGTGCAAGATGAATTTGGAACTTTCTGCAACTACATTTGGGGTTTTGTAGATGACCGACCTCTGATAAACTCGGTACAGAATTATAAACTGGCCCCGCCAACCACAGAAATTTCAGATGCCCTAAGCAAAGACCTTAAAAAAAGAGGTTTTAAATTTGTTGGCAGCACAGTTGTTTACGCCCATATGCAAGCCACAGGAATGGTAAATGATCATGAAACAAATTGTTTTAGGTATGATCAAGTATAGTATTTGCATTCTCTTTTGCTGTTTGGGAAGTTTGGCTTTTTCCCAAAATAGGTCTGAGCGCGAACACCGTATCAGAAAATCACAGTTTCCATCACCGCAGACTGATATTTCTATTATAGGAAACAAAAATCTGAAGAGGGTTCAATATTACCGGGAGATTGACAGTGATGTAGAGACCTATTCCCAAAAGTTTAAACTGAACCGTCTTCATTATCATCTTGATTTTGATTCGGAGGGTTATTTAAAAAATTCCGGTTTTCAGGTACAAGAAATTGACCTTCCTGATGATACTTATAGTGCCATTATGGACCACTTAAAATCAAACTTTGAAAAAATCAAAGTCAAACAAATTTTTCAAGAATACCCCGTGACAACTGATGAAAAAGAGAAAAGTACCACTATAAAAAACACGCTTCAGAATCTACTTTTGCCCAACAATTTATATAAGTTGTTGGTACGAGGAAAACAAATGGACAAAATCGGGGATTTTGAACTTTGGTTCGATGCCGAAGGGAAATTTGTTAGAATGCGAGATGCATTACCTGCAAATTTTGACCGCGTTTTATACTAAAATTGGTACAAAGTGAGTGATTTCATCAACGCCTTACAGTTGGAATTCGAGGCAAATGCCAATCAACAAATTGCAGCAATGCAGAAGGCATATTTGCGTGACCAATTTCTTTTCTACGGTATTAAGACTCCTATTCGCAGGGCAATTCAAAAACCGTTCTTGGTTAAGACGTATTTGCCTCCAAAAGAAAACCTTGAAAACTTAATACGGATTCTTTGGAAAAGACCCCAACGAGAGTATCATTATTTTGCCCAAGAGTTGGCCCAAAAGTATACCAAGCAATTAGAGAAAAAAGATATTTTACTTTTTGAATTTATGGTTGTGACCAATTCTTGGTGGGACACCGTAGATCTTATCTCAACAAAACTTATTGGGGTATATTTTAATAAATTTCCACTACAACGGGACCTTTATGTCGCAAAGTGGCTTGCGTCGGATAATATTTGGTTGCGAAGATCTTGCATTATTTTCCAGTTGTCCAGCAAAGAAAAAACGGACAAGGAATTGTTAGGCCATGTCATTCATTCAAATTTGGGTTCGAAAGAATTTTTTATCAACAAAGCCATAGGTTGGGCACTTCGCGATTACAGCAGAACAAATCCCAAATGGGTCGAACGCTTTGTTGCAAATACTCCTTTGGAACCTCTTAGCAAAAGGGAGGCACTTCGCTTATTGCAATAACCTCACCCCTTAAGTATTTTGATGAATTTCTTTCTAGGAATTTCTTCGGCACCCAAACTGGCCAAATGGTCCGTGTACAGCTGACAGTCGATCAAAGAATAATTCTTTTTCCCAAGTTCTTGCGCCAATCTTATAAAGGCAAATTTTGAGGCATTGCTCACCGTGCTAAACATGCTTTCACCACAAAAAACATGTCCCAGATCTATGCCATACAATCCGCCCACCAATTGCGAATCTTCCCAAACCTCGTATGATTTTGCATAGCCTTTTTCGTGAAGTTTCAAATAGGCCCTTTTCATATTATACGTTATCCATGTACCTTGTTGTCCCTTTCGCTTTATAGAGGCGCACCTGGTCACTATTTCCTCAAAACATGTATTCATGGTAAGTTGAAATTGATTTCCCTTTAGAATCTTTTGCATGCTCTTCGAGATTCTAATATTCTCTGGAAATAACACCATTCTAGGGTCTGGGCTCCACCAAAGAATTAAGGAATCCTCGTTGAACCAAGGAAAAATTCCGTTTTTATATCCATACATCAGACGTTCGGATGACAAATCTCCGCCTACAGCCAAAAGTCCTTCACTATTAGCTGTCTCAACATCTGGGAACTCCAGACGTTCGGAAAGAAAAAAAAGTGGATTATTGCCTTTATTCATTGTGCTAGTTAGATCGTTCCTAAATATATTGAAAGGAACCTAAAGATAAAGGCCTGTCCGAAAAAGTATCGGACAGGCCCTGAATAAACTTAAACTTAAATTTTAGAAGGGCAGATCGTCATGATCTTCATCATTGATCGAGTCTACCGGTTCAAAAGCCTCGATTGGAGCCACAGGTGGCATTCCAGCGTTTCCGCTATCGCCTTGTAAAGCTTCAATGCGCCATCCCTGTATTGAGTTGAAATATTTAACCTCTCCTTGAGGGTTTGTCCATTCACGACCTCGAAGATTGATGCTTACTTTTACATCTTGACCAACCTTGTAGTTGTTAAGCAGATCACACTTGTCCTGAACAAATTCAACCATAATATGTTGTGGGTATTGTTCCTCGGTGGTCACTACCAATTCTCTTTTTCGAAAACCGTTGTTCCCAAAAGTTTGGGTATCTCCCACCATTTTAATCTTTCCCTGTACTTCCATGACTATGAATTATATGTTAACTATAAAATGTTTTAGTCTTTAAAAGTAATGGTATTCCAATAATTCACCTAACAAATCCAAAACAAGTTATTAAAGGTTATTTTATATTTTTTGACTTACACAGCCAACAGTACTTTCCATGCAGAAAGAACATCGTTTCTACTCAAGTATTCCTTCGCCTTAACCTCCAATGCAAATCGTTCCCCGCCGCTTATTATTGCCCTTAATTCAATATTGCCTTTAATAAAAATAGCTACCTCTTCTTTTGATGGTATTTCCTCAACATTCCCCAACATTCCCAAATCGTTGCCAGTGAGGATATCGCTTGACCTAATATGATCCGGAATAGCATCTACCCCAATCCCTGTGGAACTCAAAGGCTTTGGCACTTCAAACATTCCAAGATTGGCCCTGCTGTACCAATTGCCACCCATACGGGCAACCTGGTCTATTTTGAATGGGTCAATATTCTCGTTTTCATCCAAAACGGCCGCATTTATATGAAGTTTGACCACTTCTGAAAATATTAAATTCCCGGCACCCCCTTCTGAGCCAAGTGCTTCTATTTTGGTCACTTTGCATTCAAACTGAACAGGGGATTCCCCAACTCGGAAGGGTTTGACCAAGTCGGATTTCAACATCGTAAATCCCGCTTTTTTGAACTCGTTTACCCCTTCTACATATTCGGTGCTGCTCAAGGACATTTGCTGCACCATATCAAAAGAGACGATGTTTATTACCACTTCCTTGATTTTTAAAACATTTTCTAAAGTGTGTTTCGTCGTATTGTCGCGAACCCTTCTTGAAGGTGAAAAAATTAAGATGGGCGGATTGGTGCTGAATACATTGAAAAAACTAAAAGGGGAAAGATTGGGCCTGCCGCTCTCATCAATGGTGCTCGCAAATGCAATAGGTCTTGGACCTACAGCACCTAAAAGATACCCGTGAAATTTGCCGGTAGAAACATCCTCTGGACGTACTGAAACCATTTTCTTCATAGTACGATAAAGGTAGGAATTTGACTTTCATTTAAAAAGTGCCGAAACAGCCCACACACCATTTTCTATCAAATTGCGTTATCTTTAATGAAAGAAGTTGTATGGATGAAATTTAATCCCAAAAACAGGGGTACAAACCTTATTTTACTGATAGCATCCTTTGTTATCGTGAGCCTTATTCTATGGAATACCAATAATTTCTTTCGAAAATTCAAAGAAGAGGAACGCCACAAAATGGAAATATGGGCCACGGCCCAATTGGAATTATTACAGTCTTCAGAAACAGCAGATCTGGGAAATCTTACCCTTAAGGTTTTTCAGAACAATAGATCTACACCAATGATCTTGGTTAACAAGGATGGCTCAATAAAGACCAATAATATTCTACCGGAATTGGCCAAGGACTCCATATACATTCGTAAAAAAATTGAGCAATTTGAAAATGAGAATACCCCTATAGCTATAGATGACAATGGCGACCATCTGCAGACCCTCTACTACGGAAACTCTGAGGTCCTGAATAAATTGAAATACTACCCTTTGGCACTGCTGCTCATTATTTTTCTCTTCGGTGCCGTCATTTTCTTTTTTTTCCGGAACAACAAAACTTCAGAGCAAAATAAGTTATGGGCGGGGATGGCCAAGGAAACGGCGCACCAGATCGGCACACCGCTCTCCTCACTACTCGGATGGAACGAATTATTGAAAGCCGAAAATATAAACCCGGAAATCACCAAAGAAATTGAAAAGGACATTTCTCGGTTAGAAACTATAACCGAAAGATTTTCCAAAATTGGATCTCTTCCCAAATTACAAGTGCACGATATTGTTAAAGAGACCAAAGATGCCTACGATTACCTTAAAATACGCAGTTCAAAACTGATTCATTTTTCTTTTGACTCCAGAGTTGAAAGTGCCTTCGTGCTATTGAATCCTGCATTGTATCATTGGACCATTGAGAATTTGGTAAAAAATGGAATCGATGCCATGAAGGGGAAAGGAAGTATTGGAATTCAAATAAACCCCGATGGCAAAAACGTACAGATTTTAATAACCGATACGGGGCACGGCATCCCGAAAAGTGATTTTCAGACCATCTTTAATCCAGGTGTTACAACTAAGAAAAGAGGCTGGGGGCTGGGATTGTCACTTGTTAAAAGAATAGTTGAAGAGTATCATAAAGGAAAAATTAAAGTACTTTCGTCAAATAAAGAAGGAACAATCATGCAAATTTCCTTAAAAATAAATTCTTGACAGTATGGCCAAGGAAAAGTTGGTGACCATAAAAGAAGCCGATATTACCAATAATTGTCCCGAGTGTTTTAACCAAGACATGCGGATTACTTTTTATCAAAAGCACAAATACGGTAAACTATATGACCGAACCACGAATGAAATTTCCCATTCCATTAAATGTAACACGTGCAGTTCAATGATCTATCCTGTTAATTGGACACAGGATATTGAGCGAATTTTCGAATATTACCAGAAAATGGCAACTCCCGAAAAAGCTTCCATTAGGTTCACTAGATTATTCTATATTTTAATGCTATTGTTGGTAGCAGTCGTTGCCGGGGGAATCTATGTATTGATTGCGGGAGTCATTCAATTTTAGAGCGAATTTTAGCAGCAATTTCTTCAAACCCTTCTTTGGTCAACGCTACCTTATTTTGAAAAGTTGCATCTAGCATACTGTTCAAAGGGATAAGATGAACGTGCACATGTGGGACCTCCAGACCAATAACGGTTATGCCCACGCGCTTGCAGTTAGTTGCAGCTTCAACAGCCTTGCCCACTTTTCTGGTAAACATCATTAGACCTTGGTAGGTCTCTTCATCAAGGTCCATAATCTTGTTTACCTCCTTTTTCGGAATACATAACGTATGCCCGATTGCATTGGGGTTTACATCTAAAAAGGCAAAGAAGTTGTCATCCTCAGCTATTTTATAGCAGGGTATTTCCCCGTTGATGATTTTGGTAAATATTGATGGCATTGTACTATTCTTAAGCCCTTGAAATTTCTAAAATATCAAACTTCAAGGTACCATTGGGCACAATAATTTCTGCGGTATCGCCCACTTTTTTACCTAAAAGCCCTCGTCCGATGGGCGAACTGACCGAAATTTTCCCTGTCTTCAGATCCGCTTCACTTTCAGCGACCAATGTATATTTTATTTCCATGCCATTGCTTCGGTTCTTTAGTTTTACCGTTGAAAGCACCAGTACTTTGGAGGTATCCAATTGGGATTCATCAATGAGGCGGGCATTCGACAGAACTTCTTCCATTTTGGAAATCTTCAATTCCAACAATCCCTGCGCCTCTTTGGCCGCATCGTATTCTGCATTTTCAGAAAGATCTCCTTTGTCCCTGGCTTCGGCTATTGCCTGCGAAGCCTTCGGACGTTCCACATCCCTAAGCTGATTCAGCTCTTCCTTTAGTTTTTTAAGTCCTTCGGCGGTGTAATAGGATACGTTACTCATAGCTTCGTAGTTTAATAAATAAGAAAATCCCCTATTTGAATTGGGCATGCCCAATTCTTTTAGAGAGGATTTAACGCAAATATACATTTTTTTTGTTCAATTTTGCCCTTGTTATATCTAAATAGACCTCCCCAATGATACGCATTTGGAGTATTTTACTGTTACTTTTCTTACTTTCCTGTAGTAAGGATAGAACCAACCGAAATCCCTATTTGCAAGAAATTGGCTTTCAATTAGATCTCAATCTCAACCTCCCATTATACAGTCCCCTTACGAATACGGGTAGTGCAATTTACATACCCAACCAAACGGTTGGCACTCGCGGCGCATTTGTAATGAACGTTGGTTTTGACCAGTTCAGGGTTTTTGAGGCAAGTTGTCCCAATCATGCCCCAAACGATTGCTCAACCATGGTACTTGATGGCCAAAACGCTATATGCTCCTGTGAGGATTATGAATATAGTCTTTTTACGGGACAAATGCTCAATCGTCCCGACGATGGAAAGCGCTATTATGATATGCTGGAATATAGGGCAACGGCGAGTGGCAATGTGGTAATTATATCAAATTAACGTAATTATCTGCGACAGGGAACATTCTACTCCTCGTTTCTATAGCGTTCCATAATTCCCTTGAAAAGCTCCCCGGTAGAGGGGGGCGTATGGGAAATGGCATTGGCACCCGCCTCAATGGCCTTTAGAATTGTTTCTTCCGATTTTCCGCCTGTTGCTATTATAGCCACATTTTCATCAAAATCCCGGATACGTTTTATAATATCCGAAGTCTTATCGGCACCAGATACGTTGAAAATATCAATTCCGGCTTTGAGCCTACCCTTTATGTCATCTTTTTCGGAAACTATGGTTATGGTAACCGGAATATCAATTTTCTCCTTTAACCGCTGAATCAATTCATTGGGGGTCGGTTTGTTCAAAACTACCCCCAAAGCACCTTGAAATTCGGCGTGAATAGCGAGCTCAACCGATCTTTCCCCAGTTGTAATCCCGCCACCGACACCACAAAAAATAGGTTTGTCGGCAGCCAATATCAATGCATGCGAAATGGTCGGTTGCGGGGTAAAAGGATATACGGCAATAATCGCGTTGGCATTGGTATTCCTGATAATGGCAACATCGGTACTAAATAGAAACGATTTTATAAGTTGCCCAAAAACACGTATCCCGGAGCATGCATCAATGACTTCAGGAACAATAACAATATTATTGCGAAGCTTACTCCCAAAAGTGGGTACGTTTTTCATAATTTGGCATATCTATTCCAAGATACAAAAAAGGGAAATCCAAATTTTCATCCAATCACAATTGCTCCTTTTTTTAGCGAAATTCTTTAACTATTTCCTAGAATTTTATCCATTACCCAACTTGTATGCAAAGCAGTCTTTCCCGAAGAGGGATGCTGTGCTCCCTTAAAAAAATAATGTCCCATATTTTCCACATGAAACTTTTGAACGTGCGTTGGATGCTCAATGAATTTTCTCGAAATGCCCTTTTCATTGCTCAAAATGATATCCTCTTCGTTAAAAATGGAAAAACTGATTTTTCCCTTGCTTCCATATATTTCTACCAAATCCTCTCTTTCATTACACCCAAAGTTCCAAGTGCCCTCACCCGTAACCCCATTTTTATGCAGCCAAATCCCGGTAATGGCATCCTTTGCCGAATAGAGTCCCTGTTGATTGATAGCAATTCCCTGTGCTTTTTCAATATCCCCTAAAAAGTATATAAAGAGGTCCAGACCGTGACTGGCTAAGTCGTCGAAATATCCACCCGGGGCTACTTTTTCGTCTGTTCTCCAATTATAGGTCTTGTTCAAATCTAATTCCGACGGGGATTTACCTAAAAACCATTTAATGTGCCTCACATCGCCAATCTCTCCTAAATCCAACCATTCCTTGATTTTAAGAAATCGAGGGAGTGACCGCCGATAATATGCCACAAACAACGGAAGCTTCTTTTTTTCAAATGCACTGAATATCTCCAAGCTATCCTGATAGCTGGGTGCCATGGGCTTTTCGATGCAACAAGGTTTGCCGGCCGCAGCTACTTTCAAGGCATAAAATTTATGGGTGTCGGGCGGAGTGGCAATATATATTGCATCAATATTCTTATCATTGATCAACGCATCTGCTTCCAAAAAAACTTTCCCCACACCATGTCGCTTTGCATAGTCCGCTGCTTTATTGGCATCACGCCGCATTACAGCGGATAGTTCAAAACCTTCAGTCTTTTGATATGCAGGGCCACTTTTTACCTCGGTTACATTTCCACAACCAATGATTCCCCATCGAATGGGTTTTTTATATGCAAACCTATTTTTGTCCATACTTTAAAAATAATACTTCTTTAAAGAAATTGGATATCAAAAACTTAAGGTTGCACCCATCAAAAAATTAATCCCTGCCTGGGGATAATATCCTGTTCCTTCAATAGTCGTTATGGTACCCGGGCTTGAATAGTCATCATCAAAAGTATAGAAGTAACCGTTCGAGACATATTTAGCGTCAAAAACATTGTTGACCAATGCCGATAACGTGATACTTTCTAAGAACGATTTTGGGTGGATTATGTATTGCAAGTTAAAGTCCGTTTGCGAATATGCCTCCAATTCGAAAACTTCGGAGTCAATATTACCCATAAACTGTTTTCCCACATATTTGGACAAGAGTGATAGTTGCAAATTTTCAATTGGATAATAAGTAAACCTGTTCCCGAAAATAACATTTGGGGAAAAAGCAATATCGGTGTTTCCTAAATTCCGTAAAACGCCGTCCCGTTGGAAAACAAAATCGGTATTCTTGTTGATGCTCAATGCAATATTGGGACTTGCTTTCAATTTTTTTCCTAGGTCAATGTTGGCGTCCACTTCTAATCCCATACGATAACTATCACCCACATTGGCTCGTAAAGGTGCCCCAACATCGTTTAATTCACCGGTGAGAACCAATTGATCTTTATACCCCATATAGTAGACATTACTGCTCACTTGAACTTTTGCAGAAACATACCGCCATCCCAATTCAAAATCATTCAATTTTTCTGGTTTTGGGCTTCCGTTTTCATAGTCATTTCGATTTGGCTCCCGATTCGCAACGGCATAACTAAAGTAGAAGTTATTGTTCGGGTTCAAATCAAAACTTAAGCCTGTTTTGGGATTGAAGAAATTAAAGGTGTCGTCAACCAGACCCGTATCCTCCCCATTAGCCTTGTAACCAACGGTTCTATATTGAAGGTCTCCGAACAAGCTCCATTGATCATCAAGGTCTAAATTCCCCTTTATAAATAGATTGAAATCCCTCTTAGAAGAATCATCGTCATAATACCGGTCCTTGTAATCACTATTGCCGGCAAATCGTGCCCAAATTATTTCCCCATAGTGCCACCCTTCATACTTACTGAAGCCTCCACCTACAATCATACTAAATTTATCCTTGTCATATTTTGCCGAGAAAACGGTCCCATAGAAATGGTTGTCCAGCCATCGTCTTCTGATCAAATCGGTGGTATTTATGTCTTCCCCATTTATGTTCAAAGGCTGAATACCATAGGTTGAAAAATCATCGTCCTCCCTAAATTGCTCAAAAAAGCCACGCCCTCGGGTATAATGCACCCCCACATTCGTACTCCAACTGGAAGATATGCGCTCGTTCCAAAGTAGCTGTGCATGGTTCTGTTTGTAATCGTCCACCTCATTTTCGTAAAATTTTGTAATTCCGTTTTCATCTGTATATATACCTGACGGATTAAAGGTTCTATCGGTTTCCAGGGTAGCTGCATCAATACCATTCCATGCCTGATAGGTAATCTCATGTCCCCCAAAAAGTAAGGCCTTGATAAGGGTGGTCTGATTCTTAAACGCACCTTGCAAAAAATACGAGTTCAACTTGGAAAAAGCCCGATCTATGTAGCCGTCCGATGTAATTCTTGATAGCCTTCCGGAAATCTCAACGTGATCGTTCAAAAGTCCGGTACTGAATTTTAGATTGTTCCTTAGCGTATTGAAACTTCCGTAAGAACCTGATACTTGTCCATATGCTTCTTCTGAAACCGCATCTGTCAAGATGTTCAGACTTGCTCCAAAAGCTCCTGACCCATTGGTGGAAGTTCCCACACCACGTTGCAACTGAAGACTTTCTGTGGAGGACGCAAAATCGGGCATGTTGACCCAAAACGTGCCATGCGACTCAGAATCGTTGTATGGTATCCCGTTAATGGTTACGTTCACTCTTGTGGCATCGCTGCCACGAACTCGAATGCCCGTATATCCGACCCCTGCACCCGCATCGGAGGTGGTGACCACAGATGGTAAAAAGTTCATGAGAATGGGTATGTCCTGACCCAAATTGCGGGGTGCAAAGTCCTCCTTTTTGAGATTTGAAAAGGTGACAGGCGATTCCTTCGTGACCCTTATAGCGGATACAAAGACTTCGTCCAAAATGACTTTTGTTCCTTGCAGTGAATCTGTTGATTGTTCTTGGGCCGAGAGACACGGTGAGAGGGCCAGTATGCCCATTGTGGTAAAAATTGATTTAATGCGATGCTTCTTATGATTTTTTAATGATTGCATTGAACCACCGATTTTTTGTGTGGTTTCAGTAGAAAAAATTGAATAGATAGGTTTCATCCGTAAAAATATTTACGAATAAAAGGGGCTATTATTCCTGGTTAAAAATTGATTTTGTTCAGCTAAGAACCGTTAAATGCCTAATGGCGCATTGCGCGTTCCCTTGGCAGCATTACCTGCCCAGGTTCATTGGGTATAATCTCAGCCTGACTTAACAAGCACCCCTTTGAGATAGTGCAAATGTAATTAGAACTTTGAATTTTCAAACTGATTCCGGTCAAAAATTAACGGTTCGTTATAAACCTTGTGTTTCATTTGAACGTATCTTATAGCACTGCAAAAGGTTATGGCGATGACTGAAAAACCAAAGAATAGGTTTCCCTTAAAAATAATGCTCAGTTACCTGGTATTGTTTGCTCTGGCTTTGATTTCTGGATATTTTATTTATTCCGAGATACAAGTCTATGCTTCAAATGATTCAACTGAGGAGACCGATATCAAACTTCTAAAAACAGGATCTTTGGCCACCGAACTTTATGAAGCCGAAGGTCTATCAAAATTAGCCCTACAAAGTAAGACCCAGCAGAATTTTCGAAAGTACAAGCAAAAGGTAGATTCGATCTTTATAGAAATCGATACGTTAAAAAACCTGTCGGTTAGCGATTATCAAAGAGGGCTTTTAGATAGTGTTCAATCCCTTCTACATAAAAAAATGGCCAATAGTGGCGAGCTTTTGAATCTAAAAATTAAAAATGAGGCCAATAATTCAATTGACAATGCCTTAAAAAGCTTCACAAAAATGGAGGCCTCGTTAGGTAAAATTACCGCCGAAGCCTTGGCCCCCAATATTGATGAATTATCACCAAAAGCACAGGATGTAATTCGAAACTTGGCGGATTACTTGAATAAAAATATCCCAAAAGACACAACCTCATTACCCGATACCAAGAAAATAGATTCAATTTTAAATGTTTCCAAGACCCTATTGGCAGAGGCGAAAAAGAGTGATGTTGAAGCACAGCAGTTCCTGTCTTCAAAAGAAAAGCAAATCAATAAAAACGATCTTGAACTTTCACAACAATTACGTACCATCCTATCTGCTTTTGAACAGGAGATAATTGTGAATACGTACAATGATACTATTAAAAGGCAGACCGCCATGCGAAGAGGAATGCGGTTAGCCGGTATTACTGCCATCCTTGGGTTTGTTATCGTTGGTATTTTTATATTTTTAATAAATCGGGATTTTTGGAAAATACAGACTTACCGCCAAAAATTGGAAAAAGAAAAAAAATATTCAGAATCACTCTTAAAAAGTAGGGAACAATTAATTTCTACGGTAAGCCATGATCTCAGGACTCCTTTAAACACGATTACGGGATATACCGAATTGATTGAGAACACCCCGATTACCGATAAGCAGGCGCGCTACTTGAAGAATGTAAAATCGGCATCCGAATATGTTGGCAATTTGGTCAGCGATCTATTGGACTTTTCAAAGCTAGAAGCTGGTAAATTAAATATTGAATCTGTTCCTTTTGTGGTCTCGACCCTTATTCAGGAAACCGCAGAAAATGTTGAGGCGCTGTACTTGAAAAAACATCTGAAACTTGTACTTGATATCGACCCCCAATTACAAAGAAATGTACTTGGAGACCCATTCCGGATTCGGCAAATACTTACCAATCTTTTAGGAAATGCATTTAAGTTTACAGAAGAAGGTTCCATAACCATCAAAGCCCATGCTTCTCAAGGATTCGGCAAAAAAATTATGCTGAAAATAGATGTAAGCGATACTGGTATTGGGATACCCAAAGACAAACAATATTTGATTTTCAAGGAATTTACGCAAGCTGATGTTTACACGGAAAAGAAATTTGGAGGTCATGGACTTGGTCTAACTATTTCCAAAAAATTGGCAGAACTTCTTAAAGGATCATTAAAATTGGAAAGTAAAGTTGATCAAGGCAGCACTTTCACATTGCAAATTCCATTGGAAATTACCAATTCTGATGTTAAGGCCAAAGCCGATACCCACTATTTGGCGCCAAAATTGAAGATGCTCATAATTGATGATGATGCAGCTTTGCTTGGAATGCTAAAGGAATTAGCCGAAAGTATGGGCATTCAAGTGCGCACATTTGCCAATTTTATACAAATCAACAAAGACTCGCATTTAGCCTATGACCTGGTTTTGACGGACATACAGATGCCGCAGATAACGGGTTTCGAAGTGCTCAAAAAATTAAAATCAGGCAAATATTCCCATTATAAAAATCAACCCATTATTGCCATGACCGGAAGAAGGGATCTGGATGCAGAATCATATGTATCACTTGGTTTTGCGCAGGTACTTCAAAAACCTTTCTCCAAAGGTGAATTGATCGGTATGCTCAACATGCTTGGATTTAAAATGGAAAAAGTACTCGAAAAGGATTCCGTTCCGCAAGTGAAGGAAAGCGAGTCACATCTCTACAGTCTTGATATTATAAATTCGTTTTTAGGGGATAGTGAAGAGGCCATTTTCGAAGTGCTAACAACGTTCTTAAATGATACCAAAACGAACATGAAACTGCTGACCGAAGCAATAAATCTTGCAAATTATGAGCAAATTAATGGTGTTTCCCATAGAATGTTGCCCATGTTCAGACAGTTAAAAGTCAATTCTACGGTGCCAACATTGGAAAAATTAGAAGTGGTAAGACCTTCCACAATGAACCCCGGACAGTTACAAGATTCGCTGCAAAAAATTAAAATAGGGGTGGCAGATCTAGTTCATGCACTTAATGATCGTTTGGCTACAAGTCCAAGTTATAATGGCTAATTCTGTTATAAAGGGTCTTACGGGTTACCTGAAGTAGTTTCGCCGCTTTGGACTTATTATAGTTTGTCTTTTGTAGCGCTTTTATTATCTGATCCTTCTCAAAATCAGATTTGGACAAAGAGTCTTTATTAATAGTTTTGTTGGACTGTAAAACCTCACCCGGAAGCGTATCAATTTCAACCTCATCACCTACCGTGAGCAGGACAGCCCTACGAATGACATTTTGCAATTCCCTTAAGTTCCCCGGCCAATTATATTGCCTAAAAGCCTCCCAAACTTCTTTGGAGAAACCCAGAACATCCTTGTTTAAACTGGCATTCGATTTTGATAGGAAATTTTCCGCGAACAACATCAAATCTTCGTGCCGTTCTTCTAAGGATGGAATATGTATTGAAAACTCATTCAATCGGTGATACAGATCTTCCCGAAAAGTACCTTTTACCACGGCTTCCTTCAAATCCTCGTTCGTAGCGGTAATAATTCGAACATCAACCTTGATTTCCCTAGTACTTCCTACCCTCTTGATCTTGCGTTCTTGCAAAGCCCGTAATAACTGTATTTGATTATTATAGGAAAGATTTCCCACTTCATCAAGGAATAATGTGCCTCCGTTGGCCGCTTCAAAATTCCCAATCTTGTCTTCAATGGCCCCAGTGAAACTCCCTTTGATATGTCCGAAGAATTCGCTAGTGGCCAAATCTTTCGGAATAGCACCACAATCTACCGCAATGAATTTAAAGTCCTTACGACTACTCTGATCATGAATGGCCTTAGCGGTAACTTCCTTTCCTGTGCCGCTTTCTCCCGTAATGAGCACGGAAATATCCGTCGGAGCGACCAATTTAATATATTCATCCAATTTTCGTGAGGCTTCGCTTATTCCCTTTACGGCATCTGGTGCATTCTGTTTCCGGTCGTTCAACCGATCTTTTAAAGCAGGACTTTGATTAACAGGCGTAACAATAGTGTTCAACGGTTCGCCTTTTTTGTTGATTGCCCGATCTATAACAGCTACAATGTCGTCAGGGGTGAAAGGTTTGGAAATATAGTCATAGGCGCCCTTTTTCATAGCGGCAACAGCGGAACCTACTTCAGCATAGCCCGTCATCAGAATAACCGGCGTTGTAGGATTTTTCAGTTTTATATCAGAAAGCAATTGTATCCCATCATAATCTGGCAATCGCAAATCAGACAGTATGACATCAAAATTAGTGCTTCCGAATTTGGACTTTGCATCCGGTGCAGTGAAACTTATTTCAACTTCAAAGCCTTTTTTTGTCAAAAACTTTTGAAGCATTTGACAAAAAGCGGTATCATCCTCAATAATCAAAACCTTCGGCATAAAACTTTCTTGTATTCAGTATCTACGTAAAAATACCATAAGAAAGCTTCTTTATGCTTAAAATTATACTAAAATAGAAATTGTCTTTAGCGCAAAAGGGGTATTTGCAAAAATCTGCTTGCTTCACGTGAAACCAAAAAAACTCTCTTAAAAGAAGAACAAATTTTAGTATTTCGTTCATGATCTATTGTTACTTGAAATTCCGAATCTTAGAAATAAGAAAGGGTTTGCATATGCAAACCCTTTCTGACCAAACCAACTTGATACAAAACAAATAACTCAAGTTATTGTTATTATTACATTTCGATCCAGTTTCCGTTCTCATCGGCATACAATGTACCAGTAGTACCATCCTCTAATGATACTTCCAATTTATATTGTTTTGCCTCGTTAGCGAATGCCTTATCGATTTTTGCCGTTGGGTAGTTCTTTTCAACAGCAGCTGTTACCGCTTCTGGCAATTCGCTAGCAGCGATTTCAGAGAAACCGTCTTGAGCAGCAACTGCTTCGGAGGCCACTGCTGTATCTTCTTGTGCATCTTGAGCGAATGCTGTTAAACTACCTAAGGATAATGCTAGTACAAAAAATAATTTTTTCATGATTTTCATTTTTAATAATTAAACTTATAATATTCATTGAAATAATGATACCAAATTTTATTATGTGCACAACTAACTAATAATCAGTAACTTAAAAATATACCGCATTCGGGAAGGTGTGTAAATTTGGGTATTCACCAGCACAGTATGTGTATAAAATATCCATTGGGAATAAAAATAAATACGTTAAATAAAATCAACCCTTGTATAAATAAAAAGTAAAAGCCTCGACGAAAGTCGAGGCTTTTACTAACTGATATAAGCTATAAGTAGTAAGAATTACATTTCAATCCAGTTGCCTTCGGCATCTGCAAAAAGCTCAGCAGTTGTTCCATCAGCATTAGCCACCTCTAATTTATATTTAGAGTCGGCATTGACATATGCCTTTGAAATAGTAGCACCTGGGTGGGCAACTTCCAAAGCAGCAGAAATAGCTTCTGGAACTTCTTCAATAGCTACCTCAGTATAAGAATCTTGAGATACTGCAACTTCTTCTACGGCAACAGCCTCTTCTGCAACAACTTCAGTGGCCTCGCCAGCTTCAATCGCAACTTCTTCAGTAGCTTCAACTTCAACCGGTACGGCCTCGGTTGCTACCTCTGTAGCTTCTGTAGCTATAGCCTGTACTTCTTCTTGTGCAAATGCAGTCATTGCTCCTAGAGACAAAACTGCTACTAACATTACTTTTTTCATTTTTAGTGTTTTAGAAATTATATTTGTTTTGATAATCATTACCATATACGGGAAAATAGTGCCAATAGATCACGCTTATTAAAATAAAACTTAAACAATTGATATACAGAGTCTTAAAAAATATACTTGGTTTTAATCTAATGGATATAGGTGTATAATTGAAACAAAAAGTGTGTAAAACATACACACTTTTTCAATCCACTGCCGACCAACCTTAATTTTGGGGTTGATGGGATGGTTTCAACAAGTCATTTACAGTTTTTACAGGATTGAATGTATATGACGGAACCTCAACAAAAATAGTGTTCCAAAATGCCATGGCACCATTCCAAAGCCCTGGAAGTTCCAATGCTTTTAAATCCCTTCCATCTTTCGTTTTTTGTGTAATGAACCCCTGTTTGTAATCAATGAAATTTAGGAGATTATATTTATCTCCCTTATAATCCTTTATGCCACAGACCAAATCAACGGGGTTAAAGTGAGTAGAATTCTTTAAGAGATGGGCTTGATCCAAATTATTCATGTCAACTTGAGCCGCTTCTATTATCTGTAATGAAAGGTGGCCATGTGAATCACTGATCCAAAATGGACCTCCGCCCGGTTCTCCTTCATTTTTTACCATTCCACAAATACGAATTGGGCGGTACAGCTTGTCCTTTAGAACAGCAATTTGCTCATTTTTATTGAACCTATCATACTTATCCAAAAATCGAGCGTTCAACTCCTCCTCCAAAAAATTCTTTATTTGGCCCATGGTTTCGTCCGATATTTTCTCCGAGTCAAGGGTTTTGGCATATTCAAAAGCTTTTTTCTGCACTTTTAGTAACATGCCGGCCAGTACCTTTTTACTATCGGCCACTTTTTGTAAAGATTCTTGGACCACAACATTATCAATATTCTTTATGAAAATTATGTCTGCATCCTGCTCATTGAGATTTTCGATTAAAGCACCATGTCCCCCTGGCCTAAATAACAAAGATCCATCAATATTTCGAAATGGCCGGTCGTCCATATCAACAGCAATGGTATCGGTAGAGGCTTTTTGGAATGAATAACTTACCGCAAACGACGTTTTGAATTCTTGGGCAACCCGCTCCTTAATATTTTTAAACTCCTCATTGAACATTTCTCCGTGCTGTTCGGAAATAGTAAAATGAAGGTGTGCCGTATCATCTGTTTTACTATACAATGCCCCTTCCTTTAAATGTTCCTCAAAAGGAGTTGCGGCATGGTCCCCGTAATTATGGAATGGCAAAAGACCTTTGGGGTAAAAACCGTAATTGAGTCCGTCCTCGGAAAGAAGCTCATCAACAAATACATAAATTTCATTGTTCTTTGCGGTTTTACCGGATATTTTATGCTGAACCATTTTATAAAAAGGCAAATCTTTATGCCGCTCAACAAACACTTTGATATCCTTGTCCGAAGACCGGCTTAAATAATCTTGGAGCGATTCGTTTGATGGATTAAAGTCTTCCAAAAAGTTAAACAGTGATTTGAACATCCTTGAGGCAGCACCAGATGCCGGGACAAATTTCAAAAGTGATAATGTATCCCTAGAACTTTCAAATAGACCTATAAGATCGTTTTCTTCATCATCCGATAATTTGATGATACCATCATTTACAACTGCCGCCTTTTCAAGATGGGCAAAGGCGATACCTTCCTTAAAAGTATCGATCTGCTCCTGTACTTTTTGTTTTGTGATTCCTTGTCGAAGAAGTTGTTCTTGATCAAAATTGGTCAAATAACTCATAAATTCAATAATTTATCTATGTGATTAATAGCAGTTGTCAATCGCGTTTTTTTATTCCCTTTTAAAATAACAAAATTTCGGTCATACTTCTCCAGGGTCATTTTGAAATAATCGAACATTCTTGCCCGCTCCAGTGGTTTATCACGCAAATCATCCATTTCCCAAGGTACATCAATATAGGTCAAAAAATAAAGGTCATAGGTATTTTCAAGCGCATGCTGCTCCAAAACAGGGTCGCAATGACCTATATAATAGGCTTCGGAATATACTTTGGTCTCTAACAGATCTGTATCACAAATAAGAAGTTTGCTGGCCTTTTTGGCCAGTGCGTTTTCCAAGCGCATCTGACCTTCTGCAATTGGCAATAAATCATGTGGTTCACAGGTCTTTCGTTCATTATTCCACTTATCCTGAAGATATTCCCTGGCATATTCGGGAACCCACACCGTGTTATAATGTCGGGCCAATTGTTCTGAAAGGGTCGTCTTTCCGGTAGATTCCGGTCCAAACAATACTATTTTAAGGATATTTGTAGGTTCTTGTCTAAACTTCTCTTCCATATAATATAGGCCTGTATTGCCAATATCGTAAATATAAGATATTGGAATGATAACATGCCCCAACCTCTATAAGCGTACAGCGGAATCGTAACAATATCGGCAATTATCCAAAGTGTCCAGTTTTCCAATTTCTTAAGGGCCATGTACCACATGGCGGTAAAAAATAGGCCTGAAGTGAAAATATCAATATAATTGGAGACCTCAATGCTATAATCAAAAAACCTGTATACCGTATAATTAATTAGAATGGTCATACAAAAAAGACCGAACCCGATCCATTTCTCCTTTGTCGTTGTCCTAGAAATCTTAACTATTTTCTTATTATCCTTTTTTCTTGACCAATTCCACCAACCGTAAACACTCATGGCCGACCAATAAAAATTCATCATCATATCACCAAGCAGTCCGTCCTTCAAAAAAAGATAAACCGTGATTATTGTAGCTACCAAACCTGTTGGATACACCAGAATATTTTCCTTCTTTGCATACCAAACACTTAATATTCCGGCAATCAACACCACAAACTCTAAAACAATTATATAGGTTTCCTTTCCGCGATATGCATCAAGAAAAAAATCAAAAATGTGGCTCATACCCGCTTCGGTCCGATTTTACTATTTTCATGAACAACAATCCTCTTTCCATTAATTCAAAGGCTCCCTTTATTTCGGCATTGAGTACATTCATCACTTTGTCATATTCACCATAAACCTGGGTGCTCAACGGGTTTTCCATTATGTGAAGGCCCGATGCTCGAAGTCTTTTGATAAAGTCGATGATATGCTCCTCGAAATCATCCTGAAGAGGGGAAAAGGTTAATTCAACAGATATATTCATTTTTTTAAATTTCAAGTGTCACGTACATGACGCGAATTATATGTTTAATTTATCAACCTAACAGCAAACGGTTTACTTCTTACTAAGCGCATATACACATGTAAAATCCTCAAATTCTAAAAAGCTGATATCATAAAATGAAGATTTACCATGATACAAGATTTCGCCTGTAGTATGGCCATCCGATAGTGAAAAATCCTTAATGTCAATATGATGGAAAAAACTGAGGCCAACCTCAGGGTAAATTTTATACAAAGACTCCTTACACCCCCATACAATGGTCAATTTACGTACCAATGCATCGGCATTTGCAATGGTGCGGTATTCTTCAATTGGGGTGAACTTATGGGCAATACGCAAAATCTTGTCCCTTTGCCGCTCAATGTCAATTCCTGCTTCTATAGTATCTGAGACAATTATTCCTGTGAAATGATGCGAATGGGTAATTGAGATATGCCGGCCATCTTTCAAGTGTGGCTTGCCAAAATCATCATAATACATATCGGAATCAGAATATCCCGCATCCAGCATTAGGTGACGAATACTCAAAAATCCCTTACGATGAAGCTCCGATTTCATTTTATCAAACCTCATTTGAGAATTTGAATTCAATGAGATTCCCTTTAAAAGCTCCGACTCGCTTTCCTCAATCTTCCAAATACGCACAGTAGTTGATGGAAGTGGTGTTATTGTTTTGTAAAGGGGCATAACATTATTTAGGATATTTGTAACTTTGGGCTCAATTTTAGTCAAAACACTGCTTAGTAACGAAAGTAAAAATAAAAATGGACATGAATACCAAAACCGTTTCTTACGTACCCTATAAGGTCAAAGATATTACCCTAGCAAAGTGGGGAAGAAAGGAAATAGAATTGGCCGAAGCAGAAATGCCCGGGCTAATGGCACTTCGCAAAGAATATAAGAATGAGCAACCCTTAAAAGGTGCCCGTATAGCAGGTTGTTTGCACATGACTATCCAAACTGCTGTCCTTATTGAAACTTTGGTCGCCTTGGGTGCCGAAGTAACTTGGAGTTCTTGCAATATATTTTCAACACAAGATCATGCGGCGGCGGCCATTGCAGCTGCGGGAATACCTGTTTACGCCTGGAAGGGAATGAACGAAGAGGAATTCAATTGGTGCATTGAGCAGACCTTATTTTTCGGTGAAGACCGGAAACCTTTGAACATGATTTTGGATGATGGTGGGGATTTGACCAATATGGTCTTGGACGATTATCCTGAACTCGCCGGTGCTATAAAAGGATTGTCGGAAGAAACCACTACAGGGGTACATCGCCTGTATGAGAGGGTTAAAAATGGCACACTTCCCATGCCCGCCATAAACGTGAACGATTCTGTTACCAAATCAAAGTTTGACAATAAATATGGTTGTCGTGAAAGTGCCGTTGATGCCATAAGGCGAGCCACCGATACTATGTTAGCGGGTAAAAAAGTAGTCGTTGCCGGGTATGGGGACGTAGGCAAAGGAACTGCCGCCTCATTCAAAGGTGCTGGCTCAATTGTAACTGTTACCGAAATAGATCCAATTTGCGCCTTACAAGCATGTATGGATGGTTTTGAAGTGAAAAAATTAGAGTCGGTAGTTGCCAATGCCGATATTGTAATTACGACCACAGGTAATAAGGACATTATTAAGGCCGAGCATTTTGGTGCAATGAAAGATAAAGTGATAGTGTGCAATATTGGTCATTTTGACAATGAAATTGATATGGCATGGTTGAATAAAAATTATGGAAATACGAAAGATGAGATAAAACCCCAAGTAGACAAGTACACCATTGACGGGAAGGACATTATTGTTTTGGCCGAAGGCCGATTGGTTAACTTAGGCTGTGCTACGGGACATCCTAGTTTTGTGATGAGCAACTCGTTTACCAACCAGACCTTGGCGCAGATCGAGCTTTGGAAAAATAGTGCCAATTACGAAAACAATGTATATATGCTCCCCAAACACTTGGACGAAAAAGTAGCCTATTTGCATCTTGCACGCCTAGGAGCCGAACTTACGGAGTTGAGCAAAGACCAAGCCGATTATATTGGGGTTGAGGTAAATGGGCCGTTTAAGCCAGAATATTATAGGTATTAGAAAGCGCTAGATTCTAGAGAATAGACTAAAAAGCCTTTGCTGGAAACAGCAAAGGCTTTTTAGTTCTTATAAACAACGTAGATTTAATGGCGGGCAATAAACATTGACTATGGTCAGTAGGGCAGCCTATTAGAACTATTATTCAGATATACTTATTTGGGTGTCGTAAAAGGTTACTTTATGACACAATTAAAAAAGACGGGAAATGACACTCCTATAGTATTAAATAAGACTTTGTTCCTTTAGTACTTTAAAACGACCGTTTTATGGAAAAATGAGCAGATCCTATTTTATTTAAAGGAGTTCTTAAATCTCATTTATGTATTTGATGAATGTTTCTTGAGTAATTCGTTTCTGATCTTGGCCAGTTAAATCCTATCGATGCCATTTCAAAAGTATCGATGAAAAATATTCTGAACTTCTTAAAGTGTTTATACTACTCGTCTGGACAAGCTGAATCGATTGGAGCAAAGGCTAGTAACTCCTTCCAAATTTGGTGGTCTTTAGATTGAGGTGAGAATCTGAGGATTACAGTAGCTCTTTGTAAAACTTCACAAAACCATTGATCAATTAAAATATTCGTCACCAATGGCTTTCCGGTATGAAATCCATCAAAGAATTCCATTTTTCCGATAAAATCTTCATCTCCGATTGCTTCATTTGAAATATCCAATTCGACCTTTGGCTCTGGAAAATCCGTTGACCATTGGTTAGGCTTCATCAACCCTTCAAAATATTGCTCTAGGTTCCAACTTATCTGTTCCAATGTCAAAGGTTTGTTGGTATTTACCTTCCATGCCATTATATAGGACCAAAATTGCGGACTTTCAGGTTGGTCCCATCCCGGTGAGAAATACAATTCCTCAAAACCATCTAGGGTCAATCCCGGCGCCCAATCTATTGGAAATAGAATTGTTTCTTTACTCCACGAAAGATCCGATTTGACTATTTCCAAATCCCTATCTTTCTGACCACTTGCCAAAGTGGAACAAAGTAAGATGGTCGTAATGGCAATACTTTTGCTTATCAGGTCTAACATTATTCTTGAATCAAGTTGAGCGTGAATTCCTTTACAGTATCCACATGGCTTAAATAATCATCTATTCCTTGAACGACAGGATAGTCTGGCAAAATTCCTTTGTCGTCGGGCAATGACGTCCCTGCAACCCGTGATGATGAATTGGCCACATAAAACATCATTTTACTATTTCTAAGCCTACAAACCGTTTGGCCAGCAGTACAAAATTGGTTAGATCCCAATTCCTCGCCAACAATAGTGCCTAAATTCAATGATTTTACTTTTGCCATAAAATGTCCGGTCGTGGATTTGCCGTGACCATCGATTATAAAATAAAGCTTTCCTTTGAATTTGTTTCCAATTGCCCCTTGACTTCCCTTACCTATCGAGTATTCTGTTTCTGAAAAATATACGAAAGGCTCATTGGCCAAATATTTTAATAAGTAAATACTTGATTCGGGGGATCCGCCACCATTGAAACGAAGGTCAATAATCAAGCTTTCTGAACCTTTTTCCTCTATATCTTTAAAACTTTTGTCTATAAATTCAGTAAAGACGTCAAGATTGTTCCAAGGGTAGAAGTTGAAAGAAGAAATGGTCAATACAGCAGTATTTTTAGAATCAACAAAATCAAGACACAGATCATTATTACATCGCTTAATAGATCCATCAGTTAAAGGACCCCTCACCGTTTCTTTCTTTTTCAACACAATTGGTTCCTCCCTTCCTTTAATTCGTACGCTGTATGATTCTGGGAATCCAAGGGAATAAGGAACGATCTCCGTGGACCAGTTATTAAAAAAATGCTTTTTTGCCGTTTCTATATTAGCCTGCGATGGAATATGTCGGTATATTTCGTTTACCAATGTAGAAACTGATCTGCCGTTAATACTTGTTATCTCATCCTTCGGTTTTATTGAAGCTGTATTGTCCATAGTATCAACAACGAAAAGTCGGTTGTTTACCCAGCGGGTCTGTAACGGAAAGACCAAAGATTTATCGAGCATTTCGCTTTCTTGGTAAAACCCGTTCATGGAAGAATGTGAGCAACCTATACTGGCAATTATTTCACTACAATGCCAAATGAAATTGCCATAGGTAGTATTCTCGGTTATCAATGATTTCTTCTCCTCAATAATTTTCCAGAAATCCTCTCTAGAAATGAACTTGAAAACATTAGGATGAACCTCTATCAATTTCTTGCCCATTTGATCCAAATCATCTTTATACTCCTTTTCCGTAAAGACCCTCACGAACTTTTCGGCGGCTGTCTCCTGCTTTTTATTGGGGTACTTCAAACGGTCAATTTGGTCCTCTGCGTTAAAATTGTCGGGGTTGAGTTCTAACGATTTTTCATAGTTCACCAATGCCAATTGGTCCTGCCCATCCGCCAAATATGCTTCACCTAAGCTGTCATATGGATTTGACGAATTCGGGAATTGTTCAACAATCAACTTGAATATTTCTATGGCATCCTTTACTTTCTCTTGCCATAAAAAGGAATACCCGTACATGGTAAGTTCATCCTCGTTCCCAAAATTATAGACGTCCAAACTATCCTTCTTTAAATTTTGGTATAGGGCAACCTGTTCCCTAACATTGAGATGGCCATTTGCTCTAAGTACTTGTGAAATGGATAGTTTTTCCTTTGTTGCAGTAGTTGATTTTGAATCTTCTGTGGAGACTGTATTCCCGTTCTTACAACTATAGGATATAAGACCTATTAAAATTGCGAACATAAGTATGCTTATTCTTTTCATATTTTGTTTTATTTTTTGTCAATCTTCATTGAGCAGTTGTTTAACTTCATTTTTCCAAAATGTTCATTGAATTTGAAAGTTCTGAGCAGACCCATTAATTGAAAATCATGATTTGTTTCTATTTTTTTTGATCTTTGTAAATTGCAATGGGAGTAATCGCTGTCATGTATACTTAAAAAAACGTAATGAATAATTTCTTTCGAAACTACTGTGGCACTTCTCAACTAATGTCAAAAAATTGTAAAACAAATGTGAAAAGTTGTAATTTTTTACTTAATTGTGACCACACAATAACTTTATGATGAAGAAACGCAAGGTTCTAATTTTAGGTTCTTTATTGATTTTAATATCCTTTGTCTTGTTAGGTAATGTTACCTACGAAGAAAAAGACAATTTTTCGGAAAGAGTAAAAATTGCCTTAAGAGATGTAGGCAATAAGCTTCTGATGGCCGATGGCGACCGCACTTCATTAATATTGCCCGTAATTGAAATGGATAAGAATAATTTTGAACTTTCCTTTCAAAATAAGCTGTCTATTTTACCGGATAGCTTGGTAAATATTTTAAGTCACAGTTTGAGAGCTTCAAATTTACCAGACATTTATATAGTTGAAGTTATCGATGGTGAAACACGGGAAGTTTCCTATAGTTATGAAGTAAAAAAGAATTCAAAAAAGAATGTTGTTCCCTGTCAAGGAAGAAAACTACCAAATGATAATTATAAGATAAGAATAATGTTCACCGGACAAAGAATGGTTTTAGTTTTGACTAAAAGCAACTCCATGGTCCCAATGGTTATTATTAGCTTTATAGGGATTGGGCTATTATATTGGAAAAAGGAGAAGTCCATTGTTCCAAAGGCACCGAATGCCGAGTTTTCGAAAATAGGCACTTATGAGTTTTATAGGGAGCAAAACAAAATGGTCAACGGGAATGCAGTTATTGATCTTACCCCAAAGGAATGTGAATTGATCGCATTGTTTGCCGAAAAACCAAACCAAATAATAAAACGCAACATACTTGTTAAAAAAATATGGGAAGACAATGGGGTGTTTGTTGGAAGGAGTTTGGACACCTTCATTTCGAAAATCAGAAAAAAGTTGAAACATGATGATTCGATTAAAATCATTAGCGTTCATGGTGTTGGATATAAGCTAGAAACACTTTAAAAAAATTTTATTGACTTTTGCACATTAATTTCAATTTCATAAAACCAACGTTTAAAAAGACCCTAGCTATTTCTGTCATCTGTTTTTCTTAACGGTCGTTTTTGGAAATCCATAATTTTTGTTATGTTCTTCTTTACGATTTGCCAAGTTCCATTTAAATGAACTAGATGCAAAATAGCATAATACAATCCATTATCTACCACCTGTACAATTTTGTGATTGTTATTCTCAAAAAATGACTACTATTGGGGACAATGAACCTGTCAACGATCCAAAGATTTACCAATTAGGCTTTGAAAATGGTTATGACGGTTAGTTGGTTTCCTGACATGTTCCGGTCTAAATTTTGTCTATTGAAACAAAAACACGCCTGCTGAAATACTTTTTAAAAAATTACAAAGAGCATCGTAGTGAAAATACACTTAAGGTTATAAATAGGCTTCAGACACTTAAAATGGTCATATGGAAAAATGGGCATTAAAACTATCGTGGCGATTGATCTTCACATCCCAATTGTTTCTATCGCTTTTTGCTAACGGGCAAATTGAATGGAAGGAATATCCTTACCCGTTGGCGGATTCGTTGAAAAGCAGAATCCGATTTGGGTACCTGACCGTACCCGAAACAAGAAATGAAACAAATCGAAGGACTTTGCAAATCGGCTTCTGTTTGCTCAAGAGCTCCGCGAAGTCACCTCAAAAAGATGCGGTCATCTACCTTCCCGGTGGGCCCGGCCAGGGATATACCGATGCCGCCCCTTATTTTCTTATGGGAAAGCCCATAAACCGTATTTTGGAGCAAAGGGACATTGTTTTGTTCGATCCAAGGGGCTGCGGCACCTCGGAACCACAATTATGCAGCGCGTTGGAAGATCCGGAGATATTCAACGCCAACCTTGGAGGGATGGACCAAGAAGCATACATGATCATGATTGCCGAAGTAATGAGAAAATGTCGTGATTCATTGATGGGGCAGGGCGTTAATTTGGATTCGTACGGTTCCTCGGACATTGCCGAAGATGTTGAGGAGCTGCGTATTGCCCTCGGATATGATACATGGAATATCCGCGGTCATTCGTATGGGTCTCGATATGCGCAATCCATTATCCGACAGTACCCGGACAAGGTAAGAAGCGCAGTTCTGAGCGGCCTGGTCCCGTCTAACCTTGCATATGAGGACAGTAATCTTTATGGCCTTGTCCATTCACTAAGATTGATTTTCGATCAATGTGCCACGGATCCCGAATGTAACAAGGCGTATCCAGACCTTGAGAACGACCTTCTAAAACTCCTGACAAGGGTGCAGAGCGATCCTATAATTTTACCCCCCGGCGCAACCGATCTGTTGCCAAAATCATCCATGGTATTAAATTCCAATGCCATTCTCGGAGGGATTTTTCAAGCCATGTATTCCCGCGAAGGCATTGAAATGATTCCCTTACTCATTCGAGCGGTTTCACAGGAAAACGATTGGGTCGCAGGGCCTTTGGCACTATCTCTTGGGGCAGCCTATGGTTTGGATAATGACATGTACCATGCGATTCTCTGTAACGATAATCCTGGGGTAGGTTTCGCACCGGAACCTCTCGTACAGGACCCTTTGGTCAAACTTTTATACCCGTATTGGGTAGGGAACCAAACGATGGTCGAGGAGGAGCTATGCAAAAACTTCTCTATTTCACTGGACCCGATGGAACAAGTCCCCGTGCGCTCGAATATTCCCGTGCTTCTTTTTACAGGAGAATTCGATCCGGTAACTCCTACATACAATACCGATTCGGTCGCAAAATATCTATCCAACACAACAACTTTTGTAGTCCCCGGTCGTGGGCACGATAGTCCAGCCCCAATTCCGGACTTGATTATGGATTTTTTTATTGACCCAGGATCGAAAACAGACCTAAGCGTCCTCAATACGATCGAACCCGTAAAATTCCTTACCGATGTTGCGTTAAATGAAGGGGTTTCCGCCATATCCCTAAAGATTGCAAAAGGGAGCTATCTTGGCCTATCCATCGTGGCCTTGGCCATTCTGTTGCCGATACTTTCGGGGTTCATTTACTTTCCATTTTACTGGATCATGTCACTTTCGAAAAAGGGCCAAGGCAAAAAGGGGATAAAAAATTATCTGCCGATATGGATCGTATCCCTGTTCGGGGTTCTTTTCGTAACCCTGCTCTTTTTCGCATTTAAAAATGCCCTAAGTATACATCCCAATTTACTTGCCTTCGGATTGCCCGGAAAGTGGAGTCCCATTTTTTATGTGACCTGGATTATCCTATTTTTCCTTATCATAAGTCCGATTGTCGCCAAAAATAGCTGGAAGGATAAAACTAAAAAAGTCCCTAAACTGGTTTGGCTATTATCCTGGTCAGGGGGACTTGGATTGATTCTATTTTTATGGTATTGGAAAGTGATCTAGGCATGAATGCCAAAAGGGATACGACCGATCCAACCAATGGAATCGATTTTCATAACTAAAAAGGTTAATCGTTTGATAATAACAGGGGTCAGGGAAAGTCCGTCGATCATTAGGAACCTTGTTTTTAGTGAAACAATTGCGAAAGGTTAATTTAATCGGATATGTCCATGTCAGTTTATCCGTTTCATAAAAGGAACCTTTTATAAGACTAAGCGATTATAAACACGCTCATTTGTAGTGACAAAAGTTCAATAAAAACACGTTTTGGTTTAAAACTAAAAAAGCTGTGATCAATAGCCCATTTTACTTATTAAAGCCACTAATATTTTGGAAGATATACTTATTAAAAACCTTGAAAATCCCACCAATGTTATGTTTAAGTGGCCATTTATAATCTAAACACCATTTTTTGATCAATAAAAAACCCTCTCCATTTCTGAAGAGGGTTTTGTTTTATTTGGAATCGGAGTCATTAAGCCTCAAAAGGCTCAATGGAAACATACGATTTACCGCCAGCTTTCTTTTCAAATTTAACCAATCCGTCAACACGTGCGTGCAACGAATGATCTTTACTAGCATATACATTGTTACCTGGATTGTGCTTGGTTCCTCTTTGCCTAACAATAATGTTACCTGCAATAGCGGCCTGGCCTCCAAAAATCTTAACTCCTAAGCGTTTCGATTCTGAATCCCTGCCGTTTTTAGAACTACCTACACCTTTTTTGTGTGCCATTTCTATAGATTTTAAGGGGCAATTACTTACCGCCGTTCAACTTATCCTGTAATTCCTTTAACTCGTCCCATTTTCCATCTGCAGCCAATTGAGCCTGCTCTGGCCAAGTTCCTGGCTCTAAATGTGCCATTCTTGAACTTGCTTCGGTCAAGATTTCCTTTATTTTTTCTGGATTTGCTTTTGCTAATTTAGCGAAAGTTCCAACACCGGCATTGGTCAATGCTTCTGCGGCTTTGGGTCCAATACCCTCAATTTTCTTCAAATCGTCTGCCTTATCGGCCTTTGCTTTTGTAGTAGCTCGCTTGGCCACCTCTTGCTTTGGTTCTGCCTTTGGAGCCGCTTCCTTAGCCTTTGGGGCTTCTACTTTTTTCTCTGCCTTTTCAACAGATTTCTTGGCACCTGAAGCAATAATGCTTTCCACGATAATCTCGGTCAAAGATTGTCTATGGCCATTTTTCTTCTGGTAGCCTTTGCGTCTCTTCTTTTTGAAGACGATTACTTTGTCACCTCTAAGGTGCTTTACGACCTTGGCTTCAACAGCCGCGCCGTCTATAGCTGGGGCGCCAACAGTAATGTTCTTTCCATCTGCCAAAAGAAGTACATTGTCAAAAGTTACCTTTTTACCTTCTTCAGCCTGCAAACGGTGAACATACACTTTCTGGTCTTTTGCAACTTTGAATTGCTGCCCTGCCATTTCTACAATTGCGTACATAGCGTGTATATTTGTTTAATTTTTACGCCTATTTTTTCGATAAGCGGATGCAAATATACTGCTTAATCGTTAATGCACAAGTGAATTAGACAGTTTTTAGACCTATTTCTTTTGAAGATTATTGCTCTTCTTAAAAAGCTGCATAAATGAAAGCGTGAGAACTAAAGTTGTCGCAATACCCATAATGGCAACCGTTGCAAAAACAATTCCCTCAAAACTGGCATAATCCTTTGCCCATTTAGTGGAAAGTTCTTCCAAAAAACCAGCATTTAGTTCGGTGGAATACAGGGCAAAGAACAATGTAAAGATAAGCGTTGCCACACAACCGGTCACCAAGCCCGCGACAAATCCTTTGCCGTAGTTGAAGCCTTCGGAATCCCGTAGTTTAAAATACTTTATGGCCTCATAAATTCCGAAACCTGTAATGAGTCCATTTCCCAGACTATAAAAAATATTGGTATGTTCTTGAAAAAGTGAAAGAATCAAAAAATAAGCGATTAGGCAACCGCTCGTGGCGATTCCAAAACGAATGGGCAAGGCGAACTCTTTCATATTGCATCTAATTTAGATATATGACATTTAAAATACAAAATTTCAGGCAGCTGGCACAATAAATCCTTCCAAAGAGCTGAATTGCCTATTATTGATTTTTTAACTGTTTGGCAGATGGTCTTGCTTTGGCCAACATTCCCATATTGTTTTATTCTAAAAATTGTTCCTCTTTTATCTTAGGAATAACCATCGTGTAGTTTTATAGAAAATGATCTTGGCAATTAATGTTAATCTGTGGTCAAATTTAACACTGGAGTGCAAGTCATTTTCTATCTTTGAATATTACAAAGCACCCTACTTGCCCTTTGGGACATTAAAATAATAAACTAGCATTCAAAATGAGTACAACAAGAGCATTGACATTGACATTCCTATCATTACTTCTACTACTACCCTTTTCTTCCTGTAAAAATGAGAAAAAGACCGAAGCAGGGACCAGTGTCTCAAAGATGAAAGAGGTAATGGCAATTCACGACGAAATAATGCCAAAAATGGGCAATTTTGGTTCCCTAGTGGGGAAGCTAAGCAGCCAAGAGGACAGTACCGAAATAGGCCTGAAATATAAGAATGCACGTGAAGATCTTCAGGCTGCACATAAATCCATGATGGAATGGATGCAGGGTTTTGGCAACAAATTTGATTCAGATGAAATCTTGAACGGCAAGGAACTCTCGGAGCAAAAACTAAAATGGTTGTTGGAGGAAGAGCAAAAGATAAAAAATCTAAAAGACGATATTAATAGAAGTCTTGAAAATGCTGAAGCCCTTCTAAAAAAATAATGTGAGATCAGTCTTTCCAGCGCAAGCTTTCCATAATCCGTCGAATATCATTTTGTAAATATTTCGCTGCAGGATAAATAGAATCGTAATTGGGTTTCGCATAAAAATAAAGTGACCCTGTGAGAAAATGTTCAGTGCTATCGGTTGCGTAAAATTGGGCTTGTGAAGCTGCATCACCACTTACTTCATAGAACATGCCGTATACTTTGTTCTCATTGTTCGCAAAAGGCTGTTCAAGAATACCTTCGGCCTTTACCACGTGTTCATAAGAGAATTTTTGGGCATCGGAAAGAAGCTTCTCCAAATTATTGTCAATTGTTCTGTAATTGATAAATATAGAGCCTTTCATTAAAGGATAATCCAGTTCCAAGGACTTGCTCTTTTGGTTTTTCAACTTTGCAATATTATTATATTCGAACTCGAAATGTTCAGTTTCCAATTTACCAAATTGCGCATTGGGATATTCAAGTCGCAACAACGCTTTGGGTTTTGGGAGCACATCCTCCTTACAACCATAAAACAATATGGCAAACAAAAGAAGGTATACTATAAATTTATTGTACATGGGGAAGGGTTACTTTAATTTGTTTCAGTCTTTTTTTATCCAGGCTCTCAACCAAAAACTCATAGTCCTTAAACATCATTTTTTCGCCTTTTCTGGGAAACTTACCCGCTATTTCCAGCACAAAACCAGCAATGGTTTCCGACTCACCTTTTTTCTCCTCAAAATCTTCTTCGTTTTCAATCCTTGCAACTCGGTAAAAATCTTTTAGGGTTGTTTTACCATCAAACACGTAATTGAAGTCATCGAGCTTAGAAAAAATAAGGTCCTCATCATCAAACTCATCACTAATGTCACCCACTATTTCTTCAATAATATCATTCAGTGTAACAAGTCCGGAGGTACCTCCATACTCATCTACCACTATTGCCAAATGATTTTTTTTATCCTGAAATTCCAGAAGTAGGTCATCCAATTTTTTATTCTCCGGCACAAAAAATGGTTCTCGGATCAATGTCATCCAATTAAAGGTCTTTCGTTCTATATACGGCAAAAGGTCCTTCACATAGAGTACCCCCTTTACATTGTCAACATTTTCTGAAAATACAGGTACCCTAGAATATCCATGTTTCTGGATTTCCTGCAACACTTCAAGAAATTTCATCTCGGAACTAAGTGCAAAAATATCGATACGGGGCCTCATGACCTGTTTGGTATCTGTATTCCCAAAAGAAACGATTCCCTGTAATATTTTTTGCTCCTGTTTTGTGGTATCCCTATCAGTTGTGAGTTCCAAAGCTTGCGAAAGATGGTCTACGCTTAGATTGGTCCGTTCCTTTCCCAATTTTTTGAACAAGAAAATAGTGCCGGACCTCATAGGAAGACTTAAGGGCGAAAACAGAAAATCCAACACCTTCATAGGATAAGTCATGGCATGCGCAAAACTCATCCTGTTTCTATTTGCATATACTTTTGGTAAAATTTCGCCGAACATTAAAATCAAAAAAGTGGCAACGACCACTTCCAAAAGAAAGCGAACCGAAACAATATTGAAAATGACATAGTCAATGCCTGAGAACAATGTATCACCAATAATATTGAACAATAATACAATACCTATGTTAATGGCATTATTGGCAATCAAAATGGTTGCCAATAATTTCTTGGGGCGATCCAAAAGTTTGACAATGATTTGACCTTTGGCAGTCTTTTTCTCTTCAAGGTCATTGACTTCTGTTGCTGAAAGTCCAAAAAATGCAACTTCAGCTCCTGAAATAACAGCCGAGCACATCAATAAAACAACCAAGACGCATACCTTGATCACGAAAGCGCCCTCAAAAGCTATAAAACTTGGCAAGAAACTAAGGGGTTCAGGATCCAATAGTTACGTTTTTATGTTGGTTCTTAGAATGGCAGATCATCATCTTCCTCAGATTCGTTTATTGGTTCATCATTTTGAGGTTTTTTTATGTCATTTTGGGAAGAAGTAGATTGATTTTGTGAATAGCCTTCTTGCGCATTCGCCATACTTTCCTTTTTTGTAGACAGGAAGGTAAAATCCTGAACATGTATCTCCGTAGTATAACGTGTATTGCCATCTTCACCTTGCCACTGCCGGTTTTTTAATCTTCCCTCAACATAAATTTTGTCCCCCTTACTAAGATACTTTTCACAAATTTCGGCCGCTTTGTTTCTAACTACCACATTATGCCATTCGGTATTGGTGATTTTTTCGCCTGTCTGCTTATTTGTATAGGTCTCATTGGTTGCGATCGGAAAGCGCCCGATTGCGCCACCTCCTTCAAAATAATGCATTTTCACTTCGTCTCCCAAATGCCCTATCAGCATTACTTTATTCAATGTTCCACTCATAATTCTTTCCGTAAAATACGAATCAAAAATACGAATTTTTAAACGTAGTCAAGAAATCGGCAATTAAAACGGGAACTGGAAATTTATCCAATTCAGAAAAATCAATCCCATCCAATAAATCATCTGTTGTCTCAACGATCCAGAATTTGGTATACAAATGTTGGTGTGAAAGTTTATGAACAATTGTAGTTTCATTAAAGTTATTTATTTTGAACCCACTGCCTTTATCAAACAATAACGTTGCATGTTTTTGAACTTCCTCTGAATCAATTTCTGTTTCGGATTCCAACAATGGAAATTCCCATAAATTTTGCCATATTCCTTTGCCTTTGCGCTGATTGAGGATTGTTTTCCTTCCCTTACCTTCCCCGATCGCAATAGGCACCAAATAATTAAAGAATCTTTTTTTAGTTTTAGTCTTGTTGATTTTAACGGGTAAATCTTGCAGCCCTTCCAGTTTGCAAAGCAACGCAACTACCATTTAATGGACATTGATTACAGTCTGGACTTTGCGGAGTGCATTGAACAGCGCCAAACTCCATAATACCTTGATTATAATCCCTAATATTCTCAGGAGCCATCACTTCAATGGCCAATTTCCTAAAATATTTGACACCTGCTGAGCTATTTATGGGAATATCCACTCCAAAGTACCTGGCAAGTACACGATATACATTCCCGTCCACCACAGGTTGCGCCTCATCAAAACTTATTGAGGAAATAGCACTTGCCGTATAATCCCCAATCCCTTTCAGCTTAATAAGCTCTTCATATTTTGAAGGAAATCTACCCCCAAAGTCGTTGGCTATTACCTTTGCAGTAAAGTGCAGGTTCCTCGCTCTTGAATAGTATCCCAAACCTTGCCACAATTTTAGCACTTGTTCCTCAGATGCATTCGCCAGATCTTCCACTTTAGGAAAATTTTCTATAAACTTTAAATAGTAAGGCGTTCCTTGGGCCACACGGGTTTGTTGTAGCATAATCTCTGAAAGCCAAATTTTATATGGGTCTCTAGTACTGCGCCATGGCAGCTCTCGTTTGTTTTTTGCATACCACAGAAGGATTTTATTAGAAAATGACATCATTCTAAATTATTCAAAGCGAAAGTAAGAGTTTAACCGTGAATTCATCTTAAAATTAGCAGATTACAGTAATAGATTGAATTAAATTTATATATTTGCAACCCGAAAAAACACACAGAAAATCTAATATTCAAGATGACGAAAGCGGAAATTGTATCTAAGATCTCAGATAAATTAGGGATTGAAAAAGGAGATGTACAAGCAACTGTCGAATCCTTTATGGAAGAAGTAAAGACCTCATTAGAAGGTGGGGATAATGTTTATTTAAGAGGGTTTGGTAGTTTTATCATTAAAACTAGAGCAGAAAAAACCGGGAGGAACATTTCCAAAAATACAACGATTAAAATTGCAGCCCATAACATTCCGGCCTTTAAACCGGCAAAAGTTTTTGTAGAAGGGGTAAAGAGCAACGTAATCGTAAAATAAACAATAATCTTTAAAGCAAAACTTTATGCCGAGCGGTAAAAAAAGAAAAAGACATAAGGTAGCGACTCACAAGCGAAAAAAGCGACGGAGAGCTAACCGACACAAGAAAAAGTAGTTTTTTAACTACTTTTTCATTTTAACACGTTCATTGACATAGAAATTCTACTTATGGATTTCGGCAGATACCAAAGTATCTGTTTTAATAATTGTTTAATCCATTTGTACCCTATCCCAAAATAAATGAGGAGAAGGGCAGATATAAATACATTCAGGTGAATAGAGAATTAATCATACGATCTAGTTCCGATTCCGTTGACTTTGCTTTATTAAAGGATGGGAAACTCACTGAATTGCATAAAGAAGAGGACAAAAATGACTTTTCTGTTGGCGATATTTTCTTGGCCAAAATCAGAAAACCTGTCACAGGCCTCAATGCGGCCTTTGTAGATGTTGGTTATGAAAAAGATGCTTTCTTGCATTATCATGACCTAGGACCGCAGCTATCTTCAATGCTTAAATTCATAAAACAGGTGAGTACCGGGAAATTAAGGGATTACTCCTTAAAAAATTTCCCAATGGACAATGACATCGATAAAAATGGCGTCATTACAGATGTCATAAAGGCCAATCAATCTTTATTGGTGCAAATTGTCAAAGAACCCATATCTACCAAAGGACCAAGAATAAGTTCAGAGCTATCATTAGCCGGGCGCTATCTGGTCATGGTGCCTTTCTCAGATCGCGTTTCAGTATCCCAAAAGATAGCGAGCAATGAAGAGAAAGATCGACTTAAAAGGCTCGTAAGGAGCATTAAGCCATCAGGATTTGGAGTTATTATCCGCACAGTGGCGGAAGGCAAAAAAGTCGCGGAACTTGACAAAGATCTAGAAAACTTGCTGAACAAGTGGTCAGCAATGTGTAAAAAATTATATAAAGCTCCAACACCTTCCAAAGTACTGGTAGAGCTGAATAGGGCATCCAGTATTCTAAGAGATGTTTTCAACGATTCCTTCACGGGAATCCATGTTGACAATGAGCAGCTTTATACCCAAGTTCAGGATTATGTTGAAGAGATTGCCCCTGGAAAAGAATCCATGGTAAAACTTCACAACTCCCCAGTTCCTATTTTTGAAAAATTCGGAATAGAACGGCAGATAAAAACGTCTTTTGGGCGCACGGCGTCCATGAGCAAGGGAGCCTACTTGATAATAGAACATACCGAGGCATTACATGTAATAGATGTGAACAGCGGCAATCGTTCAAACAAGGCCAAAAATCAGGAAGACACCGCATTGGAGGTCAACCTATTGGCGGCATCGGAAATTGCAAGACAGTTACGCCTGCGCGACATGGGTGGTATTATTGTGGTCGATTTTATAGACATGGTGAAGCCCCAGCATAGAAAAAAGCTTTTTGACCTTCTTCGTGACGAGATGAAAGATGATCGGGCAAAGCATAAAATATTGCCCCCAAGTAAATTTGGGCTTATTCAGATTACACGGCAAAGGGTTCGTCCGGAGATGAACATCAAGACCACGGAGATAGATCCAAATGGCAATGGTGCGGAAATTGAAGCACCGATTCTCGTAATCGACCGAATCAATTCAGATTTGGAGAAACTTTTAAAAGGTCCTGCAAAGGACAATGGAATTACGTTAAATATACACCCTTTCGTTGCGGCATATATAACTAAAGGATTCCCATCCATGCGCTCCAAGTGGTTCTTGGAATATAAAAAATGGATAAAAATACAACCGAGGGATGCCTATACGTTTCTCGAGTACCGTTTTAAGGATAAAGACGGTAAAACCATCTACTAGAATTAAAGCGACCCAGGCAACAGGGTCGCTTTTTTTGTTTTGTACATTTGACCCATGCAGTTCCAAAAAAATTACACCTTGGCCGAAGCGGCGAAAAAACTGGAAAACTATTGCGCGTACCAAGAGCGTTGCCATAAGGAGGTACTTTCCAAATTACAGGAAATGCGAATGATTCCTGAAGCAATAGACCAGATTATAGTTCATTTGATCAAAGAAAATTATCTTAATGAAGAACGCTTTGCACAAAGTTTTGCGAGGGGAAAATTTAATATTAAAAAGTGGGGGCGCAGCCGTATTGTCTCCGAACTAAAACAGCGAGCCATTTCTAAGTACAATATAACTAGTGCTTTAAAAGAAATCGAAGAAGATGTATATCAGAATACATTCCATGAGATTGCCGAGAAAAAGTGGAATGCTATCAATGAAACAGATATTCAGAAAAGAAAAAGAAAATTGGCCGATTACCTTCTTTATAGGGGTTGGGAAAGTGAACTTATATATCAGAAAATCTCGGACTTGACAAAGTAACTGTCTCCTTTTTTGTCCGTAGATTCAAAGAGTGGTTTTTAGGTTTCTATTTGTTTTTAATATAGCCTTCCCGTTTTTTTCATCTATCCATTTCTGTCCCTTCCATTTTCGCATTGCCCCATCAAAATGTCTCATTATAAGTACGTTATAAAAGGCAGCACCTAAGTTGATCGGGTTTTGGGCTATGGCTCTTAAGCTCATTGAGAAACCAGGGGTTATGTATTTCATATAGTGCCAATAGCCTTCTGGCATATATAATACTTCCCCGTGCTTTAAATAGGTCTTATAACCATGGGCATGTTCAAGTGCCGGCCATTTTTCATAATTAGGACTCGAGAAATCAATACTTTCATGGGTAATCAACGAATGTGGTACTTTGTATAAATATTTGGTTTCTGATTGAGGAAACAGGATGCACTCCTTTACCCCCTGAAAATGGAAGTGAAAAATATTGGCCAAATCAATATCATAATGCATGAAAGTATAGGACTCGGTTCCACCAAAAAATAGCATGGGAAGTTTCTTCATCAGGCGCAAACCAAAATCGGGAAATGAAAAATCATTCTGAAGCTCTGGCACTTCTTTTAAAATATTCCATAGAAAAATCCGGTACTTGGTAGGCTCTCTTTGCAAGAGATCAATATATTCGGACATTTTCATTTTGGCATGGGGTTCATTGAACCCATCCTTGGAATGTACCGGACGATCATCATACAAGGGTACAATTTTGTCGCCGGCAACAAATCGCATATATTCCAAATTCCATTTGGTAAATGCTGGCCAGTCGTTGATGGCCCTCTCAATGACAACAGGCTTTTGATGTTCAAAATAATTTTTCAAAAAAGCCTCTTTCGAAATATTCCCTAAGCGTGGAATCTCTTTTAGTTTCAACAGTATTGGGGTTGTTAAATTCCAAATTTAATTAACCTGCTAAAAACAATTTCTTAAAATAAAGATAATATGGTATTATTCCTTCATTTTTGATTTTGACTTTGCCACTTCATTCCTTTCGATAACATGTCCCGGCCTGGACCATCTTGGTTTTTCACCCAATGGTAAAAGTTGAGAATCTACTGCTTCGACCGTCTTAGGTTGTGAAACCTTGGTAAAAGGCTTTTGGGGTTCAAGGCCAAGTAGCTTGAACATCTCCATGTCCTCATTTACATTTGGATTCGGAGTGGTCAATAATTTGTCCCCGGCAAAAATTGAATTAGCCCCGGCAAAAAAACACATCGCCTGACCTTCCCTACTCATTTGGGTCCTGCCCGCTGAAAGACGTACCTGGGTTTCGGGCATAACAATACGTGTTGTAGCCACCATTCTGACCATTTCCCAAATGGATATAGGTTCAATATCTTCCATTGGGGTTCCCTCTACAGCGACCAAGGCATTAATAGGCACGGATTCAGGTTGCGGATTCAATGAAGCCAATGCAACCAACATTCCCGCTCTATCCTCTAGTTTTTCGCCCATACCTATAATACCGCCACTGCAAACCGTAACATTGCTCTTGCGGACATTTGAGATAGTATCCAAACGATCCTTAAAAGCCCTTGTAGAAATTACATCCTTATAATAATCCTCAGAGGTATCCAAATTATGATTGTACGCATACAATCCTGCTTCTGCCAGACGTTTGGCCTGATTCTCGGTCAGCATTCCTAGCGTACAACAAACCTCCATGTCCAGTTTGTTTATTGTTCGCACCATTTCCAGCACTTGATCAAATTCAGGGCCATCTTTTACGTTTCTCCATGCAGCTCCCATACAAACCCTGGAACTCCCAGAAGCTTTGGCCCTTAAAGCTTGGGCTTTAACATTGGAAACAGTCATAAGGTCATTGGTCTCAATATCCGTATGATAGCGGGCAGCTTGTGGGCAATATCCACAATCCTCAGGACAGCCACCAGTTTTTATGGAAAGTAAGGTAGAAACCTGAACCGTATTTGGGTTATGGTGTTCCCTGTGAATTGTTGCCGCGTCATACAGAAGTTCCATCAAAGGTCTATTGTAAATATCCAGAATTTGCTGTTGGGACCAATTATGTCTTATTTCGCTCATAAAATCTTCATTTCTGGGTCAAAAATAAACTTTATTAACCAGACGATGGAACAAAGATAAAAGACAATAGACCAAAAAAACCCATCGTCAACTCGCTATCGAATATTTTTTTAGGGCCTATTGCCGTCGGGTTAATAAAAAAGGGGGGATGCAATCTGGGGATGTCAAATTAACTATTGCCCGCTGTCGGCACAAAATAGATACTGTTCATTTTAATGGGATCTTCTAAGTAGAATACTGACCGCATTGCCCCCGAACCCAACTGCGTTCACCATTATTCTTTTAATCTTCCTGGGTGTTTCCACGTATTCAACAAAAGGAACTTTAATGAATTTTTGGTGCTTTAGCATCAAAATGGCAAGTTCTATGCTCAACATTCCCGAAGCACCAAAAGTGTGGCCCACTTTCCATTTATTGGTAGTTAGAAATGGTATTTTTTTACCAAATACCTTTTGGATGGCCTTTATCTCGGATAAATCACCTTTTAGGGTGCCGGGTGTGTGCATGACGATCACATCTATCTGGGAAGTGTCCGTCTTGCCAAGGGCCATTTTCATAGATCTCTGAAAACACTGGGCATCCGTAGAAATTGAAACAGTATGCTCCAATATCTCGGTAGCATACCCAACCCCTTCAATAATTGCCAATGCATTTTCAGTAATACCATTTTCCAGACAAGCTATGGAAGCGCCCTCGCCAAGAATCATGGTATTTTGACTTTTTTCAGTATCGGCTGCCCGACAAGGGTAGGTTTCCTTACTTCTTGAATATACTTTCAAGGCTTTCATCTGTGCAATCGTAAACGGCGTCAAAGCCGCCTCGCTTCCTCCCACCAAAAATTTGTTTGCCATCCCACTTTTTATCCATGCCACTCCGTTTAAAAGTGCATGCAAGGCCGTTGAACAAGTTATGGAATGAGAAATTTCCGGCCCTTGACTTTTTAGGTCATGTGCCACCCAAGAAGATATATTGCCCAATGTTGATGTCGGTGAAGCGAATGTAGAAGTGTTTTTCGTGTGAATATATTCTTCATGGTATTTCTCAAAGAGCGAAGTAGCTCCCCTTGAGGAACCAATGTTGATTCCAAAATTTTCACCAGTGCTCCAAGCAGCCGCTTTAATCGCGTTTCTTGATGCATATATGGCAAAAAGAACACTATTATCCAGATTCCTGTATTTGGAATCCGATAGTTTTAAATATTCAATCTCCATTATAGACTTTTCAGATAATGGGGCCACCCACTCCTGACTTGCACCAAATTCTCTCTTTACGAAAAGGTGATCCGTTTTTAAATATTCCCGCCAAACTTCTTCCAATGAAATCCCCAGAGGAGAAATTGACGATATTGCGGTTATTGAAATAGTTTGTTTCAAGACAAAACTTTAAATTAAATCCAAAACACTCCTTATGGATGTATAAATTTTTTGCAGCTGCTCATCAGAAATAATATAGGGTGCCTGAATGTAAATGGTATTCCCCAAAGGTCTTAAAAACACGCCATTGCTCATAAAATGGTTGAATAGTTTATCCCGCAGATTTCCATATCGCTCCGTTTGAACATTCAACTCAAGCGCATAAATTATCCCACATTGTCGTGTGCTACCCACTGTTGGGTGATTCCTTATCTCCGAATCGAATTGTTGATGAGATCTAATGATCCGTCCAATATTGTTTTGAATCTCATCGGACTGTAATAATTCCATGCCGGCCAAGGCCGCCGTGCAGGCCAAAGGATTGGCCGTATAGGTGTGCCCATGAAACAGTCCCTTTGACAACTCGTCACTATAAAAAGCATTGTAGATTTCCGAAGTACAACTGGTAATGGCCATTGGCATCAAACCCGCTGTCAAAGCCTTTGAGAGGCAAATGATATCCGGCTTTATTTGAATGTGGTCCGATGCAAAATTTTTTCCCGTTTTGCCGAATCCGGTCATTACCTCATCGGCAATCGTAATCACGTTATTGGCCTGTAGAAGTTCTAAAACCGGACTTAAATAATCGCCATCATACATTTTCATGGCGGCCGCACCTTGTACCAAGGGTTCATAAATAAATCCGGCAATATTGTTTTGTCGCAGTCTAACCCTCAATTGTTGCAAAATGGACTCAATATTATTTTCAGAAGGCACGGGAATTCTTTCTACCTCTATGAAAAAATCGGCAAACGGACCATTGTAGACGGATAGGCCAGAAACAGACATTGCGCCAAAGGTATCACCATGAAAACCATCTTCAAAAGCCAATAGTACGCTTCTCCGATTCCCTTTATTGAAATGGTATTGCAAAGCCATTTTTATAGCTACCTCGGTTGCCGTGGAGCCATTATCGGAAAAGAACAGTTTTCGCTGGTTGTCCGGCAATATTTTGATAAGTTCTTCCGAAAGTCTAACAGCGGGCTCATGGGTAAAACCACTGAAAACCACTTGATCCAATTCTTGCATTTGCCGGTAAACCCTTTTGAGAATGAATTCGTTACAATGACCATACATACACGTATACCACGAGGCAATGCCATCAATGTATTCTTTTCCATTTTCATCATAGATCAAAGCCCCCTTTGCTTTCACTATTCCCAACATTTTGGGGTGTAGCTTATGTTGGTTTAAAGGATGCCACAGGTGCTTTTGGTCTCTCTCAGAAAGATTCTTCAAGTGCAGATTATTTAAATTTTAACCCTATTGTTGGGCTGAAAATTACTCTTGCAAAGATGGGGATTATTAGCAAGAAAGTAGAAACACGCATACATTTAAACTTTAATGCGATAGGCAGTTTTTATATGGAATCGTCTATAGCTCTAGGAATGTTTCTTTGAACATATCCGCATACTTTTTAATTGTGTCCCTTTCAAAAATAGGTTCTTCATTGATTCGTCCCAGAATGGTGACTCCTGTTTTTTTTGCAATAATATTTTCTGTAGAAGGATTCTCGTCCCCGTTAAACAAGATAGACACATCATACCCCTTTTGATTCAACCAATTGACAGTCAATAGTGTATGGTTAATACTTCCCAAATAATGTCTAGCTACTACAATGACTTTGTAGTTCGGCATAATGATATCTAAAATTGTATCCTCATCATTCAAAGGTACCAGTAATCCTCCAGCTCCTTCAATGACCAAATGATTATTGGTTTGTGGTTCTTGAATCTTGGTACGGTCAATTGTAATTCCGTCCATTTGGGCAGCCGCATGAGGGCTCATCGGAGCCTTTAGTTCATAACTGCTTTTGTGAATTTTGGTTTTTCCATTGGAAATTAAATCCCTAACCCGATGACTATCGGTATATGTCAATTCACCTGCTTGGACGGGTTTCCAATAGTCAGCTTCCAAGGCCTCCACTATTATGGCGGAGGTAATGGTTTTACCCACATCGGTAGAAATTCCTGTTACGAAAATACGTTTCATATTAGTTCGGGTTGGTAATCATCCCACAATTTAAACATTTGTACTTCCTTTTTTCAAAAAATGGGAAAAGTCTAAAAATAATGCCCTTACCACTGTAATACGGTTCCGATTTTTGCGCTTTACAATTTGGGCAGATAATGGACATATCATTTTTATCAACCGCATAAGCCCTTATTTCATTATATATTGCCAATGCCCTATCCTTATCCTTATGGTAAACTTGTAATTTAACCCCACCAATGGCATTGCTTATCAGCGGATCTGTATTTAGCGTATTCTCATCACGCAGAAAAACAGGAATTCCTTCAGATTCCAACTTTCCTTTCACAATCTGAACATCGGCTGCATATTCAAAAGCCGCCAGTGTATAAAATGTATCGCTCATATGAATTAAATATACGATGACAACAACTGAAGTACCAAGCCTATTTCTTCTTTCCCATTAAAACTATGAATACAAAAACGAAGTCGCTCCTCGCCCTCAGGAACTGTAGGCGAAAGAATTGGTTTTACGTCAAAACCCTCATCGTATAATTTATTGGCGACCGATTTTACTTTTTGATTCCCGGCAACTATACAACTCTGTATCGCAGAATCACTCTCAATAAAATGTCCGGTCATTTTTAGTGCCCCTATCCTATCCTTAAAATGTTTGATGTTTTCTTGAAGTAAAATCCGCTGTTTTTGTCCCTCATTGATTTCTAAAAATTGATAAGCCGATAAAACTGTTGCAATTGTATGGGGAGAAAGTGCCGTTGAATAAACCAACGGTCTTGCGAAATTAACCAGATACTCCTTTATCCCATAACTCCCTAGTATTGCGGCCCCATGGGAGCCAAGGGCTTTTCCGAAAGTTATTGTTCTCGCAAAAACTGCGCCTTCAATTCCCATTTCTTGTACAAGTCCATTTCCGGATTTACCCATAACACCTATTGCATGGGCCTCATCTATAATCAAACGATATTTGTATTTTTTACAAAAACTGGCCAATTTTTGAATATCGGGAGAATCGCCATCCATTGAAAAAACCGACTCGGTTACCACATATATTTCTGGCATTGTCCCTTCAAATACATCCTCTGAAGCTTTTACAGTCCGTTCAGTAACTTGTTGTAAATCCTCAACATCATTGTGCCTGAACTTATAGCTTTTGGCATTGCCCATTTTTATTCCGTCGCGTATACTGGCATGCACAAACTCATCGTAGAAAACCAAATCACCGCGTTGCGGAACACATGAGAAAAAACCCAAATTGGCATCGTATCCAGAATTAAATATCAATGCACTTTCAATTGAATGATATTTTGTGAGATAATCCTCGAGTTCAAGATACAATTTATGATTTCCGGTCAAGAGTCGTGATCCGGTAGCTCCGTTTTGGAAAATGTCCTTGTTTAAGAGCAGCTGAAAAGTATTGGAGTAAATAGTTCCATTTTTTGCAAAACCCAAATAATCGTTGGATGAAAAATCGATAAGAGTATTGACCATCGGCAATTTTCTAAGGCAATTTTCCGATATTCTATCCTCTAATTTTGTCTTTAGTTTTTCAGGTAGTTTCTGCATGGCGCAAATGTAATATTTCCCCTTTTATATAGTATATTAGTTCGCAGAAACCTTTGGATGATGAAACGACTTATTGCGCTTTTCCTATTTATTTTGCCTTTTGGCTACGTAACGGCACAAACGAATTCTTACACTATAACTTTTGAAAATGCCGTACATCATGAAGCGGCCATTGAAGCTCAATTTTCATCGATTGGCACTGATACCCTTAGTGTTCGAATGGCACGTTCATCACCTGGTCGCTATGCTTTGCACGAATTTGCAAAAAATGTTTATGGCTTTAAGGCAACCGATGGCAAGGGTAAGATTTTGGAGGTATACAGGCCGAATCCTTATGAATGGAAAATAGTTGGCCATGATGGTACCGTAAAAATCAGGTATCTATTATTTGCCAATCGGGGCGATGGGACCTATTCGCAAATTGATGAAACCCATGCCCATTTAAATATCCCGGCAACTTTTATGTATGCGCCTCAGCTGGCTGACCGAAAAATTGAAGTGGAATTCAAAGTTCGCCAGGATTTGGGATGGAAGGTAGCCACACAACTTCCTATGGTCTCTGGAACAACCTATATGGCTCCCAATCTCCAATATTTTATGGATAGCCCTACCGAAATAAGCAATCATACGCTTCGTGAATTTATTGTGGACAATAAAACAATTCAATTTGTACTTCATCATAATGGCAACGAAGAGGAAGTAAACACCTACTTTGAAAAGGTAAAGAAGGTTGTGCTTGCGGAAAAAGATGTCTACGGCGAACTTCCCAACTTCGACTATGGAAAATATACCTTTCTTGCCTGCTATATACCCAATGCATCAGGTGATGGAATGGAACATCGAAATTCAACTATTTTAACGGATACCGAAGGATTGGCTGAAGGGGGAATGGAAAATAATATAGGAACGGTAGCCCATGAATTTTTTCATTCATGGAATGTGGAACGAATTCGTCCCAAAACATTGGAACCCTTTGATTTTTCAAAAGCGAACATGAGTGGGGCATTATGGTTTGCTGAAGGGTTCACCAGTTATTATACTGATTTTATCCTTTGCAGGGCTGGATTGATTACTTCTGAAAAATATGTCGAGGGACTAACAGGAACGTTTAATTATGTCTGGAATTCACCCGCCCGTCAATTTTTTAATCCTGTTGAGATGAGCTATCAGGCGCCATTTGTAGATGCGGCGACCTCGGTAGATCCGGTGAACAGGCAAAATACCTTTATTTCTTACTATTCTTACGGAAGTGTTCTAGGTCTGGCTTTGGACCTATCTCTCAGGGAAAACAATTTGAACCTAGATGATTATATGAAACTGGTCTGGCAGATGTATGGGAAAAGGGAAACTCCGTATACACTTGAAAATCTACAGTCTGCATTGCAACAATATGCTGGAGATGCTTTTGGTACAACTTTTTTTAACTCCTATGTCTATGACAGCCAAATGCCGGACTATAAATCACTATTGGCCATGGTCGGTGTTGATTTAATTCAACCGAAGGACGCTCCATTTTTTGGAGCTTCGGTCTCTTTGAATGTTGAAGGGAACGGCTTGATACGTGGTAATTCCTTGATTGGAAGTCCGGCCTATAATGCTGGACTTGATACGGGAGATATCATAACCTCAATAAATGGCCTACCTTTTCCCAATGGAAAACAATTTAATGAATTCATTAAACAGTTTAAAGTTGAAGATACCCTAAAGATAGCATATACCCGAAACGGAATCTCAAAGGAAGCGCGTCTACAATTGTCTGCCGACCCTTCTTATACAATACAGCTTCAAGAAAAAAGTGGGACAAAACCTTCAAAGAAAATCTTGAATAGGAGAAAGGAATGGCTTAAACAAGAATAGATGGAGTTGACATATTGGAAAACATCCTCAAAAGAAGAACTGGAACAAATTCTTGAATTACAAAGCGTAAATCAGTTGTCCAACGTATCACTTGAAACTCGGGAAAAAGAAGGCTTTGTTACCGTTCGGCACACTCTGGATATTTTGGAACGAATGCATAGTGTTTGTCCTCACATTATTGCAAAGGATGGAAAAAAAGTCATCGGTTATACGCTTTGCATGCATCCAAAATTTGCAAAAGATATTGAAGTTTTAAAACCAATGTTCGAAGAAATTAAAACTGTTCTGAAAAAAGATGTCAGGTTTATAGCCATGGGGCAAGTTTGTATAGCTGAGGAGTACCGTAAAAAAGGTGTTTTTCGCAAACTGTACGAGACCATGATAGCTTCCGTTCAACCAGAATTTACTGCCATTATTACAGAAGTTGATGTGAAAAATGTGAGATCCCTGAATGCGCATTACGCCGTAGGATTCAAGGAGTTAAAAACCTATTCTTCGGGGGGCCAGGACTGGAAACTTATTATTCTTCAATAAAAAAGCCATACAATTGTATGGCTTTTTTACTATCAGCTGAATAAATCTCTAATCCGCCAGAACAATCACTTTATTGTCCTTCATTTCAACAGTGCCACTTGTAATTTGAAGGACAGTTCTACCATCTGAATCTTTCGAAAATTTATTTTCAAACTTTTCATCGATTGTCAAATTTCCCTGAATCTTCACTTTACCCGCTTGGAGCAATGAAACTATTGGGGAGTGGTTATTCAACATTTGAAATTCCCCATTGGTCCCAGGGACAGTAACCGATGTTACTTCTCCTGCAAATAAGGTTGCCTCAGGTGATACAATTTCTAAATACATATTTTTTAGTTGTTCGTTGTTCGTTGTTCGTTGTTGGCACCATATTGAATGACGGCCATCAACTAAAAACAATCAACTATTATGCTTCCGCCAGCATTTTCTCTCCAGCTTCTATGGCCTCTTCGATAGTCCCTTTTAAGTTAAACGCCGACTCTGGTAGGCGATCTAACTTTCCATCCATAATCATGTTAAACCCTTTGATGGTCTCTTTAATGTCAACCAACACCCCAGGTATGCCTGTAAATTGTTCTGCTACGTGGAATGGTTGTGAAAGGAAACGCTGAACACGCCTGGCTCTACCAACCGCCAACTTATCCTCTTCTGACAATTCTTCCATTCCCAAGATCGCAATAATGTCTTGAAGTTCTTTATAACGTTGCAACAACTCTTTTACGCGTTGTGCACAATCATAATGCTCTTTGCCCAAAATATCAGCTGTCAAAATCCTTGAGGTAGAATCCAATGGATCCACAGCGGGGTAAATACCCAACTCAGCAATTTTTCTTGAAAGTACGGTTGTCGCGTCCAAGTGGGCAAATGTTGTTGCCGGTGCCGGATCCGTTAAGTCATCCGCAGGAACATACACCGCCTGTACAGAGGTAATAGACCCTCTTTTTGTTGATGTTATACGTTCTTGCATCACACCCATTTCAGTTGCCAAAGTAGGCTGATATCCCACCGCTGAAGGCATACGCCCCAGTAGTGCCGATACCTCTGAACCTGCCTGTGTAAACCGGAATATGTTATCAACGAAGAAAAGAACGTCCTTTCCCTGTCCTTCACCAGCACCATCACGGAAATATTCTGCTATGGTCAACCCAGAAAGAGCAACCCTAGCACGTGCTCCAGGGGGTTCGTTCATTTGTCCAAAAACGAAGGTCGCCTTGGACTCTTTCATCACTTTTTTATCTACTTTGGAAAGATCCCATCCGCCTTCTTCCATAGAATGCATGAAATCGTCCCCATATTTAATAATTCCTGACTCCAACATTTCACGAAGCAGGTCATTTCCTTCCCTGGTTCGCTCTCCAACACCGGCAAAAACTGAAAGTCCACCATGCCCCTTGGCAATGTTGTTGATCAATTCCTGGATCAAAACGGTTTTACCAACACCGGCACCGCCGAACAATCCAATTTTACCTCCTTTTGCATATGGTTCAATCAAATCAATAACCTTGATCCCGGTAAAAAGTACTTCTGTCGAAGTGGAAAGGTCTTCAAATTTTGGTGCATCTCTATGAATTGGAAGTCCGTCCTTACCTGCTTTTGGTAAATTTCCCAGTCCGTCAATAGCATCGCCGATTACATTGAATAGACGTCCGTACACATCATCCCCTACTGGCATTTGGATGGCTGCTCCAGTGGCAACGACTTCGGTTCCCCTGCTCAATCCATCAGTAGAGTCCATTGAAATGGTTCTCACTGTGTTCTCACCTGTATGGGATTGTACTTCCAACACGAGTTTAGATCCATCTTTATTTGTGATTTCCAATGAATCATAAATTTTGGGAAGGTCTGCACCGGATTGGAAAACCACATCTACCACTGGCCCAATAATTTGGGAAACTTTACCTGTAACTTTCGACATTACGAACTTGTTTATGTAATTAGGATTAAAAAACTAAAAAACACGTACGATATGGCATGTTTTTTCGGCTGCAAAGATATGTTATTCGATTTAATATGAAAAGTGGAATTGTTGTTTTTTAAGCAATAAAAAACACTCCTAGATTTAGGAGTGTTTTTTTGAGTTTTTCAAGAATTTACCTGTTTTTTCTACTGAACGTAGAGTCCTGTATACTCTATGGGGCTAACTTTTGGAAGATTGGAACCGTATTTCGAATTGATAATATCAATCATCGCATTGGCCACCACCGCATAGCCTCGTGGAGAAGGATGTATCCCGTCTAGAGAAAATGCGCCGCCTGTAACGTAACTATCGGTTATTGTTGCCGCCCCGCCAATGTTAAATCCAATCGTAGAAATCTGGTTCAACAGTGCATTGGCATCAAATAAACCAAAATCATATTGTTGTGCCAGTGAGGCTATTGTTGTGTTAAAGGCAACCGTTGCATCTGCAATTGAAGCTTGCTCCTCTGGGGTAAGCACCCATTTATCCGCAAGCGGAACCGCAACGCCATTTATGCTAAACGGATTGTTAGGGTCAGCAAGAGTTCCTAGAAATGTTCTGGAGGTCAGCACCAATAAGTCCTCGGCAGTAGCCTGTCTATATTTTGGAAGGGCCGCGAAAGCCGGATTAATAGCCCCAAGGTCCGTAAGGTCCTCGTCAACGATCACAACCGCATTCTGACCTGCCGAAAAACTGATTGTCCTTTTTGTTGCTTCTTCAACCGTAAACAATCCTGTGCCTGCAAGTGCCCCAAGAGCTTGTTGAATTCCTCCATTATACTGGGCATAGGCTTGGTTGACCAACCCAGCTGTGGCCGCATCCAACGGAATTGCGTTATAAGGTACTGTGGTGAAATATGGGGCATCGGTTACATTAGGCAGATTGGCAACAACTCCCTTGGCACCTGTTTGCGCCAGTCCTTGAAGAATAAGGTCATAAACCTGTCCAAAAACGTTTGCATTGGTAATATCATTACCGCCGTAGGTTGCGGGATCAATGTTTCCTGTAACATTATTGTCAGCACCTACACCACCCGAGGTAGCAAAGGAGAGTACGTCATTGGCGCCGATCCAAAGCGTAAAAAAAGTAGGACTTTGTGCTAGAACGTCTTCCAAAATGGAGGCATTTGGACCGGAAGCCATTCTTGCAAAATATGGATTGGCAAGACCGGCTTGAACCCCTGCAACATTACCGTACCCATTGGCCAATAAATGAAAGCTCTTTGCTCCTGGCACGCCCATATTGTTATGTGGCCCAGCAACAACGCTAGATACTTCTGTTGTTGGCGTTCCGCTCACGGGATATGGTACTTGATTGACAGGGTCGAATATTAATCTGTTGGATAGAATCTGATTTCCCCCTAGCAATAAGCCTCCCGTGTTATCGTTCACCAAAGGCTGACTGAAAGCCCCACCGCCAGCAAGCGCAAACTGCGTGGCCAAAATATTAGGGAAAGACTTGTCCTGACCTTCTGCGAAAAGTGCTCCATCGGAATAACCAGCGGTCAATGAATTTCCGACGGCAACATAGTTGGAAAAGTCAGCACTACCACTAGTATAATTTGGTGTTGGCCCAATTACTGGAATAGTTTGCTGAATATAAGGGGTAGACAAAATATTATCTTCGTCGGAACAGGAAATGACCAAAACGAACATCAGTAAAATCGAAAGTTTTGTATTTATCTTTTTCATCAGAATTCTCTTTTATGTTTTATTGATTTATGGTTCATGACACATAATATTGTGCACCGATGGTGCCTGCACCTGGGGCGCTAACATATTCTTCGCCAAAAATATTGGAGCCCCCTACCTTAAAAATTGATTTTATGCCAGGTACGGCCAAGTTGATCTGCGCATCAAATATATTTCTGTTGGGGATAAAGCCATCTGCAAAACTTGATTGCCACAAGTACACATCGTTCCATCGCCAATTGACATTGAAGCCAAAGTTTTTGAAAAGTTCTTGATTTCCAAATGACGCTTTAACTTTATGCTCGGGCGTGTTGAAATTAGACTCGAATCCCGGGTCACTGCTCTGATCAAAATCAAGTTTGGCGTACGTATAGTTAACACCAAAGTCAAAATTGCCCATTATCTTGGTGGTTATCCCCAACCCGGCTCCATAGGAATTTATGTCCGAAGTGGAATTTGTGTAGGTCTGAAAGGGTTGAAAGTCTTCATTCTGTAAAGCCAATAGAGAAAGTGAATTGTCGCCCACTTGGCCATATTTGGGAACAAGTACGGTTTTATTCGATATAAAGTCTTGATAAGCATTATAGTATGCATTCACATCAAGGCTTATCTTCCCGAATACACCTCGATAGCCTACCTCATAGGCCGTAATCTGTTCAGGTTTTACAAAACCTACATTAATTGCTTGTGGGGCACCCGATTCAACGGATTCTCTGCTAAAAGCATTGGTATAAGCGTGACTTCCAGGAATCCGAACAGTAGGTGATCCTACAATAATTTGGCCATTGGTACTCAATGGAAGTTCGGCCGAGGTAAACCTACCTGGATTATTTGGGGCAGAACCTACCAAAATGGCCAATCCTGCGTCCAAGCCTATAAATAAATCCTGAGTTGTGGGGTTTCTAAACCCCGTTTGATAGGATGCCCTAAGGTTATGCCTCTTGTCGGTATCCACGGCATAAACGAATGATGCCCTTGGGGAGAAGAAGCCGTCAAAAAATTCAGACTTATCATACCTCACGGAACCTGTAAATTTCAACCGGTCTTCTATGAATTTTTTCTGGATCTGAAGGTATGCGCCGTACTCATTGTAATTAATAGGGCCGTCATTATCGGTATAAATAGTTCCTCCTGAATTTAAGGAATATTCCCTCCAAGAACCTCCGACCATGATATCCGCGAAATTTGAGGTTAAATGGGCTAGATTATAGTTGGCGTCCACATGGTAAATTTTGGAATTATCTTGGAATTTAGATCCAGTGGTCAAATCTGGGTCCGAAGTAATCGAAGCCAAAGCAGTATTGAATTCAGTTGAGCCTGGGGCAAATCTTCCCGTATCGGCATTCGCCCTTCCGGCAGCATGACCTTGCTCATCGGTTACAGTCGGGTTCAGAAATCTAGCAGTTAGATATCCTAATGCATAATCGGTAAACCACTGTCTATCACCTTTCCATGCCCTATTGATATTTATTGCGGTAAAACGGGTATCATATGAATTTCCAGCTTTTTCGGCAGTTGTATATCCTCGAACAAAGAAATTCTTGTTGCGTATTTCAAGCTTATGCTGCTGCATAAAAAAGTCTTTGATTGCATATCTATTAGCTCCTTGGTAAATTGTATTACCACGACCTAATTTGGAGTTCCATATAATTTCAAGATCGTCGGCCATTGGTTTGTAATGCAATGCGAAATCTGCCTTAAAACTTTCAGCGTCATAATCCATTAAATCCCTTTCTTCATAACCTGTTCTTGTAACACGCGCAGAACCAAAATCGGTCGCAACAGGGATGGGCAAGTTCTCTGCAGCAATCTGGTCAAAGTTCAGTGTAGTCCCGACCTCATCGCCATATATATTAAGTCCATTATAAGCAGGGTTTAATCGCGTAAAACCCGGATTACCAAAATCGGAATAATCAGTGGAGAACCATTCCGTGCCTTTTAAGAAGGACGCAGATGCCTTGGCCGCAAACTTATCGCTGAACACATGGGCCGCTCTTATGCCGACATCTGTAAAATTATTGTCGCCGGCATTTGTACTTGATGTAATTCCCGTTTTGGCATAAAAACTTATTCCTTGATCATCAAACGGGCTTTTGCTCGTCATGAACATTATACCGTTAAAGGCGTTTGCTCCATACAGGGCGGAAGAAGCTCCTGGTAGCAATTCAACGGTATTGACATCAAGTTCCGACATTCCCAATAAATTTCCTAGGGGAAAGTTCAGTGCAGGTGACGAGTTGTCCATGCCATCTACCAATTGCATAAATCGATTGTTGGCAAAAGTGGCGAAACCTCTGGTGTTTATGGCCTTAAAAGTGAGGCTATTTGTATTCATATCTACACCTTTAAGATTCTCCAGTGCATCATAAAAAGTGGGGGCCGCTGCACTCTGAATGGCCCTTATATCCATTCGCTCTACGGTAACAGGCGATTCAAAAATGCGCTCTGGAGTTCGAGAAGCCGAAATTACCACTTCATCAAGAAAGGTCTGCGATTCATTCAGGACGATGTTCACCGTTTGGTCGTTTGCCATGATTTGTTCCGACGTATCGGCAAATCCGATACTCGTAATCAATAATCGAAAAGGGGGGGCTTCAGAAGTCTCGAGGATGAAATTTCCATCAAAATCAGTTGTGGTGCCGATGGCCTTCCCGGCAATCACAATATTGGCGCCAGGTACTGCCTCGTTGTTCTGATCTACCACCGTCCCCTTGATGGTTGTTTGGGAATACCCTAAGGCACCCAACAATAGCAAGGATATTAATAGTAATTTTCGCATGTTAAAAGTGAGTTAAATTAGTTTTAAGCGCAATAATACAGATTTTTTCATCTGAATAATCATAAATTTAAAAAAATTATGCATGCATAGTATAATTATTGATAAAAAAGACAGCTTAAAAATGTTAAATGCGCAAAATTTGGCATAAAAAAGGCCCTGAAGTACATTTCAGGGCCTTTTTTATGCCAAGTTACTTTACTTACCTACTCTACAGTAACCGATTTTGCCAAATTTCTTGGTTGGTCAACATTGCATCCCCGCAAAACGGCTATGTGATAAGATAATAATTGCAAGGGAATCGTTGTAAGCAAGGGTGTAAGGCTTTCTATGGTCTCTGGTATTTCGATAATATGATCCGCCAAATCACGTACCTGTTCGTCCCCTTCCGTAACGATTGCGATAATCATGCCTTTCCTTGACTTGATTTCTTGGATATTACTCACTACCTTTTCATAATGCCCCTTATTAGTAGCAATAACTATTACCGGCATTTTTTCATCAATCAAGGCGATGGGGCCATGCTTCATTTCAGCTGCAGGATAACCCTCTGCATGAATATAACTAATTTCCTTTAATTTAAGCGCACCTTCAAGAGCTACAGGAAAATTATAGCCTCGTCCTAAATATAAACAATTGGGAGAGTCTTTATAAACATTGGCGATTATTTCAACTAAAGGGTTGGATAACAAGGCCTTCTCTACTTTTGCTGGAATTGTTTCCAATTCAGTCAAATATTCGTGGAATTTAGATTCTGAGAAGACTCCCTTTTCTTTTGCAAGTTTTAAAGCAATCAATGTTAAGATGGTAATCTGCGTTGTAAATGCTTTTGTGGAGGCCACACCTATTTCGGGGCCTGCATGTGTGTAGGCACCGGCATCTGTTTCACGCGCAATGGATGACCCCACAACATTACAAACGCCAAAAACAAAAGCCCCCTTTTCCTTCGCAAGTTTTATTGCCGCTAAAGTATCCGCTGTTTCACCGGATTGCGAAATCGCGATTAAAACGTCCTTATCCGTAATTACCGGATTCCTATATCTAAATTCCGAAGCGTACTCCACTTCTACAGGTATTCTTGCCAAGTCCTCAAAAATATATTCGGCGACCAAACCTGCATGCCAAGAGGTACCACAGGCCACAATGATAATTCTATTTGCATTCATGAATTTTTCCAGATTTTGGTCAATTCCGGCCATCCTTATAATACCTTGATCGGCCAATAACCTACCACGATATGTATCTAATATCGCTTTAGGCTGTTCGTATATTTCCTTTAGCATAAAATGCTCATAACCTCCCTTTTCAATCTCCTCAAGGTTCATTTTCAACTCCAAAATATTGGGATAGGCAATGGCATCATTTTTTATTTTTCTCAATTTAATTTCCTTGCCCAATCTGATAATAGCCATTTCTTCATCTTCCAGGTAAACGGCGTTGTTGGTGAATTCAATAAAAGGGGATGCATCTGAAGCGATGAAAAACTCGTTCTCACCAATGCCTATTGCCAAAGGGCTGCCCAATTTTGCGACTACAATTTCATCTGGTTTTTTCTTATCAAATACTGCGATGGCATAAGCCCCTACAACCTCATTAAGAGCAATTTGTACTGCTTGCCCCAAAAGTACCCCTTCCTTTTTCTTAACTTCTTCGATCAAGTTGACCAAAACTTCCGTGTCCGTATCGGATTCAAAAGTGTAGCCTCTATTCGTCAACTCTTTTTTTATTGATTCATAATTCTCAATAATTCCATTGTGAATGATTACCAAATCACCGGAATTTGAATAATGCGGGTGTGAATTCACATCATTAGGCACACCATGAGTGGCCCAACGCGTATGACCTATGCCCAATTTTCCAGCAAGGGACATATTCTTTTCAGATTTCTTTCGGAGTTCCTCAACTTTTCCTTTCGTCTTTGAAAGATTGATCTGATTACCATCATATAATGCCACGCCGGCACTGTCATAGCCACGGTACTCAAGGCGTTGAAGTCCTTTCATTATAATTGGGTAGGCATCCCTGTGACCAATATATCCTACGATTCCACACATAGCAGTAAATTTTTATTGGGATTATTGAAATATTGCCGCAAATTTAATTGAAGTCAATAAAATGTATTTAATTCTTGGATATAAAACGCAAAATTCCTTTGAGTGGTATGTAAGAGGAATATTATAAAGCGAAGCTTTGGCGCGGGAACGAAAATATGTTTTGCTATTTAATTGGATTTTGTATAGAAAATCTCCAGTTTTAGTTTTTTGTCTTGATGCGCCTCATCCACATTACTGCCATAAAGGACAGTGCCTAAGGGGGTTATATTGGATGCTATTGGAATTTCACTTTCAACGTTATTGGCCAACATAGTATTTGCAGCTCCAATTAGAGTGATATTGGAGGTTAACATAAGCCCTAAAGTTGCATTCAAGGCATCTCTTTGAATGATTTCGTTGATATAGCGAGTAATCCGAACCGTATATTTTAGGCCTTTATCCCCTGATTTTTCCAAACGCCCGTCATATTGGGGATAATAATAAAGCGGGGTATCTTTTTCTGGAGTTGGCTCAGTTAACGGATCATATAAATAAACATTTGTATCGGCATTAAAGAGATACAATCTTGGAGGTTCAACAACACTGCCGGCTGCATCCAAACTTTCCCGATCCACATAGAAAACCAAATTCGCTTCATTGATCACCCAATTGTTCGCTTTAATCTGATTTATGGTTTCGACCCCATTGCTTTCATCGAACAATTTTATTTCGGTGTAAACACCTGCATCTCCTTTTAAGTATATCCTGGATGCATTTTCACCTGTATCAAGATTGTCCGTAATGATCGGGTTCAATGGGTCGTTCAAATAGGTGTTCACCGCATTGCCAATGGTAATAGTAGTACCGTTGGCAGTGGTTTGGGTACGTAGAAAATTAAGAACAAAACTACCCTCTTTGCCCTGTTCAACCAAAACATCGTCAGATGCATCCGTGTTGCTCTTCGTGTCTATATAATCATAGGTATAATCGATGGTAATATCGGCGTTCCTCAAATCGAACAATAGCATTACATCCCTATTAATGGAAGAAATAGAGAGATGCAATCCCCTTAAAAAATCACTAAAATTCGATTGGCTCAAAAGCTCGGAACCGCCTTCTTTGTCCAGTATATTCTCCTGAAAAAAGGCAGGATCCAAAGGCACTCTTATGCCTGGTTGAATTCTGGATTCCACCTCTAGGGACTCATCAACATCCGCCGTTTCAGGGTCATCTTCCTTAAAAACCAGGATCTCCGTGTCATTTATATAGACTTCGCCTTCATAAATAACGTCTGATACAAATGTTGGGGAGAATTGTTGATTTGAAAAATAGGCCTGTGCCTCTTCAAAATTGGCATTTGGATCCAAGTCTCTTAGAAAATAAGTTGATCTTTCAACTTTCAATTGAAATGGAACCGTTTCATATTCGTTTCTATCGATGCCATAAATGCTATCCAGATCAAATTGTTTTGCAAAAGTGTTCTGGACCGTAGAAGTATCTTCACCATCATTGATACCATCGCCATCCGTATCTTTATTTAACGGGTTGGTACCAGTCGTACTTTCCCTAATATCCGTAACACCATCACCGTCACTATCGCTATTTGCATCTGTAGGGTCAACATCAAATTCATCTTCAACTCCGTCCGCATCACGATCGCGCAATGCAGCTGGGTTTCTTAGATATGGAATATTCAAAAAGACCTCTTTTACAGTTTCGTTTTCTTCAATAGTTGTAGCAACATTATCGCTGGCGGAGTTATTTTCAGTAGCCTGTGAAAATGCCCCAAAAGTTGGACTAGGAACTGATAGCTGCAATTGTGACGTTATTCTTGCTTCCGTTTTACCGTAAATGGGATCATTAAAAATTCCCAATTGATAAACAGGCAATTTATTGGCGTTTACAGCTTCTATTTTCTTATTGTAGGCAAAGACATCAAAAGTTGCCTTTCCCGTAGAAAACGGCTCGCCTCCAATAACTCCGGAACCTATCGTAGTCAAATCTTTTTCACAGGAAATCAATGACATCATCACTACTATCACTGCCACAGCAGCAAATTTGAATCTATTCAAAAAGGCCATTTGGATTATTTTAAAACTTGAGTGTAATAAAAATTTGCATAGGCTTCCTCAAATTCTTGTAGGGAAACGTATGGCAACACTGGTTTATCGAGGTTGGAAATATGTTTTTGTAAATCTTCATTAATCTCTTCCGCGGCTAAAATAACAGCATCCGAAAAATCTACAGCCACTTTTAACAAATTATTATAGTTGGGTTGCTCAAGTGAGCGAATACTATCCTCTGAAATGCCATCAAAGGCTACTTTTTTGATCATGTCCTTATCAAGTTCGCCTTCAAAAGATTTTTTATATACCGAAGTAACTATCCTGCTATCCCCAAAAAGGGGCTCATCAGCATAAAATTTCTTCAAATAAAGTGGTAGCAACGAAGCCATCCAACCATGAACATGTATGATGTCTGGCGCCCAATTTAACTTCTTCACAGTTTCAACTACCCCCTTTGCAAAGAAAATAGCTCGCTGATCATTGTCCGGGAAGAGATTACCGCTTACATCTGTAAATGTGGCCTTTCTCTTAAAATATTCCTCATTATCAATAAAGTAAACTTGAATCCTTTCGCGGGGAATAGAGGCGACCTTAATTATTAAGGGCATATCCATATCATTGATCACTAGGTTCATCCCAGAAAGTCGGATAACCTCGTGTAATTGATGCCGGCGCTCATTGATATTTCCATAACGTGGCATAAAAATCCTGATTTGGCCACCTTTGCTATTGACCATTCTAGGTGTTTCGTAAGACATTAGGGAAACTTCATTCTCGGGTAAGTAGGGTACTAATTCAGAAGATACAAACAATATCTTTTTGCCATTCATAAAAGCTCTATTTTGTTTATTGCGCTAGCATGGGTGCAAAATTACAAAAATAATGATGATTAGCCGTAATTATAGTAAGTTTGCTCGGTTTTAAGTGAACGGAATGACAGTAATAGAGACCAAGAAAGAGCTCAAATCTTATTTATCCTTACTGGATGACAGGAAGAAATTGGGATTGGTCCCAACAATGGGCGCGTTGCACAAGGGCCATTTGGCATTGGTAAAAAGAGCCTTTGGTGAAAATGATCTTGTGGTGGTCAGCATTTTCGTGAACCCTACCCAGTTCAATAACCCAGATGATTTAAAAAAATACCCTAAGACGCTAAAGGAAGATACTGAACTCCTAAAACAGGTTTCTGATCAAATCATCATTTTTGCTCCATCGGTTACTGAAATATACAACGAAGACGTTCGTTCCAAGACATATGATTTCGATGGACTTGACAACATGATGGAAGGCGCGTTCAGGGAAAATCACTTTAACGGAGTTGGGACAATTGTAGAAACTTTATTAAGACTAATTGGTCCCGATAATGCATACTTTGGCGAAAAGGACTTTCAACAGCTGCAGGTTATTAGGAAATTAGTGGAAAAAAACAATATCCCTGTAAATATTGTTGGTTGCCCGATTATTAGGGAACCCTCAGGATTGGCACTAAGTTCAAGAAACGAACAATTGTCCCTTACTTTGAGGCAAGAAGCTGCCTTTATCTACAAAACCCTAAAAAATTTGAAAATACGGTTTGGCACGGAAAGTGCTAAAAAGGTTTCCGATTGGGCAACCGAGCAATTTAGGAATCATCCCTATTTGAAACTTGAATACATAACCATAGCAGAATCAAATACCCTGAAACCCGTTATAAGAAAACAGAAAAATAAAACGTATAGGGTCTTTGTTGCCGTTTATGCCGACAAGGTTAGGTTGATAGATAATATCGCCTTGAATTAATTAACTTTGCCACATGAATATAGAAGTCGTTAAATCAAAAATACACCGCGTTAAAGTTACCGGCGCAGATCTAAACTATATAGGTAGTATTACCATTGATGAAGATCTTATGGACGCTGCCAACATCATACGCGGGGAAAAAGTACAGATAGTCAACAACAATAATGGTGAACGCCTAGAAACATATGCAATTCCCGGGGCCAGGGGTAGCGGTGAAATCACTTTAAACGGTGCGGCAGCGCGAAAAGTTGCGGTAGGAGATGTACTTATTCTGATAACCTATGCCAGTATGGACATTGAGGAAGCAAAGGTTTTTAATCCCTCATTGGTATTCCCGAACGAAGAGAACAACCTGTTGAACTAAATTTTGAGCACACATCTAAAAAAAGCCCTAAAGACGCTGATTCCCATTGTCTTGGGCATTTGTCTCGTCTGGTATATCTACTATTCCACAACTACCGAACAAAGACTGGAAATACTTAGTTATATCAAAAATGCGGATCCTTTTTGGATTAGCGTTTCAGTGATTATTGGTGTCATAAGCCATATTTCTAGGGCCATACGCTGGAATTATCTTTTGCAACCCATGGGATATAAGCCCAAACTTATCAATAATGTCTTGATCATACTTACCGCCTATCTTACGAACTTGGGAATACCCCGATCCGGGGAGTTTCTACGTGCAACTGCCCTAACGACCTATGAGAATGTTCCCTTTGAAAAAGGTTTCGGAACCATTGTAACTGAAAGAATAGTTGATGTGGTTATGCTGTTGCTAATTGTCATAATTACTCTTTTGATGCAAACGGAATTAATCCTGGAATTCATCAAAGAAAGCGGTATTGGGCTTTTTGGTGGCCTCGGTGCACTGTTGATCGGTGTCATTGGCCTTTTCGTTATGATCCGTCTAATAAAAAATTCCAAGTCAAAATTTGCAATAAAGTTAAAGGGCTTTCTTAAAAGCCTCCTGGAAGGGGTTTTAAGTATTTTTAAAATGGAGCACAAATGGGCCTTTGTTTTTCATACACTTTTAATCTGGGCCTCCTATATCGCCATGTTTTGGGTTATTAAATTCACTGTAGTAGAAACCGCAAATCTTTCTTTTGGCGCGCTACTTGTTGCGTTTGTTGGTGGTTCTTTTGCAATGACCACTACGAACGGAGGATTGATCGCCTACCCAGTTGCCGTAAGTAAATCTTTGGAGATATTTGGCGTAAGTATTGTTTCAGGGAATGCTTTTGGTTGGATTATGTGGATCTCTCAAACCATGATGATCCTTGTTTTTGGTGCAATATCCTTTCTGTTGTTACCGTTATTGAACAGAAACCGATAGTAAACACTACTAGCCAAAAGAATTGTATGAAACGTCTAATTTCCGTTTTTACCTTGTTTATTTGTTTGTGCGTAAGTGCCCAAGTTAAGCAAGAAATCTTCGAATCTTTTAAACTTCAAGAACGTCGCGATGTGCGATACTACTTTCCGGAAGATTATGTGAAGGAAAAAAAATATCCTCTTATCGTAGTATTGGATGGTGAGTATCTTTTTGACCAAGTAGTGGCAACGGCCAAATATTACAGCACCTTCCACGGAATGCCACAAAGTATAATTGTGGGAATTGATCAATTAAAAAATGGACTTCGATTTGAGGACTGCGCTTTTGATCCCAATAGCGGACTTCCCTCCGATAAGGCAAAGTCTTTTTTTGAATTTTTGGGAATGGAAATAATTCCGTATTTAGATTTAAACTACAGCACAGCTCCATTTAAAATGGTCGTTGGCTATGATATTACGGCAAATTTTCAAAATTATTGGTTGTTCAAAGAAAATTCCCTTTTCAACTCCTACATAAACATCTCCCCGACTTTGGCTCCCCAAATGGAGACCAGGGTACCTGAGAGACTCGCTGCGTTTGACAAACAAATATTCTATCAATTGATTCTTGAGGGCGAAAAAAACAACGATACCCCTCGTATCTTGGCTATGGATAAGGCGATAAAGGAAATAAGCAAAGAATCATTGCATTATTATTTTGATGAATATCCCGGTGCCGATCATATTTCAATAGGCACTTACGGATTGGGGAAAGCATTTGACAATATCTTCGGAATGTTCAAACCTATTAGTCCAAAGGAATACAAGACAAAAATATTGACCTCTGACGAGCCTGTTTTTAAATATTTGGAAGATAAATATCAAGGAATAGAAGATTTATTTGGATTTCGAAAGTCGGTCGATCTAAATGACGTGATGGCCATTTATGCCGGAATCCGTAAAAAAGAGGACAATGAATCTTTAAAGTTATTGTCCGATCTTTGTAAAAAAGAGTTTCCGAGCACCATGCTAGGGTTCTACTTTGAAGGCGAGTACTATGAGCAATTGGGAGAACCTAAAAAAGCACTTAAAACTTTTGAAAAAGCCTTCGGAATGGAGGAAATTGATTTTCTTACCAAAGAAATGGCCTTGGAAAAAATTGATGCATTAAAGGCTGATTTTGGGTTTTAGATATGTTTCTGTATCTATTGTGAATTAACTATCAACCTTACTGGCAACCAATTCCAATTGGTGGGTATTGTTTTAGTCCATAACCACTCGGCACTGCTTCGTCAACACCCCTATAATCCACTCAAGGGGATAATCTTTTTGTAAACCAGTGGATTTTCCAACTTCTTACTACCTTTAACGCCAGACCTAAAAATTTCGGAATGGCCAAAACCAAAACAGCATTCTTCTGTCAAAACTGTGGTACACAATATGCCAAATGGGTAGGGCAATGTGCGGCTTGTAAAGAATGGAATACCGTGGTTGAAGAGGTTATTCAAAAAGAGGAGAAATCCGGTTGGAAGGCTTCTTCCAACGCTTCAAAAAAAATTGCCAAACCATTGCGAATTCATGAAATAAGTACTGAAAAGGAACTTCGCCTCAATGCACATGATCAAGAATTCAATAGGGTCCTAGGAGGCGGTTTGGTCCCTGGCTCCTTAGTATTATTAGGTGGTGAACCGGGTATCGGAAAAAGTACCTTGTTGCTTCAAATTGCCTTAAAACTTCCATATAGGACTTTGTACGTTTCAGGAGAGGAAAGTCAGAAACAGATAAAGATGCGGGCTGATCGGATCCATCCCAATAGCGAGAATTGTTTCATTCTTACGGAAACCAAAACCCAGAATATCTTTCAGCAGATCGAAGCCACGGAACCTGATATTGTGGTTATAGATTCCATTCAAACCTTACATTCGGATTATATAGAATCGGCCGCAGGAAGTATCTCGCAAATAAGGGAGTGTACGGCCGAACTCATCAAATTTGCAAAAGAAACGAATACACCCGTTATCCTAATTGGCCATATAACCAAGGATGGTTCTATTGCAGGGCCCAAGATTTTGGAACATATGGTGGATACCGTGCTACAATTTGAAGGGGACCGCAATTATGTCTATCGAATTTTAAGGGCATTAAAAAACCGATTTGGCTCCACAGCGGAATTAGGAATTTATGAAATGCAGGGAAGTGGACTTAGAGAGGTGAACAATCCGTCAGAAATTCTCATTTCCAAAAACGATGAAGGATTAAGTGGTACTGCCATTGCTTCGACCGTTGAAGGCATGAGGCCCTTGTTGATTGAAATACAAGCTTTGGTCAGTACGGCCGTTTACGGAACACCTCAACGGTCAACAACCGGCTACAATGCCAAAAGGTTGAACATGTTATTGGCGGTTCTCGAAAAACGAGCAGGCTTCAAATTGGGAGCCAAAGATGTTTTTCTAAATATTACTGGGGGTATTTCTGTTGATGATCCTGCCATAGATTTGGCCGTTATCGCGGCAATATTGTCCAGTAACGAGGATATCCCCATTGAAAAAGGGACCTGTTTTGCGGCCGAAGTGGGTTTGGCCGGTGAAATACGACCTGTTCAACGTGTGGAGCAGCGTATTCTTGAGGCAGAGAAATTGGGTTTCTCGACCATTTATGTCTCAAAAAGAAATAAAATTGGAATCAAAAATTTCAACATTGAAGTAAAACTGATCACCAAAATAGAAGAATTGGTGAGTAGTCTTTTTGGGTGAGCATCAAAAATTAGTTAACTTTAAATAAAAAAAGTGTTCGAAACTACATTCAATATAGGCACAGGTTCATACACAATTCCAGAGATTGCCAGTATCCTTAGATTACCCTATCACAAAGTAAATATTTGGGTAAATAAATATTGGGACGGAGAATTAGGGAAACTATTTGAGGGTCAGTATTCATGGAAGGTTAAAAATTCTAAAGCTGTAAATTTTAGTACTTTAATAGAGTTTTATATTCTTATTCTGTTTGCTGAAGCAGGAGTCAAAACGAGGGAAGTTCTAAATGCACATACCGAATTATCCAAGAAATTTGATACTCAATATCCCTTCGCCCAAAAGAATATCTTAGAAAAAATAAAAACAGATGGCAAAAAAATTTTTTTAGAAGTCAATGATGATACCATATCATTGGATGGCACCAAACAGTTGAATCTTATGTTTATTAAACAATTTTTTAAAAATTTAGATTTTGGTGATGATTCCGTCGCTTCGAAATTCTGGCCTTTGGGCAGAGGGAAATCTATTATCGTTGACCCGAAAAGACAATTTGGACATCCAGTAATTGAAAAAACAAATATCTATCCAGAAACCATTTTCAATTTATATCAAGCCGGAGAGCCTATAGAATTTATAGCTTTTACATATGATTTGGCTGAAAAATCTGTAAGAGATGCAATAGAATATTGTACCGCGGCATGATTATATTCATCGATGAAAATTTGCCCCCACATCTTGCGAGAGGTTTTGACATTCTTCAAACCCCTGAAAATATTAAGTTAACCGGCAAAATTATCGTTAAATCTATCGTTGATGAATTTGGAAGGGGGTATTTAGATGAGGAATGGATACCTATGGCCGGGGAAAAAGAATCTTGCATAATAACACAAGATTACAATTTAAGAAGAATTAGACATCAAAAAGAGCTTTGCGACAAATACAATTTGGGGATGTTTTATTTAAGACCTCCATCTAAAAAAGGATTTACTTATTGGGAAATCATAGGTATTCTTCACAAATATTGGCCAGAGATCTGCAAAATTGCCATTTCACAAAAAAGACCTTTCGCCTATGAAATTAGGTCTAGAAGCGGAATAACCAGACTTTAAAACCAATTCTAAGGTTAGCATTTGAGCCTTTCTTATTCCTTGCACTATATTTAGCATGAATTGAACATATTCGAAATGACATTATCATAAACAATGGCCTAGTTAGCGTTTGTCCCGCATAATCCGTGAAATCACCAAAATAATTATAACTACTGCGATAATAAGTGCCAATTGCCAAAACCCAACTTTTAGAAAGTACATACTACTATTTTAAGGTGCCGGATTAGGAATCTCATTATGAATAGTTTCTATTCCATTCATTACTTCTTCGCTTAGTTCTATATCAATACTGCTTATATTTTCCTCTAACTGCCGCATACTGGTGGCCCCAATAATAGTACTGGTCAAAAAGGGCCTACTATTTACGTAGGCCAATGACATCTGCGCCAATGATAGATCATTGTCCTGTGCCAGCTTGTGGTATTTTTCGGTTGCCCTAATTGCTGTTGGACTACTATAACGATCGTAATTGGGAAAGAGTGTAATTCTTGCGGTCGCGGGTTGCATTCCGCCTAAATACTTACCACTTAAAGTTCCGAATCCCAATGGGGAGTACGCCAACAAACCTATTTTCTCTCGGTGGGCGACCTCGGCATTTCCTACTTCAAAAAGCCGATTTAGAAGGTTATACGGATTCTGAACGGTTATCATTCTCGGGAGACTATGATGCACCTTACTTTCTTCTAAAAATCGCATTACACCCCAAGGTGTTTCATTAGATAAGCCAACATGGCGAATTTTGCCTTCCTTTTTCAATTCGCGCAATGTTTCAAGGACTTGGTGAATATTATCTTCCCAAAAATCCTTCACGTCGTGGGTGTAACCACGTTTTCCAAAATAATTGGTATTCCTTTCAGGCCAGTGAAGTTGGTAAAGATCTATATAGTCTGTCTGAAGCCGCTCCAAACTTCCTTCAACCGCTTCAATGATTGACTCACGTGAAAAGCCGGTTGTTCTTATAAATTTTGTGAAATCGGCCCTACCCGCAATCTTGGAGGCCAAGATCACCTTGTCGCGGTTTCCATTCTTTTTAAACCAAGTGCCTATTATCTTTTCCGTGGTTGAATGTCTATCGGGATGCGCAGGTATGGGATATAATTCCGCGGTATCAAAAAAATTAACGCCTTGGTCTAGGGCATAGTCCATTTGTTCATGACCTTCGGCCTCGGTATTCTGTTTTCCCCAGGTCATTGTACCTAAACAAATCTTACTGACTTCAATATCCGTATGTGGTAGATTGGTATATTCCATAACTTTTTAAGGGTGCATTGATACGCACCGCAAATTTAACGATTCAAAAGACAAATAATGAAAAGGAATCGTTACTATTATGAATCAATTTCCAATAAAATAGGGCAATGATCACTATGTTTTGCTTCTGATAAAATTACAGAACGCCTTAATCGATGCTTAAGAGGCTCGCTTACCATTCCATAATCAAGACGCCATCCTTTATTATTATTTCGGGAATTTGCTCTATAACTCCACCAAGTATAATGATGTGGTTCATCACTAAAATACCTAAAACTATCAATAAATCCGTTTTTTATAAAACTGCCGATCCATTCTCTTTCCACCGGCAGAAACCCTGAAACATTTTTAAGTCCGACTGGATTATGTATATCTATTGCCTCATGGCATATGTTATAATCACCCAGAATTAACAGGTTAGGATTCGTTAGTCTTAACCGATCAACATATTCATGAAAATCCGCCATATAAGTCAATTTATGCTCCAAACGCTCTAGATTTGTGCCCGAAGGGAGATACATGCTCATGATGGAAAGATCCCCAAAATCGGCCCTAATGTTCCTCCCTTCAAAATCCATATAATCGATGCCCGTGCCAAACACTACAGCATCAGGCTTGCTTTTGGACAAAATGGCAACACCACTATAACCTTTCTTTTGTGCGCTGAACCAATAATTATAAATGTATCCCGCTTTTTCAAAAATAGTAAGGTCTAATTGATCCTCCTGTGCCTTTATTTCTTGAAGACATACCACATCGGGGTTGACAGTTTTGAGCCAATCTATAAAACCTTTACTCAATGCCGCGCGGATACCATTCACATTATAGGAGACAATCTTCATTAGATAGGAATTTGTGCCGAAAATAATGAATGTTAGATAATTAAGCCCCCTTATTCCCTATTAACTATTTAAATTCGAACTTTGGAACGAGATTTGATCTCTTTAGTCAAATTCTAAATTCTTTTGAATGAAAACGCTATTCACGGTATTTATTATATTCTCCTGTTTGCTCGTTAGGGCCCAAGCCTATAGGACCAATGATAATGTTCATGAGATCAAGTTCAATATTGGTCAATTCCTAATAAATACAAGTATTGAAGGTTCTTACGAATATTATTTCACGGAAGATACCAGTATTGGAGGAACTATTTATTTTAACGGTGATGCTACTGGGTATAATGGCAACTTCGGTATTGGTCCCAACCTACGAGCTTACTTTGGTTATGCTCCTAAAAGCGGCTTGTTTGCAGAGATTTTTGGTCTTTATTACAAGGGAGAGGATGATACCGATTCAACCACACTTGGAGTTAGAAATAATGATTACAATACAGCTGCCATAGGTTTAGGGGTTGGAAATAAATGGGCTACCAATAATCAAAAACTTACTTTTGAATTGTATGGCGGGGTCGGAAGGAACATTAATCCCGAAGAATTTCAAAACAGCTTTATGTTCAGGGCAGGGCTATCCGTAGGATTCCGATTTTAAGTCTTATTTTTAAGGCTTATTTGAAGAATATGAGATCCCTAATAGTAATCTTTATTTCCAGTACCTTTCTACTACAATCACAAAATACCGAATCAAAGGATAGTATTACCCAACTGGATGAAATCATACTTTTAGATGCATTAAAGGTAAAAAATGCAATCGGCATCACTCCGTCAGAAATTATTTCCGCAAAAGTATTTCAGAATTATAGCCCTGTTGATATGGTATCTGCGGTGAATCAGATTTCCGGGGTTTATATTTTATCCGGTGCATTGAACACAAGTAGAATCACAATCCGCGGTGTTGGTGCCAGGACCCTTTTTGGAACAGATAAGTTACGGCTTTATTATGATGATATTCCTGTCACCAATGGTGCAGGTTCCTCGACTTTGGAATCGTATGACCTAGAAAACCTTAGTCAAATCGAAGTCATAAAAGGACCCAAGGGAACCGATTTCGGGGCGAATCTCGGGGGGGCCATCATCTTGAACCCAAAGACTGCACTGGGCATTTCAACAAACTTTTCCAACAATTTTACCGTTGGTTCCTTTGGCCTGCTGAAAAACAACCTGTCATTTAACCATTATGATGGAAAATTGCGTTTGGGTCTTCAATATGGGCGTTTAGAAACCGACGGTTACCGAGAAAACAACAGTTTTGAACGGGACGGTCTTCTTTTGAATACTTCTTACCAAATAAATACCAAAAACAAAGTTGGACTACTGGTAAACCACATAGATTATTGTGCCCAGATACCAAGTTCATTGGGTATTACCGAATTTACCGAAAATCCCAGACAAGCAAGTTTTACTTGGAAGGCCTCAAAAGGGTATGAGGACAATAATTCAACTTTGATCGGGTTGAACTATAGTCATTTATTCAATGACCATTTAAAGAATACAACAAGTGTTTTCTATACCTATTTAGACCACTATGAGGCACGCCCTTTTGGAATTTTGGATGAATTTACGAACGGATATGGTTTTCGAACCCGCTTTTCAGGAAGTTTCGGGTTTTTAGAAAATTTGGGGCAATACTCTGTTGGTGCCGAACTCTATAAAGATGAATACAACTGGAGTGAATTTGAAAATCTTTATGAGGAAAACAATGGCAATGGAAGTCTTGCAGGAGACCGGTTTGCGCAAAACAAAGAATTTAGAAGTCAATTGAATACTTTTGGTTCGTTGATTTTGAATTTTTTAGACTCTTTTACTGCCCAACTAGGTTTTAATCTGAACAAAACCAAATACAATTTTCAGGATCTTTTTAACACCGGGATCGGAAATAGAAGTGCAGACCGAAGTTTTAAGGTTATTTTATTACCAAGCATAGATCTTAGATACATCTTTTCAGAAAATCATCAGATATATGGCAATATAAGTCGAGGGTTTTCAAATCCGAACTTGGAGGAAACATTGACACCTGATGGAGTCATAAATCCGGATATTGCCCAAGAAACCGGAACTAATTATGAATTGGGAGGAAACTTATTTTTAAATGACAGAAAACTGCAGATAAATGTGGCCATATATCAAATGAATATCAATAACCTATTAGTGGCGCAAAGGGTCGGTGATGATCAGTTTATTGGTAAAAACGCAGGCAAGACTAGACATAGGGGGCTAGAAATAGAGGTTAATTACTCTTGGGATATAAGCTCAAAGTTAAAACTCATGCCTTTTTTAAGTTATACGTTGAGCGACCACAGTTTCATAGAGTTTATTGACGGTGATACCAATTATTCTGGAAATCCCTTGACAGGTGTGCCCAAACAACGAAGAACTGCGGGAATTCAATTAAAGTTGTTCAATGATTTTTATTGGAATACCACCCACCAACATGTAAGTGCCATTCCTTTGACCGATGCGAATAGCCTTTCAAGTGATCCATTTACGGTTTTCACCACCAGAATGGGATACCGAAAAAAAATTACCGATAAACTCCTAGTTGGCCTGGATTTCGGAATCAATAATCTATTCGATGCTGTTTATGCCCAATCGGTTTTGATCAATACCCAGGCCTTCGGCGGATCGGGACCCAGATATTACTATCCAGGTGATGGCCGTAATTATTATGGAAGTTTGCGATTTGGATATCAGTTATAACCTTATTACATTTTCATTAACCAAGAACGCATATCCACTTCTTTATGAATAATGCTTTTTAGGTCATTTATCGCGACTCTTTGTTGGTCCATTGTATCTCTGTGACGAATGGTAACGCTATGGTCCTCTAAAGTCTGATGATCTACTGTAATGCAAAAAGGGGTTCCATTGGCATCTTGCCTTCGATAACGGCGTCCAACTGCATCTTTTTCATCGTAGATGACATTAAAATCCCATTTAAGGTCATCTATTATTTCAAGGGCAACTTCGGGAAGGCCATCTTTCTTTACCAACGGCAAAACAGCTGCTTTGGTAGGCGCCAAAACGGAGGGCAGTCTCAGCACAGTTCTTGTCGTGCCATTTTCAAGTTCCTCTTCTTGCAATGAGTGTGAGAAAACGGCCAAGAACATGCGATCTAACCCAATTGATGTCTCTACTACATAAGGCACATAGTTCTCATTTTTCTCGGTATCAAAATATTGTAATTTTTTACCGGAGAACTTTTCATGGCTACTTAAATCAAAATCGGTTCGAGAATGAATTCCTTCCAATTCTTTAAATCCAAAAGGAAACTTGAACTCAATATCCGCTGCCGCATCGGCATAATGTGCTAACTTCTCATGGTTATGAAAACGATAATTCTCCGCTCCCATGCCCAATGAAAGATGCCACTTCATTCGTGTTTCTTTCCATGCCTCGTACCATTCCTTTTGTGAACCTGGTTGCACAAAAAATTGCATTTCCATCTGTTCAAATTCCCGCATACGGAAGATAAATTGTCTGGCAACAATTTCATTCCGAAACGCCTTTCCTGTTTGGGCTATTCCGAACGGGATTTTCAATCGGCTTGTTTTCTGAACATTCAAGAAGTTCACGAATATTCCCTGTGCGGTTTCTGGTCTAAGATATAAATCGGTGCTGTTTTCGGCAGAAGCTCCTATTTTGGTGCCGAACATAAGATTAAATTGTTTGACTTCCGTCCAGTTTTTAGATCCTGACATAGGGCACGCAATCTCAAGCTCCTCTATCAATCGCTTTACATCGGCCAAATCTTCACTTGCCAAAGATTTTCCCAGCCTTTTAAGTATAGTTGTAGCTTCTTCTTGATATTCAACAACTCGCTGATTGGTTGTTAAAAATTGTTGCTTGTCAAAAGCTTCTCCAAAACGCTTTTGGGCTTTTTCTACCTCTCTTTCGATTTTAGCTTCAATTTTGGCCACATGATCTTCTACCAAAACATCGGCACGGTATCTTTTTTTGGAATCCTTATTATCAATTAATGGATCATTGAAGGCATCTACGTGTCCAGAGGCTTTCCATGTAGTGGGGTGCATAAAAATAGCTGCATCAATACCAACAATGTTGTCATTGAGCTGCACCATGGATTTCCACCAATATTCCCTTATGTTTTTTTTGAGTTCTGCACCGTTCTGCCCATAGTCGTAGACAGCACTTAATCCATCATAAATTTCACTGGATTGGAACACATAACCGTATTCCTTTGCATGGGAAATAACCCTTCTGAAATCGTCTTCTTGTTTTACCATGTGGCAAAAATAGAATATTACCCTAAATCGATATAATTTATTTTAGATCAAATTCCGATGTAGAAAGCAAACGCTCATCCTCAAAAATATTCAAAGTGTATGTGCCGGGCCCTAATGAGCCTTCAGGTATGGTAATAAAATCGCACACATCAAGATCTTCACCCATAAGTACAACTTCAACTCGCTTACTATAGATATTGCCATTTACTGATATGGTGTTGGCATTGTCCTCAATAATACGTTTGCTTGGATCTAAAAATTGAAGATAAATAACTCGCTGTTCATTAATAACCATTGGGTCAGCAATAATTGTAGCACAACCTCGTAATTTTTCAATAATTGAGGCCTTATTGGTCATTATGGGTTTTCCGCTACGTAATCTAAAACCATTTCCGCCAGAGGTTCGCAAGTGCAAGTAGCTCTTGGTCTTAAGCTCTTTGTTAAGTTCTTGAATTTTCCTCCGTTGTAGTGCTTCTGCTTCTGCCAACGAACTGCTCTTCCCTCTAAGTTCCTCTATTTGTTTTCTGGTTTCCTCATATTTTTCGGAAAGGACCATGTTGTTGTACTTGAGGAAATTATTTTTTAACTTTAGACTATCATTTTTTGCTTCCAATCTTCGAAGTTCTCCTTTATATTCCCGAAGTTTTTCTATACTGAAGTTAAGTCTTCCAACGGAATCAAGCAATTGTTGAACCCTATATCTTGAATCTTGTAATTCTATTTCATTCACCTCATTGAGTGCCGAAAGACGATCTACATCTCCTTTCATTAAGGTAAGGTCCTTTACCAAAAGCTCCTTCTCTTGCTCCAAAAAATTTATTTGGCTCTTAGCTTGAGCATAACTATAATAAAAAGCAATTAGAATCCCCAAAATTACAGCTACCAAAGCCGCAAGGATAATTTTATAATTGAATTTCTTATCTTGTTCTTCCATTAGAGCAAGCGAGCTTTAAGTAGGTTAATAATTTAAGAATTGGTTGTTCTATAAGCTATCAAATATACTAAATGATATAAACACCATCCTATTGCCCAAGGTGTGTTTTGGATGTAATGCACATTTATACAGAGGAGAGAAACTCATCTGTACCGTTTGTCGGAACGATTTACCTCTCACCGATTACAACTTTAACGAAGAAAATGCGGTAGATCGTACTTTTTATGGACGAATTAACATAAAAAAGGCAAGTTCATTCCTATACTTTATTGAAAATGGGATTGTAAAAAAACTTATTCATCAATTAAAGTACAGGAATCAAGAGAAAATTGGGACTTTCCTGGGGGAATGGTATGGGCAAATCTTAAAGGTAGACAAGGCACTTGAAAAAATCGATTATGTAATTCCTGTTCCTTTGCACAAAACAAAACTGAGAAAACGGGGATTCAATCAAGTAGATAAATTCGGTGAAAGAATAGCATTTCATATAAATGCCCAATACTTGTCAAAAGGGTTAATGAAAACCGCCAACACCAAAACCCAAACGAAAAAAGGTAGATTGGGCCGTATACAAACCAATAAAGAGCTTTATACGATATCGAATCCAGAAATTCTAAAAAACAAAAAAGTGCTTCTGATAGATGATGTCATTACAACTGGGGCTACCATGGAAATTTGTGCAAATACATTATTAAAAATTGAAGGAATCACTCTTTATATTGCCAGTATGGCCATAGTTCCCCTTGATTAAATCTTTCTTTCTTGTATTTACTTCTTTCTTATTGAGTGCAGAGTTCCTTTTTTAACGCTAATTTAGGCGTATTCACCTCTTTAACTTCAGCTGTATTGGCAAATAAGTTGTTATTTTGCGCTAAGTTTAAGTATGATGTTGAGACGCTTTTTTGCCATTATTTTTCTGCTTTTCGTAGTTGCCGCCCTATATCAATGTGGCAAGAGGGGTAATCCGAGTGGTGGGCCAAAAGATGTGACATCTCCCAAACTTTTAAAGGCCGAGCCGGAAAATATGACCATCAACTTTAAGGCCAAGAAAATTCGCCTCTATTTTGATGAGTACATAAAATTGGAAAAAATCCAGGACCAGCTAATCATATCCCCCCCACTGAAATATACGCCCCAAATATCTCCGCAGGGCGGTGCAAGCAAGTTTATTGAAATCATTATTAAAGATACGCTAAGGCCAAATACAACTTATACATTTAATTTTGGTCAGAGTATCGTGGATAATAACGAGGGTAATCCAGCCAGTTTTCTAAGCTATGTTTTCTCAACAGGTGATTATATTGATTCCTTGACCGTATCGGGTGTTGTAAAGGATGCCTTTAACCAAAAAGCCGATCAATTCATTAGTATTATGCTTTATGAGATCGATAGCACCTATAATGATTCCACATTATATAAAAGACCCCCAAATTATATTACAAATACCCTAGATAGTACGGTAATTTTTACACTGAAAAATTTGAAAGAAGGCAAATATGCCATGTTCGCCATAAAAGATGAGGCCAAGAACAATATATTCGATCAAAATGCGGATAAAATTGCCTTTATACGAGATACCGTTTCTTTACCGACCGACTCAACTTACCTTTTGACTTTATTCAAGGAAATACCGGATTACAAAATTTCAGTCCCGACACTGGCCGCCAAGAACAGGATTCTATTCGGATACTATGGTGATGGAGATGATATTGAAATAGAACCTTTAAGTATCTTGCCGGATACTATAAAAACCAAAATTCTGAAAGAACGAAGGAAAGATACCTTGAACTATTGGTTCACCCCATTTGAATTTGATTCTATACTGTTCACCGTGACCAATGAAAAGCTGAGAATAATTGATACGTTCAATATAAAAAAACGCAAGGTTGCCTTAGATACTTTGCTTCTCAACCCCAATCAAAAAGGTACTTTAAGTTTCAATGGACCCTATCATATTGAGGCCAACACCCCACTGTCCAAAATTGACACAACTCTAATAGATATGGTGAACCAAGATTCCGTTCCTGTTGCTTTTAAGGTCCAATTGGATACTTTGAAAAATCAGGTCGACTTTAATTTCGAGCGAGAGCCCAACCATACATATAAATTAAAGTTGATACCAGGTGCAATTACCGATTTTTTCGAAAAAACGAACGATACTTTGGCATACAATATGTCTACCAAAAGTCTGGCAGATTACGGAAATTTAAGCGTGAATTTAACTGGGGCCGTTACATTTCCCTTACTAGTTCAACTGACGGACGAAAAAGGACTGGTCAAAGAGGAAATATATTCCCTAGAGTCGCAAACTTTTGAATTCAATAGTATTGAACCTGCAAATTACTTGATCCGTATAATTTTTGATATGAATGGCAATGGAAAATGGGATACGGGGAATTACCTTAAAAAAATACAACCTGAAAAGGTAAGTTATTATCCAGGGGCCATTGAAATCAGGGCGAATTGGGAGAAAATAGAGACTTTTACAATTCTAGAGTAAAATCATCCCTGTCATCCAAAAATTTAAGTTTGTTTCTTGTTGTGCTTAAATGATTCTTATTCAGGGTAACATATAAAACCTCTTCCCTTCCGGAGAATGCCAATTGTTCCCCAAGAGAATCATATACCGCTGAATGACCAGGATATTGATGTCCAACTTCATCAGTCCCCACACGGTTTACTCCAATACAGTATGACATATTCTCAATAGCTCTTGCTTTTAATAATGTATCCCAAGCAACAATTCTAGGTTTGGGCCAATTGGCCACGAATATCAACACATCATAATGCTCTACATTGCGTGCCCATACAGGAAATCGCAAATCGTAACAGATCATGGGACATATCTTGAAGCCTTTATAATCGATTATTAGCTTTTCTGAACCGGCTGTATACACTTTATCCTCGCCTGCAAGAGTAAAAGTATGTCGCTTATCATATTTATATATATTTCCGTTCGGTTCAACAAAAAACAATCGATTGAAGTATATCCCTTTATCGTTGAAAGGTAGGCTACCAACAATAGCCGCATTTTTTTTAGTTGCTTCCAACTGTATCCACTCAATTGTTTTTGCCCCTTCGGATACATCAATATTAGATGGTTTCATGGTAAAACCAGTGGTAAACATTTCGGGTAGGATAATTATATCACAGTTCTCCTCGATGTCAAAAAATTTTTGTGAAAATGCTTTCCGGTTGGCAGCTGGGTTTTCCCAAAGCAAAGGTGATTGAACAAGTGCAGTAATGAGCTCTTCGGCCATTATCTATTTATCTTGTAGCAGGTTTATCATAGTTTGATTCCCTTGCATTTTTGCATGGTCATAAGCGGTTTGACCTCTGTTGTCTTTCACTGTTTTATCAGCTCCTTTGTTGATTAACATTGTTGCAATTTCTTCTCTATTAAAGGTTGCAGCATAGATCAAACAAGTAGCACCCATGGAGTTGCGTTCGTTTATATTGGCGCCCCTCTCCATTAATTTCTTTGCAACGTCGGTATAACCCTTAAAACAGACTCCCATTAGTGCCGTATTGCCTGAAGAATCTTTAGCATCGATTTTTGCGCCATGTTCAAGAAGAAGATCGGTTATTTCTTCCTCGTCATAATAGGTAGCCAAAATTAACGCAGTAGAACCCCGATCGTCCTTGCTGTTAACCAACATGGGATTCTTGGCGAGCATGGCCTTTACTTCGTTGAAGTTGCCATTTTTTATTTCCGAGAAAAAAAATTCGTTCATACCTCTTTTGATAAGTCTGATAAAATTATAAAAAAACTGCCACACTTGTTAGAAGCATGGCAGTCGTTCCAGTAATTTTGTCAAACTACGATACCAAGTCAAAACGATCTAAGTTCATGACCTTGGCCCAAGCAGATACAAAATCATTCACAAATTGCACCTTAGAATCTTCACAGGCGTATACTTCCGCAATGGCCCTTAGTTCTGAGTTAGAACCAAAAATTAGGTCAACCCGTGTACCGGTCCATTTAATTTCCCCGGTTTTGAGGTTACGGCCTTCAAAAAGATTATCGCCGGAGGTTGTTTTCCATGTTGTTTCCATGTCAAGTAGATTTATAAAGAAATCATTGGACAAAGAACCAACCTTATTAGTTAGCACTCCAAGGCTGGATCCATTATAGTTCGCCTTAAGTACACGCATTCCCCCTATCAGTACCGTCATCTCGGGAATGGTTAAGGTTAATAACTGAGCTTGATCTATCAATAACTCCTCTGCTGCTATCGTTTGATTTTTGCTCCTATAATTTCTAAACCCATCCGCGACTGGTCTAAGGAAGGCAAACGAATCTACATCTGTTTGTTCCTGTGAAGCATCTGTTCGTCCCGGTGAAAACGGAACCTCAACACTATACCCTTCTTTCTTGGCCGCCTGTTCCACTGCCGCGCAACCGCCCAAAACAATTAAATCAGCTAACGAGACCTTTTTATTTCCACTTTGGGAGCTATTGAATTCCTTTTGAATCCTTTCAAGAGTATCTAAGACCTTGGCCAATTGGGCCGGATTATTTACTTCCCAGTTTTTTTGTGGTGCTAATCGAATACGTCCTCCATTTGCTCCACCACGTTTGTCGGAACCACGGAATGTTGAAGCAGAGGCCCAGGCGGTGGTGACCAATTCAGAAATGGTCAATCCTGAGGCCAAAATATTACTTTTTAGTGCGTTCGTATCATTCTCATTGATCAATTCGTAGCTAACGGCCGGAATGGGATCTTGCCATAAAAGTTCCTCTTTTGGCACTTCGGGGCCCAAATAACGACTAATAGGTCCCATATCGCGGTGCGTAAGTTTAAACCATGCACGTGCATATGCATCAGCAAATTCATCTGGATTCTCATAAAAATGTCTTGAGATTTTCTCGTAAATCGGGTCCATTTTCAAAGAAAGATCGGTAGTCAACATAAATGGCGCGTGCTTTTTACTTGGGTCATGAGCATCTGGAACCGTTCCGGCCCCACCATTGTTTTTTGGCCTCCATTGATGGGCTCCTGCCGGGCTTTTGGTCAATTCCCACTCATATCCAAATAAGTTTTCAAAATATTTATTGCTCCATTTCGTGGGCGTATCTGTCCAAGCACCTTCTATTCCACTTGTAATGGTATCGGCACCCTTACCACTGCCGAAACTATTTTTCCATCCCAAACCTTGCTCTTCAATACCAGCTGCCGCGGGTTCAGAAGCAACATAATCATTCGGATTTGCCGCCCCATGTGTTTTTCCAAAGGTATGCCCCCCAGCTATTAAGGCCACCGTTTCATAATCGTTCATTGCCATGCGGCCAAAAGTTTCGCGAATATAATGGGCAGATTCAACCGGATCTGGATTTGCATTGTGCCCTTCAGGATTTACATAGATCAATCCCATATGGGCGGCTCCTAAAGTACTCTCTAATTCGACATTGTCGTATCGTTCTTTATTTCCAAGCCATTCTGTCTCGGAACCCCAATAAACATCCTCTTCGGCTTGCCAGACATCTTCTCGCCCGCCAGCAAAACCAAACATTTTTAATCCCATGGATTCATGGGCACAGTTTCCTGTCAAAATCAATAAATCTGCCCACGATAATTTCTTGCCATATTTCTTCTTAATGGGCCAAAGCAATAGTCTTGCCTTGTCAAGATTAGCGTTATCTGGCCAACTATTCAATGGTTCAAACCTTTGCTGTCCCGAACCCGCACCGCCCCGACCATCACCTACGCGATACGTACCGGCACTGTGCCAAGCCATGCGTATAAAAAATGGCCCATAATGACCATAATCCGCTGGCCAAAAATCCTTGGATGTGGTCATTAAATCAAAAATGTCTTTTTTTACTGCTTGTAAATCAAGTTTTTTAAATTCTGTGGCATAGTCAAACGACCTGCCCATTGGATCTGATTTTGTGTCGTGCTGTCGAAGAATATTCAATTTTAATTGATTGGGCCACCAATCCTTATTTGTGGTGCCGCCGCCCGCCGTTGTTTTATGGGTTCCTCCCATAAATGGGCATTTGCTTACATTGTTTTCATCATTAACATCCCATGCATTACCATTGTTGTCCATATTCTAATTATTTGTTTGATTCATATAAGTTTGCGTTTAAAGAAATATTAAAAAGGTTGCTTAATCCCATCTATTTAAGTTTTGGCTTCAAGAAAAAGAGAACTTAAAAATACGAAAATACCCGCCTACATTTTATGTGGAACAATATTAAAAGATTATCAAAAGATAAGCTTAACCTATGTACTTTTAGTATGTAAAACCCGCTGCGTAGTTTTATCCAAGAAAAAAGTTAGTCCGTACATTGGTACGTTCGAGGCCTCTAGAATTTGGAGTGTTTAAAATAGAATGAAATGTTGGGCAAATACATTCTGAAACACATCCTCGTCGGATTTGGAAAACGTCTTAAGCAATAATGGCCAATTCCACATTCCAACAGCTCCCCTTTTTATATTTGAACCTTCTATGGAAAGGATTCGCATTTTCATGTTAAGAAAAATATCCAAAGATTTTTCAAAAAATTGTTGCCAATAAATTACCTTGCTAATCCTATGCAGCTTGGTGACAAACTCGCTGTCGTATAACAACTAACTTTAAATTTATCGAAAATGAAAAAAATTATTATTCCCATTGTAATGATGGCATTGGTAAGTTTCGGGATTATAAAAACCGGGATTACCGACGCAGAGCGTGAGATGGCCATTTCGGAATTGACCAAAACACAAGATTTGCTGCGAAGCACGGTAGATGGGCTATCGGACGCGCAACTGAATTATAAGGCAACTCCGGAGGCCTGGTCTGTGGCAGAATGTGTTGAACATTTGGCCATTTCTGAAGGAATGATCGGTGGTATGCTGCAAGGGGCACTGCAAACGGCCGCCGACTCTTCAAAACGAGGCGATGTAAAAATGACCGATGAGCAATTGTTGGCCATGATCGTAAATCGCGACCAAAAGGTAAAAACTGGTGAGGCATTCGAGCCCTCCGGAAAATTTGGATCGTATGAAGATACCCTAATTGAGTTTATCTCAAAACGCGAGGCGCATATTGCCTATTTGAACAGTACTGAAGATGACTTGAGAAACTATTACGGGCAATTGCCCTTCGGAACCATTGACGGACTCCAAATTCTTTTGTTCATGAGCGGACATACAGAGCGTCATGTAAAACAAATGCAAGAGGTAATGGCACATCCCGATTTTCCGACAGAATAACCAATAAAGCCAATCACAAAAAAGGCCATCTTTATGAATCGATGGCCTTTTTTATTCTCGATTTCCCGGGCTAAAATCTTGCGGGGCTATTTGGGGTTGATTTATGGTTCCTGATTCTCCTGTGTCATTATAAAGAATCCACTCGCTAAAAGTAAAGACTGGATTCCCTTGCGATATTTCAATATTTCGAAAGGCTCTACCGTCCTCGAACTCATGATCGGTTTCCGAGCCATCCTCACCAATTCTTCCAAAAACATCGATGACCACTCCAAAAGGGTCTACGAGCCTCAGATTATCATCCCCGTTGGAATCGGCCGGGCTGTTTGTCCCAATTCCTAAATCAGGCAAAAAACCATAGACATTTTCAAATTCAGGCGCGTTGGGCGAGATTACCAATGTGCTTTCCGACCCAATCGTAAGATTATCCAATTTGATTGAAGAACTCACTTCAAAACTAGAATTGGTGAACCTCTCTATCTTCCATCCTTTTAAGCTTAAGGATTCTGATCCCGAATTATAAAGTTCTACAAACCTGGCACCTGCATTGTTCTCTGGGTCGGCCAACTCGGAGAAAAAAATGCTGGTCGATGTAAATTCATCAACCAAATCCTCACACCGATCCTGGTTAAAATCGATGTCCCCTAAATCACGGATGACTAACAAAAAATCATCATTTTCTCGCAAAAGCACTCCAGTTATAGTTCCATTACCTGTGGGCATAAGCTCAGTGTGAAAATCTGAAAAACCACTGTTCAACAATCCTATTTCAATATCTTCACAATTAATAAGTGTACGCTCGGTTTCCTCTTGTTCAATGGCAAATGGTAAACCTATTTCGGACTCTGAAATTTCAACCTTTTCTAATTGGACCAAGGTATTGACAAAGCTTTCACTCAAGTCATTCAGAGCTAGCCGAACTGGCTCAACTGTGTTATTCTGATTGCATGAAATAATAATATGTTGGTCCACAATGGCAGCGGGTAATCTTCCTACAGATTCATTGCCAAATGAGGTAAAAACCCCTCCGATCTTGAAAACTCCTTTGCTTTTACCTAAGTAAAGCCCTTTTAACTTGATAAATATTTTACTGCCTATCGGATAAAACAAATGTGAGTCCCTTAAGTCTATTTCAACCTGAAAACCTTCCGTAGGATTGGCGGGGCCGTCCTGAAAGTGCAACACGCTGAAAAAATTTCCGGCATTGTCGGATGATATCACGTAACCTTCAATTATTAGGTCAGTTTGAATCTGAATTGTTCTGTCTATATATAGATCCTTTATATCTTTGTAGGAAGCATTCACGACCAAATCTGAATTACATGAACTCTGAGGAGGGTCAAAATCCCGACTTTTTACACATGAAATAAGTAACAAGAGTGCAAAGCCCATCAAATTCAACTTAATACGGTTTGTTTTTTTGGTCATTCTTATCAACTAACAGCTGTTTTTATTTAGCCTATTACAAATTCAATTGAGAAACCTCTTATGTCTTAAAAACTATATGCCAAATTCAAAAAATAAGTCCTCCCGTAGCCATACCAATACTTTGGCGCAAAAGATGGGATGCCACTTAGATTATCTTGTTGAAGCTGGCCAAAATTGCCATTCCTGCTTTGCTCGTAGCCTCCAGTTCTGAAAGTCGTATCAAACACGTTATTTATACTCGCAAAAATGCTCATGTATTTTCCTTTTTTTAGCCAAGACTTCCCTCCGACCAAATTCATCAAGTAAAAATTGTCCAATGGTTTTTGCTCCAACAGCTGGTTTACATTCTCATCGGTTGCATTGGGAAAGGGTTGTCCGGTTTCGGGATCGGTAAAAAAACTTTGCGTTCTTGTTATCGTAGAAATATTGGCATAATTATTGGCCAAATAGTTCGCTGTGGCTCCAGCCCACCAATATTTTGGGTCACGATATTCAATCCCTAAGGCAAGTGCCTTTTGTGGCCCTTGGGCCAATTTATAATTTTTGATCTTGGCTACTCCTAAATCAATAGTGCCTTCCGGGTTGATCAAGTCTTCCTCTGCACCGGCCGTATCAAAATTTATGGATACATTTGGATCACTTGCGAAAAGATATTTGCCAATTGCAGCCACGCCGGTAATTTTGACGGCGGATGAAAGCTCATATTCCAACCCTACCTCAATACCCATATGCAGTTTGTCCAAATCTGTAATGACCTCTTGCACAAAATCAGAACCTACACCCGCATCAACAAAGAAAAAATTGACATCGGTGGTGTTTTGAAAACGCGTGTAAAAACCTGTCAGGCGCCCAATAAGTTTTGGCATTCGAATAAAATAATTCAAATCTATGGTAGAAATTTTCTCGCTTTGAATGTTTGGGATTATTAGGTTATTCTCCCTAGGATTTATATATAAATTTTGCAGTGTTGGTGGCCTCGTAAGAAAAGCGGCATTCAGTGTCGTCCAATGCCTGCCGGTTATTCCGTAAGATAGTCCGCCTTTAAGTCCATAGTTTGAAAATTTTAGCTGGTTTCCTTTTCCCAAGGAATTGTCCAAAAAGCGTTCGTTTTGAAACAGGCCTTCCCTTTGGTAATCTGTTTGTGAATATGTAGCGGAAATAAAGCCTTTCCATTTCTGAAAATCGATTTTGAATTGGGAAAAAGCATCAAGCGAACCTGAGTTGATTTTATAATGATACCCAAAAATATCATTCCCGCTCTTTTTGGAATCAGAAGTAAGGTCATTGTAAGTATCCGAAAAAGGGTCAATATCCTCATGGAATTCGGCTCCCAACAAATCTTGAATTTTTGCGTAATTATCAGAATTTAAACGTTTGTAGGTAATTCCAAAATCAACTTTCGCTTTATCATTGATCTTTAGGTTTCCGATGGTATTAAAGCTGAATTGTTTATCAAAGGCAATATCATCATACAGTAGATAGGATGCTTTGTCTTTATTTGCTTCGTAAAGTTTCCCCCAATTTAACTGTGAATTGGTCAAAAATCCTTCCCTTGCACTATTTGCGCTGCTAAAATTGGCTCCAATTGGACTATTTATATAAAAACTGGGTAGGTATCTGTAGTATGTGGGGTCGGGATTGGGTGCATTGAAATATCCCAGCCTACTTCTTGAATTCTCCCCAAACTGATAGGAAACTCCAGAACTTAGGCCAAAGTTTTCGGATTTATAATAATAATTGAGCATTGCTATGGGTTCTGCTACTTTTCTTTCTCGAGAGTTACGTATTTTATCATTTTGGTATCCCCAATAAGGATTATACTTAGATCCTACAAGGTCAAATACTTCTTCGGTTATAGCAGAAGACCTGCCACGCCTATTGGAAGACAAAATACCTGTAAAATGAACCGTACTTATTGAGTTAAGTTGAAATTCTACTGATCCATAAACTGAAAATGCGTCATATAAAGTGCCATTTACAAATCCTTCTTTAGCCCATCTCCTCGAGGTTGACACCGCATAGTTCAAGCCATTTTTTTGAGGTCCAGAATTATATGTGGCCATTAGTCGTCCTGTATAGGTGCGATTGGATATGGAACTTGACAGTCGGGTACCGGGACGCAGGCCCGAAGGTCTCATGTTAATATTTGTATTCCCTGAAATGCCGCCAAAAGTATAGTCCGAAGCATCCAACCCATTCGTGAATTGCTGATTTCGGGTTACATCGTTCAAACCTCCCCAATTATTCCATTGTGGCCGACCATCAAAAAATTTGTTCATGGGAATGCCATTCATCAAAACTTGCCCGTTTTGGGAATCATAACCTCTGGCCCTAAAAAATGCCTGGCCAAAATCAAAGGCCGCACGGTTCAAAAAAACATCACGGGTGGCTTGTAATAATCCTGAAGTTAGTGACGAGCCTTCCTCATCCAACAAGTCCGACTCCGTCAATGTTATCAGATTGTCTGACTTTTCAAAAGTTATATCCCTCTCCAAAAAAATGGTGCCCAGTGACAAGTCTTGATTTTCCAATACGATTGGCAATCGTTTTGCAAAAAAGTCCGGAGCAATAATATTTAATATGTAGTGACCTGCCAATCGTGTTTCCAACTCAAAAAACCCATCGGAAATTGTCTCATAGGAAATTTGGGTACCCTCTATGGTTATCAAAACACTTGATAGTGCTTCATTTGTCTGAATGTTCAAAATTCTTCCAGAGATTTTGTTCTTAACCTGCGCGTCAAGACCTTGAAAAAAGAAAACGAAAAAATACGAACAGATAAAATATCGCATTCGGCCGGTTAATGGTTAGTGTAGTGTTTATACAATATATTAAAATAGAAGCTAAAATTATCGGAATTACCTCAAAATTTGATTCTTTTGAAAAAAATTGATCTTATATTTAGCGGTAATCATGCGAACTAAATACTACTTATTTGTCCTTTTACTTCCTTTTTTATGCGCTTCTCAGCGCAGTGATCAATATAAGGTCCGAACCATCGCTTTCTACAATGTAGAGAACCTATTCGATATCGAAAATGATTCTTTGACCTTTGATGATGACCGCACTCCAGAGGGAAAAGACAACTGGACTCAAGAAAGATATGAAAAGAAGGTTGCAAATATCGCCCGAGTAATTTCTGAAATAGGAATAAACGTCACGCAAACTTCACCTGATATAATAGGGCTATGTGAAGTGGAAAACAAACAAGTTGTAACTGATTTGATCAACCATCCTATTCTTCAAAACAAGAACTACGGAATCATCCATTTTGATTCTCCCGATGAGCGTGGCATTGACGTAGCCTTACTATATAAAAAAGCGGTTTTTCTGCCTTCGACCTTTGTCAGTCGAAGATTGCTCTTGTCCGATAAAGACGAGGAAAGAAATTATACACGGGATCAATTGGTGGTAGGTGGATTATTGGATGATGAAAACATTCATATTATTGTAAATCACTGGCCTTCACGAAGTGGTGGTGAAGCCCGTAGCAAACCCTATCGTTTGGCCGCAGCCAAATTGAACAAACGTAGTATCGATTCGATTGTCAGATTAGATGCTTCTGCAAAAATAATCAGCATGGGTGATCTTAATGATGACCCAACTAGCGATAGCCTCAAAAAAATTCTTAAGATTGAGGGAAAATCACATTACCTAGAGGAAGGAAGTCTATTCAACCCAATGGAAAAACTATATAAAAAAGGTCTGGGTTCATTGGCCTACAGGGATAAATGGAGTCTTTTTGACCAGATATTCTTTACCTCCAATTTACTTCGTACCGATGACACTAAATACCGTTTTTGGAAGGCCGGAATCTTCAACCCGCCTTACTTGGTTTCTGAAAGCGGACCCTACAAGGGATACCCTTTTCGTACGTATGCCGGAGGTGCTTATGCCGGTGGGTTTAGTGATCACTTCCCCGTGTATATTTATTTGATCAAAGTGGCACCTTAGTCTTTGAAAATGATGATTAATGCCCCGCAAATTATTTCTAAAAGAAGCAACCTTTTGAAAAAGCGCCATCTTAACATAAAATGGGAATGGGAAAAATACTGCGATTTCTTTTTTTGTCGTCACTAATTGTCTCGTGCAGCAAGAGTGAAGACCCTCTTGATAGCGAATGTCAAGGTATTATAGATACTGCACCACCTGGAGTCTTTTATATTGAATTGGTAGATTCAATCGGCAACAATTTAATTGAAAACGGGTTTTATATGAGAAGCCAGATTACCACTAAACTTAATGAAGAAGATTTTGACCATCAAACATTGATATCCTACGAAGATTCAAATCTCGAAAATTTATTGGTTGTTTACCCCATTGGAAAAGATGGTGACAACAGATGGCTTTTAAACTTATCAGAAACCGATGTGGACACGCTTGATTTTAATATGTCTTCGGAAGACATCCGATATGTTTCAGATGGAGTTTTATTTTGTGGGGGTCGATTTGTCCTAAATTCTGCCAGCTATAATGGGAAGAACATCAATCTAGAGGAAATACTAACCATAGATCCTATGTTAAAAATTTACATACCAGTTTTAAAGTCCATAAATTAAATAGCCCTAGGTTCCTTATTTGACAAAAATAATTGCAAAATTATAGTTCGGTCAATTTGATATTTTTCCACTTCACTTTTATTCCGCCACCATCATGTATTTGAAGTGCTATGCCTCCTTCGCCGGTGCCAATTTTTTCATCGGTGAGGGTTATCATTTCTGTTCCGTTTAGCCATGAAGTTATCTTATCCCCTTCTACCCTTATTTTCATATGGTTCCATTCCCCTTCTTTTAAGGCCGCGTCCTTTTCCGGTGCTGGCTTAATTAGCCATCCTCTTCCATACGATTCATAAACACCGCCCGTATCGTGGCCTTTTGGGGCAACCTCTACCTGCCAGCCATTAACGGTTGTGCCATCAACGGTTGATCGAATAAAAATTCCGCTATTTCCATCGGCCTCCTGCTTAAAATCAACGTTCAATTCAAAATTCTTATAATGCTCATTTGTACCCAAGTATCCATATTGCTTGTCCGGCCCACTTTCGCAAACTAGGAGGCCGTCCTCAACATACCACTTTTCAGTTCCATAAATGGTTCACCCCGTTAAATCTTTTCCATTAAAAAGTGTTGTTTCTTGAGCAAAAACAGCGGTAGATATTAACATTAAAGCTAGGGTACTTAGATTTTTCATATGTGTTATTTTTTTTTGTACGTTTCGATGATTGCAAAATTAAGTCTTATTCAAACCCATAATTATGCTAATGCAGATTTTCTATTTATTTAATTGAACCATTGCCCCCAAGGCACTCTACTTAAAATTAAAAGCAGGCCCAGACCATAGAATATGGCAATGCTCTTGAATTTTTTGGACCCTTCCAAAAATTTTTTATGTCGTGACCAGCCAATTGTAATAAGTACAATAGCCAAAATGTTGACGAAGGGATGCTCAACGGACAACAATCTTGCAGCGGAACTAAGCCCGCCCATGCCAAATTGCTGAATGGCACTAAACCCGTTTGCAGAAACGAAATAAAGAATGAGCCCCACTATCAACTGGATATGGCTTAAAATCAGGGCAAAAAGGCTTAATCGTAAATCTTTGTGCAAGGTAAAAATTTTATTGCCGACCAGACCTAAAATAGCATTGGCCACGGCCAGAAAAAGAACCGCCAAAACTATATAGGCCAAATAAGAGTGTAAAAGCAGTATGGTTTCGTACATTTCTGTTGGATTAAGGTTTTAAAAGTAATGATTTTTGGCCATAAAAAAACCCTGACTTTAAAGTCAGGGTTTAATATGTATTCATCAAATGTTAAAACTGATATCGTACACCAACATTCCATGTACGCCCTAGTCCAAAATACCCAAAATTGGATACATTAAGACCATCATATGTTTCATCGCCGGCCTCAACAAAATTAGCGGAAGTCAACTCTGAAATATAAATCTTGTGTAATGCATTATTCACGTTCAGCCTAAAGCTAAGTGCATTCTTACTTTCCGTCTTTAATGGTAATCTATATGATACCCCTAGGTCAAGTAATCCAAAGCTAGGCAGCTGCAAATTCTCCTTTACTGCTCCTACCCGAGCATACAATTTGTCATAAAATCGGTAATCGGCATCTGCTGAAAAGTTTTCTGAAAAATTATAATCACCTCCCAAACCTAAAGTGAACTGGGCAGCATCACCCACTTTTCCACCGTCAACATCTTCTGACTCTTCGCTTACAACATTCCTATCCTCATCGGTAACTTGAGTTCTAGATTGGCCCTTATACTCCCAATTGCCTACTGATAAAAAACCTCTTAAGGCGAAATTATCTACCGGTCTGGCTTTAAAGTCAAGTTCAACCCCGGAATGCAATTGTTCAACCCCAAAATTTGATGTAAACTGCTGCGCATCATCCACAGTGGCAGAAGACGTTACAACCCGATCTTTCCATGAAGTCCTATAGAGGTTCAGATTTGCCGAAAATCCATTCAACCTCAAACCATAGCCGGCTTCTAGACCAAATATTTTTTCATTTTCGGTCAATGGATTTACATCATTGCCAAAATTCAAATAAATATTGTCATGATACGGTTGTCGCGAATAATAACCAGTATTAATATAAATTGAGTTTTGGTCATTCAACTGATAGCTAGACCCTGCCTTAATATTGAAACCTGGGTTGGTTACCTTTTCAGATTCCTCCTCAGCCACAGAGTAGCCAAAACGGTCCCATCTAATATGGGATTGGCTCGATAACGAACCTTGGGCGAAAACCGAAAAACCGTCCTTTGCATATTCTATTTGAGAAAAAATGCCCCCATAATTAATTCTTTCATCATAATCATACGCAATTCTGTCTTCTTCTTCCGGAATATTTGTCAACGCACTCCAAGGGTTCGCCTTAAAAGTTTTTGAAACAGGATATCCTGCAGGATTACGAACATTATTGGTTTCGAACCAATAATCAGCTCCTATTAAATTAACAATTTGTCTAAAATGGGTTCCTTTATAAGATCTTAGATCAAATCCTATGTTCCAATCAATATTCTCGGAAATCTCATAGTTGTAATTGGTTACAAGGCCATACCAGGCATGGTTGTTCGCCGACGCCCTTAAAATATATGAGGCCGAACCGTCAGCACTCGCTTGGTTTGCAGCTTGTATTGCATCCCAATCAACATAGCCGTCAGCAGTCCGTATTCTACTACCAAGATTACCTGTGCCGCCACCACGACCCCAAGAAGCATATAATACGGTGGATAACTGCGAACGATCGCTAATGTTAAAATCCCAGTTCAAATTCGCTACTGGTTTGTGGTAATAATTGCGTCTTTCTGAAAGATATTCTCCGTTTAGATAACCGTAATTGTTGTTATACTTTCTGCCATTTTCGAGAAAAGTTGAAATACGTTGGGTAAAATGTTGGTCGTGCCATTGAGGAGCTCCAGTAATTAAAAAGTTGAAATTATGTTGGTCATTGGGCCTATATCCAAATGATACAAAATAATTTTGTCCCTGACCACGGGTTCCTTCGTTGTATCCATTACCTTGCCAATGACTTAGCATAACACTTGCTCCAAAACCATTTTCACCAATCCCCGTGTTATAAGCCATTGTGCCTTTATAGTAGGAATCGTTCGCCATACTATATGCGGCAAAGCCACCTTTCTGCATATCTGTAGCCTTGGTTACAAAGTTCACAGTACCGCCCACAGATGAGATTGCTAATTTAGAAGACCCCAAACCTCTTTGAATTTGAATACCATTGGCTATATCGGACATCCCTGACCAGTTGGACCAATACATCAAACCATCTTCCATTCCGTTGATAGGTTGACCATTTAAAAGAAATGCCGTATTATCCTGTCCAAATCCACGAACCGATATGCGTGAATCACCATATCCTCCGGCCTGACCAGCCACATAAACGGATGGAGTATTCACCAATGTCATAGTAACATCCTGTGTTCCTATTTTTTCTTGGATTACCGAAGCAGGAATCGTTGATACTGCAATAGGGGTCTGCCTATCTCGGGCAAGGTCGATAATACCTGTACCCACGATCACGACGCCTTCCAGTTCCTCAGCATCGGCTTCCAATGAAATGGTACCGATGTTACCTGTTGAGGTAAAACTTACTCTTTTTGTAACAAAACCTATATAAGAAATAAGTAAAGTTCCGCTACTTTGTGGAACTTCAATCGAAAAATTCCCATCAAAATCTGTAGAAACCCCGCTTGCGGTTCCTTGAAGAACTACGTTGGCTCCAGGCAGTGCATCACCCAGGTTCCCCATCAATTACGGAACCCGTGATCGTTCCTTGTGAAAATGCAACTGCAACTACTAAAAAGGCAACAATTGCTAAGTACGTTTTTTTCATTTGTTTGAGTGTTTTTTGTGTGTTTTAAGTGCTGCAAAAGTGTGGCAATTTTTAAACTTCTATGTTAATTGAACATTAAATTAGCACATGCAAATTTAACACAATTTTAGCAATAGAGGTCTTGACAAAAAGGAAGTTGCACAAGTAATAAAAGAAATCCGAAATTGATCGTTTAATTCTTAAAACAATGTAAAAGTTGCAACGTTGACGAATCATGATCGGATATTTCTGAATTTTGAAGGTCTTTTAAGACGGTTCCTGCCAATTGCTTGCCTAATTCTACCCCCCATTGATCATAACTGAAGATGTTCCATATAATTCCCTGAACAAAAATTTTATGCTCGTACAAGGCAATCAAGGAGCCCAAACTTTTTGGGGTCAATTTTTGTATTAGAATCGTATTTGTTGGTTTATTGCCTTCAAAAACTTTAAATGGAACTAAAAAAGATATTTCGTTTTCCGACATTCCAGATTTTAAAAGCTCCTTTTCAACTTCTTCTTTGGTCTTCCCGTTCATCAGAGCTTCAGTTTGGGCAAAAAAATTGGCCATCAATTTGTCATGATGGTCTTTATCGCCATATAAAGACTCTTTAAACCCTATAAAATCGGCAGGAATTAACTTGGTGCCTTGATGTATCAATTGAAAAAAAGCATGCTGCGAATTGGTTCCCGGTTCTCCCCAAATAATAGTGCCGGTTTGATACTCTACGTGTTTGCCATCACGACCTACACTTTTTCCATTGCTTTCCATAATACCCTGCTGAAGATAGGCAGAGAATCTACTTAAATATTGAGAATAGGGGATGATGGCCTCGGTCTCCGCATTATAAAAATTATTGTACCAAACACTTAATAAGGCCAGTATAACCGGAATATTATTCTGAAAGTCGGTGTCCCTAAAATGTCTGTCCATTTCATAAGCCCCCTCCAAAAGTTCCTCAAATTTATTCGGCCCTACGGCCAAAGCTATTGAAAGTCCTACCGCACTCCATAACGAAAAACGACCTCCTACCCAATCCCACATCGGGAATACGTTGTCCTCAGATATACCGAACTCACTTATTCTCTGGGTGTTGGTTGATACCGCCGCAAAATGCTTGCCGATGTCTTCTTGTTTACCGTGCTTTAGGAACCATTTTTTTGAAGTGGTGGCATTGCTTAAAGTTTCTTGTGTGGTAAATGTTTTGGAAACTATAACAAATAAAGTCGTTTCAGGATTCAACTCTTTTAAAACCTCATTTGCATGATCCCCGTCCACATTGCTCAAAAAATGCACTTTCAAATGGTTCTTATAGAATTTCAAGGCTTCTGTTACCATAGCGGGCCAAGATCCGAACCTCCTATACCAATATTCACCACATCGGTAAACGTCTTGCCCGTATAACCTTTTGCTTCCCCTGAAATTATTTTGTTCGAAAATGTCCTTATTTTCTCCTTGACTTGAAACACTTCTGGTATCACATTTGCGCCATCAACCAGAATAGTGCCATCTTTCTTGGCCCGCAATGCGGTATGAAGAACCGCCCGAGCTTCCGTTTGATTGATAATATCTCCCGAATAGTATTTTTGGATAGCATCTTTCAAACCGACTTCCTCGGCTAGTTCAATTAACAACTGTAAGGTTTTATCCGTAATTCTATTTTTGGAATAATCTACGAGAAAGTCCTGCCATTCGATAGCGAACTTGGCGGCCCTTTGCGGATCCTCGGCAAAAAGTACTCTTAAATGTTCATCTTTAATTTCTTCTTGATGTTCAGCCAGTTTTTTCCAGGCTTTTGTGGTAGTCGGATTTATATTCAGGAGTGGCATTTGGAGATTTTTTAATTTCCGGGGCTGTGGAAATTGGGTTGTTTTCTACTTTATTTTTTGCTCTTTTGAGCAAAAATAGGCAGAAAACTTCAATAATAAAGAGGCAAAATTTCTCTTGCTAATTTAATGTGATCAATTCTGGATCTATTGCTCGTTCAGGATACTCGATGCAATCCAATTGCTCCTTCTTCGGATTGATAGAGGCAAAATAGTCTGGGCGTAAAGATTCGGCCAAAGGCTCTGCCAATGGAAGTTCTTCTACCAAGGGGTCAACTTGCCGGCCATTTTTCCAAAAACGATAGCAAACATGGGGACCGCCTGTATTTCCAGTCATACCTACCCACCCTATAATATCACCTTGACGAACGTATTGCCCTTTTTTGACGTTTTGCCTTTTCATATGTAGATATTGGGTATCATAGGTGCCATTGTGACGTATTTTGACATATTTCCCATTGCCACCCTTGCGCGTAGACTCGATGACGGTCCCATCCGCCGTAGCCATTATAGGAGTGCCAATCGGTGCGGCATAATCAGTTCCTTTGTGTGGGCGTAGCTTATACCCATAATATTTTATTCTTCGATTTAAATTATACCTAGAAGATAATCTTCCATACTCAACGGGCATCCTTAAAAAGGTTCTCCTTAAATTATTGGCATCTTCATCAAAATAATCTACGATACTCCTAAGCGAATCATTTTCATAGGCAAAGGCATAGATAGGCTTGCCATTATGCTCAAAATAAGCTGCCTCTATAGGTTCTGAACCGGCATAAATAGTGTCATTTATATATTTCTCCTTATATATTACCCTAAATTTATCCTGTTTTTGCAACCTCGAAAAATCTATGGTCCAAGCATATACATTTGCCAAATTATGGGTTAGACTATAGTCAATACCTTGCTCTTGAATGGCATCGGACAAACTGGTTTCTATAATGCCAGACACCTCTCTTTGCACATACTTTACCTGTTTTTGCATTCTATAGGCATTTACACTATCGCGAAAATCAAAGACCGTATAGTTAATGGCGTCGTTTTCATAAATGAATACTTGAGCGGTTTCTGTGGTGTCTTTTGATTTTAATATCAAATAAGGTTTGCCAACCCGAATCTTTCGAACGTCAAAAGTGTCTTTAAAATTTTCGGATAACTTGGCTATTTTTGGATAGTCAACTTTATTTTGGATCATAATATCTCCGAAACTATCCCCTCTTCGAATGGTATCGTGTTGCACCTTGAAATTTTCCAAATCAAAACCAAACAACTTTACAGAAACAGCTTCTTCAGGAACATTTTCCGCTATTTCTTCCTTTTCAATGTGGGCTTTATTGTTTTTGCACGCGCCCAATATAACCAATGATAAAACTATGCCCCAGTATTTATTCATTATTACTTATTTGCTTTATGGGGATTAAAGATATGGTCTACCCATTGTTTTCCCCAATCATTTAACTCTTGTTTTGAATATAATTGTGGAAAAAATACAATTTTTTGAAAACTCGGAGGCAAATAATCCTTCCAATTGGTTCCCCCAGTCGCATCTATTTGACCCTTGCCCTTACCAAGATATTGGTGTGCAGATCCCATGTGCATCAAAGGCCAATTCACATTCGCATTTAAATCCATTTTCTTTAACGCATTAATCAAATCTTTATTATCTTGTTTTTCTTTAGATAATTGTAAGAATTTATGATAAATGGTGCTGTTTTCAACTTGCTTTGCAATTCGTATCAATCGCGGGGTATACCTATACTCAAACTGCTTCAATGTCAATGTCTTTTCTCCCGTTTTTAAATCGGTCGCTCCCTTTTTCCAATAAATATTCTCATACAGTTCTTCTATACCTTTATTTAATGTAAACTGATCGCGTTCTGTTTCGTGAACCAGATGGAGCAAAGGGGTTGCATAAATCTCGATCATCCTATATTGGGCAGATTGAAATCCGCTGGACGGTAACAATGCCATTCTGAATTGAAGAAATTGTTCCCGCTCCATACCTTTTATCATTATGCTAAAAGAGGAAATCAAAACTTCATAGTAACTATTTATTCTTCTTGCCTTTTCTATGAAAACCTCCACATTTTGAGATTGGTCATCTACAATTTGCTTTTGTTCATGCAATATCAATTTGAAATAAAGCTCCGTAATCTGGTGGTACATTATGAAGATTTCCTCATCGGGGAAATAGGTTCTTGGTATTTGAAGGCTTAACAATGTATCTAGATGTATGTAATCCCAGTAGGTAAGATAACGTTGGTGAAGAAGGCCGTCCAAATAGGAGCTTAAATCCTGCCCCGAATTTTTGTATTTTTCTTCAAGGTTGGATATTTGGGAATCTATACGCTCCTTATCGTTCATTTTTGGGTCAATCCATTATAATTTTAAATTGATGCTTAAGACCATTGTAACCTTCTAAATCTGCCTTTATAGCACCTACTGTCAATTCAGCCTTTATGCGAATCGGAATTTTATTATCATCATTGGAAACCCAAAGGGAAAGGCTTTCCTGCTCTTTAAACACCCTACCTGATTGCACATAAGGTCTAAACTTTAAGCACTCAACTTTACCAAACTTTGTTTTCAACACTTCCTTGCCTAAGTATTTGAGCTTAAAGGGGAAGATGCCATCATCATCATAAAGCATATTCAATTTGATGGATTTACCCTCTACTAGGTCTTTTGTTTCAAAGTTGTTCCTGAGATAATAAAATGCCGACAATAAATCCTGAACACTGTCCTGAAGTGTAAAATTAAGCTTTTTATCATTCTTTTTGTCATTAAGAACGGCCTCTTCCTTTTCATGATAAAAATTTATTTCCACGTCTTTTGTATATCCGCCTTCATCGATCTTACGAACAAATTTGTATGGCTTGCCATCTTCTTTATCAAAGTAGGTTTCATACGTATCGTCCACCTTAAAAAATACACTGGCGAAACCAGTTGTTTGTCCTCTACCTACGACATGGTATACAGGCATCCCAGAAATTTTGGCGGTTTTTACCTGAAGTGTGGCATAACTTGCATTCAACCATCCGTAGTGCAACCTAAATTTTAACCACTCACCTGGCACAAAAGCAGATTTTGTGTCTTGGGCGTTCAGAAGAAAACCTAAGGTCAAAAAAACAATGGTAAAAACTTTCTTCATAGCAAACATTTAGGGTAAAAATACTAATTGCGGCACTACACTTTTTGCAACTTACAATTAGTTAAACAAAATTTATTCCAAAGTATTGTTTATCCCACAATCGGTTATGCATCAATACTCCCATAAAGTTTACATAAAAAAAGCCCTAACGAGACCGTCAGGGCTTTTCCTAAATAACCAACCAAACTTTAAATTATGAAAAACCAATACTTAAAGTTGTAAGGGAACCACCCCTTACGTGGACAAATTTAATACATAAAAAATGCGCCATAAATAGTTTTAACTTACTTTAACTATTCTCTTAACAGTACTTTATAATTTTGATTCTGAAATTGGGAAAGCGTTAGGAAATTTGCCCCGATTAAAGGGTGCCTCTGGCCTCCTGTTCCCTCTCTATTGCCTCAAAAAGTGCTTTGAAATTACCAACCCCAAAAGACTGAGCTCCCTTACGTTGAATAATCTCAATAAAAAGTGTTGGCCTATCTACTATAGGCTTCGTAAATAACTGTAATAAATAGCCCTCTTCATCCCTGTCTATTAAAATTCCATGCTTTTTTAGAGTTTCGACATCCTCATCAATATCTCCTACCCGCTCCAATAAATCATCATAATAGGCTTCTGGAACATATAAAAATTCAACACCTCTTTCCCGCATCTTTGAAACGGTCCCCACAATATCGTCCGTTGCCAATGCCATGTGCTGTACCCCAGGACCATTGTAAAAATCAAGATATTCCTCTATTTGTGATTTCTTCTTCCCTTTGGCCGGTTCGTTAATGGGAAACTTGACCCTTCCATTACCATTGCTCATGACCTTGCTCATTAATGCAGTATATTCGGTAGCAATGTCATCATCAACAAAGGATACTATTTGTGCAAAGCCCATAACCTCACCATAAAATTTGCACCAAGTGTTCATTTCGTCCCACCCGACATTACCTACCATATGGTCAATAAATTTTAATCCCACCGGCTCTGGATTATAATGGGATTCCCATTTTCGGTAACCTGGCAAGAAAATTCCATGATACTTCTTACGCTCTACGAATATGTGAACCGTTTCTCCATAGGTATATATTCCCGAACGTACTACATACCCATTTTCGTCCGATTCTTTTGTGGGTTTCATGTAGGGTTTCGCCCCTCTTTTAGTGGTTTCCTCAAATGCTTTTGTGGCATCCTCTACCCATAACGCCACTACCTTCACCCCATCCCCATGCTCGTTTAGATGATGATTTAACTCACCGTCTTTCAGTAATGGCGTGGTCACCACCAATCTAATTTTCCCCTGTTTCAACACATAGGACACCCTATCCTTTAAGCCGGTTTCCAGTCCTGCATAGGCTTCAGATTGAAAACCAAGGGCAGTTTTGTAAAAATGGGCGGATTGTTTTGCATTCCCAACATAGAGTTCAACATAGTCCGTGCCCAAAAGCGGAAGAAAATCCTCGGCCTCTTTGAACAATTTTTTTAAAGAATATTCGGTGTTTTTTAAATCTTTAAGATTTTTTATTTCTGCTGCCATAATAATGTATTAAAATTGAAAATACCAGTAAAATAAGTCTTTTGAAGGAAGACTTACTTACCACATGGCCCTAAGATGGGAAGTTAGATCAACCCGTCGTTGCAACATACTTTTTAATTATATTCCAAATATCGGAAAAAAGAGATGAAAATGGAATTTAAAGAGCTTAAAACCAATAACCTATACTAAAGAAAAAATTACTCTTCCTCACTTCTGGCGACCATGAGTAAAAGACTTGAACCGGTCCAAAAAAGGATTCCCAACCATACCCCAATCCATATCCTGTGTACTTAGGTGGTTCAAACCATTCACCGATCCTAAAAAGATCATCGTCTACATTTGCAATATTTGCCACAATTAACATGTGATTCTTAGGAGCAAACTCAAAGTCTAGCCTACCGTAGGCCTTTACGAAGCTATTTCCTGGAAGGCTTAGGAAATCATAACCGAAAAAAGGAACAAAATTATTGATCAAATCGGTGCCATATCCTCCAAGCACAAAATCAAAGGTAGTTACGCTGGAAGTCCCAAGTTTAAAGCCACCCTCAGTTTCCAAGTTTAATGACAGGTTTTTCAGTATGGAGAAAGCACCTCCCATTCTTGCTTTCGCTACCGAGAATTCCTTGAAGTTGTCATTATAGTCCGATGAAAGAAAGTAAAAATTAAATTTGCCGTCAAAATAAATGCCTTTTGATGGGAAATACTTGTCATCATAAGTGTCCAGGGTCAACCCGCCGAAGGCACCAAAATAATTGCTCTTTTCAAAGACGGTCTTATTCGGTTCCGAGTTAGGTAGCAATGCTCCTTCCGAGGCAAGGCCTTCACCCAATGTCCTTGTACTATACTTAAGGAACTTATGCTCCAGGCCAAGGCTTACCGCAAACTCTTCCTTCAAAACGGTTTGTGCATATATTTGATTGGTGATATCGGTAACATCCAAACTAATATTCTTAACATTATCAGAATTTGGAATTTCAAAATTGGTTCTGATTATATCAAAATCTATATCACTACTAAAGTTATTGTACCGCGAATTAATACCAAAACTCCAATACGGACCTTTGTCAACAAAGTACTGGAAATTATATCTAATATTATCTCCGATTATAAAGTCCATCGACCCAACATCGTCTTTCATTAAAAGTTTCCGATGTGTCAAATTTATAATTGCGGCTGTTTTATAGAGATCGTCGTAATGGGCACCAAGTCGTATGTATGTTTTATTATTGTTCTCATTTAGATTTAAAATCATATCAACGCCATCATCATTTGACAATAATTTATATCTGATAGTCTTGAAATTGCCCGTGGCTGACAGATTGCTTATACCTTGCTGTAATTTTTCAAAAGTGATTTTCTTGTTTAGTTCAAAACGAAGTTTACCCCTAATGTAACCACTGGTATAATTCCTATTTCCGCTTAATACCAGTCGCTTTACCATTATTGTATCTTTAATGGCGACGTATTTGACCAACCCCTTGCTTCTGTGCTGTTTTTCGGAAATGGCCTGAAGGGCGTCAAATTGTTCCCTTGCGGCGATTTCCCCGTTATCAACTATGGCCTTTGCCGAGTTAAAATCTACGACCGAGTATTTATCAATATTCGGTTTGATATAAATATCGGTAAGTTTGGACTTCTCAACCATGTCCAAGGCAGTTCTATAATTATTGATCTGAAGCAATATCTCGGTAGCGGATAGCAACGCCTCACGATCTCTTAGACCATGTTGCACATCAACGCCAATAATTATGTCGGCCCCCATTTTCTTGACTTGTTTAACCGGATAATTGTTCACGACCCCTCCATCTATCAAAATTTTGTCATCCAACGCGGCAGGTTCAAAAAGAGAAGGAAGGGTGCCACTTGCCATAATCGCCTCCGGTAAATATCCTTTGTTCAAAACAACTTCTTCACCGGTTTCAACGTTGGTAGCTATGCACACAAATGGAATCGAAAGCCTGTTAAAATCATTGATGTCTTTCACATGGTATAATATCCTCACAAGTTCGTTATAGATATTCTGACCCCCCGAGTATGCAGGGGGAAATGAAATCTTAAAATTATTAAAGGGCAACGTAAGTGCGTATTTTTCCGAAGCGCCTTTTTCATAAAAAGATTTTGCCCCTCTTGGTAAATTATCCTGGATCAAATCTGCAAAATCCGTATTCCTAAATATAGAATCCAACTCTGCTGCGGAATACCCAGCGGCATATAATCCACCAACTATTGCGCCCATGCTGGTACCGCCGATATAATCAATCTCAACACCGGCCTCCTCAATTACTTTTAGTGCTCCAATATGGGCCAAACCTTTTGCGCCGCCCCCACTAAGAACTAGTCCTACCTTTAAATCCTTTTCGGTACCTTCTTGCCCGTAGGAAATACAGGAGAGAAAAAATAAAACCACTATAATGCCTATTCTATGATGCATTTGAAAATGAGTGTCACTATTTCTGATGAAATGTTTCATGTATTATTTTGGCCTTGGCCATACCAATTTGCTCCGCCAATTTATCCAATGGAGCTTCTTTTACCCGCTTTACCGATTTAAATGTTTTCAGAAGATCTTGCACTGTCTTTTCCCCAATTCCACCGATCTCAATTAACTCGGAGTTTATTGCGCCCTTACTTCTTTTGTTCCTGTGAAAGGTAATTCCAAATCTGTGAGCTTCGTTCCTTAGTTGTTGGATTATCTTTAAACTTTCAGATTTTTTGTCTAAATACATCGGAATGGAATCCTCTGGGAAATAAATTTCCTCTAACCTTTTTGCAATGCCAATAATGGCAATTTTACCTCTTAAACCTAAAAGATCCAGACTCTTAAGTGCGGAAGATAATTGTCCCTTTCCACCATCAATGACAATCAATTGTGGCAAGGACTCCCCTTCGGCCAATAGCCTTTTGTAGCGGCGATGTACGACCTCTTCCATAGATGCGAAATCATCGGGGCCAACCACTGTTTTGATATTGTAATGTCTGTACTCCTTTTTTGAAGGTTTACCATCCTTGAAAACTACGCATGCAGCCACCGGATCGGTCCCTTGAATATTGCTATTGTCAAAACACTCTATATGCCTAGGTTCTTGCTTTAATCGCAGGTCCTTCTGCATTTGTGCCATAATTCTGTTGGTATGTCTATCTGGGTCAACAATCTTTATTTGATTGAACCGCTCCTGTCTATAGAACTTGGCATTACGTTCCGATAGATCCAATATTTTCTTTTTATCGCCCAATTTAGGTACGTTTACCCTCAAATCGGGTGTCGCAGTAATTTTAAAGGGTACATATATCTCTTTGGATTCGGAGCTAAATCGCTGGCGTAATTCAACGACCGCAAGTTGAAGCAGTTCAGCATCTGTTTCATCCAATTTTTTTTTGATTTCCATTGTATGGGAACGCACTATGGATCCGTGGGAAAGTTGAAGAAAGTTCACATACGCAAAAGATTCGTCCGAAATAATTGAAAATACATCAACATTGCTGATTTTCGGGTTTACAATTGTGGATTTTGATTGATAATTTTCCAATATTTCCAACTTATTCTTTATTCGTTGTGCTTCCTCGAATTTCATTTCTTCGGCCAATTCTTTCATTTGTTCCCTAAAAAAGCCAATTGAAGACTTGAAATTACCTTTTATAATTTCCCTTATTTCGGTAATCTGCCTATCATATCCGCTAACACTCTGCAATCCTTCACAAGGGCCTTTGCAATTTCCTAAATGATATTCCAAACAAACTTTAAATTTTCCCGAATCTATTTTATCTTTAGAAAGATCATAATTGCACGTTCGCAACTGATATAGACTTTTAACCAAATCTAACAACGTCTTGACCGTGCGCATGCTCGTATAGGGCCCAAAATATTCGGATCCATCCTTTATGATCTTTCTGGTAGAGAATATGCGTGGAAAGCGCTCCTTTCTTATGCAAATAAAGGGATACGATTTATCATCCTTTAACAACACATTGTATCTTGGAAGGTACTCCTTGATCAGATTATTCTCCAATAACAAGGCATCAGATTCCGTTGGAACAACAATATGCTTTATCAAAGCTATTTTCTTGGCCATTACACGTGTTTTACCATACTCATGATTTTTGGTAAAATAGGAAGAAACACGCTTTTTAAGGTTTTTGGCCTTTCCTACATATAGAATTTTCCCGTCCGAATCGTAAAACTGATAGACCCCAGGACCATCTGGCAACGTACTTAACTGAATGTTTAAAGGGGTTGTCGACATTAATTCAGTCTCGTTTATCTTACTCATTAATTTGGTTAAATTACTATGTTTTTACAAAACCGTGAGTTGATTTAGCTTTTTTTAACTTACTCGAGGGAAATTCAAAAAATTTACGGAACTCGCATAAAAGCCCCAATTTGGATTTGAATTATGGTTGACAACTTGTCCCAATTCATACTTTAAAATATACATGGTCATTGAACTGTAGAGATTTTTTTGAACCTCTTATATCCCAGTTATTTGCTGACAAATATCAAAGTTTTAACCATTTGCATATCAATAATTTAGAGCCAAAATTTAAGATTACGTTAAGAAATCACAAAATGTAAAAGGCGCGTTTTTTACAAAAAATTGCATTTCATCGATAAAAAGTTGCATTTTGTAGGTTTTAAAAAGAATTTTTTCTTTACATTTAACGTATAAATACTTTTTCCCTCATGGACAACTACATAATAACTTTAGGAACCTACTTAATTTTGATGCTGTTTTTCAAAATATATTATGCTGTGGCGAAAGAATAGACCATTTCTTTTAATTGGAATCGTAAAAGCTTAAATCAACTTTAAATGTTGAAGAAGGAATTGCGATTGCAGTATGTTGAATATAGAAAAAAAATATCCTCAGAATATCTACTGAATGCCAGTTTGGGCATAGCCAACAAGGTTTTAGACCTTCCCATTTGGTCTTGTGAATTTTATCATCTCTTTTTAGCGATTTCTGATAAGAAAGAAATCGAAACTACTTTTATTTTATCGATTCTTCAAGGTAAGGACAAAAATGTGGTTTTCCCTAAAATTTTTTCTCAAAACATATTGAAGCATTATTTGCTTACAGACAATACCAAGTTAAAAAAAAATGAATGGGGCATACCCGAACCTATTGATGGTATCGAAATAGCACCGAATAAATTAGATGTTGTTTTTGTTCCTCTTTTGGCTTTCGATTTGAGAGGAAACCGTGTAGGATATGGCAAGGGATACTATGATAAATTCCTCAGTAAGTGCCGTAAGGATACTATAAAAATAGGATTGTCACTTTTTCACCCCACTGCCCAAATAACAGATATTGACAAAAATGATGTTAGGCTCGATTTCTGTGTAACTCCAGATAAAACCTATGATTTCTCAGAATCAAGTGGTTCCGAATCAATGTCATTTTCTTCTTTAGGTTGAGAAAAAGCCTTTTTATTGAATACCAGCAATATTCCAACACCTGTACTTATAGCCGTATCCGCAATATTAAATACAGGTTCAAAAAACCGGAAGTTCTTACCTCCAAAATGAGGAATCCAACTTGGCCAAGTAGTATCAACCAATGGAAAGTATAGCATATCTACAACTTTGCCAAAAAACAGCTTTCCATAGGGTTCATTTGAAAATAAAGTGGCCAAGTTATTATTGCTGTCATCGAACAAAAGCCCATAAAATATTGAATCTAAAATATTTCCCATTGCGCCGGCAAAAATTAAGGCCACGGCCACAATTAGTGTCCTGGAAGATTTCTTCTTTATCACATCATAAAGCCAATATCCAATACCGAAAATCGCTAACATCCTAAAAATGGTTAAAAACAATTTGCCGGAATTTTCAGAAATAGGCAAAAAATCGCTCAGCTTGGTTCCCCAAGCGGCACCTTCATTTTCTATGAAGAGTATTTTGAACCAAGAGAAAACCTCTACGGATTCCCCGAGAACAAAATGTGTCTTGATATAAAATTTGCTGACCTGATCGATAATCAAAATAACAATTATCAACAGCAAGGATTTTCTTAAATTCATAAAATCAAAATATAAGGGGCAAAAATAGCGATATTATTTGGTTTTCCTTATTAGGATATTACCAGTTGTAGTGGACAAGTCGAAATGATCGTTGCCCGTTGGAATCGAATCTTTTACGATTTTTCCATATTTGCTTTTTGCGTTGATAACACCGCTTTCGCCATACATGATAATTTCACCGCTTTGAGTGATGATTTCAACAGATTCAGTGACTTGATTTAGGATGCAGCGACCATCATCCAATGTCACTTTTAAATCTCGATACTTACCGGTAATATCAACATTGCCATTTGTTCCAAAAACTTGAACATTTTTTTGTTCGGGCAGAGATATTTTCAGTGAAATCGAGATCGTCTTATGCGCACTTAATTTATCGTTGGGATTTAAGAAGTTGGGCTGAAATCCCGCACTGATCAAAGCACCTATGCCCTTTTCCTCAATCCGTACTGCCAAGTCATTTTTATACTCACCGTCAATAACAGCTTCTACTACAATCTCATGTGAATCTGAAGTCCCTATTTCGACATTGTAACAATTGTCAGTGTCAATTTGAATCAATGAGGCGGTATGGTCTATGAGTGCCTTTTTGATTTTCTTTTGGCCATACAACATGGTGCAGAACCCAATGATCAAAACTGACACAAAGTTTTTGATATTCATAAAGCACTATAAAAAAGTCCGCCATCTGGCGGACTTTTTATTTTTGTAAATTTTTAGCTTCAATGCTTAAAGTTGCATGGGGCACTAATTTTAACCTTTCTTTGTTTATGAGTTTGCCCGTGGTTCTACAAATGCCATAGGTTTTATTTTCAATACGCAATAATGCATTTTTTAAATCCCTAATAAACTTTTCCTGCCGAATTGCCAATTGGGTATTCGCTTCTTTGCTCATTGTTTCGGAGCCTTCTTCAAACGCCTTGAAGGTGGGCGATGTATCATCCGTACCGTTATCACCATCGTTCATATAAGAGCTCCTAAGCAGCTCCAAATGACTCTTTGCCTTCTCGATTTTTTCCTCAATAAGGGCTTTAAACTCGGCCAAGTCCTTGTCCGAATATCTAACTTTTAAATCTTCTGTCATGCTTTAGTGTTTTTCAATAAATAATTTAGTTTTCACTTCATCAAATGACACATCGGTGCCATCTTCCAATACTGTCTCAAAATGCAGGTCCGCTGTTAAGGTCTCAGCCTTAATATAATCAATATTGCTATTAATAGCTCCTTCAACCAGCCCGTCTTTCAATATTTTAATATCGATTCTGTCCGTTACCTCCAAACCTGAATCTTTCCTCATATTCTGAATACGATTTACAAGTTCCCTTGCAATTCCCTCCTTACGAAGTTGATCGTTGATAGTAACATCCAGAGCCACTGTAATTGGTCCCGAACTGGCCACCAGCCAACCTTCAATGTCTTGTGAGGTAATCTCTACATCCTGTAACTGTAAATTAAAGATTTTATTTTCAATCTTCAGTGATAATTCGCCCTGTTGCTCTATTTTTTGGATGTCTGCTTGTACTAATTTATTGACGGCCAAAGCAATAGACTTCATGTCTTTTCCGAATTTTGGACCTAAAGTCTTAAAATTAGGTTTAATGTTCTTAACAAGAATTCCAGAAGCATCATCCAACAATTCAATTTCCTTGACATTTACTTCCGACCGTATCAAATCTGCAACTGCCTCTATCTCTTCCCTTTGTTTTTTGTCCAAAACGGGGATCATTACCTTTTGAAGAGGTTGTCGTACTTTTATTTTTTCCTTCTGACGTATGGAAAGTACCAAGGAAGATATCGTCTGCGCCTTTTGCATTTTACTTTCCAGTGCTGCATCTATTATAGTCGGCTCAAACTTCGGGAAATCGGCCAAATGTACACTTTCAAAAACTTCTTTCTGAGTCGTTGCATTCAAGTCCCTAAATAATTGATCCATATAAAAAGGAGCCACGGGTGCTGAAAGTTTGGCAACCGTTTCCAAACAGGTATAGAGTGTTTGATAGGCCGATATTTTATCCTTTTGGTAATCCCCTTTCCAAAAACGCCTTCGGCTCAGACGTACATACCAATTGCTCAAATTTTCTTGAACATATTCGGAAATTGCCCTAGTTGCCTTTGTAGGTTCGTATTCAGCATAAGCCTCATCGACCGTTTTAATCAAACTATGGAGTTCCGACAAAATCCAGCGGTCAATTTCAGGCCTTTCTCTCAAAGGTATATTTTGCTCTGAATAATTGAATTCATCAATGTTTGCGTACAGGGCAAAAAACGCATAGGTATTGTAAAGGGTTCCAAAAAACTTACGTTTCACTTCAACGATTCCATCCATGTCAAACTTAAGGTTGTCCCAAGGATTGGCGTTGGAAATCATATACCAACGTGTTGCATCGGCACCATGTTCATTCACTGTTTCAAAAGGATCCACAGCATTCCCAAGACGTTTGGACATCTTTTTTCCCTCTTTATCAAGTACAAGCCCATTTGATACAACATTCTTATAAGCTACTGAATCAAAAACCATAGTGGCTATGGCATGAAGGGTATAAAACCAGCCTCTGGTCTGGTCTACGCCTTCGGCGATAAAATCGGCCGGAAATGTTAGGCCTTTATCAATTGATTCCTTTTTCTCGAATGGATAATGCCACTGTGCATAAGGCATTGATCCGCTGTCAAACCAAACATCTATCAAGTCGCTTTCACGTCTCATGGTTTTGCCGGAATCGGATACCAATATAATCTGATCGACAATGTTTTTATGAAGATCTACCTTTTCATAATTTTCTTCGGACATGTCACCAACAACAAAGTCATTGAAGATATCCGTAGTCATTACACCGGCATCAATCGCCTTGGTAATTTGAGTTTTTAGTTCGGCGATCGAACCTATGATCAGCTCTTCTTGGCCGTCCTCGGTGCGCCAAATGGGAAGTGGAATTCCCCAATATCGAGATCGGGAAAGATTCCAGTCATTCGCATTGGCAAGCCAATTTCCAAACCTGCCTTCGCCCGTTGCCTTCGGTTTCCAATTTATTTTCTGGTTCAACTCAAACATGCGATCTTTTACATCGGTAATTTTGATGAACCATGAGTCTAAAGGGTAATACAGAATAGGTTTATCGGTACGCCAGCAATTCGGATAACTGTGTACGTATTTCTCAACCTTAAAGGCTTTGTTTTCTTCCTTTAAACGAATGGCAATCTCAACATCAACCGATTTTTCAGGGGCCTCACCATCCTCATAATACTCGTTCTTTACATATTTGCCAGCGAGTTCTCCCATTTCAGGCCTGAACTTTCCCTGTAAATCTACCAATGGGACGGGGTTCTTATTCTCATCAAGCACCAACATTGGTGGTATTGGCGGATCCGCCTTTTGGGCAACGAACATGTCATCGGCACCAAAGGTCGGCGCGGTATGTACGATACCTGTACCATCCTCAGTTGTAACAAAATCCCCAGCAATTACACGAAACGCATTTTCGGGATTTTCAAAAGGCAGTGTATAATCAAGCAGTTGTTCATACTTGATTCCTACCAAGTCATTTCCTTTAAATTCCTTTACAATGAAAAAAGGTATCTTCTTATCTCCGGAACTATATTCCAAAAGTTCTGGTTTGGTTTCAACCTCCGTAAACTTTACCGCAAATTGGTTTGAAACCAAACTTTTGGCCAAGATAACGTTCATTGGTTTGAAGGTATACTGATTGTATGTTTCAACCAGAACATAATCTATTTTAGGCCCAACCGTAAGTGCCGTGTTTGAAGGAAGTGTCCAGGGCGTGGTTGTCCATGCCAAAAAGTAAACTGTTCCCTCATCCTGTAAAAATTTGGGCAGCGAACTTTCTATTGCCTTAAACTGGGCCACCACGGTGGTATCGGTCACATCTTGGTAAGTGCCCGGCTGATTAAGTTCATGCGAACTTAGTCCTGTTCCCGCCTTTGGGGAATAGGGCTGTATGGTGTACCCCTTGTAGATGAGGCCTTTATCATATATCTGCTTCAACAACCACCAAACGGACTCCATGTATTTGGATTTATAGGTAATATACGGGACATCCATATCTACCCAATACCCGATTTTCTCGGTCATTTCGTTCCAAACATCGGTATATCGCATAACCGCCTTTTTACATGCGGCGTTGTATTCTTCCACTGATATTTTCTTTCCAATATCTTCCTTGGTAATTCCCAGTTCTTTTTCAACACCCAGTTCTATGGGAAGACCATGGGTATCCCAACCCGCCTTGCGCTTCACTTGAAAGCCCTTCATGGTTTTATACCTAGGGAAAATATCCTTAATGGTTCTGGCCATAACATGATGAATGCCCGGCATACCATTGGCTGAAGGTGGCCCCTCGTAAAAGACATAGGCAGGACTCCCTTCACGCTCGGAAACGCTTTTTTCAAAAATGCGTCTCTCCTTCCAATAGAAAAGGACTTCTTCCGCTACCTTAGGTAAATCCAACCCCGTATATCCCTTAAATTTCATAACAAGCTGAGCCTAACAAATTAAGCCTGCAAAATTATAAATTTAAACCGAATTTATAGTGGTAATCTACAATTGATATCAATGATCATTTTGATGCATAAAAAGTTATAGTCCTTTTGGCATCTCAAAGAGGTTTTTTACACGTATATCCTTTCAGAAAACACCAAAATAGATAAAATGAAAAAAGTTATTTTAAGTTCAATATTGATGCTTGCCCTAGGTGCAAGCTTAGTTTCATGCCGTGAGACAGGGGATAAAACCAAAGAGGCCATGGATGAAGCTTCCGATACCATGGATGAAGTGGGGGATGACCTTAAAGATGCCGCAGACAAGGCAGCGGACAAGGCAAAAGAGGTTGGTGCAGAATTGAAAGAGGCCGGTGAGGACATTAAAAAAGCCGCAAAAGAAACAGGTGAGGAAGTGAAAGAAAAAGCAAAAGAAACAGGTGAAAACGTAAAAGATGCAGCAAAAAAAGCGGCCGACAAGGTAAAGGATGCCGTTGATGATGACAATTGATCAATGGTAAAATTCAAAAAAGCCCCTCAAGAACAGGGGCTTTTTTATTTGACTCCTTCTTTAAATATTAAAAAGTGTATCCCAATCCCAGAATTAAATCAATTCCTGCGGCAACAATACCGGACGAATAGGTTCTATAGCGTTGATCTGTAATATTCTCCAGACCCATTGTCGCTTTCAGTGCTTGGGAAATTGAATATTGCGACCTAAAATTCAAAGTGTACCATGATGGTGTATAGGGGTTGCCGTTAACATCCATGGCATATATATAATCCTTGCTTCTCTCTGATGGGGCCAAGTCTTCAAATGCCACTTCCCCATTGTAATTAAAAATGATATCCGTTTTTATCTTTTGATTTTTCCAAACAATATGAAAATCACCAAAGACAGGTGGGGCATGACGAGCTGGGGATTCCGTGCCGTCATCCTCTTCTTCAATGCCTTCGGTCAAAGTGAGGTTCGCGGCTATTGATAGATTATCATTAAAAAAGGATTCCAGTCCAAATTCAAAACCATATACATAAGCTTTGGCCGCATTTTGAATTGCTTGGACATTACTTAATTCCCCTTGGTATGCAATCTGAGAAGAGCCATTAAAAAGAAAATCCCTACGCACTAAGGCATCAACCACATACGTATAAAATGCAGATCCTTTTAAAACCACTTTATCCCTGAAATTTTTATGAAGTCCAATTTCGGTATTATAGGCATATTCCGACTCCAAATTTGGATTGGGAACGACAACCGATCCTGGCTCCGAATCAAAAATTTTACCCACATCATCAATATTCGGAGCCCTAAATCCTGTAGATCCATTCCATGTTACTTGAAGATCGGCCCTAGGGTACCAGCTAAACCCTAGGCTCCCCGTCAAAGCACCTGTGCTCAAATTGGCATCATCAAAGGGAAATGGGTAGTGTGTCTTATCAAAAATGGCGTCTATCCAAACATGGCTATATCTAAGCCCTGAGAGTACAGAAAAATTAGGTTTGGCCTTATACTCACCATTTATATATGCCGCCGTTGTTTGCCATGAGGAACCATCGGGATATCTTGAGGCACTCTCTTCAATTGAATTTGTAAAAACATTCTTGACATTACCTGTAGAATGGACTTTGTTAAAGATATATTCCGCACCATAGTACAGTCTAAAATTGCCCATTTTTTTGTTTTCAAAATCAAGGTTGGCAGAAATTGCATCAACATTTTCCTTGGTAGAAAATAGGTCTGTATCTTGAAATCCCCTGTCATAACGGCTTTCTTCAAAATTTTGATACGCCAGGTTCAATTTAAGTCCGTCATAAAACTTGCCTTTCCCTTTTTGGTCCATTTGAAGATTTCCCATGAACCATTTTTGTGGGCCATAGTACCATTCCGACGATCGAAGTCCATTTTCTTGACTATTTGGGCGAATTAAACGGTCATATCTTGAATAATCAGATGTTTCGGAATAATGTGCCCCTAGTTGAAACCCAAGATTGTTATTTGGTTTAAAAGCCACCTTTTGCATAAAATTTATTTGATCATACCCTGTCGGAGTTTGCTTTTTTGGGTTGCCATTGACGGTCAACCGATCCATACCGTTAGCAGTCTCAACATATTGGTTTCTTAAATAAGAATCAGGTCCATGCGAACCCATTTTTAAATCGCCGAAGTCGTTATAGGTTGCGCTGGTTAAAAAGGCCCACTTTCTTTTGCCCAAATTAAAATCGAGGTGAATAGTATTCTCTGAATTTGCGGATGAAAATCTATAATCGACCTTACCAAGAAAAGACAGACTATCGGTATTTGAAAATTGCGCTTGTTTGGTGTAAAAATTCATTACACCTCCCATGGCGTCACTACCATATATTACAGATCCAGGGCCAAATATTATTTCAGTTTTCCTTACGGTAAATGGATCAATTGAAATAACATTCTGCAAGTTTCCGCCTCTGAATATGGCATTGTTCATTCTGACACCGTCAACCGAAAGCAAAAGCCTGTTGGTTGAAAAGCCCCTAATCATGGGACTCCCTCCTCCCAGTTGACTTTTTTGAACAAATACCTTTCCACTTTTTTGAAGCAAGTCGGCCGAAGTCTGCGGGCTTGTGAACTCTACAGATCGAAAATCTATGACCGCAATTTTATTAGGTATATCTTTCTTTTGCTGTTCCCATTTTGAGACGGAAAGGACAACTTCATCCAATTCCTCGGGTCTCATTTTCATGTACAAACGTTGATCGTGTTTCATGATATAGCTTTTGGAACTCTTTTGAACCTCATAAGCCACATGCCTGAATGTAATTCGTTCGTTCATTCCAAAACGACTTAGATCGCATTTCCCATCAAAATCAGAGAGAGCTGTTGTTGACTTATCGGCATTGTAAACTGCAACGTTTACAATAGGTTCCTTGGTCTCCGCATCTAAAATTGTGATTTCCTGCGCAAAAAAGAAATTTGAAATCAGCAATGTTGCTAAGCAGGCTAGACTGCGCATATTAACTAAAAACTTGGTTTAATATAGAAAGTGATCGGGGTTTTCGAAATCCCGGCAAATGTAATTCAAAATAAAGAATGATGCTTTTCAACAACTCTTGCCTTGCTGATTTGTTCATCTTTATGGATTGTACTGCATCAAAATTTATGCCTAAAAGACCTTTGAAATATTCTAAATTTTGCCCCCCCAACAGAGGATTAAGTGAAGTATGGTCGGTGAATTCACCTTCTAAAAGGTCAAAGTACTTTGCACTGCGATTGGAAAGATCCGGATAGAATCCTAAATACTTGGTAAGCGCCACTAAGAAATATAAATGAAAATTGGAAATTTCTTCATGACTATCCAACCATTGCAATGCCGCTTCAACAAAAAAATACAGTTTCTCGTTATACTCTTCTTCATGTATACTACTGCTCAACATTTCCGCTAAAAAAAGTGCTATTGCATTTTTGCCGATATCAGAATGAATGGAATGGTAATGATATTCAACTTTAGCCTCTCGAATGCTCTCCAGCGTACCCTTGTTCCTATGTACAGCGACTATTTCCAATTGGGTCAAAGGTTGAAAATAAGCACTCTTCAGCTTCCCCCTTTTAGAGGCTAAGACTCCTTTCAATAAGTACGACTTGATTCCATCTGACAAGGTAAATGCTTTTACAATCAAACTCGTGTCCCCATATTTTAAAGAAGAGAGAATTATGGCCTTGGTTGTTACTTGCATTTTTTTGAATTGAGGGTAGCCAATCTTTTTTAGTTAAGCCTACTTTTCCTTTTCACTCAGGAAACCCGAAACTGATTCCCCATAAAATTACATTCCCAAAGAAAATATAGAAAGTATATAAAACAAAAGTGCGAAGCATTTAGAAACACTTCGCCCTTTTTATTAAAAAATAGAGGTTTAAATAACCCCTTGCGCCAGCATGGCATCCGCTACTTTTACAAAGCCGGCAATATTGGCCCCTTTTACATAATTGCAATAGCCGTCTTTCTCCTTGCCATATTTAATACAAGAATCATGTATATCTTCCATGATTCCCTTTAATCGATCATCAACCTCTTCCCTTGTCCAGCTAATCCTTAAAGAATTTTGTGACATCTCAAGTCCTGAAGTGGCAACACCTCCGGCATTCGAAGCCTTACCTGGGGCAAATAGAATCTTCGAATTATGGAATTCATGAATTGCCTCAGGTGTCGAAGGCATATTTGCACCCTCGGCGACACAAATACAACCATTTTTGATAAGTGTTTTGGCACTTTTCCCGTCCAACTCGTTTTGGGTGGCACAAGGAAGGGCAATATCACATTTGACCTCCCATGGTTTTTTACCTTTATGGAAACTTGCAGATGGGAATTTTTTAACATACTCAGAAATACGACCTCGTTTGTTGTTCTTTAAGTCCATTACATAAGTCAATTTTTTCACATCAATGCCATCCTTATCATAGATATAGCCCTCAGAATCGGATAATGTCAGGATTGTTGCGCCTAAATGCAATGCCTTCTCGGCAGCATACTGGGCAACATTTCCGGAGCCAGAAACGACCACATTTTTGCCTTTAAAATCAAGCCCTTTTGTTTGTAGCATGCTTTGGGCAAAGTAAACGGTGCCATATCCTGTAGCTTCTGGTCTGATCAAAGATCCGCCCCAAGAAAGTCCTTTGCCGGTTAGAACTCCTGTGAACTCGTTACGGATTTTCTTGTACATTCCAAAAAGGAAACCAATTTCTCTAGCACCTACCCCAATATCCCCCGCGGGAACGTCTGTATTTGGTCCAATATGACGACATAACTCGGTCATAAAAGCATGGCAAAAACGCATTACCTCATCATCTGATTTTCCTTTTGGGTCAAAATCGGAACCTCCTTTACCCCCACCCATTGGTAGTGTGGTCAAACTATTTTTGAAAACCTGTTCAAAGGCCAAAAATTTTAGAATACTCGCATTTACAGTTGGGTGAAAACGCAAACCTCCTTTATATGGTCCAATCGCTGAATTCATTTGAATTCGATATCCTCTGTTCACATGTATCTCCCCTTTATCATCTATCCAGGCAACCCTAAAAGAGATCAGTCTTTCAGGTTCAACCATACGTAATAGAATGTTTTTGCCATTATAAATTTTGTTTTTTGCTATATAGGGAATTACGGTCTCGGCGACTTCTTGAACCGCTTGAATAAATTCAGGTTCATGCCCGTTTCGGACACGAACTTCGTCCATAAACCCTTTGATTTTTGCTTCCATAAAAAGTTTCAATGTCAGTTAATATTGATAAAAATAAAATATAACGGCAAAATTATATTATTCCTACATTTTAAATAGTCTTTTTTTAAAAATATCATAAATATCTCATCCGATTGCTCTTTCAAGATCAGCAATCAAATCATCGACATCTTCTATCCCCACGCTCAAACGAATTAAGGCATCTACCACACCGCTTTTTTCGCGTTCTTCCTTTGGAATACTGGCGTGGGTCATACTGGCAGGGTGGCCTGCCAAACTTTCAACTCCGCCTAAAGATTCGGCCAACGTAAAAAGCTGAAGTTTTTCAACAATTTTTATGGCATTTTCATAATTACTGCCTTTGGTAATAAAGGAAATCATTCCGCCAAATCCTTTCATTTGGGTTTTGGCCACCTCATGATTGGGGTGATTTTCAAATCCGGGCCAATATACCTTTTCAATTTTAGGGTGTTGAACCAAATATTCAGCAATAGCCTTCCCGTTTTCACAATGGCGTTGCATTCTTACATGTAAGGTCTTGATTCCCCTAAGCACCAAAAAACTGTCCATGGGGCCACAAACAGCTCCACTTGCATTTTGGATAAAATATAATTGATCGGCCAATTCTTTGTCCTTTACCACCAATGCACCAACTACAACATCACTATGGCCTCCCAAATATTTGGTAGCCGAATGCATTACAATATCCGCCCCCAAATCCAAGGGTGTCTGTAAATAAGGTGTTGCAAATGTATTATCGACTGCCAACAGAACTTTGTGCTTTTTTGCGATTTTGGAAACAGCCATTATGTCTATGATATTCATCATGGGGTTGGTCGGAGTCTCCACCCAAATTAACTTTGTGTTTTCATTTATGTTTTCCTCAATTAATTCGGTGCTTTGCATTCCGATAAAATGGAACTTTATTCCATACTTTTCGAAAACCTTTTTGAACAAGCGGTAACTCCCTCCATAAAGGTCATTGGTTGAAATAACCTCATCTCCCGGCCCCAATAATTTGATGACGGCGTCCATAGCGGCCAATCCACTTGCAAAAGCCAAACCAAACTTTCCATTTTCTATACTTGCGAGCGATTTCTCAAGTGCGGTGCGCGTAGGATTCGCAGTTCTTGAATATTCATACCCTAAATGCCCTCCCGGGGTGCTCTGTGCATACGTAGAAGTTTGATAAATGGGGGGCATTACAGCACCGTATGCTTTGTCAGGCTCTTGACCTCCGTGAATGGTGCGGCTATTGAATTTTAGATTGTTGTCACTCATAATGTATTATTCTTTGGACAAATGTATAGTTATCTTTTGGGGAATACAATGGAGTCGTACTTTTGCTGTCATCATTTCAACAGCACTCTATGAAACAGCCCCTGTTACTTTCGCTTTGCTTCCTGATGCTTTTTGGTTGTAAAAAGTCTGACTTGCTTTCGTTTGAACCAAAGACTTATACCGGAGAGGCTTGTGCAGATTGTCCTCAAATAAATATTAGTTTGCCTCAAGCCTTGGATAAGAACAAGGTGGCGGCAACGATAAACAATGCCCTTAAAGAGGAGGTTATTTTTCTACTTTCTTTTGATGATGGATCCGAGGCCACGGATGTGACGGAGGCGATAAAATCTTTTGGAGGCGGTTACTCAGAATTAAAAGAGATTTATCCAGAGGAAACAACAGCTTGGGATGCAAAAATTGATGCAGCGGTTACTTTCGAAAATAAGTACGTCATTACTTTGGAAATGGACTCATACATCTTTACTGGAGGTGCACATGGTTATAGCTCAAAGCGTTATCTCAATTTTGACAAGCTGGCAGGGACGGAGCTTGAAAATTGGCAACTTTTCAAGGATACATTGGAATTTCAACAATTTGCGGAGGATAAATTCCGTGCACAGGAAAAGATTCCCTTGGGAAAATCCATTAATAGTACTGGGTTTATGTTTGAGGATGAATCTTTCTACTTGCCAGAGAACATAGGCTTTAACAAACAAGGGCTTATTCTTTTATATAATCAATATGAAGTAGCTTCCTATGCAGATGGGCCGATTGTACTTATGATACCCTATAATGATGTAAAAAAATACCTTAAGACCAAAATTGAAATAGCGCCTTAGTTTTTAAGTTGTTTTACTAAGGCAATTATGATGCCCAAGTGCAACCCTTCATGATATACGTTAAAGGCCAAAGAGTCCTCCACACTGTTTAAGGTAATTTTTACACTTGTGGTATAAGAATTAAAATCTTTGAAAAGTCCATTTTCATAATCTTTCTGAGACACTTCAACCGTGGAAAATAGAAATCCTTTTATAGCTTCAATTTCTTCATCGGTCGCTGTGCCATCAGGAACGGTTCCCTTTCTAAATTTCTCCACAATATCTTTTGGAACTAAAGTAGGAAGTCCGCTTAAATTATAAACCAATACCTGTTGGGTAACCACAACATGGGCAATGTTCCACCAGATATTATTTCTATATCCTTTAGGGATTTCAAGAAGTTTTTCTTTGGGAGTTTCATTTAAGATTTTACGGAGAATCTTTCTATTTTGAAAAGTTATATCAAAGAGTTTATCCAAAACAAGCGATTTTTAAGAGCGGCAAAGCTAGCACAATTTATAAGAAATAGGTTTCTTTGTAGGCAAATAAAGGCATCAATACATGAAAAAAATATACCATCTTGGCACTTGTACCACATGTCAAAGAATCTTAAAAGAATGGCAACCGTTGAAGGGCGTTGAATTACAGGAAATCAAAACGGAACCAATTACAGTAAAACAGCTGGCGGAAATGCAAAAAATGTCCGGGAGTTACGAGTCACTTTTTAGTAGAAGGGCAATGCTATATAAAGAACGTAATTTAGCCAGTAAATCATTAACTGAGAACGACTACAAAAATTTGATTTTGGAACATTACACATTCCTAAAAAGACCTGTTGCCATAATCGATGGCCAAGTTTTCATAGGTAATGCCAAAAAGGAGGTTGAAATGGCCAAAAAAGCCCTTCATTCTTGAACAGAAGAACCCTAGCCATATTTTCTGCCATAGGTGCAACAATTATCTACGGACTTAACCATACCATAGCGAAAGGGGTAATGCCCAACTACGTGCAACCTTTTGGCTTTATAATACTTCGGGTTTCAGGTGCCGCCATTCTTTTTTGGATAATTTCAGTTCTGGGGCCTAAGGAGAAAATTGATAAAAAAGACTACTTAAGAATATTCATTTGTGCTTTATTGGGTATGGGAGTCAATATGTTGGTTTTCTTTAAAGGACTTTCATTGTCCACTCCTATTAATAGTTCAGTCTTGGTCACGACCACACCAATAATAGTTCTGATTCTTTCGGCCATACTGATTAAGGAAAAAATTATCCCCAGAAAAGTAATTGGCATTGCCATAGGATTGCTTGGAGCCTTGGGGCTAATTCTTTTCGGGGCCGAAGCCCGTCAGGACGCACCTAATATTCCTCTTGGAAATTTTTTCATCATGTTAAACTCGTTGTTCTATGGTACCTATCTGATTCTGGTAAAGTCGTTACTGGATAAATATCATCCATTCACTTTTATGAAATGGTTGTTTACCATCGGAATTGTAATCTGCATGCCCTTTGGATATCAGGAAGTGACCCAAATTGAGTGGTCACAACTACCATCAGAAGCAATTTTTGGAATTGCTTTTGTTGTATTGGGAACAACATTTAGTACCTACTTGCTAAATATATTTGCACTTACCCAATTAAAAGCTTCCACTTTGAGTGCCTTCGTTTATATACAACCTATGATCGGTATTTTATTCGCAATAGTTACCGGTCAGGATTATTTGACGACCATTAAAATTTTGGCGGCCTGTTTAGTGCTATTAGGCGTTTACTTGGCTAGTAAAAAACCCATTATAAATCCTTAGGGATTTTGGTAAATCTTCGAGTATCTTCCTTGGTCAATATCTTGAATCCGTCAGGTTTTTCAACAGCATTGAACGGTTCCAATAGATCTATTGGCAAACCAATAAGGATTCTTGTCTTTAAATTGATCCATGCGCCCATCATTTCACAATGTGCCACATTTCTTCCCTTCCCATCATAAAAATTATGATGGAATTCGAAGAACTTTCCCTCCTCACTCATGCCCATTACTTCCAAGGAAACCCGAATGGGCCTGCCTGGAAAAATTTCCTTAAAATAATACATATGTTCGTAAAAGACCACAGGGCCAATTTGTCTCTCCGCCATCATCTTATGATCAAATCCCAGGTGAAAAAGATAGTCCATTCGCGTGTGGCTCATAAAATTCAGGTAGGCAGAATTTGCCAAATGGCGATTCGCATCAACATCACTCCATCTGACTTCAAATTCTTTTAGGTACATTTTTTCCATTTTATTTTATTATGCGTGCATAGGAGTAACAAAAATACCATAGTTTTGAAAAAACTAGGCGACCTCGGCCTAATTTTATAGTTATTTTTAGAATTGCTAAAAAATATCAAATGAGCCTAAAAGCATCTTTTATCCAAAACCTTTCATTACCGGTTATTGCAGCGCCCATGTTTCTTATCTCTGGGCCAAAACTTGTCATTGAATGTTGTAAAAATGGAATTGTTGGAACTTTTCCCGCGCTGAATCAAAGAACCAGTGATGGGTTTGAAGAATGGCTCATTGAGATAAAAACGGAGTTGCAAAAATTTGAAAAAGAGACGGGTAAGAAAGCCGCTCCATTCGGGGTGAACCTTATTGTACATCCATCCAATCCCAGATTGGAAGCCGATATTAAACTTTGCATTAAGCACAAAGTACCAATTATCATTACCTCACTGGGTGCAGTTTCAATGGTAGTAGATGCCATTCATAGTTATGGTGGTCTTGTTTTTCACGATATTATTAAAAAACGCCATGCTGAAAAAGCGGCGGAGGCCGGGGTAGATGGACTTATACTTGTTGCCGCGGGTGCCGGCGGCCATGCAGGAACTATCAACCCAATGACTCTTGTAGCAGAAATAAAGAAATTCTTTCATAAGAAAATCATACTTTCCGGATGTATAAGTACGGGTCGCGACATTGCGTCGGCATTGCAAATGGGGGCCGATCTGGCCTATATGGGAACTCGTTTTATCAATACTGAAGAAAGTAAGGCATCCCTGGAGTATCGCAAGATGATCATTGACGCCGGTGCCAGCGACGTAATCTATACCGCATCAATTTCAGGCGTACATGCAAATTTCTTGGGGGCAAGTCTAAAAGCAGCGGGAATTACGGAGGATGATTTGAAGAAGGATGTTAAAATTGACTTCGGAAAAGAACTGAATACCGAAGCAAAAGCTTGGAAAACAATTTGGTCCGCAGGACAAGGAGTTGCATTGATTGATGATTCATTGCCCGTTACTGAATTGGTGACCCGTTTAAAGGCAGAATTTAAATCGGCCATTGAAGAACAAGCCAAAGTTTTGGAGGTTTTCCCAAAATAGGGATAGCATAATTATAGTTATATATTCCCTAAAAAAATGTCGGACTATAACCCACCGTTCCCATTCAAAAACGGTCATATTTCAACGATCTACTCGGGCTTGGCGCGCAAGGTCATTGGTGTTGTCCAAAAAAGAGAACGAATTGAGCTGCCCGATGGCGACTTTATAGATCTGGATTGGAGTTATTCCGAGAAACCTTCGAAAAGGGTCGCCATACTTTTGCACGGGCTAGAAGGTCATGGGCAAAGACCGTATATTACCGGAAGTGCTAAAATCCTTAATCAAGCAGGGATTGATGCTTGTGCCATAAATTTTAGGGGTTGTAGCGGAGAAACCAATAGGTTGTTTCGTTCCTATCATTCTGGGGCTACTGAAGATTTGGATGCGGTTGTTCAACACATCCTTAAAAACAAAATTTACCAAGAAATATATCTCAACGGAGTAAGTCTGGGGGGAAACTTGGCTTTAAAGTACATAGGCGAAGGAAGGCAATTGCCAAAAGAGTTGAAAATGGTAATTGGAGTCTCGGTACCATGTGATTTGCATAGTTCCCTCAAAGAATTGTTGAAGCCAAAGAATTATTTATACGCCCATAGGTTTAGGAAACATTTGGTCGCCAAATTAAAGTTGAAACAGCCATTATTTCCTGATATGATTTCAGATTTGGATATAAAGAAAATAAAAACATTAAAAGATTTCGACGATATATATACAAGTAAAGCACATGGTTTCAAGGATGCGCTAGACTATTATCAAAAAAGCAGCTGCCTACAATTTTTGCCAAACATTAAGATTCCTGCTTTAATAATAAATGCAAAGAACGATTCATTCTTAGGTCCCGAATGTTACCCCTACAAACAAGCCGAACAAAACAAACATATCCGACTAGAAGTTCCCAATTATGGGGGGCATGTTGGGTTTTATGATTCAGGTAACGTTTATTACAATGAGAAAATGGCAATAAATTTTCTGAACGGGATCAATTAAATTCTTCTATTCCTTATATTAGTACCATCTAAATACATGATCATAATGAAAAAATTATTGAGCGTACTGGCCCTTGGTATTTTAATTACCAGTTGTGGCGAAAAGAAGGAAGAAAAAAAGGACAGTTTTGAAATGAAAAGCACCAAGACTGAGGTCAAGGCACCTGAAGTTTCGGAAGGGGTTCCAGTTGATTTGAATAATAAGGGTGTAGGACCTATTAAATCTGTTGATTTTGGTGCTGAAATCAATTCAGAAATGGCGGCAGCCGGGGAAGCGAAATTCAAAGCCATTTGTACCGCTTGTCATATGGCAGAACAACGTATGATCGGACCTGCCCTAAAGGGTGTATATGAAAGAAGAAGCCCTGAATGGGTCATGAATATGATCATGAACCCGGATGGAATGATCAAAGAGGATCCTATTGCCATGGCACTTTTAAAAGAATACAACAATGCCATTATGCTAAATCAAAACCTTAATGAAACCGATACTCGTGCAATAGCGGAGTATTTGCGGACGTTATAATCTTTATTGATTAAATAAAAGTACCGCCCTTTTTCTCTAAAAAGGGCGGTACTTTTTATTTTTGGGCCTCTTCTAACTAAATGATTGAATAGTGCAAGAAAGTTCTACGCAATCAGGAATTATTGTTTCATTATAAACCCAAAAGACCCAAGGGGTTTTTGCATCTGTTTACAACTTCTTTTTTGGTTTATCAACGGCCACTTTGTAGGTTGGATCTTCCACAACGTTCACGTCAATGATATCTTCCGCATTTTCCAAAAGCTGAATACAGTCCCTGCTCAAGTGCCTTAGATGTACTTTTTTGCCCGCTTTTGCATATCGGCCTGTAATTTTGTTCAATGCTTCAATTCCTGACATATCGGCTACCCGGCTCTCTTTAAAATCAATTATGACCTCAGATGGGTCGTTTTGAATATCAAACTTTTCCGCAAATAAAGTGGTTGAGCCAAAGAACAATGGCCCGTAGATCTCATAGTGCTTCACCCCGTTATCACCAATATATTTTCTGGCTCTAATACGTTTGGCATTTTCCCATGAATAAGCCAATGCAGATATTATTACGCCCAAAAGAACCGCTATTGCCAAATTATGTGTTATAGCTGTTATCAAAGTGACCAAGACCATCACTGCTACATCTGATTTGGGCATTTTGCCGAAAGTTTTAAAACTGGCCCATTCAAAAGTCCCGATGGCTACCATAAACATTAGCCCAACCAAGGCGGCCATAGGCAATCTTTCAATTAAACTTGAGCCGAACATGATGAACACCAATAACATAATGGCTGCCGTAATACCTGAAAGACGGGCTCGAGCACCAGAAGATATATTTATTAAACTCTGTCCGATCATGGCACAACCTCCCATTCCCGATAGAAAGCCCGAAAAAATATTGGCTGATCCCTGAGCAATACATTCTTTATTGCCACTGCCTCGAGTATCGGTAATCTCATCAATAATATTAAGTGTCAAAAGACTTTCAATCAATCCCACTCCTGCCACAATTGCTGAATAAGGGAAAATAATTATGAAAGTTTCAAGCGTCAAAGGTATCTGGGGAATTGAAAGTGGAGGAAAACCACCTTTGATAGATTCACCTTCATTCATTGTACCGGCAACGCTCAAAGTATCAATATCGAAACCTATTACTAAAGCCGATACTACCACAATGGCCACTAAAGAAGACGGAATGGCCTTCGTTAATTTAGGCAATCCCCAAATAATACCCATTGTCAATAAAGTGAGACCAAGCATTACATAGAGCGATGTCCCCGACAACAAATCTCCGGTTCCTCGCTGATAGAAATTGGGAAACTGAGCCATAAAAATAATAATAGCCAACCCATTTACAAATCCGAACATCACGGGGTGTGGTACCAACCGAATAAATTTTCCCAGTCGCAAAACTCCGGCCAAAATCTGAAGTACTCCTGCAATAATAACCGTAGCAAACACATAATTGAGAATCGTTTCTGGTTCAATCCCCGGAAAATTGCGCTTTAACTCCAATATCAAACCTACAAAGATTACGGCAACTGCCCCAGTTGCTCCTGATATCATTCCAGGACGACCTCCTAAAATAGCAGTTACCAGACATAGCACAAAGGCGGCATACAGCCCTGTTAAAGGAGAAAATCCCGGAATCAAGGCAAATGCAATGGCCTCTGGAACCAAGGCCAAGGCAACGGTCAGTCCCGATAGGATTTCGGTCTTATAATCTACTTTCTGCTTAAAATCGAATAAATTCAGATACTTCTTCACGCTTCATGATTTTAAGCGTGCAAAAATACCACTATTTATCCTGAAGACCTGAAAGCACACGCTTTTAATAATCTACCAGTCTTTTAATCCCAGTAATTTTTCACCTAGCACTGATAATTTAGCAGTTTCATATTTTGTCTGCTCCCAATTTCTAGGATCTCCAGGAAAAGCGTACCCTTCTGGTGCTACGCGGTTTTTCCACGAGTTAATACGCCATCGTCTTAATTCTTCATTGTCCTCCTCGGCCGGCATCATTGAAATATATTGGGCAATACGTACCTTATCATTTGATCTATTGGGACGAATTCCATGAGGCTCCGTACTATTGAAAATCAATAGATCTCCAGCCTCCATTTTAACCTTTACGATTTTATCTTGCAATTCCGAAACATCGGGCTTAAAACGATCACGGTCTTCGGGTTGAGTCAATTTCCAATTATCATAATTCCGGTAGAGCCATGGTATACATTGAAATCCGCCCATGTTTTCATCGGTTTGATCTGCCAAGGCCAATACACCTTGAACATTTTGGGGGCGGGTTTCAGGGTCATAGTCCCAATGGATAAAACCTTTATATTCATGCCCAGGCCGTATGGGAAAATTCAAATTTGCACGATCAATGGTGACCCATAACTTTTCGGTTCCCCAAACATCAACAAAAGCATCATACACTCGGTGCATCTGACGATTGTTCCATAAATGTTGGTGATTGTAAACCTCAACCATTCCTGTACCGGTAAGTTCTTTCATTTTCATTTCCGCTCTGGGAGGTGCGTACCACGTCTTTGCATCATTTGGATCCTTTTCATCAAACTCCCATATGAAATTTGCGGTTGCCCGAGCTTGTTCCCTAGGTACTGCATTCTTGACAACTATGTATCCATTATGTTTCCAAAATTGCCAGTCATCCTCGCTTAGAACACGAAGTGGTTTTCCGTTTGAACGATCATTCAATTTTATTTTACTACTTGTTGCGGTAGACGGATTTCCAGGAATCTCTTCATGGGCTTTGTTGCCCATTTCTACTTTTATATTTGTTCCTTGCATATTGATTGTTTTAAATTGAGTTCCTAATTTGATAATGTAAAATTAGAAAAGCATGATCCCTTTCTCAACCTCGATATTGATCTATATTTGCACAATATTGATATTTTTAATCATTTTAAGAACTATTTGAAGCAATTTTGTTAAATTTAGAAATGCGGATTCAACTAGAGACCATCTCCCCAGATTCTAAAAGTCCGTTTCGGCTTTTACACGACCCCAAACTAAATCATCTTTTCTACTGGCATTTTCATCCAGAATATGAACTGGTCTTTATTGAGGGTGCAAGTGCAACCAGACATGTTGGAAATCATATCTCCGAATATAAAGGGAGTGATCTTGTTTTGATAGGTTCCAATATTCCCCATCTTAACTTTGACTATAAGGTTTCAACAAAATATACAAAGGAAGTTGTTCATATTAAGCCCTTTTTTAAGGACGATTTTATAGATAGAATTCCAGAGCTTCAATCCTTGGATCGCTTGCTCGATATGTCAAAATATGGATTGGCTTTTAAAGGGGAAACCAAGATAGAGGTTGGAAGACTAATGAAGGAACTTCATCTTTTGGATCCCTTCAAATTATTTATGAATGTCATAAGCATTCTCAAACTGCTTGCGCATAGCAAAGACTTTGAATTATTGCATAGTACGCCTTTCGTGAGCAAATACAGTAAAAAGGAAGAAGGCCGTCTGCGTGCTATTTATGGTTTTATTGATGAGAGATACCAGGGAAAAATAGGGCTAAATGAAGTTTCCGCTCTTTGTAATTTAACCAAATCGGCCTTTTGTAGATATTTTAAGAAAACAACAGGCAGTTCTTTTGTGGAATTTCTTAATCAATATCGTATTAGCCAAGCCAAAAGGCTCTTGTTAATGGGGCACAATGTAACGGAAACTTGTTTTGAATGCGGGTTTGAAAGTCTCTCGTATTTTAACCGAATCTTTAAAAATATTACCGGAGAGAACCCGTCCGGTTTTAAGAACAAGTTTTCAAATAGATAAGTCCATAACATCAAAAAACCGCCCCAGCAAAAATGCTGGGGCGGTTCCTAACTAAATAACCAACCAAAAAATCTTTATTTTGTTCTACTTCGTTTTACCTTCATCACAGGATTCGAAGTCTTTATTCTCTTTTTGGAAACCGAGCTTTTGCCCGATTTTAAGTACTGCTGATAGCCCCTGCCCTTAAACTCATATACCGTTCCGCTTGTTGGGTGATACAGCTCAATGGTACTATCATTAATAACGTAGAGTTCAAAGTAATCATTGCCCATGGAGTCATAAGCGAGTGTTAAAGTTTTGAGCGTTTCATCGTTTTCAACATTATAGACTTGATAATTGCCCTCAAAATCCCATATTAAATTACCAATCGGGGTCCCAGGAGAGTCGATTGACGACCTAAAGAAATCTATATTGAACTGCAAGAAATTTTCATTGTCAAATTCATTCAAGGCACCTTCTTCACTTGTATACACCTTTTCCCAAGCATCATATTCCTGAAGAAAATAGTTGATGTTGTCATAGAATACATAATCAAAATCAAAGCTATTAATTTGATACCCTTTCAAATAATAGGATGTATCCGAACGTGGATCATAAAGCTCTATAGTGTTTCCATTAATGGCATAAACATCCAAGAGCCATAATCCATCTACATCATGGTCAATTTCTACGGTTCCACGGAGTGTCCCATAGTTTCCGACATCAATTCCAAATCCATTCCCAGTTTTTCCAATGCCTACGATGTTATTATTGGCATAAACGACCCCGTTGTTAAAAGATATTGTGAACGCCAATTGTAAAAAAGGAACTTCCCCGTTTCCCTTTGTCTTGTTTATATCAACATACCAAAGATCATATGATTGTAAAACTTGATCTGTATTGAAGGCTGACTCCTCAATATACTCGTCCTCGATAAGGACTTCAGTGTAGCAAGAACTTAGAAGTGTTCCCATCATTAAAAATCCGAAAAGTAGTTTTGTTTTCATATTGTATAGTATTATAATTTCATTGTAAGAAAACAATCTCCGTGCCATTAATTTTAACTCATTGATAATCAATGTCTAATGTTCTGTTTTAATTTTTAACTACATTTGGGCATTTATGCTTGCTATGGATAAAAATATACGTTTTGTTGTCTTAGGGGGCGGTAGTTGGGCTACCGCACTTGTGAAAATGCTGTGCGTTAATCAAGAAAAAGTTGGGTGGTACATGCGTAATTCAGATGCCATTGATTTTATAAAAACACACAGGCACAATCCCAATTATCTAACATCGGTAACCTTCGATTTGTCCAAATTGGATTTGACCGATGACATCTCGACGGCCATTCAAAATGCGACGGTCTTGATATTTGCCATTCCTTCGGCCTTTCTGGAAAGTGAACTTAAAAAATTGAATATTTCCCTGAAGGATAAAATCATTTTTTCGGCCATTAAAGGTATTGTCCCAGAAACCGGACGTATTGTTGGAGAGCATTTTCATGAGAAATATGACATCCCGTTCGAGAACATCGGGGTAATTACGGGTCCCTGCCATGCCGAAGAAGTTGCTTTGGAGCGCTTGTCCTACTTGACCATTGCCTGTTCCGATACCAAAAAGGCGCGACTAGTTGCAAAAAATCTAAGCAGTGATTACATAAAAACGAAAATCACAAAAGACATCATAGGTACCGAGTATGCGGCCATGCTCAAGAATATATATGCTATAGCCGCCGGTATAGCACATGGCTTAGGATATGGAGATAATTTTCAAAGTGTGCTTATGAGCAACGCCATTCGTGAATTGAAAAGATTCACCAAGCGTATTCATAAAATCGACCGCAATATCAATGATTCCGCTTATTTGGGAGATTTATTGGTAACCGGGTATTCTACTTTTAGTCGCAATCGAATGTTTGGAAACATGATTGGCAAAGGCTATACGGTTAAAAGTGCGCAGATGGAAATGAGTATGATAGCCGAAGGGTATTATGCCGCGAAAAGCGCACATCAGATTAATTCGAATTTCAAAAAGAGGGTCAAAACACCCATAATGGAAGCCGTTTACGATGTGCTTTACGAAGGTAAAAATGCCAAGAAAGTGTTTAAGGAGCTGACGGATAAAATTGATTAGAATAGCCCAAGTGGCCAATTACATTCTTTCAATTGAAAAGTTAGCATGCTCGTCAATCAGTCTATTTAATTCCTTTGCCCAATTTTGCAATTGTTCATTGTTGGCCTTAAAAATTGTTTTGAATTCGTCCAAAATAGGTTCCATATACATTCGAATACTATCTATATCAAAATAAAGACGGCCCGTTCTTCTGACGAAGAAATCCATTGGAGTTAGAACCATCTCATGGTCTATCCCAAACCTAAGTTCGGCCTTGATCATTTTAACATGATTATCCTTATCTTTCAATTTGGCATAGATTTCTAAAATGGTTTCGGTCTGCTTGCCATAGTTGGTCACCAGAAACCAGGCGTCATACTTGGTAAAACCATCAGCCTTGATTTTCTCAAAAATTTCGGCAATATATTTTTCAACATGCTTAAACTTCTTAAAATCTACATTACCACATAAAGGGATTTCTTCGGTAAAGCAATCTTTAAACTTAGCGGATTGCTCTTCTTCCATCTTTTTGACAATACGGCCCACCACACGCTCGGCCATCTTTCGGTAACCTGTAAGCTTTCCTCCTGCAATACTGTACAGCCCTGTATCGGAAATAAAAATTTCGTCCTTTCTAGACAATTCCGAGGCCGATTTACCTTCCTCATGAATCAAAGGTCTTAGTCCGGCCCAGGAAGAAATTATATCTTCCATTTCCAAATTGATTTTCGGGAACATGTTGTTTACTGCACTTAAAAGATACATCGCATCTGCCAAATCAATATTTACGTGGTCCTTGTCCTTAATAAAATTGGTGTCAGTGGTACCAACATAGGTTACTTTTCCCCTTGGGATGGCAAACATCATCCGCCCGTCAGGGATATCAAAATAAACTGATTGTTTCACAGGTAGTTTCTCATACGGAAAAACCAGATGGACTCCTTTGGTCAAGTGCAGTTGTTTTCCTTTTTTAGAATTGTTCACACTTCGCAATTCATCTACCCAAGGTCCTGCGGCATTGATTACGAATTTAGATTTAATGTGAAATTCCTTCCCTGATGCCATATCATTTACAACTACGCCGGCGACTTTTTCTGCATCATAAAGAAATTCGGAAACCTTGGCATAGTTCAATGCCATCGCACCAAATTTTAGACTGGTCTTAATATTTTCAATTGTTAGGCGGGCATCATCGGTTCGGTACTCCGCATAATACCCAGCACCTTTTAATATTTTCTTCGGCAAAAGCGGTTCCAACTTAAGGGCCTCTTTCTTTTCCAGCATTTTTCGCTTGTCTTCACCTGTTACCTGTGCTAGAATATCATAGACTTTAAGACCAATAGATGTCAACCATTTACCATAGGAACCATTCTCGATCAACGGCAACAACATTTTTTCCGGAATGACCAGATGCGGAGCCAATTTATGTACAATAGCCCGCTCAGAGCCTACTTCTTTTACCAACCAAAAATCAAATTGCTTTAGATAACGCAGGCCACCATGAATTAGTTTTGTCGATTTACTACTTGTTCCTGAAGCAAAATCGCCTTTTTCGACCAATGCTACTTTTAGGCCTCTAGAGGCTGCGTCCAAGGCAATTCCACCACCTGTTATACCTCCTCCGATAACAACTAGATCATATTCAGTTTTCGACAGTTTTGTAACGGTTTTAGTCCTATCGAGATTTGAAAATCTTATATCTTTTGACATACTCTTTTATTGATTATCTGTGGTGGGGAATCTTTGTCCTTAATAACATTACTCGTTTCGCTCCAATTGAAAGGATCCGATTAAGTTCATTGGACAATTATACATTTCTGTCTATTGTTCTTCCCACGCTTTGGTCCGCTCCACTGCTTTTTGCCATTTGCCATAAAGTCGCTTTCGCTTTACCCTATCAAAATTGGGTTTAAAGATCCGGTTCATGGGTCTGTTCTGATCAATATCAGATTGTTTCCAGAGTCCCACTTGTATCCCAGCTAAGAATGCGGCTCCCATTGCCGTGGATTCTATTACTTCAGGGCGATGTACTTCTGTGTCAAGAATATCGGCCTGAAACTGCATTAAATAATTATTGGAACAAGCTCCACCGTCCACTCGCAAATTTTGCAACTGAATCCCCGAATCTTCCTCCATCGCTTTCAATATATCCTTGGTTTGGTAGGCAAGGGATTCCAATGTGGCTTTTGCCAAATGGGCTTTACCAGTATCTCTTGTTAAACCGAAAATCGCACCACGGGCATACATATCCCAATAGGGCGCTCCCAAGCCAGCAAAGGCGGGTACCACATAAACCGGATTCTCCCCTTCCACAGATTCGGCAAGAGCCTCGGTTTCTTTGGCGTCCTTGATTAATTTCAATCCGTCCCTGAGCCATTGAATGGCTGCACCGGCAATAAAAATACTTCCTTCAAAGGCGTAGTTTACTTTACCGTCAATTCCGTAAGCAATTGTGGTGAGCAATCCGTTTTTTGAAAATTGGGGGGTTTCTCCTGTATTCATCAACATAAAACAACCGGTTCCGTATGTGTTCTTTGCGGTTCCTTTTTTGAAACATCCCTGTCCAAAAAGTGCAGCCTGCTGATCTCCTGCAATCCCTGCAATGGGGATTTTGATTCCGTCCAATTGATAATCACCAAAATGATATGCCGACGGTTTTACCTCAGGCAACATATTTTTGGGAATTCCTAAAGCGGTCAATAGCTTGGTGTCCCACTTTAAATTGACAATATCATAAATCATGGTCCGCGAGGCATTCGTATAATCGGTTACATGATTTTCGCCTTTGGTCATGTTCCAAACCAACCAAGTATCAATGGTCCCCATTAGAAGATTTCCCTTTTTTGCCTTTTCTTTCGCACCATCTACGTTGTCCAAAATCCATTTGACTTTTGTGCCTGAAAAATAGGAATCAATAACCAGACCCGTGGTTTTGCGAACATGCTCTTTTAATCCACTTTTTATTAGATGCTCACAGATATCTGCGGTTCGTTTGTCTTGCCAAACAATGGCATTGTAAACCGGATTCCCGGTATGCTTGTCCCAAACTACCGTTGTTTCCCGCTGATTGGTTATACCTATGGCTTTGACATCAGTAGCCTTTACCTTCTCTTTCTTAAGAAGTTCTTTGAGAACACCCAATTGCGAGTCCAATATTTCCTTTGGGTCATGCTCAACCCAGCCCGATTTGGGGAAAATCTGTTTAAACTCCTTTTGAACCATTCCTTGAATCTTACCTTTCTCGTCGACCAGCAATGCTCGGGAGCTGGTAGTACCTTGATCTAGGGAAATAACGTATTTCATCTGCTGATGTTTAATTGTTTAGTATAGGACCGATGTAATTATTCACATCCTTGTCAATTGTTCTTAAAGGGGGTTCGTGAATCTTTGATTTCACCACTCAATATTTGCTCAGATCTCCACTTATTAACTCACCCATCATTCATAATTCCTGAAACCAACCCATCTTCAGGCGCATTCCTTACTTCAACATTCTGGAATATCCTTGAAGCAATTAAAATGAAATTATTTTGTGAATTCGGACTATGGTTAAATATAAGACTTAAACCGACCACTGCAAAGCTTGAAAGTTATTCAATAATTACGGAAACGGAAATTTCATTTCCAAAAGCATCCAATGCCGTGATTTTGCGTTTTCCCACATCCGGTAGTAATGCAATTTCATGGAAATCCTTTGTTTGTGCAACAAACTTTTCATCCAAGTACCAATAAATTTCAGTTTCTGGCTTGTTGTGGGCCAATTTGAAAATAATCTCGTTCATTTTTCCTTCAAAATTCTTTGCCAATACAATTCGATTTCCATTTTTGGGATAGATAAATTCCATAGGTGGTTTCTCATTTTGAAGACAATCCTTGCGAAAAGAGGTCAAGGGCTTATATGAAGGATGCGTACGCTTAAAATAAAATTCCATCAACGGTGGAAGTACAAACCAGGTCTGCGAGATTGTTTGGGATAAATTGGCACAGGATGAATTGACACGAAACTGCTTTTGTGAATCGAGATGAACTATTTGATGGTACATGCAGGCCCCCACAAAATTTTGTTTGTTTGGGATTGAGGTTTTTTTAATAGTACAAGTAGCAGTTGCCAAATAGCCACTTTCTGCGCATACATCGATTTCGGTAAATTCATCCAAAGGTTTTTCAAACCATTTACTTCTTGGGAGCCCATCAAAAACATCGAACAGAATAGGTGCCGCCGAAGAAAGTCCCGTTAAGTTTGGGCGGCCCTCGCCATCTGCATTCCCTACCCAGATACCGACCACATAGTCGGTTGTTGCTCCAATGGCCCAGGCATCCTTGTTTCCAAAACTTGTACCCGTTTTCCAAGCTATTTCCTTGCTACTATCATAGAATTCCCATGATTCATTGCCCTCGGGTCGGTTCACTTCTTTCATTGCCTCAAATGTCAAGTAAATACTTCCTGCATCGAACAAGGTTTTAGTACTTGACTTTTTACCAAAAACGACTAATTGGTCCTTTTCCAATATGGGCTCCTTGAATTCTTTGTCAAAATATTCACTAGAAGTACTATTGAAGTGGTTCACGGTAGAGGCTAAATTTGCATACGTCTTACTTAAATCCCAAAGATTACTTTCCCCTCCGCCCAATATCAAAGTGAGCCCGTAATGGTCGGCCGATTTGTCGATTCCCCTTAGTTTGAAAAAATCAAGCTGGTCACGAAATTTTTCCAATCCGTAAGATTGAAGGAGTCGTACCGCAGGAATATTCAGTGATCGCGCCAAAGCGTTTTTGGCTTTTACGGCCCCACTATAATTCCCCTCAAAATTCTCCGGTGAATACCCTGCAATTTGAGTAGGCACATCTGCTACCAACATATCGGGGAGAAGTTCACCGGCGTCAAGCATAGCTGCATATAGAAATGGTTTGAGTATACTACCTGTGCTCCGATTTGCCTGTACCAAATCAACATCCTTTTGATGCTCCTTGGTTGTTGCCGTATTTCCCACGTAGGCGAGTACTTCCCGTGTATGGACGTTCATCACCAAAACCGCGGCATTGTGAATTTGATTATGCCTTAGATTATTATGATGTCTTTGTACGATGGAATTCACGTTCAGCTGCAAATCGTCATTCAAAGTGGATCGAATTCGATTTCCCTTGCTCTTTTTTGCCATAAATTGAACAAGATGGGGGGCTATTTTGGGTAAGGGAAACGGAGTTTGAGGCAATTCTTCGATCAACGCCAATTCATAGGTTGTTGAATCAATGTAAGACGCTTTCATCAGCTTTTTCAACAATCGATTTCTTTTTTCAAGCAACTCTTTTTGATTTTTACCTGGATAAATCAAGCTAGGTGCATTGGGCAAAACGGCAAGGGTGGCCGACTCTGCCCATGACAACTGACTAGGTTTAAGACCAAAATAGCGCCAAGCAGCAACTTCCAAACCTACCACATTTCCACCATAAGGCGCATTACTTGCGTACAATTGCAGAATTTTTTCCTTGGAATAACGAAGTTCAAGACGGGTAGCAAGGATAAGTTCAATGAATTTTTCAAGATAAGAGCGTTTTTTACCACTTCTAGATAGTCGAACTACCTGTTGTGTAATGGTACTGCCCCCACGAATAATTTTTCCCGCCTGAATATTGGAAAAAAGAGCCTTGGTCATAGAAATGGGATTAAAACCAGGGTGTTGAAAAAAGTGTGCATCCTCAAATTGGACCAAGCAGGTTACGAATTTCTCTGGAATAGTATCGGTCATTGGAAATCGCCACTGCCCATCATCGGCAATTATAGCACCAAGTAATGTTCCTTCCCTACTTTCGATTACGGTGGATGTTGGTGAATCAAAAAGGTTTTTGGGAAGACAGAAATAATAGGAGATTAGCAATATCCCAAGGAAAAGAACTTTTTTTGGGTGGCTCTTGAATAGAATGACGATCCTATTCATTTTTCAAATCCATATTCCCGCTCTACCAAACAAATGCGCACCTTATACCATTTATACCAGTCTTTAATGCCTTTTCCCTGGGCGAAAAGATGATCTGTGTTTGCCTTCCAATTGGCAATGGCCTCCAGACTTTCCCAATAGCTAACTGTAATTCCTATTTCGTCCCTAGCACTTTCAACATGTAAAAATCCCGGCTGTTGACGGGCCAAATCATACATTCGTTGGGCCATTTCGGCATACCCATCATCTCCTTCGGTTCGAGTGGAAGTGAAGATTACAGCATAATAAGGTTTTGAACCGTTCATGACATTAATTCAGTAATTCACCAATCATAACTGCCATTATCTGATGAAGATAAAATTGATTCCAATCAGCGAAAAGTTTATTGCTACAAAATATATTCCTTGTCTAAAAAGTAACCAACAATTGCTTCTTTCATTAAAATGGCCTGTTCACCAGCCTTTAAGGGTGGTAATTCTTCCTTAACGGTATAATGGGGCCATCCTTCCTCATCAAAAAAATCGAACTCATAATACCCGTAAGGTTCCAGCAACCGGCAAATGGCAATATGCATTAAATCAAGTTTGTCATCTTTTTTATATTTTCGATGATATTGCCCAAGTTCCTGAACCCCTACCAGATATATGATTGCATCGAGATCCAATGGGTCGCCATCAGCGAATTGGCTAGATAACCTGTCAACCAATTCTTGCCACCTCTCTTTAAGTATTATGTCTCTAGACATGTTCTTTGAATTTTATAGGTCATCACCCATTGCCATAATTTCCTTACTTCGAAAAGTGGATTTGATTATTAAGTTTCAACACCAAACAAAAATCAAAGGTACAAATCAAAGTTCTATATTTGTTGAAACAGAGCTGCATGAATTTCTTGGATATAATAATAGGGTTGTTATTGATTTGGGGTCTTTGGAAAGGCCTTAAGAATGGCCTACTTGTTGAAATTGCCTCCATAATCGCCCTGATTGCGGGGATTTATGGTGCCATTCATTTTTCATATTATGCAGGAGACTTTATGTCGAAAAATATGGAGTGGAACGAGCGATATATCAACATAGCCGCCTTCGCCATCACATTCATTATCATCGTAATTGTTGTTCACCTCGCCGGAAGATTTTTGACAAAAATTGCAGACTTTGCCATGCTCGGAATCCTTAACAAACTTGCAGGAGCTATTTTTGGGGTCCTCAAAGTAGCCGTTATTTTAGGTGCAATTTTGGTATTTTTTGACCGTACCAATTCTTCGGTGGGTATGATCAAAAATGAAACGGTGCAAAAATCAGTACTTTATAACCCCATAAAAGATATTGGGGCTTTGGTATTCAGTAAAGTTTTGAAGGAAGATCCTGCGAAGGATAATAAAGAATCTCTCTAATCGGAGTCCCATACATTTATTCAAACCAAAAAACCTGGTAAGCCTGTTGTTTAGGCTACTTTAGAACCAATTGAAATCTCATTTTTGGAGTTGTGAAAATCTTCTTAAAATTTGCTTTACAAAGTAATTAATAGGTCTTTCATCGATTATAAAATTACTTACGGCAAATAGTTGCCTCCTTTACATCAGAACACTTATTTCCCCTATTTTGAAATGTCTAAAAGAGACTCCCTTTCATAGGTCTGCCCTTCACATATTAAATTATGACTTTGGGGATCTATACCTATATGACACGTTCATTGTAGGAGAGCTGCGCCATGATGTAGTCGTTACGTGGGAAGGTATTGGAAAAACCATCGTAGATGAAATCATAAGTATTTATGGTTCCAAAGCGCAGGACCTTATTTATATAAGTAATCGAGTAAACCAATATTCCGTCATCCCAACGGACTGGATAAAATTCTTCAAAAAATATAAAATTCGTGGTTACGGAATCGTAAGCTACACGAAACGCAGTTATTTTAACGCCATGATTGAAAAAGCATTTGTTAGAACCAAACTTAAATGGTTCGACTCATTGGAAAGTGCCATACAATGGGCAAGGGAAAGCTAAAATTCCCTAAATTTTCCCATATTTATTGCGTTACTTGTACCCATTGTCCTCTTGTCCTTACAATATAGTCCTTGTCATACATTGCTTCCGCTTGAATTCCTGGTAGATAATATCGCCCTAAATAGGAAGCGTTCAAAAGCACCCTAAAAGTTTTGGTCTCATTTTTTTTCATATCAAAATAGAAATTGGCCCGATCATCCCTTAGGTCAGTATGGGTTACCTCATTATCTGCGAATTCACCAAAGTCCGTAAATCGTGTGTTCACAATTTCCCATCCACTTGGGAAAATTTCGGTCAATGCTACATTTTTTATTTCATTGGAAGTTGTATTGGTCAAAATGACCTCGGCAACAAAATCGGTTCCTTGGCCCATTTCAGCAATTTCCAAAGCAGTGCCATCCCTCCCTTTGAAAGCCATTGCGACTTTCAGATTGCGCTGCACTTCCTTCTCATCGCCAACAGGCAGGATGCCGTTGTTCACAACACTTACGTATAAGGTATTCCCTTCCTCATTTTTTAGGGAAATACTGTTACTTCCGTTCTTAATACCGATCTGCCTATTGGCCAATGTTTTGCCGGTACTTATTCTCTCCGTTTTTCCATTAACTAAAATGCTTACTTTGATACCTTTTCCACCCACCATTTCAGCAAACTTTGCCATTGCCAAAAGACTATATGCGGTACTTTGGGTACTCATCCACTGCTTTTCGTTCAAGGCCCCCGCAACACTTTTAGCCATTTCCTGAGCCTTAATTTTGTCTTTAAGAAGCACAAAGGTCTCCAGGGCCATAGCTCTGTTCCTGACTGAAGAGCCGTACGTTTCATAATTGTACTTGCCGTCGTTAAAATCAAGCTTTGCGCCGTTCAATATCTGACTTGCCACGTTGGCTTGACCAATTAAACCATAGGTCGCTGCCAAACGAAATTTCGCCTCGTTGGAAACCTCTTTAGTTTCCCTTAATCGGTTCATACTGGCCACATCGGCATTTCCCGAAAGAGCCAAAACGTACAGCCGATAGGCCTGTGCCAAATCGGAAAAAGCATTTCCGGCGCGCCATTGTTTGGCCGTATTCTGCTGATATTTTACCCATCCAGGTTTGAAACCGATAGGCAAAATATATCCCTTTTTTTCAGCCTCCAATAAAAAATGACCGGCATAACTCGTTCCCCAATCATCGGAGTTATTTTGACCTTGCCAATAGGAGAATCCGCCACTAGGATTCTGAAATCTACCCAAGCCCTTAATAGCACCTTCGATATTTTGTTGAATCTTACTCTTCTGATTTACGTCAAGATCAAAAATATCCGTAAGATATAGTTGTGGAAAAGCCGCCGAAGTAGTCTGTTCAACACATCCATGGGGATACTGTATCAAATATTGCATGCGCCCACTAAAATTCATTGGAGGAAGTGTTGAGAACTCAACCTGAGCCGAGTTACTTCCAGCGATTCCAAAGGTTTGCAAGTCAATTGTCTTGCTTCCATTTGCGTTCAAAACAACATCAATTATTTCTGAAGTCCGTGGATTAGGGTTGGCCACATCAATTGGTATTTCAAAAGAGGCCGTTTCACCTCCTCCCGAGGCTTCAACCATAACCTTTCCTATTCCCTTAAAATTGGCAACTTCCAAATTAAAATAGACCATTTTTTCATCAGGATTCTCAAAAGTGACATTTTGGGTTGCCTCACCTACAATTTTAAATGAGGAATCTTGCCTTAATTTTATGGAAACGTTTTTGACCTTATTTTCCATGGCAAAAACCGTAACAGGTAGTGTTACCTTTTCCCCAGGGGTTATCTTCCTTGGTAAGGAAGCCAGAACCATCAAAGGTTTACGAACGGGAGTCGTCTTCTCGGCCAGGCCATAGGCTTCTTTTTCAGGATTCTCTGCGACAACCATTGTACGTACAGAACCAATATATTTAGGAATCTTAATTTTGTGTGATTGGGTTTCGCCGTCCTTCAAACCAAACGGGCCTAAATAGATTACCATAGGTTCAAAACGGTTCGCTTTTTTGTTTTTGGCCCCTGCCAGTTCACCGTCACCCCCAATTGCAAAAACTTGATCTATTCTACCTCCAAAGGCACCAATAATTTCGTCATATACATCCCATGTTTTTACTCCAAGGGCCTCATGGGCATAGAAGGTATCCCACGGGTCCGGGGTTTTAAATCGAGTCAAATCAAGTAATCCGTCATCCACTAGAGCAATGCTATAGGTCATGGCTTTGCCCTGTTTTTCACTTACTTTTAGGGTGATGGTCTCTTCAGGACGCAATACTTGTGGCATTTCAATTACCGGTTGAATCTTGGAAGCGGGATCTTCAACCGAAATTGGCACAACACCGTACAACCTTATGGGACTATCGTTCAGCGTTGTAGCATGGGGCTGAAGCAGGGAAATATGAATATAAACATTGGGTGTGTACAAGTCTTTTATGGGGAATTGGAACTTAGTCTCACCTTTAGTGGTTTCAACCCATAAAGATTCTAGAACTTCGGTACCATTCTCAACAGTTACCAAAGCGCGGCCGTTCTCGGAACTTGGAAAAGTTACAAGTGCCTTCTCGCCCACATTGTACTTCTCCTTGTCGGTTGAAAAAACCAGCATTGTTGACGCAGAAGGATCACCCTTTCGAGATTTGCCCGCCCAACCAGGCCAATCAATATAAATGGTTTTCCCGGTAGAATGGCCGCCGTTGAGATCTTCTACGCGCACCAAATAGCGTCCCCAATCCGGATACTTCAATTCAAATTTGAAACTACCCTTTCCTTTTGAATCGGTATTTATAGTCTCTTCAAAAATCTTTTCACGATACTCGCTACTACTAAAATTGGAAAGGTTGTCATTAGAGGTATCCCACCACCAACGCCATTCAACTTTATGAACGGTAATATTTAAATTCTTGACCGATTTCGGATTTCCATTTTCATCCACAGAAACAACCTCAAAAGTATGAGGGGTATCTGTCAATAACATTCCCCTGGTCTTATCCCCTTTCGGGGTGTTCAAACCAATGTAAGTGCCATAGGGCGAATAGGTCTTGGTAAAAACATCGGTACTAAAATCACCCCCATTTTCATACACCTTTGTTAGGAATGCAGCATTGAGCATTCCAGGAGCCTGACCTTTTAATTGGGGTTTAATAGTGAAATTGGCTTTCCCTTCCTCATTAATTTTACCATTAAAAACAACTTGGTCCTCTGTTGAAAAATTACATGTGGGGTCATCAAAAATATAGCCCGGATAATTTTTGAAAGTTGTAGTCTGTGGGTTGAATTTTGCTGAAATGTCAGCCTTTAAATTCTTTGCCACGGCCCCGTGCAACCAATTAATTTGTACGTAACCCTCTATGGGTTTATCACCATCCAAAATTTCGGAAGCAAAGTCGGTCTTTATTTTTAAGCGATTCGGTTTTATCGTCTCTATTTTAATGGTCTTGTTAAAGGAGGCACCTCCAACGGAGATTTTGGCCAGCCAATTACCCGTAGGCGCATTCTCATCGGTTTTTAGATCGAATCGATAAAAATTATTGAGTCCAGACGTTTTTATCTCTCGGTGTACGACCTTGTTGTAAGGATCCAATAATTCAAGTTTTACCGGATGGTTATCTGGCAATTCATTGGCCTTGTCGTTCAAGATAAAAGAAAGAAAAATGTTGTCTCCTGGCCTCCAAACACCGCGCTCGCCAAAAATGAATCCTTTTAGTCCCTTTTGAAGTTCAACACCCGAAACATTGAACTTACTTACGGAAAGTGAGTTTCCATCGTTTAGCTTAATATACGTTTTCTGTCCATTATTTTCGGCAATTGCAAAATAGGCCAACTTCTCGGAGTCATAAACGGAAGTCCCATCTGAATCAGTTACAATAGACCCAACGGGTTGTTGCTGAAAATTGAAAAATGTAACCTTGGCCCCTGGAATGGGGTTCGTTGTCAAAATATCGTTCACGGCAACAAAATAGCTGTTATTGGTGCCCTTTTTAACGGTTACACCAATGTCTGAAGCCAATATATTAGTGCCTACCTTTTTATCATAATAATACGATTTATCACAGGGGTTTTCCCGTTCGTTCCAATCATAGTCATAGTAATAATAGTCATCGTAATAATTCTCAACACCATCCCATGAACTGTTTTCTTCCGCTTCATCAAAATTTTCGTTGGTTGAAGCTTCAGGGTCAAAATTATTGGACTCGCATGAGTAGGCACTCTCATTTGGACCGAAATCAAATTCAACCCTATAAATAGCTCCTACTTCCGGAGTTATAAGTGCCTTGAGATCTAATGCATGAGCCGTCCATTTGGCAGTCGAATTTGATAGGTTGTTATCTAAAACTATTTTTTTCGTTGTAATAGGCCGGGCAACAGATCTAAGGTTACCGCTGCCATCCAAATTGTTTTCTTGCAAAAATTGCAGAATATTGTCTTGATAAATTTTATAGACAGCGACGTCAATGGCCTTAAGCCCGACAGTCTCAAAGTTGATTTTCAAATTATTGGAGGATGGGAGAATGCTTCCACTTGACAACATTCTTACCTGAGGTTTCAGCAGTTCAAAGGCAATTCGTTCCTCAAACTTTGATTTTAATTTATATCCGTCAACACTGGCGATACCTTCAAATACTTCCAATTTAACCGATCCTTTCAATTCTTGTGATGGGTATATCTTCAAAGTATTTCCGTCAACTGTGTATTTTGGGCTCTCAGCTCCTTCGAGTACTATAAGACCTTTGAAATTTTGCCCTTTTTGAATGGGGTCGGAAAAATTTACAAGCACAACCGGATTTTCACCTGCTTCAACAACTGCCTCCAAAACGGTAAAATTATTTTTCCCCGGAATCTTGATCAAATTTTGGCCAGAACCCTGAATCTGCAATTTTGCTCCATCCCAGGCTATCTCTAAATCAGAATCATTTTCATAACGACGAATGCTGTCAATCTTAAAAGAAAACAGATTGCCCAATTTGGTTCCTTGATCAAATTTCAATGAAACTAATTTACCTTTTTGCCTCACGGAAACTAACTGTTTGGCATCTTCCAGATCAAGTATGTCGGAGGATCTTAATGTACCATTTAAATATTGCCATTCCTTTGAATAGGATTGGAGCGCATTGGTATATATGTTAAACTGCTGCTCCAACGTTTTTATACCAAAAGTCAACCTGTTTAATTTTTCAGGAACCGTGGTAATTATTTCCCCCAATTCAAGTGTAAAGGTATATTCGGTATTGGGACTGAAACTTTTTTCAGGAACAAAGGCAATGGTTCTCTCGTCCAATACTACCACCTTTCCTTTGACATTGGGAGAAACCCTCAAAAGATTACTTCTTAACTCATCTCCTTTCTTCCATGTTGATATCGGCTGGTTCAGAATAACGCGGACATCGGATCTTGCAGAAATTATGCCGTGGGAAACCTCTGAAATATAATCTTGGTAATCGTTTAAATTATTGAATTTTTCTGTTGGGATATCATTTTTTGACGTACAACCCATAAAGAAATAAAAGGCAATGAACGAACAGAAAAACCAGGTGATTCGCATACAAATAAATTTTCATAAAAATAACGCAGTTCTTTCAAAAAAGGTATGGTATCTGCGGAAAGAATGATTCAAAATTACATCACTACCTCATACTTTCAGATTTTATTGGATATAGAATTATAATCTGCATCCTACTGCACGATTTCTTAAAGTATGATGTCGTTTGTCGAAAAAACAGCATATTTTTCAAGTTCTATAAAAAATATACTATCATTACATAGTTGAAAATCCCCTTTCAACAATTTTTAAGAGAACCTCAATCTCCACAACCTACTTGCAAGGTACACCTACTTACAATTTAGAGCATTGTATGAAAATGATTTTGAGATATACCATTTTGGTATGTTTTGCATTGGTGATTGTGTCTTGTAGTAAAGAATCAATCGTTGAAGCCGAAATACCTGAAGTTCAAAATGACCTTGCCATTGAGCATGATCTTTTGATGGTGGTAAATGATTACAGGGCCTCCTTGGGCTATTCAACTTTGCAGTTCAGTGCCGTGGCTTATGAATATGCCAACAAGCATACCGATTATATGGTTGCCAAGGGTGTATTAAACCATGATAACTTTACCTCCAGGGCTTCGGGCATCTCCACCGAGGTCAATGCTGAATCTGTAGCTGAAAATGTGGCAAAGGATTATACCTCCGCAAATGAAGCTTTTAAAGGGTGGTTAAATAGTTCCGCTCACAAAAAAACTATGGAAGGAGATTTCACCCATACAGCGGTGAGTGTGAAAAAGGATACACACGGAACTTTCTATTATACCCAATTGTTCTTCAAATAGGGTAATTTAAGCCAATTACTTTTATTAAATTTGATAAAATCAGTTGATCGTTCATTTCTGGTACGATCAACCCTTATTTTTTAACGAAAGAACATGTCAATAAAACCTCCCTTTAATCTTACGAAGTGGGTCCAGGAAAACCGAGACGCCCTCAAACCACCCGTTGGAAATAAAAACTTATACAAGGATGCCGGTGACTATATTGTTATGGTCGTAGCCGGACCGAATGCCCGAAAAGATTATCACTATAATGAAACTGAAGAGCTTTTTTATCAATTGGAAGGTAACATTGAAGTTCATATTCAGGAAAATGGCCATAAAAAGACCTTTAAATTAGGTCCGGGAGACATGTATTTACATCCTGCCAAAATTCCTCACTCTCCGGTCAGACATGAAGGAAGCATCGGTTTGGTTATAGAGCGGAAAAGAGCTGATATGAATGTGGATGATGGGCTACTTTGGTTCTGCGACAACTGTAATCATAAGCTATACGAGGCCTATTTTACCTTAAACGATATTGAAAAAGATTTTCTAGGGCATTTTAAGCACTTTTACGGTTCCAAAGAACTAAGGACTTGTGATAATTGTGGTACCGTGATGCCAGTTGATGAACGTTTTATTGCAAAAGACTAGCCATGCTTATGATTGTCAATATTCTTATAGGTCTAGTAGCCATACTTCATTTGTATTTTCTCTGGTTTGAAATGTTCGCATGGACCACTAAAGGGAAAAAGATTTTCAAAAAATTTCCTCCTGAAATGTTCGAACCCACCAAACCGATGGCGGCCAATCAGGGTTTGTATAATGGGTTTCTTGCTGCTGGTTTAATATGGACCTTTTTCATTGATAATTTGGAATGGAAAATGAATATAGGCTTGTTCTTTTTAGCATGCATTTCGGTTGCCGGCATATATGGGGCACTCACCGCCGACCGCAAAATATTCTTTGTACAGGCATTGCCTGCCTTAGTAGCAATTTTACTTCTTTTTTTGATTAATTAAAGGACTTTGAATAGATGAGTTTAAATTATAAACCCACAGGATATAATTCCCTTTCTCCCTATTTTTTGGTAGAAAAAGCTGAAGAATGGATTGATCTCTTAAAACAGGTTTTCAGCGTAACGGAGTTGAGAAAATATTTAAGAACCGATGGTTCAATAATGCACATGGAGTTAAAAATTGATGATACTGTTATAATGATGGGTAGCACTACAAATGAATTCGGTCCAAATCATCAGATGATACATCTGTATGTTCCCAATGTGGATGCAGTTTTTAAAAAAGCATTGGAACTAGGCTGCGAAGCTATTCAAAAACCTATGAAGAAAGAAGGCGACACAGATAAAAGAGGAGCGTTCAAAGATTTTGCAGGTAATGATTGGTGGATTGCGACCCAAAGTAGCATGTAACGATCTCAAGATTGTTGAAATAAATTCCTCTTTTATGTCTACATATGTTTCCATTCGTGAATTGGAAAAAAGTATCTTTGTCATAATTCCAACAAAAAATCATCAAATAGTTATAAAATGTCTAAAATTGCTTCAGAATTTGGTCTAAAGGATGCTTTGATAGCACTTGGGATAAAAGATATAAATGAAGGTACTTCAACGGGTTCAAATTCTTTCTCAAGTGGTGACCTTCTTGCATCATATTCTCCAGTAGATGGGGCCTTAATTGCCAAGGTTAGAGGTACATCACCGTCCGATTACGAAAAAGTGATGACCACGGCGACTCAGGCCTTTCTAGTATGGCGTGAAAGACCGGCACCTCAACGTGGGGAAATTGTGCGTCAATTTGGGGAGAAGTTAAGGCACCTCAAAGAACCGCTTGGAAAATTGGTTTCCTATGAAATGGGCAAAAGTTATCAAGAAGGCCTTGGTGAGGTTCAAGAAATGATTGACATCTGCGATTTCGCCGTAGGGCTTTCGCGCCAGCTTCATGGACTGACCATGCACTCCGAGAGACCCGGGCACAGAATGTACGAGCAATATCATCCACTTGGCATAGTCGGCATTATATCGGCTTTTAACTTTCCAGTTGCCGTCTGGGCATGGAATACCGCACTTGCTTGGATATGTGGGGATGTATGTGTTTGGAAACCATCGGAAAAAACTCCTTTGTGTGGAGTAGCTTGCCAAAATATTGCCGCCGAAGTCTTCAAAGCAAATGGTCTTCCCGAGGGAATCTCATGTTTGGTAAATGGAGATTATAAAGTGGGGGAAATGATGACCCATGACAGTCGTATTCCACTGGTTTCTGCAACAGGCTCCATACGAATGGGAAAAATTGTAGCGCAAGCAGTTGCCAAGAGATTGGGAAAATCACTTCTTGAACTTGGAGGCAATAATGCCATTATCGTAACTCCCGATGCAGACATTAAAATGACCGTTATAGGGGCCGTTTTTGGGGCAGTGGGAACGGCTGGCCAACGATGTACTTCAACAAGAAGATTGATCGTTCATGAATCCATTTATGATAAGTTGAAAAATGCACTGGTAGATGCCTATAAACAATTAAGGATAGGTAATCCCCTAGATGAAAAAAATCATGTAGGGCCCTTAATCGATACCGATGCGGTGGCCTTGTATGAGCATGCACTGACAAAAGTTGTGCAGGAAGGTGGCAAATTGATTGTTGAAGGTGGCATTCTGGCCGGAACGGGCTACGAAAGCGGATGTTACGTTAAACCTGCCATTGCCGAAGCGAAGCCACAATTCGAGATCGTACAACATGAAACTTTTGCCCCTGTGCTGTATCTCTTAAAATATTCGGGAGAGGTGGATAACGCGATCCAAATTCAAAACGGGGTTGTACAAGGACTTTCGTCGGCCATAATGACCAACAACCTGCGGGAAGCCGAAAAATTTCTTTCTTTTGCGGGAAGCGATTGCGGAATTGCGAATGTCAATATTGGTACTTCAGGTGCTGAAATTGGGGGTGCTTTTGGAGGCGAAAAGGAAACTGGTGGCGGAAGGGAAAGCGGATCAGATGCTTGGAAGGTGTATATGAGACGACAGACGAACACCATAAATTATACAACGGAACTACCCTTGGCACAGGGAATCAAGTTTGATTTATAGAAATAAGAAATCCGCTATATCACAGCTCCTACCCGTTCCCCCGATCGGTAAGAATGAAATTACAGCGGATTTGTTAACACTAACTAACTCAAATATTCAGTGCAAAAACATAGGAACCCTCATACCTATTTTTTTGCACCTAAATCTTCGATCTTTGAGGCAGGTTGTCCGATTCGCTGATCGTCCAACTTCCACTTAACAAAGCCTGAATACCCAGCACAACGACCATGCAACAAAAGGTCACTAGTTTTTTTATTTTGGTTTTCATTGAATTCTGGTTCTCGGTTCATTTTCAATTTAAAAGTAGATCTTAATTCCCTCGCATTAAAATACTTATGTATGGCAAGCCCAGAATATTGTATGATTTAATCTGTTTTGTGTATAAATGGTCAATGATTTAACTACATCAACTGGCAAGTACGCTTAAAAAACCAGCGTCCTTTATCAAACTTGGACAGCCAAGCTTCCCAAATGGCTACGTGAACACCGTTCAATGTCTTTCCAAACATTACCGTAACTGCTTAACAGCTAGGCAAGTTCTTATTATGTTTTGTTTATTTGTAAGTCAATACTTAACAATTTTTAAGATTTTTTTAATACATTGCTAGGCACAACACTAAAAGTATTGACTATGACAAAAACAACAACGAACCTGCTTGGGATTATTATCACCATTCTCGCGGGTACCTACTTTTACATTACACTCTGCAGTAGTTGCGGCAAAGTGGTAAAAGAAGAACCTATCAAAGAAGCGGTCATCCTGGCAGCACCTACCCCAACATCATATCCTTTCTCCTTTTCTGATGGTGATTATGCCTGTGATGTAAATGACAATTACAATTTTAACGTTTCATCTTCGGCCATTTTAATGCCATTGGCAAAGTCAGTTACAGATTGTATTGGGGGTCTCGCAAGCTTTTTGAATGACAATTCCGGTAAGGTCATAAATATTACGGGCTTTTATAAAAGCAATGAGGAAAATTCAACAGCTTTTCCGAATCTTGGATTGGCCAGGGCGAATGCGGTCAAAAATCATTTGGTCGAAAATGGAATACTATCTTCCCAAATCAACACAATGGGCAAACTTATAAATGAAATGGTTCCTAAGGGTGATGTCTATCTAGGCCCGATTGCTTATAGTCTTACCGGTGAATCTGCGGCAGCCGCAGACGAGTTAAAGGCTCTATATGACAAAATCAAGGCAAATCCATTGGTTCTCTATTTCGACACTGCAAAAGCGTCTATTGAACTTAGTGCCGAACAGCGCCAAAAAGTTGCCGATATTTCTCGATACTTAGATAAGGTAGATGGCGCATTCTGTAATGTTGTAGGTCATACAGATAAGGCCGGAGAAGCATCAAGCAATATGATACTTGGACAGGAGAGAGCTGATTTTGTAAAGGCATATCTGATTCAAAATGGTATCTCAGAGGCTAAAATCAGAGCTTCATCAAAAGGCCAAACGCAACCATTGGAAAACAACGCCACAGAAGAAGGAAAAGCTAAAAACAGAAGAACCGTCGTAACATTAAACTAATCATTAACTATTAAAATTTTAGAATATGGATTTTGAAAATATGAACATCTGGTGTTGGTTGATTCCGCTACTTGTTGGCGCTATATGTGGATACTTGGGGTATCTACTCGGTAAAGGAAATGCCGCAACCATTGATAATTCTACCGACTTAAAGGTTCTTCGGGACAAAAACACCAAACTACAAGCAGATCTTGATGCCTGCAACGGCAAATTGTCGGTAAAAACAGCAGCATCCGCGGCTTCTTTTGCCGCAAGTACCGCAACCGCATCTTTACCTTTTGATGGTGCAGCAGCTAAAATGGCCATGGGAAAGGCCATAAAACAAGACGATTTGAAAATCGTTGAGGGTATTGGTCCAAAAATTGAAGGAATGTTCAAAACCGCTGGTATTAAAACCTGGAAGGCATTATCGGAATCTTCCGTTGCAGAATGCCAGAAGGTACTTGACGGTGGTGGAGATCGTTACAAAATTCATGATCCCGCATCTTGGCCATTACAAGCCAAAATGTGCTATGAAGGTAAATGGAAAGAATTGGCAAAATGGCAAGACCAACACAAACATGGCAAGCTTTAGCACACAATATATAAACAAAAAATCCGGTTCAATTCTGAACCGGATTTTTTTTTGCTAGTTACCCCTATACCATTCCGTTGGCCTCAACCCATTTAAAACGATACTGATCCTGAGGAAATTTCATGCGTTCTGCAATGCGCTCAAGCCTGTCTGGAAGTTTTATTAAATAATCCCTTGCCTTTTCAGCCTCGTCTGAAAGGCTTCGCGTGGTATCCAATTCCCAATAGGCGTTCAGCTTTTTCAATATATCAACATAATCCTGTGCGGTATAGACCCCTAAACGTTGTGCGCAATTTGAAAAGTTCTCAAAAGCCGTTCCTATGGTTCCCCCGATTCCCTAAGAAAATGGGCTGGCATCACGATTTTCTTTTTCATCATATCAGCAAAGGCCAACATCATCCCCGAAGGATCCTCGCCGAAAATAGTCTTTACAAATTCGCGATATGCCAAATGATGGCGCATCTCATCACCTGCAATGATTGTGCACATCTTGGCCAAAAGGGCATTCCCTTTTTTCTTTGCCATTTGACCTACCCTTTTGTGGGAAATATTAGTGGCCAACTCCTGAAAGGACGTGTATACAAAATTTTTATAGGGATCCCGATCCGTTCCAATATCAAAACCATCCGATATTAAATGCTGGGTGGTCATTTCTATTTCGCGCATATTTACCCTTCCAGAAAGATAAAGGTATTTATTCAAAACATCTCCATGTCTATTTTCTTCCCCTGTCCAGGCTCTTACCCATTTTGACCAGCCATTCTGTTTGCCACTGTGCTGATCAATACCTTCAACGTCCATGAGCCATGACTCATACGTTGGCAATGCCTCTTCGGTAATTGTGTCGGCAACCATTGTTACCCAAAAATCATATCCTAACTCCTTGGCCTCTCCCCTTAATGTATTTACCTCATCCAGGAAACTGTCATTTTCAGAATTTGGCAAAAAGTCGGTTGGCTGCCAAATCTCCTCTACAGGGATTAGGAAATCTTTCATAAATCCCTCCACCTGAGGTTCAATCGCCTGCATCACCTCCAACCGTATATTTTTTTCTGGCATCTCCATTTTTTTACAAAGTTCGTCAATAATATAACGAAATCCATTCAAAACCTATCAGATTTTTAATTTCTTCCGTTTTCGCCAGGGTACAATAATTGTACAGGATCACTTTGCCAAACTTGTTTTGTATCAACATCGATAATGGAAAGTGGTCCTTTGAAGGCAGCACCAGTATCCACATTCCAAACATTGGCCGCTTTTTGAGGTGTTGTTTTCCCGATTCGAGTTACAGGGGTATGCCCTATGTAAATCTCGTAATAGTTCAATAATCGTTTGGGATAAAAAGGGTTTCGTATGGACATTTTTTTATTTAATGAAAGTGCAAGCTCCCAAAGAGTACGGTCCCAATAAAAAGTTTTTTGGAAATACTCATGTTCTACACCCTTAAGGTTCGTAAAACCCGCGTGCAAAAACAGCCTATTTCTGGAATCAAGATGATAATTGGATAAATTTTCAAAGAACATGATGTGAATATCCTTTATTATGTCATCTGTTTTTTTATAGGAATCAATAGTTGATTGGCCCCCGTGATTAAGCCACATATCATTGCATTGGTCGTCAACTAGCCATTCTCGGCAGAGTTCGTCATGGTTTCCCCTCAAAAAAATACAATTATGGGTCTCGTCAAGTTCAATCAGGAAATTCACAGTTTCTACTGCTTCACTCCACCCGTCTACATAATCCCCTAAAAAGATCAGTCTGTCCCTTGGGGTAACTTTTGCCCTTTCAAAAACCTGTTTTAAAGCCTTTAGGCCCGAATGAATATCGCCAATGACCAATGTTCTCATCATTTGGCAAAAATCGAAATAACCGTGATGACTACAAGAACAAAAAGCACCAAAAAGAAAATTTTCCAGAAAGAATAAGGTCTTGTCCCACTTAATGCCCCAGTCTGTCCGTTGATGTAAAAATTATATTCCTTTCCGGTATAACGATAAGAACTTATGTAAACAGGAAGTAAAATGTGTTTGAAGGTTTCATTGGTTAATTTAATATCGCTTTGATGGATTCTTTGTGTATCTCCGCCAATATCCTGACGAATCCAGTTATAGGCAATTTCCTTGGCTTTTTGAAATGATTCATGATGCCCTTCTTTTAAGGAAATAGTGTACTTCTCGGTCACAAATCCTGAAAGGTATTTTGAATTGAAAGGCACCAATTCCTTCATGTTCCAAAAGGCGATTTTGGCCGGTATTTCCCTGCTTTTTTTTTGCGAGGCATTTATTAAAATATCATCTACAAAACCATTTACCGAACCCGATGCAAAAGACCAACGTGTTTTTCTTACCTGACGGGTCTCTACCCCGTTTTTAGTTCTAAAGGTTTGGTTTTCATAATAGTAATCACCACGTTCTCCTTGGTAGGAGGCCCACAAATTAGAATCGAAGGTCCAATAAGGAACGTAAAGTCCGTGCATGCCTTCGGCATCCAATGCAGCTTTTTTCAGATTGTCCGGAGCAAACCAAATGGCATTTACCCAACTCTTGAATATGGTACCGGCCTTTTTTGTGTCTAGCTGAAATGGCACTAGAGCACCCGGAACAATCCAACCTTCCTTCTCAATGTCTTCTTTTATAAGAGGTTCCCCACAATAAATGCATTCCAAGGATTTGAAATTCTCCCCTACATACTGATTGGCACCACAATTTTTGCAATGCAAAACGTCTATGGTTTCCGTAAAGGCATTTTCACCAACCACTTTTAAATAATGCTGAAGTTCCAGCTCTTCAAAACTAGATTTGGCTTTTTCAATGAACTCCTCATAACCACAATATTCACATGCCATTTGATGCGATCCAGGCTTAAAATTCATTTCGGCTCCACAATTTGGGCACGATTTCTTATGTTCTGAATTTTGGGTCTCTTGCATAAAAAATATTAGTCTTGAAGCAAATACATGGATTGCTCAAACAAACTATTTTTCAAATCAATTCGCAAATTTGAATGTTTTGTCCATTCTTTAAATAGTCGAGGAATACATTGTCCCATTAGTCCATAATAAAAAAATACTTGGTTATTTGGTCGGTAATGGCGGCGGAGTGTTACTCCCCAAAAAAGATTTAAGCTCATCAATATCCTTTAGCGAAATCCAATTCTGCATGCCTTGTTTCCAAATTAGGGAATCTTTATTAATGGTCCTACTGGCGAACAGTTCCTTAAGTTTATCAATGGTTACAGGACCCATTTGCTGATCGTTCACTGCATAATGGTACATTGTTTGGACCGGAATTGGCGGTGGTGCGGTCGTTCCCTGTTGCGACTGGCCAGACTGAGGGTTCATCATACCGCCCATTTGCTGCGCCAACACAAATCCCATGCCCATACCCATGCCGGCACCTGCGGTACCACCTTCATTCTTTGCGGCTTCTTCAATAGCTTTGGCAGTCTTAAATTGAGTTAGTTTGCCCATATCCAATTTGTCCAAACGGCTATACTCGAAAATCTCTTTTTTGAGTTCTTCGGGCATAGAGACATTTTCAATATAGAATTTTTCCAATTCAATGCCTACCCTACCAAATTCAGGTTGCATTACCTCTTGACAAGTTTCTGAAAGTTCAGAAGTATTGGCGGCATATAGTTCAATAGGAAGGTTTGCTTTTCCAATTGTGTCCGTAAATCGGGTTACGATCAAACTTTTCAAATGTTCGTTAACCTCGTAATTTGTAAAATTACCATCGGTACCTACCACGTTGACTACAAATTTCCCTGGGTCATTGATTCTGAAACTATACGTTCCGAATGCCCGTATCTCTACAAGTCCAAAACGACTGTCACTTAGCATAAAAGGATTTTTCGTCCCCCATTTTTCATCAATGAACAATCGACTGTTCACAAAATATACCTCGGCCTTGAACGGGCTATTAAAACCGTATTTCCACCCTTTAAGGGTTGTTAAAATTGGAAGGTTTTGAGTGTTTAATGTGTATGTGCCAGGCTTAAAAACATCGGCCAATTGACCTTCGTTTACAAACACGGCGGTTTGACCTTCCCTAACTACGAGTTTTGCATTGTTCTTTATCTCATTTTGATAGCGTTCAAATCTATGGACAATGGTATCATTAGTAGTATCAAGCCATTCAATTATATCAATGAATTCTTGACTTAGTTTGTTTTTTATCTCGTTGAAAATATCCATTCTAGTTGCTTTAAAAATTTTTTAAAAAGGTAGGGATTTCTTTAATGAGGTCAAAGTGATTGTCTTTCATTGTAATTAAGCAATAGTTAATTGTTTAAAACTGTGGTTTATACAATATTTTGGCTCGCACTAATATTGTAACTACATTAGAGACCTAAGCAAGGACCAAATGAAAACAGTGTATTGTATCGGGGAACTATTAATAGACTTCGTTGCGGAAAAACAGGGAAAAGACCTATCAAAATCGTATGAGTTTACCAAAAAAGCTGGGGGCGCCCCAGCCAATGTGGCATGTGCAATTGCCAAATTGGGAGGAAAAAGTTCCTTTATAGGTGCGGTAGGCAAAGATCCTTTCGGAAATTATTTATTAGAAGTGCTGAAAGCAAATGGAGTGGACATTTCATTTTGTCAAAGGTCAGGAACGTTTACGACCTTGGCTTTCGTCTCATTGGCAGAGGATGGTGAGCGCGATTTTGTTTTCAGTAGAGGTGCCGATAAAAAATTAAAGCATGAGACCAAAGTAAAAAATGGCTTCAAAGGGAATATGGTCCATTTGGGTGCTGCTACTTCATTTCTTGGTGGTAATCTGGAAAAAGCTTACGAAAATTACTTTAGCGACGCTCGCAAACTAAAGTCCTTCATCAGCTTTGATCCCAATTTTAGAAGCGACCTATGGAGAGGCAGGGAGACAACCTTCATTAAAAAGTGCAAACCCTTTATTAAAAAATCACATTTATGCAAATTCAGCTCGGAAGAGGCCCAGCTACTCTCGGGAAAAAAAGATTTACATGAATGTTGTGATTTTCTCCATGATCTGGGAACACCAATTATTACAATCACACTGGGCGGAGAAGGCACATTGCTTAGTACCCCAAAAACCAAGCAGGTCATTCCAAGCATAGTCGTGAAACCGCTCGATACCACAGGTGCAGGTGATGCATTTATTGGATGTTTGTTACAACAAATTTCTACATTGGAAAATCCATTTGAAATTTTAAAGAAAACCGATGTTTTGGTGAAAATGGTTGAAAAAGCAAATGTCGCAGGAGCATTTACCACCATGGGGTATGGCGCAATTCCTTCATTACCGACCCATGCTCAAGTTTTTAAAAACTAGCTATACCTAACTTTTCTTAAAATCCGTAATGATTCTTTTAAGGAGCTATACACTTTCTCGTTGTATTCTTTAATAAGCGGCCTTGCCGCTTCCATCTGATCTTTGGCTTCTTCGAACCCGTTCAAATAACTTATCAAATAAGTATCGGGCAGGTGTTTCAAATCATTGACTTCAGATGGTTTAAGATTTATTTTCTTCTCTAATTTTTTTAGTAGGGCATTGTTGGTATTGAAGATGTGGTGCAAGGTTTTCTTATCGAACTGGGGTGGGTCAAAAATAAGGTCGCTATGTATTTGATAAGTTCCATTTTCCTCGAACCTTAAGACCACTTTTTCCAAGGGATAATATTCTTGCTTCTTCCCCAATCCCAGCTGTACATATTCTTTGGTGGTAAAAGAATTTTCGTCATAACTTATGGTGATCTCATCTAACGTAGAGTAAAATAGTTTCACTTGTTCATTGATCAATTCAATATCCACTCTCGAAAAATAGGTTTCTCCATTTACCTTTTTCCGCGTTCCGGCCCAACAAACCACGAATTGTTCCTTGAACACTTTGTAGCTACTTTCCAAATCGCGATGTCTGTTATTTATGAAATCGATAACCCCGCCCAAGGTAAGTTCAATATTATTCTTTGCGTGTTGCTCAATGGTGGCCACAACTTCCGAGTTAATATCCTTTAATTCAATATTATAGGCTTTCGGCATACTTATGCTCCCCTCTCTAAAAAACACCGAACCCCCATAGTATTTCCAAATATTTCGTCTTAAAGTACATACTTTACCATTTGATTTTATCGTCACCAAACCCACCACTTTCCCCTCTGGAAGATGCGGAAAAGGTATATTTTCGTATGAAATTAATGGAGGATTGTCAAGATAGGCGTTCACTAGATTCTGAATTTTGCTATCGTCAAAGAAGTCTACCCCAACAATCTTATTATCCTCGTCCTCAACCCCAATTACGATGAAGGAATTATTGTTTGGATTGCTATTCGCAAGCGCACAAACGTGCTTCAAAAATTTCGCCTTCCCTTCTTTTTGACCAATATCAATGAAACGCTTCTTGTCATAAAAACTGTTCTCATCATTATGGGCGAGAAGATTTTTTACGAGAAGACGTTTATTGATCATAATTCTTTCTTGACCACAGTGGCCGAGGCTTGTGCCGTTGGCAATACCAATAAATCGGCAATATTTACATGATAGGGCCTGGTTACGACAAAATAGATAATATCCGAAATATCGGCTGCTTTTAACGGTTCAAAACCCTTGTATACGTTATCTGCACGTTGGTTGTCTCCCTTAAAGCGAACATTGCTGAATTCCGTTTCCACGGCACCTGGGTTTATGGCCCCGACACGAATTCCGTACGCATTCAAATCTATTCGCATTCCCTGATTTAGGGCGTCCACTGCGTATTTGCTTGCACAATAGACATTTCCTTTAGGATATACTTCTTTACCCGCAATGGAACCAATATTTATGATATGACCCGACATTCGCTCAACCATACCGGGTATTATTGCTTTTGACACATAAAGCAATCCTTTTACATTTATATCTAACATAGCATCCCAATCGTCAAGATTCCCCTCCTGAACGGGGTCCAACCCATGTGCGTTGCCTGCATTGTTGATTAGAATATCAATATTTCGAAATTTATGTGGAATGGAATTAATTGAAGTAAATACCGCCTCACGATCCCTCACATCAAAATTTAGGGTGCAAACCTCAACTTTCTTGGCCAGGTCATTTTGTAGATCTTCCAACCGTTCTTTTCGGCGACCACATAAAATTAAATTTATTCCGTTTTCAGCAAAAATATGTGCTGTTGACCTCCCTATTCCACTTGTTGCGCCGGTAATTAAAGCTATCTTTTTCATTCTATTCTCAATATCCAAATTACAAATTATGGCACTTTATGACCTTGGCTAGCCCCTAAAAGCATAAACCAATCCTCCAATTCCAATTCAATTTTTGTCGCCCGCATTGAATCCACCAATCTGGACTTGTTCGTAGTCCCTACTACAGGATGAATTTTTGAGGGGTGTTTTAATGTCCAGGCCAATAACAATTGATCCGAAGTAGCCGAATATTTATCGGTCAAGGATTCCATAATTGTCCTTATTCGAAGGATCCTTTCATTTTCCTCCCTAAAATAAGCTCCCAAAGGGCTCCATGACATTCCAAGTCTTTTGGAAGCTACTATATCGTCGAGAGTACCATTGTACATGACAGCATCGGACGTTAATGAAAATTCTACTTGATTTGCCTTGATCTGTATTGCCGTTTCAATCATTGCAATCTGCAAAGGAGTGAAATTTGATACCCCGAACTCGATAATTTTTCCCTGTTTCTTTAATTGGGAAATTGCTTCCGCTATTTCATCGGGATCCATCAAAGGGCTCGGCCTATGTAGAAGAAAAAGATCAATATAATCCGTTTTTAGGTTTTTGAGCGACTGCTCGGCGGACCAAACAATATATTCGCTGGAATAATCGTAATGCTTAATTTTATTGATCCTAGCAGGACAGACATATTGAATACCACATTTGGTTATGAATTGAACTTTCTCCCTGTCAATTCCACTAGCTGCATAGGCGTTTCCAAAATCGGCTTCGTTCGTATATCCCCCATAAATGTCGGCATGGTCAAAAGTGGTAATGCCATGATCCAAACAGTGGTGCATTAAAGCCGACATTTCGGTTTCGGTTAGCTGTTTACCCCAACTTCCCCAAGTCATAGTTCCGGCAATAATTTTCGAAAAAGAAGTGAAGTTTCCCATAGGAGCGTGAAATTAAAAAGAAATCCCTTAAAAACTTCATAAAAATAGGGGTGTTTCTCCTATTTTTAACCAATTGTTAACAGCACTACAATGATTAAATTTTCAATTTGCACCCCTGTTTGAGTTTTAACCAACCCACAGCATAAAATTTAAATGAATAATGCAAGAAAATAACACAGTTGACATCAGTGCGGTGAATGAGAAAATTGCACAGGAAAGTGCTTTCATAGACCTTTTAATGTTGGAAATGAACAAAGTGATCGTTGGTCAGAAGCACATGGTGGAGCGATTGCTGATCGGTCTTTTGGGTCAGGGCCATATTCTGTTGGAGGGTGTTCCAGGTCTCGCCAAAACTTTGGCCATTAATACTTTATCCAAAGCAATAAATGGAAGTTTTAGCAGAATTCAGTTTACCCCCGACCTTTTACCGGCAGATGTTGTAGGTACCATGATCTATAATATGAAGCTCAATGACTTCTCAATTAAAAAGGGGCCTATTTTCGCAAACTTTGTATTGGCAGATGAAATCAATAGGGCGCCGGCAAAAGTACAATCAGCTTTGCTGGAGGCTATGCAAGAGAAACAGGTAACTATTGGGGATCAAACATTTATATTGGACAAGCCATTTTTGGTAATGGCCACCCAAAACCCAGTAGAACAGGAAGGAACTTATCCGCTGCCAGAAGCACAGGTGGATCGGTTTATGCTCAAAACCGTAATCGATTATCCAAAAATGAACGAGGAGCAGATGATCATGCGCCAAAATCTTTTGGATTCCTATGAAACCATCAAACCTGTTGTTAACGTAAAACAAATACTAAGTGCCCAAAAATCGGTTCGAGAAGTTTATATGGATGAAAAAATCGAGAAGTATATTTTGGACCTCGTTTTTGCGACTCGATATCCTGAAAAATACAACTTGGAAAGTTTAAAGCCGCTTATTGGTTTTGGGGCATCCCCAAGGGGAAGTATCAATCTGGGTATTGCCTCAAAATGCTATGCATTCATAAAGCGTAGGGGCTATGTGGTTCCAGAAGATGTTCGCGCCGTTGTGCACGACGTGCTTCGTCATAGAATTGGAATTACGTATGAGGCCGAGGCCGAAAATATTACTTCTGAAGAAATCATCAATAAAATTGTAAACGAGGTAGAAGTACCTTAAAAACAGTAGGCGGTAAACAGTGAAAAGCGGGCATTGAAATGCAACCAAGTGGAACTGATTACGAAACACTGAACACAGTTTACTAAAAAGATGGATACCAAAGAGTTACTTAAAAAAGTAAGAAAGATCGAGATCAAGACACGCCGTCTTTCCGATCATATTTTTGGTGGAGAATACCACTCTACTTTTAAAGGGCGCGGTATGACTTTCAGCGAAGTGAGGCAATATCAATTTGGAGATGATGTACGAAGTATTGATTGGAACGTAACCGCCCGGTATAACGAACCTTTTGTCAAGGTATTTGAGGAAGAGCGTGAGTTGACCATGATGTTGATGGTTGACATTAGTGGCTCCGAATTATTCGGCACTACCAATCAATTCAAGAAAGAAATAATTACCGAAATATCGGCCACCTTGGCCTTTTCGGCACTTCAAAATAATGACAAGGCAGGCCTTATTTTATTTTCTGATGAAGTAGAACTCTTTATACCTCCTAAAAAGGGTAAAAGCCATGTGTTGCGGATCATCAGGGAGTTATTGGAATTTAAGCCCAAAAGTAATAGGACAGATATTGGTGAAGCTTTAAAGTTTTTGAGCAGTGTAATGAAGAAAAAGGCAATTGTTTTTGTCCTGTCCGATTTTATTGCCGAGGATTATGAAAAAACCTTGAAAATTGCGGGAAACAAACATGATGTAACAGGTATACGGGTTTATGATGAAAAAGAGGAAACAATCCCGAACTTGGGAATGGTTCAAATGCAGGATGCCGAGAGTGGCGACATCAGACTTGTAAATACACAATCCAGAAGTGTGAGAATGGCGTATGGACAATATAATTTGGATCGGGTCAATTATTTTAGGGAAGTATTTACCAAATCGGGCTGTGGAACCTTGAGTTGTCGTGTTGATGAGAGCTATGTGAAGAAGTTATTGGGTTATTTTAAGCGAAGAGGTTGATTTTAATGAAGAATGAAGAATTAATAATGAAGAATTTTAGGTCGTACATCTTACGAAGCGCAGTCCTATGCCTATTTTTCTTTTCCTTTTTTCGCGGGTTTTCTCAATCAACACCAAAAGTCGATTCAAAGGTCGATACCACTTTTATCAAAATAGGAGATCAAATTAAATTCACGGTGACTGTTGAGGCCGATTCTACAGATCAGGTCATTTTTCCAGATGGACAAACCTTTTCGCCACTTGAAACTGTTGAAGCCCTTAAAACAGACACTACCAGGAATAAAGACCGAATGACGCTGGAAAAAATCTACGCGTTGACCCAGTTTGACTCCGGTTCATACAAACTTCCATCCCAACGTATCGAAATAAACGGCAAGGGCTATTTCACAGATTCTTTGATCGTGAATGTTGAAACGGTACCAGTGGATACACTAAACCAAAAGATGTACGACATCAAGGATTTGATGGTGGTTGAAAAAAGCAATTCTGAAATCTGGAAGCTAGTATTTGGTATTCTTGCCGGACTTTTGATTTTAGGCGGACTGCTTTATTGGTTCGTGTGGAGGAAAAAACCATTGACCGAAGACGAAAAAGTAGCGCTCTTACCTCCTTATGACAGAGCCTTGTTAGAACTAAGAAAATTAGAAAATTCAAAATATCTCATACAGGATGAATATAAGCAGTACTATACAGAACTAACGAATATTGTTCGTTCCTATCTTGAGGAAGACGTGCATGTGGCGGCACTTGAAAGCACCACGGATGAACTTATCTCCAAATTGGAAATGAGGAAAGATGCAGGTGAATTAAAGCTTGATGACGATACCATTGGCCAATTCAAACGCATTCTGCAAACTGCCGATCTAGTGAAATTCGCCAAGTCGAAACCGCCAACCACGGTTGCGGAAGAAGATCGATGGTCAATTGAACAAATAGTCATAAAGACCCACGATGCCTTGCCTGAACCAACAGAAGATGAGCTTTTGGAACAGGAAGAATATCGTGAAGAGCAAGCCAGAAAAGAGCAACGAAAAAAATGGATGTTCGCTGCAGGTATGGCCATTGGCGTGTTATTGATTTCAGTTGCCTCCTTGGCCGCATATTATGGTCCTAGCTACATTTGGGACACGGTGACCAGACAACCTACCAAAAGACTTTTGGAAGGTGAGTGGATAAGCAGTTCTTATGGATACCCACCCATTAATTTGGAAACCCCGGATGTTTTAGTTCGTCAAGAAGTAAAATTGCCTCCCAATCAACAGGCCTCAGTGAAGGAACTTCAATCTTTTGCCTATCAAAGTCCCAACAATTCCATTGCCATATCAACCATTTCAACTTCCTTCAACCAACCTGATGATCCCGATTTTGAAAAATCCATTGAGGCCATCATCAAAAATCTAGAAAAGCGAGGGGTAAAAAATATAACTACAAAACAAGAAGAATTTACTACCGTTTCTGGGGTGAAAGGCATGAAAGTTTACGGTAGTGGTAAATTTCCACTTCCAGATTCGAAAGAAAGTGGTAAAGGTGAATATAGCATCCTTCTTTTTGGTGGCAAGGGATTTCAGCAACAAGTCATGATTACTTGGCTTTCGGATGATAAATACGCCCAAGAAATCGTAAACAGGATTTTGGCGACGGTCGAAGTAAAAACAGAGGCTTAAATGTTGGAGAATATAGAATTTGCGAATCCGGATTTTTTTTGGTTGCTCTTGCTGCTTCCATTGGCAATCCTATGGTATTTTTTTAAGCGCAAAGAGCAAACTCCATCCTTAAAAATATCAAGCATCAAAGGGTTTACAAACAACAGTTTCCTTCCTAAATTAAGACCCCTTTTGTTCATTTTACGATTGATTGCATTGGCTGCCATCGTTGTTGCCATGGCCCGTCCTCAGACCGAGGATATTTCAACCAGGACCAAGACCACAAAGGGAATTGATATTGTGATGGCCATTGATGTTTCGTCAAGTATGCTCGCGCGTGATTTAAAACCAAACCGATTGGCCGCGTTGAAAGAAGTGGCAGCCGATTTCATCAAAGAGCGGCCCAATGACCGAATTGGGTTGGTAGCTTATGCTGGGGAGGGATATACCAAGACCCCTATCACAAGCGACAAATCAATCGTTCTAAATGCGCTTCGAGAAATTACCTATGGCCAGCTTAACGATGGGACAGCTATTGGTATGGGATTGGCAACTTCTGTGAACCGTTTGAAGGAAAGCAAGGCAAAAAGTAAAATTATTATTTTGTTAACTGATGGTGTCAATAATTCTGGCTTTATTGAACCCCAAACGGCGGCCGACCTCGCCGTTGAATTTGGAATAAAAACGTATACCATTGGACTCGGAACCAATGGCAATGCGCTTACACCTGTTTCCTACAATGCAGATGGCTCGTTTCGTTATGGAATGCGACCGGTTGAAATTGATGAAGCTCTGTTAAAGGATATTGCGCAAATAACAGGAGGAAAATATTTTAGAGCTACCGACAATGAGAAGTTGGAAGCCATTTACGATGAAATAAACAAGCTTGAAAAAACTGAAATTGAGGAGTTTAAGTATTATAGGTATGAGGAGATGTTTAGGCCATGGATATTTCTGGCGGGAATATTATTGCTGATGGAATGGATTTTGAGAAATACAATTTTTAGAAGTTTCATATAACATGATCCAATTAGAAGAAAAAACATATTTTTATTTGTTGGCCGTAATCCCGGTCCTGATCGTGCTATTTCTATTATTGCAAATATGGAAGAAACGAACACAGAAAAAATTTGCCGATCTTTCATTATTGAAACGATTGACACCTGACAAATCCGATTTTAAGTCAAGCCTAAAGCTACTACTGTTTCTATTGGCTCTCTCATCATTGATTTTGGGTCTTGTCAACCCTAAAATTGGTACAAAGCTTGAAACGGTAAAGCGTGAAGGTGTTGATATTGTTTTCGCAATAGATGTTTCAAAAAGCATGTTGGCCGAGGATATTGCCCCAAACCGACTTGAAAAAGCCAAACGTCTAGTGTCCGAAATTATCAATCAATTGGCAAGTGACCGCATAGGAATCATCGCCTACGCAGGGCAAGCATATCCGCAATTGCCAATAACCACGGACTATGGGGCCGCCAAAATGTTCTTGCAGGGCATGAATACCGATATGCTTACCTCACAAGGAACCGCAATTGACGCAGCAATAGATTTAGCGGCTACCTATTATGATGATGAGGAACAGACCAACCGAGTCTTATTTATAATATCCGATGGTGAAGACCATTCTGAAGGCAATGCAACAGATGCTGTAGAAACTGCGGTAGATGCCGGAATTCGCATATTTACGATTGGTGTAGGCAAAAGTAAAGGTGCGCCTATTCCTATTAAAAGGAATGGGGTGGTGGAAAGTCTGAAAAAAGATTCCCAAGGCGAGGTGGTGATAACGAAATTAAATGAGGGGGTTCTAGAGGATATTGCCAAAGAAGGAAACGGGGAATATATTGACGGATCAAATACAGAGGCAGCCGTAGAATATATTAAGGAACAATTAAATCAGATGGATAAAAAAGAATTCGAGGCCAAACAATTTGCAGAGTACAAGGACCAATTTCAGTGGTTTTTGGGGGCAGGGCTATTATTCTTATTTTTAGACATATTTGTTTTGGACAGGAAAACAAAATGGTTGCGAAAACTGAATTTGTTTAATGAAAAAGAAATTGAATAAAATGAAGAAGATTTTCATGCTGGTTTTTCTATTCGGCTATTTTGGGTATTCCCAAGATGATGCCGATGAAAAAAAGCAAAAAGTAAAACTGCTTAGGGAATCGGAAAATCTTACTTGGGATGCCAATAAGAATCTATCCGAAGACAAATTTGTTGATGCCGAGGTAGATTACCGCAAAGCAATATCCAAGAGTTCTGAAAACCACGAAGCTCCCTATAATTTAGGGAATGCATATTACGGGAAAGAAAGCTATAGCGAAGCCTTTGGCCGTTTTAAACAAGCAGGGGAATTGGCCACTGGAAAAGCCGATAAGCATAAGGCGTACCATAACATGGGCAATGTTTTTATGAAGCGCAAGGAATATGAAAAAGCAGTTGAAGCCTACAAACAAGCCTTAAGAAACGACCCTAAGGACGAAGAAACCCGTTATAATTTGGCATTGGCCAAAGAAATGTTGAAAAAAGAGCAAGAAGATCAGAAAAACGATCAGAACGAAGACAATAAGGAAAAACAGGACCAAGAAGATAAAAAAGACCAAAACCAGGACAAAAAAGACGGAGACGACGGGGAGAAGGACGACAAAGATCAAAAAGACAAACAGGACGAAGGCGATAAGGGGGACGAAAAGAAAGAGGACAATAAAGAGGGTGAGGGCGATAAGAAAGAGGAGCAAAAAAAGCAACCTGATCAAGGTGATACCCCTGAAGAACAGCAACAACAGCCGCGTCCCAATCAATTGAGCAAACAACAGGTCCAAAACCTATTGGAAGCAATGCAAAACGAAGAAAAAAAGGTTCAAGAAAAAATCGATGCCCAAAAAGTTAAGGGTGTCAAAGTCAAAACAGAAAAAGATTGGTAATGCCCCTTAATTTTAGAAAATACGTCACTTTATTTTTTCTGGTGCTTCTGACCATGGGTCTAAGTGCACAGGAAGAGGAAGCGGTTACATTTGAGGTTAGGCTGAGCAAAGATAAATTAGGCATCAATGAGCGGCTTCGCGTAGATTTTGTCATGAACCAAGATGGTGATAATTTCACCCCTCCCGATTTTGAAGGGTTTAGAATTCTTATGGGGCCGTCAACGCAAATAAGCTCAAGTTGGATAAATGGTGTGCGAAGCTATTCAAAAATACTTACCTATTTCATTCAACCCACGGCCCAAGGCACATTTACCTTAAAACAGGCGACCATTGAGATAAGTGGAAAAATTTATAAATCCGCAACAAAAAAAGTTCTAGTCGGTCCAGCAGTTGATAAGCCCAGTGACGAAAAAACGGTTGATGATGTTGCTGACGAGAGTTTGCATTTGGTTGCAGAGGTATCAAAAACCAATCCCTATCTAAATGAGGCTATCAGTGTTGTCTATAAACTATACGTGAGTCCCAATATTAGTGTTTCAAACTATCATCCGCTTGACAATCCTAAGTACAATAATTTCTGGAGCCAAGACATCCCCGTAACCAGATTATCCGCTGAAAATGGTACTTATCAAGGTAAGCCTTACCGCTATGTAATTTTAAAAAGGATAGTCCTGTACCCCCAAAAATCGGGGAAACTGGAAATAGAACCGCTATCCTTGGAGGTTACTGTTGATGTTCCTACCAATAAGCGCGATTTCTTTGGCGGAAGAGTCTACTCACAGACCGATAAAACGGTATCTGCCGGCAATAGGACCATTGAGGTGAAACCACTTCCCACGGCTGGAAAACCAGATAATTTTAGCGGTGCAGTAGGGAGTTTTGATTTTTCGGTGAAGACAAGTAAAACCTCATTGAACGCATCAGAATCGTTGCAGGCCAAGGTAGAAGTCAACGGTAAAGGAAACCTGAAGTTATTCCAATTGCCTGAACCTGTATTGCCCAGTGCACTGGAGGTATACGAGCCGGAATTTGAGGAAAACGTTCGTACCACTTTATCAGGAACACAAGGTACTGTCGGCAACAGTTATACGATTGTTCCCTCCTTCAAGGGTAAATATCCAATTCCCAGTATATCCTTTAGTTATTTTGATCCGGAAAATGAAAAATACCATACGATAGACTCAAAGGAAATAGTGGTAAATGTGTTGGCCGGTTCGTACGGACAACAGCCCGACCGATTCCCAACCGTCCAATATAGGCAAACAGACCGTAGTAACCAATTCCAATCAGTTTAACTTTATAAAACTGAATTCCAATCTATCTGCTATTGGCACGAATTATTTCTTTGGGTCCACCCGTTTTTATATATGGTTGACAATGCCTTTGATATTAATTCCACTGTTCATAATTTTTAGAAAGAAAAGAGAGGCCATTTCAAGTGATGTTGCCGGAAATAGAGTTAAAAAAGCTAATAAATTGGCCCGAAAATATCTTTCAACCGCGAAAAAAGCACTTGGCAACAAAGAGGCATTCTACATCGCATTGGAAAAGGCATTACACAATTATTTAAAGGCCAAACTTAAAATTGAGACTTCAGAATTCAGTAAAGACAAAATTGCCACTCTATTGACCCAAAAAAAGGTGGATGACAACACCAAAGACGGTTTTATAGGGCTGCTTAAAAATTGCGAGATGGCTCGCTATAGTCCCTTCTCGGATGTGCAAATGCAACAGGATTATGACAGGGCGAGCGAGGTAATTTCCCAAATGGACAAACAATTGTAATACGATGAAAAAATCAATGGCATTTCTCTTCGTTTTATTTAATCTTGTGGTTTATGCCCAAAATGAGGCACTTTTTAATAAGGCAACAACAGCATATAATGCAGGGGAATATAAAAAGGCCACAGAAGATTATTTGAAAATTTTGGAAAACGGACAGCATTCCGCAGAACTATACTATAATCTAGGCAATGCATATTACAAATTGGACCAAATAGCTCCCAGCATCTATTATTATGAAAAGGCTCTTTTACTCAGTCCCAATGACCCTGAAATTAAAAATAATCTGACCTATGCCCAAAACATGACCTTGGATGCCATTGATCAAATGCCACAAACGGGATTGGCGAAAATTAAAAATAGTGTCATCGGAATCCTTTCCTTCGAGGAATGGTCCAAACTGGCCGTAGTTTTTATGACTCTCTTCGTGCTCTTGTATATAGCCTTTTATTACTTTCAATATTCCTCAAGAAAGAGAATTGCATTTATCTTGGGGATGGTATCACTCTTTACTTCGGTATTATTTGTTCTTTTTGCCTTTATTCAATACAACGATTTTCATAAAGATCAACCCGCAATTGTATTTTCGAATGAAATAGCGATAAGATCAGAACCTAATAACCGCAGCCAAGAGGTTTTTACCTTGCATGAAGGGGCCAAAGTTCATGTCTTAGAGGCTTTGAACAACTATCAGAAAATTCGAATTGCCGACGGTAAAACTGGTTGGGTTCCTAAAGAAAGCATCAAGGTGTTAAAGGATTTTTAATATTTCCTTAACTAAGATATTTTTCATTACCATTATATTTGCAGCAAAACCGATTATTGAATGCCAAAGTCTAAAATCATATTTTTTTTGCTTTTCTCTTGGGTTTTCGCTATCGTGGCTCCACCCCTTGTTTCAATGCTGAACCCAGATAAAAAGCCTATCGTTACAGTTAATTTAAATGAGGAAGAGCAACATGACCAAGGTAAGAAATCACCTGTTGAGGAAAAATTCTTAACTGGGAATATCTGTGACTTTTCGTTAATTGCCCAATCCAAAAAATCGGCCATGGGGAATTACAACCCCATTACCCATATTAATATTCCTTCGGAAATACTTCTTCCACCACCGAAACATATCGGTTAGTCCTTACAAAATTTCTTTTTTAGTTGACTAATCTTGCCTTCCATTTTCATTGAAGGCACAATATTGATTTTATGTTCAAAAATTTAAAAAGCGACTTGCCCGCAAGTCTCGTTGTGTTTTTTGTTGCCTTGCCTTTATGTTTAGGTATTGCCTTGGCCAGTGGCGCGCCCTTATTCTCAGGTTTAATAGCCGGTATTGTTGGCGGTATAGTTGTAGGGGGACTAAGCGGCTCCAACGTAGGCGTAAGTGGCCCTGCAGCTGGTTTAGCTGCCATAGTTTTGACCGCAATTGCCACTTTGGGGAGTTATGAAAACTTTCTTGTGGCAGTTGTATTGGGCGGTATAATCCAGATAGTTTTTGGCATATTAAAGGCTGGTGTAATTGGCTACTATTTTCCATCCTCCGTAATTAAAGGAATGCTGACAGGTATCGGCATAATTATAATTCTAAAACAAATACCTCATTTTTTTGGTTACGATGATGAGCCTGAAGGGGCCGATAGTTTTTTTGAAGATTCTGGCGAAAATACTTTTTCGGCGATTTTTCATATTGCCGATAATATTATAGTAGGCTCAATGATTATAGGCATTGTTGGTTTATTAGTTATTCTTTTCTGGGATAATTATTTGGCAAAAAAAGCCAAATTTTTCCAAGTCCTGCAAGGCCCATTAATGGCAGTTGTTATCGGTATTATTTTTTACATTGTAACACAATCGCATGACGTATTGGCTATAGCTCAATCACATTTGGTAAGTGTGCCCGTTCCAGAAGATACCGCGTCATTTTTAAATCAGTTTCGTTTTCCGAATTTTTCAGCTATTGGAAATACTGAGGTTTGGATCACAGGTTTTACAATTGCACTAGTTGCAAGCCTTGAAACACTGCTTTGTGTAGAAGCCACCGATAAAATGGACCCTGAAAAGAATGTTACTCCGACAAACAGGGAATTATTGGCACAAGGAACCGGAAATATAATTTCAGGGCTTATAGGGGGTTTACCGATAACACAGGTTATTGTTAGAAGTTCGGCGAACATTCAGTCAGGTGGTAAAACCAAACTGTCGGCAATATTTCATGGTTTTTTATTGCTGGTCTCCGTAATTCTGATTCCAAGGTTATTGAATATGATTCCACTTTCCGTTCTAGCGGCAATTTTGTTGATTGTTGGTTATAAACTGGCAAAACCAAGACTATTCAAACAGATGTACAAATTGGGGTGGAAGCAATTCGTGCCGTTCGTGGTCACAGTTATAGGAATTGTTTTTACAGATTTACTTGTGGGTATTGGCTTGGGCCTAATGGTAGGTATCGTTGTAATTCTACTAAAGAGTTATCAGAATTCGCACTTTCTGCACATAGAAGATAAGAGCAATGGAAAACATAAAATAAAAATGACACTTGCGGAAGAAGTAACCTTCTTCAACAAAGGAGCTATTCTTAATGAATTGGATAGCTTGCCAAGGGATACCTATTTAGAATTGGATCTAATTAAAACCCGCTATTTGGATTACGACATTATAGAGATTCTAGAAGATTTTCTTTTTAAAGCAAAAGAAAGAAATATCGATATTAAATTGGTTTCCAAACGGGGTGTTGAAGAAAACCCGGCCAGTTTTATCGAATTTTTCAGAACAAGGCCAAAATCTAAACTAAGTTTAAGCTAAAGAATCATGAAAAACAAAAATTATAAAATAGTGTTGCTTTCAGATTTGAAAAATTCGATTGATTCTACCTTAGAAAGCACCATTAGCCTAGCTAAAATGATAAACGGTACGGTAACTCTTTTTCATGTTAAAGAGCCTTCTGAATTGATCAGATCCGAAAACCAATTATCGGCAAAACGCACAATCAACAGTGAGTTCAATTCGACCGACAAGAAAATAAATGCGATGTTACAGTCATTTTCCAAAACGCACGATATAGAAATGTCCTATTCTTTTACTTTTGGCAATCCAAAAAAAGAAATTGCGGAATACATCAAAGAGCAGCGGCCAGATATGGTAGTGCTAGGGAAAAAGAATTCCCGGCCTTTAAATTTTCTAGGTGACAACTTAACGCATGCCCTATTAAAGGAATACGACGGTGCAATTTTAATAGTAGATGATAAAAAAACTATAAAAACCAATAAAAAGCTGTCGTTAGGGTTGTTGAATAGTTTAGAGCAAAGACTTAATGTTGAGTTTGCGGAGGATATAATGGAGCATTCCCAGAAACCCTTAAAGTCATTTAAAATAGTTAAAAATTCCGGCACCCTAAAGGTACATCCCCCTTCAAACAATAACATTGTTGAATATATATTCGAAAAAGGGGATAATTCAATAAAAAACCTTTCTAAGTATTTAGCCAAAAGCAATATAGACCTGTTATGCATTGAAAGAAACAAAAGTGGCACAAAAAAGAAAGATATCCACAAAATTATTGGCAGCCTTAATGTTTCGATGCTCTTGGCAGACAAACTAAAATATCCTATACAATAATAATAAATAGAATTATGAAAGCACATACTCGAGAAACGCAGGCCTCTATGACCGCTGATAAGGCACTGCAGTTTTTAAAAGAAGGAAACCAGCGTTTCCAAAACAACTTGAAGGCGAACAGAAACCTTTTGGAACAGGTCAACGATACCAGCGAAGGACAATTCCCTTTTGCGACCATCTTAAGCTGCATAGATTCGCGCGTATCGGCAGAACTCGTTTTTGATCAAGGTTTGGGCGATATTTTCAGTATACGCATAGCGGGCAATTTTGTCAATGAAGACATACTGGGGAGTATGGAATTCGCTTGCAAACTGGCCGGCACAAAATTAGTGGTCGTTTTGGGGCATACAAGCTGTGGAGCCATCAAAGGTGCCTGTGACCATGCCAGAATGGGAAATTTGACCGCATTGATCAACAAGATCGAACCTGCTGTTGCGGCAGTGCCAGAACCTAAAGAGGAAAGCCAGAGAAATTCAAAGAACTTGGATTTCGTTGATAGGGTTGCGGCCAAAAATGTTGAACTTACCCTTGAAAACATTCGGGAACGCAGCCGAATTCTAGCCGAAATGGAAAAAAACGGTGAAATCATGATTATCGGTGCCCTGTACGACATCTCAACAGGAGCCGTCGATTTCTATCAATAGCGTATTTTTATTAAACCGAATTGCAGAAAGCAAAGGAAATTGGCTTTCCGAAAAATGAAAACTGACGGACCCTGAGGATATTATAATATCGGTGTTATTTGAAGTATGGATAAATATGCCTTGAAATACCCTATTTCCTACAATCCCCAGTTGTTCACCAGGGAAGAAAATAGCACTGCTTTCAAAAAGTTCTTTTAATTATATCAAAAAATCAATAAACCCTTAAATATTCAGAACTTAACTTAAAAATTATGAATCTAAAGACCGTTTTCGAGAACAACAAAACTTGGGTATCCGAAAAACTTTCAAAGGATGCCTCCTATTTTGACAAGCTTGGTCAAGGGCAAAATCCCGACCTGCTTTATATTGGTTGTTCCGACAGCCGGGTAAGTGCCGAGGATTTGATGGGTGCTGCCCCTGGTGAGGTTTTTGTACACCGCAATATCGCAAATATGGTCATAAGCATAGACCTTAATGTGATGTCCGTTGTTAATTACGCCGTAGAACATCTAAAAGTGAACCATGTCATTGTGTGCGGCCATTATGCCTGCGGAGGAGTAAAAGCTGCCATGCAATCTGCAGATTTAGGCATCCTAAATCCCTGGTTGCGGAATATCCGCGATGTATATCGTATACATAGAAAGGAACTCAATGCTATTACGAACGAGGAAAAAAAATATGACCGCCTTGTGGAGCTCAATGTTAAGGAGCAATGTGTAAACCTAATTAAAACGGCTGCCGTACAAAAAGCGTTTCGTGACAGGGGCCTACAGGTGCACGGTTGGGTATTTGACGTACATACTGGAAGGCTGATCGACCTAGAAATAGATTTTGAGGGATATCTAAAGGATATCATGGAAATTTATCATCTAGATTAAGGAAATTGCTTTGAAGGAAAGTCAATGGAAGGCATTGGCTTTTTTGATACGAAAAAATACTATCTTTCAAGATATTAGCGATACTTCCAAGGTCTATGAAAAACTTCTTCTCAAATTTTAAAGGTGACCTTTTTGGTGGTATAACTGCGGGGATAGTTGCTCTTCCTCTAGCACTGGCTTTCGGTGTAAGTTCCGGCTTGGGACCAAGTGCAGGCCTATACGGGGCCATTTTTATCAGTTTCTTCGCTGCCATGTTCGGTGGCACAAATACGCAAATATCTGGGCCTACGGCGCCAATGACAGCAGTTAGCATTGTGGTAATTGCAGGTATTGTGGCCATCAATGATGGAAGCGTCGAAAAAGCCCTGCCGGCCATACTAACAATATTTCTTTTGGCTGGGCTGATGCAAATAGGTTTGGGTTTCTTGGGAATCGGAAAATATATTAGATACATACCGTATCCTGTCGTTTCCGGTTTTATGACGGCTATTGGGGTCATAATACTTGTTACACAAATTTTACCGGCAATTGGGTATTATCCAAAAGAAGATTACGATTATGTGAATGGTTTCAAACCGCATGCCGAGGAAATTATTCTGGACAATATTTTGAAGGAAGAAGCCGGTGAAGGTATTTTGGTCCTTGAAAATTTCGAAGAAACAGTAAAACGGGCCAAGTTAATAACAGAAGAAGATATGCTCAAGGAGGCAAGTACCTTGGCAAAAAGTGAAGCCTCAGGCGTACTCGGTGCGTTAAAAATTTTACCGAGGGCATTGCAAAATATAAACTGGTTAGAACTTGCTCTTGCCATAGCTACCATAATAATTATTTACGGCTTCAAACGGATCACAACAGCTATTCCCAGTGCTTTGGTGGCACTTTTGGTTGTTTCTGGCGTGGCCTTTGGTTTTGGTCTGGACTATAGACCCATTGAGCAAATACCAAGTGGACTTCCGATTCCGCATTTGGAAATTTTTACTGAATTCAAGCTTGGTTCAATTACCCCATATGTCTTCACCGCTTTGACATTGGCACTTTTAGGGGCAATCGATTCTCTTTTGACATCGGTGGTTGCCGATAACATGACAAAAACAAAGCATCAACCCAATAAAGAGTTGGTTGGCCAGGGCATTGGCAATAGTATTTCGGCCCTATTCGGTGGAATTCCTGGCGCCGGTGCCACAATCCGCACCGTAGTGAATATAAATGCCGGTGGAAAGACCCGGCTTTCAGGAATGGTCGCAGGTGTTTTGCTACTCTTTATCTTGCTTGCCTTGGGGCCTGTGGCTTCCAAAATTCCCGCTGCGGTTCTTGCCGGAATCTTAGTTACCGTGGGCATAGGTGTGATGGACTATAAAGGTCTTAAAGCCATTCCCAGTTTGCCCAAAGATTTAAAAATAGGCCCATTAAAATTGAGCTCGGAAGTGCTTATAATGTTAACCGTTATGATACTTTCCTCTATATGGAACCTCGTTTATGCGGTAGGTGTTGGGCTCGTTATTGCCTCATTGATGTTCATGAAAAAAATGGGGGACCTTACGGCTGAGAGATCGGATGTAAAGGCGTTGATAAAGGAAGAGGGTTGGGCCGACGAAAAGAATTTTCCTAAAACTCTCAAGGAAGAAGTATTCATAAAACATATCAAAGGGCCTTTGTTCTTTGGGTCAACAAGTGAGTTTCAAGCACTTGCCAATCAAATACCAAGAAGTGCCTCTACCGTAATTATACGAATGGATAGAATGCAGTACATGAACCAATCCGGGTTGTATGCCTTGGAAGATGTATTGATAGATTTGCGAAAATCCGGCATGAATATTTTGTTCGTTGATGTCCTAAGGCAACCTAGATATATGATGGAGCGGGTAGACCTTATACCAAATCTAGTTCCTGAAGAACATATATTCGAGACTTTTGAAGAGTGTTTGAATTGGGTTAAAGCAAATGTTAAGGACCAATTGCCGGTTAGTTCATAACGAACTTCACATAAACCTCACCGATTCCCAAGTGTGGTTCTTTATTTTACCTTATTTATCCTATTAAAATGTATAAAGTTTTAAATTTGTACACTTAGTTCCAATTATGATCGAAAGGATAAAAGAGCATATCGCCGAGGTTGAAAAGTTTACTGCTGATTCATTGGACAAGGTTGAGGCTTTTCGAATTAAATACATTGGCAAAAAAGGATTATTGAATGATTTTTTGCTCGAGTTCAAAAATGTTCCCAATGAACAGAAAAAAGATTTTGGACGGATAATCAATAAATTCAAGACGCTCGCCAATGAAAAGGTAAATTCGCTAAAATCCTCATTGGAAAATGATTCGGATGATACTGGTACGTATGGAGATTTGACCCGTCCTGGAGCCTCAGTTGAACTAGGCTCAAGGCATCCCATCTCAATTGTCAAAAACCAGATCATCGATATATTTTCAAGAATAGGCTTCAATGTTTCAGAGGGTCCCGAAATTGAAGATGATTGGCATAATTTTACCGCTTTAAACCTTCCTGAATATCATCCTGCTAGGGATATGCAGGACACTTTCTTTATTCAGACCGATCCCGATATTTTACTGCGCACCCATACTTCATCGGTACAAGTGCGCTATATGGAGAATAATAAACCTCCTATCAGGACCATTTCTCCTGGCAGAGTGTATAGGAACGAGGCAATTTCAGCTCGATCCCATTGCTTTTTTCATCAAGTTGAGGGATTGTATATTGATAAGGATGTTTCTTTCGCCGATTTGAAACAGACACTTCAGTTCTTTACAAATGAGCTGTTCGGAAAATCAAAAATACGCCTTCGCCCATCTTATTTTCCGTTTACTGAGCCCAGCGCAGAAGTTGATGTGTATTGGGGTTTGGAAACTGAAACCGATTATAGAATGACCAAGGGAACCGGTTGGTTGGAAATTATGGGCTGCGGAATGGTAGACCCCAATGTATTGAAGAACTGCGGAATAAATCCGGATGAGTATTCGGGTTTTGCTTTTGGAATGGGTATAGATAGGATTGCATTGCTGCTTCACCAAATTTCTGACATTAGGCTTTTAAGTGAAAATGACGTTCGGTTCCTTGAACAATTTAAAAGTGCCTTATAAAATTTCGTTTTGAAGAAAGACATAGAAATTCCCATTGCCAAAGACGTATATGTAGCCATCGTTCATGAATGGAATGATGATTTTCTGTCAAAAGACTGGAATGCCTATATTCTCAATAATCGTACTTCTCAAATAGACATGGTACTCATCGTATCAAAGGGATATGATGGCGACCAAAAAACTTCTACGATGCGCCATGGAATAGGAGTAGTAGCCGCCAAGTCATTCGAAAAAATTGAACTGTTACAAGAAGATGTGCTTAATCTTGAAAACGAATTCTTTGTGACTTTTTATGCAGATGGCAAACTATTTGAACGCAGATTTTTATTTGAAAAAAACTCTGTTAGGGAGGATGCCCTTATTCATATTCCACTGATCGACAAAGAAGGGGTTCTCGCAAAATAAAGTCGTGTACAATCTTCAAATATTCTTTAGTACAGATTCGTTGGTTTTTCGCCCTTAGTTTTAATAATCAAGTAAATATTGCGCCTTTGATGTCCCAATAGTTTAATTGGGTTTTATTTAAGAAAAATTTATGCTTCTTTAGTTTTGTTTGTTCCGAACCAACGATACATTTGTATCGTTTTATACCAAATTAAATGTCTAAAGAGCAGAAAAAACAAAGCTTAATTGAGGAACTTGGTGTACATTTTGAGAATACCTACGATTTTCCCCCGTTGGCAGCACGCATATATTCCTCACTCATTTTAACGGAGGAAGATGGTTTAACATTTGAAGAATGTATCACGAAACGGGAAGCCAGTAAAAGCTCTATCTCCACTTCTCTGAATCTCCTCTTAAAAATGGGGATAATCGCCTATTTTACAAAACCCGGGGACAGAAAACGATACTTTAATTTATCTGAAAAAAACAGCTTTTTCCTTAATAAGTTGACCGATAACCTAAAAAATGCCGAAAACGAACGACAAGTCATTATGAAAGTTCAAGAATTCAATAAGGAAAACAACGCTAAAAAATATAAGGAGAACAGTCCTAAGACAAAAATTTTCTTGAAATACATTGATGAAAATGAAAAGCTCCTAAAAGCGACCATTGAAGAACTACAAAAAACAAAACTTAACAAAATATAATTATCGTACTTACCAAAAGTTATTACAGTCAAAAAACTTTCTACAATCCCAATATTTATGAAAATAACAAATCACATCCTTTATATACTGTTGCTAATTGCAACTATATCCTGTGTCGACAAGAGTACACAACAACAATCTGGACCATCCACTCCCCAAACCTTAAAAGTAACCACACTCAAAAAACAGGATGTAACCACATATAATACATATGCTACCACTATCCAGGGAAAGCAAAATGTGGAAATTTGGCCAAAGGTTTCTGGTTATGTCCAAGAGATTTATGTTGAGGAAGGTCAAAAAGTAAAAAAGGGTCAGCTTCTTTTTAAGTTGGAAACCCAAAGCCTTAACCAAGATGCAAATGCCGCCAAAGCATCGGTCAATGTGGCGCAAGTTGAGGTAGACAAACTTATTCCCCTGGTTGAAAAAGGGATAATAAGCAGTATTCAATTAGAAACAGCCAAAGCCAAGCTTTTGCAGGCTAAAAGCTACTATGAAAGTCTTGCGGCCAATATCAACTATTCAAGAATAACTAGTCCGTCAGAGGGTTATATAGGAACAATTCCTTATAAAGTGGGGACATTGGTAAGTAATACTATGGCGCAACCCATGACAGAGGTCTCTGATATTAGTGAGGTGCGTGCCTATTTCTCCCTTAATGAAAGGGAACTTCTAAATATGAAGCAATCAGCAAAAAACAAAGATGGGGGCCAACTTAGATTGAATCAGGAACCGGAGGTTGAATTGGTTATGATCAATGGTGAGAGCTATCCATTAAAAGGCAAAATCAAAATGGTGAACAACATCATAAATGGCACTACCGGAAGCGTAACTGTTAGAGCTGATTTTAAGAATCCGGACAATTTGCTGAGTTCAGGAAGCACCGGACAAATAAAAATACCGGTGGCATCAAATAATGTGTTCCAAATCCCTCAGACCGCTACGGTAGATATCCAAGGAAATAAAATGATTTTCATTGTGGATAAAGAAAATAAGGTAATTGGCAAGCCCATACAGATCGAAGCGCAAACGAGTGATACTTTTTTGGTAAAGACAGGATTGGAGGAGGGCATGGTTATAGTGACAGAAGGTGTTTCAAAGCTAAAGGACGGTCAGATTATATCACCTATAAATTAATATGCCTTTCATTTAAAAAGAACTTTACAAACCGAATTCCATGTTCCAAAAATTTATAGATCGCCCTGTACTATCCACGGTAATATCAATTATAATACTTATCCTAGGTGTACTTGGTTTGGTAACACTTCCCATTGAGCAATATCCCGAAATAGCACCTCCTACCGTTCAAGTAACCGCCAACTATACAGGTGCCAGCGCGGAAACGGTTTTGAATAGTGTAGTGATTCCCTTGGAAGAGCAGATAAACGGAGTGGAGGGAATGACTTATATGACCTCTTCTGCCAGTAATGACGGGACAGCAAGTATAAGTGTTTTCTTCAAACTGGGTGTTGACCCGGATATTGCGGCAGTAAACGTACAGAACAGGGTTTCAAGGGCCAGCAGTTTATTACCACAAACAGTTGTAAACACAGGGGTTACCACTCGTAAGTCGCAGAATAGTGCTTTGCTTTTCTTTTCGATATTTTCAAAAAATGAGGACTTCGATGCCACTTTTGTGGAGAACTATGCCAAAATTAATTTGGTGCCCAAACTACAAAGGGTAAACGGGGTTGGTAACGTAAATGTTTTTGGTTCTAAGGACTATTCCATGCGAATATGGATCGATCCAGATAAAATGGCCTTGTATAAATTGAGCCCCAGCGATATTCAATCTGCACTGCAAGAACAGAATAGGGAAGCGGCGACTGGAAAAATAGGTGAAAATGCCAAGGGAATATATGAGTATGTGATTAAATATAAAGGGCGTCTTTCAGAAGTTGCCGAATATGAAAACATAATTCTCAAGACTACAAAAGATGGCGGCTTCCTACGTTTAAAAGATGTTGCCAACATAGAATTGGGTGCCTTGAATTATGCCAGAACAAATACTGGAATGGGGAATCCCGGGGTTGCGGTTGGCGTGTATCAAACTTCAGGGTCAAATGCCAAAGAGATTATTGACGAGGTAGAAAATATTTTGGAAGAAAGCAAAGCGGATTTTCCAAAAGGGCTGGATTATGTAATTCCCTTCAATTCCAAAGACTTCCTGGATGCTTCCATAGACCATGTGGTCCAAACCTTAATTGAGGCCTTTATTCTGGTTTTCTTGGTGGTCTTCGTTTTTCTTCAGGATTTTAGGTCGACCCTTATCCCTGCAATAGCCGTTCCTGTGGCCATTATTGGAACGTTCTTCTTTTTAGAACTTTTTGGGTACTCTATAAACATGCTCACATTGTTCGCCATGATCCTTGCAATAGGGATAGTGGTCGATGATGCCATTGTTGTGGTTGAGGCGGTTCATGCAAAGCTGGAAAATGGTGCAACCTCTGCAAAGGTCGCCACCAAATCTGCCATGGGCGAAATTTCAGGGGCCATTATTTCCATTACCTTGGTAATGTCGGCCGTATTCATTCCGGTGTCTTTCATACAAGGTTCTTCCGGGGTCTTTTATCAGCAATTCGGTATTACGTTGGCCGTTGCCATCTTGATCTCTGCAGTAAACGCCCTTACGCTCAGTCCGGCTTTGGCCGCCTTGTTCCTAAAGCCCCATGAATCACATTCTGAACCTAAAAAAGGCCTTAAGGCAAGGTTTTTTAATTCCTTCAATAAAGGTTTCAATGCCATTACCACCAAGTACACGAACACCATCAACACGCTGCTCAAACGAAAATGGATAACCGTTTTGCTCTTAGTGGTTTTCAGTGCCTTGGCCATATTTCTTTTTAAGACTACACCATCAGGATTCGTGCCCAATGAAGACCGAGGTATTATTTTCGCCAATGTGAGCCTTCCACCAGGCACTACTTTGGAAAAGACCGAGGAGACCGTGATGAAATTGGATTCCATTTACGGATCAATGGATATTATTGATGCGCGAATGAGCGTTGCCGGTTTTAGTTTACTGAACAGGGTTAGTGCAGGTTCATATGCCTTTTCGATTATGAAGCTCAAAGATTGGAGCCAAAGAAAAGAAGAGTCACAATCAGTTGATGCAACGATCAAAAAACTTTTTGGCATCACCGCTTCATTCAAAGATGCGACCATCATTTACTTTACCCCTCCAAGTATTCAAGGTTTTGGGACCTCTTCGGGCTTTGAGGTACAATTACAAAATAAAGGAACTGATGATTGGTTGGCAATAAACGAAGTGAAAAATCAATTCTTGGATGCCCTTAATTCAAGGCCGGAAATTGAATATGCCATAAGTCAGTTTGACCCCAATTTCCCACAATATCAATTGGATGTGGATTTGGAAAAAGTGAAAACGGCGGGTCTTTCCATGACCGATATCCTGAACACACTACAAGGGTTTTATGGTGGCCTGTATACCACTGATTTCAATAAATTCGGAAAACAATATCGTGTAATGATCCAGGCCAAGCCAGAAGATCGTGCCAATGAAAGTTCCCTGAACCATATTTTTGTGACCAACAATACTGGGGAATCGGTATCCATAAGCCAGTTTGTAAGTCTCAAGAAAATTTATGGCCCTGAAGTGGTGGATCGGTTTAACCTATTGAGCTCCGTAAGAATTAGCGGTGTCCCCAACCTTGGCTATAGTACCGGTGATGCGATCAACGCGATTGAAGAGGTAGCCGCACAAGTACTGCCCAATTCCTATACGTATGATTATTCCGGGCTTACGCGTGAAGAAAGCAACTCGGGCAGTGAAACCATATTAATCTTTATATTGAGTTTGGTATTCGTGTATTTTCTGTTGAGTGCCCAATATGAGAGTTACATTCTGCCCATGGCCATTCTTCTTTCACTACCCGTAGGTCTTGCAGGGGCCATTTTATTTATCAATTTGGCCGGATTGGAAAACAATATATACTTCCAGATAGCCCTGATCATGTTGATCGGACTATTGGCAAAGAACGCCATTCTTATCGTTGAGTTCGCTCTTCAGCGAAGAAAAGCCGGAATGTCTTTGTTCGATGCCGCAATTGATGGGGCCAAAGCCCGATTACGGCCCATACTCATGACCTCTTTCGCCTTTATTTTTGGATTGTTGCCATTGGCACTTTCAACGGGAATAGGTGCCATAGGGAATCAATCCATAGGTCTAAGCGCCGTTGGTGGAATGTTGATAGGTACCCTTCTAGGGGTTTTTATTATTCCTGTGCTCTTTGTGGTCTTCCAGGCCCTGCAAGAAAAGATCAGTGGAAGACCTGAGGAGGAAATCAATATTGATATGAACCAAGCTTAAGCGTCAATTATAGTTTATTACCCATGAAGACATACCACATATATAAAATAGTTATTCTCTTTTCCGCTCCATTATTATTACAGTCCTGTTTTGTTGCAAAGGACTATGTACGGCCCAATATGGAATCGGAAAGTCTTTATAGGACCGAAAATTTACCTCAAGACAGCCTTTCGATCGCCTTGATATCCTGGAAAGAAATTTTCACGGATGGCCATTTAAGGAACTATATTGAAAAGGGCCTTACAAACAATTTGGATGTTCGGATCGCCCTTCAGAACGTAACTTCCGCGCAGGCCTATTTAAAACAAGGGAAAGCGGGGTATTTTCCAACTTTGACGGGTACCGCCCAATATTCGAGAACGGATAATTCTCAAAATAGCCAATTCGGGAGTTTCTTCAATGGTGCTCTGGAGCAGTATGAACTATCGGCCAGTTTATCATGGGAAGCCGATATTTGGGGTAAAATCAGAAGCACAAAACGTGCTTCAGGTGCTTCTTATCTGCAAAGTGTTGCCGCGCATCAGGCCATAAAAACCGATTTGGTGGCATCGATTGCCTCAATATATTATCAACTTTTGGCACTTGATAAACAAAAAAGTGTGACCGAAGAAACTATTGCAGCTAGAAAGAGTAGTCTTGAAACTACAATAGCTTTAAAGGATGCCGGGCAAGTAACCGAAGTGGCCGTAAAACAAACCGAAGCACAGCTTCATACTGCTGAAATCATTTTAATCGATTTAAAAAACAACATAAAACTACTTGAAAATGCCCTATGTATTTTATTGGGTGAACCAGGCCGCACGATTGAAAGAAGCAATCTGGATAGCCAAAAAATAGATACTCCATTAAAAACCGGAGTGCCCTCCCAGTTATTATCGAACAGGCCGGATATAATGCAAGCGGAATACGGCCTCATCAATGCATTTGAACTTACCAATATTGCGAGAAGTAGTTTTTATCCGTCTTTAGGAATCACAGCCTCAAGCGGGTTTCAAAGTTTACAATTGAACAAATGGTTAGATGCAAGTTCTTTGTTTACCAACTTGATCGGATCCCTGACACAGCCAATTTTAAATAATCGCAAAATCAGAACACAATATGAGGTTGCCCAGGCACAACAAGAGAAGGCACTCTTAACCTATAAAAAATCATATCTGACGGCCAGTGCGGAAGTCTCGAACGCCTTATACAATTACGAAGCCCAAACTGAAAAGATGGAAGCCCGTACCAAGGAACTGGAAGCCTATAACCTAGCTGAAAATTATTCTGAGGAATTGTTGAACAACGGTTTGGCCAACTACTTAGAGGTGTTGACCGCAAGGCAAAATGCCTTAAACTCACAGCTAAACTATATCAATTCCCAATACGGACAATTAAATTCCATAGTTGATCTATATCAAGCACTTGGAGGAGGCTGGAGGTAAGACATCGTATTTATGATGGATCATAGAGAACATATCCTAGAATTCTCGATTGCCAATTTCATAAAATTTGATAGCAAACATTTCAACCGGTTTTCACGATTATAAAAAATAAAGTCACCTGATTCTACCTACCGCAAGGGAAACCCTTTGGCAGCCCACCAAGGATGTAGCTCAATGACCAGCCGTCCCGACTTCACCATGGGATCCATATTTGCCAAACTATCGGCCATTTCAAAAGTGGGGGTGTTGTAAATTGTAATTCCCCGAATATCCCCATCATCACCAAAAGGGCCTGATATATCGGCATAACCTTCCTCATACATCCTACCCAAATGCTCGAGATGCAATTTTTGGAGACTATCTGATTCTTCATTTTTTTGAGACCTATTGGGCCCTCGTTTTAAAAATGCAATGAAATACTGCTGCATAAGAATGGTATCCTTCGTTTCTTCATCCACATAATCAAAAATTTCAAAACCTTTGGAAACTAATTGTTCCTTTAATTCTCTTGTGCTTTTCTTTATTTCTTTTGTTTCAGAGGTACTCGTTAATTGTTGACCTCCCCGTTTACAGGAAATGTATGCCAGAAGGACCATACCTAGTAGAATGTATTTCATGTGTTTATATTTATTATTTCGACTTCGTTCAATAGAAATGTTTTTCAATGGTCATGCTTCGGCTGCGCTCAGCACTGGAATATAACCTCCGCCCGTGCCGTTCGGACGGGTTTGATGATTACAAAAATCATTGCCCTTGTATGTTTAAAGATTCTTTTAATCATGTCGGTTTCATTTTATCCAGCTTTTAAAAGGTTGCTTGCTAAGTTGCGAATTATAATACTTTATGTCTCCCGTAACCTCTTGACCTAACCAATCGGGTTTTTGAAATTGCTCGTTCTCCCCATCCAATTCAATTTCTGCCAGCACCAATCCTTCATTTTTGCCATAAAACTCATCTACCTCAAAAACATGTTTTCCCACGTGAACGCGATAGCGCATTTTTTCAATATTTCCTTCCTCACAAAGTTTCAGTAAACTTTCAGCTTCATGAACGGTGATCTCCTTTTCCCATTCAAAACGGGATGTACCCGATTCATTGGACCTTCCTTTTACGGTCAAGTAGCCGAAATCCCCAGAAATACGAATGCGAACAGTTCTTGATGGATGGGTGTTCAAAAATCCCTGTACTATTCGTTCTTTGCTTAAAGCCTCCTCTTTATAGGCATCGGAGCGCACCAAATATTTTCTTTCTATTTCAATCAATTATAATGTACTTTAGATTTTCATTGCTATTTTCTTTATCTCATCAGACTCGATCCTAATGTCATCATACCTATTATTGGCCAACCAAACCATACACTCTGCAATGGTTTTTGGTGATATTGACTTGTATTTCTCCAATGGTTCTGTCAATAACAGGTTCGCAACTTTCATCAGCTGTTTAAAAATCCATTCCCCAAATCGTCTTTCCTCCCTTTTTCCAGAAATTAATGACGGTTGAAGAATATGGGTCTTAGGAATTTTGGCGGCCATAACGACATCCTCCATTTCTCCTTTTAACCTATTATAAAAAACAATACTTTTGGAATTTGCCCCCAAAGCCGAAATTACAATCAAAGTTGGGATTCCTTTTTCCTTTGCCATGGCAGCTGCCATTGTGGGTATTCCAAAATCAATTTTTCGATACAATTCCTTATTGGGGGTCTTTGCCTTTGTAGTGCCTATACAACAAAAGATTTCGTCGGCAAAAAACTGATCCTTAAAACTTTCCAGTTTTACTACGTCTCCTAAATATTCCTCAAGCTTGGGGTTGGTAATACCAACCGGACCTCTTGAAAACAGTTTTATTTTGGTGTAATCACGATTTTCCAATAAGAGGTTTAAAAGAATTCTTCCCGTTAAACCCGTTGCCCCTAAAATAATAGCTGTCTTCATATCATTTTCAAGTTCCTTTTGAAGTCAAGGAACCTTTTTTTGAAATCCTTTTTTAAGTTGTCCTAAATTTACGATATGAAACTGGATTTGCCCATACGAAAGATTATCCATGTAGATATGGATGCCTTCTATGCCTCGGTAGAAGAGCTTGACAATCCTGACTTGAAAGGCAAACCCTTGGCGGTTGGCGGAAATGAAAAAAGAGGAGTGGTATCCGCGGCAAACTATGAAGCCCGAAAGTATGGTGTGCGGAGTGCAATGAGCGGCTATCTGGCAAAAAAGAATTGCCCACAATTGCTATTTGTTAAACCACGCTTTTCAAGATATAAAGAAATCTCGCAGAAAATAAAATCCATATTTTTGGATTACACCGATCTTGTGGAGCCTCTTTCCTTGGACGAGGCCTATTTGGATGTAACCGTAAATAAAAAAGGAAATCCGTCAGCAACGCTGATTGCACAGGAAATACGAAAACGCATTTTTGATGAATTGGGCTTAACGGCCTCGGCGGGAATCTCGATCAATAAGTTTGTTGCCAAGGTCGCGAGTGATCATAACAAACCAAACGGACAAAAAACGGTACATCCGGAAGAGGTCCTTACTTTTCTGGAAGCCCTGGAGATTCGAAAATTCTATGGTGTGGGAAAGGTTACGGCCGAGAAAATGTATAAACTTGGAATTTTTACGGGAATGGATCTTAAAGCAAAAAGTTTGGAATTTTTGGATGATCACTTTGGCAAAAGCGGTGCCTATTATTTCAACGTGGTTCGGGGAATTCATACCAGCGAGGTCAAACCCCATAGAGCCCCAAAATCATTTGGTGCGGAACGTACATTTAACGAGAATTTAAGCAGTGAGATCTTTATGTTGGAACGATTGGAACAAATAGCGGAAGAATTGGGACGCCGCCTGAAAAAATCGAGCATTGCCGGTAAAACAATTACCCTTAAAATTAAATATAGTGATTTTAGCCTCAATACCCGAAGTAAGACCTTGCCCTATTTTGTAGCTGATAAAATGCTTATTCTTGAAACTGCCAAAGAATTGCTATACCAGGAAAAAATGGAAAATTCAGTACGCCTTTTGGGAATATCATTATCAAATTTGAATATCGAGAAAAAAGAACCGCAATCGGAACCTGATCTTTTTTCTGTACAGTTAAGGTTTGATTTTTAGACTTCGCTAAGGATCCTATTTCAAAAATTGATCGTTATACGAGTTTGATAAAATGTTCTTTTTATAGAAATAATGTCCATATATAAAACTAAATATGTTCTAAAGACTATCATAGGACCATCCCTCAGGCCATTCTAGATAAGTTTTTTTACTATTTTCCAATGTCAATGATCTGATTTCCCCTGCTCCCTCGAATCTATAGATAAGACCATGGACTTTATTTATTCTTCCTTTCATGGGAAGTTCCAATGCTTTTTTGCCGTTGATGTTCACCGTCAGCCAATCCTTTTTCATTTTAAAGCTTACCGTGACCCATTCGTTGAAATCTACTCCCAATTTAGATAGGTCGTTGTTATTGCCACTAATAGCCTCATCAATATGCCAAACATCTAGCTCAGCTATACAACCCAAATCCGAAAAAGGGATTTTAATGACCTCCCCTTCCATTAGCAAGGTAATGTAAGAATTTCGACAAGGGTTCTGGGCGGTTTCCGATGTATTTCGAAAGTTGGTCGTGATATCAAGGTCGTTCACACGAAGGTCGCTAAAGTCGTCCACGTAGCGGAAATAAGTATTCAAAGAATTATCGTCTTGGTCAATGCCGTTATCCGTCAAAAGTTGTGGAGCGACCGCAACTTTACCAGATCTAGTAGTTAAGGAATCCGGAAAGTAAACCGTGCGCTCGGCGCTTTGGACTTTTGCCTTCCAACCCAAGGAAGGGATAAGAACCCCATGTTCCTTGACCGTCTGCCCGTCAATGACCAATTTTGCATTGAAGTATCCCGGGTCGAAGTAAATGGAGGTGGCCAAGGAATCTTCCCTTGAAATCTCCATTCGCTTGCTTTTGTCCCAACTTTGCTGAATCTCTACTTTGGCATTGTCCCGCGCATTTTTCGCGCGGTATTCAAAAACGACTGAATTAGGCAGACCCTTGGTTACCTTTCGACTGGTAAAATAAAAATCATCGGAATTGTACTTCTGTTGCTTTGAAGTATAGGAAAGTGCAATTATAGCCACTAACATAAATATGGCACCAGACAAAAAAATTGTTGATGGACGCGATTGAAAAGGTGGCCATGTTAACCAAGTACTCTTCTTGTTTGTTTTTATTTCCGAGGTATCTTTACTGTCCAGACTTAAAACAAACTCCCTAAAATCAATATGTCCCGCGAATTGCGAGAGCGTATTCAGGGTCAAATCACTTGGGTTGGAGTCATACTTGATTCTTCCCCATACCCTTTTTAATGTATTACTACTAATAGCAACTTTGGTCCGTTCAAAAATAAGCTCCGTCAGTTTTTCAAAATCGTAGGACGACCATTGATAAGAATCGCCCCACCCAAGTACCTTCTCTATCTTGCTCAATAAAGCCCCGACCTTCATATGATTGTCTTTTTCCATATCCAATGGCCTTTAAACAGTTCTTTGATATAGCAAAATTAACCTTTTACATAATGAATATTAATCGCGTACGGGATTGTACGGACTTGTCACGGCTTTGTAGGGACAAAACTTAGGCTCAACTATAACTTTGACCTTAAAGCAAATGTAATAAATTCAGATGTAGTCTTTCTAAACTACTAACAATCACAAACAAATATGAATACAAAAAGTGCTCCATTATGAAACTACAACACATCGTACAATTGACATTGATCTTAACAATTGGTGTAATCGAAGCCCAAAACACGCGGACGGCGGAATTCAAAGCCGACGCTTGGGACGTACAGGCCAAAAACCACGAGTTTAAGGAATTCAAGGGGAAGCAAGCCTTGTTTCTTGACCAAGGAATTGCGCGACTGAAGAATTCGGATTTTAAGAACGGTATCATTGAATATGACATCAGTTTCGAGCAAAAGCGGAATTTTGCGGGAGTACATTTTCATATATCCGATTCGCTCAACTACGAAGAATATTACTTACGTCCACATCAAAGTGGAAATCCCGATGCGATGCAGTACACGCCGGTCATCAATGGCAACGCAGCTTGGCAGCTCTACACCGGGGAAGGCCATTGGTCGGCGAAAGCATATAATTTCGGGGAATGGATGCACGTTAGACTGGTTGTTTCAAACGCCAAGATGGATGTGTATATCGATGACATGGCAAAACCTATTCTTCACGTTAACGATTTGAAGCTAGGGAGTGTCTCTGGAGGTCTGGGCTTCGGAACTTTTTTGGGTGCCGCATATTATGCAGACCTGACTTATCAAGAAGTAGAGAATCAAAACCTAGTTGGGAAACCGGACTCCAAGAATAAGGCAGAGTCGAATACCGTTCTTGATTGGAAAGTCTCGAATGCATTTCCCGATACACAGCTGACAAACTTGATCACGTTGAAAGAATTGAACGTTCCCATTAAGAAAAAGTTGCAAACGGATGTCTTAGGAATCCTGAACCTTTCACAAATCTCTAAGGTAACCGATGCGACCAACACGGTATTGGCCAAGTTCAGAATTGATTCCGATACGAATCGATGGCAAAAAATTGATTTTGGATATAGCGACAAGGTAGTCGTTTATGTAAATGGAAAGCCCGTCTATTCCGGGGATAATAGTTTTAGGTCTAGGGACTATAGGTATTTGGGCAGTATCGGCTACTTCGACTCTATTTACTTGAACCTTGAAAAGGGCACTAACGAGATAGTATTTGCGGTAACCGAGAGAATGGGGGGCTGGGGTATCATGACCAGACTTTCCGAATAGGAAACAATAATCATTAGTTATGGGAAGTTTATTTTATTTACAGAAATACTAATCAGCGGTTTCGTAAAACGGCCGATTTGCGAAACAGTTTTCAAAAACAATAAAACTTTTCGTAAAGCGTCCAAAACCTGGTATCCTTTAATAGTTTCGTTAATTGACCTTTTAAGGGATCCTTTTTCTTAGGTAGTTTTAACAGCCAATTCCAAAACTTTATAATGGAAAAGATCAAAAAGGAGCAGTCTTAGACTCCGTTTTCATTTGGTTGAAGCTTGATTTTCAAATGCTGTTGACAATCCTGTCTGCAAGCAAATAAGAATCACATAGCTTTCATAGAGGCCAAAGTGGCCGACCATATAATTAACGAGGAAAAGAAAATACCAATAGTATTTGCCCAAAAGGCCTTGTTTCTTTCGATTTTGAATAAGTACGTCGCTATACTTCCAGCATAGACCCCAGTCCCTGGCAAGGGAATCATGACAAAGAGCATAAGTCCCCAAAATCCATACTTTTGAATTTTGTCCCCTGAACCGGTCTTTGCCCTGCGGGCCACAAAAATTGCAGATTTCTTATAGAGCCCCCATTTAAAAAAGTATCTGTTTATTTTTTCAAGAAAAAACATCATCATTGGGAATACGAGCACATTGGCCAGAAAACAGACCCCAAAGACCAAATAGATATTTAAGCCTTTTAGCAGCCCATAGGGTATACCTGCCTTGGCTTCCCCAATTGGGGACAAGCTCCATAAAAAGGCAATAATAATATCTATCAACATAACTTTATTGAAACCAACGAAATTACTTCACCTATTGCCTTAAAAGATTTCCAAAATCATAAAAATTCCATAAAATTATAAGCCCTTCTAATTACATATAGAAGGGCTTATCACTTGGGATATCATTTTAAGAATCCTATTCCTAAATTTCCTTACTAAAAACTACAGGTTTCAATTTCGGTTATTCTTAATGTATTGACCATACCTTTATCCTTAATCGGCATCGCGGCCAGGCTTATAAGCATGTCGCCAACTTCAAGAAACCCTTTTTTACATGCCATGCTATTCACATCCTCAATCGTCTCGTCAGTAGAAACATATTTATCATAATAAAAGGCCCTTACTCCCCATAACAGGTTTAATTGGGTAAGAATACGTTTATTCGAGGTAAACACCAAAATATGGGCACTGGGCCTCCATGCCGAAATTTGGAAAGCCGTATACCCACTATTTGTCAATGTGGAAATTGCCTTGGCCTTTATTTCATTTGCCATGGTAGCGGCATGGTAGCAAATTGACTTGGTTATATATCTTTTGGTCCTTATATGTGGTGGGTCATGCGGAACCTTGATAAGTTCTGAATTCTCGACACTTTGTAAAATACTCGACATTTTTTCAATCACTTGTACAGGATAATTTCCAACCGATGTTTCCCCGGAGAGCATAACAGCATCGGCACCGTCCATAACCGAATTGGCCACATCATTGACCTCCGCACGGGTAGGTGTTAAGCTCGTAATCATGGTCTCCATCATCTGCGTTGCGATTATCACAGGGATTCTGGCCTTTTTGGCCCGTAAGACCAATTTCTTTTGGATCAATGGAACTTCTTGTGCCGGAACCTCTACTCCCAAGTCTCCACGAGCAACCATAAGACCGTCACAGTAGGCCACAATTTTGTCGATATTTTCGACAGCCTCCGGTTTCTCAATTTTGGCTATAATGGGAATTTTATGTTCCGAATGTTCTTTGATGATATTTTGAAGATCTATTAAATCTTGGCTGTACCGAACAAAGGAAAGTGCGATCCAATCCACATTTTGGGATATTGCGAAAATTGCATCCTTTATATCCTTTTCGGTAAGGGCGGGAAGGGAAATATTGGTGTTGGGGAGATTGACCCCTTTTTTAGATTTCAATGGCCCACCTTGAATAACTTTCGCCTTTACTTCATTATCGCCATTTGTAGCGATTACTTGAAACATTAATTTACCATCGTCCAATAATATCCTTTCACCAGCTTTTACATCTTTAGGAAACGCAGCGTAATTCATATAGACCCTTTCTGCCGTGCCTTCGAAGGGTTTTCCGGTCACGAAGGTGATTTCGTCTCCCGGAGATACGACAACCTCCTCGGCCATAACACCTACCCTAAGTTTAGGGCCTTGTAAATCGGCCAAAATAGAAACATTGGTCTCCATTTCATCGTTAAGCTCCCGTATCATTTTAATACGCGCGGCAACATCATTGTAGTCGGCGTGGGAAAAGTTCACCCGAAATACATCCACTCCAGCATCGATCATTTTTCTCAGTACATCTTTGGTGCTTGTAGCTGGCCCAAGAGTTGCAACTATTTTTGTCTTTTTGTTATTAGGCATTCATTTAAAATATTAGGTTTTTTTTTGATTTAAGTTTTTGGGCGTCAATTTCGTATACCATCAACATTTTTGGAATACTGAAAAGTGATTTTACTATTTTGTCCAAATCTTCCACTTCATCCATTTCCATCTTCAAGAAATAATCGACTCCCTTATGTTCGGGAATCAGATGGTTTGAAGTGAAAGAAGGTTCGTCGCTAAAAAGATCTATACCTGCCAAATGCACCTCCTTATTGCTCGCATTTGAAATCAAGGACCAATACCGGTCGTTAAGTTCGTCTTTCCATTCATAATAGGCGAAATTCCCTAAATCAGGTATGTCCAAATCCTTTGAAGAACGTTTTAAGTTAGATTTAAGGTATTTATTAATAGCATAAACCATGGCATAATCTTCCAAACTGCTTTGCAGTGCTATTAAGGTAAAGGATTCCTCATAAAATTCTGCACTGATCTTATGAACTGCGCCCATAGGTATAGAAAAAGCGTAAATATAGGATTAATACTGTACATTGCCTATTTCGCAAAGGGGTTTCCAATTACCCTTAATAACGAAAACGTTAGAGATTGTTGAATTTACACTTTATGACTTCGCTATTTTATCTTGCAGTGCAAAATAGGCCCTTTTTGATGCGCGCTCTTCCGCCTTTTTCTTTGAAGTCGCCCTTGCCTTGGCCACAACGTTTCCGGCAATGGATAGTTTAACGGCAAAATGTTTCAAGACATCATTACCCGTATCTTCATAGACATCATATTGAAAGGATTTTTTTTGCTTTTGACACCATTCGATAACTAAACTTTTGTAGCTGATAACACGCCCCTCAAGTTGTTCAATATCAACATAGGGTTCAATAACACGGGAGTTAATAAACTTTTCGCAATACTTGTATCCTCTATCTAAATATATGGCCCCAATCACGGCCTCAAATACATTACCGTGAATATTATCCCCAAAATGGGTTTTTGGTATGCGACTTTCAACCAATTGTATCAGATTTAAGTCCTTCCCCAATTCATTCAGATGTTCCCTACTTACGATTTTTGAGCGCATCTTGGTCAAATACCCTTCGTCACCCAAAGGCACAACATTATAGATATGCCTAGAAATTATGGTGCCCAACATTGAGTCGCCCAAAAATTCAAGACGTTCATAATTCATAGGGTTCCCGTTTTGATCTTTTTTATTCGCAGATCGATGCAGAAACGCCTTTTTATAAATCTCTAAGTTTTTGGGCTTAAACCCAAGAATCTTGACCATCCCCAAAAAAAAATCCCCATCCTCTTTAGGATGGGAATTGAATAAATTTGAAGGAAAGTTCATGTTTGACTTAGCTAATTTTTTTGAACACCACGCATGCATTATGTCCGCCAAAGCCAAAAGTATTGCTCAAGGCAACATTTACCTCTCTTTTTTGAGGTTTATTTAGTGTTAGGTTCAATTTTGGGTCAATATTTTCATCTACTGTTGTATGGTTTATGGTAGGAGGAACAATACCATGCTCCATAGCCAAAATAGATGCTATTGCCTCTATGGCACCTGCCGCACCAAGTAAATGACCGGTCATAGATTTAGTGGAATTTATATTGATATTTGGGGCATGCGCACCGAAAACCTCTGAAATTGCCTTTAATTCGGCCACATCCCCTAATGGTGTTGAGGTGCCATGCGTGTTAATGGCATCGACATCTTCAGGTTTTAACCCTGCATCTTTTAAACAATTCTGCATTACGCGAACAACACCGATTCCATCAGGATGTGGCGCTGTCATGTGGTACGCATCGCTTGAAAGTCCACCACCAACAAGTTCTGCGTATATTTTTGCGCCTCTTGCCTTGGCATGTTCGTATTCCTCCAAGATCAAGGCACCTGCTCCTTCTCCCAAAACAAATCCGTCCCGGGTTGCATCAAAGGGTCTTGAGGCCGTTTCCGGACTGTCATTTCTTGTTGAAAGTGCATGCATAGCACCAAAACCGCCCATGCCGGCAATAGTAACGGCAGCTTCACTACCACCACTGACGATGACATCGCAGTAGCCTAAACGAATATAGTTTAAGGCATCGATCATGGCATTGGCCGAGGAAGCACAGGCAGAAACAGTCGTATAATTGGGCCCCATAAATCCATGCTTTATTGAGATATTTCCCGGGGCAATATCCGCAATCATTTTAGGGATGAAAAAAGGGTTAAACCGAGGAGTACCATCCCCATTGGCAAAATCCATTACTTCATTTTGAAAGGTCTCCAAACCTCCTATACCAGCTCCCCATATAACCCCAACCCGAAATTTATCGATTTTGTCCAGGTCCAGTTTGGAATCCCTAATAGCCTCATCGGAAGAAACAAGGGCGTACTGTGCAAACTTATCCAGTTTACGTGCTTCCTTTCTATCAAAAAAATCCTCTGGATTGTAATTCTTTAGTTCACAGGCAAACTTTACCTTGAATTTTTCGGTGTCGTAATAGGTAACAGGTGCAGAACCGCTCTTCCCGTTGACCAACCCGTTCCAATACTCCTCTATATTATTACCAATAGGTGTAAGTGCCCCCAATCCGGTAACTACAACTCGCTTTAATTGCATTGAACTAATCTTTTAGTCTTCTTAAGTCAAGCGTAAATTAAAAAAAATTATCCATGAAGCCTTGTCACCACATGGATAATTTAAAATCTCGTTCAAGAAATCATCAAATTACTTTGCTTCTTCTATATAACTTATGGCTTGGCCAACTGTTGCGATATTTTCAGCTTGATCGTCAGGGATTTGAATATCAAATTCTTTTTCGAATTCCATGATCAACTCTACGGTATCCAAGGAATCTGCCCCTAAGTCGTTAGTAAAGCTAGCTTCTGATACAACCTCGTTTTCATCAACTCCTAGTTTATCAACAATGATAGCTTTAACTCTTGATGCAATGTCTGACATAATAATATTGGTTTTAAAAATTTAAATTGTTGGCAAAAATAAAAAACTTTGGATGAATAACATCATTTGTCGTTAAAATGTCAGGTAATTTAAGAAATTTAAAAACAACTGTGGTATTTTAGCCCCAAAATAATTCTTCTTCAGTAACCCTTTTTCCTTACATGAAATATATTGTACTCTTTGCTTCCGGTTCCGGCTCCAATGTTGAAAACATAGTACATTACTTTCATAACGATCCAAGCGTTACTATAGCCATGGTGCTCACTAACAAAAGGGATGCCAAAGTTTTAGATAGATGCAATAGGTTGAATATAAGTGCCTTATGTTTTAATAGACCCGCTTTCTATGACACGAATTGTGTCCTTAATCTATTAAAATCAACTGAGCCGGACCTCATTGTATTGGCAGGTTTTCTTTGGAAAGTCCCTGATAGCATCATTCAAAATTTTCCAAATAAAATTGTTAATATACACCCGGCCCTATTACCAAAATATGGTGGCAAAGGAATGTACGGAAACCGTGTGCACGAAGCCGTTAAGGAAAGTGGCGATGCAGAAAGTGGTATTACCATTCATTATGTGAACGAAAATTATGACGAGGGTGCAATTATTTTACAGGAAAAAACTGCAATTGGTCCTTCCGATACTGCTGAAGACATAGCCCACAAAGTGCATGAACTGGAATATGCACATTTCCCCAGAACCATCGCAAAGTTGTTGTCCTCCCCCGAAAACACTGAAACATTGTTTTCGACCCCTCCCAAGGAGGGGTAACAGGTCAATTTATTATACTTTTGATATATGGCCAAAAGAGAAAAATTCTACACGGTTTGGAAGGGTAAACGACCCGGTATCTACACCAAATGGGACGATTGCAAGGCCGCAATTGATGGTTATAAAGGTGCCGAGTACAAATCATTTTCAACTTTCGAGGCAGCAAAAAAAGCATACAACGGCAATTACGAGGAATATAAAGGGAAGAAAAAAGGAGAAACATCCCTATCCCCCGAGGAGCTATTAAAATACGGGACCCCCAATTACAAATCGATATCGGTCGATGCGGCTTCAAGTGGAAATCCGGGCATTATGGAATACCAAGGCGTTGACACCAAAACTGGCAAAATGCTCTTTAAACAAGGCCCTTTTCCCGAAGGGACGAATAACATAGGAGAGTTTTTAGCAATCGTTCACGCCCTCGCATTCCTGAAGCAGAACAAAAGTGACCGAATTATCTACACGGATTCCCGTACAGCTATGTCATGGGTCAGAAAACGGGACTGCAACACCCAATTAAAAGAAACCGCAAAAAACAAGGAATTATTTGAATTGGTGCGCCGAGCGCTGCAATGGCTGAAAACCAATTCTTATAATACCCCAATTGTTAAATGGGAAACCAAGGCATGGGGTGAAATCCCGGCCGATTTTGGGAGGAAATAACATCCATGTCACTTCGACGGGGATTTAAGAATAATTTGGTATAAAACTACTTCGTTATTCGTATTCCAAAACCGTATCTTTGCGCCAAATTTTAAATTTGATGGGCAAATTATTGATCGTGGGAACCGTTGCCTTCGATGCTATTGAAACTCCGTTTGGGAAAACGGATAAGATTTTAGGCGGTGCTGCTACTTTTATCGGCATGGCTGCCTCCCAGTTTGATGTAGAATCTGGTATTGTTTCCATTGTGGGCGATGATCTGCCCGAGGAATATCTAAATCTGCTTAAAGACAGAAATATTGACCTGACCGGACTTGAGATCGTCAAAGGAGGTAAGACATTCTTTTGGAGTGGAAAATATCATAATGACCTGAATACCAGGGATACTTTGATTACCGAACTCAATACCCTTGCCGATTTCAACCCCGTGGTTCCCGAACATTTTAAGGATGCCGAAATCGTTATGTTGGGGAATCTTCACCCCATTACGCAGATGAGTGTAATCAATCAAATGAAAAAACGACCAAAAGCCATCATCTTGGATACCATGAACTTTTGGATGGACAATGCTTTGGTAGAGCTTACAGAGGTTATCACGAAAATTGATGTTCTAACCATTAACGATGCCGAAGCAAGACAGCTGACTGGCGAATATTCCTTGGTGAAAGCAGCGGATAAAATTCAAAAAATGGGGCCAAAGTACTTGGTCATCAAAAAAGGGGAACACGGGGCCCTATTGTTTCATAAAGACCACATTTTCTTTGCCCCTGCACTGCCGTTGGAGGAAGTATTCGACCCAACTGGGGCCGGGGATACTTTTGCAGGCGGTTTTGCGGGATATTTGGCCGCCACCGGTAGTGTTACTTTCAATAATCTAAAAAATGCGGTCATACACGGGTCAAATCTTGCATCGTTCAGTGTAGAACGTTTCGGCACAGAGCGTATGCAAACACTGAAACGGGAAGAAATCAACAAAAGGCTGCATCAATTTAAGGCCTTGACACAATTTGATATAGAATTGCGATAAATACTTGCCCTGATAATTCGGGGCTTTTTTAATACCATAAATAATGAGTGACGCTATTAAGCATGAATGCGGAATTTCCATCATCCGGCTGTTAAAACCACTGGAATACTATAAAGAAAAATATGGGACAGCATTTTATGGAGTCAATAAAATGTATCTAATGATGGAGAAACAGCACAACCGCGGACAGGATGGTGCTGGTTTTGCAAGTATTAAGTTGGATGTCGCTGCTGGGGAAAGATATATGAGCAGGGTCAGATCTATAGCACAGCAGCCCATTCAGGACATTTTTGATCAAATTAATGACCGTATAAATACTGCATTTAAAGAACACCCCGAACATGAAAATAATGTTGCCTGGCAGAAAAAAAATATCCCTTATATAGGTGAGCTGCTGTTAGGGCATGTTCGTTATGGTACTTTCGGCAAAAACAGCATAGAAAATGTACATCCTTTTTTAAGACAGAATAACTGGATGCACAGAAACCTTATTGTCGCAGGGAATTTTAATATGACCAATGTGCATGAACTATTCGACAACCTTGTGCAATTGGGACAGCATCCTAAAGAAATGGCCGACACCGTAACCGTAATGGAAAAAATTGGCCACTTTTTGGACGATGCAGTTGCAAAACTTTACAAACAGATAAAAAAAGAAGGCTATAATAAACAACAGGCATCACCTCTTATAGCCGAAAGACTAAAGGTTTCCAAAATCCTAAAAAGGGCAGCCAAGAATTTTGATGGGGGGTATGCCATGGCAGGGTTACTTGGGCATGGTGATGCCTTTGTACTAAGGGATCCGGGAGGCATTCGGCCGGCATATTATTACCAGGATGAGGAAGTGGTGGTAGTTGCCTCCGAAAGACCGGCCATTCAGACTGTTTTCAATGTAAAATATGAGGACGTTCACGAACTTGACCCTGGGCATGCCATTATTATTAAGAAAAGTGGAAGTGTATACATTAAGGAAATATTGGAACCAGCGGCAAGAACGGCTTGTTCTTTCGAGCGTATTTATTTTTCCCGCGGAAGTGATAAGGAAATTTATCAGGAGCGAAAGGAATTGGGGAAACTCCTGTTCCCCCAAATATTAACGGCGATCAATAGTGATATAAGGAATACGGTATTTTCCTATATTCCCAATACGGCCGAAACTTCCTTCTTCGGAATGGTCAAGGAAGCCCAAAACTATTTGAACAAGAAAAAGGAAGAACAAATATTGGCCATTGGCTCCAAGATAACCCATGAAGAGCTTAGAGAGATACTGGAAATTCGGCCAAGAATAGAAAAGGTAGCTATAAAAGACGCCAAGCTCACGAACCTTTATTACCCAAGATAGCAGCCGGGACGATCTTGTGGCCCACGTGTACGATATTTCATATGGATCCGTTGATAAAGGTGACAACTTGGTTATTATTGACGATAGTATCGTTAGGGGAACAACACTGAAGAAAAGTATTCTTAAAATTCTAGATCGTCTTTCCCCTAAAAAAATTATCGTTGTATCCTCCGCCCCACAAATTCGGTATCCGGATTGTTATGGGATTGACATGGCCAAATTGGAAGACTTTGTGGCCTTTAAAGCAGCTCTGGCACTCCATCAAGACAGAAACACAATGTGCATAGTCGATGCTATTTATAATAAATGCCTTGAACAGGTCAATACGAAAGATAAGAATGTGGTCAACTATGTTAAGGAATTTTATGAGCCCTTTACATCGGATGAGATATCATTAAAGATTGCGCAGCTTTTGAGTCCGGAGGATATCAAGGCAGAAGTGCAAATTATATATCAAACCGTTGAAAGCCTTCATCAAGCCTGTCCTAAAAATTTAGGGGATTGGTATTTTACCGGAAACTATCCTACACCTGGTGGGAATAGAGTCGTAAATAGGGCGTTTATCAACTTTTACGAAGGGAAAAATCAGCGAGCCTATTAATTAATAAATTCGATGAAATGCACGTTTTTTTGGCATTTCGTCGATAATAATAGACTTTTATCGGCTTTATGGCCTTTATGGACCGCTACCCACCTATTTTAGAATCGCCATAGCATAAGTAGGTTAAGTTCATGGTAAGATTTGGGGCAAAAAAGGTGGAGACTTCTCCACCTTTTTTATTTTGGATCATCAACTCCCTGTACGAACGTAGAGTCAGAGTATCTCACAATCAATATGGGACATCCCATTCAAATAAATTACATTTCACCCGATTAAATGGAAATTGAACAAAGAAGTTTTATAACCGTGACACTTCAACATACTTTTGGAGGACCATAGCATAAGTAGGTTAAGTTCATGGTAAGATTTGGGGAAAAAGGCGAAGCAATGCTTCGCCTTTTTATTTGCGCATTAATTGATATGACAAATCCTATATTTTTCAAACAATTCAATCTATAAGGCTTATCGCAAGTCAACCTCAATTACAAAATAACAACTCTGTTAGCTCTCAATTTCTCTTTTGACAAGAAGATTTCCTGAATCATCTTGTTCTTTTCCCAAACTTTTGTAAGTGAATAAATCTTCAAATACATTTCATCCGATTAAATGGAAATTGAACAAAGAAGTTTTACAACCGCGCCACTTCAACATACTTTTGGACGAACCATAGCATAAGTAGGTTAAGTTCATGGTAAGATTTGGGGAAAAAAAGGTGGAGTTTTGCTCCGCCTTTTTTATTTCTGTTAACCAATTGCTTACTTTAGGATTGTCTTTCCTTAATCCCTTTAAACAATACTATTGAGCGTTCCCCTTCCCAAAATTTCTTAAAATTACTTTTTTATTTGCCGCAATACCAGTAATTTAGTCTCGCCATAGCATAAGTAGGTTAAGTTTATGGTAAGATTTGGGACGAAAAGGGTGGAGACTTCTCCACCCTTTTCTATTCTCTTAAAGCACAAAAAAACCTTCCAATTTGGATGGAAGGTCTTTAAAAGATAGGCGTATTGTCCTACTTATTTGTTTGCTTTATACAATTCTGAAACTTTGTCCCAATTTATTACATTAAAGAATGCACTGACATAATCGGGTCTTCGGTTCTGATAATTTAAATAGTATGCATGTTCCCAAACATCCAATCCTAAAATAGGATGTCCGCCACAACCTGTGTTTGGCATAAGCGGATTGTCTTGATTGGGAGTAGAGCATACTTCCAGCTTGCCCCCTTTATGAACACATAGCCAGGCCCAACCTGATCCGAATCTAGTACCTGCAGCAGAACTGAATTTTTCTTTGAAAGCATCAAAAGAGCCAAAGGCCGCATCCATTGCATCGGCCAATTCAGCAGAAGGTTTGCCCCCTCCGTTTGGCGACATAATCGTCCAGAACAAAGAGTGGTTGTAGAATCCACCCCCATTATTGCGTACTGCACCATTGGACATGTCCAAATTCTTTAAAATGTCCTCAATGCCCTTGCCGTCCAGATTTGTGTCTTTTATTGCGTTGTTTAAATTGGTAGTGTAGCCGTTGTGATGTTTTGTATGGTGAATTTCCATAGTTCTAGCATCAATATGTGGTTCCAACGCATCATATGCGTATGGTAATTTTGGTAATTCGAAAGCCATAATTTTATGTTTTTAAGTTTTATTAATGATAATTCCAAATTTACGTTTTTTAACATATATAATGGCCTAATTATTTGTTAAGAACTGTTGAAGATTATGTAATTTGCGGCTAAAATCCCGTGCAGGAAGCCTCTTTTAAAATATATAATGCCTCTGCTGGCTCTGGCAAGACCTATACCTTGGCCAAAGCATATCTTAAAATTGTTCTTTCCTCCAAAAATAGTTCACGTCAAATATTGGCCATTACCTTTACCAATAAGGCAGTCAGTGAAATGAAAAGAAGAATATTGGACAGCTTGTTCAATTTTAGCCTTTCAGAAGTTCCCAGGGAATCCACAAGTATGTTTGCCGAAATTTGTGATGAGCTTCATGTTGATGCGGGTACACTGCGTAAAAAGTCGAAAATTGTTTTAAAGGAGATTCTTCACAATTATGCTTTCTTTGATGTTTCAACCATAGATAAATTTACGCACAGAATCATCCGAACCTTTGCCCGAGACCTAAGATTACCACAAAACTTCGAAGTCGTATTGGATACGGCCTTATTATTGGATGAAGCTGTTGCAAAACTTATTGACAAGGCGGGGGAAGATGAGGAACTTACCCAGGTACTGATTGACTTTGCCCTTGAAAAAATAGAAGGCGATAGGAACTGGGACATATCTTTTGATTTGAACAAAATTGGAAAGCTGCTTTTCAATGAGAATCATTCCCTTCATCTTGAAAAACTGCAATTCAAGCAAATTCGTGATTTTTCCAAACTTAAGAATGAAATTATTGGACAAATAAAGTCGATTGAACAACTGATCATCCAAAAATCCCAAAATGCACTTGATATTATAAAGGAAGAGGGTTTTGACTATTCTGACTTTCCTAGGGAAACATTGCCAAATCATTTTAAAAAATTAAAAGAGGCTACTTTTGACCCAATCCTCCTCTATAAAAACAAGTTAGAGGAAAATCTTGTAGACGGTAAAATACTAAAGGTCAACATCAGCCCTAAAAGTACCCTTGCACCCCGAATTTTAGAAATATATTTACAAATAAAGTCCAAGGTTTATACCCGGGCATTTTTGAAGAATGTGTATAACAATATTGTTCCCTTAACGTTGCTAAATGCCATTCAAAACGAGGTAAAAAAAATTCAAACCGATCGGGATCAATTGTCCATTTCCGAATTTAACACAATCATATCCAACCAGATAAAAGACCAGCCCGCTCCCTTTATCTACGAGCGCCTCGGCGAAAAATATCGCCATTATTTTGTGGACGAATTTCAAGACACATCGGAAATGCAATGGTCCAATTTAATTCCACTTATTGGTAATGCACTTGAAAGTGAGGATCTTCAGGGAAAAAGAGGCTCCCTTTTATTAGTGGGGGATGCAAAGCAGGCAATATATCGCTGGCGTGGCGGCAAGGCAGAACAATTCTTAAACTTGGTAAATGAAAAGAATAATCCCTTTGTTGTTCATCCACAAATTGAATCGCTTCCAAGAAATTTCCGAAGTTATGAAGTGATCGTAAAGCATAACAATGATTTCTTCACGGTTACATGTCCAATTCTAAATAATCAAATTTATCAAACTCTTTTTCTGGAAGGAAACAAGCAAGGGCATAATTCCAAGCCCGGTGGCTATGTAAATTATTGTTTTATTGAAAAAGAAGAAGATTTTGGTTTGGAAGACCTCTATTGCAAAGAGGTATTTAAAACAATCCAAACAGTTTTAGAAAAAAATTACAGCCTAAACGATATGGTCATTCTTGTACGTGACAATAAACATGGTATCATTCTGGCGGATTTTTTGACGCAAAAAGGTATTCCTGTCATTTCTGCGGATTCTCTTTTAATTAAAAGTAGTTTAAAAGTAAAGTTTCTAATAGACCTATTACAATATAGCATTCATCAAGAGCTGGAAACAAGTTATGATATACTCAACTACTTAGTACAGGATAGTGGCAAAAAGCATCCGTTTATTAAAGAAAACCTAAGGTGCTTAGGTAAATTTTTGAAATTGCAATACGACCTTGACCTTGAGCGATTTAAACAAGTCTCTGTATATGACGGTTTGGAATATGCCATAAAGATTTTTGCACTCGCCGAAGATTCGGACGCGTATGTGACCTATTTTATGGATGTGGTCTTTGAGGTAGAACAGAGGGAAGGAACAGGAATTCAGACATTTCTTTTGTATTGGGAAAAGAAGAAAGATAATTTGGGCATAACCGCTCCTGAAAATGTGGATGCCCTGCAAATAATGTCAGTTCATAAAGCAAAGGGGTTGGAGTTTCCCATTGTCATCTTTCCATTCGCAAATTCCCATATATACAAAGAGATTGATCCAAAATTGTGGTTGCCAATACCGGATGGTACTTTAGAAGGCTTTACCGAATTGTTGATCAGCAAAAAACAGGAAGTGGCAGACTATGGCCCGGCAGCCAAAATTTTTTATGATGAAGAGCAACACAAACTTGAGCTGGATGCTTTTAATGTGCTATATGTAGCCCTTACCCGTGCAGAAAAAGCTTTGTTCATAATTAGCGAGAAAGACCTTTCCAAAAACGGAGAACACAAAATTGACTATTATTCAGGACTTTTTATACACTACCTAAAACAAAAAGGGCTTTGGGATGGTATCCAATCCCAGTATACTTTTGGCAATTTGGAAATGAATACCAATAATTCAGAGGTAACTTCCCAAGAAAACATCGTATATAAATACACCTATAAAGAAAGACCTGAATTTAGAATTTTAGCAAAGTCGGGCAATTTATGGGATACAGAAGTTGGTGCAGCTAGAGTTCGGGGCAATCTCATACACTCAATATTAGGGCTCATAGAAACTGAAAAGGACGTATCAAAAGCACTTGCCACTTTGAAGCGAAATGGGGATTTAGCGGTAGAAGATGTTGCCGATATTGAGTCCAAAATCAACCAAATTATTAATAACGAGGAACTTCGTGATTTTTATAAGGATGGTTCTTTGGTACTTAACGAACGCGATATTATTGCAAATAATGGTTCGATCCTACGCCCGGATCGTATCGTTATTAGAGAAGACAAGGCAACCATCATGGATTATAAGACAGGTAAAAGGAATGTAAGTTACTATGATCAAGTTCTAAGCTACGCCGGGGCTCTTCACGAAATGGGTTATAAAATTGAAAACAAGATAATTATATACATTAACGAAACGGTAGAATCAGAATTCATTTAGATTATGTACGGAAAAATCAAAGAACACTTGCAGCAAGAACTGGAAACCATAAGGGAAGAAGGGCTTTTTAAACAAGAACGGATCATTACTACTCCCCAAGACGCTGTCATTAAGATTTCAACGGGCGAAGAGGTTATTAATTTTTGTGCGAACAATTATCTAGGTCTGTCCTCCCATCCTGATGTAATTCAAGCAGCGAAGGATGCCATGGATACACATGGGTTCGGAATGTCCTCAGTTCGCTTTATTTGTGGAACCCAGGATATTCATAAAGAACTTGAGAAAAAAATTGCAGCTTTTTATGGCACAGAGGATACCATATTGTACGCGGCTGCATTTGATGCGAACGGTGGTGTTTTTGAACCGCTGTTTTCAGATCAGGACGCCATTATTTCAGATTCTTTAAATCATGCTTCTATAATAGATGGTGTAAGACTATGTAAAGCAAAGAGGTATAGGTACGCGAATAGCGACATGGGCGATCTTGAAGAACAACTAAAAAAGGCCGATGCCGATAAGGCCCGCTTTAAGATCATAGTTACGGATGGTGTTTTCTCAATGGATGGCCTTGTTGCGCCTTTAGATAAAATATGTGACCTCGCCGACAAATACGATGCCCTTGTGATGATAGACGAATGCCATGCTGCAGGTTTTATCGGAAAAACCGGTAGAGGAACACTTGAGGAAAAAGGAGTTATGGACCGAGTGGACATAATTACAGGTACACTAGGAAAAGCACTAGGTGGCGCTATGGGGGGTTATACCACTGGTAAAAAGGAAATAATAGAGATCCTCCGGCAACGCTCTCGTCCCTATTTGTTCTCAAATTCACTGGCCCCAGCTATTGTAGGTGCCTCAATCAAAGTATTTGATATGCTTGAAAACGATACGGCCCTAAGGGATAAATTGCAGAGAAACGCAAAATACTTCAAAGAAGGTATGCTAAAGGCTGGTTTTGACATCATAAATGGTGATTCTGCCATCGTTCCAGTTATGCTCTATGAGGCAAAACTAGCCCAGCAAATGGCAAATATGTTACTGAAAAAAGGCATTTATGTTATAGGATTTTTCTTTCCCGTAGTACCTAAAAATAAGGCGCGCATTAGAGTACAACTGTCCGCAGCCCATGAAATAGCACATCTTGACAAAGCAATCAGGGCATTTATTGAAGTTGGGAAAGAGTTAAAAATCGTTTAAATGTGTTATTTTTTCCATGAAAGGTGTTAAAAAAAATAAGAAATTGATTTTGTTAATAATATTTAACAACTTACATTTGCAGCTAATAAACACTTAAACTTAAAAATTTGAACATGAAACATCTTAGCAAATTATTGGTTGTTGCCCTACTTGTGGTAGGTTTTAACAGCATACAAGCGCAAGACGAGAATAACCCTTGGCAGGTAAGTTTTGGGGTAAATGCCGTAGACGTATATCCCACTGGTGATGTAAGTTCTTTTGGAAATGAGTTCTTCAATGCAACAGATCATTGGAACATCCTTCCATCTATTTCGTATGTTGGTCTATCAAAATCTGTTGGTAGCGGCTTCTCAGTTGGAGCAAGAGGTTCATTGAACAAAATTAGTAAATTAGGAGATGTTGCAGCTGATGACCTTTCTTACTATGGTATTGATGGTACAATTAAGTACAATTTCCTAAAGGAGACCGCAATTGATCCATTTATTGAAATCGGTGGTGGTTACACATGGGTAGATGAAATCGGTGCAGGTACTGCCAACGGAGGTGTAGGTATCAATTTCTGGTTTACAGAAAATATTGGACTTACAGTTCAAACTTCATACAAACATGCTTTCGAAGATTATTTGCCTAAACATTGGCAACATATGGCCGGTATCGCTGTTAAATTTGGAGGTACTGATACTGATGGCGATGGAATTTACGATAAAGATGATGCTTGTCCAGAAGTTGCTGGTTTAGAGGCTTTCAATGGTTGTCCAGATGCTGACGGTGACGGAATTGAGGATAGCAAAGATAGCTGTCCTAACGAAGCTGGTTCAAAAGAAATGAACGGTTGCCCAGATGCCGATGGTGATGGTGTTGCCGATAAAGATGATGCCTGTCCTAATGAAGCTGGCCTTGCCGCTTTAGCTGGTTGTCCAGATGCTGATGGTGATGGTGTTGCCGACAAAGATGACGATTGTCCAAACGAAGCTGGTCCAGCTGCAAACAAAGGCTGCCCTTACCAAGATAAGGACAACGATGGTGTTCTAGACAAAGATGATAAATGTCCAGACGTTGCCGGTACTGTTGCTAACGAAGGATGTCCTGAAGTAACAGAAGAAGTTCAAAAACAATTGAACGACTATGCTAGAACTATCTTGTTCGATACTGGTAAATCTTCTATCAAAGCTGAGTCTACTTCAGTTATGGTTGATATTATTACCATCTTGAAAGAGTACCCAACGGCCAAATTTACTGTTGAAGGTCATACTGATGCTCAAGGAAGTAATAAAACAAATCAATCACTTTCTGAAGCTAGAGCCCTTTCTGTAAAAGAGTTCTTGGTTGATAAAGGAATTGATGCTTTCAGATTATCTGCAGTTGGTTATGGTGAAGACAAACCTATCGCTACCAACAACACTGCTGCTGGAAGAAAACAAAACAGAAGAGTTGAAATCAACTTAGTAAAATAAGAAAAGTTCAATTGACTTAATATTAAAAAGCTCCGCAAATGCGGAGCTTTTTTTATTCTACAAAATCAAATATCCATGGATTCCTAAAGGCAATAATCTGTAAATTTGGGAATGCAAAGTTTCTTAGAAAGTACCGTTGTCGATTTATTGCAAAGGCAACAAAACATTCAGGATATTGTTATAGTTCTACCCAGTAAACGCGCAGGGAATTTTTTGAGGTCCGCCATTGCGAAGGTCGTTGGAAAGACCATTTTTTCTCCAAAAATCTACAGTGTCGAAAGTTTTATTGAAAACATCTCCGGTATAGCCTTTGCCAATAACACCGAATTACTTTTTGGATTATATGAAACCTATCGAAGTAACGGAAAAGGAGAATTGGATAATTTTCACGCCTTCTCAAAATGGGGACAGACCCTTATCCAAGATTTCAATGAGATTGATAGACATCTAATTGATCCTAAGGTTTTTTTCTCAAACTTATCCTCTGTCCAGGAAATTTCAATTTGGTCTCCTGAGATCAAAAAAACCAAAATGATGGAGGACTATCTTAAGTTTTGGAATAATATAGAAAATCTTTACAGTCACTTCAATCAGTATTTGAAAGAACGGGGCATTGGTTATCAAGGGCTCGTCTACCGATCTGCAAGAAATAATTTAAGCAGCTACATTGCCCAAAACCCCAATAAACACCTATTCATTGGCTTTAACGCTCTAAATACCGCGGAAAGTGAAATAATTCAAGAGCTGCTCTCTTGCTCTTTGGCAGAAATATATTGGGATATTGACGCCTATTTTCTGAATGACCCCATACATGATGCGGGTCATTTCATTCGCAAATACAAACAAAATTGGCCATATTTTAAAGAAAGTCAGCTTCAAGGGGTAAGTAATCACTATTCCACTCCGAAAAACATACAGATTATTGGGGTCCCCAAAAATATTTCACAGGCAAAATATGTGGGTTCCATCTTATCCGATCTATCTAGCGAAAACGCTGCTTCACTCAAAAAGACTGCTCTGGTGCTCGGCGATGAAACCCTCTTAAATCCCATCCTTAATTCGATCCCCGAAGAAATTAATGCGGTCAACATTACAATGGGTTCTCCGTTACGACATACCCAATTAGCCGATCTTTTCGACCAATTCATTGATCTTTATGTATATACTGATTCTTCAGGTTGGTACTATAGGAGCATTGAGAAATTTTTGGCGCACCCATCAGTACAAATAGTGTTGAGATCTGAGGATGAAAATGCCGCACAAAAAATAAGTGCCATTATAAAAAGTAGAAATCTAACCCATTTAGATCCAAGAACCCTTCAGTCAATGGTTGAAAATGATTCTAGTCCCGTACAGCTACTATTTTTTGAAGATAAAGTCAGTCCATTAAAAATAGTGGAAAAGTGTTTGGGGATCATTAATGAGCTAAAATTAAAACTACAAAATACCGCGGAGTCATTAAGTATTGAGGTATTATATCGTTTTCATACTTTGTTCAACCAAATTTTTGATTTACTCCTAAAACAAGATTTCATTACCGACCTTAAATCACTTCAAAGTCTGTACCGTGAATTGCTCTCCTCCGAAACAATGGACTATCAGGGCGATCCCTTAGAAGGGCTTCAGATTATGGGTATGTTAGAAAGCCGTAATCTTGATTTTGAAACTGTCATCATAACTTCTGTAAACGAAGGAATTCTTCCTTCCGGGAAATCCAATAATTCATTTATACCCTTTGACCTTAAAATTGTTTTTGGCTTGCCAACTTATAAAGAAAAAGACGCCATTTATACATATCATTTTTATAGGCTCTTGCAACGCGCGAAAAATGTTTATTTGCTCTATAATACGGAGCCAGATGTGCTGGAAGGCGGGGAAAAAAGCAGGCTTATTAGCCAATTGCAAACGGATGAGTCAAAAATAAAAGATATCAAAAATATAATTGCAGCCCCTAAAATCAATGCGATTGAATCAAAAGTTGAAAGAATAGAAAAGGATGAAAGCCTAATGAATTTGATCAACGATCTAGCCGGCAAAGGCTTTTCACCCTCCTCACTTAGTAATTATATTCGAAACCCGATAGATTTTTACAAACAAAACCTCCTTGGCATTAAAGAAGTTTTAGAAGTTGAGGAAACGGTTGCGGCTAATACCTTTGGGACCATTGTGCATGATACATTGGAAGACCTATATCTTCCTGTGCAAGGAGAATACCTTACGGAGAGCTACTTAAAATCATTGAAACCTAAGATCAAAGGCCTCGTTAAACACCATTTTGCCAAAAGCTATCTAGATGGAAATACTGCCCGAGGTAAAAATCTTATAGCCTTTCATGTAATTATAAGATATGTAGAGCGATTCATAGATCTTGAAATTGAAGAAGTAAAATCAAGTAAAATCAAAATTTTAGGGCTTGAGGAAAACCTTGCGATACCTCTAAACATCCCTGAGCTCAACTTTCCTGTTATACTTCGCGGGAAAATTGACCGTATTGATATCAAAGACGGCATATTAAGAATTGTTGACTATAAAACGGGTAAAGTTGAACCTAAAAATGTAACCATTTCCGATTGGGAAAATATCATTGCCGAATATGACTACAGTAAAGCCTTTCAACTACTATGCTACTGCCTTATGTACAAACATAAAGATCCATTTGAAAATGCGGAGGCCGGAATTATCACTTTTAAGAATTTAAATGCCGGCATAATGAGGTTCAGTGTAAAGGGCGTTCATGGCGGAAATACCAAAGAACATAGTATTACAAAGGAAACACTGGGCCTGTTCTATGATGTGCTTAAAAAGTTGATATTGGAGATATGCAACCCTAACATTCCCTTTGTTGAAAAAAAGGTTTAACTTATTTCTTGTCCGGTCTTGTTGGCCGAACCTCTATCTTACTTGGCAATGTCCTAGGATTCATTCGTAACAGGTCTAAAACAATGTTCCCAATATCCTCAGGCTGTATTTTCCACGCGTCGCTATCACTGGGTATATGTCCGTTAAAATGCGTTGCCACAGATCCGGGCATGATGGTAGAAACCTTAATATCGTACTTACGAAGATCTAACATGGCGGCCTGTGTAAAACCCACAACTCCAAATTTCGTCGCATTGTACCCCGCCCCTGACTCAAAAAAATTGGTTCCGGCTAAACTTGCCAGTGTCATGTAATAACCTTTGGATTTCTTTAAGGCTTCAACAGTTGCCTTTAAAGTATGGTACACGCCGTTTAAATTTGTATTGACCATTGCATGCCACTGGCCTTCAGTCATTTGATCTATTGGGGCAAAAAAAACCGACTCCGGCGTTGGCCAAAACAACATCTATATGTCCCCATTTTTCCATTATTTTTTTTGTGGCAGTTTCTTCATCCTTGAGTTTTGTGACATCAGACTCAAGAGAAAATACTTCATCCGAACCTCCTAAATATTTTTTTGCTTGCTTCAAGGCATCCGAATTTCTTCCGCTAATCGCCACTTTCATGCCCGCATCCAACAATACTTTCGCCACTCCGAGCCCAATTCCTTTTGAACCACCTGTTATGTAAGCTACTTTACCCTTTATATCCATCATGCTAATTTTAAGTGAAAATAAATATCGTTGGCCAGAATCAAAAAAACTAAAGGTTATTGTTTTCTTAAAACAAAAAACCATCACTTCCGTGATGGTTCTGTGGAGAATACCGGAGTCGAACCGGTGACCTCTTGCCTGCCAGGCAAGCGCTCTAGCCAGCTGAGCTAATCCCCCAAAATTTAGGCCTCAAAGGAAATACTTTTTGGCAAAGTATCAAAGTACAAATCAATCTTTCTTGACGCTCAATACCAAAACGGGAATTCGGGAATAGAATTCCGCTTTGGGAATTGTATTCTTTTCCCAAAGATTTTTAAAAAAGCCTCTTTTTCTTCTAAACACACATAATAGATCTGGGTGCTGTGATTGAAAATGCTCTAATACGCCCAAATAGGTGGTTGGAGCTTCGGTCAAGGTCAAATGCGAACTTATGTCCATCAAAGCGGTATTAATTTTTAAATCGTCATCGGAATAGCCTGGTGTCTTGACCATAAGCAGGTTTACTTTTGCACCAAATTTCTTTTTAATATCAATTAACGGATCTAGTATTCTTTTTCGCTTTAACACTCCCGACCTAAAAGCGGTCAAAATTGTTTTCAACGGTTTTAGTTCACTGCCCCTTGGAACAATGAGCGTAGGTATCTGGGTTCTTTTGATAATCTTTCCCGAGGTATGGCCCAAAAATAACTCCTCGGTAACATCATTGCTTCTGGGTGCAATAATGATTAAGTCTATCCCTAATTCTCTATCAATTTCCTTTAAACCATCTATTAAGTCCCCATTGTAAGTGGCTACTTTAATATGAATGTCCTTCGTATCAACTTTATCAATTACCTCCTTAAGATGTTCCACGCTGCTTTCCGCTACTTTTTCCTCGGCATTTTTTAAACTTCTGCCTGCCCCAATTGATACATTAAAAACTTCCATCACATAGAGTTGCGCCGAAAATTCCTGAGCGAAATCTACCGCATATTGAAGTGTATGGTGTGCATCGGGAGAAGTTCCTATTGGAACCAATATATTTTTCATCATTTATTTTTTAAGTTTCATGTATTTATATTAGTGTCCGCCCGCACCGTTCGGACAGGTTTTACAAGGGTCACACCTGCCCTTTCCGTTCAAGAGGGTGTAACCTTTGAGGTTAAAATAATCATTCTTCTATATGCCTAATGATTATTTTAAACATGCCGGTTTCATCAAATTAAAAAGGGCCGGTTTCAAGGAATCTCCAAACATCCTTTTCTTCAACTTCCATGTCCTCCGGCCGAATCAAGGAATTATATCTTAAATTTACAACTATTTTGAAATCAAACTATGATTCGACATGCAAAGATATCGGAAATTCCCGACATTCTTGCCATTACCAAGGCCTGTGCCGCCCATATGGAGCGGCAAGGAATTCATCAATGGAACGAACACTACCCTTCTTATATTGCGTTTGAAAACGATATTCAAAGGAATGAACTTTACGTTTTAGAAGTTGATGGAAAAGTTATTGGAACCGTGGTCCTCTCAACTTTTATGGATGACGAATATGCCCCTATTCAATGGCATACGCCTAACCAAAACAATTTATATCTGCACCGCCTTTCTGTGTCGCCAGAAGAACAAGGAAAAGGCTATGCCCAAGAACTTATGGCCTTTTCCGAGGATTATGCGAAGAAAAAAGGGTTCACTTCCGTTCGATTGGATACCTTTAGTCAAAACAAGCGCAATCAAAAATTCTATGAAACCAGAGGTTATAAAAGACTGGGGGATATTTATTTCCCCAAACAAAGTCAACATCCCTTCCATTGTTATGAACTAGTACTGTAGAAACCCATTTTTAAAGGAAATTTAGAGGTTTGGGCTTTAAGGAAACCGGGTTTCTTTTACAGATTTGAGATTTATTCGAGAAGTCACGTTCGTTTGGAAATTTAGAAGAAAGTTTCAACCACTCTTACAAAACGTTTAATTTTGTTCAAAATAAAATCACATGGGAACCGACCGTATAAATGGAAGCCTCTTCACAAAATTAGAGAATGGAATAGCTACTGTTGAATTCGGTCACCCGGCCAGCAACTCCTTTGTTTCTGAATTGTTGGACAGGCTTACAAATGAATTCAACAAGCTTTCCCTTAATGACACCATTTCGATAGTAATTTTAAGATCCGAAGGTGACCGTGCTTTTTGCGCCGGTGCCTCCTTTGATGAGCTTATGGCCGTATCCAATATGGAAGAAGGTAAAAAATTCTTTAGCGGATTCGCCAATGTTATCAATGCCATGCGATCATGTTCAAAGATAATTATTGGCCGCGTACAAGGAAAGGCTGTTGGTGGCGGAGTAGGATTGGTGGCGGCCTGTGATTATGTCTTTGCCAATGTTGATGCCGCAATTCGCTTATCAGAACTTACTATTGGTATTGCCCCGCTCGTAATTGCACCAGCGGTAGAACGCAAAATAGGCAATGCGGGACTTTCCGAACTTTCACTCTCCCCGACGGATTGGAAAAATGCCTATTGGGCCTTAGAAAAAGGGCTCTTTTCAAAGGTCTTTGATAATTCAAAAGAAATGGACAAAGAACTTGATTTTTTTGTTCAAAAACTGGCTTCCTATAATCCCGATGCCTTAACGGAATTAAAGAAAGTGCTATGGCAAGGTACAGAAAAGTGGGATGGCCTATTGATGGATCGTGCAGCACTTACCGGAAAATTGGTTCTATCGGAATTCACTAAAGCCGCATTGTCAAATTTTAAAAAATAGTTTTATGGAATTTCTTCAATACTTAAATGGAAACTTATTGTTCACTCTTCTGGCCTTATTTTTAGTTGTGGTATATGTAATAAACAAAACGCGGAACAATAGAAAATTTAAAAGATGACCATAAAGCTTGCTACCCATATTAGTACAAGTGTAGTATCTATTTTACTTTATTTTTTGATATTAGTGGACTTCACGGTCGTTTTCGCACAGGAAAATAAAAGTCCTCAAAAATGGTACAAGGGCAATCTGCATACACATTCTTTTTGGAGCGATGGGGATGAGTTTCCCGAGGTAATTCTGGATTGGTACAAATCAAAAGGATATCATTTTGTAGCCCTATCCGATCATAACACAATAGCAAACGATGAGAAATGGGTCACCATTAAACCGGATTCGCTATTCCAAAATTCCTTCAATAATTATCTGAAAACTTACGGCAAAAAATGGGTAAACTATAAAAAAGAATCTGGTAAAACACAGGTGAGGCTCAAGACTTTTACAGAATATAGGGGTCTTACAGAGGAAAAAGGAGTGTTTTTGGTTATTCCTTCAGAAGAAATTACAGATAAATATGAGGATAAGCATCTGCACATGAACGCCACCAATATTCAGCAAAAAATAGAACCCCAAGGAGGCGGTAGCGTTGCAGAAGTGTTACAAAACAATATAGATCAGGTGTTACAACAAAGAGAGAGCACCGGGATACCCATTTTACCACATATCAACCATCCCAATTTTTTTTATAGTGTAAGCCTAAATGACATGAAGGCCCTTAATGGCGAACGTTTTTTTGAGGTTTATAATGGGCATAGCATGGTCCAAAACATGGGAGATTCCGAACATATTTCGACCGAGGAAATGTGGGACCTTATCAATATTTCCTATATCGAAAACAAAAAACCCATCATGTATGGCCTTGCAACCGATGACTCGCACAATTACCATACTAAAGGTAAGAAGTGGAGCAATGCAGGAAGAGGTTGGGTAATGGTGAAGTCAAATAACCTATCTGCAACATCATTGATCAATGCCATGGAAAATGGGGACTTCTATGCCACTACAGGAGTTGAGATAAAAGAAATTGGTTTGGAAAACAATAAACTGGACATCTCAGTGGCAGAAGAACCCGGGATCAGCTATAAAATAATCTTTCTGGGCAGTAAGGTAAACAACCCCTCCCCAGAGCAATTTGCCACGTTCAATAGTTCAAAGGCCAGTTTTGAAATAACGGATGATATTTTATTTGTTAGATGCAAAATAATTTCTTCAAAAAAACAGGAAAACCATATTGAGGATATTTTGTTTGAAATGGCTTGGACACAGCCCGTTCTAGTAAACAATTAATAGCTAAAGCCAAATAAATGGATTGGATCGAAAAGTTCAGGGGTTTCTTTATCCAACCCTATCCATTCTACTATAGAGGTAAAAATTTCCTGTATTTTGTTTTCGTTCTTTTCTTAATGGCCTTTGGTTTCAATTACCTTTTTAGGCCTTTCGATGTGCACGTTCCAGAGCATAAAATGGACTATTTCTGGATAAGTTTGATCCACTCCTTAACCCCTATTTTGATAGCCGTTTTACTTCATCCGTTGGTTAGAAATCCTAGATTGGATGAAAAATGGACCGTAAGCAAGGAGATTTTACTGATAGGGGTTTATTTGTTCCTAATCGGTGTGATACAATTTTTGATTCGTGATTTCATTTATGATAATCCGAACAATTGGTCATGGCGCTACTTATTTGAGGAGATTCGCAATACGTTCCTAGTCGGCACCTTGTTATTAAGCATCTTAATTTCAATCAATTTTAATAGGCTCAATTCCCAATATACCAAGAAGGCAGCAGGTCTCAATTCATGGAAATCTAAGAATTCATCCTTCCCAAACTCCACTACATTTTCTATTAAAACACAAGTGAAAGGTGATGATTTTAACCTGGATGTCTCCCAATTCCTTTTTGCAAAGGCCGAAGGTAATTATGTAGAAATAATTGTGAAAAATGATGATGCCACCAACAAGCTTTTAAAAAGAATATCAATTAAAGATTTAGAAACGCAATTAAGTTCGGCCACACAAATTTTACGAATACACCGCTCCTATTTACTCAACCTTCATTTTATAAAAAACATCACAGGAAACGCCCAAGGGTACCGTATTGAACTTCATGATACCAACGAAGTGGCCTTGGTTTCCCGGAACATGATTCAACCATTTGAAAAAAGATTGGAGTCATTTTCCCATTGGCTTTGACAACTATCCCAAAAGATTGTTATTCGTAACAAGTCTGAATTTTAAATGTCCTTACCATATTACATTTGATCAAAAATAAAAATATGCGTAGGCACGATTTAGATTGGTTAAGGGTTATTGTTTTTGGACTTCTTATTTTTTACCATGTGGGAATGTTCTTTGTCCCTTGGGGTTTTCATATAAAAAACAACATCATTTATAAATGGTTGATGTATCCCATGCTATTTTTGAACCAGTGGCGACTTCCCATCCTTTTTGTCATCTCTGGTATGGGTACTTATTATGCATTGAACAAGAGAACGGCGATGCAATTTGCCGGGGAAAGAATTATTCGATTATTCATTCCTTTGGTGGTAGGTATGTTATTGATCGTTCCTCCCCAAGTTTACATAGAGCGGATTTCAAAGAGTCAATTTCAAGGAAGTTACTTTGAATATTGGCCCTCACAAGCCTTTGTTGGGGTGTATCCAGAAGGAAATCTAAGTTGGCACCACCTATGGTTTTTACCGTATCTGCTTATTTTCTCTCTACTTTTGATACCCATTTACATCTATCTTAGAAAGCATCCTTTGAATAAGTTTACCCAATGGATAAAAAAACTGGCAATGACACCTTTTGGGCTATTTTGGTTGATCGTGCCGCTGTATCTCTTTGAAGCTTTCTTAGAGCCTTTCTTTAATGTAACCCATGCACTGATCGATGATTGGTTCAATTTCATCAGTTCAATTTTTCTCTTCTTTTATGGGTTTTTATTGATTTCGGTGAAGGAGGAATTTTGGAAAACCGTAGAAATGAATTGTAGGCGCTACTTCATATTTGGTCTTGTCTCATTCACGATATTAATGATCCTTATTTTTGGGTTCGAAGACTCCACACTTCGCCACTTCACTGAAGCTTTTGCAAAGGTTTTCAATATTTGGGCATGGATACTGGCAATTTTCGGATATGCGGCCAAATACTTGAACAAGCCCGGCAACTGGCTTTCTTATGCGAACGAAGCTGTGTATCCCTTTTACATTTTACACCAAACGATCATGATACTAATCGCGTATTATATAATGGACCTATCTTGGGGGTTCTTCCCAAAGTTCACCATTATGGTATTGGGTACTTTTCTGGGCTCTTGGCTGATCTATGAATTTTTAATTCGCCGATGGAAGCTTATAAGGCCTTTATTTGGACTAAAAAATAGGTAAAATAATAAGCCTGGTATATCTTCGTTTTATTTTCATATGGATGTACTCTCTTTTTTAAATGGCGATTTAATTTTTCCAATTCTTGCGCTTTTGGTGGTGGTGGTTTATGTGGTGACAAGAATAAGGGGCAAGCGAAAATTTAAACGCTAGCACAACAAAAGGCCGCATGACCCAAAATAAAACAACTATGTGGATTGCTTTGTATACTTTTCTCTTTTTATTGGGCTGGGGTCTAACCTATATCGCGTACATACAATATCAAAAAACTTCCGTGTTATTGGCATTGGGCATTAGGACAACCGCTACGGTTACGGCTCTAATTGAATCAAGAGATAGTGATGGAACCACATATAGTCCCGTTTTTGAATTTACGGACAAGTCAATGACCAAGAGAACCTTCACCAGCAGCATTCGTTCAAGGCCAGCTGCCTATAAAGTTGGGGAGAAAGTGAAGATAGTTTATGGTCAAAAAAATATTGAGGATGTGAAGACCATTTCTTTTTGGGGCCTATATAGAGGAAGTGTTATACTTTTAATGATTGCCGCTCCTCTACTGATAGTTGGTGGTAGTTACCTTCTGTACATTAGCAAATAAGTTTTTTTGAATCGCTACCTTTGTGCCATATTTCATTTCAATGAGCAACATAAGGATTACCAAACAATTTACCTTCGAGACCGGCCATGCGCTATATGGTTACGACGGTAAATGCAAAAATGTACATGGTCACAGCTACAAATTATCCGTAACCGTTATCGGCAAACCAATTTCTGATACCTCAGATGTTAAATTAGGAATGGTGATAGATTTTGGGGATTTAAAAACCATTGTCAAAGAGGAAATAGTTGATCCATTTGATCATGCCACTGTTTTTAATAAGAATACGCCCCATATAGATTTGGCCAAAGAACTAATGGATCGGGGCCATAAAGTCATACTGGCAGATTATCAGCCTACCAGTGAAAATATGGTCATCGATTTTGCTGAAAAAATTAAGCGGCGCTTGCCTGAAACTATCCGATTGCATTCCCTAAAACTTAGAGAGACTGAAACTGCATTTGCGGAATGGTACGCCTCGGATAACTAGCTGATGCTTTTCCCTATCTTTACAAATACATGAAAGCCATCAATATACCAGCAGGGAAAAAAATATACTTTGCGAGTGACAATCACTTGGGGGCACCTACTGCAGAGCTCAGTAAACCACGTGAAAAAAAGTTCGTGACTTGGCTCGATGAAATAAAGACCGATGCAGTCGCTATTTTTCTTTTGGGGGACCTTTTTGATTTTTGGATGGAATATAAAACCGTCGTGCCTAAAGGGTTTACAAGAACCCTTGGCAAATTGGCGGAAATAGCAGATTCGGGGATTCTTATTTATTATTTTGTCGGTAATCATGATCTTTGGATGAATGGTTATTTTGAAGAAGAATTGGGAATACCTGTATTTCACAAACCTCAACAGTTCACCTTTAACAACACCTCGTTTTTTATTGGCCATGGTGACGGCCTTGGTCCGAACGACAAGGGTTATAAACGAATGAAAAAAGTATTTACCCATCCCATTTCCAAATGGTTTTATAGGTGGCTGCACCCAGACTGGGGAGTTCGCCTCGCCCAATATTTCTCTGTTAAGAATAAAATGATCTCAGGGGACGAGGATGTGAAGTTTTTAGGTGAAGAAAACGAATGGTTGGTACAGTATGCCAAAAGAAAACTGAAAACACAACATTATGATTATTTTGTTTTTGGGCATCGACATCTGCCGCTTGAAATTGACTTAAACGGAAAGTCAAAATATATTAATCTCGGTGATTGGATTTCCTATTATACGTATGCCGTTTTTGATGGAGAAAAAATAACCCTGGAAAAGTATTAAATCAATTATTGGCTTCGTGATCTTCAATATCTTTTTGAAGGTCTAGCTTTCTAAAAGTGGGTGAAACGAAAGCCGTAATACCTACCGTAAACAAAGTCATACACCCACCAAAAACTACCGCTGTAACCGTCCCCATTAGTTTGGCGGTTAGGCCACTTTCAAAGGCGCCCAGCTCGTTGGACGAACCTACGAACATAGAATTTACCGAAGCAACCCTTCCCCTCATATGATCAGGTGTCTTCAATTGTAAAATTGTTTGTCTAACGATCATGGAGATTCCGTCCAAAGCACCACTTAAGAACAAAACACCAACCGACAACCAGAAGAATGTGGAAATTCCAAAAACAATCATGCAGATTCCGAAACCAAATACTGCCCATAACAACTTTTTTCCGGCATTTTTATGCAGAGGAAACCGCGTAGAGCCAATCATGGTTATAGCCGCACCCACCGCGGGGGCGGCGCGCAGTATTCCAAACCCTTCCGCACCTACGAGAAGTATATCCTGCGCGTAAATGGGTAGAAGTGCCATTGCCCCTCCAAAAAGAACAGCGATCATGTCAAGCGTTAAGGCCCCAAAAATTGCTTTTGTTCCAAAGACAAATCGCAAGCCTTCTTTTAAACTTTGCAGTACCGGTTCGCCTAATTTGGGATTCAAAATTGGTTTTTTTGAAATTTGGAAAATTCCTATAAGTGCCACAATCGAAAAAAAGAAAATAAGGCACATGGACCAATGTACGCCCATTAGGCTAATTGAAAATCCTGCCGTTGCAGGTCCCAGTACGGATGCCATTTGCCATGTGGTACTGCTCCATGTAGCGGCATTTGGATATATTTTTTTCGGAACAATCAATGCGATCAAGGAAAAAATGGTAGGTCCCAAGAAAGCACGGACAATTCCACCAAGAAAAACCAAGAAATAGATACTATAAAGAATAGTTTTGGATGAAATATGGTTTTCGAGGGTTGACCAACTTAATATAAACAACCCAAGGCTAATAATTGAAAATCCGAAGATGCATTTGACCAAAAGGCTTCGCTTCTCTTTCTGGTCCACCACATGGCCTGCGAACAAGGCAGTCGAAACTGCAGGAATAATCTCCATTAGACCGATAATCCCCAAGGAAAGAGGGTCTTTTGTCAAGGAATACACCTGCCATTCAATGACAATAAATTGCATTGCCCAGGCAAAAACCATGGCAAATCGTACTCCTAAAAATAAATTGAATTCTCGAAAACGTAAGGCCGCGTAGGGATCCATCTGTCAATATGACTGAGCAAAATAAGGGTCAAAGGTATTAATTTTAGTTGTGCCTATGAAAGTCTTAAAATGAATCCTATATGTTTTTTAATATTGCTCAATCATTACAAATTCCATTGATATAATTATTTAATTCAAGTTGAAAAAGAGTGCCTTGTACTAAATCCTCGATTGCGTTCAACTCCCTAAAGCTAACGGCCAGACTCACTTGAGAAGCTGGAGTATCAAGTAACAGGGAACGACAATCCATCTCGTTTTTGCAAGTATCGCACAAACCATTCCCTTTCTTGGTACATTGCACATTCTTCGAAAAAAGTTCCAATTCCTTATGGGACAATAACAAGCCCGTATCCCTAAATATAATTTGGACCTTACCATTGGTTTTGGCGGGGCCCCTTTTCCATTGGAAAGAAATACCAAAACTGTTGTTATAAATAGGATAAATGTCCTCTCTCATTTCATTTGGCTTTAAATTATTTTAGCCTCCCTTAATTTTCTCAGTGATCTTAATACTTCATCGGTTGCTCGGGTCATACTGGTTGCCGAAATCGTGGCCCCGGCAATCGCATCAATGTTTTTGCCATATTCTGCCCTATCTTCTATCGTTAGCCCTACGAATTGCTTCAACCAACGCTGACTTCCTATTTGCAGCCCGTAATCTTCCCGATAAATTAAAACCTTCGATTTTTTTATGCTCAAATCTGGGTTGAACAAAATCATGTAGTCAAACACTTTTTTCATACTGGCTGCCTCTCCTACATAGATATAGCCTATCGTAGAATCATTATTCAACACCTTGAAAAGATGATCTCCAACTAATTCGGCCTCCGTATTTTGGTTGATTTGTTCCGAAACCGTAATCGATTCCAAAGAATATGTGCCGATCCCATAGGCAGTTTTTATGGCATTATCAACCTTCTTTTGTAATACTGGCGGAAACTGGCTGCTAACAAAAGATAAAAAGACCAGTGCAGAACATACGATACCAACCAAAAACAGTTTTTTATTTTCCAGTTGCATTCCCTTCTTTTTTATTCTCAATGTATTCCTCAATGGCACTATTTATGTCCTTTTTACTGGCATTTTCCTTTTCAAGCTCATAAAATCGCATGAATAGGGGCTTTTCGTTCACTTTATTTTTCAAGGTTAAATCACCTTCTCGATCGTAGACCTGATCCCATGAATCTCGCGCCTTTGCCCAGAAATTGCTATGCTCCTTCCACCATTTGGCGGCAACTGCACATTGCCCATCGTCAATTTTGGTGTAAATATTATACCCCTTCTCCTGGGTCAAAAGAATATCTTCCTTGCCAGATGTACGTATGACCTTGTCATTGTCCTGCTCATGGATCCATCCAAAATTGGTTATTTCCTGTCTATTGCCGCGCTTCATCACATTATAATCAGACCGCTTGCTGTATTCCCTTCTTGGTAGCGGTGAATCACTTGTGTTTTCCCAATAATTCTTCCCGTCGGTATGCACCCATGAGGCAGAGCCTGCATATCGTGGACTATCATCAACTTGATATACTTTTTGGGTCCATTGCCCTTTTACCTCAGCTTTAGGAAGTTTTAGGAATACCCAATTGTTGTCCTTATCATAATGAAAAACCTTTTGATTCTCATAAAGCCAATCCTGTCTCCAGTGCTTTATTACCGAGGTATCGTTCAATACCAATAAATGCTGAATGGAAATTTTGTCTTTTCCCTCTTCAATCAGAATAGCCAATTCTTTGGCGTATGCGGTATAATCGTGATGCTGCTCATAATCAATCTCAGGTGCAAAGGTTTCTGTGTACTTGAAGGTAATATCATAGCACCCGCACATATCTTTTATAGACTTTATATCCTGCTCCTTTTTTGTGCCTTGGGCAGAAGAGAATGCTCCTGCAATTAGTAAAAGTGCGCCGGTAAATTTCAGTTTTTTCATACCAATCGATGTTTTAGTTGATTAAATAATTCATAGGGCGAAAATATTGATTTTTATTTAGATTGAATAAAAATAACTTATATATTTGCTGAAAATTATAAAGAATGAATCTAAATAGATTCTTAATTATCTCATTTACAATACTTTCAACAGTGTCTATTTTCGCCCAAGAAAAAGACAGCCTCCTCATAAATGAACTAGATGAAGTGGTAGTAACCGGCCAAATCAACAAAAAGAGTGTTGATAAGTCCGTTTTTGAGGTAAAGGTCATTCCCCAAGAAACCATAAAACTACTGGCAGGAAATACACTGGCAGATGTATTGAACCAATCTTTGAACATTAATATTCAACCTAACCCATCCTCTGGAAAAAGTAGTGTGCAATTATTTGGGCTTGACGGACAGTACTTTAAAATACTTGTAGATAATATTCCCCTAATCAATGATGAAGGACTGGGAAATAACACGGACTTGACCCAAATAAATCTAGATGATATTGAACAAATTGAAATTGTGGAAGGTTCAATGGGGGTGCAGTACGGCTCCAACGCGGTTTCGGGCGTCATTAACATCATAACGAAAAAGAAGTCCGACCATAAATGGGAAATAACTCCGTATTTACAAGAAGAAACCATTGGAAAAGAATATGCTCTCTTTGAAAAGGGTAGGCATATACAGTCTATAAACGTAGGGCATCAATTGTCCAAAAAATGGTATCTGAATATGGGCCTTACCCGCAATGACTTCACCGGACATCTGAACGATAAAAAAGGCCAATATCATTTACTGAACGATGGCAAGCGCGGATTTGAATGGTTGCCCAAACAACAATATTCCGGTAAGGCTTTACTTAGATATAGCGATGAGAATTTTCAGGCTTTCTACCGTTTTGAATATTTTGATGAGCTTATTGAACGGTACGATTCCATTGTAAGGGAGAACTACAATTCATCGACCCAGACCACGAACCCCACTGCGACCGATGAAATCTTTACTTCAACAAGATTATATCATCACTTAAATGCCACGGGTAAACTTTTCTCCAAGATCAACTATGATATTTCAACATCCCATCAACAGCAAACACGAAATATTGAACAATACAACTACCGAATTAAAAATCGGGAAAAGTTTGATGTTGACAAACAGGAATACGAGTCTAGAAAGGGGCTTTATTCCCGCGGTACGTTTACCAATTTTTTTAACACGAAAAGCTTTGACTTTCAACTTGGATATGAATTGAGCAATATTAATGGGCATGCTTCCAATTTGGCAGGTTCCTTTGATGGAAACCCAATAGAGAGGCGTTTGGAAGCCTACGATGTCTTTACATCGGCCGAAATCACTTTGGGTTCCAAGTTCTCCTTTAAACCGGGAAGTAGAATTCTCTTTTCTTCCCAATTTGATACCCAGGCCAGTTATTCATTAAGCACACGCTATGTTTTTGAAAATGGCTATCAATTAAGGGCCGTAGTTGGCACATCACCCAGAAACCCTAACTATGACGAACTTTTTACCTATTTTGTTGATGTTAATCATGATCTTCGAGGCAACAGTTCTTTAAAACCAGAACATGGTTTTTCTACATTTCTACATCTCAAAAAATCCTTTTGGCTCAAAGACGACCGATCCAAAATTGAAAATAAATTATCTGGGTGGTTCCTTAACGTGAATCATCGCATTGAGAGCATTGTGGTAAATCAAAGTCCGTTGGCCTATCAATACAACAATATAGATGCCTACAAAACTTGGGGACTCTCATTATCAAATGCACTTTCTTGTCAAAACCTGCAATTAAGCCTAGGACTATCATTCTCTGGGCAAAGTAAGATACTCAAAAGTGAGGAAAACTATAATGACGATTATCTATACGCTATTCAGGCAAATTCAAACTTGACCTATTCATTTCCCAAATTAGGTACTACAATTTCAATGTTCTATAAATACAATGGCCCGCAGTATCAATTTGTTCTTGACAACACACAGAGCGAAACAACATTTATGAGAACAAAACAACAAGGTTATGGTTGGATGGACTCCTCAATTAAGAAGGCATCTTTAAATGAAAAGTTACACGTAACCATTGGTGCACGTAACCTACTTAATGTTACCAGAATAAACACACAAAATAGTGGGGAAGGTGGTACGCACTCCTCTCCTGGCAATGGACTTCTATTGGGCTATGGCCGATCTTTTTTTCTTAAACTACTATATAATCTAACTATTTAAAAATCCAATTTCATGAAAAAGTCAATACTTTATTACTTTATGTCTACCCTGTTTTTTGTAACCAGTTGTAGCAATGATGATAGCGCCGTGGTTGCGGAGGACCTGGTGGTTGCATTTGAAAATCCCTCGTTGAGTTTCAACACTATTGATTCCGAAAAACAAATAAATTTGGTGTTCTCAACTCCCGCTCCCTCCGATGGGAGTATTAGTATCTCCTTTACAAGTGAAAATGCAGATTATGGAACTGATGGAGACTTTACAACTGTACCATCCGGTGCGTCGGGAGAAATAACTGTTTCTTTTGCCGCAGGTGTTTCAGGAACTTCATTTGTATTTAATAAGTGGCAAGATGCCATCGAAGGTACTTCAAAATCTGTTGATTTTTCAATAACTGCCATCAGCATTCCAAACGCCAAAGCCAATGGCAATATATCCCTAAAGGTGAGTTTTACCGAATCAGCAGCCACTATGGGTTCTATTGCTCCGGAAGTTGGAGGTCCCAATGAGCCAAATCAGGTTTTTGTGGACCTAAGCTCATTATCGCAAACCTATGCAAACAGGGCAAATTGGGATTTAGGTTTTTACAGTGGAGATGACTATAGGGTAGTCATTAACGGCTCAATATACATGGCAGTGGCGGAATTGGAGTCTACAGATATTGATGCTGTAACTACTGCTGATGTAGTAGATATGCAACTTCAAGTGGCCGTGGGGACGTTTGACCCTGCAAATGTGGCCTATGTGGATGGTGTTGAAGGTGACATTCAAAATACGGCCATTGCCCCTATTTCTGAAACCGCCGAAGAAAACAAGGTGTACCTGGTAAATTTAGGCTATGAAGTGGGGACCGAAACACCAACTGTCGGAAGCGTGGCAATAAGCGGTGAGGCCAGGGGTTGGAAAAAAATACGAATTTTACGAAGTGGTGTGGATTACATTTTACAGTACGCCAACTTAGAGGATATAGAACATACTGAAGTTACTGTTTCAAAATCCGCTATGGCACATTTCAAATTTATAAGTTTGGTTTCGGGTGAAGAGGTGACAGTGCAACCAGAAAGTAATAAATGGGACTTGAACTTTACTGTTTTTACCAACATCATCGAAGGCGCAGGCTCCTATGGTTATTCTGACTTCATTGCAACCAATACCCTCTCGGGAGTTGAAGCTTATCAAGTAGAAACAAGTAGCAAAGCATATGCCGATTTTACATCCTCAGATGTTGATGAAACCTTGTTTTCAGCAGATCAAAGGGCCATTGGAAGTACTTGGAGAAATGGTGGCGGACCTGGAACACTGCCCTCCTTAAAAGATGGCGTATTTTATATCCTAAAGGATACTGAAGGGAACCTATATAAAATTCGTTTTACGGCATTGCTCAACGAGAGCGGTGAGCGAGGATATCCAAAATTTGAGTTCGAGCTATTGTAAAACTTGATGGCACAATAAAGTTTGAGTTAGTTTTTAATTGAAAGGGGTTGCTTCCTAGGAAACAACCTCTTTTTTATGGAGAATTGTAAATCTCCTTATTCTAAAACGGAAACAATTTGTTAATTTGTAACACACGAATTTCCAATTCAATCCAGATTGATGAGCCTCAGACATGTTTTTAACACAATGGCAATTGCCACCCTTATTTTAAGCGTTGGTTGTAAAGAAGAAAAAAAGGCGGAAAAACCTAGCTCCGAAACTACGGCCATTCCGGGCGAACCGCAAGAGTTTTTGGTAGGTACCTGGACGAATGATGGTAGTAAGGGAATCTATAAAATGCGATTTAATCCTGTTACAACCACTATTGAAAACAAAGGCTTGGTTGCCGAACAAAATAGTCCATCCTATCTCTATATAAGTAAGGACAAGCAAAGGGTTTATTCGGTAAACGAAACGGAGCAAGGGAGCATTTCTTCCTATAAATGGAATGATGACAAATCCCAGCTAGTTGAGCTGAACCAAAAGACAAGTCGAGGTATGCACCCTTGCTATATTGATGTGGATGAAAAAAACAAAAATCTTGCAGTGGCCAATTATTCATCTGGCGATATAGCTTTATATAAGTTGGATGATGATGGAGTTTTGACAGGCGAGCCGCATTACATTAAAAATGAAGGATCTGGTCCATTTAAACCAAATCAAGATGGCCCGCATGCCCATTGCGCAAAATTCAGTTCAGATGGCAAATTTTTATATGTTGTTGATTTAGGGATCGATGAAGTGGCATCTTACCCTATTGACTTTTATGGAAATATTGGCGAAAAAAAGATGGCTTTGAATTTGGATAAGGGAGATGGTAGTAGGCACCTTATTTTTCATCCCACAAAAAACTTGGCATTTATAAGTAACGAACTTTCCAGTTCTGTGGTTGCCGTCAAAGTTGACCCCGAAACTGGACTGTTTGAAAAAGTCGATAGGAAAAGTACACTTCCAAAAGATTTTAAAGGTGAAAATTCAGTGGCCGACCTGCATTGTTCATCGGACGGTAAATTTTTATACGTCTCCAATAGAGGGCATAATAGTATCGCAATTTTTTCTGTGAGTGAAAATGGAGATTTGAACTTACTTGAGACCGAATCGACCCAAGGGGATTGGCCGCGTAATTTTCAGTTGACACCGGATGGGAATTTTATGCTGGTAGCGAACCAACAATCCAATGATATAGCGATTTTTAGGGTGGATAAGGTAACGGGAATGCTATCATTCACAGGAAACAAAGTTGAAATACAAACACCTGTTTTTATCGGATTTTGATTTACCGGATATTCCTTTCCAAAGTCAGCTCTTAGCGAATGTCCTTAAGTTTTAGTTGAAGACTGATGTTTCCCTGCCATTCATTTTCGTCCAAGTTGAAAACGGCATCAAACGGCCTACCTTCTTTTACAATCGCTATTTTATCCCCCAGATTAAAACCAATACAACCGACCGGGCTACCGTCATTTTGGGTGACGGCGAGTTTTAAATGTTTTTCATCTTCCCCCACTCCTTTTCCGTAGCCAGTATCCCTTAAGTTTTCGGCCATGAAGACAGGGGTCATATTACCTGGTCCGAAAGGCGCAAATTGTTTTAATATCCGCATTAGTTTTGGAGAAATATCATTTAGATCGATCAGTGCATCCACGTTAATTTCAGGAATCAATAAACTTGGGTCAATAGTTTCTGCAACTACTTTTTCGAATTGTTTTTTAAATGTTTCATATTGACCTTCCAAGAGGGTAAGTCCGGCCGCATATTTATGGCCACCAAATTGCTCTATGCATTCTGAGCAGCCTTCCAATGCGTTATATACATCAAATCCTTTAACAGATCGAGCGGAAGCAGCTAACTTGTCACCGCTTTTTGTGAAAACCAAGGTAGGGCGATAGTAGGTTTCCGTCAATCGCGAAGCTACAATGCCTATAACGCCCTTATGCCAAGAATCTTTATAAACGACGGAAGTGAAACCCTCCTTTTCGTTGTTCGCCTCAATTTGCAAAAGGGCTTCTTGGGTTATTTCTTGATCCAATTCTCGTCGGTCATAATTGAACTTTTCAATCTGAGCGGCAAATTTAGCAGCCTGTTCATAATTGGTTTCCGTTAGTAGATTTACCGCATGCTGGCCATGTTCCATTCGCCCGGCCGCATTGATACGGGGTGCAATAATAAAAACAACATCCGAAATAGTAAGCTCGGTCTTTTTAATTTGGTCGATAATGGCTTTAAATCCTATTCTAGGGTTTGTATTGATCACCTGAAGGCCATGATAGGCCAAGACCCTATTTTCTCCTGTTATTGGCACAATATCGGCGCCGATGGCGGTTGCAACCAAATCAAGATAGGGAATTAAATCCACAATATCTTCGCCCCTTCTCGACCCCAAAGCCTGTACTAACTTGAAGCCGACACCACAACCGCAAAGCTCATCGTACGGATACGTACAATCCTCTCTTTTGGGGTCTAAGACGGCTACCGCCTCAGGCAATTTTTCGCCTGGCCTGTGGTGATCACAGATAATAAAATCGATATTCCTTTCTTTGGCATACGCTACTTTATCAATGGCCTTTACCCCACAGTCGAGGGCAATTATCAGGGAAAACCCGTTGTCTTCTGCAAAATCGATGCCTTGAAAGGAAATACCATAACCTTCATTGTATCGGTCCGGAATATAGGTGGCCACATTGGGGTAAAATTTTAATAAATAAGAAGAAACCAAGGCTACCGCCGTAGTGCCATCCACATCATAATCCCCAAAAATGAGGATGTTTTCACCCGCTTCAATTGCTTTTGCAATTCGTGCTACCGCCACATCCATATCCTTCATCAAAAAAGGATCATGCAAGTCTTCAAGTGCGGGCCGAAAGAACTTTTTGGCCCCCTCGTAGGAGTCAATGCCCCGTTGTACTAATAATTGCGCAACCAGGGTTTCGACCTTTAGCTTATCAGCCAAAGACTTTATTTGATTTTCATCCGGTTTTGCCTTAATGGTTCAGCGCATATGTTAAAATTCAAATACAGATTAAAATCCAAAAGTCAATATTGATTATGATGCCTTGTTCTTAATAATAGTTGCCAAAATCTTTATCAATTGCTCAACCTCATCTAGAAGCTGTTCTTTTATAACAGCTTCACCATAATCTATTTTATTCAAGATTTTTAGATTTATTCTGGTTTCTTTAAGTTCCTTTAATGAAGTGGCTGCCTTATTTTTAAAATCCTTATCCGATTGTGCTCCCTGCATTTCACCAAAGTTTAATGCGGAACTACCACTAGATCTCAAAAGTTGATTCCCATAATACTGTCCTGTGAAATCATTTGGTATTGTTTTACAAAATAAAGCAATGTTTGCTGCAAATTCTACCAATCTTTCTTCTAGGTTGAATGGTTTAGTCATAATGTTGAATTTGACCTTTGAGCTTGAATTTGTATTTTTTATTTATGATTATGATTATGATGAAATACCGTTTTGATCTCCATTTCGGCAAACTGCCGAAACATTTCCATAACCCCACAATATTTTTCTACCGAAAGGTCAACTGCTTTTTTCAGTTTTTCTTCATTTAGATTTTTCCCATGGAAGTGGTACTCAACAACTACCTTATCATAAAATTTAGGATGCTCATCCGTTAAATTGGCAATGGTTTCTATCGAAAAGTCATCCACTTCCAATTTCATTTTTTTGATGAGCGAGGCCACGTCCAACCCCGAACACCCCGCAAGTGATGATAACATCAAGGCCTTGGGACGATATCCGTTTCCTTCCCCACCGTCATCCGGACTTGCATCCAATTTTAAATTCAGTCCCGAAGGATTATTGCTTTCAAAGGCCATTTTACCCAACCACTTCGTAGAAATATGATTTGTTGCTCCCATACATTATTGTTTCTTGTAAAGGCTAAAATTACGATTATCTTAGCAGAAAAGCAGCCTCGATTCAACGCAAGATGACCGGTTCATAACTCAAAACAATATAATATGCCCTTAGTACAGCCACTTGACCCAAGCCATGACGAAGAAACCAAAATATTGGCCGAGTTTTTCAATGAAACTTTGGGCTTCTGTCCCAATTCGGTTCTTACCATGCAGCATCGCCCCGCCATTTCAAAAGCTTTCATCAACCTCAACAAGGCGGTGATGGCCAATGAAGGTCGCGTAACCTCGGCCTTAAAACGAATGATCGCATGGGTCAGTAGTAATGCTGCAGGTTGCCGCTATTGCCAAGCCCATGCCATTAGGGCCGCAGAGCGCTATGGTGCCGAACAGGAACAACTGGACCATATTTGGGAATACCGAACCCATTCCGCCTTTTCAAAAGCGGAACGTGCCGCACTGGACTTTTCATTGGCGGCTTCCCAAGTCCCAAATGCAGTTGATGCCGGCATTAAAGAACGCCTATACAAGTATTGGAACGAAGGTGAAATTGTGGAGATGCTCGGGGTAGTCTCCCTTTTTGGGTACTTAAATCGCTGGAACGACTCCATGGGCACTTCTATCGAAGCCGGTGCTGTTGAGAGTGGTGAGCAGTATCTGGGAAAACACGGCTGGGAAAAGGGGAAACATGATGGAAGTAGCTACTAGTCAAATCATTTTTATAGCCTGTCTATCATAAAATATCCATTATGTTTTTATTTATGTAAAGTTTTGTTTACTTTTATATAAATATAATAGAATTATGAGCTTGCAAATTCTACCAAACTGGTGTAAAAAAGTCGGAATCACAATCTTTTTCATTTCATTCCTTTTTACAGGAGGAGATGCTTTTATGGACGGATTCATGAGTGGCCTTTCCGGGACTTCCTCTAATCCACATCATTTCTTCAAAGACCTATATGGTTCAACTGTAATGCAAATATTGGATATTTTATTAATTATTGGAATGTTAATTTATTTATTCTCTAAGGAAAAGATAGAGGATGACTATGTTAATTTACTACGATTGGAGTCATACCAATTGACATCGATGATTTTCTTATTCGTTGCCCTTGCGATTTATATTTTCGATCAAAACTTGATGTTGTCAATGGAAGTTTTTCTGTCACTATTTTTGATTTTATAGTATTCTTCACAAAGAAAAGAATATACGAATGAAGAACTTGGTGAAAGTAGAAAGAGCCAGATTGGATTTAACTCAAGCGCAATTGGCCGATATACTGCAAGTTTCCCGGCAGACAATACATGCAATCGAAAGAAATAAATTTAATCCTTCCGTCACTTTGGCCATTAAAATGGCCAAGCTTTTTAATGTTTACGTGGAGGAATTATTCTTAATCGATGAAAATTAAACCTTGATTAATTTAAAATATCCTAATTATAATTCGTTTACTTCACCACCGGCGTAATTTGACCCAATTTATCCATTCGCAACCAAAGACTTACCCACACCAATATTCCAAAAATTACAGGAAAAAGGGTCATTGACATTGGATCTTGATGGATCACATGGGTCGCGACGGCTCCGCCCAACCAAGCGGTTAACAATATTGCTCCCGTAATCGCCGTTTTTGGAATGGCAAAAAGCAGGGTGCTTATCAGTAAAAATATTCCTAGATACAGCACCGATGATTCCGGATAGCCCATTTCTTTGGCCCCATTTACGGCCATTTCGGTTTGCATTAAGTTATTTACCGCTCCCATCAGCATCATAATTACTATAATTCCTTGGAGAATATAGGAGGTCCATAAACGCGCTTTTGATATTTTGATTTCTGAAGTCATTTGTTTTAATTTAAGGGATGTTATATAATAATGAAGTTAAGAAATACAATTCAAAAATAAGTTAAACCATAATACTACCTCAAATATTAATATTCAGATAAACAGAAAAACGACTTTTTGACTCCACTTTTCCAGCGTTCAAATGCTGCATAATGGGTATCATCCCAGAAACACCAAGAGCATATCTATTATAATTTGCCTCCATCCCCAGTCTGCCAAAAAGAATATCCCCACCGGTATCATCTATATATAACCCAAACTCTTTATTCCTTTCAAAAGACTCTCCACCAACCCCAAGCTGTGGGGTAAGCGCAACCCTATCTGACAAATAATAGGTTTTATAGGTATTCAAGGCGTAGTTCCACTGATTTCCAAAACGATAAGACGTGTCATTTTCGGTCTTGATAGTATAATTGAGCAGTGCCGTAAAGCCCAAATTACGATGTGTAATGCCATAATTTGCGGCTAGCAAATAATCCCAACTTCCGGTACCCAATTGAAAACTAGGATTCACACTTCCCTCAATATTAACTGTCTCAAAATTACCTATAGGAAGTTTTACACCGCCGCCAATTTGAAGTGAATGCTCAGGTTTAATAGAAATAATACTATCTGGAACAGGTTTAATGACTTTATAAAATGCCAATAATGTTGCATCTCCCAAACCACTTATTTTTTGTTCGGATCCATTAGAAAATGTTCGGTTATGTGCATGATACGGTACTAATGCATTTACAAGTATTCTACTTGAAATCGGAAATTTTCCCCATAACTGAGCCGTATTGAAATTTTCATTGATCCAAGGTGAGTTTTCAAAAATGCCATCACGAGAACGGTACTTCTGACCCACATACCTAAGTCCCACAAAATTATTGTTTAGGCCTGTGCCAAATCCCATACTCCCACCATTTCCTCCACAACCGCAGGTATCACAGAATTCATAAAATAGTGTATTTTGCCATTTACATGGCTCTGGAGTTTTGTTCTTGTTCTCGGCCTTCAACCCAATACAAGTAAAAAGTAAAGCTATAAATACTATGTTTTTTTTCATTTCTTAATATTCTGAAAATCGTTTGTCGTTTATAAACTTTTCGTCCGTAAGTGTATTTAAAAAGGCTATTAGTCCTTCCCTTTCTTCTTGATTCAAAACAATCCCTAACGTATTCCCTGATTTTAGAATTGGATCCAACGTGGGCGAATCGACAACCCCATTGCTATAAAAATTCAATACGGATTCCAAACTGCCAAACCGACCATCGTGCATATAGGGCGCCGTTAGGGCAACATTGCGCAAGCTGGGTACTTTGAATTTATATTTGTCCTTTTCGCTACCGCTTACCTCCGCTCGACCCACGTCATTTAATATTGGGTTTGGTGAAAGACCGTTGTTTCTAAAACTACCATCAGTAAAAAGGTCAGTAGCGTGACATGAGGAACATTTTTGTTGAAATAATGAGAGACCTAAAAGTTCTTTTTCGGTAAGCTCCACACTCTCTTCTTGGCGGACATACTTATCATATTTTGAATCGGCAGAAACCATCATAACCATAAATTGTGATAATGCCTTTAGAAAGTTTTCATGATTGACACCTCCTTCTTCGAATGCCATATTGAATTCATTTTGATAATCCGAATCAGCCTTTATCTTTTCAAGTACATTGGTCATAGTCTCGCCCATTTCAACCTCATTTGTAATGGGAATAATGGGGAAAAGATCTAGATGACTGGTGGCACCGTCCCATGCGAATTCAGATGAAAATGCCATGTTCCCAATAGAAGGGGTATTCCTGGTGCCTTCTAGGTCATCGACACCATGGCTAAATTGATGGCCGTGATGTGTAAAGGCAAATCTTTGTTCGTGACAGAACCCACATGAAATAAAACCGTTAGATGAAAGTTTACCGTCATAGAAGAGCTTTTTGCCCAATTCAAAACCGAACCTCGTGGGCGGGTTTGCTATCAAATCATACTTCACCGATGGAAAATTGCTAGGTGAGTAAACAGCCAATAATTCATTTTCTTCTGGTATGATGTACTTGTCATCATAATCGGAACAGGAAACTGTAAGGATTAGCAAAATCAAATGGATATACTTCATAAATTAAAAATTGAGATTAAAAAGTAACGGCCGCCCTATTATGGGGCAGCCGTTATCATTTATTTAATGAGCATCTCCGGTTCCGTTATGAACATGGTTCACGCGAAACATTTTAGAAGTATTTATTGCAATTTTAGGTGATTTCTCCTCGCTCACCATGATGACTGATTCTTCTGTAAGGGAAATCTTGTTCTCGCCGTCCAGAATATCATTCGCATCTGCCACCAAATGGATAATGGGGGACATCGTACTGCTAACAAGAGCCTCAGTACCTAAGTCAAGTAGAACTTCCTTGTAGTTATCCAAACTAGACCCATGACTTCCCATGTGCACTTTGAATTCGGTTGGTTCAGTAACCGTTTCAGAAACAAAAGTACCTTCAAAATTTAAAAATTTGTACCCAGCCTGCCAAGACCAAGTCATATCGCTCTGCTCTGCTTCGGTCAAGAAATCTCCTTGCCCTTCCGCTCCTTGTAGGTACTTTTCTTGATCAACACCTATTCCAAACCGAACGGAAACATATTTGCCAGCGGGCACGCTATGTAAGGTTATTTCGGTCTTACCATTCTCTTCGTTTGCTATAAAATAACTGTCATCCTTAGGATACCTAAATGTTTCTCCGGAATCATCGGTAAGCACAAAATTACTGACAATATAATTGAGCCTTGTAATAGTCAAGGATTCGTTTTGGGAATTTGTATAACTAGATGTGTTCAACAAAAGGTCATCGCCTTCAAAACTATTATCGAATTCAAATTTCACTGAACCTTCACCTTGTAGCTCTGCAGATCCCCCATCGTTACTACAGCTAGATACCACCATTAAAAAAATAAAAGACCATGTAAGTTTATATATTGATTTCATAATAAATTGTATTAGGTTTTAAGATATTGATCTGACTACGTCACATATTTGTCCCATTGAAGGTGACACAATAGGGCGCAGCAATTTACTTCTAGCCATTAAAAGCTATAAGTCCGAACTAATGGACAAATGGTTTTGAACTATCCTTTAGGATAATTAAAACACAGATTGCCACTTGTCTGAATTAACAATTTGGAGGATGAAATATAGAAGGTAAGAATTGTTTTGAAACTAAATTTTGGTAAACAAAAACCGGCTGTTTGCGAGAGACACTATTTGAAAAATTACAATTAAGTATTTCAACAAAGCCTATTGGGTATTCTCGTAAATCTATGGAAGGTAAGTTTTGACTTTTTTCTTGACGTTCTTCTTGGATCATTTTTGCCAAATAACATTTACCATCGCAATTAAGCATTGGTTTGTCTTTATTGACACACAAAAATTCAGCAATATAATCATGATTGATAATATATTCGAACACGGGCATAACAGGCCTCACCATGGCCATTAGGTATAAAAAGGTGAAAAATATGGGAAGTGTTCTTGACATGCTTTTGCAATCAGTGCAAAAATACTTCCTAAAAAGGGATTTCAATAATTAAACATGGAAATTAACAAAAACACTACTTGAAATACAATAGGTAACCTCAGTCAATAATTAAAGTTGCTTATGGCTCATTGATTAGCTAATTAATACCCAAACCCTTTTCTGGAGAATCGGAACTACTTCATCCTCAAACCATAGATTTTTACCAAGCCAAAACCGATTTCGGGGTGATGGATGCGGTAACGGGAAATAGCTAGGCAAATACGCTTGAAACGCACCAACTGTCTCGGTCAGTGTTTTTTTTGCCCGCTCCTTTAAGTAGTAATTTTGGGCGAAGGTGCCAATCAGGATGGTTAATTCAAGATTAGCCATCTCCGCCAATAATGGGTTATGCCAAAGCGGTGCACATTCCGGTCGAGGAGGTAAATCCCCGTCCTTTCCTTTACCAGGATAACAGAAGCCCATGGGGACCAACGCAATTTTCGTTTCGTCATAAAAAACCTCATCTGAAACTCCCAGCCATTTTCGCAATTGCCTTCCGCTGGGGTCGTCCCAAGGAATTCCGGACTGATGGACTCTCATGCCCGGAGCTTGACCTATGATCACGATTTTTGCAAGTTTGTTTGCGGCAACTATGGGTCTAGGTCCCAAAGGTAAACGGCCCTTACAGACCTCACAGCTCCTTATTTTGGATAGCAGTCCTTTCATTCTTTTTTGCCTGCGACCACAAGTACGATTTCACCTTTCGCAGGTTTCTCGGTATAATGCCTTAAAACCTCTTCGGCCGTTCCCCGAACAGTTTCTTCATAAAGTTTGGATAATTCCCTTGAAACGGAAACTTGACGTTCGGCCCCAAAATATTCCACAAAACTAATCAGTGTCTTGAGCAATTTATGAGGAGATTCATAGAAGACGATGGTACGTGTTTCATCGGTCAAAAATTTCAATCGGGTCTGACGACCTTTCTTTGCGGGAAGAAATCCTTCAAAAACAAACTTGTCAGTGGGCAGACCGCTATTGACCAAAGCGGGCACAAAAGCAGTAGCGCCCGGAAGACAATCTACTTCGATCCCATTTTCAACACAAGCCCTGGTCAGCAGAAAACCTGGGTCAGATATGGCAGGGGTTCCCGCATCCGAAATTAGGGCGATAGTCTCTCCGCCCATCAATCGTCTTACTACATCGTCCACTTTTTTGTGCTCATTGTGCATGTGGTAGCTTTGCATGTGCGTCCCTATTTCAAAATGCTGCAAAAGCTTGCCACTTGTTCTGGTATCTTCGGCCAATATCAGATCCGCTTCCTTTAAAACACGAATCGCCCTTAAGGTCATGTCTTCCAAATTACCGATTGGCGTAGGAACCAAATACAATTTTCCCATGGACTAAAAATAAGAAGCCGGAAGTTGGTATACCAACTTCCGGCCAAAATTATATTCTTTTTGAGGATTTTCTATAAAAACCTTCGTTGGATCAGATCCATAAAACGTTCCTCGTATTCTTCCTTACCGGACCAATTGTTATAATCAGGCTTGACCATATTGGCGACAAACGAAATAGAGCGCTCCTCGGTATCAATGGTATTCAGTTGTGAAAGTACCCTATTGTAATCTTCAGTACTGCCGTTAAAAAGATGTTTCACAAAAGCAAGCCTATTGTTCAGGTCTACTTTTATAAGTTTATCGGCCAATTTATCGTTCAGTGATTTGTTCCTATTTTCTTTCGCATTATTTTCTGCTTTCCGGGCCATGAAGAGTTCTTGGTCGTTCTTCATGTAATTCGGTTTCGAGAGAAATTCTGCCAAAACTTCATCAACGTTCATATTGCTTGGCATTTCCGAAACCATGTCCTTTATCGTATCGATCCCTTGAGTGATAATGTCTTCCTCATGTGGATTGCTTTCTGGGACAGATGAGTTTGCGCTAAGTACTGCATTCGCCATTTTTTCGAATTTAGCCGCAATTACATTTTTGGAGACATCAACTTCAACATCGTGCAATTTTTCCTCGATATACTTTAAAACGGTGAGTTTCTCATACAATTCCTTGGCCGCCTCATGTAAATTTGTAATGTCGTTCAGGTCATCGGAAGTGATGATGTCCGTAGATAATTTTCTTAATTCTTGCTTTAATTTTTTCTTCATGGCTTTTATTGGGTTCTAACGCAAAAGGTGTGCCTTTTTTAATAATTTTAAGTTCGCCTATAACAAGAACGGAAAAACGCCTTATTTTCGTCTAAAATTACAAAATGTTTCTCGAAAACACTGTTAACCATAAAGAACAATTCGGTTGGATCGAAGTTATCTGCGGTTCTATGTTTTCCGGTAAGACCGAGGAACTTATCCGGCGATTGAAGCGTGCCCAATTCGCCAAGCAGAAAGTAGAGATTTTCAAACCTATGGTTGATACCCGGTATAACGAGGAAAAGGTGGTTTCGCACGATGCCAATGAAATTCGTTCAACTCCGGTTCCTGCCGCTGCCAATATTAGAATTTTAGGTGATACCTGCGACGTTGTGGGCATTGATGAAGCTCAATTTTTTGATGATGAAATTGTGACCGTCTGCAATGATTTGGCCAATAAAGGTGTGCGAGTCGTCGTAGCCGGACTCGACATGGATTTTAAGGGAAACCCCTTTGGGCCCATGCCTGCATTGATGGCAACTGCCGAATACGTAACTAAAGTACATGCCATTTGCACCCGTACCGGAAATTTGGCCAACTATAGTTTTAGGAAATCTGCCAACGATAAATTGGTAATGCTGGGAGAGACAGGAGAGTATGAACCATTGAGCAGAGCAGCGTATTATAAAGCTATGCTAAGGGAAAGAGTGAAAGATATAAAGGTTGATTCGGAGGAAGTACTATCAAAATCAAATCAAAAAAATGCCTGAGGTCCAAGGTACAGTGCTGGAAATCAGTCTTAAGGCCTTGGCGCATAACTATCAATTTCTAAGGTCTAGGTTAAGGGAGCATACAAAATTTATGGCCGTGGTTAAGGCATTCGCCTATGGTAGTGATGCGGCAAAAATTGCCGGAAAACTTGAGCTTTTGGGTGTTGATTATTTTGCCGTTGCATATATTGATGAAGGTGTTGCCTTGCGAAAAGAGGGCATTAAAAGCCCCATATTAGTGCTACATCCTCAACCATTAAATTTTAAATCCCTAATTGATAATTGTTTAGAGCCAAATATCTATTCATTTAAAATATTGAGCGAATTTCTGGACATTACGAAAAGGCAAGGGCAAAAGGACTATCCCGTGCATTTAAAATTCAACACTGGCCTCAATAGATTGGGTTTTTCTGAAAACGATGTTGATGGGGTCTTAGAGAAATTAAAGGGTAGAAACGAAATTAGCGTTAAATCAATTTTTTCGCATCTAGCGGCTTCGGAAGATCTGAATGAAAGCGAATTTACTAAGGGTCAAATAGCAAAATTTGATAGAATAGCGAATGAAGTAGAATCCAAGTTTGGATATAGACCCATGCGTCATCTTTTAAATACTTCCGGAATTATTAACTACCCAGATGCACAATATGATATGGTTCGAAGCGGAATTGGATTATACGGATTCGGAAACCATGCAGCAATTGATAAACAGTTAAAACCAGTGGCCACTTTAAAAACCATTATTTCCCAAATACATAAAATAGAGCCTGGTGACAGTGTAGGGTATAACAGATCGTTTACATCTAAGGATTATAAGTTCACCGCCACATTGCCATTAGGGCATGCAGATGGTATTGGACGACAATATGGCAATGGAAAGGTCTTTGTAAATGTTAACGGTCAAAAAGCTCCGATTATAGGCAATACCTGTATGGACATGATAATGATCGATATAACTGGAATGGAATGTAAGGAAGGTGATGAAGTAATTATTTTTGGCGAATCTCCAAACGCAAATGAGTTCGCTTCCAGTGCAAACACAATATCCTATGAGCTATTAACGGGCATCTCACAAAGGGTTAAGCGATCAATAATAGAGTAAAAAAATTTATTTTTAACATTTTGTTGGGAATGTCTTTTTCCTTACATTGTACCCACTATTAATAACTAAATAAACACTAAATCATGCTTAAAGAATTTAAGAATTTTATTATGACCGGCAACGTAATCGAGTTTGCTGTTGCGGTTATTATGGCCGGCGCTGTGGGAGGCGTGGTCAATGGCTTCGTGGCAGATATAATCATGCCTATTGTTGGGCAATTTACCGGCGGAGTTGATTTTGCTAATTTGAAATTAGTGCTTACCGAAGCCTCTGGCGTTGAAGGTGCTGCTGATTATGTTGCTGAGAACGCAATAAGATGGGGTGCTTGGGTCAACACTATCGTGAACTTGATTATTGTTGGACTCGTTATGTTCATTATCATCAAGGCCTATAATAAAATGAAAACTCCACCACCGCCACCACCGCCATCAGGGCCAACTCAAGAAGAGCTTTTAACTCAAATCCGGGATTTGTTAAAAAAATAAATTTTAAAAAATTAATTCTCTAATGGTCAATTAGGGAACACCGCTACACGAATTTAACCCCACCTAAAGGTGGGGTTTTTATTTAAACGAGAGTAAAGTTTGTTATTTTTGAAACATTTTGTTATATTTTTATGTTCTTCGTTTTGTTTCTTGTGGGTCATTCTTTGTTGGATTACCTTTGGGCTTTCTTAATTTGAATGTATATGAAATTAGCCGTAGTAGGTGCCACCGGTATGGTGGGCGAAGTAATGCTTAAGGTATTGGCAGAACGTAATTTTCCAATTTCGGAGCTGCTTTTGGTGGCTTCCGAAAGATCCGTTGGAAAAAAACTCAATTTTAAAGGAAAAGAACACACTTTAATAGGTCTTGAGGAGGCAGTTGCCGCACACCCCGATATTGCCATATTTTCGGCAGGTGGGGATACATCATTGGAGTGGGCTCCCAAATTTGCTGCCGTGGGAACTACGGTAGTAGACAACTCTTCCGCTTGGCGAATGGATCCCGATAAAAAATTGGTTGTTCCCGAAATCAATGCAAATGTATTGACCCATAGAGACAAAATCATAGCCAATCCCAATTGCTCAACCATTCAGATGGTAATGGCCTTGGCCCCTTTGCACAAAAAGTACAAAATGAAACGCGTTGTGGTATCCACCTATCAATCTGTTTCGGGCACAGGCGTCAAGGCAGTCCATCAATTGGAAAATGAAATCGCAGGGATCCAGGGAGAAATGGCCTATCCCTATCCAATAAGCCGAAATGCATTGCCTCATTGTGATGTGTTCCTTGAAAACGGCTACACGAAAGAAGAAATGAAACTAGCTCGTGAGCCGCAGAAAATTTTCGATGACCGCACATTTTCGGTCACTGCTACAGCCGTTAGGATTCCGACCTCAGGCGGGCATTCAGAATCGGTCAATGTAGAGTTCGAGAACGATTTTGAGTTGAGTGATGTTCGTAAACTTCTAAACGAAACTCCCGGTGTTACACTTCAGGACAATCCGAGTACCAATACATACCCTATGCCAATGTATGCACATGATAAGGATGAGGTTTTTGTGGGTCGCATTCGGAGGGACGAGACACAACCCAACACCTTGAATATGTGGATTGTGGCTGATAACCTTAGAAAAGGCGCAGCCACCAATGCAATTCAAATAGCAGAATATTTAGTGGCTAAGGGGTTGGTTTGACCAGACCGGTCCTTGAAAAGTTAAAACCTTCAAAATGAGTTTATTTTGAAGGTTTTTTTATGGTATTTTTAGTGCCGATCAAAGGCTATTCCAATGAAAAAAAGAGCACTATTGCTCGTGGCATTGATAGGTGTCATGGCTTGTGAAAACAGAGTAAATAAAGAAACTATACCTGTGAAATACCCAATTACGGCAAAGGCAGATTCAATAGACACTTATTTTGGAACAGAGGTAAGGGACCCCTATAAATGGCTGGAGGACGATAGAAGTCCACAAACGGAAGCATGGGTAAAGGAACAGAACAAAGTAACTTTTGGATATCTTGACCAAATCCCCTTTCGAAAAGCATTAAAAAATCGACTGGAAAAGCTCTGGAACTATGAAAAAATAAGCGCTCCCTTTAAAGAAGGAAACTATATTTATTTCTATAAGAACGATGGCCTTCAAAACCAATATGTGGTGTATCGCCAAAAAGATGGGGGTGAACCCCAAGTTTTTCTTGATCCCAATAAATTTTCCGAAGATGGTACAACCTCTTTGGCAGGGCTCAACTTCACAAAAGATGGTTCTTTGGCTGGTTATTTGATTTCCGTAGGAGGCAGTGATTGGAGAAAGGCTATAATTATGAATGTCGAGACCAAAGAAATTTTGGAAGACACTCTTGTAGATATTAAATTCAGCGGGATTTCATGGAAAGATAATGATGGGTTTTATTATTCCAGCTACGATAAGCCAAAAGGCAGTGAGCTTTCCGCCAAAACAGATCAACACAAAATATACTATCACAAGTTGGGCACTCGGCAAAAAAGTGATGAATTAATTTTTGGCGGCAAACCTGAGGAAAAACATCGCTATGCTTTTGCCAGTGTCACCGAAGACGGTAGATATCTGGTTCTCACTGCGTCTATTTCCACCTCTGGAAACAAATTATTTATTAAGGACCTGACAATCCCGAATAGTGAGTTCAAAACTATATTGGACAACACAGATACGGACAGTTTTATTATAGAGAACGATGGATCAAAATTATACATCGTTACCAATAAAGATGCCCCAAATCAAAAGGTAGTGGTTACCGATGCGTCCAATCCTGTACCTGCGAATTGGATAGATTTTATCCCCGAAACCGAGAATGTACTTTCCGTAAGTACCGGGGGGGGTTACTTTTTTGCAGATTATATGGTGGATGCCATTTCCAAAGTATATCAATACGGCTATGATGGCAAATTGGTCAGAGAGGTTAAATTGCCCGGAGTAGGAAGTGCTGGTGGCTTTGGAGGCAAACGGGAAGACAAGAATCTCTATTTTTCTTTTGCAAACTATAGCACTCCAGATTCTTCCTATAAATACAATGTTGAAACTGGCGAATATCAGCAATACTGGAAACCTGAAATTGATTTTAATCCCGAAGATTATGAGTCGCACCAAGTGTTTTACGATTCGAAGGATGGTACAAAAATTCCTATGATGATTACCCATAAAAAAGGGCTGGAGCTTCATGGAAAAAACCCAACCATTTTATATGGCTATGGTGGTTTCAATATTAGTCTAACACCGTCATTTAGCATCGCAAATGCGGTATGGATGGAACAAGGTGGTATTTATGCAGTACCCAATCTAAGAGGTGGTGGTGAATATGGCAAAAAATGGCACGACGCTGGAACGAAGACTGGCAAGCAGAATGTATTTGATGATTTTATTGCTGCCGCAGAGTATTTAATTGCCAACAAATATACTGCATCGGACTATTTAGCGATTAGGGGTGGAAGCAATGGTGGTTTATTGGTAGGTGCCACAATGACCCAACGGCCTGACCTTATGAAAGTGGCACTACCTGCCGTAGGTGTTTTGGACATGCTTCGATATCATACTTTCACTGCAGGGGCCGGTTGGGCTTATGATTATGGCACCTCCGAGGAAAGTCAAGAAATGTTCGAATATCTCAAGGGGTATTCCCCTGTTCACAATGTAAGGATGGGCACAAACTATCCCGCAACTTTAATAACCACGGGGGATCATGATGACCGGGTAGTGCCTGCACATAGTTTTAAATTTGCCGCGGAACTTCAAGAAAAACAGGCTGGTGACAATCCCACTTTGATTCGGATTGAAACAAATGCAGGTCATGGTGCCGGCACCCCGGTTAGTAAGACGATTGAGCAATATGCGGATATTTTTGGCTTTACGCTTTATACTATGGGCTTTGAAGACCTTCCAAATAAAGCTGTTTTGAAGGACTTTGTAGATTAAATTTATAAAAATCACATTTTTTGAAAAGTCCGTTTCGCCATTCGAATCGGGTTTTCTTTTATCTTATTTCAAAAAATAAAATGCTAGCAATAAAAAGTGTTTCCTTTTCTTATCCCGGAAATCCCGATCCTGTTCTTAAAAATATCAATTTAAGGGTTGATAAAGGTGAACATGTATCCATCATTGGAGAAAGTGGGTGTGGCAAAAGTACATTTCTCAAAATAATTTATGGCCATTTACAAATTGAGAAAGGAACAATTCATTGGGGTGAAAATCAAATACTTGGCCCTTTATTTAAGTTGGTACCAGGTGAAAAATATATGAAGTATTTGGCCCAGGACTTCGATTTAATGCCATTTACCACTGTCTGGGAAAACATAAGTGAATTTCTTTCGGTTTTTGAGCCTGAATCCTTAAAAGAACGTACGTCCGAACTTTTGGAAATGATCGAGATGACCGAATTTGCGAAGGTCAAAGTCAAAAAACTAAGCGGAGGCCAGCAACAACGGGTTGCGCTAGCCCGTGTTTTGGCACAAAAGCCTGAGGTATTGTTGCTTGATGAACCCTTTAGTCACATTGATAATTTTAGAAAAAATAGTTTGCGGCGCAACCTGTTCACTTATTTAAAAAGAAATGGAATCACCGTGTTGACCGCAACCCATGACCCTGATGACGTACTTTCGTTTGCGGATCAAGTAGTCGTTTTACAGGATAATGGGATTATGGCGCAAGACACCCCGAAAAACCTTTTTGAACATCCAAAGGATATTTATATTGCCTCGCTGTTTGGCGAGGCCAACAAGATTCCGATCAGTGTAGTCAAAACCTATGCAGATACGACCAGAAGAATTATTGTGTACGCACACGAATTTAGAGTTTCTGAGAAATCAGGACTTCCGGTGAAAGTGTCAAATTCGTTCTATAAGGGTAGCCATTATTTGATCAGTGGCACATATGAAGATCAGCCAATCTATTTTAACCATAACTCGGACATCATGGCGGGCAAGGAAGTTTTTCTTAATATTGCTCTTGAGGTCATCAATAAGCGGCTGAACCTCTAATAATAGGTGGACAAAAAAGCAGTACTTCAAGAACTTCAATTTAAGGCCGTTAGGAGTAGTGGGGCAGGTGGGCAAAATGTCAATAAGGTCTCGACCAAGATTGAACTTGCTTTTGATATCGAAAACTCCAATACACTATCTGACCGTGATAAGGGAATAATAAAGATAAAACTGAAAAATCGCCTTACCAAAGAGAACATTCTCATTTTACAATGCGATGAGAGTCGGAGTCAGCACAAAAACAAAGATCTATCCATTCAGCGTTTATTTGAGATTTTGGAAAGTGCGCTAAAAGTCAAAAAGAAACGTATTCGCACCAATCCAACTAAATCTGCTGTGGAAAAACGTTTGGATTCAAAGAAAAAAGATGCCCAAAGGAAAGCGGGCCGTCAAAAACCAAGATTGGACTAGTTTGCTTTAAAACAAAACTAAAAAGGGTTGTATGTTCATCAAAGGTCAAGAAATTTGACCAATCAAAAGGATGGTTAAGCCACCTCTTCGGAAAAATTTAAGCTATTTCCAAAATCTTGATCTCCTCACCATTAAAACTCACTACATCACCCACACCTTTGCCGTGAAGAAGTTGTCCCATGGGAGTGGCAATAGAAATGCAATAAATTGATTGGTTTTCATCTTTAAATTCTCCTCCCGAAATGGCCAAAAAATAGTTGCTTTTCGAAGTGCGTACGAGGCTCCCTGAACTGACCACCGTGTTTATGGTTTTAAAATTCACTTTCGCAAGAATATCCTGCATTTTTTCGGCCTCCGATAACTGCTGACCCAGCTTTTCCTGTTCAAGCTGTAACATTGCCCTACCCGTCTCATGCTTGTCTCCGCTAGAATTTTTATCCTCAGAATCAAGTGATTCGCGTATATCTTTTATATTATCACGAATTCCTGTAATTCTCTTTTGAGCAAAAGATTCACAGAACTTATATAACGCTTCTTTTACATTATTTGAGGCCATGAAATTGTAGGATAAAATTCTAGGCAAATGAATGCTATTCCAATGACAATTCAAAAAAATTAGTAGGGAGCTGGTACTCTAATGTGTAGGTCTAAGTTATCCATTAATTCTCAAAATGGTATAAATCAGCAAGTTTATAAACTAAAAAGTTCACCATTTTACCTTCATTTTCACCTTCTGAATACATCTGATAAACTTGGTTTTTATTTTCGGCCATAAAAAACTCCAGATCATTGGTTCCAAATTCACTAAAAATGTTCCAAGATTTTAGTCCTTCCAACATTTCGCGGTGTGCACGAAAACGTTTATTGACTTGGGCCAGGTCCTTTTTAGAAGTTTTATCTCCTTTATAAGACCCCCTATTTTCTAAAGCATTCAACTTTAAATACTCCCCTTCAAGTCGGTCATCAGCTTCAACAGCTTCCGCAATAATCTTTTCATAGGCCCTTACTACCAAGTGATTGTATTTGTCGATAAATAGATCGCTTGAAATAAAATTGTATAAATCACTGTTATTTATGGCTGAATTGTCCTCCGTACTTACATAAAAGCTCAAATCATTATTTGTGCTTGATGGATTTTTATGTTCCAGGGCATCTTTCCAAGCTTGTGATTTTATCAATTCCTTCCATACCTTGTTATATCTTTTGTTATAATTGGTGGAAGATGAAGCGCAACTTCCCAATAATAGAACAAACAGAAAAAGGATAATCCTTGAATCAAACATTTTCAATAATTCTTTCCTCATTTTACCGATACACAAATTCCTAAAAAAGACATAAGCGCAGACCAATAATTGCATTCATGCAATAGTATGGCTATAAACCGTTGGTAATCAAATATTCTAAAGAGGTTAAATTCTCATTTGCCCGAGTGTCAGGACTCAAGCACATTAGGCAATGGTTTTACCTAGATTCTAAGGGGAAGCCAATATAGTGATAAAAATGAAAGTTCCTATAAGGAAAAAACCAAGTTTTGTGTAATTTAATTTTGGAAGTCTTATTTCTGTAGCGCAAGTTCGGCAAGTTCCCTTCCGACAATGCTCCCCATGGCAATGCCCATACCGCCCATACGAACTCCACAGAAAACATGGTTTGATAATTGTCTTATAATAGGATGTTTTTGACCGCCCACACCCATAATTCCGCTCCAACGATGTTCAATTTCGAAATTTGTGCGGGGCAGGATTATTTCCTTGAGCATTTTTTCCAATTGATTCTGGATCAATTGAGTCTCGCCAAAATTTGTGGTACATTCTCCTTTAAAATCCAGATTTCTACCTCCTCCCAACAAAATTCGATTATCAATATTTCTAAAATAATAATAGCCCTCATCCATGTGGAATGTGCCTTGAACATGCAAATTCTTTATTGGTTTTGTAATAAGTACCTGTGCGCGTGCTGGCTGAACTTCTTGACCCAAAAACTGGGCGGCAAAACCATTGGTTGCAATAAGTAAATTTTTGGTATGAAATTCAAATTGATTGGTCTTTACAGCTACTCCACCGCCTTTCTCAACAATTTCATCAACAGAAATAGAATTCAAAATGGTAACTCCCAAATTGCGGACTTTACTTAGTAGCGAATGCATCATTTTACCAGTATCTATTTGACCTTCAAATGAATGCGTGATGTAATTTTTCTGAATTTTCTTAAACGTAAAGCTATTTTGGGTTATCCGAAACGGGTTTTTAGAAAAAACCGGTTTTAACAACTCATTAACCTCATCAATACTATCCAAACAGTTTTGGTAAAATGGTGAAGCATCCTCTCCAAACAATTCGTGACCCCCATTTATTTGAAAATCAATGTTATTATCTCCCAAAGTTTTACGCAGAAGCTGAATTCCGTCGTAGCGCTTCTTGACCAAGTCACTTACTTCATCCTCAGAATGGGCCCTTAAATCCGATATTATTTCTGAAATGCTTCCAAAGCAGGCGAATCCTGCATTTTTTGTGCTTGCCCCTTGGGGAAGAAATCCACGCTCGAGGACAATGACTTTTGATTTCGGAAATTTATTTTTTAAGTGTAAGGCACAATTTAGCCCTACAATTCCACTCCCTACAACTGCGTAGTCGATATTGGATAACCACGTTTTATATTCCCAATAGCTTAGGTTTGTCATATAACATGTGGCGCATAAATGTTGGATTTATTCTTCTGGCGGAGGATTCATTACGAAACTCTCCATGAACTTAGTAGTGTAATTCCCGGCCAAATAATCCGGATGATCCATTAACTGTCTATGGAAAGGAATGGTCGTTTTTATACCTTCTATTACAAATTCGTCAAGTGCCCGCTTCATTTTATTGATGGCCTCCTCTCGCGTCTGCGCCGTCGTTATCAGTTTTGCAATCATTGAATCGTAATTCGGTGGAATGGTATAACCACTATAAACATGGGTATCCATTCTTACGCCATGGCCTCCAGGAATATGCAATGTGGTTATTTTGCCTGGAGATGGCCTAAAATTGTTATATGGATCTTCAGCATTGATCCTGCATTCAATAGAATGAAGTTTGGGCGTATAATTTTTACCCGAAATAGGCACGCCTCCCGCCACCAGTATCTGTTCCCGAATCAAATCATAATCAATGACTTGCTCAGTAATAGGGTGCTCTACCTGAATACGGGTGTTCATCTCCATAAAATAGAATTTTCGGTGTTTATCTACCAAAAACTCTATGGTACCTGCTCCTTCATATTTTATAAACTCGGCCGCCTTTACCGCTGCGTTGCCCATTGCCTCTCGAAGCTTATCGGTCATAAAAGGAGATGGCGTCTCCTCGGTAAGCTTTTGGTGCCTTCGTTGAATGGAACAATCACGCTCTGACAAATGACAGGCTTTTCCGTATTGGTCCCCAACCACTTGTATTTCGATATGACGAGGTTCCTCAATCAATTTTTCCATGTACATGCCCCCGTTCCCAAAAGCGGCCGTTGCTTCTTTTACAGCACTGTTGAAAAGGTCTTCCATTTGTTCTTCCTTCCAAACTGCCCGCATACCTTTTCCACCTCCACCGGCGGTCGCCTTGATCATCACCGGATAGCCCATTTTTTTGGCAACCTTTATGGCATCGGCTACATCTTTTAAAAGTCCGTCCGATCCAGGCACGCAGGGTACGCCTGCTTTTTTCATCGTCTCTTTCGCGGTAGCCTTATCTCCCATCTTATCTATTTGGTCGCCGGAAGCGCCAATAAACTTGATGCCGTGCTCGGCACAAATTCGTGAAAATTTAGAATTCTCAGAAAGAAAACCGTACCCTGGATGAATTGCATCGGCGTTCGTTATTTCAGCGGCCGCAATTATATTCGGAATTTTAAGATAGGATTCACTACTTGCAGCTGGTCCAATACAGACTGCCTCATCGGCAAAACGAACATGCAGGCTTTCTTCGTCTACCTTGGAATAAACGGCAACGGTCTTTATGCCCATTTCCTTGCAGGTTCTAATAACCCGCAGGGCAATCTCCCCCCTATTCGCAATCAATATTTTTTTGAACATAATAGTCTAAAATTTCTCCCGAAAAATCGGGGCCAACCAACAAATCCTTAACAAACTAAAGATTGTGATTTAGAATTTAACTTATGATGGGTCAACCAAAAATAAAGGTTGGTCAAACTCAACAGGAGAAGAATCCTCAACCAACACTTTTACGATTTTTCCTGAAACTTCCGATTCAATGTCATTGAAAAGTTTCATGGCCTCAATTACGCAGAGAACGTCACCTTTGTTGATTTCAGAACCAATTTCTACAAATGATGGTTTATCTGGTGAAGGCTTGCGATAAAATGTTCCAATAATAGGGGACTTAATGATAATGTATTTTGAATCATCAGCCTTTGAATCCTTAACGGGCACATCAGAGGATGGTGCTACCGGTGCCTGAACAGGGGCTGTGGAAACTGGGCTCTGCGACATTGGAAGTTGGTGAACATACGTGGTTTCAGGGAAATGTTCGCCCGTACCTGTTTTAATAGTAATCTTAAGATCTTCCATCTCCAATTTCACCTCACTTGCGCCAGATTTGGCGACAAACTTGATAAGGCTTTGAATGTCTTTAATGTCCATATAGTCTGTTTTTATTTAGCGATCCGTTCTTTTAATTATAGGCCCATTTCATATAGATTGAACCCCAAGTAAATCCACCTCCAAAGGCGGCAAATACTAGGTTATCGCCCTTTCTTAGTTGGTTTTCGTAGTCATTTAATAGCAATGGCAAAGTAGCCGACGTGGTATTCCCGTACCTATCAATATTGATCATTACCTTAGAACTATCTAGTCCCATTCTACTCGAGGTGGCATCAATAATACGTTTATTGGCCTGGTGAGGCACCAACCAAGCAACATCGGCATGTTCCAATCCGTTGCTCTTCATTATTCTTTCGGCAACATCTGCCATATTGGAAACGGCGAATTTGAATACCGTTTTACCATCCTGGTATATATAGTGTTTTCTGTTCTTCACTGTTTCTTCGGATGCAGGCAACAAAGAACCTCCAGCATCCATCCCTAAGTAAGGCCTACCCGAACCATCGGCCCGCAAGTACTCATCTTGAAGTCCCAAACCTTCTTCATTGGGTTCAAAAAGTACCGCTCCACCCCCGTCTCCAAATATAATGCATGTAGTTCTATCTGTATAATCTATTATTGATGACATTTTATCGGCGCCTATCAAAAGCACTTTCTTGTATCTCCCAGATTCTATATACCTGGCGGCAGTTGACATCCCAAACAAAAAACTTGAACATGCGGCCAACAAATCATATGCAAATGCATTAGTGGCACCAATTTCCGAGGCGACAAAAGCGGCGGTTGAGGCGACCATACTGTCAGGAGTGGCCGTGGCCACAATCACCAAGTCAATTTCTTTTGGATCCAAGGCTCTTTTACTCAAAAGATCTTCTACTGCTTTGATCGCTAGATACGATGTGCCTTCCCCTTCTTCTGGCTTTAAGATCCTTCTTTCCTTTATTCCTGTACGTGTGGTTATCCATTCATCATTGGTATCCACCATACCCTCTAACATCTTGTTCGTTAGTACAAATTTTGGAACATATGCCCCTACAGCGGTAATGGCTGCCGATAGTTTCACCATTCTAAAGTTGAATTTTTATCAAAAAGCCTTTAAAAATGCTTCAAAAGTCGTGAAAATTACTGATTTTTTGCGACTTTTTGCCAAAAACGACTTCTTATTAAAAAATTTGGGTTATTTATTGAATAATGGTACAAATATTCAAATATGCCTGTCGACGAACCCTTAAATAGACCAAACAAAAAAACTCCCACTACAACAAGTGAGAGTTACTATTATACATCTTATAAAGAACTAGGCTTCTACTTCCTCTGTTTTGTCAATTAGAACTTGACCTTTGTAGTAAAGCTTTCCTTCGTGCCAGTGGGCTCTGTGAAATAAGTGCATTTCACCAGTTGCTGAGTCTTTTGCCAAAGTTGGCGCCACCGCTTTGTAATGGGTCCTTCTTTTATCCCTTCTAGTCTTTGAAATTTTTCTCTTAGGATGTGCCATTGTAACTTATTTATCGTTTAATAATTTTTTTAATGCGTCCCATCTGGGATCTGTCTTATTGACTTTTGATTCTTTTGGTTGTAATTCCTTTAGTTTTTCTAAAACGTCCGATTTCAATGTCCCATCAGCAATTCCTGGATGAACTCTTTTCTGGGGAACGGCTAAAACCAACATCTCATAAACATATTGACCAATATTAACTTGGTGCTCACCATGTGGAATAATTAATAGTTCATCGTCATCATCGTTGAAAGTGTCACCGAACTTGACGACCAAATCCATTTCGGTGGAAATAGGTTGATCATAAGGTTCACTTGTGATATCACAATCAACATTTACCGTACCCGCCGCATTAAAATCAAGCTCAAGCATGGTACTTGTTCTGTTCAAAACCACATTCAAATTTATGTCCGCGCCATTGAATTCATTGTAACCAAAAGATTCAAAGAACTTATTATCTATTTTATAGTCAAACTCGTGTTTCCCTTGCTTCAATCCTGAGAAAGGAATACTAAATTCCTTATGCTTCATCCTTTACAACACTAATTTAATATAAACGCCCACGCAGAAGGCAGACCAGCCCGTTCCCGTTATGGCGGGTGCAAAGATAGTATTATTTTAATAAAAGGCAATAATTAAATCTGAAATATGAAGCGTGCAGCCCTATAGGTCAGGAAATAATTTATTTAACATTTTTTCAATGCCTATCTTCTCACTTTCTGCTTCTGCAACTGGTTTTCCATAAGGTCTTGGTATTCATTACGGTTTTTAAATATTGAAATTGCGGTAAAGACTGCCTCTCTAAATGAGCTATGGTTCGCCAGCCCTTTTCCGGCAATTTCATAAGCTGTACCATGATCGGGGGAAGTGCGCACTTTTGATAGACCGGCCGTGAAGTTTACCCCTTTTCCAAATGAAAGTGTTTTGAAGGGAATTAAACCCTGGTCATGATATGCCGCCAGTATAGCATCAAAATTTTTGTATGCATTAGATCCGAAAAAACTATCAGCAGAATAAGGTCCATAAACCAAATGCCCTGCTTCTGACATTTCGCGAATCACCGGTTTCAGTATTTCATCATCCTCTTTTCCGATAACTCCATTATCCCCACTATGTGGGTTGATTCCCAATAAGGCTATTTTAGGACGTCGTATCCCGAAATCCATCATTAGGGATTTTTCAATAATGCGAACTTTTGTTCGAATCAAAATGGGATTAATCGCCGCAGGCGCATCTTTAACGGCCACGTGATCCGTAAGTAACCCAACTTTTAGGTCATCACTGACCATGAACATAAGACTTTCACCACCCAATTCTTGGGCTAAATAATCCGTATGGCCGGGAAACTTAAAATCACTGGATTGAATATTGTTTTTGTTAATGGGGGCAGTTACCAATACATCTATTTCATCATTTTTTAGGGCGGCAGCTGCCGCTTTTAAAGACTTAATGGCATACTCTCCGCCCTCGGCGGTAGATTCCCCGAATTTGAATTCCGGTGTTTCCTTCCAAACATTGACAACATTGATTTTGCCATCAAGTATTTTGGAAAGCTCATGAACTCCGTGGTAATTAATTTCAATTCCCAATTCACTCTTCTGATGGGAAATAGTTTTGTTTGATGCAAAAATTACCGGGGTACAAAAATCTAGCATCCGGGTATCTTCAAAAGTTTTAAGGGCAACTTCACACCCTATTCCATTCAAATCGCCTATAGATATCCCCAGTCTAATTTTCGCATTTTCCTCCATTATATCTTTACCTTTGTATCCAAAATCAATTTACAAAACTACTTAATTTAAACGACACATGTTCACGGGCATTATTGAAACTTTGGGCGAGGTAAGACGATTGGATTTCGAAGGCAGTAACCTTCATATTACCCTGAATTCTTCAATTAGCAATGAATTAAAAATAGATCAAAGTGTGGCCCATAATGGGGTTTGTTTAACAGTAGTATCAATCACGGAAGACAATTATACCGTAACAGCTATTGAAGAAACACTTTTAAAAACAAATTTAAAAAGCCTTAATATAGGGGATAAAGTAAATTTAGAACGTGCCATGATCTTAGGCACTCGCTTGGATGGCCACATGGTTCAAGGCCACGTTGATCAAATTGCAACTTGCGATGCGATTGAGGAAAAAGACGGTAGTTGGGTTTTCACTTTTATATATGATGGGTCGCTAAACAATCACACAATCGAAAAAGGTTCTATTACCGTTGATGGTGTAAGTCTGACCGTGATTAATTCCGGAAAGGATAGTTTTAACGTAGCCATTATACCTTATACCTTTGAACATACTCGTTTCAATGGGTATGAAGTTGGGACTATTGTAAATTTAGAATTTGATGTTATCGGTAAGTACGTGGCCAAATTGATAAGCCTTCGATAACATTTTCAAGTCTAATCCTCAAAAAAGCTAATTGATGATCCAATCCAAGAATCATCGGTCAAATAAGATACATTTATAAGCTCGCCCTTACTCATCCGTGTTAAATTGATAACCGGCTTCAGTTGATTTTCAGTTTCGTTCCAAATGTAAAGAATACGCAATTCAACCTTTGAGTTCTTCTCGGTATTCGTTTTAATAAGCCACGCATAATCTACTTTTTGTTGAAGAATGTAGTTTTGCTTGTCTTCAATCTTTTCAATGGTTTCTTTATCCGGATTTAGATTAATTCCCTGTCCCGCAAATGAAAATAATGGTTTTAAAACATATTTCTTCAAGTCAATATTTGGAGGAAAGTCATTTAAATAATATGATTTAGGAATGCTTTTATGCGCCAATAATGGCATGATGCATTTGGAAATCATAAAAAACCAATCTGGGTGGGTCACCCACTCAATCTCCAAATCATCACTAAGATTAAAGTTGATCTCTAAATTTTTGATGCGTTGCAACTCATCAAAAATAACCCTGTTATAAATGCGGCGAATCTGTATTTTGCGCCCTTCTTTTTCATAAAAGAGTTTTCTGCCTTCTTTTGTAATTTTGGTCATACAGACGACATCAATGCCCAAAGCTTTTCTAGTGGCCCAAAAATCAATTCGTGTTTTCTGCTTTTCAGGAAAAAGTTCCATAAGAATCACATTCTCTGGGTCTTCATCGCCCACTATCACTTTCTTTACCTCGGCTAAATAGGTCGCTTCATTAAGGTCGCTAAAAAAGTAGTGAAAGCCCTTATCTGGAATGTTGGGATAGTTTTTAAGAAATGACTTTCCCAAATATGGCTGATAGAAAAATAAAGTTGGAAATGCCTGTAATTCTATTAACTTGGGAACAATTTTGCCCTTACCATCGTCGCATAACCCAAAATCAATGGCTAAGAAATGAGGTTTGCCCATGGGAACTGGAGATTGCAAATTAGTTGGTATGAACTTGTTCCTTATTTGTTCAAAATCAATACCCCCCAATTGGGCAATGATTGCATCACAGGCCGAGAAGACTTCGCTTTCCAATTGCTTACTAATGAAAACAGGGGTTTCGGAAATTCGAAATGCGCAAGATTCACCATAAGCCTCCATAATTTGCTTCTGAAGGTTTTCGTAATACTCTTGACGAAAATTTTCGTTGAAAGCCTTGCGAACTTCTGGTATCATATGGTGATTAACTTAGTACTTTCGATCGACTCTTTGGCTTGTTTCAAAAACTTGGGTATGATCGTGCTATTGGTCTTCATGATTTTGTCAGCGTCATCCAATTGATTTATCATATCCTTATACTTCTTTTCCCCATGCAGTTTGATTACCTGATTTCGTTTTTCCGGTAATTGAAAATATCGTAACATTCCCTCAGAATCTGCCTCTGGGTGAAATTGAACCCCAAATATTTCCCTTGAGAACCGGATGGCCATTACCGCCCTTTCCAAAGCAACATGTGGTCTTATTTTTTCACGGCAAAGAACACGGCCTTCCAGAGTATCCAATTTCCATTCTTTAGGCCCAATTACCTGATATTCCCTTGAATCTACCGCATAAAATGGATCTTGCAATCCTTCGAACAGAGGCTCAATTTCTCCACTCTTCGTCTTAAAAATTGGCAGTATGCCAAATGATGTAGATCGCCTTTTAGTCACCTTTGCAAGATCCCAATGCAAACAGGCCAACTGAAATGAGTGGCATATCAGAAAAAGGTGTTTCTTGTTTTGTTGGGATAGATTGTGCTGTAAAATTGCGTCCAAAAATCCAAAATACTTAGCTTCCCAAGACTCACCGGAAATTAATGGCGAGCCTGGCCCACCGGACGAAATAAAGATATCATAATCCTCTATGTTTGGTACCTGACCTTCTATCCTAACTTCGAAAATATCGTAATTACCCTTGATCTCTTCTTGAGCCAAAAAATCGCCTACCAACATTTTTATACAGCGCATTCCCTCATTGGGTCTACCGGCATTCATGTCCAAAATGGCAATTCTATGGGTGGTTTGCATGGTCTAATTTGTTCTCAAGTTGGGTCTATTTCTGTCCTAAAATTTCACTCTGGATGGGCACAGTATGTCGCAAAATAAACTTCAAAATGACATTGATATAAATTCAAAACGCTCAAAACTTCGAAATCATATGGGTCAAAAACTGATTTTGATGTTCTAAAGCCCTTTTGATGTTTGGTTTACAATATAGTTTACCACTTCTTTTAAATCTTTGGTTTCTTCGAAAACCTTCAGTTGCCTATCGGCACCAGATCCTTGTTCCAACATTTGATACACATAATTAACCTCCGTTCGGCACCCCAAATCATCAACCACATCGTCAATGAACTCTAACAATTCTTGCATCAAAAGGGCAAAGGGCACTTCTTCTTCTTTGCCAAAATCAATAAGCATGGCCTCCATTCCCCATCTTGCGGCACGCCATTTGTTCTCATTCAGCAAAATTCTTCTATAGGATCTAAAGCTCTGGTTTTTTAGATGTAGCTTATAGAGTTTGGCTATAATGCACTGCATCAGAGCGGCAATGCAAACAACCTCGTCAACCGTCATGACCATGTCACAAATACGAAATTCAACGGTTGGATAAAAAGGATGCAGACGGATATCCCACCAAATCTTCTTTCCGTTGTCTATACATTTTGTTCTTACAAGAACATCAATGAATTTATCGTACTCCGATACACTTGCAAAATATGGCGGAATACCCGTTCTAGGAAATTTATCAAAAATTTTGGACCGGTATGATTTGAAACCTGTTTCCCTACTTTCCCAAAAGGGTGAATTCGTGGACAATGCGTAAAGGTGGGGCAAAAAATAGCGTGCAATGTTCATAATATGAAGTCCGTCTTCCCTATTTGGGATTGCCACGTGTACATGCATCCCGAAGATAAGATTGGACCGGGCAACATCCTTCATTTCAGCAATAAGCTGGTCATATCGGGGATTCGGCGTAATTAACTGTTCACTCCAATGGGAAAAAGGATGCGTGCCGGATGCGGCAACCTTTAGGTCTTCTTTTGCCGCCAATTCAATTACTTGTTGCCGCAAATATGAAACTTCATCACGGGCTTGGTTGATGTTCTCGCACACATTGGTGCCCATCTCTACGACGGACTGGTGCATTTCTTCCTTTATACGCTCCTTGAGAATGATCTTGCCGCCATCTATGATTTTTGACATTTGAGAATGGAGCGTTAAAGATCCGCTATCCAAAATTTGAAATTCTTCCTCAATACCCAATGTGAATTTATGCATGATGGCTATTTTTAATTGAAGGTAACCTATTTGATTTTTTTAGGGGCACTTTTAGGTTTTGTAGCAGTCTTGGCAACTGGTTTTGATTTGGTGACCGCCGATGTCCTAGGTTTAGCAATAACTTTATCCGTCACTTTCGCTTTATTGCTGTTTTTTTTGCCCGTAGAAGTAATCGACTTTGTTGCTGCACTTGTTTTTGGTGCTTCCTTTTTAGAGGTGACTGATTTTGCTGCAGTAGCCGGTTTTGCCTTAGGGGTGGTGTCCTTTTTAATGGCAGCTGCTCTTGACTTTGTGGTTTGTTGCTTTGTGGGTTTAACACTTGTAACCAAGGGTCTTTTAACAGCTGTCTTTTTAGCTTGGGCAGCAGTCTTTAAAGGAATCTTTTTTGTTTTTGCCTTTGGGGGGGCCACTGAATTTTGGACAAATGTTCCCCAAGACGTATTGTTTTGTTTGATTTTGTGTGCATTCGCTTTTTCAATGGCATATTTCGCAGAATGCTCAACAATCCAATCAAAATTTACCTGACCTACAGAATTGATATCAGCATCTGGTGCCGGATTGCAAAAATCGATTGCATAAGGTACCCCATCACGGATGGCAAATTCTACGGTATTAAAATCATAGCCTAGTGCCCTGTTGAGTTTAAGCGTATAGTCGTGAATGGTTCCCATCAATTTCCTATGCTCATCGCCCGTTGTTTTGGGTTCTGTGGCATATCGTAAATGATGCTCGTTCCTTGGTTCATAAGGCATAATATGCACGTATTTTTGACCAAGACAATATACCCGATAGTAATCGTCAAATACTATTTCTTCTTGAAGCATCATTACCAGCTGACCCGTTTCTTCATGTTTTGCAAAAAGATCATCAGGATTATCAACCCTATAAACACTTTTCCACCCGCCACCGGAATGTGGTTTCATATAGGCAGGAAATCCGATATAGTTAAAAATGTAATCCCAATCCAAAGGGGCCTTCAGGTTCCGGAATGATTTATCGGTAGTGTCGTCCGGCCTTTCCTTCGATGGCAATAAAATGGTCTTGGGAACGGGCACTCCCAGCTCAAGAGACAGACAGTTGTTAAAGAACTTTTCGTCCGCACTCCACCAGAATGGGTTATTGATAACTGCCGTGCCCTTTAATGCAGCATTTTTAAGGTACGCGCGATAGAAGGGTACCTCTTGCGATATGCGATCTATGATTACGTCATACCCATAATCTATTCCTTGCTGTACTTTGTCGATAAGAACAGGTTCGGCAACTACTTTGCCGTTCCCCAATTGATTCACCTTATCTATAAATGCCCATGGAAAGGTGTCTTCCATACCGAATAAAATTCCTACTTTTTTTGCCATGATATTTTTGAATTAGTGTTATTAAAATTTATTTAAAAAAAGGCCCCTAAATACTCAGGGAACACCATTTTCCACAAAGGCCAATCGTGTTCGATCCATTTTTTCTCGTCATACCAATATTCAATACCTTTAGAGTCAAGTATACTTGCCATATGTAGATTTTTTGGTTTGCAACTGTCCCAGTCGGAAGTTCCCAAAACTATCTTCATATGATGGAATTTCCATGATTCTTCGTTCCGCATAAATTCATCGGGGCAGTTGAAATATATGCGGATGTCCTCGGACAAAGGTGCCATGTTGCGGATATTAAAAACTCCGCTCATAGAAATCAGATGCGAAACCAAATCTGGAAAACGAAAAGCCGTATTTGCTGCATGATAACCTCCAAAGCTGACCCCTGCAACCCCAATTCTATGGGTGTTGCATTCTCTTTGAATATAAGGTATCATTTCTTCCTTTAGAAAATTCACGTACAATTCATAATTGTGGATTTTCGTTTCGGAGTTCATGTGGTCATCGTAAAACGAAAGCATGTCAATCGTTTCTATGCTGTAGAGTTTTACCCTACCTTCTTCAACAAATTGCATTACCGATCCCACAAGACCAAAATCACTATTTTGCGTAAATTTCCCTCCAGAGGATGGAAACATAAGAATCGGGTAACCCCAATTTCCTGTAATCTCTAGGTCAATATTCCTGCCTAGAATATTGGAATAATATTGTATGTACTGAACATTTGCCATATAACTTTATGTAAATCAAAAAGTTAAATTATTTAAAAAGATCGACAAAAATAATTTATTATTCCCACCCGAATACTAATATTTTCAGGAATCGTTATACTTGCAAACCTTTATAGAAAAACATGAAATTCGAGATTGACCTTATTAGTTTAAAAGGTACTATTTTTTCTGAAAATTTAAGTCGGAAAATCAATTTTAGATGCATTGCCCCACCTAATTATAGAGATTGCCAGGATACTTTCCCGGTGTTACTAATGAACGATGGTCAAGATTTTAGCAATATGGGTCTAGAAAATACTTTTCAAAAGGCGTTTGCGGATCTCTCGATACAACCCTTTATTTATATTGGGATAGAAGCCAATGAAAATAGGATTCAGGAGTATGGGACCTCGGCATCTGCAGATTTTAAGGGACGGGGAAGTAAAGCCGCAGCATACTCCAAATTCATAATTGAAGAATTTATACCGTTTTTGAAAGGTGAATTCAAGACATCTCCATATCCGAAAGATTGGGTTTTCTGTGGAATGTCATTGGGCGGATTGATGGCTTTTGATATTGTAATAAACCATCCTCAATCTTTCGGGAAGTCAGGTGTTTTTAGTGGCTCGTTCTGGTGGAGAAAAAAGGCTTATATCAAAAAGGATGTAGAGGATAGAAGTAGAATAATTCTCGACACCATAAAAAATAGTGGTCCTGGAAAAGATTTGAAGTTCTGGTTTCAATGTGGTACCGAAGACGAATCCGCTGATCGCAACAACAATGGTATTATTGATTCCATTGACGATACATTGGATGTTATTAAGGAGCTTAGATTAAAGAACTATTCGTATCCCGGCGATATAACTTATGTGGAGATTGAAGGGGGGAAACATGACCTAAATACCTGGGCGAACATCTTTCCAATATTTCTAAAATGGGCTTTCCCAAAAAGTTAAATCAGAAATTGCATCTAAACTATACTCTCACAAAAATACCTTTCTTGTATAGCACATAGGCCAATAGAACATAAAAACTTACTACAGTTAAGGCGTATAACAGTGAAGAGAGTTGCAACGGCATAAAATTATGTACATAAATAGTATTGAAGAGCCAACCATGCAATGAGGTGCTTTCATCAACCTTGATCATGCCCATGATCTTACTTATGAAGCTTGAAAGGAAATAGACCACAATGGCATTGGCCCCTGCATATCTGAAAATACTACCAAACTTAATTCCTTTTACATCCGTTAAATAATAAATAAGTGCTAAAACCATGTTGGCCCAACCTGCGGTGACCAATACAAAACTGCTGGTCCAAAGTGCTTTGTTGATTGGAAATACCACATCCCACAAATAACCTACAATCAGTAATGAACCTCCTATACCTACTAAAATGGTTTCTTTTTTGGGAAGTTTTGACATCAAAATCAATCCCGTGAATATTCCCAACAGTGCACTACAAACAGCGGGTAAGGTACTTAAAAGACCTTCGGGATCATAATCGGATTTATAGTTGTGGTTTCCAAAAACCAGTACGTCTAAATAATTCGCCAAATTATTAGGTGCTCTTTCCAAGGTGGACGCTACCCCGTTGACCGGTACAAAACCCATCAATAACCAATATCCTATCAAAATAAAAACGCAAATGCCTACTAAAGTCTTCCATTTAAAATTTATAAAAAGTATCGATGCAAAGAAGAATACAACCCCGATGCGTTGCAATACGCCAGGAAAACGAATGTGCTCAAAATTTTTAAAAAATGGAAATGTCAAAGTAAATGCTCCCAAAAACAGTCCGAGCCCTATTAATTTTAGGCTACGAATTGTTATTTTTTTGTACGTTCCGGAACTTGTTGCCCTATTGTGATAAGAAAAGGCAATTGAGGTGCCCACAATGAACAAAAAGAAAGGAAAAACGAGGTCAGTCGGCGTGTAACCGTGCCATTCGGCATGTAAAAAAGGAGCGTATACACTTGACCAAGTTCCTGGGGTATTTACCAAAATCATTAGGACAATCGTGAGTCCCCTAAAAATGTCAACCGATAGGATCCTATCTTTCATGTTTACAATCTATAAAATATGATCCTTCATCCTATTCCAAGCTTTGATCAATAAAAATCCTGAAACAAAAGCAATTGCGGTCAATACTAGTGCTTGGGTAGTCCTGCCGTATATCCAATAGCCCGTGGCGAACATGATAGAATAAATTAGGACACATCCCAATAACATGGCGGTAATACCGGAAGGCACACTCCATTTCTCCTTCTTGTTTACGATATCTACATGGTCCGCTTGAGCATCGTTAACGACTTTTGACCATCCAGGACCTCCTGGCTGAATCTTTTTATAAAAAGATCTAAGCACTTCAGGAGATTCGGATTGGGTCATGAAGGTCACTAATAACCATATGGCAGTAGTTACGACCACAACAAAAGGATATTGTGCCCAATCTGGAAAAACTCCGGTTTGCGAGTTAAACAGAAAACTTCCCAAAGGTGTAATAGTCAACAATATGGATATTATTCCAGAGGCAAACATGGCCGTAATTTCACTCCATGCGTTGATACGCCACCAGAACCATCTAAGAATAAAGATCAGCCCTGTTCCTGCACCAAAGGTCACGAGCAAATCAAATACTTGAAAAGCATTTTCAAGAGCTAATGCCAGAATGGCGCTAAGCACCATTAAAACCACCGTAGAAATCCTGCCCACATTTACCATCTGCTTCTCAGTAGCCTTTGGATTGATCTGTTGTTTATAGAAATCAAAAACAATATAGGACGAGCCCCAATTCAACTGAGTGGATATGGTACTCATATAAGCGGCAATTAACGAAGCTAAAACTAGCCCCAACAATCCACTCGGAAGTTTAGTCAACATTGCGGAATAGGCCAAATCATGCCCCAATTTGCTTTCGGCCACATTTGGGAAAGCGGCATGAATACTGGCAATATCAGGATAGACGACTAACGATGCCAATGCCACAAGAATCCATGGCCAAGGACGAAGCGCATAATGCATTATATTAAAAAAGAAGGTTGCCCCTATAGCATGATTCTCATTTTTCGCCGCCAGCATACGTTGTGCAATATACCCGCCACCGCCTGGTTCAGCGCCCGGATACCAGGAGCTCCACCATTGAACGGCCAAGGGAATTATGAAGGCCGTAATCAGCATTTTTTTATTGCTAAAATCGGGCAAAATGTCAAGTTTGGATGCTACCGTTTCGTTCGCCATTAATGCTTCCAAGCCACCCACCTCAGGGATATTGACCAAATAATAGGCTGCCCCGATCGCACCGGACATGGCTACAAAAAACAAAAGGAAATCTGTATAGACAACTCCTTTGAATCCTCCCAATGCGCTAAATATTACAGTAATCAAACCAGCACCCACAACAGTCTCCCAGGGTTCAAGTCCTAGCATAATTCCTCCAATTTTGATTGCGGCCAATGTTACCGACGCCATTGTAATTATATTGAACAGGGCCCCTAAATAAACGGCCCTGAACTTTCTCAAGAAGCTTGCAGGCTTACCTCCATAACGCATCTCATAGAATTCAAGGTCTGTATTGACATTGGATTTCCGCCAGAGTTTTGCATACACAAAAACGGTCAACATGCCCGTTAACAAATAGCACCACCATACCCAGTTTCCAGAAACCCCATTTTCCCGTACCAAATTTGTCACCAAATTAGGCGTGTCTGTCGAAAATGTTGTTGCGACCATCGAAAGCCCCAATAACCACCAAGGCATCGTTCGACCCGAAAGGAAGTATTCGGTCGAGTCTTTTCCCGATTTTTTTGATACGTAGATTCCAATCCCAAGAACAAGGGAGAAAAAAACAATCATGAAGCCAATGTCAAGAGTACTTAATTCCATAGTTTGGTATAAGGTTATCGGATAAAGATATTATTTTTTGGCATACTTTTGATTTTTGTTAACTAAACCACCCATGTGTTTTTATTGATTACTTATGAAGTTGGCATAACCGCGTGGATCCTGGCCGTGGCGGGGGCTTTTGTGGTTGGTCTTTCCAAATCGGGCATTAAGGGTATCGAAATCATCAATGTAACGCTTATGGCTTTGGCCTTTGGGGCAAGAAATTCTACCGGGCTGGTCGTCCCCTTGCTAATCATCGCCGATGTTTTTGCGGTCATCTATTACAACAGGCATACCAATTGGTCTTACATTGTACGTTTTCTACCGTGGATGCTTTTGGGCATATTCCTGGGCGTTCTTATTGGTAATGATTTAGATGAAAAGACATTTAAAATAGGAATGTCGATCATCATTTTGGCAAGCGTTGTCATGATGTATTGGTGGGATCGAAGAAAATCTAAAGTAGTCCCTACGCATTGGGCATTTGCAGGCTTTATTGGCACCATTTCCGGAATTACCACCATGATAGGGAATTTAGCGGGAGCCTTTTCAAATATTTACTTTTTGGCGATGCGTTTGCCTAAAAATGAATTTATTGGTACCGCAGCGTGGCTTTTTTTGATCATCAATATTTTCAAATTGCCTTTTCATGTCTTTGTTTGGAAAACCATTTCAATTGATATGTTCCTTATAGATTTAAGATTGGTGCCTGCCATATTCATCGGATTTTATGCCGGTATTCGTCTCGTCAAAATAATCAAGGAGGAATTTTATAGAAAAATGATTTTGGTATTGACGGCAATTGGTGCATTGCTAATTTTGGCAAGATAAAGCCCAAGATAGGTTTTGCAAATTTCTTTCAAAATTATAAACAGTATTATAAAAAGCTACAATCGCTATAAAATGAACTTAATTCCCGGTATAAGGCATAAATGCCTTTTTTGTTTAATATTGGTATACCTTTTTTCATGTAAGGAAGAAGAGACAGGCGATTCCTCAATTTCTAGAGAGCTTCTGCCAACAATTGAAACCTCTTTAAATGAATTGGCCAAGGTTTGGTATCCGCAGACCATAGATACGGTTCATGGTGGTTTTTGGTCCGATTTTGATTATGAATGGAAAAGAAAAGGCCAACAGGATAAAATGATTGTAAGCCAAGCGAGGCATATTTGGACGGCCTCCACACTTGCGCAATTTTATCGGGACAGCCATTATGAGAAAATCGCTCAGCAGGGCTATTATTTCATTAGAGACTATATGTGGGATTCCATATATGGTGGATTCCATACCCTATTGGGCATTGAAGGAGATTCCCTAAAATTACGCTCATCGGGCAAGAGTGCCTATGGCAATTCATTTGCCATTTATGCGCTCGCAACTTACTACAAGGTTTCAAAAGATACAACGGCACTGTATCTCGCAAAAAAAACTTTTTATTGGTTGGAAGAAAATGCACATGATCCTGAATATAAAGGATATTTTGATGTGCTAAAAATGGATGGTTCTTGGATGCTCGATACAAAGGTTAATGATCAAAACTATGACAATTTCATCCGGAAAGATTGGAAGGATCAAAACTCCTCTATTCATCTTATGGAAAGTTTTACGGCTCTTTATAAAGTCTGGCCCAACCCATTGGTAAGAGAACGATTGGAAGAACTTTTGCTTCTTGTCCGTGACACCATTACTACCGAAAAAGGAAATTTGACACTGCACCTACAGAGGGATTGGACACCTGTTTCATTAAAGGATTCATCAGAAACTTATAGAAAACAGCATTTCTACTTAGATCACCTATCTTTTGGTCATGATGTGGAAACTGCTTTTTTATTGTTGGAAGCTTCCCATGCTTTAGGCGGCAAAAATGACTCCATCACCCTTATAAAAGGCAAAAAAATGGTTGACCAAGCCCTTGAATGGGGATGGGATTCGGAAAAAGGGGGATTTTTTGAAGGTGGTTATTATTGGGAAAAGACCGGTGACACAACCATAGAAGACGATCAAAAAGTATGGTGGTCGCAAGCGGAAGGTCTGAACTCGCTTTTGCTAATGGCCAAGTTGTTCCCGAAAGAAACTCGTTATTACGAGCTGTTCAAAAAACAGTGGGACTATCTAGATACCTATATGATAGACCATACCCATGGAGGTTGGTACGATGCCGGACTTGATACAAGTCCAGGCGCCGAAAAGCGCGCTAAAGCACAAATATGGAAAGTGAACTATCACGACGGTAGAGCATTGATGAATGTCATAAAAATGCTAAAAGATGAATTCGTGTTGGCAAAGACCGTGTCTGGACACTGACCAAAACGTCTTTTTTCCCTAAAAATCTTGATTCCCGAATTCAATTCTTTATAAGCAATGAAAATTTTGCATTCTGGCCTTTAGGCGTGATCTTAAGAATAGATTTAGGTTATTCTCCCAAAAAATAATATTTTTAAGTTTATCAAAAAATGAAAATACCCTTTAATGAAAAAAGTTGTAACATTCGGCGAGATTATGCTTCGCCTTTCCCCTCCAGGATTTTTAAGGTTTTCGCAAGCAGATCATTTTGATATCGTTTATGGTGGCGGCGAATCAAACGTGGCCGTTTCGTTGGCAAATTATGGGGTTCCAGTAGATTTCGTAACCCGTTTGCCAAAAAATGATATTGGCGAATGTGCAATGATGGAAATGCGTAAGCGAGGAGTTGGTGTAGATAAGATTATTTATGGGGGAGAACGTCTTGGAATCTATTTTTTGGAAACAGGGGCCGTAAGTAGGGGAAGTAAGGTGATCTATGACAGGGCCCATTCGTCCATTTCCGAAATAAGACCGGGGATGGTCGATTGGGAAAAAATATTCGAAGGCGTAGGGTGGTTTCATTGAACCGGAATAACTCCTGCCATCTCTCAAGGAGCGGCAGATGCATGCTTAGAAGCTGTTAAGACCGCAAGTAAATTGGGTGTTACTATTTCTACAGACCTTAACTATCGTGCAAAATTATGGAAATATGGTGTCGAGCCAGAAGCAATTATGACAGAACTTACTTCCTATTGCGATGTGATTTTGGGTAATGAAGAAGATGCCGAAAAACATTTTGGAATTCATCCAGAAGGACTTGATGTGCATAAGCATGGCCATGATCTTTCTGCAAAAGCATTTTTATCCGTCTGCCAGCAAATGATGAAAAAATTCCCCAAGGCGAAAAAGGTTATCACAACATTGCGCGGGTCAATTAGTGCTTCGCACAATACATGGGCAGGAGTTCTATACGATGGTACCAAAATGTATGAATCTCCCCAGTATCAGATTACCGATATTGTGGATCGAGTTGGTGGTGGGGACTCATTTATGGGCGGTTTGATATATGGCCTTTTAAAGTACCCAGATGATGATCAGAACGCCCTTAATTTTGCGGTAGCGGCATCTTGTCTAAAACATACCATTAAAGGGGATGCCAATCTGGTCACGGTCGAAGAGGTCACCAAATTAATGGGAGGCGATGCCTCTGGCAGGGTTGCACGCTAGAAATTAAAATTTTACGTCCCATTCAAGGAGCAAGGATAGAAATGCTCAAAAGAGGGCATAGATTTACAGTTATTAGGTTATTGTGAAATATACTGCCTTAACTTTTTATCGGAAAACAGGATTACTTAACGTAATAATTACAAAATGGCGAAATATTCAAGATTGGAAGTGGCGAGTGTTATGAAGGAGACGGGCATGGTGCCCCTTTTTTTTCATTCTGATATCACATTGAGCAAAAAAGTGGTGAAAGCCTGCTATGATGGTGGGGCGCGATTAATGGAATTCACGGCACGAGGTGATTTTGCACATGAAATTTTTGGGGAGTTGAACAAATATGCACTGTCCGAACTACCTGGAATGATTATGGGTGTAGGTTCTATTACTGATGCCGCAGCTGCCTCGTTGTATATGCAGTTAGGAGCAAATTTTATTGTTACTCCCGTGCTTCGCGAAGATATAGCCTTAGTCTGTAATAGAAGAAAAGTATTGTGGTTCCCTGGTTGTGGAACATTGACCGAAATTGCACGTGCAGAGGAATTGGGCTGCGAAATAGTGAAACTATTCCCTGGTGATATTTATGGGCCAAATTTTGTGAAAGGAGTGAAAGGGCCTTGCCCATCGAGCCAGTATTATGCCTACTGGCGGCGTCTCCCCGACCGAAGAAAACCTAAAAGCTTGGTTTGAAGCCGGTGTGACCTGTGTTGGTATGGGCTCTCAGTTAATATCCAAGGATATTTTGGCCAATGACGACTTCGAATTGTTAAAAACAAAGGTTAAAGACGCTTTAGATATCATCAAAAAGGTGAGGAAATAATCACAGTAAAATTACGAAGGAAAAGTTACCTTCTCTAATATAACAAATTTTCAAACAATCTAGTTTTATAGATCGTACTCTTTAATTATAAGTCTCCAAGGGCTTTCCGTTGATAATCTTTTTATCGTATCTAATGCCCAATGATTTTAGTACCGTAGGTGCTATTTGATTACTATATAACTGTTCCTTGGTGCTTATTTCACCTTTTGGGGTAATCCCTTTTCCAAAAAGCACCATCCAGACACTTCCGGCTCCTTTAACTTCATCGCCGTGACTTTTCCAGGTACTAAGTGGTTCGGTGCCTCTTCCATGATCCGTAGTAATAATAAACAATGTTTTTCCCTTATAAAATTCATCTTGTTGCGTAAAATTCCATAGTCCTCTTATCATGGCATCCGTATTATGTGCAGATGTCAAATAAGCCGCATACTCCCCATCGTGTGCAAAATCATCAGTCTCCCCATAGGAGATAAAAATTAGGCTGGGGCGATTCTTTTTCATGTACTCCAAGCAATAATTATGGGTAAAGGCATCAAAGCGCACGCTACTCCACGGACTGGGAACTATGGGCTGTAGTTCATTTAGAAATTTCTCGCGTTCGGTAAGATCGTATCCTTGTGCCAATTCAAATCCTGCATTGACAGGAACTTTGGAACGGTTCTCGTTGACGATGTAAGGAAATACGTCCCAACTGCCAAAAGCCGCGACTTTACCTTTATTTTCCAAAGTGTTATTGGCAAGTTCCAAGATAGTCATATTGGGGTTATCAATCTTATCGTTGCTATCTATTCTCGCATCATCTGCCCTGCCCGTCAGGATTTCATTGTACCCTGGATAAGAAAACCACATTTTATTGGTCAGGTCAACTTGGCTTCCCAAATTTCTATTTCCGTGCAATTGACCCATTTTTGAGACTTCCGTCCAAAAAAATGGCATTAAGGCCTCGCGTCTCTTTTCTGGTGAATCTTTCCAAAAAGTGTTTTTTAAACCTGTAGTATCATGAACGTACTCTGTATTCGTGACTAGAAGTGGGTCGGCACCCGTAAAGAGTTCTTGCCAGCGAAAGCCATCCAAAGTAATCAAGACTACTTTTGTTTCATTTTCCTGCGCAAAAATAATGCCGCCGTAAAGACCAATCGCTGCCACCACTAATTTTAAAATTGTTCTTTTCATATCTTTAATTAATTGGTTTTAAAAGATGCCACATTAGACCAATCGCTCCAATTCAGATATTGATCTCTGTAACGCACACGCCAAAAATAAGTAGTGCCGGGTTGCAATCTATTCAGTTTTTCATCGGAAAGATCATCCCCATTCTGGCGGTCCTCCTCATAATACCAGTTTTCAAATTGCTTCCAACTGTCCAATATTGGTTTATCAAAATCCTTCGTTGTCGCCAATTGCCAATGGGATCCGGCATGAAATGCACCGTTTAGTGAGCTTTTGAATGAACTGGCCTTCAAAATCCCGTCGGTAATTTCAATTGTTGAATTGTTGGGCAAAACTATTTCCGGAGTTTCCGGTTTTCTTTCCTTCTTCCAAATAGTGATACTGTCCCTTAATTCATTGACCCGTAATTTATTCCCATTTCCTCTACTGATCCTTTTTAAGGTGAATTTTGGGTCTTCGGCACTTCCATCGATTTCGACCATTACAAAACCATACTCATCTTGGGTCACCGTGAATTCATCATAATCCCTTCCTTCAAATTCTCCCCAATTATCAATGGCCCCACCTGCAGATGCCACATTGACCCATAAGTGCTTGTGATCCTTGGACTGTCCTCGAGAGTAGCCATGGGTATGGCCAAAGAAATGAATGCTCGGTTTCCCCGTTTTTGTTGTGAAATTTTCTAAGAGCTTCACTACCTCTCCGGTAAAATCTTCTTCTCCTGGAATCCATAATTCCGATTTAAAAGGATGGTGCAATTGTGCAAATACAAAATCAATATCCTCGTTCTTTGCCGTCTCCTCCAATAATTTTTCCAACCACTCTTTTTGATCTTTGGAATCCCTGTACCCATCATTTGAGTTGAGCCCAATAATGCGCGTATTTCCATAATCCTTGAACCACCAATGCTCTGCATAAGCCGGACTCCCATTCTCCGGAAGACTAAAGTATTTGAAATAAAAGACTGAATTCTTTTCATGATTCCCCAGAACGGGATAAACTGGCACATTGGAAAATAGAGTTTGGGAAGGCTTAAAAAAATGGTTCTGCCATTGCTCGTACTTTGTACCATTCTCTACTAAATCCCCCGGGATCATGACCATTGCCAAATTACTGGGAAGCGACTCGCCATATTCATCTTTAAGATACGGTAGAATTCCCTCATTAACAATTTCAGAAAACTTATCAGGGTTTTGCGAATCGAATTGCATATCGCTCATGGCCAGAATATTGAACGACTCATTGTCATTGGCAAATGGTGGTGTTTTAAACTGAAAGATGTCCGACGATATATTTCCTGTTCTTACCCTGTAGTAATACTCGGTGAACCGTTTTAATCCGGTCAGCTTCACTTCATGAATACGGGATGGGCCAAAATTAATATCGAAGGCAACACCTTGTGTCTTTTTGCCCAATTTTGGGGTAAGTCCCCATTCAACCAGACTTTCCCCACCTGAAGAAGTTTCCCATAAAATTTTGACGGAAGTAGGTTCAGCATCTTGCAAATAGGGTTGTACCAAAAAGGCTATCTCATTTTTTTGAGCTTTGGACCCAATAGATATCAAAAGTGCCAAAAACAGGGATAGATATTTTTTATTCATTTATATAATTTTAAACGTCTATGGATGCTAAACTTTGATCCAAAATTGACAGCGCGTTCTGAAGGTCTTCCCTTGAAATCGTCAATGCTGGGGAAAGCTGCAAAACATTCCCCGCGGAGACTTTAAAACTTAGTCCGTTTTTTAGGCATTCGTACATCACTTTCTCAGCTTCTTCAATGGCTTTTTCCTTGGTTTTCCTATCCTTGACAAGTTCAATGCCCCATAATAAGCCCATGCCGCGAATGTCCCCGATCATGGAATGCTTTTCTTTAAGCATCTTAAGCTCCAAACGCATAAATACTTCATCTTTTTTTACTTTTCCCAATAAATCTGCATCCTCAATTATTTGAAAAGTGGTCAACCCTGCAATTGCACCAAGTGGGCTTTTTTCATGGGTATAATGTCCCAGTGAAATATCACCGAATTTATTGAACCTGTCTCGGGTGACTATGGCGGCCTGAGGAAAGATTCCACCTCCCAAGCCTTTGCCAAGACAAAGAATATCAGGTTCAATGCCATAGTGCTCAAAAGTGAACATTTTACCCGTTCTTCCCAATGCGATGGGAATTTCATCCAAAATCAGAAGTACATTGTATTTATCACATAACGCACGAGCCCCTTTCCAGAATTGTATTGACGGAATCTGCACATCGGTATTTCTTATGGTCTCGGCAATAAAGGCCCCAATATCATTTTGTTTGGAAAAAACATACTCTAAATACTCCAGACATTTTAGTTCTTGCCCTTCAAAAATTCCCCTGTAATTTACTGGAGGTGGAACCCGTTCAACCCCGGGCATTAAAGGCCCCATTTTATCACTGAAAACTGATTCTCCCCCAACACTTATTGCGTCTAAGGAAGCCCCATGAAAAGAATCCCAAAAGGTGACCACCTTAAATTTCCCAGTGATGGCCCTTGCGAGTTTTAGTGCAATCCCAACTGCTGAACTCCCATTAGGGGTCAACAAAATTCTATTCAAATCGCCCGGACAGAGACTGGCCAATTTTTCTGCAAAATTAATTGCAGGTTCGTTCGTATATCGCCGAGGTGAAAAAGACAACTCTTGCATTTGAGCAATCATGTTTGCAATTAGGGTGGGATGGCCATACCCTATTTGATGTACATTGTTGCCATGAAAATCTAAATATTTCTTCCCGTTGATATTTTCAATATAAGGGCCTTCACTTCTTTGCAAAACATCCAGACATGGGGTTGACATGGATTGGTGCAGAAAAAATCTTGCGTCCTTTTCTAAAAGCTCCCTTGTCTTAGGGTCAATTCCATCCATCCATTGATTGCGATATTTCGTAGTATTGATATCGCCTTCCGTCTTGCGGTTATCTTGATTCATAAGGTGCCGAATTTTGCAATAACTTCTCGACTTTCCGATTGATCATTCAGAACAAATATAGTATAGCTATCGCCCTTATTATGTACTCTTACAACGATATGGCCTTGCTGACTCTTGTACCTATTCAGTAATTCTCCTATTACATCTTTATTGGGTTGAAGAATAGCGGTGGAGAAAAGGTCTCTCTCCCCGGGATAGAGTTTTTTCGACAATAAACGTCTTAGGACATTATTATCGGGATGATCGGAGGACCAGACTTGGCTTATCCAGACTCTGGGACGCATGGACCTTACATAATACTTATTCTGAGAATCTCGATTCCCATGATGATTTAATGTGGCTATATCGACAGGGCCAACAACTGGAGCAATATTTGATTCAACAGACTCAAATTCGGTATCCCCATATTCGTCAACCCCGCTAATGACCCCTCCGGTAAAATAATCGAACTTACCGTATGAAATTTTGATACATGAACTCAATGGATTTTCCCCTGGGTATTCCCCTTGCCTAAACAGGCTGAAAAATTGTTCTCCCTCCCCAGACCAAATAGTCCCATTTACGGCAATATTCCGAACCTGAAAATCCGGGAAGTCTGTGGGCGTATTCCGCAACCGTATCTGGTCGAGCTTTCCTCCTTCCAAAGTTGCATGCAGCATACCATTCGCTTTGGATTGGTGTTCCACAAATTTCCAATAGTTTTTTAAAGTAGCTATCGTGCCCCCTGCCCCTTGTTTTTTAAATTCTGCCTGGATTTTTTCATCTCTAAGATCAACAGGATATTCACTGCCCCTGTCTAAAAGCGTCCCTATTGGAAGGTAATGGCCCACTTCCGTTATCCCTGTTAATGCATAATTACTTTTATCCACGATGGTGCGTGTTGAATCCATTTCGCCAAAATGGTCATCGTGGTAGTGGGTAATGAGCACATAATCCAAGTGGGGCTCTTGATTTTTAGGAGCGAATTGCTTTATGTAATCCACAATCCATTCGGGGGCGGATCTTGAGGTATTGGGCAGCCGCTTTGTATTTCTTGGCGAAAGGGCCCGTGGGTGTGTCTCGGACATATCCCCGGCATCTACCAAAAGTGTCGTCGCATCCGGAAAAATAAAATAGGCCGCGTCACCCCGACCCGTACTAATATGGTGAATATCAAGCCAACCCTTTTCCCATGATGTCCATTGTAGCCCTTTTTGCTGCGGATAAAGCTGGCCTAAGAACAGAAAAGAGCATAGTACCCATATACTGCCAATCTTCATATTATTTTGCTTTTAACATTGTGGTCGGCAAAATTTGCTTTTTAAGCTTATCGGTTTCCACAAAAACATCAAGCCACGCATCTCCTCCTCCATTGAACCAAACAACCTCCAATGAATGTTTGCCCGGTTCCAATTCTGCTTTTCCATTTTTCTCCAAAACGCCATGGTCCCCGTCGTTGTCAACAATGAGGTTATTATCGATACGCAATATACTTCCATCATCGGAACGAGTGTAAAAGGTATAAATTTCTTTTCTGGAAACGTCAATTGTCGTCGTAAAACGCACTGCGGTATTGCTCTTTATTTCTCCCATGATCTCGTCAGAGGTAATTTCGAAAACCTGTCCTTTTCTGGCAGGTTCTTTTCCTTCTAGGCTTGGGACGCTTGTCAAGTTATCCAAATAGAAGATTTCATAGTCGATCGGCTTTTGATCAGCTTTCCCTTTAATCCTAAAATAAGCTTCCGAGACCGTACTTGAAATTTTCCCTTTCTTGAAAACAGCACTTTTTACAATTGTGTTTTCAGTAAGCAAAAAAGGGGTATCTGCCACCGATGACATTGCATTTGGCATAGTGCCATCAAGCGTATATCTCACTACGCCCTCTCCACCCGGATTTTCAATAATTACAGAAGCCGATTCGTCAAAAAGGCCGCCTGCCTTTTTAAACCCTTCCCCTTTCGGAAGAATTATCGGTTCCTTTTCCCTTATTAAAATTGGATATCCATCGGTATCCCCATATCCGACAAATACAGATTTTACAGGTTTCCCGATCCAAGCATTGGGCGTTTTCAACCCTAATGCAAAAGCGACTGTTGCCGCATTATCATATTGATAAACGGGATATTTTATTGAGTGGCCCTTTTTGACCGATTTTCCCCAAACAATAAAAGGAATCTCAACTTCCTTCAAAGATTCTCCACCATGACCTTTTCCAAGGCCGCCATGATCCGCACTGATTAAGACCAAAGTCTTGCCAACGATTCCCGCTTCATAAATTGATTTCACTACCATTCCCAAAAGAATATCGCCCTTTTCTACCGATTCATAGTATTCTTTTGAACCATGCCCAAATTCATGTCCGGCATGGTCAATATGATCAAAATGTATAAATGTAAAATTTGGACTTTTGCTCTTGATATACTCGCTGGCCACCGTGGCCGTTTCTTCTTCGGTCTTTGGGTTGCTATCAAAATCAACGGCATTTTTTTCGAAGAGCCTCCCAAAACCGCCCCAATGGTAAATGGCACCTACTTCGGCATTTTCGACCTGACTATCGATCAATCGAAAAATGGTCGGAAACAAAAAGTCCTCTCCTTGGGTTACAGCTGGTAGAACAAAATTATCAGTTTCCCATGCATTGGATGTTATGCCGTGCTGTTCCGGACCCGCACCCATAATCATACTTGCCCAATTAGGGCTGGAGCTTGAAGGAAGCACCGCTCTGGCGTTCATTGTATAAGACCCCTCATGCATTAGTCTGTCAAAATTGGGGGTAGCGGCGTTTTCCAATCCATCCGGACTTAACCCATCAAACCCTATTACCACCACATGCTCTATTCCCAGGTCGGGTGCGCCAGATTCTTTCTTAGCACAAGACCATAGGAAAAGAATTCCTATGGTCATTAGCGCAAAACTATTCCTAATTGACATTAGATTGGTTTCAATCAACATCCCACCATAGTTTGGTGTTTAAATTATCGGCCCCTTGTCTAGCAACCGCTGCCTGATAATTGGCGTTGTTGGTTGATTTGACCTCGTTTGGGTACAAGAACCGAACAGGCACTTTTTTATCGTTCGCTGCGTCAGCTCCGGGAACTATCTCGGGCATCCCTGTCCTTCTCCAATCAGACCATGCCTCAAAACCTGTATAGAACAAGGCTATCCATTTTTGAAGTGCTATTTTTTCAAGGTTTTGCGCCCCATAGGCAACCGCTGCTTGGGCCATATATCCGTCCAAATCAAAACTTGAAAGATCGGCAGCAATTTCATTCCATCCACCTACATTGATACGATCTAAGTAATAAGAAAAGGATGCTCTGATTCCGTTCTCATAATATTCAGCGGCATCGCCCACAGTTATGAAATTACGCTCACGGGCTTCAGCCAAAATAAATTGTAACTCAGCATAATCCATTATAATAGTTTGCGAAGCAGTAGGAGAAGCGTTTTCCACATCACATGCACGACAAGTCAGTAATACCCCTAATCGGGAAATAAAATTGGATCCAGATTCGTCTGGGTTTCCAGAAGGGCTATATCCTAGGGCTTTTGCATCATCAAGTCCGTTGGGCATGCCCACATAATCATCTAAATTGTCTGAATAAATTCCTTTTCCTGAATTGGAAGTAGGTTGTGCATAAACGATGATTCTCCTGTCATTTAAGGCCTTCAAACGGGTCTCCAAGGTGAGGCTTAGGCGAACCTCATCAAAACTACCGGAACGTGTATTGTACTTTGGCTGGGGATTGTCCGAATTCCATTGCAAAGCGGCATTGTCCGCATTTCCCTCAAAAATAGGATAAGTGGCAGGATCGCTCGCTATTTCATTCATTCCCGCTGTTGCTTTGGCCTGGTCTACACTACTGATGCGCATCAACAATCTCAATCTAAGTGAGTTTGCGAATTTTCTCCATTTTAAGACATCACCGCCATAAAGGATATCGCCAGAAATATTGTTCACTCCTTTCAAAACGGAATTTGCCGTTTTTAAATCGGTCAAAAGCCCATCATATATTTGCTGTTGAGGCGTAAATTCAGGTGTGATATTACCATCGCTGATGCCCTTAACAGAGTCAGCATAGGGAACATCCCCATATGCATCGGTAAGGTACGAGTAAATCCAAGATTTGATGACGAGTGCAACACCGTAATAGTTTTGAGCATCAGGATTGTCTTTATTGTCCCTTATTACATTTTCAATATCCCTCATGCTGTCGTAAGCATCAAAATAGGGATTGTTGGTAGGATCCCAATTATAGCGGTCACCCGATGTAAACTGTAATCGGGCACCATACTGGGTCACGGTAAAACCTTCTTCCCAGCCTTGATTGCCCCAGTTGTATGCCATCTGACGCATCACACCCGGCAATAAAAGTTCGGAAGCGGCTTGCTCAGGATAGTTCGGGTTTTTATTTATTTCTTCAAAGTCCTTGGTACAGCCTAAAATGGTAGTTGCCAAAAGACAGACGCTAAAAATTACTGATAATTTTGTCTGTAAATTTTTCATCGTTCTATTATTAAAAATCGATTTGTAGATTAAGTGTATATGATCTTGTACTCGGATATGACATGTTTTCAATACCCGGTTGTAAGGTGCCACCGGCAACGGAAATTGTTTCGGGGTCAAAATGGGGGTTGTCCGTCCATAAAACTAAATTTCTTCCCGTTAAGGATAATCTAGCGCCTGAAATCGGCAATTTGTCAACGAACTTTTTGGGCATTGAATATCCTAATGTGACCTCCCTTAATTTTGTATAGGAGGCATCGTATTTTGCAGCTTCCACGTTATCCCTTTCATAATATCGGTTGTTATAGGTTCTTGCGTCTACATTTACCGAGTTGGGTGAAAACACACCTGGTGAAGTTTGTTGAACACCTTCTGCAACAATTCCTGTTTCCCTACCTACCAGCGTTTCTTTTAACTGACCTGATGTAGACCCGATTGTTTTGGTACGGGAGACCACAATACCTCCTTGACGCGTGTCAAAAAGAAACCCAAAATCGAATGATTTGTATTTGAAACTATTCAAGATTCCCAGGGTGAAATCAGGGGCATAGTCCCCTTGATAGACCAAGTCGTCCGTCCTAAGCGGAATGCCATTCGAATCTATAATTAATTGTCCGAAGAATTCGTTGTTGGGATCATCTACCCTTTGAAAGCCCCTTCCGTAAATTGCGCTGATCGAGCCCCCTTCCCTGGCCTGAATGAAAGCACCGTTCCTTTCTGTCAATGTATAATCTACACCGCCCAGATCGGTTACCTCACTTCTGTTTCTAGAAAAGTTAAAAGTGGTGTTCCAAGTGAAATTCTCGGTTCGCACCGGAATAACGTTTAAAATGGCTTCGATGCCATGATTCCTTACTTCACCAGCATTTATCAGCTTGCTGGTATACCCGCTAGCTATGTCCGTACTAATAGGAATAATTTGGTTTTTGGTTCTTCCATCATAATAGGTTGCATCCAAATTTAGACGACTCTGAAAAAACCGTAGGTCCAAACCAAATTCGTAGGATGATGTAATTTCAGGTTTCAAATCTGCATTTGGAATCAATTGTGATTCGGTCAAAACAGGATTGTCACCAAATGGTGTCTCATTGGTAAAGAAGCTTGCCAAGCGATAGGGATCGGTATCATTACCAACCTCGGCATAGGCGGCCCTAAGTTTTGCAAAGGACACCCATTCTGGCATCGTGAACATTTCACTGGCAATGGCACTTAAGGTTGCCGACGGATAAAAATATGAGTTGTTATCGGTAGGCAGAGTGCTTGACCAGTCGTTTCTTCCTGTAATGTCCAAATAAAGCATTTCGTCATAGGCGAAACGAGCAAAACCATATACACTATTGATCCTTTTTTCGCTATTGTTTACCGAAACCTCTAAAGGTCTTCTGGTATTGTTGAAAGAATAAATACCGGGATTTATTAATTGTGGAGCGACGGTTTGATTGTAATCCTGCGTTTGTCTCAAATGGTTGGCACCCACAGAGAAATTGATATTGAATTTTTCCTTGATTGTCTTATCATACGAAAGAAGAAAATCTGTGTTTGACTCCTCAAAGAAAACATTGTCCTCCCTATAGTAACCCAGTGGAAATCTTTGTGTACTAAAAGCCCTTTTCTTTGCCCTAAGCTCATTGTAAAAATCACGGCCTGTTCTAAGGAGAAGATTCCAGTCTTTATGAAATTTATAATTCATGCTCACGTTGCCAAAAATCCTATCCTTATCCTGGGAATTGGTATTTTCATATACATTGAAGAATGGGTTGTCGTGGTAATTATAGTTGTAATTGTACTGTTGTCTACCTTCCAGGCCTGGCATCCAATAATCCCGGAGATTATTGGTATTGAGTTGCCTCCCGTACCAAATAAACAGGTACATGATGCTTTCTGTTCCGTAACTTAAGGATGGGCGGTTGCCACTGTCGGTCTTCACATAATTTACATTGGCATTGATAGTCAGATTATCGGTTAGGTTCAAACCGGTGCTCACATTAAAACTATTTCTGCTAAGATCTGTATTTGGGATAATCCCCTCTTGATCCAAGTTTTGGTAAGAAAAACGAATATTCCCTAGGTCGCCCGACTTAGAAATGGCTATACTATTTGTTTTGGTATACCCAGTGTCGAAAAAATCCTTTGTGTTGTTGGGCTGAGAAACCCATGGTGTTGCGGTAATAGGGGAATCACTCACCAAAATATCACCACCCCGGGTACCATCGGCCCTTGGTGAATCAAACTGGGGAATAAGTAATCCTGTATCCAGTCTAGGGCCCCAGCTCTCATCCACACCATCGGCGATTCCACTGCCAGCACCGTCCACAAATTCAAATTGCTGATTATTCCCTTGGCCATACTCGTTCTGCCAATCCGGCAAGAGAAGCACATTTTCCATTGTAACCCCAGAATTAATGGAAATTCCGAGTCTCCCTTTCCTATTGTTCCCTTTTTTGGTAGTAATAATGATCGCCCCATTCGCAGCACGGGAACCATAAAGTGCCGCTGCCGCCGAGACCTTTCAAAACGTTGATAGATTCAATATCCTGAGGGTTGATTTCAGCTGCGCCATTGCCATAGTCAACATCTTGGGTTCCTGAACCGGAAGAGCCAACTATTTCATTACTGATAGGTGTGCCGTCTACAATGAACAAAGGAGAGTTTCCATTAATATTCAAAGAGGCATCCCCCCGAATTGTGACCCTTGCCGAACCTCCAAGTCCGGAAGAACCGTTCGTAATCTGTAGTCCTGCCACTTTTCCGGAAATTCCATTTAGCAGGTTGGGCTCCCGTGCTGAGGTGACCTCATCGGTTCCCAGTTCTTGGGAGGCATATCCAAGAGATTTTTTCTCCCTTTTAATACCCAAGGCAGTGACCACTACCTCATCTAATTTTTGGGAGTCTGGTTGTAGCGTAATAGTGCCCGAAGATTGTCCTGAAGCATTGAACTCATTTGATAAATAACCTACGTAAGAAACCACCATTGTTTCATTTCCGTTCGGAAGCTCAATTTCGAAATTACCGTCAAAATCTGTAGCCACGCCACTAATGCTTCCTTTAATTACAACGGAAGCCCCTGGCATTGGAACGTTGTTTTCATCCAAGACCTTTCCTTTAAAGACAGTCTGGGAGTGACCAATGGCCAGCGCAAAAAAAGCGACAACCATATAAAGTAGTTTGTTTTTCATTTTTTCGTATTTGTAAACTTTGGTTAATTAATGTGCAACAAATATCATATAGTGATGTTAAGATAAGATGCCATGTATATTAAGTTATTGCAATCTTACTTTTCATTATATTAATAAAAGGTAAATATTTAATATTTACAAATACTCAACTGTTGACATTACTGTCAAAACTCAAAAAAAGAAATCGTTGCAACGATGAATTGTGAATTTGTATCCGTATTATTTCAGAAATTCATAGAAAGTTTATGTTTGCATCATAAAATCGGGAATATGGAAGATTATCTCATTGGTATTGGAAAGCGTATCAAAGAAATTAGAAAAGTTGGTAATAGTACCATTAGCGAGATTGCTCATAAAGCAAGTGTTACCAGCGGACTCATTTCAAGGATAGAGAATGGAAGAACCATCCCATCTTTACCTGTTCTTTTGAAAATTATCAGTGCCTTAGAGGTAGAGGTTGTTGAATTCTTCAATGGGATGCCGCAGACCAACGGATCAAACTATATTCTTTCAAGAAAAGAAGATAATTCAGTAATTGAAAAGGAAGACGAAGCTGTAGGTTTTGTTTATACCTACATTTTTGGCAAACAGTTTTCTAGCTTGGGGTTTGAAACTGTGTTATTAGAGGTAAAACCAAATTCCAAGCGGGAAGAAGTGACAACGGATGCCTACGAATTCAAATACATGGTATATGGTGAGTGCGCTTATATAATTGGTGATGAGGAAGTGTTATTAAAAGAAGGGGATTCTATATTCTTTGATGGCCGAATCCCGCACGTTCCAGTAAATCGAAGCCAGGACTCGGCCAAAATGTTAGTTCTGTATTTTTTTATTTAATGAGGATATCGATTAATTCCGCCAAGCTATTCAGTATATAGGTCGGGTTCGCCGTAGCCAACTGCTCCTTGGTATGGGCTCCGGTTGTTACGCCTATTGTTAAACCACACTGTGCATTTTTGCCTTCTTCAATGTCTATTATAGAGTCCCCTGTCTTTAAAACTTTGTTTGCGTCATGTATTCCTAAAACCTGCATGGCCTTAACTATCATATCAGGTTTTGGCCTTCCATTCTTCACATCATCCGCGGTCACCAATACATCATATTGAACCCCTTTTGCCCATTTCATTTTATGGAGCAATAGTTCTGCAACCGCTTTGGAATAGCCTGTATTTAAGGCAATTTTAATTCCATTGGTTTTCAATTTGGATAACATTTCGGGAATACCTTCAAAAGATGTTACCTCAAGTTTTTCATAGGCATCGTCCAAAAGAAGCTTAAAATCTTCAAAGATTGGTTCTGAAGATTCCCTGCCCTCAGAATCTATCTCTGAAAGTATGTCCATAATGGCTTGATGCTTTTCTTTTCCGGCTCCATGTTTTAACACAAAATCAAGGGAAAGATCATACCCTTTGTTATTAATGGCCTTTTGCAATGTTTTATAAACAACATTATTTTCATTGACTACCGTACCGGCCATATCAAAAACGGCCAATTCTATTTTTTGCATACTAAATATTAAATATTGTTTTGATGTTTTCTTTCGCAAAACCAGCACTCCCGGTCATACCTTTTCCGCCGATTCCTGTTACAATATGAATATTTTTATCAATTGTTTTTTGATAAACGTCCGTGGTCTTACATTGTGAATACTGCCCAAACCAACGACGCTGAATTTCATAGGTAGGCAAATCAATGATTTTTTTGGACTCTTCAATAATAAAATTGTCAATGTCCATATTCAAATCAATTCCCAAGGTGTCAATTTGGCCGGCATCCGCATATTCGTGTGAATCACCTAATATTACAGATCCGTCCATGTCTTGCTTAAATAGAATATGAACTCCCCATTTCTTCTCTGGGGTGTCTATTTGCTCTCTGGACTTAATGTCTAGAAATGAAGGACATTCCGCAAATGCCTCATAGCGCCTAATTGAAAGTCCTGTAAGTATAGAACCCTTTAAACGATAATTGCCTTGTGGTTTGGTTCTCATCATTTGTAATTTGGATACTTCTAGATCGCTTTCGTTGAATAGTTCTGGATAAAGCGTTTTAAAATCACTGCCATTGCAAACAATTACCTTTTTTGCGTTGAATATGCTTCCTTTGGCCGCATGAAGGGTTACATTATCAACCAAGGCATTGCACTCGATCACATGGGTATCAAAAAAAATATCGAGTCCTTTCGATCTCAAATAGGAATGAAGCTTCCCAATCATTTGGCGCGGTTCCACCATTATTTCCTCTGGAAAAAACAATCCTCCTTTTACATATTCCTTTCGAAGACCTGAAAAATGGTTCAGGCATTCGTATTTGGTCATTAAGTTGGATGTGTAATCATTTGCCTTATTTATTACATGCAATTCCTCAAGAAGTTGTAATTCCTCATCATTCGAGGCCATGTAGATGGTGCCTTCTTCCCTAACCGAAATATCGAATTTGGATTGAATTTTTTTATAGATTTTCAAACTGGCACGGCCATACGCTTGCCATTTGGCATTCATCCCAGAAGGAACAACTTGACCAAAATTTCGCACGGTAGCACCCTGGGGCACACCATTCTTTTCCAATAGGGCCACTTTAAGCCCTTTCTTCATGGCATGATAGGCATGAAAAGTACCCAAAACTCCTCCGCCCACTACAATTAGATCATACATGTCCTCACGCATCCATCATAAATATTTGAGGTTCCATTTTCTTTTCCCTTTTATGTTTTCTAATAAAGTAAATCAACGATGCAATGGAAACAAGGCAGCCCAAGCCAGATATAATATAGGTGCCCATAGAAAAAAATTGTAGCCAAGATATTGAGGATTGCCCAAAATTCTTATAAAGCAGTACAGCCATGCTTCCCAAATATCCGAAGGAATCCGCTATGTAAATAAGATACCCTGCATTCCCATCAATACGGAATGCCGCAATCATACGGTCGAAAAATATACAATTGAAAGGTACGTATGCCGCATACAAACCAATCCCAATGTTTATCATCCAAAAAACGGGGCCAATAAACTGGGATTGAAAGAGAAAGGTTGATACACCCACCAGAACACTTGACCCTATCAATAAATAGTGATAGGATAAAAAAGCCTTAAAATTATCTTTTATCAACCCAAAGAAGCCAAGCGTTATCAAAACCAATAATGCAACAGGTAGTTCCGATAATGTAAATATGGACGCATTGCCTTCAAAACCAATGGCATCCCATAACTCTCTTGAAAAATTATCCCTAAAATCCCTTAATGCCGTAAGGGCAATATAAAAAACCACAAGAATAACGATAGGAAAGAAAAAGTTCAACAATACCTTCTTTCGGTCTGCCTTGGTCATGGGTTTTCTTTCTTTCCTTAATCTTTTATCTTCCGCAGTGGGTGGCGGAATTTTTTCCAAAAGCCAAATAAAGCCGAAAAAAGGAAGGAGAAAAAAGGCGCCTGTAACCGCAGGCATCCAAAATTCGGATATGCCAAGGCCGTTCATGACCAATAATCCTGCAGATTTAACCACTCCACTGGAAACAATAAAACTGGAACATAGAATTACTCCAAGGACTTCGGTAAACTTCCTTCCCTCCAGATATGAAAAGACAATGCCCCAGATCATGCCAAGGGCCAAGCCATTAAAAAAGAGGAAAATAAAATTATAGGGAGTTGGTATCAGTCCGAAAAGAAGCAAAGTCAACTCGGCAAGCAAAATTATAACAGCCAAATATTTCGACCTATTTTCAGGTTTTAGGCCAGAAATCACTTTTATGCCGATAAACTTGGATAACATATAACCCAAGACTTGAGACAATATCAGAACTATTTTAAAGTCAATGCCTAAAAATGTTATTTGTTCGAAAGTGGCAACAGTAAAGGGCCTTCGAAACGCATACATGCAGAAATAAAGTCCAAAAGAAGCAAATGCCCCGTAAAGCAATAAACTAAGTTCTTTTCTGGTTGTACTTACTTTCACTTGTACGCTAAATTATTTACAAATATTAAAATATATGGGCAATATTCTTGATTTTTTTACTATTTGTAAAGTCTTGTGCATTATTTAATCGTTATAAAAGGTTAAAATAATAGGGATAATTAACTATCCAATAACCTAAGGTTAAATTAATCTTTACAGTAATATCAATAAATATTCACAAACTTTGTGAAAGCCGAATTTTCTTGAATGAAATCTATCATCGTATACCTTGCGACCTTGATTCCCCATTTCTTTATTACGCTACTTAGCACGTATTATTCACCTCTAAAATTCAAGAAAATGAGACGGTCCCGCACAACCATTTTTTCATGAAGAAAAGACCCGTTGATATTGTTGTCATATCTGATGTACATCTTGGCACATATGGTTGCCACGCGAAAGAACTCCTTTGCTACTTAAAATCAATCAAGCCCAAACACGTTGTGCTGAATGGCGATATCATTGATATATGGCAATTTAGTAAGCGTTATTGGCCAAAATCCCATATGAAAGTCATCAAGCTACTTATGGAGTGGGTCGCCAAAGGGGTTAAAGTTGATTATATCACGGGCAACCATGACGAAATGCTGCGAAAATTTACCGGACTAAAATTGGGTTCTTTCAGCATCAGCAATAAATTGGTGCTTACCGTACATAACAAAAAAGCCTGGATTTTTCATGGCGATGTTTTTGACGTAACCATGCAGCATTCAAAGTGGATCGCGAAACTTGGTGCAATTGGTTATGATTTCTTGATTTTACTGAACAGGGCTGTCAATTTTTGTTATAAAAAATTGGGGATGGGGCCCGTGTCTATGTCTAAAAAAATTAAAAATGGTGTAAAATCTGCTATTAAGTTTATAAGTGATTTTGAAAAGGTTGCTGCAGATATTGCCATAGAAAAAGAATTTGATTATGTCGTTTGTGGTCATATACATCAACCAGAAATAAAGGATATTATTACAGATAAAGGTTCGGTACTTTATCTTAATTCAGGTGACTGGGTAGAGAACTTGACCTCTTTGGAATATACCCGGGGAAAATGGAAGCTTTATCATTTTGATCAAGATGTTCATCTTAAAATGCAAAATTTGGATGTCGCAGATCCCGTTGAAATACTAGAAAAAAATGAACTTTTTGCCAAGCTAATGGAAGAGTTCAACACTATCCCAAGACCGAAAGGGCCTAAAAGTATCGAATTATAAATCCATTACACATGAAAGTGCTTTATGCCATACAGGGAACAGGTAATGGCCATTTGAGTAGGGCACGAGATATTATCCCAGTCCTACAGAAAGGCAAAGTTGAGCTTGATATCTTGGTAAGTGGCACACAAGCGGATATTCAAATTCCCCATCCCATCAAATATCAATTGAAAGGATGGAGTTTTATTTTTGGCAAAAAAGGAGGTGTTGATATGTGGCGAACCTATCTCAAAACCAACTCTGCCAGACTTCAAAAAGAAATAAAGAGCATTCCTGTTTCCGAATATGATTTGATCATCAATGATTTTGAACCTGTAAGTGCTTGGGCCTGTAAATTGGCCCATAAACCTTGCGTGAGTTTTAGCCATCAGGCTGCCGTATTATCTCCCAAAGCCCCTAAACCAGAGAAAAGGGATCTTTTAGGAAAGCTTATTTTGAAAAAATATGCGCCCAGCACAATAAAATACGGACTCCATTTTAAAAATTATGAAGATACAATTTATACTCCCATAATAAGACAAGAAATTAGAAACACCACCCGGACCCTTGGTGATCATTATACGGTTTATTTACCTTCTTATGGCGATGAAAAAATTATAAATATCCTGTCCAAAATTAGGGATGTCAAGTGGCAGGTTTTTTCAAAACATAATAAACTAGAATATGTTGGTGAGAACATAGTTGTATCTCCAATTAACAATCAGGCCTTTATTGACAGCATGGCCAGTAGCAAAGGTATTTTGTGCGGTGCGGGTTTTGAAGCACCGGCAGAGGCCTTGTTTATGGGTAAAAAATTAATGGTAATCCCCATGAAAGGCCAATACGAACAACAATGTAATGCCTCGGCCTTAAAGGAAATGGGAGTGCCTGTTATAAAATCGCTTAAACCAAAGCATTTGGAGAAACTTCAATCCTGGGTTAATAGTGATAGAAAAATTGATGTATACTATCCGGATATTACCGAAAGCATAATTTCCCGCATTCTAGAAGAATCCCCGATTGCCAAGAATAGCGTTCATCTATAATTCAAAAATCCTAATTTGAATAACTACCATTTAAAAAAATATGATTTTGGCAGTGATTTTGTTTGGGGCGTATCAACGGCGGCCTATCAAATTGAAGGAGGTCATAACATCGAGGACAAAGGTATTTCCATATGGGACGCATTCGTTACTAAAAAGGGGGCGGTATTTCAAGGGCACCATGGAGAAATAGCATGTGATTTTTACAATCTGTATAAGCAGGACATCCTTCTCATGAAGGAAATGAACATTCCCAATTTTAGATTTTCATTGTCTTGGAGCAGATTAATGCCTAATGGCACAGGTGTCGTAAGTCAGAAAGGTGTTGATTTCTACAATCGAGTTATAGACTTTTGCCTTGATTGTGGAATTACCCCTTGGGTCACACTCTATCATTGGGATTTGCCGCATAGTTTGGAAGAAAAAGGCGGTTGGACAAATAGGGACATCCTAAATTGGTTCGAAGAATACGCTGTTTTCTGTGCAACTGCTTTTGGGGACCGTGTAAAACATTGGATGGTTTTGAACGAACCCATGGTCTTTACAGGTGCCGGCTATTTTTTAGGCGTGCATGCACCGGGTCGTAAGGGTTTAAGAAATTTCTTGCCCTCTGTTCATCATGCCGTTTTGTGTCAAGCATTGGGGGGCAGAATTTTACGCAAGCTGGTCCAAGGGGCCACCATTGGGACCACCTTTTCGTGCTCACAGATTACTCCCTCTTCCAACTCAAAAAGAGATGTTATGGCCACAAAAAAAGCAGATGCCCTTCTTAACAGATTGTTCATTGAACCTTCCTTGGGCCTAGGGTATCCCATGGAAGACGTAAAAGTCCTCAAGAAAATAAGTACCTATCAAAAACCTGAGGATGAAAAGAACGCAATTTTTGATTTTGATTTTATCGGGATTCAGAACTATACCCGTGAAGTAGTAAAACATAGCTACCTAGTGCCCTATTTAAGGGCTAAAATCGTAAAAGCAACGAAGAGAAAAGTGAAGACTACTTTGATGGACTGGGAGGTATATCCCCAGAGTATTCATAGCATGATACGCAAATTCAATGCGTACAATGGGGTAAAGAAAATTATAGTTACCGAAAATGGCGCAGCATTTGAAGACCATCTGAATGACGGAAAGGCGCATGATCCCGACCGGCTTTCGTACTTACAGGACTATCTTGAACAAGTTCATAGAGCTAAAGAGGAAGGTCTGGAAATTTCGGGCTACTTTGTATGGACATTTACCGATAATTTTGAATGGGCAGAGGGGTATTACCCGAGATTCGGGTTGGTGTATGTAGATTTCGAAACGCAAAAAAGAATAATAAAGTCTTCAGGGAAATGGTTCAAAGATTTCTTGGGATGAAAACCAGGCCCTCGGTTAACAAAAAAACCGATGCTTCCATCGGTTTTTACTAAACTAACTCAAATAACTTAAAATAAGAACGTTTCCTTAGCTAAATAGGATGGTCAAAAGTAATATTAAACTACCCATAAATACATTAAGACAATTTGAGCAATTTGTTAAGTTTAGGTCACAAAAATTAAGAATTTGACTATTGCATTTGATGCACCTAATCCTAAAATTAGGTTGTTCACATAATTTAATTTTTTAAAACCAGGTAATTTTTCTATTTTTCAAGGCTAATTTCGAATGATGAAAATCAATTGGTTGCCACAAGAGAGCCAGAAAGAGGATGTAAATTTTTTACTTCAAGAAGAATATCGTTTTAGGTTAAAAGTTACCAGGGTTTTGTTGGACAAATTGAAAGATCACGATGATACTGACTTTGACCACATCAACTTTGACTTTGACACCACTTCTAAATCCTTCAAAATTTCTAAGAAGACTCCAGAGCCAATGTACACAAGGCTTAAGAAGCTAAGCCACCTATTGGTTTAAGGGTAAAGTCACTAAACGAAACACGTTATTCCAATTTTTCCTTAAAAAAGTCAATGGTTCTTTGCCAGGAAAGTTCCGCTGCTTCCCTATCGTAACGAGGCGTTGTATCATTGTGAAAACCGTGGTTCACATTGGGATAAACATATGCCGTGTATTCTTTCCCATTTTCCTTTAGTGCCGCTTCGTATGCGGGCCACCCCGCATTGACCCTCTCATCAAGACCGGCAAATTGAAGCAATAACGGTGCGTTTATCTTATCTATATCTTCCGTTGGCTGCCCTCCGTAATAAGGAACGGCCGCCGACAAATCTGAAATCTTAACGGCCATCATATTCGAAATCCATCCCCCAAAACAAAACCCGACAACACCCACTTTACCTGTACAATCATCATGTGCCTTAAGGTACTGGGAACCAGCAATAAAATCTTCAAGCATTTCATTGCGGTCACGCTTGCTTTGCAATTCCCTTCCCGCGTCATCATTCCCAGGATACCCGCCCAAAGGTGTCAAAGCGTCAGGAGCCAAAGAAACAAATCCTGCAAGTGCCGCCCTTCGGGCCACGTCTTCGATATGCGGATTAAGACCTCTATTTTCATGCACCACCACAATACCCGGCAATTTACCTTTGGCATCGGCCGGTCTGCATAACAAAGCTTTGATTTCACCGCCTCCCTTGGGCGAATTAAACGTTATGTATTCAGATTTCAAACGGGGGTCTTCCTGTTTGATCTGGATCTTTTTTACATAATCAGGAGAAATAAAACTTAGTAGCGAGCCTACCGTAAGGCCCCCGACGGCATATGTGGACAATTTATCCAGAAACAATCTTCTATTGACTCTATTGTGGGCATAGTCATCATAGAGGTCGAACACTTCTTGCTTGATGTCTTCTTTTGTTATTTTTTTCATACCTGGATTTTAAAGTTTGTTTTAACCATTAACGTGTGTCTATTTACTTGTAAGATAAGAATTTATATAAAAAGAAGGGCTATTGTAAGTATAATTCCTCCTAGGGTAAAATAGAGCCCTTTTTTAAATACAGATGTGGTTGGCCGAAACATCCAAAAAGCCGAAATCGCAAAGAAAAGCAACGATATGGCAAAAAATATTCCGAGAAAATACATTGGGTGCCCACTATGCATTTTGTGAATATTGTTCATTTTTTCCAAAAGAACGGGTAGCTTTTTCTCTGTATAAATGGCCATCCCCGTTTTTTGATCGTAAGTTCCGCCTTCAAAATAAAGGATGCCTCCTTCTTCCTTATCCACATTAAATCGCCCTTTCTCCAAGGCCTTCCCTAAATTATCGGCCGAAATATTGGGCTCCAACTTTTTCTCAAAACGTACTTCTTTTTTAAGGTAGTCCGTGTTTCTAAATGTCAATACAATACCGCTGAGGGCGTACACGATCATTATACCAGCTAAGAAAAATCCTAGATACCTATGTATGACCCTAAATGTTTGTTCTGTTTTTCTTCCCATTCTTCAAAGTAATCAAATCCTTTTGTAATTAAGTAGCAACTATAATAGATTTTTCGAGTACATAACCATCTTCATTGTTCCCGGTTACGGAATCGGCCATGTTATGTTCTAGGCTATTCCCAAAAACCCCGTCACGAGTGTTTTTGACATAATTTTTCCCCTGATAGTTTTGCGTGGCATATACCGTGTCACATATATCCTCAGGAAATGCTATCTGTGTAACCAACAACGATTTTTCATCTGCCGCTAAAATTTCCAAATGAATATGGGGCGCACGCCCTGGGTAATATCCCGGAAAAATACTTATGAACGATACCTGGCCATTGGCATCGGTAGCTTGTCTGCCCCTAAGAAAATGTTCTTGTGTCATATCATTTCGTTGCATTCCAAATCCCCCGTATTCGGAATAATTTCCATGGTTATCGCAATGCCAAATATCTACCAAGGCATTCGGAAATGGAATGCACCCTGAGTTCTTGTTCAAAATCGTCAAGGCAACCAATAAAGCCACACCCTTTCGGTCACCGATGATATTATCACGAACATAATCAGCAGGAGTTTTGTTTGGAAAAGGCCCTTTTGTCTCACGAGGCGAAACGTCGCACTCCTTAGACATCCGTATTTCTTCCTCGCTGTTTTTTGCACCAGTTCTGGCAATGGAAGTCAAGGCGACAACTCCTCCCAGACCTACCAAAGTTTTAGTTAAAAATTCTTTTCGTCTCATGTTTAGCGAGATCCATCAAGTTAAATTACCCTCTAATCAAAAAAAAGAGAACGGTCAAATAGCACAGATAGAGCGTTAAAAATAATATATGTTTTTTATGCTTTGTCATTATAACCGTTCCCATTCACTAACAAACACCGTATTTTTATTGTTGGGCCATTTCCAGATTTACGGTCATCTCCACTTCGTCTCCCAAAGTGGGTGTTTCGCCTCCCACTCCAAAGGCCAACCTATCTATGGTACCGGTCAATTTGAGTCCGGCCTTCAATTTTTGGCTGCGCTGATCTGTAATGATGCCATTGACCTTTCCTTCCAAGGTAACGGGTTTGGTTACCCCATGCATGGTAAGGTCGCCTATTATTTTGAAGGTTTTTTCCCCTGTTTTTTCGATAGTGATAGTTTTAAAAGTAATGGTAGGAAACTTTTCGGCATCAAAAAAATCCGCACTTCGCAGATGCTCGTTCCTTCGATCATTATCGGTATCAATGCTAGCCGTTTTGATTTCAACCGTAAAGGAAGGATCACTAAACGCATCATCGGCGGTGGCCTCTATTTCAAATTCCCCGAAATTGCCTTCCACCTCTGAAATCATTAAGTGGGTAATCCCAAAACCTACTTTGGAATGGGCCTTATCGGCCTTCCATGTTGACTGCGCCATTACTGTTGAACATGCAACGAACGATAGCATAAAAATTGATTTTCTCATAGTGTTTGCTTTAATTGATAATTGTTTCCCGGTGTTTCTATTTTATTAAAATCTTCTTTGCTGACCAGAATATTGCATGGCCTCGCCTTTACCAAAGCCATAACTGAACCCTAGGGCTACAAAACGGCCCCGCTGACGACGATCATAGACCTCAAAATCTGCTTGGGCAATCTGGCTTTCATCTACCCTAGTGGCAAACAGGTCCCGAACACTTAGGTTCAATACCGCCTTTCCCTTAAGAATGTTCTTTCGCAGACCTAAGTCCATAAAGAGTTGATCGCTCATCTCGCTTTGAACGGTTCGGTAACTAGACCTATAATTCCCTGTCATTTCCAAGTCCATGTCAGCAGGTAATTCAACCTTTGCCATAAGTTTTGATGACCATTGTTCACCCCTGAAATCAAAGACCGTGGTTTCAAAAATTCCGTCTCGTTTAAATTGACTATAATTAAAGTCCCCATTAAAAGTCAACCATTTAGACGGACTATATTTTGCGTTAAATTCAATTCCTGTAGCACCGTTCGTACCAATGTTTTCCGGTTTGAAGGTGCTCACGTTGTTTTCAAAGGTAGAAACCCGTTCAATTACATCTGTGGTATAACGGTAATAGACTCCGAAATTCAAAGAAGCTTTGCTCAAAATGTAAATGCTTGTAATCTCATAGGAATCGGTAAATTCAGGGGTCAGTGCCGGGTTTCCCTGACGGATGCTAAAATTGTTTCGAATGTTGAAAAAGGGATTTAGGTCCCACATTCTTGGTCTATAGATACGATTTGAATAACCCGCTTGCACCGATATTTTTTCAGTGAATTTGTAAGAAGTATGCAAACTGGGGAAAAAGTTGGTGTAATTTTGGTTGCTGGCCTCGTTGGTTGTTGCCAATAATGTACTTAGGTCGGTATGCTCTATGCGTATGCCCCCCTTGACCCCCCATTTTTTACCTTCGTACGACCCAGTACTATAAATACCCAGTACATTTTGACTGAATTCAAATATATTGGTCAGGCCTGGGTCGTTTACAAAAGTACCATTCAAAAGATTGTTTACCTCATAATCATTGGCTACATCATTCAAAACATATTGGGCACCTGTTTCCAAAGTCAATTGATCCGTAAAGGGATTAGTATAATCCAGTTTAAAAGTAAATACGGATTCCTTGAAATCGGTACGGGTCTGTTGGGTTCCATTGTTGTCTTCTCCCGAAATGGTTGAATTATTGAACTCGGAAGATTGGTCTTTGCCAAAAAAATTGCCTAGCGCACTAAAAAGCAGTGAATGGTCCTCATTATTCTTAAAATCTTTCTTATACTGCAGTTCGTATTGAAATTTTGGGTTTTTGGCCTCGGTTACCTCTGTTCGCTGCCATTGCGAAGTGACTATATCGTTCGCGTCTAACGAAGCAAAATTGGTGGTTGAAGGTTGTTCCTCGATTTCCATGGCGAAATTTCCAGAAAGGGTCAATATATTACTGTCATTGATATGATAATCCGTTCCCAAAACAAAATTGTAATAGGTCTCGTTTCGGAACTCGGTTCCATTGCTCAAGACTTTCGTGTTGTTTACCAAATCCACATTTCTGGTTTCAATTTCATCGGGCAATTCCCTGAGACCAACACCTAATTGACTGAAAAGGTTGAATTTCTCGGTTCTTCGATTCAAGCTTACCCCGACACTATGGCCCGCGGGAGTACCTGTATTTACTGATACGGAGCCATTAAGCCCCTTGCGGTCTTCTTTTTTCAGAACAATGTTGATAATCCCCGAAGTGCCTTCTGCATCATATTTAGCGGAAGGGTTGGTGATGACTTCGACCCTTTCGATCATATCTGCGGTAATCGTACCTAAAGCATTGCCCTGTTCACTTGCGATTATAGAAGGTTTGCCGTTGATCAGCATTTGAACGCCCTGACTTCCCCTTAAACTCACCTGCCCTTCAATATTTACACTTACTGAAGGCACATTGTTAAGTACTTCCAGCGCACTTGCGCCTGTACTGCTCAAGTCTTTACCAACGTTAAACACACGCTTGTCCAACTTAAATTCTGTACGTGAAATTTCACCCTCTACTACTACTTCCGATAATTGTTCCGCATCTTCGGAAAGTGCCACGGAGCCCAAATCGATTACTTTGCCCTTTGTAGGTGGTTGGCCAAAGGTCTTTGACTTGAAACCTAGAAAGCCCACCTCTATGTAAAAATTAGTTGCATTTGTCTCCAATGTAAAAGTACCATCGTCCAAAGTGGTTGTGCCATCAATAGGTTTTTTGGATTCGTTGTCAGCAACCATGACCGTTGCAAAAGATATGGGCTGTCCACTGGCCTCTTCAACTACTGTTCCTTTTATTGTTATTGTTCCATTCTGTGCGAAAGCGGGAGTGACACTTAAACCCAAAAAGAACAGGCCCAAAAATTGGCCGAAATATTTTAATTTACTTTGCATAACTTGAAGATTTTACATCGTTTTCAAAAATCTCCATTATAATCAACGCCTGGATATAATTTTCTGTGAACGACAGAAAGTTTAATGTGAACGACATAGGAGCATAAAAATGTCGTTCGCCCCGCAGAATGCGTTGATGGGGGAATTTTACCGGTCCTGTTTTGTAAAAATGTTAATTTTGAAAGATGAAAGGTAAAATCTTATGGAATAGAAGCGTTTCTACAGAGGTTTTGTTTCAGGTACTTTTACATGTAGTTCTGTTTCTTTTCTTTTCTTTCGACAAGCATAATCCACAAATTCAAACCTTTCAAATTGCCTTTTTTGTCAACTACGGAATTGGCGCATTCATAATAAATTATGTGCTATTGCCCCGTTTCTTTTATAGAAAAAAATATTTCCTATTCTTCATTTTTGTAATCCTAATTATCGCAACCATTATTTTTATTGAGGAATTTGTTTTGGAACGGATATTTTTTCCCGATACCCGAGGCAAACATTTTCCGGGAATCATCTATAGCTTGTTGGATGTAATGCCTATTATCATAATCCTTACGGGCTTTAAGTTCGCTTGGGACGCCTCAAAAAAACAACGCGAGGTAGAAGCCCTGAGTGCGATGGTGAAGGAAAGTGAACTTCAATACCTAAAATCGCAGATCAATCCCCATTTTTTGTTCAACAATTTGAACAACCTTTACTCCTATGCAATAGACAACTCGCCAAAAACGCCCTCCATTATTTTAGAACTGTCTTCGGTTTTGCGCTATATGCTTTATGATTGTAAGGAAGATTTTGTGCCTTTGGCCAAGGAAATTGAGCACCTCAAGAATTTTACCCAATTAAGCGAGTTGCAGATTGAAAATCGTGGAAAAGTGGAATTCAATGCTGAAAATATCGAATCCGGCTACCAGATCGCCCCATTGATTCTTAATGTGTTTGTTGAAAATGCATTTAAACATAGTACGGCAAGTCAGTCTGAGGATATTTCCATTAAAGTCCGAATCAACGTAACCCATGATGGGAGGTTGCAATTTGAATGCATTAATTCATTTCGCCCACTAACAAATACCAATGACCTTTCCAACGGCATCGGATTGCAGAATGTCAAGAAACGATTGAATATTATTTATCCCGATCTTCATACCCTCTACATCAAAGAAACCGATTCGTTATATTCGGTGAAATTAGACATGCAATTAAAAAAGGGCGTTCAATGATCCGTTGTATTATTATCGAAGACCAGCCACCCGCACAACGTGTATTGGAAAAGTTTATTGGTGATCTAGATAAAATGCAACTAAAGGGGAACTTTGCCGATGCATTAAAGGCCATTGATTTTTTAAAATCCGAGCCCATTGACCTTATTTTTCTCGATATCCATTTGCCGAAAATTTCAGGAATTGATTTTTTGAAGGCGTTACCCAACAAGCCCCATGTTATATTGACTACGGCATTTTCCGAGTACGCGCTGGAGAGCTATGAATATCACGTGGTTGATTATTTATTAAAACCCTTTTCGTTCGAGCGTTTTGTAAAGGCGGTTTCCAAAGTACCCCTCTCGCCGGTGACAAGTGCTTCGGAAACGAAGTTGGCGGATGATACATCACTGCCCGAAACAATTTTCATAAAGTCGGGCCACGAGCATATCAAAATCTTAATTGACGATATTCTTTTTATACAATCTGAAGCGGACTATACCGAAATTTTTACGGTCTCTAAAAAACACCTGACTTCGCACCCATTAAAGCATTGGGTGCAAACACTGGCAACCGTCCAGTTTAGCCAAGTGCACAAATCCTATATTATAAATACGAAAAAGATCATTAAAGTTTCCGGTAACCGCATTTTCTTTAGTAAAGATACATTTGTACCCATTGGTAGGGCCTTCAAAGAAGCCTTTGTTGACCGATATTTGAAGTAAAACTCCTTATAAATCCCCAAAAAAACAAAAGCTCCCGATTTCTCGGAAGCCCTGTCTTTGTTATTGTGGTCCCACCTGGGCTCGAACCAGGGACCACCTGATTATGAGTCAGGTGCTCTAACCAACTGAGCTATAGGACCAATGTGTATTTTTCAATTAACCTTGCTCTATGCCTGTCAGAACGGTGAACCCGTTCATCCGGGCGGGAAAGTAAGGCCGAAAAGAGGGCAAATTTAATCAATAACCCCAACTACGCAAAAGATTGGTGATTCATTTATTGTGAAATCTACGCTTTCCTGGTTTTATTCATGTGTGATGGTATCTCTTGACAAAGTTCAACCAGTACCCCGTTGGCCGATTTGGGATGCACGAATACCACTAATTTATTGTCGGCCCCCTTTATTGGCTCTTCGCTCAATAAATCAAACCCCTCAGCTTTTAGGCGTACCATTTCGGCCTTAATATCATCTACTTCGAACGCTATATGATGAATTCCTTCCCCTTTTTTATCTATAAATTTCGCAATGGGACCATTGTCCTCAATCGACTCCAATAATTCTATTTTGTTGGGTCCTACTTTAAAAAAAGAAGTTTTCACTCCTTCGGACAAAACTTCTTCCAATTTGTAATGTGCCACTCCGAAAAGCTTCTCAAACAATTTATTTGAAGAATTTAAATCTTTCACTGCGATACCAATGTGTTCAATTTTGTTCAATTTCCTTTCTTTTTTAAGTGCTGCAGATCGAGCGATACTAAAATACACTTAATTCTCCGTATTTTTGCCCTATGGAAACACAGCGCCAAAAAAAGATAGCGGGGGTCATACAGAAAGATATCGTTGATATTCTGCAACGTGCTGCCATAGATGGCGGTCTCCGCAGCACTTTGATTTCGGTGACCCGGGTCGCCGTTACAACGGATCTATCGATCGCCAAGGTGTATGTTAGTATTTTTCCGACCAAGGATTCGAAAGAACTTATGGAAGGCATAAAATCAAACCAGCCCCTCATTAAACATGAGCTATCGCAACGTACCAAAAACCAAATGCGACGCGTGCCCGAACTGTTATTTTATTTGGACGATTCCCTTGATTATATTGAGAATATAGAAAAATCCCTAAAAGGAGAAGAAGACCCTATCAAGGATCGCGATTTGCTTCCTAAAAGAAAAAAATCCTAAGGTTGAATTTTCCCTTATACATCGCTCGGCGCTACGTTCTTTCAAAAAGCAGCCAAAATGCGGTAAACATTATCAATTTTATAACCTTTTTGGTAATTGTCATTGGTTCGGCAGCACTTTTTATAGTTCTTTCGGGGTTTGCAGGCTTAAAGACCTTCAGTCTATCGTTCAGCAATACTTTTGATCCCGATCTTAAGGCATCGGCCATATCTGGAAAGTTCTTTTCAATAAATGCCAATCAACAAAAAAAATTGGACGAATTAACCGGTGTCGCTTCCTATTCAAAGGAAATAGAGGAACAGGTTTCCCTTTCCCATAAACAGTTAAACCACATTGCCACTATTAAGGGAGTAGATGAAAACTATAATAAAGTAACCCAAGTTGATAGCGCCCTTTATTTTGGAGATTGGAACATTGAAGGACAGTATGGTGTTGCCGGAATCGAAATAGCCAATATTCTTGGTTTGACCATAAACCAGGTTCGAAATCCTTTAATTGTTTTGGCTCCAAAACCCGGAAAGGGATTCCTGTCACAGAACTCAAAACCCTATAATGAGCTTCCTTTGGTTATTAGCGGTGTGTACGATATTGAGGAAAACCTTAACCAGAAGTATATTTTTACAAACCTAGCGCTAGTACAGGCATTATTGGAAAAGGATAGTACTCAAATTTCGGGTATCAATTTTAAGCTAGATAGTACCGCGGATATAGTAGCACTTAAAAATGAGGTGTCGGCCATTTTCGATGGCAAAGTTTTACTAAAGGATAGAGAGGAACAGAACGGCTCTTTGTACCGAATGCTCAATACCGAAAATTTGGCCACCTATCTCATATTTACCTTGGTACTCATAATCGCCTTGTTCAATCTTGTAGGTGCCATCATTATGATGATACTCGACAAGCGGGAGAACTTAAAAACACTTTATGATTTTGGTGCAACCTTCAAAGAACTGCGCAGAATCTTTTTTGTGCAAGGCATTTTGGTAGCTTTTTTTGGTGGTCTTATCGGCGTAATTTTGGCTTCTTTGCTCGTATGGTCGCAGTTGTATTTTGGGTGGCTAAAGATTACACCTTCCTTGGCCTACCCCGTTGAATATCAATTTATAAATGTTTTGGTGGTGCTCGGTACGATACTGGTGCTTGGTGTCTTGGCCGCAAAAATTGCAAGTAGTAGGGTAACCAAAAGATTGATCTCCTAACCGGCGAATTCGTAATTGCCGAACTTTTCCAAAACTTCATCAAAAACGGCAAAGACATCCACAGAGTGGTCGCTAGTGACCATTTTCATGCGATGTTCCTTAAAATTAGGTATCCCTTTAAAGTAATTTGTATAATGCCTACGGGTCTCGAAAACACCCAAATTCTCCCCTTTCCAATCAATTGCCATTTGCAAGTGTCGTCGCGCCGCACATACCCTTTCCTCCATATTGGGAGGGTCTAAATGTTCCCCTGTTCTAAAGAAATGTTTCACCTCTTTAAAAAACCAAGGATATCCAATACTGGCCCGGCCGATCATAGCGCCATCAAGGCCAAATTCATCCCTCATTTTCCGGGCTGCTTCGGGGGTATCAACATCCCCGTTCCCAAATACGGGAATGCGCATTCGCTGGTTGTTCTTGACCTCTGAAATAGGTTTCCAGTCGGCCTCTCCCTTATACATTTGAACACGCGTTCGCCCATGAATGGAAATTGCCTTGCATCCCACATCTTGTAGGCGTTCTGCAACCTCCACAATTTTAATGGAATCATGGTCCCAGCCCAGTCTTGTTTTCACCGTAATAGGCAAATGGGTGCGCTTGACCATTTCTTCGGTCAATTTGACCATCAAAGGAATATCTTTTAAGATTCCGGCCCCTGCCCCCTTACAAACGACTTTTTTGACGGGACAGCCAAAATTTATGTCAATAATATCCGGATTGCTTCGTTCGACAATATCCACGGTTTGAAGCATCGATTCTAAATTCGCCCCAAAAATCTGGATTCCCACCGGACGTTCCTTTTCATAGATATCCAACTTCATTATGCTTTTTGCGGCATCTCGAATGAGCCCTTCAGAGGAGATAAATTCGGTATAGACAACGTCCGCGCCCTGTTCCTTGCATAAAGCTCTGAACGGGGGATCGCTTACATCTTCCATGGGTGCCAAAAGCAGAGGAAAATCGGGAAGCTCTATGTTATCTATTTTTACCAAGTCTTTTCTTTGATTTTCGGGATGCAAATTTACGAAAAATCGTGATTCTAACATAATGGGTTATTTATTAGACTTTTGTATTGCTCCAGAAGTTACGCTCCCTATTAAAAACACAAAGTGTCTTAAAAGTTAATTTCCCCCACAACTTTCTTACCGTTTCTGCCACTGCCAATATGGTTCACAGGCATTTGAAACGATCGGAGCACTATGGCAGGTTCATTTTCTTCAATTTATCCATATAAATCCTATATTTAGTAGACTTAAAGGTATGTGCCTATCTGCAGACCTGCATATTAAGTCTTTGAACTTTGCATATATGAATTTCTTTTTACTTCCCTTCATGGGAGGGTTTGCAGGCTTCCCTTTTGAACCTGTTCTCCTTGGCATTAAGGTCAATATACATCTCATACTCGAATATCTCGCTTTTTTTGCGGGTTTTCGATATTACATCCATCTCCGAAAAAAAAGTCTGGATTCCATTTCATCCAACAATAGGCTCTCCATAATAGTTGGGGCCATTTTCGGGGCCCTGATTTTCTCCCGGTTCTTTGCCTTTCTTGAAAACCCTGCCTTGAATTATTCGGAAGGGTGGCTATCCATTTTAAATAATAAAACCATTATGGGCGGTCTTTTTGGAGGACTAATTGGAGTAGAAATTGTCAAAAAAATCATTGGGGAAAAACAATCGTCAGGCGACCTTTTCGTGCTTCCCATTATTCTCGGAATCATTATTGGCAGAATTGGCTGCTTCCTTTCAGGTACTAAGGAATTTACCTATGGCCAAGTAACTAATTCATTGTTTGGAATGGATTTGGGGGATGGACTTCTGCGCCACCCTCTTGCTCTATACGAAATTGTTTTCTTGATTTTAATATTTGCGCTTATTGGACATTTTAAAAAAGAAGGTTATCAACTTCAAAGCGGTACTTATTTTAAGTTTTTCATGATTTCATATTTCTCGTTTAGGTTCGCTCTAGAATTCCTGAAACCGAATGATTTTCTATTTCTTGGCCTAAGCAGCATTCAATATTTATGCTTACTTTGTTTATTCTATTATAAAAAAACAATCCGTAACGGATTTGCCTATGCCTACAAAAAATTACACCTACTATGACTTTACCCTAAGTCTTTGCCCCAGTTGCTTGCGAAGGGTTGATGCAAAAATTGTTTTCGAGAACGGGAAGGTGTATATGTTGAAACATTGCAAGGAACATGGTGGATCTAAGGTTTTGATAGCCGACGATATTGAATATTATAAGAATATCCGCAATTATAACAAGGCCTCTGAATATCCCAAGACGTTCAATACCAAAACCCATTATGGATGCCCTTATGACTGCGGCTTATGCCCAGACCACGAGCAACATTCCTGTTTGACCGTTGTAGAGGTCACAGATCGCTGCAATCTTACATGTCCCACCTGCTATGCATCATCTTCACCTACCTATGGGCGGCACCGCACTTTGACGGAAATCCAAAAAATGTTGGATGCCATTGTAAAGAACGAAGGCGAACCGGATGTGGTTCAGATCAGTGGTGGCGAACCTACTATACATCCTGAATTTTTTGAAATATTGGACTATGCAAAGACATTGCCCATTCGGCATTTGATGGTCAATACAAATGGCATTAAGATTGCCAAGGATTTTGCCTTCGCGGAGAGATTGGCTTCTTATGCACCTGATTTTGAGATTTATCTGCAATTTGACTCATTGAGCAATTCCGTACTGCGCACACTTCGAGGTGCCGATTTGGCCGATACACGGTTGAAAGCCCTCGAACATCTCAACAAACTTAATCTTTCCACCACGCTTGTGGTCACACTTCAAAAGGGTTTGAACGACCATGAAATGGGTTCAACAATTGATTTTGCACTGAAACAGAAGTGTGTTCGTGGAGTAACTTTTCAACCTACACAAATTGCGGGAAGATTGGAAAATTTTGAAGTAGATGAAAATCGTATAACGTTGACAGAGGTTCGCCGTAAAATATTGGAGCAGTCCCCAATATTCGAATCGGACGATTTAATTCCGGTTCCTTGTAATCCGGATGCCTTGGTCATGGCATATGCCCTAAAGATAGGTGATGAGACAAGCCCGCTTACAAGATATATCAATCCTGATGATCTCTTGAATGAAGGAAAAAACACCATTATTTATGAACAGGATTATGAGCTGCACGGCAAAATGATTGAGCTCTTTAGTACTGGAAATTCTGTTGAAAAGGCTTCTGAAAATTTAAAGAGCATCCTATGTTGTTTGCCAGAAATAGATGCCCCTGAATTAGGGTATGATAATTTGTTCCGTATTATTATAATGCAGTTTATAGATGCCTACAATTTTGATGTACGGGCCATTAAAAAGTCTTGTGTGCATATCGTTAATAAGGATTATAAGATAATCCCCTTTGAAACCATGAACCTGTTTTATAGGGATGAAAAGATTGAACATCTCAGAAAACTTCAAACTGAAATAGTATGAACACTTTGATTCCTTTGGAAGTCGGCAACCTTGATGGCTTGGCGGTAATTTTAATTTTAATTATGTTCGGCCCGGCATTGGTTTTTATTGGTGTTGGTTTTATTCTTCGCTCACAAAAGAATAAAAAAGCGGCGAAGATATTTTTTATTCTCGCCGGAGTATATCTATTGATAAGTTTGGGTGTCTGTGGTGGACTATTGGGTGGCTACTAGGTTATAATCTATCTATTTCGTCAACACTCTTTGACTTTTCATTATTCCTTATTTTTTGATTGCCAAATTTGTATCTAAAGCCAAAAGTGAGCAACCGATTTTCGGGGCGGTCAAGGGAAGAGTTGTTCTGATTTAGGAAGTTTCTTGAGTTAAAATACTTTTGACTTTTAAACATATCCTCGATTCCTAAGGAAATACTGGCCTTTTTTTTCCAAAGTGTCTTTCTCAATGAAAAGTTGAGGCTATTCCAAGACTTACTTATTGAATTTCCATTTACCGATTTCGAAGCATACATAAAATCAAGGTCTGCCGTTAGACTTTTATCTGACAAAATCTCGAAACTATTGTTCGCTCTCATGAAATATGCCCAAAGTCCATTTTTAAGAATACTGCCCGTATCCAAATCGGTAAATTGATCCTCTTTATGATAATAGGTCAAAAGCAAATAGCTGCTCCAAGCATTTGTAATTTGCTTGTTCATATAAAAATCTACCCCGTACGAAATATCCCTAACAAGATTTTGTTCCAAAAATCGTAATAAGTTTGATTCATTATCTTGAAATACCTGTGATTGATTGTCATTTTTTTGATTTTTGTAGTACACCTCAAATGTATAACTCTGGTCAAAAGTGTAGCCTAGGGCCATATAGTTACGGGTGGCGGGCAAAAGATTGGGATTGCCTTCAATGACCGAGTTATTGCTTTGAAAAACCTGAAAGGGGTTTATACTGTTATAACGCGGACGTTCAATTCGTCTGTAATAGTAAAACTGAAAGTTATGTTTATCGCCCGGTTTGTAATCCAGGGAAATTGATGGGAACATTTCCAAATAGTTTCTCTTAATGGATTCGGTGCTTATGTCAAGATTCCCCAAGGTCCTAGTATATTCGCCCCTTAATCCAGATTTCAGTCGCCAAGTGCCCCATTGGTTATCTAAACTCATATAGGCTGCATAGATGCTTTCATCATAATCAAAAATACCTGCCTCTGTGGGGTTTATTCCCGGTTGGCTTCGGTCAAAGCCTTCTTGGAAAATTTTGCTTTTTGAATCTATCCCTGCATACCTAAGTCCAGATTCAAAGAAAGTAGATTCCCCGAACGGGGAACTATAATCAAATTGCAGGTTAAATAGATTAATTTGTTGAACGGATTGCGTGGTGAAATCATTTTCTCCGGTAACAGTTCCTTCCGTGCTATAAAAGTCAGTTTGTAAGTCCTGCAATTTATCCGAATCATAGTAAGTATAATGGGTGTTCACAGAAAACTCGGCCCCTTTTTTATTTAATTTATGATTCCAGTCAGCATAGAAAGAATTGTTTGAGACATCCTCGTTCGAATCGTTGGTCGTAATAAAACTAGATATAAAGGATCCTTGGGTATCCACAATTTGGGTCTCTGTATCAAAAAATCGATTTACATTGGGATTGAAGGAGTTGATGGTCGAAAGGCTTATACGGTTTCTATCATTAACCTGTATGTCATAAAACGCACTTAGGTTATGCTTCTTTTGGCGCTTGATAAAATCTTGTTCCGCGGTTCAGGTACTAGAGGGGGCACCGTTCTCAATGTAGGTGGTAATGTCTGTATATCGGGTGATATTTTTGTCCTGGCTGAAATTATAGAATATGGAAAAATCAGACTTTTTTCCTTTAAAATATTGATCGGTACCAACCGAGTGTTTCGGGAATACACCTTGGGAATATCTATTATAAATGGCCCCATTATACCCTGATACAAGGTTTTTGTTCATCTTTATATTGATGAGCATTCCTCCTTCCGCACTATATTTTGCAGGCGGGTTTGTAATCACTTCAATAGCTTCAACACTACTGGCCGATGTGCCTGAAAGCAAATTGATAAGGTCTTCCTTTGGAATGTTCACCATTCGGTCATTTATCATCACTCCAATATTGTTACTGCCCTTTATAGAGAGTTCGTTCCCTACGATAACAACGCCAGGGGTCCTTTTCAAAACGTTCCAAATATCGGTGTCTGATAAGGAGGTGTTCGCAACGTTGAAAACCAGACGATCTACCTTTCTCTCAAGGTTCGGTCTTTTGAGAGTAACCTCTACCTCATCCAAAACATTGGTTTTCTCCAAGAAATTTATAGTGCCCAGATCCATATTTGATGAAACATCAATGGCCCTGGAAATGGACTGATTGCCCATATAGCTTATGGCCAATAAATAATCCCCTTCTTTCACATTTGAAATTTCAAAGGCTCCCAAATCATCGGAAGAGGTGCCATATACCGTTGTTGAATCTGTGGATTTTAGAAGCAGCACATTTGCGTAAGACATAGAAGAGCCGTCCGGTTGACGAATATTGCCTATAAGTCGATATTCCTGCGCGCTAAGATAAGTACCGAAATATGCAGAAAAAGCAAAAAATATCCAATACTTCGTCATTGTTTGTTAATGGTCCTGACAAACATAATGAATTCTCTTACATAAAAAGTGGTATAAGATAGCTTTTCGTTAAGTTTCCATAAACCATATCACATTTAATATGCTATTATCACCGTCATATTTTGACTTATATTTGCATTCGCTTAAAGGGTCGGTTTTTATCCAAGAGGAAGCTTTATGAAACACATACGGAATTTTTGCATCATTGCCCATATAGACCATGGGAAAAGTACCTTGGCCGACAGATTGCTTGATTTCACCGGTTCCGTTACCGAGCGGGAGAAAAAAGAACAATTATTGGACAACATGGACTTGGAGCGTGAGCGTGGTATCACCATAAAAAGCCATGCCATACAAATGGACTATACCTACAAAGGTGAACAATATGTTCTTAATTTAATAGATACGCCAGGCCACGTAGATTTCTCTTACGAAGTTTCACGTTCAATTGCAGCTTGTGAGGGCGCGCTATTGGTCGTAGATGCCGCACAGAGTATTCAGGCTCAAACAATTAGTAATTTATATTTGGCTTTGGAAAATGACTTGGAAATTATTCCTGTATTGAACAAAGTAGATCTTCCCAGTGCAAATCCTGAAGAAGTGACTGATGATATTGTAGATCTTTTGGGTTGTAAACCCGAAGATGTTATTCCTGCAAGTGCGAAAACGGGAATAGGAATAGAAGAGATTTTATCAGCCATTATAGAACGAATTCCACCTCCAAAAGGTAATGTAGATGAGTCTTTGCAGGCTTTGGTCTTCGATTCGGTCTATAACCCGTTTCGAGGTGTTGAAACCATTTTTAGGGTCATAAATGGCGAAATAAGAAAGGGACAAAAAATAAAATTTGTAGCAACCGATAAAAGTTATTTTGCGGACGAAGTCGGGACTTTGAAACTCACACAGCAACCAAAATCTGTAATTAGGGCCGGGGATGTAGGATACCTTATTACAGGCATCAAAGATGCGCGCGAAGTAAAAGTTGGGGACACCATCACAGATTCAGCCAGCCCTACCAAAAACCCAATTGCGGGATTTGAAGACGTGAAACCCATGGTTTTTGCGGGCATTTACCCTGTTGATACAGAAGATTTTGAGGAACTAAGGTCTTCGATGGAAAAACTGCAATTGAACGATGCTTCCTTGGTATTTACGCCAGAAAGCAGTGCCGCACTAGGTTTTGGTTTCAGATGTGGTTTTTTGGGTATGCTCCACATGGAAATCATTCAAGAACGATTGGAGCGTGAGTTTGATATGACCGTAATTACAACGGTTCCCAACGTTAGTTACTATGCCTTTACAAGAAAAAATCCCGATGTTCCTTTAATTGTAAACAACCCAACGGATCTACCCGATCCATCTACGTTGGATCATGTGGAAGAACCTTACATAAAAGCCACAATTATTACAAAATCAGAATTTGTGGGCAATGTAATGTCGCTATGTATTGACAAGCGTGGTCTTATCACAAATCAAACCTATTTGACTACAGACAGGGTTGAACTCTCTTTTGATATGCCTTTGGCCGAAATAGTTTTTGATTTTTATGACCGGCTTAAAACAGTCTCTAAAGGATATGCCTCATTTGATTATTCACCCATTGGCATGCGCACCTCAAAATTGGTACGAGTGGATATCCTTTTAAATGCCCAGCCTGTTGATGCGCTATCCGCATTAATTCATGCTGACAATGCACAGAACATTGGGAAAAAAATGTGTGAAAAGCTTCGGGAGTTGATACCAAGGCAGCAATTTGACATTCCTATTCAGGCAGCAATCGGTGCTAAAATTATATCTAGAGAAACTATAAAGGCCCTTCGAAAGGATGTGACCGCCAAATGTTATGGAGGTGATATTTCCAGAAAACGAAAATTACTGGAAAAGCAGAAGAAAGGTAAAAAACGAATGCGACAAGTGGGTAATGTTGAAATACCCCAACAAGCTTTTATGGCAGTTCTAAAGTTGAATGATTAATGTGCCAAGAAGGTTAATTGATTTTAAATTCCATCATCTGTTCAAAAATCCGGGCTTTCTAAACTGTTGCGTATTCTAAATGGGGAAATTTAAAATGGTCATTTAGCCGCACGGACCTTGGCAATTGCATCTTGTTCCAACTTTTTTCCAAGATAAACCAATTTATAGCCTTCGGTAATATCCTCAAAATTGGTGCTAAACGAGGATATGATCTGTAAATCGCCTTGTGGGTCCTTAAGAAATATTGGAATAATGTGCTCGTCGGCCTTTATTATTTCGATCAATCCCTCATAATGTCCCACATCGTTCAATGGAATTTCATGAATAGTCGGGTATTTCCTAGCCGCTTCGGTTAATTTTATAAAATCATCCGTATGGGAAAACAACCCCTCCTTAGGGTTGCTTTCTGGATCCGTCATTTCATCTGAGTTTACCAAACGAAAAGATCCGTTTTCACCGAACTCATTTTTAAATTTGTTGATTGCAAAATCGTTAATGTCCGAGTTACCGGTAAGAGCCATTAAATACCCCACATCGTTTAGTTCTATATTATCGGATAATGTATCTGAATAAATATTCGCATCAATAGCCTCAAGGCCTATTTTTTTTGCTTTTGCAACATTCGTCTGGTTATTGTCTATCAAAACTACATGCCGATTATTTTTTTGAAGATACTCTCCGATCAATCGCGAAATTTTCGAAGCACCAATAATCAATATCCCCTCCGATTTGGTAAGGAAAACACCAACCATCTTTGCGAAAAGCCTTGCTGTAGTAGCGTTCAACATTACAGTTCCCAAAACAATCATAAACACCAAAGGTGTTATGTATTCTGCCCCCGGCTCATTTCTAAGTAAGAGTTTGGATCCAAAAAGAGAAGCAATTCCAGCGGCCACTATCCCCCTTGGTCCTACCCATCCAATAAATAGCTTCTCATTTAATTTCAAATTTGATCCTGCAGCACTTAGAAATACACCTAAGGGCCGAATAAGGAAAACGATAACCAAGAATAATACTAAGGAATTCCAATTGTATATGAGTTCTAAGTCTGACAAGTTTACATTGGCGGATAACAATATGAAAAGTATTGATATTAAAAGCACACTTAATGATTCCTTGAAGTATAATAATTCTTTGATGTTGGGCAAATTTGTGTTTCCCATCACCATTCCCATTACCACAACCGCCAATAATCCCGATTCCTTGGCAAAAACGTCTGACATTACAAAAACCAAAAGAACTGTGGAAAGAGATACCACGTTTAGCAAGTAATGGGGAACAAAGTTTTTCTTTATTGCAAAGGTGAGCGCATGTGCAAAAGTAAACCCAATCGTTAGGCCAAAGATTACAATCTTGCCGAATTCTAACAAGGCAGTCTGAGTGTATCCTTGACCCTCACCCACTATTATGAATTCGAATACTAAAACTGCCGCCAAAGCACCAATGGGATCAATAAGGATGCCTTCCCATTTCAAAACAGCTGAAACATCCTTTTTAAGCGGAATATTTCTAAGGATTGGTGTAATAACTGTTGGTCCTGTAACTATGATCAACGAAGAAAACAGGAATGACATCTCCCAAGATAATCCAATAACATAGTGCACTAGAACTCCCGCTCCAAAAAATGTAACAATTGATCCAATCGTAATCAATTTAGTAATAACAGGGCCCACATTTCTAATTTCGGAACGTTTAAGGGTCAGTCCCCCTTCAAATAATATGATGCTTATGGCCAATGAAACAAAATAGTACAAACCTTCACCGGGGAAAAGCCCTTTTGTCCCATTCCAGATAGGTTCTATTATTTTGGCTCCATCTTTGGTGAACATGGTTGAAACTGGTCCGACCAAAAGTCCAATTATGATCAAGGGCAAAATTGCCGGTAGTTTGGTTCGCCAAGCCACCCATTGAGCAATGATTCCTAGTATTATTATTCCAGCGAGTTCTAACATTGCATATGGTCAAGTGGCTAATATAAATAAACAGAAGTAAATTAAAGTTTGATTTCTCGATTAATAAGATTGCACACTTAAATAAATTATTATTAAAGAGGCGGTTTATGGCATTAAGAAGACATTTTGATTTTAAGGATAAACAATAATTTTACTATTTTCCAAGAAAATCTGATCCAATTTTGATGATACGTTTTCCATCGCCCTGACAAACGAAACGGATCCTTCTCTTGCTGCGACTATTACCAATAAATCATGGTCCGTTGTTTTAGGGGGATGATCAAAATATTGTTCCCATTGCGATAAATCAATAAAAATTTGTCCAGTATTTATTCTAAGAGATTTAATAGTTCTAAGAATGGCTTCTTTTGTGTCTTCATTGCTGTAATAAGACATCGGCGTTGCCAATTCTTGCGCAAATTTTACCATTTTGGAGACCCAAAGCGAAAAACCCATTTCTAATTCGGCCAATGGTGGGACAACCACAAAAAGGCGCTTGTGATTGGCCAGGGGTCTTTTAAAATGACATATAAATAGCGTTTTATTGGTATTCTCTAAAATGTTACCCATTGTTCCCCCTACAATCTTATCCATAAACCCCTTCTTTCTTGGCCATCCAAGAATAATTATGCTCGCCATTACTTCCCTTGCCGCTCTAGCTATTCCACTTGGAGCATTGTGGTCTATGGCCGCAATTACTTCTACAGGGGTTTCCGAGGCGGTCGTTTCCTTGATAAGATTTTCTAGATTTCGTTTTGCCAAAATAATGTTCTTCTCAGCCTCTTCATTGTTCTGAACGACCGTGAGTATTGAAATTGGGAAGGAGCCTCTATTTTCCCTAATTAATACCGCAAACTCTAGGGCTTTTTCCATATTTGCAGGATTTATTATAGGTAAAAGTATCCGTTCCTTAGGGTCCACTTCAATTCGTTGATTTTCATTTATTTCTGAGGACAAAAGCACTTTTTTTGCTGCCTTTTCCGTTGCAAAAGAAGATACCACGCATGTGACCAGAATTAATAGGATGGTACCGTTTAAAATATTTATGTCCAAAATCTGTTCCCTGTACCCAACAAGAATAACTGCCAAGGTCGCAGCGGCATGAGAATTGCTCAACCCAAACATTAGTTGCCTTTCATTGTTGGAGTACTTGAATATCTTTTGGGTTAAGAAAGAGGCCAACCATTTTCCCGAAATAGCCACTACTATTAAGGTTCCTGCAACAATAAGGGCAGTTTGCCCATTTAGTAATACGCCAACATCCACAAGCATTCCCACGCTTATAAGAAAAAATGGGATGAATAAGGCGTTACCAATAAATTCAATCCTATTAAAGAGAACTGAAGTATGGGGAATAAGGCGATTCAAAGCCAAGCCTGCCACAAAAGCACCTATTATGGCTTCTACCCCTGCTAATCTTGCAAGAAATGCCGAAAGAAAGACTACAAAAAGCACAAAAATAAAATGGGAGTATTTTTCACTCGCCATCTTCATAAAAAACCATTTGGTTATTATGGGTATAATGTAGAACATTATAAGGAGAAAAATCGCCGAGGAGGCACCAAGTCGTATCCAAAATTCCTGACTAAGGCTTCCCTTATGGGCGCCAACAATTATGGCCAACAATACTAGTACCCCGGTATCTGTCAAAATTGTTCCTCCAACCGTGATCGCGACTGCACGATTATTGGATAATCTAAGTCTGCTTATTATGGGGTATGTCACTAATGTGTGGGTGGCAAACATACTAGCAGTAAGTAGGCTGGCGTAAATATCATACCCAAGTAAATAATGACAGGCAAAAAATCCTATGCTAATGGGCAATATAAAAGTGAAAAAACCGAAAACTATACTTTTTTTCCGATGGACCTTAAACTCATTCAAATCTAGTTCCAGCCCTGCAATAAACATTATATATAATAATCCTATAGTGGAGAATACCTCAACGAAAAGGCCTTTTTGCAAAATATTCAATCCGTGTGGTCCTATTAAGGCTCCTGAAAGTATTAAACCTATTATTCCCGGTATTTTTAATCTATCAAGGACCGTTGGGGCAATAAGGATTATAAAGAGAATTAGTGCAAAAATAAGTACCGGATTTTCCCAAGGAAGTTTAAAGCTTTCAGAAATATCTTCCATACTTAACCAACTTAAAGGTGGGAGTTTCGATAGTTAGCCAAATAAGAAAAGGATATATGCCTTCTAAACCTGATAACCAAGTTCAAAATTAGGCTTTTTTAAAATGTTCCATCAGAAAAATAAGTATGTCAAGAATATTTTGAATTAAATGTTAATAAATCACAATTTACAGGTACCCTAAGTAAATCAAATCAACATTTCTTAACTTTCCGGCTCATTTCATCATTATGAGACTTTACCCTGTTGAAACAGGAAATTTTAAATTGGATGGCGGCGCAATGTTCGGGGTGGTGCCAAAAACCATTTGGCAAAGAACGAATCCGGCCGATACCAATAACCTTATTGATATTGGGGCAAGAAGTCTTTTGGTTGAAGATGGAAATCGATTGATTTTGATAGATACGGGCCTTGGCAACAAGCAGTCGGACAAATTTTTTGGATATTATCATCGCTGGGGGAATTTCACCCTCGAAAACTCCCTGAAAAAAATAGGGTTTCATGCCGATGATATTACAGATGTTTTCATGACCCACCTTCATTTTGATCATTGTGGCGGAAGCGTAAAATGGAACAAAGACCACACGGGTTTTGAAACCACCTTTAAAAACGCTCTTTACTGGACCAACGAGGACCATTGGGAATGGGCCACCAAACCAAATTCCCGTGAAAAAGCCTCCTTTTTGACTGAAAATCTTTTTCCTATGGAAGAAAGTGGGCAATTAAGGTTTGTGAAAAGGGGCGAAAGTCCATTCTTGGAGAAATCCGAATTAGGCTTTGGGATTCTATTTGTTGATGGCCACACGGAGAAACAAATGATTCCGCATATTCAATACAAAGGAAAAACCATCATTTACGTGGCGGATCTGATCCCGACCGTAGGTCACGTTCCATTGCCTTATATTATGGGGTATGATACCAGACCCTTGCTTACTTTATCCGAAAAAGAAGTATTTTTGAACTCTGTTGCGCAAAATGGACACTATTTGTTCTTTGAACATGATGCGTACAATGAAATATGCACTTTAGAACATACTGAAAAAGGAGTGCGCCCCAATCAAATTTATACCTTCAATGAGTTGTTTAGCTAGTTGGTCTTTTAAAATCCTACCTCTTGTTTTTATAGCCACATCATTTTTCTCATGTAGGGCACAAAAAATTCAAAGTAAAGACCACACCAAGGAATTCGGTTTCACGCCTGGCATCGAAGGCCCGGCAGTTGATTTGGAAGGTAACATTTATGCGGTAAATTTTGCCAAGGAGGGCACTATTGGTGTTGTTGATGGTAAGGGGAATGCTCAAATATTTATAACACTACCGGAAAATAGTATCGGCAATGGCATTCGTTTTGACCAACAAGGAAATATGTTTGTAGCCGACTACGTGGGCCACAATGTGTACAAAGTAGAAAAAGGAACCAAAAACCCTAAGGTCTGGTCCCATAATGCCCAAATGAGCCAGCCCAATGACTTGGCAATCTCCCCAAATGGGACGATTTATTTAAGCGACCCCAATTGGAAGGAAAGTACGGGCAGAATATGGAAAGTAAATGACAAGCGTGAAATTGTTCTGCTTGAAGAAAATATGGGGACAACAAATGGTATTGAAGTAAGTCCAGATGGCAAAAAATTATATGTAAACGAGTCCGTTCAGCGTATGGTTTGGCAGTATGATATCAATTTGGATGGAAGCCTCACAAACAAAACAAAATTAATCTCGTTCGAAGATTTTGGCATGGATGGGATGCGATGTGATATGATGGGAAATTTATATATTACCAGACACGGGAAAGGCACAGTTGCTATTATTTCACCCGATGGCAAATTTCTTCAAGAAATTATTTTGAAAGGAAAGAAACCATCGAACATTACCTTTGGAGGACCAAACGGCAAGACCTGCTTCGTCACTATGGCAGATCGGGGATGTCTGGAATCGTTCCCGGCAATGCATAAAGGAAGTTTTTATAATCTAGTACACTAACAAAAATTAATATATGACAATTAAATTTTCAAAATCCTATATCGGATTTTCCGCTGCACTTTTATTGATGGGTTGTGGAGGTACCGCATTGGTTACCACGCCAGTCGAGAATATTGATTCAACTCCTTTAAAAATATCGGACCTTACCGATACCCAGAAAAAAAATTGGGGCCATCTTGACTTAGTTTCGGACACGATTCCGGGTATGAGTGTTGATAAGGCATATCAAGAAATCATCGGCAATAAAAAAGGAACCAAGGTAATAGTTGCGGTCCTCGATTCCGGTATTGATTTGAAGCATGAAGACCTTGCGGGTATACTTTGGACAAACAGCAAAGAAAAAGCTGGAAATGGAATTGATGACGATAATAACGGTTATGTTGACGATATACATGGCTATAACTTTTTGGGAGAATCCTACAATGAACAGCTCGAGGCTGCCCGTATTGTAAAACTAAAATTGGGAGATGCCACTACACAGGCAAAGGCAAAGGCAAAAGTTGAAAAAGAATACCAGGATGCCCTTCAGAACAAACAGCAATACGAGCAAATATTGCAAGCTGTTAAAACCGCCGATGAAGCTGTAAAAAAGGAACTTGGTAAAAATGAATACACCAAAAAAGATGTGGCGGGAATAAAGCCCAAAGATGAGACCATGCAACAAAATATAGCAGTGCTCATGCAGATGTATTCATTTAAGGATTCCATTCCAGAGGTAATTTCAGAACTAGGTGAAGGCATTAAGTATTTTTCCGATAAGGTCAATTATAATGTAAATGTAGATTTCGATGGCAGAAAAGTCGTAGGTGACAATGCCTATGACATAAACGATACAAAATATGGCAATGGCAATCCCCAGAATAGGGTGGATACCGAAAGTCATGGAACGCATGTGGCCGGCATCATTGCTGCGCAGCGCAATAATGGAAAAGGAGTAAACGGAGTGGCCAACAATGTAGAAATTATGAGTATTCGTGCAGTTCCCAATGGTGACGAATATGACAAAGACATCGCCTTGGGAATTAGATATGCGGTGGACAACGGGGCAAAAGTGATCAATGGTAGTTTTGGAAAATCATTTTCGCCCAATGCGCAATGGGTGTACGATGCCATTAAATACGCGGCGGATAAAGATGTTCTGATCGTGCATGCCGCTGGGAATGAGGGCGCCAATCTTGATGATCCAAACGAACCCAATTTTCCAAACGATCAGGTCAACAATGGGCCCGAAATTTCAGATAATGTACTGACTGTTGGCGCCTTAGCACCCAAATATGGTTCAACAATGATTGCGACTTTCTCCAATTATGGGAAAATAAACGTGGATGTTTTTGCTCCTGGCGACGAGATCTATTCAACGATGCCCGGTAATAAATATGAGTACCAGGGGGGTACTTCAATGGCTTCACCTGCCGTTGCTGGCGTTGCCGCCTTGATCAGGTCCCAATATCCAAAATTGACAGCTGCCCAAGTTAAGCATATCATTATGCGGTCCGGTCTGGCACCAAGGGCTAAATTAATTCTCGGTGGCGATGAAAGTAAAATATCTACCATGGACCAGGTTTCCGTATCCGGAAAAATGGTCAATGTCTACAATGCGCTCATTATGGCCAGCGAAGTATCAAACGGCAAACTAAAAATATAAGCAATAATGAACCATTTAAGTCGTCCTTTCTTATTGCTAGTGGTATTTGCCATAATCTTTCCTTCAACGGTTCACACTCAGAATACCAGTTGTTATTGGCAACAACATGTTGATTATCAGATGGAAGTTGATATGAATGTGGAGAATTACCAATACACTGGAGTACAAAAGTTGGTCTATACCAATAACTCGCCCGACGAACTGAACAGAGTCTATTATCATTTATATTTCAATGCCTTTCAGCCCGGCAGTGAAATGGACGTTAGGCTTCAGAATATTGAAGATCCCGACGGAAGAATGTATGTTGATGGAAAAAGCAGGATTGCGAATCTTTCCGAAAGTGAAATGGGATATTTACACGTGTCCGCTCTTACCCAGGACGGAAATCCCGTTTCGTATGTTGAAGAGGAAACTGTTCTGGTCGTTGAATTGGCCCAACCCATTCCTCCTGGAGGAAAAACAACTTTTGATATGAAATTTATGGGACAAGTGCCCGTACAAATTCGTCGTTCGGGCCGAAACAATGCCGAAGGTGTGGCATTATCCATGAGCCAATGGTATCCTAAATTAGCCGAATATGATTTTGAGGGTTGGCATGCAGACCCCTATATCGCCCGCGAATTTCATGGGGTATGGGGCGATTTTGATCTTAAACTTACGATTGATAAAAATTACACCGTAGGTGGAACGGGATATCTTCAAAATCCACAAGATATAGGCCATGGCTATGAAACTCCGGGGACTAAAATTAAAAAGCCGAAGGGAAAAACTTTGACATGGCATTTCAAAGCACCCATGGTACATGACTTTATGTGGGCAGCGGACCCAAACTATTTGCACGATACGCTGCAAGTAAAAGATGGGCCGATGCTTCATTTTCTGTATAAAAATGATCCTGAAATTATAGAAAACTGGAAGAAATTACAGCCAAAAGCGGCTGAAATGATGCAGTTTTTTAGTAAGAACATTGGGGAATATCCATACGACCAATATTCAATAATTCATGGCGGGGACGGTGGTATGGAGTATGCGATGGCTACTTTAATCACCGGTGGACGAAAGTTCGGAAGCCTGGCGGGGGTCACTGCCCATGAAATGGCGCATTCGTGGTTTCAGCATGTATTGGCGAACAACGAATCAAAACACGAATGGATGGATGAAGGTTTTACCACCTTCATTTCCTCATTGTGTATGAACGAAGTAATGCAAGAGAACAAACAAAATCCATTTGAGAATACCTATAAGGGCTATTTCAATTTGGCCCTTTCGGGCAAGGAACAACCACAGTCAACGCATGCAGATCGCTATGACCTCAACTTTGCCTATGGTATTTCTGCCTATAGTAAGGGTGCCATATTCTTATCACAACTGGGTTATATTATTGGGCAGGATAAACTTATGGAAACCATCAGAAAATACTTTTCGGATTTTAAGTTCAAACACCCTGTGCCGAACGATGTTATAAGGACTGCCGAAAAAGTATCGGGAATGGAATTGGATTGGTATTTGACGGATTGGAACCAGACCACAAATACGATCGACTATGGAATCAAAGAGATGTCGGGCGTTGGTGCTGCGACCAAAATTTCAATGGAACGTATTGGATTGATGCCCATGCCCATTGATATTTTGGTGCTTTACACTGATGGAACCCAGGAAACTTTTTATGCCCCCTTGCGAATGATGCGGGGTGAAAAGGAAAACCCATATCCTCAATTTAAAAGAACTGTTTTAAAAGATTGGCCTTGGGCGTACCCTACGTATGATTTTGAAGTCAATAAACCCCTGGCAAGTATAAAAGCGGTTATGATAGACCCTTCCCAGTTGATGGCAGATGTGCATCCGGAGAATAACGTTTGGCAGGCAAATTAACTGTTTCGGGGTTAAACAAATGGATTCCCCCTCGAGGGGGGCTTGGGGGGTGTACCGCAGCGTGCCGATCAATAACAAAAGCTTCTTTTGAAAAACAAAATAATCCCATATAACCCAAAACTCAAGGAATACGCGCGCCAACTGCGCAAAAACAGTACATTGTCCGAAGTATTGCTTTGGCAAAAAATAAAACAACGGGGCCTAGGGGTTCAATTCCATAGACAGGTGCCCCTTTTAGACTTCATAGTAGATTTCTACTGTCACGAAATTCAATTGGCCATTGAAATAGATGGCAATTCCCACGACTATACATACGAATTTGATGTAAGACGAGAAGGTTTGCTGGAAAAGCAAGGGGTTAGGTTTATTCGCTTTACTGATGAGGATATTAAGAATAACATGTTTAGTGTGGAATTGTCATTGAAGGAGAAAGTTCATGAGTTGTTGGAAATTAACCCTCTTAAGAACCCCCCCCTTACTCCCCCCTCAAAGGGGGAATCTGTTCAAGAATCTTCTAGCAAAACCAGACCAACACCCCCCCACCCCGCTCTAGGGGGGAATAGTTTCTCCAAAAAAGAAAAACTAAAAAGCAGAAAGCTGATCGAAAAGCTTTTCATTGAAGGAAAATCCATTTCAAAATACCCCATAAAACTTATCTATCTTCAATCTGCCCTGCCTGAGGATGTGAAAATTCAGGCCGGGGTGGCCGTGCCAAAAAAGAACTTTAAAAGTGCGGTGAAGCGAAATCGCATAAAACGATTGCTCCGGGAGGCCTATCGTTTGAACAAACACTCTCTTTTTAACAATAGCAATCCTTCATTTGCGTTGTTATTTTTATATATTGGAAGGGAGATGCCCTTGTACCAAGATGTGGAAGCGGGCGTTAAAAAATTACTTCAAAAATTCATTGAATCACAGGATTATGAAAGCCCATAATGGGCATTTAAAAAAGAATGGCCAACACCAACCGACTATAAACAAAACCAAATCAACGGTTTATAAATTTTGTATAGATGAAAAAGAACTTTAAAAGGGCCTTGGTAGTCCCCGCATTGGCAATTATATTTTTGGTCTTTGGAAGTAGCTTTAAGAGCGATTTTTTTGAGATAGCAAAGCAGATCGAGATCTTCACAACCCTGTTCAAAGAATTGAACATGAACTACGTAGATGAAACCAATCCCGCCGAACTAATGGATACTGCCATAAAAAACATGCTGGATGATCTGGATCCCTACACCAAGTTTCTGAACGAGCAGGATGTAGAGGAATACAAAATCAACAATGCGGGCGAATATTCGGGTATTGGGGCTTTGGTGCGCTCCTACAAGGACAAACTTTTGGTGATTGAGCCTTACAAAAATTACCCCGCCGATAAAGCCGGACTTAAGGCCGGTGATGAGATAATCAAAATTGGCGATATTACGGTGTCCGATTTCAAGGACAACGCTAGTGAGCTTCTTAAAGGTGCGAACAATACCTCGGTAACTGTCTCTTATATACGTCAGGGAGAAACTAAAACGGCCACTATTAAAAGAGAAGGCGTTGAGGTGGATGCGGTACCCTTTTACAAAATGGTCGATGACAAAACCGGATATATTGTATTGGCCAAATTCAACGCAAAGGCTTCCGAACAGACAAAAAGTGCCCTTATTGATTTAAAAGGCCAAGGCGCCCAAAAGATTATTTTGGACCTTCGTAGCAATCCGGGCGGACTGCTAACTGAAGCGATCAATGTGACGAATATTTTTGTTCCAAAAGGGGAGTTGATCGTTACCACCAAATCAAAGGTCAAAAAATTCAATCAGGAGTATAGGACCAAAAACCAACCAGTGGATGCCGATATTCCATTGGTTGTTCTTGTGAACGGCAGCAGTGCATCTGCCAGTGAAATAGTTTCTGGCGGACTTCAGGATTTAGATCGTGCGGTGGTAATGGGGGCACGCAGTTTTGGGAAAGGCTTGGTGCAGCGTCCTATGAAACTAACGTACGGAACACAGTTAAAGGTGACCATAAGCCGCTATTATACGCCGTCGGGGAGATGTATTCAATCATTGGATTATTGGCACCGCGATGCGGAGGGGAATGCGGTAAAAACTTCAAAATTCAATGATTTCACCACCCGAAATGGCAGAAAGGTGCAAGATGGCGGTGGTGTGCTGCCGGACATTGAAATTGCAGCGTTGAAATCAAACGACCTTACCAATGCGTTGCTTGTGAACAATGTTATTTTCAATTTTGCCACGGACTATTATTACAAAAATAAAATGGCGGACCCAAAATCGTTCAAATTCTCGGAAAGTGACTTCCAAAATTTTAAGGCCCATACGGCCCAAAGTGATTTTTCATTTGAGACCAAAACCGAAAAAGTATTAAAAGAAGCACTTACCAATAGGGAAGAGGTTGTTTTCAATGCGGCCATAGAGAATGATTTTAAAACCTTGTTGGCCGATATAAACAAAAGCAAGTTGACTGCCCTGGATACCTATCAAAAAGAAATTCAAAAAAACTTGGAGGACGAAATTATTAAACGTTATTTCTACCGTGAAGGCCTTTATGAGTATTATTTGACCCATGACGAAGCCATCCTTGCCGCTACGGAGCTTTTGGGGAACACAGGGAAATACAAAGGTATTTTAAAATAGGGATACATTGACGAGATGTGTTTATAGCCTCTCATTTGGCTCGTATAAAGATGTGTTTTGCAGCTTTATAAACAAGTTAGCGGTCAGCTAAAAGACAACATCAAACACAAGAATATAAAATGAAAATTCCACACGAGTTGACACCAATTGCTTATGAACTTTCAAAAAAAGTTTATGAAGGTAAGCTAACATTTAAAGAAGGTCAGCAACAACTCGTTGGTAATGGAAGAATGAATCCAAATTCTGCGGCTGACTACTTGAATAACTTCCGTTGTATGATTGAAGGCAAAAGGTTTACAAGGACAAACAATGCCTATTCAATGGAATATTTCTTTGATAATATTTACAAAGACTATGGCTCGACAGGACTTTCAAACGCTTTGACAGCTTTAAAACTTCATATTGAATATTATGAAGGGATACAGAAAGTTGTTATGAAGTCTATGCGAAATATTTACGACAAGTATTTCGCGATTCCTTTGGAGACTCCAGACGAACAAGAACAGAAAGAAATAATCCAAAAATTTAAAAATCAGAATAAGAGCAGAAAAGAGATAATTGATGAATTGAAAAACCTAAAACCCACTGACCCAGAAGAAGTAACAGTGAGTAACAAATCATTCAAACGAGATAACAGGACAATTGCTCAAATAAAAGTACTTCGTGACTTCAAGTGCCAAATTTGTTCGACCACTATTAAGAAGAAAGATGGGACTTTTTATATAGAAGCTGCTCATATTGAACCAAAACATAAAAAGGGACGTGAAACGCCTGACAACATTCTTTTGTTTTGTCCAAATCATCATAAGGAATTTGACTTTGGAGACCGAAGAATTTTGAATCACGACAAGGAAATTATTCATTTTACTTTAAATGGACAGGAACATAAAATATCACTCAAACTCGACTAATAAAAAAGAAAAAATAAAAGCCGAACCGCTAACATCTGTTATAGCAACAACTATGAAAAAAATACTGCCAATATTAACGCTCGGACTTCTTTTTACGTTTCTGTTTTGCAAAGAGACTACGAATGGAAATGAAAGTAGCAATAATGAATCTGAATTTATAGAACGAATCAAAAAATTGTCGGACAGCATTAAAGTGGACAACATAGTAGTTAAAAATCTTTTTAAAAGCCAAATTTTAGCACATCAAGGAACGGAATTTGATAGCACAATGATTATCGAAAAAGTTTACCGACCTCACCAAAAACTGTGGGACAACTGTTACGGAATGATTTTCGGAGAAGACAATAATTCAAAATTCAACACTACAACAGGAATGATTAAATGGAATAGAACCCTGTACCCTGAAAACAAGGCGTTTTTTGAGAAAAGAGCAGAAACCCTTTTGAATATGAATCTAGATTCTGTTTTAGAAAAAAACCTCGCTAGATTTAATAAATTAGTTCCTTATAAAATCAATTCAACCATTAGCATTTTATTCACGCCAATGGAGGGCATCTTATTTGGAGGTTGCGAAAATGATGAATTTTGCATTGAACTAAACTATAAGGGGCGAGAGATAGACTATATTATTGAAAAAGGTTTGCCACATGAATTAAATCATCTCGCATACGAGCCGTTAAGAGAAAACGACCCAAAAAAGAACTCTGCATTAAGGCAGACTATTGACGAAGGTTTTGCTTGTTATTTTACTTGGGTCTTTTTCGACGGACAGATTTCAAAGTACGAGGCTGTCGAAAATATGAACGAAAATGAATGGAATTGGTATTTGGCAAATGAAAAAAAACTATTCAACGAACTAAAACAGTATTTTGAAGATGAAAGTGGCGATAATCCTTTGTTGAGAAACGACAAATTACAATTGTTCAAAAACGCACCAAAAAGTCTAAACTATTGGCTAGGTTTTCGAATTGTAGAAAAGTATGTCGAAAAAAATGGAGCGGATAGTTGGAAGAATATTTACAAATTGAATGTTCAGGACGTGCTTGAAAAAAGCGGATACGGACAATTCATCAAAAAGCAAAAATAGCAGTTGCCAACAATGGTAATCGTTGCGCAAGCCCATAAAACCGAAAATATAGATCGATATAAGCCCTTTTACAGGGTTTTTTTGTTCGGATCAGTAAGTTGTGCAAGTTTTATTGATGTTTTGGAAAAATAAGCGGTCCTGGATAGCGGCCCTTACCCTACTATGTTTCACATGAATTTAATTTCCCCTATTTTAGCAATAAGATATATTTAATTTTCAATCTCCTGTCATGCGAAAAAAAACCTATTTGTTCCGTTCAATTAGCCTCTCCCTCATCTTTCTTCTGTTTACTGCCTGTGAAGAAGCCCCTAAAAAGGAGGAAAACCAGAAAGAAGCCTTGAACCAATGGTTTGATGCCAAATATGAGGAACAACTTCAAATGAGTCCCTTGCAGCTTACCATCCAAGGTCGAAAAGACCAATACGACAAAATTGATGATCTAAGCGAAGAGGCCGAGGACAAGCAATTGGACTGGTATGCAAAAAGTGTGGAGGAACTCAAACAAAAATTTAAGTATGACGCTCTGGATGAGGCAGATAAAGCCTCTTATGACCTTTGGATCTATCAGTACGAAACCTTAAAGGAAGGGGTTGCCTTTAGGGGCATGGATTATGTTTTTGAACAAATGCGGGGAATGCACGCCAATCTTCCGAACTACCTGATCAATTTTCATAAAGTGGACAGCCTGGCCGATATGACAGCCTATGTTTCAAGAATTCAAGAATCCGGAAGGGCCATAGATCAATTGGTAGATAGGGCCAAAAAACAAGCCGCTGCAGGCATACTTCCTCCAAAATTTGCCTTTGAAACCGTCATCAAACAAACCAAGGCCCTTTTGGACGGTAAACCTTTTTCGGTAAGTGAAAAAAATTCACCCTTGTTGAATGACATGAACGGAAAAATAGAGGCGCTCTTGGAGTCGGGAAAAATTACGGCTTCTGAGGCTAGCTCTTTGAAAGAAGCCTCCGAGAAAGCATTGAAGGATTATTTTGAACCTGCTTACACCAATCTATTAAAATGGTTGGAAACCGAAATTGCCAATGCCGAAGAAAAACCCACAGGGGTTGGCCGTTATGAAAATGGGGCGGCCTTCTACAACCATCTCTTAAAGGTTTCAACTACCACCAGCCTTACAGCTGATGAAATTCATGAAATTGGTCTAAGCGAGGTCGCCCGTATAAAAGGTGAGATGATGGCCATAAAGGAGAAGGTAGGTTTTGAAGGCGATTTAAATGCCTTCTTTAAGTTCGTGAATACCGATCCGCAATTTTTCTTTCCAAATACAGATGAAGGTCGACAAGCTTATTTGGACGAGTCCACTAAATATTTGGATGACCTGACCAAGAAATTACCGGATTACTTCGGAATCCTTCCAAAAGCTAAATTAAAGGTGAAAAGGGTAGAGGCTTTTAGGGAACAGGACGGTGCCCCCCAGCACTATTCGCAAGGAACTCCGGATGGCTCTAGACCAGGCACTTATTATGTACACCTGTCGGATATGAAAGCCATGCCAAAATCAACCATGGAAGGGGTGGCATATCATGAAGGCAATCCTGGTCATCATATGCAGATATCCATTGCGCAAGAGTTGGAGTCCGTTCCCAAGTTCAGGACACAAGCAGGGTTCAATGCTTACAGTGAAGGTTGGGGCCTCTATTCTGAGGCCTTGGCCAAGGAAATGGGCGGGTACCAAAATCCATATTACGATTTTGGCCGATTGGTGAATGAAATATGGCGAGCCATACGGTTGGTAGTCGATACGGGGCTGCATTCCAAAGGATGAACCGAAGCCGACGGTATAAAGTACTTTACAGAAAACTCATCTATTTCGCAAGGAGCGATAAAAGCCGAGGTACAACGTTACATGGTGATGCCCGGGCAAGCTACCGGTTATAAAATAGGAATGCTTAAGATTCAGGAATTGCGCAAAAAGGCTGAAACGCAATTAGGGGATAGCTTTGATATCAAAGGATTTCATGATGCGGTTCTAGGCGGAGGTGCCTTGCCGCTTGAATTACTGGAAAGAAGAATAAACGGATGGATCGCTTCCGAGAAGGCTCTTTAAGCTTTTATGAAAGACGCGCACCCTAAAAATTCGAGTTCTCTTTTTGATGCAAAGGCAATTTTAGGCGAAGGGCCCGTATGGGATTGGAAAAAGCAACTTCTTTTTTGGGTGGACATTGAGGGTAAGGTTCTGCATCAACACAATCCATATACGCACGAAAACCGTAAATGGCAGTTTGATGAAATGCCCGGGACCGCCGTTCCTAAGGAAGATGGGAATATGCTAGTTGCCTTTGAATCTGGCTTGAAGACATTTGATTTTGAAACAGAAACATTGATTAAACATAATGTTCTGGAAAATAGGAATCCTATAATGCGTTTTAATGACGGAAAAGTTGGGCCATGTGGCCAATTTTTTATCGGCAGCATGCACAAAAAGTTTGAGGCCGGGACCGGAAACCTTTATTGTGTGGATAAGGATTTTAAAACATCCATCGTTGTGCCCAACACTACTATTTCCAATGGAATGGCATGGACTTCCAACAATAGAACCTTTTATTACATAGACAGTCCTACTTTCACCCTGTTTTCATTTGATTATGATATGGAAACTGGTTCTATAACGAATAGGAAATCGGCAATAAAAGTGCCTCAGGGCTATGGCAGCCCGGACGGAATGTGTATTGATTCTGAAGATATGCTCTGGGTTGCGCATTGGGGCGGGAATTGCGTTAGACGATGGAATCCCAAAACCGCAACGGTATTGGAAAAAATAGATGTGGAGGCCCCGCATGTGACTTCTTGCTGTTTTGGCGGAAAAGATTTAAAAACACTGTACATTACGGCCGCCAGAAGCGGTCTCAACAAAAAACAGCTTGAGGAATTTCCTCTAAGTGGCGGTCTGTTCGGGATTGAATTGAATGTAGAAGGAACACCTATAACCTACTTCTAATGGAATACTCCGGAATAAAAGATAAAGTAGCCATTGTTACCGGTGCGGGAGAAGGAATTGGCTATGCCATATGCCAAATGCTGATAAAGGCGGGAGCTAAAGTGGTTCTAAATGATATCGACGAAGTTCGTGCAAACGAGGCGGCCCACTCCTTAAAAAATGATTCCAAGGGCGTATGTAGGGTGTATTGTGGCAATGCTGGAGATGTCAAAACAATTAACAAAATGGTGGATTTTACCATTGCGCACTTCGGAAAACTTGACTTTATAATTCCTAATGCCGGAATAACTCTTTTTGGTGATTTTTTGAGTTTCACTCCGGAATCCTTTCAGAAAGTAATGGAACTAAATCTACAAGGGGCTTTTTTTTTGGCGCAAAGAGCGGCAAAAGAAATGATCAAGCAAGGAACCGGTGGCCGAATGGTGTTCATGTCCTCACAAGTGGGCATCAGGGCTTATCAAAATCTAACAGCATATGGCATGACCAAAGCTGCATTGCCAATGCTGGCCAATAACCTTGCGTATACTTTAGGCAAATACCGGATTACCGCCAATACCATAGCACCCGGTGCGACCCTTACCGAAAGAACCAAACTGGAACAACCTGATTATGAAGGTATTTGGGGGAAATTAAACCCTAACAATCGTGTTGGCCGCCCTGAAGATATTGCCAATACATGTTTATTTTTATTATCGGACGAAGCTTCCCATATCAACGGTCAAGTAATTCCGGTTGATGGTGGCTGGACGACCGCTGGAAAATACCCAGAAGATTTATAGCGAGACATGGGCCTTAAGAAAGTACATCATATTGCGGTTATTTGTTCGGATTATCAGAAGTCAAAGGCCTTCTATATAGAGGCTCTGGGTTTGACAATCATTAAAGAAACCTTTAGAAAAGAACGTTTGTCCTATAAACTGGATTTAGCCCTCAATGGCGATTACATCATTGAGCTTTTCTCTTTTCCAAATCCACCAAAAAGAGTTTCTCGGCCCGAGGCGGTGGGATTAAGGCATCTTGCTTTTGAGGTGGACAATATCGAGAAAATGATTGCATGTCTTGCAGAAAGAAATGTACTAACGGAACCTGTTCGGGTTGATGAAAACACCTCTAAAAAATTCACTTTTTTCAGTGACCCCGATGGACTTCCAATCGAGTTATATGAGCAATAAAACAGTTTTTCCATTATTTCACATCCTTTGACCAAAACACCAACCGAGTCCACGGTCGGTTTTGGCAAATTTTATCGAGAAACGGCGCGGAGGAAGTTGTTTCATCGACATTATTTGCCGTCAAACCCATAGAAGCCCTTCAATGAAAAATCGTAGTAAAACCCTCAACCGACCGCTCGGTCGGTTGAGGGTTTTTGGTCGAATGTTGGGCTATACTTTAAAATATATTTTGTGCTTATCCAAAAAATAGGTGATGTACCAAAAGATATAAAGAACCAAAAGTGAATTTAAGACCATTATCAAATGTTCGGAAAGACCTAACGGCCCAAGAATTCCTTCGGTTCATATTTTTCCAAAGTCCCTGAACCATTGATTGCCGACCGTTTCTGCAAAGAGATAAATAAAAATGGAATTTGTACCTACAACCGAGAAGGTTTGAAGCCATTTTTTATGGTAGCCCTTAACATCAATTATCCAGTAAAATAGCGTCAGGGCTAGTATGGCAAATCCTCCAGAAGCCAGCGTGAATGATGAGGTGGCTATTCTTTTTATTATTGGGGTAATATTTAGAAGGTCCATTGCAAAACCTAAAACCAATATCATCATTCCCCAGATTAAAAAGGGTCTGATTTTTTCTTGTGCCGATTTATTTGACATTAGGACTTGGCCACAAATTACCCCCCAAATAGTATGTGCAGCTGTGGGAATAAAATTCACAAAAACCCAATAACCGTTATTCACTTGACCCATCACCAACATATCGGTAAATGAGCCAAAACTTTCATGTCCCTGGGCATATGGAGCAGAAGGATTGTACATTCTATAAAGGACTTCGGTCAAAACCAGCAAGCCCATCGATATGCCTATCTGGACTTTATGGGATAAATTCATAATTGTGTACGCAATTAGGATAGTAAAGGCCAATTGTACCAAAACGTTCCAAAGCTCCCAGACCAGTGCATGGCTATATACACAATGCAATAAAACCCCGAAGGCAAAAAGCAGGAAACACCTTTTTAGAATGTGCCTTGTTGCCTCGTCCCTTGATCCCTTCTCCAATCTTTTTTTGAGGGAAAAGGGCATTGCCACCCCAACGATGAACATAAAGAACGGCTGAATAAGGTCCCAAAAACGAAGTCCGTTCCATGGCTGGTGGTGCAACTGTTGGGCTAGGCCGGAAAAAGCGGTTCCTTCAGTTAATTCGCCGAAACTATGATGGAATCCAGCTGCTTCAGCGATGAGCAGAAACATCGTAAGGCCCCGAAATACATCCAACGAGAATAATCGCTTCGAAACAATTGGCTCAATATGTGACATGGTTTTAAGGTTTTGGTGGTTAAAATTATTCCATCCAATGTACTAAATTTTAAAACTAAAATGTAGTTTAAATTGGGTTCTATGTCTGATATTTTATACATATCTTGGATTCATAATTGAATACTACAAACAAATGATTACTGCTTCCCAAAAAAGCTTTTTTGATGAAAACGGTTATTTGGTCATCAATAATTTATTGTCCCCGAAAGAGGTTGCCTATTATAGCACCTTGTATAATTCTTTTTTGGATAATAGCATTGATGCTTCCATATATCGGTCCGACCTTTCGGGAGAAGTTACCGAAAAGGAGAAAATAACCCAAATTATGGTGCCCAGTAAATTGGTTCCAGAACTCCTGCACAAACCTTTACATTTAAAATCGTTACAGATCGCAAAGGAATTAATGGGGAATGATATTGAACTGGACTTTGATATGTTAATTAATAAGGCCCCAAACACCAACACCCAGACGCCTTGGCACCAAGATGCGGCCTATTGGATACATATGCCAGATAAGCGAGCAGCGAGTTGCTGGGTCGCAATAGACCATGCCTACAAAGAAAATGGCTGTATGTGGTATACCCCAAAATCACATTTGATTCCAATTCTGCCGCATGTACAAACGGGCAATAAAGGGGCTCTTAAATGCGAGGGAAGCGAGGAGAACTCTGTTTTTGTGGAACTGCAGCCGGGCTCATGTGTATTTCATCAAGGCGGAACCCTTCATTACAGCAGGGGCAACTCCACCAACCACCATCGAAGAGCGCTAATTACGAACTTTAGACCCAAATCTATGATCGAGCTAGAAAGAATGCAAGGGGTTGATCACACGGGTGAACGAAAATTGAAAAAAATTGAAAATGATCAATAAACTCCTATTTTTATCCCTATTGCTTGGAAATTTCTTTGTCTCTTCCCAAGAAGAAGAGAAAGAAGATTTACGTCCAATTCCTAAGCCCCAATCATTTATTACCTCCCATCAAGGTATCTTTGGAGGCAAGAACATTAAATATAAAGCAACGGCCAAAGAAATCTATCTTACCAATGACCATGGGGACTCTTTGGCCTCCATATGGTCCGTGGCCTATGCTTTGGACCCATTCGGAGATTCATCCAAAAGGCCAGTTACCTTTGTTTTCAATGGTGGCCCAGGTTCTGCATCGGTATGGTTACATATGGGTATGTTTGGGCCAAAAATTGTCAAGGTCGATTCGGATGCAAAAGAGGATGATGGTGCCGCACCATATCAATTAATGGCAAACAGCCAAGGTATTCTTGATTTGACCGACCTTGTTTTTATAGATCCTGTTGGCACGGGATATAGCAGAGTGGTAGGTAAGGGCAAAGAGAAGGATTATTGGGGCCTTAAAGAGGATGCGAAATCGATTGCCCAGTTTATGAGACAATGGGTTACCGAAAATGAACGTTGGTTCTCACCCAAATACATTGCTGGAGAAAGTTTTGGCACCACCCGCGCTGTGGCTGTTGCGGGGGAACTGGAAAATGAGGGCCAAACTATGGCTTTAAACGGACTCATTCTTATATCACAGGCACTTGATTATGCCGGCTCTACTTCTGATCATGAAAATATTACTTCCTATGTAACATATCTGCCAAGTATGGCAGCAACCGCTTGGTATCACAAGAAGGCGGGCCAGGGAAAAACACTTGAAGAATTCGTTCAGGAATGCAGGGATTTTACTTATAATGTATACACACCTGCGCTCTACAAAGGCAATTTATTGAACACAATGCAAAAAGATGAAATTGCCGATAAACTTTCTTACTTCATGGGTTTAAGTAAGGATTATATTCTTAAATCGGATTTAAAGGTTCTTGTGCCTCGTTATCAAAAGCAGTTATTGGCAGATAAAGGTCTTACGGTTGGACGGCTTGATGGCCGGTTTATGGGCGATGAAGCCGATAAGGTTTCTGAAGCTCCAAATCTTGGCGACCCATCAAGCTACCAAGTAGACGCCGCTTATACCGCTTCGCTTAATCATTATTATGCCTCGGAACTAAAAATTAAAATGGATAGGCCTTATTTAACGTCAAACGACAAGATTGGTGAAATATGGCGGTGGCGACCCACACCGGATAACACTTATTGGGAACCTTCGCCGCCCAATGTAGCTAGGACACTTGGCGAAACCATGAGGCGAAATACGGCAATGAAAGTAATGGTGGCTAGTGGTTATTATGACCTTATTTGTCCATTTTTTGACACTGAATATACTTTTGCAAGGAATGGAATTGTCAAGGAGAGGGTTCAGATGACCTACTATGAAGGAGGACATATGATGTATTTGCATGAACCCGATTTAATAAAATTATCCCTAGATATTCGCAATTTCCTATCGAACTAGTTTTGTTTGGGGAAAAACACATTTACAAATAATCGAAAGAATTCTAGAAAACAGGATAGGATTACGCGTAAAAGGATATTTTCTCTAATTTTAAGGATGGCCGAAAAAATATATTCAAGAAACCCCAAAACTTATGGTTATTGTTTTGTGGTATTGGGTTTACTGCTCGTTTTTTTTGGGTGCGAGTCTCCAAATAAAGAAAAAAGCTCAAATTCCGACTATATCACTTGGTCTTCTTATTTGGGAGATCCTGGCAGAAGCCACTACTCTACGCTTTCTCAAATAACTCCAGAGAATGTTTCGAACTTAAAACTAGCATGGTCCGTATAAGGCTCCCGATTGGGGACAAATGCAAATGAGCCCAATAATTGTCGATAGCATTTTATATGGCGTTACGGCTGCTCTTCGGGTTACAGCTTTACATGCGGCAACAGGCAAACTGATCTGGCAATTTGGAGATTCTCTACAGGCATGGCATTCGACCAGTAGGGGCGTTTCATATTGGGAAAAGGAATCGGACAAAAGAATTTTCTGCACACGAGGTGCGGACCTTTATGCATTAAACGCCATTACAGGTGAGCCCATATTGACTTTTGGCGATGGAGGAAAAATAGATTTACGTTCTGGAATGCCTGAAGACTCCAAGGATAATTTTGTTATTTCCAACACCCCGGGAACCATTTATAAAGACCTGATCATAATGCCATTGCGGGTTTCGGAAGATGTTGGCGCTGCGCCAGGGGATATTATGGCATTTAACGTAATTACGGGCAAGCTGGCATGGGTATTTCACACAATCCCATATCCTCATGAACCGGGATATGAAACTTGGGATTTTGGTGGAATTGACACAAGCTCCGTAGTGGGTGCCGCTAACAATTGGGCTGGTATGGCAGTCGATGAAAAAACGGGGATTTTGTATGTTCCAACGGGTTCGGCAGCACCTGATTTTTATGGTGGTATTCGTAAGGGAGCCAACCTATATTCCAATTGCCTATTGGCTTTGGATGCCGATTCTGGTGAACGTATTTGGCATTTTCAATTTACGCATCATGATATTTGGGACCGTGACCCGCCCGCCCCGCCTAATCTGCTAACAGTAGAGAGGGATGGTAAAAAAATTCCCGCTGTAGCCCAAGTTACCAAACAAGGTTATGTGTTTGTTTTTGATAGGAAAACCGGTAACCCTCTTTTTGATATTGAAGAGCGAAAAGTACCCGCCTCTACCCTGGAAGGCGAACAGGCATGGGCCACACAACCTTTTCCCGTTTCTCCAAAACCTTTTGCCCGGCAATCCAACGCATTGACCAGGGATGATATAAGTCCGTATGCGGAAAACCCGGATTCGCTTCGTAGAATATTGATGTCCTCAGACAAAAACAGCTATGCGCCTCCCAGTCTGGAAGGTGTATTGCTGTTGCCGGGTTATGATGGGGCCGCAGAATGGGGCGGTGCTGCAGCCGATCCCGAAGATGGTATTTTGTACGTGAACAGCAACGAAATGGCCTGGATATTAAAAATGATAGAAAATGATAGCGTAGCTCCCGATTTACCGATGGGAGAACGTTCGTATTTGAAATATTGTGCTAGCTGCCATCAAGAAAATCGAGGAGGGTTGGCTTCTAGTGGTTTTCCCTCGTTGGTCGGGATAAAAAAGAAACTTTCCAAAAAAGAAATCGATGGCATTATTACCCTGGGCAAGGGGATGATGACCGGATTCCCTCAGATTACAAAAGATGAAAAAGAATTGCTGCTCGCATTCTTGCTTGACGAAAAGGAGAAGAAGGAAATCTCCGCTACGAATTATCCATCCCCTTCACATGCACTGCCTTATAAACATGCGGGTTATAATAAATTTTTAGATCAAAAAGGCTTGCCCGCTATTTCACCTCCTTGGGGTTCATTACATGCCATAGATTTAAATACAGGTAGCTATGTTTGGTCAATTCCTTTTGGGGAAACTATGGAATTGAAGGAAAAAGGCTTTCCCACAACTGGAACGGAGAATTATGGAGGTGCCGTGGTTACCGAAAACGGACTTTTATTTATAGGGGCAACAAAAGATGGCTATTTTCGAGCGTTTGATAAGCATACGGGAAGGCTGTTGTGGGAATATAGACTTCCGGCACCTGCATTTGCAACACCTGCCGTTTATGAGGTAAATGGAAGACAATTTATTGCCATCGCATGCGGTGGTGAAAAATTGGGTACAGAAAAAGGAAATCAAATCATTGCGTTCTCACTTGAATGATGCTAAATAATTTAGTATATATCCTATTATTAGGTCTATTACAAATCAACGCTCAGGAGCCTTTTAGAATAGGGGAACTTATAGATTCTTTGTCGGTAATGAATATGCCGCAAGAAACCTTCACATTGTACCTTCCCAAGTCATATAATTCAGATGGAGTATCTTCTATCGTTTTTATTTATGATCCCGCGGCCAGAGGTAAAGTAGGAATCGGTCCATTTATTGAAGCCTCCGAGATCTATGGTCATATTTTAGTGTGCTCCAATAATTCCAAGAATGGCCCTTATGACCTTAATTTTTTAATTGCAGATCGTCTTTTCAAGCATGTATTCTCTAATTTTAATATTGATGCGGCCCAAATTTATCTAGCGGGTTTTTCGGGTGGATCACGGTTGGCTTCGGCATTGGCTACAATGACCGATCAAATGGCTGGGGTCGTCGCCTGTGGGGCGGGATTTTCACCCGCCGCATTATATACGCCTACCATACAAAAATTCTCCTATGTTTCAATTTGTGGAAATCGGGACATGAATTATTCTGAAATGATAGAAACAAGAGACTATCTGAATCGGCTGAATTTTAACAACACCATGATAACTTATGATGGGAACCATGGTTGGCCCCCTTCCTTTGAAATATTAAAGGCCTTTGATTGGCTTGCCATACAAGCCCATAAAAAGGGGGTTCGTGTCCAAACAGCCGATAAAATATATAATAGCTACCAAAGAAATTATAAAAATGCCCTAGATTTTGAGGATTCCGGTCAATTGATAAAGGCTTTTGAAGGTTATGAGCGTATAGCCAATAATTATGTTTCTTTTTACACCTTGGATAGTATATACTCAAGATTAAAAAATCTTACGGAAAGTAAAGCGTTTAAAATTTTGCGAAAGTCCCTTGCTATGGCTTTCGAAAAAGAGAAAATATTGTCGGGCAAATTTTACAAGCGTTTTGACATAGATTACCAAAAGCCTCAAAGTGCGGACCTTGATTGGTGGTCAAGGGAACTGGGGAAACTTGATAGATTAAATTTGGAAGAACCTGAGACGCAAAAAATGGTAGATAGATTACGTAGTAAATTATATGTTATGGCCATTTCTAAAACGAACCCTGACCTTAACAATACTAATGACGAACAAACGAGGTTCTGCAAATCAATTTGTAAGCTGATTTACCCTGAATTTCAACAATAATCTTGAGGTATTGACATCAAATTTAAAATTATGGAGCGAATAGAAATTTTGGTCGTGGGTTGCGGAAACATGGGTACCTCCCACGCCAGGGCCTACCATCAAATGGAGGGGTTTGAAATCGTGGGCCTTGTAAGCAGAAAAGCGGAAGGCCGGGAAAAACTCTCGGAAGAACTTGGGGGCTATCCCACGTTTGGGGATTATGAAACTGCCCTCGCATCTACGAAACCCCAAGCAGTATCGATCAACACATATCCTGAAACCCACGCAGAATACATAAAAAAAGCACTGGCCGCCAATGCCCATGTGTTCGTAGAAAAACCATTGGCACTGACAGTTGAAGAGGCACAAGGTTTGGTTGCTTTAGCCCATAAAAAAAATTTAAAATTGGTCGTGGGTTATATTTTAAGGGTGCACCCGGCTTGGGATAAATTCGTAAAAGTTGCGCAGACTTTAGGTAAGCCCCTGGTAATGCGAATGAACCTTAATCAACAAAGTTCGGGTGCCCACTGGCACACACACAAGCAACTAATGCATTCCATGTCGCCCATTGTGGACTGCGGTGTTCATTATGTGGATATCATGTGCCTAATGACTAGATCTACCCCGATCAGTGTGAGTGCGATCGGAGCTCGCCTCACGGAGGAAATTGATTCAAAAATGTACAATTATGGACAATTACAAGTACGGTTTAAAGATGGTTCCGTGGGTTGGTATGAGGCTGGTTGGGGGCCTATGATGAGCGAAACGGCATTTTTTGTCAAAGACGTAATAGGCCCAAATGGGTGCGTTTCAATAATGGACAGTACTAAAAATGATTCGGATGATGTGGATGGGCATTCTAAAACAGGCGCTTTGAAATTGCATCATTCCGCTACCGATGCAAACGGCAACTTTACAAAATCAGATGAGATCATAGATACTTCGGATGAGCCTGATCATGATGGCCTTTGCCTGCTTGAACAACACTATTTTTTAAACGCTATTGTTGGGAATCTTGATTTGGGCGATCATTTGAGGGATGCCGTAAATAGCTTGAGGATCGTTTTGGCCGCCGACGAGTCTTTTAGAACTGGAAAAACGGTTGCTCTATAAAAAGCTTGGCAGATTAAATAATGCCCTGGATTTTTATTCTTGGAATAAATAAAGGAATTTATATGTGTGCCTTGGCAAATAATAAAGCCGCTCCAAGATGACAATTGTTGAAGAATCAAATTTTCTTAAATTCGCCAAGGATGAAAAAATTAAAGGTTATAGAACTTTTTGCAGGGGTTGGCGGTTTTCGTTTGGGGTTGGAGAAAACCGGGAAATATCAAGTGGTTTGGAGCAACCAATGGGAACCTTCCACCAAAACACAACATGCATCGATGGTCTATGAAGCAAGATTTGGGACCATGGGCCATAGCAATAAAGACATTGCCGAAGTGGAAACCAAACATATCCCTGATGCCGATTTATTGGTTGGTGGATTCCCGTGTCAAGATTATTCGGTTGCAACTACCTTACAAAATTCAAAAGGTCTTTTGGGCAAGAAAGGAGTATTGTGGTGGAGTATTCATCGGATACTCTCAGAAAAAGAAAATCCGCCAAAATACTTGTTTTTGGAGAATGTGGATAGACTTTTAAAATCTCCATCCTCGCAAAGAGGCAGAGATTTTGCCATCATTCTCAAAAGTCTGGAAGAATTGGGATATGCGGTTGAATGGCGCGTAATCAATGCTGCGGATTATGGGATGCCCCAGCGGCGCAGACGTATCTTTTTCTTAGGTTACCACAAATCTACTTCGCTTTATAAATCTCTAAAAAAATCAAATAAGGCAAATTGGATATCTAGACAGGGTACCTTGGCAAAAGCTTTCCCTATTGGGAATCCTCAGGGGGTTATAAATGAGGTTACCTTATCGGGAAGTTTGGTAGCTATTTCTGGGAATTTTAATAAAGCAGAAAAAATGTCGCCATTTGAAAATACAGGGGTTTTTATTGAAGGTAAAGGATACACGGCCAAATCATTTCCTGAATATGACGGGAAGAGAACCGTATTGGCGGATATATTGCAAAATGGGGAAGTAGCCCCTGAATTTTTAATTGATTCAGAAGAATTTCCAAAATGGGAATATTTAAAAGGAGGCAAAAAAGAAGTACGAACCGCAAAAAATGGTTTTGAGTACAATTATAGTGAAGGAAGCATGGTCTTCCCAGATGCCTTGGACAAAGCTTCGCGTACCATCATCACGGGCGAGGGAGGTAAAAGCCCATCACGTTTCAAACATGTGATCCAATCTAAAAAAGGGTTAAGGCGCCTTACTCCAGTGGAATTGGAGCGGTTGAACATGTTTCCGGACAATCATACTTTATTGGCAGGTATTAGCAACACAAAACGGGCTTTTTTCATGGGAAATGCCCTTGTTGTTGGAGTTGTAGAAGAAATTTCGCTCAAGCTGTACCAAGCAATCAATTCTTGATCGTGCCAAAAAAGAGCAGTTTTTTGGCTGATTTGGAAAAGGAGCAGTCGCTTTCCAAATTCCTGGATACACAATATCATAAACACCTTAAAAATTACACTTTTAAACGTGCAAATGATAGAAAAAGTCAGTTTCAGGGAATTGATCTTGTCCTTACGAATAACCTTTCGGGGAAAAATTTCTATGTGGATGAAAAAGCGCAGCTTGATTATATCAATGAAGACCTTCCTACATTTGCGTTTGAACTATCCTATCTAAAAAACAATGAAAGGAAAGAGGGGTGGCTTTTTGATAATCGTAAAGCCACTGATTTCTATTTTTTAATCACATCCATTTTTACGGATGAACCTGATAAATTCACTTCCTGTAAGATTACCATAGTCAATAGAAAAAAGTTGGTTTTGTTGCTGGGAGAAAAAGGTATTTCGAAGAGTTCTCTTGATGCCCTTATTGACAATAATCCCAAAAATTCCAAAAAAATGAAAATTAAGGGTCTAGAATCTAGAAATGAAGGTTATCTATATTTTTCCAGCCAAAACAAAGTGGAAAAACCTGTAAACCTTATTTTAAAACTGGACTTTTTAATAGAAAATAAGGTTGCCAAACGTATGTTTTAGAGCCGCCAAGATTGCTCGATATGCCCAAATCCGGTTTTGCCTATATGACATTAAGTTGACGAGGCTTTTTTACAAACTTTTGTCTGCAATATTTCCTTCCATTGATGATACTGGGTAGTTTTTAACGGCTATCAAATCCAAAATAAGTTATAATTTTATTGGCCTTTTTGATTTTTTCAATGAAAAGCAATGATTCCTTTTATCTAGAAAAAAACGAGCCCAATAGGAGTTGCTTATTATCCCTGCGAAATATTATCCTAAGACAGGACTCCTTGGTTACAGAAACTACAAAATATGGTATGCCCTGTTTTTGCTATGACAATAGAATCTTTTGTTATTTATGGATAGACAAGAAAACTGATAAGCCTTACATTCTTTTTGTAGAAGGCAAATCTCTTAATCACCCAAAATTGGAGATTGGAAAACGAGCTCGAATGAAAATTTTGAGAATTGATCCCAGTGAAGACTTACCAATAAAAACCATTGAATTACTTATAAACCAAGCCGTTGACCTATGCGGGAGAAATGGTGTATATTAAAAAATTTTAGAATCGTATCCGTGTTAATAAACAATCGTCGGGTCGATGCGAATTATCAATTCATGCTTTTTTGCTTACCTTGGACTTAACATTTATTAAAATCGCAATGTGCAGAACTACTACTAAAGACGAAAAATGAAATTCAAACTTTTACTAATTCTTTGCGTTCTTATTATAGCTGCTTGTAACGAACAGAATGGGATTAGCTCCCTCAATCCCGAAAACTGGTCAAAAAGAAAAGCGGATTTGAGCGGTAAAGATTCGCTGGAATATGGTAAATCTTATCTTTCCATATACTCCCAAATATATAGCAGTTCGGAACATAAAACCCATAATTTAACTGCAATGGTCAGTTTGCGCAATACAAGTGACCTTGATACGATTTACCTTCTAAAAGCAGAATATTTTGATACACATGGTAGTTCTATCAGAACCTATTTTGATAAACCTGTATATTTAAGACCCATGGAGACCACTGAAATTATAATTGACGAACAAGATGTTACAGGGGGAACGGGTTCTAACTTTATAATTGAATGGAAAATTCCAAAAAATTGTCCCGAGCCACTTTTTGAAGGAATCATGAACTCTACCATGGGACAGCAAGGTCTCTCTTTTACCACACAGTCCCAACGCATAAAATAATACTTGGCTTGTCCCATTTTTTCCTAAGATACTGTTAATCAACACTAAATATTAGGATTTCTCAAAAATTATAGTATCTTGGGAATTATGGTACAAATTGAAAAAGCGGGAAACACCCTATTTTTAGAGAAATCTATACATCATTTACAGGCAAACGGCTTTGAGGACATTAAGGCCGATATGGAAGGTTTTAATATCCCTAAATCGTATCTTAGAAAAGGAACGGATTCAAAAATAACTCCCGATATAGTTGCATTTAAAAATGGTAGAAAATACATATTTGAAATAGGTCTTAAATCCGAAAAACCTAGGCTTTTGAAGTCAAAATGGCTGTTTTTGGATACATTGAGTAGAATGAATTCAGGGTTTTTTAGAATTATTACCACCAAAGGACATTACAAATTTACAAATACCATGTTGGAGGATATAAATTTAACCAATAAAACACCTATTAAAATATAGATTCCTCGTGATTTGAAGTGTTGGGCTTCATCAAAAAAGCATTATTTTTTCACCATTGCAATATGAGGAATTCCGTCCTCAAGATATTCCGCGCCTATTGTCTCAAAACCCAGGGAACCATAAAATTTGATCAAATAGGATTGTGCAGATAACCTAATTGAAGTAGTGTTAAAAACTTGATTTACAAAGTTTATTGAAACTTTCATAATATCCTGACCGTATCCATGTGTTCTTTCACTCTCTTTGACTACTACTCTACCGATACTCGCATCATCAAAATAATCGCCCGGGGCAAAAATTCTGGTATAGGCCACTAGCTGATCGCTTTTTATGCCGAGCATGTGATGTGCTTTTTGGTCTTTGTCGTCCAGATCCTGATATACACAGTTTTGTTCAACACAAAAAACCTCGCTCCTTAATTGCAATACGGAATACAGTTCATCCAATGTCAGCTCCTGAAATTTCCTAACCTCTATTTGTAACATTAGTCTTGTACAATTATATGTTTGCTGTCACATTTGCCAAACTCAGGTTGTATGTTCACATGGTTAATTCCATGGTTATGGAATACTTCTTCTTCAATTTTTTCCAATATTTCATCAAATTCGGACAATTTTATATCTTCATTAAAATCAATATGTGCCTCTAGGTGAACCTCATCTTCATTCAATTGCCATATGTGGACATGGTGCACATTTTTGATGGGTTCAATTCTTCCAATGGCTTCGACAATCTTTTTAACTTCGATAGAATTCGGGGTAAATAGCATTAAAACTCTTGTGGAGTTTTTTAAAAGATCATACCCCATATATATGAGATAAACAGCGATTGCCAAGGTCAATGTTGGATCTACCCAATACAGTTTATAAAACTTCATAAGAAGACCTCCTATCAAAACCACCACAGAAGCCATCATATCGGTCAATAAATGAAGATATGCCGATTTCATGTTCATATTGCTGTTGGCATCTTTTTTTAATAAAAGAACACTAAATCCATTTGCTGCAATGCCCAATAGGGAAAGCCATATTACCAAATCAGATTCTATATCCTTCGGGGACAAAAATCTTTCTACGGCTTCCTTTATTAGAATAATGGCAACAATGATCAAAGTTGATGCGTTCACAAAGGCCGCAATAATTTCAGCTCGTTTATATCCAAAAGTTTTATTGGTGGATGCCTGCTTTTTTGATAAAATATTGGCTATGTAGCTAACTATTAGGGATAGAACATCGCTAAAATTGTGTAAGGCATCTGATAATAGTGATAAACTACCTGATAGTAAACCTCCTATGACCTGAGATATAGTAATCAATATGTTTAGAAGGATTGAAACTATGAGGTTTCTCCCTTTTAAATCTGAATGGGAATGATTGTGGGAGTGGTTATGATGGGAATGGGACATATAAATTCATGTATATTTAGAACGAAGCACTAACTAAATTTTAAACATGGATTAAGTCCCTCCCATATAAAAATCAATCACTAAGAACAAGGTATTTTTTCAATACGCCTCTCATGTCTTCCTCCAACAAACTTGGTATCTAAAAATACCTTTACCATTTCCAATGCCTGGGGAAGAGAAATATAACGCGCGGGAAGACTTAAAATATTGGCATCATTATGCTCCCTGGCTAGCTGAACTATTTCTTTTGTCCAACAAAGCGCACATCTTATTTTTTGATGTTTGTTTGCGGTCATCGATGCCCCATTTCCGCTACCACAAATAATAATACCATAGGTAGCCTCTGCCTGTTCAACATCTTTGGCCACCGGATGAACAAAATCAGGGTAATCAACACTACCTGTTCCATCGGTGCCATAATTACTTACCTCTATCTTTAAGGATTTGAGTAAACCCATAATTGCAAGCTTATATTCCGTGCCTGCATGATCATTTCCTATTGCAATTTTCATGATCCAATAGTATTGATTAATCCTACAAATGTACAATTCCTAAACATATGGAACAAAAGGAAACCACCTATCATCATATTAAAAAATAGATCATAACATGTTCATAACCTTATAAAAAATAGTGATTAAAAAAAATGCATTATCCATTAATAAAAAGGCTTAAAAAATATTCTAAAAGAAAGCTATTTTATTTCTAAAAAACTAGGAAGAAGATATGAAGAGCTATCTTAAAGAAGTTAACAATAATTTTACATTAACTTATCTTAAAATAGATGTTGATAGGGTTTATCAACCCTTTTTGATAACATGCTTAACAAACTGATATTAAAAACAATGACGTTTGTAAAGATTGTCAATAAAAATAATAAAGGTTTTAAAACAAGTAAATGAAACAATTTTTATTTCAACTATCAACAAACTATCATAACCACCATTTATTTTTAAAAAACTATAAAAAGAAAATGAATATTAAATAGGTGTTCATAACTCCAATTATATGATAATAAGGACTATCAAAATTATTATAAAGAAGCCAATGGATTATAATTCGTAATTTTCCGCCCAAATAAGAAGAATTAATGTCGAAGAAGAAAAAACAAGCAAGAAACCATAAACAGAACGAAATTACGAAAGGTATTTTTACAGTACTTGAAAATGAACCCTCAATAAGTTTCGATTATAAACAAATTGCTGCAAAGATAAATATTGTTGATGCCCAAGATCGAAATACATTGATTCAAAGGCTAGTGCAATTAAAGGAAAAGAAAAGGATAATAGAGGAAAGCAAAGGAAGATATAAGGCTGTAATTGCTACAAAAAGCTATCATACGGGCAAGGTAGATATAACAGGAAGAGGCAATGCCTATATTATTGTTGAAGGAATGGATGAGGATGTTTTTGTACCTTTTAATAAACTAAAAAAAGCATTCCATAGGGACATTGTTGAGGTATATATTTTTCCAAGAAGGAAAGGAAAGAAGCTTGAAGGAGAAATCACAAGGATAGTGGAGAGGGAAAAAAATTCCTTTGTGGGCATTGTGGATATGCAACCGAATTTTGCATTTGTAAGACCTACGGACTTTAGAATGTATACCGATATTTTTATTCCAAAGGAAAAAATAGGTATAGCGGAAAATGGAGATAAGGTAATCGTCGAGATAACCGAATGGCCTGATAATGCCGATTCGCCGTTCGGGCGAATTACCGAAGTGCTAGGTAAGCCAGGGGAGCATAATACAGAAATACATTCCATTCTTGCCGAATATGGACTTCCTTATGAATTTCCTACTGAAGTGGAACGTTTTGCTGACACGTTGGATACAAGTATAAAAGAGGAAGAAATATCCAAAAGAAGGGATATGCGAAATGTATTGACCTTCACTATTGATCCAAAGGATGCCAAGGATTTTGATGATGCCCTTTCCTTTGAGAAAATGCAAAATGGAAATTATGAAATAGGGGTTCATATTGCCGATGTATCACATTATTTACGGACGGATACCATATTGGATGACGAGGCATATGAGCGCGCCACATCCGTGTATTTAGTGGATCGTGTGGTACCTATGTTGCCAGAGGTTTTATCAAACAATGCGTGTTCTTTGAGACCGAATGAAGAAAAATATACCTTTTCGGCAATTTTTGAAATAGATGATAAAGCTGTTGTAAGAAATGAATGGTTTGGAAGAACGGTAATCAATTCCAATGAACGTTTTGCATACGAAGAGGCACAACATATTATTGAAACAAGCCAAGGGATAATACCAGATACTATTTCCATTAGAGGTGCATCCTATAATGTTTCAAATGAAGTTGTTGAGGCTACCTTGATAATGGACAGGTTGGCTAAAATTATGCGTGATAAACGAATGGATCAAGGAGCAATTTCATTTGACAAGGTGGAGGTCCGTTTTAATCTCAACGAAAAAAGTGAACCGCAAAGTGTCTATTTTAAAGAAGCCAAGGACGCAAATAAGCTTATAGAGGAATTCATGCTTTTGGCCAATAGAAAAGTAGCAGAATATATAGGAAAACAGAAACCAAAGAAAACCTTTGTCTATCGAATTCATGATGACCCAGACGAGGATAAATTACTGGCCTTAAATGGAATAATTTCCCGTTTTGGACATAGCATCAACTTTAAGGATAAAAAATCTATTAGCGCATCCCTAAATAAACTTTTGGAGGATGTAAAAGGTCAAAAAGAGCAGAATTTAGTAGATACGCTAGCGATTAGGAGTATGAGCAAGGCTATTTATACCACAGCGAATATTGGTCATTACGGGCTTGCATTTGACTACTATACACATTTTACGTCACCAATTCGAAGATATCCAGATGTTATGGTTCATAGATTGCTGCAACACTATTTGGACGGAGGGGATGCACCAAAGGCCGAAGTGTACGAAGAAAAGTGCAAGCACTCCTCAGACATGGAAAATTTAGCAGCGAATGCAGAGAGGGATTCTATAAAATATATGCAGATTAAATTCATGCAGGACCACCAAGATAGAGAATTTGTGGGCGTTATCAGTGGCGTTACCGAGTGGGGCATTTATGTTGAAATAATAGAGAACAAATGTGAGGGCATGGTGCGCATACGGGATATAAAAGGGGATTATTATATCTTTGATGAAAAGGAGTATGCCATTGTTGGCGAACGAACAAAAAAAACCTATCAATTGGGGGATGAAGTTGTGGTCGTGGTCAAGAGCACAGACCTTGTTAAAAGGCATCTGGATTTTTCTTTGTTAGGAAAGAACGAGTAATTTATTTTTTTGGAATGAAATTTGTTTAAATAGGGAGATATCCTACTAAAAACTAATATGATACAAAAAATAGTTTTTCTTTTTGTGCTTCTAATAGGAGTTATTCCTGTGGCTTCCCAAAATGAAAAAATTACGAAGACCTTTGGCGCTTTCACAGAGATCAAAGCCTTTGATGGTCTATCGGTAAACCTCATTAAATCTAGTGAAAATAAGGCGGTCATTTCAGGAGCCGACACAGATAAAGTGGTTATTGTCAATAACGAAGGTATTCTTAAGTTACGCATGGAAGTGGGCAAAATATTTAGTGGATACCGTACTTTTGTTGATGTGTACTATTCAGGAAAACTTGTGATAATAGATGTGAATGAGGATGCGCGTATTTCCTCTGACGACCAAATAAAACAGGATGTTTTGGAATTGAAGGCGCAAGAGGGCGGTGAAATACGAATAAAGGCCGAGGTTGAGCAAATGCTTATTAAATCCGTTAGTGGGGGAGTTATCAAAACTTCTGGATCTTCCGACCTTCAAGATGTGGCCATTAATACGGGAGGAATTTACGAAGGAAAGGTTTTCAAGACTAAATTCTCAACAGTTAACGTCAATGCGGGATCTAGAGCTGAAATTTATGCAACAGATTATGTAAAAGCTGCAGTTAAGGCTGGTGGCGAGGTTCTCGTATATGGAGACCCCACAAAAATGGAGGAGAAAACGGTATTTGGCGGAAAGATTAAACGCATGTGATAATTTAATAATGCTAATTAATACAAACAATATTGATAAAGGGTATTAACCAAGCTCTGGTTAAGAACAGCAAATTTTAGTAAATGATAGAAGATATTAGGGCAGCTATCCCACTAGGCTTTTTCTTAAGCTTTATGATCGGCCCAGTATTTTTTGTGCTGCTGGAAACAAGTGCCATAAAGGGATTCAGAGCAGCTTTGGCATTTGATTTTGGGGTAATACTGGCAGATGTTTTACTTATCACGGTAGCCTATTTCAGTAGTTTTCAACTTTTGGAAAATTTAAGTAACCAACCAGGTCTTTATGTTTTTGGAGGTGTAATATTGTTGGTCTACGGCCTAACGACATTCTTTAGGAAGGATGCAAATAATGACAATCATGAGAGTGTTATTGAAACCAAGATCAGTAGGGGAGATTACTTAAGTTTGTTTATTAAGGGTTTTTTGCTCAATTTCATCAATATAGGTGTTTTGGTGTTTTGGCTGGGGCTTATTATTGTTGTTGGACCAAGCTTGAACAATGAACCCAATCGTATTATCACCTTCTTTTCGGCAGTAGTTCTTTCCTATTTTATTACGGATATTTTTAAAATCCTTCTAGCAAAAAGACTTAAAAGCAAATTGACCGAACGGCGAATTTTACTCGTAAAAAAAGGCCTTGGAATCATATTGATTATTTGCGGTATTATTTTGATAATCAAGGGTTTTTTGCCCAAAGATCAATTTAATATTGAAAAGGGAATCGAAAAAATAGAGCATATGGGCATTTAGCAGAGCTCTTCTTTGTATTGGCCTAGTTGTGCTATGGAAACAAAAAATCCCTTTCAGGCTTTGAAGGGATTTTTGAGGCATCGAGCGGATTCGAACCGCTGTACAAGCTTTTGCAGAGCTGCGCCTAGCCACTCGGCCACGATGCCTTTTAAAAGTGTGCAAATCTACAAAAATTAATTTTTAAGAATTAGAATTATCTTAGAATTAGAACAAGAGGATGACTATAAAGTACTATTTCTAGATCCAAAAAATAAAAAAGAACAATTTTGAGGCATCGGGTGGACTCGAACCACCATAAAAGCCCTTGCGGGGCTTCGTCTATCCAATTCGACCACAATGCCAGTTTATATGCTACAAAGATAAAAACAATCGTACTTTTTTGAAAGAAATTACCTTGTTTCCTGTCTATCGGCAGATAGTTTTACCGAAACCATCTCAACATCACCACCAATGGGCGGGTTAATTTTGGAGACACAGACCTTAATTTTTTCCACCATAAGTATTTCCAAAAAAATACGTCCTATAATACGATTTGCGACATGCTCCAACAGCTTGGAAGGAATGTTCATTTCAGCTTTTACAATTCTATTTATATGAACGTAGTCCACGGTTTGCGAGAGCCTATCCGTTGATATGGCTTCTGAAAGATTGGCGCTTACGGTAATATCAACTCGATATTCGCTTCCGATAAGGGTTTCTTCCCCCAAACAGCCATGATGTGCATAAACACGTATATTCTTTACTATTATCTTTCCCATTATTTCGAATAATATTTACAAATCTAATCGAAACAATCTTCAAATAATAAATAGGGTCTTAGGATTACCATTAATACATACAACGACAATTGCTAAGACCTTGGAAAAGATCCATTCCCACCGTTACCACATGTGTACCGGTACTATATCCCAAAATTTCATTAAGAATGATCTGATAGGAATATCCGAAATAGAAATTACTCTTCTTTAAACCGGCCAAAGGGGCAATGAACAAGGGCCTGCCTATCTGGTCATTTAGAAATCGGTAATTCATACCAACATAATAGTAATCCTCAAATTCATAAAAACGAAACTTTAAACTTAAATCTGTCTCGGACCTCCCGTCGCTTTCAAATATTTTGAACAACATGGAGGGTTCAATTTCCATTTTGCTGTTCTTGTTTTTGGTATACCTATAACCCGTGTAAACGTAGTAGTTCCTTAGTTCATTGGGTTCATCAATATTGAAAGTCAGACTTTTTGGATCCTTGTTTATTAAGTTTGAAGCATTTACACTTATATAGAATTTATCATACCTGTATAGGGCACCCACATCAAAGTTGTGGTTGGTGGTTTGTCTGTTGTTGACAATACCTCCATCTGGAAAATCTATGGTATTGAATTGGTCAATATCGATCCTGAACTGGTTAAAGTTGTAAGAAATACCAAAGGACAGAAACTCATCCTCATAGCGATCAAGCGTTAAATGGTGGGCAAAGGAAGCCCTTGCGCCTTGTTGCTTGGTATACCCATTGCTATCGTTATATAGGAACAGTCCAACACCAGACTTTTCCCCAACTCTCATATCTGCGGCCAAAGACTGCGTTCTTGGGGCTTCTTTGATACCTACCCATTGCGCTAGACCGTTGAGTCTAATTTTTACATGGTCTCCAATTCCCGCATAGGTTGGGGAAAGAACAAAGGGGTTATCCGCCAAATATTGGGTTAATTGTGGGGAATTAAGCTCTTGGCCTTTTAGGGACAAAGCGCATAATACCATCACAAAGGTCACTACAATAGTACGCATGGTTTTTTAGGTTAAGTTTTAACGGTAAAGGGTAAAATGCCCAACAAATTCTCGATCATCATCTTCGCCTCTTAGTTTAATGACATACCAGTAATCGCCCGAAGGCAGTTCTTTGCCTTGGTAAATACCATCCCAGCCATTATCATTCAAGCCCATTCTGTAGACCTCTCTACCATAACGATCAAATATGATAGTTAGTATTGCAGGGAAACCTTCCTGGTTTTTGGGTTTCCAGGTTGCATTTTCACCATCTCCGTTCGGGGTAAAGAAGTTCGGAATCTCAATATCAATAAATTCCATGAATATGCTGGAGATCGATTCACATCCATTCGCATCAACTACCCTCACATTGTAAGTATCCGTTCTTCTAATTCTAAAGGTGCCATTATCGCCGTTGTCAACGCCATCAAAATAGAAGGTATATGCTTCCTTGCCTCCCGTCGCCAAAGCAGTAATTTGATTTATTTCTCGCTGCTCCAGTGAAAGAACAAGCGGTTCAAAATCTTCAATTTCGAAGTCAACGGTCTCAAAACATCCATTTGAATGTGCGATTGTAATATAGTGGCTGCCAGGAGCTATATTGCTAAAGTCCGGGCTCAGCTGCATATCGTTTGAATCTGATGAGTCAAGTGCATACAATACATCTCCGCTTACCGATGGGTCTTCCAGGCTAAGGACGATGTAATTGTTTGGGGTATCCCCGGTACACTCGTAAACAGGTTCTACGGTTGCATTTAAATTAACACCAGGTTCCACATCAACTGAAATGTTGGTTTCACAACCGTTGGCGTCTCGGACGAATATCAAATAATTTCCACCCGTCAAGCCGGTAAAATCAAACCGATCTTGAACAAAATCAGCGTCATCATTTGAGTTTAGGGCGGTGAAATAGGGTGCCGTTCCCCCTGTTATGGCCACGTTAATTGACCCATCTGCCTCTCCAAAGCAGATTTCAGGGTTTGAGGTAGAGTTAATCTGTACTACCGACGGTGCTGAAATGGTATACTCCAAGTATTCAAAGCATCCATTTCTATCCTGGGCAATTACAATATAGTTGCCCGGAGCCAAATCCGTAAAGGTGTTTTCGGTATCAAATTTGGCAAGATCCGGTGAAATAGCATAGATGTATCCCCCGGCCCCACCAGAAAGTGTTACCGTAATACTTCCATTTTGCTCGCCAAAACAGCTTACATCCGTAATACTTTCAGTATAAGTTAAAGGAGCTGGTTCTGTAATTATGACCTGCTCAGGAGCGGTAGTACAATCTTCACTGGTAACCGTAACAAAGTAAGTCCCTGCGGTTAGGCCATTAAATTGCCCCAAGCTTTGAGGCCCTGCTATTCTATTGGCTGGCGCAACACTGTTTCTGTAAAGTTCATATACATAGTTACCAAGACCTCCATCTGCATGGGCATAAATCGTAGCAGTATTATCGCCAGTACAATTTATGAATGCCGCGGCAGGGTCAACTACAAGGGTTAAAGGCTCAATAGGATCTTCCGTGATGGAATTTGAAACAACCGATGTACAAAGATTAATAGCATCCCTAACGTAGTATTGATAGGTACCAGCGCCGAGTGTTCCACTGGCTGGCAAGCCCATTGGGTTACTCGTCATTGGTAAGAATGTGCTGTTATCAAGACTATACTCGTAGGTTCCGCTTCCTCCCGTTGCCGTAAGTTCAAACTCAACTCCTGTCGCGCAGGTCAATGGATTACTTCTTGTTAAGGAAGCGCTTACCTTGGTTGGTTGGGTAATTGTAACTTGGTTGGTTTCAACATCACAATTCCATCCATCGGATACTGTAATACTATAAATACCCGCACCTAGTCCGTTAAAACTTGCATTCGTTTGAACACCGCTTGAGGACGTTATAGCCGTACCAGCAGAATTGTAGTAATTCAAACGGAATCCATAATTTCCGCTTCCACCACTAGTGACCACGGCACTTACATTTCCTGTCTTATCGCCAAAACAGGTCAAGTTGGTATTTAAAGGTATTGCATTGGCAACTATGGGCGTTGGTTGAACCAGAACCTCTGTATCATTTACAACACAGCCCGGTGTTCTCGCACTGTCCGTAACGGATATCGTAAAGTTTCCGGCAGAAAGACCGGTGAAAATAAAGCTTAGAACATCATTTGCATTGTAAACCTGACCTGTGGTAGTGTTGGTCAAAACAATATCATAAGGCGCGTAACCCCCACTTGGATCAACTAAAATCTCCCCTTGGTCATTTGTACAGGTTACGTTGGCCAATGGATCAACTATTGCTGTCAAAGCCATATCTGGCGATAAAATAGTTACCACATTTGAGGTGTCATTACATAATGTGCTTGTTGGATCTGTTTCAGTCACAGTAACTATATAATTACCTCCATTTAGACCATTAATAACTAATGGGTTGGTACTTGTATTGGCAGAGCCTGAAAGGACGGGAGCCCCGGCCTGTGTAAATACTTCATAATCATAACCACCAGTATAACCAGTTACGTTGATTTCTAAAGACCCACTATTATCTCCAAAACAAACTACAGAATCAAGAGCGGTGGCCACGACATCGATTAGGTCATAAGGGGCAATTGTATAAGCCGCGGTATCTACAAAACAACCTGTAGCGGTATCCGTGATACGGAACGTATAACTACCAACCGCAGTAAGTTCAAAAGTGGCGGTATTGCCCGCAGTGGCAGTTTGAACACCATTTGGATTACCAACAGGTAAAAGTTCATAGCTATAGGTATGTGGGTTTCCATCATCTGCAACGGTAATTGCCACTTCTTCACGACCATTGGTACATGTAATGGCATCTGAAAGGGCAACTGTGGCCGTAAAGATGTTCAAGGGCTCAATAACCTGTGTTGGGATTGCAAACAAACACCCATTGGCGTCACGGATCACTATAGTGTAGTTGCCAGCAGTATTAACTGAATGAGTGAATACATTTCCTCCAGTAGGCTGGAAAGCACCTCCATTTACACTATAGAAATAGTTCGGCGTTCCGGTTCCAGCGGTTATTGTAACTTCAATTGTTGCAGATTGCTGTGAATTGTTCATATTACATGAGAAAGGAACAACATTGGTAATATTGGCCGCCAAAGCGGTTGGCTCTGCAATGACAACTTGATCTGTAGCAACACAATTTCTGTTGGATGTCACTGTAATATCCCAAGTGCCCGCAGTTAAACCGATGAACAAGTTGGTATTTTGTGTAAAAGTTGAAATTCCATCGCTTATCTCGAATGTGTATGGAGGGTTATCATTTACCCCGCTACCTGTAGGCGCCATATTGACGGTTATGGAACCATCAGAGGCACCTGCGCAACTAACATCTGTCTTGTCCGTAGTTAACAATGTAACAATAGAAGGCTCCTCTAGAGAAATAGGAGCGTCGGCAAAGCAATTGGGAGTTCCCAATGTGTTATCTGTAACTCTGACAATATAATCCCCAAAAGCTACCCCTACAAATTGATTTCCAGTTGGGGCAATTCCAGTTGGGGTTAAATCGGATCTCAGTAATTCCGATGTATAGGCACCTGATCCACCAACTACTGTAAACTCTATTACTCCATCGTTTGTTGTGCAAGTTGGTTGTGTAATCGCAATGGCACTTGCCAATAATTCGGGTTCAATAGTTATGTTTTCGGTTTCACCACAACCGTTCGAATCACGAATGGTAAAAGTATGAGCCCCAGCATTAAGTCCTGAATAGGTATAAGGATAACTTGGAATGCTTTGGAAGGCTCCGCCATCAATGCTCATTGAATATGGAGCAACTCCTGTATTTGTGACATCCAATGATACAGAAATTCCAAAACCACCTTCCGCGGCACATTCATCTACTATGGCCAATGTTATATCTGGTGTAGTGTCAGTCTCAATAACCACCGGCAATGGTAGAGCTATAATACAGCCGTTATTGTCGCGTGCATAGATATCCCATGTCAAACTGGTCAATGGATCCAATTCTATGGTATTGTCAAATGGGAATGTTGCCGGAACACCACCCCCACTTATGGAAGCTCCGTAGGTGTAAGGTCCGGTTCCACCATTTGCCTGAACCGTCACAATAGCCAAGGGTGCATTGCAATTGGCATTTACATTATCAACCAACTGAAGCGTAATGGGCTCAGGGGCGTCAATAGTTACATTATTGGTGGTATCGATACATTGTGGATAAGCTGTTGCTGTAATTAGAACGGAATACGTTCCGGCAGAAAGTGCCGCCCCAACACTAAAGGTATATGGATCTATGGTTGCATTGTCCGAACCGTTTGCTCCGACTACAACTGCCCCTGTATTATCCAATACCTGATAGTCGAAAGTGCCGGTATATCCAGATACGGTAACCTCAATTATACCATCAGAACTATCGCTGCAAGTGGCATCGGTCAATACGACTGCCGTTGCATTGATTAGGTCGTATGGCGCAACAATATGCTCAACTGTGGTTGTGCAATTTGTGACCGTATCGGTTATTTCATAAATATAGGTACCAGGCTGAGTCAAGATTATATTTGACGGATTTGCCACGATTGTTCCGCTGGGCAACTCCGAGTATGCATAGGTTCCCGAACCATTTGAAGCCACTATTTCAATGGTTTCTTGACCATTTACACAATCAATAGGAGCTGAGGTTACATTGATCACTGCGGTTACTTGCTGCATGGCAGGAACCGGAACAACAACCGTATCCGTACATCCATTGGAGTCCCTTACTACCACATCAACATTTGGGGAACCGAAAGGCACCTGAAATGTATTTCCGGGTTGGAAATTAACACCATTGTCGAAACTGTAAACATATGGTGAAGTACCCGAAGGATTTCCTGGCGTTGCATCATTAATGGTTACGGTTATTGTACTGGCTGAATCATCACAACTGAATACGGACGCAGCAGCAGAAATATCCAGTTGGGTAGGCTCATTGACGTCGATTGGATTGGTATCCAAACAGCCCTTGGCAGATACAACCGTCACATTGTAAGTTCCTTGGGTCAATCCAGTGAATACATTACTAGGCTGTCTTGTGGTTCCGCCATCCAAGCTGTATTCGTAGGGGGTATCAATATTGCCCGAATCCAAGGTTACTGTGATTATACCATCGCTGCCAGCAAAACAACTTACATCTGTTGCGGCCAAAGTAAAAGTTGGTGCTGCAGGTGCCGGAAGGGCTACGTTTATGGTCTCGGTGCAATTTGTTGTGGTATCTTCCACTTCAAACGTATAATTTACCGAATGGGTCAAACCGGTAAAGATTCCCGTACCGTTTGTGGGTCCCACCGGGATTATTTGGGTATATGAAAAACTTCCAGAACCTCCATTTGCTGCAATCGTAACCTCTCCCGCATTTGAAGGAACACATGTTTCATCAACAGTTATATTGGATGCAATGTTTATAGGAGGGTAAACGGTAAAGTTTTCTATCTCACCACAACCGTTGTTATCCAGTATTTCAATTGTATGTGCACCGGAACTAAGATTGTTAAGGATCATCGTGTCGCCCGCAAGAACCAAACTACTTGCCGATTGGGGCGCCCCACCATCTACACGAATAGTATGAGGCGTAATTCCCGCAACGTCCAAGGTAATTACTGCAGAGAAACTGCCTTCGGTAGCGGTGCATTGATTACTGGCCACCACGTTAATTTGTGGTGACGGATCTACTGGAACGACAACTGCCGCACTAGGTTGTATACAATTGTTGGCATCCTTTATATAAACGATGTAGCTGCCACCTTCCACATTGAACGAATTTGCGGTACTGCCTGTCCAAGTCCCAGCTGTAGGAGCCACATCTGTGGTCAGTGCCAATTGATATTGGTAGGGAGCAGTGCCAAATTGACCTATTGCGGTAATCTGGCCAGCGTTTGCCGTACAATTATCATTCTTAGTTAGAGATGCATTTACCTGTAGTGCATTGGTAGATTCAGTAATAGTAAATTGTGTGGACCCTACCGTACACCCATTGTATGTTCCTCCAACCTCAGAGAACAGTATGTAGTATATTCCCGGGGCCAATGGACCAAAATTTGATACCGTGACACCCGTTCCTACAGCGGGAGGGTTCACATTTGAGGAACCGTTAATACCAGTACTTAAATTTGATTGCGAATTAAAAATTTCATAGGTAATACTTGTGGCCCCAAGGTCATAATTGTCAAAGGTAAAACTCACATTTCCATCGCCAAGGCCCGTACATGTTACATTGTTAATAGCATCCACCGAAGATGTAAGGTTTGAAGGGGAATCTATAGGGGTGGCTGCCGTTTCAAAATAGAAGCAATTGGTAGTCAGATCATGAACAACGAAAGTATATGTGATTCCTGGGGTTAACCCGGTAAAAGTTGCGGTATCACCACCTGGAACATCGGCGGGTATATAAGATGAGCTATAGGGAGAAGAATAGTTTTCCAATATGGCAAACTCATAATTCCCGCTACCGACGATTGACGCTACCGTAATAATTGCGGTTCCGCCCGTGGTACAATCGGCAGTGGCCGTTGTCACGTCAATATCCAAATCATTTGGTGGTGAAGCGATTATGTTCGTTGTGCGCAAAGAGCATCCATTGGCGTCGATCACATCTACTTCGTATATGCCAAACTCTAGAATTGAAAAAGTATAATCTTCTCCACCAGCGGTAGTGGCATATATTGAATTGTAACCATTGTTTCCGGTCAAGTGATAGGTGTATTCGGCCGTTCCACCAAATACATTTTCCACTGTTATTGACCCTGGATCTGTTCCCGATGCTGCGTTGCAGGTAATAGGCACCAAATTGACATTATAAGCGATGGCGTCCGGTTCATTTATACTTATCGTGTCCGTATCGGTACAGGATTTTGCATCTGTCACGGTTACCTCATAAGTACCCGCTGGAAGTCCAGAAGTTTGTGTTCCGTAGTTCGTGGAAGTCGTGATATTCACAACCGAAATCGCAAATGGAGCCAATCCTTGCGAATTGTCAATATTGACCTGAATCGAGGCTCCGGAATCACCGTTGCACAAGATATCCACAGTCTGAACCAAAGAAGTTATTACCGGATTGGAAATCGGGGCGACAACTGCTTTAGCTGTTACGGTGCAGTTTCTATTATCAGTAATTCTAAAATCATATGTTCCACTAATTGCAGTTGAGTAAGAAAAATTATTTCCCACTATGGCGACAGGTGCCGACCAAGTGCCCCCTCCGTTTGTGCTAACTTCATATGATGCATAGGGAAGATACCCATTGCTGATGGCCACATCAATAACCGCATCTGGTGAAATAGTGCAATCCAGAGATTTGCTTACTATGGCAGAGGCGCTCAACTGTGGCTCGATTGCTCGCGAAAGAATATTCGAGATACAGCCATAAGCATCTGTTACCTGTATATTGTATGTTCCAGGAATTAATCCTGAAATAGTAAACGGATTTCCGACCGCTGCTGTTTGTCCGCCCCCATTAATATTATAGCTATAAGGAGCTACTCCATTAGAAACGTTTATAACAAGGGAAGCCTGATTGGTTCCGTCATAGCACAGGTCAGATGAGGCATCTAGGGCAATAATTGGGGCTTGAGCAGGATCAATTGTAATTGGCTTGGTAACCAGGCAATTTCCTGCATCTCGCACATAAATGGTATAAGTTCCTGCAGGAACATTCATAAAAGTGTTGCTTCCTTGATAAGGATAAACCATTACTGGACCTACCGTGTTCTCCAATTGATATTGATAACTTCCCCAACCGCCCGATGTTGTTACTACAATATTTGAGTTTGCAGTGCAGGTTACTGGCGAATTTGAAAAGGTAAAGTCTAGGGCCGAAGGCGGATTGCTTATCGCAACAGCAGAAGTAGCCGTACAATTTGTCGTGTCATCAGTAATAGTCACGGTGTAATTGTCCGCCCCTAAAGTTGGAACGGCAATGGCAGTTGCGGTCGTAATATTGTTTTGGGATTGAACGACAACGGATGCACTATTGGTTACCACATAGCTATATGTTGAACCAAAATTGTTAACGGTAAATGAAAATTCACCATCTGTTGAGCCAAAACAACTCACATTTCTAGTCAACTGAGATACAATTCCGACCCTAGGGATATCGCTTACCGTATGGTTTTCCTGGTAGGAGCACCCTTTATTGTCAGTCACCCTAAACGTGTAGGCACCGGGAGCAAGTCCAATGAATGTGTCATTGTTCCCATTATTTACCGCGTTTATGGCAGGTGCAATAATTTCATATATGAATGGGGTATTTCCGTTGGTTACTGTCAAAGTCACATCAGAAACTATGGCAGGACAGGTTGGTGATGTTTGGACAAAAGCCAAATCTGTTGGCGGATTTAAAGGTGCAATTGTAATAGTGGGTGTACTGGCGGTACAGCCATTAACATCCTTCACCGTAATCATATAATTGCCAGCGGTTATCCCTGTATTAAAAATATCCGAAGCCTGGAAATTTACGCCGTCAATACTAAAGGTATAGCCTGGGGTTCCACCTGAATAACCAATCGCTTGAAGGGTTGCGGAAGCATTATCACAACGATAATCCTGTACTACATTTATGGTTCCCGGAACTATCACGGTAGGTGAGGTCAGGGTCACAGAGCCATTTAAGACACACCCCTTGGCGTCAGTGACAGAATAGTTGTAGGTTCCTGATACCAAACCAGCGTAGGTTGTTTGTGTCGAGGAAGGACCGCCATCAAACACTATTTGATAGGGCGCAGTTCCGCTTGAAATTTGTAATTGAACGACGCCATCGGCACTTGTGTTGCAAAGTGGGTTGGTCACTGCTTCTATTACCGCTGGCGGACTATTTGCAGTAATTACTACCTGATTTGTCGTCACAGTGCAGCTTTCCGTATCGGTTATTACAAATTCATAGATACCAGGTGTTGAGGTGTTGTAGGAAAATGGAATCGACGGAACGGCCATGCTTGCTTGAAATGAAGTACCATTTCTAAAAACCTCGTAGTTAAAAGTGGGGTTTCCATCTGAAATACTGATGCTAATTTCAGCATCCGGGCTAGCACTGCAATCCAAATCTTTTACCAGCGAGGCAGAAGCCGTCAAAGTTGGGAAAACAGTAATGCTCGCAGTTCCCGTACAATTTTTGCTATCAATAACGTCAACGGTATAAGTTCCGGGTGTTAAACCGGTGAATTGCGTATTGCTCTGATAAGCACCGCCGTTTAATCTGTATTGAAAAGGAGCAACTCCACCTGAAATGACATTGGCAGTTAAGGTCAAGCCATTGGTGCTAGTATAACATAGGCTATTGGCGACCACCTGTAATATGGGCGAAACGGTCGCAGAAAGACTGAACGTACTTGTAATCTCACAACCCCCAGCATCCCTTACGGTCACCGTATAATTTCCTGAGGTGTCCGTTAATCCAGCAAATGAATTCGTGTTTTGAGGCCCTAATAGTCCCCCAACGGGATCCAATAGTTCATACTCATAACTACCCCAGCCACCTGTCGCAGAAATAGTTACAGAACCAGGAACCGTCCCTAAGGTAGAACAACTTAAGTCAACAACGTTTAGATCTGAGATTGTTAATGCCGAAGGTGGCGTGGCAACCGTTACGCTGCTAGTTGCAGTACAATTTGTGGTCGTATCCGTAACAGTAATATCATATGTCCCTGCTGCCAAACCTGTTAATGGAATGGCATTCGCGGTTTGGGAAGAGCCAGAAAAAGTCATTGGCCCAGTGACTGCGTAATTATAGGATGTAACAAAGTTATTTACATTGAAAGTTACACCCCCGTCGGACAGTCCGAAACAAGTGACATTATTATCAAGTTGACCAGTACTGGCAATCTGGTTTACAGGAGCAATCGTGTATGTATCTTCATAAAAACAACCTTTGGAATCCGTTACCCTAAAAATGTAGGTGTTCGGGGCAAGACCGTTAAAATTTGCGGTATTTCCAGTGGTTGAGGAGGAGGCGATTGCGGATGGCGAAACAATTTGAAATACAAATGGAGCGTTACCATTCAGTACGGTGGCAGTAACATTTGATGTTAATGCCGGACAGTTAGGGGCGCTTGAGGTAAATGTCAGTCCAGTTGGCTGGTTTAAGGGATCAAGTGTAACCGGGTTGGTTTGAAAAATACAATTGTTTGCATCGCGAATGGTAATTCTATAAGTACCATTTGCTAAACCTGTAAAAGTTTCAGCACCGGCACCTGTAATAAAATTAATACCATCAATGCTATAAGAATAGCCAGGGGTTCCTCCTGTTACGTTTTGAGCTTGAATGCTGCCGGTTTGAAGGCAGGTAAAGTCTTGGGTTATCGCCGCAATTCCTGAAACCCCAGTTGCAGGGCCTCCTATCGTAAAAGTTTCTTGTAAATCACAAGTGGATGCGCCACTTGTCTGATGTATATCTAGAACATAGTCTCCTTGGTGCAAATTATTAAAGACACCAGAGGTATTGGAGGCTGTTGTCGTATCCGGATAAGTTAAGAAGTAGGAAACGGTATAACCATTGTTGTTTGTTATATTTACAGTGTATGAACCATCACCTGCACCAAAACATGTTTCATCGGTCAGTGATGTTGTATATTGTAGTTCAAGGGCAACAACGGTGACCGTATTGGAAATAAACGAACAACTGTTATCATCAACAACAACAAATGTATAATCACCAGGGGTTGTAATGTTGAATTGGGGATCTGATTGATATTCTGTTGAAGGAATCGCCAGGATATTTGGATATGATGTCACTGTTGTTCCACCCCCATCTATATAGCTCCAAATGGCATATGAGTAAGAAGGAACTCCTCCAGTCGCTTCCAATGTCACAATACCATTACCGCAAATAATCTGCTGGTTCACTCTGGCATTTAGGTCAAGATCGTCATTATCAATAACAGTAACCTGTTCCGAATATTCACAACCATCTCCGGTTCGGGCTATGGCAATATAATTTCCCGGGTTAAGATCGGTAAATGAAAAATTGTTATCAGGCTGGGCGGTTTCATTATCAACCAATGTGCCCAGTCCGCCATTTGAGCCATCATCCAATCTTATCTCATATTCGTAATTTGGGTCGGCACCAGATACCTGAAAATTAATAGTTCCCAGTGCCAGACAGGTTGCCGGGGTCGTGCCTACTACAACTTGAAAATTTCTTTCCAGGATACCTATATCCGGAGTACTAAAAATACATGCTCCGGCTATAGGGTTTCCTGTGTTGTCAAGCTGCACGACTTCTACTCTGTAACCTCCGTTTTCGCCTGTACCGAAGTCGAAACTTGGGCCATTGTTGGCAGTGAAAGGAATTATTACCGCACCCGTTGTGGCATTTACCAGCTGATACCCATAATTAAGACCTAAATTGGTTATAGTGATGTTTCCTGGATTGGCACATATAATATCGTTTTTATTAAATTGAAGATCTAGGGTGTTTTGAAAGGCATTAAAATAGAATCGGTTGTTACATCCATTTTGATAAGTCACGGCAAGCCTGTATTTTCCTGGACTATCAAGGGTATAATTGTTGCCTCCGCCTACATTGTTCCATGTACACGTCAAGTTTTTGTTGGCACAATCATCACCGGTCGAAGCGCAGCTTCCTTCATCTAATTTTTCCCAAGTTATAGTTTGGGCGTCCAGAATGTTTACTTGTAGAAGTCTTGTATCATTGAGTCCGCAAAGGAAAAGTTTAGGCAACAAAGCGTTGTCAATACTACATTGAACAATTTCTCCTGCTAAGTCGTTTGAAGGATCGGCATCGGCGTTAACGGCATTGAAATAATCAATAATGGGATTTGTGATCAGTCCTGCACCATATGGTACAACATGAATGATTTCCTTGAACCCTTTACAAGGGTCTGCAACAATTTTATCAACAATATAAGTGCCCACTCCACTTACAACAATAGTACTTGGATCGTTATCTGGATCCCCATCATTTATTGTGGTATCACTAGCATCGAAGATTCCATTTCCGTTATCGTCCCGTTTCCAGACGTAATCATCAAAATTATCACCGGCATCTAAAACAACATCGGCACCACAGAGTTCAACGGTTCGTTCAAAATTGCAGTCGGACAAGTCGTCCAATAAGAAATTGGTTGCCCCAGGAACCACAAATCCGCATGCATCGAAATCAGTAACACTCGGGTCATCTGTGACAAGTGCAGAGTTTTCAAGACCTCTATAGGTGGAAAAGGCTAAGTTTTGAATTAAATCAGAACACGCGTTGATAAAGTCGAAGCAATTTTCGGCAACTTTAACGCGCATTCGAATTGAGTAAACAGGATCATTAATATTTACAAGATTATCGGGAATGTTGAATACAATTGTACCTGTGCTTAAATCAAATGTATAGGTTACCCCAGGAGGCAAGGTTAGATCTGATGGTAGAAAACTTGTTCCGTTCGGGGGCGATACGTTAATAGGAAGTATATCCCTAATAGAATAATTAGTTACATGGTCATTGCCTATGTTCTGAAATGACAATACATAGTCAAGGGTTTGACCTAGATTTACGCCTAGACCTGTGATATCGTTTCCGCCAATATCCTCGACCCGCTTCTCCAAAACCACGTTTGGAGCAATAATATCAACATCAAATGAAGCAAAGAATATGTCATATTTATCCTGTGTTGAGCTGGCCCTAAGTACAGCACTCGTAGCATCGTTCGGTATAACCGCATTGAAATTATTGGTTATTTCCATTAAATCCACATCCCAGCCTAGGGTGTTAACACTATTCGGATTGCGAGTGCTTACTATAGCATTATCAATGGTAATGTTTGAATTGAAGAAATTTGTTGAAGGATTTAGCGTATTGCTCAACGGAGTAAAAGATCCGCTTGCATTTATAGAAAGACCATCACCAGAGATTCTATTATCACCTTCTAATGCTGCAACCCCTATCTTCGCCTTAACACTAAATGGTGCGGGAAGTGTGGTGAATCCGCTAATAGGAATATCAGTAGTTTCGCCTGATTTAATACCTGCGTACCCGTCAAAAGTAGTGATGTATTTGCTGCCTGGTAAATTTGGGTTTTCATAGACTACGACCATGGTCAGATCCGCCAGAGATCCCTCCAGAAATACCATTTCCGGAACTGGCGCGAACGTTGGCGACAAAATAATCCCCGTCGGGGTTGGCCAAGCCTGTAACGATTGAAGTCACATCTTTGTAGCAGGCATATGGACTATAATACCCAAAGTCTACATCTCCGTTCCCATCAAAGATTATCTCATCGGCGGTGATATTTTGATAAGCATTGCCAGGTGTTCTAAATTTTATTTGATTGATATTACTTCGGTCGGAATTCACATATACGGCAGACCAATAAAGTCCGGCATAGCGCACTTTGGCACAACCCTCATCAGGGACATCCAATGTTGCACTGCTTGAACTGAATGTGGACGCATCCCCATCAATATCAATGTATTGCATATTCAGGTCGTCATTGTAGCCGGAGGAATTTCCGGTTAAATTGTAAGGGTCATTAGGAGTTTGTGGTGGGTTCCAGACCCTATTCCACCATGGGCCACTATAATAGCCCGCAGCTTGTCTGTTGACAATATTATTGGCAATGAAAGTAAGCTCACCCCGGATATCCGCTTCATAGCGGATGTCAAAATTATTTTTTACTTGTGCAGTGGCATTAAAACTGGCCAGAAAAAGAGCACATGTCAGAAAGAGAAAAAAAGTCGACTTTATTTTCATTTGGTCATTAAGTTTGGTTTTGCCGACAGGTATGTTATATTGTCCTGCTTTTTTATCGGTAGCCCAAATAGGCCACATTATTTGACAATGCAGGACTACGGAAACTACCAATAACAAATATTGGGCATAAAAATGAGGGGTAGAATTTAATGTTGTAGTATCCTGTTTTTATGTTGTGAAATGCGGTTTAGTCAAGGTATGCCGGAGGACAAATGCACAAGACTTTACCTAATTTTACCTCATTGACTAAACTGTATTTCATCGAATTCATGCGCCCTGGCGGACGACAATCTGCTATTAAAACATTGGGGAAATCCCATCTCTTGGCCCCAAATTAACCCGACAAGTTTTCCTTGGCATCCTGATTACTGAAGGGGAAGTGACAAGTAGACTGAAAAAATCAATTTCTGTTTTACTTATCCAAGAAATCCTGTCATTTAAAAAATCAAAAGCCTAGGCTTTTTTCGTTTCATTCCTAGAGAGGAACTTCTTAAAATGAGGATTAAATAATTACGATTGCCTGAAATAAATACAAGTAACAGCCGAAATGAAATATAGATGTGGAGTTTAAAAACCTAGACATTTGGTTTAAGCACTAGACATTTGGTTTAAGCAGTAGATTCTGCCAATAAGGATTTTTTAGTTGTAAAGTGAACCCTGAAACAGTGCTTACCATTTTAAGGAAAACCTCTATTATTTCTTGGGGTACGGATATTTTTAAATGAAAAAAAGGGGAGGCATTTAACCCTTCCCTTTTTTGTTCCATTAAACCACAAGTGTTTATTAGGCCATTTTATTTGGAGTTATCCTCATAATCCACATTTTGTCATTGTAAGAATCGTTTAGCTTGGAATAATACGCGACCAAGGCATTGTTCCAAGAGTCATGCTTTTTAAGATATACATACCTCCAATTGTTTTCTGGATTTATAAAATAGCTGGCACTTAAGCCATAGGAGTTAAGGAGCTTTACAAAGCGTTTGGCATTATTGGCATTGGCAAATACATTGGCAATTATATAGTATCCCGATCCTACCCCATCTATATTGAAAGTTCTTTCCTTTGGCTCATTTGTGGCCACCTCATCTCGCACAACCACATTTTTTTGTAGAACATCTGTGGCATATTTTGATGATTTTTCTTTGATTTTATTAACGTTGTCAGCGTATCTTTCGTTGCTATAACGGTTATCGACATTCAAGACCCACAGATCTCCATTATAGCTGCCATTTACTTTGGAATTATGTGCATCAACGGCTTCTTGCCAGGTATCAAACCGTTGTAAATAAACATATTTTAGTCCGTTTGACGGATTATCAATGTAGTTAGCGTTTAGGCCTTGTTCTTTAAGATCATCAATGAATTTTGTGAGATACTGGCCTCCTTTGTAAACATTGGCAACCATATAATAACCGTCCTGAACGCCTTCCAGGTTCCTGAATTTTCGACTCTTAATGGGGTTGGTCTGATTGGTATTATCCGAAGCAGTGTTTTTTACTATTTTGTCCTGTATGGATGTGGTATTTTTTATTCGGCTTTCGTTTTTGATAATATCTTTATTGACTGACTGTACATTTGATTTTTTATCATTTGAGACCAAGTCTTTTTGGTCAACTTTTGATTCCGTAGCGGCATTATTGCTGGCATTATTTAATTTTGGATCTTTTGTACCGGTCGGAATTATTTCTTCAGCGCTACCACTGTTATCGGCTAAGGCTGTTTTGGGTGCGCCTCCCAAGAACATGTCTTCCGCTTTTCTTTCTAAATCGGGTCGGCCACCCTTTGTTTCTTTTCTGACCATTCTCATGACCATTTCGAAACGCCTTTCGAGATCTTTTTGGCGATTTGCTTCAAGTGAATCTTGACGGAACATAAGTTCTGCCAATATCGCGTCATTTTCAGCGAGTTTCTTTTTTAACTCTTCCAATTCTTCGTTTGTGGCAATTTGATCGGTGATCAATTCACTGTTCTCCACCAGATCATCCCCATTTTCTTCCAACATCACACGATCTTCGGTTAAGTTTGGTGTGAATGAATATGCGAAAGAGATTTCATGTGTAAGTCCAAAATTGTCAAAATCGCTGGAGAGCCCCTTTTCCATAGTGTAACCCAATGAAATTCTTTGGTTCAAGTTGAATCCTATACCGGCCGCGGCACCGTAAAAATTGTCGTACCCTCCCTGAATCCATCCTAGTTTTGGAAGGTCTAGTATAAGACTGCCCCCAAGAACAATATCGTTCTCACCAACTTTCCGCACTCTTGCCAAGGGCATAAGTCTACCATTTTCAAAAATACCAGTTGTGCTGTCAAACGGATGGGTATACTGTAAGTGGCTGGAAAAGGTCTTGTCCTGAAAAGCGGTCAGTGATTGACTAGTTTTTAAATTGTAGTCAAAGAGATTTTCTGCAAATACACCAAAATCAAATTTTCCATAAGATAAGTTGAATCCGGGCTGAAACGAAAGGAGGTTGCTATCTTGAAGACCGTTTAAAAGGGGATCATTGGGGTCAACGGTACTTGTTCTGTTTCTATTTATTCCACTATTGTAATAGGATACATTTGCTCCGAAGGTGAAGTTACTTTTGTCACTTAGTTTAATACCATATGCATAATTGGCCAATACACCAAAGTTATTAAGAATCCCCTCCCTTTGGGAATAAAGGCTAAGCCCTAATCCGGTTCTGTCACTGATGCGACCGCTATAACTTAAAAAGTAGTTTTGGTTATTATCATCAAATTGTACCGATTGGTTTCTGTGCAAGAGATTTATGTATGACTTGTCCTCTCTAACTGTTGAAAATGTTGGATTTATCAAGAATCGATTATACTTCAACAAGTTTTGAGAAGGAACGTCATAAGTAACAAACGGACTGTCTTCCTGCGCGTGCACGTAGGTGAAGGCAAAAAGAAACAGTAAAATGTATGGAATGGTTTTCTTGAGTATCATTGTAGATTAACGAATAACTGTTATGGTTCCCTGCTTTAAGACTTCTTTGTCGTTCTTTATCTTGTAGAAGAATACCATGTTTTGTTTTGTAAAGGCAATTGAAGATTGCGGCCAATTGTTTTTATAATTATATTCATTTATAATTTCTTCCCCGTTACTGTTGTAAATGGTAACATTTACATCAGTTTTGTTGGAATATGAATTTGGTATGACCCATTGGTCGTTTACACCATCACCATTAGGTGTTATTGTGTTAGGAACTTTAAAAGTGTCGAGATATTGTACATTTAGCTGTTTTGAAATTTCGCAATTATCAATACTTGCAATTAGCGTGTAGTTGCCTTCCAATGTGAATTTAGCACTGTCAGAATTGCTTATTTCGACATTGTTTTCATCATACCATCTGTATGCAGTTCCCCCACTCGCGGTAACAGTTTTGGAGGTGCCTTCGACAAATACTATATCACCATTGGGATCTAGCGTAATCAAATCCGGATTCAAAGTCGAAATAACCACTTCATTGGATATTAAAGCACAACCATTCTTATCCAAGACCAATCGGTATGTACCTGGTTGTGTAACAGTAAGTGCCATATCTGTGGTATTCACGTCTGATCCATCTCTTTGCCAGATAAAACTTTCACTAGTCAGATCCGTTGTGGTACTGACGGTAATTGTATCAGAGGAGCTGCAATAAACCGTATTGGTGCTGCTTATGGCCAAAGTCTCGTTGGTCAATAGTTGTACGGCAAGGGTATTCGAAGTTGCCGTATAAGTATTTAGAGTTCCCTCTACTAAGTAGTTTCCGTTTTCGGCTGTTGTTGTGAGGCTTAGATTTGCGGTTGTGGCACCTGCAACATTTACGGCATCCTTTTTCCACTGATATGCAAAACCGGAGGAGATATCAGCTGTAACGTCTATTTTGGAATTGTCGGCCAATACTGCGTTAATCGTTTTAACCGTAAGGGCTATGTTGGTGCTAACGCATGCTGTGTAGGCCGTTGAATAGTCTATTATGATTTCAAATGAAGCGGGAATCACTACAGTCGTGCTCTCCGAGTTACGGATTGTTCCTGGACAAGTACCCCCTCCTTGGGTAACGGCGACATAATATACACCAGCTTGAGTGGCGTCATATGTTGCGTTCGTTGCTCCTGAAACAACCGCACCATTACGATACCATTGATAGGACGGAGTAAGCGCGGTTGTAGAAACACTTAATGTTTTTGTCTGTGCGGGCAATAGTACAATATTGGCATCATTTACTCGGGTAGCCGTGAAATTGTCTGCATTCGTAATTGTTATTGCTGCTGACCTTTCGGTACAGATACTTGGACTAGAAATTTCCACTTGATAGTCGGCCTCGAAACCTGGTGAAGATGCATTTACATTATAGGATGAAGCTATGGCTCCTGAAATCGCCGTTCCGTTCTTATACCATTTGTAACTCCAACTGGGGTTTGTGGTATTTATTGAAAGCGTTTGAAGATCCCCAGGACATAGTGCGGTTTTTGAAGGAGCGGTAATAAAGATGCCTTGGCCTGCAGCTCCAATCATAACATCTACAACGTTGGAATCCGTGTTCCCGGATCCGGTACAAATGGGACCGTAATCAATATAGGTATTGTACATGCCCGATGTGGTCACGTTTAGCGTGTGTCCTTTTTCACCTATAAGTTCTGTACCGTTCCTGTACCAAATATACTGATAGGTTTCAGGATTGCCAATATTATCAACTTGCAGTGTAAATGGGCCTGTTGAACAGATATTCCCAGGAGGTACTCCATTACCAAGTTGACTAATATTCAAGTTGGTGGTAATATCCATATAGTACATATTGTAGGCCGAGGATTCGGGACCTGTCTTGGCCGGATTTGTGCTGCGTACACGCATTTTATACCCTTGTCCTCTTGTATTTGTCGGTATGGCGAATGGAACACTAAAGTCTTTGGTATTGTTTTGATTGTTCACGCGAACCAACTCCACGGGCGTCGCGAAACTGCCTGAAGCATTTGAAAGCTCCAGTATAAACTCGTTGGTTGCGTTGGCTGTACCAGCCCATGTAATATTGGCATAAAATTCATTAAACCCACCATTTCCGGCACATACGGCCGGCCACGGAGAATTACCGGGCAGATTGGGATTGTCTGCTGGTTGCGGAGCATTTAGGACGATTGTTTGGGCAGATACCGTTGTGAGTGCCAGAAAAAGCACGACAAGAATAGTAATCTGCTGCACTTGAGGTAGTTTTGTTTTCATAAGTAGTTGTAGTTTTGGGTGACTACGCTATTTTGGGTTTAAGCCGAAATTTATGTTTATCATGTCAGCTCAAGTTTTTTAAGTAGACGCCCATACCCCAGGTGCCTATCATATCATAGTTTACAATAACAAATATGCCGTATATATATCGCGCAAGGAATTTAATGTTGTGGGGAGGTTTAAAATTGTTGTGAAATGCTTTTATTATAGGGTGTGGACTATTTGGACACAACTATAGCTCCATTTTCGTTACTTTTGTGCTTCCCAAAAAACAGAATATGAAAGAGGAGGTAAAATCATTGAACTTTATTGAGCATATTATTGAAGAAGACCTAGAAAATGGGTTTCCCGATGAGGCGCTGCGTTTTCGATTTCCGCCAGAACCAAATGGATATTTGCATATTGGTCATGCCAGTTCCATTTGTCTGAATTTTGGACTTGGCCTAAGATATGGTGCGCCCGTAAATCTGAGGTTTGATGATACCAACCCTGCAAAGGAAGAACAAGAGTTCGTTGATGCTATAAAGAAGGATGTGAAATGGTTGGGATATAAATGGGATACTGAACGGTATGCCTCAGATTATTTTCCGCAACTGTACAATTGGGCCGTAGAATTAATTAAACAGGGTAAGGCCTATGTTGATAGTCAGTCCTCCGAAGAAATAGCCATTCAAAAGGGTACGCCAACAGATGCTGGTATTGATAGCCCCTATAGAGATCGGACCGTTAGCGAGAATCTTACTTTGTTCGAGAGAATGAAAGCTGGCGATTTTGAGGAAGGTTCCCATGTGCTACGAGCGAAGATAGATATGTCTGCTTCCAACATGTTAATGCGGGATCCCATTATGTATAGAATATTGCATAAGGCCCACCACAGGACAAATACCGATTGGTGTATTTACCCAATGTATGATTGGACCCACGGTGAGAGTGATTATATAGAGCAAGTTTCCCATTCTTTGTGTACGCTTGAATTTGCAATGCACCGGGAATTGTATGACTGGTTTTTGGACCAAGTATATGATGCTAAAAAAATTAGGCCGAAACAGCGCGAATTTGCCAGAAGAAATCTGAGTCACACGGTAGTTAGTAAAAGAAAGCTACTACAATTGGTAGAAAGTGGTGTGGTTAACGGGTGGGACGATCCTAGAATGCCGACTATATCTGGATTACGCAGACGCGGCTACACCCCGGATTCTATTAAGAATTTTGCCCATACCATAGGAATTGCCAAGCGTGAAAACCTAATCGATGTTTCTCTTTTGGAGTTTCATGTAAGGGAAGATCTCAACAAAAAGGCCCCAAGAGTTATGGGGGTTTTGGACCCAGTAAAGGTTGTTCTTACAAATTATCCTGAGGGTTCTGATGAATGGTTGGAGTCTGAGAATAATCCTGAGGATGCTTCGGCTGGAGTTAGGCAGTTACCTTTTTCAAGAGAACTTTACATTGAGAGGGATGATTTTATGGAAGAAGCAGGCAACAAATTTTTTAGACTGAAGCTTGGTGGTGAAGTTCGTTTAAAGAATGCCTATATAATAAAAGCGGAAAGTTGCACGAAGGATGGGAACGGTATTATTACCGAAATCCAATGTACCTATGATCCAAAGAGTAAGAGCGGTAGTGGCACGGAGGAAAGTTTGCGAAAGGTAAAGGGCACCTTGCATTGGGTTTCTATAAAACATGCTATAGAGTCTGAGGTTAGACTTTATGATCGTTTATTTACGGAGGAGAGTCCGGACGCCCATAAGGAAAAGGATTTTATGGATTTTGTGAACAAGAATTCGTTAAATACCATAACTGGTTATTTGGAACCAAGTTTAAAGAATGCAAAACCTGGCGATCAAGTGCAATTTCAAAGACTAGGATATTTTTGCATGGATCCCGACTCTTCTTCTAAAAAAATGGTATTTAATAAAACCGTTGGCTTAAGGGATACGTGGGCGAAAATACAGCAAAAGGACTAATATAGCATTTGTTTATCGGATGCAATATACCAATTGATATTTTCTATAGAATACTCGTTTTTATAAGGCTATTTGCTGCGTTTTTTATTCAAGGTGATGATAAGTCTTCACTGGTGTAAAGAAAATAACATAGAAGGTATATAAATCCTTTTAGTCTTTTTTGATCCAACAATATTTGTATCGTTTGGAGTATTCTTTTTTTCTTTAGAGCTAAGTCCTTTTTGCAAAAGATAGTATCATTGTATTACAAATCCTTTGGTTGGTTAAAGGTATTAATAGTTTATTAACTGCCTACTTAACAACGCATTTTTAAAAGAAACTTATCTTATAAAATAAAAGGGATTAATAATAACCTTTAAAAAATATATTATGTCGAACGATAGTGGAAATGTATTATTGGCTTTATTGACCGGTGCCGCAATAGGTGCGGGAATAGGAATTTTGTACGCTCCTGAAAAAGGAGAAAAAACGAGAAAGAAGATTAAGGACAATGCATTGATGGCCAAAGATGAAATAACCAAAAGAGTATCTCAAGCCGCCGAAGAACTTACAAGAACAGCCGAGTCCAAAAAAGAGGATTTTGAACGAAAGTTGGAGGATACCATCTCAAACATGAGTTATAAGGCTGATGATATTATTGTGACCTTGGAGGCTAAACTTGCTGAACTTAAGAAAAAGAACGCACAACTTCAAAAGTAACCTATGGCTTTTGAAGGATTGAAGGAGGGTATTTCCGATGCAGAAGCTAGTGCCAAGTCATATGCCCATAGTACAGGCGAGTACTATAAACTGAAAAGTTTCAAGTTTCTTATGAAAGGTATTACTGCCTTTTCCAAGATTTTAATGTTGGGAGCAATAGCTTTTTTGGCCCTGTTTTTTTTATCACTGGCAGCTGCCTTTGGTATTGGTCAGGCTTTGGATAATACTTTTTACGGATTTTTATGCTTGGGAATGTTTTATGTAATTGTGGGAGCCATTCTCTATTTTATGCGCCAACATCTTAATAAACCCTTGCTCAGAAAGTTTTCTGAATTTTATTTTGATGACTTATGATAGCAAAAAGATATTCGTCATTCGAGGAAATAGATGCGGATTTAAAGATTCTTAGACTGCAACAGCAAGTTGATATTGAAAGTCTTAAACTTTCGTATCAACAGACAAAGAACGGACTTTACCCAATGAAGATCCTAGGAGGATTTGGAGGTGTCATGCAAAAAATTGCTATTTCTTTGGTTGCTAAAAAACTATTTAAAAAATTTACTTGAAGGAGATTATCAAAATTGAAAACCCTTGGGAATTAATTCCCAAGGGTTTTTTTATACATTACATACAATCTCCATTAAGGTTTCTTTTTAATGTTGCTCTTCATGCTCTCACCGATCATATTGCTGGCCGTAAAAGAGGCTACCATATTATTCAACATATCGCTACCTGCCTGCGGCGAGTTTGGTAGTAGAATTAAGTTTGCATTGGTATGCTCGCCAATAGACTGTAAGGTATCATAATGTTGGGTCACAACAATAAGGGCGGAAGCTTCTTGTGAATTAATGCCTACCTTGTTCAATACCTCTACGGATTCTTCCAGGCCTCGGGCAATTTCACGACGTTGATCTGCAATGCCTTGTCCCTGTAGTCGCTTACTTTCTGCCTCGGCCTTTGCTTTTTCCACAATAAGGATTCTAGCGGCATCGCCTTCAAATTGGGCAGCGATTTTTTCCCTTTCAGAGGCATTGATTCGGTTCATGGCTTCCTTTACCTGGGCATCGGGATCAATATCCGTGACCAATGTTTTGATGATGTCATAACCATAGTCTAACATAGCATCTTGCAATTCGGACTTTACGGCTATGGCGATGTCATCTTTTTTAACGAAAACATCATCTAGCTTCATCTTGGGAACTTCGGCTCGAACAACGTCAAAGACGTAAGATGTTATTTGATCGTGAGGGTATTCCAACTTGTAAAAGGCTTCATATACTTTTTCCCTTATTACCACGTATTGAACGGAGATTTTAAGCTTTACAAATACGTCGTCCAATGTCTTGGTTTCAACAATAACGTCAAGTTGCTGAATTTTTAGACCTAATCTGGCCGCAATTCTATCAATAAGTGGAATCTTCATTTGCAAGCCGGAATGTCTAATGCTGTGAAATCTTCCGAAACGCTCCACAATAACAGCGGTTTGCTGTTTAACTGTAAAGAAAGATGAGAAAAGAATTATAAGCCCAAAGAATAAAATCGGTATCAAAAAGAAAGTTCCCATAGTTAATTGTTTAAATTGAAGGAGTGAATTTACAAAACCCTTGTTACATAAGTAGCACTTTGAGCGTATTTGTTACAAAGTATCAACGGCCTTTCTTATTCTGTGAATGGTTTCTTCATTCCCGATAAGGCTCATGATATCAAATAAATGAGGCCCTTTCATATCCCCAACAATAGCCAATCTAAGAGGGGGCATAACCCTGCCGAATGAAAGTTCTTCATGCGCAATCCATTCTTTTATGGTTGTTTCAAGGTTTTCTGAAGAAAAATCCTGAATTTCATCCAGAATGGATACCAATTGGTTCATTAATGATGGGGTTTCCTCTTTCCACTGTTTTTTTGCACCATTTTCAGCGTAGGTTGATGGAGTTAAAAAGAAGTACTGGCTGAGCTCCCAAAAATCTGAAACGAAGGAGGCGCGCTCTTTAATGAGAGCTACTACCTTTTCAATATAGGTATCGTCAAAGGAATCAAAGGAAAGGCCTTTTAGTTCTAGAATGGGCTTAAAGAGCAGTGCTAGCTCCTGATTGTTCCTATGCTGTAAATAATGTTGATTGTACCACTTAGTCTTGTCGGGGTCAAATCGGGCACCGGATTTGTGCACACGGTCTATGCTGAATGAATGCACTAATTCGGGCAAACTGAAAATTTCTTGTTCGGTTCCTGGATTCCATCCCAATAGGGCTAAAAAATTTACTACTGCCTCGGGAAAATACCCGCTTTCTCTATATCCCACAGATTCGTTCCAACTCAAGGGCAACACAGGGAAGCCCATTTTGTCCCCATCCCTTTTGCTTAACTTTCCATTTCCGGTTGGTTTCAGAATGAGTGGTAAATGGCAAAATTGTGGCGTGTTCCATTCAAATGCGTCATAAAGTAATTGATGAAGTGCCAAGGAAGGTAACCACTCCTCACCTCTAATCACATGCGTAATTTGCATTAAATGGTCGTCAACTATATTTGCAAGGTGATATGTCGGCATACCATCGCTTTTGAACAAAACTTTATCATCCAACGTATTGGTATCTATTTCTATGCCGCCCCTGATTTGATCATAAAGCGATAATTTTTCATCTTTTGGGGTAAGAAACCGTATTACGTATTCCTCGGAGGATGCCAATCGGGTGCTTAATTCTTCTTTGGTCAAGGTAAGTGAATTGTCCAATTTCATGCGATTGTGCCAATTGTAGATAAAAGTCTTTCCTTTTTCTTCGTGATTCTTTCTATGAAAGTCCAATTTTTCATTTGTATCAAAGGCATAGTAGGCTTTTCCTTGGGCGACTAGATGATCTGCGTACTGTTTGTAAAGATGTTTTCGCTCACTTTGTCTATAAGGCCCAAAACCTTTTTCTTTGCCAGGACCTTCATCATAAGGTATTCCACACCAATTTAGAGCTTCAATGATGTATCGTTCTGCCCCTTCGACATATCTATTTTGGTCCGTATCCTCTATACGAAGAATAAAATCGCCACCTTGTTTTTTGGCAAAGAGGTAATTGAATAGAGCTGTGCGCACTCCACCAATATGCAAAGGCCCAGTTGGGCTTGGTGCAAATCTTACACGGACTTTTTTTGACATCTTTTGACTTTTTTGGCAAAGATACGTGAAAGGGCTTGGATCTCAAACCTTGCAGGGAATGGAGTCGTTTCTGGGATTGGACGATAGTGTTAATGCATCTTAAAATTGCCATGTACACATCTAAAGCCCCATTTTTGCCTTATCTTGGTATCTATATTTTATAAATTGAATAGGTATCTAAACATACTTGAAAAGCTAAATAGGTTCACTAAGAGGTTCTATGGCAAAATGCTTGTAAGGGGAATTCTTCTTTTTATGGCAGTTGGCTTATTGTTCTTTTTGGCCGTTTTGGGAATTGAGTATTTTTTGTGGCTTAATTCTACGGGACGCTTTATTCTATTGTTGATCTTTATTCTAGCGGAAGCATATTTGCTTTTTCATTTTATTCTGACGCCTTTATTTTATCTTCTTAAGATAAAAGCGGGGCTTACCAATAGAGAAGCGGCCTTAATGATTGGTAAACATTTTCCTCAAGTAGGGGATAAGTTATACAATTTGTTGGATTTGGCCGATGACAAGAGTAAGTCGGAGCTGCTTTTGGCAAGTATTGATCAGCGATCTGAGAAACTCGGCCCCATACCCTTTCAGAGGGTCGTTGATATGCGGGAGAGCTACAAATTTGCCAAGTTTTTGATAGTTCCCGGTTTGGTTTTGGGACTGGTTTGGCTATCTGGGAACCTACATACTTTCTTGAGGTCCTATGACAGGGTGGTAAATTATGATGTGGCGTATGATCGGCCAGCTCCGTTTTCGTTTGAATTACTCTCTCCAGATTTGAAAGTTCTTGAAAGTGAGGCATTTACCATTCAGGTTTCGGTGTATGGTGATGTATTGCCAGAGGACGTAAATATGGTTATTAACGGTTCTGAATTTTTATTGGAAAAGCGCAACGACCTTTTTCAATACACTTTTTCTCCGCCTCTGGTCGGTTCTACTTTTTATTTTGTATCGAACGGTATAAAATCTAGGGAGTATGAATTGAATGTGCTTAAGACACCGGATATTCAGGATTTTAGTATGATTTTGGATTATCCTGAGTATACGGATAAACTTGATGAAGTTCTTAAGGGTACGGGGAATGCTAAATTTCCTGAAGGAACAAAGGTGACATGGGAAATTACAGGTCGTGAAACCAGTAGTATTGATTTGATTTCAAAGGATACGGTTTTAAGGTTTGTGAATACTGATGGGACATTCAATCTTTCAAAACGAATCTATGGGAATTTTGAGTATCAAGTTACGACTTCGAACGAGAACATTAAGGCTTTTGAAAAGCTGGATTATAATTTTACCGTAGTTAAGGATAGCTACCCGGCCATCAAAATTTTGGAGGTTAATGATTCCCTGAATCCAAATGTCTCCTATTACGCGGGAGAGGCGGCTGATGACTATTCGATAGTGAATGTTAGGTTAGTTTATTATGAGGAAACTGAAGAGGATAAAAGGCAGGTTTTAGATTTGGAAGTTCCTAATTCCAATTTTGTCCAATTTTATTACACCTTTCCATCAGGTTTGAATTTGATACCAGGGAAGAGTTATAATTTCTTTTTCGAAGCTACTGACAATGACGCCATTCATAATGGCAAAACATCTAAAAGCCAGGTTTTTACGATGACTTTGTTAAGTGAGGACCAAATTCTGAAGCAAAATTTAAACACACAACAGTCCATAATTAATAATATGGATAGGACCTTCGAGAAGTTTGTGGAACAAAAGGAAACCTTTAAAAGCATTGGCGAGAATCAAAGGGAAAAGAATGCTTTGAACTTTAATGATAAAAACAAGATTAAGGATTTTCTGGAAACTCAACAGCGGCATGAAACTCAAATGAACAAATTTAGTGAGCAGCTAAGGGAAAATTTGGAAAAGAGCTCAAGTACAGAGGAGAACAATGGGCTTTTAAAGGAGCGTTTGGCACGTCAGGAGATTCAGGCAAAGAAAAATGAAAAGCTGCTCGCAGAACTTAACAGGATTGCCGAAAAGCTTGACAAGGAGGAGTTGGCAAAAAGATTGGAAGAACTTGGAAAAAATCGTCAAAATAGCGAAAGAAATTTAGAGCAATTGCTTGAATTGACAAAAAGGTATTATATAACTGAGAAAATGTCCCAACTAGCAAAGGATATTGAAAAATTGGCGAATAGACAAAGGATACTGGCTGATTTGAAGATTGGCGAGGATTTCTCTAAAAAGGAGCAGGAAAAGTTGAACGAACAGTTCAAAATATTGGCAGAAGAAATTAGGGAGTTAAAAAGGGACAATGAGGATCTGAAAAAACCCGTGAATTTGGATGTTAAGGAAACCGAAACCGAAAGTATAGAAATCGATCAAGAAGATGCACTAGAGGAGCTTGGAAAACATCAGGGCGAGGATCAGTCTTTAACGTCTGTAGAACGTCAAAAAAGTGGTGAAAAGGCGAAAGGAAAGCAGAAATCGGCGGCCGAGAAAATGATGGGCCTAAGTAAAAAGCTTGGCGCATCTTCTACATCGAGTGCTGGGGAGGCCTCGATAGCTGAAGATGCCGAAACGCTTCGACAGATTCTAGATAATCTCGTGATTTTCTCTTTTAAACAGGAGAAGTTGTTTGATGAGTGGGAAAAGGCGGATGTTGAAGTTTCTCAATTTTCGAACAGTGTTAAAGGACAACAAGAATTAAGGATGCTTTTTGAGCATGTAGATGACAGCCTTTTTTCGCTTTCTTTACGAAGGGCGGAACTTTCCGAGTTTGTAAATGAACAGATTACGGAGGTGTATTATAACGTTGATAAAGCTCTGGAAAGTATTGCGGAAGGACAGGTGTATCAAGGAACATCTTATCAGAAGTATGTTTTAAATGCCTCAAACAGCTTGGCTGATTTCTTGGCGAACGTTCTTGACAATATGCAGCAGAACATGCAATTGGGAAAAGGCAAAGGAAAGGGCGAGGGGTTTCAATTGCCGGATATCATTAAGGGGCAAGGTGAACTTAAGGATAAAATGGAAGGCATGGGTGAATCGGGACAAGGAAAGCCAAGTTCTGGAGAAGGACAAGGCCAGATGGGAAAAGGTGATAAAGAAGGACAAAATAGGGAAAGGGCTGGGGAGGGAGGCCAGAGAGGGGCGACTGGTAATGGTAGTGAGGATGGGGATTCAAAGGGAGGAACTGGCGATGGCATTCAATCTGGTAGTACAGTGAACCAGGGGAATAGAGAACCAAACGAATCTGAGTTGAACGAACTTTTCGAAATTTATAAAAGCCATCAAGTTTTACGGGAACAATTGGAAGAGCAGTTAAATGACTTGATAAATGAAGGCGATAGAAGCCTCGGACAGAAGTTGCTTAAGCAAATGGAAGATTTTGAGCGCGATATAATTGAAAATGGGATTACGAAAGGCAACCTTTCAAAAATTACTAACATTCAGTATGGTTTATTGAAGCTGGAAAACGCAGCTCTCAAACAAGGAAAGAAACAGGAGAGAGAAAGTGCTACGAACAGAAAGGATTTTCAGGTCCCCATTACCACCAGGCCCTCAGCACTAGAGAATTATCGAAATGAAATTGAAATTTTAAATCGACAAGCACTACCTTTGCGACAAAATTATCAAAATAAGGTGAAAGAGTATTTTAAGGGCAATGATTGACTTTAATTATGAGACTGAATTTGTCTTGGACAATGAAGCCTTGTTTGTCGATTGGCTTAATAGGGTAGTAGATTCGGAAAATGCTTCTATTGGGCAGGTCGATTATGTCTTTTGCGATGACGAGTATCTGTTAAGGATCAATCAAGAATATTTGAGTCATGACGCGTATACGGATATTATCTCTTTTGACTATTCGGAGAATAGGATTTTGTCCGGGGATATATTTATTTCCATTGACAGGGTCAAGGAGAACGCAAATGAATTTGAGGTTGATATGGAGCAAGAGCTCCTTCGGGTTATGGCGCATGGGATTTTGCATTTTTTGGGGTATAAGGACAAGTCGCTTAATGATTCGGCTGCCATGAGAAGCAAGGAAGAAGAGAAGATAAAAATGTTCCACGTGGAACAATAAAGGATATGTTTACAGATAGGTATGATGTTATTGTAGTTGGTGGTGGCCATGCCGGTGCTGAGGCTGCTGCTGCTGCTGCGAATATGGGTTCAAAAACTTTATTGGTCACCATGAATCTTCAAACAATTGGTCAGATGTCCTGTAATCCTGCAATGGGCGGTATTGCAAAAGGACAAATTGTTCGTGAAATTGATGCTTTGGGTGGTTATAGCGGAATCGTTTCGGATAAATCGGCAATCCAGTTTAAAATGTTGAATAAATCGAAAGGTGCCCGCAATGTGGAGTCCGCGTACACAGAACGATAGAATGCGCTTTGCGGAGGAGTGGAGAATGGCTTTGGAGAACACTCCGAACGTTGATTTTTACCAAGACATGGTAAACCAACTACTTTTTAGGAATGGCAAGGTTGATGGGGTTAGAACGTCTTTGGGGATTGAGATTAAGGGTAGGGCTGTAATATTGACCAATGGCACATTTCTCAATGGGTTGATTCATATCGGCGACAAGCAGTTTGGTGGAGGAAGGGCTGGAGAAAAGGCTTCTAAAGGAATAACCGAGCAATTGACTGGTTTGGGATTTGAAAACGGACGCATGAAGACAGGCACACCCCCCAGGGTTGATGGTCGTTCTTTGGATTATTCTAGGATGATAGTCCAGCCAGGTGATGATCATCCCGAGAAATTTTCCTATTTGGACACTCCTGTTTTGTCGCGTCAGCGTGATTGTCACATGAGCCACACTAGCAAAATTGTTCACGATCTGTTGCGTGAAGGTTTTGACCGTTCCCCGATGTTCAATGGAAGAATTAAAAGTATTGGACCAAGGTATTGTCCTTCTATAGAGGATAAAATCAATCGCTTTGCTGACAAGGATAGCCATCAACTTTTTGTAGAGCCAGAGGGCTGGAATACCGTGGAGGTCTATGTCAACGGTTTTTCAACCTCTTTACCAGAGGACGTTCAGTTTATGGCTTTGCGCTCAGTGGTGGGTTTTGAGAAAGTTAAGTTCTTCAGACCGGGCTATGCTATTGAATACGATTATTTTCCACCCACACAACTTAAGCATACCTTGGAAACCAAGTTGATTGATAATCTGTATTTCGCTGGACAAATAAATGGTACTACGGGTTATGAAGAGGCCGCTTCCCAAGGGTTAATGGCGGGCATCAATGCGCATTTAAAGATTAATGAAAAGGAGCCATTTATTTTGCAAAGGGACGAGGCCTATATTGGGGTTTTAGTGGACGACCTTATCACAAAGGGAACCGAAGAACCATATAGAATGTTTACATCCAGGGCAGAGTACAGAACTTTGTTAAGACAGGATAACGCCGACCTTAGACTTACTCCAAAAGCGTATCAAATTGGTCTTGCCAAGGAGGATCGATTGATTCGAATGGAGAAGAAGAGGGACAAGTCGGTTTCATTTGTAAATTTCTTTAGGGAAACAAGTGTGCTCCCGAACGATATTAATCCAATTTTGGCCAGTGTTGATTCTGCTTTGGTGAGCCAATCGGATAAAATGTTCAAGGTATTTTCTAGGCCCAATGTAACGATGGGTCACATGTTACAGTTGGAACCAGTTTCCAATTATGTTGCGGAAAACGATATTGATAAGGAAGTGTTGGAACAGGCAGAAGTTGAAATTAAATATTCGGGCTATATAGCAAAGGAAAAGACAAATGCGGATAAGTTACATCGATTGGAAGGCGTCAAAATCCCTAAGGAATTTGATTACGCAAAATTAAAGTCCCTGTCTTATGAAGCGCGTGAAAAACTCAAGGTAATTAGACCGGCTACCATTTCGCAAGCTTCCAGGATTAGTGGGGTCTCCCCTTCAGATATCAGTGTATTGTTGGTTTATCTCGGTAGATAGGAAAAGCGGGTTCCACGTGGAACATTTTGATATCCAAACTAATTTTACAAGTTACAAAGGCTCGTGGACACTTCACAGAAATACGTATAATAACTCGGCAATTACCTAAAAGGGATGAATTGGCTAGAGGGTATTATTTTGAAGGGGCTTCGATTTAAAAAGAATGCTTTTTAATATATTTGATATTGCAGTGCACCTTATCTGTTCCCCAAATCATGAATATACATTTGAGAACCATAGACCATTCTGTCTCAAAAGAAGAATTTGAACTACGATATGATTCCGAAATGGACATGCTGGTAACCTATCCAGAGCCTAAAGATTTGGAGAAGTATTACGAAAGCAATTCGTATATCTCGCATACCGATTCTGCCAAGACGCTCATGGATAAAACTTACCAAGTCGTAAAGAAGTTTGGCCTTTGGAAGAAAATTAAGCTTATCAATAAATACACCTTAGGTCAAAACTCGTTGCTTGATATAGGTGCCGGGACCGGCGATTTTTTACTTTACGCCAAAAATAAGGGATGGAAGATCAATGGAGTAGAACCTAATTTTGGGGCAAGGATGAGGGCGCGTGAAAAGAGAATTGAACTAGTCCCGGATATGGAATCGTTACCAAACTCCAAATTTGAGATTGTAACATTATGGCATGTGCTGGAACACCTTCCAAATCTTGATAAGCAAATCAAGGACATTCTTTCTTTTTTGGGAGATAACGGAACCCTTGTGATTGCAGTTCCCAACTATAAGTCTTTTGATGCGAAATTCTATGAAGAGTTTTGGGCAGCCTATGACGTTCCAAGACATCTTTGGCATTTTTCACGCGTATCTATTGAAAGGTTGTTTTCCAAGTTTGGTTTAGAAGTGGTTGCAACAAAGCCCATGATTTTTGACGCGTTCTATGTTTCGATATTGTCGGAAAAATATCGTTCTGGCAAAAATAACATGTTGAAAGGATTTTGGACGGGACTTAAATCGAATATAAGTGCTTTTAGCTCTAAAGAGTACTCTTCTATTATTTACATACTTAAAAAGAGCTGAAACGCATTTTAAGGCGTTTTCCAGTGCTTTGGATAGTGGCATGGCCAAAGATTGCAAATGCAAGAAGTTCCTAAAACAGATTTGATTTAATCAGGCCAATTTTGATAATAATATCTTATGCTTTTATTTTAACGCCATAGTTTTTATCTATTATGCTGTTTAGGACGAAAAATTGAAAATCCATGTTTATAATTCTCGATTGATTTACAAAAAATGCAATACATTCATTTTATTAAAAAAGCTTTGCTACTTTTGCGCAGCTAAAAATTAGCCAATTAAAATTTAGGTCTTAGAAACTAAACAAACAGTAAATGAAAAATCTGGCATGGGTTGCGGTAATACTCATAATGACATCTTGCGAGCAGCAAAAAATAGGTTATGTAGACAATGTACGTCTTATGGATGAGTACAAAGAAAAGATTGAGGTAGAGGCGAAATTCAAGACAAAGGCAGAAGCCTTGACGAAGAAGCGGGACAGCATTTCGCAGGCTTTTCAAATAGAAGCACAAGCTTTCCAAGCAAAAGCGCAAAAGATGGCTCCGCAAAAAGCCCAAGAAGAATACGGCATAATGCAACAAAAGGGTCAGTTCATCGGACAGCAATTACAAATGGAAGACCAGCAATTACAGGCTTCCGGTCAAACTGAAATGGACAGCATTGTTAGCAAGGTGAAAAGAGAAATCAAGGCATACGGTAAAGCGAATGGGTACACTTACATTCTTGGAGGTGGTGATGGGGGAAGTGTATTATATGGAAAAGAAACCAACGATCTAACCGATGCCGTAGTTAAAATATTGAATGACAAGTACAAGAAATAAATACCTATCAATAAACCCTTAAACTTAAAAAAGGCCACAATATTAAGACAATTGTGGCCTTTTTGATTATTGTTGTAGAAGGAATACGAGCAAAATAGCAGGTATAAAATAAACTACAACGGTTTTGGCACCTTCATAATCCTTGGCCATACGTTGGCCAAAAAGCAACATTAGTAGGGCAGCGCACGACACCACTGCGCCAAAAAAGGCAATCATACTTTTACCCATCACTATAATTTGGAACAACCCAATAGTGCACAAAGTGCCCGCCAGCACTTCGGCCAAAAGAAGGGTTACCAAAAGCGCAGGAACTAGTTTTTTTAACGCAGTGTGGGCGAAATGTCCTTTAAGCCACGACAGATTATTTTTCCAATCAAGAATTTTATCGATACCACTTTGTAGAAAGGTAATGATCAAAAAAATCAGCAATAAAATTTCCGTGGAGTTTTTCAATAGAATTTCCATGTTTTTAGTTTTATGAGGCCTTTTTGTGTAGGAGTCTCGTTAGTTTTATGGAGAGGTCGGTAAGGATCAGTTTAGAATTGCCATTACGTTCTATATGGTACATGGCTTCCTCCAATTCCTTTACAATAGGCAAAACATTGTTTTCATTTACAAAGGGGGCAAACTTTTCAAGCTGAAAACCTTCTACCTGAATTTGCAAATAGGCCAGTTCCTTCACGTTATAATTGATCATTAATGCCTGTCTCATGACCATAAGACAATAGTGTAAAAATTTTTTCTGGGTTTCCCTTCCCGTCTTGGCCACCTCTTCACTCCACTGGATCAAATCATGGATTGCGGCCCGGTTTCCTTTTGCCTTGAAAGCACTTCTGACCCATTGAACAAACCATTTTTCGAACACCAGATCCTCGGAATCACTGTTCATTAAGTCCAATGCCTTATTAAAATTACCGTCGGCTTGATGTGCCAATCTTAAAGCTTCTTCTCTTGGTAACCCTTTGTCAATCAGCCCATTCGCAATAGTTTCTTCCGCCAAAAGCGGAAAATGAAGTACTTGACAGCGGGAACGTATGGTTTGCAGTATAAGCTCCTCTTCCTCCGCAATCAAAATAAAAATGGTCTTGGCCGGGGGTTCTTCGATCAATTTTAGAAGCTTGTTGGAAGCACTCGTATTCATTTTTTCGGCCATCCAGATAAGCATTACCTTATAACCTCCTTCATAGGACTTTAGGGATAGTTTTTTAACAATATCTTGAGCTTCATCCACTCCAATTTGGCCTTGCTTATTATCGATTCCGATCAACCTGTACCAATCAAACAAGTTCCCATAGGGTTGCTCTTTTACGAATTGCCGCCATTCTTTCATATAATGGTCGCTTACCGCATGGCTTTTTATTTTATCAGAATTGGCCACGGGATAAGCAAAATGAAGGTCTGGATGGGAAAGATTTCCGAACTTGATGTTACAGGCCGTACTATCTTCAGGATTTTCCCCATGGCTGTTTTCGCATACAATGTATTGCGCATATGCCAAGGCCATTGCCAAAGTTCCCGTTCCTTCAGGCCCCACAAACATTTGGGCATGCGGAATCCTTCCGGCATCTGCACTTGACACCAAATGATTTTTAATATGGGAATGCCCTAGAATCTGATTGAACAACACTGTCCAAAGATAGAACTTTTGATCTATTGGTCGATAACTCCGCGATTGTGTTCATGCCAGAAGAGAATAACAAAATTTACCTAAATAAAAACTTACTGCACTTCATCCCGTTATCAGAAATATCTACATTTGAACTTCTTAAAAAAGCCTTTGTATGAAAACGATAAACGATTTTAATTTTGACAATAAAAAAGCATTGATCCGTGTGGATTTCAATGTTCCCTTGGATGCTGATTTTAATGTAACCGATGCAAATAGGATCGAGGCCGCAAAACCTACCCTAATCAAAGTATTGGAAGATGGGGGGAGCGCCATCTTAATGAGCCATTTGGGGAGGCCCGATGGTAAGGCCAATGCCGACTTATCATTAAAACATATTTGTGAGACCATTTCAAAAGTTATGGGCGTTGTAGTGAAGTTTGCTCCCAATTGCGTTGGCAAAATTGCCGAAGATGCAGCCGCGAATCTTAAGCCTGGTGAAATTTTATTGCTTGAGAACCTTCGTTTTCACGCCGAAGAGGAAAAGGGAGATAGAAAATTTGCCGAGCAACTTGCGAAATTAGGCGACATATATGTAAATGATGCTTTCGGAACCGCACATAGGGCGCATGCCTCAACAACCATAGTTGCCGAATTTTTTCCGGATAATAAATGCTTTGGGTTTTTAATGGCAAAAGAAATTGAAGCCATTGAAAAAGTAATGCGAACAGGTGAAAAACCGGTATTGGCTATCTTAGGGGGCGCAAAGGTATCTTCCAAAATAACAATTATTGAAAACATCCTCGGCAAGGTCGACCATCTTATAATTGGTGGAGGCATGACTTTTACATTCGTTAAGGCAAAAGGTGGTAAAGTAGGGGATTCTATCTGTGAGGACGATAAAATGGAACTGGCCCTAGAAATACTCAAAAAAGCCGAAGCAAAGGGTGTTTCCGTTCATATTCCTGTCGATGTCATTGCGGCGGACAGTTTTTCAAACGATGCCAAGACACAAGTAATAGATGTGTATAATATTCCGGATGGCTGGCAAGGGTTGGATGCAGGACCCAAAACGCTTGAGAATTTCAAGGAAATAATACTAAAATCGAAGACCATTCTTTGGAACGGACCGGTTGGTGTATTTGAAATGGAAAACTTTGCCAAAGGAACCATATCTGTTGGTAATTATATAGATGAAGCCACTCAAAATGGAGCATTTTCGCTGGTTGGCGGTGGTGATTCCGTTGCGGCTGTAAAGCAATTTGGGTTCGAGGATAAGGTTAGCTATGTTTCAACCGGAGGAGGCGCCATGTTAGAAAGCCTTGAAGGTAAAACTCTGCCAGGAATCGCTGCAATAATAGGGTGATAAAGGCGTTATCGATAAACGGGGAGGAGCCATTTAACGTTCCAAAATTTTATTGTTTGCGAAAAAAGTACGATTTTCGTTAATTCCCGATTTAAATTGTATAATCGATGATGTCAAAAAGAATAGGCTTTTTAGGATTTATCCTACTTCTTATCGTCTCCAACTTCTTGCAATCCCAAGAAGCTGTTGCCAAACAGGTTCAGGACGCAAAAAATGTAAAAGTCATTGCCGATACGTTGGCAATGGATTTGGAAGGTGTGGAACAGATGGATTTAATGGATGCGGAATCAAGCTTAGAGGATAATCCATTGGTATTTGTGAAAGGGAGTGGAAAAAGCAAATACAATTTGAGAGATCACCCGGAAGCTGCCAAATATGATAGTCTATGGATGAAGGAACTTTATGAAAGTGCAGCCCTGTTCGACGAGATGTATGAGGAAGTCCTGAGTTCAGATATGGAAGAAACTCCCGAAGGTACTGAGGCCGAGGTCTATGTTTATGATCTTCCGGTAGATAGTCTAAAGGCAAGATTGGAGAAATTGAACCAAAAGACACCTTTCAATGTGGTTTACAATCCTTCTTTGGAAAATGTGATAAAGTCCTTTCTGACCCGCAAAAGGGGTCTTATGGAGCGAATGCTTACAATAAGCCAATTCTATTTCCCATTGTTTGAACAGCAATTAGACAACCACGATATTCCCTTGGAGATGAAATATCTCTCAATTGTTGAATCGGCTTTGAATCCAAAGGCACGATCTAGGGTGGGGGCAACCGGACTTTGGCAGTTTATGTACGGTACTGGCAAAATGTATAATTTGGATGTCAGCAGTTATGTTGATGAAAGAAGCGACCCCATTAAAGCTACGGAGGCTGCATGCAAATATTTAGCGAAACTCTATAATATTTTTGATGATTGGGACTTGGCCTTGGCGGCTTATAATTCGGGCCCCGGAAACGTGAACAAAGCGATAAGAAGATCAGGCGGATATAAAAATTATTGGAATATTCGGCGTAATCTTCCGCGTGAAACAGCTGGTTACGTACCGGCATTTTTGGCCACTATGTACCTCTTTGAATATGCCGAGGAACATGGTTTGAAAGGCAGAAAAATAGATCGTCCTTACTTTGAAACTGATACGGTCCATGTAAAAAGCATGATAACATTCGACCAAATATCAGAATTGGTTGATATTAGTGTTGAAGACTTACAGATTTTAAACCCAGCTTACAAACTGAATGTGATACCTTTTATTGAAGGAAAGGACTATTCCTTAAGACTTCCCCACGAGGCACTTGGAAAATTCGTGGCAAATGAAATTCAGATTTATGCACACGTCAAAAAGGAATTGGAAAGCAAGGAAAGTCCGTTACCTCAGTTGGTAAAACAGGCCGAGGAAGACCGCATTAGATATAAGGTAAGAAGTGGGGATTTTTTGGGAAGGATAGCTGCAAGGTACGGGGTCGGAGTTAGCCAAATTAAACAATGGAACGGACTTCGGAGCAACGATCTTCGAGTGGGACAAAGGTTAACAATATACCCTAGAAATAGAGGCCCCAAGGTTATGACCGCTACTGAAAGCGCGAATTCAACAAGTAATGAAAAGACGATTCCTTCTGGCTCAAAAGTGCATACCGTACAGAGTGGCGACTCTCTTTGGACGATTTCAAAAAAATATCCTGGAATTAGTGTAGAAAATTTACGAGAATGGAACGGTATTAGTGGTAGTAAGCTTCAACCGGGCACAAAATTAAAATTGTGCAATTGTTCATCGTAAACCAAAAACACTTATGAAATACTTAGGAACTGTCGCATTACTGCTTCTTGTAGTAATAATATCTTGTAAGGACGGAAAAAAAGAAGACTACAAAAGTAATTCCATTGGGGCCATAAATTCTTTGACAGTTGTAATTGATAATGAACTGTGGCAAGGAAAAGTCGGAGACAAAATCCGCGAATATTTTGCTGCCCCTGTCCCGGGACTCACTTTTGACGAGCCTCTATTTACCATCAATCAGATTCCTTATAAAATATTTTCAGGCTCCCTTAAGTATACACGTTCAATTCTCTACGTACAAAAGGATTCAGTGAACGTAGCCCATATAAAAAACGACATGTATGCCGCGCCACAAAAGGTAGGCGTAATAAAGGGCAGAACCGAAGATGAGATTATAGAAAACTTAGATGCCAAATCAAATGAGATTGTTGCAGCTTTCAAGAATTTGGAAATAGGGGAAGCCCAAAAGAGATTCCTAATATCGCTGAACAAGGAAAAAGTCTTGGAGGATAAATTTGGGATTAGCATGAATTTGCCTTCTGTTTATAGGGTAGACAAACAGGTTGATAATTTTGTATGGATTGCAAGGGAAGTATTAAAAGGGAATATGAATATTGTTGCATATACGGTCCCAATGAACACCATAGAGAACGATTCAACACTTGTACGCGATATTGTGGGAATGAGAGATTCTATAGGTGAAAAATACATTCCCGGGCCGGATGTCGAAGGCAAGATTACCTATATGCGTACGGAACCCGCTTTTTCGCCTTCTATTTATCCAGCTGAGATTGATGGAAAAGAGGCGATTGAAGTAAGAGGTATTTGGGATATTAAGAACTTCCCAATGGCCGGATCATTTTTAACCTATATTATTAAAGACCCGGAAAAAAATCGTTTAATGGTTTTAGAGGGCTTTATTTTTGCGCCGTCAACCGAGAAAAGAGACAATATGTTTGAACTGGAAGCCATATTGAAAACGGTTCGCTTTGATATCAAGGGCAAAAGTAAAGTTTAAAGTCCAGCACTTTGTCCACATATTTGAAAATGCCCCTAGATCGTCATTTAGGGGCATTTCTTTTGAGATTTAAATAATTCAGTTTAACAATCAGGACTGCTAAATCCCGAAGAAAATCAAAAAGAATCTTGATGATTATCAGGGCACTTCATTTGTTTAGGTCGGTATAAAATGTCCTCAGTCAAAAGCAAAGCCTGTAGAGACCCTAAAAAGGAACGCATATAGCACAATTAGGATACTTGCGAAACAGAACCAAGAAAATGCTTTAAAATAGCTTTTAATGATATAATGACCTAGATTCCTGAAGGCTTCCAAGTAGATTTCTTTGATAAGCAGGGTGGTTTTCATATTATTTAATTTCAATTTGTTTAGTTATTATATAACTGAAAACTAACCATTTAGGTATTTTTTAAAAAGAGATTGTTGCATAATCGCATGCGAGCGTTGTGAAATTGGATTATGGAACGAACATTATAGAGCTGACGGCACGTAAATGGGCGAGTTGCTGTAAACGAGCAAAAAACCGCCATTCACAAGGAATGGCGGTTTTTGTTCTAAAGGGGTATTGATAAGACCTTACATTTTAACAATTATAAATTCTGATCTTCGGTTTAAGTAATGTTTTTGCTCTGTGCATACAACGCTTCCATCGCATTCATTGAGCAGTCGATCTTCTCCATAGCCAATGGCACTTTCAATTCTGTCCGCTGAAATGCCGCGGGATATTATATAATCCCTGGTAGCTTTGGCCCTACTATTGGATAAATATCGGTTGTAGATCTTTTTGCCTCTGGAATCGGTATGTGATTCAATTTTGATCACCATATCGGGGTACTCATTCATTACTTTCACCAGCTTATCGAGTTCTTTGGAGGCATCCGGCCGTATGTTGTATCGGTCAAAATCGAAATGAATCATTTCGGTCTTAAGTTTCTTGATACCATCTTCAATAGCAATCATTTCTTGTAGACGTTTCATTGAGACATTCACATTTATTGTGTCGTTAGAGGTGGTCGTAACTTGATTTTCTGCATCAAAGAACTTGTCATAGGTTGTCTTTATGGTATATTTTGTGTTGTCGTCCAAATCTTCAAAAACAAAACTTCCGTCGTCTTCGGCCACAACCTCCTTCAATTTAATGTTATTTTCATCCAACAATTGCACAAGTGCCCTGGGCATAATATTTCCAGTAATTAGCTCGGTAACCACTCCAGTAATTGCATTTTTGTTCATTGGCAATTCCTCTAGCACCAATCTTTTAAATGAATAAATATCATCATCTCCCTTACCACCTGCCCTATTGGATGCAAAAAATCCTTTTTGTGTCTTTTCATTGACTATATAACTAAAATCATCTTTTTTGCTGTTGACCGGTTGGCCCACATTGATCACTTCCTTAAATCCGGTTTCATCGTAAGCGACCTCATATACGTCCAACCCACCGAGACCTGTGTGGCCATCAGAAGAAAAATAAAGTTTTTTACCATTGATAAAGGGGAACATTTCTTTTCTTTCTGTATTAATGCTGGGGCCTAGGTTTCTGGGTTCAGAAAAACGGCCAGGGGCTAATACATCTACTACAAAAATGTCTGTTTCCCCAATACTACCGGGCATGTCAGATACAAAATAGAGTTTTTTGCCATCGGGACTTAATGCAGGGTGACCCGTAGAATAATTATCACTATCAAACGGAACTTCAACAGCCTCTGTCCATTCTCCATTTACTTTTTGTGACATATATATTTTAAGATGGTTTACGCCTTTCTTATCTCTTTTTAACTTCTTGCCAAAGTTGTTCCTCGTAAAATACATAGTGCTATTATCAGGTGAAAACGTGACCGCTGCCTCATGATATTTGGTATTGATTTTTTTGGAGAATTTAACGGCATCTTTCAAGTCCTGAGATTCTTCATTCATTTTGGCTACATAAAGATCCAAATATGGCTGCTCGTTCCATTTATACCTTCTGGTATTAAAAATGGAAGAATCCTTTGCGGAAGCAAAAACTATCTGATTTGAATCCAAGAACATAGGCGCGAAATCGGAATATTTTGTATTGACCGCCATATTCTTTATGTCGAAGTTTTTTTCGGTCCCCAATATTCTGTCCAAGACAACTTCATTGGGTGTAGGATTATTTTCAATATCTCCGTTTCCATCAACTTCACCACTCCTCATTTTACGATTGTATAAACGCATCAATCGTTTTGCTCGCGCATATTTTCCTGTTCCTTTTAGTGAATGTGCGTATTTAAAGATATTGTCGGCTGACATATCCTTTCCATATTTGTTATAGAGAATATCGTACCAATACAAAGCCTTTTCCATATTTGTATTAAAATAGTGGGCATCCCCAGCTTTTTGAATAACCTCAAAAGAGTAATTATTCTCATCTTTTTCTAAAGCCTCCTCATACAATTCGGCAGCTTCTGCGTACCACATTTTACCAAAATAATGATCGGCCTTTTGAATCAACTTGCTTTTATTCGGATTACCAGCAGCAATATAATTTTCAGCACCGGTATTATTGACATCACTAAGCATATCATAGGTAACATCTTCAACTGCCAAAACGGTATCCTTTGCATCCAAATCGCTGTTCATTGGGATTTCTTGAGTAGGAACTATTTTAGAATCACTTTTGAAATTTTCATTATTGTCAACAGAAACCCTACTCTCACTTGCGTCCAAGACCCAAACATCTTTCGTGTATGTGCCATTAAATTTCGAAACACAGGCATCAACGGCAATGCGCCAATCATCATATTTTTTTAAATAGACGTAGTTGATTTGGTTGGTAGGGTTAATGATGATTTCGGAGCCAAAGCCTTTTCTTTTTAATTTCTTGACCTCGCTCTGCGCGTTTTTATCATCACTAAATACGCCGGTAATTATGTAATAACCGGCAGATACATCTCCAAGCTCAGATATAGCCCTTGTGGCGATTTTATTTTTCTTTGCATAAGACACCAATGAGTCGTTCCTATTAGGAATTGGCCTGTCTGAGGCTTTTTGCTTAAGAGGAATCGACATGTCTTCCACATTTTTGGTTATGCTCTTGGTGCCTTCCAAAAATAATATCCAAACCGCATTCGGGTATTTACCATTGAATTTTGTGGAACAAGAAGCAACAATGTTTCTCCAATCTGCACTATGTCTTAAATAAACATAATGAAGTTTGTCCTTTGGATTTGTTAGAAAGTTTGCATCAAAACCTTTGTTACGTAATTTCCCAATAGCCTTGTTCGCATTTTCCTGGTTTCCAAACACCCCGGAAATTGCATAATAGCCTTCGGCGGAACTTCTTATGCCATTAATTTTGCGATATAGGATATCTTTGTTTTTCGCAGCAATTTGAAACTTGCTATATTCCGAATCCTTGTTGGAATTGGCTCCAATTATTGAATTCCCAGGATTAAGGGCAATCGGATTATCGGAGTCCCCTATAGGATTACCTGCCCCGTAACTTTTCGGAATAGTGATGGATATTAGTAAAAATATAGTGTAAAGGATCGAACGTTTTTTCATGGTTGTAATGCTAATCGGCACATAGTGGCAATGGGCCTTAACAATTGTCAAGGCTCACTTGACTAACACTGTATTGTTTTAAACGTCGAAAATACCCGTTATAATGCGGGTAGAATATTTTTTGTTGTGAAACCAAGCTTTTTTGTCGTGTATGTACTGATTTTAAAAGTGTTACGGGAACAATGCCAAATGATGCCCCTTTACTTAGCATGAATTCTCTAAAAAACACAATGGCATCAGGGGTTCTGATACTGATTGCCCAAAATAGAAGAGGCCCGCATATGCGGGCCTCTTCTATAACAAAAACTGTATTGTTAATTCTTTTTTTCCTCAGGTTTTTCCTCTTCTTTTGAGGCATCTTTAAATTCCTTGATCCCGCTTCCAAGGCCGCGCATAAGTTCTGGTATTTTCTTTCCTCCGAATAAAAGAAGAACCACCAAGACAACTATCGCGATTTGCCATGGGCCAATTGCCAAAAATGTATGTAAGACTGTCATAGTTTATGATTTAATGGATAACAAATGTAGTAAAAATCTCTTAGGCTACCCGTAATATTAACGCCAATCTGCCTTTTTAATTGCTTTAAACAAAAATCATGATTCTTTCGTACAGGTTATAGGCGTTATATTTTCCATCAAGGCATAAAACTTTATTGAACGGACTCAAAATACAAAACCATCCTTATCTTTGCCATGTATGGCTAAAAAGGTTAAAAAACGAAAGGAAATCAAAAGGAAACTTTTGCATAAGTATCGTTTGGTGATACTCAACGAAAGTACCTTTGAGGAGAAGATTTCCTTTAAATTAAGCAGGTTGAACGTATTTGTGACGGGCACGCTTTTTATTATAGGACTAATCGGTCTTACCATCCTCTTGATTGCATTTACCCCGCTTAGGGAATATATACCTGGGTATTCGTCAACAAAATTAAAAAAACAAGCCACAGAGCTAACGTATAAAACCGATTCCCTAGTTAGGATTTTAAATTATACCAATCATTATTTGGAAAATATTCGAATGGTACTTAGGGGGGATATCGAGAATAACCAGGTTCATCGGGACTCCTTGTTCGAACAATTTAAATTAGACCCTTCGACCATTAACCTAACGCCCATTAAGGAAGATTCCATTCTTCGTGCCGAGGTCGCCCTAGAGGATAAGTACAATCTTTTTGAAAGAAATACAGATAAAGGAGGGATTGTGCTATTCCCGCCAATAAGTGGCACCATTACGCAAGTGTACGATTCCAACAAAAAGCATTATGCAGTGGACATTGTTGCGCCAATCGATACGCCGGTAAAAGCGGTTGCCGATGGAGTGGTAATTTTCTCCGAATGGACGTCAGATACGGGATATGTTATTCTCTTGGAGCATAGCGGGGGCATGCTAAGTGTTTATAAGCATAATGGTTCCTTGAGCAAGGCGCAGGGAGATGTAGTGAGGGCCGGTGAAGTTATTGCATCTGTTGGAAATACAGGAGAATTGACAACGGGACCACACCTTCACTTTGAGCTTTGGGACGACGGTGCGCCCGTTAATCCTTCCGATTTTATTGATTTTAAATAGGAGCGATGACTTTAAAATCCTTTGCCGCCAAAATCTTTGCGAATACTATTGCTAAAAAAAACAATGTTTGGATATATGATCCAATAACAACTCAAGAAAGGGTTTTTTCGGAACTTATTCAAAAAGCATCAAATACCGAATTCGGCAAGGATCATGATTTTAAGAACATTAAATCCCATAGCGATTTTATACATAATGTCCCCATAAGGGATTATGAGTCCCTTAGGGGCTATGTTGAAAAAATCAAGGAAGGCAGGAAAGATGTTTTATGGCCAGGTAAACCTCTTTATTTTGCTAAAACTTCGGGAACTACCTCTGGGGTGAAATACATCCCGATCACAAGGGAGTCCATCAAATATCAAGTAGCTGCATCACGCGACGCAATATTGAATTATATTCAGGAAACTGGAAATAGTGAATTTGTCAACGGCAAAATGATTTTTTTACAAGGAAGCCCTGAAATGCAGGAGAAAAATGGGATTAAGATAGGTCGCTTATCAGGTATATCTGCCCATTATGTGCCTAACTATCTTCAGAAAAACCGAATGCCTAGTTGGGAAACAAATTGTATAGAGGATTGGGAAACCAAAGTGAATGCCATAGTTGAAGAAACCAAAGAAGAAAATATGTCGGTAATTGCTGGAATACCTTCTTGGGTACAAATGTATTTTGAAAAACTTCAATTAAAGACCAGCAAGAAAGTAGGTGATTTATTTCCAAATTTTAATTTGTTCATTTATGGAGGGGTTAATTACGAGCCATATCGACAGAAATTTGAACATCTAATAGGAAAGAAAGTAGACAGTATAGAACTTTTCCCAGCAAGTGAGGGCTTTTTTGCTTACCAAAATTCCCAGAAAGAAAAAGGAATGTTGCTTCTTTTGGATTCCGGTATTTTTTATGAGTTTGTTAAAGCTGATGATTTTTTCAAAGATAATTACGAACGCTTAACCCTAAAGAAGGTTGAACTAGGGGTTAACTATGTGATGATTATCTCTACCAATGCCGGATTATGGGCGTACAACCTGGGAGATACCGTTCAGTTTATTTCTGTCAACCCCTTTAAAATAATAGTGTCCGGAAGAATAAAACATTTTATCTCGGCCTTTGGGGAGCACGTGATTGCGAAAGAAGTTGAAGAAGCAATGCAAAAAGCAATAATGCAGACCGATGCTAGGGTAAATGAATTTTCAGTGGCACCACAAATAAATCCTTCTACCACTGAGTTACCTTATCATGAATGGTTGATTGAATTTGAAAAGGCACCTACAGACATGAAAAAATTCATTGAAATCCTGGATCTTTCCCTACAAGAGCAGAATAGCTATTACTATGATCTTATTGCAGGGAAGGTGCTCCAAACATTAAAAATCACTAGAATAAAAGAAGGGGGATTTAGGGAGTACATGAAATCGATCGGTAGGCTAGGAGGGCAAAACAAAGTGCAGCGATTGGCCAATGACCGCAATCTGGCTGATCAGTTGTTGCATTTTCAGAATCAAGAATAATAGTCGTAATTTTGTAGGAATAAATATCAATGGGCAAAACTACTTCCACAACCCGCGCACAGGAGTCCACCAATGCGATTGAACGCTTGTACATTACAATGCGGCATTTGTTCAATAGGGGCTTTTATAAACCAACGGGTGTTTCCGGAGAATCTATTAAAAATGCCCTTCTGCAACTTCGCCCAGAAATATATGGTTCAATTGGAGAGGAGAAGGCCGAGCTTAGTGGATTGATTTATGTGCTGGAGCGACTTCCCGAGGGTATTGAGCAGTGCAAATATATTAACCTAACTTCTGATGAAGGATATGGAAAATCCCATTTTAAGCCAATAATTCCACCAAAGAGAAGACGAAACTGTTATCGTATTGATGATGAACAGATGAATATTGAAATTACGCGAGGGCGTTCAGATATCTATGATATTCTTACTCACCTGACATTCCTTTTCATCGAATCCCAAAAAATCAGTAAAAAGGTGCTGATAGAGGATACCAATAAAACCATTCGAGATTGGGGTAAATTGGAGTCCGCGGTGAAAAAGGCCAAACTTTCCCAAGCGGAGAAAGAAGTTGCGTTGATTCATACAGCCAATATCTTGGGGAGATCTTTTGAGGAGATAATGTTGGTTTATGAAAAGTTTGCCACTAAAAACAATCCAGAAAGATTTTTAAAGGTAATTTATTGGTTGGGCAAATTGGCCGTAGAAGAGGAAGTTACAGGTGAAAAACGGGCCATAACTTTCAGTGCTGTTCTACGTGAGCGATTAGGGCATCATATTCATGGGGAACGATGGGCAAATTCTATTAAAGAGGTTTTGGCCAAAAACGACCTGCTGAAAAGGCCCATTCATATCATAAGTGCCAATATGCACAGCGTAATGAATTCCCTTTTCGCTCTGAAAGCCCTTAAAAAGGAATTTCCCAGTAGCAATAAGCTTGATATTTTCGAGGCCTTAAGTTCCCCTTCAAACGTTACTTTACGTAATAAGGTTGTTTCAGCGGCAAAGAAAAATGGAATGATCGCGATTGATGATATTTCAGGAACCAATATTGACGTTCAATTATTTGATTTGGCAAAACTTGGTAAAGACGCTTGCTGCCATGAACTTTCCCCAGAAATTCAGAATGACCAAAAACCTGTTATATTTGTGATGGACTATGCTTTTGGCGAGCAGGCCTACGAGACCATAGATGAGTTTTTGAAACCTTTCAAGGCCAAGAAAAAGAAAGATATTTATTTGAACGTAGCGTCAATATCAATAATGGGCAAAGCAGGCATATTGGAAGGCGGTAAAGGGGATATTATGATACCATCTGCCCATATTTTTGAAGGTACCGCTGACAATTATCCCTTTAAAAATGAATTGTCTGCTGAAGATTTTGCCGGTCAAGGTCTGCGTGTGTTTGAGGGTACAATGGTTTCTGTATTGGGCACGTCGCTTCAGAATAAGGATATTTTGAAATTCTTTCATCAATCGACCTGGAATGTGATAGGGTTGGAAATGGAGGGCGTACATTATCAAAAAGCGATACAATCCGCTTCCAAAATACGAAAGAGTATTCGTGAAGATGTTAAAGTTCGTTACGCTTATTATGCTTCTGACAACCCTCTTGAAACAGGAAGCACTCTAGCCTCTGGAGGACTAGGCACCACAGGTGTGAAGCCAACATACTTAATTACCGATAAAATTCTAAAACAAATTTTTGATTCAAAAATTTAATATGACCGATAGCCAGAATATAAGTGAACCAAAAAATCCCGATGAAATAGATTTGGGACAATTGCTCCAGATGATAAAAAGGGTATTCAATAGACTCTTCAGGTCTTTCTTAAGACTTTTTTTATTTCTCAAAAAAAACGCATTTATTTTAATTGGCCTCATTTTGTTAGGTGGGGGAATTGGGTACGGACTTAACAAAATGGTACCCAAACGCATGAAAACGGAAATAATAGTAAAACCAAGTGCCGAAAGCACTGATTATTTGTATGATGTGGTCAATGAAATTCAGGCGAATATAGCCTCAAAGAACAAGCGTTTTTTTGAAACTTTGGGTGTTGATCTTGATCAGATTGAAGGTTTCGAAATAACAATTGAACCAATAGAGGAAGAGGATAATAGAGCTAATTTTGAGAATGACATCAAGTATCTTGAGCTTCTAGAAAAATTCAAAACTGACGAGTTTGTTACTGAGGTTGTAAAATCAGAAATACTTCATAAGAGTACTTTAAATCACAGAATTACTTTCTATTATAGGCAATCTCAAAAAGAAAACAACTTTGTAGAACAGTTGATCAAATATATTGAGTCCAATGTATATTTTAATGACTTATCAAAAATCTATACTGAAAATGCCAAGGAAAGAATCACCCAAAATCAGAAATTAATAGCGCAAATAGATGGTCTGGTCGAAAGTGTATCGAAAAAAATGGCTTCAGATCTGAGCAATGTAGGTCCAGACAGAATCGTTTTTGGTACGGAAGAAAAATCGGAAGTCGGAGAATTACTCATTTTAAAAGACAAATTGATAAAGGATATTGAGCTAAGTAAATTACAGGTATACGAAAAGCAAACATCAATTAGGATACTTAATTTGGGAAGACCCCAGCAGGTTAAAAAATCAATTTTGGGAAAAAACATTGTATTGTTTCCAACAATTTTTATTGGTGCATTCTTTTTATGGTCAATTTTGTTGTATTTCAATCGGAAAGCCAAAGACCTCACTTAGTAAAGTCAATTACTATGAGCAATAATAAAAAGAATATTCTAATAACTGGTGGTGCAGGATTTATTGGATCTCACGTTGTTCGCAGGTTCGCAAATTTATATAAGGATTACCATATTTATAATATTGATGCCCTTACATATGCTGGAAACTTAGAAAACTTAAGGGATGTGGAAAAGAAAGAAAACTACACTTTTCTTAAAGGGGATATTACAAACGAAAGTCTTATAACTGAAATATTCAAAAAGTATTCTTTTGATGGCGTAATACATTTGGCAGCTGAATCTCATGTAGACAGGTCTATAAAAAACCCGTTGGCCTTTGTTCACACCAATATCTTGGGCACAGTAAATCTATTAAATGCTGCAAGGGACTCTTGGATAAAGAATAATTCGAACAAACGATTTTATCATATTAGTACGGATGAGGTGTATGGTTCACTTGGGGCAGAAGGCCTATTTACCGAAACCACTCCCTATGCCCCAAATTCCCCTTATTCGGCCTCTAAGGCGAGCTCAGATCATTTTGTAAGGGCATATGGCGAAACTTATGGACTTCCTTATGTAATAACGAATTGTTCCAATAACTATGGCCCCAATCATTTTCCAGAAAAATTGATTCCATTATTCATAAATAACATAATTGAAAACAAACCATTACCCGTTTATGGAGATGGCAAGTACACTCGTGACTGGCTTTTTGTTGAAGATCATGCTGCCGCTATTGATTTGGTTTACCACAAAGGAAAAAACCACGAAACTTATAATATAGGGGGCTTTAATGAATGGCAGAACATAGATTTAGTGAAATTGCTTTGCAGTTTAATGGATGATAAGCTTGGGCGAACTGCGGGTACCTCTCGAGAATTAATTACCTACGTGAAAGACAGACCAGGACATGACTTGAGATATGCTATTGATGCTAGCAAAATTAATAAAGAACTCGGCTGGAAACCTTCTGTTACCTTCGAAGAAGGTCTCTCACGAACTATTGACTGGTATTTACAGAACGGGGATTGGTTACGCCAAGTTACCTCAGGCCAGTACAGGAAATATTATCAAAAAATGTATAATTAGGCATAGTAGATTAGTTGAGGGATGAGCTGGCATAGAGACTTAAAGCCTAATTTATAAAATATAATAATATATGAAAGGAATCATATTGGCAGGAGGTTCGGGCACCCGTTTGCATCCCATTACTATTGTGGTGAGCAAACAATTAATGCCAGTATATGACAAACCTATGATCTATTACCCACTGGCAACTTTAATGTCATCGGGGATTAGAGAAATTCTAATTATAACTACCCCCCAAGATTCCAAATTGTTTAAGATGCTTTTGGGAGATGGGTCACAATTAGGATGTAGTTTTCGTTATGCTGTACAGGAAAGTCCCAAGGGATTGGCTGAGGCTTTTATAATTGGGGAATCATTCATTGGAAATGACAAGGTAGCCCTAATTTTAGGCGATAATATTTTTTATGGTTCTGGACTTTCCGATTTACTGCAATCAAATAATGATCCGAACGGGGGAGTAATTTATGGTTATCATGTTCAGGATCCTGAAAGATATGGTGTTGTTGAGTTCAATGCTTCGGGAAAAGTGATATCAATAGAGGAAAAACCCAAAATGCCAAAATCCAATTACGCCGTTCCCGGTATTTATTTCTATGATAATTCGGTAGTTAAAATCGCGAAGAATATTAAACCCAGCAAAAGGGGTGAACTAGAAATAACAGATATCAATCGGGCCTATCTTGAAATGGGAAAGTTGCAAGTTAGTATTTTAGACCGTGGTACAGCTTGGTTGGACACCGGAACCTTTGGATCATTAATGCAGGCATCCCAACTAGTCGAAGTTATCCAAGAGAGACAGGGCCTAAAAGTTGGGGCTATTGAGGAAGTGGCCTATAGTATGGGTTATATTTCTAAAGAACAACTTCATCTTTTAGCTCAACCTTTACTTAAAAGTGGTTATGGAAAATATCTCCTGACTCTTAAATGAAGAATTAATCAATTATTTTCTCTTTGTGAAAACTCAGGAAACATTTCTAAAAGGTTGTTTTGTTATTGAACCAAAAACATTTGTCGACGATAGGGGGCTTTTTTTTGAATCTTATAAAAAGCGAGAATTTGATTCTGCACTTGGAGTGAAAATCGATTTTCTTCAAACCAATGAATCTATATCCAAGTTTGGTGCACTTAGGGGATTGCATTTTCAAAAAGGCGAACATGCGCAATCTAAACTGGTACGGGTAATCAAGGGAGAAGTCTTGGATGTAGTCGTAGACCTGAGGCCAAATAGCGGGTCATTTGGGGAATATTTTAAGCTAAAACTTTCTGGGGAAAACAAAAAAATGATTTTTATACCAAAAGGTATGGCCCATGGATTTGTAGTACTTTCAAAAGAAGCTATATTGAATTATCAATGTGATAACTACTACCATCAAAAATCAGAAGGCGGACTTATTTATAATGACCCGGAACTGAAAATTGATTGGGAAATTGAAGAATCTAAATTGATTTTATCCGAGAAAGATAAAACCCTACCAACCTTTAAGGAACTATTTCAATGATTTATGTTTTGGTAACTGGTGCAAATGGGCAACTGGGTAAAACTATTCAGGATTTGGCGGTCGATTATACAAATATCAATTTTGTCTTCAAAACCTCCCATGAACTTGACATTACAGATGATCAGGCAGTCAAGGCAGTATTATCGGAGTTTAATTATGATTATTGTATCAATTGTGCGGCATACACCAATGTTGAAGAAGCAGAAAAAACCTCTATTAAGGCTTTTTTAGTTAATGGGGAAGCGGTTAAATATTTAGCACTCTCCTGCAAGTCCAATAACACAATTTTAATCCATATCTCAACAGATTATGTGTTTGACGGGGAGAAGAGAACACCATATACTGTAAAGGACATTCCCAATCCGATCAACGAATATGGCAAATCTAAATTAAAGGGGGAAAAATATATACAAGAAACATGGAGCAACCATTTTATAATTCGCACATCATGGCTTTATAATAAAAATCATGGGCAGAATTTTTATAGGAACATATTAAGGTTGGCCAAAAGCCAAAAGAATCTCAATATTACCGATGGTCAGTTGGGATGCCCAACAAGTACGGTAACGCTGTCAGAATTTATTATAGAGAATATTATACTCGGAAATTTGGCCTATGGCCTATATCATTTTACGGATGGGAAAGAGATGACATGGTATGATTTTGCGTTGGTCATTCTCACAGAAAACGGACTTGAAAAAGAAGTCAATCTTGTCAAGGATAGGAATTATCGTACTTTTGCGAGAAGACCAAAAAACAGTACATTAAAGAATACCTTAAGTTGAAATAAGAACAAATTATTTATGGATATACTATCATTGATAGGAAGGGAAAAGGAGCTGTTCACAAATGATTTAAGAAAGCATGAAAAGGATCTCAAGGAAATCATAAGCGAATCGACATTTTTGGTTATTGGAGCCGCTGGGTCCATCGGTCAAGCTGTAACCAAAGAAATCTTTAAACGTGGACCTAAAAAACTACATGCAGTTGATATTAGCGAAAATAACTTGGTTGAATTGGTCCGTGACATTAGAAGTTCCTTTGGCTATATGAGTGGAGATTTTAAAACTTTTGCCTTGGATATTGGTTCTTTGGAATATGATAGTTTTATTGAATCAGACGGCAAATTTGATTACGTATTCAATTTATCAGCCTTGAAACATGTTAGAAGTGAAAAGGACCCTTTCACATTAATGAGAATGATAAATGTGAATATATTTAATACAGATAAAACTATACTTCAAGCAATCGAAAAGGGTACCAAGAAATATTTTTGTGTTTCTACCGATAAGGCCACAAATCCTGTTAATATGATGGGGGCTTCCAAGCGAATTATGGAGATGTTTTTAATTCGTAGAAGCGCAGAAATCAATATTTCCACTGCAAGGTTTGCCAATGTCGCTTTTTCGGATGGATCATTGTTACATGGTTTTGATAAACGAATACAAAAGGGGCAGCCAATAGTTGCACCAAATGATATTAAAAGGTATTTTATTGTACCTAAGGAAAGTGGCGAACTTTGCCTAATGTCCTGTCTTTTTGGAGATAATAGAGATGTTTTTTTTCCTAAATTAAGTGAAGGATTACATTTGGTTACTTTTGCTGATATAGCCGTGAAATACTTGAATAAATTAGGCTATGAACCAAAACTTTGCGAGTCTGAAGAAGAGGCAAGAGGACTCGCGAAAAAAAGCATTAATTCTAAAAAATGGCCTTGCCTTTTTACCAAGAGCGATACCACTGGAGAGAAGGATTTCGAAGAATTCTTTACCGATAGGGAAGTACTTGATATGTCACGTTTCGAAAATTTAGGAATTATCAAGAACAAATATGATGTGGACCTAAATAAATTGGAATTATTCGAGGCACAAATATTAAAAATGAAAAATAGAAAATCTTGGAACAAAGCAGAAATTGTGGATCTGTTTTTCAAAATGATTCCCGATTTTGGACACATAGAAACAGGAAAGTATTTAGATTCCAAGATGTAATTTATGATTCAGGAGACCATTGATTTTATTAGGGACTTTTATCAAAGTGATGATTTTATACCGCTTCATGAACCCTGTTTTATGGGAAATGAAAAGAAGTATCTTGAAGAATGTATAGATACCACCTTTGTTTCCAGTGTTGGAAAATTTGTAGACCGCTTTGAAGCTGATGTGGCTTTATTTACTGGGGCTAAATATGCAATAGCTACTGTAAATGGAACCGCAGCCTTGCATGTGGCCCTCCTATTGGTAGGAGTAGAAAGGAATGATGAGGTGATTACCCAGCCCCTTACCTTTATTGCTACCTGCAACGCTATAAGTTATATCGGGGCCCATCCTGTTTTTGTTGATGTGGACAGGAGGAATATGGGAATGTCCCCCAAAAAGCTTGAAGAATTTCTTAAGGAGCATGCTGACATAGTACAGGGAGAATGTATTAATAAACTTACCGGAAGGAGGATAAAGGCAGTTGTGCCTATGCACACATTTGGGTTGCCAATTCCTATGGACCAATTGCTTGAAGTTTGCAAAAAATATTCCTTGGAAATCGTTGAAGATGCCGCTGAATCTCTTGGAAGCTATTATAAAGGGCAACATACGGGAACTTTCGGATTGATAGGGGTTTTGAGTTTTAATGGGAACAAGACCATTACCACGGGCGGTGGCGGCATGTTATTGACCAACAATGAACTATTGGCCAAAAAGGCAAAACATATGACCACGACAGCCAAAATACCTCACAAATGGGAGTTTGAACATGATATGATCGGATTCAATTATCGCCTACCAAATATTAATGCAGCATTGGGATGTGCCCAAATGGAAAATCTCAATTTGATGCTTTCAAGAAAAAGAAATTTGGCAGACGAGTACAAGAAATTTTTTGAAGACAAAAACTGTGTTTTTGTAGAACAACCTCACTTAACGGAAGCTAATTATTGGTTAAATGCCCTAATTTTAGAAAGTGAAGAGGACAGGAAAACTTTTTTGGAACAGACGAATGAATCAGGGGTTATGACTAGGCCTATTTGGAAACTAATGAATAAATTGCCCATGTTCGCATCCGCCATGTGTGGCAATTTGGATAACTCCACATGGTTGGAAGAGAGGGTTGTAAATATACCGAGCAGTGTTAAAATCTAAAAACTTCTACATATTTGGGTATTCGGGACATGCATATGTTGTATTGGACGTTGCAATTAGAAATGGGTTTAACCCTGTAGGTTATTTTGATATAACTAAAGCAGAGAACAATCCTTATGGTCTTGAATTCTTAGGGAGTGAAGACGATGTCAATGTAAGGACAGTCATAGAGAATGGGGTGGTTTTCCCTGGAATAGGGTCAAATAAAATCAGGGAAAAACTCAACAAATTTTGCCATAGGTTTAATATTGAACAAATAGTCCTTGTAGACCCACTTGCATGTGTTTCTAAAATGGCAAAATTGGGGGATGGTACTATCGTCATGCAGAACGCCGCTGTCAATAGTTTAGCACAAATAGGTCTCGGGTGTATTATAAACACCGGTGCAATCGTGGAACACGAATGCAGTATTGGTAATTATTCGCATATTGCCCCTGGAGCCACGCTCGCCGGAAATGTAACTATTGGCAGTAATGTATTTGTTGGGGCCAATGCCGTCATAAAGCAAGGAATTACCATTGGCAATGATGTGGTCATTGGTGCGGGTGCCGTTGTTGTCAAGAATATACCCGTTGGTGAAATTTGGATTGGAAACCCAGCTATTAAGATTGTTGGAAGAAATGAATAACTGTTGGAAGGAATGAATAACTGTTGGAAGAAATGAAAGAACGAGTTATAATAATTGCTGAAGCAGGAGTCAATCACAATGGAGATTTGTCATTGGCAAGAAAACTAATTGATGTTGCAGCTGACTCAGGGGTTGATTATGTTAAATTCCAGACGTTCAATTCAAAGAAATTAGTAAGCAAACAGGCCAAAAAAGCCAATTATCAAATCGAAAATACCAATAACCATAGCGAATCGCAATTGGAGATGCTCCAGCGATTGGAATTAAGCAAGGAAGACCATTATGAGTTGGTATCCTATTGTCTCAACAGAGGTATTAAATTTTTATCTACCGGGTTTGATTTAGAAAGTTTAGATTTTTTAAGCAAACTAGGAATGGACCTTTTTAAGGTGCCGTCAGGGGAACTAACAAATTTACCCTATCTAAGAAAAATTGGGTCTATGGGTAAGCCTGTTATAATTTCCACAGGCATGTCCGAAATGCAGGAAATAGAAGATGCCTTGAACATAATCGAAAAGGCAGGTACAAGAAGAAATGATATTACCATTTTACATTGCAATACAGAATATCCAACACCGATGGAGGATGTGAATCTTATGGCAATGAACACCATTGGAAGAAACTTTAATACCCCAATAGGATATTCCGACCATACGTTGGGAATTGAGGTGCCAATAGCTGCGGTAGCACTTGGAGCCACGGTTATTGAAAAGCATTTCACATTGGACAAAAGTATGGAAGGACCTGACCATAAGGCGTCGTTAGACCCAGATGAATTAAAAGCTATGGTTCGTGGCATTCGTAATATTGAGGTCTCTTTGGGTTCTGGAATTAAAATTCCGAGTAAGAGTGAATCAAAAAACAAGGATATTGCACGAAAAAGCATTGTTGCGGCAAAGGAAATCCTTAAAGGAGCTATTTTTACCGAAGAAAACCTTACCGTAAAAAGGCCAGGAACTGGTATATCACCCATGAAATGGGATGATATAATAGGAACCGTTGCAACCAAAAATTATGCTGAAGACGATCTAATATGAATAAAATAGCCATAGTTACCGGAACCAGAGCGGAATATGGGCTACTTAAACCTTTGATCAAAAGCGTCTATGATGACAAGAAATTAGAATTGTTCTTGCTGGTGACGGGAATGCATTTAATGCCAGAATTCGGGAATACATATGAACAAATTGAAGCCGACGGTTTTCCAATTTATGCAAAAATTGAAGATGGGCTAAATGGTGATTCCAGTTACGCCATTACGAATTCAATTGCTCAGGCGATGAAGGGCTTTGCCCAAGTGCTTGAAAATCTAAAACCAGATATACTCATTGTACTAGGGGATCGGACTGAAATATTGGCGGCCGCAATAGCGGCAATGATATCGAATACGCCTATTGCCCACATACATGGGGGAGAAACCACAGAAGGAGCCTATGATGAATATATTAGGCATTCCATTACCAAAATGAGCTATTTGCATTTTACTGCAGCAGAGGTCTATAGAAAACGAGTAATACAACTTGGGGAATCACCCGATAGGGTTTTTAATGTCGGCGCCATCGGAATAGATAGTATTATGAGCCTGAAGCTTTTGGATAGAAAGGAATTTGAACATTCAATCAATTTTAAGCTAAGCGAAAAAAATGTCTTAATCACTTTTCACCCAGTAACTTTGGAAAATAATTCTTCCGAAATGCAATTCGGGGAATTATTGAATTCAATAAACAAATTAGAATCTACTACCCTAATTTTCACCAAACCTAATTCAGATAAAGGCGGAAGAATAATAGGACAAATGATTGATGACTATGTGGCTCAGAACCAGCAAAAAGCCATTTCATTTACCTCACTGGGACAATTGAGGTATATATCGGCCCTACAGTTTGTTGATTTTGTAATAGGAAATTCTTCAAGTGGAATTTATGAAGCACCTATTTTTAACATTCCAACCATAAATATAGGCGATAGGCAAAAAGGTAGGATCATGCAGGATAGTGTAATTAATTGTGAACCCTTAACCGCTCAAATCGATAGTGCAATTTCCAAGGCTTTGGACCAACACTTTCTTAAGTTGATTAAAAAGCAGAAAAAAATATTTGGGGATGGTACGGCAGCGCCACAGATTTTAAGTGTCTTAAAAAGTTACGGAACACTTGGTCTTCAGAAACCATTTTATGATATAAAATTTGATTGAAATGCAGAGATTACTCATTAACAATAAGGAGACCATTTATGAAGCTTTGGTAAAGCTGAATTCAATAGAGGAAGACGTTAGCAGGCTAATTTTGTTTGTTGAGAATGATAAGAATGAAATTATTGGGTCTCTGACCGATGGGGATATTAGGAGATTTTTGATTAAAAACAAAAACTTGGACCAGAGTGTAGATACCGTATGCAATAAAAACTTCACATTTATTGTACAATCTCCTTCTTATATAAGCATGGAGGAATATAGGAAAAGAAATATTAAAATGCTTCCCGTTTTAAATAATGAAAATCGCTTGGTCAAAATCATAAATCTTGACAAGGTCAAGGCCGTTTTACCACTGGAATGTGTTGTAATGGCCGGAGGCAGGGGAAAAAGGTTAAGCCCATTGACCGACAAGAAACCAAAACCAATGCTTGTGTTGGGCGATCTTCCTATTATCGAACATAACATCAATAGATTAATAACGTTCGGTATTGAAAAAATATATATCTCCGTTAAATATTTAGGGCAGCAAATTGTAGATTATTTCGGGGATGGCAGCGCAAAAGGGATTTCAATAGAATATATCTGGGAAGACAAGCCCTTGGGCACGGCCGGGGCCATGTCGTTGGTCAAGAACTATAATTCGGACCATGTGCTATTGTTGAACAGTGATGTTTTTACCAATATCAATTTTGAGGATTTGTATTTGAGTTTGTTAGAGAACAATGCCGATATGGCCGTTGCCTCTACTGAATACAAAGTTGACATTCCGTATGCCGTATTTGAGACCAACGGCAATTATGTGAAGGCATTTAAAGAAAAGCCCTCTTATATTTACCAATCCAATGCCGGGATTTATATACTTAAAAGGGAATTGATCCGTGAAATTCCAAAGAACAAGTTTTATGACATTACCGATTTGATGGAGAAAATTTCTTCAGAAGGCAGAAAGCTCGTCTTTAACCCAATTGTAGGGTATTGGATTGATATCGGGAGGCCTTCGGATTATGAATATGCTCAAAATTTTATAAAGCACCTACATTCTTCATGATGAATATTTTATTGACTATATGTGCCAGAGGTGGATCAAAAGGTTTGCCTGGAAAGAATATTAAAAATCTTTGTGGACAGCCCGTAATAGCTTATTCTATTAAACAGGCGCAACAATTTTCAAAAAACTTTTCCGATGTTGATATTGCATTATCAACAGATAGTGTCGAAATTAAAAAGGTGGCGGAGAATTGTGGTATTAAAACGGACTATCTGCGACCAGGGTATTTATCAAACGATACTGCGGGTAAAATAGATGTATTGCACCATATTTTGGGATACGAGGAGCATCATCGAAAAAAGGCCTATGATTATGTATTGGACCTAGATGTCTCTTCACCACTGAGAACACAGGACGATTTAGCGAATGCTTTTAGTCTTTTCAAAGACGATGCTGAAGCATTGAATATTTTTTCTGTTTCGAAACCCCATAAGAACCCGTATTTTAACGTGGTGGAACAAAAGCAGGATGGATATTATAAACTCGTGAAAGAAAGTGAGAGTAAATCGAGGCAATCGGCACCACAAGTTTTTGATATGAATGCCTCATTTTATTTTTATCGAAAAGAATTTTTTGAAAGAGGTTTAAAATCTGCCATAACAGCTAAAAGTCTGATATATTTAATGGATCACATTTGTTTTGACATTGATGAACCACTGGATTTCGAAATTATGGAATTTTTAATTTCAAATAACAAACTTGGGTTTGAAATATGAATGTTTTAATTATAGGATTGGGTAGTATTGCAAAGAAGCACATTGATGCACTACATCAAATATCCAATAATTTTAAAATATTCGCATTAAGGTCTAGCAGCAGCTCAGAACCCTATTTAAATGTAAAAAACCTCTACAGTTTAAGTCAAATTAAGGAACGGTGTATTGATTTTATCATAATTTCGACTCCTACATCTAAACATTTAGAGAATATTCAAGCTTTAATAGAATTTGATATTCCTTTATTTATTGAAAAACCGCTATTCAACACATTAGAAGTCAAGAATGTTCTTGATCAAATAAAAAGACAAAATCTAAAAACCTATGTTGCCTGTAATCTAAGATTTTTAGATAGTTTGATCTATGTTAAGAACGAATTTTTAGGAAACGCAAACTTCAAGGTAAATGAGGTAAATGCATATTGTGGTTCCTATCTCCCGGACTGGCGGCCTACTTCCGATTTTAAAAAGTCATACAGCGCCAACAGAGATCTAGGCGGGGGTGTTCATCTTGATTTAATTCATGAACTGGATTATCTGTATTGGATGTTTGACGAGCCATTGGAAGTCCATAAGCTATTGAAAAGCAAATCGAGCCTTTCAATTGACGCAGTTGATTATGCAAATTATCAGCTTGTTTATGAGCGATTTGTTGCCAACGTAGTTTTAAATTATTTTAGAAGGGATGCAAAAAGATATTTGGAGGTCGTATTTGATCAGTTTACCATTAAAGTAGATGTCATTGCAAATAAGGTGTTTAAAAATGATGAACTTATTTTTGAATCCGATCAAGTTATTTTGGACACCTATAAGAAACAATTGGAGTATTTTATAAATAACATATCAAAACCTACTTTCAATGATATTGAAGAGGCTTACAAGGTTTTAAAAATATGCCTGTAGCGCGTTGCGGGGAATTTAAGACCCTATAACTTAAATGAATTTAGTTATTTCTTCTTTAATATATTTTGACAAACGAGACTATAAAAGGAGAGTACCATAGCTTCAAGGGGTATGAACTAAGTTGTACACTAACATATTATATAGCGAACAGATGTTAAAGAATAAAATTATAATAGTAACAGGCGGAGAAGGATTGCTGGGAAAGGCAATGTTAGCAGATATCACCAAGAAAGGCGGTATTGCCATAAATGCGGATATCTCCGTTCAAACGGATTTGAGTCAGAACAGAATAAAAATAGACATTACCTCAGAAGCATCTGTACTCAATGCTTTGCAGCAAATAAAAGATCACTACGGCAAGATTGATGGTTTGGTAAACAATGCCTATCCTAGAACAAAAGACTGGGGCAATAAGTTTGAAGAAATAAATGTAACGTCATGGAATGCGAATGTAGACATGCAAATGAACTCGGTTTTTGTCTTTATTCAGAAAATTATACCCTATTTAAAGGAAACAAAAGGGTCTATCGTAAATATTGCTTCAATTTATGGTATTGTTGGAGGGGATTTTACTGTATATGACCATACAAATATGACTTTGCCAGCAGCATATTCAGCCATAAAAGGGGGTGTTATAAATTTTAGCAGATATTTAGCCTCCTATTTTGGTAAAGATGGTATTAGGATCAATGTAGTTTCGCCTGGCGGGATTTTTGACCATCAACCCGACACCTTTGTAAGGCAATATGAATATAAAGTACCCATGAAACGTATGGGTACGCCCAATGATATTGCGCCTGCAGTTTCTTTCCTGTTGTCTGACGAGTCGGCCTATATTACAGGTCAAAACCTTGCCGTTGATGGTGGTTGGACCGCTATTTAGTATAATTTCATTTCCATTGATCAAAATAACCCCGTTTAATATTCCATGACGGTGGTTTAGTTCTCTAATAATGCTTAAATTCATAACGTTTTCTTAATTTTGAGTTAATATTAGGATACCAAACCCTTATACTGATGGATGAACTATTGAACCAATTTGATTTTAAGCTTGCCGAAAATTTTTCTATTCCAATATTTACGGTAAACATTATAATAGCCACAATACTACTTTACATTTTAGCTAAATTATATGTGAAGTACGGGAATTCAATGTCAAATAGAGATCAGCTCTCTCGTGTTCTTATAATTATTGGGGTAACCACATTTATCATAATATCAATCGTAAAATCTTCTTTGGCCCTTTCTCTTGGCCTTGTTGGCGCGCTCTCGATCGTTAGGTTTAGAACAGCAATAAAAGAACCTGAAGAGTTGGGATTTTTCTTTATTTCCATTGCTATTGGCCTTGGACTTGGAGCCAACCAATTGCCGCCAACCTTAATTGGGTTTGCAATACTGTGTGGTATAATCGTCTTCCTTAATCGCAATAAATTAAAAGGGACCATGACCCAGAATATTGTGATCAGCTCTACATCCAATGGTAAGGATAGTGGCATCTTAGAGAGGGTAAGTTTAATTTTGAAATCTAACTCCAATCAACTGGAACTAAAGCGGTTAAACTATTCCGACAATGGAGTGCATCTAAATTTCTTGATTAATGTTACAGGCATGGATAGTTTAAAAACGATTTCGAATGAATTAAATGAAATCGATGAAAATATGGATGTAACTTTTATTGATAGCATCCTTTAATTAGTATGGCAAATCCTATTTGATTCTATGTCACATAGGATCAATTAAAGTAACAAAAAGAAACGTATGAAAATTTATGCTGAAAAAAAGAGATCAGCCAAGGTTTTAGTTCTTCCTATAGTTCTTCTTACTTTAATATTGCTTTCCCTTTTTTGATATCGAACGTGCAATCCGATACCAAGGGTGATAACAAAAAAGACATAGAATCACAGACCATTTTTTTAAACCCTAAAAATTTGGAAGAAATGATCCTTGAAGATATTAATCTTGTACACAGGGACTCAGTCTGTTCCCTCTACCTTAATAATTCTTTAGGTATCCCCACACTCTATTATATATATAAAGATTCCTTGTCCGATACCCAAAAAACGGATAGGGTTTTTGTTCATTTATTTTTAAAGGACGATTCTGGGTTGACCGATCGATCATCAATTGTTCTGGGATATGATTTTAACCCTTTTAAAGTGAAGATCAACTCGAGCGATTATTTTGTTTTTAAAGCACAACTTTTGGACAAGGATTTCGAATTGCAAAATTTGGAGCATATAAATACCGGAAGGTATAATTCTCTAACAGGCCAAAGATCGTATCAGGCAGAGGGTATTAAAGTTAATAAAATAAGGCCCTTGGATATTAATAAGGTCAATGACTTTGAACGGATAATAATCGCTCTTAAAAAGAAGGACTTTGATAAGCTGGCCAAAAAGCGGGAAGACGCTCTAGAAATAGGGGTGTTGACATCCGATGATGATGATTTGGTAAAAGCCAGTCTCTCCTCCAAGATTTCAAAAAACCTAAAAGGTGAAATACGTTTAAAGGGCGATTGGACGGACCATTTAAACGATCTGGACAAGTGGTCCTTTAGAATTAAACTGGATGATGAATCTACATTTATGGGGATGGGCAAATTTTCCATACAACATCCAAAGGTCCGGAATTATTTATGGGAATGGTTATTCAATAAAACAATGAAGGAAAATGGGCTCATAGGACTTCGATATGATTTTTTGAACGTTCGTCTTCAAATTAATTCCAAGGACACCACCACTCATAAAGATATAGGAATAATGGCCATTGAAGAGTCTTTTGATAAACTATTGATTGAAAACAACAAAAGAAGAGAGGGTATTATTTTAAGTTTTGACGAATCGTTTTTATGGAATGATCGAGCCAAGCTCCAAACACTGGGTTTGGCAGATAGTTTAAGCTCCAGAACAATTCAGTCATTGGACAATGCACCAATAAGGGTTTTTAACGAAAACAAGGTATTGGCATCCCCAGTTCTATCTGAGCAGTTTAAAATGGCGAAAAACTTATTGAACGAGCTTAGAAAGGGGAACCTAAAAATATCGGAGGTTTTTGATATTGATAAATTAACTCTTTTTACAGCCATTTCAAATGTCTTTGGAGGGCACCACGGTTTGGTATGGCATAATTTAAGAATCTATTACAATCCCGTAACCAATAAGTTGGAACCGATATCCTTCGATTCCGATTCTGGCCATAAAATTGATCATCTGGAGAACTACATATTTTCGGATAATGACAGACTTTACCAACAAAAAATGCTTGAGAAGCTAGAATATGTATCCGGCAACAAATTCATGGAGACGCTTCTCAATTATGAAGAACTGCAAAAATTGGCTCTCAATTTGCAATCCGAATTCAAAATGGACTTAGATCTAACCGTTCTAGAGCACAACATTAATTTCATTAAAAAGCAAATTAACCCTTCAAACGCAATAGTTTCTTATTTGCACGGTCACAGCAACGAGCAAATGACCGTTGATATTCAAAACATATCGGAATTCCCTGTTGTTATTAAGAATTTGCAGTTTAAAAATGGGAAGCTTTTGTCAAAATCCTTGCCTAAAGAAAATATTATTTACCCTTTACAAAGGATGAAAGTCTCTTTCCCGTTAAAAAAAGCGTTTTTAAACGCCTTTGTTTCCAAAAAAAATAAAAAAGGAGAATTCCGTTACCCAAAAGACCTAGCTAAAATTAATCTCAATTATGAACTATTAGGCTCTAAACAAAGTCGTTTTGATATTATTATACCATACTCCAGGGAAGACGAAAATTTTGTAGATTCTTATACGAATAAATTTTTATCCTTTGATTTAGATTCAAATGAGTTTTTATCAATAGACCATGAAAGCAAGACTATTCGATTGAAAAAAGGATCATATATAATTGACAATACAATTAGAATCCCTGACGGATATACCGTACGGGCTGAGAAAGGCTTTAATCTGGATTTAAGGAATAACGCATCATTCATTTCTTTTTCAACTGTTATTTTGTTGGGGACAAAAGAGGAACCCATAAATTTCTATTCTTCAGATAGCACTGGTGGCGGAATTTTTATATCTGGAGCAGGTCAGAAATCAATCGTAACATATTCAAATTTTACAAATCTTGCCAATCCAATAGTATCAAATTGGAGTCTTACGGGAGCCGTAAATTTTAATGAATCTGAAGTTAGCATATCAAATTCGTCTTTTAAAGACAATCGGAGCGAAGACGGGCTAAATATTATAAGGTCTAATTTTCAAATAGACTTCTCTTTCTTCAGCAATACCCAATCCGATGCTTTTGACGGGGATTTTGTTATGGGTAAAATAACGAACACAAAATTTCTTAATTGTGGCAACGATGGCATTGATGTTTCTGGATCAACACTGGAAATCCAAGGAATCGAGATTTCGGGTTTTGCCGATAAAGCCATAAGTATAGGTGAAGGAAGTAGTCTGAACGGTAAAAACATCAACATACATGATGGCGAAATTGGCATCGTGAGTAAAGATTTATCCGCAGTTCAACTTACAGATGTTGTGCTTACAAAAACGCGACTAGGGATCTCATGTTTTAAAAAGAAAAGTGAATATGGGCCGGCTTCTATTAATTTAAATACTATCGCCCTTGTCAATAACGATCTGGACTTTCTTATTGAGGAGCAGTCTGAATTATGGATTGATAATGTACCAATGGAAACAAAAAAAACCAAGGTCATCGAGAAAATGTATGGGAAGGAATATGGAAAAAGCAGCAAATAAAATACACCTTCTTGACCCCAAAGTAGGCGAAAGTGAGTTTAGATATGAAAGAAAATTTGTTTATACAGACATTCAACTTGAAGACTTAATACAAGAACTATTTTTAAATAGTTTCTGTTTCAAAGAAATATATTCCAAAAGACAGGTCAATAATATTTATTTTGATGATAATGACTTCAGCTTTTATAGACAAAACGTAGTGGGTGTTGGCAACAGATTAAAATATAGATTGAGATGGTATGGAAATGAATTTTACAAGATTAAAAATCCAACCATTGAAATTAAGAATAAACAAGGAGACGTAGGCAGCAAGATTAAACACAAGCTAACTGATTTTGATTTTGATCTAAACGATATTGGACATAGGGGACTGCAGCACAAAATGATCGGAAAGCTTGATGACAATGTATATTTCAAGAATATTTTCCAATTACTTCAACCCACAATTTTCAACTCGTACGAAAGAAGATATTTTCTATCGTTTTGTGAAAGGTACAGGGTTACCCTTGATTTTAATCAGTCCTTTTTTAATCCAAATAGTGCTAATTACGCAGATACTCAAAGAAGAATTGATAATTCAATAATCATATTGGAGCTAAAATATGATGTAAAAGACGACGACGACTCTAGGACACTTACGCAACAGTTCCGATCTAGGGTGTCAAAAAACTCTAAATATGTACAAGGGATAGATTTTATCAACAACTCGTTATAAGTACCGACCGAATGGTTGCACAGATATAAAATATGGAATCATAAAAATTTGACTACGCCTGTCTGACTGTTTTTACTCCTAAGTTGTTTTATTTAGTTGCATATAATACAAAAAGCATTGATGCTTCTAATTAGATTTTAAAGAAAAAAGCACCGCAGGATACGTTCCAAAATGCAGATTTTTTATTTCAATTTTTGCATTTGTATTTGCTTGTGTAGTATCTACTTGTAAAATCCCTAAAAAATTAACATCATTGGCATTAAACTTTAGCCATGGATTCTCTTTGGCCAACGGAGTATCAGGAATAGCATAATTCTTAGAAACTGCTCCTGGTTTTAAATCTTCGATTGTCATTTCGAATATCGAGAGGTTCTTGAGAGTATATTCAGTACCATTATGAACACTTATTAAATGGTTTTCATGCAAACCTCCGTCTATTCCTTTATCGGCACAGGAGAAAAGCACCAAAATTATAAGAGCGATTGTTGTTTTCATTATATAAGTTTTTAATTCTTAATTATTTTTCCGCTACGAATAACCCTTCCTCCTTGTTTTACTTTTAAAATGTATATTCCTTGGGCTAAATCGATGAATTCCAATTGAATAGTATCGTCCTTTATCAAATCACTTTGCATTAATCTAGAACCTTGTATATCAAATAATTCAATAGAACAGTCGGCACAATCTTCTTTGAACTCTATATTGATATAACTTTCAAATGGGTTTGGATAAAAAGTAATATTATTGTTCGTAATAATATCTTCATCCCTATAAATATAGGCATTTTCAACAACGACTATATTATCAAAAGCCTTCTTGTTTTCATTTGAACGTACAATCGCCGTTTTAGCACTTGTACCAATATTATTATCGGTATCTATCTTAGCCAAGAAGGCTGATCCATTTTGGGCATGAAAACCCGGTTTCAACAAAATCTGATTTACAGATTCAAACTTTGCGTTTTTTCCAGAAGGCACAATGAAGTTCATACCCGCCTGTATTGTGTATTGATAATAGAAATTTTCAAGAGACCTATACGTATTACTGACCGTATAGTTTGTTAGATCGGCCAATTGACTCGTTGCATAAAATACCCCTAAAGCTTTTGAATTTACAATGTTATCTGGATTAACCGATGGTAAAGTTTGACCATTAAAGGAATAAGTGCCGTCATATCTTGGCATATTGATTCGTGCATAAATATTACTGCTGGGGGTAATGCCATGTGCTGTTATCCACTCATCGTAAAGCTTGTCAATCATTCCATGATGCAAATAAAAGACGGGGTCTCTAGGTGAAGCACCGGTAGCCATTGCTCCGTCAGGCCCTCCATTTATAGATCGGCCAACCCAATTATGCGCTCCGGTATGAACAACACTTGTTTCCAGTTGAGCATAGTAAGATGTCCATGTTGAAATATTCTGAATAGCGGTTACTTGAGAAATAGTTGGCAAGGGAAAATTAGAGTTAAAAGTTCTTCCCAAACTCCATGCTGAATTGAATTGCCCCATAAAACCATTGAACCAAAGATCAGAACTGGTTGAATTGTCAATTGTCCAATCCCAAAAAGGAATACTTAGATTCGGATTTATACTTTGCATGGCTTGTTCCACTTCAAATATTTGTCTTCTATGCCATGCCAAAAACACATCTTGAGCCGGCGGATTATTATGTATAGCACTAAAATTATTATTATGAAATGTCGCTAAATCGTTTATTAAGTCCGCACCCGTTCTCAATTGATAAAATGCTGATACTAAAGCATTTTTCTCAGTTTGTGTCATTTCTTTGTAATTCTTTCTTATACTTTGGGCATTCGTAGAGCCAAGAAAGCCCAAGCATAAAATGAATAAGAGTATATATTTTTTCATATTGTTTTGATTAGTTTGTTAAGATGGTATGTAGCCATAATTATACTTGTAACCGCAGTGCTGGTGTCGCAAGCACTAGATATTAGCTCTTTATCGGTGGTCTTAATCACCATACGCGATTACATCTATATAGCAAACGGTGGCCAATACTAAGAAGAATGAATATCAGAGCTTATTTCTGACTTTTTAGTATCGACAAATCAGCCTTCAGCCCATCAATCTCTTTCTGTTGTTGTATGGTGTACAACATCAATTCCTCTATTTTTTGTAAGAGTTTGGCATTCATGTCGCCCAAATAAATACCGTTCTCTTCTACTTCTTTGGCACTTGGTATATCTTTTAGATGCCCTTTTTCTTTAATGTGGGCTTCGACTTCCGCTAAACTGGGCAAGCTATAATCAGAGTAAAAGACAAAATCACTCCAACCTGTTTCAACTTTTACTTCTTTGGCCCTTATACTGCCGTTTACTGCAAGCTTGTATCCAGCTGGGTTGGTTGTTGCTATTCCTATATTTCCAGTACTGTTTTGAATATTAAATACATAGTCACTTTTAGTATAACTATAAATACTAAAATCTCGGTTATCCCGATTTACAATTTGATAGTCACTGATCCCATCCTCTGTTAATATGATCCCACCATCCTTCCCATTGCGTCTTTCAATATAAACATAAGAATGACTATTTCCCAAAGGGGCAATTTTTAAGGCAGAAAAATTTGTTGTAGGATTCCTAATTTCAAGACTAGCGGATGGACTTGTTGTTCCAATCCCGACATTCCCTGATGACGGAAAGGTATTTTGTGCATTGATGGCAAAAGATAACATGAATAATAGAATGAAGAAGAGTAATGATTTTTTCATTTTCCGGATTTTTTGGTTAGACAGTTTATATAAGAAAACACACATTATTTTAAAATAAATATATGAAATATTTTCTTACAAAAAATTCCTTTTTTTTAAGCTTTCTTTACAAATCTGTATATATTTATTATATCATTTTCCAAAAACGGTGTACCGTAAATTTCTAATTCATTTTTAAATTTCGCCCTAGTGGCTGTCTCAAGTTGGGTAATATATCAAAAAACTTGATTTATGTCTACGGCATTAGGGTTTCGTGGTATGGTTGGTTATAAAAAAAATGTTAGTTTTGGCTTTCTTTTGAAGAGTAAAAAATTAAAATAATATGAAAACCGTCCGAGTAATACCAAGGTTAGATATTAAAGGGCCCAATTTAGTAAAAGGCATTCATTTGGAGGGTTTGAGAGTATTAGGCAAACCTGCTGATTTCGCCAAGTTTTATTATGAAGAAGGAGCTGATGAACTGATGTTCATGGATGTTGTGGCCTCATTGTACGAACGCAATAGCCTTCATGATATTATTTCAGAAACAGCCAAGAAAATATTCATTCCCATAACGGTAGGCGGTGGATTACGAACAATCTCAGACATAAAGGAAGTTCTTCGCGCCGGAGCTGACAAGGTTTGCCTGAATACTGCCGCAATAAAAGATCCTGAACTGATTAGAAAAGCTTCCAGAATGTTTGGATCGTCAACCATAGTTATTGCCATAGAAGCAATTAAAGAAGGTGAAGACAAATATCTTGCATATACTGATAATGGCCGTGAGTATACAGGAATAGATGTTTTTGAATGGGCACAAAAGGTTGATGAAATGGGTGCTGGTGAAATTGTTGTCACCTCGGTAGATAATGAAGGGACGGGACAAGGATATGATTTAGAATTAGTGGCCAAGATCAGTGATCTGGTAAGTATTCCAGTAATAGCACACGGAGGTGCCGGAAAAAAGCAAGATGTTGTAGACGTATTAATTGAGGGCCATGTGGATGCCGTTTTGATATCCTCTCTATTTCATTATTATTTTATAAAAGAAAATGAATCAATTGCCTCTAAACTTGAGGGAAATGTTGAATTCCTGAAGCAAAAAAGAGACTTTCATACATTTGAGCCATGCAGTATTCATGATTTAAAAAGTATGTTGGATAGTAATCAAATCGATTGTAGATTATAATGAATAATATTAAAAAAAATGTGGTAATCATAGATTACCAGCTTGGCAATCTGTACAGTGTAAATCAAGCATGTGAAACAGTTGGTATTAAATCAAAAATAAGCACAATAAGGGAAGACATCATAGATGCAGATGCCCTTATTCTCCCTGGAGTTGGGGCCTTTAATGAGGCGATGGAAAATCTTGCCAAATTGGACTTAATTTCTGCAATACGACAAAAAGTAAAATTAGGCATACCTTTGTTTGGAGTTTGTTTGGGTCAACAACTTCTTTTTACTGAAAGCGAAGAGTTTGCTAGTGGAAAGGGACTAAACTTAATACCGGGAATTATTAAAAGATTTCCTGAAAAACATGATGATAAGAAAATAAAGGTACCACATATTGCGTGGAACAAAATTTACACAGCTACCCAAGAATGGGAAAATACTCCCTTAAAGGAGCTTGAGAACAATGAATTTATGTACTTCATACATTCCTATTATGTCCAACCCGAAAAGGATAGCTGTATTTTGACAAAGACAAACTATTCAGGAATTGATTTCTGCTCGTCAATTTTGGAAAACAATATATTCGCAACGCAATTTCATCCAGAAAAAAGCGGAGAAAAAGGATTATCAATTTATAAAAACTGGGCTTCAATTAATAATTTAATATAATGTCAGAAAGTATAAGACATCAAGCATTTTATGGTTTACCCCATGAAGTGAAATTTTGCACTAAATGTGTTATGTCCAATCAAAGACCAACCTCGGCGGTCGAATTTAAGCATACCATAGACAGCAAAAAAACAACTATGAATTTTGATGAGCACGGAGTCTGTGATGCATGTAGAACGGCAGAAATCAAGGACAATATAAACTGGGGAATGCGCGAAGAAGAGCTAGTCAAACTTCTGGACAAGCATAGGAAGAATGATGGGTCCTACGATTGTTTGGTGCCCGGAAGCGGGGGTAAGGACAGTGCATATCAGTCCCATATATTAAAATATAAATATGGAATGAATCCCTTGACGGTCACTTGGCCTCCAATCCTTTATACCGACTATGGCTTAAAAAACTGGAGAAACTGGTTAGATAGTGGGTTTGATAATATCTCGTTTTATCGTAATGGCAAGGTGATGAAACTATTGACAAAACTATCCATAGAGAACTTAATGCACCCTTTTCAGACTTTCATCCTGGGTCAAAAAAACCTCGCGCCTAAAGTAGCCGCAAAATATGGGATTAATCTAATATTTTATGGAGAGAATGAAGCAGAATATGGAAATCCATTGGCTGATAATACAAGTTCTTTGCGTGACAAATCTTACTATAGCTTCGAACATTTGGACGAGATTTTTTTAGCAGGTGTAACAGTGAAAGAATTAGTAGAGAAGCATAAGATCAGATTATGTGATTTAATGTCTTATCTACCACCTAAAGTTGAAGAACTCGAAAAGGCCAATGTTGAAGTGCATTATTTGGGATATTACCTAAAATGGACTCCTCAGGAGGTATATTATTATGCCGTGGAGAATACGGGATTTAAGGCCAGACCCCATAGAACACAGGGTACTTATAGTAAATATAGTGGGATTGACGATAAAATTGATGATCTACATTTCTACACTACGTTCATTAAATTCGGAATTGGAAGGGCGACCTACGATGCCTCACAAGAAATAAGAAATAAACACATTACTAGGGAAGAAGGTGTTGCTCTGGTTAATAGATTCGACGGTGAATTTCCAGACCGCTATTTCGATGAAATCATGAAGTATATAGATATGAAACCGGAATATTTCATGGAATTGTGTGATAAATTCAGATCTCCACATCTCTGGGGAAAGGATAAAGAAGGTAATTGGAAGTTAAGACACAATGTTGCTTCTACGGGTCTAGAAGATTAATTTATGTTTAAAGAACTAAGCGATAGATTAAGGTTTTGGAGAAATGCGGATCGCATAGGACCTGATATTCCCGGAACATATTGGCGATTGTTCTTTAAATCAAGAATGCTGAAGCTCTGCAAAAAAAAGTTTAAGTATTTTGCCGATTCAGCTGATTTTAGGCCCGGGGCTTATGTTGTGGGCTGTTCCCAAATTTCCATTGGAGAAAGGGTGGTCATAAGGCCCGGGACCATGATTCATGGGGAAACAGCTTCTTTGGAAAACTCCATAATTATTGAGGATGATGTGTTGTTAGGGTCAGGAGTTCATATTTATGTTGAAAATCATAGTTTTGACAATCAAAGTTTATCAATAATGGATCAAGGTCATACCCAAGCATTACCTGTTCTGCTTAAAAAGGGCTGTTGGTTGGGAGCCAATTCAATAATTTTGCCAGGGGTTATTATTGGTAAAAATTCGGTAGTAGGCGCAGGTAGCATTGTTACTAAAAGTATTCCAGATTATTGTGTGGCCGTAGGTAACCCTGCCAAGATTATAAAGGAAATGAACCAAAAGGGTGAATAAAAGTATAGAGAGTATTCTTACGAGGTCAATATCCATACTTTCGAGATTTCTATTGTTGACTTTTTTGGCCAAAGTACTTTCTTTATCAGAATATGGCTTTTTTCAGTTGATCAGTTATTTTAGTATTATAGCCATATCGATCTATGGTATTGAGTACTATATGTATGGCAATAGAGAAGTCGCTAAAGGGACCGACCATATACTTAAAATCAACAATCATCTCAGTTTTTTTTCCACTCTTTTTCCAATAACTTTTTTGTGTCAATTGGGAGCTCTCTATTTCTTGATACCTCACGAAATATTAAATATCCAGGTAGTACTTATTATCCTGTTTATTAGTTTTTGTGATTATTTTAATCAAGAAGTCTACCGATACTTAATAATGGTTCAAAAGATAAGTAAGGCCAATTTACTACTTCTGGTAAAAAGTGCAACTTTCCTGCTGTTGGTGCTTGGATATTACTACTTAGGGAACAAAACCATTGACCTAGAAATTACATTGTTACTTTTGTTCGGTTCTTTTATTTTACTGTTGATAATTACCACTGCATTTTTTCTAAAATTTATTATCAAAAGAAGGGACATAAAGATTGAATTCCTTTCCTCCGCCACTTTGAAGAAAACCTTGGTTTTTCTACTCCCGTTCATTGTTCTTATGGTATTTACAAAAGGAATCGAGTTTTTCGATAAATTTGCTATAGAACGCTTTTATGATGCCAAAGAGGTTGGGGTTTATTCGTTCTTATTTTCTATTGCGTCACTGACATATGTCTTCGTCGTTAGTGGTTTTTATCAAGTGTATTTGCCAGAGTTTATTCGGTTGAACGAAATAAATGACCCTAAGTTCAAAGCCAGACTGATAAAGTTCAGTTTATTAATTGTGGCCTCTTCGTTGGCTCTTTCTGCGGGAATCATTTTGTTTAATGGTATTTTATTGGATGTCGTTGGAAAGACAGATCTTAAGGAAAATATTGGAACACTGTATATTCTTCTTTGTGCATTCTTTTTCATGAACATTTCTTTGATTCCCGGAATAGTATTGTATGTGGTTGGCGAGGAGAAGTCACTTATGTATTTTAGCGGTGTTATTTTTGTTGTCAATGTTATTCTTAATTTGTCATTGTTAGGGCATTTTGGAATTAATGGTGCGGCAATTGCCTTAGCTATATCAAATTTGATTAATTTCTTATTAAATTCTTATAAGGCCAATAGTGTATGGAACAAGATGAAAAGAGGCTTTTCGTAGTATTGGAACCGCATATGGTGGCCCGATATTCGTATATGATCGAAAAATTCGGATTTGATGGCTATATTGTATCTGGATTTGAAGGTATTCCAATAGGCACCTCCACGAATGATATTTTAAAAAGGGTCTGGCACAATAGGGTGATTAAGAACGAATACAAAAAACTGAAGACCTTTATCGATCAAAAAACACAAGATTCCAAAATAACCCAAGTTTATTTCTCCAATACTGAAGGTTATATTGCCCATAACTTTCTAAAGAACGTCAAAAGAGACTTCCCTGTACTTGAGCTCATTGGTCTACAGCATGGGGTTTTTGAGCTTTCAGATGCACCTCAAAAGACCAACCGGAAACTAATTAATGGGATATTTAGAGCTTTTTTTAGTTTTTACCCTATTGGAGTCGGTTTTGGAGGAAAGATAGCGGACAAGTATATTGTTTATAATCAGATGTACAAAGATTTCTTGGTTAAGAAATATAATTGGGACCAGGACAAAGTTGAGGTGAACTTAAAGTTCCTGAAATGTGAGCTTTATGATCGAAAAGAGGGGAATAGAAGAAATAGTAACACCGCACTTTTTTTAATGCAATGTCTGGCAAAGGCCAGCTTGTGCAGTGAGCAAGATGAGAAGTATCTAAATGACCAAGTCTTAAAGTATCTTGCACAGAAACATGAGCGCGTACTTATAAAACAACATCCGGCCTGTGCGGATGAAAGCGTTTTGAATTTAATGCCCAATTGTGTCCTGGTGTACGATTTGGTCGATGCTTTTAATCAAGGCAGTCATGCGTATAGTTTTGCTTCTACTACGTTGCTGGAAGCTGAGATTTTTGATTTGGAGATTTTTGCAATTGATAGCAAAAGAATAGGGGGGGATAAAAGTGTTTATAAACTATTTGCCAACACCATAAATTTTGATAACGAAATCGATATCTAAATCAACATTAACGGCTTTATTACTATCAATAGTTTTCAATTATATTATTATTGAGGGTATTGGAAATGTATATCTTTCAACTTTAATTATTTTCGGCCTTTTTTTATTCATATTGGCAAAGACCCAAGGTGGCTTAATCTTAAAGAGTGCCTCAATCTTGGGCATGGCATTTTTTACATATTCATTTATTACAACATTGCTCAATGTTTTTTTTTTCGCACCAGAGATACTTAAGCAACAAATAGTTACAACCGTAATTTATCTACAAAACACCCTTGTATTCCTGATGGCGGTTTATTTCTTTGAAAGAATATCCATTGATTATTTTCTAAAACTTTTTACCGGGATTGTCTTTCTGGTAACTATAAGGGTCATAATTGAGGAACCAGACCATATATTACAATTTAGTGTTGAGGCCGGAAAGCGTATTGAGGCTTATTTTGTGGGAGGAGTGAACAATTTCGCGCTTTTAATAGGAATCGCATTGATTGTCGTTTTCTTCCACTTTAAACGTAGATTTTTAAGAATAGCACTCATGGTCTATTTTTTACTTGCAATTGCTTTGACAATGTCAAGGGGGGCATTATTGAGCGTGATTGTATGTATATTACTAACTTCAATGATTAGTCTTGATAAAAGAACAATAAATAATATTTTCAAATACTCAGCCGTAATTACATTCCTAGTGGCGGTATTTATAATGGTTACCGGTAAATCTCAGGTTATATGGAACCTTATATGCGAACGTTTTTTTGGTTTGTTCACAAACAATGAAAGCTTGGACATTTTCTTTTCGGGAAGGGGATCGCTTATCAAAGCAATTTTTGGCGAGATGTCCAACTCATCAATTCTTCAAATAATTTTTGGCCATGGCAATGGGAGTATTGATTTTTATGATGAGGCGACATTACAACATTATGAGACCTCACATAATTTTTTGATTGACATTCTTTTTAGAAATGGGATAATACTATTGTTGACATATCTTCTGGCCATTTTTTATTTAGGTTGGGTTTGTTACAAAAGTCAAAATAAGTATAAATTAACTATTTTTGGGCTGTTCATCTTCATCCATCTTGAATTACTGGTAAACCCGATATTCTTTGCGGCCCAGACCGGATGGATATATGCTTTATTATTAATGTTGTTCATAAAGCAAATGAAAAAGAACGAAGAAGAAAGCAATATTCAAATCCCTATTGAATTGTAAATGGAAGATAAGAACTTATTGGATGCCTATGATGCATTGGCAAAGGACTGGAATTTGGAATATAGCCAAAATGCTGTTTTATCATCTCGTTATTATTTGAAACAATATGAAGAACTACACAATCATACGCTAGCTTTGCCAGGAAGCAGTCTTTTGGATTGGGGCGCTGGCTATGGCCATTTCGCCTATGTACAAAGCTATTTGGGCAAAAAGGTAAAGGCGTATAGCCCCGTAGGAGATGATTATACCATTTATACAAAAACCTTAGAAGCCTTGGCCAAGAAAGGGTCTTTTGAATATGAATTTAGCAAAGAACCCATATTATTGCCTTATCAAGAAAACAGTTTTGATATTGCAGTTTCATGTGGGGTATTGGAACATGTTCGCGAGTTTGGGGGTGATGATGTTAAATCACTTTCCGAGTTGTTTAGAATTATAAAGAAAGGTGGTCATTTGGTCATTGGTCATTTGCCCAACACGGGATCTTGGATTGAGGCAATTTGCAGAAAAACAGGAAGACAGCACCATACATTTTTGTATACCAATAAAGAAATTAAAAAGAAGGTTACTGAAGCTGGCTTTGTGATAAAAAAGCATGAACGATATGGTGTGCTGCCTAAAAATTCAATGGCCATTTTTTTAACACGCTACAATCAGAAAAATATTTTTATTAAGTTTTTTACTGAGATGGTTTATGCTTCTGATAAGTACCTTTTTGATAAATTGTTTCCTTGGGCCGCTCAAAATCATTTGCTAATACTTCAAAAGCCAGAATGACAATTGGGAAAAATATCGAAAAATGTAGCATTATATTATACATTCCCAATTACATTGGCCTTATTGCCTTATGCAACTATTTTTTTCGGTGAAAAAACCATACCATTTTTAATAGCCTTACTCGTGGCACTCTTCCTTTTTGATTTTAAAAAAGGTTTTCGTGAATACAGATTGTTGTTAGCCCCGTTTTTAAGTTACATAATAATATACATTGCGTTCACCATATTTTCCGGTGATATACCATTGGCGATTAAACAACTTGAGCGGCAAGCATCCATGCTCATTATCCCAATTGTTGTATTCGGAATAAAATGGGACCTTTAGAAGACTAAAAGTATTTTTAGACAGTTATTTGACATTGTTGATTGTCACAATACTTTTTGCTTTGATCAAACTTGCCTTATTTTACTTTGTGTGGTCAGATTGGGTTGAGGTGCTAGAACCCGAGTACCTACAGTTCAAATTCCCTCATATATTGAACGTGCATCCCACATATTGGAGTTATTTGCTGGTCCTTGGAAACACAATTGTATTGAGCAATTCGTATTTTAAAATAGAAAGCAAGAAGTATTTTTTGATTTTTACTTTAATAATGTTCAATCTGGCGTTGTTATTTTTGTCTGCTAGGACACCATTGTTCGTTAATTTGTTAGTCTTAGGGTTAGCCTCATATATTTATTTTAAAAATAATCGGTTTAAGGCAATTCAACTCATTAGTTTGTTTCTTCTGACTTTTCTGATTGCTATTATCGCACTCTATTTACTGCCATTCTTAATGGTGAAAATCAATGCCGTTCCCAATGATGAACGCTTCTTTCTATGGAGAGAGGCGCTTATTGAAATTGAGAACAACTATTTCTTATGGGGCGAAGGAGTTGGACGGGGATATGAATTATTGAAAAATTATATGGTAAACATTACGGATGTAAGAGAAAATTATACGGGATTTGACCTACATAACCAATACCTTAAAAACTACTTGGATATGGGTCTTTTTGGATTCTTGGCACTCATTTATTTAGTGCTTTATCCAGTTTGGCATACAAAGTTTTCTTTGAAAATTTCAAATCTTTTGGGGTATTCAATCGCTATACTCTTTCTGGTGGGAATGTGTACCGAATCTGTACTCTCAGTCTTAAAGGGTATAGTTATATTTTCGGTTTTTTGTCCGCTTTCCATTTTGGCAAGTAGTATTGGGAACGAAGAACAGCCCTAATTTAAATTTTGACCATCTTCTGGAAACAGTAAATGATGGACTGTAAGCAAATTGTCTCTAGCTATTTTACGATATTCTGAGATTTTAGGATTTGTCCGGATATGGATGCCGCAACCCCTGATGGATTTTCGTATTGAGGGTACTGAGCGGTATTTTTTAAGGTGCCGTAGGTTGAATTGGGGAATATCTTGCAATAAAGTTCTGCATTTTCAATTGGAACCAATAAATCATTGGTGCTATGTAGCACTAGAACTGAATTTTTGTAATGCCCTAATTTTTCTTCCAATTCCACTGAATTTTCAGGCTTTATTTTTGGAATAATGTGCTCATTTACAAATTTCAAATCAGCATCAACTTCATGAATAAGATATCTTTTCGTTGGAAATGAAAAATTAGGGGTCTTAAAAAACACTTTGCTTAAAATGGAATCAAGCCCTTGATCATCTTTAATCCTAAATGAGAAACTCTTCTTGTATCTAGTGTTGTCAAGAGTTAAATAGGGAGTATTAATGAGGGTAATGGATTTTGTGCGATTTTTTGCCAATCTAGAGATTTCGAGCACTATTAATCCCCCGCCAGAAACACCAGCTAAATTGAATTTTTTTAATTCCATACTATCTATCAGGGCAAGAAAATATTTTGCTTGTGTTTCAGTATCATATGTAACCAGATCTGTTTTGCTATTCTCCCCATGACCCAAAAGATCCGGAATAACAACATAATAATCAGTAGTCAAATATTTCGCCATTTTTAAAAACCCTGTTTTACTATCCGCAAAACCATGTAACAAGATCAATGTGTCTTTTGAAGCTTCATTACCCCCCTCATAATAATTCATTTGATATCCATTCACATTCGTTGTTTTGAGTGTGAGATTTGCTTCGTTGGCTCTAATGAAAAAGCCTATTGATGAAGTAAATTTGGGAAAGAAAAAGAATAAAATACTTCCCAACACGATAATTGAACCGAAGAAATAAGCCAGTATTTTAGGTAAAAATTTCATTTAAATTCCAATTAGAGATAATTTTTTTACAATTGAAAGCCATTTTAGAAACGGTTATTTTGCCTTGATCTAGACTCGTTCTAAAATTGCTTTCTATAGGATTCACGGGTAAAAATGAATATATTGGATAAAAGTACATTTTATAAAATATATTTGCACTTAAATTCAATTCATGGCCTCAGTAGCATTTATTTTTGGAGGTTCCGGATATATCGGCACACATTTGTTAAATGAATTAATAAAGACCAAGTCATTTGATAAATATATTGTCCTTGATATCCGAAACCTTGAAGGTTTTGATGACCAAAAAAGTGCAGGGAATTTAAAGTTTGTGGAGCTAGATGTTAGGAATGACATTACACTAGCGCCAGGTGAATGCGACGGAGATAAAAGTTGGATCTTTAATTTTGCGGCCGTACATCGGGAGCCTGGCCATGAGTATCATGAATATTTCGATACAAATATTCCGGGTGCTGAGAACATAGTGGATTTTGCCAGAAGGAATGGCATTAAAAATATCTTGTTTACAAGCAGCATTGCGCCCTACGGCAGATCTTTACTGGAGAGATCGGAGCAATCACCTTTATATCCCGAAACAGCGTATGGCATATCAAAGGCCCTAGCAGAAAAGATCCATCAGATTTGGCTGGCAGAAAATCAGGAAAGAAGGCTGGTCATTGTTCGACCGAGCGTTATTTTTGGCCCAAAAGACCCAGGCAATGTTTTCCGAATGATCAAAGCACTTAAAAAAGGAACATTTGTTTTACCTAATGGGGGCAATATTATTAAAGGATATGGCTATGTTTACGGTTTGGTTGAAAGCATGTTGTTCACAATGGTAAAAAGGGATAGGCTTATAATTTATAATTATGCCGAGAACCCAGTTGTCCCTTTAAAAGAGATGGTTGAAATTGTGAAGGGACAATTGGGGTACAAAAAACCAACGATAAAGATGTCGGTTAAAATGCTCTCTTTTATTGCCTTTTTCGTTCAAAAGGGGTTAAAATTGATTGGGAAACAAACCGATATACACCCCGTTAGAGTAAGAAAGGCGGGATTTCCGACCAATATTAAACCAAAGTATTTAGTGGATAACAATTTTGACTTTAAATATGATTTTAAAAGGGCCCTCAAACACTGGCGGTCAATTTCACCAGAAGATTTTGACTAGATGAAAGTAGCATTGGTACATGAGTGGCTTACAGTAATTGCGGGCTCAGAAAGTTGTTTTGTAGAATTTGCAAATATGTATCCCGAGGCAGATATTTTTGTGCTGGTTTCAGATGAGGAAAGCATAAAAAAACTTGGTATAGACCCCAAGAGGGTTACAAATTCATTTGTTCAAAAACTCCCGAAGGCCAAGACAAAATGGAAAAATTATCTGCCTATATTTCCATATGCCATTGAACAATTTGATTTGTCGGAGTATGATTTAATTATCTCATCCTCCCATGCGGTTGCCAAGGGAGTAATAACAAATGCAAATCAAATACATATATGTTATATCTATTCACCTATAAGATATGCATGGGATTTGTACCATCAATACCTCAAGGAAGCTAACTTAACAAAAGGTTTGAAAGGTTTTTTTGCCAAGACTGTTTTGCATTATATACGGAAATGGGATAGAAATACGGCAAACAATGTGGACGAATTCATACCCATATCAAATTATATAGAAAAGAGGGTGTGGAGAACCTATAGAAGGGAATCATTCAAGGTAATATATCCGCCTGTTGCAGTAAATGACTTTACCTTATTTGAGGAAAAGGAAGATTTTTATCTAACGGCATCCAGAATGGTCCCTTATAAAAAAATTGACCTTATTGTGGAAGCATTTTCCCAATTGCCCGAAAAGAAATTGGTTGTAATTGGCGATGGGCCGGAATTTGATAAAATTAAAGGCAAGGCAGGCAAAAATATTACATTGTTGGGGTACCAAAATTTTGATGTTCTGAAGAATCATATGCAGAGAGCAAAAGCATTTATTTTTGCTGCTGAGGAGGATTTTGGGATTGTTCCCATAGAAGCCCAAGCATGCGGAACTCCGGTAATAGCCTATGGTAAGGGAGGTTCATTGGAAACTGTCAAAGGAAAATTTGTGAATCAGCCAATTGAGGATGGCGATACAGGAGTTTATTTTGATAAGCAGGATATCCCGTCATTATTGAACGCGGTGTCGTATTTCGAAGAAAATTATAATTTATTTACCCCTAAAAATAGTAGGGAATTTGCCTTATCATTTGACAAGGAAATATTTAGGCAAAATATAAGGGAAACTTTTACTGAAATAATTGAAAAAAGAAAGAAATGAAGAAGGCATTAATAACGGGTATCACGGGTCAGGACGCTGCATACCTTGCTGAACTTTTATTAAAAAAAGGATATAAGGTGTATGGTACCTATAGAAGAACAAGTTCTACCAATTTCTGGAGAATAGAAGAATTGGGAATTGAAAATGATCCCAACTTGCTACTTTTAGAATATGATTTGATCGACCTCTCAAGTGCCTATAGAATCATTAAAGAGACCGAACCCGATGAAATTTACAACTTGGCCGCTCAAAGCTTTGTTGGGGTTTCATTCACGCAACCAGTGGCAACTGCGCAAATCACGGGCATTGGGGCATTAAACTTACTTGAAGCCATTAGAACAATTAATCCCAAAATAAAGTTCTATCAGGCATCAACTTCAGAAATGTTTGGCAAAGTAAAGGCTATACCGCAAAATGAGGAGACGCCCTTTCACCCTAGGAGCCCCTATGGGGTGGCGAAAGTATTCGCGCATTGGGCTACTTTAAATTATCAAGAGTCGTATAATTTATTTGCAACAAGTGGAATCCTATTCAACCATGAATCCCCATTAAGAGGGAAGGAGTTTGTAACAAGAAAAATAACGGATGCAGTCGCAAAAATACATTTAAGGAAGCAAGATTCATTGGAATTAGGGAACATGGATGCCAAAAGGGATTGGGGTTTCGCAAAGGAGTATGTTGAGGGAATGTACAGGATGTTACAAGTAGATGACCCTGGCACTTTTGTGTTGGCCACCAATAAGACACAGACAGTGAGGGACTTTGTTTCTTTGGCCTTCAGCGCCATCGATATTCATATTGATTGGAAAGGGAAAGAAGAAAGTGAAATTGGTATTGACAGCAAAACAGGTAAAACACTAATTAAGGTGAATCCTAAGTTTTATCGTCCTGCTGAAGTAGAATTACTAATAGGAGACGCCTCTAAGGCAAATAAAATCTTAAACTGGAGACCTGAGACGACCTTAAAGCAATTGTGTGATATGATGGTTGAAAAGGACATTGAACGAAATATAAATGGAAGCACAGTCTAAACAAAAAGTCTTTATCACTGGTATAACGGGTTTTTCTGGAATGCATCTGGAAAAGAGATTAAGTGAATTGGGCTATGAAGTATATGGTTCAACGTATCTCGAGTCCAATAAAACCAATCATTTTCGGTGCAACATTTTATTTAAAAATGAACTGCGCTCCGTACTTGATAGAACTCGTCCAAATTATGTAATACATCTGGCCGCTATCTCTTTTGTTGCTTCGGAGAATATTAATCAAATGTATGAAACCAATATTCAAGGGACATTGAATATTCTTGATGTTCTTGAGGAACTTAAGATTGGCGCAAAGAAGATCCTTATAGCAAGTAGCGCTGCCGTATATGGGAATATTGGAAGTATTCTTTCCGAGGATATGTGCCCCAAGCCGGTAAATCATTATGGAAACAGCAAATTGGCAATGGAAAATATGGTCGCCAACTATTATGATAAATTAAACATTATTATAGCAAGACCTTTTAATTATACTGGTATTGGACAAGGGAGTGAGTTTTTAGTTCCAAAAATTGTGGATCACTTTAAAGATAAAAAGGAAGTTATAGAATTGGGTAATTTGAATACGTACAGGGAGTACAATGATATAAGATTTACATGTCAAATTTACATTGATTTGCTGGAGGTGGATTATATTTCGGGCATTTTGAATATTTCTTCATCCAAAACATATTCAATTCAAGATATTTTGAATGAAATGAGCATATTGTCTTCATATTCAATAAAAGTAGAGGTAAATCCTCGGTTCGTTAGGAAAAATGAAATCAATGAGCTTAGAGGATCCACAAAAAAACTTAAAGATGTTTTGAGGAAAGATTTTAAAAGCTATTCATTGAAAGAGACTTTAAGAGAAATGTATACAAATTAGGAGGGAGATGTTGTTTCAAGTATAAGTTGGTTTAATTTGCCATTCTATTTTAGAAGTATCTTTGCTTTCCAAATAGATCGTCAATCATAAAAATATATTGATGTTTTTCAATAAACATAGATACTCAGGACTCATTACACCCATTTCCTTAGGGATAGACTTATTGGCTATAAACCTGTTGGCATATTTTTCACCGATCAATTTTCAATCACCCATGCTTTTTCATAGCTATTTGTCTTTAACCTGGTTGATTCTCTCCTTTAAAAATGAATTTTATCAGGTTTATAGGCATTCGAAACTTGTTTACATATTGAGGAAAATATTTACTCAATTTGTTTTCTTTTTTATGATTTTATATGCCTATATCGGGTTTTTTAAGCAGCCATCGATGAGTAGATTGGCTTTAGGTCAATACTTTATTATGGTATTTATGGTGATAGCACTTCTAAAGCTATTGAACTATGTATTATTAATGAAATATAGGGGATGGTTAAAGGGGAATATTAGGAAAGTGGTAGTGGTGGGGAAAAATAAGAAAACGGATCAGTTAATTGAAGTCTTCAATGAAAGGGAGGAATTTGGTTACAAGGTGATGGCCCAGTTTAGTTCAAGGGATGATAATTTTGATATTGAAAAATGTTTCACTTATATCAAAACACACGACATTGACGAAATATACTGTTCAGTATCTGAACTTAGAAACTCAGAAATTGAGGATTTTATCACTTTTGCGGATAACAACTTGAGAATTCTAAAATTCTTACCCGATAATAAGAATATTTTTTCTAAAAAATTGAAGTTTGAATACTATGATTATTTACCCATACTTTCGCTTAGGGATATACCATTGCACAATACAATTAATGGGGCTTTAAAAAGATTATTTGACATTTTCTTTTCGTTGATTGTCATTTTTGGTCTTCTTGTTTGGATTGGTCCAATATTAGCTTTGTTAATTGTTCTGGAATCAAAGGGCCCCGTGTTTTTCATTCAACGCCGAACAGGTTATGATAACCGTGATTTTCTGTGTTTTAAGTTTCGGTCCATGGCAATGAATGGAGGCGCTGATATTGAACAGGCGGGAAAGAACGATATGCGGGTTACTAAAATAGGAAGTTTCATACGCCGCACCAGTATTGATGAGTTACCACAATTTTACAACGTGCTTTTTGGGAATATGTCGGTTGTGGGCCCAAGACCTCACATGCTCAAGCATACCGATGAGTATGCCAATAAAGTGGATAAATATATGCTGCGTCATTTTGTTAAGCCTGGAATTACCGGATTGGCACAAGTGCGTGGATATAGGGGCGAGATAGAAAAGGATAGTGATATTCAGAATCGAATTAAATTCGACATTTTTTATGTTGAGAATTGGTCTTTTGTGTTAGATATAAAGATTATATTACAAACCGTGCTAAATGCCATTTCAGGCGAAGAAAAGGCATATTGAGGGATTATCACGTGTTAAAACATTAATTGGTTTATGAAAAGGGTTCTTATAACTGGGGCTGCGGGATTTTTAGGTTCCCATCTATGTGATAAATTCATGAATGAGAATTTTCATGTAATTGGAATGGATAATCTGATTACAGGTGACATAAAGAATATTGAACACCTATTTAAGTTTGAAAATTTCGAGTTTTATCATCACGATGTAACAAAATTTGTCCACGTTCCAGGGAAACTTGATTATATTCTGCATTTTGCGTCTCCCGCAAGTCCGATCGACTATTTGAAGATTCCCATACAAACACTAAAGGTGGGAGCGCTGGGTACCCATAACCTTTTGGGATTGGCAATGGAAAAGAAATCGAGGATTTTGATTGCTTCCACTTCTGAGGTTTATGGCGATCCATTGGTGCACCCTCAAACCGAAGAGTATAATGGAAATGTAAATGCCATTGGACCGCGCGGTGTTTATGATGAGGCAAAACGCTTTCAGGAGGCAATTACCATGGCGTATCATAGATTCCATGGCTTGGAAACCCGAATTGCACGTATTTTTAATACGTATGGACCACGAATGAGGTTAAATGATGGTAGGGTAATTCCCGCATTTATGGGTCAGGCTTTAAGAGGTGAGAATCTGACCGTTTTTGGTGATGGTTCGCAGACACGTTCTTTCTGCTATGTAGATGATCAAATTGAAGGTATATTTAGATTGCTAAATAGTGATTATGTGTATCCGGTTAATATTGGAAATCCCAGCGAAATTACAATTAGAGAGTTTGCGGAAGAGATTATTGGTCTAACGGGAATAAATCAACATATTGTTTATGAACCTTTACCGCAAGATGACCCTTTACAACGTTTGCCTGATATTTCCATTGCAAAGGAAATTTTGGGATGGGAGCCCATAATTGGTCGTGCCGAAGGAATGAAAAGGACGCTTGACTATTTTAAGACACTTTCGAAAGAGGACTTGTACAAATATGAGCATAGGGACTTTTCGGCTCGAAATAAGGTTTGACTCCCTGCAAGTGGTAGGGGTCTGTTTTGCTAAGTTCCTCCGTAAAATCGTATACGATTGTTAAAATCATGTATTTTTGGCTTCAATCTTCTTCCTTGCAAAACAGTCTCAAATGACAACCTCTTGAAGACAGGATTCAAATCTTCTGTGAGGTTATTCTTTCAAAAATTATCATATACGATATTCAAAAATATCAATAACTACGGTATCTGATGAACTCTGACTCCCGAAAACTTCCTTATGTTTAGAGACAGGAATCTTTTAAAATATTCCAAATTTTTAAAATGTTTAATTTAAGACAAATCCCGGCTTTTTGTTAGCTACTAATATTGAAAGGGTATTTGTTAATAAGCCATTCACTCAAAAATCCATAATCTTTCTGTATTTAAAGTAGGGGGTGGTTGCTATTATATATAACATGCTTATTTTTGCCGAAATCCTTACAAATGAATGTTCTAATTCTTGGTTCAGGCGGTCGTGAACATACTTTGGCTTGGAAGATCAAGCAAAGTAAAAAATTAACCAACCTGTACGTAGCACCTGGGAACGCCGGTACGAGTGAAATCGCACAAAATATTCCGATTGGTGTAAATAATTTTGATGAAATCAAGAAGTGGGTTTTATCAAAGTCGATAGATATGGTTATTGTGGGACCCGAAGACCCTTTGGTGAATGGTGTGCATGATTATTTCCTGGCGGACCCGAAGTTAATCGGTGTTCCCGTTATTGGGCCTAGAAAAATGGCTGCCGCATTGGAAGGGAGCAAGGAATTTGCGAAGAAGTTCATGGTCAGGCACAAGATCCCGACTGCCACATATGCAAGTTTTGATTCCCAAAATTTAAAAGATGGGTATTCTTTTCTCGAAAAATTGAAACCACCATATGTACTAAAGGCAGACGGATTGGCCGCTGGGAAAGGAGTTTTGATATTGAATGATCTTCAAGAGGCCAAAAAGGAATTAAAGTCGATGTTGTTGGACGCCAAGTTTGGCAAGGCAAGTGCAACCGTGGTCATTGAGGAGTTTTTGGACGGTATTGAACTGAGCGTATTTGTCTTGACAGACGGCAAAGGCTACAAGGTTTTACCGACCGCAAAAGACTATAAACGCATAGGTATTGGTGATACTGGACTCAACACAGGGGGAATGGGGGCTATTTCGCCTGTTCCATTCGCCGATAATGATTTTATGGAGAAAGTACACAGCCAAGTTATTAAACCCACCGTAGAAGGCTTTAAAAGAGATAATTTGCCATATAAGGGCTTTATCTTTATCGGCCTGATCAAAGTTGGGCAAGATCCCTTCGTAATTGAATACAATGTAAGGCTAGGAGATCCTGAAACGGAAGTGGTCATTCCAAGAATCCAGAATGATCTCCTGGAAATATTCCAAGCTGTTGCCGATCAAACTTTGGATAGAATCGATTTACGTTTGGATGAGCGCACCGCGGCAACCGTAATGTTGGTTTCAGGGGGATATCCCGAGGCATATGAAAAAGGGAAACGGATCAAAGGCTTGGAAAGTATCGACCCAAAGGAGTCGCTCGTTTTTCATGCGGGGACAAGACTTGATAAAGGTGAGGTGGTAACAGATGGGGGAAGGGTAATTGCGGTTACCTCGTTCGGAAAGGACTTCAAAGAGGCATTAAAAAAATCCTATCAAAACATAGAAAAACTAAATTTTGATAGGATGAACTATCGTTCCGATATAGGATTTGACCTATAAGTAAGAATGAGCACTTATGCTCTTGTCTTCTTCATTGTTGTCATCGTATTTCTTTAATTCAAGCATCCAATAAATCATCGCGGCAGCTCCGATGAAGAATAAAATCCAATTAATGAGATTGGCCGCCCACCAATTTTCCAGAAATCTCAGAAAATCAAACGGAGCGAAGAGAAAATTCACAAATAAATCTTCTAGGCCGTAAAAAAATGCATTCATGATATAGTATATTTACCATGCAAAAATATAAAAACCAAGATGATTTCAAGCATTTTTGGAAAAACAAAACCGATCAACCACATTATAGTTCTGTCTTTTTTGTTCGTTTTCTATTGGTTTGTCAATTTTATATTAGTGCCAAATCAATCCTCGACTGAGGAAATATTGGTAAAATGTTTGGTACTTGCCATTTTGCTTTTCAGTGTTTTTATGGTCGATTTTGTTATCAAAAGAAACAAGATGACCGATACAAATTCGTTCGCCATCCTTCTGTACGCCCTTTTGGCGGTGGTTTTTCCAGAGACTTTGACGGATCCAAACGCCATCCTTTGTAGTTTTTTTCTTTTATTGGCCACTAGGAGGCTTATTAGTATACGTAGCCTGAAGAATATCAGGTTGAAAATATTGGACGCTACACTTTGGATATTGGCCTCTACCCTTTTTTATGACTGGGCAATTATATATATCTTCCTCGTTGTCGCTGCAATTTATATTTACGAGCCCAAGAATTTTAGAAATTGGCTGGTGCCTTTGGCGGGTATTTTCGCTTTTTTTATGACGGTATACAGTTTTCTTGTTCTTGCGAATTACGAGGGTTTTTTGACAACACATTATCAATTCATCTTTAAATTCAATTCCGCAGAATACTTGGTATGGCTCAGCAGTGCCAAATTATTGATATTCATTATTTTGACATTTCTCTGTTCGGTCTTTTCCTTCTTAAAATTGGGGAAGTCCGGCCTTGGAAAAATTATGACCATGCGTTTAATGGTCCTGTCGTTCATCATTGGGATAGTGTTGAAGTTGATGATTTCTTCAGGAGAAGATTATCCGTTAATGGTTACTTTTTTTCCCGCTGTGATATTTATGACCAACTACATTGAATCCATTAAGAAGGCGAACATTAAGGAAGTTGTACTCATGGCATTGGTGATTACACCTTTCGTAGTCTTTGCATCCGGTCTTCTGATAAAGTAAATATTGGGTATCTTTGCCATAAACAATTCTATATATGTTCAGCAATTTCGCATATTCTATTTTTGTTGAAAGTATCAATAAATATCACATAGAGGATCGTATTGACCAACCTTTCGGCAATCCCTATCCAAAAGAAGAAATAGCACATCTGCTTTACCGTAAAAACTGGATTGATACGGTTCAATGGCATTATGAGGATATCATTAGAGACCCTAAAATAGATCCTACCACGGCACTCGTCCTAAAACGTAAAATTGACGCCAGCAATCAAGATAGAACCGATTTGGTTGAATTCATAGATAGCTATTTCCTGAAAAAATACCAATCGGTTACAATCAATGAAAACGCCACTATAAATACTGAAAGTCCGGCCTGGGCCATAGATCGCTTATCAATTCTGGCACTTAAGATTTATCATATGCAAGTAGAGGTGAACCGAAAGGATGCGACCATTGAACACCGCGAAAAATGTAATCAAAAACTTGGGGTTCTCTTAGAGCAGCTTAAGGACCTTTCCTCTGCAATTGATCAATTATTAATTGATATTGAGGCCGGCGACAAATACATGAAGGTTTATAAGCAAATGAAAATGTACAATGACGAGGAATTAAATCCCGTTTTACGTGGCACAAAGTTATAAGACTCCCAATCATGTTTTAGTCATTCGCCTTTCTGCGATGGGAGACGTAGCAATGACAATCCCTGCTCTAAGGGCTTTGAACAATCAATTTCCGAACGTTCGGATTACCGTTCTTACCAGACCATTTTTTAAACCTTTGTTTTCCCAATTGGAAAATACAGATGTTTTCCCAATAGATATTGAGGCCAGGCACAAAGGATTCGTGGGGCTATGGAAGCTCTATAGAGAGTTGAAAATTCTCAAAACAGATGTCGTTTTGGATCTTCATAATGTTTTAAGAAGCAACATCCTCAAAGAATTTTTTCGGTTTTCTTCAATACCTTTTTATCAAATAGATAAAGGACGAGCCGAAAAAAGAGCATTAACGGCTCTAAATGGCAAGATTTTCAAACCTTTAAAAACTACGCATCAGCGGTATATTGAAGTTTTTAATAGTGCCAATCTCGCTATTTCTCTTGAACAAGCGACCTTTCTATCAAAAGAAAAACTTACAACGAGCGTTTCAGATGTAGTTGGTAAAAAGTCAACAAAATGGATTGGCATCGCCCCGTTTGCGGCATTTAAAGGGAAAGAGTATCCAATGCATCTTATGAAAGAAGTGATCAAAGAGCTAGATAATACTAATCAGTATAAAATATTGTTATTTGGAGGCGGTCAGGCGGAAAAAAAATCACTTGACCTTATTGAGCAGACCTATCTCAATTGCATAAATATTGCGGCAAGGTTCACTTTTAAGGAAGAGCTTGCACTTATTTCGAATTTGGATTTGATGCTTTCAATGGATAGCGGAAATGGACATTTGGCCGCCAATTACGGGCTCCCCACAATAACCATCTGGGGCAATACCCACCCGAATGCAGGATTTTATCCTTATGGGCAAAATTTGGAGAATGCGCTTTTGGTCGATAGAACTGAATTTCCATTAATTCCAACGTCTATTTACGGTAATAAAATGCCACCAGGATACGAAAAGGCTATTGAAACCATAAAGCCGCAACAGGTGGTAGAAAAAATATTTAGCGTTTTGGAAAAGGGGCAACAATTGTATTAGATTGATGTTTGTTTTACCTCAAGCGATTTGAAATACTGTCTTAACTGGGCCATAAATCGATACTTTCTGGCACTTGGGGTTGTTTCTACCATAAGTGTTCGAATGCCGATGTAGGAGCTCATCAAATAGATGGCAACCCCTTCGCTATCTACATGCCTATCTATGTAGCCATTGAATTTGCCTTTTTGTATGGCTGAAACCAATGTTACTTCCCACACTCGTAGGATTTCGTTCAAGTGCCCCATAATTTTTGGGTTCCTTCCATTGAACTCATTAATATAATTGCTCAAAAGAAATCCATAATCCATTTCGTTGTCCACCGCCGTTTCCAGGGCATCTTCAAAACAGTTGGTTATAAGTTCCAAGGGATTGTCATGCCCCTCAATTGGCTCAATAAGCATACTGTATACTTTTCGAACAAGCAGGTTCTGAATAATTTGTATAAAAAAGTCTTCCTTGGAGTCAAAATGGTAGTAAAAGGCACCCTTTGACAATGAAAGCTCCTTTAAAATATCGTCCAAACTTGTATTGTTATATCCCTTGGCATAGAATAGCTCATTTCCCTTTATCTCAATACGTTGCATGGTGGCCATGCGCTTTAGGTTTCTATCCATATGTGGGGGGTCATATTTTCAAAAGACCAACGGGTCTATGTCTAGTAACAGCAGAAAATCAAATTTGTTGGATGGAATTCCAATTTTGACCGAGAATTCGATAAAATGCAGGCAAAGATATCCAATCCCAAGGGCTGGGATAACTAATCAATAAGGGCAATGAGATGTGTCATAAACAAAAAAAACCGGCCATTGCTATTTAATGCCTTGACCGGGATAGTGATTGGTTTATATAAGTATTTTTGTTCTATACAGTTGTATTTTTCGTTTCAATTGATTTGAAATATTGACGCAATTGCGCCATAAAGCGATATTTAATAGCACTAGGAGCTGACTCGACCATCAACGTTCTAATCCCCAGAAAGGAACTTATTAAATAAATAGCAACCCCTTCACAGTCCACATGCCTATCAATATAGCCATTGAATTTTCCCTTTTGCAAGGCCGAAACAAGATTGACTTCCCATATTTTAAGGATGTCATTCAGATGCTTCATGATCTTAGGATTACGTCCATTGAACTCGCAAATGAAATTGTTCAAGAGAAATCCAAAATCATTTTCGTTGTGCACCGCTGTTTCCAAAGCTTCCTCAAAACTATTGGTGATGAGGTCCAATGGATTGTCATGACCTTCTATAGGTTCAATGAGCATGCTGTACACTTTACGCACCAAAAGATTTTGAATTATTTCCACAAAGAAATCTTCCTTCGATTCAAAGTGATAATAGAAAGCGCCCTTAGACATTGAAAGTTCATGAAGTATATCATCTACACTGGTATTGTAATAGCCGTTTTTGTAGAATAGTTCCAAGCCGGTAACTTGCATTTTTTGCATGGTGGCCATGCGTTTTAAAGTTTTATCCATCAGATTTGGGTTATGGGGTTAAACAGACCATTAAGTCCGTAACAAAGAACCCTCAAAACCCAAATTCGAGGAAAAGACAAGGACGTGCTACCCCAAAATTCGATGTAGCGCATAAAACCTTCAATATTTCGATAAACGGGAAAACTCACAAAACCAAGTAGTCGGTAAAAGAAGGTAGATTATCGAGGGAAAAATACTACAAAATCACTTTTGTCTAGCCAACTATTAGGTCACAACCCCTTGACAGCTACTTCCGGCACCCGCCGTACAACCATAGCAATGTTGGGAAATAATAATGTTCCTATCATTAAGGATGTCTTCATTATAATCTTTAATATGTTTGATCTTGCTGGCCACTTTAAGATCCAACATCTGATTAAAGTCACAGTCATACAGCCAACCGTCCCAGCTTATTGAAATAGTATTGGTACACATTACATTGGCTACGGCAGCAGGATTATAAGCTTCTACCAACGCAAACATATAATCCTCATAGTTTTCCGAAGCTATCAAATAGTCCAAAAAGCGTGCAATTGGCAAGTTCGTAATGGCAAAGAGATTATGAAATTGAATATCAAAATCCTCTTTTAAGGTTTTCTTAAAATCTTTTTCCATGGCGGCTTGATCACCCGGCAAATAAGCACCTGACGGATTATACACCAGATCCAAGCGCAAATTACTCCCGGGCATACCATATCCTATCGCATTCAATTCTTGAAGGGCCTTTATTGATTTATCAAAAACACCCTCTCCCCGTTGCTTGTCGGTTTTACCGCGTGTATAGTGCGGCATTGAAGAAATTACATGGACATTGTGCTTTTTGAAGAATTCCGGAAGGTCATGGTATTTTTTATTGGCACGTATGATGGTCAAATTAGAACGCACTATAAAATCCTTTATACCAGCCTTGGCCGCTTCCTGAACAAACCAGCGGAAATCTGGATTCATTTCTGGAGCTCCCCCAGTAAGGTCCAATGTATGGGCACCGGTATTTTTGATGACCTCCAAACATAGTTGCATGGTTTCACGGGTCATGATTTCCTTTCGATCGGGACCTGCATCTACATGGCAGTGTTCACATACTTGATTGCACATATATCCCACATTGATCTGTAGAATCTCCAATTTTTTTGGACGTAGCGGGAAATGTCCTATTTGCGAGATTTTATCCTTAAAATAGGGAAGCTCGCCATTAGCGAAAATACCACCGTTTAAAATTTCTAGCTGTTTGTTAGAAACTGCAAGTTCATTATGCCTTGCCTTTAATGATTTTGTAGCCATTTTTTCAGTATTCAGTATTCAGTATTCAGTACTCAATGTTGAGTGACAGGATTAAAAACTGCCAACCGTAATAGGAAACTTGATACTACATTGATAATTTATTATACTTGTTCATCATCTGCACCCCATGTACCAATGTAGCACCACTTACGATGGCGGCACCGACATGCACAGCCTCCATCATTTCTTCTTTTGTTATCCCTTTTTGCAGGCCGTCTTTGGTGTAAGCGTCAATACAGTATGGACATTTTACAACATGGGAAACGGCCAAGGCAATCAGGGATTTCTCTCTGGCACTTAGTGCGCCTTCTTCAAAAACCTTACCATAGTAATCAAAGAATTTTGTTCCCAGTTCTTCGCTCCATTCGGTTATTTTACCAAATTTTCTTAAATCCGCAGGGTCGTAATAAGTATCTGCCATAATGTCAAGTTTTAATCATTGTTTTTAGAGGTGAATTGAATATAAATCGTGCTGGTCAATTGAAAAGACGCACATACGGCCTTTAAATTATACCCTATGGTATAATATTTTATTGACGAATGTTTTTTGTTTTGGTTGTTGTCAAGGGCAAACCATTATATGTTTTGAAAATAGGGTCGAAAGGGCGACCCCTTATTGAAATAGGTAGAAGAAAGATGATTTTTTGGTAGGGCAAAGTCAAAAGTGCAAAAAACACTTTGAACCTTTAAAAGGGATAAGAATATTTTAAAAATACAGGTATTAAAGTTTTGAAATCTTCTGATCAAGAGCTGCAGATCCTCAATACTATCAACATCAAACAGTGTTTTTAATCTTACTAATTCGGATTGCCTAGAAATAAGACTTGTAACCACGGTTGCTATATTAGAGGTATTCCAAGATAGTTTTTCGAAATCCGAAGCATTAAATTGCTCTTTTTTAAGGCCGATCAAATAAAAACCGCCATCTGCGGAAGGGCCGATTACTGTTTTGCCTTTTTCAAGATGAAATTGGGCATCGATCAAATGGGCAGTGGTTAAATGCGGCGAATCGTTCCCAATCGTAATGATTCGTTTAAAACCCTTGTCAAAAATACTTTGAATGGCATTGCTGAATCGGGTGCCAAAGGAATCCCCAATTTGCTGCTCTCCGGAGATATGAAAATATGTCATTTTGGACTTCTTTACAGAAGCCAAAGTGTGGTTTGTAAGTCCATCAAAAAGACCTGCCCCGCCAGAAATTCTTTTAAGTTTGGAATCTTCCTGTGCGGAATTTGCAAATACAAGAATGGCAGTCAAATCTTGATTATTGTCCTTCATTCATTTATGTGTTCTTGGTAAACTTACGCAAAAAGTGAGTTGTTGGTTTTGTCGCAACGTAATTATATGCATTACATGAAATTCATGAATTATTTTATTGAACCAACTTGCCGGTCTTTTGCTGAAAAACAAAATGTAAAGTAAAAAACTTCTTTGGTCGTTTTGGAACGAGCCCTACCCGATGAAATGCACACCAGGTATCAACTCTTTGAAATAAATGAAGTGACTACAAACCAAATGGTCTGTAAAAACGATGTATTTTTGAAGTATAGAATGAACCATGATGACGGAACTATCGAAATCAAAGACAATCGGGTTGGTGCTTTCAGGTGGTGGGGTAAGGGGTATGGCCCATATAGGCGCTTTAAGGGCCTTGGAGGAGAGAAATATTTCTGCCCAAATGGTTTCTGGCAGTAGTGTAGGGGCACTAATAGGTGCATTGTATGCGAATGGAACTTCAATAGCGGATATGGTTTCCTTTTTTAAGGAGACACCACTTTTTAAATATAACTTTTTTGCATTGAACAAGCCGGGGTTGGTTGATACGGAGCGTTACGTAGACATTTTTAGGAAATATTTACCCGAGAACTTCGAAGAGCTCAAGATACCGCTGCATGTAGTAGCAACTAATTTGCAAAAAGGAGAGGAAGAATTTTTCTCAAAAGGTGAATTATTAAGACCACTGTTGGCTTCCGCGGCACTACCTCCTGTTTTTAGTCCATTGGAAATCAAGGACTTTTTCTATGCAGATGGCGGTATTATGAACAACTTTCCGCTGGAACCCTTAGAAGGATTGGTTGATTACATTATTGGTAGTAATGTTTCCGTAATAAAAAAGGTGGAAAAAAAAGAATTACATTCTTCATTACAATTGGCAACCCGAACGACTTCATTAATGATTTATGCCATCAATCGAAAAAAAATAAGGGGGTGTGACCTGATCTTGGAGCCAATTGAATTGGAACGTGTAGGAATTTTGGACAAAAGGGGTATTGAAAAAGCCTATCTCATGGGCTACGAGCATGCTTGCAAAAAACTAAATGCCTTACTAGGGCATTGATCTTTATACATCGTCGTAATCTACCTTTAAAGTAGGGGTCAAGGGATGTGCCTGACAAGTTAAAATGAGTCCTTCCGCAATTTCGCCATCTGTTAAGATCTGATTTTTGATCATTTCGGCTTTTCCTTCCTTTATACGGGCAATACAGCTACTGCAAACTCCGCCTTGGCATGAATAGGGAGCATCAATATTTTCCTTTAAAACAGCGTCTAGAACGCGCATGTTTTTGTTCATTGAAAAGGTAAATTCCTCATCATCCAAGATAACCTTCACTTCGGTTTTGCCAGCTGGTTTTTCCGGGAGTTCATCCAATATTTCGGTGGTTGTAAAAAGCTCAAAGTGAATTTTTTCCTCAGGAATATTACTGTCCTTTAATGTTTCGGAAACCAAATTGATCATGGCTTCGGGGCCACATAAATAATAATCATCAAATGGAGTGTCTTTATGCTTATTATTTAAGGCGTAGTTTACGGTTGAAATATCGATTCGTCCAAATAGCGAATCGCCCTCTTGCGTCTGGCTATTGATAAAGTAAATAAAAAACCGATTGGCATAATCTAGTTGAAGCTTTACCAAATCAGTATAGAACATGGTCTCTTCATAGGATTTGTTTCCATAAACCAAAACAAACAGGTTCTTTGGATTGCTTTCCAAAACACTTTTCACAATGCTCATAATGGGGGTTATACCACTGCCAGCTGCAAAAGCCATTATCTTTTTTAAGGCGTTGGTTGGTTTAAAGACAAACCGCCCTTCAGGGGGCATCACCTCCAAGGTATCCCCAACTTTTAGCTTACTGTGTGCATAATCTGAAAATCCGCCCTTGTCCACTTTTTTTACTCCGATGGTGATGCAATCCTTTTTTGGGGAAGAACTAATGGAATAGGCCCTGCGCAGCTCTTTTCCTTTTATTTCCTTTTTGATGGTAATATATTGACCGGGAATAAAATCAAAAGTCTGAAGTAACTCTTTAGGAATACTTAATGTAATGGCAACAGAACTAGGGGTAAGTGGCTTAATATTTTTAACCGTAAGCGAGTGAAAATGCTTCATTAACGAAAATTTGATGCAAAATTAAGCATTGCAAAAACTATTTTGAACGGAAACCTAAAAAAAACATACCTAAACAATCTATGCATAAGTAAATTATATATATATTTGAAGGGGATGATGTGTGCTCGATGTTGGATGTTCGAAGCAACAACAATTTAAATAGAATAAAAACACAAGGCTGAACCACCATATCTTGGTGGCTGAGCGAAGTCGAAGCCATGGGAAACGCAAAATTGTATAAAGGCAGTTTAAATACTATAATCCTCAAATTATTGGAGGAACAGGGAAAGATGTATGGTTATGAGATTACCCAAAAAGTAAAGGACCTGACCAAAGGCGAATTGAGCATCACCGAAGGTGCCTTATACCCTGCTTTACACAAATTGGAAGCGGAAGGTCTTTTGGATGTTGAGGTGGTCAAGGTCGATAATAGGCTTCGCAAGTATTACAAATTAACGGAAAGTGGCGAGAAGGAAATCGTGAACCGTTTGGCCGAACTAGAAGATTTTATTCGCAGCATGCAGCATTTGGTGAATCCGGATTGGAGCATTAATTAAGTATCAAAACGATGAGATTATCTAAAGACCAAATACAGTTTATTGATACCTACCTAAAAAATTCTGATATTCTTTTTGCAGATGTACGTATGGAAATGGTAGATCATGTGGCAATAGCGATCGAAAAGGATATGCAAGAAAACAATCGTTCATTTTATGATGCTTTTAAGAGCTACATGGTCTGTCATAAAAAAGAGCTTCAAAAAACGAATGCATCGTTCAAATGGGTAGCCGATAAAAAAGTGTTTCTCAAAATCTGTAAAAATTTGCTACATACATTTTGTATAACGGCACTGGTCTTATCATTTGGGTTCTTAAAAGTATTGAGCATATCCTCTAGTATTGAAAAATCCTTGACTTTTGTGCCTTTTGGTTTGTTGGCTCTTATTGGCATGGTGTATTTGGTGTTCTTTTATCGGGGCGGAAGAATACGTTTTTCAGGTTTGGAACGTATGGGGCTTTTCATATTTGTGTTTTATGAATTGGTTAACCTATTCGGGCGACAATATTTATATGAACAGGTATTAGGTGAAACCGGTGAAACGAGGCTTGTTGTAACCACACTTTTTATATGGTTGGCTTCCTCAATTATAAAGAGCATTGTTGATCTGAACAGGGAGTATCAACAGAACTATTCCAAACTCCATACATGAAAGGGCTATCTGAAGACCAAATACAACAACTCTACACTTTTACGCGCAAACATTTTGTCGAGCATTATGATCTGCAGACCGAACTCGTGGACCATTTGGCCAATGGTATTGAGGAACAAAAAACAAAACACAGCGCAATGACTTTTGATCAGGCGCTCAAATTGGAATTTAAAAAATTTGGAGTTTATGGGTTTCACGATGTAATAAAGGAAAAAACAAAGGCCATGGAAAAACGTTATTGGAATTTTCTTCTTCGTTATTACAGTGAATATTTCAAAATGCCCAAAATCGTTACCATTTTAGCCTGCATATTGACTATGGGCATAATATTCGGTCAAATCGCAAAGGAGTACAAATATGATATATTCCTTGGTATTCTATTCTTTATTTCATTAAGTACGTTGCTTACAATTTTCAGAAGCCGTAGAAAGTACGAACTTGAGCAGGTAAGGCATGGAAAGAAATGGTTACTCAAAGATCAAATATATGGAATAGGAGATGTGCATTCAATTGTTAACTTCTTCCCGATAGTTTTAAATTTCGTCTATTTTAGGGATTTATTTTCGAATGGAAGCATTTATCTAGATATTGCTTTCGCCTTCTTGGTTGTGAGCCTGTCGGTTTTTTGTTATGTCGCTATTTTCTTACTCCCCCAAAAAGCGGAAAAGCTGCTCGAAGAAACATATCCTGAGTATAAAATGGTCTTAAATAGGCCTTGATATGGATACCCCGCCAGACTATCGGGGGCTTGAAAAAGGGTGTAAACAAATACTCCATTTTGGATTTCGCCTGTTTGAAATTGAACGAGCGGGGTTTTTGGCAACCGACCGAAGGGTCGGTTATTTTTGTTATTAAATCGCTTTCCAGTTTTAATTTTCTCGATTTGCGTCCAAAAAAAATCCGCAAACGGCTCATAATAGCAGTATACATCGGATGAACGACATGGTTACAAACTGGATGGTCTATTTTTTGGGAGCAAGGGAAGGATTGAAAGCTTGGGACAATTTTATCTTTTATCGACCAACTACATAATATTCCCGCTCTTTTTCAGTTAAGGATACATACGTATACACACAATTTTGAAGCTTCCAATCAAATTCATTTGCTCAACCATTTTAGCAGGATCGCTTATTAGTGCCTGTTCCACAAAAAAAGATGCTTTTGTCAATCGTAACTGGCATGCTTTGAATACCAAGTATAATACTTTATACAATGGTAATATTGCCTTTGAACAAGGTCGCGAGGAACTAAATGCTAATTATAAGGATGACTATTGGGAGATTCTGCCCATTGAACGCTTAGAGGTTACGGAGGACATAAAGCTTGATTCGGAGGACAATAACCCCAATTTTACGAAAGCGGAGGAAAAGGCAACGAAGGCCATACAAAAACATAGTATGGACATAAAAGACCATGAACGCAACCCCCAGACGGACGAAGCGTTCCTGCTCTTGGGAAAGTCGCGCTATTTTGACCAGCGGTACATTCCTGCGTTAGAAGCCTTTAACTATGTCATAAAAAAGTATAACTACAGTGATAAATTGAACGAAGCCCATATTTGGAGGGAGAAGGTCAATATTCGGTTGGAAAATGAAGAGTTGGCCATCAAAAACCTGAAACGCCTAATGAAGTTTGAGGAATTGAAAGACCAGGAATATGCCGACGCACGGGCGATGATGGCCCAAGGTTATATAAACCTAAAGGTTATTGATACTGCCATCCAACAATTAAAAATAGCATCGTATTACACCAAAAAGAACCCTGAAAAAGGGAGGTATTATTACATTATCGGCCAATTATATGATCAACTGGGCCTTAAGGACAGTGCCAATTATGCGTATGATAAAGTGATTGATTTAAATAGAAGGGCTCCTAGGGTCTATATGATCAACGCTGAAATTCAAAAAATCAAGAATACCCAAGTAACCGATGGGAATCAGGAGGAAATGTTGGAATATTTGACCGATTTGGAGGAAAATAGGGAGAACAGACCCTTTTTGGATAAAATATATCGTCAAGTAGCAGAATACCATTTAGATAGAGGGTCTGATAGCCTGGCTCTGGCATACTTTAATAAATCGCTTCGTGCCACACAAAATGAGCCTAAGCTCAATGCGTTGAACTATGAGAATCTGGCAGAATACAATTTTGATAAAAATGGATATAAAAGTGCCGGACTTTATTATGACAGCGTATTGACCAATTTGGAAGAGAATACCAAAAAGTTCAGATCGATCAAAAAGAAATTGGACAACCTGGAAGATGTTGTAAAATATGAGGACATTGTTCAATACGCCGATAGTGTAATTACCCTTTACGATAAAACTCCGGAGGAGCGTGTTGCTTATTTTGAAGCCCATATTGAAACTTTGAAAAAAGCCGATGCAGATGCAGCCAAAAAGGCCGAGGATAAAATAGCGGCTGGTTTTGCGGCCTTTGGCGAATCAAAAGGGAGTAAAGAAAATAAGGGCAAATTTTATTTCTACAACATCCAAAGTCTAGGATTTGGAAAAAATGATTTCACCAATAGATGGGGCAAGCGTGAATTGGAGGATGATTGGAGATGGAGCAATAAGAATAGAACCGCCCCTTCACAATTAGACCAAGGCCAAGTAGCTTCGAACACAAAAACCGGGGATCAAGAACCTGTTGGAGAAGAAAAATATGCATTGGATTTTTATATGGATCGAATACCTTCAGATCCAAGAATTATTGATAGTATTAACACAGGGCGAAATTTTGCGAACTACCAACTTGGATTAATATACAAGGAGAAGTTTAGCGAAAATGTCTTAGCCGCAGGAAAATTGGAGGATGTTTTAAAATCGGAACCTGAAGAACGGCTCATATTGTCCTCAAAATATAATCTTTATAAAATTTATGAGGAAGAAGGGAGTCCGTTGGCGATTAGTATGAAGGAAAACATCATACAAAATCACTCTGATTCGCGCTATGCTGAAATCCTTCTCAATCCACAGGCGGTTCTGGATGACAATTCAGATAGTCCGGATGCCCGCTACGGAGCATTGTATAAATTATATCAAAATCAGGAATATTTAAAGGTAATCACGGGTGCCGAGGAGAACATCAATAAATATACGGGCGATCCCATTGTGCCCAAGTTTGAAATGTTAAAGGCGAATGCCATAGGAAGATTGAATGGTTTTGAGCCTTTTAGAGAGGCCTTGAATTATGTTGCGCTGACCTACCCCAACAATCCAGAGGGCAAAAAGGCTGAACAGATGATAGTGGAACAATTACCGAAATTGGAACCTAAAGAATTTTCAACGGAGGAAGGTTCATCAGGGACCGGTAATTGGAAAGTTGTTTTTCCGTTTAAAATACAAGACGATGAAGCGGCGGTTAAATTGATGGAAATTCTTGAAAAATCAATAAAAAACTTAAACTATAGGAACACAGTTTCCAAAGATATTTATAACTTGGAAGACCAATTTGTAGCTGTGCATGGTTTCAAATCTAAAGATTTCGCTTTAGGGTATGCCGAATTACTAAAAAACAATAAGGACTATAAGATCCGCAATGAGAATTTCGTAATTTTATCTTCTAACTATAAAATAATCCAAGTACATAAAAACCTACAAGATTACAAGAACATGCTTTTAACCCCAAAACCTTAATCAATGTTTTCAGACAACAAAAAACCTAGAACTATGAACGAAATCGGAGGACAACCAAACAGAATCGAAAAGAACACCAAGATCAAAGGAGATATTATCTCCGAGGCTGATTTTCGTATTGACGGCAAATTAGACGGGAACGTAAAAACATCGGGCAAAGTGGTAATCGGTAAAGATGGCTACATACATGGAAAAGTGGAATGCGTGAATGCCGATATCGAGGGCAGTTTCAACGGTGAGCTATTGGTTTCGGACTTACTTTCATTAAAATCTTCGGCGGTTATTGAAGGAACTGTATCGGTTTCCAAATTGGCGGTAGAGCCCGGTGCCACCTTCAACGCATCATGCAACATGAAGGGAAAAGGAATTTCAGGATCTACTAGCGGGTTTAAATCGTCGTTAAGTAGTACCGCCCCGAGCAGCAGCAATGAGCCAGCAAAAGCCTCCTAAAAGGAATGGCAATTTAAAAAATGTTGCCGTTCTTTCGGGAATCGCCTTTGAAATGGGAGCCATAATTTTTTTGGCTGCCAAGGGCGGTATTTGGCTGGATGAACATTATAAAAACGAAAAAAGAATTTATACTGCCCTTGCCACACTAATCGGTGTGGCAATTTCTATTTGGGTGGTTTTGAGGCAACTAAAACGGATTAAATATTAATGTCTTCTTTGCGACCTATTGTTTATTTTCTTGTTTTTTTAATTGGCTCTTTGGGGCTTGTTTTCCTTCTTCATACCCAGATTTTGGACCAAAACGGACTTCCAAAATATGCCAATAGCATTGTTCTGTGCTATGCGGTCAATGCCCTACTTGCTGCCTTTATATATATAATTCTGTTTGTGTTCAGATATAAACTCAAAAACTATATTGGGTTCTTGTTTATGGGAGGTAGTTTTTTAAAGTTTATTTTCTTTTTTGTCATTTTTTATCCGATTTTCAGAGAGGATGGAGTGATGGACAAATTTGAGTTTGCGGCCTTCTTTGCGCCCTACGCAGTTTGCCTAATTGTCGAGACAATTTTTACGTCTAAAATGCTTAAAAAATTGGATTGAAAATCCCTCTGAAATAAACAAGTAAAATGGTTTTTTCTTTTTGGAAGAATAACTTACATTTGCACCGATTTTTAGGGACCGATATTTTTGAGCTGTATGCGGATAACAAACTTTACTAAGTTTCTTTTTTCATTAATGCTGCTATTTTTTGCAAAAAGTTTTGCCCAAGAAGGTGAACATGGTTCTGAAGAACCCAAAAAAGACAAGCGAACAGAAATAAAGGAATACATTCAACATCACCTTCAGGATTCCCATGATTTTTCATTGTATTCTTATACAAATGAAGCTGGTGAACATGCCTATGTTGGTGCCCCATTGCCCATTATTTTATGGGACAATGGCCTCAAGGTTTTTTCCTCCTCCAAATTCCACCATGGCGAAGAATTGGCCGAAGTAGATGGCAATTTTTACAAGCTTTACCATAATAAAATATACAGGACCGATGCGGAAGGCACAATCAATTATGATGAAGAGCATCATCCAACGAATGCAAAGCCCCTTGACTTTTCAATTACGAAAAGCGTTTTGATGATAATCATCACGAGTTTGTTGATGTTTTGGCTTTTCACGAGTTTGGCCAAGTCCTATGCCAAAAACGGAAGCATTCCAAAGGGTTTGGGCAGATTCTTTGAGCCCATTGTGCTTTACATTAGAGATGATATCGCAAGACCTAATATTGGCGAAAAGAAGTACAAAAAATACATGCCTTATTTATTGACCGTATTCTTTTTTGTGTGGTTCCTAAATATTTTCGGTCTTACCCCACTTGGGGTGAACGTAACCGGAAATATTGCAGTAACGGTAGCATTGGCTTTGTTGACCTTTCTGCTCACAAATTTCACGGGTACTAAGGATTATTGGAAGCATTTGGTGGATCCATTGGGCAATACCATGCCTTGGTACGGAAAATTGCCTATTTATATAATATTGGTGCCAATTGAATTATTGGGTCTGATTATTAAGCCTTTTGCCTTGTTGATTCGTTTGTATGCTAACATGCAGGCAGGCCATATTGTATTAATGAGCTTGATAGGTCTGATGTTCATTTTTAAAAGCTGGTTGGGAAGTCCATTGTCATTCGGACTTGCATTTGCCATTTCATTGATTGAGATTTTAGTAGCCGTTTTGCAGGCTTACATTTTTACCATGTTGTCGGCATTGTATTTTGGTTTCGCCGCGGAAGAACATGACCATGAAGGTGACCCTGAATTGGCGCATTTATAATAAAGCTTTAACAACTTGTGAATTCAAGTTGATCATTTTGAATTTTAATTTTTAAACTAGTTATATTATGGAAATTCCAGCAATTGTAGGTGCGGGTTTAGCGGTTATCGGTGTAGGTTTGGGTATTGGTAGAATTGGTGGCTCCGCTATGGATGCCATCGCTCGTCAACCCGAGGCTTATGGTAAGATTCAAACTGCCATGTTGATTGCAGCAGCACTTATTGAAGGGATTGGTTTTGCTGCGATTTTCGCATCCTAACAAATCTTAAAGCTATGGCTGTAACGGTTGGTTATGGCTATAGCTTTTTAAAAATTAAATTTTCTAAAATTTAGGTTATGGAAAAATTACTGAATGAATTCTCAATTGGGCTGTTTGTATGGCAAACCATTTTGTTCGTGCTTTTACTTTTGTTGTTGCGCAAATTTGCCTGGAAACCCATTTTGAATGCGGTAAATGATAGGGAAGAAGGTATAAAGAGCGCTTTGAGCGCCGCGGAAGAGGCCAAAAAGGAAATGCAAAACGTTACCGCCGACAGCGAGAAATTACTAAAAGAAGCCCGTGCAGAGCGCGAGGCAATGTTAAAGGAGGCAAGGGAGATTAAGGACAAACTGATTTCGGATTCCAAGGAACAAGCCAAAATTGAAGGTGATAAAATGATCAAACAGGCTCAGGCAGCTATCGAGAGTGAAAAGAAAGCCGCAGTTGCTGATATTAAGAATCAAGTCGCACAACTTTCTGTTGAGATTGCTGAAAAAGTTTTAAAAGAGCAATTATCCAACAAGGACAAGCAATTGAAATTGGTCGAGGATATGTTGGGCGATATTAAATTGAACTAAAAACAATGAGCGATTCAAGAGCGGCTATCCGATATGCCAAAGCCATATTGGATCTGGCGATAGAGAACAAATCGACGGAAGCCATAGAAAAGGATATGCGTTCTATAGTGGCTACTATTTCGGACAGTAAAGAACTGAGAGAGATGTTGGCAAGCCCTGTTGTTCAAAGCAATACTAAAAAGAGTGCCTTAAATGCCGTTTTTAAAGGAAGCGATTCCGTTACGGAAGGTTTGATTTCAGTGCTAGTTGACAATAGACGTATTGGTATGCTGAACGAAGTGGCATTGAAGTATATTATTTTGAACGAGCAGTTAAAAGGTGAAAACGTGGCTTTTGTAACCACCGCTGTCCCGATGACGCCTGATTTGGAGGAAAAAATATTGAAGCAGGTGGCGAAATTAACCGGAAGTAAGGTAACGATTGAAAGGAAAGTTGATGAGGCCATCATTGGTGGATTCGTATTGCGAGTTGGCGATTTACAATATGATGCAAGTATTGCCAATAAATTGAACAATTTAAAAAGAGAGTTTACTAATAGTCTATAATAATTACAAAGACAAAGGGCGTCTAACGTCTAACATCTAATATCTTAGAAAATGGCAGGAGTAAAAGCCGCTGAAGTATCAGCAATTTTAAAGAAACAGTTATCAGGATTCGATGCCACGGCTACCTTGGATGAGGTGGGAACTGTATTACAGGTTGGTGACGGTATTGCCAGGGTATATGGTTTGGCAAATGCACAGTACGGTGAGTTGGTCGAATTTGAAGCAGGATTGGAAGGAATCGTGTTAAACTTGGAAGAGGATAATGTTGGTGTTGTATTGTTGGGCCCTTCAAAAGAAATAAAGGAAGGTGCAACCGTAAAACGCACACAACGTATTGCCTCCATTAATGTAGGTGAGGGAATCGTAGGAAGGGTTGTGAATACTTTAGGCGCACCTATTGATGGTAAAGGGCCAATAGCCGGTAAAACTTATGAAATGCCATTGGAGCGCAAAGCTCCCGGTGTAATTTTTAGGGAACCGGTAACTGAGCCGTTGCAGACTGGTATTAAGGCTATTGATGCCATGATTCCTGTGGGTCGAGGTCAACGGGAGTTGGTTATTGGTGACCGTCAAACAGGTAAGACTACTGTTTGTATTGATACCATCCTAAACCAAAAAGAATTTTACGATGCTGGGGAGCCAGTGTATTGTATTTACGTTGCCATTGGCCAAAAAGCATCCACGGTAGCCGGCATAGCCCAGGTTTTAGGAGATAAAGGTGCCATGGCATACACTACAATTGTAGCTGCCAATGCCTCGGATCCAGCACCAATGCAGGTATACGCGCCAATGGCAGGTGCATCTATCGGGGAGTATTTTAGAGACACAGGCCGACCCGCCTTGATAATATATGATGACCTTTCAAAACAAGCTGTGGCCTACCGTGAGGTTTCTTTGTTGTTAAGAAGGCCACCGGGACGTGAGGCTTATCCGGGTGATGTTTTCTATCTGCATTCCAGATTGCTGGAAAGGGCAGCGAAAGTTATCAATGATGACAAGATTGCCCAAAACATGAATGATTTACCTGAGGTGTTGAAACCAATGGTAAAAGGTGGCGGTTCTTTGACAGCATTACCAATTATTGAAACGCAAGCAGGTGACGTTTCTGCATATATTCCTACGAACGTAATTTCCATTACCGACGGACAGATATTTTTGGAGCAAGATCTTTTTAATCAAGGTGTAAGACCAGCGATTAACGTGGGTATTTCTGTATCCAGGGTTGGTGGTAATGCTCAGATCAAATCAATGAAAAAAGTTGCAGGAACCTTAAAACTTGATCAAGCACAATTCCGTGAATTGGAAGCGTTCGCCAAGTTTGGTTCTGATTTGGATGCGGCAACCTTAAATGTAATCGAGAAAGGAAGACGCAATGTTGAGATATTAAAGCAAGCCCAAAACGACCCATTTACGGTTGAAGACCAGATTGCTATTATCTATGCAGGTTCCAAGAACTTATTAAGAGATGTTCCTGTAGAAAAAGTAAAGGAATTTGAGAGAGATTTTATAGAGTTCTTGAATACCAAGCATAGAGGGGTATTGGATAACCTTAAAGCCGGTAAATTGACGGATGATATAACCGATACTTTGACGGCCGTTGCTAAAGATCTTTCGACGAAGTACAAAGCTTAGTCCTCTCATTTATTGCACAAGCGGTAAAATGTAAGGATTACAATAATTAATTATTTAAAAGTCCTGCCCTTTGGAAAGGATTTAGAATAGGAAAAAATGGCCAATTTAAAAGAGATACGGAACAGAATTGCATCGGTTTCTTCGACCATGCAGATTACCAGTGCCATGAAAATGGTATCTGCTGCGAAATTGAAGAAAGCTCAGGACGCGATTACTGCCATGCGCCCATATGCCGATAAACTGACTGAACTTTTGCAGAGTTTGAGTGCTAGCTTGAATTCGGATAGCGGCAGCAAGTTTTCGGATAATCGCGAAATTAAAAAGGTTCTGATTGTGGCGATTACATCAAACAGGGGACTTTGTGGTGCTTTCAATACGAACATTATTAAACAAAGCTCACTTTTGGCGAATGAGACTTACGCCGGGAAGAAGGTTGATATCATGGCCATTGGAAAAAAGGCTAATGATATGCTGTCTAAGAAATTCAAGGTCATCGCTAACAAAAGTGCAGTTTATGAAGATTTGACTTTTGAGAATGTGGCCCAAATAGCGGAAGAGTTGATGGATCAGTTCAAGAACGGCAATTATGACCGTATAGATATCGTTTATAACAAGTTTAAGAATGCCGCTACCCAGATAATAATGACGGAGCAATTCTTGCCTATTGTGCCTGTTGAAGGTGCAGGGAATGCAAATTCGGATTATATTTTTGAACCCTCCAGATTGGAGATTGTTGAGCAATTGATACCTAAATCCCTTAAGACCCAATTGTACAAAGGTATTCGGGATTCCTTTGCCAGTGAACACGGAGCACGTATGACTGCAATGCATAAGGCGACCGACAATGCTACCGATTTGAGAAATCAATTAAAATTGACCTATAATAAGGCAAGGCAGGCTGCCATTACCAATGAGATTCTAGAAATTGTAGGTGGTGCGGAAGCTTTGAATAATTAAGAATTGAAATGTATATATTACAACCCGCCATTGGCGGGTTTTTTTGATTTTGGGGGAATGCCAATACAACCTTTGTTACACGGGTTTAAATGGCTACATTTAAGGTTTAATAGTTAGTCTTGAATCCAATTAAAAAACTTGTAAAGCATACACTTTTCTACGGTTTGGCTACTGTATTTCCCAGAATGCTTTCCTTTTTTCTTCTGCCATTATATACTGGGGTAATGGAAACCAATGGATATGGTCAGTTGTCCATAATTTTTGCATGGTTCGCCATCTTCAATGTTTTTTTGGCATATGGAATGGAGACTGCTTTTTTTCGCTTTTATAGTGGGAAACATGATCGCAAAGTGGTAGTGTCTACTTCATTGCTTTCCATATTGGGAACATCACTTATCTTTTTAATTATGGGACTTCTACTAAGAAGCACCCTATCTAGTTTTACAGGTATTGAACCTAGATATATTACATATGCCATCATAATATTAGTGCTTGATGCATTGGTCATTGTACCTTTTGCATGGCTCAGGGCAACTGAAAAGCCAATGAAATATGCAGTGATAAAATCACTAAATGTAAGTGTCAATTTTGGGTTTAATTTGTTTTTTCTTTGGTTCGTCCCAAAAGTGGTTGAGGGCAATCCAGAGTCTATTTTAAGCCCATTGAACATCCCGAATTTTGAAATATCATATATCTTCATTGCCAACCTTATAGCTAGTAGCGTAACCTTACTATTGCTGCCACACTTATATATGAGGAGGCCTTTGAAATTTGATTTTGATCTATGGAAACGGATGCTTAAGTATTCTTTGCCCGTTATGATTGCGGGTATCGCGTTCACCATTAATGAAGTTTTTGATCGCATTTTGTTGGAATGGTTGCTACCAGAGAACATATCAGAAAGTATGGTAGGGATGTATTCGGCATGTGTGAAATTGGCTCTTTTTATGACCTTGTTCGCAACTGCTTTCCGTATGGGGATCGAACCCTTTTTCTTTAGCCATTTCAACACACAGAACCCGCAAAGGGCATACGCGCAGATTACAAATTACTTTGTGATGCTGGGAAGTATTATACTACTTTCCGTAATTGTGTATTCAGATCTCTTGAAAGAAGTTTTCATCCGGAATCCGGACTATTGGGAAGCTATGTCCGTGGTTCCCATAATTATTTTGGCGAGTTTCTTTTTGGGCATTTATCACAACCTATCGGTATGGTACAAGGTGACCGACAGAACCCATTTTGGCGCGTATATCTCATCGATTGGAGCCATTTTGACTATAATAATCAATATTGCCTTTATTCCAAAATATGGGTATATGGCATCCGCGGTGGCTACCTTGGTTGCCTATGGATCAATGATGGTCCTATCGTTGTTTTTTGGTAGAATGTATTATCCGGTACCTTATAATTTTAGAAAAATTACTTTCTACTTGGGTATTTCCATCTTATTTTCAGGATTATCTTTCTATGTGTTCAATAGAAATATGTATGTCGGTACGGTATTGCTATTGTTATTTTTGGGACTTATCTACAGGTTGGAAGGAGATATGTTAAAACAAATATTTTTAAACAAACCATCACCTAAAAAGACTTAAAATCCTAATGAGGCCAAAAAAGAATGGTTCTTTTACCGATTTGAATTTCAGATGGCCTTATTGAATTAATACGTACAGATGAAGATCAGAATAATTAACAAATCCGCACATTCATTACCCAACTATGAAACCATTGCTTCCGCTGGAATGGATTTACGTGCCAATATTTCCGAGGATATTAAATTAAAACCTTTGGCTAGGGCAATTGTCAAAACCGGATTGTTCATTGAATTGCCACTGGGATTTGAAGCACAAGTAAGACCTAGGAGTGGATTGGCGGCCAAAAGAGGAATTACGGTTTTGAATGCCCCGGGAACCATAGATGCCGATTATCGCGGAGAGATCGGCGTAATTCTTGTGAATCTTTCCAATGAGGAATTTACCATCGAAAACGGGGAGCGGATTGCCCAGCTTGTCATTTCAAAACATGAAAGGGCGGAATGGGAAGAAGTTGAGGGCCTTTCCGAAACCTCAAGAGGCGAAGGTGGTTTTGGCAGTACGGGGGTCAAATAAAGTATTGAATTTATCATTGTGTAAATTTTCTGGGATAACTTCACAGTTTGCAAAACTTTTTGATTGATGCTAATACGATGGCGCATTTTTATTTTCTTTTTGGGATTGTTCCAAATCCCACTAGCACTGCATGCCCAAGAAAAAGTGCCAGTGGCCGAGGAAAGCGCAGAGGTTTTTCTGGATGGATATTCCGACGATTTTCAGGAAAACTTTTTTGAGGCTTTAAAGCAAAAAGGGATCGAAAACTATGATCGGGCCATTGTTCTGCTGTTGAAATGTAAACAACTTGATCCAGAAAATAGCGCATTGGACCATGAACTGGCGAAGGCTTATTTTGGGGACAAAAAATACGTTCAAGCACAAGAATATGCTATCGAAGCACTTTCAGCGGAGCCGGAAAATCTGTGGTACTTGAACACCCTGGAAGAAATACTTCAGATACAAGGCGGTTCAATTGAAAATATAAGCTCCAAGATTCCATTTGACAATGACAAATTAAAGGAGAATTTGGCGTTGGTTTTTTTCAGGCAAAAGAGTTATGAAGCCGCCCTGAAAGTTTTAAAGGATTTAAAGCCAACGAGCTTTACAAAAGAACTGTCCTTAAAAATCAATGATTCCGTTCAAAGAAACAAAATTGAAAATAACACTATTTCAATGAGCCCCAAAGACGCATCACAGGACGGTTCGGTTGGGGATTATATGAAGAAAATAGAGGAGTCAATAAGTTCAAATTCAATGGAATCACTTGAAAAACTTGCCACCGAAGCATTGGAAAGCTACCCATCCCATCCCCTCTTTTATTATGCCCAGGGGTATGCCTTAAATCGAAGATCCGATTATAAAGAGGCGATTGAAGTCCTTGAATCTTCTTTGGACTACCTTTTGGACGATGTTTATTTGGCGAATAGAATCTATCAAGAATTGGCCGATGCCTATGCAGCCCTCGATAATATTTCAAAGTCAAATATGTATCTTCGCAAGATAAAATCAGGCTTTTAGGCTATGAAATGAGCCATAAGAATTTTAAATACCAACCAAAATGTTGATAGGCGAATTACACCCGCCTGAATGGCAAAGTCGGGCAGGTCTGACTTATAAAAAACAAATAAACATCAGCCGATGAAAAATAGGCCTCCATATGTATTCCGTCCTTTGTTGCTTGGTTTCCTTTTAATTTTTGTGGTATCCTGCAAATCCAAAAAAATAATTTCCGATGGTGTTTTGGATGCCTCACTTTCGGCAAAGACCATTATCAGGTCCCATTATCAGAATGAGCTGCAATTTAAGACCCTTAGCGGAAAGGTTAAAATTGATTATTCCGATGGTGAGGACGCACAGGGAGTTTCTGTGAGCTTAAGAATAAAAAAGGACGAAGTAATATGGATGAGTGCCCCTTTGGGCATTGTAAAGGCCTATATCACGCCGGACCGTGTTTCATACTACAACAAGCTGGAAAATGAATATTTTGATGGTGATTTTGCCTATTTGAGCAACCTTCTTGGCACCGAACTTGATTTTGAAAAAGTTCAAAACCTGCTTCTGGGACAGGCATTGTTCAATCTTCGGGATGATAAATATGATGTTACTATTTTAGGGGAAAATTATGAGTTAAGACCAAAGAATTCCTTGGAAATGATAAAGGTTTTGTTTCAAATAGAGCCAAAAAACTTTAAAATTGCTGCGCAGCAACTGTCCGAACCTTTAAAGAATAGGACACTTGATATCAATTATAAAAATTACCAAAAAGTAAATAAGTGGATCTTGCCCAATGAAATATTTATCCTTGCAACTGAGGGCAACACGAGAAACACCATTGATATTGAATATAGGAACATGGAGTTCAATGAGCCCATGAATTTTCCATATTCAATACCAAAAGGATATAAGGAAATAGTTTTGACCAAAGATGACATTTAGAAGCTCCTCTCGATTCTTATGTGCAATGATTGTGGCAGTTTTTATGTCACAATACTCCTTTGCCCAAACAAGTGAGCAAAAGGCTCTTGAAGAAAAGCGCGAAAATCTTCAGAATGAAATACGCGAAATAAATCGGCTATTATTTGCCGAAACGAAGGAAAAGGGGAACGTTTTAGATCAAATGGAGGCGTTGGACAAGAAAATCAATGTCCGTCAAGAGTTGATTCGGGTTACCAATCAACAATCCAATTTATTAAATCGGCAAATTAATTCCAATATCCGTAATATTTCAAAATTGCGTGGGGACCTAAAGTCTTTGAAGGAAGATTATGGAGCCATGATTCAAAAATCCTATCAGAATAAATCCAAGCAGAGCAGGCTGATGTTCCTTTTGTCATCTTCCAATTTTTTTCAGGCCTTTAAACGGTTCCAGTATATGAAACAGTATACTGAATTTAGAAAGAAACAAGGCGAACAGATTATTGAAAAAACGGATGAACTCGCCAGGCTAAACAGTGATTTGAACGAGGAAAGAAAGGTAAAAGAGGTATTGATAGCCCAAAACAAAAAGGCCCAAGCACAATTAATGGCCGAAATTAAAAATCAAAAGGAGCTATTGGGAACTATTCGTAAAAATGAAAGTAAGTATGCCTCGGCGATCGATAAGAAAAAAAGGGAAGCCAAGGAAATTGATAGGCAGATCGATAATTTGATACGAAGTGCCATAGCCGCATCGAATAAGAAAGCTGGTAAAACAAGCACCAGTACAAGTACTTTTGTATTGACACCTGAAGCTGCCATTGTAGCCAATAATTTTTCGGCAAATAAAGGCAAGCTTATATGGCCAGTTGAAAAAGGTATCAAAAGCCAGGGTTTTGGGGTTTATAATGATGCAGTTTATCCAGGGGTAAAACATGAAAGCAATGGGGTTATTATAAATACGGATGTAGGGGCCAAGGCAAGGGCCATTTTTAAAGGTGAGGTTATCGCTATTATCTCCGTTCCGGGAGGTAACAAGGCGGTTCAGCTTAAACATGGGAACTATATCAGCACCTATTACAATCTTTCTACCTTATATGTTAAAAAGGGCGATATTGTGGAGGCCAAAACCGCTTTGGGGGATATTTATACCAATCGGGATAATGGGCAGACCCGCTTAAAGTTTTATCTGCACAAGGATACAACAAAATTAAACCCGGAAGAATGGGTTTACCATCTGTAATTTCAACCTTTGAATTAATCAATAAACAAAGCCTTGAGCTCTGTAGCATCGTGGGGGCTCATTTTTCCGGCAAGTACCAGACTTAGCTGTTTTCTGCGCAGTGCACCGTCAAAACGTTGCTTTTCCAATTTGGTCTCTGGGCCAGGGCAGGAACCTCGGTAGGTTTGCCAGTTTCGTCAACGGCCACAAAGGTATATATGGCCTCGTTGGCCTTTGTTCGCTTACCGTTGTAGCGATCTTCCATCCAAACATCAATATAGACTTCCATAGAGGTATTAAAGGCCCTTGAAACGACTGCCTCTACGGTTACCACACTGCCCAATGGGACTGCCTGATTAAATGCCACATGATTTACCGATGCCGTTACGGTAATTCTTCTACTATGTCGGCGAGCCGCAATACTGGCGGCACGGTCCATTCTGGCCAAAAGCTCGCCACCAAATAGGTTGTTGAGGGGATTGGTCTCACTTGGTAGCACCATATCGGTCATTACGGTTCTTGAATCACTGGGATTTTTTGGTTCCATTTTTAAAATTTCATGCAAAGATAGTCGCAATAAATAAGGTGAAAAGAGGAAGTTCCTTATTTTTTAGAAAGAAGCCAAGCGTCGTTTGACTGTGAATTTTTGATTGCATGTAACGCTTTCAAGGCTTCCGAAGCATCCGTGTAACTTCCATAGGTGACCATATGCAGACCAAAATCGTTTGTTCCCAAGTATTCTGCTTGGTAGCCCTGCTGCTGAAGCTGGAGCATTTTTTTGTCGGCATTTTTCTTGAATCGAAAAGCGCCCGCAACGATATGGTGCATAGGAACATTATCTTTTTTGGTAACTACATTTAAAGTAATTGTTGGCAACTCTAAAGGTGTCGTGTCAAAAAATGTGGCTTCTTGAATATGTTCTGAAACTTTTTGTTGGGCCTCTTGGCGAGCCAGTTGGCGAACGTTTTTGGTCTCTTCATAAAAACGGAAGGTGGTCAATCCCGTTGAAAGTGCCAATAAAAATATTGCGGCATATTTTAAATAAGGCCTAAAAGTATACACCGATCTTTCCTTTTGTTCGGGGGTAATAATAAAAGGAATTCGCTTCTCCAATTGTGTGACTTCCTCTTTCAATACCTCTCTAGTAACAGGAAAGGACATTATGGAAGATAAGCCGAACGAAGAGGTTAGATAGTTTATTTTGTCGGAGGGCTGAAATACGAGTTTCCCATCCTTGTTCATTCGAAGACCTCCAATATTTTCAAGGAGCAACCTTTCACCATTTTTCAATTTGCGACCCCATTCAGCTATAGTTGCATTCACCTCACCAAGCATTTTATCATAAGAGGTCTTTTCCGCTTCGGCCATATATGAAATCAATAGACCATCGTTGGATGTCAATTGTCCATTGAACGAAAGCTCCTTGGCGGGCGGATATATAGTGTTTGTATGGCTATTGATCAATGCCGGCCTTGTTTGTGTCAAAAAAGCACCAAAATCGGGTACTACAACACAGTTGTATCTATAAAGCAATTCGGTTATATAGTGTTCTATGGGCATATCGGCAAATATTAAAAAAAATTCAGTGGTTCAAAACCGTGCCCGTAACTTTTTATTAACATTAAATTTTATGTATTTTGTGGATAACTATGAACAATTTACAATTGACTCGCAATGAACTGATTGCAATTCTGAGATTGCAAAATATTGCGAATATTGGTGATGTCACCGCCAAAAAACTGATCAACCATTGTGGAAGTCCCTTGGCGGTTTTTGCCGAGAAAAGGCAAAAACTCCTTACTATAGATGGTGTTGGTACCAACGTGCTTAAGAATCTTTACGATGCCGAATATTTGGAAACCGCCGAAAAGGAATATCAATATGTTCAGGATAATAATATTGGTATTTCTTACTTCATGGACCGAGATTATCCCAAGTATCTTAAACATTGCATAGATAGCCCTATCTTAATGTTCAAACGGGGTAATATTGATTTGGAAAATCGAAAAATCATCAGCATTGTGGGTACCCGTAATATCACAAGTTATGGAATGGCTTTTTGTGAAAATTTCATTGCAGATATTGCACCGCTGAACCCTATCATTGTGAGCGGGTTTGCCTACGGGGTCGATATATGCATTCAAAAGGCCGCAATGAAGCATGGCCTTCAAACAATCGGATGCCTTGCGCACGGCCTTAATCAGATATATCCCAAAACACATTCAAAATATATTCACGATGTAGAGAAAAATGGCGGCTTTTTGACTGAATTCTGGAGTACCAGCAATCCTGATCGGGAGAATTTTCTAAAACGGAACCGCATTATTGCGGGAATAAGTGAGGCGACAGTTGTGGTTGAATCCGCGGAAAAAGGCGGAAGTCTCGTTACTGCCGATATCGCTAACAGCTATAATCGCGATGTTTTTGCCGTACCTGGAAGAGCTGGAGACAAACTTAGCTCCGGATGCAACAATCTGATCAAACAACAAAAGGCACAGATGATAACATCCGCTGCCGATCTGGTTTATTTATTGGGATGGGAAGTTGAGCCAAAGGAAAAAAACAACATTCAAAAGCAGCTTTTCGTTGAGTTGGACGATACAGAGAAGTCCATTTATTCATTCTTGCAGAAGGACGGAAAGCAATTGTTGGACAGCATAGCCCTGGAATGCCGAATTCCTGTTTTTCGGGTTTCTTCCACCCTTTTAAACATGGAAATGAAGGGAGTCATACGACCTTTACCGGGAAAATTGTTCGAAGCCATTTAGGTTTTGACAGACCAATAGGTCTGTATCTTGCGGTTTTAAGTCCAATTCTTTTTTAAAATGCTTGTTCATCGATAAAGCACAACTAAGAAACGTAAATTCCAAGTAGACTTTGAACACTAGAAATAGGGTATAACCGACCAGGCGGTCTGCTACTCATTCGTTACTTATAACTAAATGGAAATGATCTATTTTTCTTTTTGGGCCCTACGAGAAAGAAATTGAAATAGTAGTTTGTGTTTTAAGTGTTCATTTCTTTGCTTGTCCAAAGAAACGAATCAAAGAAAAGACACCTTTTCCGGCAGGAATTTTTCCGCCTTAGCGGAAAACCGATTTTGAAACTTCGCCATCCGCCATGGCGGGATGAGCGCCACCGAAGCTTTCTCAATCTATTCTTCGGAAAAGGAAGTCAAAATTAACCTCATGCCTATTGATGAAGTTAAATCCCCTTAAAAACCGTATTTTTCTTTTAAAATTTGACCAATGACCACCTTCACTGTTATTCTACTGATCGTAATTCTTATTTTGACCGCTTCAGACGTTTATTTTCTTTGGAAAATATTTAGAAATATCAATGCAAGGAAAAAGACCTTGCCAGATGAACGATATTTTGAATTAAAGTATAACATTAACCTTCTGAAAGCCGTTTCGGCAATTTTAATTTTTTTAATAGGATTTCTAGGCTTTACTACATACCAGAATATTGTTGATAATGTGGAAAACGATTTTTCACTAAGATTTAATGAACAAAATATTAGAATTGATAGTTTCTCAATGACTTTATCCAATTATGAAAAATTTGTGGATTCACTTAATTTAGAGACCTATGAGAGTGTAGAAAACTTAGGAGATATTAATAGAAAGTTTCAGGCAATAAATAAAAAATTAGCTCAAAACGAGGCTTCTCTCAAATATACCACCAAGGTTTATGTAATACATGATTTGATTTATCCAGCAAACCAAGGAGAAGAGCTTCCTAAGTTTGAATTTAAAAATATGAGAACAATATATGGGGAAAATTTGCCCAAATTTAAGGAAGCTCCGCTCATTATAACTCAAGTGAAAGACGGTTTAGGTTTTTATATTGGAAGTATTACAAAAGATTATGTTTCACTTGGTATTCAAAGTAGTGTGATAAGATTAAGCAACAAGGGTATTTCCCAGCCGTCTTATACATTTGACATGTGGATAGCAGAGCCAAATTAAATGCCCCTCTTTTGGAGGAGCAAGGGGAGGAATTCAATATCCCAGCTTATTCCGTACCCGGTCCAGCACTCCATTGGCTACGATTCTAGCTTTTTCGGCACCTAGGGCAAGGGCACTATCTATTTCTTCCAGATGGTTTGTATAATATTCAAATTTTCCACGAGCTTCGGCAAACTGCCCCACCAAAAGCTCATACAAAGCTTGCTTGGCATGTCCATAACCATAATTTCCATTTAGGTAATTGGAACGCATTTCTGCAATTTGACTTTCAGAAGCCAAAATCTTGTACAGTGCAAAAATGGTATCGGTATCCGGATCCTTGGGTGCTTCCATGGGTGTGCTATCCGTTTGAATTCCCATAATTTGTTTCCGTAGATTTTTATCGGACTGAAACAGATTGATCAGATTTCCCCTACTCTTGCTCATTTTTTCCCCGTCGGTCCCGGGAATGTGCATGGTATTTTCTTGGACTTTGCCCTCAGGTAGAACAAAGGTCTCGCCCATTTGCGCATGAAATCTGGAAGCAACGTCACGTGTTATTTCCAAGTGCTGCATTTGATCTTTCCCAACAGGAACAATATTCGCATCATATAGCAATATATCTGCGGCCATGAGCATGGGATAGGTAAAAAGACCTGCATTTACATCTTCCAACCTATCAGATTTATCCTTAAAGGAATGCGCCAAAGTGAGTCTTTGATAAGGAAAAAAACAACTAAGGTACCAGGCCAATTCCGCCGTTTGCGGAACATCGCTTTGACGGTAAAAGACGGTTTTATCTATATCAAGACCAAAGGCCAACCATGTAGCCGCTATTTCATAGGTGTTTTTTCGCAATGTTGCCCCATCTTTTATTTGGGTCAGTGAATGCATATCCGCAATGAAGAGGAAAGATTCATTCCTTGGATCCTTTGCCATTTCAATGGCCGGTACAATGGCCCCCAATATATTGCCCAAATGGGGAGTCCCCGTACTTTGTATTCCTGTGAGTATTCTGGCCATTCATCCAATTTTAAAGAGTGACAAAGGTAAAACAAATCGTAAAAAACGGGCTCAAATTATTACTTTTGATTCATGCTTCGATTGCTCAAGAAAATCGCTCAAACCTTGTACCGAATTTGGTTTTACATTTTAGTGGCGATTCCTATCATTCTGTTTTTTCCATTCCTCCTGCTATTTACACTCTCTGAAAGTAGTTATCCCCAATTTTTTTGGATGGCGCGCAATTTATGGGCAATTCCTATTTTATACGGTATGGGATGCCCGCCAATTGTTAAATGGGAACAGAAAATAGAAAGGAAAAAAAGCTACATGTTGGTAGCCAACCACACAAGTATGTTTGATATTATGCTAATGCTTTATGTAAGTAAGAACCCTTTTGTTTTTGTGGGCAAAAAGGAGTTGGTCAAAATCCCCTTATTTGGGTTCTTTTACAAACGTGTTTGCATAATGGTCGATAGGGAGGATACCAAAAGCAGGACAGGGGTCTACAGAAGGGCACATAGAAGATTAAGCCAAGGTTTGAGTATATGTATATTTCCTGAAGGGGGTGTCCCCAATGAAGATGTTTTACTGGATGAATTTAAGGATGGAGCTTTTAAGATGGCCATTGCCACAAACATTCCTGTAGTGCCAATGACCTTTTATGACAACAAGAAGCGATTTCCTTTCCACTTTTTTAGTGGTGGCCCCGGTATGATCAGGGCCAAAGTCCATACTTTTTTTGAGACGGGACTCTTGTCCGAGGAGGATAAATCAACACTTCGTGAAGAGGTAAGGGATGTTATTCTTAATGAATTGAAGGCTTTGGCCACTTAACAGTAAAATTTTGTGTTCATTAAAAGGTACTTGTTTTGTCGTTCCAAGGCCTATTCCCAAAAAGTGGCTTTCAATGCTCAAACTACCTGATTTCAGTTTTTTAATCCGGAATCGAAAAACGGCCAAAACCTTATAGTACAACTATAAAATTTCCTCGATGTGCTTTCGAATGTTTGAGGCAATTTTTTCAATGGGCAAATCGTTCGCATCGAACCCGAAAGGGTCTTCGATCTCCTCCGCAATCAGTTCCAAACTCGCCAATACATAAAAAACAAAAATGACTACCGGCACTGCATAATACCCCAAACTGAACACATAGCCGAACGGGAGCGTCATCACGTAAAAGAAAATAAATTTTTTGATAAAAGCACTATAGGAATAGGGTATGGGAGTATTTTTGATTCGCTCGCAGGCACCGCATATATCGGTAAATGATTGTACTTCGCTGTTAAGGACGATCAATTGATCTCCGGTTATTTTCTTTTGAACATATAGGTCATTCACTTTTTGAAAGATCATCTTTGCCACTTGATTGGGGCGATGTTTATGGTGATCGATATCTAAGTCAGTAACTTCATAAAGTTGTTTGCTTGTTTCAACGTCGGTTAAATGTTTGGCCAAAATTGAAGCATAACCGGGTATTAATTTTCTAAAATATTCATAATCATGGTCATTCTTTAACATAACACTTACCTTGATTGCCAAATTTCTACTGTTATTGACCAAGGAGCCCCATAGTTTTCTGCCCTCCCACCATCGATCATAGGCCGTATTGGTCCTAAAAACAAGTAATAGCGAAATTACAAAACCCAACATGCTGTGCATAACGGTAATATTGGAGAGTGGATTTGTTTCGGACAATTTCCAATATTCAAGTTCCAAATACCCGACACCATAGGTATATAGCCCAATCAATAGCATCATTGGAATCAATTTTCGAAACGTGTCCGATTTATGAAACCTAAATATAAAGGTTAACCAAGCTTTGGGATTGTATTCGACCATGGGCAGTATTGTACTGAGACCGCTAAATTAGAAAATGTTTTAAGGAAACCGGCATCACCTTTACATGTATTCACAAATGGCCCAAAGCTATACCTTTGCCCTTTGCATTTCTAAATTACCCAGTTACCAACAAATAGACCGATTAGAATTTAAATTTAAGTCCACTATATACGCCAATTGAATAGGGTTGGAAATTACCTGAAGTATTTGAAAAGGTGTTTAATTGATATTTAAAAACAGGTTCAACATTCAGAAGTAGTTTGGGAGTAAATTTATAATTTACGCCCAGACCAATATTGGTACTGAAATTTACCGAATTTAGGTTATTGGCGGTGCCAATTTCAGAGGCCAAATCCCCAGAAGCAATAGATACTGAATTATCCATTAAGAAGAGTGTACTTAACCCACCAACCACATTTAGACCAAATCTTTTGTCGATCAATGCATAGTCAAGTTCCACCGGCACTTCTATATAACCAAATTGTTGGGACATTACTGCGTCTCTTGATGAGTTATCAAAACTCGCAAAGTCAAAAGCATCACCGTTCTTAAGGGCATTTGCACTAGTTTTACTGGATACAAATAGGTTTTCCGAGGTTTGGGTATAGTTAATATTTGCGATTTGATCACTCGCAGAGGCATTGAAAGTTGAAGAGAATTCAACATCATTCGTTGCATACCCATATTCGACCTTGCTTATGCCAGTGCGGACATTCAATTTCTTACCAACGGAGTAGGCAACGGATAAGCCGTAGCTTAAATTTATTTCTCCCGATTTGGAATTGGGAACAAAACTGGAATGAATAGGGGAGCCTTCACCAAAGGAGTTGAAATAAACAGGAGCTAAATTGGCACCCACGGACCATTTTCCACCTGAATTTTCTGCCAATTTTTCTTCGCTCTGCTCCTCGATTTCATCGAATATTGATTTTTTATCAGGATTTTTGACAGCCTCATTTTTTACCTCATTTTGTGCAACAACTCCTTCTTTTGTTTCGGGGAAGGCATCTTGAAGCACATGCTTTTCTTTATTAATTTGATCTGGGTTCTTGCCCGTTTTTTCCAATTCATTTTGATCAACTTCATTGATTGCAATTGCTTCGGTTTCTTTTGCAAAGGTATTCCCATTATTTTCTTTTGTCTTTTTCCCTTGGTAAAGCTCACTTTTTGATTCATTTTCGACGACTTGAATGCTTTGGGGATTCAAAAGAGATCCTGTGCTCCCTGAAGGGTTGCCTTTCACACGGGTGGAATCGGTTTTAACAACACCAGTATTATTTGGGCTAATACCCTTTACAGATTCATCAGTGGCATTGGAATCACTTTCAGTACTAGAATTTTCAGGGGATGCAGCATTTTGGAATGTATTCCCATTTTCTATTTTTTTCTGACTATCGTTATCTGTCTTTTCAATATCAGTAACAATAGGGGTTTCATTAAAATTACCCTCAAAAGGATTTGCCACATAAAAAAGTAGGGCCAACAAAGCGGCTACGCCGCCTAGTTTCCACCAAAAGGGGATAACCATTCTGTTTTTTTTCTTCTGATTTAAAGAAGTCTCTATCTTTTCCCATATATGTTCGCTGGGAACTTCGGTGAAGTCCTTGAACTTCTCCTGGAACAATTGGTCTAAATTCTTTTTACTCATTTCAATGCCTTTGTGTTGTACGTTCCAAAACCCTTAAGGGGCTAAATAATATTTCCAAATACAAAAATCAGAATTCCGATTATCGATCTGGTGGTGGTGGTTTCGATTTTTTCTTTTAATATATTCCTTGCTCTTGCAAGATTTGATTTTGACGTCCCTGCCGATGTCCCTAAAAGCTCGCCTATTTCTTTGTGGGAATATCCGTCAAGTACATATAAATTAAATGTCACCCTGTATTTGTTCGGAAGATCCTGTATGTAATTCAAAAGTGTATAGAGGTCTATTTGCTCATGCGGATATTCTATTTCTTGAGGCTCTTCGGTATTTTCTGAAACAACGTTCAGAAATTCCTCCTTCCTAAACTTTTGCAATATGGTATTTACAGTAATTCTCTTTATCCAACCCTCAAACGAACCTTTTGATTCATATTGGTTGATTTTTTCAAAAATGGTAATAAAGCTGTCATGAAGGTTGTCCTCGGCCTCCATTTTCGTGCGCGCATATTTAAGACAGATACCGAACAGTATATGGGAATACTTCCTATATAACTGCTCCTGTGCCTTTCTATCTCCTTTTTTACACTTGTCTATGAGCTCTTCCAGACTCAAACTATGGGTTGATTATTTTTACGGTTCAATTAACTGGGACCTCGATCTCTATATACTGCGCATTGCCACTGGCATCTTCACCGCTATAAAAACGGAACAGATAGGGCTCTGAATACAATACCTCGAACTGAAATGAATCCTGAACCTCCTGATCCAGGGTTTTGCAATCCGCTCTTTCCAATACTACACCCACGGCCACCACATTTCTTGTGGTAGTTGAGGCTCTTGTAACATCAAAACCTTCAATTATAGTGCAATCATCAGGTCTTAAAATGTTTGCCTTAATTGTGTAAACTTGATGTAAGTTGAACGATTCGGGGAGTTCGGCACTAACTATCTTTAAGGATTCGTAGTGAAAATTGACACCATCATCGTTCAAATCGCAACCACCCACCAATATAGCCAAAGTGATTACAAGTAAAAAATGATTCAACCTTTTCATAAAATGCGTTTTGTTCATAAGATGTGAACATCGCGCTAAGGTTGCGTGAGGAAAGATAAAATTGACGATGGATACGTCTACGGACTATTTAAGAGCTTTTAAAGCCTCTCGAATCTTTCCATCAAGCTCCTCAGAAAGTTCAGGATTGTCATTTAAAAGTGCTTTAACAGCATCTCTACCTTGTCCTAACTTGGTATCTCCGTATGCGAACCAAGAACCACTTTTCTTAATAATCTCAAACTCAACACCCAAATCAATGATTTCACCCACTTTTGAGATGCCCTCGCCATACATGATATCAAATTCTGCCGTCTTGAAAGGAGGTGCAACTTTGTTCTTTACGACTTTCACACGTGTCTTGTTGCCTTCAACATTGCCATCGGTATTTTTGATCTGGGTAGATCTGCGTATATCCAATCGCACGGAAGCATAAAATTTTAGGGCATTACCGCCAGTGGTGGTTTCCGGGTTTCCAAACATGACACCAATCTTTTCGCGCAGCTGGTTTATGAATATTACGGTGCAATGCGTCTTACTTATCGAGCCTGTTAGTTTTCGCAATGCCTGGGACATTAACCGTGCATGCAATCCCATTTTGGAATCTCCCATTTCACCTTCGATCTCACTCTTAGGGGTCAGTGCTGCAACGGAATCAATAACTACGATATCAATTGCCCCAGATCGTATCAAATTATCGGCGATTTCCAATCCCTGCTCCCCATTATCCGGTTGGGAAATGATGAGGTTGTCTATATCTACACCCAGCTTTTCGGCATAGAAACGGTCAAAGGCATGTTCTGCATCTATAAAGGCGGCAATACCTCCATTCTTTTGGGCCTCTGCAATGGCATGTAGTGTAAGGGTGGTTTTCCCGGATGATTCCGGGCCGTATATTTCAATGACTCTTCCGCGAGGATAACCTCCTACTCCCAAAGCAATATCGAGACCTAAAGAACCCGATGGAATAACCTCTACTTGTTCAACGGCCTGATCTCCCATTTTCATGACGGCCCCTTTACCATAGGTTTTATCAAGTTTATCCAATGTTAGTTTAAGTGCCTTTAATTTTGCTTCTTTTTCAGAACTCATTTTTCGAATATTAGGGACGCTAAATTACCATTTCTTTTCGCATATAACAATTGGGACGCAACCTTTTTGGAAAAGTTGCATCTTCTTACAAATGAATATATTCTAACTCAATATATAATCCTCTATTTTCGTATTTAGGGGGCAGTGATGGTCACTTCCTTTTGCACATTTCAAAGAATGCTATGAAAAGGAGAAATTGGAATGACCAATAAAGAGTCTTGATAATATCAAGGCTCTTTTTTATTTTTTCCATTGAACACAATGTGTATTTTTGCAAACACAATTCTTTAACTTAAATATTCGTATAGTATGCAACTGTACAATACCTTAAGTGCAAAGGAAAGAGCAGCTCTTATTGAAGAGGCGGGTCAAGAACGTTTGACCATTTCTTTCTATGCATATGCACATATTGGAAACACGGCCATTTTTAGGGACCATCTGTTTATCAGCTGGAACGAACTTGATGTCCTTGGCAGAATCTATGTCGCCCATGAGGGCATAAATGCCCAATTATCGGTACCTGCCGAAAATTTTGAATCTTTCAAAAAGCATTTGGACAGCATAACGTTCCTTGAAAATGTGCGTCTTAATATTGCCATAGAACAAGACAACCTATCTTTCTTAAAGCTTAAGGTCAAGGTTCGACATAAAATCGTTGCCGACGGACTTAACGACGCCACTTTTGATGTAACCAACCGCGGAATTCATTTGGATGCTGAGCGTTTTAATGATTTGATTGAAGACCCAGATACCATTTTGGTAGATATGAGAAACCACTATGAAAGCGAGATAGGTCATTTCAAAAATGCGATAACACCTGACGTGGACACTTTTCGCGATTCATTGGATATCATAGAAAAGGATTTGACAGATTACAAGGAAGACAAAAAGCTGGTCATGTACTGCACCGGCGGAATCCGATGTGAAAAGGCAAGTGCCTACTACAAACACAAAGGATTCAAGCAGGTATACCAACTTGAGGGAGGAATTATAGAATACACGCGCCAAGTTGAAAAAAAGAAGTTGGAGAACAAATTTCTGGGCAAGAATTTTGTTTTCGATCATCGCCGTGGCGAACGTATCACCGATCATGTGATTTCAAAATGCCATCAATGCGGATCCCCTTGTGATACACATGTGAATTGTGCCAATGAAGCGTGCCATTTATTGTTCATTCAGTGCGGGAACTGTGCTTCAAAAATGAACGATTGCTGTTCTGACCATTGCAAGGAAATTCATGCCCTGCCCTATGATCAGCAAAAGGAGTTGCGCAAGGGAAAGGGCGCGAGCAATAAAATTTTCAAAAAGGGAAGGTCCGAAGTTTTAAGATTCAAACAGTAGTTCTTCGTAAAATCTTTTGTCCCACAGCCTATTTAGGTGTTTTGTTAAGAAACCTTACCGGTTCAACTTTCTTTCCATAAACAAATTATGCTATCTTTACATTTGAGATAAATATGAACCTTTATTGGCGTAAAAAGAAGTTTTTCGCTGATTCAATATACAAAATATGGGTTGTAGCAGTTGTTCGACCGGCAAGGACGGACAACCACGTGGGTGCAAGAACAACGGGACTTGTGGTACCGATGGTTGTAATAAGTTAACGGTATTTGATTGGCTTTCCAATATGTCACATCCCAATGGGGAAAAACCATTTGACTGTGTGGAAGTCCGTTATAAAAATAGTAGAAAGGAATTTTTTAGGAATTCAGAAAACATATCACTGTCGATTGGTGATATCGTGGCAACCCAGGCTATAGCTGGCCATGACATTGGCATGGTCACTTTGACCGGCGAGCTGGTGAAGGTTCAGATGAAGCGAAAAAAGGAAGACCCCAATAATCCAGAACTTCCTAAAATCTACAGAAAAGCCTCCCAAAAGGATATTGATATTTGGCAGAAATGCAGGGATAGGGAGGATGAAATCAAGAAAAGAGCCCGCGAAATTGCGATTATCCTCAAACTTCAGATGAAGATATCCGATGTTGAATTTCAAGGAGATGGTTCCAAGGCAACATTTTATTACACGGCAGAAGACCGGGTTGATTTTCGTCAGCTCATAAAAGATATGGCCAAGGCATTTGGCATCCGAATTGAAATGCGTCAAATTGGCTATCGACAAGAAGCCCAACGTTTGGGAGGGATTGGTTCTTGTGGCCGGGAACTTTGCTGTTCTACCTGGTTAACAGATTTCAGGTCAGTCAGCACCTCAGCTGCGCGTTATCAACAACTCTCATTAAATCCACAAAAATTGGCCGGCCAATGTGGCAAACTTAAATGCTGCTTAAATTATGAATTGGATGTTTATTTGGACGCACTAAAGGACTTTCCCTCATCTGAAACAAAGTTGCAGACTGAAAAAGGCTTGGCTTTTTGTCAAAAAACAGATATTTTTAAGGAAACACTATGGTTCTCGTACAAAGAAGACCCAGCGAACTGGCATGTTCTTTCAAAGCAACAGGTGAACGAAATTTTGGAGAAGAACAAAAAGAAGGAAAAGGTTGCCAGTTTAGAGGAGTATGCGGAAGAAAATGTAGTAGTGGAAAAAGTGGTTTTTGAAAATGTTGTGGGGCAGGATAGTTTGACCCGATTTGATAGACCCAAAAGATCTAGAAACAAAAAAAGAAAACACCCTGACAGCAAACAAGAAAACCGTAATGACAGAGATGCTCAAAATGCCAACAAGAGCGGTAACAACAATAAGAAAAGAAGAAATCCAAGGAATAAACGTCCCAACAATGCGTAATTTTTTAATGGTACTATTGGTTTTGGGCTTTTTGGTTTCATGTGACAAGGGGATCGTTACATCAGAATATCGAGCCATTGATGAAAATTCATGGAGCAAGGATAGTATCGTGGAGTTTGCTTTTTCTGACACGGATACCATTCAAAAGCACGATATTTTTATCAATATCAGGAATGATGAATCGTATCCTTATAATAATCTATTTTTGATTGCTGAGTTAGCCTATCCAACAGGGGATATAGTGACCGACACTTTGGAATATGAAATGGCACAGCCAGATGGGAAATGGCTCGGCAAGGGTCGTGGCAGCATCAAGGAAAACAAACTATGGTATAAAGAAAACATCGTTTTTCCGCGTTCTGGTGTATATTCTGTGCGTATTTCCCATGCGATGCGAAAAAATGGCAATGTTGATGGGGTGGCAAATTTAGAAGGTGTTACCGATGTTGGTTTTGAAGTTGTAAAAAGTAACAAGTAAGATATGGCAAAAGCCCTTAAGAAAAAGGAAAACAAAGGCTTTTTCAAATTTGTAAAATGGTTTTGGATGGTATTCATTTCCGGAGTCCTTGCCGTTATATTAATATTTCTTTCCGCCTCTTGGGGTTTATTTGGGGAACTGCCCACTTTTGAGACTTTGGAGAACCCACAGACCAACCTGGCTTCCCAGATCATTTCATCGGATGGGAATCTGATAGGAAAGTTTTATTTGGACGATAACCGTACCGATGTTTCATATGATGAATTGCCAAAAAATCTAGTTGATGCCTTGGTGGCCAGTGAAGATGTCCGTTTTTATGATCATTCCGGGATTGACGCGCGCGGCACTTTGCGTGCCTTTTTCTTTTTAGGTAAAAGGGGCGGTGCGAGTACCATTTCCCAACAATTGGCCCGCCAGTTATTCGTTGGTGTCCGTTCTAGAAGTAAATTGGAAACCATAAAACAGAAAGTGAAAGAGTGGGTCATAGCCACAAAACTGGAACGCAGTTATACGAAAGAAGAAATCGTAAAAATGTATTTGAACATCTATGATTTTGGAAACAATGCTGATGGGATACGCTCTGCTTCTAGAATTTATTTTGGCAAGGATGACCCCAAAGATTTAAAAATCGAGGAATCCGCTATGTTGGTTGGGATGTTACAAAATTCTTCGCTTTACAACCCTTTAAGACGGGAAGAACTTACAAGGGAAAAAAGGAATACCGTTCTGTCTCAAATGGCGAAATATGACTACATAACCGAGGCCGAAAGGGATTCCCTTCAGGCATTAAAAATGGATATCAATTACAATCCAGAATCTCATAGTGTGGGTCTCGCAACTTATTTTAGAATGTACCTACAAGGTTTTATGAACGACTGGATCAAGAAGAATCCGAAACCGGCGCTGAAAGGAGAACGGGACAAATGGAACCTGTATTTAGATGGACTGAGAATATATACCACTATTGACTCCCGTATGCAAAAAAATGCGGAAGGTGCCGTAAGTGCGCATATGAGTAAGCTTCAGGCCGAATTTTTTGCACAAAATACGCCTGAGAAAAATAAAACGGCTCCTTTTGTAGATGTTCCGGATAGTGAGATCGATAAAATTATGGAAAGGGCCATGAAAAGATCGGAGCGATGGAGGATAATGAAGGAGAAAGGTATTTCAGAAAAGGAAATACGTGAATCATTTTCAAAGAAAACTGAAATGACGGTTTTTGATTGGAAAAGCGATACACATGAGAAGGATACCATTTTGACACCGATGGATTCAATTAGATATTACAAAACCTTTTTGCGAACCGCTATGATGTCCATGGAACCTCAAACTGGGCATGTGAAGGCATGGGTAGGTGGTGTGGATTACAAACATTTTCAGTATGACAATGTATTTCAAGGCGCATTGCAGGCCGGTTCTACTTTTAAGCCTTTTGTGTATGCCGCTGCAATTGATCAGTTACGTTTATCGCCTTGCGATGAATTTCCGGACACCCAGTACTGTATTGAGGCTGGAAAACATGGCAACCCGGAACCATGGTGTCCCAAAAATTCGGATGGAACCTATTCTGGCAAAATGTATACGCTTAAAAATGCACTTGCCAACTCCGTCAATACGGTAACTGCCCAGCTAATTGATAAGGTGGGCCCAAAGTCAGTGGTAAACATTACCGACAACCTAGGTTTTTCAAGGGAAATTCCTGCGGTTCCATCCATTGCATTGGGTACGGCAGATGTCAATGTTTATGAAATGGTCGGCGCTTACGGCATGTTCGTCAATGAAGGGGTATATGTAAAACCTGTAATGGTCACACGTATTGAAGATAAAAATGGGACCGTTTTATTTGAGTACGTGCCCGAGACCAAAGATGTTTTGAGCAAGGAAGTTGCCTATGCCATGGTGAATCTTATGGAAGGGGTTACACAGGTTGGTTCCGGAACGCGTCTAAGAGGCAGCGGAAATAAAAATACTAAAGTGTATAAGGAAATTATAACAGGGTATCCGTATGAGTTTACAAATCCAATAGCAGGTAAAACGGGAACCACCCAAAATCAAAGTGACGGCTGGTTTATGGGAATGGTGCCTAATTTGGTAACAGGTGTTTGGGTAGGCGGTGAGGACAAACCCATACATTTTAAAAGTATCTTGTACGGCCAGGGGGCGGCCATGGCACTACCGATATGGGGACTGTATATGAAGAAAAACTATGAAGATAAGGATCTAGGAATATCTGAAGGGGCATTTCCAGAACCGCCTAATATGTCAATTAATGTAGATTGCAGTAAAGTCAAGACTGACACAGTTGATCCTGAAGACGATGATGATCTGGATGACATAAGTTTCTAGAACGAGCTAATTTCTGCGATTAAGACCCATCCAAGGATTCAATAAAATACGCTAATTTAAGGGTGTGACAGGTTGATTTCTGGCCCTACCCAACCCGAAATGCAAAAATATGATTCGTAAAACAGTAGCTAATGTTAAAGAGGCACTTACCGGTGTAAAGGACGGCATGACTTTTATGTTAGGGGGTTTCGGTCTTTGCGGTATACCCGAGAATGCGATATCTGAATTAGTTAAGCTAGGCATTAAGAACATAACCTGCATTTCCAATAACGCGGGAGTAGATGATTTCGGTTTGGGACTACTGTTGCAAAAACATCAGATAAAAAAAATGGTTTCCTCCTATGTGGGTGAGAACGATGAGTTTGAAAGACAAATGTTAAACGGAGAGCTTGAAGTTGAATTAACTCCACAGGGAACCTTGGCAGAAAAATGTAGGGCGGCACAGGCAGGTTTCCCTGCATTTTATACTCCGGCGGGCTATGGAACAGAAGTGGCACAAGGTAAGGAAACCCGTGAATTTAATGGCAAGATGTATGTGCTTGAAACGGCTTATAAGGCTGATTTTGCATTCGTAAAGGCCTGGAAAGGCGATGAAGCGGGGAATCTTATCTTTAAGGGAACCGCTAGAAATTTTAATCCTTGTATGTGCGGAGCTGCAAAAATAACCGTTGCAGAGGTGGAAGAATTGCTGCCTGTGGGTTCTTTAGACCCTAATCAGATACATATACCAGGTATATTCGTGCAGCGGATTTTTCAAGGAAGGGACTATCAAAAACGAATTGAGCAACGAACCGTAAGACCAAGAAAAAATGTTGGATAAAAACGGAATCGCCAAAAGAATTGCCCAAGAAGTCCAAAACGGGTATTACGTGAATTTGGGCATAGGCATCCCCACTTTGGTGGCCAATTTTGTGCGGGAGGATATAAGCGTGGAATTCCAAAGCGAAAACGGCGTTTTAGGAATGGGGCCATTTCCCATTGAAGGCGAAGAAGATGCCGATTTAATAAATGCAGGAAAACAGACGATAACCACATTACCTGGAGCTTCTTTCTTTGATTCTGCCACAAGTTTCGGAATGATAAGGGGAAAACATGTGGATTTGACCATTTTAGGGGCTATGGAGGTTTCAGAGAATGGGGATATTGCCAATTGGAAAATTCCGGGCAAATTGGTAAAGGGTATGGGCGGGGCAATGGACTTGGTCGCTTCTGCTGAAAATATCATCGTGGCCATGATGCATACCAACCGCGAAGGAGAATCCAAGCTATTGAAAAAATGTACGTTACCATTGACCGGTGTTGGTTGCGTAAAGAAAATCGTTACCAATCTGGCCGTTTTGGAGGTAACACCAACAGGATTTCGCTTGTTGGAAAGAGCACCTGGTGTCAGTGTAGACGAAATCAAGAAAGCTACCGAGGGAATGTTGCTTGTTGAGGGTGAAATTCCCGAAATGAAGATTTGAATACAATTTCATAGCCGTTCATCGACGAAATTTATCTTTTATTATTTACACAACATTTTGAAAGCACTTCACAACAATATTTAAAAGGGTATTGACGTTTTGCTGTACATTTATATTGTAAGTAAGAGTTAACCCCAAATCTAACCTTAAAAAAACCTACAAAGTACTATGGAAGCCCAAATGAACCACATACCTGCACAAGAAGAAATACAGGTTTATAAAAATGATTTCTTCAGTGGCATTGTAATGCTAATGCGAAAATTATTTATGTTGTAATAATCTTGTTATAAGATATCTAGAGAGCCATGTTCCCCAGCATGGCTCTTTTTTTTGGTTGCTTTGTACATGAAATGCCAAAAGGAAGTGCGATCGATAAAAAATCCTAACTTTAATGGAAACTTGATTACAAAATGAACCTTCGATTAAAAAAATGCGACACAAACGCTTTAGATGAACTTGTCGAGATCTCCAGAACTACATTTATAAAGGCCTTTGAAAAGGACAATGACCCCATAGATTTTAAAAAATATATTGAAATCTCGTTCGCCCCGAAAAAAATACAGAGCGAACTTTTAAACCCGGATATGCAGTTTTATTTTGTGTATTTGAACGATGACCTGGTAGCATATTTTAAGTTAAATCAAAACAGTGCCCAAACCGATGTTAAACTTTCAGAAGCGATGGAATTGGAACGCATTTATGTGCGTGAGGAATTTCATGGCCATAAAATTGGCCGCTGGATGATTGAACAGATCAAGAAAATAGCTTTCGAGCAGGCCAAAGACTTTCTATGGCTAGGGGTATGGGAAAAGAATACAAGAGCAGTTTCATTTTATGAAAATAACGGATTCACAAAGTTCGGAATGCATCCCTATTACATTGGTTCAGATAAACAAATGGACTGGATGATGCGATTTGAATTGACTAAATTTAGTCCAACATAAATCCCTTCGCATGAAATCAATGACCCTAATACTATTCACTTGCCTGGCACTACAAGTAACTGTGGCCCAAAATCGATATTTCCCAGAAAGGAATGTCAAATGGGAAGAGAAACTTCCGAAAGATGTTAAAATCGATTCGAATAAGTTAGAACAGGCGGTTTCTTATGCGAAGGACAATGAATATTCGGAACCCCAGGACTTGCGTATTGCCATTTTGAAAGGATTTGAACGAGAGCCTTACCACGAAATATTAGGACCAACAAAAAAAGAGGCGAACCGGCAGGTATGATATTAAAAAATGGATTTATAATAGCAAAATGGGGTGATATCAAAAGGGTAGATATGACCTTCAGCGTTACGAAAAGCTTTTTAAGTACCGTTGCCGGACTCGCGGTAGACCAGGGATTGATCGGTACTCAGGACAAAGTTGGTGAAACAATTTGGGACGGGACTTTTGAAGGTGTTCATAATTCCAAAATAACTTGGGAACATCTATTGCAACAGAATTCAGATTGGTCAGGGGAAATTTGGGGAGGGAAAGATTGGGCCGACCGACCACCAAAGGAAGGCGGTCTGGATGATTGGAAATATCGCAAACTCAATGAGCCGGGCACAGTGATGGAATATAATGATGTACGGGTAAATGTGCTGGCCTATTCTTTGACCAATGTTTGGCGAAGACCGCTACCTATGGTATTAAAGGAAAATATCATGGATAAAATTGGGGCCGCGACCACTTGGCGATGGTATGGGTATGATCATGCCTGGACGGAGATAGATGGGATTCAAATGAAATCAGTTACCGGCGGGGGGCATTCAGGTGCGGGCCTGTTCATAAACACGGAAGATATGGCCCGTTTTGGACTGTTGTTCCTCAACAATGGCAAATGGCTAAACGAACAACTTATAAGCGAATCATGGATTAAAAAGGCTATTGAACCTTCCAAACCGGATGTAAATTATGGGTATCTGTGGTGGTTGAACAAAAAAGGACCTCGCCATTGGGAAGGGCTATCCGAAAATCTATATTATGCTGCCGGATTTGGTGGAAATTTTATCGTCATTGACAAAGAAAATGGTCTGGTGGTGGTGACACGGTGGTTGGAACCGGACAAAATAGGGGAATTTATGATCAAGGTGACCAACGCTTTGAACTAAAGACTATTCAAAATGTCGACCGCTTTTTCCAGAGTCTCTTTTTTCTTGGCAAAACAAAATCGCAAGACCTTATCATCACGGTTGTTCACATTGAAGGAAGAAATGGGAATACAAGCTAACTTGTAATCAAGGATGAGTCTTTTGGCAAGAACTTCATCGGGTTCATCGGTTATATCAGTGTAATCCAGGAGTTGAAAGTACGTGCCTTGTGATGGAGTGAATTTGAATCGTGAATTTTCAAGTCGAGATAAAAAGAAATCACGCTTTTCCTGATAAAATTTGTCCAAGTCCAAGTAACGGTCTTCATTTTTTAGATATTCCGCAAGTGCCCGTTGCACGGGGTGATCTACACAAAACACGGCAAATTGATGTATTTTAATAAATTCTTCCATTAATTCGGACGGAGCAGCACAATAGCCCATTTTCCAACCCGTTACATGAAAGGTCTTGCCGAATGAGGCGCATATAAAGCTTCGAGCGGCCAAATCATCAAAACGAGAGGCACTTTGATGTTGTTTCCCATCAAAAATAATATGCTCATATACTTCATCGCTAACTAGGATAATATTCGTAGGCCTAAGTATTTCTTGTAACCGGGCCATATCATTCTTTGAAAAAATACGACCACTGGGATTATGTGGAGTATTGATGATTACCATTCTTGTTTTAGAGGAAATTTTCCTTTGAAATTCCGCCCAATCCACCTCATAATCTGGACCATTGAGTTGTACATAAACCGGAATTCCTCCGTTCACTTGAATGGCAGGTTCATAACAATCATAAGCCGGTTTAAGGACAATTACCTCATCACCTGGGTGCACGAATGCAGTTATTGCGGTAAATATGGCCTGGGTTGCTCCCACGGTTATGGTTATTTCTCTTTCGGGATCATAGTACTTACCGTGTAGTTTTTGAATTTTAGTGGAAACCATCTCTCGCAATCCGAAATAACCCCGCATTGCGGCATATTGATTGTGACCTTGGTTCATGGCCTTGGATACGAGATCCATTAATTTGGGATCCGCTTCAAAATTTGGAAAACCCTGGGATAGGTCAATGGCATTATGTTCTCGCGCTAAATTGCCAACCGTGGTAAAAATGGTAGTTTTTACATTGGGAAGTTTTGAAGATAGCTTGCTATAGAAAGCGCTCATGGTTTGGAAGTATCCTATAAAAATAGTAAAATCTTATTTTGACTGGTGTACTTGGTTTTTAAGATGGGAAATTACTTTTTGCAAACCTTCATCCAGATTATTTTTCACCTGACCCTCCCAAAAACGGAAGACCTTATATCCTAGGCGTTCCAGTTCATGGGTAACTTCACTATCGCGCTGTATGTTTCGTTCTATTTTAGCTATCCAAAATTCTCTGTTGGTTTTGATTTTAAGTTTCCTTTCCTTCCAATTATATCCATGCCAATATTCACCATCAATGAATATTACAGTTTTATACTTTTTGAGCACTATGTCGGGTTTCCCGATGAGCTTTTTATAATCCACCCTATATCTGTAGCCTTTCGCATACAAAGCTTTTCTAAAGGCCAATTCCGGTTTTGTATTCTTACCTCGAATCTTACTCATTATTTTTGAGCGCTCGGGAGTCGTATAGAAGCCTGATTCCTCATTGAAACGTGGCACTTTTATTTTTTCTTCTGAATAGCGTATGGACATATACCCAAGGTAGTAAAAATTGATTTTTAGTTCACGGTCTTTGATTTAAAAACGGTATTTTTAGAATAGGAATCGCTAGTATCTCGACATCTTGTTAAGAATCAATCAACTATAAACCTTTTAGAATTGAAATATTTTAAAATTGCCCTTGTGTTCTTTTTGCTTTCGCTTTCAATTTTGAACGGCCAAGTTCAAAAGGATTATCAGTTGTGGTTGGGATATGATAAAATTGAAGAGGTACAAGTGTTGACCGAATATAAAAATATGGTCAAGTCGATTTATTTGGAACAAGGTAGTGCTATTTTGAAAAGGGCTAAAGAGGAGATGGATAGAGGTATCGTAGGAATGTTACAGGTGCCCGGTAAATTTACGGGGAATAAAGACCCTGATAATTCTTTAGTGATTGTCAAGAAATCAAAATTGGATCCAGATATTATCCAATCATTGAAGAGGGAGTTCAATGAAATAGGAAAAGAAGGATTTTTTATCAAGGCGATTCAATTAAGTGGCAGAAAAGTTCTGCTGATCAGCGCGAATGAGGATATTGGTGTTTTATACGGGGTTTTTAGGTTCTTGCATTTGATAAAAACCGAACAGTCATTTGAAGGAATGGACCTAGTTGAATCTCCTAAGATTCAGTTGAGAATGTTGAACCATTGGGACAATTTGGATCGTACCGTAGAACGTGGCTACGCTGGTTTTTCACTTTGGAACTGGCAAAAACTTCCAGAATTTATTGACCAACGCTATATTGATTATGCCAGGGCCAATGCTTCGATAGGTATAAATGCAACCGCCTTGACCAATGTGAATGCAAATGCATTGGTGCTTACACCTATGTATTTGGAAAAAGTGCGTGCTTTGGCCGATGTCTTTCGATTGTATGGGATCAAAGTGTTTTTGACCGCTCGTTTTTCGGCACCCATTGAAATTGGAGGGTTACCGACTGCTGATCCATTAAATAAGGAAGTTCGGGAGTGGTGGAATTCGAAGGCCAAGGAAATTTATCAATATATTCCTGACTTTGGAGGGTTTTTGGTAAAGGCGAATTCAGAAGGACAACCAGGGCCACAAAATTATAACCGGACTCATGTTGATGGGGCAAATATGTTGGCTTCGGCTTTGCAACCTTTTGGAGGATTGGTCATATGGAGGGCATTTGTATATTCCGAACATGATGAAACGGATAGGGCAAAACAGGCCTACAATGAATTTGTTCCCTTTGACGGTAAGTTTAAGGACAACGTATTGGTTCAAGTAAAAAATGGCCCGATTGATTTTCAGCCAAGAGAGCCTTTTCACCCTATGTTTGGAGCCATGCCCAAAACTCCTTTGATGATGGAATTTCAAATAACACAAGAGTACTTGGGTTTTAGCTCGCACTTGGTGTATTTACCTAAACTATTCGAAGAAGTGCTCGATTCCGACACATACAGAGTTGGAAAAGGTTCAACCGTTGCCAAGGTTATTGATGGCACATTGTATCAAAATAAAATTACAGGAATGGCCGGAGTGGCCAATATTGGGAATGACCTAAATTGGACTGGTCATCCTTTTGCACAAGCGAACTGGTATGGATTTGGCCGACTAGCGTGGAATCCCTACCTGGATTCGGAAACTATTGCCGAGGAATGGATCAGGGCAACCTATTCCAATAAAAGTGAATTTGTCGAACCTGTAAAAAAAATGATGTTAGACTCTAGGGAAGCGGTTGTTAATTATATGAATCCTTTGGGTTTACACCATATTTTTGATACAGGTCATCATTATGGTCCGGGACCTTGGGTCAATGATCTGAGTAGACCAGATTGGAATCCGGTATATTATCACAAAGCGGATGAAAATGGAATAGGGTTTGACAGAACATCATTAGGAAGCCATGCAACAGAACAATATGAAAAGGAACTTGAGACCATATTTAACAATTCCCAGAAGATACCGGAAGAATATTTACTTTGGTTTCAACATTTGCCCTGGGATTATACATTGAAAAATGGACACACCCTTTGGGATGGCATTGCATTAAAATATCAAGAAGGAGTGGACGAGGTAAGCGATATGTTGACAACTTGGGAACAGATGAGAACTTACATTTCTGAGGAACAATTCAATGAAGTTCAAATGTTATTAGCGATACAGCTCAAAGAAGCAAAATGGTGGCGCAATGCTTGTTTGTTATATTTTCAAACCTTTTCAAAACGGGAATTGCCTCCCGGAGTAGAACCTGCAGACCATACATTGGAACATTATAAGTCCTTAAAATTTCCCTTTGCGCCGGGAATTCGACCACGATGGTAGTTTTTGATGACCTAAAACGGTAGGGCTATAAAGTTGTATCAATTTTCGTAAAAACAGAAAGAATTATTCGCACTGAATTTTTATAAAATTCTGGGGTAATATCCTTAAAATCATCAGTAGCTTGATGATACCCAGGATGGTCCTCATCACCAAAGTATAAAAAAGGGATACCTGCGTCATAAAATGGTCCATGATCCGAAGATTGGGTCCAGTCTTCTTTGTCGTCCGAGCCATCATGCCCTATAAGCACTCTCGTAGACGTCGGATTTTTAAAATTTTGAATAATGTCTTCCAATTCTTTGCTATAACGAGTGCCGACCACGTATAATTCGTTTCTTTCACTTCTACCGATCATGTCCATATTTATGTTTGCGATAATGTTAAGGTTACGCGCATTATTCACAAAATATTTAGCGCCTTTAAGTCCCATTTCCTCTGCATCAAAAGCTGCCAATAGTATGGAGTGTTTAGGAGGGTTCTTGGTAAGGTACTCCGCAAAAGCAAAAAGGGCGGCAGTACCAGAGGCATCATCGTCTGCCCCGTTGTATATATTGCCATCAATTATTCCCAAATGATCATAATGGGCACTGACAACAATGTATTCCTCTTTTTTATCCGTTCCCATGAAGGCCACGAGTACATTTGTTCCTTGATATTCTTTACCCTTTAATTCAAATTTGAAAGGCTGATTGTAATCAGCTCCAAATGGCTTGGTATCTAGCTTTTTGAATTCATTGATAATAAATTCTCTCGCCATTGCATTGCCTTTCTCCCCTGTTCTTCTTCCCTCGAAAGTATCAGACGATAAGGTTTCTAGGCGTTGAAGTAACTTATCCTCATCAAATGCCCGCTTTGACTGGCCATAATTGCAAAATGGAATTAATGTCACTAGGAGTATTACGTAGGCAGAATTTCTCATCATTTTTGTTTCGGTATAAATATTCCGGGTGTATCATAAAAAACCCCCGAAAGCTAGCTTTTGGGGGCTTATTTTTTTACTGGGTGCGAATAAAGATAGTAGTGAATTACCCTTTTAGGGTGGCACTTAAATATTCCCTATTCATTCGGGCAATATTTTCAAGGGAAATGCCTTTAGGGCATTCAACCTCACAAGCACCCGTATTTGTGCAATTGCCAAATCCTTCTAAATCCATTTGGCGTACCATGTTTTGAACGCGATCAACCGCTTCAACCCGACCTTGGGGCAATAGGGCAAATTGGGAAACCTTGGCAGAAGTAAACAACATAGCGCTTGCATTTTTGCACGCGGCAACGCAGGCCCCACATCCAATACATGTGGCAGCATCCATGGCCTCGTCGGCGGCATGTTTATTAATCGGAATAGCATTGGCATCAACCGTATTCCCTGAAGTATTTACGGAAATATATCCTCCCGCTTGTTGAATGCGATCAAAAGCACTTCGATCTACGATCAAATCTTTTATAACCGGAAATGCTGTTGCCCTGAACGGTTCAATAACAATGGTATCACCGTCATTGAATTTTCTCATGTGCAATTGGCAGGTTGTCACTAATCTATCCGGCCCATGGGGCTCACCATTTATTTGAAGTGAACAAGTCCCACAAATACCTTCCCTACAATCATGATCAAATTCTACAGGCTCTTCGCCCTTGTTGATCAACTCTTCATTGAGAACGTCGAGCATTTCCAAAAAGGACATGTCTCCTTCAATGCCTTTAATTGGGTAATCAACCATTTGTCCTTTGGACTTGGCATCTTTTTGACGCCAGATTTTAAGGGTTAGATTCATTTATTTTAAATTAAATATTATGATATTTTTTCTGATATAACATTAACCTTAACTTCTATATCATTGTTTGTCAATCTTGCTAAATTCTTATAAGCAATATTTTTCTTTGCCAAGTCAGGAGAATTATTTTTGGATACAACTAATTTTGCTCTAAGCGAAAAATCAGGGAAACATTTTTTAGTTTCAGTAATTGTCGCCTCCAATTGTTTATAACCTTTGGCGACATCAGATCCCTTTAACTCAATGAAATATACTGTGGAACCAACGATCAAAGCATAATCACATTTTGTATCATTTTCTCTTCCTTTATAAACGCATTCTTCAAAATTGATTTTAGAATATTCTATTCTGTTATTATTTTTTATTGAAAACTTACTTTTCCCTCCTTTTGGGTCTGTCCAGCTATCTAGTGGTTTTTTTGACTTCTCAGTGCAATCTTCTATTTTTCGACAAATCATTCAGTAGTTTCATTTTCAAGTTTCAATTCAATATTTAATAATTTGTCAAATTCTTCATTAATAATTTCTGAAACACTATCGATAAAATCTTTGTTTATTAAAGATTCATCACGTTGCATTAAATCTATTTCTTTTTCCCCTCCTAAATAATAAACGTTGACATATTTTTGATCGATCCAATATATTTCTCCAATAATAGCTTTAACTTTCTCCCTATACTTACCATTATTTTCGTTACCCAGTTTGTGGGCGTACATCAAATTTTCCAATGCAGTTAAGATATAGGGACTGTGTGTAGTTAATAATAGCGAATGATCAAATTTATTAACGTAACTAACCAAAAATTCAACAAGCTTTTTTTGTGCTTTGGGAAACAAGTTTTGCTCTGGTTCTTCAATCAAAAAAGTTCTTTTCCGTTTTTCAAATACACTATAATATTTTACTCCTAAAACTATTGGTATAGCAGATTTATATCCACTTGCTCCTTTGGAAAGGTTAAAATATTCGCTATCCGCCCTCTTTTTAAAATAACCTTGACTATTCTCATTTTTATAGGTTAGGTCTAAAGGTTCAATTACCGTTTCGTTCTTGAAATTGGCCGCAATCGTGTTTAAAGCCGCAAATTGTTCATAAAGATGGTCAGTTAAATTTTCAAGTCCTCTTTTTCCAATTGAAAAAATAGATTGTAACCCTCTTTCCGTTGGAAAATAGAATGGATTGTCCATTACATTTTTAACATCAGTTGTTAAAAAGGAATGTGGTATGTGCCAGTCAGCAGCTATACCAAATCCGGATTTTTTTACAGGTTTTAATTTTTCATAGGCTTCTAATAAACTCTTGAACCTTCCTGATTTGCCAATTAAATGTGGTTTGAACAGTGTATAAGCTTCTTTCCTAACTTCATTATTGTTTTCAGCAGTCCCAAAACTTTGTTCCTCAACATTTTTTATCTCAACAGAATAATCTGTATTTTCATACGAAATAAAACTTTCGCTATTTTCAAACCCGTCAAGCCCCCAAGCTCTGAGAGCTACATTAGAGAAGTTACTTTTATTGTTTACAACGGTACTTGAATCATCTACTATAAATGAAAAATATCGGCAAACAGCCAGTACTTTTGCAATAGTACTTTTTCCACTTGCTTGTTCTCCTATCAAAATAGTAATCCTGCCCAATTCCAAATCCACGGATTTGATTGGTCCAAAATTCTTTATGATGAGTCTTTCTTTCACTAATATTTACAAAATAATTTTACGCAACTATTTATAACTCCTAGTTTTCAATTCAATATTCTCGTATACCAAATCCTCTTTATGAAGTACGGCATCTTTGGGCTCACCTTTAAACTCCCAAGCCGCTACGTATTTAAAGTTTTTATCATCACGAAGTGCCTCACCTTCCGGTGTCTGATACTCCTCCCTAAAGTGCCCACCACACGATTCGTTACGATGAAGCGCATCTTTGGCGAATAATTCGCCAAGCTCGAGAAAATCGGCTACCCTACCTGCTTTTTCAAGTTCTTGGTTCATTCCCTCAGCCTTGCCAGGAATACGAACATTCGCCCAAAAATCGGCTCGTAGTTCTGAAATTTCATTCATTGCTTCTTTTAATCCTTCGGCATTGCGGGCCATACCACATTTGTCCCACATTATTTTACCCAACTTCTTGTGATAATGATCAACAGAATGTTTGCCACTGCCACTCATTAACTTTTCAAGGCGATCTTTCACATCTTTCTCTGCAGCTTCAAATTCTGGGGAGTCGGTCGCGATTTTACCGGTTCTAATATCTTTTGAGAGGTAATCACCTATGGTATAGGGGAGTACAAAGTAACCATCGGCCAACCCTTGCATCAATGCTGAGGCCCCTAAGCGGTTGGCACCATGATCGCTAAAATTGGCTTCACCTGCGCAATAGCAACCTTCAATAGTAGTCTGCAAATTATAGTCCACCCAAATTCCGCCCATCGTATAATGCACTGCGGGGTAGATTTTCATAGGCATTTCATAGGGGTTCTCATCCACGATTTTTTCATACATCTGAAAGAGGTTCCCGTATTTTTCCTCAATGACGGCCTTCCCAAGTTTCATGATTTCTTTTTCGTCAGCATTTTTAATACCCTGAGTCAGAGCTTGTTCTTTTCCGTAACGCTGAATGGCGGAAGCAAAATCCAAATATACGGCCTCCCCTGTCTTGTTAACCCCAAATCCGGCATCGCAGCGTTCCTTTGCCGCTCTTGAGGCAACATCCCTTGGGACGAGGTTTCCAAAAGCGGGATATCTTCTTTCCAAATAGTAATCCCGATCTTCTTCTTTTAATTGAATGGCCTTCATTCTTCCTTCACGTATTGCTTGGGCATCTTCTAAGCGTTTCGGCACCCAAATACGACCATCATTGCGTAAAGATTCGGACATCAATGTCAACTTTGATTGATGATCTCCTGACACCGGAATACAGGTAGGATGTATTTGTGTGTAGCAAGGGTTTGCGAAAAAGGCACCTCTCCTATGCGCTCTCCATGATGCCATGACATTACTTCCCATGGCATTGGTGCTCAAGAAGAATACATTTCCATAACCTCCTGTTGCCAATATAACGGCATGGGCGGAGTGACGTTCAATTTCGCCGGTAACTAAATCCCTAGCTATTATTCCCCTGGCTTTACCACCCACCAAAACGAGATCCATCATTTCGTGACGGGTAAATGACTTAATCTTACCGCGGTTGATTTGGCGGTTCATTGCCGCATAGGCTCCTAACAACAATTGTTGCCCTGTTTGTCCTTTCGCATAAAAAGTTCTAGAAACTAGCACACCTCCAAAAGAGCGATTATCCAAAAGACCTCCGTATTCCCTTGCAAAAGGAACACCTTGTGCAACACATTGATCAATAATATTGGCAGATTCTTCAGCCAATCGATAAACGTTAGCTTCACGGGAACGATAATCACCACCTTTTATAGTATCATAAAAAAGTCGGTATGCACTGTCCCCATCACCTTGATAATTCTTTGCGGCGTTGATACCCCCCTGGGCGGCAATAGAATGTGCTCTTCTTGGCGAATCTTGGTAGCAAAAAGTCTTTACGTTATAGCCCAATTCTGCTAGGGTCGCCGCGGCAGCACCTCCGGCAAGACCTGTTCCCACAACGATAATATCAATATTACGTTTGTTGGCTGGGTTGACCAGATTGATATCGTTTTTATGTTTAGTCCATTTTTGGGCCAATGGCCCTGAAGGAACTTTTGAATCCAATATGCCCATAATTAGTGTGTTATTGGGTTTAAGTGATGATATAGCGCTATAAAGATGAACCCCAAGGGTATTGCGATAGCGTAAAATTTGGTAAATGCTTTAATTGCTGGAGTGTATTTGTTATTAACTCCCATACTTTGAAATGAGGATGCAAATCCGTGCAAGAGATGCAATGCCAAAAGAACAAAAGCAATCACATACAAAATAGTACGCCAAATAGGCTCAAATTTATGAACGGTTTCTTCATAATAGCGTGTAGGGTCTTCAGGATTTGCCGAAATATATTTATAATCGATTTCATGGATCCAAAAATCATAAAAATGCAGACCTAGGAATGCAAGTACTACCAAACCTGTAATGATCATATTCCTTGATACCCAAGACGCATTGGCCCCACCACTATATTTCTTGTACTTAATGGTCCTTGCTTTGTTATTTTGAAGTTCCAACGCAATACCCATTACAAAATGTACAATGACCCCTGCAATAAGAACAGGTTGCAAAATAAATTGGACCAACCCATTATATCCCATAAAATGGGACCAAGAATTAAATGTGTCCGGGGCTAAGACCGAGGTAACGTTTATTACGAAGTGTTGACCCAGAAAAACGACCAAAAAGAGTCCTGAAAGGGCCATAACCACTTTTCGGGCTATCGAAGATTTTATCAATCCGCTCATTATAGTTGGAGTTGGTTTAAAGACTATGGGCAAAATTACTCCATAGGGCTGTCTTTAACAAACTTTGCAAGTGATTCCTATTTTATTTAGAAGGATTTTAATCAATCACCGACAGGGTGTGCAATATTATTAATTTTGACTCTTTAATACTTTAGGCAAAGCAATACCAACAACAAAAAGCCGTTGATTTGATTAATTCTATGAATGGTATTATTAAGTGGCATATGGGTTATAGAAAATCTATCGGCATTACGGACAAATACGGTAGACTGTTTTTTAGTTATATTCAATAATTCGGTTCAATAAATGGGCTTAAAGGAAAAAAATAAGGTTATTAGCATTGGAGGTGTAACGGTTTCTCCCGGGGAAGATAAATTGGTGAAAATCCCCATAGATCGCTTGCCAACGGGCACAATTATAGATATTCCCGTTTACATTTTTAATGGCAAAAAACAGGGACCTACAATTCTTGTGCAGGCTGGCCTTCATGGCGATGAAATCAACGGAATTGAAATTGTACGGCGAATGCTGCAGGAGAAGCATTTTAGAATTGAAAAAGGAGCGATTATAGCCGTGCCTATCCTTAATATTTTTGGATTCATACATTTTTCTAGGGATGTCCCCGATGGCAAGGACGTAAATCGAAGCTTTCCGGGTACTAAATCAGGTTCAATGGCCAGCAGAATGGCCTACCACTATACTTCCGAGATATTGCCCCAAATAGATTTTGGAATCGACTTGCATACAGGTGGCGGACAACGAAATAATTATCCCCAAATAAGATACACTAAAAACGATGAGAACAGTAAAAGCTTGGCCGAGGCCTTTAACGCACCTTTTATGTTTTCTTCGGGATTGATCAAAGGTTCTTTCCGAAATGCAGCCTATAAAATGGGCAAACCAATTGTTGTATTTGAGGCAGGGGAAAGTATGCGGTTCGATGAGTTTTCAATTTCAGAGGGCATTCAAGGTATTCAAAACATATTGAGAAAATTTGGAATGGCCAAAAAAATAGAACCCATGTATTTGGACCGTTTAAAGCCGAAGGAACTCTCTGGTTTAACATGGCTTCGCGCTCCTACGGCCGGAATTTTTGTGCCCAAGATTGATAATGGCAGTGAGATTAAAAAAGGGCAAGTCTTAGGAATCGTTTCAGATACTTTTGCCGTGAAAAGCAAAAAAATTAAATCTCCAATGAATGGATATGTTTGCTGTATCAACCATCAAGCAGTGGTAAATCAAGGAGACGCGCTATTCCATTTGGGAAGCACCGTGTAATCTTATTCAAGGGCTGTATCCATGCTTCATACTTATTAAAGTGGATCGTCGTTATTAGTTAAGACCAACCTTCTTAAATATGCTCAAATACTGGAAAAAACTTGGATACACTACAAAGTTTTCTATTGTGGCATTTGTTATATCAGGAATATTGGGCTTATTTAGTATGGGATTGCTAGGGGCCGCACTTTATTTTCCTGTATCATTTCTTTTTTCTTCATATCCAAGCTTCAATGAATGGCATGGCGATTGGGTTTGGCCGGCAACCATCATGGTAGGAATTTTATGGTCTTTGGGTTTTGTGTTTGCGGGAACCTCATGGCACTATTTACGTAAATTAATTTCATCCTTAATCGGACTACAAATTATTTATGTGTTGATTTTATGGTTTTGGGCAGCCATTTTATGGTATTTCATACTTATTTCCAACGCGGAATACCTGCAGTAGAATATCCTTTGGGGCTTTCTCACAGACTAGGCGGTAGGTTTCAATGTTTTTTATTGATGGAATACCTCTAAATGGGAATTTCACCGAATATTTCTTGATTCATATCGGACAGATTATTTCTTCCCTTTAAATCTTTGGCCCCTATTTCCAACCGTAAGGTCGGTATGGTAATTATACTCATTTTTTTGGCCTTTTTCATTCCATATCCTTTAATTGGATTGAAAGAGCTTTTGTCGAGAGTTGAACTTCGACCAAAGAAAGAATTAAGGACAACATGAGTGCCAAAAGGCTGATCCCAAAAACCACGTTCGCCCAAAATTCCTTCTCAATATAAATCAGGGACATCGTAATCACGGCCAACAAAAAACTAAAAATGGCAGAAGCCTGCATATTTTTAATGATTGTTAATCGCTTTCGTAGTTGACGAACTTGTAATCCGACGGATTGGGATTCTGTTTCCTGATATTTTTGATGAAGCTGCCGTATGAGTGCCGCAATCGCTAAATATCTTGCGTTGTACGCCAACATGGTCAAGGAAATGGCGGGAAAGAGTAACGCTGGAATACTTAAGGTCAGTTGCATAAAAAATATGAATGTTCTGTGCGGTAAAATTAGGCAAATCAGAAGAATGGCAATCAAGATTCTTCCCGTGAGTTTTGAATTTATTCATCTAAATTCAAAATACTAAAATGACATAAAAACTAGAATAATCATACGACATGATCAATATTTAAGGAATATATTGCACAGGAACTTAATATTTTGTTAATTTATTGATACATAATCAATTAAACTTCAATAAAATGGAAGAGTATTTACCGTTGATCATTCAACTTATTTCTGGTGCCCTCGGCGGAAACGTAGCCGGAAAACTTTTAAAGAATCTTTCTTTAGGAACAGCAGGTAATTCTATTGCCGGTATTCTTGGAGGTGGTCTTGGGGGTTATTTGCTTGGCCTGTTAGGTATGGGAGCGGGTGCGGCCTCTGGCACTGACATGTCCGCTGCAACCGATGCGGTCGCAGGAGGCGGCATGGATTTAACCAGCATCCTTACCAGTGTTGCCGGTGGTGGCGTGGGAGGTGGGGCTCTAATGGCAATTGTCGGAGCGGTTAAAAACGCAATGGGAAAATAAATTGACCAACATTGAACCAAAGAGAGGCTTTACGGAGCCTCTTTTTTGTTTTAAAGTTTTATTTTTACAGTATGTATAAAGCACTGATTTCAATAGTTTTTCTAATAGGTTCCTGTTCCACAGGAAAAGTGTTCGAAGTAGGTCAGATCAAAACTCCAAAGGGTGAGATTTTAGTTTGGCTTTATGATGAAACACCCAACCACAAGGCGAGTTTTCTTCAACTCGCCAAAGATGGGTATTGGGATTCGTATACGTTTAACAGGGTAATTCCCAATTTTGTGGCCCAAGGGGGGTGTCCCGACACACCTGAGGGGTTTACGGATCCGGAATATTTGCTAAAGCCAGAATTTAATGAAAAACTTCTCCACGACTATGGGGCTTTTGGTGCAGGAAGAGATGACAATCCCGGAAAACTTTCGGCCCGCTGCCAGTTCTATATTATCCAGAATAAAGATGGCGAACATCGTCTTGACGGAGATTATACGGTCTATGGAAAAGTAATTAAAGGAATGGATGTAGTCGATGCTATCGTAAATGTTCCTCGAGACTCCACAGATCAGCCATTAACGGATATTCCCCTTGATGTCAATATTATTTCTATGACCGCTAAGGAATTGGGTGATTTTCATGTGTTAGACTAAAGCTTATTTAAACTATCAATCTGCTTTTCAGTTAATGCCCTTAAAATGTCTTGGGCCTTCTTGATTCTTAATGCCAATTTTTGGGATGGGCTTTTTTCCATGTCCACGGTAGATCCCATGGCTTTACTATACCAGTCTTTCCAAGCAGTTAGGATCTTAATCTCTTCATCTATATCATTCCTTTTTTCTACATTTTGCTTGCTGAGAATGAATTCGTCCTCCATTCTTTCTGCCGCGGACACTGAAATAGTGTTTAGTACTTCCATGGCTCTTTGAGTATCTGCATTTACTAATGTAAATGCGCTTACCAATGCCCCCGTACCAACATTTATTAAAGTTTCTTTTGATACTTTATCTATTCGGTCATTGTCTGTATGGTAAAATTGATCCGTGAAATGCCAAAGCAAAAGGCCGGGTATATTGGCATCCAAAAAAGGCATATGATCGCTACCCCCTTCAAAAGGATTGCTGTTTACCTCCCAATTCGCGTAATTACCCTGCTTTTTGAAATTATGCAGGATGAAATCATTGAGATAATGAGGTTTCATTTGTTCTAGGGTTAAAACTTCGCCTCCCCATTCGGTATGATGGTCCTTGCCGCGGGTCCAAATGGCACTTGGATCCGGCATTTTTTCGATTAAAAAAGAACCTCCCGTGATTGAAGTATTTTCGCCAACCATGTCCAAACTAATTCCCCATTTTATATGTTCAGCCCGTTGTTTATCTTCTTGAATGTACCGATGGGTAGAAATAATCTCATCACCCCAAAGAAATGTCAGCGTTCTTGCTAAATTTATTTTGTTCTTTTTCAATAAGTCCGCTGTAATAACCGCCATTTCTAGCTGCACCCCAACTCCGGTTGCATTATCATTTGCACCGGGCTCTTGAATATGTGCGCTAAAGACCAATCGGTCATCTGGTAATTCAGACCCCTTTACATCCGCTACAATGGTCAACTCCTCGGAAGGATATGATTTCGTTTTGATTTTAACATTGAGTTCAACCTTTCCTTTTCGTAAAGCTGCCTTCAACCTATCTCTTGCTTCATAAGAAAGTGCAATTCCCCAGTACTTTGAATTTGTTTGAGGTGACAGACTTCGGAATTGAATAGAGGTCGAATTTTTCTCGGGCTGCAAATAGGCCGGATTATTATAGGTAACAACACCTGAAGCACCACTCTTTGCAAAAGCATCGCCCTGAGGATCTATCACAAAGCCCTCCGTAAACACAATTTTTCCCTGAACGTTTTCTTTATTAAGGTCTTCGAGGTTTTGTATATGGATTACTTCAGCTTTGACCCCTGTCTCTGGTGTTGAATAAGAGTTGAGGTACACCATGTTGTGATTGGAAGATTGTTGCAAAAGGGGACGATCCTGACCAATGATTGTGACCGAAGCATCCACGGGTTCCCAGGTGGGATCCTCCATCGCCCTTTTTTCAATTCGGTAGGTCAACCTGTCCGTTTTGGATGCTTTTTCTTCCAAAACATATCCGGCTTTTTCGAGCTTGGCCGCTATTCTGTGCACAGTTTCGTTAAAACCCGTATTCCCTGCAACACGCCAATATTTCTCAACAAAGGCAACGGTTTCAAATGCCAGGTCTCCTTTGAACTCCAATCGCGCCAAATCAAAATACGCGTCCGTACTAATTGGATTTTGGGAACTCCCATGACAACAAGCCATTAGAAATGAAGCAGCGAAAAGAAAATATTTCAGCATGTTCGACGATTTAACCAAATCGAATGAATTATTTAAAAAGCAGATTTTATTTCCCCCATTTCCAATCGTTTCCGATAATTAGTTTCTCTTTAAGATTGTTCTTGATCATAAATTCCTTGGTCGTTTCACTATCCATTTTTGTGGCTGGAAGCTTATCCGCATCGGCCAAGGCGTAAAGCATCATGGTTCCAAACCTTGAAGTATTTGTAATGTGAGCTTCATTCACCAAATTGAAATCATCACAATCGGAGTGATAACATCCATAAATAGATCGGTCCAAATTACTATTAACCGATAAAATTGGGATACCCTCCAGCATAAACGGTTGATGATCACTATGGAGTCCCGACTCGTTCGAAAATGTATTTTTATAGATGGAATCTTGTTGTTGAATAGCGGCACCTAAATCTTTAAAAAAGGCCTCGTTGTCAAGTTTGCCCCCGGCATTCATGCCGATTGGGTTGCCGGACATATCTAGGTTCATCATATATTTTATATTATCAATAGTTCCATTTTTTATTGCTTCCGCTACCAAAAACCTGGATCCCAATAGACCTTGCTCTTCGCCCATGAACATGATAAACTTTACTGTTCTTTTCGGATGCAAATCATTTGCTTTAAAGGCCCTGGCGATGTCCAAAACTGCAAAAGAACCTATGCCATTGTCAATAGCCCCTGTTGCAAGGTCCCAAGAATCCAAGTGGCCACCAATAATTATTTCTTCGTTGGGTAGTTCAGTTCCCATTAAGGTGGCAACTACATTGCGTGCCTTAATAACATCGCTGTGGTTCGTCATTTCAATCGTGGCCATCTCTTTTTCACTTTTCAATTTTTCTTTTAGTAACATCCCATCTTCCTTGCCGATACAAACGGCTGGAATGGGAATTAATTCGCCGGTCACAGAGGCAGTTCCCGTAAGTAAAACTCCATTGTCCACTTGATTAAAAATGATAATCCCCTTTGCCCCGTATTTGATTGCCAAAGCTGTTTTTTCACTTCGATGAAGATTTGTTAATACCTCTTCGCTACCTTCCAAAATATCAATATAGACCAAGGCAATTTTATCTTTTACGGCATCCGGTTTTGCCTGATAATCGGTCTCAAGTCCATTACCCATATCCACGATTTCTCCGGTTACCTTTGCTTCTATAGGCGAATGGCCCAAGGTTACCACTTTGGTCTCGGCATCATTTATTTTCAATGAAACGGTACCTCTTGACCATGCCTCAACCTCAAAAGTTTGATAGGCCACATTATCATATCCGTATTCCTTGAATTTATTGAATGTATATTCCTCGGCTTTTGCACCGTTTTCCGAACCTGTTAATCTATGACCTATGTTTTCGGTAGCTTCTTTTAAGGTGCTATAAGCCTTGGCATTTGCTTTAATTTCGGAATCAACCCTGGCAAAGAGTTCTGCTTGTGTTTCCTCCTTTTTTTGCTCGGCGCAGGAAATGACCATTAAACATAATAGGCAACTGGTTAGTAATCGTTTCATTTTGTTGAAGTTATGGATTATTAATTCTTGATATCGGTTTCGAGTTTTATCTGGAGTTCACTTTTCTTTAGCTGACTATTCAGTTTTTTGACCTCTACTGTCATAAAATTCTTGAATTTTTCATCAACGGTTTTAAGTCTTTTGTTGAAAATGGCATACACCCCCCTTTGCTGGTCCGTAGGTCTAAAATCAACCCCGTTTCCTGTTATATCACTGGCAAGCGCACTTAAACGGCCATATAACTTCATCGGTGACCTAAAGGCATCTTCGCGCGCTCCGGTGAGTTGAATATCATATAAGGAGCCCGCAATTGATTCAGCTAAACTACGAAGTTGCGCTGCCTTTTTAGTATCGGCGTTTTTTTTAAGTTGAGGAATAATTTCGTTTAATTCTGCTCTAATTCCTTCTATATCATTGATCATGGTTACGGCCAAATTCATGGCATCGCGTAGTTCTAGGGAAAAGGCGACTTGCTGTTTTATTTCTTCGAGATTTCCTTCCGAAGTTGGCTCTTTTAGAACTTCCACTTCCCGTATATACTCCGTCTCACCAATAATCAATTTTACTTTGTAGCTGTCCGGGACCACTATGGGACCATATTGCCCACGCATAAGATCAAGGTCCCAGGTTACCAGCGGTCGCCAGCCTTCTCCATTCAATTGCACCCATGGCCTGCCCGGGGGCGCAGATTGCAGTTTTGGTTTAAAAGTGGGTTCGTATCTCAAGTCCCACATGACCCTGTTTACACCTGCTTTGTCCTTCCCTTTTAGACTTCTGATAATTTCATTGTTTGAGGTAAGAATTTGAATCTCGACTTTTTGGCCCGTGCTGTCTTTTAGATAATAATTTATATCGGCACCATATGCCGGATTGGTTCCGGAATTAAAACTGGGACCATCGGTCTTTATACTCTGCTGCTCATGAAAACGATAGGCTTGCCGAACGCTGAATAAATGGGCATCTTTTCCTTTGGCATCCATATCATATTCGCGCAAGGGCGAAACATTGTCCAATATATAATAGCCTCTTCCATAGGTCCCAATAACAAGGTCATCAAATCTTTCTTGAATCTCCAACCAATATACCGGGGCCGGGGGTAAATTGTTTCTGAGGCGCATCCAACTATCACCATCATTGGTACTGATGTAAAGTCCGTTATCAACTCCTAAATATAGCATCCCCTCCCTTTTGGGGTCTTCTTTGATCACGTGCGCAAAGCTGTGGACTGATTTCGGGACATTTGTGCTTATTAATTTCCAACTTTGGCCGTAATCCGAAGTCTTGAAAACATATGGATCAAAGTCTCCCATTTGGTGCAAGTCTACACTAATATAGGCATTGCCCTTTTTGAACCGGGAAACTTCTATATTGGCGACGGTCCCCCATTTGGGAAGGTCAGGAATATTTTGGGTAACGTTCGTCCAAGTTTTGCCACCATCTTTTGTCAATTGCACTTGCCCATCATTGCTTCCGGTCCAAATTAGACCAGGTTCAATTTTGGATTCTACAATGCTAAAAAGTGTGGCGCCATCAAAGGTCATAAGATTGTCAACAGCGATACCGCCCGAATTTTTTTGGTGGGTTTTATCGTTCAAGGTCAAATCTGGACTAATAACTTGCCAGCTTTGTCCGGTGTCATCGCTTTTATGAACAAATTGGCTTCCGACATAAACCCTATGTTTGGTATGTGGCGAAAAGGCCAAAGGAAAGTTCCAATGCCATCGGTATTTTAGTTTGCCGGGCTCCCACCCATAACCGGCTTCAGGCCAAACACGAACATCTTGGGCATGGCCCGTTCTGGCATTATAACGTTGAAGACCCCCGTCATAACAGCCCGACCAAACGATATCGTTGTCAAAAGGGTCGGGTTGGGCAAACCCACTTTCGCACCCACCTACTCCCTCCCAAAGGCCAAGAGGAATATAGCCCTGCCTGCTATTACTAGGGCCTTTGTATGAATAGCCATCTTGCCGGTTACCGTATACGTTATAGGGAATTTGATCATCAACCGAAACGTGGTACATCTGGGCAATGGGAAGCACCACTCTTTGAAAGCTCTCGCTATGATTCAAAGTAATGCTTGCACCGCCGTCATGGGCCACCATCATGCGATTTGCATTGGCAGGATCTAACCAAATATCATGATTATCACCACCCGCAGCATAACCGCCCGTAATCGTTTTGCCCCCATCTTTTGAATTGCTGAATTTCACACTTGCAAAATACAGTTCATTGAAATCTGCTGGGGAAACCGCCATTCGGGTATAGTAGGGCGCACGTTCGGCTATATCATGATTACGGGTCTGAAGTGTCCATGTATTTCCAAAATCTTCAGAACGGTACAATGCCGGACTATCAATTTCAAAAAGCGCATAAACCACATTGGGATCGGAGGGAGCAATGGCAACGGCCGTTTTCCCAACAGGGTTTTCCTTCCCGCCTGGAAGTCCGTACTTTGATAATGCTTCCCAGCTTGCGCCACCGTCCGTAGTGCGATAAACCCCACCACCTGGCCCACCGCTATTGAGTCCCCAAGTATTGATGTGAATGGACCACATACCCACTAAAAGACGATCTGGATTTTTAGGGTCGAGGGCCAATTCCGCGGCACCCGTATTTTCATCGACAAAAAAGATTTGTTCCCAACTTTTTCCACCATCAATAGTTTTATAGACACCACGTTCTTTTTGAGGGCCGTACGTATGGCCTAGGGCAGCTGCGTAGACAATATCCGGATTGGTAGGATGCACAATGATACGGCCAATGCGGCCTGTTTTTTCAAGTCCCATATTTTTCCATGTCTTTCCCGCATCCTCTGATTTATAAATACCGTCGCCCATCGCATGAGCCGGTCGAATAATAAAAGTTTCACCAGTACCTGCCCATACAATATCAGGATTTGTTGGCGTAATGGCCAAAGAACCAATGGAAGAAACATCTTGATCGTCAAAAATGGGGTCCCAGGAAATGCCGCCATCCGTAGTTTTCCATAATCCACCCGAAGCCGCACCAATATAATTGATCATGGGGTCGCCGGGCACTCCGGCAATGGCTATGGTACGATTTCCTTCGGGGTCCAATAAAACGAAACTTCAGGTTCTCGAAAATTGTGGGATCCGTTTGGGCGAAATTGGAAAAAGCACCTAGAAAAATGGAGGCAATCAAGAGTAGTTTAAAACGCATAGCTATCAATTAATGAACTAATATAGCCAACATTTATAAATTAAGTCATTCGCAATTGTATTTTAAAAATGTATGGCAAAATCATGGGGTTACATTGCGTAATTCTTAAATTTACGGCATACATGTTACTCCTATGAAATACGATTCCATTCCCAAATCCCTTTATAAGAAAAATCGAAAAAAATTTATGGCTGAAATGAAACCGAAGAGCATTGCGGTTTTTAATTCAAACGACATCTATCCCATAAGTGCGGATAGTACCATGCCCTTTCAACAGCATCGTGATATTCTCTATCTGAGCGGTGCGGATCAAGAGGAGACCATTTTGGTGCTATTTCCGGACGCTATGGATAAAAAACGCCGGGAAATCTTATTTGTACGGGAAACCAACGACCACATTGCCATATGGGAAGGAGCCAAATTAACGAAAGAAAGAGCAACGGAAATATCGGGAATCGAAACCGTTTTTTGGTTGTCCGATTTTGACAAAGTCTTTTTTGATCTGATGACCGAAGCCGAAATCCTTTACCTGAATACCAATGAGCATTATCGGCAATCGGTGGAAACACAGACCCGTGAAGATCGTTTTATTCAGAAAATGAGGTTGAAGTTCCCGGCGCACCAGGTCGCCAAAAGCAATCCTATTCTGCAAAAAATAAGGGGCGTAAAAGAGCCTGAGGAACTTGCACAAATGCAGAAAGCCTGTGATATTACCGAAAAGGGTTTTCGAAGATTGCTTAAGTTTATAAAACCAGGTGTGTGGGAGTATGAAATTGAAGCGGAACTGTTGCACGAGTTTGTTCGAAATCGCTCCAAAGGTTTTGCTTATACCCCGATCATTGCCTCGGGTACTAATGCGAACGTATTGCATTATATTGAGAACAATCAGCAGTGCAAGGATGGCGAACTTATTTTGATGGATGTGGCTGCGGAATACGCCAATTACTCTAGTGATTTAACGCGTACAGTGCCTGTAAACGGGAAGTTCACCAAAAGACAGAAAAAAGTATATCAATCGGTATTAAAAGTAAAGAACGAAGCGACCCAAATGCTGGTACCGGGCACCATTTGGGCCGAATACCATAGGGAAGTCGGCAAAATTATGACCTCCGAGCTCCTAAAATTGGGATTGCTTGACAAGGCCGATGTGCAAAAAGAGGACAAAGATTGGCCCGCTTATAAAAAATACTTTATGCATGGTACTAGTCATCATATAGGATTGGACACCCATGATTATGGTGAGCTAAAAACGCCAATGAAGGCCAATATGGTCTTTACTGTTGAACCCGGCATATATATTCCTTCCGAGAAAATGGGTGTTCGCCTTGAAGATGATGTGGTCATCCAGGAAAAAGGGGAACCGTTTAATTTGATGAAGAATATTCCCATTGAGGTGGAGGAGATTGAAGAGTTGATGCAGGCATAGCCTGTTTATTATTTTTTTTGAAACCTTATATCCTGTGGCAGTGGCATACAAAGCGACTTATTTACAAGTTTAGAACGCATCATTTTTTTATCGTTAAAATGCCTTGAGATATTTTGAATGATTTCCGTAAAATTATCCGAGCCATCTTCTTTTTTATGATAGAAAACTTTTATTGATCTACAATTTTGATGCTCAAAAATGGTATTTAAAAGAGTCCTATCCGATAATCCACATGAATGGCCCATTATGAATACTTGGAATTTGTTACTTTCAATATAATCTAAGAGATTCTTATAATTGGAGTTCTGTGAATACTTGAATGATTTAAAATTTTTTAAGTATTCATTGTCATCTATATTTTCAATATTTTTATAGTCATCATCCATTTCATCTCCAAAACCAAAATTCATTGAGCTTAATTTGCCATGTATTGGAATTTCAGATGCCTTGAAATAATTTCCATAATTTCCACTATTCATAATTTGTACATACCCTTGTATGGAATTAGTGTAATTGAAGTTTAAGAATATCGTTTCTTTTTGAGTTTCAATAATAAACTTTCTGAGGTCACTTTTCTTCCGGGCCTCAATCAATCTTTTGTCAAATGCGATTAATTCATCCTTGTCACTTAAAGGAAATTCCTTCAGATAGTCCTTTTCGTCATCGGTGTCATCAATATACAATGGCTCAGCTCTCAAATAACGAAGTAGATGCTCAAAATTTAATATTTTACCTTTTTGAAAATCATATTTGTCTAAAGTGCAGGATTTTAGATAGTTTTCTAATAGATTTTTAATATTGTCAAATTCTTTATTTAAAACTTGGACATTTTCCTTTTTAGTCCATTTATTCCAGCTAACGTTATTGACTATACTTTTTAATTCCTGATAATATTCATTCTCAATATCAACCCAGTTTAAAAATGAACTTTGAGAATTAATTTTTCTAAATAGTGAATTTGAATATTGGTAAACGTTGTCTTCTATCTTTGAGGAATCAATGTATAATTGCTTTTTGTAGTTATCCTGAAAATGGGTGGTATACTTCCTACACTCATTCGTAAACTCATCTTGGTTTTCAGCCTTTACATTTTCTATGAAGTCAGAATATTTAGTATTAAAAGCAATCATGGATTTATATGGCTCTAAATTATAATTGCAACTTAAATTCCTCCAAAAATCGTCAATAAAATGCTTGTATGACGTTGGCAATCCATGTGCTAGATCAAAACCATTACCAACAATTATCAATTTATTCATTTGTAAAAATTTTTATAAATAAATTTGAAATAGTAAAAACCACCACCGCGGGCAGCACCCATCCCAAACTAAATGTACTTAGCGGAATATATGATTGAAGATCGGCAATGTCCTCGCCAAACCCAATACTTCCTAAAAAGTCGGGAATGCTAAAAAGGATAGTTGCGATGATGACCGCTTTAAACACCAATGGCGAGGCAAACCTTTCGGGCACCACATTCAATAAAATCAAAATTATAGTAATGGGGTAAATGAACATTAAGGCCGGTATTGCCACGGCAATGATATAGCCCACATTAAATTGCCCCATGACCACACCCAGAGCACTCCCAATAATCGCGGTATACAAATAGGCCTTTTGAGAGCCATGAAAGCGGTGTTTTACAAAATCGGAAGTTCCGGTTACAATTCCCACCGCCGTTGTAAAACACGCCAATGCGACTAAAATGCTTAAAAACAGGTTGCCGGCATTTCCCAAAGTTTTTAGGCTGAGCCCACTTAAAAGGGCCGTTCTCGAAATATCCGCATCAAATTCCTTGACCATCAACGCACCCGATAAAATGAGTCCGGCATAAATAAGGAACAGGGCAAAACCTGCCAACCAACCTGCTCGGCGAATCAATTGTTTCTTTTCTTCGAAAGAAGCCTCTGTCTTTTTTAGATTTATGGAGATGATGATTACCCCGCCTACGACCACTGCACCTATGGCATCAAAGGTTTGGTAGCCTTCAAGGATGGCATCTGTAAACGGACTTCCAAAAACGGTTTCCCCAAATAAGAAATCATACGAAAAAGTTGCGCTGCCGATGATTACAAAAAGAATAACGATTATGGCCGGTGTCAAGAGTTTTCCGATGATATCCAAAATCTTGGAACGGTTGATGACAAATATGAAAACCAATGTAAAATAACCCAAACTTGTGAGCAATGAAGGAGTGTCGAAAAAAGGTTGAATTGCCATTTCGTGCGTAACGGATGCAGTCCGTGGCGAAGGGAGGCTTATGGAGATTGCGTAAACGATGTAACAATAGACAATACTGAAAGTAGGGGAGACCTTATTCGCAAAATCAAGCAGGGTGCCCTGCAAGCGGGCATGTGCCAAGATTCCGAAAATAGGAATGAGCACGGCGGATAAGCAGAACCCCAAGGTGACCAACCACCACAGTTCACCAGCTTTGAACCCAAGCAATGGGGGAAGTATTAAATTTCCGGCACCAAAGAAAAGGGAGAAAAGGGCAAAAGCGGTTACAAAGGTCTCTTTGGTTTTGTTCATCGAAAGTCTTTTCTATTTTAGAAAGATAGATTTTTTTGACTTCGAACCCTTTAACGAATCGGTTTTTATTAGGATCCCTGGATTTCAGTTGCTTTTGACCTATTTCTGTTCTACCCACAATTTGGTAGTTCATCGAAAAAAATGCAGTTCATCGAAAATATAGATAAAAAATTGGGGAATACCCAATAAAAAACAGTATTCGCCCGTTGTTGACTCAAAGTATTCCATAGAATCACTTTTACCAATTGAACTGATTTTTTGCATGCATCAAAGGGTTTCCCAAATCCCGAAACTGCGACCTAAAACCTACATCATGAAAAAAGTATTTTGCAACATTTTTGGCCACCATTACGCGGTATCAAAAAAAATTACCCTTCACATTAAAGAATACAAATGCATACACTGTGGCCGAGAAGTGACCACCGATGTAAGTGGCAACCTATCCACATTGACTCCTGAACTTCAGGATATCAATAAAACCTTAGAAAATATTTATCAGAAGAGACATAGAGAGGCAGGACAAGCTGCTTAATTATGCTTTGGCAAAATGGATTCCGACCCTAAATGGCAGTCGGAATCCCTGATTTATTCCTGGAAATTAAGAAAGCACCTTTTTCAACTGTCGTATGCCCCACAATAGTTACTTTAGGATTGCCCTTAGTTTTTGGGAATTTTTTTTGAATTGATTTGAAATAAACTATGCGAATGAATTCCACCCTTGTGCTGTCAAGGGAATTTTGCTATCACCCCGAGTTACTAAATTTGCTCCTTCACTGGCATCGGTCATGTGGCCAATAACCGTAAAATTTGGATTTCCCTTTATTTTTGGAAAGTCTTTCTGCGTTATAGTGAACAACAATTCATAGTCTTCACCGCCACTTAGGGCAACTAAGGTACTATCCATTTTAAATTCCTCACAAGCTGCAATAACTGTGGGATCCAACGGAATTTTTTCTTCGTATAAATTGCAACCTACAGCACTATTTTTACACAAATGGAGGATTTCGGATGAGAGTCCGTCACTGATATCGATCATCGAGGTCGGTAAAACTTCCAGTTTATTCAATAGCTCAATAATATCCTTACGGGCTTCTGGCTTTAATTGTCTTTCAACAATATAGGAATAAGGCTCAAGGTCAGGCTGATTGTTCGGGTTGACTTTAAAAACCTCTTTTTCACGTTCCAAAACCTGAAATCCCATATATGCGGCGCCCAAATCTCCCGATACCACTAAAAGGTCATGAGGTTTTGCACCATTTCGATAAACGATTTTTTCTTTTTTGGCTTCGCCAATTGCAGTAACGCTTATAAGCATCCCCGTTTTTGATGATGTTGTGTCCCCACCTACTAAATCTACCTTAAATTTTTCCGATGCTAGCTCAATCCCGGCATAAAATTCTTCTAAAGCTTCCAATGGAAAACGATTGGAAACTGCAATGGACACTGTAATTTGCGAAGCATGTGCATTCATTGCGTATATATCTGACAAATTTACCATTACGGACTTATAGCCCAAGTGCTTCAATGGCATATAGCTTAGGTCAAAATGAACGCCTTCGATCAATAGATCCGTAGAAATTATCGTTGGATTTTTATGATGGATGACCGCTGCATCATCCCCAACCCCTTTGAGGGTCGATTTATGATAAATGGGAAATTGACTTGTAAGATGTTCAATAAGTCCGAATTCTCCCAAGGACTCCAGACGGGTCTTATTTTGGTCTTTGTTCTCTAACATTCGGCAAAAATAAGCAGTATAATCAACATACCTAACAAAAAACGGAAGCCACATGGCTTCCGTTTGGTATCAATTTTAGAAAATGGGAATTTCTATCCTACCGAATACCCATCCCTGTACGTACGTTTTACATACTTATTGGCTGGATCAAAGTTGGTTATTTGCATGTTCTTAGCATCCCAGTGCAGACGTTTTCTTCCATAGAATTGCGAACCGCCTCCCCAGAAACCTTTATTTTCGGAACTTGGATCCACTTCAAAATAGGCTTTCAACGCAAGATTTCCAATAAGTAAGCTTTCAGTAAACGGCCCGGCATAGTCAAAAGAAGAGCTTGTTTCCGCATTGCCGTAACCTGCCATGCAGGCATTCACCCACTGAAGGTAATGACCCTCTGGAACCCTTGGCAAAGTTTCTTTCAGATTAATTTGCTCATTCAAAGTCAAAGGCAATAATCTTGGATTTGCACCATAACAATCGGCAAGTAGTTTTCCTTTTGTACCGATGAATAGTACACCACCATCCCAATTTCCCAATGCTTCATCGTCACCTAATTCGTCCGGTCTTTCAGGGAGTAGTCCACCGTCCATCCAGGCAACCTTGATAGTGCCTTTACCATCGGTCCTTGGGTAGCTTAGATGTATCTTGCTTGAATTAGGGAAACTTTTTGGATAGTTCGCGGTTTCGAATTTCCCTTTGAATGCATCTGAAACACTGCATTCTACAGTGTCAGGATAAAGAATGGGAAGAATTCTGTAAACAGGATCCATAATATGGCAGGCCATATCACCCAAGGCTCCCGTTCCAAAATCTGACCATCCCCTCCAATCGAATGGAAGATAGGCATCGTTATAATCCCGGTTTTCAGCAGTCCCCAACCATAAGTTCCAATTTAAACCCTTTGGAATTTTGCTCTTGGTTGTTGGTGTTTCCAAGGCTTGTGGCCAAATAGCCCGATTCGTCCAGCATTGAACAGAATGTACTTCACCGATGAGTCCCGAATCATAAATTTCTTTCATTTTACGAACTCCGTCCCCAGAACCACCTTGGTTGCCCATTTGGGTAACAACTTTAAACTTTTTGGCAGCTTCTGTTAACATTCTAGCCTCCCAAATGTCGTGGGTAAGTGGTTTTTGAACATAAACGTGTTTACCCATTTCCATGGCCTTATAAGCCGCCACGGCATGATTATGATCGGGTGTAGAAACCGATACCGCATCAATATTATTTTTTTCTTTGTCGAGCATTTCCCTAAAGTCCGCATAGTACTTCGCCTTTGGAAAGGACGCTCTTGACTTTATCGCTTGTCTATCATCTACATCGCAAAGGCCAACGATATTTACGTTCGGGCTTTCCGCAAAGCTTGCTAGATCGCTCTCTCCTTTTCCGCCGACACCGATTCCGGCAATATTTAGTTTGTCACTAGGAGCTACATAGCCTGTACCGCCCAAGACGTGTCTTGGAACAATCATAAAGGCCGCTGTGGCAAGGCCTGTTCCCTTTATAAAGGTTCTTCTAGATTTGTTGCCTAGGGCAATCTTCTTTTTGGACATAACACTACAAAGTTTTAAGTTTAAAATAGAGCGTTCAAGTTAAATTAAATATTGGAAATTCACCAGAAAATATAGAATTCAATGTCAAAATTCATGTATCCTACATTTGTATCTTTATAGAAAGGAAAGAAATGTTTCAGCATTAGGAAATCGCTTTGCCTTTATCGGTTTTCTACTAACACCGTTCGGCTGTTCCAAAAAAGAGTCGGTAACAATGGACTAAGAGAATGTCTTGTCACCGATTACAGGAGATGGGGAGACATCTTTCTCTGCTCCCCGTGAAAACGGGATGGCAGGGGAATACCCTTGCAATGGGAAAAGTTATGGTTTTTCTGGTCATAACTTTTATATGATAGTATTCAAATTGAAGATAGCGGTTACTTTATGTCGGTTTTTTTGGATATGACTTTCGCAAGAGCAGATGGGGATGCCAAAAAAGGAGGTTCACCGGCCCGATATGGAATTGGAGAGTTTTTGAACTAAATTGGGATGCCCAAGAAAATACTCAGTGGTGAAAATATTACGGCATAACCAATAATGGTGAACGAGTTCGCAGCTTGCTGCAAGCCAATTACGGTGGGGTTTTAATGGCCAACGTTTCTGGGCGTATTGACTACGAGGTGAGCAATGGCAAGGGCTGTCATACTCTTTGGCTCTTAAAGACAAATGCATTTGGTAATATTTTATTGCAGGAAACCTTTGAAGGCTGGGTATCGATTTCGGTTTTGATACCGTTGAGGGAAGTGATAAAAGCGCACTCTTGGTCGGATAAACATCAAGTTCCGATTTTCCGGATCTACAAGGAAAAGGTGCGTCCGATATGATGGTTGTCAAAATCAAAAGAGAAAGTCGGCAAACCTAAAATCCCTTTAATAGAAAACCCCTATCCTTCGATACGTTATAATAATGTTAGGTTTTATGGTAAAACCCTACTAATGACGTATATTTGTAAACTATTTAGAATCATAACAAATAATGATACAAGTTTCAGAAACGGCTAAGCAGCGCGTCATCAGTCTTATGACCGAGGAAGGCTATGATGCCACCAAAGATTACGTGCGGGTAGGAGTGAAAAGCGGCGGTTGCAGTGGATTGTCCTATGAATTGAAATTCGACAATAAGGTTGAGGCATCCGATAAACTATTTGAAGACAATGCAGTTCGAATAGTGGTCGACAAGAAAAGCTTTTTATACTTGGTCGGGACGGTTTTGGAATATTCGGGCGGACTCAACGGAAAGGGATTCGTTTTTAACAACCCCAATGCACAGCGTACTTGTGGTTGTGGAGAAAGCTTCTCTTTGTAGTCGAAGGATTTTAAAATTAGAGATGCCCAATTGATGAATTGGCAAATAGAAAGAAAATGGCGTATACAGAAGAGGAATTAAAGAAAGAGTTAGAGACCAAGGAATACGAATACGGTTTTTATACGGATATTCAATCGGACACTTTTCCCAACGGATTGAACGAGGAGATCGTAATTGCCATTTCCAAGAAGAAGGAGGAGCCGGAATGGATGACTTTATGGCGATTGGAATCCTTTAAATATTGGAAGGAAATGGTTGAGCCCGAATGGGCCAACGTACGATATAAAAAACCTGATTTTCAGGGAATCTCGTATTATTCGGCCCCGAATAGCAAACCCAAATACGATAGTTTGGATGAGGTAGATCCAGAGTTGTTGGATACGTTTAAAAAACTGGGCATTTCGCTTGATGAGCAAAAGAAATTGGCCGGGGTGGCAGTTGATATTGTTATGGATTCGGTCTCTGTGGCCACTACCTTTAAAAAGACCTTGGCCGAAAAGGGCATTATATTTTGTTCCATTTCAGAGGCAATCCGCGAACATCCTGAACTGGTCAAAAAGTATATGGGATCCGTTGTCCCCCAAAAAGATAATTTCTATGCGGCTTTAAATTCAGCGGTATTTTCCGACGGCAGTTTTTGTTATATCCCAAAAGGCGTTCGTTGTCCAATGGAACTTTCCACATATTTTAGAATAAATCAGGCAGGAACCGGACAATTTGAACGGACCTTGGTAATTGCCGATGAAGGCAGTTATGTTAGCTATTTGGAGGGTTGCACGGCACCATCACGTGATGAGAATCAATTGCACGCCGCTGTGGTTGAACTCATTGCACTTGATAATTCAGAAATAAAATACTCAACGGTACAAAATTGGTTCCCAGGAGACAAGGAAGGAAAAGGTGGAGTTTACAACTTCGTAACCAAACGCGGGTTGTGCGAAAAGAATGCCAAAATTTCTTGGACCCAAGTCGAAACAGGTTCGGCCGTAACTTGGAAATATCCTTCCTGTATCTTGAAAGGTGACAATTCAATTGGGGAATTTTATTCCATTGCAGTGACCAATAATTACCAGCAGGCCGATACCGGAACCAAGATGATCCATCTCGGAAAAAATACCAAAAGTACGATTATCTCAAAAGGTATTTCGGCAGGAAAATCCCAAAACAGTTACCGGGGATTGGTGCAGGTGAACAGTAGGGCTGAAAATGCCCGTAATTTTTCGCAGTGCGATTCGCTTTTAATGGGAAATGAATGTGGTGCGCACACTTTTCCATATATAGAGGCAAAAAATAAAACGGCCCAAATAGAGCACGAGGCCACAACCAGTAAAATTGGGGAGGATCAAATTTTCTATTGCAACCAAAGGGGCATTCCTACGGAGAAAGCAATCGCCTTGATTGTAAACGGTTTTAGTAAGGAAGTCTTGAACAAATTGCCCATGGAATTTGCAGTTGAAGCACAAAAATTATTGGAAATCAGTTTAGAAGGATCGGTAGGGTAAAACAGCAATGAAGAAATTTATACTAATATTTGGGTTACTACTAATTGTCTTTTCGTGCAGAGAAACGAAGAAGGAATCTAAGGAAGAGGTAGCCGAAGCGGTAAAACCAGTGGTAAAGTTATACACCTTTGATGGTGGAACGGTTATGGTCAATAACCTGGAATTATTTTCGCAGGACACTGTGTACCGAGGTCAGACCAAAGAATTCGTGGATCCTTTTTATGTCATAGTACACCCCAAGGGAAACTTGATGTGGGATGCAGGATTGCCCGAAAGTCTAATTTCGTTGGATAAACCTTTCACGGCGCCAGGCGATGCATTTACGGTTTCAAGAAAGGACTCGGTTTCAAACCAATTGAAGTCGATAGGTATGACGGTCGAGGACATAAAATATATTGCCTTGTCACATACACATTTTGATCATAGTGGTCACGCAAACGTTTTTAAAAACGCAACATGGTTGGTCCAAGAACCAGAGTATGATTTTATTACAAGCGAAGAATCAAAAAATAGCGGTGAAGGAACTTATGAAGCTATAAAAGAATTGAGCAATATCAAAAAGTTGAAAGGTGATTACGACGTATTTGGTGATGGCACGGTGATTATAAAATCCATGCCGGGTCATACGCCTGGCCATCAGGTACTGTATTTGGATTTAGTGCGGAACGGTCCCACCTTATTGTCGGGGGATTTGTATCACTTATATGAAAATAGGGAGCATAAGCGGGTTCCGATTTTTAATACGGGTGTAGCAGAAACCTTGGAGAGCATGGATGTTTTTGAAGCATTTGCCAAAGAGAAAAATGCGCGGGTTTATTTACAGCATCAAAAGGAAGATTTTAATAAAATGCCAAAGGCACCAGAATATTTAAATTAAAATAAAATGTTGAAAATCAGTAATCTACATGCAAGCGTAGAAGACAAGGAAATACTTAGGGGCATAGACCTGGAAGTAAAAGCAGGCGAAGTACATGCTATCATGGGGCCGAACGGTTCCGGTAAGAGCACCTTGGCGGCCGTAATTGCGGGGAAGGAAGAGTTTGAAGTGACCAATGGGACCGTGGTCCTTAATGGAGAGGATTTAGAAGACTCATCACCTGAGGAAAGGGCACACAAGGGAGTTTTTCTTTCGTTTCAATATCCAGTGGAGATTCCAGGCGTTTCAGTGACCAACTTTATGAAAACAGCCATTAATGAATCAAGAAAAGCACGGGGTATGGAGGATATGCCAGCGAACGAGATGTTGAAAATGATTCGTGAGAAATCCGAATTATTGGAAATTGATAGAAAATTCTTGTCCAGATCATTGAATGAAGGTTTCTCTGGAGGTGAGAAGAAAAGGAACGAGATTTTCCAAATGGCAATGCTTGAACCAAAACTCGCTATTTTGGATGAAACGGATTCCGGCCTTGATATTGACGCCCTTCGAATCGTCGCCAATGGCGTAAACAAGCTAAAAAGCAAAGACAATGCGGTGATTGTAATTACCCACTATCAACGATTGTTGGAATATATAGTGCCAGATTTTGTTCATGTGCTCCACAATGGAAAAATTGTAAAGTCTGGAGGTAAAGAACTGGCATTGGAACTTGAGGAAAAGGGATACGATTGGTTGAAGCAAGAAACGGTAATCTAAAACTAGCAAACAGTAATAAGTAGGTAGCAAAGAGAAATGCTTACTAAATATTGCTTGCTAAATACTGATGAAATATGGATTTAAAAGAAAAATTGATTTCTTCCTTTATGGCTTTCGAGAACGATGTGAACATGGATCATCCCGTGCACGACATACGTTCTGAAGCCATTAAGAACTTTGAAACAAAGGGGTTCCCTACAAAAAAGGAAGAGGCGTGGAAATATACTTCATTAAACAATTTACAGAAAGTTGATTTTACGATCTTTCCCAAGGAGGTTGATGCCATCGAGTATAAGGATGTGAAGAAGTATTTTCTTCATGAAATAGATACCTACAAGATTGTTTTTGTAGACGGGATTTATAGTTCATTCTTATCGGAAACGACCCACGACGGGGTAGATATTTGTTTGATGAGTTCAGCCCTTACCAAACCGATGTACAAGCAGGTTATAGATGTGTACTTCAATAAAGTAGCATCAAAAGACGAATCGCTTACAACTTTGAACACGGCTTTTAGTAAAGAGGGCGCCTATATCTATATCCCAAAGAACAAAATGCCAAAGAAGCCTATTGAAATTTTACATTTCGCAACGGGAAACGAGGCTACTTTAATGTTACAACCCCGCAGCCTTATTATTGCAGAGGAGAATTCAGAGCTACAGGTCATTGAAAGACATCAAAGCTTGACCTCGAATGAAGTTTTGACTAATTCTGTGACTGAAATTTATGCAGGTAAAAATGCCATTGTCGATTATTATAAGGTTCAGAATAATGTAGCGACGGCTTCTATAATTGACAACACGTATATTGATCAAAAGGATAAGAGCGTTGTCAAAGTACATACCTTTTCTTTTGGGGGTAAATTAACCCGTAACAACCTTAATTTCTACCAAAATGGGGAATACATAGATTCTACCATGAAGGGAGTTACCATTTTGGGTGAAAAACAACATGTTGACCACCATACTTTGGTTCACCATATAGAACCCAATTGTGAAAGCCATCAGGATTACAAGGGGATATATGGGGAGAATTCAACAGGAGTTTTCAATGGCAAGATCATAGTGGATAAAATTGCCCAGAAGACCAATGCCTTTCAACAGAACAATAATATCCTTATAAGCGATAAGGCGACCATCAATACCAAACCACAGTTGGAAATTTTTGCCGACGACGTAAAATGTTCCCATGGCTGTACCATTGGCCAGTTGGATGAAGAAGCACTTTTCTATCTTCAATCCAGAGGTATTCCCAAAAAGGAAGCCCGTGCCTTATTAATGTATGCCTTTGCCAACAATGTGTTGGAAAGTGTGCGGATTCCTGAACTGAAGACCCGGATCAATAAGTTGATCGCCAATAAGTTGGGAGTTAATTTGGGGTTTGATCTTTAGGACTTGAATTTTTTATCATCACGAAAAGAAAGATTTGGGAATTGGATTACCTGACCATTAAGGAGATTTGCAAAACCTAAGAATTAACAACAGCTAGGCCGATTATTTGTTTCTTATGATACAAACTAGTTTAGATATATCTACCATCCGCAAAGACTTTCCAATTCTTAATAGAAAGGTCAATGGAAAGCCCTTGGTTTACCTCGACAACGCGGCAACTTCCCAAACTCCAAAGCAGGTGATAGATTGTATTGTGGATTACTATTCAAATTACAATGCCAATATTCACAGAGGAGTTCATGCGCTTTCGCAGGAAGCGACCGATAAATATGAACAGGCCCGAAGGAAAATACAGCTTCATTTCAATGCAGCAAAATCCCATGAAATAATTTTCACCTCGGGGACGACCCATGGCATCAATTTAGTCGCCAACGGGTTTTCCTCAATCTTGAAAAAAGGCGATGAGGTGCTGGTTTCGGCAATGGAGCATCATTCCAACATCGTTCCTTGGCAAATGCTTTGCGAAAGAACAGGGGCTATTTTGAAGGTGATTCCCATGAACGAAAGGGGAGAATTGCAAATGGATTTGTATGGCTCCCTTCTTTCCGAAAAAACAAAGTTGGTATTTTGCAATCACGTTTCAAACGCCTTGGGAACTATTAATCCCATAGAAGAAATTATTAAAAAAGCGCATACCGTTGGGGCAGCAGTATTGATAGACGGGGCTCAGGCCGCACCTCATATCAAGGCCGATGTTAAGCAACTTGGCGTTGATTTTTATGTGGTTTCTGCCCATAAAATGTGCGGCCCTACAGGCGTTGGAATGCTTTATGGAAAGGAAGAATGGCTCAATAAATTGCCTCCCTATCAAGGGGGCGGCGAAATGATTGCCGAAGTTACCTTTGAAAGAACCACCTATGCCGAACTTCCGCACAAATTTGAAGCGGGAACCCCTAATATTTGTGGTGGAATCGCATTTGGAGCGGCATTGGATTACTTGAACAATATCGGATTTGAGGCAATTGCGGCTTATGAGCACGAACTTTTAGAGGATGCCACTAAAAAACTATTGGAAATAGAGGGATTGAGAATTTACGGAACGGCCAAAAATAAAACTTCGGTTATTTCCTTCAATATAGATGGAGTTCACCCCTACGATATAGGAACTATACTCGATAAACTTGGAATTGCAGTTCGTACGGGCCATCATTGTGCCCAACCCGTGATGGATTACTTCAAAATTCCCGGAACCGTCAGAGCGAGTTTTAGCTTTTATAATACCATATCTGAAGTTGACATACTTGTTGAAGGGGTACAAAGGGCAAGAAAAATGCTCGTCTAGCATATCATCGTTATGGTTTCCTTAAATTATTGAATCCCAACCGTACTTATTGTATTTTTGTTTAAAATCAAGAGATGACAATTAAAAGCATTCAGAAAGAAATAGTGGATGAATTTTCAATGTTCGAGGATTGGATGCAGCGGTACGAGTATATGATCGAATTGGGGAAATCGCTTCCACTTATCGCAGAAGAGTACAAAACCGATGATAATATAATCAAAGGCTGCCAGAGCAAGGTTTGGGTGCATGCCGAATTGCAAGAAGATAAGTTGGTTTTTACAGCGGATAGTGATGCTATAATTACCAAGGGAATTATAGCTATTTTGATTCGGGCTTTTAGCAATCAAAAACCACAGGATATCATAGATGCGGATACTCAATTTATTGATGAAATAGGTTTGAAGGAACATTTGTCGCCAACAAGGGCCAACGGACTTGTAAGCATGATCAAACAGTTGAAATTGTATGCCGTGGCGTATCAAACACAGCTAAATTAAAAGAAGATGAGCGAAGAAACAACAGCAATAGATACCCAAGAATTGGGAGAAAAGATAGTAAAGGTCCTAAAGACCATTTATGATCCCGAAATTCCGGTCGATATATATGAATTAGGACTGGTATATGATGTTTTTGTTAATGAAGATAACGAAGTAAAGATTTTAATGACTCTTACCTCTCCAAATTGCCCCGTTGCCGAATCACTTCCGGTAGAGGTCGAGGAAAAAGTAAAGTCCTTGGATGCCGTTCGGGATGCAGAGGTCGAGATTACCTTTGATCCGCCATGGACCCAAGATCTTATGAGTGAAGAGGCAAAATTGGAACTAGGACTCTTATAAAAGTCAAAATCCTTACAACTGATTCGCAATGTCCGAAATAATAAATAGGGTAGCTCAAAGTCAACTGGTAACCTTTGATTTGGAGGATTATTATACTCCCGGTAAGCGCACTCTTTTGGATATTAAGGAATGGCTACACGAAGGAATTATTCTCCGCGAGAAGGAATTTCGGGCCTCGTTAGATGCGCACGATTGGAGTCAATATAGAGATTCCTTTGTCGCCATGCACTGCTCTTCAGATGCAATTGTTCCAGGGTGGGCCTATTTGCTAGTGACTACAAAATTACAGCCGTACACTCGAAAGGTTGTTCAAGGCACCCTTGAAACATTGGAGACGTTATTATACCAAACTGTAATTGAGAACTTGGATGTTTCCCAATTTCAAAATAAGCCCGTGATTATAAAAGGTTGCGGCAAAAAACCAGTGCCTCCAAATGCTTATTTGATGCTAGCCAATAGGTTACAACCCGTTGTTAAAAGTTTAATGTACGGTGAAGCCTGCTCTTCCGTACCACTGTTTAAGCAAAAATGATCGTTAATAAGCTTGGCACTATATCAACATTTCTTAAATTTGCCGCTCATTAACTAAACTATAAACAGGTAACATTATGAAAAGAGTATTATTTATTTGCGCACTTGTGTTTTCTATGAACACAACCTTTGCTCAAACTGTTGACGAATTGAAGGCTGAACAAGCAACAAAGAAAGACTCTATTGCTGCTATTCAAGGTAGGGTAAATGCACTTCAAAGCCAAATCGATGCCTTTCCGGGATGGAAAAAGGGAGCTTTCGGAACCATTGGTGCCAATATATCCGAGTTTAAAAACTGGTATGGCCAGGGTAAACCCAATAACAATTCCGGAAATATTGGAGCTACCGTAAACGCATTTGCAAATTTGGATCGCGAGAAGTTTTTCTGGAGAAATTCTGGAAATATCAATTTACAGTGGGTAAAATTAGATGACAAAGATGATGCTACCGACAGCGACAGCTTTAATGGAACGACCGATGTGTTCAATATTGTCTCATTATATGGATATAAATTGAGTAGTAAATTCGCGATTTCAGCTTTGGGGGAGTATCGAACATCGATCATCAATAATTTCAATGATCCAGGATATTTGGATCTTGGGGTGGGAGCCACTTGGACACCAATAACCGATATGGTCGTGGTAATTCACCCTTTGAACTATAACTTCGTATTTTCTAAAGAAGACAATGTATATGAGTCTTCAGCAGGTGCCAAAATAGTTGTGGACTATACCAAGAAATTGGGAGCTATTAATTTTAAGACCAACTTTTCCACCTTTCAGAGCTATAAAAGTAGTGACCTCTCAAACTGGACATGGATCAACTCTTTTGGATACACACTTTGGAAAGGGATCGGGCTCGGTTTTGAGTTTGGTTTAAGAAATAACAAGCAAGAATCATTGGCAAATGCCATTGCCCAAATTCCTGTTCCTGTTCCAGCTCCAACATTTGACAATATTGACGTTAAAACACAGAGTTATTGGATGTTTGGTCTTAACTATTCATTCTAATCAGGCTGGCTTATTGCAACAGTTGATAATAAAAATGCCTTCCATTTGGAAGGCATTTTTTGTTAAGTAGGATACGTTAAATTTGGTAAAACAGTCAAAAAAAGTGTAATCTTCTAGGTTAAGTTGTGGCTTGTAAATTTTGGGGACAATTAATGATTTATAAATACAGGGCGAATGTAATTTTACCAAAATTGGTTTCTAAATTTTTGTTGTCAAAGTATGCAATACTGTTGTAAAATACGTTAAAGCGTATGATAACTCGGATAAAAAGCATGTATAATCCATTCAACATAAAAAAAGCCCCTCAAACGAGGGGCGATTTTTTTAAGTAGGTCTCTTCTTGTAAAATTTGGTTCCGATGAATATCGGGTTGATTTTTTATAGGTCAATGTCGATTTGGGGAAAAAGACATTTCGATTTTCAATCAAGCTCAAGGTGCGATTTGGGGGCAACACTATCACTTGATTACTATGTAAAACTACGGCACGTTACCGATATCTCTAAATAATTGTTGTGAAGTGCCTAGGTAATGTTGTGAAAAATATAAGCGGTGCCTTTTATCCGATAAACGACCTGTCTAGAGTCAATACCATGAGCTAATATTCGTCCAGATTTTCAGGATACAGGAAATTATTATACGGGAACCGGGTAACATGAATATCCCGGACTTCGTCATAAACGCGTTTATGAAACTCTACCAGGTTCTCTTTATTAAGAGCGGATATAAAAAGAGCATTGTCTCCTACTCGTTGCATCCAAGTTCGTTTCCATTCTTCAATTGAGAAGTGTTTCTCGGTTCTTTCGGTCACCAGGTCATCCGCATCCAACGGTTCCTGTTCGTACTGATCAATTTTATTGAAGATCATGATGGTTCGCTTATCGGCACTTTTAATTTCCGATAGGATCTTGTTCACCGAATCAATTTGCTCTTCAAACTGGGGATGGGAAATATCTACTACATGAAGCAAAAGATCAGCTTCCCTTACTTCGTCCAAAGTGCTTTTGAAACTTTCAACCAGTTGGGTAGGCAGTTTTCTGATAAATCCCACCGTATCCGTCAATAAAAATGGAAGGTTGCCGATGACCACTTTGCGAACCGTAGTGTCCAATGTGGCGAAAAGCTTGTCCTCGGCAAAAACATCGCTCTTGCTTATAACGTTCATTAGGGTCGACTTGCCTACGTTCGTATATCCTACTAAAGCAACACGGACCAGTGCCCCACGATTGCCTCGTTGGGTTTCCATTTGCTTGTCGATTTTCAACAACTTTTTTTTGAGTAAGGTTATCCTATCGCGCACGATTCGTCTATCGGTCTCTATTTCGGTTTCTCCGGTGCCCCTCATACCAATACCCCCTTTTTGCCTTTCCAAGTGGGTCCAAAGACCGGTAAGCCGCGGCAATAAATATTCGTATTGGGCCAATTCAACCTGCGTGCGCGCATAACTTGTCTGGGCACGTTGCGCGAATATGTCAAGAATTAAACCTGTACGATCCAAAATCTTGCACTTCAATTGCTTCTCAATATTGCGCTGTTGGGCAGGGGTAAGTTCATCATCAAACACAACCGTACCAATTTCATTTTCGGTTACGTAGGCCTCAACTTCCTCCATTTTACCACTACCAATCAATGTTTTGGGATTGGGCAGATCTATTTTCTGAACAAATCGCCTGTAAACTTCTCCACCGGCCGTATAAGTAAGAAACTCGAGTTCGTCCAAGTACTCCTTTACTTTGACCTCGTTTTGCCTGCCATTGATCACCCCGATCAAAATGACTTTTTCGTATTCTATTTTTTTCTTTTCTAGCATATACTTATTAAAGTGCGAATTTAGACAATACCGGCCATGCTATTTTCGTAAATTTATGCCCCCAACCACTAAATGCATGAATTTTTCTTTTTTAAAGCGGGACAAAGGTAAAAATCTTCACACAATTGCCTTCTACAACCTTGAAAACCTGTTTGATACCTCTGATGATGAAAAAAAGTTGGATGTTGATTTCACTCCGACCGGTTTGCGAAACTGAACCGACCAACGTTACAAGAGAAAACTTGATAAGTTGGCAAGGACTATCTCAAAAATAGGACTTTCCTATACAACTAAATCTCCAGCATTACTGGGAATGGCAGAAGTAGAGAACAAAACAGTTATTCAGGACCTGATCCATACCGATCCCTTAAAAAATATAGATTACGGATTTATCCACTATGATTCTCCTGATGAGCGGGGAATAGATACCGCGCTTCTTTTTCGCAGGGACGTTTTCAACGTCATTCATTCAGAACCCATAACGCTATTGGTCGACAATTTGAAAGGTGAAAGAGATAACACGCGGGATATATTATATGTTCATGGAAAATTGAATGGGGAGGAAGTGCATGTATTTGTAAACCATTGGCCGTCTAGGAGGGAAGGAGAGCAAGAAACAGATTATAAGAGAATTTTGGCTGCGGGGATCATTCAGAGCTTTATGGTAGAGATTGAGAAGAGGCATCATAACCCAAATTATATTGTAATGGGTGATTTTAACGATGATCCCTCTTCCATGAGTATTCAAACCTTGATGAAGTCCGGCACCCTGTATAACCCCATGGAGCAATTGCATTCCCCATTTACAGCTGGTAGCACTAACCACAATCGCAGTTGGAATCTTTTTGACCAGATCATGGTTTCGCACAATTTTCTTAATTATGAAAAAGGCACCCATAGTTTTGTTCAGGCCAATATTTTTAATGATCCATTTTTACGTGAGAACAAAGGAAAGTATAAGGGAAATCCGTACAGGACATTTGCAGGGGGCAAGTATTTAGGGGGCTATAGTGATCATTTTCCGGTATATATTCAGCTGAAGTATCATTCATAACTGTCAAAGGATAGTAAGGGATATTGTTTCCGAAAACGTCCTATCGACTTTTAAGATGTAGCCCTAGGTTGATAAACCGAGCGAGTTTCCTTGGCGTTGCACTGACGGTGGAATGTAATTCCCCTCCTGAAAGCCACTCCTTTGAAGAGGCCGAATAGGTTGGGTACTTTAAGATTTACTATTGTATTGGCAGTATGGATTTAAGCCCTAGATCTGTTAAGAAGAGCTGTATGATGAGAGAGCGCATAATGCGCGTTTCCCCGCCTTACCGAACGGGCAGGTGTAAGAGGTTTAGGGGTGGGATTTTCGTTCAAACTTAACATTTTTGGCCCCAAAATTAGAGATTTCAAATCCGACGGGTTTTTGATCTTTACGTAAAAACTGAATCTCAAATCCAAAGGTATTTATTCCAGAAAATTTGTCTTTTCCGATTTGGGTCAATTCCATATCGCTTAATCTTCGATGTGACATAATGAGTTGATTGTCCTTAATCTGTATGCGATATGTTGTTGTCAATTCGGAACTGTAATATACTCCCTCGAACTCGGTCAAATCAGAATTGAGGAGTTTGATCGGATGGTCCTCGTTGTTTTGGCCATTATTGTCCGTAATTTTCTTTTTTAAATCCTTATTTAAGTAAAACTCTGCGATATGCAAGCCCGCTTTTAAAGAAACAAAGGATTCATCATTGCTCAAAACTATGACTGAAAATCGCTTATCCGGAAATCGGGCAAGGTATGTTCTATAACCAGCATCCCCACCTGTGTGGTTGAAAAGAGAAAGACCCCGATAGTTCCTAAAAAATTGCCCTTTTGCGTGATAAATTGTTTCTCCATCTACAATTGCCAAAACCGCAGGTTTTCCATCTTCCAAACTCGCAAGTTCGTTGAATTTTTTGATTAGCTCAGAATCTCCAACTATTGGTTTTTCGAAATTCAATGTCCATTTGGCTAAATCCTCTACGGTTGTAAATAGGCTGGTAGCCCCGACATTTGAATAGCTCAAAGTTCTTTTTTTGAAAACTCCATTTTCTTTTCCGTAAGAATAGGCCCTATTCTTTACCAATTTTTCGTGGTCATCATAAAACAGTGTATTTTTCATTCCAAGGGGTTGGAAAATATTCGCTTCCGTAAATTCGGAAAAGGTCTGTCCCGAAACTCTTTTTACAATTTCCGCCAACAGGGTAAAACCTGAGTTGCTATATTTAAATTGTGTGCCAGTGGGAAAATTCAGTTCTTTTTGATGACTGACAAGTTTTATGATTTGTTCTGTGGTGATTACATCGTCCATTCTCCAACCGGCCAAGGTCAATAGGGCCCATTGGCCCTTAAGTCCGCTGGTGTGGTATAGTAAATGTTTTATGGTTATTGGTTTTCCGAAATTGGGAACTTCTGGAATGTACTTCCTAATATCGTCCTCAAATGAAATCTTGCCTTGGTTTTCCAAAAGATAAATTGAAAAAGCGGTAAACTGTTTAGAAACCGATGCTACGTGAAAAATTGTTTGTGGTGTAATCGGAATATCGTATTCGAGATTGGCCATTCCGAAGCCTCTTTTAAATACAATTTCGCCATCTTTTACAACCGCTACGGCAACTCCTGCTGTTCTGGAATTATATGCCGCAAATAAGCTGTCGATTTTACGATCAATTCTTTTGCTTTGGGGTTGGGCAGTTCCATTGTACGTTAGTACTAGAAGGATAATTTTAAAAGTAAGTTTGGCTATTTTTGCCATTAATTCAAATATTTCTTTTAATTGCTCAAGGGAAGCACTTTACGAAGTGCGATCCTGTATTTTGTGTTATTGTTTCACCGAAGTTACATAAAAAAGAAAAATACGGGCAGGGTCTTGAGGGGTTTCACGAAACAAAACATGGCAATGCGGATCGGTAAAGTTGAAATAAATAAAACGTTTATGCGCAAAGAAGTTGTTGGGTTAAACACCTAATACCGCCCCTAGCGAACGGTATGTTCGGAGGAGTTGATAGCACCCACCAAACTGAAAAATCCTGATATTTGAATAACCATTGCTGCTTCTGCGGTTATTTCCCCTTTGGCCGTCAAAACTTTCAAAATTCCTTCACGGATTATAAATGTTTCGGCTATTTTATATGATAATGCAATTTCGGATTTCTTACATGGGCTTCCCTTTCTATCCCATACAATCCGTATTGTTTGTTTGTTGAAGTGTTTGTAACAAACGCTTTAAAGGCATCGCCCTGGCTTTCAAATGGTTCGCCTTTGCTTGATGGAACGATGATGCCCTCATCGTTCCATTCCTTTTCCAAATTGGGGCTCATCACCCAAAAATACCAAAGCTACGAAGTTTGATTATTGGGGAATCACCTCCACCAACAGGTCTTTTCCTGCCAAATCATAATAGGTGCAGGTCATTTTGTCCATACAAACCGACCATTTTACAATACCCGATCTGGCACAATCGCTACAAAAAGTCGGATAGTCCGTTTTGCCTTGTTGATGGGCTTTGATGTCCGTTTTAAACTGTTCAATGTGTGATACCTGGGCAATTGTTAAGGCATCATATTTGGCAACTGACGAAGTTTTAAAATGATTCGTACCGTAATAGTCTGTATGACCGTCAGTTACAAAAGTTTCATAAAAAGTAACACCCAATTTTTTGATGTCCTGAATGTATGCAGGAAAGTCTGCACCTGATTTCACTTTGCTGTGAGCCGTTTTGATTTGTTCTACTGTAAACATTTTTATTGCTTTTTTAATTGTTAAACGATTTGTTGCACTGCACGCAACCATAATGTTCAAAGTTGATGATAATGATCGTCGATCTTGGAATTGATTTTACCATTTGTCCTTACATCAGGATTACAATGCAAAGATGCGATGGTAAATCCCCCCTGTAATTGTAAAAAATCGTTTTTCTACAGGAAGTGTTTGAAATTTTCCGGTGTATCGCCCGTAAATTGTTTAAAGTCTTTGATAAAATGGGCTTGGTCAAAGAAATTGTTTTCGTAACAGATTTCAGTCAACGTTTTGGTTTTGTTCAAATTGTCAAGAACTGTATTGAAACGAACGATGGATGCAAATTTTTTGGCCGTTGTTCCGACCACTTTTCTAAACCGCTTTTCAAATGGACTTTGGCTGATAAATAGTTTTTGGTTCAATTCTTTTATACGTATTGTGCCATTGGTTTGATAGATGAGTTTAACTGCCTCAACAATCAATTTGTCGGTTTGAATGTCCTTGAGTTGAGACGCTAAAAACTGCTCAACTACGTTGATCCGATTTTTGTCCGAAGTAGCGATTGTCAATTTTTCTTCTACTTCGGCTACACTGTTTTTGTCAAAAATGGCGTCAAGCGAAAGGCTTAAATTAAAGAGTTCGTTGGCAGGATGGGAAGCAAAATGTGTAAAGCCAATTTCGGTAAAGTAAACCAATATAGTTCCAATATCCGCTGAATTTTTGAAGATTTTGTATCCGTCGGTAACTCCGGTAATTCCTGCCGTTGTCAGTTTGTTTTCGGTGTTGTCCTTTACCGTTGCAAGTTGTCCTTTGTATTGAAAACCGATAACGAGCCCGGAAGACGGAAAAACTTTATACTCATTTTCCAATGCGTTCTCCGACACCACAAAATATTTAATGTAGGGTTTTAATTGGTGGGTCGGTAAATGTTTGTCAAATTTCATTGTTTTTTGTTCTGCGGATTTCCAAAGGGGCATGAGCGGCGCAGCCACTTTGGTCAGCTTTAGCTGAATTCGACACAACGTTGGTGCATGTGACATAGTGCGGAATAGGAGCTAAAGCCTAATGAGGAACGAATGGCTTTAGCGACTGCTGCGTTTTGTCCCACGACACCGAACGAAATTATGAAACTAAAACTACAATGCAACACTGAACCAGCACTATGGCACATGCATTTTGTTGGTGGCAGTTTTTCTACTTCTCCGTTACTGTGTAAAAGTCATAAGTTGCTCTTGCAATGTCTGCTATAATTCTTTCGTTCGTGTCAAAATCTTCTTTTGAGTCACTTACAAAAACACTGATGATAAAGTATTCACCATTTGGTAAAAAAACGATACCTATATTGTTTACTGCGGCAGTAATTCCTGTTTCTTTGTTTGTCCCTGACCAACCTGTCTTGTGAGCAACAACTGTTCCTTCGGGCAATTGTCCCCTGATTCGTTTTTTGCCAGTTGTCGTTTCTTTATTTGTTTTCCAAAAAAATTCATAACTGCTTTTTGAAAGTAAGTTGCTTTTATTCTCATAAAATAATTTAAGGGTTTTACTTGCTGCTTTGGGGGTAGTCCAGTTTTGAAACATATTCTCCCACTTCGCCTGCATTTCTTCTTCGTTGAAGGTGATTTGTATATCATTTATGCCACTTTTTTTAATATACTTTTCAACCGTTTTAGGTGTTCCAATTAGTCGTATTAACACATCGCAAGCGGTATTGTCGCTGTGTGAGACAGAATATTGAATTAGTCTTCGAATAGTAAAGGTTCCACCATTAGGATTTTCGTCTCTAAGGGGACTCCAAAAATCTTCTGGTAAAAGCTCATCTTTACCAATCTCAATTTTCTGGTCTAATGAAAGTTTCCCCTTGTCAATTTCCGACAATACAGGTAATGCTATATGGAACTTAAATACGCTTTGCATAGGGAATCGCCTGTCTCCTCGTAGCGAAAGTGTGTCTTCTCCATTGTGACCAATTATTGAAACTCCAACTACCGCGTTTTTGTCGGATAATATTTTCTCAATTTTATTTCTAAGTAAATCGGTCTTGTTGGATTGTGTTTTGCAACTTGTTACAATTAATAAAAGCAAAACTGCCGATTGAAAAAGTCTACTCATTTTTTGTTCTCTTATTTGTTTGCGGTATGTCCTTTAAAAATTGCCACCAACGCTTCGTTATGTGAAGTCCTCACATTTTATGGAAATATAGCAAAATCCTTTCAACCATGGCCTGGGAATGTGGACTACCCTTGGTCTCTTCCCTATGGTTCGCCAAGGAGGCCGCGAAACGGGAGTACCGGATTGCATTTGGCACTTTATGCCGCATTTGCTATTGTATAGAAACGTATTTATTTTTCCACTAAATTTTGAGGATACATTTTGCTTATTTCAGAAAGTTGTTGGTCGGATAGATCGTCTAAACTTTTGTTGTACTTGTTCTTTGAGAAATTCTCTCTCAAATTTTGTATTTCGTAAACAATAGCATTTTGAACTTTGATGTAAGTCCCATACTTTGTTTCTCTGTCCGCTTTCAAAAGAATAATTGATTCTGACTTATTTTTTTCTTCATATGATCTAACTTTTTTCTTGAGTCCTGCTTCATTCACCTTTTTGTTATCAACATAGACCAAATCATTGCCATCTATCTCTATTCTAAGAGCATTTTTTAAATCAATATTTTCATTGTCACCAATTCTATTTTCAGATAATTGTTCATCTAAACCAGCATCGGTATCAATATAACTGAAGATTAGAAATGTTCTTAACTTATAGTAGTCCAGTTCGAAATCTTCTAGGGTCAAAACATCTAATATTTGTTTTGTTACTGATGATACTCGAGAACTGTTCGGATTATCAGGACTAAAAATATTTTCAAATCGTCTTAATTTTGATAAGTCGTATGAAACTGAATCCGCAAATGTTTTTAGCTGGCATCTTTGAATTTTTTCTAGGCCCGGTTGATTGATATTCCTGATTTCATTTATGAAAAATTTAGAAGGTTCTTTTTCAATCCCATTTTTTTCAGATATATTTTCAAGGATACTTCTATAACTTCTGGCGGAATTGTCCTGCAATAATCCCTCCTTTATCAGAAGCGATTGATAATCTGAAATTAAGTTTTTTAATTCCGCTCCACCGTCTGCGTAAGATTGGAAAGTACAATCCATTAGTTTAGTTTCAATCCGTTCAGTTTGTGCAGAACAAGACAGAGCTAGGAATACGGACGAAATGAATAAAAGAATATTAGTTTTCATAGGTTGTACAACACCGCGCTATGTGAAGTCCGCGCATTTTATGGAAATATAGCAAAATCCCTTCAACCATGGCCTGGGAATATGGAATTCCGTTTGACCCAGTTCATTGGGCTGCGAAAGATCAACACGTTGGGACTGGCACATGCCAACAACCTGCCCGAACGTACCGTTCGGTACGGGCGGGAGCAATGCACCTCTCGGCCATCGCCTAAAACCTGAAAACCCGTCTGAACGGCACGGGCAGGAGTACCTGAAATTCCAAAAGAAACGGGTGAAAATCGGGGCGGGACAGCTTGCCTTGGAAACAACACTTAAAAGTGTCCTTCAATACCTGTACGGTCCTTCGATAACGCCTCGAAATTTGCCTTTCCAATTCTGACCGGGCAAGAAAAAGGCCCTCGCAAAAGGGCTCATGTTAATCCATTATATGCCCGATCAGAGGCTTGTGCAACGGTTACTGTTGTTAGGCACAGGCTTTTTTCTTTAATAGTCTTGTACCAAAACTTCCGTTGGAATATGCAATGTCGTATTAAGTTTTCTTATCATGTCCAAAGTCAGTTTGCGCTTTTTGCTCAAAATTTCGCTTACCCTGCTTTTAAATCCCACGACCTCAGCTAAGTCCTTTTGTTTCATTCCCATTTGTTCCATTCGGAATTTGATGGCCTCAATAGGGTCTGGCATTCCGATTGGGAAGTTTTCATTTTCGTATCGGTCGATTAAAATAGATAGGATTTCAAGTTCGTCTCCATTTTCACTACCTTTTTTGGTATCGAAAATCAGTTCGAGTCGCTTTAGTGCGCTCTGATAGTCTTTTTCGTTTCTAATAGGTGCTATTTTCATCTTAAATTTCGTTTGCATTTATTTTGTCATATTCGGCATGCGTACCAACAAAGCGAATCCAACAGATTTGATACTCGAAATTAAACTTTACGATTAAACGGTATTGGTTGCCTTTTATGTTGAAAACAATTCGATTGTCCTTCAATATGCTTGTGCTTGGATACTCGATTTTTAGCTCATTCAAGTTTTTAAATTCAGATTTTTCAGTTTCCCTGTACCAAGCGGTCAATTGTTGTTCACTATCCGCATGCTTTGTCCAGAAATCCCTTAAAATCCGTTTCGCTATTACTCTCAAATCATACAATTTATTACAAAAATACTGAAAAAGTTACCATTATGGTAACTGTATTGAACTATTTTTAGCTTGTGCCTAACTCCGCGCTATGTGAGGTCCGCGCATTTTATGGAAATATAGCAAAATCCTTGCAACCGTGGCCTGGGAATGTGGAATTCCGTTTGGCCCAGTTCATGGGACTTCGAAAGACCAACACGTTGGGAGCGGACCAGGCCAACAACCTGCCCGAACGTATCGTTCGGTACGGGCAGGAGTGAAGCACCTGGCGGCCATCGCCTACAATCTCAAAAAATATCTGAAGTTCAACGATAAAAAAGTGAAAAGCGGGGCGAAGGCCCAATCAACACACTTCTTCCCTATAAGAACGTTTTTCTGGGACATTTTTGGCCCGTACAACGATCTGTTTTGGTAAGACCGGTGCTTACCTGAATTAAAAAAGCCCTCGCAAAAGGGCTTATATCGATCTATATTTTCGGTTTTATGGGCTTGCGCAACGATTACTATTGTTGTAAAACGTACTTTTTTATACTTCGATTGAAATCGTAACTTTTCCGCCAAGACCTTTTTCCACAATTTCGTAAAGCGTTTTCAAGGTCAGATTGCTGCCGTTGTTTTCTACTCGTGAAATATAAGTCCGTTTCTTGTCCACAAGTTCACCAAGCTGCTCTTGAGTCAGGTTTTTTTCTTCCCGCGCATTTCGCAAAAGCAAACCGATTTTAAAGGACTCAAAATCCCTTTCCAATCCGTCTCTACGTTCCGTTCCCTTTTTTCCATAAACGGTGTCCTTGATTTCTTTCCAACTCTTGGTGTCCATCTTATTTGTTTTTGTCTTCATAGTATGAATTCATTAGTCCGACCGCTTTGTCGATTTCTTTTTTTGGCGTTTTTTGAGATTTTTTGGTAAATCCGTTCAAGAGTATTACCAATTTTCCTTTGTCGAAAAAACAGAAGACTCTCCAAATGTCCGAGCCTAATTTTATTCGGGCTTCATAAAGTCCTTTAGTTCCGACAAGTGCTTTCAGATAAGTGGAGGGAACTCTTTCATATGTCTCGATAATTTCGATTACTTTAAATATCTTGTCCTGAACCTTTTTCGGTTGTTTGAGCAAGAATTCTTCGAAATACCCTTTATACTGGATAACTTCCCTTACTTTTTCCATCACCCAAAGGTAACTTAAAAGTTACTATTTTCAAAATATTTTTTGAACTTAGGTTGGTCGCTTAAATTTGGTAGTATGTTTTACAACGCCGCGCTATGTGAAGTCCGCGCATTTTTATGGAAATATAGCAAAATCCCTTCAACCATGGCCTGGGAATATGGAATGCCGTTTGATCCAGTTCATTGTGCTGGGAAAGATCAACACGTTGGGAATGGCACAGGCCAACAACCTGCCCGAACGTACCGTTCGGTACGGGCGGTAGTAATGCACCTCTCGGCCATCGCCTACAACCTGAAAACCCGTCTGAACGGCACGGGCAGGAGTACCTGAAATTCCAAAAGAAACGGGTGAAAAGTGGGGCGGGGATACTTGCCTTGTCCACTTTCCTAAAAAGTGCCCTTCAAAAACCGTTCGGAACTTGTAAAAAGCCTCGCGAATTGACCTTCCAATTCTGAACGGATAAGAAAAAAGCCCCGTAAAAGGGCTCATGTTAATCCATTATATGCCCGATCAGAGACTTGTGCAACGGTTACCAATGTTGTAAGCTGGCCTTTATTCTTTATGACGTAAGCATTTCGTGTTCAGGACAGTCCACTCTGATTTCAGATTCGGCAAGCTTTGTTTTCAGTAAATTGCAATAATGCATTCCGTTATCGGCATTGTAAAAAGTGCAAGTAAAACACATTCTTTGAATGGTGATGATACCCGATTTGTTTAAGTCATAAATCAATTTCAATAGTCCGTTAAGCATTATTGTTTTTTGTTCTTTAATCAGTTTTTCAATGGGTTGTTCGATTGAAGAAGCAAAGAATGATGCTTTTTGGGCTATGTTTTTTCCTTCATCTGTAAGTGATATCGAATAGCTTCTTGTGTCAACTGGGTCGATTTCTTTGGCAATTAATTCCTTAGCAAGTAAAACTCTAACGCTATCGCTAATAGTAGCTTTTGTCATATTGAACTCGTCAGCCAAATAACCCACTTTGCATTTTTCCAAGGCGTGAAAGTGAATGAAAATCAAAATTTGAATTTGAATAGGACTTAATGAGTTTTCTTTACTTTCATTCCATAGCAAGACTCTAAAAGCTTCCGAAATTCGTTCCAAAGCCACCACAATTCGGCTTTCAATCTTTTGGTTTTGCTCGTTTAGGTTAAAAGATGAATGTTTCATTTATGTACAATTTTCCATTTCGATAATAAAATATCCCTTTTGTTTTATCTCTGCTTCCCATAGAGGTCTCACGGTCTCAATGTGGCAAAAGCTACATTCTTTTGATGTTAAGGGTGGTCCGTCTTGTCCTTTGGTTTTTAAATAATCTCTACCATAACTGTAAATTACGGTTGTATCTTTAATTTCTTCGGGTGCTATAATGTCAAAGTGCCTCACGTTACCGTCTTTTTTTGTTACATAGGTGTCCCAAACTGCTACTTTCATTTCTGTTTTTTTGATGACAAATAAAGCCCTGCAAAGATAGGAATCCTAACTTTACAGGGCGAAAAAATATTATTTGACTTTATAGGGTAGCGACAAATCTCCACTTGCTACTGAATACACTTTGTAAACACCAAGCATAGGTTTGTCTCCGCCACCGTGTCCACCTTCTCCGCCTGTATTCACTTGCATATAAGCTGCAACTCCGTCATAAGAAAAATCCGTCTTGTTGTTCATTCGATAATCGGGAACAACCACTTTTATATTATTTCCTTTTGTGATGACCTGAAAACCTGGTGAATCCATATACATTGGCATTCCGGGATTGGTTGGTGGTAAAATCACACTCGTGTCTTTTGGGTCAAATTGTTTTACTGCCAAACCACCTTCCACACGTTTGTCTTCGGTTAAAATTACCCAATGCGGATGCCAAATAGTACCATCATTGGCAAAGTTGCGGTCTGTGTTTTCATCCCAAAGCGGTGTGTCGTCAAAGTCAGGATGTGAAGTAAGGGCAAGAGCCACTATGCCTTCGGTATCACCAAACCCAACGTCCGTTGGTTTCAAGGAAGTTGGAAATACGTAGCCTAAAACGGGTGCTCCATTAAGTTGACCTGCTGGTGTTGGAGTTGTTTTTCCTGCTGTTCCTTTTACGGTAATTTCCCAAATGGTAGCCGCAATGTCAGCAGAGTGTTTTACGCTCACACTTTTAATTTGGAAATCGTCATTGTTGTAGTTTCCGCATTTGTCGCAAGCATAGCTTTGAACTGCGAAAAGCGAAAGCCCGAGAAGAAGAAATAATTGTTTCATTTTTTTAAATTTTAATGGTTAAAAATTAAGTTAGAAGTCCTTATATAAATTAGGACTCCTAACTTTTAAAGAGAAATTTTTTAGCCTTTTACGTCCGCCATAGACGCACCAAAGTTGATGTGCAATACATTTCCGTTTGGTGTTAGCAATGCTGGAACAGATTTCACACCCGCTTTTTCAGCTTCTGAAATACGGTTACGGTCTTCGCCAATGTGAACGAGTTCTACATTGCTTGCACCAATTAGATTAACGATGTCGTGCTCTGCACTCACGCATACTGGACATCCTGCGTGATAGAAAATTGATTTTGCCATTCGATTAATGTTTAAAATTTTGTTTTGGCATTATTGCCGATGTAAATATAGTTAGGAATCCTTACTATACAAATTATTTTGAGAATTTATTTCTGATTATGTAGAAAGTCATTGATAATCAGTCAGAAAATTTTTTGAAAGAAGAGATTAATTTGCTTTTCGTTCGGGATTTTAATTGTTGCAAGGACGTTCTTTAAGCTGCCGCGCCCAACGGCCCGATGGGCAATTTGGTTTGGCAGGTCGTTGGGACGGATTTCCAAAGGGGCGGGGAAAATTGCTTTGGCAAAAACACTTAAAAGTGTTCTTCAGCACCTGTTCGGCCCTTCTATAAAGCCTCAAAATTTGCCTTTCCAATTCTGAACGGATAAGAAAAAAGCCCCGTAGAAGGGCTCATGTTAATCCATTATGTGGCCAATCAGAGGCTTGTGCAACGGTTACCGTTGTTAGCAAATGGCGTTTTGTCAGGTGTCAAATTCAGTTCAGCCAATATTTTGTTCAGTTCGGTCAGCGAAACCTTGTCTATCAATTCCGTGTTGATTTTCAATTCACTCTGTTCCGTTTTTAGCGTATAATCTCCAGCAAATTTTTTAATCCAGTTTATTTCGTTCAGCTTTATTTTCTTTCCAAATCCGTAAAGTCCATTTTTTTGAATCGTTCCGTTTTCGATGGTCAGATATTGATTTGTCAAATCATGGAGATAATGTCCAATGTATAAAATTCCCATAACCAAATACCCGTAATCAGTCCAACGAATTTTATCGTCGGTTACTACGCTTAAAATTCCAAGTCCAATCCAAACTAATCCGAGGATTAAATACACATGTAGTCTTTTTTCTTGAATTTTATTTTCATATCTGCAATTGTTTATTTTCGCTATTTGCCAACTTGTTTATATCAACGTAAAATACATCTTTATACCCCCAATTTGGCATATAAACGATCGGTTTCAGATCTTTTGTTTATACCTTCTTAATTTCATTTTCATGTAACAAACCGTCGTTCCGCAACCTCAAAAACACTTGTGCAGTGGTCACAACATCCAATTCACAATAGGTTATGATGCGATCTAGGTCTTTTTCTTTATAATAAACTTCGCGAACCATGCTACCGTCAATGTCGGCCTTCGGGGAGGGGATGCCCAGGACATTCGCCATTAACTTTAAGGAAGTGTAGTTCTTGTAGTCACCAAATTTCCATAGCTCCATGGTATCCAAATGCGGTATCTCCCAAGGCTTTTTGCCGAACATATTTAATTTGTGGGGAATGTCTATGCCATTTATGAGCATTCTACGGGCGATGTAGGGGAAATCAAATTCCTTGGCATTGTGCCCGCAGAGTAATTTTTTGGGATGGCTAAAATGGCTGTCCAAAAGGTTGCGGAAATCTTTGAGCAACTTGGGTTCATCACCATGAAAAGAAGTTACCCTAAATTCGCGCAAATCGCCTTTTATATTAAAATACCCGACGGAAATACAGATAATTTTACCAAACTCGGCCCAAATACCGGCACGTTCATAAAACTCCTCGGCCGTTACCTCATCTTTACGTTGGTAGTGCGATTTTTGCTCCCAAAGCTCTTTTTTTGTGGCATCAAGGAGCCCGAAATTCTCCTGTTCCGGGACGGTTTCAATATCTAAAAATAGAATATCCTCTAAATTAATTTTCTGTATCATGCGGGTCTTGCTTTAATAACATATAGGCATTGGCATGGTCAATGGTTACGGAATCTTTTTGTATGTTAAAGCTGAGGTCCGTAAAGATTAGTTTTACCATAATACCCTTATTTTTAGATTCGAGGGTCAGTTCCTTTTCGTCCAACTTACTCAGATCGCTTCCATGTTTGGTCAGATCAAGCAACCTTTCCCTTAGGGGTATTTGCAATATTCTGGCATTTTCTTTTTTGTCGGAAAGGTAAATTTCCAAATCCGCCTTATTAAAATGCACATCAAACGTACCAATTTGCAACGCCATTGTACTATAACTATTAAACGTAATCGGTGCCATGTAATGGAAGCCTTCAATATGGTAGTTGCGTATGCCGTTATTATTTCCATAATAACTATAGTGATTGCCATACATGGATTCATTTGGGCCTACTTCGTTCGGGTCGCGCCTTATTCCCAGGGAATCTAAAATTTTTGAGACATCCAAATATCCATGGGACTTGATACCTGCATCGGAGGTGTCCTTAAGGGCAGTTTCCATAGCCAGCCCTGTAACCCCATCCAAGGCAGAAAGCGATTCGCGGTCATCGAGATAATCCAAAATAGATTTCAATTGTTCGTATTCATTAAAACTGGCCAAGTTTTGCTTTGATTTAACGGTTTTGAACACCTTGCTGAACTGACTTATTTGACTATTTTTTGATACCGTAAACGCGCCCCAAGGCCCAAAACTTGACAACAGGGCCAAGCTGAATAGCGATATGGGCAAAACTTTTAACTTTTTCCCCTTAGAGAATAATAGATACAACGAAATGCCCAAAATCCATAACGCTGCGACCCATACAAAATACCGGTTCTCGGTTATGCCATAATCCCCGATGCGCCTAAAAATGGCTATAAATAACAGAATTATGAGTGGTAGCAATAGCATATAGAACCACGGATGAAAAAAGTTGATCGTCCATGATTTTATGGTTTTTTGAACCGGATTGATGATTACCTGTACTACAAAGCCCAAAAGTGCCAGGGCGGTTACCAAATAGGAGACCCAACCTTGAGGAAGCTCCCATTGCCAAAGAATCTTGAAACCATAGGCATAGAGAATGGCAATATACAGAAGTACCAAGGGGATCAGGATATATTTCACGAATACTTCCAAGGCCTTATTGAACTGAACGGCCAAATCTTTTTCATTTTCTTTGGGAAAGTCCGACAAGTAGATCCAGGTGTTCACAATACCCAGGCAAAAGATAAACAACTGTCCGTACCGCTCGCCAGGGATACTCGTTTCAAACAGTGCTTGGATCGCGAGCAGGGCAAAGACAAGACCAAGGTAGAGCACTCCCGAAAAGAGGGCACTGCGTACAATGGCAAAACCGATGGTCTTGAGATAATACCAATAGGTCGCGTTGTCCCATGTCTTGATAAACGGCACAAAGAGAACGAATAAATGGCCTGCGAGGAGGTAAAGGAAAAAGCGACCTAAGAACGTTGGGTTGTTCTCAATTCTATTCGTATGGGGAAGATGCCAATAGAACCAAATCAATAGCGAAACAATGACCAGTTTCAACCACCACCATTTTTCGGGATTTTTGCGTTGTTCGATGTAAAATCGGATTCCGATGAGCCAACTTACCCCTAAAACAAGGGTCAATAGAACGTTTAGCTGTTGATTGAAAAAATCATTGGCATCGTTCCCGATTTGATAGATACAATAAAAACTGCCCAAAACCGCCCAAATCAAGGTAATCGGAAAACGCCTAAAAGCAACCTGTGCTTTATCGAAAATTTCTTTAAGGGACGGAAACGCCATCAGGTGCATTTTGGTTAGATATTGACATAAAAATGGCCAAGGCCACGGTGAATATATTTGCTTGTTTTCAAAATGTAATGGCCCGCGGGCATCTGTTGCCCTTTGCACATCAAACCGACGATAGGGTTTGTTGATATCAAGTCAAGGACCGAAACAATTGATTTAAACTACTTTAATTAACAGCGCTTCACCGATGAACTACAAAGAAATGGTATGACAATTTAGAAAAAATGCCCCGCACAGACTAACGAGTTTGAAAAAATCAGAACAAAGATTGCTGTTTCGCGGGACTTTCATGCTCCAAAAGCCATTTTTTGCGGTGCAGTCCGCCAGCATACCCAACAAGCGAACCATCGCTGCCTATGACGCGATGACAAGGTATGACGATCCAAAGGGGGTTTCTGCCGTTTGCGGCCGCTACGGCACGAATCGCCTTTACGTCGCCCAAAGTCTTGGAAAGTTCCAAGTAGGAGATGGTTTTTCCAAAGGGAATTTTTAACAGCGCATCCCAAACTTTTTTTTGAAAATCGGTCCCTTCCGGATTCAATTCAAGATCAAATGCCTTTCTTTCACCTTTAAAATATTCGTTAAGTTGGTAAACGGCGTCCTCGAGAACTTCGGGTATTATTTCAGTGGTTTCCTCCGTTTCGTTCAGAACAGTGATTGCCTGAAGTCCGTTTGCATCACCCTCTATTTTTGCGGTTCCCAACGGAGTTTGGATAAAAGCTATTTCCATCATTCGATAACTCCTGTTTTTTTTGCCCTTTCTTCCCAGTTTTTCCTCGCAAATGATTGTAAGTCAGCGATATTGTCGCTTTCATCCATTATCTCGAGACCTAACAGTGTTTCAATTACGTCCTCCATGGTGACCAGGCCACTGATCGACCCATACTCATCTACAATCAATGCTATATGCTCCCTTTGGGCAATGAGCGTTTCAAATATTTGAGGGATCGGTGTATTTCTCCTGGTCACCAATATATTCCTTCTGATTTCGGAAAGCGGTATATCCCCCTTTTCATTGATGATTTCTTCAAGGATATTGTCTTTGAGGACAAAGCCTGTAATATGATCTACTTTTTCGTTGAAAACCGGAATTCTGGAAAACCGCATTTTAGGGTTTTTGCGAAAAAAATCTTTAATGGTCGTGGTTTCATCCGCGATTTTAACTACGGCCCTTGGGGTCATGATGTCTTTTACCAAAACTTCGTCAAACCGCAGCAAGTTTTTAATGATCGTGGATTCCGATTTCTCGAAAACACCCTCCTCGTGTGCGATATCGGCCATAGCTTGAAAATCTTCCCTACTAAGCACACTGCCGTGATGTCCCTTACCGCCAACCAATTTGGTGAAAAGTTGTAAAATCCATAAAATTCCTGTCCATTTAAGTATCAGGACCATAATTTTTAGGGATTTGGCCGTGAAATTTGCCAATTGACGCCAATAAGTGGCCCCAATGGTCTTCGGAATAATTTCAGAAAGCACTAAAATCAACAAGGTCATAACAGTCGAGACCACACCGACCATGAGGTCTTCCGTAAACTCGATTCCAAAAATGGACCGCGTAGCGCTTCCGTAACTATTGGCATAAGCTACCTTGGCCTGCACACCTACCAAAATGGCCCCCACTGTATGTGCAACCGTATTGAGTGTGAGAATAGCGATGAGGGGTTTATCAACATCTTTTTTAAGTTCCTCCAAAGTTTGTGCGTATCCTTTTTTCTCTTTTTTCTTGATATTGATATAGGTAGGTGTTACACTAAGCAATACGGCCTCCAAAATGGAGCATAAAAAAGAAAAAAAAATGGATACTACAGCATAGAATATGAGAAGTCCCATATGTGAAAGTTTGAAGCCCTAAGATACAAATTCGTAAGCTATCCCATCATTTAATTGAAATTTAGGATGGCTTGGTAAAAAGCTTCCTGGACCGCGGACCTAATATTCAATTCATATATTTTACTATGTGTTCGCGATGGATATACCCTATTGGAAAGAAAAATATATACCAATTGGTTCTCAGGATCCGCCCATACGAAAGTCCCTGTAAAACCGCTATGTCCAAAACTTTCCGGACTTACCTCGGATGCCGGATAGGATTCGGCCAAGGTCAATTCGGAATTATTCAGGGACGGTTTGTCAAATCCCAGACCGCGCCTATTTTCATTTTCAGGATATTGTACCCTTGTGAACTCCCTTAGCGTTTTTTCCGAAATGTAGCGTTTGCCGCCATAGGTGCCGTAATTTTGGTACATCTGCATCATTTTCGCCAAATCGGTTGCAGTGGCAAACAGTCCGGCATTACCAGAAATGCCCCCTAAGAGGGCCGCATTTTCATCGTGCACCCAATTTTGGGTGAGTGCGTGCCGAAATAGGGTATCAATTTCTGTGGGAACTATTTTATTAGGAAAGTTTTTTAGTTTTGGTTTAAATCCCATGGTCATAGCCCCAATGGGCAAATAGAAATTCTTCTCCAAATAGTATTCATAGGATTGGCCGGTCAACTGCTTAATAATTTCCGGAAAAATCAAAAATGTAAGTCCGGAATACAGGTATTTCTTTTCCGCGCTTACTTTGGACCGATTACTAATGCGATATATTTTTCTGTTGAAACGATCTTTAATATAAAGGTTTTCATACGCTTGGTGGGTATATCCTGATTTCGGTGAATTTTTGACAAAGCGCTTTTTAATCTTGCCATTCTTTTTGAGAACCTCGTTCAAAAAAATGATGTACGGCTTAAGTCCGGCTTGATGCGCCAATATTTCCCGTACCGTAAGGTTTTTTTTATCCTTTCTATGTCGCCACGGCCTCCAGTAGGCACTAAAGGGCTTGTCAAGTTCAATTTTTCCTTCGTCCACCAATTTCATAATGGCTGGCAAAGAACCCATAATTTTTGTGACGGAGGCCAAATCATAAATATCATTAAGGGATACAGGCTGAATACTGTCGTAGGTATGATAACCGTAAGCCTTGTGAAAGATGATCTTCCCTTCCTTGGCCACCAGTATTTGTGCTCCGGGAAAAGCCTCTTTTTTTATACCGTTTGTTATAATAGAGTCGACTTTGGTATGAATGTATAGTGAATCCAAACCAACTTCGGAAGGGCTGGCATAGGTCAGTTCCAAATTTGATTCTACGGATAGTTTTAAAGGCACTCCTTCTTGGCCAAAAATACGGACTATAAATAAACCGAATAGTATATAAAGTGAATTTTTCATTCAATGGATAGAATTAGACCAACGGCCGATCAGGGCAGAACCTTCATTTTAATGAACCTATCCCAATAATTTTACCGCATCCTTCGCAAAATAACTCGCAATGATATTCGCACCCGCTCTTTTAATGGCTATCAATTGTTCCATCATTACGGCATCATGGTCCAACCATCCTTTTTCCGCTGCGGCCTTTACCATGGCATATTCCCCGGAAACTTGGTAAACGGCTACCGGCACATCTACCTCGTTTTTGATCTCGCGGACAATATCCAAATAACAAAGTCCAGGTTTTATCATCACAATATCGGCACCTTCATCTATATCCATTTGGGTTTCCCTGATAGCCTCAAACCTATTGGCAAAGTCCATTTGATAGGTTTTCTTGTCCTTGGGGACATTTTTTTTGGCTACCGGGGCCGAATCCAATGCGTCTCGAAAGGGGCCATAGAATGAACTGGCATATTTTGCGCTGTAGCTCATAATTCCGGTGTTGATCAGTTCCTCTTCATCCAATGCTTCGCGAATAGACAGGATCCGTCCGTCCATCATATCGCTGGGGGCCACAAAATTGGCTCCGGCGAGGGCATGGCTTATACTCATTTCAGCCAATATTTCAACGGTCTGATCGTTTAAAATCTGTCCGTTGCCAACGATACCATCATGGCCATAGGAAGAATAGGGATCCAGTGCAACATCGGTCATTACCAACATTTCGGGACACGCATGTTTGACCGTTTTAATGGCCAATTGCATCAGTCCATTCGGATTAAGTGCTTCCGAGCCTTTATTGTCTTTCAAATTCTCAGGGACCTTTACGAAAAGAAGCACGGCACATAGGCCCATTTTCCATAATTCCTTTACTTCCTTTTCCAAATAATCAAGACTTAGGCGATAATAGTTGGGCATTGATGCGATTTCCTCTTTAACCCCTTTGCCCTCTACCACAAAAAGAGGCACCAAAAAATCATTGGGGCCAATAGAGGTCTCCCGGACCAATCTACGAACGGATTCCGATGTACGGAGTCTTCTATTTCTAATTATTGGAAACATTTTATGATTTTGAGATTTAAAGTTAACTGAAAAAGACCAATTTATACCCAATCAACAGGCTTCTTTAAAACGGAAAGCAATTTATCTTCTTCACTGTCTTTTTCAGGATGGTGGTCATATCGCCACTGAACATGGGGAGGCAGACTCATGAGAATGCTTTCTATACGCCCGTTCGTTTTGAGTCCGAAAAGCGTGCCCTTATCATGGACCAGGTTAAATTCCACATACCGGCCCCGGCGTATTTCCTGCCAATCTCTTTGCTCCTTGGTATAATTTAAATTTTTCCTCTTTTCAACAATGGGCACATAGGCTTCCAAGAAACTATCACCGACCTCGGTTACAAAATCGTACCAATCTTGTATTTGCATTTCTCCTGAGGCCTTGCAATAGTCAAAAAAGAGTCCGCCTACGCCTCTTGCCTCCTCTCTATGGGCGTTCCAGAAATATTCGTCGCATTTCTCTTTATAAGCGGGATAAAAGTCGGTATTGTGCCGGTCGCATGCCTTTTTACAGACTGAATGAAAATGTTGTGCATCTTCATCAAAAAGGTAGTAGGGCGTAAGCTCCTGTCCTCCCCCGAACCATTGATCCACGATATTTCCTTTTTTATCATACATCTCAAAATACCTCCAATTGGCATGAACAGTGGGAACCATTGGACTTTTGGGATGAACTGACCAAGCTTAGGCCGCAGGCGAAAAAATCGGCCTCTTCAACGCCAAAATAGGTTTGCATACTTTTGGGCAGTGCTCCGTGAACAGCGGAGATATTTACACCGCCCTTTTCAAAAACAGTTCCGTTTTCAATAATCCTTGAACGACCGCCGCCACCTTCACTCCTATCCCAGATATCCTCACGAAATCGCGATTTTCCGTCAACTTCCTCTAATTTGGAAGTAATGATATTTTGGAGATTTTGAATGTAGCTGTAAAATTTATCTTTCATGCTGATAACTCATATAATTCCATTTCCATGGGTCCGGCAATGGGAGAGTGGAACATCTTTGGAAATACTCCTTTCCAAATATAACCACATTTCTTGGCAACTTTAACACTGCCAATGTTGCTTTTATGTGTTACAATTTGAAGTTTTTTTAGCCCCAATACGTTCAATGCATAATTGGTGATCACTTGTACCGCCTGGGTCATTATTCCCGTTTTTTCATATTGATATCCAATACAGTAAGCCAATTCGGCCTGGTTGCTCTCCCAATCCAACTCTTTGATAAAGACAAGCCCGATAATGGTACGGCCTGCCTTTTCCTTTAATTTGAAAAGAAATTCTTCTTTCCGGGCAAATTCCCTTGCTTTTTCGTCTACAAAAATTTGTGACAAGGTGGGCGTGAGATTACGCTCTAACGTAAAGGGGAAGAAATATTTTAACCGGTCTGAATTTATGGTTATAAAATCGCATAGTTTCCAAGCATCTTTTTGTTCGATGGGTTCTATAAAGTAGGTTTCGAAATCTGCGATCATTTACAAAGTCTTACATACCTGCCTAAACTCCCATTTTATATTCCTTTACGGCATCAATAAAGGCCTTGGCGTGTGCAACAGGGACGTTGGGTAAAATACCATGGCCCAAGTTTACAATATATTTATCCTTTCCGAATTCATCGATCATTTGCTTTACCATTTTCTTGATTTCCGAGGGTGGGGATAACAATCTGGCCGGATCAAAATTGCCTTGAAGCGTAATGTTTCCGCCCGTTAGGTACCTTGCATTCTTGGCCGAACAGGTCCAATCTACGCCCAAAGCAGAGGCACCTGATTTGGCCATATCGCCTAAGGCAAACCAACATCCCTTTCCAAAAACGATGACAGGTGTTACCTCTTTTAAGGCAGTTACAATCTGCTGTACATATTTCCAAGAAAATTCCTCGTAATCAGTGGGTGAAAGCATACCGCCCCAGGAATCGAACACCTGCACGGCATCAACACCGGCGTTTACTTTGGCCTTTAGATAAGCAATGGTGGTATCAGTTATTTTCTGGAGCATTTCATGCGCCAAAACTGGCTGCGTAAAGCAGAATTCCTTGGCCTTGTCAAAAGTCTTGCTCCCTTGACCCTGCACACAATAACACAAAATGGTCCATGGGGAACCGGCAAAACCAATTAAAGGTATTTCATTGTTAAGTTTCTCCTTTGTCGCTTTGATGGCCTTCATTACATAATCAAGCGAAACATTCACATCGGGCACAATAACACGTTCCAAATCTTTTTGGGTACGAATGGGATTGGGTATATAAGGCCCAAAATTGGGCTTCATCTGAACCTCAATATCCATGGCTTGGGGAATTACCAAAATATCGGAAAAAAGAATGGCCGCGTCCATGCCAAATCTTCGAATGGGCTGCACCGTTATTTCAGAGGCAAGTTCCGGCGTTTGACAGCGTGTAAAAAAATCATAATCATCGCGAATGGCCATAAATTCTGGCAAGTAACGACCCGCTTGGCGCATCATCCAAACGGGAGGTCTGTCTACTGTTTCGCCTTTTAAAGCTCTTAAGAAAAGGTCGTTTTTTATCATATACCGTGGTTGGCCTTTGGCCGTGGGCTTTTAGCTATTTTCTATTTTTAATTTTACTAATTGGGCTATTTATCATTTTGGCTCCTTTAGGCAAAAGTTCGATCACACTTTCCAAATCTTTTTTAGAAAAAACCTATTTTTTATTGACCCGAAGGCCATAGATTGTCATAAAAATATCCGGAAGCAGGTGGCCATCAGTATTTTGGTCTATTGTCTTTTATTTTTATTCTATCGTCCGATTAATATTATGATTCGTTGACCAATTCAATAACACTTTCCACGCTGGGTTGTTTCGCCACGCGCACATCATCAAAATTCTTTCGGGCCTCGATCGCAGTGGTTTCACCAATGCAATATGCAATGGCCGTTGGATCGTTCTTCAATAAAAAGCTCTGTATACCGGATGGACTAAAGAACAGGACACCCTTAACACCTTCTTCAATCTTTGTCGGGACACTTTTAGTTGTATAGGCAGTAACTTCGTTTACCTTGATATTGTTCTTGGTCAAATGATTCGGTAATTCGTCCAATCTTAGGTCACTACAGAAATAAGTGACTTCCAAACCTTCCATAAATTCCACCATATAATCCGCTAATTTTTTGGCATTACCAGCTGTGTATGTTACAGGTCCAATTTGCTCTTCTACCAATCTTTTTGTCCTGCGGCCTACACAATAGATGTTTTCGAATTTCAGCGTGTCAGCCGAACCACTTTTTAAAAGGGATTCGACAGCGTTCCGACTCGTTATAATGACATTTTGAATGGGGGTCTTTAGAAGGTTGGGGCTTATTCTGGCCGGACTTATTTTTATGAAATCCTTGGAGTCGGCTATTACTTTTTTATCGAACAGGCGTAATTGGGCGGGTGTGAGTTTTTTGGTCGAGAGTATATTTGGTTTTTGATCCACGGATTGAAGATCTTTCATTATGCGTTTCCCACCGCGACTAAGAATACTATCGGCACATATTTTGGCCAAATGCATATGTTCCCCTACCGCAACTGTTTTGATGACCTCCAATTTTTTGGAACCGTCCTTGCTCAATAGAACCCCTTTGAAATCTATTTCCTCGTTCTTAATAAAGGCAAATGCACCTATTGGGGCGGTGCAGCCACCTTCAAGAAGGTTCAAGAAAGTACGCTCTATGGTCGTACAAATTTCTGTTGGCCCATGGTTCAGTGCTGCACATGCCGCTCTTACTTCCCGATCTTTTTCAAGGGCAACCACGACCACAGCGCCTTGCGCAGGTGCTGGTACCATCCATGTAAGACCGATCGTGTTCTCTGGCTCAATACCCGTACGTTCAAGTCCGGCAGCGGCGAAAATGGCACCATTCCATTCGTTTTCCTGTAGTTTTTCAATACGACTGTTCACATTGCCTCTTAGGTCTACAACGGTATGTGTTGGGTAGCGATTCAACCATTGGGCCTTTCTTCGCAAGCTTCCGGTGGCAATGACCGCTTTTCGTTGTCCTAAAAACTCCTCGTTTCCTTTATAGGCAAGTATGTCCATGAAGTTGCCACGTTCCAAAACAGCCGCTTGAACGATGCCTTTGGGAAGTGCTGTGGGTACATCTTTTAAGGAATGTACGGCAATATCAATTTCACCTTTCAACATCGCAACATCCAACGTTTTCGTAAAAATACCGGTAATGCCTAGTTCATAAAGCGGTTTGTCAAGTATGAGGTCCCCTGTGGATTTTACTTTGATGATTTCGGTGCGGTGCCCGAGTTCTTCTAGTTTCTTTTGAACGGTAGTGGCCTGCCATAGTGCCAATTGACTATCGCGAGTTCCTATACGGATTACCTTGGTCATGGAGTTTTTACTTCTAATTGAAATACTTTTCGAATGAGCTCTAGGCTATCGTCGGCATCGCTATTCGTTTCTTTGAGATGGTTTGCGAACTGTTTTGTGATTTTTTGGATAATTCGCTCTGAAATAATATCGGCTTGCTCTGAATTGAAGTCGGTTAGTTTTTTACTTTGAAAGTCCAATTCCTCGTCTTTCATCGTTTTCAACTTTTTCTTAAGGGCTTTGATAACTGGCGCAAACTTCCGGGTCTCCAACCATTGAATAAATTCACCTTTAATATCCTCGATAATGTTTTCGGCCTGCGGAATATATTGCTTTCTTTTCTCCAGGGTTTCATCGGTCAACTGAGAAAGATGATCTAGATGTATGACCGTTACATTTGGTATTTCGGAGACATCGTCCGCCACATTTTTGGGAACCGAAAGGTCCAGGATCAACAAAGGCTTCTTATTGTAGATCAATTCCTTCGAAATTGTTGGCACTTGGGCACCAGTGGCCACAATGAGAACATCGGCACCTCGAATTTCGGTCTGAAGATCACCATAATCCTTCACAAGAAGATTAAATTTTCCGGCTACGCTTTCTGCTTTCTCTTTGGTGCGATTTATCAGGGTAATATGTGAATTTTTGGTATGCTTGATGAGGTTTTCACAGGTATTTCGTCCAATTTTTCCTGTGCCAAACAGCAGAATGTTCTTTTCTGATACTTTGGGCACATTTTTTAGAATATACTGAACCGAGGCAAAAGCAACGGAGGTAGCTCCTGACGAAATTTCGGTCTCGTTCTTGATGCGCTTACTTGCCTGGATGACGGAATTGCACAATCGCTCAATAAATGGGTTTGCTATTCCATGCTTTTTGGAGCGGTTAAAACTGTTCCGCAATTGACTTATGATTTCAAAATCTCCCAAAATCTGACTATCCAGTCCGGTCCCGACTTTAAAAAGATGATTAATGGCATCAATGTTCTTATAAACGTACGCTACTTCTTGAAATTCTTCTACGGAACCCTTGGTATTTGAACAAAGCAGTTTTATTAATTGAAAAGGATGTTGTGCAAATCCATGGAGTTCCGTGCGGTTACAGGTAGATGTAATTAAGAGTCCGTCAATATCTTGCTCTTTGGCCTGGGTTATCAGTGTGTCCATTGCCGCTTCATCCAAACTAAATTTACCGCGTATTTCAGCATCGGCCTTTTTGTAGTTAAGGCCAATAGTGTAAAAAGAGTTATGTCTTGAAATATGGTAATCTTTCATGCACTACTTCAAACGGTCACAAAAATAGATGCACAATCCGAATAAAAATAACGCTAGAGGAACAATAAGTATCGAATTTTAAATTTTAGGCCTTTTTTCGTTAAAAAGTGGGGCATTTTCGATAAATTTACAATAAATAGTACGTTTGTGATGAATTCTATTTAGAACGTTTCTAAATAGAAACGCAACTTTTGTGATGGTATATGGAAGCTGAAAATAACGCTATAGGTTCACTTAATGAGGTGTTTGTTGAGGATGGTTTTTTTGTCCTAAAAATGCAAAATGATACCGACCAGGTACAAAAAGTTACGCGTGAAATAGACAGTAGCTTCATTCAGTTTCATTTTTGCTTGAAGGGGCATTCAAAGTTTATTTTTAACGAGGGTACCTATGCACTTGATATTTCTGAGGAGAATTCATTATTGCTCTACAATACCCAATTGGCATTGCCCATTAATATGGAACTTGCGCCAAATTCATGGATGGTTTCGGTCATAATGACCATTCGTAAATTTCATTCACTATTTTCAAGGGAGGCCGATTTTATTCCCTTCCTTACCACAGAAAATAAGGAAAAGAAATATTATTCCCAAGAACGGTTTTCACCTGCCATTGCAGTCGTCCTAAGTCAGGTCATGAACTACAACCTGCACCCATCTATAAAATCGCTTTATATAAAAGGAAAAGTGTATGAGCTCATTTCATTATATTTTAATAAAAGTGGTGATGCCGATTTGGAGCAGTGCCCTTTCTTGGTTGATGAGGACAATGTGAAACGGATCAGAAGGGCGAAGGAAATTATGATAGCGCGTATGGTAGAACCTCCAACATTGATAGAATTATCTGAAGAAATTGGGTTGAGCCTTAAAAAGTTGAAAGAAGGATTTAAACAAATCTACGGCGATTCGGTCTATAGTTTTCTTTTTGATTATAAAATGGAGCATGCGCGTAAGCTTCTGGAATCAGGGAATCATAATGTGAATGAAATTGGATTAAAGGTGGGCTACAGTACCGCAAGTCATTTCATCGCTGCCTTTAAGAAAAAATATGGCACTACTCCAAAAAAATATGTAATGTCCATTGTCAATTGATTTCTTTTTCTGTTATTAGGCATCGTTTTGTTAGATTTATTTTCAATACCAATAAATAATTATGAGAACATTTATAAAAATTTCACTCTTTGTTTTTAGTATGATTCTTTTCTCAGCTTGTTTTTCAAGTAAGGTAGTTCAGGATACTTCATTTGAGACACGCGAGCCAATTCAGAATATTCCCATTCCCTTAAAAATGAATACAGATCTTGTTTTGGTTTTCTCAAAAACGAACGGATATCGACACGATGCTATTGAAAAAGGGGTTGAGACATTTCGAATTTTAGGATTAAGCAACAATTTTGTAGTGAGCCATACGGAAGATTCTTTGATGTTCACTCCTAAGAACCTAAAAAAATATAAGACCGTTGTTTTTTTGAACACCACTATGGATGTTCTTGGGAACGACCAACAAAAAGCCTTTGAAAGTTACATTCAGGAAGGTGGAAGCTTTATGGGGGTCCGATGCTGCGGCCGATACGGAGTATGATTGGCCTTGGTACAATAAATTGGTAGGGGCACAGTTTTTAAGCCACCCCAAACAACAGGAGGCCATGATAGAGGTGATTGACAATAATCACGCTTCAACAAGTCATTTGGATAGTACTTGGAAACATTTTGATGAATTGTATAATTACAAGAACATGAATGCGGATGTAAATGTGCTAATGAAGCTTGATGAATCTAGCTACGAAGGAGGAGCGAATGGGGACAACCATCCTATAGCTTGGTATCACGAGTTCGATGGAGGAAAGGCCTTTTATACGGGATTGGGACATACCAAAGAAGCTTATGATGACCCAACTTTTAGAAAACATATCTTAGGCGGGCTCATTTATTGCTTGGGGAGATAGCTTAAGCATCGTATTCGTTAAAAAACCAACCCGAGACTATCTGGTTGGTTTTTTTGTTTTCGGTCTTTAAAATTGGACGGGCTTTATGGATGTGGGTTAGTTGATGTTCTGCGAAATACCTTATCAGATTTGTTTTTAATACAGAAAAAGGTAGGTACATACCCTACAGTCGGTTCTTGATGGAAGTGAAGTCGGTTTTATAGAGGTCTTGCGACCATGATTCCCGTATTTTTCTTAACCTTTTTAAGGTAGTCAACTAAAGGAAGTTCGGATACTTCTACTTTCATAGATCCGGTAGAAGCATGCAACAAGTGAATTCTACCATCCTTTTCCCGGGTCGCTATTCCAGTATGGGTCACATCCAATCCGTCAACGGAAGTAGCGAGTGCAATGATGTCGCCGGTTTGTATCAAATGCTCGTTGGCCTCGATCAGGTCTTGTGGCAATACACAAATTGAGATAGCATTGAGGTAATTCTCGGAAGCCTTTATTCTTTCAAAATTTCCATCATCCTTTAGAAAGGGATATAAATCCCGATGATTGCTCATAAAATTGATGCCCTTGTTAATTTCCAAACCTCCAATTTCGGAGGTTATATCTTTTAACAGGCCTTTTGTTTCGTTGTTCGCGATCCATTCTGAAAAGTAATGTAAACGTGAGGAATAGCCATTCAAAACACCATTTTTATACCGAATGGTTTCTAATATTTTGGTAAATGAATTGAAGTCAGATTGCCCATTTCTGAGCATACATGAAAAGGCCAGAACATTCTCAACGAAAGTGGTACAATCCAATCCGTGAAGGTTGATGACCAACGTTTCCGTTGTGCCTATTTCCAGTGTTTTGGCCACATAGGGAATGCCCATAAAAGTTTTTCCCACAGCGACCATGGTCTCCCCAAAATCGCTTTCCAGGAGTCCGTCAATTTCTATGGTCTTGTTTTTAAAAGCCTGTTTATCGGCTGGGGAGCAAGTAATCAGTTGGGCCGATATATTCCCCGTAAGAACTACAATCAATAAAAATAAGTAAGTGACTTTCATTAGGATTGACTTAGATGCCAAAAATACATATTTAAGAATTCTAATCGGACAAAACATCTTTAATACCCACCAAACCCATACGCACCATAACTATTAGGTCGGTATACAGTGGCCCTTTTTCGGTCTTTTAACAAAAACTCTTCGGTGACAAAGTCCAGCACCTCCTGATCTGTTTCGGTGTCCTCTATGGGCATTCCTTCATTTTTGTAAAAGGGAAGTGTCGTCAATCCCTTTCCATTCTCAAATACAATTAAATGCATATTGAACTGGCTATCATAGTCCATTCTATTTTTTGTCTTAAAATAATAACCTGTTACATTTTTTCCTTGAAAACTCAATGAACGTTGGTCCATAAATTCAACAAGGTCGTAATCCTTATCATAATTTTTCTGGTCAAATAAAATTGATTCTGCCAAGGATTTTTCATTTCGATACGCCTTGGGAAAGAGCCCTATCTTTCCAATTTTCCGCAATTTGTTGAAAAGCATATTTCGGCTGTTGATATTGGCCGCCAATGAGTCGATCATTCCATTCGGGAGGGGTTTCTCATCCTTTGCCAGTAAGGCCACAAAAGTGGTCCTGATATTCTCGTCTTGCACCAATAACAACCTTTGGAAGAATTGCGTGGTTTCCTTTTCATGTATAAACGGATAGAGCAAAATGGCATAGTCTTCAAGCACACCTTGATTGGGGTTACGGCCCGAATATTGATTTCGGTTGCCATTCTGCACTTTTACCACGCCCAATTGCCGTTTCAGTTGAATTTTGGCATCGTTCAAAATCTGTTTCCGATATTTTTTGTACGTCTTCGGTTTAATGAGTCCGTCTGAAATCAGTTGCGCCAACATAGAGAAAATAGGGGACTTGTACTCTTCAATGGCACTATAATCCAGTAGATCTGGATATAGTTTTTTGGCCATGGGAAGACTATCCATAAAGGGCTTAAAAATGGAGTGGATTTCAAATTTATTGGAAACAAGGGGTAAATCTTTCGCCAATAGATCAAGTAAAAGTTCAACCGATTCTTCGTCCGCTTTTTTGGTTACGGCCTGCAAAATCTTGGTTTGTGCATTGGAATTGTTATAAGAGCTATTATAGAAATCCTTAAAAAATGGGATGACGCTGGGATTGTCAATTTTTCCCAATTTCTGAAGTAGATATTCCTGTATATTTTTCTTGTCATCCGGAAAATCGAATTCAGAAACATACCATTTTAAGGAATCAATATGCTCTTCTTTAAATTGTATAAACCGGTATCCGTCGGTAAGAATACTATCATTTTTTCGCAAAGCTTCGAAAAATTCCGGGGCCTTATCGGTCATCAAATTTTTACCTATGACGGTATCCGATGGCTTAAAGTTTTCAAAAAACTCCTGAACAAACCTGCTCGGTCGACCCGCTGAATTTATTACGGTCTTAATTTCATAAAGCAACCCACCTTTTATGACATCTTTTACCAAAATGCTTCTCGTACTGGCAGTATCTTTTAGTGTCAACTCAAATTCATGATAACCTTCCGGAGAAGATTTTAACTTTTCATCAATAATGTTGAATCTTTTGTCGGCCAAAAGTTTACGGCGCAGATTCCATACGGAATCAATACTGGGGAACATTAAAAAGTCATGTGATTTGTTGACCTCTACGGTTATGGCTTCATTGTTTTTGTTCTGATAGACGGTCTTTTTGTTAAAGGCGTTGTATGCTTTGGGTTTGGCCCTACCGTTGTAATAATTGTTGCTGTTTTCTACAAATTTGGGTGGTTTTACTGTCGTAACCGTACTAAAGAACATGGCGGTATCCTGCACTTTAATGAACGGCTCATTGAATTTGGCTTCTTTAGTTTTGAATGAAGAGAAGTACGCATGTGCCTCATCCGGAAAGCGGGTCATAATGCCCAATAAATAGTAATCCCCTTTGGTAAATTGGGTTTTTAAATAGAGGCGTTTGTTCGTAACGGAATCAATTATCGCATTAGATGTTTGCCAATTTGAGATGGGTGTTTCGAAAACAGGGTCAAGTTTTAGGTCTTGATAGAATCGCCTTTGAATTTGTTTCAACTCAAACGTATCTTGCTCAATGAAATTGAAATCATTTAAGGTAGCCTTCCGCATGAAATAGTAGGAACCGTTTATAGAATCATAGCCCTCTAGAAGACGGTCGCCCTGTCGATTTTTATTGGTGAAATTGTACAGGGAAGGCATCTTTACCTCAAAATCGTCAAATCCTGAAATGACATTGATTATCCTATCCTCGGGCTGCCTAAATGAAAGGCTATTGAAAATAGTATCTGCATGTTGAAGTACATAATCGCCTTCACCGCCCATTTTAAAAATGAGTATTTCCAAAGGTGTCAGATATATTTGATACCGCTGATGGTCGCCGTTCTTCAATTGATTTTTAATATCGATTCCGGCAAATCCGTTTTTTTTGATTTTTATTTTCTCAAGAATTTTACCCGGAATGTTCTCGAAAAGTAACTTGTCCAAATCTTCAATGTTATAAGTGACATCCTTTTTTAAAAAACTAAAAGTGGGGATGCGGTTCACCATTACATAACTGCCATTGGTGAGATCCGGGGAAATATAGGTTGTATTTATAAATTCGGAAATTGGGTATAAATGGTTTGTCAATATCAAGTTAAAGAAATCATCATCCGGGGAGGCAATTTGATAGGAGTTTGCCAGCAATGAGTTCTCAAACTTTTCCTTGAGTTCCTTCCCTTTTGAAGTAGCCTTGGAAAGCAAGGGTTTAACCGTATATCCCATATCCCTGAGAAGCGCAATTACACCTTCCTTTCCTGGTAGATGGGCCGCACCTATGCCCGTAAAGACCTTGCCAAACCGAACAAGGGAATCAAGTTGCTGAGCCATGTTTTTGTTGCGGATAAAGAGCATGTTCTTAAGATAATGCCCGGTATACATGGCCTTGTCTATGGAATCCAAAAGCGCAATATTTCTATTTCTATAGGCATCCTGCAAAAGGCTCATGGGATCTTGCTGCTGCATTTTTTTCTGCAACCACTCATCGGGTTTTTGCTTCATGGCATTTAAGCTTGCCCGGCCCACCAAAGCCGTAGATTCTTCAAGGTCCTCCAAAGCAACTACTTGCTTGCCAAATTTTTTACCTGCTTGGTAAATGAACATATCCAAATAGGTTTCTTCCTCAAAATCTTGGGAATAGGCATCCGTTCGGTACAGAATATTATTTACCCTGCTGTCTTCAAAGGCCAAATACGCAGCTATTTCTTCTTTGCGCGGATTTCTCATGGCAAAAGGGATAGTATAAAATCCTTTTGATACAAATCCGTTACCCTGTCCGTAACCCGAAAAACCTAATTTATCCGTATTTTCAAGCCATGTGTCAGGATCGGATTCCAATGCGATAATTGAGCTTTTATCAAGGGCTTCGTAGAATATATCATCCAGCCTGAAAGCAATTCTTTTGCTCACGTGCATGGTACCATACAGGTAAGACGACTCCTTTAGTCCGTTCCCCGAAATTTCCCAAAGTAAACTGTTTTCCTTTTGGGCGGAAATCGAAATAAATGAAAAAAGTAGCATAAGAGCACTGAATATCCGCATTGATTTTAAATGGTTCTTTTAGCCAAAGTTGTTGTAAAATAATTGGTTCGGACGATATAGAATAATAATTAACTTGAAATTGACATTTGGCCGATGGCTTTTACAATGATTACAAATTATTGGGATGCGATTTATACTATATTGAATAATGCTAACGTAGTATAACTTCAAGTAGTATTTTTACATTTTATAAATTCAGAAAACATGAAGGGAGTTTTATTGGTAAATCTAGGGTCTCCTGATAGCCCAACGGCGAAGGATGTAAAACCTTATTTGGACGAGTTTTTAATGGATGAGCGCGTTATTGATGTTCCCCGATGGTTACGAAATATCATTGTCAGGGGAATTATTCTCCGCAGTAGGCCCAAAAAGTCGGCCGAGGCCTATAAAAAAATATGGTGGGAGGAAGGTTCACCTTTGGTGGTTATTTCAGAACGTTTTTCGAAAAAGGTACAGGAAGAGGTAGAGATACCGGTAGCCTTGGGAATGCGATATGGCAGTATGACCATCAAAAATGCTCTGCAGCAATTGAAAGGGAAGGGTGTGGACGATGTTTTGTTGGTGCCCTTGTACCCGCATTATGCCATGTCCTCCTATGAAACAGTTGTGGTAAAAACAATGGAGGTTCAGCAAGAATTTTATGGGGACATGAAAATTACGACCCTTCCCGCATTTTATAATAAGGTTGAGTATATTAAGGTGCTTTCCGAGAGTATTGCGGAGGGATTAAAGTCTTTTGATTATGACCATGTTCTTTTCTCATATCACGGTATTCCTGAAAGGCACATTCGCAAAAGCGATCCTACCCATTTTCATTGTAAAATTGACGGGAATTGCTGTAATACGAATTCGGTCGCGCACAATACGTGTTATCGACACCAATGTTTTGAGACTACGAAACAGGTTGTAAAATATTTGGGATTACCGTCGGAAAAGGTGAGTAATTCATTCCAGTCGCGTCTTCCAAACGACCCTTGGTTAAAGCCATACACGGATTTTGAGTTTGAACGATTGGCAAAGGAAGGAAAGAAAAATTTGGCAGTTATAACCGCAGCCTTTGTTTCTGATTGTCTGGAGACTTTGGAAGAAATTGCCATGGAGGGCAAACATCAATTTCAAAGTGCCGGGGGTAAGGATTACAAACATATTCCTTGTTTGAACGATGGGAAAGAGTGGGTTGGGGTCATGGCGAAATGGGTCAATGAATGGCATACAACCGATAGGCTTCCTGAATAATAAATCCCGAAAAAGCACTTGTTAATCTCCATTTTCTTTCGGGATCTGTTCATAGGTTAAGTCCAAAAGTTGAAGATCAAAAAACAAAGCACTAAATGGCAAAAGCATCTGCAGACCTTGGTACCGAACCAATTGGAAAACTACTAATAAAACAGGCGGTTCCTGCCTCCATTGGAATTTTGGTAATGTCGCTGAATATTCTGGTGGACTCCATTTTTGTGGGAAATTGGATTGGATCCATTGCGATTGCGGCCATCAACGTGGTATTGCCGGTTTCCTTCTTTATTGGTGCCTTAGGGATGGCGATCGGTATCGGAGGCTCAAGTATTGTATCCAGGGCTTTGGGTGCCGGGAACAAGGAAAAGGCACTCAAGACGTTTGGTAACCAGACCACTTTGACCCTATTGATCACCATTTTTATGGCGATTGTTGGTTTGGTATATGTGGATAGTCTTATTCCGGCCTTTGGAGGAAAGGGAGCGATTTTTGAACCCGCTAAAGTTTACTATGTCATCGTACTATATGGAGTGCCTTTTTTGGCACTGTGCATGATGGGCAATACGGTAATTAGGGCCGAAGGAAAGCCCAAATTTGCAATGATTGCCATGATAATTCCGTCCATTAGTAATCTCCTTCTTGATTATATTTTTATCAATGTTTTTGATTGGGGAATGGAAGGTGCGGCCTGGGCTACATCTATAAGTTATTTTCTCTGTTTCGTCTATGTCCTTTATTTTTTTCTTTCAAAAAATTCAGAGCTCAAAATCAACTGGCGCCATTTTGGCCTTGATTTCCCCATATTGAAGGAAATAGGCTCTTTGGGTTTTGTAACCTTGGCCCGCCAAGCCTTGGTAAGTGTGGTATACCTGCTCATGAACAACATATTATTCGATATTGGCGGCGAAGCCTCGGTTGCAGTTTACGCCATTATTGGCCGAATGCTTATGTTTGCTCTTTTCCCTGTTTTTGGTGTTACGCAAGGCTTTTTGCCCATTGCCGGGTATAATTACGGTGCTGAAAAATATCCCAGGGTACGGGAAAGTATCAATACCGCTATTAAGTATGCCGCTATTTTGGCAACGATAGTATTTGTAGGATTATTTCTTTTCCCGGGTGGGATTGCCGGACTGTTTCTGAGCAACAAACCCGGACTTTCCGTTCATGATTTGGCAGTTAATGCATATGTACTTGAACATACTCCCGCGGCCATGCGATGGGTTTTCGCAGCAACACCAATAATTGCTTTGCAATTGATTGGAGCTGCCTATTTTCAAGCTATTGGGAAGGCCGTACCGGCACTACTGCTTACTTTGTTGAGACAAGGATTCTTTTTTATCCCTTTAATATTGATTTTGCCTAGGTTTTTTGGTGAGTTGGGTGTATGGATTTCTTTCCCCATTGCAGACCTATTGGCAACTATTGTGACAGCTTATTTTCTCAGAAGAGAGATTCGGAAGGAACTGGTTTAGACATATAACGCTCTTCGTTTCTAGTTGGTCAACTGAATGACATAGGGGCATTTACCCCTTTTTGTATAGGTACAACTCCCATTGTTTTGTAGTCCAAAAAACATAATATATTGATAATCAATATATTAATTGTAGTTTTTGATTGATTTTGAAAATGCGGCACTTGTTGCGATTTGTTTTATATAGTAAATTGGCTCCCTAAACTTTAAAGACCAAGAAAATGGAAGCATCTGTAAGCGAAAAAGCACTTTGTATGATCAATTATTGTTTGATTGTGGGCATGGCCATTATTGGGCTACTATTAATCTTTCTTGGATCCGTAAGAATTTAAACTAAAATCTCGGATTCCTTGTAAGTGTTTTATTACCATTTTAATTAACGACAAAATTCCGGGAAGATACCACGTGAAGGTTGTGTTCTGGGTTTTACAGATTTCTAATTTTCAACAAACCCAATTTACACCTTGAACAATTTGTACATTACCGCAACACAAACTATAAACAATAACCCTAATAACTCAACATTATGAAAACAACACTTAAAAGTTCCCTAAAGGTTGGATGCCTTGCCATAGTAGCCTTTGGTATTTATGCATGTAACGGAAAAATGGAGGCACCCGAGCAGGCCATCTCCATAAAGCAGGCTGAAGTATTGCAGCAAGAATTTGTACAAACTAGGGCGGATGCCATCAATCAACATCTAGGCTATGAGGACACCCGCGATATTTGGTTTTCCATAGAAACCATGGAAGATTATATCGCCTACGTGAAGGCCGAAGGCACCGCAAAAGGCTATAAGAATATGGGCATCCGTGTTTATTTTGCAGCCTATCCAAAAAACATGAAAGAAGAGGGGGCAGATCCTGGGTACTCCACAGTCATTTTGGTTCCCACCACACAAACCGATACTCCCGAAAGACAAGGGTTTTTTCCGATGGCTCCAAATAATACGACCGCCTCTGGTATTAGTGCGCTAAATTTCGGAGAAGGAGGTCATCCGCCGAAAAATATTCAATAATTGGCGGAAAACAAGATGAAGTATCTGTCCATTATAATTTTATTTTTTGAATTTGGCGCGGCAATGATGGCCAGTATACACTGGAAAAAATTCAACAAAACTAAAGAAGCATATTTTTTATACTTCTTATGGTTAACATTGTTAGTAGAAATTTCTGGGTCGATTCTGGGTCGCATTTTTGAAATTAATACATTTCCGATGTATAATTTATATATGGTATCTAGCTTCTTTTTTTATTTATATTGGTATTATTCAATATTAAACGGTAAAGGTGCAAAGACAGCCATTATAGCATTCACTTTTATATTTACAATGGTTGCTTTGTGGAGTATGCTTACTCAAAGCTGGGCGGGTTATCATAAATATACCTTTGTTGCAGGCGCGATATTTACACTTGTTTGTGCCATATTTCACTTTAGGCAACTCTTGTATAGTGATGAAGTGCTGGTGCTAAAGCAAAAATTGAGTTTTTGGATATCCACAGGATTACTTTTATTCAATATGGCAATGATTCCGTTTATGCTTTTATCTAACTATTTTGACTTTGTGAGCTATATATATTATATCATTACTATAATTAGTTTAAATGCAATACTATACGGCTGTTATATAGTCGGATTTATATGGACCAAGGAGAAGTACAATCGTTCTTAATTATTTTCTCGTTGGTTTCCTTATGCATGGGCCTTACGATGATAGCCTTATTTATTTTATTTTTAAAAAGGAAGAACAAGTTGTTGTTAGAGCAGGCAAGGGCAAAGGAATCCTATGAAAAGGAACTTTCCGAAACGCAAATTGAGATTCGAGAGGAGACCTTGCGTAACATTAGCTGGGAGTTACATGATAATATTGGGCAGCTGATGACCTTGGCAAAAATACAGGTGCAAATGGTTGCCGAACGCTCCGATAATCTTGAGGAAGCCTCAGAAACCATAGGAAAAGCCATTCGGGAGTTGCGCGTGCTTTCCAAATTGATCAACCCAGAGTCCATCAAAAACCTGTCCTTGGAAGAGGCGGTGCAGTTGGAAATAGAACGTTTCAATAGGCTGCAGTTTTTGGAAGCTTCTTTGACAATTGATGGTACACCTCGAATTTTGGATCCTAAGGACGAAATCATTATCTTCAGAATATTGCAGGAATTTTTCTCAAATACCATCAAGCACTCCAAAGCCTCCACACTTTGCGTAGGTATTGACTACGATGATGAAAAATTGACCATTACGGCAGATGATGACGGAGTAGGTTTTGAGAAAACACTCAATTTTGCAGGCATCGGCATTCGGAATATGAAGAATAGGGCCCGGTTGATCAACGCCGACCTAAGTATCGAATCTGAACGAAATCGCGGCACCATGCTCCGTTTGGAATATAATTTTCAAAATATAAAATCATGACTTATTCAGTAGTAATTGTGGATGATCATGTTTTACTTTCCCAGGCTATCAGTGGCTTGGTAGATAGTTTTCCCAAATTCAAATCGCTCTACGTTTGCAAAAACGGCAAAGAGCTTCTGGAAAAATTCCAAGACTCAAGAAATATCCCGCATGTTGTACTAATGGATATCAACATGCCCATACTAAACGGAATTGAGACTACCGAAAGATTAAAGATCAATTTTCCCAATGTTAGGGTATTGGCACTCTCCATAGAAGAGGATGAAGACACCATCTTAAGAATGCTAAGGGCCGGTGCCCGTGGCTATTTAATGAAGGATACCAAACGGGAGATTCTAGAAGAGGCGTTGATGCAGATTGCTGAAAAAGGGTATTATCACACCAACACGGTTACCCAGATTTTGGTTGGTACTTTGGATAAGAGAGAAAGTATGCCCAATCTCAAGGACCGTGAGATAGAATTTTTGCGTCTGGCATGCACGGAAATGACTTATAGGGAAATTGCCGACGCCATGTTTCTAAGTCCCAAGACAATTGAAGGCTATCGCGATGTCCTGCACGAGAAATTACAAATAAAGAACAGGATCGGGCTTGTTTTATATGCCATAAGGCACAAAATATTTGTGCCCTAATATTTCTTCTTGTTTGAACTTTCTATCAATAATATTCTTTTTACTTTAGAGAGCTAATTCAAACTATATACAATGAAGATATTCTACACTTGGGCAAGTATTTGCATGCTGGCCGTTCTCCTTTTGCCAACTCAAATTTCAGCACAAAAAAAGCAGAAATCAACATCGGTAACTCCTCAATATCCCCAAGAACTCTATTCAAGTTTGAACTATCGTTTGGTTGGTTCTTTTCGCGGAGGTAGATCAGCTGCGGTAACCGGTGTTCCAGGGGAGCCGAACCTTTTTTATTTTGGGGCTACTGGCGGCGGTGTTTGGAAGACCTTAGACGGCGGACGTACATGGGAGAATATTTCCGATGGTTTTTTTGGAGGTAGTATCGGTGCCGTTGAGGTTGCCCAAAGCGACCCAAATGTCATATATGTTGGTGGAGGTGAAAAAACGCTTCGCGGGAATGTTTCCTCTGGTTATGGTATCTGGAAAACTGAAGATGCAGGAAAGACCTGGGTTTCAGCGGGCCTTGAGAATAGTCGGCATGTGCCCCGAATTCGAATACACCCAAAAGACTATAACATAGTTTACGCCGCAGTTTTGGGAAATATCTACAAACCAACAAAGGAACGCGGGGTTTACAAAAGTTTGGATGGCGGAAAAACCTGGAAGCAGACCTTATTTGTAAATGACCAAGCCGGTGCCGTAGACCTTGTTTTTGACCCTAACAATCCTAGGGTTTTATACGCCTCTACATGGCGGGCCAAAAGAACACCATATAGCCTTAGCAGTGGTGGTGATGGGTCTGCATTATGGAAAAGTACCGATAGTGGCGAAACTTGGAAGGAAATTTCTAAGAACGAAGGGTTTCCAAAAGATACCTTAGGGATCATTGGGGTAACGGTATCACCTAAAAACTCCGATCGTGTGTGGGCAATTGTTGAGAATAAGGAAAAAGGCGGACTATACCGCAGCGAAGATGGCGGTAAAAAATGGTCCAGGATAAATGAAGACCGCAAGCTTCGTCAACGCGCTTGGTACTATACACGCATTTATGCAGATACCGAAGATCAAGATATAGTTTATGTGGTGAATGTGGATTATCATAAATCTACCGACGGAGGAAAGACTTTTAGCGATTTTGAGGCTCCGCACGGAGATCATCATGACTTATGGATCGCTCCGGAAAATTCAAAACGAATGATAATTGGGGATGACGGGGGTGCACAAATTACCTACGATGGCGGTGAAACTTGGAGTACATATCACAATCAACCTACTTCGCAATTTTATAGGGTTACCACAGATAATTCAACCCCCTATCGGATATATGTCGCGCAACAAGATAATTCCACGCTTCGAATAAAGCACAGAAGTGATGGGTACGGAATTGGTGAGGGCGATTGGGAGGAAACGGCCGGCGGTGAATCGGCATGGATAGCCGTGGACCCAAAAAATGATGATATTGTTTACGGAGGCAGTTATGGCGGATTCTTAACTCGGGTAAACCACAAAACCGGGACCGTAAGAGGAATTAATGTATGGCCCGATAATCCAATGGGATACGGTGCCGAAGGAATGAAATACCGGTTCCAATGGAACTTCCCCATTATTTTCAGTAAACATGATCCCAAAAAATTATATGTTTTTTCCAATCATGTACACCTTTCAACAAATGAAGGTCAAAGCTGGAAATTATTGAGCGATGATCTGACCCGTAACGACCTAACGAAGTTGGTATCAAGCGGAGGACCCATTACGCAGGACAATACAAGTGTAGAATACTATTGCACCATTTTTGCCGCGAACGAGAGTCCATTAAAGGAGGGACTTTTATGGGTAGGAAGTGATGATGGATTAATTCACGTATCGAAGGATGGAGGTCAAAATTGGGAAAACGTAACGCCCAAAAACACACCTGAATGGAATATGATCAATAGCATTGAACCATCGGCTTTTAATGAAGGTACGTGTTATGTAGCAGCCACTCGGTACAAGCTCGGTGATTTTGAACCTTATCTTTACAAAACGACGGATTATGGTAAAACCTGGGCAAAAATAACCAACGGTATAAAAAATGAACATTTCACACGCGTTATTCGCGAAGACCCTAAGCGCAAAGGTATATTGTATGCGGGCACGGAGACCGGAGTGTATATTTCTTTTGACGACGGACTGAATTGGGGTTCGTTTCAGTTGAACTTGCCAATCGTACCTATTACAGATCTGACAATCAAGGACAACAGTTTAATTGTTGCCACACAAGGTCGTAGCTTATGGATGATCGATGATCTTACAGTGCTTCACCAATTGGATGAAATTGATAAAAATGCAGCTACTATTTTATTCAAGCCAAAAGATTCGTACCGCACAAAAGGAGGAGCTCTTAAAGAACGCTCAAAGACAGAAGGTCAAAATATCCCGAATGGAGTAATTACCCATTTTAATCTTAAAAACTTAGTTGAAAAAGACAGCGTTCGCCTTACGTATTTCAACATGAAGGGCGATACGCTTGATTCGTTTAGCAATTCTTCCAAAAAGAAAGATAAAAAATTGGAGGTCAAAAAGGGCGGAAATACATTTGTTTGGGATACAAAAGGGAAAGGTGCCGAAAAATTGGATGGAATGATCCTATGGTGGGCCAATTTGGACGGAGCGAAAGCGGTTCCAGGTACTTATAAAGTGGCATTGAATGTAAACGGGAACATCCAGACCCAAGAATTTGCAATTCTGCCTGACCCAAGGGCAGAGGCATCTGTAGCGGATATGCAAAAACAGTATGATTTTGTGAGCGATGTGAACGCAACGGTCGACAAGGCTCATCAATCTATCAAAAAAATCAGGAAGATCAATGCGCAATTGGATGCCTTTACAAAGCAATACAAGGACAATGAACAGACAAGAGATTTGATTGAAAATGCAAAGCAGATGAAGGAAAAATTCGGTGAAGTAGAGAAGGCACTGTATCAGACACAGAATCGCAGCGGTCAAGATCCATTGAATTTCCCAATCCGACTCACTAATAAATTAGGACATTTGAATAGTTTGGTTGCTTTGGATGATTTCCCGCCAACAGATCAGGATATTGCGGTAAAAAATGAACTGTCGGCCCAAATAAACGAACAACTTGCAACTTTTGATGCCCTTATTTCAAAGGAAATGCAAGACTTCAATAACGAGTTTAATTCATTGAAATTAAATTACTTGTTTGTGGAGGAGTAATTATAGATACTGTCACTTTGAGCGGAGTCGAGAAGCTTTGCGACATCGGGCTTGGCTCCGTTTGACCTTACAGATTTTGAGAACGATACAACACTAGAAAAAACATGCCAATCATAAAATGAAAAAACCACACTTACTAGTCCTGATGTTGCTTTTTGTAGGCACCACCTTCGCTCAAACTGCCGAAGAATATTTCAAACCTTTAAAATATAGGAGCATAGGGCCTTTTCGCGGGGGACGTTCTGTTACTGCTACCGGTGTGATAGGAGACCCGCTGACCTATTATATGGGTACGACTGGTGGTGGGCTTTGGAAAACCTCGGATGCGGGTCAAAAATGGGAAAATATTTCGGATGGCTACTTTGAAATGGGTTCCGTCGGTGCCGTAGCTGTTTCAGCATCGGATACAAATGTTGTTTACTGTGGTATGGGGGAACATGCCCCTAGGGGAGTAATGACCTCCTATGGGGACGGCGTTTATAAGTCTACCGACTCTGGAAAGACCTGGAAAAAAATGGGCCTGGAAAAGACGCAACATATTTCCCGTATCGTCATACACCCCAAAAATCCGGATATCGTTTATGTGGCCGCACAAGGGGCCATTTATGGGCCGACTCAGGACCGTGGTATTTATAAATCCAATGACGGGGGATTGACTTGGAAGAAAACACTTTTCATAAACGAATCCACGGGTGCCGCAGAATTATCAATGGATGTGAATGCCCCGGATATTTTGTATGCCGCCATGTGGCATCACGGGCGTAAACCGAATGTCGTTATTAGCGGGGGTGAGGGAAGTGGCCTTTACAAGTCCACCGATGCCGGTGAAACGTGGACAGAGTTAACCGAAGGGTTGCCCAAAGAAAAAGGCAAAATGGCCATTGCCGTGAGTCCGGTAAATTCGGACAAAGTTTTTGCATTGATAGAAAGTGATAGTAATGCCGACAAAGGCGGACTTTTTGTATCGGAAAATGGTGGTAAATCATGGTCCATGGTCAGTGGGGACAATCGCTTGGTGCAAAGAGCTTGGTATTATATCGAGGTTTTTTTGGACCCAAGCAACGAGAATGTCGTTTATGTCATGAGTGCGCCTTTCCTACGATCTATTGACGGGGGTAAAACGTGGGAAGACCTTTCTGTTGCACATGGTGATTACCACGATCTATGGATAAATCCTTATGATTCCAATAATATGGTCCTTGCAGATGACGGCGGCGCATCCATTAGTTTTGACTTCGGCAAAAACTGGTCTACCCAAAATATCATGCCAACGGCCCAATTTTATAGAATAAGTACGGATAATCTGTTTCCATATAACATTTATGCTGGGCAGCAGGACAATACTTCTGTTAAAATTGCGAGTCTATCATTGGGTAGTGGTGGAATCACAGAACGCGATTGGAGCGATTCCGCAGGTGGCGAAAGTGCTTTTTTGGCCTTTGACCCTAACAATCCCAGATATGTACTGGGAGGTAGCTATTTGGGTACCATAGAAGTTTTGGATACCGAATCTAAGGCCTCCACACAAATAATGGCAGCACCTATCCAATATTTGGGGCGGGAGGCCAGGGACATGAAATATCTCTACAATTGGAATGCCCCCATAATAGGATCTATTCATGAGCCAGGGACTTATTATCATTGTGCCCAATTGGTTCTTAGAACAAGGGATATGGGAAGCACTTGGGAGGAAGTTTCTCCCGATTTGACCCGGAATATGGACGACAAGCAGGGCAAAGGAGGCGAACCTTATACCAACGAAGCGGTGGGGGCAGAAAATTATGGAACTATTGCCTATATGATCGAGTCACCACACGAAAAAGGTGTTTTTTATACAGGTAGTGACGACGGATTTGTGCACGTAACACGTGATGGAGGAACATCCTGGCAAAATATTACTCCAAAAGGCCTACAAGAATGCCTAATTAATGCCATTGAAGTATCACCGCATGACCCGGCTACCGCTTACATAGCCACTACCCGATACAAATTTAATGATTATACCGCAGGATTGTATAAAACCACCGATTATGGAAAAACTTGGAGCAATATTAGCTCTGGAATTCCGTACGGTGATTATACTAGGGTGGTCCGTGAGGATCCTGTAAGGAAAAATTTGCTGTACGCAGGTACCGAGAAAGGAATATATATTTCATGGGATGGTGGAAAATCATGGTCTACTTTTCAATTGAATTTGCCCAAGGCACCGATAACCGACCTTAAAGTACATCAGGGCAATTTGATCGTTGCGACTTCAGGCCGCTCTTTTTGGATTTTGGACGATCTTTCGTTGTTGCAACAATACAATTGGGCAAATCAAGGGGCTAAACTTTACACCCCTAGGCCCGCTTTGAATGCTTCCTGGGGAAGCCCATTAAATAGTAATTCCGAAGATTTCAAAGGAACCGATAGTTATGAGGGAATCAACCCAGCCAGTGGCATGGTCATTTATTATGAACTGCCTAAATTGAAAGATTCCACATTAATCTCAATGGATATAAAAGATGGTAAGGGCATAATCGTGCGCAGTTTCTCTTCCGAAAGTGATAAAAACTATAAAAAACATAATGGCGGTGGCCCACCACCCGCTCCAATATTACCAACCAAAACAGGTTTAAATCGTTTTGTGTGGGATATGAAAACAGCCATTCTTCTTGGGGTGCCAGATGTTTATATGGAAGCCGGTTTTAAAGGACATATGGTGCCGCCGGGGGTTTATAAAATAGATTTAAAAGTTGACGGCAAAACAATAACCAACAAAGGAACCATTTCCCCTGTCCCGCTGTATGAAACTAAGGCCGGTCAATATGAGGAATACCATGTTTTTATGACCGATTTGGAAGAAAAATTGACAACAATGCATACGGACGTAAATTCATTGTATGAAGCGCAACAACAGTTAAAGGAAGTTTTGAAGCAGGTTAAGGATGAAGGTTTGAAAGCGGAAGGTAAAAAGTTACTTACAGAGTTTGATACTTGGGACAAGGATATGGTACAACGGAAATCGAAAGCTTATGATGATGTGGAGAACTTTCCGAATAAATTCACAGCCGAATATCTGTTTTTGATAGATGCCACCAATAGTAGCATTCCGCGTATAAACCAATCATCTAGAGACAGGAAATTGGAACTTGACGCACAATGGAAGGGATTAAAGCAAACCGCGGACAAGTTTATGAATCAGTCGATCCCAAGTTTTAATAAAAAATTATGGGACAATGGCATTGGGGCCATTAGAATATAATGTTTGCAGTTTCTTGCTTTAAGTTTGGCTAACTTTGGAAATGAAAGATGAACTCTAAATGAGCGATTATTACAACTATATAAAATCCCTGCACCTAATTTTTGTGATAACTTGGTTCGCAGGGCTTTTTTATATTCCAAGATTGTTTATTTACCATATAGAGGCTTTCCAAAAACCGTCACCGGAAAAAGAGATTTTATCACATCAATTGCAATTGATGACCAAAAGGCTTTGGTACATTATTACATGGCCTTCGGGCGTATTGGCCATTCTCTTTGGCACATGGCTACTGGTTTTATTTCCGGAATGGCTTCAACAACCTTGGATGCATATGAAACTTGGTTTTGTATTGCTCCTTGTTTTATACCATTTAAAAAACCATCAGATTTTCATACAATTGCAACGTAATGAGATGCGATATACTTCAAAGTTTATGCGAATTTGGAACGAAGGTGCAACACTGATCCTTTTTTCGATAGTTTTTTTGGTTATGCTGAAGGGTTCGTTCAATTGGATATTTGGAGTTGTGGGAATCATTGTACTTGGTATTCTATTGATGCTCGGCATACGATTGTACAAAAGCATTAGGAACAAAAACCCAAATGCCTAGAATGGACCTGAGCTTTATTCCTTCCAGGTCTTGATATTCAATAAGGTCTAAATGGGCTTGGCTTGATATTTGCTATCTTTATTGTTAAAATTTTGATACTTGTTCGACAAATTATCTTTGCGATCCCGCATATTTCTTAACATGATCCTCTTGGTGTTGATTTCCTCCATTCTTATTGGTGGCATCACTGTTTACCAATATCGTGAACAGAATGAAGATTATCATCAGGAAAGATTGGAGCGCAAGGAGGCACAGGTTATCCAGAGTATCCAATATGTTCTCAAAAAGACCACCTATCCCCCAACCACCGAAAATCTGGGGCATATTTTTCGCGAAGAAATTTATGAGATTGCAGATGTTCAGAACAAAAACTTTAATATTTATGATTTGGAAGGGCAGCTCATAAAAAGTTCCCGTCCTAAATTTGAAAATGATTCCCTTAGCAACTGTTTGGATCCTGAAGTCCTGAATAAATTGGAATTAAGTTCCAATAAACGCTATGTTGAGGAGAATTCATTGGCTGGGGACAAGTACCAGGCTTCTTATTCCTACATCACAGATCCAAAATTTAAGCCGATCGGCATTTTGAACTTGCCCTATTTTGAAGACAATTCCTTTAATGATATGGAGCTTAAGGAATTTCTAATGCGGTTGGGCTTTGTGTATTTTTTGATGTTTTTAATTGCTATTGCCCTTGCCTATTTCATATCAAAGTATATTACACGATCATTACAGACGATTTCTGATATGATGGCGAAAACCAATCTTACCAAGCGCAACGAAAAAATAGTCATCGATGATCCAACACTTGAAGTTGAAAAACTGGTAAGTGCCTATAACGCCATGATTGATGAATTGGAGCTAAGTGCTGTAAAATTGGCTCGTGGGGAAAGGGAACAGGCATGGCGCGAAATGGCCAAACAAGTAGCGCATGAAATTAAAAACCCATTGACCCCCATGCGTTTGACCGTTCAAAGTTTTCAGCGAAAATTTGATCCTAGAGATCCCAATATTGAGAAAAAAGTTGCCGAATATTCCAAAATATTAATCCAGCAAATTGATACAATGAGTAGTATTGCCTCGGCATTCTCTAATTTTGCAGAAATGCCTGCCCAACATAATGAAACACTTAATGTTGTTAAAATAGTGAAACTGGCTTTGGATATTTTTAATGAGGATTATATTCATTTCATTTCCAATGATGAAAACATCATCGCTAAGTTAGATCGGGTACAACTCATAAGGGTCGTAACAAATCTGGTGAAGAATGCCATTCAAGCGGTACCAGAAGTAGCATCGCCCCGAATATTGGTGTCGGTGTGTACTGATGCGGATTTTGTACAGATATCAGTAGCCGACAATGGCATAGGTATCCCCGATGATTTCAAAGATAAGATTTTTGAGCCTAAATTTACAACCAAGACCAGTGGCATGGGCTTGGGCTTGGGGATGGTAAAGAATATTGTGGAAACATATAACGGGCGTATAGATTTTACCTCGCAGCCTGGAAAAGGAACCGTTTTCACTGTAAAATTCCCGAAAGAGAACCAATAAGCGTCTTTGAATGGGATTTAAGGAATACAAATCAAACAATCTATGGGGTACAATACTATTTTAATATCGGAAAAAGGGAATATCGCCTTTGTTACTGTAAATCGTCCTTCAAAACTAAATGCCCTGAACCGGGAAACAATTCAGGAATTGCACAAAGCATTTAAGAAATTGGAAAAGAACCCGGAAGTAAAGGCCATTATTCTAACAGGCAGCGGAGAAAAAGCCTTTGTTGCGGGAGCCGATATAGCTGAATTTTCTAATTTCTCAGAAAAGGAAGGTGGCAAATTGGCAAAAAAGGGCCAAAAACTACTTTTCGATTTCGTTGAGAATCTTTCAACGCCCGTAATTGCAGCAGTGAACGGTTTCGCTTTGGGCGGCGGACTTGAACTGGCAATGGCCTGTCACTTCAGGGTTGCAAGTAATAATGCAAAAATGGGACTTCCCGAGGTTTCGTTAGGGGTCATTCCTGGCTATGGAGGCACCCAAAGATTGCCACAACTAATCGGGAAGGGCAGGGCAATGGAACTCATAATGACAGCTGGTATGATCGATGCCGAAAAAGCATTGTCATTTGGGTTGGTAAACCATTTGGTCACACAGGAAGAACTGTTGCCTTACTGCGAAAAAATCGCCGAAAAAATCGCCAATAATTCTTCTGTGGCCATTGGCCATGCAATAAAAGCGATAAATGCGGGTTTTAGAAATGATAGCAACGGATATGCTTCGGAAATAGAGGCTTTTGGAACTTGCTTTGGTACTGCCGATTTTAAGGAAGGTACCGCCGCTTTTCTGGAAAAGAGAAAAGCAGAGTTCCCGGGCAACTAGCATATCCCAAAAACCACCAACTTATGAATTTGCGAAAAAGTTTGTCCATACTCTTTTTCCTTACGGCGTTTATCTCAATTAACGCACAAGAGATTCCTATAGAACATACTTTCGGCGAAAAATATGACGATAGGTATAAATATTCAAACCTATTGGCGATATCGGATGACCAAAATGGAGGGTCAATCTTGGTTAGGGCCTATTACACGGGGATAATTATAAAGCCGAAGGGATATTTTATTGAAACCTACAACAAGGATTTAGACCTTGTATCTGAGTATAATTACAAGTTGAAAAACCCTAATTTTGTGGATGGCTATGTGCGAAATGGCCAAATTTACCTTTTGTTCCTGGACTATAATTATGCAACCCTTTCATACGACTACGTTGTGCATAAAAGTCCCGTGACGGATATTAATTTTACCACTGAGACCATTCTTTCAATCCCTTCGGACGAAGTAAATGAACCATTAGATCGTAATTATTACAATCGTAATTTCACTTCAGGGTTTACGACATCGGTTTTATTTGATGATGCCAAGTCGGCCTTTGTTATTAGCACCCATTTTAAGAAGGGAAAAAATAACCAACATTTTATCTATCTATTTAATTCGGCCTTACAAAAAGTCATCTCCCATGACTTTTCAGCAGAGGTTGAGGAGAAAAACTATTCATTTGAGAACGTTGCCTTTTCAAAAGATTTAAAATATGCATATATCGTTGGCAAGGCTTATTTTAAAAAGAAGCGATTTGAGGCATCTGAACGTAAATTTCAATACGAGCTTATTCAAATTTCCAATACAGCGGATAAAATCCAAACTTTTGATGATCCAGGAAAATTTTCGGAATCGTTAAAACCAATTGTAAGTGGCAACCGCCTTTTATGTTTGGGCTTTTATGCTGATCGCAAGGATAATAGATACAATGGTATCTCCTATTTTGACGTTGACCCAATTACATTGGATTTAAAATCAAAAAAATACAATCCCTTCTCCGAGCAATTCATGATGGATAAGTTTGGACGGGAAGAAGATAAGGAAATAAAGAACCTTGTATTTAAAAATGCAACCGTTAATGCCGACGGTACCATTTTATTTAATGCAGAAGAGTATTTTGTAACATCAAGCGTGCAATCCAATTCTAGTGGAGGTCGCATCAAAATAGATCGGTATCATCACAATGATATTGTTAGTGCCAAGTTGAATTCTTCAGGCGATGTCATTTGGACAAGAAATATCAATAAGTCAGAGGTTACCCAAGGCGATGGGGCATATGCTTCCTATAGTTCGTACGCAAAAGACGGCAACACTTACTTTTTCATAAGTACGGCTGCAGAAAATCCCCAGTTGCTTACTGGCGATCGTTTACTTTTTAAGCAGGGCCTTAGTCGCAATAGGAATGTTTTTACCATTCAATTGGATAAAGAGGGTCATGTTAGCTATGAAAAATTAATTGACGATCACGAAGCTCGTTTACCGTTAATGGTTTCTACTCCCTTGATCAATACAAATGATGATACCATATTATTTTATGCAAAACGGGGTACAAAAAAACAGTTGGTTCGTTTAAATTTTTAAAGAATTACTTATCGTTCAAAACAATAAAAACCGACTTTAAAGTCGGTTTTATTTTTTATTCCATAAGTGCGAATAGTCCAATTATCCTTTTAAGATTAAAATAAACTGGATTAAATGCGTTGAATGTTTAGCTCGAAGGTCATTTATTCTTAAATATGACCCTTCGGTTTGTAAACCAGAAGTTCTTGTTTTGAAAATGCGATGATACTTTAACAAATCAGTATATCATTTATTGGATAAAATCCATAAATTTGGAATAAATCCAAAAATTGAATAAAGATGATTTTATAAAAGGAAGAGGTGCCCAGCAAAACACGCCCAATAAATTTCTAGAATTTAGTCACGAAACACGTGACGATTTTCTTGAATTCTGCAGGATCGAAGGAGAGGAGGCGGACCGTAACAAAACCCAATACATTCCTATTTTCCCAAAAACCATTGTGAACGAAGTTAAAAGTCCGGATGTGGGAATGATGTACTCCATGAACCCCTATCAAGGTTGTGAACACGGGTGCATTTACTGTTACGCAAGAAACACACATGAATATTGGGGATACAGCCCCGGCCTAGATTTTGAGCGAAAAATTCTTATTAAGAAAAATGCCCCAGAATTGCTGGAAGCGAAACTCAAAAGTAAAAAATGGAAAGCAGAAACTATCGTAATGTCTGGCAATACGGATTGCTATCAACCTGCCGAAAAGGAATTTAGGATCACAAGGGCTTGTTTGGAAGTATTCCTAAGATACAAACATCCAGTTGGTATTATTACGAAAAATGCACTGGTTTTAAGGGATTTGGATATTTTAAGGCAATTGGCCAAAGATAGATTGATTGGCGTAAATGTTTCCGTTACTTCACTATCTGAAGAGACTAGACGAGTTTTAGAACCAAGAACTGCGACCATCAAGAAGAGATTGGAAACAATACGAATACTATCGGAAAACAGCATTCCGGTAAATGCCATGCTGGCACCAATTATTCCAGGAATAAATAGCCATGAAATTATGGATCTTGCCAAGGCAGTATCGGATAACGGGGCACTGTCCTTTGCCTTTACGGTAGTGCGGCTAAACGGGGCGATAGGGGGTATATTCTCGGATTGGATTCGAAAGGCTTTGCCGGGTAAGGCCGAAAAAGTCTTACATCAAATAGAGCAATGCCACGGAGGTTCTTTAAATGACAGCAGATTTGGCATAAGGAGCAAAGGTGAAGGACAAATAGCAAAGCAAATACATGATTTAGTGAAATTGGCCAAACATGTTCATTTCAAGGACAAAACCTTTCCAAAACTCAACAAAGAATTGCATGAACAGTTTAAGGATGGCCAAATGCGGTTATTCTGATTTCCTAGGCATTCTTATCTACCTTCCCATTCTTTGTAAAACTGTTCAAGATAAATTACCATAAACTGATGGCGTTCCGTAGCCAATTTCTTGGCTGTTTCGGTGTTCATTTTATCTTTAAGAAGCAACAATTTCTCATAAAAGTGATTAATGGTAGGAGCAACGGACTTTTTGTATTCTTCCTTGGTCATGTTTAGATTGGGAGCAATTTCCGGGTTATAGATTTCCCTGTTTTTAAATCCGCCATAGTTAAAGGCCCTCGCAATCCCAATGGCACCCATGGCATCTAAACGATCCGCATCTTGCACAACCTGTAATTCAACGGAATTGAATTTATTTTCGACTTCGTTTGGGAGGCTATTTTTAAATGAAATATGTTTAATAATCTGTACCACATGATCAATAACCTCCCTATCCATATCCATAGAGCTTAAAAAAGTCTGCGCCAGATTTGGACCGACTGATTCATCACCATTGTAAAATTTGGCATCGGCGATATCATGTAGAAGGGCACCCAAGGAGACAACAAGATTGTTAACATTTTCGCTTCTAGCGATTTGTTCCGCATTTAAAAAAACGCGATGTACATGAAACCAATCATGACCTCCTTCGGCACCCTGTAAAGTTTCTTTTACGAACAATATGGTTTTCTCAACGATTTCAGTATGCGTCATGAATTCACCTTTATACCGCTCGTTACTTTTTCTTGTGCCAAAGCTACCATTTCGTCTAAATCCCCAGTATTCTTAATGGGTTGATGCACTTCAAAAGTTATATGGTTCCCTATTCCGTTCGGGAATTTGCCATATTTCAATAGCTTCCAGGAATTATTGATACTGATTGGGACTATTAGTGCAGTTGGAGCATTTTTCATCAGTATTTTCAGACCCATTGGCTGAAATTTTTTTGGTTCACCTGTTCTGCTCCGGGTTCCTTCAGGAAATATGACCGCGCTCCGGTTATGGGTTTCTATGTACTTGCCCAAATTCGCAATTTGGCTCAGAGCCTGTTTACTGTCCTTACGGTCTATCAATACAGATCCACCATGCCGTAGATTATAAGAGACACTGGGAATACCCTTTCCCAGCTCCTTTTTACTGACGAATTTTGGATGATGCTTGCGCATGTACCAAATAATCGGCGGAATGTCATGCATACTTTGATGATTTGGTACTATAATCAATGGTCTATTGGTGGGAATGTCATAATTGTTTTTGAAGGTATAGGTCGTCCCCAATACATGGGTACAGCGCATTAGACATAGGTTTAACAAGGCGACACTTTTTCCGTGGGCCTCATAGCCGAAAATAGTATAACAGACCCATTGAATGGGATGGAACACAACCAAGCAGAATCCGAACAATATCAGATATAAGATGGTCAACGGGTACGCGATTAATTTCTGCATGGCACAAAAATAAAAAACCGTTCATAACTGAACGGTTCTTCCATGCTACTTTTTGTTGTTCCTGGGCTTAGCTGAAGTAAAAGCGAGGAAACTTAACAGAATTCGTTGTAGGCTTCGGTTAAATTTTCTGCGATAATTTCAGCTGGCCTACCCTCTATATGGTGTCGCTCAATCATATGTACCAATTCACCATCCTTAAATAAGGCCATACTTGGTGATGATGGGGGAAACGGAACCATAAGATTTCTTGCCGCATTAACGGCGTCTGTATCAACACCGGCAAAAACCGTAACCAAATGATCTGGCTTTTTGTTATTCTGAAGGCTCATTTTGGCTGCAGGTCTCGCATTTGCAGCTGCACATCCACAAACGGAATTCACAACTACCAACGTGGTACCTTCTTGGTTAATGGCATTTTCGACCGCTTCGGCCGTATATAATTCTTCAAACCCGGCAGATGCCAAGTCTTGTCTCATAGGTTTTACTAATTCTGCGGGATACATAGTCTGTTTTTTAAATCAATATACAAAGATACCTCTTTTGTCGTATTTTTTTAGTGTTCTTAACTTTTCGTTGTCAAACTGAGTTTGAGATCATCATGAATTTTTTAAGGATTGAGTTTTAAGACTGCTTTTCCACACGCTTTGAATATCTTTGGCAAAAATTTGGAATAGGATGATTAAATGGTTTGCGGCCGTTATTGGTTATTTAATATTTAGGCTACCGGGTGCGGTGGTTGGATTTTTGGTCGGTAGCTTTTTGGACGGATTTGGGAATAAACAAGGCGGGGGGCAAAGTGTTTTTGGGGATTTGACCCGTCAAAGTGTTTCTCCAGCCGATTTTGAGCTAAATCTTCTTTCGTTGTGTTCTATTGTCATTAAAGCTGATGGTAAGGTTACGCAAAACGAAATGAATTACGTACAGCAATATTTTGTGGCTACTTATGGCAAGGATAAGGCAAATGCCATATTCCGGACTTTTAATGAAATAAATAAAAAGCATGAGATTTCCGCACAGCGTATATGTGCATTCTTGAACCAAAGAACAAGGTATGAAGTGCGTCTTCAACTATTGCATTTTCTATTTGGTATCGCACAATCCGATGGTTCAGTAAGTGCTTTGGAGGTCGATAAAATCCGTGAAATAGCGGGCTATCTGCGGGTTGCATTGCGCGATTTCGAAAGTATAATGGCCATGTTCATTAAGTCGGCCGACAACGCCTATAAAATTCTTGAAATAGAAAAAACGGCAACCGATGAAGACATCAAGAAGGCCTATAGGACGATGGCCAAGAAATACCATCCCGACCGCGTGAATACTGAGAATGAAGCTATAAAAAAGGGAGCTGAGGAAAAATTCAAAGAAGTACAAAAGGCATATGAAACTATACAGACCGAAAGAGGTCTTAAATAGATTTTCAATCAAGAAAAAATAATAAAAGTGGAGAATTTTTGGTTTTATATAAAAATGGGCCTTGATCATGTGCTTGATTTTGCGGCCTATGATCACATCCTTTTTCTTTCGGTGCTTGCAGTGCCTTTCACTTTCAAAGATTGGAAAAAAGTGCTTTTGCTGGCAACTGTTTTTACGATTGCCCACTGCTTTTCGCTCTTTTTATCGGTTTATGAAGTGGTTGTAATGGATGTTGGATTGATAGAATTTTTAATCCCGGTGACCATTTTGTTAACGGCAATTTTCAACTTGGCTTACTTAAGAACGCCTACCGACCATAAAAGTATTTTACTTCATGCGCTGGCAACTGCATTTTTTGGCCTAATTCACGGATTCGGTTTTAGCAATTATTTTAAAATGTTGATTGCGGGGGAAGAACATAAATCGGGACCGCTTTTGGGTTTCGCCGCCGGAATAGAAATTTCCCAGGTTCTCATAGTTTTGGCCGTTTTATTGCTAGGATACATCTTACAAACAATTTTAAAGGTAAAACAAACGGTATTTATTATGGCATTGTCCATTTTAATAGCACTCATTACAATACCTATGTTGATGGATACGTTCCCTTGGTAAGCGTATGTTAAATTTAACCTTATTTGAATGTTCGGATTTTTCAAAAGAGGTAAATTCGTTTTAGAAGCTCGGAGCAATAGATGAAAAAGGCGAAACAGGAAAAATATGATAAGGCCTATTTAAGAATGGCCCAGGAGTGGGGGAAACTCTCCTATTGTAAACGAAGACAGGTTGGGGCCATCATCGTACGCGATAGAATGATAATCTCCGATGGGTATAACGGAACTCCGACAGGGTTTGAAAACGTTTGCGAGGATGACGAAGGTTATACCAAATGGTATGTTTTGCATGCCGAGGCCAATGCCATCTCTAAGGTTGCTGCCTCTACACAATCCTGTGAAGGGGCTACACTGTATATTACGCTTTCCCCCTGTAGGGAATGTAGCAAATTGATACACCAATCTGGCATAAAACGTGTTGTATATCAAATAGCCTATAAAGATGACTCGGGGCTTAAATTCCTAAAAAAGGCGAATGTAGAATTGGTACATATGCCGGAAATAGAGACCATGGCCTAACTTGACCAAATTCAAATGAAAAAGAAATACCGATATATTGGACCTACTTTACTTGCTGCGGCACTCGCACTAGGTATTTTCTTGGGAGGAAAATTACATTTCAATGATACACCCGAACGATTATTCACCACAAACTCAAAAAAAGATAAACTTAACAGATTAATTGATTACATCGACTATGAATATGTTGATGATATTGATACGGATAGCATTGTGGATGTTACCGTGAATAATATTCTTGAAAAGTTAGATCCACATTCGGTTTATATTTCGAAAGACGAAATGAACAAAGTTTCGGAGAATATGAAGGGTGACTTTGTAGGTATTGGAATCATCTTTTATGCTTATAATGACACTATATCAGTAATTAGAACGGTCGAGAACGGTCCAAGTTTTCTAGGAGGAATCAAGGCCGGGGACCGCATACTCATGGCGAATAATGATACTTTGTTCGGAAAAGATTTGCCCAACGAGTCTATTATTGAAAAACTGAAAGGCAAAAAAGGTTCATCCGTAAAACTAAAAGTATACCGCAAAGAAGGCGCCCGTACGTTTAATGTGGACATAAAACGTGATGTTGTTCCCATTTCAAGTGTTGAGGCTTATTATATGATCACCGAAGATATGGGCTACATAAAAGTAAATCGCTTTGCAGAATCTACTTTTAAGGAATTTAAATCCGCATTGCGTGATTTGCAAGGACAAGGTGCCAAAAAACTTACGCTAGACCTTAGGGACAACCCTGGGGGCTATTTAGGGGTGGCCGAACAAATGGCCGACGAGTTTCTCGAGAAAGGGAAAGTAATTCTTTTTACCAAAAATAAAAAGGGCGATATAGACAAGGTTCATGCTACCGATACAGGCAGTTTTGAGGATAAACCCATTTATGTTTTAATCAATGAACGCTCGGCTTCGGCAAGCGAAATTATCGCAGGGGCACTTCAGGACAATGATATTGGGACAATCGTAGGTCGCCGTTCTTTCGGCAAAGGTTTGGTGCAGCGTGAGATGGAACTTGGTGATGGGTCGGCTGTACGTTTAACTGTTTCACGTTATTATACGCCAACGGGCCGATCTATTCAGAAGTCTTATGAACATGGAGGGAATAAGGATTATTATAAAAAATTTACAGACCGCTATCACAATGGCGAATTGGTTTCCGTAGATAGTATTAAAGTGGCAGATTCCTTAAAATTCACTACACCAAAGGGTAAAGTGGTTTATGGGGGCGGAGGCATAATTCCGGACGTTTTCGTTCCCATCGGAAGTAACGAAGAGGAGGCGGTGGAGAGTATGGATAGTGTTGGGTTTATTTCGTTCTTTATTTTTGAACATTTGGACGCAGATCGCAAACGATATGCAAACTATTCTCAGGAGGAGTTTGTCAAGGAATTTAAAATTGACGATATCCTATTTGAAAAATTCGTGGATTACTGTATCCAACGAAAACTTAAAATGGACTTTTATGATTATGAGGAGACTATAAAATTATATCTCAAAGCGGCTTTGGCCGAACAATTATATGGCCCCAACCTTCATGCAAAGATCAAGAGTACTTCGGACCATATGTTACAAAAAGTACTGGAGCTCGACCATATTCCGGTGAAACAAAAAGAGGCAGATGCCTTTGAATCAAAAAATTAATCCTCTTCTATTTTTTTCTGTACTTTTTTCGAGGTAACATATAAGAGGATCAAAACAATTGCACATAATGAGGCAATTATACCAATAAGTGCAATGGTACTGTTTCCTTCCAAAGGATTTTCAAAGTCTACCAACGTTACGTTATAGGCAATCAGTATTACACCTAAAACAAGTAATATGATGATGAGTGGTTTGTTCATACTTGGGATTTAATTTATGGGTATCATTGAGCAAGTAATTCGTTGATGTTGGCGGCGAACAACTTAACCGCAAGTGCCAACAAAATTACCCCAAAGACTTTGCGAATTATATTTACTCCGCTTTTGCCCAAGAACTTGGCAATCTTACCCGAAGATTTTAAAACAAGGTAAACAAAAATAGTATTAATCGCTATGGCCACAATGATATTCTCCACGTGATATTCTGCGCGCATTGATAGCAAGGATGTTAAAGTTCCTGCGCCGGCAATCAAAGGAAAGGCAATGGGGACAATCGAGGCACTGTCTGGCTCTTCATCTCGATATAATGATATTCCAAGAATCATTTCAATTGCCAAAAAGAAAATGACCAATGACCCGGCCACAGCAAACGAATTAACATCGATTCCGATCAATTTCAGAATTTTCTCGCCCACAAATAGAAAGGCTATCATAATAATGGCCGAAACGATAGTGGCCTTTTCTGACTGAATATGTCCCAATTTGGCTCGCAACCCAATAATAATGGGAAGACTTCCCAAAATATCTATCACGGCGAAAAGTACCATTGTTGCCGTAGCTATTTGCTTTATGTCAAAGTTTAATCCGATAGACATACTTAAAATTTTTGCAAATTTACGTTTAATGGTGCGTCTTTGGATTCTTTTGGGAAAATAATAAGAGTGAATAAACCCTTCTTAAAAACTATCTTTGCTTTTCTAATTAGCCCATATGTTCCAGATAGGTAAAACCATAATTTCCGAGGAAATTATAGAAAACGATTTTGTCTGTAATCTCTCTGCCTGTAAGGGTGTTTGCTGTGTAGATGGAAATGCCGGAGCTCCTTTGGAAGATAAGGAAACAGAAATCTTGGTAGACATTTATTCCAAGGTGAAAGGATTTCTTAGGCCGGAGGGTATTTTGGCAATAGAAGAGCAAGGGGCATTTATTAGAGGAGAGGATGGCGAGTGGGAAACACCTTTGGTCAATGGCAGCGAATGCGCATATGTTGTATTTTCTGATACCGGAACGGTCATGTGCGGTCTGGAAAAGGCCTATAATGAAGGGGTTACCAAATGGAAGAAGCCCGTTTCATGTCACCTGTATCCGATAAGGGTTAGGGAATACACAGAACTCACCGCCGTTAATTATCACAGATGGGAAATTTGTGATCCTGCCTGCACTTTGGGCGCAGAACTAAAAGTTCCCATTTACAAATTTGTAAAAGAGGCATTGATTCGCAAGTTTGGAAAGAAATGGTATGCCGAATTGGAGCAAGTGGCAGAGGAATATTCTAAATCGTAGGAATATGCAGCACTACTTTTGTGCCGGTGGGTTGATTTTGATCATCATATAAATCCAAAATCTCTACTTGAAAAGAGTTTTGATAGTCCCGTGAGAAATTTGCCAATCTTTCTTTCGTGATATCAATGCCAAGCGATTTCCGTTTTAGAACTTTACCTTCCTTTATTTTTTCGGCCACTTCCCTGCCTATTCCATTATCGGTAACGCTAATATCAATATAGCCTTCTTTCCCCCTTGCAACATGTAGATCAATTTTTTTCTCACCTTCTTTTGATGAAAGCCCATGCCATAAGGCATTTTCTAAAAATGGCTGTAAAATAAGGGAAGGTATTTTAACAACGTGGGTATCAATGTCTTTCTCAACTGTTATCTCAAATTGTATTTCGTTCGAAAAACGAATATTTTCAATGTTCATATATAGCTCAACAGTTTCAAGTTCTTCCGCCAGGGGAATTTCTTTTAAGGAAGAAGCCTCCAATATTTTACGAACCAATTTCGAGAACTTATTCAGATAGTGAACGGCATTCTTTTTTTCATTGTTAATAATGTACAACTTAATAGAGTTCAATGAATTGAATAAAAAATGAGGATTCATTTGGCTTCTCAGCATGGTCTGCTCTAAGGTCAATAATTTTTTTTCGTTCTTTAATTGATATTGACGATAAAGAATGTAAAAAATACCGGCAAGCAATGCCAACATTATTCCGCTGATCAGGAGCGTCGCATTGTTCTTTCGAAGCCTGAGTTTTACAATCTCATTTTCCTTTGCCAATATTTCTATTTGATTGCTTTTCTTTTCGGAATCATACCTGAAAATGATATCATTTACATATCTGACCGTGCCTTCATTTAAAATTTCCTCATCCAGTTGCTCGGCTTTTTCGGAATATTCCAATGCTTTTTTGTAATCACCGGTATTCCGATAAAGATCCGACAAAAGATGATTGACTTTTGCAGATGCCTCCCGAATATTATTTTTTTCGGAAACCTGAAGACCTTGAAGCAAATTCTCCTTAGCTAAGTCATAGTTTTTCAATAATAAGTAAGCCCACCCTAGATTGGAGTATAGAGGTGAAAGTAAAAATCCATCACCAAGTGTCCTTGCTGTGGATACCAATGGAGCAAGAATCAGTAAAGCTTTTTCGGGGCTGTTTTTCTTAAGAAATATTTGGGCAATACTGGTATTGCAAATAACGCGACCCATATCATTTTTTATTTGGTCATTATAAGAGAGCGATTTCTTATAATTTTCCAATGCTTTATCCAACTCCCCCAGTTCTTCCTGACATTCCCCAATATTTTGATAATTAATAGCCAAACCTAGGGTGTTTCCTAGCTCTCCCTCGAGTTTCAGGGAATTTTCAAAATACTCAATGGCCAGATCATATTGTTTTAGGGTCTGGTAAAGATTGCCAATAGAGTTTAAGGAAACATTTTTACTTCTTTTCAGACTTTCGGAGGGATTTTCAACAGATTCGATCAATTCTAGTGCCTGTTGGTTGTAATCCAATGCCGCTCTTATAGAGGAGGTTCTACGGTATACTACGCCTAAATAGTTAAGACTTGTAACTTTGAAATCTATGTTGTCTGCCATATTGGAAATATCGAGAGCCTGTTGATGCAAAGTAATTGCCTTCACATATTGGGAAGTGTTTCTATAGGATCTGCCCAATTCATTCAGGGCGTATGCCTGACCTGCATTATAGTTTTTTTGGGCAGAGGCATCCGCAAAATATCGCATTAGAAGCGTATCATTTCTGTCACGGTTTAAAACTGAATGTATTTCGGTAAAGGTCTTTGGCCCAGCTTTGATTAAACTTTCCGTTGCTTTTTTAAATTCTGGCGGTATATTTTGGGCAAACGAGAAATATGAAATCAACAGGCAAACCAATAGCGTTGATTTTCCATGGTTTAAAGGAGCTGTACAGATTTTAGCTGAAATATGTATTTTTTGTAACTGCATCCAAAACTCTATAACATATCAAGAAAATCCGATTTTTTCTGTCTGGAAACAGGAATTTTGTGATTGGACTTTAGGACTACATATCCATCAGTCTTTAAGAATTCCTTAATCTTGTTTAAGTTGATTATGTATGAGTTATGAATTCGGAAAAACGATTCTTCTGGGAGAAGTTCGTTAACTTCCTTAAGCTTTTTGGTCAATACTATTTTCTGTCCGTCGGATAGAAAAATGGTACTATAGTTCCCATCAGATTCGGCGTAGAGAATTTCATCACTATCCAAAAACAGCAGTTTGCCATCGGTGTTGATCAATATTTTTTTATCAAGCGAATTTGAGCTAAAGTTCACTAATATTTTTTCCAATCGATCTGCGGTAAAACTTCGTGAATTGAATTTTTTTATTTTGGCAATGGTGTCTTTAAGATCATCTGAATCAATGGGTTTGAGCAAATAATCGATTGCCTCGTTCTTAAGTGCTTTTATGGCATACTGGTTGTATGCAGTAGTAATTACGACCGGAAATTCCTTGTTCTTCAATTTTTGTATGAACTGAAACCCATCCATAGTTGGCATTTCAATGTCCAGAAAAAGACAATCGGGTGTGTTCTTTTCCAAATAGGACAGTGCTTCGACCGGATCTGAAAAAGAAGCCATTATTTTGATTTCATTGCTGAAATTGGTAAGCTCCCAAGAAAGGCTTTGCAGCGCTTTTGTCTCGTCATCTACTAATACTACATCTAACATGTTCAGGAGTTAAATCAAAGAAAGTTAAACAAATTTAGTGGTACGCAATTAGGATTTTCGTTAAGATGTATCAATTGAGGTAATTTAAGTATGATTGGCAAGAAAATGATCAGAAATGGAAAGAACTCTAAGTATAACCCTTTACCAAGAGTCATAATCCTAAATCGTTGCGGTATTTTACATATTCAATTGATCTGTAATCCATACATAATCCGATGCCATTTATACAATTCGAAATTTTCTAACCGGGGTGCTTTGTTAAATTTGAACCATTAAGATTAAATGCTCTGGCCTTATCTTATTAAATGTGGTAGGAGTAAAGTTTAGAACTCAAATTTATGGTCATGAAAAAATGCATTATAATGTTTGTTTTTTTGATTTTGGCAATTGTGATAGCAAAATTGACCGATAACCGCAAACAAGTTGTTATAGACACTAATTATGCTGTCAACAGGCCACCTTCAGAAATGCTTATTGCAAGGACACAAATTGGGGAATGAACTATATATAAAGTTTGATTTTTAAAATATATTGGGATGGCTGCTATGTTAACTAGGACATTACGTATTGGGATTTGGGCCTTGGTGCCTCTATTGCTTATATCGCATTCTGCTTTGGAAGTAAAAAAATTTAGACCTCCCAGCCCATTAGGCAATTATGAATTTCAATCCAAGGGAGATTTCAATCAGACACTTCAAGGAAAGGTAAAATTTGAATTGGAGCAACATTTCATAGATGAAAATGATCAATATTTAACCTTAAGGTTGCAATTACAGGATAGTTCGGCCAGTACACATTCAATGGAATTTTTGATGTGTTTCAAAGAAGCTAAAGAAAAGATGATTGGAAAGACGTTTAAGGTTGCAAAGCGAATTGATGGGTTTTCGGACTATTTTGAAGGCGCATATGGAGTGGTCAACGGCAGTAATTTCGGTGAGCTACCATTTTTTGCAGAGGAAGGAAAGATTACCATTCTGGAAGTAGGTGATGCAGTCTTACAGGGCGAAATCAATATGAAGCTGAGCAATTTTGAAGGGAAATTTATTGAAGTCGATGGTGACTTTATTGCGACCAGATGACGTAAAATAGCGTAGACATTAAAATTTTATGAAACTGCCATTCCTAAAGGTACGACCCTGAGAGGATGTGTGTTTTAATAAGGAACGCACTTTTGGTTTTAAAACTATCCAACTAATGAAGATTCTGCAGAAGGATCACCAAACTAACTGTTTGTATCGGTGATATGCTTTACTATGGGTTTCGGGGGAACTACCTGTAGCGGCACCGGATGGGGAAATCGTCTCTATAGATGCATTGGTAGGGGTCGTACGGTCTGGCGGTGTGATTTAAAATAAAACCATATTTCTAATTAGACCAAAAAGTATTTAAAAACATACTTTTTGGTTTATTTTTTTAATGCATTTTTTATTCAAAATTTGAGTTTTGAAAAATGCAGTGAACATAGCGATTGAGCCTACATTTCAACAGAACATGTTAAAAACTTTGTGGGGCAATTGCCCTGTTGGGCTTTTTAGATCGCTAAGGTTTTTCCATCTTTGTTGCTCCCGACTACGAGGCAATTTTTTCGATTGCCAATAGCACTAACATTTTAAATCAACAGTATTATGTCCACAGCCTCAGAGCCTATTTTGGAAGCAAATGATGACCGCTTTGTTATTTTTCCCATAAAACATCATGATCTATGGGAATGGTATAAAAAGTGTGAAGCATGTTTTTGGACGGCAGAGGAGATAGATCTTCATGAAGATTTGAATGATTGGAACAACAAACTAAATGATGACGAGCGCTACTTCATAAAACATATTTTGGCATTTTTTGCCGCTTCAGATGGTATTGTAAATGAAAATTTGGCCGAGAACTTTGTAAGTGAAGTGCAATATGCAGAAGCAAAGTTCTTCTATGGTTTTCAGATTATGATGGAGAACATCCATTCTGAAACCTACTCCCTTTTGATCGATACCTATGTAAAAGATGAAAAGGAAAAGAATATACTATTCAAGGCCATAGAAAATTTCCCAGCGATTAAGAAAAAAGCGGATTGGGCATTGAACTGGATCGGATCCCCAAGCTTTGCTGAAAGATTGATCGCTTTCGCCGCGGTGGAAGGTATTTTCTTCTCAGGAGCTTTCTGCTCCATATTTTGGTTGAAGAAAAGGGGTTTAATGCCAGGGCTTACTTTTTCGAACGAATTGATTTCGAGGGATGAAGGCATGCATTGTGATTATGCGGTTCACCTTCATAATAAACACCTCATCAATAAAGTTCCCAAAGCTCGAATTACTGAAATTTTGACCAATGCTTTGGATATTGAACGGGAATTTATCACAGAGTCGCTTCCCGCAAGTTTAATAGGGATGAACTCTAAATTAATGACGCAGTACCTTGAGTTTGTCACGGATAGGTTATTGGTTGAGTTGGAATGTGACAGAGTATATAACTCCACCAATCCATTCGATTTTATGGATATGATTTCCCTTCAAGGAAAAACAAACTTTTTTGAAAAAAGGGTTTCCGAATATCAAAAGGCTGGCGTTTTAAACAAGGAAAAGGACGAGGACGCGCAGAAAATCAGTTTTGACGCTGATTTTTAAATAAAAGAGCAATGGGCCCTTGATCTAAGGGTTTTTGGGCATTAAATTAAAATTCCCAAGTTTTTGTTAAAACTTGGATTATATATTCACCTAACAAAATTGTAGCAAAATGTATGTAATAAAGAGAGACGGGCGGAAAGAACTTATCATGTTCGATAAGATTACCGCTAGGGTACGAAAACTGTGTTATGGTCTGAACGGACTTGTGGACCCTTTGAAAGTGACAATGCGGGTTATTGAAGGCCTGTATGATGGTGTAACCACTTCAGAACTTGATAACTTGGCGGCTGAGATAGCGGCTACGATGACCACCACGCATCCTGATTATGCAAAACTTGCTGCCCGAATTTCGGTCTCTAACTTACATAAGAACACAAAAAAGTCTTTTTCCGAAACTATGAAGGACTTGCACGAATATGTGAATCCCCGGACCAATAAAAAGGCGCCCCTGTTATCAGATGAGGTTTACAAGGTGATCGAGGAGAATGCGGAGACATTGGACTCTACAATAATTTACAACCGTGATTTTGGCTACGATTATTTCGGTTTTAAAACACTGGAACGTTCGTATCTTCTCAAATTAAATGGAAAGATCGTTGAGCGCCCACAGCATATGTTGATGCGTGTTTCCGTTGGGATACACTTGAATGATTTGGAGTCTGTCATTGAGACGTACGAATTGATGTCCAAGAAGTTTTTTACGCACGCTACGCCTACTTTGTTCAATTCGGGCACTCCAAAACCACAGATGTCCTCATGCTTTCTTTTGGCAATGAAAGACGATAGTATTGATGGTATTTATGATACTTTGAAGAATACGGCCAAAATATCCCAGTCTGCGGGAGGTATAGGGTTATCAATTCATAATATCAGGGCAACGGGTTCCTATATTGCCGGTACCAACGGTACGTCAAATGGCATAGTGCCAATGCTTCAGGTTTTCAATGACACTGCGCGCTATGTAGATCAAGGAGGAGGCAAACGTAAAGGTAGTTTTGCAATTTATATAGAGCCATGGCATGCCGATATATATGAGTTCCTTGATCTGAAAAAAAATCATGGAAAAGAAGAGATGAGGGCCCGTGATCTTTTTTATGCGATGTGGATTCCCGATTTGTTCATGAAGAGGGTAGAGGCCAATGAAGAATGGACCTTAATGTGCCCGAATGAGTGCCCAGGTCTTTTTACCAATCATAGCGAGGCATTTGAAGAACTGTATTTAGGGTATGAGGCAAAAAACAAAGGGCGTAAAACGGTAAGGGCACGTGAGCTTTGGGAGAAGATATTGGAGTCTCAAATTGAGACGGGTACACCCTACATGTTGTATAAGGATGCGGCCAACAGAAAGAGTAATCAGAAGAATTTAGGTACAATAAGGTCATCGAATTTATGTACTGAGATTATGGAATATACCTCTCCGGATGAGGTTGCCGTTTGTAACTTGGCATCTATTGCATTACCAATGTTCATTAAGAACGGGGAATTTGACCATAAAGAATTGTTCAGGGTTACGAAAAGGGTTACCAAAAACTTGAACCGTGTCATTGACCGTAATTATTATCCGATAAAAGAGGCCGAGAACTCCAATATGCGACATAGACCTATTGGGCTTGGGGTACAGGGATTGGCGGATGCTTTTATTATGTTGAGATTGCCTTTTACAAGTGATGAGGCAAAAAAATTGAATCAGGAAATTTTCGAAACCCTTTATTTTGCGGCAGTAACGGCTTCAATGGAAGCAGCCAAAGAAGAAGGAACCTATTCTTCATATGAAGGATCACCTATTTCCAACGGTGATTTTCAACACAATCTTTGGGGCATTAAGGACGAAGAACTATCAGGACGCTGGGATTGGGACAAGTTGCGAAAGGATGTAAAGAAAAACGGAGTGCGTAATTCTCTTTTGGTAGCACCTATGCCAACGGCTTCCACTTCCCAAATTTTAGGGAACAATGAATGTTTTGAGCCTTATACATCCAATATATACACCCGAAGAGTATTATCAGGGGAGTTTATCGTTGTCAACAAACATTTATTGGAAGATCTTGTCAGCTTAGGTTTGTGGAATGAGAATATGAAGCAAGAATTAATGCGGGCCAATGGTTCTATTCAGCATATAGAGACAATTCCCCATGACATACGCGAATTATATAAAACCGTATGGGAGCTGAGCATGAAGGACATTATCGATATGAGTCGTCAACGTGGCTATTTCATTGACCAAAGCCAATCTTTGAACCTATTTATGGAAAATGCCAATTATTCCAAATTAACTTCAATGCATTTTTACGCTTGGAAAAGCGGCTTAAAGACTGGAATGTATTACTTGCGTACAAAGGCCGCCGTTGATGCCATCAAGTTTACCCTGGACAATACAAAGAAAAAAGAGGTTCCTGTAAGTGTTGCCGCCGAAGCCGAGGCATCTGCGGCCACTCTGCCTAACATTACTTCCTCTGTTGAGGCTAAACAGGCATCTGTAGCGCAACATGATGTGGATATTGAGCCAATGACTGCTGCGGAGATGAAGGAGATGATTGCGCGCGCAAAAGAGGGCCAGGCAGATGATGATTGCCTTATGTGCGGATCATAGGTATTAATTACGTTATTTTAAACTAAAACCCTGGTCCAATAACCGGGGTTTTTAATTATAACGAAATGTATATTCAGAATTAATCGAAGACCAAAAACAAGAGCCTAACTTGTAATGTAAAGAGAATCGAAAGAAGGTTTCCTTATTTTCTGAAATAAGGTTTTAGAGCACTAGAAAAAACCAATGCAGCTGCATAAATTAATAAAAGTATCAAGTAATTGTCCATGCCCCTTGTCTAACTTTAGTATATACGGGCAAGATGCGAAAAAGGACGTTTTAATTTCAAAAAAGCATCTTAAATAAATGCTAAAATTGTATGGGGTTTTATTTTCCAAGATTATCCGACAAATATTCGGATTCAGGGATTATTCGATCAGAAAAAAGTCGTTCAAAATCCTTTAGAAATGGCATTGATAAAGTCCATTTTCTCAATGAAAACAAGCGGAATATTTTGTCAAGGCTCACTTTTTTCCGAGCGAACAAAAGGAAAAGGGTTTTGGAGACTACTAGTAGTCCAATATAGCCAAAAAGTGCGTAGAGATGTGGGGTCATAACTACCTAACGCCACATGTAGGTAAAATCTTATAAAACAGCTATGCAGTACATCGAATAATATTTTTTATTCGATGTACTGCATTGGATGAATCTTTTTGTGGAAATGGAACTACAAGAAATTATCAACCTTCTTATAGGCATCAATAACTGCTTGTTCACCTTCTTTGTTTGCTTTGGAGTTTCCATGTTCCATACCTAACACCCCTTTATAACCTTTCTCATGGATAAATTTGAATATGTTGGTATAGTTTATCTCGCCTGTGGTAGGCTCGTTGCGACCAGGGTTATCACCGATCTGGATATAGGCAATCTCATCCCAAGTGAGGCCCATATTATGGATTAAATGTCCCTCATTTTTCTGCAAATGATAAATATCATACAGAATTTTGCAGGAGGGGCTATTGACTCCTTTACAAATTAAATAAGTTTGTTCGGAAGTTTGCAGATGTAGGTCAGGAGAATCCGAAAGAGGCTCTAGTACCATAACCAGCCCGTGTGGTTCAAGTATTTCAGCTCCCCTACGAAGTGCTTCTATTACATTGGCATTTTGAATGCCAATAGGTAGGTTCCTTTCATACGCACCGGGTACAACGGTCATCCACTTTGCGTTTACACGTTTGGCGACCTCAACGGCCCTTTTACACCCATCCAAAAAAATGGCAACGTTCTCAGGTTTTCCGGCGGCCAAAGTATTGGCCATATTACCTCCTTTTTCGACCACAAATACGCCCATGGTCATATTTCGTTTTGCCATTGTTTCCCCCATCTTGGTCTGAAGTGCAATATCGCGACCCATCATGCCATTATCCTCAAAGGCCGTAAAGCCCTGATCAGCCATAAAATTTAACTGATCTATAGGGTCATCACCTGCATGGTTTTTGAACATGCCCAAATGCGGGGCATATTTTAGATTGAATTTGTGTGCGGCCACTTCTTTTTCTTTCGGCCCAAGGGCATAACCAAAAGCCCCGCTCATTGAAATCGCCCCGGATGACAGGGCTGTTTTCTGTATAAAACTTCTTCTCTTCAAAATAGGAACATTATAATGACCAGGCCTTGCCCTTTGTGAGTTCGTTCAATTCTCCGCAGGCAATGAACTCACCCGGAACGGGCAAATATTCCAAGACCTGCTCACCAACATATTCAGAGGTTTTATAGCCCCAAATGACAAGACCGCGTAAATTATTGGCAAATGCAAAACTTGCTATATTGTCATCAAGTTCGACAGTTTCTCCCTTGGCAATGGATTCATTATATGAATTAATGGATTCAAAGTATTTTGCCTGCTCATCCTTAGTAGCCTTCAGTGCTTTGGACAAAGTAGGCTCAAGCTCTGTTGCGGTCAGATCTTCAATTTTTTCCTTACCGGATTCCTTTAAGGCCTTGTCCAGAAATTTGCCCATACTCATTTTGGCAAAATCCTGTTGTTCTTTCAACATTACTTCATTGGCGAACTTATCAATGAATATATCCACTTTCACTTCGGAAGCAGAAGGGGTGTCGGTTTTAGGAAGAATTATATCCACCAATTGGGTTAGTACAGAACCTTGTTCCTTGGAAAAGAAATCAGGGACCCAGGTTATGACCTTTTCATTCTTACAACTTTGAACAAGACTGATCAAAGTAGGCATTGCCACAGCATAGCCAAGTGACAGCCCCATGTTTTTAAGTGCTATTCTTCTATCCATTATATGTTTCCTTTTTTAAGTTCTTGAACGGCATGATTTGCGGCCCTTGCCGTAAAAGCCATATATGTTAATGAAGGGTTTACGCAACTAGCCGATGCCATAAAGGCTCCATCGGTTACATAAACATTTGGCACATCGTGTACTTGGTTATTACCGTTGACCACTGATGTTTTTCTATCTCTTCCCATACGGGCTGTACCCATTTCATGAATTCCCAAGCCTAAACCTGTTGGCCCATCATGCCCTTTTACATCGCGAAAACCCGCCTTTTCTAGCATTTCAACCGCTGATTCCTGCATATCTTTACGCATGTTGAACTCGTTTTCCTGTAAATCGGCGTCAAAAGTGACCGTTGGCAATCCCCAGCCATCCAATTTGTTATAATCCAATGTCATGCGATTGTCCTCATAAGGAAGTACTTCACCAAAACCACCAATACCCATGGTTCAACCTCCCGGTTTAAGAATGCTGTCCTTCAGGTCTTTACCATAGGAAAGTTCCGCTACCGATTCTTCCCAGTTGCCCCTACTGGCACCTCCTTGATATCCAAATCCACGTTTATAGTCTTTTCTGTCGGAGGTACCTCCCAAGTTTCTAAACCTTGGAATGTAAACCCCGTTGGGCCTTCTTCCTTTGTAGTATTTGTCATCGAAACCATCAAATTTACCGGAAGCGCCTACGCCTAAATGGTGATCCATAATATTACGGCCCAATTGATCGGAATCATTACCTAAACCATTTGGGAAACGATCTGATCGGGATTGCATCAAAATAGAAGTTGAGGCTATGGCCGAAGCACATAGAAAAATTACCTTGGCTTTAAATTCATAGGTTTCTTTGGTGAGACGATCAATTACCTTAACACCAGTTGCCCTTTTTGTATCTGCATCGTATATTATCTCATGAACAATGGAGTCGGGTCTAAGGGTCATGTTCCCCGTAGCCTCTGCAGCCGGTAGGGTGGATGACAAACTGCTGAAATAACCTCCAAAAGGACACCCCCTTATACACCTGTTCCTGTACTGACACTTGGTGCGCCCATCGTAGTTCTTTGTTCCCGTAATGTGTGCAACACGGCCTATGGTCACAGCACGCCCGTCAAAACCTTCCATCACTTTTCCCTTAAAATGCTCTTCAACACAATTCAATTCCATGGCAGGCAAAAAATTGCTGTCCGGTAATTGGGGTAAATTAAGTGCCTCACCACTTACACCTATGTAGTCTTCTACTTTGGCATACCAAGGTGCAATATCTTTATAACGAACAGGCCAATCAACAGCAATGCCATCTCTTTGGTTGGCACCAAAATCTATATCGCCCCAACGGTAACTCTGACGGCCCCATTGCAAAGAACGCCCACCAACATGATAGCCACGCATCCAATCAAAACGTCTAATCTCATTATATGGATGTTCCAAATCATTCACGAACCACATTTTACTGGCCGCATTTGTGGTATAGCCCGTTCTGTTCTGTTTTTCTTGCTTGGCTATATCCTCTCTGGTAGGTTCTCCGGCATTGGGAAAATCCCATGGATCCATATTCGCGGTCTCATAGTCTTCGATATGCTTTATCATTCTGCCTCTTTCAAGGACCAAGGTCTTAAGTCCGTTTTCACATAGTTCTTTAGCGGCCCAACCGCCACTGATTCCGGTCCCGACGACAATGGCATCATAGGATTCCTGCTCCTGATTGTAATAAAATTTACTCATGTATGGGATTGTTTATTCTTTAAATTTATTAAATATAAAATTAATTATCTACATTTAATCGCTATAGTTTTAAATGCTATTCGCAATTAAGGCATACTTTAATTAATAATCAAATATCCACTCAATTTTATGAATTTTAAGAATACTGTAGGTAATATCATTGGCAAACTAATTTTTCTGACATTAACGGGATTTGGATTACTCCTTTTTTCTTGTAAGGAAAGCCCAAAAAAGGAGAATGTGGATATTGATAGCGAAAAGGAGGCGGTGGTAAGTGAGGAACCTTTCTTTAAGCTTTCGTTGGCACAATGGTTCGATGCATAAAATGCTTTTTGATGGTCAGATGGATCCCTATGATTTTGCCAAAAAGTCTAGTGAATTGGGTTTTGCCGGGTTGGAATATGTGAACCAGTTTTACACCAAAGAGCTTAAAGAAGCGAACTATTCTGCGGAGGCAATGGCCAATTTCGTTCAAAGATGTAACGACGAAGCCAAGAAATATGGGATGAAAAATGTCCTTATCATGATTGATGGAGAAGGAAATTTGGCTGTTTCAGATGAAAAGGAAAGAAATAAGGCCGTGGAGCAACATCATAAATGGGTCGATGCTGCGGCAGCCATGGGATGCCATGCCATTCGGGTAAATCTTGCAGGCAGTGATTTGCCCGAGGAATGGGAGGCAAATTCGGTTGACGGACTTACCAAGCTGGCCACTTACGCAAAAGACAAGGGAATTAATATTATCGTCGAGAACCATGGGGGACTTTCCTCAAATGGAGAAATGTTGGCAGATGTAATGAAAACCGTTAATATGCCTAATTGTGGTGCTTTACCAGATTTTGGTAATTTCTGTATTGTCCGGACTACCGATGGATCTGGTTGTGAAGAATCATATGATAAATATAAGGGGGTGACCGAAATGATGCCCTATGCTAAGGCGGTTAGTGCCAAAACCCATGATTTTGACAACATGGGCAATGAAACCGATATTGATTATGTGAAAATGCTGCAAATAGTTAAGAATGCCAATTATACGGGATTCATAGGAGTTGAGTACGAAGGAAGTATAATGGACGAAGTTGAAGGCATCAAAGCTACCAGAGATCTCTTGCTCAATGCGGCCAAAAAGTTAAACTAAATAGGACCAGGCCTAATGAAAGTTTTTTTTAATCAGTTATTTGATTACAATTTTTATTGCAATAAAAAATGGATAGAGGAGTGCAATAGATTGGATTCAGTGCCCGAAAAAAGTAAGGAATTGTTCAGTCATATTCTTAACGCACATCATATTTGGAACACCAGAATTTTGGGTAGGCCTTCAGAACTTAAAGTTTGGCAATTACATGACATTAAAGATTGGGGCGATATACATTACGAAAACCAAAGAAGTTCTTTCGAAATCATAACCAATGCAGATGATTTTGAAAAGCGAATTGATTATGAGAATTCGGAAGGTAGATTGTTCATCAATAATTTGCAGGACATTCTTTTTCATATAATAAATCATTCTACACATCATAGGGGTCAAATAGCTTCAGATTTCCGGAACAACAACTTAGAACCGCTACCTCTAGATTACATTCATTATAAACGCTAAAATATTTTTATGAACAGCAAAACAAGGGCCCAGTTATCTTTCATGATGTTCTTAGAATTTTTTATTTGGGGAAGTTGGTTCGTTACTATGGGGATTTACCTTCCCAATACGTTAAAAAGTGCTGGTTCCGAAATCGCATTGGCATATTCTACACAATCCTGGGGTGCCATAATCGCCCCATTTATAATCGGACTTATAGCGGATCGTTTTTTTAATGCAGAACGAATTTTGGGGACACTTCATATAATAGGTGCGTTTTTGATGTACCAGATTTCCAATGCAGGGGATTTTACAGTTTTTTATCCATATTTATTGGGCTATATGATTTTATATATGCCGACACTGGCTTTGGTAAATTCAGTTTCTTTCAATCAAATGAAAGACCCGGCAAAAGAATTTTCCTTTGTCAGGGTTTTTGGCACCTTGGGTTGGATCATGGCGGGACTGGTCATTAGTTATATTTTCAATTGGGATTCTGAAAGCGGAATAGCGGGGGGAATGCTAAAGAACACTTTCTTAATGACCTCCGTCGCATCAGCGGTTCTGGGCATTTTTAGTTTCACACTTCCCAAAACACCCCCTAAAGCCGACAGAACTGGAAAAGCCTCCCTTTCGAACATTTTGGGTCTCGATGCACTGAGACTTTTAGGCGACCGCAATTTTCTTATTTTCTTTCTCTCTTCGGTTCTGATCTGCATCCCATTGGCCTTTTATTACCAACATGCAGGTCAATTTTTAGGTGAAATAGGAGTGACTAATCCAACAGGGAAAATGACCATTGGCCAAATATCGGAGATTTTGTTCATGTTACTACTGCCCTACTTTTTCAAAAGGTTTGGTTTTAAGACCACCATTTTAGTATCTATGCTTGCCTGGTTGTTCAGATATCTTTTCTTTGCCTATGGCAATGCCGGCGAGCTTTCATTTATGTTATTGATAGGGATAGCACTGCACGGAATTTGTTATGATTTTTTCTTTGTCTCCGGTCAAATATATACAGATAGCAAGGCAGGTGATACGTATAAAAGTTCCGCGCAAGGTCTCATAACCTTGGCCACCTACGGTATAGGAATGCTGATAGGCTTTTGGGTTGCTGGAAATATTACTGATTCACATTTATTAACAGATGGAAAGCATAGTTGGGAAGTCATTTGGCTATATCCCGCAAGTTTTGCATTTTTGGTATTCCTATTTTTTGGACTACTCTTCAAAAAGGAAAAAATTAACTATAAAGCTTAATTAGCGATTAAAATCACATTAAGAATCAATAATCAGAATACATTGTACCATGCCGAAAAAAATTAGACTTGGAATTTTAGGAGGAGGGGGCGATTCCCTTATTGGAGTTTTGCACAGAGTGGCATCCCATATAAACGATAACTATCAAATAACCGGGGCTGTTTTTAATCCCGATTTTAAGGCAAATGTTGATTTTGCCAAAGAAATTGATGTGCCAACGGACCGTATTTACAAAGATTTTGACACGTTCATCGAGGAAGAAATGAAACTTCCAGTAAGTAAGAGAATTCAGGTTTGCTCGGTACTTACCCCAAACTTTTTGCATTTTCCAATGGCCCTAAAATTGCTGGAAAACGGTTTTCATGTTATCTGTGAAAAGCCTATGACAACTACCTTGGAAGAAGCCAAGATATTGCAGAAGGCACATAAAAAGGCAGGTACCGTTTTTGCATTGACCCATACCTATACCGGGTATCCTATGGTTCGGCAAATGAGGGAAATGATCAAAGCCGGTGCATTGGGAAAAATACATAAAGTTGACGCCGTATATTATCAGGGATGGATCAACACCATTATTCATGATAAACAAAAGCGATCTACAGTTTGGAGATTGGACCCTAAAAAAGCAGGATTAAGTTCTTGCATAGGTGACATTGGGGTACATGCCTTTAATTTGATAGAATATACAACTGGGCTTAAGGTAAAATCAATTTTGTCCGATTTTAATTATTTGTACAAGGATAATAAGATGGATGTTGATGGTACGGTACTAGTTAGGATGGGAGACCATATTAAGGGAGTCATTAGAAGTAGCCAAGTGGCAACGGGCGAAGAGAATGGTTTGGCCATTGCAATTTATGGAGAAAAGGCGGCCTTTAGATGGGAACAGGAAAATCCGAATTTCTTGTATGTTTTAAGTGATACAAAGCCTACGCAAGTATATAAACCAGGACATGCCTATAATAGTAAACTTTCCTTGGATGGCACTAAAATGCCAGCAGGACATCCTGAGGGTATATTTGATTCTATGGCCAATATATACTTAGGAACAGCCAGGGCTATCCGTGGTAAGAAATATAATGATGGTGAATTCCCAACGATGAATGACGGGGTTCGTGGAATGAATTTTATTGAAGCCACGGTAGAATCTAATAAGAACGGAAACACTTGGGTAGATTTAGAGAAATAGAATGTCGGATTATCATTAATTAAAAAGGGCCATCGTATGGCCCTTTTTAATTCTTACTAGGTCTTGTTATCGTTCAAAAACCTTCTCAAATTCTTGGCAGACGACAATCATGCTTTCCCTAGGAACCCGTCCAAAAGATCCGAGTTCCCGCTCAAAATAGTTCCAATGTTTTTCTTTCCAATGTTTAAGTGATAGGTCGCTTTCACCTGTTAATCTTGCATATTCCTGATCAATGCTAAAAAAAGGCTTCAATTTCACTTTTACGGTTTTTACAATGCACTGCGCCTTCCCTTCCCAATTGGTTACGATCAAAAAATCGCCAATCCTTGGTAGTCTTTCATTTCTATTTTGTAATCCTAGAAGTGATAGGGAGATTGTTTTTTTCACACCTTTTAAGACCAAATTCACACATTCATTGGCTTCCTTTTCATTATCAAAGAAATGTAGTGTTTTAGGTACCTCCACGAACGCATCTTCGAGGTGTTTATCCAAATAATCTCCCCACATGTTGCGGGCTGAAGCATTGTCCATTCTATATTGGTCTAATATTTAACACTAACGGTAGAATCCATTTATTATTTCTATAAGGGTATTATGAAAATTTGCCCGCTTTGAATTGTTGGGAGGCATGGTTCGCGGCTCTTGCCGTAAAGGCCATGTACGTCAATGACGGATTCACACAATTTGAAGAGGTCATAAAGGCACCGTCGGTTACATACACATTAGGCGCCAAATGAACTTGGTTATTTTTATTGAGGATTGAGGTCTTGGGGTCATGCCCCATACGTGCACCCCCCATTTCATGTATTCCTAGCCCTGGTCCTGAAGATTCTTCATAAGACCGGACATCTTTAAACCCAGCAGCTTTGAACATTTCGACGATTACTTTTTTGATATCCTCGCGCATGTTCAACTCGTTCTCTTTGAACTCCACATCAAATGCCAATTGCGGAAGCCCCCATTTATCTTTCTCCGTAGGGCTAAGAGTAACCCTGTTATCGTCATAGGGCAGAAACTCCCCAAATCCGGTAGCGCCAATGGTCCAATGACCTGGTTTCAGAATGCTCTCTTTGAGATCTTTTCCATATCCCAATTCCCCAATGGCTTCCGACCAATCTCCCCGACTCGCCGTCCCTTGGAAACCAAATCCCCTTATATATCCATCGCGCTTGGTCTTTTCGTCCAAATTTACAAATCTGGGAATATAAAAACCATTGGCCCTACGACCCTTATAGTACTTGTCCAAATACCCATCAACTTTGGCGGTAGCCCCCAATTTATAATGATGGTCCATTATTCCCCTGCCCAAGGCGTCCGAATCATTTCCAAGGCCATTGGGGAAGCGCTCGCTCTTTGATTGCATAAGAATGCCAACTGAAGCCATTGCCGATGCGCAAAGAAAGATAACCTTGGCCTTAAAAACTATTTTTTCATTTGTTTCCGAGTCTATAATCGAAACTCCCGTGGCTTTTTTTGTGAGATCATCATAAATGACCTCGTAAACAATTGAATTGGGGCGTAAAGTCATATTCCCGGTTCTTTCAGCCGCGGGCAATGTAGATGAATTGCTGCTAAAATACCCTCCAAAAGGGCAACCTCTCCAGCATCGATCACGATTTTGGCACACTCCGCGACCTTCAAAGTCCGCATTTGGATCTGTTATATGCGCAGTGCGACCAATGGTAACCAAACGGCCGTCATCAAATTTCTCGCCAATTGATCTTTGAAAGTCTTCCTCTACACAGTTCAATTTCATTGGTGGTTGAAACCTACCATCAGGTAATTGCTTCAATCCCAAATTCTGACCACTGACACCTATATATTGTTCAACCTTGTCATACCAAGGTGATATATCCTTGTACCTAACAGGCCAGTCTATACCGATACCTTCTTTCTTATTAGCTTCAAAATCAATATCGCTCCACCTGTAACTCTGTCTGCCCCAAGTCAGGGAACGCCCACCTACTTGATATCCGCGAATCCAATCAAAACGCTTGGTCTGAACATAGGGATGTTCCAAATCGTTGACAAAGAAATGTTTGTTGCCATCATCAGGGGCCCAATTTAATTTTCTTTGAATATGGTATTTTTCCTTGTCCGATTTTGATAGTTGACCCTTTAATGGATAGTCCCAGGGGTCATCGTTCATGGTAGGGTAGTCCTCAATATGTTTTACCATTCGGCCCCTTTCCAAAACCAAAGTCTTTAAACCTTTTTCACAAAGTTCTTTAGCCGCCCAACCACCGCTAATACCAGTACCTACCACAATGGCATCAAACATTTCGTTCGGATTCATTCTATATTTCTTGTTTTAATTCTGATGCTTTTCCTATATTTATAACTTCACTTTTGTAGCCAAGTGATACAAGCTTTAAATATAGGATTTATATCCTAAATCATAACAAACGTTATTTTCAATTACTCTTAGCAAAAAATCAAAATGAAGACAATCAAAGGGCCAGCAGTATTTTTAGCACAGTTTGTGGATGGTAAGGCACCGTTCAACTCTTTGGATGGAATGTGCAAATGGGCATCCGATTTGGGTTACAAGGGGATTCAAATTCCGACTTGGGAGAATTTCTTGATCGACTTGGACAAAGCAGCGGAAAGTCAAACCTATTGTGATGAATTGAAGGGAAAAATTAATTCATACGGATTGGAAATCACGGAACTATCGACGCATTTGCAAGGGCAGTTGGTTGCGGTGCATCCCGCTTATGATCTTATGTTCGATAATTTTGCACCGGATAGGGTCAAGAACAATCCAAAGGCACGAACTGAATGGGCTGTTGATATTGTTAAAAAAGCGGCTACTGCGAGCCGGCGATTGGGACTTAAGGCACACGCCACCTTTTCGGGATCTTTACTCTGGCATACGATGCACCCTTGGCCGCAAAGACCTGCCGGATTGGTAGAGATGGGTTTTGAAGAATTGGCCAAGCGTTGGATGCCGATCTTGGACCATTTTGATAAGGAAGGTGTTGATGTCTGCTATGAAATACACCCAGGCGAGGATTTGCACGATGGGGATACTTTTGAGCGTTTTCTTGCAGCCACGGGAAATCACAAGCGCGTGAACATTCTGTACGACCCTAGTCATTTTGTGCTCCAGCAATTGGATTATGTGGAATACATTGACCATTATCACCAGTTTATCAAATCTTTTCATGTAAAGGATTCCGAGTTTAACCCAACTGGCAAAAAAGGGGCATTTGGTGGTTATAATGATTGGGGCAATAGAGCAGGTAGATACCGATCGCTGGGCGATGGCCAAATAGATTTTAAGACCATTTTCTCAAAACTCACGCAATATGGTTGTGATGTATGGGCAGTTATGGAATGGGAATGTTGCATTAAAAGTCCGGAGCAAGGGGCAAGGGAAGGTGCCAAATTTATTCAGGACCATATAATAGAGGCTACTGAGAAAACTTTTGATGATTTTGCAGGGGCAGCAGTTGATAAAGTTGTATTGAAGAAAATATTAGGATTATAAACAGTATAATTAAAAATGAAAATGAAGAAATTATTTGTAAGTACAATTTTAGTTTTAGGGGCCTTGGCCTGTAAGGAAAAGGCAAAGGAAGTCATGGTTGAACCCGATAATTCCCTTACGGAAGCTGGCATGGACGCACCTTCAGAAGATAGTTGGGAAGAGTTGACTATAAATAATTGGCAAGCTTTTAAAGGAGGCGAAGTACCAAAGTTTTGGCAAGAGAATGGTGGTGTTTTGGTGTTTACCCCACCCACTGCCGAAGAAAGGGAAAATCCCGATGGAAAAGGCAGAAAGTCTTTTAATTTAGTGACCAAAAAAGACTATACCAGTTTTGTGCTATCGCTGGATTGGAAAATTTCAGAAGGTGGTAACAGCGGAATTATATGGGGAGTAAGCGAGGATGAAAAATATGATGAACCCTATAAAACAGGATTGGAAATACAGATATTGGATAATGAGAAGCACCCAGATGCCAAAAACGGGACAACCCACCAAGCCGGAGCTTTGTATGACTTGGTATCGCCATCCCAAGATGCAACTAAACCTGTTGGGGAATGGAATACTTGCGTAATTACGGTCGATTATGGTAAAAATGAAGGAAGTTCAGTTCTGAACGGAGTAGAAGTGGCGAAATTTCCGGTTACCGGTGCGGAACTGGATGCATTGTTGAAAGGTTCCAAATTTGATGGATGGGATGGTTTTGCAAAATTCAAAACAGGTAAAATTGCCCTTCAAGACCATGGTGACGTCGTTTCTTTAAGAAATATCAAGATTAAGGAATTGTAGTAATTCAATATAAATAATCAAGCAAGCCAAAATGAAAAAAGTATATTTCATAATTCTAGCAATGCTAATTTTCTCATGTAAGGAGAAAATTAAGGAGGAATCAATAGAAAGTGTCAAACCGGTGCAAGAAGTTGATAATGTAATTACTTACGAAGAATATTCGGGTCTAGAGCCCACCGAGCCAGAAGCTACGGAATATTATGAACCCAAGGTTCCCGTTGTGAAACCAGGGAAATTGGGAAGCCCTCCTAGTGACGCCATTGTGCTTTTTGATGGAACCAACTTTGATGGTTGGATATCTTCGGCAGATAGCACGGCCGTAAAATGGCATTTGAACAAAGACGGAAGTATGACGGTCAATGATAAGACAGGAAACATACAGACCAAACAGAATTTTGGTGATATTCAATTGCATATTGAATGGCGATCGCCACTTCCGGTTCAAAGAGAGGGCCAAAATAGGGGAAATAGTGGCATTTTCTTTGACGGAATTTATGAAGTCCAAGTGTTGGATAACAATGACAACGATACGTATGTGAACGGTCAAGTAGGCACTATTTACAAACAAGGCCCACCTTTGGCCATGGCATCCGTTCCAACGGGCGAATGGAACGTGTATGACATCATTTTTCATGCACCTGAATTCAATAGCGATGGCGGAAAAATAAAGTCGGGTACACTTACTGTAATTCACAACGGGGTGGTCATTCAAGACAATACTGAAATTAAGGGAACAACCCCTTATATAGGCTGGCCTAAGAATCCGGCTCATGGCAAAGGGCCTTTGATGCTTCAAGACCACGGGGATGACAGCCGAGTGAGCTACAGAAATATTTGGGTCAGAGAACTATAGCATTGTGGGATGGGAGCTTTTTTAGGAGCAACCATCACAAGTTTGGTATTCCTTTTTGGGATTGGTATGGAGGCAATTTCCGCCAAAAAAGCGCAATCACTTTTACGGGTATAGGACGGGAAGAAGTATGGGCAATCAGGAGATATGGGATTATTCCAATTCTATTGGTGCTAAATGTTCATTTATTTGGGAATAATTCCACTTTCCGTTGGGTGCGTTCGCTATTGTCTTTCCCCGAATTATGCTCCCATAATAGTTCTATTCACTATGCTAATTGGTATAGGTTTTGGAATAAATTGGTGTGAAATTCAATTGGATGCAAGGTTTGATCAAGATCGGCACCCAAAATTCAACTTTAATTTTGAGTATCTTTGCATCAAATCAAAACCAGTTTATGATCCAATCCATGACCGGATTTGGGAAGCACGTTGTTCAACTTCCTACAAAGAAAATAACCGTAGAGCTTAAATCCCTTAACAGCAAAAGTTTAGATCTCAATGCGAGAATGCCTTCGGCTTATCGTGAAAAGGAACTTGAACTCCGGAAAATAATTGCCTACTCCCTTGAAAGGGGTAAAATAGATTTTGGTCTATTTATAGAACTTACGGGAGATGAGACTTCGGTAATGGTGAATGAGGGTATGGTACGTCAATATATGAAGCAATTGAAGTCGATTGCCGATGGTGACGATTTACGTTTGTTGGAAATGGCATTGCGCATGCCAGATGTTATGAAAACAGAACGCGAGGATATAGATGAAGAAGAGTACAATCAAATTCTGCTGGCATTGAAGGAAGCTTTGATTGAGATCAATAAGTTCAGATCCGAGGAGGGCCAGGTTCTTGAAAGGGACTTCCTAGATCGTATCAAGGTGCTCGAGGGTCTTTTGGAAAAAGTGCTGCTGATGGATCCGGAGAGAACGGCAACCATTCGGGAACGCCTTGAAAAAGCTGTTAAGGACATCAAGGCAGAGGTGGATGCCAACCGTTTTGAACAGGAACTGATCTACTATTTGGAAAAGTATGATATTACAGAGGAAAAAGTGCGGTTGACCAATCACTTGGATTATTTTGCCAAGACGTTAAAGTCAGCGGACTCCAATGGTAAGAAATTGGGATTCATTACGCAGGAGATTGGACGTGAGATCAATACCATTGGGTCAAAGGCCAATTATGCGCCTATGCAACAACTCGTAGTGCAGATGAAGGACGAGCTTGAAAAAATTAAGGAACAAATGCTGAACGTTCTATAATGAAAGGTGGTAAACTAATTATATTTTCGGCACCATCAGGTAGTGGCAAAACAACCATTGTGCGCTATTTATTGGATCAGCCAGAGTTGAACCTTGCTTTTTCAGTTTCTGCCGCGTCCAGACCGAGAAGGGGAAAAGAAAAAAATGGGGAACATTATTATTTTATGACGGTTTCAGAGTTCAAGAAGCACATAAAGAACGATGATTTTCTGGAGTGGGAAGAGGTATATCGCGATAATTTTTATGGCACATTGAAGAGTGAGGTAGACCGACTTTGGGCTGAAGGTAAAAACGTAATTTTCGATATTGATGTTGTTGGTGGCTTACGAATAAAAAAGAAATTCCCTAAAGAGACTTTAGCTGTCTTTGTGAAACCTCCGAGCGTAGATGAATTGAAGATCCGATTAAAAAAGCGAAGTACGGAAAGTGATGACAAGATCAATATGCGTATCGCAAAAGCTTCCATAGAGCTTGCCACGGCGCCCCAGTTTGATAAGGTCATAAAGAACTATGATCTGGATACCGCCCTTAAGGAAGCGCATCAATTGGTCAAGGATTTTATTTCCTCCGATTTCGAGGAAGATGGACCAAAAAACTAATTACAAATGAAAAAGGTGGGTCTTTACTTTGGGACTTTTAATCCCATTCATATAGGCCATATGGTGATCGCCAACCACATGGTGGAGTTCTCCGAACTTGATGAAGTATGGTTCATGGTAACGCCCCAAAGTCCATTTAAGGTTAAAAATACCCTATTGGACAACTACCACAGATATCAAATGGTTTTCGAGGCCACCAAGGATTTCCCAAAACTGAAACCCAGCAAAGTTGAGTTTGATTTACCACAACCCAATTACACGGTCCATACCCTTGCGCATCTGAACGAGATTTATGAAAAGGACCATTTGTTTTCCCTAATAATGGGGGAAGATAATTTGACAGGCTTCCATAAATGGAAAAATTTCGAGGTCATCCTTGAAAATCATGACCTATTTGTATATCCTAGAATTTCGGAAGATGAAATTAATGGGCAATTCAACAACCATCCAAAAATCCATAAAGTGAATGCCCCAATTATGGAAATTTCATCGACCTTCATAAGAAAAGGGCATAAGGCCGGCAAGAATATAAGACCCATGCTGCCCGATGCGGTCTGGAAGTATATGGATGAGATGAACTTTTATAGGTAACCTAACGCGTCAACCACTTATTTTAGGATTTTACGCCCGTTTTCATTGTAAATTTTCTGCAAGGTTTCATCACTAAGGCCCAATCCGTTCAGTGGCCAATGGTACGAAAACCGTTCTTTTTCATAAAAATGTTCATCTTCACTTTCGAGAATACGAAATGTGGTTTGATACATGGATGGATCCGATCCCATATCGGTACCGTATACCAAACGGTCTTGATATTTTTCAAAAAAGGCCTTGGTTCTTCTGGGAACCGGAGCAATTTCCGCAAAGCGAGCGCCAAAATCGGCATACAAATTGGGATAGGTATCAAAGAGATTGCCAAGGATGGAAAGGTCATGGCTGCAATTGGCCAAATGGCAAGCAATAAATGTGGTTCCTGGATTGGCTTTTACTGCATTTTCCAAAGTTATGATCAGTTCACCGTGCAAAAGAATGTTTTTATTTGCGACGTCTATTTTCCATTTAAAGGCGTTCATCAGTCCGTCATTGTGTTCGTCCATTGGCAAATACATCCAATAAGGATCAGCCACATGAACGCTAATGGGCATTCCCAATTCTCCACAGCGCCTTAGTAACGGTTGCATTCTCTCATCGTCTATGTGCATGCCATAAGCGGCGCTAGGGTGCGAATAAAATAGACCCTCACCTTTATCCCCAAGCTCACCAATTCCTTTGGCACCTTTGGCAAAACATCTTTCCAATTCTTTTATAGCTTTTTTACTCCATCCTTTTTCGTTATACCCTGTATAATCAAATCCGCACCAGATATCAAAAACCTTGTATTGGGAATACAGGTCATAAATGCTGTCAAACGATTTGCCCGTAGCATATGTGAGCAGAATTGATTTTTCAACACCTGCTTCTTTCATTGTGCGTACCCAGGTTTTAATATCTTCCTTGGTTTTTGGATCAGGATGGGAGTGGAAATCTATTATGGGGTATTTTGCTTTTGCAATAGTGGTTTTAGGCACATTGAAAACGGATATGGGGTCATAATCTTTGAGCAATAGACTGTCTTGGGCCCTTGTCCCGGCAATGCCGAAAATTAACGAAAGAATAAGCAATATAGCTTTGGAGATATTTAAATTGCGCATGTCATTTGGTCTGTTGGTTATCTTCTTATTTTTGGTTGACCTTCCATCCAAACATGGAAAAAATTCCATGTAATCTTAGAAAGTAGAGACTTTTGTCAAAACATCGGTTCCAAGGTATGTATCATCCTTATTATAATACCAGGCCCGGGTCTTGGGTATTTTAATTCCCATGCCATTTTCAAGTCCTGAGAGTACAATATATTCGCCATCATTTGTACGTTCATCATGAAAGAACTGATACACTTCCATGGCAAAGGTTTTTGGGTCAAAATAGAAATACCAGGAATCTTTACCTACTCCTTCTTCATATTTTACATTGAGAACAAGGTATTCCTTACCATTAAATGACTTAAGTTGTACTTCAGGTGAAATAAGGGCACCGGGATCTTTTAATTTCATCGGTAGGCCATAAAGATAGGTATAGTAGTTTTTCATTGACCTAACTCTATCACAGTCTAATTTATGTGTTTTGATATCTTCATCCGTGAGCTCCGTCTTTCCATTAAGTAAAAGCTTGCATTCCCCTTTATCCAGAATTTGGGTTGTGGTATTCCCATCTTGTGAAGATGTAAGCTCAAAATACTTTTTTGGCAAATCCAATTGAATTGCACTTGCCCGTTCCTTGCCTTCTGGGCTTTTCATTGTAATGTCAAGCTGCCCCTTAAAAGTTGGCCACACATTGTTCGGGTCATGATATGCAATAGCCTTATTAAGTAGTTCTTGACCGGCAATTTTTTGTGCTTCAATATTGAAACAGGCCAAAAAACAAATAAGAAAAACGAGGCATCTTAACATGGTTAAACGATTATAAATGTCAAGATACCTAATATTGTCTTATAAATTACCTATTTGGAATCTAATTTTGGAGGTTCAATTGAACCATCATGTTCTTTGTAATAAATTTCAAGAAGGTCCATTGTTGCCGTCATTAAATCTTTAGTTTCCAAGAGAATTGAAAAATATAATGTGGTATTCTTAGGACTGGATTCCTCAGTACGAGTTCTTGTGACCTGTTTTTCAATCTTTTGGGAAAGAAGATTATATAGTGCTTGCTTTTCATTTAAAATGACCCCTATCTGTTCAAAAGAGTGTTCTTCAAATGCCTTTTGGGTTTTATTGAATATTTCTTCAAGTTTCAGGTCGATTTCTTTTAATTCCTTGATCTGGTTGTACTTTAATTTTTTATGATTATTATTAACATGTTTATGGCTTACTTTACCAATATACTCTAGGGATTGGGATATATCGGTCAAAAAGCCCATCACGTTTAAATAAAAATTACTTGCGCCAATATGCGCTTCATCTAAATTCTTGATGAAATAAAAAGTATGGTCTCGAAGATCTTCAATTTCTTCTGATAATTTATCTCCTTGTTTCTTATTCTTTTTGAGTAGTGCAAGGTCTTGTTTTGAAAGACCATTTATGGAGTTTGAATATATTTTATTGGTTCGTTTGATGACATTGGCAATGTTTTTGGCAGTTTCGACTATTACGCCTTGAATAGAACTGCTTTCCGCCTTGTTCAAAGAATCTTCGGCTTTTATAGCCCTGGATTTTCTGCTATAGGAAATATAGTTCCTGACTAACAACAATACTGCCGCAAATAATAGTATTCCAATCGCGGCACCTTTACCAAAACTAATTAGGGTCAAAATAATTGCCGATGCAGCGAACGCCACAAGTGCCGTTCCGAACCACCCGCCAATCACATTGAGCACGCCAGCCACCCTGTAAACGGCACTTTCAGCACCCCACGCCCTGTCTGCCAATGAGGTGCCCATGGCAACCATAAAAGTTACATAAGTAGTTGATAGTGGTAGCTTATAAGATGTTGCAATTGAAATTAGGATTCCCGCAACCATCAGATTTACTGCAGCCCTGACCATATCGAAAGCAGGCATTTGATATGATTTTTCTTTTGCGAGCGAAATAGAGGGTTTATGAAATTGAGTCTCCATTTTTACCTTGAGCGATTCAGGTATCATGGAGGAAGTAGCATTTGAAATTCCCATTGCCAGCCTAACAATGCCTCTGGACAAAAAGTTGGGCTGAAAACGCTCCTTGGCCTCCCCTTCTCGAGAAAGATTTATTTCTGTCTCCGTGACATGCCTTGCTTTTTTTGACAACCATAAGGTTAAGACCATTATAATACCGGAAATAAATAGCAGGAGGGTTGGGGTAGGAACTTTTTCGGCCAGTACGGACATCCCAAAATTTGAGGCAGCGATGCCTGAAGCTTGCCATGCTTCATAAGATTGCCATGCAGCAATAGGTACACCTATAAAATTGACCAAATCATTACCAGCAAATGCTAGGGCAAGTGAAAACGTCCCAACAATAATTACCAATTTGTAAATGCTGTATTTAAGCAGGGCTATGGTCGTATATGACAAAAGGAACCAAGTAAGCAATGATCCGATTATAATATTTGTAGAATTGTCATGTATAAATGCCGACGCGGCATCACTCAAAAATGTTGCGCCCTTGAGACCCTTGATCAAAATAAAATAGGTGATGGCAGTTAAGGCAAGGCTTCCAAAAAGGGCACCGATCCAATCTGCCTTTTTTTGGAATTCGAAAGTAAGAAGTAAACGGGAAATAAACTGAACAAGTGCACCAACTGAAAAAGAAAGTATGACCGAAAGTAAAATACTCGAAACAATGTCGGTAGCGTTTTCGCCATTTATATATTTGGAAATTTCTGTAAAGCTAACCCCATCTGCCATTACCTTTATGGCTGCCATGGCAACAGCGGCGCCCAAAAGTTCAAAAACTATCGAAACGGTAGTTGATGTTGGCATGCCTACGGTATTAAAGAAGTCCAACAACAAAATATCCGTAATCATTACGGCCATGAAAATGAACATAATCTCATCGAACATGAATTCCCCTGGATTGAAAATCCCTTTTCGGGCAACTTCCATCATGCCACTGGAAAAAATTGCGCCAATGGCAATTCCCAAACTGGCTACAATCATGATTGTCTTAAAGGAAACGGCTTTGGAGCCTATCGCAGAATTTAAAAAATTCACTGCATCATTACTTACGCCTACCACCAAATCTGCCACAGCCAAAACGGCCAAAGCAATTATCATTAAAAGGTAAATATTATCCATAATCTCTGTAAAAATAAGTTTGCAAATATCTGTAAACGCGTCAACTACAATGTTATGTTAAGGTTATTTCTAATTTAGAAATGAACGTCCAATTGTAGACGAAACATAAATTCATCGGTTCCACCATTAACCGATAAATAACTAAGGTCGGTCTGTACTTTGAGTTTATGCCCCACAATATATTTTGAGAGTCCCATTGTATATTGCGTCTCTGGGTTATTTCCTGTTATATTTTGATAGGAACTAGTGTTTGTGTACCTCCCGGAAACTTCCCATTTGCTAAGGAAAAGATAGCCTGACTGTAGATTTATACCATTACCTATTTGAACCACATCACCGGTTTCGGTCCCATCTGAATTTCTTGCGATGGGATTCCTGGCATCTCTATTGACATATTCCCCCATTAATGAAAAACCTTGGTATTTGAACATGGCATCTACAAATATTGTGTTGATGTTGGTTTCATAAAAGCCAATATCGTTGGTCATATAAGAGCCTTGATTACTTCTATTCTTAACGGCATTTTGGTTAATGTCATAAGTTGCTGCAATCATTAATTTTGGGCTTTGTTCTCTTTTTAAATCACTTCCGCTGTATTCTCCTTCACTGCTAAATTCTCCTAGTGGCAAAACTTCAATTCGGGTAGTATATTGGTATCCTCCTAAGTTTCCAGTGGTTATGTTTCTGCCTTCACCTTGGGAAATGGCGAATTTTTCTCTTACTACGAAATTCTCGGAAAGATTAAAATAGTGGCGTACTTGAATTCCCATATCTCGATCAATGTTAAAACCACTGTTCAAAATAGATCGGTCCACTTGCTGCAAATTTCCCGATGAAATCACCCTTTCAATATTTCCAGGCAACTTTGTTTGCCCTATCCAAAGTTCAAAATTGCGGTAAAAATTCCACATAACAACTGCGTCTAAAATATAATTGGAAGCATCGCCCGTAAACGCAGATGAGCCCGAAATATCTCGATTTGACAGTCCCAGTTCCAACTTATATCGAAGTTTCGGAGAATGGGCATACCCATCAAATTTGAGCCGTGCTCTTCGAACCAAAAAATTTGATTGAGGATTTACCAAGCCACCTTCTGTTTTTTTTTCCCACGTGTAGATGCCTAAAAATTGCATTCTGGCAGCAATATTCATGCTCCAAGTACTATCCTTGCCAATTAGATTGAAAATGCCTTTTCCAAATGTGGGGGTGTTATTTTCCTGTCCGTGAGAAATGAATGTGATGGGAAGAATTAGCATTGTAATGAAATGCTTGATTTTCATTTTGGAATTAGCTTTTGTCGCTGCAAAGAACCAACACCAATGTTAAACTAATGTTTCCGAAACGTTATATCTTAGGGTTTATATGAACAAAAGAGGCCACCTTTATCAGGTAGCCTCCGGATCTCTGAAAAATAGTCGACAAAAACTAATATCCGTAAGAAATCCTACTTATTTATAATTTTTCAAAATGGGAAGTAATAAAATAGTCCTAGCTCCATTTCGGAAAAGTATGCTCATTGTACTATTAGGTACCTTGCCCCCTTAATCGGGATTGGCAAAAAACGCTTCCCCTTGATCCTTTGGATCTATTGATGCACTTAGGCCTAACATAGAAATGGATTTTGCAACTAATCCTTTATGAATTTCGGTAATTTCATTTTCCTTGATTTCCAAGGGAATTTCTGCGGTTTCATATCCCAAAAAACTTATTTCCAAAATATAAGTCCCAGGTGTTACATCTTTAATTTCAAAATTGCCATTCAAATTGGTCCTGGTCTTTAAGGCTGTGTTTTTTATGGTAATATTTGCAAACAAAATAGGTTCGTTGTTAGCTTCTAAATCAATAACATTCCCTTTTACCATTCCCAAATCTTGGGAGAAGAGCCCCAAAACCGAAAACAAGGAAATTAAAAGAAAAACTTTTTTCATTAAGCACAGATTTCTTGTACAAAGAAAATCTTCCAAGGTTAAGTTACGGTTAATCGCAGATTAAAAAAAAGTATTTTAAAGGTTACTAAATTGGAGTCTCTTGTTGATCCGGATTCCCAATGTTAAAATCCAAAAAATGTATCTTGCAACATATTTTAATGAAATGAACTGGGAACAATTATTATCTCTTAAACGCTTCGGTGATACCCATAAAAGACTTCGAAAAGAGCAGGATGAGACTCGGTTGGGATTTGAAGTTGATTATGACCGAATTATTTTTTCTTCGGCCTTTCGAAGCTTGCAGGACAAGACACAGGTTGTACCGCTTTCAAAAAAGGATTTTGTACACACAAGATTGACACATAGTCTTGAGGTATCGGTGGTGGGGAGAAGCCTAGGGCGTATTGCAGGCAAAAAAATACTCGAGAAGCACCCATATCTGGACGAGGTGCATGGTTATCAATTTAATGACTTTGGTGCAATAGTGGCCGCCGCCGCCTTAGCCCATGACATAGGCAACCCTCCTTTTGGCCATAGTGGGGAGCAGGCCATTGGTGAATATTTTAAAAATGGGAACGGCAAGGTTTATCAACCTGCCCTATCCGCTAAAGAATACCAGGATATTATTGATTTTGAAGGGAATGCAAACGGGTTTAGGCTTCTCAGCGAATCGCGTGAGGGTATGGCCGGCGGCCTAAGGCTCAGTTATGCTACGCTTGGAGCATTTATGAAATACCCTAAGGAATCGCTCCCTAAACGGCCAACTAAGCATATTGCGGACAAAAAATTCGGTTTCTTTCAGACTGAAAAGGATTTTTTTAAGGAAGTTGCCCTGGAACTGGGACTTTTGGCCACACGAAATGGCAATGATATTTCGTTTGCGAGACATCCTCTTACCTTTTTGGTAGAAGCTGCAGATGATATTTGTTATACCATAATTGATTTTGAGGATGGAATAAACCTAGGACTTATTTCTGAAGAGTATGCCCTTGAGTATTTGATAAACCTGGTCAAGAACAGTATTAATTCAAAGAAATACAATTCGCTTGCCTATAAGGCAGACAGGCTAAGTTATTTACGAGCCTTGGCCATAAATACACTTATTACGGATGCCATAGCCATTTTCATTGCCAACGAGGACAAAATATTGGAAGGTTCCTTTGATGTTTCCCTGATGGATAAAAGTACTTATAAGGCACAAATTCGTGACATAATTGACCTAAGTGTAACTAAAATATATAATTCGCAAGAAGTAATTGAGAAGGAAATTGCGGGATATAAGGTTATATCCGATATTTTGGATGTCTTTGCGCCGGCCCTTATTAGAAAGAAACAGAATAAGGCATCAAACTATGATATGTTAATACTTCGGATTCTACCAGAGGGTTACAGAAATACCGATGGCTCCCTTTACAATATCTTGCTGAATACTTCTTGCTATGTCGCAAGTTTGTCAGATAGTGCGGCCATCCTTTTGCATAAAAAAATAAAGGGGATCGAAATCTAAGGTTTAATTTTTTTAGAAATTATAGGAAACACCTACTCCCAATAATTGTTTAAACTGAATTTTTGGGACCCCATCATTCACTACAATACCAGCATCATTTTTTATAGGGTCAAATAGGATGTCATCATCATATATTAAATGGGTGCCAATAGTCGTAACAATAAATTCATTGACCCGAAGATCCAGATTTAGTTCCCAGTCCACGTCTATATTTCCAAATTTCCTGAGATAATCGGTGTAAAGATTCAACCGATGTTTTAGGGCCATATTTTTATACACTTGGGTCTCCCAGTTGTTGGAGATCAAAAAACCAAGCTCCAGGAATACATGTTTTCCTGGTGTTATGACATTGCCTTCTGCATCAAGTACCGCCTTCTCTACACCAAATGTCCCTTTATCTGCCAAATCTTGATCTAGGACAAATGTTGCTTTTTGCGTCACGGGGGAGATGTATAAATTGAATCTTCGGCCTTCTGAAATATAGGAAGTACCCGCTCCAAGGAATGTATATCCAGGTGACATTAACCGGGAAATAGGAGTTGTCCTGTCGGGATATTTGTAACCATTTGAGAATTGGGTATTAAAATTTGCTTTTACGGAATAGTACCAATTACTAATGGTATCCCTACGATATCCAAGCGTAGAGGCTAACCTAAGTGCATCATCCGTCTTACGCAGTTTTTGATTGTCCTGCGCATTTAGTCCGTACCGAAGCTCCATGGAGTTCTCCCATTGAATATATCTAAACTTATAATTTCTCTCAAATCGTGCATTGGCAAGTGCGGATACCGAGTTATTTCCGCCGGCGTTCCAATTGACAAAGGCTACTTCGCTAAAATTGAGGCCTAATAGGTTAATGCTTTGCCAAAAGGAGGGAACCGTGAATTTTTTATAACCCTTGTCCAATGGTTTTGTTTTTTTAAAAGAAATAACTGAGGTATTCAAAGTCACACCTTTTTTTGAATTTTTTATCCGCTCTTGCAACCTTCTTATCACCACGGTATCAACAACCGCCGTATCAATTGCCGTTGTATCCCTATAAATGGAATCAACTTCACGACCTTTCGGTATGGTATCTTGAGAAAAAATAGGGTAAAAAGCTAGGAATGAAAGAATAAGCAAACAAGTTTTTTTGGCCATGCTAATAGGTATTTAGTACAGAAATTATATGGGTTTTTATGGAATCGGAATCGATTTTGGCAATTTCATGCAATTCTTTGACCGTACCATGTTCAATGAAAACATCATCAATGCCGAGAACATCAATTGAATTGGTAGCCCTTACAAAATTGGCATATTCAAGAACCGCACTTCCAAATCCCCCTATTTTGCCACCATCCTCGACCGTTATAATATGAGGGTATTTAAGGAAAACATACTTAAGGGTAATTACATCAAGAGGCTTTACAAATCGCATATTATAATGGCCAATTTGTGACTGTTCCTCCAAGGAATCAATAATATTTGAAACCACATTACCAATATGGCCTACAGTCAAAATGGCCAATTTTGTTCCACTTCTCAGCTCTTGAGCTTTACCGATTTCAATTTTTTCAAAAGGAGACCTCCAGTGAGTGGTGGTAGCGGTGCCTCTTGGATATCTAATCGCGATTGGCTTTTTCAATCCCAGTTGCGCTGTGTACATGATGTCCCGTAGCTCTTTCTCATTTAAAGGTGCAAAAATATGGAGGTTAGGAATACAACGCAAGTATGCAAGGTCATAAATTCCGTGATGGGTGGCACCATCTTGGCCTACTATTCCTGCACGATCCAGACAAAAGATTACAGGCAGATTTTGAATCGCGACATCGTGGATAACCTGATCATAGGCGCGTTGTAAAAAAGTGGAGTAGATATTGCAAAAAGGAATAAGCCCATCGGCAGCCATTCCCGCTGCCATTGTCACTGAGTGTTGTTCGGCAATACCTACATCAAAGGCCCGTTCCGGAATCTCGTCCATCATAAATTTAAGGGAACTGCCTGTGGGCATGGCAGGGGTAATGCCAATTATTTTCTTATTGTTTCTTGCCAATTCCAAAAGCGTAAGGCCAAAAACATCTTGGTATTTTGGTGGTTGGCCCAAGGTTTGTTTTGGCTGTAGTTCTCCGGTCTTTTTGTCAAATTTCCCCGGAGCATGATATGCCACCTGGTTTTCTTCTGCTTTTTGCAACCCTTTGCCCTTTGTGGTAATGACATGCAAAAGTTTGGGGCCGTTGACTTCTTTCAATCTTCTAAGTTCGGTTAGCAAGACTTCAAGATTGTGCCCGTCAATTGGGCCGGAATAATCAAAATTTAGACACTCAAAAATATTTTCTTCTTTAGCTATTCCCTTCTTTACATTCGTCAGGTATTTTTTTAACGCTCCCACACTGGGGTCTATCCCAATGGCATTGTCATTAAGAATGATAAGGATATTGGTATCGGCAACTCCTGCATGGTTAAGGCCTTCAAATGCCATACCACTGGCAATCGAGGCATCACCTATTACGGCAATGTGCTGTCGCTCGAAATTTCCGTTTAACTGTGCGGAAATGGCCATTCCCAATACCGCCGAGATGGAAGTAGAACTATGGCCCGTTCCAAAAGTATCATATTCGCTTTCACTTCTTTTTGGAAATCCGCTAATACCCCCAAGTTGACGATTCGTTTCAAAGATTTCCTTACGGCCGGTCAATATTTTATGGCCATAGGCCTGGTGACCTACATCCCATACCAATTTATCATTGGGTGTATCAAAAATGTAGTGAAGTGCAATTGTTAGTTCCACTACTCCAAGGCTTGCCCCCAAATGTCCTTCTTTTGTCGCTACTATGTCAATAATAAAATCCCGAAGTTCCTTGGCAAGTATTGGTAACTCAGTGGTCTTCAATCGGCGAAGCTCCCTAGGGGAATCTATTTTGTCGAGATATTTCATGTCGTCAGGCAAAAGTACGTCAAAATCGCACTAAATGGATTGCGGAATAATGTCCTAAAAGTGTATTTTTGACTTTATGGTCCTACCATTTGATGACAATTATTTTATGAAAAGGGCATTGCAAGAGGCCGAAACCGCCTTTGAAAAAGGGGAGGTGCCTATTGGGGCTTTAATTGTTGTTCAAGGCCGCATCATCGCAAGGGCTCATAATTTAACAGAACGGCTAAATGATGTTACAGCACATGCCGAAATGCAGGCCATAACGGCGGCCGCAAACTTCCTAGGGGGTAAATACTTGCATGACTGTACCTTATATGTAACTCTTGAACCCTGTCAAATGTGCGCTGGAGCATTGTATTGGAGTCAAATTTCAAGGATTGTATATGGAGCGAAGGATTTAGAAAGGGGTTGTGGTGCCATTGGGACAAAACTGCACCCAAAAACAAAAATTGTAGGCGGCATACTTGAGGAAGAGGCCTCAGAGCTTCTTAAAAGATTCTTTATTCAAAAACGCAATTTGAACTAGTATTTATCCAATTAAGGTAAATTGGCCTGTCAAGGTCATAAAAAAACCCCGTTTTCACGAGGTCTGAGTTTCAAGCAAAATAAAATGTGATTTATCTGAGAACGTGCACTTGTGCAGCTACTATTCCCTTTCTTCCTTCCTCCTCCACGTATTCTACTTTGTCGCCTTCCTTAAGTTCAGTTCCGTTCAACGCCGTTGCGTGCACAAAAATGTCTTTTTTGGTGATGTCATTGGTAATGAACCCATACCCTTTGGATCCATTAAAAAATTTTACAGTTCCGGTCATTCCAATAAAATTAAAGTGTAGTGAATTATGTACTACTAATTTATGTTTTTTTGGACAAAATCAATAAAAATCCGATTTAAAAATTTCTAGAATTACTGATTTTCAGGCTTTTCGTTGCTCTTACCTTGCATCTTTCTAATATTTTCCTCGGTAAGCATGTAATCTTTCATTTTTTTCCCCTTGCTGGCCATAAACAGAAATAAGGGCATGGCAATTAGAAACAAGCCAACGGTTCCCGCACCTATGAATTTATCAGCAGAAGCTTGACTTCCTTCTGGCAGCCAAAAGCCATAGATTATTGAGGCAAATGATGCCAATACGATGAATAAAATAAAATAGTACTTCATGTTTATTTCGTAAAATTAATCAACTCCCTACGGTAGGCGGTCAGCATTTTGGATTTGGATACGAATCCAAAGTATTTGCCATTTTTGATAACGGGTAAGTTCCATGCGCCACTATCTTGGAATTTTTTCATGACTTGTTGCATAGAATCTGTTTCATAAAATATATGCTCTGGAGCACTGTGCATAAATGTTTCAACCAGCGTGCTTTTATATAGTGTGGTGTCAAACATGAATTCTCGAATGTCATCTAACAGCACTATACCGACCAAGGTACCCTTTTTGTCAGTTACGGGAAAAATATTTCGAGTTGATTTGGCAACCGATTCGTGGAGCATTTCCCCTAAGGTCATTTCTGGTGAAACCACTTTAAAGTTCATCTCAATAACATGGTCTAGATGCATTAAAGTCAATACGGTCTGGTCCTTGTCATGTGTGAGAAGCGCTCCGCTTTCTGCTAATTCACGGGTATATATACTATAGTCGATTACACTTTTTGTTAGTAAATAGGAGATGGTGGCAGTAATCATCAAAGGCACAAAAAGTGCATATCCACCTGTAATCTCGGCGATTAAGAATATAGCCGTAAGCGGCGCATGTAACACCCCTGCTATCAAACCTGCCATTCCAATTAGTGTAAAATTACTTTCCGAGACAGCAAATCCAAGTCCTGAATTGTTGATGACTTTGGCCACCACATTTCCTAGGGCACTGCCCATGACCATCGTTGGAATAAAAGTGCCTCCACCCCCTCCTGCAGCTAAAGTTGCTGTCATGGCGACTGCTTTAAAAATTGTAATTCCGAAGAGAAGGGCAATTACGATCCAGATATTTTCCATGTACCCATCAAATGGGGTTTTACCCAATGCCTTGATGTGATCCCCAATCAATAGGTTGTTAATAAAACCAAAACCTTCACCATATAAGGGGGGAATAAAATAGAGCATAATACCAATTATCAAACCACCCACTAGCAATTTATATTTAGGGCTTTTAAGATATTTGAAAAGGCTGGTAATGCCAAAATACATACGAGTAAAATAAATGGAAGCTATGGCAGTGCCTACCCCTAAAAGAACATAGAAGAAAGTGTCCTTTATTTCAAAATTCTCGGTAATCGTAAAATTAAAAAGAACTTCGTTTCCCAAAAAGAAATAGGAAGTCAATACTCCTGAAATGGATGCAAACAAAAGAGGTAACATTGATAACATGGTCAGGTCCAAACTAAATACCTCTACAGCAAAAATTATTGCGGCGATCGGGGACTGAAAAATTGAAGCAATAGCCCCGGTAGACGCACAAGCTATTAATAGCGATCGGGTCTTGATATTGATATGCAATAGCCGACCAATATTTGAACTTATCGCTGCACCGGTTGCAACGGCTGGCCCTAATAATCCTGTAGATCCACCAAAACCAACTGTTAAAGGTGCCGTAATCAAGCGGGAATAAATCTGTTTTGGGTGTATATGCCCTTTGCGTTTGGAGAGCGTAAAAAGGATGGAGGATATGCCTAGTTGAAGTTTTTCTTTGTGTACATACTTGACGTATAAATACACCAATGTTAAGCCTATTATAGGAAGAATGAAATACAAACCATTGTTAGATATCAATATGCCCTCTTCGAGCGAGGCTTCAATGAAATAAGTAATGTTTTTTAAGGTTACAGCCGCCAAACCTGCCAGTAGGCCAACGATGATGCTCATTAAGTGAATAAAGGTCTTGTTAGAGATGTTTTTATATCTCCATTTCAAGACGCGTTTAAGCAAGTCGTTCTTTTCCAATGGCATTTATATGGGCTATTTATGCTGTTAAAAGTATAAAAAATCCCACCATTAGACTGAATTTGAGCCTATTGAATGTCCATCTTCAAATGAAGTTCTTTTAATTGGGCATCATCAATAGGGGCAGGTGCGTCAATCATGACATCGCGTCCACTATTGTTTTTGGGAAAGGCTATAAAGTCCCTTATGGTTTCTTGGCCTCCCAAAATGGAAACCAATCTATCAAGTCCGAAAGCAATACCGCCATGTGGAGGCGCCCCAAATTGAAAAGCATCCATTAGAAATCCGAATTGTGCTTTCGCCTCTTCAGGCGTAAACCCTAAATGTTTGAACATTGTACTTTGTATCTCCTTATCGTGAATACGAATGGATCCACCGCCAATCTCATTTCCATTAAGGACCATATCGTATGCATTGGCCTTCACGGCCCCAGGATCTTTTTCCAATAGTTGCATTTGTCCAGGTTTAGGAGAAGTAAAGGGGTGGTGCATGGCATGATACCTTCCCGTTTCTTCATCAAGTTCCAACAAAGGAAAATCCAACACCCAAAGCGGCGCAAATTCGTTTGGATTGCGGAGGCCTAAACTTTCTGCCAAATGCATTCTAAGGGCGCTTAGTTGTGTTCTGGTTTTAAGGGCCTCTCCAGAAAGCACGCATATAAGGTCGCCCACGGCTGCTCCGGTTATTTTTGCCCAATTGGCCAAATCTTCCTGATCATAATATTTATCTACGGAGGATTTGTAGGAACCGTCTTCATTACATCTTACATACACCATACCAGTGGCACCTACTTGCGGGCGTCTGATCCAATCTATGAGAGCATCTATTTCTTTGCGGGTATATTTATTTCCTTGCGGAACGGCTATACCTACTACCAATTCGGCACTATTGAACAAACTAAAATCTTTATTTTGGGCAGCAGAGTTCAATTCACCAAATTCCATTCCAAAGCGTATGTCCGGTTTGTCGTTTCCGTATTTTTGCATGGCCTCGTCATAGCTCATCCTTGGAAAGGCGCCCACTTCAAATCCTTTTATTTCCTTAAGTAAATGCTTCATCAAACCCTCAAATGCATTAAGAATATCCTCTTGTTCAACAAAGGCCATTTCACAATCTATTTGCGTGAATTCTGGCTGTCTATCGGCGCGAAGGTCTTCATCCCTAAAGCATTTTACAATCTGGAAATATTTATCCAGTCCACCGACCATTAGCAGTTGTTTAAAGGTCTGTGGAGATTGGGGCAGCGCATAAAACTGACCTTCGTTCATTCTGCTGGGAACCACAAAATCGCGCGCTCCTTCAGGAGTAGACTTTATTAAATAAGGTGTTTCAACCTCAATGAAACCTTGCTCTGAAAGATACTTTCGTACTTCCATTGCTACGATGCTCCTGAAAATAAGATTATTTTTTACCGGATTTCTACGGATGTCCAAATAACGGTATTTCATGCGTAGGTCTTCCCCACCATCGGTTTCGTTTTCTATTGTAAAAGGTGGGGTCTTTGACTCATTGAGTACCGTGAGTTCTTCTACCAGCACCTCAATATCACCCGTCTCCATATTCGAGTTCTTAGAGCTCCGTTCTACAACGGTACCTTTAATTTGAATAACAAATTCGCGACCCAGATTCCGTGCCTGTTGCAGTAATTCCGAAGAAGAGCGATCTTCATCAAAAACAAGCTGGGTAATACCATATCTATCGCGTAAATCAACCCAGGCTACAAAACCCTTGTCCCGGGTTTTTTGCACCCATCCTGAAAGTGTGACCTTTTTGTTGGTATCTGATTTCCTTAATTCCCCACAGGTGTGACTTCGGTACATGAAATAAAATTTAATTGGGCAAATTTAAGAACTATGGGGTATTAAGTGTACTATCGTCTAGTAGAATTTTTGGCCGTATAAGCGAATTATACTATACTTGGAAAACATTCTAATGTATTGGTATACAGATAAATATATATTCAATGTAAATTTAATGTAAACAAATGGTTTTTAAAACGTAAAATATTAGTAACTTTATAACGTTATAACACTTTGATTTAAAATTTATCATCATGAAAACAGCAATATTATCCCTAGCCTTTATGTGCACGCTTGCATTATCTGCCCAAACTATTGAACCTAAATTTGAAAAAGTTGGGGAACAATTAAAAGGCACTTATTTTCATGAAAATGGAAAAATATCCCAAACGGGATTTTTTGTTGATGGTAAGCTAAATGGCGAGTGGAAAATGTTTGATGAAGATGGGAACAAATTGGCTATTGGGGAATACAAAAATGGAAGAAAAACTGGAAAGTGGACTTTTTGGGAAGGAGACATTGTGAAAGAGGTGGATTTTAATGACAACCAAATTGCCAGTGTGGTTCAGAAGAATAGCGACGGATCTGTAGTTAAGAACTAGATATCCCTCATTCAAAACCAACAAAAAAACCCCGACGATATTCGTCGGGGTTTTTTTGTTCCATATATTGAAGTATAAATAACGTATACCTTTCATAGCTTAAGCTGCGGATTCTATATATTCTTCATTGTTGTTTTTCTTGCTACCTCGAAACGCAATTTTTAGTCGATATGAAATATTGAACAATACTGGAACGATTATCAATGTCAAGAATGTTGCCACAAGTAGCCCAAAGATAACGGTCCATGCCAAGGGTCCCCAGAAAATAACATTGTCACCACCCATATATATCTTAGGGTCTAATTCTGAGAATAATGAAAAGAAATCAATATTTAGACCAATGGCCAAAGGAATCAATCCCAAAACCGTAGTAATAGCGGTCAGTAGCACAGGGCGCAATCTCGCCTTTCCTCCTTTGGTAAGTATCTCCGTTACTTGTTGCATGTTTAAAATGGTCCTTGTCGTCCATATCTAATTTTACTTTTTTACGGTCAATCAAGATTTGGGTATAATCCAAGAGCACCACGCCATTGTTCACAACGATTCCGGCCAACGAAATAATTCCCATCATGGTCATCATGATTACAAATGACCATCCTGTCAGCATCAGTCCACCAAATACCCCAATAAAGCTCAAGAAAATGGCAATCATGATAATCAACGGTTTTGATATACCACCAAATTGGAAGATTAAAATCAACATGATCAATCCCAATCCGGAAAAGAATGCACCGACCAAAAATGCCATCTGTTTGTTCTGTTCTTCAATTTGGCCCGTATAATCAATTTTGATATCGCTAGGAAGGTCCTTGAACTCCTCCATTTCCTTTTGTATCTCACCAACGATAGCGGCCGCATCGGTAAAACCGGGTTTGAGACCTGAATAAACGGTGACTACCCGTTTACCTTTCCTATGCTTAATGGCGCTAAATGCAGAAGTATTGCGCTCCCTTGCAACGGCTGAGACAGGGATTTCTTGGATCTTGCCCGAAGCCTGGTCCCTGAAAATAATATTCTGGTTAAATAAAGCGTCCTTATTATACCTCAAGTCTTCATTAAAACGAACATTTATGTCATAATCGTCACCATCCTTTTTGTAAACGCCCGCTTTTTCACCAAATAGTGATCTGCGTAACTGGCTGCCGACTTGACCGACGGCGACGCCAAGTTCGCCCGCCTTTTCGCGATCAACCACTACCTGCATTGAGGGCTTACTCTTGTTGACATCGATTTTTATTTCCTCTATACCGGCAATGTTCTTGGTATTTACAAAGTTTCTAATGTTCTCGGCAGTATTTATAAGCTCATCATAATCCTTACCTTCCAATTCAATATTAATAGGATAACCGGCCGGTGGCCCGTTTGCATCTTTTTCAACAGAAATTGCAACTCCCGGGTATATTCCACTTAGTGCTGTCTGCACTCTGGCCCTAATATCCTCTGTATTGATACCGTTGCGAAATTTATACTCACTAAAGTTCACCGTCAATTTGCCCCTATGGGGCATTTCCGCAGCGGAACCACCATCAGTCAATGGATTTCCTGCACCTTCACCTACTTGGGAGACGGCAGAGGCCATCATGAAATTTTTGCCATTTGCCTTATAAGCGGGATCGTCCAACAGTTGATAAACTTGCTTTTCTACTTCTTTGGTAATAACATTGGTCTTCTCGATATCGGTTCCTTCGGGATACTCTATGTACACATAAATTTCGTTGGGTTTGTTATCTGGGAAGAATTCTATTTTCGTCCTACCACTGCCAATTGACATTCCGAAGAGCATAAACACTGCGATCAACAATATGAAAGTCACGCCAAAGTACCAGTATACGTTTTTACCACGTAGGGCATGTTGCAGTCGCTTTTCGTACCAGTTCTCAAAACGCACCATAGTCGTCTTTTGGAATTTTGTTGCCGCTCCTTTTATGGCATACTTATATATCCAAAACATGATCCCCGTTACAATCAATACGGTTCCAAGACCTCTCATTGCTCCACCAAAAAGTAGGATCAAAGCTCCGAGTCCTCCTAAAATAATGCTCAACCGGATCAATTGTTTTTTGGTCAATTCCTTTTCATTGGTATCCATAAATTGGGAAACAAGCATTGAGTTCATGAAGATTGCCACAAATAGGGAGGAACCCAGAACAACTGATAACGTTATTGGAAAATAAATCATGAATTGTCCAAAAATACCGGGCCATAGGCCCAGCGGCACAAAAGCAGCTACCGTGGTTGCTGTTGAAATGATAATGGGCCATGCAATTTCACCTATACCCTTCTTAGCGGCCTCGACCCTTGACATACCTTCGTCCATTAAACGGTATACGTTTTCGACCACAACAATTCCGTTGTCGACCAACATTCCCAGCCCCATGATCATGCCAAAAAGAATCATGGTGTTCAAGGTGTACCCGAGCCAAGACAAGATCATAAACGACATGAACATGGACATAGGTATTGCAAAGCCCACAAACAGGGCATTTCTAAAACCGAGAAAGAACATTAGAACGGTCACGACCAAAATAATTCCGAAAATTATATTGTTCACAAGATCATCTACTTGATTCAATGTTCTGCTTGATGAATCATTGGCTATTGAAATATGCAAGTCTGCGGGAAAATAGGTCGCCTGTTCCTTTTTTACGATTTCCCGTATTTGATCGGCGGCGGAAATTGCATTGCGTCCCGCTCGTTTCTTTACATCGAGCATCACCACACTGTTCCCAAACTCTCGAGCATAGGTGGTCTTATCTTTTTCTTCGAAGCGAACATCGGCAATATCTTTAAGGTAGACCGCCCCATTTTCGGACTTCACTACGAAATCATTCAACTCTCTTGGATTCCCTATTTCACCAAGAATACGAATAGTACGCCTTTGGCCATTGGTTTTCATATTACCCGCGGACATGGTCATATTTCCATTGCTAATGGCACCCAACACATCCTGAAAACTGACTTGGGAAGCCATCATTTTATAAACGTCCACGGCAATTTCTACTTCTTTTTCCTGGGCACCACGTATGTCCGCTTTTTTAATTTCTGGGAGATCTTCAATTTCATCTTGAAGATATTCGGCATATTCTTTAAGCTTTTCAACGGGGTAGTCGCCTGTAAAATTGATGTTCATGATAGGGACTTCTTCCGAAAAGTTCAAGTCGAAAACATTGGGCTCAACTTTTGCGCCATTAAATGTAGGCCAGTCTTCACTTGCCTTTTCACTATCTACTTCGTCCTTTATCTTTTGCTTCGCTTCCTCTACGGTTATCTCCTCATCAAATTCTACCGTGATTATGGCATAATCTTCTTGGGAGGTAGAAGTAATATCTACCACATTGCTTACGTTTTTCAGGCGGTCCTCCAATGGGTCCGTGATCAATTTTTCAATGTCTTCCGCCGTATTTCCGGGGTAGGGCGTGCTGATGTAGATCTTGGTTTCTATAACCTCAGGGAAATCCTCTCGAGGCATTGCATTATAGGCCATGAAACCCAACCATAGGAAGATGGCAATCATCACATAAATAACTGATGGATTGTCTATAGCCCATGATGAAAACGCAAATTCCTTATCGGCATTTTTCTTTACTTTGCTCATTGTAGGTTTCTTAGTTGATTATTTTTACTTTTTGACCGTCTTTCACGATCCTTGCCCCTTCTTTGATGACATGCATTCCGGACTGCAATCCCGATAGCACTTCAATTTGACCTTTTTGGGATTTACCGGTAGTTATTACTGTTTTTTTGGCTATGGCCTCGTTTTCAGCATCAGGATTTTCGGCAATAAAGATATACTGCTCTCCTTCGGCGTTTTCAGAGATTATACTCTGTGGTATCAAAAGGGCATTTTCACTACTATAATCATTCAGATTTACCTTGGCCGAAAGATTGGGCTTTATTTTGCCATCTTTGTTCGGAACAGGTATTTCAACGCTGAATGAGCGATTGCTGGGTTTAATGAAGTTTCCTGTCTGTCTTATTTTAGTGGTAACACTATCCCCGATTGCGGGAAAATACACATAAGCATCTTTGCCATTGGAAATACTACCCAGGTATGATTCTGGGACTTCAACATCAATATACATATCAGATAGGTTCACAATCCTGAAAACCTCGGAACCTTGACCAGGAGCTACTACGGTACCTTGATCTTTGATAATGTCATCCACAATTCCTGCAAAAGGAGCTCTTAAGGTTGATTTCCCTAACTGACTTTGTGCTTGTTTGACCATATTTTCTGCCGACTCATAATTGGTTTTAGCTTGCAGGTACTGAATTTCAGAACCAATTTTTTGCTCCCATAATCTTTTTTGACGTTCAAAAGTTGTTTTGGCCAGATCCGATTGGGTTTTTAATTGTGCTAACTGACTGCCCATTCCGCCATCATCAATAGAAGCTAAAAGCTGTCCCTTGCTAACCTTTTGACCTTCTTTCACATAAACTTTATACAGTGTTCCAGCCATTTCTGGGTATACAAGAACATTTTGTTTGGTCTGCACATTGCCTTGAAGTTCCAGAAAGTGATCAAATCGTTGGTTTTCAATTTGTATGGCGGTAATCAGCGGTAGTTTCTCCTCGCCAGATTTGCTTGCTATAACAGAGTCCAACAGTTTTATGTTTTCCTCTAGTTCTTGTTGTTGTTCAAAGATTTGTGACTTCTTGGCACGGAGTGCCTCTAAATTTCCTTGTGCTATAAGATCGTTGACCGACTGTTCTTGACCGCCTCCGCAGGAGATTAACAACATTGTCGCCGAAAGAATGTAAATTATGTTTTTCATTTTAGAATGGTTTATACGTTGAAGGTTTTGCTTTATTTAGTAGTTGTTGATTATTGTTTCCAGTACTGTTTTTTTATTGATCACTTCGACCATAGATTGAAGATAACCTTGTTGGGCATCATATAATTGGGTCTGCGCTTGACGGAGTTCAAAGCTACTTGCGATACCCTCAAAATATTTTACTTGGTTCTTGTTCTCGATACGCTCTGCCAGTCCAAGATTGTCTTTAGAAGTTTGGTACTGTTCAATTGCCAAAATGTATTCACTTTTTGCACTTTCCAATTGAAGGCGAATTTGTTCTTCAGCCTCTAATTTTTGGGTCTTGGCTTTTTCCAAAGCTATTTTTGCCCTTTGCGTACTGGCACTTCTTTTTAGGGAACTGAAAATCGGAATATTGAGGTCAAATCCTAAAACAGAGGAATCAAACCATTGTTGGTCACTGTTGAAAAAGTTGAAATTATCCGCAAATGCCGACGCCCCATAATTTATAAAGGCGTTCAATGTTGGTAGTGCCCTACTCTTGGCCAATTTCCATTCGAAGAAGCGTTGTTGGTTCAAATTTTCGGCCAATTTATAATCTACGTTGTTGGCAATATTGAAATCACTTTCCAAAAGGCCAAGATCAATTTGCTTCTGAGTCAAGGCATCTAGGTCCTCACTTAATTTTGTGGGCGCGTCAATTGCAATTCCCAAAACGAGATTGAGCATCTGAAGCGTGATATTTTTTAAGCGGATGGCATTTTTCAATTGATTGTCCACCGAAGAGCGTGTAATTTGAAGCTGTTCCACACTTTCCTCATCGCCCAAACCGTTCTCATAGATCTTTGTGGTCTCGAACAGGTTTTTTTCCAAGGTCGCCATGTTCCTCTCAAGAATTTCTACACTTTCCTGTGCCAAAAGAACATTACCGTAGGCTTCCACTACCGCCTTACGAACTTCAAGTTCTGTCTTTTCCTTGTTATTGGCACTATAATTTAGAAATGCCTTTGTTGCCTGAACCCCTACTATATAAGACCCGTCAAAGATTTGTTGTGTTAAGGTAGCCGTGGCCGTTGCTGACTGGGGCTGGCCAAAAACCACTTCGACGAATGTACCCGGTTCGCCCCCAAAAATTTCGGCAGGAATTACGGAAACGGGTTGCTTTAATTGGTTTTGATAGCTTAATTTTCCGCTTATTTGGGGCAATCCCGTGGCGATAGTCTCCCATTTTTGTTTTTGGGCATCAATGATATCTCTATTCGCGTTGATTGCCTTATAATTATTTTCCAAGGCAAAGTTTATAGCTTCTTCCAAGGTAAAAATATTGGCCTTGTCCTGTTCTTGCTCTTGAGAAAACCCTAAAATACCTGAAAACAGAAGTATTACATATATAAAAAGATTTCGCATTATTCTTGGTTTGAGTTGATTATTGAATTCAAAATATTTCTTCCTTTTGGCGTTACTATTCCCCGTAAATGATACTCAAGATAATTGTCCATTAAAACACCGATGGGAAATTTGTTGAATGGAAATAGCAATTGGTCCTTTATGCTGGTTACTCCTGAAAAGTAAATTCGAGATACAAAATCTATATTTAAATTTGCTCGATAGATACCTTGTTTAATGCCCCTATCCACATTGTCAACAACACATTCCTGCATTACTTCAAATTGTTTTTTCTTTATGGTCTCATGAATTTTTGGATAATATTTTTGAAGTTGGTACTGAGGTGAGGATTTCTCATCTTTTAAGTGTAACATGGCAAACTTCTTTATTTCATAAAGTTCCTCAATTGGGTTTTTGCTCAAAGCACATATTTCATCTATACCCAGTGAAATAGTGCAAAATAGCTGCGAAGTACATTCTTCGACCAAATGGGTCTTATTTTGATAATGTGCATAGATAGTTTTTTTTGAAATACCCATTTCATTTGCGATATCATCCATAGTTACGCTTTTGAAACCTAGGTTCAAAAACATATCCGTAGCCTTTTCAAGAATATTTTCTTTCATAAGAGGCTGCAAATATACATTTGGAAACTTTAAAAACAGTTTAAGTTTCCAAAGTTTTACAATAATTTAACATTTCATTAATTGACCTCAGATTCACCTTTATTGTTCATTTTCGCCAAATAGGATTCGTAAGCCCGCTCACCCTCTTCTTGCCAGAAGGTATCATAGTGTTTCCATTTTGAGAAGTCTTTTCCAAAATGTTTGCCTTCGCTTGGGGCACAACTTTTACGGGATTGTTTACCTTTTCTGCGGCCACCCCCGCCATGACTGCTTCCACCAAAAAGTATTTTGGCCAAAACGAAGATTCCGACGGCCTGCCAAAAATTAAGCATTGGTAAATCAAATAACTCGGGCATCAACCAATTCCATAACCACATGAGACCGTACCCGAACAGCAATGCAAGTCCTATACCCGCTACAATTGCCAATAAGACCCATCCTGCAATTGTTCCAAATTTTTTACCCCTGGCTTTATGTTTAAAATAGTGTGTCATATTATTTCGCTTTAATTATTATCTTTTTTGTTTTCTAAGTGTTTAAATAGTAGCGACAATGCGCGGTGTCTTCTTGACATTAAGGTTCCTTCCGGAATACCTGTGTTCCTTGATATGACTTTATAGCTCATTCCTTCAAAATCAATTGCCAATATTATTTCCCGATAACGGGGGTGTAAGCTTCCTATGGCTTTTTTCAGTTCAATCATCATGTCATCGGAGTATGAATTATCAGAAGGGCTATAAAATAGTTCGACAAACTCGTTCAAACGCAATTCCATCTCACTCTCGAATCTTGTTTCTTCCCTTTTGGTTCGCATTAGGTCTATAATTTTATTTTTAATTGAACTATAGACAAACCCGGCTATATTATTGATAGGCAAGGAACCCTCGGCCCTTGAAAAAATGCTTAAAGCAACATCCTGAACGATGTCTTCGGCATCACGATCGGCGGCATCCTTGATTCTTGATTGTGCGTATGCTTTAAGTGAATGATATTCGTCATTAAAGAACGTTTTCAAGTTTTTATAATTTTCGGTATCCGAAATCATTCCAAAGCTACTTTTGGTCAAGTCTTCAATAATAAAGACGAAGGTTTTCAAATCTATTGCATTTTTTGGACGCTTTTTTTAATATAAATTGATTTGTTTCGGAGAAAATGAAGTGTTAGTCTTTGTTAAAATGGGTGTATTTTTGAAAAAAATGTCTGTATGCATTCCATAGAAGAGTATGGCACTCAATTCATTTCGCACCTAAACGATAAGATGGGGACTAAGGAGCCAATTAATCTATATGAGCCAATTTCTTATATTCTTGGGCTCGGAGGAAAAAGACTTCGGCCTATCCTGACCTTAATGACAACCGAAATTTTCGGAAAGGAGTATCACAGTGCTTTGGATGCCGCCTTGGCCGTCGAGATTTTTCATAATTTTTCCCTTGTTCATGACGATATTATGGATGCAGCTCCTTTAAGAAGGGGTAAGGCCACGGTACATGAAAAGTGGGACATTAATACTGGAATACTTTCTGGGGATGCTATGCTAATAACCGCCTATCAATTATTTGAAAGCTATGAGGGCGAAACCTTTAGAAAGTTGGCCCGATTATTTAGTAAAACAGCTATTAAGGTCTGTGAAGGGCAGCAATATGATGTTGATTTTGAAGTAAGGGACGATGTGACCATTTCAGAATATTTGAAAATGATAGAATTTAAAACGGCGGTCTTGCTCGCGGCAGCACTTAAAATGGGTGCAATTATTGCAGATGCACCTGAAAACGAACAAAATACTATCTATGAATTTGGTAAAAACTTGGGAATTGCTTTTCAGCTTCAAGATGACTACTTAGATGCTTTTGGGGACCCAGCCACTTTTGGCAAACAGGTTGGAGGGGACATCGTCCAAAATAAAAAAACATTTATTTACTTGAAGGCGCTTGAAGTGGCAAATTCTGTCCAGAGAAGAGACCTAATCGATTTATTTTCCATAAAACCAATTGATTCATCAGCTAAAATAAGCGCAATCAAAGAACTCTTTCAAAAAACGGGTGCGGCGGGGTTAACGATACAAGAAATAGAAAATTATACCTTAAAAGCATTTGATTTTTTGGACAGGCTCGATATATCTGATGAGAATAAAGAGACGCTTCGAAAATTTGGGGAGCGCTTGCTAAAAAGGGTGGTGTAATCTTGATGGAACCTGTTTTTTAGCTTTTCTTCGGAACCAAGTATGGTAGTTTTGGACATTAATTTAAACTCAAAATATTATTCTGATCCAAGGGAATTTAATCTGTTGTTTCAGACCATTAGGTTATTGTTCCGTATATTTAAAATATAGATATAGCCTCAACCATGAGTAAAAAATCCTACCTATATGTTTTAGCAGTTCTTATTATATTGTTGGGATGCTACATCATATTCCAGATAAAATATGGGAAAGTGAAGACGGCTTACTTTGACCTTCAAATTCTTGCCACGCATCAAAGTGGGGAGCACTATGTGGGTTCTATGGTCTGCAGTGAATGTCATGCCGATATTTACAAGAATTTTATGGAAACCGCTCATTTCAAAACTTCTGGCGTTGCGAATGCTGAAAATATGCTAGGTCATTTTGATGAAGGACTCAATATTTTGGACTTGAAGGATGTAAAATTTGAGATGGAGAAAGAGGGCGAGTTGTTTTATCAACACACCGTTATAAAAAACAGAAATATTTCAATTCCACCGGCAAAATTTGATATTGTAATAGGTTCAGGCGTAAGGGGGCAATCCTACCTCACTTGGCAAGATGACCATCTGTTTCAGCTTCAGACATCCTATTACACCCCGAATGATAGTTGGATCAACAGCCCGGGCTACCCCGATTATTTTCTTGAAAGGCCAATTAGGAATGCCTGTTTACAATGCCATTTTACATTTATTGAGAATAGTAATGCCCAACAAAGTCAAAATCAATACAATAGAGAAACCATTGTTTACGGTGTGGATTGCGAAAGATGCCACAGGCCTTCGGAAAAGCATGTTACCTACCATAAAAATAATCCAGAGGCAAAAGAGCCTATGTTTATGCTAAAAATGGGTTCATTGACAAGAAAACAAAATTTGGATGTTTGTGCCCAATGCCATTCGGGGCGGAGGAATAATTTATATGATAAGAGTTCGTTTTCATTTCTTACGGGAGAAAATTTGGATGAATATTCTGAAATTCCGGCCTCGTCAAGTGATGACATTCCTGACGTTCATGGTAATCAATATAGATTACTTAGTAGAAGTAAATGCTTCATAAATTCTGAAGTAATGAATTGTGCTACGTGTCATGACCCTCACAAAAATCAAAGGGGCAATACCGAAGTTTTCAATCAGAAATGTATGAGTTGTCATAATATGAATACAATGGTATGTGCTTCCGAGGAATCCCTAAGGTTGGAAAACGACAACAATTGCATTGCTTGTCACATGCCACTAATGCCTTCAAATTCTATGAAAGCACAGGTAGAAAAGGATAGCTTGGAAACTTCTTTCTATATTAGGACACATCTAATCGGGATATATCCCTAAAATCTATGATAATCCAAACCTTGATTTTACTGCACTTTAATCAATTGGGTCCAATCGTCATTTTTCGCCACTAAAATATGTTTTTCCCCTTTTCTTGTTAAAAGGTTCATACCCCGTACATCACCGACAATTTTCAAGCCCGATTCCAACATGGTCTTAGCTGTAAATTCTCCTTTGCCATTTCCTTCAAGGTATAACCCAAAACTAGCATCGTTCCGAGGTGTTTCAGCTTCGGAATTATAAAGGTTACCAGCCAGAACAACATCTAAATTACCATCGCCATTAATATCATCTACAACGAACTTATTAATACTTGATAACTGGGCTAATTGAGGCAGGGGTTTAGCCGTAAAAGTTCCATTATTGTTTTCAAGATAAATACTGGCAAACGAAGTAATCTCATAACTTAATGATTTATCCAACATTTCTGGTGTATATATCTGCTTCAAATTGGCACTGGCAAATGAATTATAATCCTTAAACTTATTTTTAATGGCAGGCATTTGCTGTGATGAACATTGCCGGCCTCGAACCGGAAATTCTGTTTCCCCTTTTTTATAACTTAAAACAATATCAGAACGGTCATTCCCATCAAAGTCATTTAAATACACTTTAAATGGCGCTTTTTCACGTGCTTGGTATTTATAATTTTTTCCTAAATTCCCAACTATAAGGTCTTCATCACCATCGTTATCAAAATCACCTTTTTGAATGTCAAACCACCATCCTGATGTATTCCCTTTTATATAATTTTCAGAAACGTTCTCGAAAATACCCTTATTATTTTTAAAGAATTTAATTGGCATCCATTCACCTACAACTATCAGGTCATCCCAGCCGTCCTTATCAAAGTCTGCCCATATTGAGGCGGTTACTAAGCCCAAAGAGGTTAATTCTGGTAGTACTTTTTTGGTAACGTTCACAAATTTTGCTCCCTTTTCATTACCGACATTTTCCAAAATGTAGGAATCGGCAGGGTAGGGGTATTTTTTTGGTATTAAACGACCACCCACAAATAGGTCCAAATCGCCATCATGATCAATATCCGAGGCTGTTACGTTCAGACCACTTGTTTTTAAGTTGGGAAGGGCATCCTTGTCCCGTTTGAATGAATTCTTACCAACGTTTTCGTAAAGTCGATCTTCATAAGCCCCTGAATTTGCTTCGTATTCATTTCCTCCACTGGCGATGTATATATCGTTATCACCATCGCTATCCGCATCAAAAATCAAAATACCCAAATCTTCATGATATTGATCTTCGAGCAAGTCAGGAATACTCAATATCTCAAAATCACCATTTGTATTTTGAACGTAGATGGCAGTCGGTTGACCTGTTGAACCTCCTACGACATAGTCATCTAGGCCATCCCCATTCAAATCTCCGACAGCAAGCGCAGGTCCCAAAGTAGAATTTTTATGGGGCAAAAGTATTTCCGCTGCAAAATCATTAAAGGGATTCTCACGGTGCTTGAACATATTGGTACTGTCAATGTCAATCGTTTGGAAATTTTTGGGAAAATCATTGACAATAGAACGACTTTTTAGGGAGGTAAAACCTTTGGTCTCGTCATATGCAATGGTCAGTTTCTGATTGGATGAAATATCGACTAATTTAGAGGATTTGCCATTGGACCAGCGAACCATGATGCTATCTATCTTGGTTGAGTTCCCCAACCCAAAATGTAGTAGTGGGGAAACGGAAGACAAATAACCACGAACAGGATTATATTCTTGAACTTGCATACCTTCGGATGTATAAATTGACACCTTACTACCATTGGGAAGCACTTTGTTTTTTCCTTTGAGATCAATTGTTATTTGGTTTCCCTCAGCACTGTTATTTCTATAAACACTGGCAGTTTCCTCTAGGTTGTTGATAATTAAATCTAGATCACCGTCATTATCCAAATCGGAATAGGCGACCCCGTTTGAAAATGTCTTTTCATCAAATCCCCATTCTTCCGATTTTTTGGAAAAAGTAAGATCACGATTGTTTTGAAACATATAGTTACTCAATTTTTCAGAAGGTAGTTCTTCGAGGTACTTTAGGAGTCCAACTTTCTCTTCTTTATTCTCAGACTCTGGTGCTTTTTCCAATTCGTCAAAAAACGTGCGATACTTGGCATAAAAGTCTTTGTTATTGACATCTCGTCTTATACCATTGGTAACAAACAAGTCCTTCCAGCCATCATTGTCGAAATCGGCAAGTAACGCACCCCAGCTCCAATCAGTGGAAGAGACCCCGGCTAAGCGGGATACATTGCTGAACAAGGGAAGTTCGCCTTCTGCATTGCCATTGTTCAATTGCAGGGAATTGTGCATGTTCTGATGCCCCAATCCAAGATCTACGGCCTTATAAAAGACGGCTGCATCCATGGATGACATATTGGCCTTTGATCGGAAATTGTCCTCGGCGGACATATCCAACTGAAAAATGTCCATGAAACCGTCGTTATTGAAATCTGCAATGTCCGCACCCATGCCAAAGAAGGACGTTTGCTGTAGGCTGGCATCAATTTGATTAGTAAATGTACCATCTTGGTTGTTAATAAATAGAAAATCAGGTGCATTAAAATCATTCGAAATATATAAATCTTCATAACCATCATTGTTCACATCGGAGGCGACAACACCTAAACTCAAACCAAAGGAACTTAATCCCGCTGCTTCGGTAACATCGGTAAAATGTCCGTTGTCATTACGGAATAATTTATCGGAATCTTCCGAGGGATGATTTGTTAGCATATAATGATAATACTCTACCGGCGCTATAAAACTGGTTGGAGGGTAGGTAATGATATAAAGATCTAAATCACCGTCTTTGTCATAATCAAAGAAGGTCGATTGTTTGTTAATACCATCGCTATCTATACCATATTCGGATGCCCTTTCAGTAAAAGTATTATCAGTGTTATTTATATAGAGGACGTTGTTATTGGGACCCTGTTTACCACCCACCGAACAATAAATATCAAGATAGCCGTCTTGGTTAATATCAACAAAAGTAGTGCCTGAATACCATCGATCATCACCTAAAACCCCTGCGCTTTCTGATATATCCTCAAATTTTAAGTCACCTTTGTTCAAATAGAGCCTATTGGGAACCATGTTCCCGGTAAAATATATGTCTTCTAGGCCATCATTGTTAATATCTCCAACAGAAACGCCCCCGCCTAAGTACATATAAGGATTTGTGAAATAGTTGTTCTTGTGGGTCTCTGTTAAGGTATTGGAGAATTCGATGCCAGTTGAGGCGGCATCAAGTTTAGAAAAAAGTGTGGTAGGTTTCTTTTCACATGAGATGAAAAAAATGACTAAAACAATGATATGTACTATTCTTCGCATTTGTATTATATAAATATTTTCAAAACATCCCTAAAATAAGAATAACCCCGCAAACTTATGCTAAGGGTTATTCAAATTAACAATTAAAAACTATCTATTTGCCTAGTAACCAGGGTTCTGAATTAAGGAGGGATCCTTATCAATCTCTTCTTGTTTAATAGGCATAAAATATACTTTATCTTGCCAGACCCTATTCTCAAATACAATATTAGTTGGCTTGTATACGTAAGTCCATTTTGTGGGGTCATACCTATAGTCCGTTACGGTGGTACCGGGCTTTTGAGTTGCTTGTATCAATATTTGTTGTACTTGTTTATTCAACGAATATGGGCCTTCCAACCAGCGCTTCATATCAAATAACCTTGCATCTTCATTTACCAGTTCCTTGTCGCGTTCTCTTTTGTATAGCTCCAACAAATCAGACCCAGAGGCCGTTACTTCTGGTAATCCATTTCTAAATCGTAATTTATTCAACCACAATTTCGCTTCTCCTTCATCATTTGTGTTGATGCTGGCTTCTACATAATTCAACAATACTTCTGAGTATCTAATATAAGGAGCATCTACTTTTTGAAGGTCATTAGGCCAAGATGCAGGTACACGATGATCAACAAATTTCCTAAAATAATACCCAGTTCTGGCACCGTTCCAATCTTCAACTGGGCCTTGTCGGGTATCTACGCCATTTTTAATGGTGCCATCTAAAAAGGTGTAATAACCGGTTTGAAGCTCATTGAAGTTATCAAACTTAACAACGTCATCGGTGCGGTCTTTCCAAGGTGCCCCATCATATAGGATAGTGGCATAAAAGCGAGCTTCCCTCGCAGCATAAGGCGCAGCTGCGTGCGCTGGGTTATTCCAGTCGAATTTAGTGCCATCTTCCAAATCATATTTAGAAACCAATGCCTCGGTAGGGCTGGTTCCTGCCCATTCGTGGTACCCATTCGGGCCATGATAAAGAGCAACCATACCAGGTCCCTGCGACCAATCGTCTCCACCCTCATAAGTTCGTGAATTGAATCCGAATTCTTCCACTGACCTTCCCCAAATATAGTCTTGGTTTTGGTCACCATCAAGGAAAATATCTACATAGTTTTGAATGGCTTCCTCTTTGGAAGCGGGAGCCGAATAGTCTAATTTATAACCTGTAGTTGCATCTAAAAGAGCCTTTGATGCGGCTTTTGCGGTTGCCCATCTTTGGGTCTGCGAACCACTGGTTCAGCCAATTAATTCGGGGTGTGCATAGGATGCAATAGTCGAGACACTTGAAGCCTTCGAAGGCTCGTAAAGGTCACTGGCCACGTGGGTCAGGACTCTCGATTTCATTGCCAATGCTGTAATCCTGTGTGCTCTGGACTTGCTAACCGGTGCATCTGCCAAAAGTGTAATGGCTTGATCCAAATCTGAAATTATCAAATTCACAGTTTCTTCGAAAGTACCTCTAGGATTGTTGGCTTCACTATCAAGGGTCAGGGGCTCCGTCAATAAGACTACCCCACCAAATTGTCTCATAAGTTGGCAGTAAAAGTAGCCTCTCATGTAGTAAGCCTCCCCTAAAAGTTGTTGGACAAATGCGTCTTCAAATCCCGCTTCATTTGCTGTCAGTTTTTGAATGGCCACATTTGCACTCCTGATGAATGGGTATAGTTCTACCCAACTGAACCATTGCATATCCATAAAGTTTCCGGCAGGGTTCATTTTCCCCTCGGTATACCCATCTACACCACGCCCCGGGTGCGTAAACACCGCATTATCGGTAAAGGCATCGGTAGTTTCCTCCCTTGTTAGGGTACCGGCCCAAGTTCCTTGGTACAAATCCAGAACTGCCGCTTCCGCCAGTTTCGCATCCGACCAAACACTAACATCACCTACCTCGGTGAGCGGTGTTGTCTCCAAGAAATCATCATTACAGCCTACCATAAGTAAGCCTATGATCATCAAGGGAATGATTTTTAGAAAATTCTCTTTCATATTAAAATGTTTATATAGTTAATAATAGCAATTTTTATTTTAAAAAGTTATCTGCAATCCAAAATTGATTGTTTTCAACATGGGATAAATACCCCCGTTAACTTCTCGTCCCCCACTGATACCTTGTGTACCACCATCTTGATCGACACCATTATTTGCCAAATCACTATTGCTGATCTGAAGCACTTCCGGGTCAAAAGGATAATCGGTTATGGTAATTAAATTGGTTCCCGATACCGATAAACGTAGACTTTTAGCACCGAACTTAGAAATAAGGTCCGTCATTAAAGCTATAACCCACCTCCAAAGTTTTCAAACGTGCGAAGTTACGTGTAAGAAGATAGCCATCGGTCTGACCAGAATACCATTGATCTCCCCGATCCGCCAATCTAGGTAACGGTGCATTTATGTTGTTAAGGGACCATGCTCGATCACGAACATCGCGCTGCACATTGGCAAGTGTACCCGACATAAAGCTCCATTCGTAGTTACTGTACCCACCAGTAGCTCCCAACCAGTACATATTAAAATCTATATTTTTATAGTTTAAAGCCGTGTTCAAACCGAATTGCGTATCTGCAAATGCACTCCCACCGGTTCGGATTTTATCCTCAGGGCCAATTTTCCCATTACCGCTAATATCCTTGACCCTAGCGTCCCCAGGTTTCAACGGACAAGACCACCAGTTACATCGCTATAGTCCAAAGGCTCAGCATCAATTTCGGCCTGTGTTCTGAAAACTCCGTCAAAACTATAAAGAAGAGGTCTGCCAATCTCTCCACCGGTTTCAAGCTGCCATGGGCGATCTGGTAAACCTGGTTCATCAAAGAATAACAATTTATTATTGGAATCACTATAATTGAACGAGAAATTATAATTGAAACCATCTTGTTGTCCCCCATTAAGCCCCACGGTTATTTCATACCCCTTGTTTTCAAATTCCCCGATATTGAGTGAAGGTGCCGGAATACCACTATACTGGGGCAATGTTTTTGACGGTACGGTCAATATGTCCTTTCTTGTATTATTATAAATATCTAGGCCTAAGGACACGTGATTGTCCAAAAAGCGTAAGTCAAAACCATAGTTTACGGATGTAGCAGTTTCCCACGAAACATCGGGGTTGGCTACTTTAGTTTCATAGGCAGTTGACACCACGGGACCTAGGCCTGTTGCAGATAGCTCATAAGTAGAAATGTATTGAAATGCGTTTACGTTATCGTTTCCTAATTGCCCATAAGAGCCCCTTAGTTTAAAATAATCTATGAAAGGGACTGATTTTTTAAAGAACGGCTCTTCAGAAACAACCCATCCTGCGGAGGCTCCTGGGAAGAAACCAAAGCGATTTTCCCTTGCGAAAAGATACGAACCATCATATCTAAATAAGAATTCCAACAAATACTTTTCTTTATACGCATAATTGAAACGGCCATAGTAGTTAAGACGTGCTATTTCAAATCCATTACCTTGGCTATTTTGACCCTCATTGCCCCCTAAATCCAACTGGGCAAGATCACTGGATAGAAAGAATCTTCTAAATGCGCCAAAAAAGCTCTGCTCAGATTCTTCTCGCGTAATACCACCCAGTAATTTAAAGTAATGATTGCCAAGGTCTTTCTCGTAAGATGCGTTAACCGTTGCGGTGATATCCGTTCTTGTTGTATGCTGTTGATTCAAACTTGGATCCCCGGGCAAGGCGTGATGCCGGCGTTAGACCGCTTGAATTTCGGTTCACTTCATCCCAAGTGTAGAGTGTCCAAGGGCGGTCCCACTGCTTATAATCAAAATTTGTTTTATCATAGGAAACATTGCCTCTCAGCTCTAGTCCCTCAATTCCTGGAACTCTATAGGTCAAACCTATGTTGCTTTGCACATAATTGGTACTTCTGTCAATATAACCAGGGCCATCGGTCACCCTCACCGCAGGGTTGTTTCCATTTTCAATATCCGGGCCCAATTCACCCGAGGGCCAAAAGGCTGGGAACCAAGGATATTGGCGAACCAAGTCGTCAAAAATACCATTTGCATCTCTTGTCGCCGTATAATTTTCTTCTTGCCTTGAATAGAGTCCCACATCCAGACTAAGCGATTTACTTATTTTGGCATCTAAATTTAATCTCAGATCGATCTGGGTATACCCCTTTGGAGCATTTTTGAAGTTGACATCTTGCCTCAAATGACCCAAAGAAGCTAGATATCTAACATCTTCGGTACCACCTGATACTTGGGCATTTTGCCGTGTAATTGGCGCACCCTTGGTCGTAACAGCATCCATCCAATCCGTATCGGGATATAACCATGGGTCAGTTCCAGCGGCCGTATTTTGAATCCGTTCATTTGTAAATGTTGGATTCACTACTTCGCCGTTGTCGGCGCGCGTATATGGCGCACCTCTCCCAGCATAGGCGGCGTTCCATTCTGATACTGGTAATTTGTAAACGTTCAGTTCGTTCACCAAGTCCATATATTCGGCTCCTTTTAACATTTCAGGAGTAGAAGTAAAGCTTTGTAAACCGTATGTAGTATTTATCTTTACGGTAGGGGCGCCTACCTTTCCTCGTTTGGTTGTTACTAAAATAACTCCGTTAGCGGCTCTAGCACCATAAATGGCCGCAGAAGCATCTTTTAAGACCGAAATGGTCTCAATATCTGCAGGATTAATCCTCGTAATACCACCCGCACGATCCGGAATCCCATCAATTACTACCAAAGCACCGGAATTATTGAATGTGTTGGTACCTCTAACCCTAATAGCAGGTGAATCGGCACCCGGGGTAGCTTGACCTGTATCAATGTATAGACCAGCAACTTTACCAGCAAGTGCCGCTCCAAGGTTGGGAGAAGATGATTTTTCCAGTGCTTCACCACCCACTGAGGAAACAGAGCCAGTCAAAGTAGCTTTTCTCTGGGTTCCGTACCCTACAACAACCACTTCATCTAATTTTTGAATATCCTCTTGCATCTGGACATTCACCGTAGTATTGGAACCCGCCGTTATTTTTTGAGTCAGATAACCTATGTAAGAAAATATAAGTACCGCATTTGAATTATCGGTTGATATGGAATATAATCCATCAAAATCGGTAACTGCACCTTGAGTTGTACCTTCCACAACCACACTTACTCCTGGCAGTGGCCCGCCAGATTCATCAGTGACCGTGCCATTGATGGTTGTTTGTGCATTGGCAGTTGAAAATAGCAATAAGCTAAAAAAGAAAAACATAGAAGTAAACACAGATAAATAAGACCTGCGTTTCTCTTTAAGAAGAGGTTGTTTGTTCATAAATGGCGGTTTGAGTTAGTTAATCCTAATAATTCATGTAACATTAGTGCTATGATACTCTATGCTACATAGTGTAAAAATAACAATACATCGCTAATAAAAAAATTAATGTACTAATGTTTTGTTAATTTAACAAAAATAATATCATAATGTTATGAATTTCATGTCTGGTTTTTTGCCAATGAAAATCCATAGTAAACAAATGTTATGTCACGCGTATTGATAATAAAAATTTTGGAGCTCGGTAAAAATTTTAATTTATCAAAACATGAGCAACTGGTTCGGGGAGTTGTTCAAACAATTGAAAAAGGCGAACTAGCCATAGGGGATCAACTCCCTTCCATAAATTCAATGGTCCAAGAAATTGGCTTTGCCAGGAAAACCATCGTAAAGGCTTATGGGGAACTAAAAGATCGTGGACTTATTGAATCCAAGAAATTAAAAGGATATTTCATAATAAGTGTGGAGACAAATACCACCTTGAGGATTGCACTTCTACTATTTGCCTTTCAAAGCTTTCAAGAAGATTTTTACAATGCGTTTCGACACGAACTGGGAAAGAGTTTTCATATAGACGTTTTCTTCCATCATAATAATATGGCTGTTTTTGAATCCATACTGGTCAATATTCAAGGCAAGTACGGCAAATATGTCATAGCACCGATCCAGAATGACAGAATAGCCGTTTTATTGCGAAACATACCATCGGAAAAGCTACTGATCGTAGATAGATATTTGCCGCTTGGTAGAGATTATTCTTTTGTTTCCCAAGAATTTGAGGAAGCAACATTCAAAAAATTGGTCGAATTGTCAAATCCGATTAAAGAATATGGTCAATTTATCCTGTATATCAATGCGGAGACGGATTACGCACCGATTGGGTTGCTGCGGGCCTTCAGCAAATTTTTGGCCATGTATCACCTAAGGGGAGGTATAGAAAAGGGATATAAACCACATTCAATTGCAAAAGGCAATGTCTACTTTATCATTAACGATGCCATATTGTGGTTGGTATTGCGCGACTGTTTGAATCAAGGATTACGCATTGGGAAGGACATTGGAATTCTTTCCCATGATGATAGTGTGGCAAAAGAGATTGCCTTTGGGGGTATTACCACCATTTCTTCCGATTTTAAGGAAATGGGCAAATTGGCGGCCGAAGCTGTAAAATCAGGAAAGAAAACCAAGGTAATTATGCCCTTTAATTTGAATCGCAGAAACTCCTTGTAGCTTTTAGCGTACGAAAATGCAATTTAATAGTGCCTTTATAAATGGCTTTTTAGGGCACGCCGATATAATCTTAAGATCTTCCCAAAAATGGGTCTCCTCATCTAAAAATTTGAATATCAATTGCGGACTTCTCTTTTTGAACAGTGCTTCAAAGATGGATTGGCCCATTTCGTTGTTCCTATGAAGAATGTCCAACAACAATACATCATAATACCAGAATCTGGATTTTTTGGAAAATCCTGAAAACGATTTTCCTTCTTTCAGATGATTCAGTAAGAGCCTTGTTTTCTTAGATGTATTTTGAAATACATATCCCGTGCTGGGTTTCGCCCATCCACCGGCTATTCCTATATTCAGTACTCTTTCGGAGTTATGCTTTGAAAAATCATAACATGTCATGGGAATGCTACCTTGCTCAATATGTGATATTTCATACGTGTCCAACCCAAAGCGGTCCTGCAAATAGTTCTTGATTTCTACTTCGTACTCATGTTCCGGAAGTAGTTTTTCCGAAAAAAGCGTATACTCGACCAAAGCTTCGGTTTTTGAAAAAGGGAGGATATACATAAATCGAGTATTCCCCTTTTGTGAGATTGAAAAATCCATGAAGGTTGCCTGATTTATTTCGAAAACGGCTTTTTGTGTTTTCACGAACCACCCTAGAAAATGCTGTTGGAGCAATGGATATTTTGTCTGGGAAAGCACGGGGCTCAAATCAACAACACTATTGAAGACCTGTTCGGCGGTATATTTATTGGCGTTGGTGGTGATAATGACCTTGTCACTTTTTTCCTCAGATTTCATTACGGACTCTTGGGAGAACGAGATATTTTTATATTTTGAAATTGACTGAAATTGAAAAGTATAGAAGTCTATGCCCCTGAGCATCTTATAGGTATAGGGATCGGTCTCGAAATTTTTTGAAAATGTGTGTCCACCAAAATAAATTTGTTTCCACGATGTATGTAAGATTTTGTCGTATTCTCCTTCGCCCTTCTCCCAAAAACACCAAGTACGGTCGTTAACTTTTTTCACGTCTTTGTCAAGCAAAAGAATTTTTTTTTCCTTAAAAAAAGAATCCTTTCCCATGGCATTGGCGAGCATAAGTCCCGCTGCCCCAGCTCCTACTATAATGTAATCATAATGCCGCATTGTCCAAAAATACGAATTTGGAAACCCTATTTCGCCTTTTTCCTAAAATCGATCTAAGCGATATCGAAGCCCTAAAAATCCACGGATCCCTTGGTTGGGGCCATATACATAGGACGGGTCAAAGGTAAGTGCATAAGGATTATCGGCGGTAGCGACTACTTGGCCATTGCCATCAAAGGCTACATTCTTATCAAAGGGGTCATTTGCCCTTGCTATTATGAATGGATTTCCACGATTTGGCGTCCAATCCAATAGATTCTTAATGCCGGCATATACCTCAATATCCTTGATTCCCTTAAATGTAAATTGAATATTTTGAATACTCCAGATAGGTGAGAATTCCTTACGTGGATCTAAATCGCCCAATAAGGGCAATCGCATAGGTCCATATAGATTTCCGGTATAATCAAAGCTTAGTTTTAACGGATTGAAAGTGTAGGAAACATTCCAGGTGGTCGAATAACTTTCAGTTAATATTTGGCGGTTTTTGACACCATTTTTGGTGTTGCTTACATCTTGATAAGTAGCACCCAACAATACTTTTATACCATTTGAAAAGGAAAAGTCCAAATTGGCACTAAAACCTTTCGAAATTGAATTACCATCCAAATTACCGTAGATAATTTTATTGGGATCGGAATCGTAGTCCGGAAGAATGATATTGCTGAAATACGTATAAAATGCCGAAGCATCAAAACCAATAAAAGTTCCATTATTTGAGTATATTTTTTTAAGATAATTCAGGTTTACATTCACAGACCTTTCTGGTTTAAGTTCTTCACTGATTACTACATCGCGCGACCCCGTTAGGGCGGCATGCTCTTCAGTAAATAGATTTACCACTCTGAAACCCGTTCCTGTATTGAACCTGAGAATATCATGATCTGTTATTTTCCACTTATAAGCCATTCTGGGGGTGTAAATGGAACCATGTCGTTTGTCATAATCGTACCTCAGACCCAAAAGTATAGAGTGCTTTTCCGCTAATTTTATTTCGTCCTGAACAAAGAGGCTTGGGATAAGGACTTCATCGGGTCGATTTGAATTTTGATCGGAAGTTGCCGCTGTATTATCATCATAATAATTGTAACGCAGTGAACTACCAAAAAGAAGATCGTGTCTCCCCAAGGACTTGTCCCAAGTTAGTTGCCCAAACCCAATCCGCTGATCTGCCAGATAGGGAACATCGCCATAGACCGAATTTTGACTGTGATCATTATATGAGAAAGAGAGTAACATTTTTTCATCAATTGGGAGCTCATATTTTCCAAGAACCTCCCAGCGGTGGGTATAAATACTTTCTCCATATATTTCATTTCCCCCTCTAAATTCTGGCGTCCATTGTAGCTCCCCTCCCCAGCGGTCCTCATAGAAATAGCGTCCTGCCAGTGACAAAATTCGGGCATCCTTTCTCTGGAAATTCCATTTTTGAAAAATAGAAATACGATTTTGTAAGGTAAGGTCGGTAAAATTATCCCCATTGTTATCAATGGGGTTGTCATAATTAAAGTAGTTGATGCCCAATAATACATCGGTTTTTCCCCCCATTTTTATTTTTGATCCTATGTCCAAATTGTATTCGCCCCATCCCGTCAAGAATCCATCGGCAAAAAAAGAAGGGGCCTCCAAAGTACTTTTGGTGATGATATTGATCAACCCACCAACGGCTTCGCTGCCATACAGACTAGATGCGGGACCCTTTATGATTTCAATCTGTTCAATCAGGGAATTGGGTATTCCAGAAAGACCATAAACCGTTCCCAGTCCGCTAACTATGGGCATACCGTCTATAAGGACCAATGTATAGGGGCCTTCCAGACCGTTGATATGTATATCGCCGGTATTACAAACATTACAGTTTATCTGCGGGCGTACACCATTGACATTTTGCAATGCCTCAAATATACTCGGGGTTGGATTCTTTCTTAGAAATGTAGGACTATAAACTTCAACAGGTACGGGGCTTTCCAAACGATTGACTGGTTTTAGGGTTCCGGTTACGACTGTTTCGTCCAATTGTTCCATAGTGGGGAGTAATTCAATAGATAGGCTCTTTTTTTCATTGGCAGCTATTGAAATGGACTTCGAAAAAGGAATGAAACCGAGGGCCGTTGCCTTTAACTCATAGCTTCCGGGAAGAATATTTTTGAGGAGAAAGCTGCCATCTTCGCCAGAGGACGTACCCCAATCTGTACCCTCCAAATATAGGTTTATATATGGGACTGGTTTTCCGTCATCTGTCACAACGCCCTGTATTTGGGCGTCTTGGCCCAAGAAAGAATTCGTGACAAACAATGCGATGATGAAATAAATGCATGTGCGTCCAAAAGCCATGTCTAATATTTTTGCCATTAGAAAAATAAATTTAGACAAAACTAAAAATATGTTTTTACATATAAAAATGTATTTTTACCAAAAATTAAAAAAGATGACCCTTTCCGAAGAAGACTATGTCAAAACAATATATCATTTGGGGAAGATCGATGGTACATTGATATCTACCAACGCCATCGCTGAACAGATGGATACAAAACCCTCATCCGTCACCGATATGATCAAAAAGTTATCGGAGAAGGGATATGTGAACCACAAGAAATATCAAGGGGTCAGACTTACAGAATACGGACGTAAAGTAGCACTTTCCATTGTGCGAAAGCATCGACTTTGGGAGGTGTTTTTGGTTGACAAACTTAATTTTCAGTGGGACGAGGTTCATGAAGTTGCAGAGCAATTGGAACATATAAAGAGTGAAAAGCTAGTAGATAAACTAGACAAGTATCTTGAATTTCCACAAATTGACCCTCATGGCGACCCTATTCCCGATCGGAACGGGAACTTTAAAAAAGTAAACAAAAGCCTGATATCCGACAGTAAAATTGGTGACATTGGCGTTTTTGTTGGTGTCATGAATTCTTCTTCCGAGTTCTTAAGATATCTGGATAAATTAAAACTGGAGCTGGGCTCCAAGATGGAAATTTTATCCAAAGAGGCCTTTGATGGATCCATTCATATAAAAGTTGATAGATATGAAATGGTGCTATCGGCCAAAGCCGCAATGAACATGTATATTCAAACCATAAGTGCCTGACCACATATTGATAAAATTGATGGGGATATTTTAAAATAGTTTTGATATGGAGCAAATAATAGCATATTTAGAATCAATTGACCCTGTTCTTGCCGCATTTTATGCCTCGTTATTTACATGGGGCCTAACAGCGGCCGGAGCGGGACTGGTATTTTTCTTTAAAGGAATGAACCGTGCTGTGTTAGATGGTATGTTGGGCTTTACAGGTGGTGTCATGGTCGCTGCAAGTTTTTGGAGCCTTTTGGCCCCGGGAATTGAAATGAGCCCCGGGCAAGGTTTTGTAAAAGTGATTCCTGCGGCAGTGGGTTTTTTGTTAGGGGCTGCTTTTATTTTTGGCTTGGATAAAATCTTGCCACACTTACACATCAACTTTAAAATGAGCGAAAGTGAGGGTATCAAGACTCCTTGGCACAGAACTACTTTATTGACTTTAGCAATCACCATGCATAATATTCCCGAAGGATTGGCCGTTGGTGTTTTGTTCGGTGGCGTCGCCGCGGGATTTGATGGCGCAAGTATCGGAGGTGCCGTTGCCCTGGCATTGGGTATTGGGCTTCAAAATTTTCCTGAAGGATTTGCTGTTGCCATGCCACTAAGACGACAAGGGTTGAGTCGCACAAAAAGTTTTATGTTCGGCCAAGCTTCGGCCCTCGTTGAGCCCATTGCAGCAGTTTTGGGTGCATGGGCCGTACTGACCTTTCAACCTATTTTGCCCTATGCTCTGTCTTTTGCAGCGGGGGCAATGATCTTTGTTGTGGTGGAGGAAGTTATTCCAGAGACCCAACAGGATAAATATACTGATATTGCCACCATGGGTTTCATAGGCGGATTTATTATTATGATGACCTTGGATGTGGGGTTGGGGTAACCAGACAATCATTCACCAATTAAATTAAAGGCCCCTTTAATTAAGAACTTATCCGTTGGCTTGAAATCTTGGGCATTTAGAATTGCTGTATAGCCTTCCGAACTTTCCCCAATTTTTACAACAACTTGTTTAAATTGTTTGCGCATATCAGTGTCGGATTCCAGAATTAACGCATAGGAAAGATTGTCGATTGTGACAATACTTTCTGAGGGAAGTGCTTTTTTCGAAACAGTATCTATAACAATAATAGCGTCAACGAACATACCGGTCAAGAAGGTTTGATTTTCTTCTTTTTTGGGATGACCATGAACTTTAATGGTCCTATTCTCATCAATTGAAGTTCCGATCAAATGAATTTCGCCTTCATATTCCTTATTTGATGCCTCCGGAATCTTAAAAAGTATTTTCTGTTCTTTTTTTAATTTCAGTACATCCTTTTCAAATACGGAAAGCTCAATGTGAATGTGATCGTTATCTACAATTTCCAGGATAGGCACTGCTGGGGAAACATAGCTGCCTTTATTTATTTTAATCTTGGTTATGCTTCCGGCAATAGGGGCATAGACGTTTGCGATGGAGGTTATGTTTCCGTTTTCAACATTTGCCGGAGAAATGTTCAACATAGATAATTGTTTTCGAAGTCCATTTAATCGCGCATTGGCGGCATTATAATCGCTTTCTGCCTTTAGAAAATTCTTTTGTGAGGTGATATTTTCCTCCACCATGGTTTGCTGGCGTTCGTATTCGGATTTCAAATAGGCCAATTGCTGTTTGATTTGCATATATTCCTGTTGAAGGGTGACAAATTCTGGATTTTCAATGGTGACCAACGGTTGTCCTTTTTTTACAACATCACCGATCAATAAAGGGGTGTCTTTAATGTAACCGCCCATGAAAGCGCTGACTATGGCCCTGTTCTCTGGTGGTACATCGATCATTCCATTAGCATGGACCGTAGTTGGAAAAGTATGATCTTCTAAACTTCCTAATTTCATATCACTTTGTTCAAATTGTGCTTGTGATAATTTAATACCATTATCCCTTTCACTTGAGTTTGAATCTTCAATGTCCTTAGACCCATCATTATTTCGGCAGCTGAAGACCATTATGAGAAGAAGTAAAAAAGGAAAGAGTTTTATTTTTTGTTGCATTTTGCTGAATTTTAATAGGTTAAATAGTTGATTTGAATTGCTGTTCGATTGTAATTATTTAGGGCATCATAGTAGTCCAATTGCATATTGTAGGCATTTTCCAAACTGACTATATATTGAAAAAAATCAATTTCGCCATTTTTAAAACTTTGCTCGGCGGTCTTTAATATTTCATTGGCGAGTGCTTTCCCTTCTTCTTTATAGTAGTCAAGGGCCTTTTCAGATTTTGACAATTGAGCCAGGAGTATTTCATAATGCGACTTCAATGAAATTTTATAATCTTCCAATTCCTCAAGGACCAGAGATTCTTCAATTTTGGAAGCCTTCAATTTAGAGGCCTGACCACTAAAAAACAAAGGTATTTTGATTCCGATCTGATAACCATATAGGCTTTTGCCAAGGCCCGAATTGGTTCCTTGAAAGTAATTAAAGCTGAGATCTGGAAGAAATTGTTGCTGTTTAAATTGGCGCTGTGCCTTGGATAAATCCAACCTATTTTGGTAGTAGCCCATTTCCAAACTATTTTCAATAGGAACTGGATCAATGGTTATTTTATCTATATCTTTAATTTCAAGTTGTATACCTTCTTTAGTTTGGACCCTTTTTAAAAGTTCAATACGCGAAATATTGACATCTTCCTGAGCTTGTTGCAACAGAATAGATACCTGTTTCTGCTTAGACCTGGCCGTTATTTTTTCAAGATAATTCGTTTCGCCCAGTTCAAACTTGCGAGCTGCAATCGAGGCAAAATTCTGATACAAGCTGTCCAATCGCCTATAAATAATTTCTTTGAGCATTACGTACTGATAATCATAATAGCTTGATGTTACTTCCTTGACCAATACTTTTTTCTGTATGGAATAAGCAGAAGATGCGATTGAATACAGGGCATTATTGACCTTTTTTTCAGCCCAATAAACTGTTGGGAAAAGGAAATCTTGCTGTACGCCAAAAACTTTTAATGGCTCATTATTAAAAGCCAAATTGTTTTGGTCATAGTGATAGTACAATTGTGCTTTGTCAAAATTGAAAGCACTATTAACCAAAACATGAGATTGATTCATTTTGAGCTCACGTGCTTTTAATGCGGCATTGTTGTCAATTGCCATTGTAATCAATTCGGAAAGCGCAACTGGTTTTTCTTGAGCCCTACCCATTTGGCCCATAAAAAACACAATAATTAATATGGGAACCATCCTATTTTTTATGCGTAATTTTTTCAGTTTAAGATTCTTGGGAGAAGCAAAAATGGAATACAATACGGGCAGTACAATCAGGGTCAAAAGGGTTGCGGTTACCAGTCCACCAATTACGACAGTTGCCAGTGGACGTTGTACTTCTGCACCGGCATTGGTTGATATGGCCATAGGTAGAAACCCAAGTGCCGCCGCCGATGCTGTCAAAAGTACGGCCCTAAGCCTATCTTTAGTTCCCTTTTTTATGAGATCTTCCATACTTTTAAATGACTGTTTTTTGAGTTCTTTGAAATGCTCGATCAATACGATTCCATTGAGCACTGCAATTCCGAACAACGCGATAAAACCCACTCCTGCAGAGATGCTAAAAGGCATACCACGGAACCATAGTAGCAATACGCCCCCGATTGCCGCCATCGGAATAGCGGAATAGATGACCAAAGCTTCCTTAATTGAATTGAAAGCGAAATATAGAAGTATAAAGATGAGTATAAGCGCAATTGGGACTGCGATCATTAATCTGTCCTTCGCACTTTGCAGGTTCTCGAATTGGCCACCATAGGTTATGGAATAGCCTATAGGCAAAGTTATTTCTTCTTTTATCAATTTTTGAATGTCATCCACAACCGATTGCAGATCACGATTGCGAACGTTGACCCCAACCACAATTCTACGGTGTGTATTATCACGTGAAATTTTTGCGGCTCCTTTTTGGTAAGTTATGTTCGCTAATTCTGATAACGGAATTTTCACACCCGAAGGAGCATCCACAAAAAGATTTTTAAGATCATCTATATCCTTTCGGTTTTCGGAATCCAGACGGACCACCAGATCGAAGCTTTTTTCACCCTCGAAGACAATGCCTACAATACGTCCTGCAAAACCCATTGATACCATATCGTTGAGGTCTTTAATATTGAGTCCGTAGCGTGCGATCTTCGCTCTATCGTACGCGACATTCATTTGTGGTAGCCCTACGATTTTTTCGACAGTAATATCTGCCGCGCCTTCCACATTTTCAATCAATTTGTGAATCTCGTTACCTTTCTTACTTAGTATATCCAAGTCTTCACCAAAAATTTTAATGGCGATATCGGCACGGACACCGGTAATAAGTTCATTGAAACGCATCTCAATGGGCTGTGTAAATTCAACCTCCAAACCAGGAATAATAGTAAGGGCCTGTTTGAATTTATCGGCAAGTTCATCCTTGCTTTTGGCCGACACCCATTCTTTATGCGGTGCCAGAATAATGATCACATCGGTCTCCTCCATAGACATGGGATCGGTAGGAACCTCGGCTGCGCCAATTCGGGTGACAACCTGTTTTACTTCCGGAAAATTTTTGAGCAACACTTTCTCTATTTGTGTTGTTGTTTCAATTGTTTTGCTCAACGATGTACCTGTTTTTAAAATGGGCTGTATTACAAAACTCCCTTCATCCAGTGTGGGCACAAATTCACCTCCCATATAAGAAAATAATAATATAGCTGCGGAAAGAAGTGTGAAGGCCAACAACAGTACTATTTTTTTGCTTTGAAGTGCCCAATGAATAATGGGCTCATATTTTTGTTCAAGCCAGTTTATGAATCGTACAGAAATGTTTTTCCCAGAGTCCTTTAAGGGCCGTATAAACATAGATGCCACAACAGGAACATAGGTAAAACATAAGATTACGGCTCCAATTAAGGCAAAACTGAATGTCATTGCCATTGGTTTGAACATTTTACCTTCTACACCACCAAGGGAGAGAATTGGAATAAAAACAATGAGAATGATCAATTGTCCAAAGATTGCCGAGTTCATCATCTTCGCGGCACTATAGGTGGTAATAGTGTCCTTTTGCTGTTGAACTTCTTTTTTGGAAAGCTGCGCCAATTCCATTTTCTTGGAAGTAATCTGAAAGGCAACGAATTCTACAATGATAACGGCCCCATCTATAATAATCCCGAAATCTATGGCGCCAAGGCTCATTAAATTAGCATCAACACCGAACAGATACATCAGGGATAGCGCAAACAAAAGGCAAAGTGGAATCACCGAGGCGACTACAAATCCCGCCCGTAAATTACCCAATAACAGCACTACGACGAAAATGACGATCAAACAACCCAGTATCAAGTTTTCGGCAACGGTGAGGGTTGTTTTTGAAATAAGTTCACTGCGATCTAAAAAAGGATTTATATAGACACCTTTTGGCAAAGAACCTGAAATGGAAGCGACCCGTTCCTTTACTGCATCTATTACTTTTTTGGAATCGGCACCCTTTAGCATCATTATCTGACCGAGCACTTTTTCGCCCTCACCATTGCCCGTAATGGCCCCAAACCGAGGGGCACTACCATAGCCCACTTTTGAAATATCTTTGACATAAATGGGATTGCCGTTCACATTTTTGACAACTATATTCCCAATATCCTCAAGGGAGGACACAAGACCTTCACCTCTTATGAAATAAGCCTGATCAACTTTTTCAATGTATCCTCCACCGGTTACATTATTATTCATTTCCAATGCCGTAAAAACATCGCTTGCCGTAATGTTTAGCGCATTTAATTTTTCTGTATTGATGGCAACTTCATATTGTTTCAAGTATCCTCCCCAAGTATTTACTTCGACTACTCCTGGGATACCTGAAAGCTTTCTACGTACCACCCAATCTTGAATAGTTCGTAAATCGGTGGCACTATATTGATTTTTATATGCCGGTTCTACATCTAAAACGTATTGATATATTTCTCCTAATCCCGTAGTGATTGGTCCCATTTGAGGTGTGCCAAAATCTTTAGGTATCTTTTCAGAGGCGGACTGAATTTTTTCCGCGATTAATTGCCGAGGCAGGTAAGTACCCATTGACTCCTCGAAAACGATTGTAACAACAGAGAGGCCAAATTTTGATATAGACCTTATTTCTTTTACCCCGGGAAGGTTTGCCATTTCCAACTCCACAGGATATGTGATAAACTGTTCCATATCTTGAGTGGAAAGTTTGGTACTTGTTGTAAGCACTTGTACCTGATTATTAGTGATATCGGGCACTGCGCCAATGGGAATTTGCGACAAAGAATAAAGTCCAAATCCAATTATGAATGTGGTAAAAAGTAATACAATTAATTTATTGCGAATACTGAAATTTATAATATTAGAAAGCATAATCCATGGATTATAAGTTTAGCAAACTATTTAAAAATAGTTTTTGGGAAAAAGACTAAAATCAATAATGGGTTATGCTAAACGGGGAGGTTGAAAGGGGGTTTCCTTTTCTAGCGAAAAGTAATTGGCAGAATAAAAAAAGTTGGGTTGTTTGTGAAGTGAAGTGAACAAAGGGTCTGAATTTTCAATCTTTACGGTGTTCAGCACAAATGCCGAAAGTACAACCGTCTGACATTGGTGCTGAAATGGCAAGCGCTCGTGATCCTGCTTTTCTTCCTGATGTTTTTGATTGTGCTCTGTCTTCTGTGTACCATAGTGTTTTGATAAAAACACTATGAAGTTGTCCCCATATTGATCTGAATGAAATTGTGCATGTTCAATTAAATCGTCCAACTCAACAACATCATCAAAATGAATATTGAAACTTTGGACAAGGATTAGAAACGCAACTACTATGGAAGTTAATTTGATCATACAATAATGTAAATATAGGGCATTTTCATTTACCATTTTATTTTTTGTGTTATGTTGTCCATGGACAATTTAAGGTTTGGTCATCATATTCGTTATCAAAAAAGGATGATATCGTCGAATTTAATTCCTGCGCAATTTGAATAACTGAATTACCGTTATCCGTTAGGTGGGGACTCAAGTTTAATTGAGGGTTTTAAATTGAAGAATTCTCTTAAACCCAAAAATCTATATACCTTAGTAGGATAGAATTAGGTAAAGAACACAATATTCATGTATGGCAAGTACTAATAGGCATTGGTTATTGAATTTATTGGCGGTAATCACGGTTATTGTCTGTTTGTTGGCTTTTTTGGCGCATTACAAAAATTGGACAAAAATAAAGTCGGATAGTTTTTGGGTATTGTCAGGATTTTATTTCAAGGAAATTAAGTATGCCGATTTGGATAGTGTTCTCATGGTAGATAAAATTCCTCCCATGATCCGCTTAAACGGTTTCTCCGCTCTGGAAAAAGGAAAGGGTATTTATCAAGAGTTCAAGGACTCTTTGACCGATGAAAAAGTAAATGTGTATGTTGATAATTTTGAGCAACCTAAAATTAAATTAGTTTATAATGATTCACTTTTGCTCTATCTGAATTATAAGGATTCTACAGAAACCGAACAAAAATATCAATTCCTTTTAGAAAAACTTGAAGCTCTGAAGCAGCAGCCTTAGAGAATCCTATTTTACTTGGCAAATTGCATTTTCGTTCAGTTCTGCCAAATCATCCCTATTTTCGAATATAAAAAAGATTATGGTTTTATTAGCTCAAGTTGTAGGTTCATTATACGGACTGCTTGCCGTCGTTTTTGGTGCCTTTGGTGCCCACGCCCTTAAAAAGACTTTTTCCGAAGAACAGTTGAATAGTTTTGAAACTGGTGTAAAGTATCAAATGTATCATGCGATTATTTTGTTGGTGCTGGGTTTCAATTTTAACTTGGAGACTACCCTCGAAAAGAATATGATATATTGTTTTATGATCGGTACTTTCCTTTTTTCGTTCAGTATCTATGCACTTACCTATAGTGCCTCAAAAGGAAAAAAACTAAGGATTGCGGGACCCATAACCCCAATGGGAGGCCTATTTTTGGTAGTGGGATGGGGATTGTTGCTCTATTCCTTCATTCAAAATATAATTTAAGAGACCTACTTTTATAATCTCAAGGCAAATAATTTCATAGATGGTGTTTAGATCCATACTATTTTAATTTGCCGTGGCATCACCCAAATGGCACTTTAATTTTTGAGTGGTAGGTATCTTGTCGTGTATGGTTTTCGCCAGCAAATAGGTCTGATTACCTGAAAATCTATTTCACCATTGTTTTTGGTTTGGATAGTCTAAGTTTATGGTCATGCTTTGATGAATAATTGATCAGATAATCAATGTGTTTTGTTTTGGAAGAAATCGATTCTTCGTAACTTTATATAAATACTAAAACTATGTTATCAAAAAAACTGGAAAAGGCGCTCAATAGCCAAATAAAAATAGAGGCAGAGTCATCACAGATATATTTATCAATGGCCTCATGGGCAGAAATAAAGGGGTTAGGAGGTATTGCCCAGTTTATGTACAAACAATCGGATGAGGAACGGTTGCACATGCTTAAACTTGTTAAATATGTGAACGAACGAGGCGGGCACGCTAAAATTTCCGACTTGTCCGCACCAAAGATCGAGTTTGGAAGCTTTCAAAAAATGTTCCAGGAGTTGTTTGAGCATGAAATCTTTGTGAGCAACAGCATCAACGATTTAGTGCATGTAACTTTGCAGGAGAAAGATTATGCCACTCACAACTTTCTACAATGGTACGTGGCAGAGCAGATAGAGGAAGAGGCCTTGGCACGGACTATTCTAGATAAGATTAACCTTATTGGAAACGATAAGGGAGGGCTTTACCTCTTTGATCGAGATGTGCAACAAATTACCATTACCAGCGCAGCGGCTTCAAATCCGCTTCAATAATTTAACATTTACTCTTATTTAGATTTAATTAAAATAAGTAGCTTTGCCCAATCATTGACTAAAATCAAAGTGGGCAAGAAAAAAGCAGCAAAAAAAATCAGAAAAGCGGCCTTAAAGCGGCTTGTTTCCGATGCTTGTAAGACCAAATGTTGCAAAAAATACAAGAAAAGTGAGTCTAAACGATGTGGTCGTTGCCCATGTTTTGATTTACTCAAGAAAGTAGCATGAAAAACTACAAAAAGCTATGTTTTATGAATCGTTTAAGGTTGCTCTAAAAGAAGCAACGCTAGCTTTTGCAGGTACTAAAGTTCTATGAGGGCATATCTCCAAGGACTTTTCTGAAGCGCGGAATTAATCCTAGGATTAAGTGTGGCAAGATAATCATTGGGTTGGGATTGACGATTGAAAAACGCAAGTATTCACGGTAGACAAATTTTTTACAGAGAATTGGTTCCCTTGCATTTTGTCCTTTTTTGATCTTCCTCATAAGTTTTGGTCATTCCAAAACCTTCTTCTTTCCCAACATTGAGAACTTCCGGAGTCTTTTTTTGCATAATAGGAAAGCTGTTCATTGCCCTAAAAATTAAAAAGAGGGTGTAATTCCCTCTTTTTTACCATTTGAAAACAACTTTTATAGAGACCGCAGATAGTATCGTTCTCCCACATTAAGAGCTTATGTCACTTAAATTATTGGGAATTATAACCTTAGGTACATATTGCCATTAATGGTGTTTAGACTCAGACTGTTTTTTGCGTTTTCCGTGCGACCTACAATTTTTTGCCCCACCATTCTATCATCGGTAGTAAACTTTAATTTTTCATCGGCAAATATATTGCCATGAATGGTTTCGGCGACCAAGGAGGTATTGATCATTTTAAGGTCTATTTCACCGTTAATTGTTGACAAGCTCAAATCCCCTGTATATTTTGATATCTCAATATTTCCGTTAATAAGGTCCGCCTCAAAGTCGCCCTCGATAATATCGGACTTTAAATTTCCATTAATGCTGCTGATCTTAAATTTGGAATTTTTGGGAACGTAAACCACATAATTGAACTCGTATTCATCGCCTCTTGTAAAGTAATGTTGTTTTTTACCGGACACTTTTTCTCTTTCTTCCCATATTTTTTGAAAGATGACCTCAGAATTATCCCCGATTTCAATTTTTGAACTGCTTTCGTCAATCTTTATTTCAAACATACTTTGGTATTTTTCTTCATCCATGGTAATATCCGCTTTTATGAAAATGGATGACTTATCCCAAGTTTTGATTTCGATGTCCGAAGCAAATTTTAGCTCAAGATCAATAAATTGATTTTTAAAATCAATGTTCTTCTCAATAATTTTTTGCGCGTTTATGGTAAGGCATACAAGGCCTAATGCTAGAATGCTTATTAAATTTTTCATGACGGTTCGTTTTTGAAGTTTATTTTTTTCTTAGATAAATATTTCCAGTGGCAGAATTCAATTGAATCTTGACTCCCCCGTTATTAATGGAACCTTTTACGTTTTGGGTGGAAATGGCTTTTAGACCATCTTTATCGGGTACACTTAGGTCGAAATTCGTATAAATTTCTCCCATTGAGGAGCTTAATGCCAGATTAGCAGGGGTATCTTTAGGCAATGTAACATCAACTTCGCCCGTGGCCGTTGAGATGGTTATGGGGGAAGATTGGTTCACCTTTGAAAAAGTGACCTCCACCGTTCCGGTATTTGTATTTGCCGTTATGGGTCCTGTAACATCTAAAATGGCAATATTTCCTGTCATTTCTGCACTCGCTTCAATTTCGCCAGAAAATCCGCTTATGTCCATATCATTTAGACCTTTACTTTTTACTGAGATGTTTTGTTTGGCGGGCAAATATATTTCTGCATGGTGATTATCCGATTTCTGTAAATCCCGAACTATTAGATTATTGCCTTCTTTAAAAACATAGAATCCTACTCCTGTATTATCAGTGCCCCCTTCACCTATAAGTTTTAATCCTTTGGCCTTTTCCGGGATGTTCAAAGCTTCTCCGCCTTTTATCAATAAATTGTCCTTGGCATGTGTTTTAATGATAATAGGTGCTTTTGATTCTATTTTCACCCATTCTATTCCTGTCAAGGATTGTGTGAAATCTTGGGCAGTGGTAATAAAGGAGATGATACAAAAAGCTAGGGTAATTTTTAAATGTTTCATGACTGTTCGTTTTTTGATGCTTCGACTTCGCTCGGCATTGGGTTTATATAATTGATGGTAAAAGTGATTCGATTTGTTGCTTTACAAAAGGTTGGGTATCTTCCCGCTCCAATAATTGGCGCAGCGGTTTCAATGCCTTTTTTTCCTGTATTTTAACTAAAACTTGAATGATCGTGATCTGAATACTTGGGTCCTTTTCTGTCCTGAGTGCCTCAATAAAAGTTGATTTCACAATTTCCGATTTGGTAAACCTCGCCAAAGCATCAACAGCATTTAGCCGCACATTGGTATTTTCATCATAGAGCATTCTTTCGGACAATGCCTTTACTATGACTGGATCGGGATTTTCAAATTCATCGATATAGTTGACGCCCTGTATGCGCTTACTGGCCGACTTGTTTTCCATTAGAGAGATCATGGCTATCTGCTTCATATCCGTATTCTTGCTTTCTGCCGCGGCAATTTCAATGCTGGATTTTTGCCCCTCTTGATATTTTCCGAGCATATAAGATCCTAATAGTAAGGCAACACTTGCGGCCAATTTTAGGAGATTTCCCATCCAGTTTTTTCTTCTGCTCAAAGGGTTTTCATGAAGTGGAACAACCTTTGCCGTATTTTGTTTTTCCAACGCTAATTGCTCAAAAAATGTATTCCTGATCGAATTGGGCGGAATTGCTTTTTCTTCCTGCTCAAATGCCTTGAAAAGAACTTTTAATTTTTCTAATTCGCTTGTGCAATCCTCACACACGCTGATATGGTTCTCCACCTTATTTTTGATGTCTCCCTCTAAAAGATTATCCAAGTATTGGGGTATTAAATCCTTTATATGTTCTTTTTCCATACTTTAAATATTTTCAAAATAAATAGTCTTCAATTTCTGCAGTGCCCTACTTACCTTAGTTTTTACCGCTCCTGGTGTACTGCCAAAAATTTCAGCCAGTTCCGCATACTTTACTTTCTGGAATCTGTTTAAAATGAGAAGTTCACGATCTGATTTGTCAAGTTTATCCAAAGCTTTCTGCAGATGTGAATAATCCTCGATTTCTGCTTCATCAGCTGTTATCCTATATTCTGCCACACTTATTTCTTCCGTTTGGTCTTTGTTTTTTCTATAGTGCGTATGGAGGCTATTCCTAGCGATTGTGAACATCCATGAAACAAAATTTCCATTGTTGTAAGAGCTTCTATATTTCATTAATTTTAAAAAAACATCCTGCGTAATATCCTCACTTAGCATTTTATCCTTGGACATTTTGAAGAGAAAATTATAAACATGTTGGTGATGCCTTTCAAAGATAATCTTGAGCATATCAAGATTGCCGGCAGCCACTTCAGCCATTAGTTTCTCATCAGTGTACTCGCTCAATGGAATGCTTTTAGTTGGTGTTCATTAGTATATAGTCAGGAAATTACAAAAGGTTACATAAAGCAATAAAAAAATCGCCCCAATACTGTTTGAAGCGATTTTTTTGCTGAAATGATTACCTATTTCTCAGTAACGGCTTCTGAAGTAAATTGCTTGATGGCCGCATTGGGCTCAATGATATTGTACCCTTTCCAAAATTCGGGGTCGTAATTGGGCATGTAGGTTGGGAGAATAGTATTATTTTCTTTGAAGGTTTCAAAACTGGCTGAGTTCAAATTTTCAAATTCGAAGACTACGATTTCATTTTTGTCAATGTTCGTAAATGCCAGATCAACCTTGCCGGAAAGTTCATTCTGCTTGTTACGGCCCTTCACATGTTTGTTTTTTTCGATAATCTTCAATGGTCTTTTTATCCCCATTCTACTTGCTGTTTCGGATTCGAAATACCGTAAACCGTAGCGGTCATCAATTGACTTGGAAAAAATAATTTTCCCTTTAGACTGGTAAACATTCAATGATATCCCCAATAATTTAAATGTCTTCACTGATTTCACGTTCTCAAAGTCTACGCGGAGCAGGGCAAAATCATCCGAATTTATAAACAGGGTGCCTTTAAAATCCTCAGAACGTTTGGGTTTAAAACTCAGAACATAAACGGCATCGTCATCTATATAGGTAAAATCCTGAAGTGTAAATTCATATCTATTGGATTTGGATAGGAAATTCAGATAACTGTCGTCACGAATGGGCAGGTTATTGAAAATATCGCCCAAGGCATTTCTACGGTATTCGGAGAAGTTCTTCTTTCGTTCCTCTTCATCTTTTTTCTTTTTTTCGAGTTCCTTATTGACTGCCGCAACATCGGTTGAATCAATATCACCTTCAAAGAGCTCGTCCGCATCTACCTTCGTGCCAAAAAGGCCCGATTTAATCTTGAAATAAGAGTCCGTCTTTACATTTTCTTTGATGATCTTATTGAACTTCTCTTCCAGCTTATCAAAATCGAGTGCCATACTTTTATCATAAAGCTCAGAAGCTTTTATCAACGTGAGTTTCTGTTTCTCCTTGTCGTAATTTCCATAAAGATCACCTAGAACTTCGGTATAATAGCTATTTGATTTGGGAACCGTATTGATAACACTGTCTAGAAATTTTTTATTAAAAGCCTTAATGGTAGATTTCTCCAAAGTGTAATCGGCCTTGTTCATTCTTTGAAATGAGGATTTTCTAAAGAAGAGTCTTTTTTTGGTTAGATTTTCCGGGTAGTTTTTTTCAAGATTATCATTGACAAGGTCAATGATGTCCTCTGCGGAATATTGTTTATTGGTAACTATAATCGGATTCAGTTCAATTGCCTTTGAGCGCAAAACTATTTTGTTGCCTGAAAATTGGTTTATCGGTTTTGCGATGGACTCATACCCAATACAGGAGATGAACAGGGAATCGGTCTCCTTTACGTTTTCCAACAAAAAAGAAAATCTACCTTCTTCATTGGTAATCATTCCCTTCTTCTTTAGTTGTACGGTTGCATAAGGAATCGGTTCTTGGGTTATTGAATCAACAATTACGGAGGTAATTGTTTGTGCGTTTAGAGATACTGCGCAGAATAGGAAACAAAAACCAAAAAATGAAAGAATAATTTTACCCATAAAGTTTTGCCAAAGAACAAAGCAAACTACAATACTTCTAAAAAGCCCCAATTTTAGGTTTTTTTTAGCATTGATTTATTCTTTATTTAACTGATCTGGATTTTCAATGGAAAAGGTTGGGAACTTAATGGCAACCACAATCATTTTGTCCACAGGATTTGTCGACATTTTTTGAAGCAAGACTACGTTTCTTTTTTGATATGAAAATGGATTTTGGCAGGAAGAATTTCATCACAACATAGCCTATGGCCACTGCCAGAATTATATATGCCAGAATGGGTTGTAAGACACTCATTTCTATTTTAGGATTTGATATGCTACAAATGCTACAATATACGCAAAAAGACTCATAAATACTAGCTGGGCGGCGGGCCATTTCCATGTATTCGTTTCCCTTTTGACTACCGCCAGAGTGCTCATGCACTGCATTGCAAATGCATAGAATAGGAGCAATGAAATTCCCGAAGCCAAATTGAACAAGGGCTTTTTTGTCTGCTCAGATACTTCGGCAGACATCCTCTGGGTAATGGTATCGGTATTTTCCTCATCGCTACCAACACTATAAATAGTGGCAAGCGTGCCTACGAATACTTCTCGCGCCGCAAAGGAAGTAAGCACGGCAATACCAATTTTCCAATCATATCCTAGCGGTCTGACTACGGGCTCAATGGCCTTTCCTATATTTCCCATGTACGAGTTTTCAAGTTTATAGCTTGATACTTCTTGGGACTTGGCATTCTTTATGAGTTTTAATCGATAACGCCGAAGCGAATCATTGATTGAAAGCTCATCAATATTGTGCGTTTTTCTTGAGACACTGTCTTGAAGCGATTTATGATAGGCGACCAGGTCATCTTCAATGCTCGCCCTATTAAATTCTGAAAGACCTTCTTTTTCAATTCTTTCCGAAACAATTGTATCGGCATTTTTGAATTTATCCGAATAACCGTTGGATCCCAAAAACCATAAGATGACGGAAATTGCCAAAATGATTTTACCGGCTCCCAAAACAAAGCTTTTGGTCTTTTCCAAAACCGTATAGGCCACATTTTTAATGAGGGGAACTTTGTAATTGGGCATTTCGACCACAAAAAATGTCCTGCTTTTTATTTTTAAGATTTTATTGAGGATCATTGCCGAAACAATGGCGGCCCCAAATCCGATCAAATATAAAAGCATCAATGTCAGTGCTTGATAGCTCAGGCCTAGGAACCTCCCTTCGGGAATGACGAGTGCAATAATTATAAGGTACACGGGAAGCCGAGCTGAACAAGTGGTGAACGGTGTAACCAAGATCGTTATAAGTCGTTCCTTCCAATTCTCAATGGTACGTGTGGCCATTACGGCAGGGATTGCACAGGCCGTTCCCGATATCAGGGGAACGACACTCTTGCCACTAAGTCCAAAAGGGCGCATCAACCGATCCATCAAGAAGACCACCCGACTCATATAGCCCGATTCTTCCAAAAGTGAGATGAAGAGGAATAAGAAAGCGATTTGAGGAATAAAAATAACGATTCCACCTATCCCGGCCATTACACCTTCGGCAATGAGATTGGTTAAGATACCCGCAGGCAAAGTATTTTTGACCCAATTGGAAGCTGAAGCAAATGATTCTTCGATAAAATCCATCGGGTAGCTGCTCCAATCATAAATAGCCTGGAACATGGTGAGCAAGATGACAAAGAAAATGAGATAACCAAAAACTTTGTGTGTCAGAATTTTATCCAAGGAAGCCCTGAAACCTTTGGCGGCATTGACATCAATCTTATAGGTTTCTTTTAGGATTCCGTTTATGAACTGATATCGCAAGATGGTCTCCTTTTGTTGTAATTTTTTTAGCTCCAATTTCGATTTAGTAGCAAAACTTGACGTCACATCTTCCATCAAATTCTTTTGGATGGGCATAAAATTGACATCTTGGGTAATAACCAACCAAAGTTTGTATGGGTCCTGCTTCGGGAAAGTCGCTTTTAAACGCTTAAAATAGTCGGGTGCAATAACACTGGTTTCGACATTGGGAGTGACAGAGAGCGATTTGTAATCAGCTATAAGTTCTTTTAAGTGCTCAATTCCCGTTCCTTGTCGGGTGCTTACAATGGCAATTTTGGTATCCAACTTTTCCTCCAATAAGGGAACATCGATCGAGATTCCTTTTTTGGACATGCGATCTGCCATGTTGATGACCAAAATCGCCGGAATCTTAAGATCCTTGATCTGTGTAAATAAAAGGAGGTTGCGTTTTAAGTTTTCTACGTCGGAAATGACAATGGCGACATCTGGGTGGTCCTTGTCATTTTTGTTTAAGAGCAATTCAACGGCGACACTTTCATCAAGCGAAGTGGTATTAAGGCTATAGGTGCCGGGAAGATCTAGTATATGGGCCTTGACCCCACGGGGAAGTTTACAAATGCCTTCTTTTTTCTCAACGGTGATACCGGGATAATTACCGACTTTCTGTTTGAGTCCGGTTAACTGATTGAAGACGGATGTCTTTCCGGTATTTGGATTGCCAATAAGGGCCACATTGATCTGTTTGCTCATAGCCCAATGGTATCTTCAATAAGTTCCAATTCAATAAGAACTGCCACTGAACGCCGAATGGCTATATGTGAACCGTTCACGTTAATATAAATGGGGTCGTTAAAAGGCGCTACCTGAACAAGCTCAATCTCATTCCCGGGAAGACAACCCAATTCCAGCAATTTTATGGGCAGAATATCATCGGCAAATTCTTTAATAATGCCCTTTTGACCTCTTTTTAACTGTGCAACGGTAACTATCAATATTTATTTAGATTGATTCTAGGTAAGGGCAAATTTAAGGGAAAATTCTCGAATTATTGGGGTTTGGTAAAAAAAAGAAGACTTGCGGTAAACAATGAAAAAAGTTCACAGTTTGCAGTAGCGGTTGGCAGTAAAATAATTCAAGTGTATGTGCGGGCCAAGCAGCGCTCAAAACTATCTCCGATGTACTGTTCGTCGTTTGGGGTATAAATCCTTATTTTGAACCTTGACCTTTAAAGGGTGGGCTAAATCACCGCCGACTGCCACTGCCTGCTGTTACTCTTTTTTGTATGAAGCCCTTAAAATTTTCACATCGCCCATGAGCCTTTCCATTTCATCTTGTTTAGTGCCGTCATAGAAACCACGTATTCTTTTTTCCTTATCTACCAGAATAAAGTTTTCGGTATGTATCATATCAAAAGGTCCGCCATCACCATCTGTCTTTACTGCCAAATATGACTTACGGGCAAGCTCGTAAATTTGTTTTTTATCGCCGGTGACCAAGTTCCATTTCTTGTCATTGACCCCTTTTTCCATGGCGTATTTTTTCAGTTGTGCCACGGAATCAATTTCTGGGGTGACACTGTGGGACAGCAAGAGAACATCATCATTGCTCATTATCAATCCTTGTACATCTGCCATGTTTTTGGTCATAATAGGGCAAATGGTAGGGCAGGTAGTGAAAAAAAAGTCCGCAATGTAAATCTTGTCGCGATAATCGTCATGGGTAATGGTCTTTCCATTCTGGTTTGTCAAGGAAAAATCGGCAATGGTATGATACTTTCTTATCTCTTGCAAAGTACTATCAACCAATTCGGGGTTTACCATTGAAGGCTGATAAATGGGCAGAATTTTTTTAGGCTGCAAGGCATTAAAGAACAGATACACTATAATTGCCGAGAGCAAAAAGAGCACAGTTCCGAACAACCTATATTTACGAAAAAATGTACGCATAAATTTATACAAAGATACGTCAGTGAGTTTAGGTTTCGAATGTGCTAAAAAAAAGGGTAGCCAAATCTTTCATAAAAATTTAGGTCATGCCGCACTTTCTTTTTTTAAGAGATGTTAAAGATGTACTTTTGTGCTCTAAAATTTTACAGAGCATAGATGAGTCCAATACTTATAAAGACCATACAATTTTTTTTAAGTCTTTCAATTCTTATAATCCTACACGAACTAGGACATTTTATTCCGGCAAAGCTTTTCAAGACCCGAGTAGAAAAATTTTATCTATTCTTTGATATCAAATTTTCACTTTTCAAAAAGAAAATAGGGGAGACCGTATATGGCATTGGCTGGTTGCCATTGGGCGGCTATGTAAAAATATCGGGTATGATCGATGAGAGCATGGATACCGAAGCCATGAAGGAGGAGCCAAAACCATGGGAGTTTAGAAGTAAGCCCGCTTGGCAACGTTTGATCATCATGCTGGGGGGTGTGACCGTAAATTTTGTTTTGGCGGTCATAATCTACATAGGTTTGGCCTATGCCTATGGAGAACAGTACATTCCTGCAGATAGCCTAAAAGATGGGGTGAATGTTACCGAGAAGGAAATAGGGGATAAAATAGGTATCGAAACGGGTGATAAGATCCTTGCAATTGATGGGGAGAAAATAGAAGACTTCAACACTATTTTCATGAAGATAGTTGAAGGAAACAGCTTTACCATTGAAAGGAACGGCAATAAAATAGAGAAGGAAATCCCTGTGGATTTTATTTCGACTTTGTTGGAAGATGAAGATAAAATTCGTTTTTTGAGTCCAAGATTTCCTTTTGTAATCGGTGAGGTTTCCCCAGAATCTGAGAATATCGGCTCCGGCCTCAAAGAAAAGGACGAAATAGTTGCTATAGGGGGTCACAAAATAAAATATTTCGATCAGGCAAAATCCATTCTCGAGGCCAATAAAGGCAAAGAAGTTGAGCTCACTATAGAACGAGATGGCGGTAAAAGAGAAGTTATCCCCGCAAGAGTGAGTGATTCGGCAACCTTAGGGGTCAGACTAGGAGGGTTAACCTATGACGAACTGCAAGCAAGGGGGGTTTTAAAAGTAGAGACCGAAAAATATTCATTTTTAGAGTCGATACCTGCCGGTATCAATAAAGGAATAAATACCCTTTCAAGCTATATTAAGCAAATGAAGAAAATCTTCAATCCGGAAACAGGGGCCTATAAGGGTGTTGGGGGTTTTGCCGCCATCGGCGGACTATTTCCCGATGCTTGGAACTGGCCTGCATTTTGGAGTGCGACCGCTTTTATATCCATTATTTTGGCTTTTATGAACATACTTCCCATTCCCGCTTTGGATGGTGGGCACGTAATGTTCTTGCTGTACGAAATGGTTACCGGCAGAAAACCGAGCGACAAGTTTTTGGAATATGCGCAGATGACAGGATTCTTTATCCTTATCGCACTGCTATTGTTTGCGAACGGCAACGATTTATATAAATGGCTTTTTAAATAGAAAAGCTCTTTTTTTTGTTTGGGGTATTTGAAAAAACAATTATATTTGCACCCGCTTTAAGGGATTAAAGCGCGTAGTTTTCCTCCTTAGCTCAGCTGGTTAGAGCATCTGACTGTTAATCAGAGGGTCCTTGGTTCGAGCCCAAGAGGAGGAGCAATAGCGACAACAGGCCACTAGAAATAGTGGCTTTTTTCGTTTAAAAAGTTGAGCGGTTCCGGCTGGTGCAAGGGCCAAGTTGCGCTTCTTGTGAATAAAAGACGTTCTCCTTCCGCGGCATGTAAATCGGCAGATAGTGGGCAGAAAAAGGCGTACTTTACATTCTTTGTTGAAATTGGTATCTTCGAAAAATCAAAAAATATAAAATACCGAAAAGCAGCACATCCAGATCTTGGATAGACATTTTGAGTGAACTGGCAAACGTTTTTTTTAAAAGTAGGCGTCAGAGCAGCCGAGGACGGACTTGGCACCAACATGTGGTACCGCATGAAAACGGTTGGGCCGTTAAGCGTGAAGGCAATGAACATATCACCTCTTCACATCGCCTCCAAGAAACCGCCATTCGAAAAGCAAAACGACTGGCCAAAAAATACAGGGCCGATGTCATTATCCATAGAGAGGATGGTACCATACGGGATCGAATAAACTTTGATTAGCAGCGAAATACCTTTGCTTAACAACAAGTGATCTTACCTGCCTCCTTTTCTCAGGCCCCATCATCAATTATATTGTAGTAAAAAGGCGCTTTTGGTGGAAATCATTCTTTTCGTATGGCAATGGAATAGGCCCTAGCTGGATTTTCCTTTAGGATCAGATCGATATCACTTTGGGTAAAACCATTTTTCGTAAGTTCGGGAATGAGCTTGGTAAATAGATCGGTATATCCCCTGTATTCCTCACCATTCTTTACGCCCACATTGTACCATCCTGCGTGGTGTGAAATAAGGAAATGATCCACTACACCATGGGCCTTAAGTTCTAAAAGTGTTTTTACGAACCATGGAATATTTCCAGAATTAGATTCCTGTGAGGGTTGACCATTTATATGGTCCAACGAAATCCACGTGCCTTGACTTGCCGCCTTTAGATACCCGTCCTTATTTCCGAAAGACAGGTCGCCCGATACATTTCCGAACTAAAGTCCATGGGCTGGATATCAGAGGTTCCTTGGTTCGAGCCCAAGAGGGGTCAAAATATAATCGAAAATCACACTGTTGGCCAATTTGGCCTCGAACTATTCTGAAATTACGGAGGGCCTTATACAAAGCCTTGTGTGCCCAAGGAAATTGGGAGTCCCGTAAAAGGTCAAAAAACGAAACTACTAAAAGAAATCAGGTTAAAAAGCGGACCTATCAATGGCTACAAACAAATTCAAAACCCTCAAGCAAAAAACTGTTGGAAGGTTTTTTTTAACATCTTATTCCTACAATCGAATTCAAAATGAATATCCCATTCGTGAGTTATTCGATAAACTTAATTTATTTCATTTTAGCAACGATCTCCTTCCCTAGATCAAATGATTCTATTACCCACTTTTTTATTCAAATCCAAAAGTGAGCGAGGCCCAATAACTTTGCCAATCCGCTCCTTGCTTTTCAGAAATGACCATCTGCACAGCACTTACCATCCATATACCTGTATCTTGGATGTCAACATTTACCGTTCCGTTTGAATTTGACCTGACCTCTTTCATCTTGGTGTTTTCCTCTATTTTGTGCCAAACCTTAACGAGCGCATTTTCCAATGGTTTACCCAAGAACCTCACTTCAAAATCCATGTTTCCCCCTCCATCGATTTTGTAAGGATCTTGCAAAGGAATGATCTCCATCGGCATCCCTACCACAGCCTTGTACGTATCATCGTTGACATCTCCCACCTTTACCAGGCACTTGATGTTCCGTGCATAGAACTCGGAGCCCTTTTTGTCCAAAAGGCCATTTTCCTTTCTATGATTCAAGGCGTCGTCCAATCCATCTTCCTCAAGATAGTCGTTGAACTTGAACCCTTCCAGTTCAATAAAGGCACTATTGGTCTCAAGTGCGAGAAGCTGGAGCCCAGGGGTATCAAATTTCATGCGAAGGTTATCCCCTTCTCCCTTTTTTGCCTTTTTGGTCAGGTCATTTTTGTTCTCACCGTTGTAGTGGTAAAAGCCAACGATACGCTCGTTCCGATAGTCCCATAGTTCACCCTTGTATTCTTCCCCAACTCGGATATCCATGTTAAAGACCTCACCGCTATCGAGAATGAACTTGCTAGGCTGCAACCAAAACTCATGGGACTGTAGTAAAAAGGCCAATAGGACCAAGCCCATGGCGTACAATATATTTCTCATATCTTTTCGTTAACGCATAAAGTGCAAAAAAAAAAATCCGAACATACGAAACGGAATCTTTGGACAAAGATAAACCCCACTTCCAAATTTGGAAGTGTGTTCTTAAAAAGAATCTAAAAATAAACCAATATGCTTACGACACAATAAATTACCGACAAGATATTCGAATGCATCATAAATGATGTACTTAAACCGATTATTGTGAATTTTTGAAGTCTTGCCCTCGATGGAATTCTCTATCAAATCCTAGATTCTTTATTGCTCCAAGAGCATTTGATCACAATTTCCTATCCTTGCAAGAAACCATAGTTACTGTTACTATTAACATTTCTTATCTTGTATGAAAATAATCCTTGCATCAGTCATCCTTTAGAAATTTTTTGATGTCCTTGTTCGAACCATAGACCACGATAATGTCATCTTTGTTCAATAGGGTTTTTGGACTTGCGACCCCTTTCACTTGGGTGACATTCCTCGTTTTTCCGACCAATGACCTTTCTTCGGTGTTCGCAATCGTGGTCAAAACCAATAGATTGTACTGTTCCCTTATATTGCTCTCCATAATGGTTTTTCCATGAAGTTTGGTCGGGACATCGACCTCCACAATGCTATAATCATCATTTAGCTCAAAGGAGTCGACCACACCTTTAAGGCATAATTTTTTTGCCCAGCGTTCCGCCGATTCTTCCTCTGGGTGCACAATCTCGTCTACCCCGATGGCGTGCAGTACCTTTTCGTGCAGTTCATCGATAGACCTACTGATCAAGCGTTTGACCTGGAAGTTCTTGAATAGGGCCGTAGCCATTATATTGGCCCCTTTATCCTCCCCGATGGCTACAATGACCATATCAGTGTCCTGCAAGGGCAACCCGGAAACCGTAAACTCATCGGTGGCATCCATGCAAATGGTATGGGAGATACGCTCCTTATAATTTTCAACCCGGTTCATGTTGGTATCTATGGCAATAACCTCATTTCCTTGTTCGGTAAGTTTTTCCGAAAGAGAGGCACCAAAGCTGCCCAGTCCCACGATGATATATTTCATAGTTAATTCTTTTTAGTTTATGGTAAGTTCCTCAACGGGATACCTATAATTTTTCTGCTTTACCTTTTTGAACACTGCAATCAACAAGGTGAGCATACTGACCCTGCCGATGAACATCACACCGATGATGACAAATTTACTGTAGGCACTGAGCTTGGAGGTTATTCCCAGACTCAGGCCAACGGTACTATATGCTGAAAAACATTCAAAGGCGATATCCAATAGTTTTTTGTCGCTGTCAAAAACCGAGATCAAGATAATACCGGAACCTATGACCAGCAGGGACAACGCTATTACGGCAAAGGAACGTCGCACGGATACTTCGGAAATTTCCCTTCGGAAGACCTCTATCCTTGATTTGCCCTTTGCCAGGCTTAGAAAATTAAGGGTGGCTATGGCAAATGTATTGGTTTTTATCCCACCGCCGGTGGAGGAAGGCGAAGCCCCTATCCACATCAATAAAAAAACCAGCATTATCGTGGAAAAGTTAAGAGCGTTCATGTCAACGGTGTTAAAACCTGCTGTCCTAGGCGTGGCCGCACCAAAAAGGGCCGTTATTACTTTCCCAATGCCTTCATGTTCCTCCAACGTGTTGTTATATTCATTGAAATAGAACATTATGGTTCCTAAAATGGTCAGAGCAGTGGTGGTTATAAGGGTAATGCGACTGTTTAGGTTCAATACCCAAGGTTTGTACTTTTTTTGATCTCCAGTAAAATAAAACAACTTTCTAAGGACAAAATATTTGAGATATTTTAAAATGTTGACGACAATCGGAAACCCAAGTCCGCCCAGCACAAAAGCCAAAATTATAATGCTTTGAAGCATATAATTGTAACGGAACCCTGTTTCGAAAAGGCTGTTGGGCAAAGTGGAGAACCCGGCATTGCAGAAGGCAGATACCGAATGAAATATAGAGAAAAAGAAGCGTTGAAAAAAAGAGGTGAACAAGCTATTTTCCATGCTCAAATAGATCAAAAATGCCGTAAACAATTCTATGGAAAAAGTAATGACAAGAATGCGTTTCAGGGTACCGAAAACCTCACCCAATTTTTGGCTTCCGGCCATGTCGCTCAAGGTCAATTGATTTTCGTAAGAGGCACCCCCTTTGAAAAAGTAACTGAAATAACTTGCAACGGTCAGAATTCCGATTCCCCCGGCTTGGATAAGGCAAAGGATGATCGATTGGCCAAAAACGGTGAAGTAACTTCCCGTATCCACAACAATGAGACCTGTAACGCATACGGCACTTGTGGAAGTGAACAAGGCATCCAAAAAGGAGATTCCTCCAAAGGTGGCATTGGGCAACATTAACAAAAGTGACCCGACCAAAATGATTCCCAAAAAACTGGCAATGAACAGTTGTGCCGGATTGAGCAGCGTCTTTTTATAATTAATTTCCTGTTCTGAAAACTCCCGAATGAAAGTCAGGATGATTGCAAACTTTACCCAAGTGTCATTATACAGGAAGGATAGGTGTTTGTGCGCTTCTTCACCAAAAAAATGAGCATAAAGTATCATCAGGGTCACCAGAATGGTAACCGCATCAAAAATGAAAACGGAACGCTTGATTTTTTTCTGGCGTTCCAAATATCTTAGTACCGTGGCCAAGATACCCAAACCGATCACCACAAAATAAAAGGTGTTGAACCAAATCTGGGCCCGTTGGGACTTGTCAAAGCCAAAATCGACAATGAACAGGAAAACCCCAATGATACTGATATAGAAAGCTACCTGAAAAAGAACCTGGGAAAACCACCGTTCAAAAAAAACCGACCTTCCCCATTTGAAAAGCGACATAGAATACCATAATTCGTTCGGAGGGTGTAAAGGTATGGATAGAGTTATAAAGATTTTATAAAGATTGGATGATTGATCAGATAAAGATATGACGGATCATAACCAAAATGATCGGCAGGATGTTAAAGACATTTAACTTCCATAAGAAGAGAAAAGGGCACATAGTCTATATTGCTAGGTCTTCACTGTCTTTTCTTATTTTCAACATGTTCTTTTTGGCCAGGATCGCCAGACCAAAGGTCACCAGGCCCAGCCTGCCCACGAACATCACAATGATAAGGACGATTTTTCCGAAAGAACCCAAATCGCCGGTAATTCCGGTGCTTAGCCCAACGGTCCCGATTGCCGAGGTGGTCTCGAAAAGGATCTGTTGCAGAGGAAAATCCTCCGTATAGGACAAAAGAAGGGTAGCCAAAAAAATGACGGATGCGTACAGTATGAACACAGAAGTGGCCACATAGAGCCTTTCCAATGGAATGGACTTTCCTAGAAAGGTAACGCTCCTATTGTTCCTTATACGGTTCCACATAATCGCGATAAGGGCTGTAAACGTTGTAGTCTTCATTCCCCCACCAGTCCCCGAGGGGGAGGCTCCTATGTACATAAGAAAAATAATGACCAAAAGACTCCCGGTGGCAAAACCTCCTACCGGAACGGTATTGAACCCTACAGTAGTCAGCGCGGTCATGGCCTGAAAAAACGAGACCATCAACCGATGTTCTACCAAGCCCTTTACGGATGGCTCGAAATAGTAGATCATAATGGTACCAAAGACCAATAGAACCGTTATGGACCCTAAAATAATCTTGGTGGTAAAGGTAATGTTCTTGGTCTTGCCCGCGATCCGGTTCCAAAAGTCGGTGACCACAATAAACCCCAAGGAACCGCATATGGCCAGAATGGAAATTATGATATTGATGGATGGATTGTCGGCAAACTGTTCAAAACTGTCATTGTATAGACCGAAGCCAGCGGTGCAAAATGCAGAGACACTATGGTAGATACTGCTCCACAGGGCAAAATTATGTTCCACCCCAGCATTGGTGAAGGCAATGTAGAGGCACAGGGCCCCGATAATCTCGATGGTGAAGGTAAAAAGGATGACCGATTTCAGAAAATCACGTACCTGAAATCCCTTGGGCATGGTAAACTCCGCGTTGAGAATGCGTTGATGCCAGTGGGTAAGATTACTTTTTTTGGAGAGCAGGATGAAGGTCGTAAAGGTCATATAACCGATCCCCCCTATTTGGAACAAGAGCATGACGATGAACTGGCCGAACCATGAGTAGGTATCGAATACGCTCACCGTGACCAGTCCCGTAGTTGAAATGGCCGAGGTAGCAATGAACAAGCTATCCAGTATCGGAACATCCAGCCTATGCGACAATGGTAGGCACAATAGGGCCCAACCGATAAGGGTATAGACCAGAAATCCGTACAACAGGTTTTGTTGGGGAGATAGGAATAACTGAAATTTTCTATATTTTTTTAATAGTGTATTCACGGATTGCCATTTAAGTGAAAGGTTAGTAGGTGCTCCAGTTTGGTCATCTCGGTCAGGATATTATCGAGAAGTAGCATGACCTTGGTTTTCTCCTCCAGTTCATTAGGAACCATTTTATAGAGGGTCAATGCATTCCTGACAAAATTCTTGGTCTTTCCCACTTCCTTGGCCATACTCTTTATTCCCACCGTCCCCAACAGGGTATCCATCCTATGCTTTACATCCCTATGGACCCATTGAAAAAGCAGGGCATTTGGTCCAGGCGCATTTTCGGACATTCTTTTCAGTTCATTGATGCTGAAACAAAGGCTGACAATCAAGTCTGCTACCTCCTTGTTGATTACGGCTTCCTTTTCCATAAAAATGGATTTAGAATGAAAAAAATTTGATGTAGAGGAAAGTAACAATTGCTGCCCCCACCAAAATAATCAATGGTTATATGAGATGTTCAATATCTTGGTACCAATCGTCCATAGATTTGTAGGGTCTGCCAGTATCTTCATCATGAAAAAAATTCCACTTCATTCCTGTGCTATTTTGATGGCACAAAGTTCATGGAAAAGGGATATTCAAAAAATCAAGAATAGGGGTGGAGTAATAAAGATTTTATAAAGGTCATTGGAACCGATAGCCCACACCACTTTCGGTAATGATATGTTCAGGATGGTTGGGACTATCCTCAATTTTTTTTCTCAAGGTACCTACAAATACCCTTAAATATTGGGTCTCGTTCTGGTGTCCATAGCCCCAGACCTCGTTCAGGATGTACTGGTGTGTCAGTACCTTGCCCTCATTCTTGGCGAACAGTGCCAAAAGGTTGTACTCGGTCTGGGTGAGCTTGATCAACATCGCTTGTTTTTTTACGGTCCTTGCCACAAGGTCGACCTCTAGGTCACCGGATTGGATGGTGGCATTAGGCTCTATGTTCTGGTCCCTTCTCATTGCAGAGCGAATACGGGCCAGCAGTTCCCCGGTCCTGAAGGGTTTCGTGAGGAAGTCGGTAGCACCATTGTCCAGTGCCCTGATGATATCCGGTTCGTTGTCCTGTACAGATAGGATGATGATGGGCTTATGGTACCAGTCCCTAAGTTCTACCAAAAGGTCATGGCCACTTTTGTCGGGCAATCCAATATCCAATAAAATGGCATCGGGCAAATGGCTTGCTGCCAGGGCAGTACCCTCCTTGGCACTCGCCGCTTGAATGGTGCTATAATCATTGCTCTCCAGATTGATCTGGAGCAGTTTTCTTATCTGCGGCTCATCATCTATGATCAATATTTGTGCCTTATCCATTTTCATATGTGTTTATAGGGGAAGTTTCTGAAGGAACGGTTATGGTGAACCGTGCGCCGCCCTCCTTTCTGTTCTCCAATCGCACCTTTCCGTCCATGGCCTCTGTAAAACCCTTGACTATGGAAAGTCCCAGTCCCGTTCCCCCGATAGTGTGCTCAAGACGGTAGAACTTTTGGAAAACAGACTCCATTTCATTTTCCGGAAAACCTTTTCCGTTATCCGAGACCATCAAAATACAGCCCTCCTCCGTTTCATTTGCCTCAACCGTAATAATCGAGTTTGGGGGAGTGTGCTGGAGTGCATTGTGGATGATGTTGTGCAGAACCTGTTCCAACAGTCCTCCGTCCAGTTTAAAAAGCGGTAGGTGTTCCTTGGGTTCGTAAAGAATCCTATGGTGGGAAGTTTCTTGCTGGTTTCTTTTAATTGTTTGAAAAATGATTTCGTTGACATCGCACCAATCCCTTTTGGGCTGGATGAACCCGGCCTCCAACCTGCTCATGCTCAAAAGGTTTTCAACCTGTCGGTTCAACCGAAGCCCGGCAATTCCGATCTCTGAATACAGTTCTTTTCGATTGCTATCAGAGAGTTTGGAATTTTTGTCCTTGATAGTGTCCACTGCTCCGATAATGGTCGCGATAGGTGTCTTTAGTTCATGGGACAACGAGTTGAACAAGGTGTTGTAAAGTGCTATGGATTTTGTACGTTCTTCCTCATCCCTTTGCCTTTTGTCGAATTCCCTAAGTTTGAAGGTGAGCACGGCATTTATGGAGGCGATTACGAAGTACATCAAAAACATAAGGCCGTCCTCCGGGGTGTCGATGTGGAAGGTGAGTATGGGGGGGATGAAGAAAAAGTTCCATATCAGGGCACTTAAAAGTGCCGATACCACGACGGGAAAAATATCGAAGAGGATGGCATTGAGGGAGACCATCATCAACAAAATCAGTGCAATTGCACTATAACCAATGAAACCCTCCAAAAAGAAACAGATGATCGCAGTGGTAATAATAAGCAAGATACTTATGGTATACTGCCTCTTTTTACTATAGTGCCTTGTCCTGAGTAAGTCCAAACCTTTTTTAGGTAAATTTACCGAGAAATGTATAAAGATTTTATATGAATTTAGGCCAGCTTACTCAGATTGGATATTTCATGTGGAGGTATATTTATTGTATACGGGATATCTCTAAAAAAATTATACAAAACCAACCAATACAAGACAAGATAATCTCGACTCCAATCCAATTTTAATTGATGCCTAGTTCAAATCTTTGATTACCTCCTTAAGTGAATTGTAGATTAACGGACCTGTTTCCGGTCCTAGGGAATTCTCCTCACCGTAGATGTCCCTCTCATAATTGTACAAATAGGGTTTGCCGGTATCCCATTCACTTTTGGGGATGATATACCCAATTTCATAATTGGAAAGTTTTGGTGGAAAAATAAAACGAAAGTCATAGGATTAAGATCTATACTCCTGACCCGAAATACCTTTCGCTACCACTTTTTGTATGCATTTACTGAAGCTTTATAGGATCTAAAACTAGGTATTTGACAGTTTTGCGATTCCAAGTATATACCAAATGTATTTTACCGTCTTCTGCCTGAATTGCAGTTGGATACGAATATTCTTCACCTTCCTTATCGGTATTGCCCCTTAAAGGTTCCAAGTCAAGAACGCGCTTCCAATTCTTTCCATTGGTTGAGAGTGCAATACTTAGGGGCACTCGATCTCCCCAGTTTTCACCCGTAGGGTTATAGACCAAAAACTGGCGGCCGTCCTTTAAGGTTACCCCATCTATTCCTGAATTCGGATTCGGAAGGGAGATGGCATCCATTTCGCTCCATGTTTCGCCGTTGTCCGAGGACCAATTTTCACTTATAACATCATTCTTGGTACGACTCAGCAATTGCAATTTTCCTTCTCCATAGTTTAATATAACGGGTTGAATGGCTCCAAATTTATTGGGGTCATTTAGGGCACCTGAGCTTGTCCAAGTTTTTGCACTGTCTCTGCTGGTTTCAATATGAATCGTCTCATTCGCCCGATGTTGTTTCATTGCTAGATGGGGATAGAATAGTCCCATTGGCCATTTGAATGGGTTGATTTTTTATGGGGCCCAGAATTCCATCAGGAAGCTTTACCGGCTTTGACCAAGTCTTTCCATCATCGCTGGAAGTCATATAAAGGCCCCACCATTCCTGTGGACTAGGCCCCACCTTGTAAAACAAGTACAAAGGTTTCCCTTTTGGTTTAAACAGAACAGGATTCCAGCAAGGGTATCTGGTACCATCTTTTTGTATTCCGTTTACAACCTCAATGGGCGTAGACCACTTGCCATTAGTTCTTCGTGATACCCATATGCCAACATCCTTATTCTTTTCCTTGGTTCCGCCAAACCACGAAGAAACTACGGTACCATTGCTAACCTCTATAGTAGATGCATGGCATTCAAGGGTCAAAGCATCTTCTGGCTCGTATATGAATTCTTGGGTAATAACTGCTGCATGGTCAATTGTTAAAACTTCCGGCAATCGCAATGCTTTTTCCTTACAGGCAAATAGGAAAAATAAAGGCGCAAATAATAGTATAGGTTTCAATAGAACGACTTTAATAATGATTTACAAATAAACCCAATTAAGACATACCATGCGAATACTATTTTATTTTTAAACATTTCATATTGGCCCCGTGACTTACAATTTTCGGATTGAAGCATGAAAGGTCGATTATTTGAAATGGAAGTACCCGAATTTTCCCGAAGAAGATACTGCAAAAAAATTCATTGAAAAATTACAGACATTCGTTGTGCATTGATATCAGGAAAGTACTATTTGAAATGCTTGCGGTATTCAGAAGGTTTTGCCCATTCTGGCCTTAAAAAAAGGATTGAAATTGTTATATACCCTTCAAAGTATATTTGGGTACTATGTTTAAGCATTTCTGTTAAAAGTTTTGCTACTATACAAGGAGCCCATTTTTAAACCATTTTATAAAGGAAAGCCCAGTTTTTTTTAAAAAACTACAAAGAGAGCTTGTAACCATGTTCAAAACAGTGCCGCCTACCGAGTACCTTCATGAATGTCGTGAAGCCATGTTCATAGGAATTGTTGGCCATCTCCATGTTTTTGAAAAATGGAAGACAGGCCCATTGGATTTGAAAGCGTTTCCCTATCATTTTTTAGGAAGATCGTTGAACATTTTTAAAAGACCTATGTATAATGGTGAAAGGGATTATCTTATGGGAATACTTTCACAATGCTCCTTACTTTTAATAGCTCAAAGTTCTGTTAAAATCGGTCATATTACAGAATTTTTATTTGTTTTAAACCGGAGCCTCATTTGGCATTTTAAGAAGCTAATCAACTTTTTCAAGTTTGGGGGTCTTGAAAACCGAAGTGATCCTTTTTTGAGATATACATAACAATACAAATTGGGGTTTCCTCATTTTCAGAATCCTGAAACACCAAGCAATGGGGTGAGTTTAGGTTTAAGTAATATTAAATAGCGTTTAAAAAAATAGGGAATGTTATCCCGAGCATTGTTAAGACCCATAGTGTAAGGGATGCAATCGAGTTTAAAATTCAAGTGGGAATGAGTGTGTGCATACGAGGACAAAGGGATTTTACATAAAAAAAAGGATTAGTTGTTTCGGCCTAATATTCTATTGAAAACAAAATCCATATAGTGTATTACCGGAATCCTATTTGGAAAGATGCCTAATATTTTCAACTTACCAGGTTCAAATGGTAGGTGTTACGGCCAAAATAATTGTGGTCTTCGTAAGCAATTTCAGTTTATTTTGCATACAAGCTAAAAGGCAAAGGGAATGAATTATCAATTAGGGACATTGGATATAATTATTCTGGTTGTTTATGGCTTGGCCTTGGTCATTATGGGTATATATTTTTTACGAAAGACCAAGACTTCGGAAGAGTTTATGGTGGCGGGAATGGGCATTCCTGCTTGGGCCGCTGGCATTGCGGTAATGAGTGCCTATACGAGCAGTATATCCTATATAGCAGTTCCGGGCAAGGCATTTGATGATAATTGGCATCCACTGATATTTGCACTCACTGCCATTCCCGTGACGTGGTTTGTAGCGCAATATGTGATTCCCCTTTATAGAAAGAACAAGATAATCTCGGTATATAAGTATCTGGAAGAAAAAATTGGGGATTGGGGCCGTGTTTATGCGTCCTTCTCATTTGTGTTGTTCATGGTAGGGAGAACGGCCGTAATATTATATCTGTCCTCACTTTTATTGACTTCATTTATTGACATTGACATTAAAATGTTAATCCTGATTATTGGAGCGTTGACTGTGGCCTATACTTTAATGGGTGGAATGGAGGCCGTTATTTGGACCGACGTTTTACAGTCGATTATAATGATAGGTGGGCTGCTCTTCAGTGCCTATATCTTAACAACAGAGGTTTTTTCCGAACCTGATTTTTTAATACAAAACGCATTTGATGCCAATAAATTTAGCCTAGGCGATACTTCCTTTTCATTGAGCAGCCGCACCGTCTGGGTAATGATTATTTATGGGGTTACCGAGAACATCCGAAACTTGATGGCGGATCAGAATTATACCCAAAAATACAGCGCCGTGGCAACTGAGAAAAAAGCAAAGAAATCGCTATGGATCGCAATGCTCATTTATCTGCCATTGACCGCGATCTTCTTGTACATCGGTACGGCCATGTATGCATTTTATTCTGGCGCAGGTCATGTTTTGGACCCATTGATAATGAAAGGGGACGAGGTTTTCCCATATTTTATTGCTACAGAATTACCCGTTGGTTTAAAAGGGTTGATCATTGCGGCCATTCTAGCCGCATCCATGAGCACGGTAGATTCGGCCTTGAATTCTTCGGCCACTGTTTTATATCTCGATTATTACAAAAGATACTTTAGGCCAAATGCATCCGAAAGAAGCAGTATTCGTTTTCTAAGATGGATGACGGTTATTTGGGGTGTTTTGGGAATTGCCTTTGCATTGCTATTGATCAATGCTGAAAGTGCCTTGGATATTTGGTGGCAAATCTCAGGAATATTCGGAGGTGGTATTCTTGGCCTTTTTCTATTGGCGATTTTCAATGTAAAAATAGAACCTTGGCAAGGTATCGTTTCGGTAGTTTTTAGTGTACTAATAATTATTTGGGGCACTTTTTTAAGGGAACTATCGCCTGAATATGATTGGCTGGAAAGCACTATTGATCCAATAATTATTGGCGCAATTGCCACTACAGGATTGATTTTGCTCGCTCTGGTTTTTGTGGCCATCAATAAAATCAGGAAGTAAGATTCTGTAGATATTTTTTGTATTAAATCATAGAATGAAAATAAGTTGGGGAGTACTCGGTGCAGCTAATATTGCCGTTGGGCAAGTAATACCTGCAATGTTGCAAAGCTAATATTCCCACGTTATGGCTATTGCTTCCCGAAACATACAAAGAGCAGAAAAGGTAGCCAGAGAATTCAATATTCAGAAATCCTATGGATGTTATGAAGCCGTTTTTTACTCGATTCAGAACCAAAACGAATCATAGCAACACAGGAAATTCATCCTGAGTTCCTAATAGATATTCAGACATCGGGAGTACTTGAATTTAAAGAGGGAGCCTCGGTCTTTTTTTCCTCCATTCAGTTATTTGAAAACCAGAAAGTCAAACTTTTCGGAACAGCTGGTTCCATAGGGTTGGAAATTCCCTTTAATCCACCCTATAAACAATCATCAAAAATCTCTGTTACCAATGCAAATGGCCATCATGAAATTGCAATCGAGAAATGCAATCAATACACGCTACAAGCAGATTTTTTTTCAAAGGCCATTTTGGAGAATTTACAATTAGCAGTACCTTTTGAGGATGCGATAAAGAATATGGCCGTTATCGATGCGATCAAAAAAAGTGCACGACTCGGTAAAGCGGTTGAACTATGACACGCGTATTTTTTACAACCAGGGAGTCCCATATTAATAAATGAGATCAATGACCGTCAGTAATGAGAAAATAGCTTTATCACTGTCAGTTAGTGTTCTTTTTTCATGTTTGGAAGAACAGGGACATGGCAATGAAGAACCGTGACAACAAAATGAATCTTATGTTGGTGTGCCTTTTGTGCAGGAATCACAATTGGGATTTATTATCTCTGAGAACAATGAAGATATCAGTAACTTCCGTGCCATTCGCCCAGTTCTGATGGTTCTATTTGCATAGTCACTAAAAATGGCATTCATCCAATTAAAATACAAATGGATCATAGTATTGACAATGATTGGTACCTGGTTGATTGCAATGGGAAGCCTACCGCAAGGGGCCGATAGAATTTAAAGTTGGTGAATAGTTTTTCCATTAACGCTGGGGACCGCTTTTTGAATTCAACCCTCATTTTATCATTCTTTCAAAAAGCTTATCATTTTATCAAAGATGAAAATGCGAATAGATCAACGACCGTAATGGGTCATTTGGAAGGTGAATATCCGAGTGATAAATGGAACCATGCGAATGAGGGGATGTATTTCTTAGGCATGCTTGGTTTTGCAGATTATTCTTTTTCGGAAGAACATTCAAAGAAACACTGTGAGGCCGTGAAAAGCCATTGGGAAGTTGAAAGGTCTGGGAAAATCCGCTACGGAATTATTTTCTTGGAAAGACTGGGCAGGTAAATTCATTGTATTTATGGGCGCCTTTCATCTTTGATTAAACCGCTAAATTTTTGTATTATTGAAAAGGTATAAATTCAACACTACCATGAAAATCAAACTATTTTATTCTGTTCTATTAACGTTAATTTTTTGCCCTGTTTTAATGGGTCAAACAGCGAAGACGGCCTCAGTTGAAGGTATTACCGAATATAAATTGGACAACGGTCTTAAAGTATTGCTATTTCGTGATAATTCGGCGCAAACTATTACTGTAAATATCACTTATTTGGTAGGATCAAGACACGAAGGTTATGGGGAAAAGGGAATGGCGCATCTTCTTGAACATATGGTATTTAAAGGAACTCCCAACCATCCTGACATCCCCAAAGAATTGAGTTCGCACGGTGCAAGACCTAACGGCACTACTTGGTACGACCGAACCAACTATTTTGAGACGGTGAATGCAACCGATGAGAATCTGGATTGGGCCTTGGATTTAGAGGCAGACAGAATGATAAATTCCTATATCGCCAAAAAAGATTTGGACTCTGAGTTTAGTGTGGTACGCAATGAATTTGAAAGTGGTGAAAATGATCCAACTAGGGTTTTAATGCAAAAGGTAATAGATGCCGCTTATTTATGGCATAACTATGGCAATTCAACAATTGGAAATAGGTCGGACATTGAGCGCGTTCCCATTGATAATTTGAAGGAATTCTATAAAAAATTCTACCGTCCAGACAACGCCGTACTCATGGTTACGGGAAAGTTTGACGAAGAAAAAACCTTAAAGTTGATTGAGGACAAATTTGGAAAAATCGACAAACCGTCAATCCCGGTTAGGCAATCCTATACAGAAGAACCGGCTCAAGATGGCGAAAAATTGGTAAATGTGAGCAGGGTTGGCGACCTTCAATTGGTAACGGCCCTTTACCATACGCCTGCTGGTTCACATGAAGATTATGCTGCAATATCAATCATAGAGGATGTTCTGACGGATGAGCCTTCCGGAAGATTATATAAAACTTTAATTGAAACCCAAAAGGCATCTTCCCTTTGGTCATTTTCTCCCTTTACAAAAGAACCGGGCTTTCTTTATATAAATGTAGAGGTACCCTCCGCTAAAAATGCAGATGACGTTGAAAAGGTTTTAAAGCAAACTTTGGACAATGTGCGTTCCGAACCAATTACTCAGCAAGAGCTTGAAAGGGCCAAGGCCAATATTTTAAAACAAATAGATCAAGTATTTCGAAATTCGGCCTATTTGGGAACCTATATGAGTGAATTCATAGGAGCGGGCGATTGGCGACTTGCATTTGTTCAACGTGATCGTATCGAGAATATGACCTTGGACAAGGTAAATGAGACAGCCAAAAAATATATGATTCAAACAAATAGGACTATTGGCAGGTTCAATCCGACCAAAACACCTGAACGAGTAGAAATTGCACATACAAAAAATCTTGATTCCTTGGTTTCTGGTTATAAGGGCAAGGAAGGAATGGGTACAGGAGAAGCTTTTGACGTGGCCTATGATAAAATACAGGAAAGAATTAAAAGCGGCACCCTCGGGAATGGAGTTAAATATGGCTTTATAGAGAAAAGCAATCGTGGAAACACCGTTATCATTAGTTTCAGTGGCCGTAATGGAGATGTTAAATCTCTTATGAACAAAGGGGTGGTGCCTTCTTTTACGGCCAGTATGCTTAATAAGGGTACCAAGTCAAGATCCAGGCAACAAATCGAGGATGAATTAAGTAAATTAAAATCATCTATTGGTTTTAGGGCAAGTAATGGTAATATTTATGCCAATATTAATTCTACCGAAGAGAACCTAATTCCAACACTCACTTTAATGGCGGACCTATTGAAGAATCCTCTTTTTGACCCGGCAGAGCTGGAAAAACTGAAGACAGAGCAATTGGCCCAGATTGAGAGTTACAAATCAGAGCCACAGTTTTTGGCGTCTAAAAGGCTTTCGGAAATTAATAACGTTTATCCGACAGGACATCCTTTATATGAAATGTCCGTAGCCGAAGAGGAAGAAGCTGTTGGGAATGTAACCATTGAAGAAATTAAATCATTCTACAATGAATTCTATGGGTTGGGCAATTCAATTCTCGTTGGAATTGGGAATGTGAAATCTGATGAGGTGAATAAACTTATAGAAAAGGAATTTTCAAACTTTAATTCAAAGCATCCATATCAAAGAATAGCTAGCCCATATGTGCCTAATAAAGAAGTAAATGAAGATGTTTTAACTCCGGACAAGCAAAATGCGATGACTTTTGGTGCACTAACTATCGAAATCAGCGAGTACGATGAGGATTATCCGGCCTTAAATATCGCCTCGACGATCTTGGGTGGAGGTTTTTTGAATTCACGCGTTGCGGATCGTTTGCGACAAAAAGATGGGGTAAGTTATGGTGCAGGTGCTGGTTTTCAAGCAGATGGAGACAAAAATGACCAAAATTCGCAAATGTATCTATATGCAATCTATGCACCAGCGAATTATGATAAGGTACAATTGGGTTTCAGGGAGGAAATTGCACGTTTTATAGAAGATGGTATCACCGAAGAGGAACTGAAAAATGCCGTAAACGGATGGATACAAGAAGAAAATGTTTCTAGGGCCAAGGATAATGAGTTGTCAAGTGTGATCAATAACAATATCTTTTACAATCGCTCAATGGATTTTCAGAAAAATTTAGAGGAAAAAATTAGCAAGCTTACCCTTCAAGATGTGAACAAGGCCATTAAAAAATATATACAGCCTTTTGAAAAATGGACCGTGGTGAATGCAGGTGATTTTAAAAAATAAGGGGTCTATGTTTACCGGGAAATTTCCCTTAAAGACCCGTGCATTGCGATTAAGAAGTACCCAACAGCTATTCACCTCAAAATGCCTGTTATTATGATCCCAAGGTTTAAAAGAATACATGGAGGAATTACTTTATTGCTATTTGTGATATGTATCATATGCAATGGAAATGCCCAAAAAAAGAATGACATGATAGTAAAGGTGCATGAAGTAAATGTGGCAAATAGTAACGACTTGGATGAGGTTTCCAGAGTATTGGAACAAAATTCTGAGTTAAATTTTGTTGATATTAGCAATTGGCCCAATTTTTCGTACAAGCCAGAGGTGAAATTTAGGATTGCACATAACAATATGGCTGTATTTCTAAAATTTTACGTTACTGAAGAGAATATCCTGGCAAAGAAAACGGAAACAAACTCTGCTACACATAGGGATAGTTGCCTTGAGTTCTTTATAGATACCAAGAAAGATGGCAACTATTATAATTTCGAATTCAATGGTATTGGGGTTACGCATTTGGCGTACGGGCCATCAATAAAAGAGCGAACTTTTATTGATGCGAATGTTATTGAAAATGATATAAAGATCAGGTCTAGTTTGGGCGACAAACCATTTGATGAAAAAAAAGGTGGTCATAGCTGGGAGTTGGTTGTGGCCATACCGGTTTCGCTTTTCACATACGATAAGGGATTAACGTTAAAAGGGCTAAAAGCGAATGCCAATTTTTATAAATGTGGTGATGATACTTCGGTTCCCCACTACTTAAGCTGGAACCCCATTAAAACAGATCGCCCCAGCTTTCATCAACCAGATTTTTTTGGAGAATTGATTTTTGAATAAAAGGAAGCTCTGTTTGCCTTGGGAACATAAAAAATGTGTTCGAACACATTTTTTAGTATCCTACTTGGTTTATAAGTAAAAGAACTTTATCTTAACCTGATAGTTTTACGGTCTTAGGACCGTTTTTCTTAGATTGCTTGTCGTGTGAGGCATTGGTTGGAGAGCAATACGACCCTAGTGACCAAACTTTTTCAAATAATAGAACATGACTGTCTCCCTACGTTTGCGAAATTCGATTTTTATTCTTTTCCTGGCCGTAATTTCTTCGCAATGTGAATCAGGTCCAGCTAACGGTGGATTGTTCCTTGCTGATGGCTTCAAAGCGGTAGTTGTGGTTGATAGTGTTGAAGAAAGAGTTCGTCATATGGCCGTTACGGATGATGGAATACTTTATGGCAAACTTCGCGAGTCCGGTGAGAATGGTGGCATTATTGCCATTAAAGATAACAACAGGGATGGCAAAGCCGATGATATGGAGCGTTTTGGCTCCTATAGGGCTAAACAGAGCTGGAGCTACGCTACCGGAATGCGGATTTACAACGGTTACCTTTATTTTAGTTCGGAGTTGGTTGTGTACCGGTATAAATTGAAGCCCGGTAGCATGGTTCCAGATGGCGAAATGGAAGTCGTTCTAACTGACGACCATCCACATGGGAAGCATGAGCATATTGGCAAACCCATAGCTTTTGATAACAAGGGTTATATGTATATTCCATTTGGTGCGCCGTCCAATGCCTGTCAGGAACCTAAGCGCACGCCCGGGGCACCTGGATTGGACGCTTGTCCGCAACTCGAAGATCATGCGGGTATTTGGCGTTTTGATGCCAATAAACTTGGACAGACTCAAAAGGATGGATATAAGTATGCCACCGGTATTCGAAGTGTTGTGGCAATGAACTGGAATCCCGTTGATGAAGAATTATATGTAGTCATGCATGGTCGGGACGACTTACTTCGATTATGGCCGAATAAATTTTCCCCTTTGCAAAGTGCTTTATTGCCCTCTGAAGAATTTATGCGTGTAAAAGAAGGCTCAGATTTCGGGTGGCCCTATTGTTATTATGATCAAATAAAACGTAAAAAAGTATTGGCCCCAGAGTATGGGGGCGATGGGAATATTGTAGGGAGATGTTCTGAATTTGACGACCCAATTATGGGCTTTCCGGGACATTGGGCCCCAAACGATTTGGTATTCTACGAAGGGGACCAATTTCCTGAGCGATACAAACATGGTGCATTTATTGCTTTTCACGGTTCTACGAATCGCGCTCCCTATCCACAATCCGGTTATATTGTAGGGTTCGTTCCTTTTAAAGACGGAAAACCAAGTGGGGATTGGGAAGTTTTTGCCGATGGTTTTGCCGTGGTAGACCCCATAGTTAGTGTAAAGGACGCGCACTTTAGACCAATGGGCATAGCTATTGGTTCCGATGGGGAAATGTATATTTCAGATTCGGTAAAAGGGAAGATATGGAGAATCACCTACGAAGGCGATAAAGATAATTTTGGGGAGCAACAACTAAAATTGATGGAGGAACGCAAGTTATTGTCCCATATTCGTTCTCCCGATGAAATTGAGGATAACCTTATGAAGGACGATTTAGTAGGTGGCGAAAAGACTTATTATCAATACTGCAGCGCGTGTCATCAGCAAAATGGTGGTGGTGCTACCGGAAGGTTTCCTTCACTTATTGGTACCGATTGGGTTACGGGGGATAAGGAGCGTCTAATAAAAGTCCTTTTAAATGGTATGGAAGGTAGTCTTCGAATTGGTGACGAAGTTTTTAATGGTGTCATGCCGCAGCACAGTTTTTTAAGTGATAAGGAATTGGCCGATGTACTTACCTATATTAGAACAAATTTTGGCAATAACGCCAGTGAAGTGAAAATTGAAGAAGTCGAAACTATTCGAAATGTACAGAAAAACCAAGGTACTCCGATACAACCTATTAGGGCGGATGCCGAAAATTAAATTGAACCTAAAGTTAGAATTATGAAATTCAAAAACAGTATTGCTCGTACAGTATTCTTTTTACTATGCGCTATTTCCTTTGGACAAGATTTTGATATCCTTATAAAAAACGGCCATGTGATCGATGCCAAGAACGGGATCAATAAGGTAATGGATGTCGCAATCAAGGATAATAAAATTGTAAAAGTAGATATCAATATTCCTTCCAACAAATCCAAAAAAATTATAGATGCCGAGGGACTTTTCGTGTCACCAGGTCTCATAGATATTCATAGCCATAATTTTTTTGGAACGGAACCAGATGCATATCTGAGCAACAGTTTTACAGCATTGCCACCCGATGGTTTCAGCTTTAGAAGTGGTGTTACCACTTTGGTTGATGTGGGTGGCGCAGGATGGCGAAATTTCCGCATTTTCAAGGAACAGACTATAGAACAATCCAAGACCCGTGTATTATCATTCCTGAATATTGTGGGTTCTGGAATGAAAGGAGGGGCCATAGAGCAAAACGTGAACGATATGGATGCCAAGTTAACGGCCATGGTTGCCAAGCAATACCCGGAATACATCGTGGGCGTTAAACTGGCACATTATAGTGGTTTTGATTGGACACCTGCCGAACGCGCTGTTGAAGCGGGCAAGTTGGCTAATATTCCCGTAATGATTGATTTCGGTGGAAGCGAGCCAGAACTTTCACTTGAAAAACTATTTATGGAAAAGCTGCGGCCCGGCGATATTTTCACACATGTCTATGCACATGTAAAGGGTAGAACCCCTATTGTCAATATGCAGGGAAAAGTCGAGGACTTCGCTTGGGCTGCACAAAAGAGAGGGATTATTTTTGATGTTGGCCATGGTGGTGGAAGCTTCCTTTTTGAGCAGGCGGTTCCAGCCATGAAACAAGGTTTCAAACCAAATTCAATTAGTACGGATCTTCATACGGGCAGTATGAACGGGGGAATGAAAGACATTGTAAATATTATGTCAAAATTCCTGAATATGAATATGCCCGTATCTGAAATCATTGCAGCCACGACATGGAACCCGGCTCAAATTATAAAACGCCCCGACTTGGGAAATTTATCTGTTGGGTCGGTTGCCGACGTTACGCTTCTTAATGAGCGGCAAGGTGATTTTGGATTTATTGATACCGAGGGCAAGAAAATGAAAGGGAACAAAAAACTGGAGTGCGAACTGACTATCCGCGATGGAAAAGTGGTATACGATTTGAACGGATTGGCGGCGGAGGACTGGGACTAATAAAGTAAATGGGCAAATGAAATTTGAATAGTTTTACCGGATATTACCATTTTGTTCTTGACTGAAACTTGAACAATGTCATCAGCGGAAATAGGCCAGAAATGTGGGCGGGTGAAAATTTTCTTTTTGGCCTTTGTTGTAAGAAGAAAAAATCCGAGAAATACCTTTTGAAAAACGAAATGGCAAAGCGAAATAGAGTGTATAAATTAATAATTAAATAATAGAGGTATTATGGAAAACAAAACAAGTAGAAGGGCTTCCTTCAAAAAGATAGGCATGGGCTTGACGGCACTTTTTGGTATCGGAACCGTGCACGCAATCGGTAAAAAATCAGGGAACAATGATGATGCCCCAAAAAAAGAAGTTGTGGGAGATATCGTAATGGATCAGGACATACCCTTATTTTCAGGAGCTGTAAGACATGGGAATACCCTTTATATTGCGGGAAAAGGTGCGCACGTTGAGCCTTATGAAATAAAAGCACATACCGAAATTGTCCTACAAGAGTTGCAAAAAGAACTTGAAAAAAATGGCTCTTCCATGGAGAAAGTTTTAAAAGTAAATGTGTATTTGGCTGATCTGGCGGATTACAAGGGTATGAATGAAGTATTTAGAGGGCGTTTTGGAAAAAACCCGCCTGTGCGAACTACGGTTGCCACCTATGGAGGAGTTCCTGGAAACTCCTTGGTTGAAATGGACTGTATTGCAGCCGTAGATTAAAAAAACCATAAATCAAAAATTATGAGTAGCAGAAGAAAAGCGTTAAAAACATTGTCTGCCCTTCCCTTGATCGGGGGTATGATAGGTCCTGGTTTATTGTCGGCGAATATCATCGAAAAAACGGTCATAAAGCCAGCTGCACGGGATTTTTTTAAGGAATTGGGCCTTCGTACATTTATCAATGCTGCGGGCACCTATACCTCAATGACAGGTTCTTTGATGCATAAGGAAGTAACGGACGCTATTAGTTATGGTGCTACCGAATATGTGAATTTAGATGAACTTCATGACAAGGTTGGCGAACGTATAGCACAATTGTTGGAATGTGAATATGCCACGGTTTCCTCGGGAGCTTTTGGGGCAATGACTATAGGATTGGCAGGGATAATGTGTGGCATGGACGAGAAAAAAGTGGCTCAACTACCAGATGCAACCGGACTTAAAAATGAGGTCATTGTTCAAAAAGGGCACTCCATTGGCTATACACATGCCTTGATCAATACGGGGGCTAAAATTGTGGAAATTACTACGGCCAAGGAACTGGAAAAGGCGGTCAATAAGAATACGGCTATGTTATGGTTCTTGAATGCCAATACCGAAAATGGTGAAATCAAATGGGAAGAGTTCGTGGCACTTGGCAAAAAGCACAACATCCCAACATTTATAGACTGTGCTGCCGATGTGCCGCCTGTTGAAAACCTATTTAAATTTACAAAGTTGGGATTTGATTTGGTAGCCTTTTCAGGAGGAAAGGGGATCAGAGGGCCACAAAGTGCTGGATTGCTATTAGGCAAAAGAAAATATATTGAGGCAGCTCGTTTGCACACTCCACCTAGGGGAACTACCATTGCCCGTGGTATGAAAGTGAACAAAGAAGAAGTTCTGGGAATGTTGGTGGCCCTTGAGCTTTATTTGGCACGTGATCATGAGAAGGAGTGGGAACTCTGGGAAAACCAGATCAAATTAATCAGTGATAGTGCGGCGTCGGTTTCAGGGGTAGAAACCGAAATTCATGTACCACCCCATGCAAACCACGTCCCCAGCTTAAAAATTAAATGGGATGAAAAAGTAGTTAAAATTTCAAAGGATGAAATGCGGAAACAACTTCGTGACGGCCATCCATCCATCGAAACAGTTGGTAGTAAGGATGAAGTGGGGATAACCACATGGATGATGGAACCCGGTCAAGAGCGTATTGTTGCCAGTAGGGTTAAGGAAATCTTGAAAAACGCATCCTAGTTTAATTAAACATGGTTAAGATGAAAAATATTCTTTTAGCGGGGATAGTGTTAATATTGTTTGGTTGCAACACAAATATTGATAGGCCACAAGAGAACAAAGTTGAACTACCGCCGTTAGAAAAGGCTGAGGAGGGGTATGACCCTGAAGCAAACCTGGCCCAACTGGGAATTGAACTCGATACGCCTTCGTCGCCTGTGGCAAACTATGTGAATGCGGTTCGTGTAGGGAATCTGATTTTCCTTTCGGGAAAAGAGCCTAAAAAAGCGGATGGTGAGGATATTACGGGCAAAGTTGGTGCAGACTTGACGATTGAAGAGGGATATGAAGCCGCACGGGTGACAGGAATAAACCAGCTTGCTGTTTTGAAGGCCGAATTGGGCAATCTGAATAAAGTAAAACGATGTGTAAAGGTTTTGGGAATGGTAAATGCAGTGCCAGATTTTCCCGATCATCCCAAAGTCATTAATGGATATTCGGATTTAATGGTTGCCGTTTTTGGCGATAAGGGCAAGCATGCAAGAGCTGCAGTGGGTATGGGCTCTTTACCTGGGAATATTGCAGTGGAAATTGAAATGATTGTTGAGGTCTATGAATAATGGCAAATAAATATAGTGCAACCGTATTTCTTTTTTTCGTTGGAACCTTTCTGTTGGTTTCCCAGACACGGTATGTCCTGGAGAAAGATATCCCTTATTACGACATGGCCACAAGAAATTCAGATGCGTATATCAAAGAGCGATGCAAATTAGATATATATTATCCAAAGGACACTACGAACGTATCCACAGTGGTATGGTTTCACGGAGGTGGATTGGAATCCGGAGAGAAACATATTCCTGAGGGATTATTGGAAAAAGGGGTGATTGTGGTGACAGTTAATTACAGGATGCACCCCAAAGTTTTGAATCCGGTATATATTGAAGATGCCGCTGCTGCTGTTGCCTGGGCATTCAATAATATTGATAAATACAAAGGGAATAAAAAGAAGATTTTTATAACGGGTCACTCCGCCGGGGGCTATTTGGCCAGTATGGTAGGTCTTGATAAAAGCTATTTAAAAGGGTTTGATATTGATGCCGATGATATTGCGGGGTTAATTCCTTTTAGTGGTCATACAATTACCCATTTTACAATTCGTAAAGAGATGGGAATTGAAGGCACACAACCAATAGTGGACAAGTATGCCCCTCTTTTTCATGTGCGAAAAGACGCCCCGCCTATTTTGCTGATAACCGGCAATCGAGAATTGGAACTTTTGGGACGCTACGAGGAAAATGCCTATTTCTATCGGATGATGAAAATTGTGGAACATCCAGACATAGAACTAATGGAAATGGATGGTTACGGACATAATATGGTTTACCCTGCCATTCCTTTGCTTCTGAATTTCGTAAGGGATAAGGAAAAAGAAATAAAATAGAAACCGGTTTAGAGCGTTTTTACCTCAATAATCTTTTTTGAGCTCTTTTTGACCGAATTAATAAGGGGCTTTCCAAATAAATTTGATTCCACTTTAAACTCATCACCATCTTCTATTTTAATGCTATCCGAAAAACTGAAAACGGAGGTACCCAAAAAGTGACAATGTAAATCGCCCGGATTGCGGAATAAATCGTATTTAAAATGATGTTGTTCCAAATTGTGAAGATTATGGATCATATGGTCTTCACCGCTCGTAAATTCTTTGGCCCATAGGGTATCTTGACTTCTTTTTATCGATACTTTTCCAGTAATTGATTTAGGAATTTCCCCCAGTAATAGCTCTGGTCCGAAAGGAACACTGACGCAATTTTGAATGCGAAAGATAAAGATAGTTGATGCGTTCCATTACATGGTCACTATACTCGTTCCCCAATGCACAGCCGATCCGATAGGGAATCCCGTTCGGTGAGATAATATAGAGACAAGCTATTTCCGGTTCTTCCCCGCCATCCAGCGCATAGCTGGGAAAATCAAGTGAACCACCTGGTTTTACCACAGAGTTCCCATTTCCCTTATAAAACCATTCCGGTTGAACACCAATTTTCGTATTTGTTGCCTTTCCGTTCTCCAAACCCATTTTGAACATTTTCATAGAATCTGAAAGGTCTTCTTTTTCCAAAGCCTTGTGCATGGCATCTCGGGTTGCAGCTGAACCGGCATGCGTCAAACCAGTACCTGTGACCCAAAATCGTGCAGGGTCAGGGTGACAAACTGGGCTCAAAATACGGTTTGAATCTATTATTTCTTGATAGTCCATATACTTTGTCGACAGATTATCCGTGATCACCTGCACCATTGATTTATTTGATGCAATTGCATGATTTGCCAATTCATAGACAGTAGCAAAATTGGCTACTTCTTGAACTTGGTCATCCAATACCGTTGCAACAGCTTTACTGCCATCAGCTTTTAAAAATTGTATAAGTCTCATTAAGTTGTTGAGATTGATTTTCATTAAACATTGGCTCAAAAATAGATTGTTATTTCTTCTGATGGCAATAACAGATATGAAATATAGGTGATTTTGATCTAGATACGGTATAATATTAAGAGCCTGTAAAGTACTTTAATTAAAAAAAACTTTATTTTTGCCCTCTTGTTTTATGGGCCTCATAGTTCAACGGATAGAATAGAAGTTTCCTAAACTTTAGATCCAGGTTCGATTCCTGGTGAGGCCACTTTTTGATGCTGAAAGGAATTCAGAATAGTTCAAATATAATTGATTTACAGTGTTTTACGTTTTTTTGATTTCAAATGATATCATTTGAAATCATTCATTAGAGTTCACAAATCGTCAACATTTTTGCAAATGTTTTCGTAACTTGATGCTGTTCATTTTCCAGAACGAAATGAAGTATTTAGAGGTGATTTGACTTTCGTCCTTAACTAAGTTCAACTTAAAGATGTATGTCATGCGCACTTCTTCCACATTTTCTATCCTATTTTGGATATATGCCAAAAGAATTAAGAACAACCAAGCACCGCTCTACGCCAGGATAACTGTTGACAAGAAAAAACTGAACATTAGCCTAAAAAGTAGAATTGATACACGGCTTTGGAGTGCCGAAAAGCAGCGTATCAAAGGAAATGGTGAAAAAGTTAGGCATATCAACCAATATCTTGACGAAGTTCATGCCAAATTATTCCAATGTTACCATGAACTAAGGGCGGATGATAAACGCATCACGCCACAAGCCATAAAATCCAAATTCTTTGGGGATGATAAGGCGAGACTTTACACTTTACGTGATATTATAGAGTATCACAATACAAAAATGTTCCAAAAACTGCACCGGAATACTTCTAGATTGTACTTGACCAGTCAAAAATATATCCTTTGTTTTGTAAAAACAGAATACAAGAGAGAAGATTTGGAACTAGCGGAACTGGACTATAGATTTATCCTGAGTTTTGAAAATTTTCTTCGAAGCCATAAGCCTAGACACTATCATAAGCAAATAGGTAACAATGCCGTAATGAAACATATTCAACGATTGCGCAAGATGATTACCCTAGCTTACCACATGGAATGGATTCACAACGATCCCTTTCGTAAATTCAAACAAAAATTAATCCCAACATACAGGGGGTATCTGACGGCCAAAGAACTCGAAGGATTAGAACAAATGACTAGTAGTTCAAAGCGATTAATTATGGTAAGGGATTTGTTCATATTTAGCTCCTATACCGGAATTAGCTTTACCGACCTAATGTCATTGACCAAAGAGAGTTTGGCATTGGGGATGGATACCTATTGGATTGTTACTAGAAGGCAAAAGAACGGAAATCCTGTCAAAATTCCTTTGCTAAATAGAGCATTGGATTTGATAAAATACTATATGACTGATAAAAGATCGGTAACAAACAATACCTTGTTTCCTAGGATTTCCAATCAAAAAATGAATTCGTATTTAAAAGAAATAGCCCCTCTGGCTGGGATTCAAAAGAACCTTACCTTTCACATGGCCAGGCATACCTTTGCAACAACCGTTACCTTGACCAATGGAGTGCCCATAGAGACCATTTCCAAGATGCTTGGGCATACCCGGTTGGCCACTACACAGATATACGCCAAGGTGGTCGAAAGAAAAGTTTATGAAGATATGCAAATATTGAAGGAGAAATTGGAAGGAAAAGTTTAATTTGGGGAATTCCAATAACAAAAAGAAATAGAAATAAAAAAATACCCTATCCAATAATTCAGACTCATTATAGTTTCAATCAACTTCAGTATTGTCCTATATTAGGTCAATTATCGAAACTTCCAAAAGAGACCAGGTTTGGGACGCTCTAGACAAAGTTTCCCAGAACAATTAAAGTTTTATAAAATTCATGGTGACCTTCCGAATATCAGTCTAAAACTTTCCATACGGGTACTCTTCGGATTTTATGGTTCTCCAGTCGACAGGCATGAAGAAAAACTAAATTTGGTGCATTCTATTTTTTATGGTAATCAACACCAAAACTTAGATAATGAAAAATATTGAATAGCAAGAGGGCAACACGCTCGCGCGGTGTTGCAGTGTTTAATTTACGTCTAAACAATTGATTGACAGTACGTAACAGCAAGCGAAGTTCCAACAGCTACTTTTCACCGTTCTGCTTTTTGCGGCAAACCGCCCCAAAACCCCAATGTTCACTTGAAAATTTGCGGCAAATTATAGTTACTGAGAAATCATTTTATAAGACCTTTTACAAACAAGATTAATTTTGTTCAAACAAGTTCCTTTTGAGTTATGTGCATTGGCCGGACTATTCGGCAAAATGGCACCAGTTGTTGCGGAGCTCGTAAAATCAAGGGGTTTTCGACTTCCTCGGAACCGTCCAAAAAAGCATGGATCGTGAAAAAACGCCCCATGCCTATATCAATGTCGTTGCACTGTGGCATACCCTGGGTAAAAAGGAATCAGGGTACCAAATTTGCCAGATAGGTTGCGCCCTATGGAATTTTTGCCTGACGCTTATCTGCCGGAACACTACAAAAATTCCACAGGATCCATGCGCAGGTAAGTTATGGTAAGATTTGGGTTTGATTGGATTACATCATTAATTCCATTAAATTTTCAGGTTTTGCCAATGAGTTAAAACCAAATTTTTTATATAAATCGTGAGCGTCACTTGTCGCAAGTCTCCATACCTTAACGTTTTTCAGTTTATCAAATTCCATTATATACTTCATCAATTCTTTTGAAAATCCTTTACCTCTATGTTTTTCGCCAATAAACAAGTCCATTATATAAGCAAATTGTCCAAAGTCAGTCACTACACGAGCAAACCCAATTTGTCTGTCTTGAAGATAAACACCAAAGTTCAATGAGTTGTCAATACAAGTTTGCATTGTTTCTATTGTCCTGCCTTTAGCCCAATATGAGTTTGAAATAAATCCATTTGTAAAGTTTATATCAAGTTGTTTTTTGTCCGTATTTATTTCTATGCCGTTCATATTCGGATTCTGTTTGTTTATCATCGTCTCGGCTATGGCAAGTAGGGCAGATGGTAAGCGATTACCTTTCCGTTTTGCTCGTAGCCAGAACTTTTTGTTTTGTAATTATGTTCATTTTTTAATTGCCAAATCCTAAAGATTTGGCGGTGTTATTAAATGGCCTAAGTCTTAAATATAGCACTTTACGCCCTATTTGCTATAGGTTTTGTTGGCTGCATTATTTTCTCTTCATCAAATACACAAATTATAGGCAAATGGTCACTAATCCTGAGCCATTGATTTACATCTCCAACCTCCATTTTTTTTAACCCGTTTTGAAAGCCACTACTTCCAAAGACGTAATCGATGTGATAGGGTTTTTTCAAGTTTTTTTGAAGAAAAAGTGTGGGCTGAGTTTCTTTGCCCGGTTCTTCTAGCCAATATTTATGATATAAGCTTTCGATTCCGATTTCTCTAAGCTCTCTAACAACGTCAGAATGATTCCACCATCGGTGCTTTTTGTCCCAAAACACATTGCTATTGAAATCTCCTATAATTAGACTTTTTTGGAGTTTTGATTTGTGGATTTGAAGATATTTCCACAATTGGCCGATGTACCCATTGGTCGGGGAATTATTTAGGTGGGTCCAAACCGCTATTAGATCAAAATCATGATTTACATTGCAGGGTAAAAAGTGTTTTACTTTTTTGTCTTCATAAAGATCCGACCAATCAAGTTTTTCAATTTCCACACCGTTATTTGCAAAAATCCCAATTCCTTTATTTTTAGTATCACCAATCCAAAGATGGTTAGCGGCCCATTTTTTATACTTTGCATGTTTGGTTTCAACTGGATTTTCGCATTCTTGGATTACATGAATATCGGCTTTGAAGTCCAATAAGGTTTCAAACTTATTTCTGAATGCGCCATTGCAATTCCAAGTTATAATCTTCAAATAAGTTTATTTATAATGACCGCCAACGGTCGGTCTCGCACTAGGCGATGGTAGACCGAGATTAAAGCTGAGTATTTTCGGCGACCGAAAAGTAAATATAAAGAAAAAACTGCGATGTGTAATTAACGGTCTATCTCGCTTAGCGTGTTGTCAGCGGCTGTGGTTTTTAATTTTATTTAATTCGGAACATATGGAGTCGCTTCAGTATTATGGTACTCAATATGGAATATAGAGCTCCGAAAGCCATACAAACGAAAATGTAGATTAAGCCTCTGATAGCAGGGTTTAATTTTGTCACGGCGATAGAATCGAGAATATCTTCTTTGGACAATCCTGAGCTATTTGAGGCCAATTCTTGTTTATAATATTCGACTATGTTAGCAGAAAGATCCGGAACAAGATAATTGTTAAGGATTACAATGTATATAGTATATAAAGCTCCACTCATTAGTCCTGCTAAAATGCCAATCTTTATTGTTTGGCTCAATGAAAAAGAGGAACCATAAAGTTTTCTAAATTGGGAAACCGCTAAAAATATTGACAATGCAAATATTGTCCAATACACATAATTCAAAGTTTGTTCATTTCGAAGAATCATACCTGTTTTATATCGTATGATGCCAATACTAATCACCACCATGCCTAGGGTTGTGCCAAGTGCCAAGCCAATTTTTATTGGGAGATTTTTGTTTTGAGTCATAATATTACTAGTTTTCGTTTAGACGAACGTCCAAGTTCATTTGTTACAGGATGTAAACAAAAAAGGGTCTATTAATCAAGTCAAATAAAGTTGCGAATAAATTGTATTCTATAATTTTCTATTTTATGCAGGTTTGATGCAGAGTTGTTGAACCATCTCCGCTAACGCCGGCCTAAACGTAGTTACGTTCAGCACGTACCGCAGCTAAAGCTGGTTAATTAGGACTTCGTTGCGCAATTAAAGTGATTTGGTTTGGCCCGGCCATGGAGTACATTTCCCGTGGTGCGGGGCTTTGCGTAGGAAAGTATGGCAACATAGGTCAGCTTCAGCTGTTCCGAGCGCAGCGAATACACGACGGCTTCAAAGCAGCCTAGCTAATTTGACCCAACGGTCAAATATAAATGTAGTGCGGGATTTCGGAGGAATTCACTTTCGGTGTAACCATAAGTTTATTAATATTCAATTTGTTCATTTTTAGCACTTTATCCCGCATTACACTTATACAATGTTAACGGTTCGTTGTTCTTTTATATCGTCTGGTTCTTCTCTAATTTTGTCAATTTATATCCTAAGTAGCTTCCAAGAAATTTTGATGTATTTACAATTACAAAAATTAAAATGAAGTCAGACCATTTCACACCAAACGCTGATATTATGATTATGTCTAACAGAACATAAATAAAAGGAAAGAGCAATGCTAATTTGAATACATTTTGAAATCCTTTTTTGTTCCAATTTCTGGTGATTAGAAAGAAAATGACAAACCCAAAAATACCTGAAATATATGGTGCAGAAGAATTTGCGTGTGCTTCATAAACACTTTGCTCTTGGCCAGGACTTATGAGATAAGAATAAACTGCAACTTCAAGGAATGAAATAATAACCAAGGTTATCATTGTCAGTATTGCCAAACCAATTAACTTTAATATCATGTATTGTTTCATATTCTACTTTTTTCCTGTTCTGTAAAAAGTTATCCAATTAGTATTAATTATTCTCTGCAAGCACATTCGTGATTTTCATTTAAATATTTTATGGTGGCTTTGCTTAATTTTTCTAATGTTTCAATATCAAGATCGTCCAATTTCTTGAAGTAAATACAAGCTTTGCCCATTTTGAATTTTCCAAGTTGGTCAAGTAGCTTTTTGTTGTCGTCTCCTGATGCCGTAGCATATAGCGAAAATTCACTTTTCCTTGGGGAAAAACCAATTAACATTGAGTCGCCTTTGTGGCCACTTGCATTCTTGTAATGATAGCACCCAAATCCAATCATTGTCGGTCCCCACATTTTTGGCTCAAAACCCGACCATTCTTTCATAAGTTCAATAAGACGAAGGCTATCTTGTCTTTTCTGTTCTTTGTCCACAAATGAGTTTATGAAGTCAAATACATTGACTAGTGTTTCTGTCGTTTTATTTTTTGTCGCCATATATTTATTCTTTTAATGATGTCGTTTTGCAATGACGGCTAACGCCGCGCTATGTGAAGTCGGCGCATTTTTATGGAAATATAGCAAAATCCTTTCAACCATGGGAAGGGAATGTGGACTACCCTTTGTACCTTGCCATGGTTCGCCAAGGAGGCCGCGCAGGCGGCCGTACCTTGTGGATTTTGGTGTATTGGGAATAAAAATGTGCGTACCGTATTGCATATAGCTATTGATATATCTTGTTGAAAAGCCTTGGCGGCGTTCTTGGCAAAAAAGTCCCTTGTCCTACGGGTTCGGCGATCCGGCATAGCGCGGCGATGATGTCGCATTTCCCTTGGTGCGGGAATCGAGGTACGAGATGTAGCACTTAGGGTCGCCGTAGCCGTCACGAGCGTAGCGAACACATGAATACCTTTAAAAACAATAGATATGAATATGAATAGTGCGACATCATCGTTTGTGGGTATGGCCAGTAGCGGACTTCGGAGACACTACCCTATCCCACAAGGTAGAAACTACCTGCGAGACGAGGTGATGAATAACCTACAACCCCCGCTATTGGCTATGACCCGATGTTGGCAAAAGTTAATTTTTTTCAAATTCCATTATTAAATTTAATTGTTCTTCATTTTCTTTTAATTGATTATCCCATTTTTTATAAATGTATTTTGAAAACACAAATGTTAAAACAATCAATGAGGTAATAATAGAATATAAAGGAATTAGCGGGATATTAATATTAAGGATAAATTTGAAATATATAGGAACTACTGTCAAAAACCATAAACACACTATTGAAATGTCATATTTTGAGTACTTTGAAGTATGAATTCTAAAATGACAAATAGCTCTTTGTAACTCTATCGTATTCATTTTATTAAAATCAGGTTTATCTAGAGAGATATGTTGAAAAAACGAAAACAACATAGCACCTGCACCAATAAAAGCAGGAATGCTATACTCAAATTCATAAAATACCTTTAAAGCTAAAATTATTGAAATTATCATATATACAAGAGCAAGATTACGACCTAATATTGCAATCTTTATTAACTTATAAAATGAACTCTTAGATTTATTAAATGTCAATTCTTTCACTAACTTCTCATTGAGAACAATTCTACTTTCTAGTTCCATTTTTTCTTTTAACCAAATATTTTTTAAATCATCTAATTCCATGGCTAATATTGTTAAGTTTAATATAATTTTCTTGTAATTTATTTTTTATCCTGTTAATCTTAGTTCCCACGTTACTTTCTGTAATACCAACAATTTCGGATATTTCCTTATAGCTATGATTATCTAAATAAAGAACTAGTATTTCCTTGTTAAACTCATCAAGTTGATTAATAAAATCGTATAGGAATTTTCTTTCTTCGTCAGCTGATACAGAAATTTCAATTTGGTCGGCAACTTGAAATATAGATTCACTTATTGGAGAAGTCCTTGATTTTCTATTTATGTTATTCCGATAAAAAGATATTGAAACATTCATTGCAATTTTGTATATCCATGTTGATATTTTATATTGACTATTATACGATTCAAAGGATTTCCATAATTGAATTAATATTTCTTGTTCCAAGTCTTTTCTATCATCTGAATCTTTACAATAGGTATTTATGACTTTGTATAAAACCCATTTATTCTCGTTTAATATCTGAATGAACTTCTCCTTATCCATTAGTCAAGTCATATTACATTAATATCATATACATTATTCGCAAGAAAGAAGAAAAAATCACATTATTATAAATAATTTATCTGTGAGGTGTCGTTTTTTTAATGTTTGCCAACGTTTTGCAAGTTTGCGATGTGGGGTTTTCAGAGAAGGAGTTGTCTGCCCAGGCAAATGATTATTTAAAAAATCGCACATCAAATTTACTACAATGCCAGCATAGCGCAAACTTGCCGTTAGTGGCTGGCATTTTTTGTTGTCGACCGATTATTTCTTTTTTGTCTTAGTCGATGTTTTATTTTCTCGTTTTTTTGCAGAAATTGACTTCACAATAGTCTGTCCTTGCAAGATTTGTTTTTTGTCCTTTACTTTTGAAAGTGAGTTGGTGTATGCCTCCTTTATAAGTTTTTTTATGTATGTTTTTGGAAACTTATTCTTGTCAGTCACAAGAATGTAGCGATACTGATTGCCTTGTCCCAAGAAGATTTTGTCCGGGTCAGAAAGTTCGCTACCCCAATAAAAGCCAAAATGAACATTTTTACTTGTCCGTCCGATTGCAATAGAACAAAAGGTGTGTCCAACTTTGTCGGTCGGTGACCAACCAAATGCAACTGCGTTATAGTTGTCGTAGATTAACTCATTAGTCTGAGGATATAGGTTCCAAACGAATTCCCGCAACCACATTACTAATTCGGTGATTTCGTTACCAAATGGTTTTATAAATTTCAGAAGGTCTTTTGTCTGTTCTCTGCTCATATGTCAAGTCATGGTATCTCGGTGTCTGTCTTGCTTGCCACTAACGCCGTGCTATGTGAAATCCGCTCATTTTTATGGAAATATAGCAAAATCCTTTCAACCATGGGAAGGGAATGTGGACTACCCCTTGTCCCTTGCCATGGTTCGCCAAGAAGGCCGCTTGGCAGGCCATACGCACCGACCCTGTGATGCAGGCCTATTACAGAAAGCATCTGGGCAACAACGTAAAGAGCATCATCGTCAAAGTAGCGAGAAAGCTTTTGAGCAGGACCTTGGCGGTCATAAAAACAGGGGTTCCCTATACGATAGGGGTGATATAATAATAAAGGGAACAATAAGAAACAACCATAACAAAGCTCACAAAACAGTAGTCGGACCTGTACCACAGAACACCGTGGGTGGCCCCAACAATCGTGACCACATATTTATAGCCAATGGCCAGGTCTATTATAGCTTATGATCATACAGATACCGGTGAACCCTAAAAACAGGTGTATCACACATAGGATGCGGAGCAAGTTATATGGTATTGAATGGTTAATAATCCTGACGGAATTATCAACGATTCAACACCCCAAAAACAATATTATGAGGTAGGTAAAAATTAAATAGTAACTTTAAAGAACTGGACTAGGGCTTTTCATAGGATACGTTGTTGGCAACTGGCTTTTTATTTTAATCGTTCGAGATGCCCTTTTCTTTTAACGATGTTTTTATAATCCCATTGAATTTCTGTTGATTTTTTGAGCCATCGTTTTAATTTCATTTCTTCGACTTCTATGGCTGAATTGTAAAAAATAGAAGCATCCTTAAATTTTTTTCCACGAATGTCCAAGTCTTTTTCATCAAAGCCAGCTCCGCTCCAAAACATTAATCTTAATCCTTTTTTTGTCTGCTGTAACCAACAATTGGATTTCCATCCAAAAACCAAACTGGGTGTCCGTGCCAAATTTTGCTTTCTGCATCGGTCAGTTCCCTTTCTATAATCAGAGCAAGTAAATTGCAGATTTCCTTGTCCTCCAATTCTTGTTTTTTGTTATAATCTTCTATTTCCGGTTTCATTTTTCTTAAATCAAAGGTTATTGACCTTGTGCAGCTTAAATTTCAATTACGTAAGATGTTATTGATTTTATTATCGCACTTTTTGCTCCTTTAAATTTGTAAAAGTCCGAGAATGCATATTTTTTTCCATTGGGCATTTTCATAATTCCGTTTGTTGCTCCTTCTTTTCCGTGCGACAAGATTTGGTCAATTATTAACTCGTTCTTCGCCTTTTCGGATTTCATTTTTTCCAATTCCTCCGTAAATTTTTCTTTTCCCTCGATTTTTCTGTCGCCAATTATACTCCAAACAATGTCGTCCGTTACACTTTCGATATTAAATACCACGTTTCCTCTTGCAAAGGCAATATTGAATTCTTTTAAACTCCATTTTCGGTGAGTTCCCAAAATTTGGACTTGAAATAATTTTCGTCATTTTACAGCATTTTCAATTTCAGTACGATGTTTCTTTAGCTTGTTGCCAACGTTAAAGCTATGGTTAGATGCGGCATATAAGCCTAAAGATAGGAAGTCAACGCAGGAGTAGAAAATCCGTTAGGATTTTTGAACAGACAAATCGCCAAGCAATTAATTATAGGTTATGTTAGCGGTTGCTTTTATTTTGACTTTGTCAAGTTTGAGCTATACATTCAACGGATACCAATATTCCTGCAGGAAATGGCATAACTTGAGGGGTTGTTCTCGCCGGAGGATTTTCTGAAAAGAACTCTTTGTAAACCTTGTTAATGATTGCGAAGTCATTACCTGACACCATAAAAATAGTCGTCTTTATAACTTTCGATATATCAGATCCCGCGTCTTCGAGAATCGACTTAATATTGGTAAAGCTTTGTCTTAACTGTTCTTCAAAGTCTGAACTGATGATTTGTCCAGTGGAAGGGTTGAATCCAGGTGTACCTGAAATAAATATTAAGTTATCGGCAATTACGGCATGAGGAAATGCGTCACTCATCATCGGTGCTCTTTTACTATTAAAATTCTTTCTCATATCATGTATATTATTCTTTTTTATGGTGTATTTAAAGTGTTCGTTATGCCAAGCTTACCTACAACGTTTGGCTATAACCAGTGGCGGCTTTTGAAAACGTCATTGTCCACCATGACCAAACGTGATTGCGAAGAATAAAACTTTATACTTACTCATCACCCGCCATATTGCCAAACCGATGTGTGTGCCCAGCATGGGCATCTTTTAACTACAGAAATGTAGTTAATTAATCTAGAGGGTGCAAGTCCCTTATGGGCGGGGGTAACGCCTCGAACCATTAGTAAGTCGCAAGGGTGGTAACTGCGAAGTTACATCTGAAGGAAGCGAGACTACAAAACTCGGTACTGACGAACAGGAACCGTATACGGAGGCATAGTTACTTGGGTAAGCAAGCACATCATTGTAACGCCCAACGATTACCAAAAGGGTAGCTATGTAGATACGGCAGGGATCGGGTGAGAGAAGATGTTCTTACCTGGGGAGGTCTCAACAGTCACGGGATGGCACGGTTGAGAAGTCAGCAGAGGTCATAGTACTTGCGGGAAACGAGCCATTCGAAAAATGGAGGTCTCACGAGTAAGGAAGGGCCGAACGTAAATTGGTCCTCAATGCGGAACGGAATCGCGAGATAGCCCTCTGCAACGAAGACAGGTAAATGAAAATGTAAACCAAGAATGATTGGACATGTACTACATTCTTACAACCTGCAAAAAGCCCTTGGGCAAGTAATTGTAAATAAAGGCAGTGCAGGAATCGATGGAATGAAAACAACGGCACTCACAGAGTATCTGCGAGAGAACAAGTTGCAACTATTCCAAAGGGTAAAGCAAGGAAAGTACCGGCCCCAAGCCATTCTTGGTGTGGAAATTCCCAAGGCAAATGGGAAATCCCGTCTTTTGGGAATCCCGACAGTAACCGACAGGTTGCTCCAACAAGCGGTATCACAAGTTGTGATGCCCAAATTTGAAAATGGTTTCAGCGCTTATAGTTACGGATTCCGCCCCAACAGAAATGCCCGCCAAGCAGTTGGCAAGGCTCTGGAATATATCCATGAGGGGTATGGTTTTATTGTAGACATAGACCTAAAAACATTTTTCGATGAAGTAGACCATTGCCTGCTTCTAAACTTGCTGCACCAAAAGATAAAATGCCCAATTACGCTCCAATTGATACGCAAATGGTTGCGGGTACCGATCTTGGTCAATGGCAGACTGCAAAAAAGGAGAAAGGGCGTCCCGCAGGGAAGCCCGATCAGTCCGTTACTGTCCAACATCCTGCTCAACGAGCTGGATAAAGAACTGACCAGACGGAAACTCCGGTTCGTTCGCTATGCTGATGATTTCAGTATCTACACCAGACGAAGAAGTGATGCAACGGCAACAATGGGAGCAATTTCAAAGTACCTAAAGACAAAACTTAAACTGACGGTAAACCGTGAGAAGAGCGGTGTCAGGAAGCCGGTGCAGTTCACCATCTTGGGTTTTGGTTTCGTTCCCACCTATATCAAAGGGGAGAAGGGAAAATATCAATTGGCAGTGAGCGAAAAGGCATGGAAGAGTTTAAAAATGAGAGTAAGGACAATAACCGCCAAGACCAAGCCCATGGGTTTTGATGAGCGGGTTGCCAAGATAAACGAAATCCAGAGGGGATGGTTAAACTATTTTCGAGGGACAAGTATCCATGGCAAACTCCGTGATTTGGATGGTTGGCTTAGGAATCGTTTACGTTATTGTATCTGGACAGATTGGAAGAAGCCCGAGAGGAAAAGGAAAAACCTGATCCGGTTGGGTGTAGACCAAGACCATGCCTATGCGTGGAGTAGAACAAGAAAAGGAGGCTGGGCAGTAGCCCAGAGTCCAATTTTGAACTCCACTATTACCCTCAAAAGACTTCAAAATAGGGGCTACCAAGCAATGTCAAAGCTTTACATGGAATTGAACCCATCAATTTACGAACCGCCGTATACGAGACCCGTACGTACGGTGGTGTGAGAGGCGCACTCCGTCAGTCAATGGCGGAGCCGTCTACTCGATTGGCGGCATTTTTTTCTCAATCTAAATCCACTTTTACTTCCTCGCCCTCTTTTTTAATTGTCGCTAATTTAGTGTTCATTACATTAGTAGGTGAACCCCATTGTGTAACATCCATATTTTGGGTTGCACTACCTGAACCGTCAGAATAAATAGTAATATTATAAGAGCCGTTTGGTGTACGAGTGGTATGGGTATATTTTGTAGCTACAAACTGAACTGCTAAGTAATATTCTCCAGGTTTCAGATTTTGGAATGAAAAACTGCCTTTATTGTCTGTAACTTCTGTAAAAAGAGTTTGTTCTTTTACTTCCAATGGTAATGGATAAGGACCACAACCACTAATTACCTGTCCTCCAACAATTGTGCCTGGGAATTTTTGTTGCACAGAAAGATTGAAATCTACCCACTCTTTAAAATAAGATGTATTAGGAATGAGCATTACAATGCTCCCTTTTGGTGCTCGTATTTTATTCCTACTTTTAAGACTCTCTATTATTGTTCTTGGCTTGCTTTCATCCACCGTATATGCTCTACCATTAATCTTTGCAGTGCCTTGGCTAATCATTGCCTTGGCTTCATCAACATTAAACTTAGTTTTAATTGGATTGATATCATTTTGGGTGTCTTCATAGAATTTTTCACCACTGCCATTATAGACAACCGTTAGTATCCTTCTTGTTTTTTTGTCTATTACTATTTTATATGTATCTGTACTAAGAGGTAGTGTGTTGCTAAGTTCCACTAAAAACACATCAATTATTTCTCCTAAGCGGCACGAAGGTGTTTTAAGCTCTTGTACTTTTTCTATTTCCCAACGCATCACCTTGGTTCTATAGCCTCGGTCAAAAGTTACTTGGGGAATAAATGCCTTATAACCTTCTCTCAACGGTAAAATACTTACCAAAATCTCTAACGAACTGCCAACAAAAAACTTTTCTTCAATGGGTACATCAAATTTTTCTTTTTCTCCAGTTTTGAAATTTTCTAATACCCCTTTTATTTTGCTTCCAAATTCAAGATTGTATGAAAAGTTTTCTGTCTCAGATTGGGCACTAATGGGTTCAAATGTTTTAGCGTTTAAAATAGATTTCCTCTTCACCACATCCTTCCCATTTTCGGTGAGACGTTCATCAATTATTATTTCTTTTGCTGTACGGTGAATAGTTACAAAACGCTCATTTGGTTTTTGAGTTTTTCCAGAATTAAAGAAATTGTTTACCTTTTGTTCCCACACAAAACTTCCTGTATGCAGTAGTGCGGTATTGATACTTGAATTGCCTGGTTGAATAATGTCGGGTTTTTGGGCAAAACAAAAAACGGTCTGTATTAGAAAAATAGACAGTAATATTGGTTTAGAAATGTGTCTCTGGATTTTACTTTTTCTTGTCATAATATAAATGTTTTAGTGTTCTTTTAATTACGCAGTGTCGGTTTTTAAAATTGCCGCCAACGACCTGCTAAACGCAGTGACGGCTGAAAGCTGCCGCGCCCGACGGCCCGATGGGCAATTTGGTTTGGCAGGTCGTTGGGACGGATTTCCGAAGGGGTGGGAGCGCGAATGCATGAGCGGCGTAGCCACTTTGGTCAGCTTCAGCTGAATCCGTCCCAACGTGTTCGTATAATGATTTGTGCGGCTTAAAAATCGGAGATTTTTCCGCCGAAGCAATATTTTTATTGAATGTTTGTCAGTTTCTACTAAATCCGATTTAAGCATAAATTATAGGGTGTTGTGCGTTCGTTTTTGTTCGGGTTATTCTTCGTTCGTCTATTTTATTTAAAGAATATATGGTATTAATGCTTTTGTTTTTTTTCTGTATTCAATATACTGGCTTCCAAAATTCTCCGTCAGTAATTTTTCTTCTTTTGTAAGCTTTAACCAAAATGATATAAAAACTATTAGAACTGCTATAATTCCACGATAATCTCCAACTATTATTGTATTTCCAATAAAAAGTAACAAAAGTCCAGTATAAATAGGATGTCGTACAATTTTGTATATTCCACTGTGTATCAGTTCGTGGTTTTCTTTTTTTTGCACAGACAAACTCCAATTTCTTCCTAATTTGTATCTAGACCAACAAGCGATAATTGCACCTAATATGCAAAATACTAGTCCAATAATTCCAATAAAATTGGTGTGTGGCACAAAATTTTCTCGAATCAGAGTATGTCCAAACCATTCCCCAGCCCAACAATAGTATTGCAACAATTAATGGAAGCCAATAAAATAGAAATCTTTTCAGTAAAGACTCTTGGCTTTTAACTTTTTTGGTCGTAAATCCTAAAACAAACCAATAGGTCAGTACTATTAACCAAGTTATTTTCATTCCAATTTTAATGTATTCACTCATATTTCATTTATATTAATGTTGTTTTTTCAAATGACGCACAACGGCCCGGCAATATGGGGAGGTTGTGTTACCCGACGATAGCACCGGGTAGAGTCCTGATACTTTAGCCAGAAAGCTGTCACGGTGCAAGGAGGGTATGGCGCACTTTTTGCCGTCCAGGTACAAAGTTTGTTGAGCATTACGCGTGTCGCGCCGTGCCCCACATGAGCGAAGCGAAATCGGGGGTACAAGTTTAATCGGAGCCGGTAAACTATCACGTTACAGGATTTTTGTTGGGGGCACTAGCGCAGTGTCGCGGTACAATTTGTCTCGGAGCCAGAAATTTGTCAAGGTACAGGATTTTAATTGCGGGCAGATGCGCGTGTCCGGGTGCAGGACCCATAACAAATTTGTCTTGAGTGCAGGAGCAAAAGCAAAAAGTGTGACAAACAACTTACCCATATTGTCCGTGTTAGGCTTAGATTTTTTTTGTTTTGTATCCAGAGTATCAAATTATGTGGTCCCCAAAATTACTTTAAAGACGATAATTAAACCTAAAAATCCTTCTAAGCCATGGATTATTACAGCCATCCAGGTGGATTGAAAACGTTTTGCTGGGAAAGCAAATATAAACCCAAACAAAAGAGCGGTTGATATTATTATTTGTGGTTTATGAAGATGATAAAAGCCAAATAATACCCCATTCGCAAACCAATCCCATTTACCAAAAACGCCATTCATTTTCGGTAAAAGAATACCCCTGTACAGAAATTCCTCACCAAGAAAATAATTGAATACCATTGTTAAGATAAAAACGCCTAGAATCCACCATTCTCCTTTGAATTCTGGAGTGGTCAGTTTTGATAAATCATATTGAGGTATATTTTTAATCAACGGTCCAGCGATACGATCTAAATCAGGAAAACCAATACCGGATGATAAAATACCATTCAATAAAATAAATGGGATCACCCATAAAAAGAGCCAATTGTTAGACTTGCCAGTTTTAGGATTTCGTGGTTTTTGAAACCTCATTCTTTTCTGAATTGTAGACCAGGTTATGGGTTTTCCATCTTTTTTAAGGATAATTATCGAGAGAACAAACTGCCATATTAATCCAAGATTTATGGCTAGCCAATAAATAATTAGAGGAGGTAAATCAAACACAGGAATCAGAGCAGGAGTAATTCCAAAGGCTAAAATAGCCATTGGTAGTGCTGATGAAATCCATATTATCAGAATCTTCTTTAACGAATACTGTTCATCCAGCACTAAATTTGTTTTATTGGTTTCTATCATAAAATTTCTTCTTTAGATATGAGGCTTAAGGTTTCGTATTCTAAGGGTGTCAATAATGTAAGCCTAACTCGTATTTAACGGTTCGGCTTTCTTTTCTGTCGTCTATCAAGTCCATTTTTTAGTTCGTTCAAATAGTTGAAAATTGCTTGTCTCTTTACTTGGTCATTACTGTTTAATTTCCTTTTTGGAAGTCCATGGTTAACGTTCACAAATAGTAATTCGTTGTCAGCGTGAAAATAATTTAATAGTTTCATTCTGTTCAATGTTTTGACGTTTTCAGAAGTAGCGATCACCACACCCTGGTCATTCCAAACCGTCACCTGTGTTGTCCACATATCCCAACTGGGCTTAGATAAAAAAAGGTCACTGGGGCTTAAATATTAGATTTTGATGTACAAATCCTTTTAAAAAGCTCTGAATCATTAAAGCTCAATTAAACCATCCCATAACCATAATAACCGGGAAGCCCCATTTTGCTATTTTATGAAACTTCTTTTTTGGATTTAAATCGATTGTATGAGGTGAAAAAACTGATGCATCAACCTTGCCCGTATCAAAATAAGTATTGATCAGTTTATGATAGTTTTCCGGTTGTGCCATTGCAAGATCTGCATGCGAAAAATTCTCTAAAATTACCTGATTACCATTCGGCAAATAAGGCATCAGTTCATCCCTGGCATAATCTGCAGGAGTAGAAGTGTCCAAATGTTCCGCTCACAATCAAAGTTTCAGTTTGTGAAACCCTTAATTTTCGAATATTCTTCCGGAATCAGGTCCTTATTCCAGGCTTCAATGCTTCCCCACAGCACCAGTGACATATTGGGTCCCAGAACCGTTGTTTTATTTGATGCACGCAACATTTCGCGATAATTTGTATTCAATTGCATATCGGCACTTGCTCCTTTTGAATACATATCACCCCAAATAATCTTTTTCATAAATACATCATACAAGCAATTGCACCATATACAATCCACTGTAATCATCATGATTGGCTGCCCTGAAATACGAATCGAAAACCATCACTGCCATATCATTCTGCGACATTGCCAAAAAGCTAGTCGTTTTAATTTTATCAGCATCCAGCCTGTAGAACGACCACTTTTTGGGCATATTATCCAGAGACTTTTTGCATGGCTTCTTTAAGTGAGCCCTTTCCCATTTGCTTTGTATTTTTCCTCCCACATATGTAAAATCTGCTTCAGTCTTTTCAGGATACCACAAAAAATGACCCGGCGGATTGGCTCCTGCCATCACACTCCGGTGGATTGAATTGGGATATTTATAACTGTACAACAATGCCACACGGGTACCATAACTGAAACTTAACAGGTTGATTTTGTCATATCCCAAGATTTTCCGGGCCTGTTCCAAATCATCAACTACCTGCATCATGGTATATTGATTAACATCAATACCTTCCTTCTCCAATTTATTGAAATAGGCTTGCATGGTCGTTACAATACCATCTAGTGATTCATCACTTAACAACTGATGATTTTTACCTTTAAAGGATTTGTACAGTTTTTTGGAATTCAGGACCATGTACCATCAGTCCCGCGATATCCCACAAAAACAAAGTCGTGGTTTTGTAATAATTCCGTATTATCTGTTTTGCCAAGATTGGAATAACCCGGGCCACCATCGAGGTAAAAAACAGGTTCCAGAGCCTTATTATTAGTGGATTTAATAATCCGGACAGGTAATTTTAATTTTTTCGAAATGGGTTTATCACGATTCTCCAATACTTCGATAAAGCCCTCAACCTGAATGAATTTTTGTTTATTTATATCAATGGTCCTGGATTTTTGTTCCAACAGATTCTGGGCAAACACATTGGTAATCCATTCAAAACAAGAAAGGAAAATGATGTCAAGAATTTGCTTTTGTAATTCATATCAACTATGTGTTTTAATTGAACAACAAAAGTGACTTAATCAATACAACAATTCCGTCCTTCCTTGTAAGGTGGAACATTTCTAATCTAAAAAACATTCAAATCAACTATTTATGAAATGTGTCTTTATTCAGGAAAATAAATATAATACTCATTCCCTGAGAAATGGCACTAAAAGAAGGATTAAAATAAGTCATTAATGATATTTTTGATGTATGCTGATGGTGATAGTTCCGTAGATTTTTTAAAGAAGCGGTTAAAGGCCGATTTTGAATTGAAACCACAGTCGATAAGCCAAAGCAAGGAAGGTAAATTTTTGGTTATCGGGAATTGAAATCAACCTTTTAAATTCTTCAATTCTTAACGTATTGATATAATCGTAGAAATTCACACCTTCTATATCATTGATGACCTGGGATAAATAATTGGGATGAATACCTAAGCGGGTTGACTAAATCTGTTAAAGTCAATTCCGGTTCAGTAAATAACTTTTCGGCTGCCATCAAAGACTTTAAGTCGTTGGTGTATGTCTCTGGCTGTATCTTCGCTCAACCCCGATTTGGCATATTTCTTTTTCTCCGTGCCTGGTTGATCAGCCACCGTTTCTACAACAACATCAAATATTGGTTCAGCTTCTGCAATCTCAATATTTTGGTTTGTAAATATGCCTGCCTGTTTAATGCCAAAATATCCTATAAATACCAGAAAAACAGTAGACATGGAAAATATCCATTCATCGTTTCGTACAAAAATGATGATTATCCAGGTACCCAACATACCATAAAATAACACCCTTAGCCAGTTAAGATTAATCTTTTCCTGGTACGAGAATTGGTTAACAATTCGTTTTTTATGCTTGTACAGCAGGATATTTGGTATGACAATATAAAATATACCTGAAATTGCAATCAAAATTGTCCAGTCGGGCATAATAGTTTCATATCCTTCTCCATTGTTTTTATAGATTTTAATCCCTCATTTACAGGCAAAAACATAAAGGGCAGGATTGAAATTACCATTATTACAGGAAACACAAAATGCAGCATCCACTTTTTAGAATTAAAACTGCCGGGGCGTGTGAGTGCCAATGTATACAGGTATAACATGGGGCCATGTACAAATGCATAAGGTAAATTGAGCCACATCAGAGCCGGGTAATTGTAAAGTAAGGCCTGAAATAAAACCATAGTATCCAAAAATGTGAATACCAATTACAATCATCCAAATACCCAAAATTACGTCTGCCCTGTTGCGTCCCTTTTTGGTAAGGATGATTATAGCCAGGAAAAAGGCAATAAATATACCGATGATATATTGCATGTTTCTTTTAAAATTACGGGACCAATGTACTTTGTCCTTTTATAAATATTATTTTCAAATATATATACTTTCAACAATATGACATTTTCTTTATATTCCATCGGAAGTTTCCAATTTAAGCCTAACGACCTGCTAAACGCAGTGACGTCCTGGGTTTTAAATTGTTGTGTACCGAAGGTACATATAAGATTTAAAAGACAGAAGGGACGTTGCCAAATTGCGGTTAGGTGCTGTTGGGCGTGGTGACACGAAGTGGCGGCTGAAAGCTGCCGCGCCCGACGGCCCGATGGGCAATTTGGTTTGGCAGGTCGTTGGGACGGGTTTCCGAAGGGGCGGGAGCGCGAATATATGAGCGGCGTAGCCACTTTGGTCAGCTTCAGCTGAATCCGTCCCAACGCTGGTGTATGTGACGTTGCGGGCATAGGAGGGCAAATGAAGGAGGCACGACTGATTTGCCCGACTACTCCGAAACGGTCCCACGAAACCGAACATTGATTGAAAACTAAACTACAAATTATCTCTTCACCCCGCAATGGTCAAATACATAATGTTGGCGGTAGTTGGGCTTCCTCTGTGTTCGTCTACGAGTCCTTCATTTTAAAGTCGATTAATTAACGGTCACTTTTCCCTAGCAAGTTCGTGTACAATTGAATTAAAATTTTCAACTTCTTCAAAATTTGGACTGTGTGCGGATTTTTCGAAGGTAAAGAACTTCTTTTCAGGTGCTTTCAATTGGTCAAAAAAATCTTTGGCAACGGGATAAGGTGTCTGGTAATCATATAAACCCTGAAGAATATAAACAGGAACTTGCATGCTATCAATTTCATTGAAAAGATTAGTATCGATTACCTCTTTCCATAAGTACTTGGCTGAAAAGTCACTGCCTTTTAAGTAGTTGAATTTTTCTTCAATTGTGTATTCATGAGTAAGAAAAATCATCTTAACTAAGGGCAATATTCCCCTCATTTCTCGCATTGCGCCACCACCATACTTCATAACATAATTTCTCTCAATACCGATGAAAGCATCCCAAGCTGCATTGAATTCATCTAAATCAGCATAACTTTCTGAATGATTAGGGAAATTTAAATTAGCCAAATCATTGATTCCTACTATGTCATTTTGTAATTGAGCCTGGTTTTTAACCCATTCAAATGAAACAAGTTCCCCCTTATATTGGTCTCCTATTTGCCCCACACCAAAATAGGCGTGGAAAAGTTCCGGATATTTGTTGGCCGTTAAAATCCCGAGTAGAGACCCCCAGGAATGTCCCATGATATAAATCTTGTCTTTTTTGAATCGCTTGGTAAGGTATTGGCTGAGTTCACCTGCATCTAAAATAAATTGATCCAAATTCATTGACTCAGGTGGCACATCTGGGCTATAGGATTTGCCTGCTCCTCTTTGTTCCCAGTATACCATGACGAAGTCGTTTTCAATTAGTTTGTTTGTTTCCTTCATCATTCCAATTTCCGGGCCTCCCGGACCTCCATGAACAAACAACATTACTGGTTTCGTTGAATCGGCACCACGAATTATTATATATTGTTTCAGACCTCCAATTTGAAGCGTATCGATGGTTGAAATGCTCCCTGAAATTATCTTACCACTTTTATCAGTAATAGGATCTGCTTTTCCAGGGCTATTAATCCACCATGCAGTCACTAGACACAAAATCAGTATCAAGAGTGCTAAGACTATGTATAGAATTACCTTCAGTATTTTTCTTATCATGTGTTACAACTATTTTGAATTTGTCATTTAATCAAAAACGTTCTTGTATAGTAAATCAATAAATATATTGTGCACCTTGCCATTCTGTCCTTCGTTTTAATTTTTTTCTTCACCGTCTGCTGAGATGTAACACAGTAAAGCGTACTCCTTATACTCAATCTTTATTCCTTTTTTCTTCAGCAAAGTAAAACCCTCCTTGTTTTGAGAATAAACCACTGTAAAAGGTTGAAGTAAAAAAATGATGAATACACACCCCATAGCGAATTTGGATGTGTTCTCTCTTGTCGATGACTTCATTGAATACTTCCTTGCCACAAAGGAATGGCAATTGTATTAGCGAAGAGTCCCGTCCTATAAATTGGGAAGTATTCTTAGGATGAGCTAATTGGTATCTAAGTTGTTGATAATCAATATCCCTTTAAAGTGGAACTAAACAGCAGGACTAACTTTATAAGACGATAGTCCGAACTTAGCCAGCCTGAATTTGGATTTTATGGTCTTTTAGATATTGCGTTGGCGATTGTCCCGTTACATTCTTAAAATTTCTGTAAAAGGCAGTCTTGGAATTAAAACCACATTCAAAAGCCAGCGCCAGTAAGGTATACTTTTGATTTTCGGGTTGGGCTGCCATCCTTTTGAATTCATTGATCCGGCATGCGTTTATAAAATCATAAAAAGTTTTAGACTCCAATGAGTTAATGACTTGGGATAGATGATTGGGATGAACTGCGATTTCCTCTGCTAATTGGCCAATGGTAAGCTCAGGGTTTAGAAACAATCTCTGTTCATCCATTGCCTTGATAAGTTTGCTGTGAATTTCAGTTTGCTTTTCTGATGATAATGATGACTTAAGGTATTTTCCTTTTACTTTTCCCGCTATTACACAGTTTTCCTCAACTTTGACGGATACTGATGAATCTCTCAAAATATCTCCTTCACTAAAATTCACCTGATTAAAAATACCGACCTGCTTAATTCCGAAATAACCCAACAGCAAAACAAATACGGCCACTAAAGAAAAGATGATAAAATCATTTCCTATAAAAACTGCAAGCCAAACAACACCAACCCCATAAATCAAATACCGCAACCAAAATAAATTGACTTTCTCTGTTTGCGAGAACTTATTCTGCACATTACGGATATGCATTCGTAATAACCACAATGAAAGAACGGTGTATGCTACACCTGACACAAACACTAAAATCCGTTGTAACAGGAAGACCCACTCAAAACCCTTTCCGTGATTAGCAAATACCACTAGTCTTTCAGTGTGGGGGCGAAGGAAAAATGGAATAAGAACGAGGTAAATAAGCAGTGCAGGTATAAAGTGCCAAACAAACTGTTTCCTCAAATACGGATGCTGATTAGTGAGAGAAGCCGTGTAGAAATAAAGCAGAGGCCCGTGAAGCAAGGGAAAGGGGTAGCTCACTAAGAGGTAAGGATAATAGTAGGAATCAGCTATAAGACTGACGTAGTAAAATGCCAAATGAATCCCAATTATTACTAACCAGCAAGCCAATATTGAATCGGCTTTTGTTTTTCCCTGTTTCGTAAAAAGTATCAGCGATAGAAAGAATGCAAGGGATGTGGAAACTATGTAGAACAAATTTATAAAAATATAAGTTAAGATTTTTTAAATCAGCGCCTTGGCAATAACAGTAACCTTTATTGAGATTGTTGTCTTTAATACTCAGCTATTCACAGTTCATTAGTTTACTATCATGTCGTCCAAATATAGGTTTTAGTCTCTTAATTCCATCGGTTGGAGAGTTAGGATTTGGCTCTATGTCATAGCTTTGGTATCATGGTGGGTTAGCGCGGCTATGGCATGTGCCAAATGCGTGGGCAACTCGGATGGTGGCTCTTCTTGAAAATGCGAAGGCTAAGCTATATTATTTTTTAATCAGTCCTAAGTTTTAAATTTTTTGTAAAGTCCAAGTTGTCCTGAAGCTGTTCACTTGTCCGGTGGGAAATGTTTATTTGTAGAGTGTCACCTATTTTAGGACGCTGCACCGGCCTTATTACTGCTAACGTTTATGTATATGGTTTGTTGCGTGTGCAAGCAACTAACTTACTAAAAATGGAACGAACCAGAGGAAAATCCGCGAGGATTTTCGTAAGTAGGCTAGAACTAGCAATAAATTATAGCATCGATGAAAAAGCAGTAAGTCAAGTATCTTTAAAGTTCTCTAAAACAATAAGATATGGAATCTCAACAAACTGCTCTACCAAAGCTATTCATTGGTATCGACATTCACAAGCGAAGTTGGAAAGTACATTGTGCAACGGACCTGTTCGCGGGCAAGTCTTTTTCGATGCGGCCCGACCCGAAACAGCTCAAGGACTACGTATCAAAACATTTTCCCGATTATGACGTATCGACAGCTTACGAGGCAGGTTGCTGTGGTTATTCGGGTCATACGGCTGGAATTCTTTGGTGGTCAACCCTGCCGATATCCACAGGAAAGGCAATGAGAAACATACCAAGACCGATAAGATCGATGCGCAGTTGATTGCCAGGGAACTTAAGGACGGTCGCCTGGAAGGCATTCATGTACCCGATATCGATAGGGAAGAACTGCGGAGCCTTTTCCGTCGTCGCAACGATCTGGTCAAGGATTTCCGTAGGATCAAGAGTTACATAAAAATGCAGTTGTTGTATTTCGGTATCAAGGAACCCGAGGAATTCGATAACGATCATTGGAGCCATAAGTATAGGAACTGGTTGGACGATATGGTATTCAAGAACCCGACGGCAAAAGCGACTTTGGATAGCCGTATGCGCTTCTTCCGTTTCGTGAACCAAGAACTCAGGGATGTATCGGCCCAGCTCAGGAGATATTGCAAGGCCCATCATAAGAAAGATTATATGTTGCTCAGGAGCATACCGGGAATAGGAGGTATCGTGGCCTGCGGTATATTGTGTGAACTGGGCGATCTCAGGCGCTTCAACAGTATAAAACATTTGGCGGGCTATGTCGGTCTTGCACCCGGGGTCCATCAAAGTGGGAGCAATTATAGGACCCTGGGCATAACGCCACGGGCGCATCGTTTGATACGGAGCTATTTCGTAGAGGCCGCCTGGCAGGCGATACGTGCCGACCCGATCATGCAAGGCTATTATCGCAAGCACCAAGGCAGGAACGTAAAGAGCATCATCATCAAGGTAGCAAGAAAATTGCTCAGTAGGACCTTGGCCGTAATCAAGACGGGGACACCATACGCGATAGGCGTAATCGAATAATTTTGAATCAGGACAACAATAACAAAGCTCACCAAATAGTAGTCAGACCCTTATCACAAAACACCGTGGGTGGCCCAAACAATTGGGATCACATTTTTATAGCAAGTGGGCGGGTCTATTATAACTTATAATCATACGGATGCCGGTGAACCCGAAGATAAAGGTGTATCACACATAGGATGCGGAGCAAGTTATATCAAAAAAAAAGGTGGTTTAAGGCAAAAAGAAAATATTGATTAACTTTAAAGAACTGGACTAAGGCTTTTCATAGGACACGGTGTTGTGGTGTCGTTATTTTTTCAGGCGGACATTGGATTCACTTGGATTTGGCCTCCAATCGCTTTTAAAACTTTCATTATTGTAGCAAATTGAGGTTTTGCCCCGTCCGATAAAGCTTTGTACAAACTCGGTCTGCTCAATCCTGTTTCCTCCGCTATTTTGGTCATTCCAATCGCCTTTGCAATATGTCCGATCGCATTGATTACATCTGCGTTATCTCCTTCTTCCAGAACTGTATTGAGATACTCGGCAATCATTTCCTTACTGTCCAAATAATCAGCTATGTCAAATTTTGAAGTTCCCATATTTTCTATTTCTTTAATTTTTTCCAGATTTCTTTTGCTTGCGTAATATCTTTTTGCTGGGTTGACTTATCTCCACCAATCAGCAGAACAATTATTTTCCCGTCTTTTTCTTTGAAGTAAACTCTATAACCTTTTGCAAAATTCACTCGCAACTCCATAATTCCGGCACCCACAGGTTTACAATCTCCAAAATGTCCGTCACTTTCTATTTTCTGGATTCTGAACAGGATTTTCGCCTTGGCTTTCAAGTCCTTCAGTTTTCTAATCCATTTATCGAATTCAATCGTTTTCTCAATAAAATATATAAAAAGTGTATCTACTTGGATACAAAATTACATTATATTTTTGAATTTAATACCGTTTTGTGAAGTTTTTCGGTAAAGTGGGATAATGCACCACAACGTCTCGGCTATGATTAGTCGCGGTAAAACCGGTTAAGGTTTTCCGTCTACTGATCAAGCTGTTTAAATGTAAGAATTTTCTAGATAGGGAAGGGGTAGCGATTAATTATAGGTATTGTTGGCAACAGTATTTTTGCACGATAGTTTACAGGATATTTTTTAAATCCTGCTTACCAACAATTGCCATAATTTCAACTAGGTTATCATTTACTTTGTAGTAAATACTGTCAGAGCCACAAACACAGCGCCTATAACCTTCTTTTATGAACGCTACTGATTCGAATGAATAAGGACTTTCGGCAATAATGTCAAAATATTTAAAAAATGAATCGAAATATTTGTCCGCTTGGGTCATGCCAAATTTCTTGACTCCGTATTGATGAATCCGTATCAGGTCTTCTTTGGCAGAATTGCTCAGTCTGTATTTAGCCATTAAGCATGGCTTTGGATTGCTTTAAGATTTCAGACTTTGAGTCATTAGTAAATCCGCTATTTTCGGCTTTCTCTAATTTGGCCTTTATCCAGTCAATTTGCACTTGCTGGCTTCTTGCTTGCCTTATTAAATCATTCACAAGTTCGCTTTTACTTGAGTATTCTTGATTATCGACTTGTGTCTTTAACCATTCATCATTTGGTTGTGTAAACGATATACTTTGTCTTGCCATGATAAAGATATTTTGATGCTAATTTACACCAAAAACGAACCAATTGCAAATTTTTGTGATATTGTTGCCAACGCCTAGTTATAAGACGTATGCATGTAAATACCTACGTCTTTGTCCCACGTTGCTACCGAAATTTAATAGAACACACTTTAAGAACCTACACTACTGCATATGTATTATAGCTGTTGTTAGGCACAGTGCCTTTTTTCGGTCGTCCAAAGATGTATGTCAATAACTCCACATTCTTAGTCCTATCCAGTCATAGTGAAAATAGAAAACAACCAATATCAATAACCAAGTAGTAGTTACTAATAAATACCATCTTGTCCATTTATTTGTTATCTGTCCAAACCTTTTAATGGTCATAATAAAACCTGCTATGCCTAATAATGCAAATAACAAGGTTCCACTAAAAAAGGTGATAGTAAACAAATTTACTGTCCCCATTAGTGGAACATTTGTAGCCATGTATGCAAGAGTACCAAAGGCTATAATTAAAGAAAGAACTCCAAAGGCCGATAAGTTCCTTGTAAAATACTCTTTCCAAGTTAGTCTTTTGAAGATGGCTTTGAATACCCAAAATATAGAACTTAACAAAAGTAATATTCCACAAACCAAACTACCTAAAACTAAAATTCTACTAGCCAAAACTTTTGCATAAGATGTTCTTTCGTAATAAGCACCCCACTCATACAAAACTTTATTTCCTGCTTGATTTGTTGCAAATAGAAACGAGGGTAGGTTTTCAGTTGGTTTTCTGAATATAGTTGGAGCAACTGGCAACATCACTTGATCTGGCCTTTTAAAACCGTATGAATGCAAACTATCGTCTTTTAGTACAATATGATAACCGTGAAATAATTCTTCCAAGTATCTGTTTAGAATTTCAAAACGCGGTGATTTAAGTTGATAATATCCTTCATAAGATTTTAGTGTATCAATGCTTACTGGTGTGGTAGCAATACGTTTTGGCGTTTGTAAAGAGTCCGTAAGATAATTTATTAATAAGTCAGAAAATGCAGATGGATTTGAACAGCAAATGACAAAGCCTACTTTTAAATCTCTGTTATATGCATAACGAGTATTAAAACCCAAACCAGCTCCATCGTGTCCATAAAACGGGAACTTATAAGTTAAGAAATCAACGGTAATTCCCTTTCCGTAACCTGTCTTTAAACCTAACCTGGCAGCAGGTGTGCTTTCAGGAATTTCCATTAGTTCAATTTCGCCATTGCCATTATTTATCATAAACCTTACGAACTTTGCCATATCGTCTGCACAAGAATATAATGCGCCTGAACCTTTGCCAACCATTTGTAAAAATGGAAGCTGCTTATAATTATTTCCATCCCATTCGTAGGGTGTTGAATAAAATGAATTTGGTTTTGTGGGAATGATAAAGTTGCTGTTTGTCATTCCAAGTGGCAAGAGAATTTCATTTTTCAGAAAAGCATCATATTTTAAACCGGATAGCTTTTCAATTATATAGCCTAAAACATTGTAGCCAATATTTGAATACGCTTCTCGTTCGCCTGGTCTCCACCTGCAATACATTGAGTTTTTAGATTTTTCAATTGCTTCAAGTTCTGTTATGTTTAAATCGTTGTTCCAAAAAGTATTAAAGCGAAGGTCGTCAAAGCCAGATGTGTGTTCCAAAAGATGAATGATTTTGATAGGATTTGTTTTCTCCCATTTGTTAGTAAAAGTTATTTCAGGTGCAATTTTAGAAAGGTCGTCATAGAGTGAGAGTTTACCTTGTTTTACTAATTTCATTATGGCTAATGCTGTAAATGTTTTTGTAATAGAAGCCATTGGAAAAAGTGTCTGACTGGTGGCTTTTTGCTTTGTGTCAAAATTTGCCGTTCCAAAACCATTTGAAAAAAGAACTGTGTCGTTGGTTATAATTGCCAGCATCAAAGAGCTTTGATGCTCAATGGTCAAAATTCTATTTATAGTGTCCTGTAATTGAGTAATTGTTTTTATAGGGAATTCTTTTACCGACTGTGCAGAGAGTTTGAAAACACATAAACTAAAAAATAAAAGTATTAAAATCAGTCTTTTCCTAGTCATAATATTTGTCTCCTAGTTTGTCTTGATTGAATTCCCTGAGCTGTCAAAGCATTGTACCTAACGGTTTTCGGCTTGGCGATGTGGCGGATTTTTAGCACAAAAGTTCAATAGAATTACTGCTCTTGAACCTTGCACAAATGTTTCATAGAAGCACTTCAGCCGCCATATTGCCAAACCGATGTGTGTGCCCAGCATGGGCATCTTTTAACTACAGAAATGTAGTTAATTAATCTAGAGGGTGCAAGTCCCTTATGGGCGGGGGTAACGCCTCGAACCATTAGTAAGTCGCAAGGGTGGTAACTGCGAAGTTACATCTGAAGGAAGCGAGACTACAAAACTCGGTACTGACGAACAGGAACCGTATACGGAGGCATAGTTACTTGGGTAAGCAAGCACATCATTGTAACGCCCAACGATTACCAAAAGGGTAGCTATGTAGATACGGCAGGGATCGGGTGAGAGAAGATGTTCTTACCTGGGGAGGTCTCAACAGTCACGGGATGGCACGGTTGAGAAGTCAGCAGAGGTCATAGTACTTGCGGGAAACGAGCCATTCGAAAAATGGAGGTCTCACGAGTAAGGAAGGGCCGAACGTAAATTGGTCCTCAATGCGGAACGGAATCGCGAGATAGCCCTCTGCAACGAAGACAGGTAAATGAAAATGTAAACCAAGAATGATTGGACATGTACTACATTCTTACAACCTGCAAAAAGCCCTTGGGCAAGTAATTGTAAATAAAGGCAGTGCAGGAATCGATGGAATGAAAACAACGGCACTCACAGAGTATCTGCGAGAGAACAAGTTGCAACTATTCCAAAGGGTAAAGCAAGGAAAGTACCGGCCCCAAGCCATTCTTGGTGTGGAAATTCCCAAGGCAAATGGGAAATCCCGTCTTTTGGGAATCCCGACAGTAACCGACAGGTTGCTCCAACAAGCGGTATCACAAGTTGTGATGCCCAAATTTGAAAATGGTTTCAGCGCTTATAGTTACGGATTCCGCCCCAACAGAAATGCCCGCCAAGCAGTTGGCAAGGCTCTGGAATATATCCATGAGGGGTATGGTTTTATTGTAGACATAGACCTAAAAACATTTTTCGATGAAGTAGACCATTGCCTGCTTCTAAACTTGCTGCACCAAAAGATAAAATGCCCAATTACGCTCCAATTGATACGCAAATGGTTGCGGGTACCGATTTTGGTCAATGGCAGACTGCAAAAAAGGAGAAAGGGCGTCCCGCAGGGAAGCCCGATCAGTCCGTTACTGTCCAACATCCTGCTCAACGAGCTGGATAAAGAACTGACCAGACGGAAACTCCGGTTCGTTCGCTATGCTGATGATTTCAGTATCTACACCAGACGAAGAAGTGATGCAACGGCAACAATGGGAGCAATTTCAAAGTACCTAAAGACAAAACTTAAACTGACGGTAAACCGTGAGAAGAGCGGTGTCAGGAAGCCGGTGCAGTTCACCATCTTGGGTTTTGGTTTCGTTCCCACCTATATCAAAGGGGAGAAGGGAAAATATCAATTGGCAGTGAGCGAAAAGGCATGGAAGAGTTTAAAAATGAGAGTAAGGACAATAACCGCCAAGACCAAGCCCATGGGTTTTGATGAGCGGGTTGCCAAGATAAACGAAATCCAGAGGGGATGGTTAAACTATTTTCGAGGGACAAGTATCCATGGCAAACTCCGTGATTTGGATGGTTGGCTTAGGAATCGTTTACGTTATTGTATCTGGACAGATTGGAAGAAGCCCGAGAGGAAAAGGAAAAACCTGATCCGGTTGGGTGTAGACCAAGACCATGCCTATGCGTGGAGTAGAACAAGAAAAGGAGGTTGGGCAGTAGCCCAGAGTCCAATTTTGAACTCCACTATTACCCTCAAAAGACTTCAAAATAGGGGCTACCAAGCAATGTTAAAGCTTTACATGGAATTGAACCCATCAATTTACGAACCGCCGTATACGAGACCCGTACGTACGGTGGTGTGAGAGGCGCACTCCGTCAGTCAATGGCGGAGCCGTCTACTCGATTAGCAACTGCCTTTTTCCACGTTTAATGTTTCTGTCCAATTTATTTTGGGTCTGTCTTTTGGATAACCAATTTTGGTTCTATATTCCTTTCTGTCATTTGTAAAATCCCACCATTTTTTCGAGTAATCTTTGTTTTTGGCAAAATCAACTACCAATCTAAATTGGTCTTCCACACAAGGGTCGGTCTTGTAACCTTTCTTTTTTTCGTAATAGTCAGTCAATTCCGCACCACTTTTTCCATTCAATTCCTGAACGCTATAGTAACCTAAAAAAATCAAATCTTTGGCAAACTCAATTCCGATTGAAGGAATTTGTTGAAAATCGGCTAAAGCATAAATTTCCTTTGCTCTTAATTCTGAAACGTTTAATAAAACTGCTAATTCGTCAGAAGCATATTCCAAAATTTCGGATTTTTTTATTTTGTTCTTTCGCAGATTTGTTCTTTCGTTATCGGAAAATTCCAATTTTACGTTTGTCTTACTTTTCATAATTCCAATATGCTATTCTTTAAGCTTGAAATAAGGGTTGTAAATAAGTCCGATTACGTTTCCAAATGGGTCTTTTAGCGTTGCGGTCATCATTTCACCACCTGTATTGTATGGTTTTTCGTTTTCCGTTGCTCCCAATGATATAAGTCGGTCATATACTTCTTGGATTTTCTCAACTCCCCAATATGAGACAACACTTTCTGTTTTTTCGCCTATTGCTCCTTCTTCTGGTTGAAGTCCCAATTCGTATCCACCAATGTTGAAACCAACATAATATGGTTCGTCAAAATATGCTTTTGTTTCAAATGCTTTTGCATACCAATCTCGAGCCTTTTCCATGTCGCTAACTTTGTAAATGGTGGTTCTTAAACCTAAAATTGATGTTTTTTCCATATTTTTTTCAGTTTGGTTTAGTTCGACTTTTTCTTGGGAATAACCAAATTGGACAAATAGGGCTAAAATTCCGATGAATATTGTTTTTTGCATAAGGTTTGTTTAGGTTGTTGCTAACGGTTTAGTATATGAAAAGTAGGCGATTTCGAAGCACTTCACTTTCGATTAAGCACAAACTTTGATACGAGCCAAAAGCCTTGATTTTACCACTGTTTCGCCTATTTTTTATATACATTGTGTGTGCCCAGCATGGGCATCTTTTAACTACAGAAATGTAGTTAATTAATCTAGAGGGTGCAAGTCCCTTATGGGCGGGGGTAACGCCTCGAACCATTAGTAAGTCGCAAGGGTGGTAACTGCGAAGTTACATCTGAAGGAAGCGAGACTACAAAACTCGGTACTGACGAACAGGAACCGTATACAGAGGCATTTATGCATGGGTAAGCAAGCACATCATTGTAACGCCCAACGAGTACAAAAGATGCATTAATGTAGATACGGCAGGAATCGGGGGAAAGAAGATGTTCTTACCTGGGGAGGTCTCCAAAGCTACGTGTAGCTCAATGGAGAAGTCAGCAGAGGTCATAGTAGTTGCTGGAAATGAGCTGATAGCAAAATCAGAGGTCTCACAAGCGACGAAGGACCGAACGTGATTCTCTTTAAAATTCGCATAGGAATGATGATTCATAGCCTATGCTTAAACTAGGGGATAGTTTCAAGGGTGAAAAGAGCCTTGAAGTGATGGATTACGAACCGCCGTATACGAGACCCGTACGTACGGTGGTGTGAGAGGCGCACTCCGTCAGTCAATGGCGGAGCCGTCTACTCGATTGGCATTTCGTTATTTTTTTTATTCGTGTTGAATGTAAAATCGTTCTAATAAATCCATAATCAAATCAGAAGGGTCTTCATTTCTGTCCTTTATTAAAAGCATCTCTTTTAGTTGCTCTTTTGTCATAAACAAAATGACTTTATTATCCTGATTGAATACAGTGTTTCTTTGCCTATGTGCTGAATCATTTGGTGACTTGCTACATATCATAATAGATAGTCGCCCCATTGCAGCGTTCATATAGTTACGAGTTTGGTTAACTTCTTCGTGTCCGATTTCAGTTGCATCATAGTTTTTAAATTCGAACAATATCATTCTAGCATCAAGTTCGATATACAAATGGTGCCAATTCTGAGAATTAGCATTTGCATTAGGTGTTATATTTCTATTCGGCATTATTGCATCACGTCTATTTACACCCGAATAAGTTCTGCCTTGTCTTGTTGCAGGATTCAATGGTGGAACGAATAGAAAAGTAAGAATCTCAGTGCATAAATTCTCGAATTGAGACCAACCTGCATTGCCTAAAGGACAAGCATCCAATCTCTGTATGAAATCGTTTACTTGGCTCATCTTAGGAAATATTTGTTTAATAGTCTTTTACGCTTTGAAACTACTTTTTTTAGTTTAGCTCCATCAAGTACTTTTATTTCGATATTTCTATTACGCTGAGCATCTTCAATGTACTCTTCCGCTACTGAAGTCAGTACGCTATTTGTAATAAGTAGAATTTTAGCATCTATACGATTTATGTAATTAAAGGACTCAATTATTCGGTGTAGAGAGTTAATGCTAAACCTTTCTTCTCGATAGAATTTGGTTTCTATCATCCAAACTTCTTTAGTAGGAAATCCGAACGCATCTTTATTAAAGGATTCAGCTATAAAATCAATTCCAAAATCATTTACTCTCTGTTCGCGTTGAATATTTTTGAATCCATAGGCTTTTAACAGGTCATAAGTGAACTCTTCAAATTCCATTGGACTAAATCGGTCAAATGAAATCTCTGGTATAATTTTTAGTTTTTGAACGATTTTTTGTAATCCTTTTTCGAAGTCGTTTGTAACATTAATTATTTCATACTCTAAGAAGTCACTTGGTATTTGGCATTTTTCAACTAATACAGGAATTATATTAACCTTTCTTTTTCGTGCTTCGTCAAAAAAGTATTTAGGAAATTCATATCTGAAATAGTCGGACGCAAATAATGATTGAGATAACAATACCATAACAGTTTCGCTTGTCTCATACATATACCGAATTTGGTCAAAAACATTTTCACCAATGCTTATGTCTTTATAGTCAAAAACAACATCAATGCTCTCTCTTTGTAATGCATCAGAAATTCTGTGAGCAATAGAGCTATCTTGGTGATTGTAAGAAATGAAAACTCTATTTCTATTATTTCTCATTTATCGTAGTCTTTTTTAATGAATGCCAACGGTTGTGGCTATGGCCAGTGTGGGTTTTGGGACACGGGTTTTGTCAACCGTTACGGATGTTTATTAAGTTGCAAAATACTCATTTTTAACGATTCAGCCCACATTGGCTATAGCCGATGTTGTAGCCAGTGCTTTCTTTATTTTCCAAGTTTTAATATTCGTACCGCTCCTTGAATTACCAAAACGAAAACTATTGTTCCGATAATCAAATCAGGTTTATTAGAACTCAAATAATGCACTAAAATTCCTGCAATAATTACTCCCAAATTGATAATCACGTCATTCGAAGTGAAAATCATACTCGCTTTCATATGTGCTTCTTCTTTGCTCTTTGACTTTTGCAAAATATAAAGACAAATTCCGTTTGCAATAAGTGCAAAAATCGAAACTATAATCATTGTTGAAAAATCGGGAAGTTTCTCGTTTCCGAAAAATCTTCTCAAGACTTCTACAAATCCAATAATCGCAAGTATTATCTGAAAATATCCCGCAATTTTTGCAATCCGTTTTTTTCTTATTAGGGTTCCTCCAACTGCAAAAAGGCTAATTCCATAAACGAACGAGTCGGCAAGCATATCCAAGCTGTCGGCAACCAGTCCCATTGATTTGGAAATAAGTCCAGTCGTCATTTCGATTACGAAAAAAGCAAAGTTGATGACAAGAACTGTCCAAAGAAGTTTTTTCTGATTTGAATTCTCTTTAAACTCTGTTTGGTCAGTTTTCTCAGTTGTTAGTTTTTGTCCGCCTAAATTCAGTTCGAGAATTGATTTTTCGATTTGGTCAATTTGTCCGCTGTGGAAAATGGTCAGTCTTCTGTTGGAAATGTCAAAGTCTAAATTTTTGATACTTGAAATTCCATCCAATTTCATTCGGATTAGGTTTTCTTCCGAAGGACAGTCCATCTTGGTAATTTCAAATGTTGTTTTTTCCATTCACGTTCTCGTTTTTTTGCATTGGCTACAACAATAGGATAGCATCATTGTTGATATCCCACTTATGTATACTAAGATAACAAATCTTTAATGTCCATGAAGGAACGATCCGCTACGTGGGTGTAAATTTCGGTCGTTTTGGTGGAACTATGGCCCAATAGAAGCTGAATGTGCCGAATATCGGTGCCGTTTTCCAAAAGATGGGTCGCAAAACTGTGCCGTAGCATATGCGGTGTTACTTTCTTCATAATGCCGGCTTTCTTTGCTGCAGTATCAATAATATTGATGACACTTGAACCGCTATATTTATTTCCAGATGCACCTTCGAAAAGATATTTAAGTGGTCTATATTCCCTGTAGTACGTTTTTAGGTCTCTGAGTATGCTTGGACTGAGGACACTATATCTATCCTTGTTCCCTTTTGCATTCAATATATTAACAATCATCCTTTTACTATCGATATCGGTCACCAGCAAGTTCAGAAGCTCACCCCGTCGAAGTCCGGAGGAGTAGAGGAGACCTACTATGCACCTATGTTTAATATTATTGGTGTTCTCCATAATCTTGAAAATCTCCTCTTTGGAAATAACTTTTGGTAATTGCTTCTGTTTTCGTGGCCTTTCAATGGAATAGAACCTATTGGGCATTCCCAGCACGATTTCGTAATAGAATTTGATACTGTTGACCGCCAGGTTTATGTATGAATTCGATTTTCTTTCTTGGATGAGCTTTTGTAGGTAGTTGCGAACATCCGTTTCATTCAAGGTTATGGGTTCCTCATCATAATAATGGTTTATAAAAGACTCAAAACACGACACATAATTTCGCACCGTATTTTCGGAATATCTTTTAAGTTCAAGTTTCATCAGGTATTCTTCAGGACAGGCTTTGTATCCATTTTTTATCTTTCTATTTCTGTAACAAGCGATGCTTGGTTTGGGGTTATCGGCATTTATAAGACGTTCTGCAAAAAAGTAATTGCCGTTTACCCATGCAACCCCCTTAAAGGTTTTGAATATCAACTCAAGATTGATCTTGGTATTTGGAACGTAGAACATAGCGAATTGCCTGCTCCAATTGGGATTGGGCAGCTTATCGATTAGAGCCTGGACAACTTTGTCGGAATTGAACTGGAGACCGATACACTTTTTATCGTCGATAAGTAGATGCTTCAAGGTGATGTTTCTGCGAAGTTCCATAATTATTTTTTTTGCAAAATAATGTATGCATATGATTTAATCGTACCTTATACGAATAGGATACGTATAATTGTCCAAAAAATCAATTATCTTGAGAATACATAAAGAATGTCTGCATTGCGGCAAGCCATTAGAGGGAAGGTCCGACAAAAAATTCTGCGATCCCCCGTGCAAGAGTGCCTATCAATATGAGAAGGAAAAGCAAAGACCGGATAGGTTCTACAACAAAGTCGATAATCAACTAAAGCTCAACAGAAGGATCATGAAGGAGTTCAATAGGGGAGGAAAGGTAACGGTAAGATGTAAGCTTTTACTGGATATGGGCTTTGATCCCATGTTCTTCACCCATTATTGGAAAAATAAACAAGGAGAAGTGTACCTCTTTATCTATGAATACGGGTTCCTGAAAAAAAACGAGAACGGTAATGATAAATATATATTGGTCATGTGGCAGGGTTATATGGACAAGAATTCAAAGCACACTGGCTAGCGATGGGACGGTTAGTATAGCCCAATAACCCTAGAGCTATAGTTACTTGCATGTTTTGCGAACTTTCGATTTAACTTAATTTGTATACATTTGGTATGACGGAAAAAAAATCACTAAATAAAGTTCACAAATCGTCAACATGGTAAAAAAGAAAATTTGAAACACCCATAAATAAAGTGCCTAAGGAAAAAAGTTCGATTCCTGGTGAGGCTACAATTATATTCTGTAAATATTTTATTCACAGTAATTTATACTTTAACAATTACCTATTGTGCCAACATGGTGCCAACAAAACGCAAAAAAGTCACTTATATTCTTGGTGCAGGAGCAAGTTTTGGAACTTTACCCCTAGTAAAGGATTTTCCCGATGCCCTCAAGCTATTTTCTACGGAGCTAAGGTCATACATTTCTAAAGGAGATACTCCGAAATTCTCTAAATTTTATACTGTTCGTGGAAAGTCTTTAACCTCTTTAGAAGGTTATATTCAAATGGCTAATAATGTAAATGAATTGGCCAATGAAGTTGCAAATTTGGCAAGTTTCGACACCTTAGCCAAAAGATTGACAATTAGGGGAGAATCAGATAGATTAATAGTGATAAAAGCAATTCTGACTTCATTCTTTATGTATAGACAGGCATTTAATCCTGTAAGTTTTAGACATGATTCTTTTTTTGCATCAATACTCGGACTTTCAGCAGAACTTCCAGAGAATATAAATATTCTAAGCTGGAATTATGACAATCAAATTGAAAAGGCATATTCTGGGTATTCAAAAATCGGACAAGAACAATTAGGAGAAGTTAGAAGAAAGTTGAACTTAAAAATCCCAATGGGAAATATTGAAAACTGGGATGGTTTTAATTTGGTAAAAATCAATGGAAGTGCTGATTTTGGTCATTTTAAAGATGAGAAATTCAACCTTAATGAAATTGATGAAGGCAATGGAGTAATGAACAATTGTGTTAAGGAATATTTTAGAAGCATTGATAATCGAGTAAATAGTAACATTACTTTTGCATGGGACAGTGGGAGATATGAAATGTTCATTGACAAAATCTGTCAAATGGTTGACAAAACCGAGTCCTTGGTAATAGTTGGGTATTCATTTCCGTACTTTAATAAAGTGGTGGATGACAAAATATTGAGATCAATGAATAATTTAAAAGAAATCTTTATTCAGGATCCTAATGCCGAATATGTGAAAGAGACAATAATTTCTTTAAAAGCCTTAAAAACTGTTGGTGGTAATAGTATAATCCCAATATCAAATTTAAACCAATTCTATATTCCTTTAGGAATGTAAACAGATGGATAGTACAACATCAAATATTTTGATTGGTTTCTTGCTTTGTTTATAAATATTAGGATATTTTCAAGCATAAAAATTTTTATGAATAAGATTGCAATTGGTGCCACCGAATTAATTAAATTTTTCAACACTACCGGAGGAGGTGTCCTAAATAGCCAGATTAAAAGTATTGATGATTTTCTTGAATATCACAAATTGGAACTTCAAAATCCAGGTCGCAACGGAAAAGGTTATGAGACTAGATTACTTACCAATTTACAAGTGATTTGCCAAAAACTTGTTTCTGAAGGATTGTTAATATCAGGAGGCAATAAGGCGAATGTTCCAATTTTTGGTGAATCATATTTTAACCTCGGTTATGATAGTGATTTTGCTGATTATGGCAGCTATGATTTTTTAATTAATGGTTTTCTATCTATTAGAAACCACTTTGAGAAATCGGTCAAACCAATAATAGTTAAATTGAATGATGATTCATTGGATATTGGTACTTGTTTTATAATTAATGACAATATTATTATTACAGCGTATCACTGTATTGAAGAAAAGAAATCTGTATTTATTGACAATGGACAAGGTGCATCTGTTGAAATTGAAAAGATTTGGAGATCAAAAGATAAAAGAAAGGATTTGGCAATAATTGAAGTAAAGGGAAACCCTTTTAAAGATATTCCGCATATTAGAATAGGTAATGCTGAAGTTTTAAGCAAAGTCTTGACTATGGGTTATCCTCCAATTGCAGGTTTTGACTCAATTCAATTCGCAGAACAGGCAGAAATAAACGCAATTTTAAAGTCTTCTAATGGAAATGTCATAGGACATGATAAATCCTATTTAGATGGTCAAGATTATATATTGATTAATGCTCGTGTAAAGGGTGGAAATAGTGGTGGGCCTGTTATTAACAACTATGGTATGTTGGTGGGTGTTCTAACTCATATCCCAATTGACCCATTTGAAAATGATAAATTGGATTCGCTCGGATATGGGATAGCCTTAAATGGAAGGGAAGTGGAAATTCTATATACCAATGCTAGATGTAATAAGGATGTTGAGGAAGTGAAATTCATAAATGAAAAGAATGGATTTCGCACTATATAGATAATGCGCCCCTTCCAAAAAATACACCGAGTAAAATTGTAACTAGGTGGCGTGTTTAACATTGATTTGCTGAAGTGTTTACACTCCTATACCCTCTAATATCATTAATCTTAGATTGCATTCCCATAATTGGGGTTAGTTTGCCAATCCGACCCAATTTGATTTGGATTTAAATTATTTTTCAAATTATTTACATAGGTTTCTAAATCAACAATTGTAGCACCGCCTTTTTGTGCCGGTAAATTTTAGCATACATTAATATTGAATAACTCTATTTGGAAATAGAATTATATTCAAGTTAGAAGAGAAAAATTAAATAGGATAATAACATTTTAAAATGAAAAATTACGACTTTCAAATTTTATCACCATTTGAATTTGAGTTGTTATCAAGGGATTTACTTCAAAAACATTTTGGAGTTCATTTAGAATCCTTTGGAGAAGGTGGTGATTTAGGAATTGATTTGAGATATTGTGAAGGAAGCAACATGATAGTTCAATGTAAAAGATACAAATCATTTAGCAGTCTCTTCTCGAAGCTAAAAATTGAGGTTCAAAAAGTTGAAAAACTCAATCCGGGTAGATATTTACTGACTACTTCTGTAGATCTTAACCCCATGCAGAAGGAAAAAATCCATAAACTCTTTTCTCCCTATATCAAAAATTTTTCAGATATAATGGGAAAAGTAGATTTGAATAATCTTCTAAATAAATTTCCGGAGGTAGAAAGTGATTATTACAAATTATGGTTGGCTAGCATTCCAATTTTGCAACGTATAGTCAATAGTCAGGTAGTAAATCAATCGAAATTTATTCTTGACGAGATACAATCTAAAATCTCTATGTATGTTCAAAATGAAAGTTTTCAACTTGCAACTTCAATATTAAAAAGGGATAAATATTTAATTATTTCTGGAACACCTGGAATAGGAAAAACAACATTGGCAGAAATGCTGGTTTTCAAACTTTTAGGAAGTGAAATGGACGAATTTATTTATCTTTCAGAAAGTATCAAAGATGGTTTTAAATTTTACAATGAAGATAAGAAACAGGTTTTCCTTTTCGATGATTTTCTTGGAAGAAACTTTTTAATACACTCTCTTAGGACCAATGAGGACAAGTCAATAATGCAGTTCATTCAGAGAATTCAGAGGTCTAGAAATAAAGTTTTAATATTTACTACTAGGGAATATATATTAAATCAAGCAAAACAAAGATTTGATTTATTCGAAAATGCAAACTTTTCAAAATGCATAATTGACCTTACGAATTACACAAAGCGTGTTAAATCAGAAATTCTATACAATCACTTCTATGCCAATGAAATACCATTTGAGTATGTAAAAGAAATATTTCACCAAAAAAAACTCATATCCATAATCAATCATAGGAATTATAATCCACGAATAATTGAATCATTTCAAAATCAAAAATTTGGGAGAAAGTTACTTTGCAGGAATTTCCGAACAAAATATTAGATTTATTTGAGAATCCTAATGAGGTTTGGTTACATGTATTCGAAAATCAAATTACTCAATCCAGTAGATTTGTCCTAATCAATTTGATTATCCTAAAAAGACCGAGTTATGATAATTTATTCGAACAAGTAAATCTATACCTAAAAAAGAATGGTATTGAAGGAGTATTATTTACTCCATTAGATTTTAAGAAGGCTCTCAAAGAGTTAGAGAATTCGATGATCAGAATCAATAAAAATCATTTTGGTAATCTAATTATTGAATATCAAAATGCCTCAATTCAAGACTTTTTAGTGTCATACATTATGAACAATAGTATAATCAAGGAGAATTTATTTCAATCATTTAAGTATCTCTTTCCTGCACTATCAATCCTTATTGGAAGTGGTGAGAAACTTGCAAGGAATAAAATTAAATTAGATGAATGTCAAATAAATAAATTGTTCAAATATGTTGTTCAAAATTTTGATGAAATTGAATATAATAACTCTAATTATCCTAAACTGAATACGGATGATACCATAATAATAAAATTATATTGCTGTAATTTCTTAATAGATAAATTAAATGAAGAATTAACTCAGTTTATATCTAAAAAACTAAGCTCAATTGCATATTCTGAAAATTTAACGAGTAACTCGTTAAATGAATTTATTCATCTATTAATTGATTATGCCCAACCCTTGCAACTTAATATCCCTAAGATTATTGAAATGAATTTAAACTCCATTTGGGGATTTGATGAGATAATGAGTTTTAAATTATTAAAGGAAGAATTTCCAGATTCTTTCAATGATTTTTTAGAGGATAACGAAAATAGATTAGATGATATAATTTATGATGCAGTTTATGGTTTTGTTGGAACATTAGACGAGGATGGTAGTAAGGCTTCATTGGAAGAAAAAAAACAAAAACTTACTGATATTGAAATTGCATTTGGCTATAGTTTTGATAATATTATGTCAGAAATTAATCACAGATTGGATTACTTAGAAATGGATGATGATTATTATTGGAATCAACGCAGCGCAACGCACGAACCGCGAGAAAATAATTGGCATGATAATTTACCTTGGAACTCTAATGATGATAACAATGATTTAGAGGATATTTTTAACACCTTAAAAGCATAATTGAATTACCTTTTAAGTCTATTTCAGGAAATTACCTAATAGTTGAGTTTTTAATAGTAAATAAATATTTGATTAAGTATCATTAAAATAAAATAAAATTTAATTGAAAGGTTATACGCTAAAAGTACCGCGTACGGATTACAATTTGGAGTGGATGAGATTCGGTAATGTTATTTTCGAATTTGGATTTCAAAGGCATTCTAATATTACTGTGGATTTTGGAACTATAAATTTTTTATCTCCTGCCCAATTTGTCCTATTGACATGTATAGTTGAGCATTTGTATGTGAATTTTGAGTGTATTATTTCTTTTGTTGGAGGCACAAGATTTTTTAATCAACATCTAGAAAATATTAAATTTAGGAATTATTGGACATCTGATTTTAGTAGAGAAGATTTCACTCCTAGTTACAATAATACAACTTTGTGTCCATGGCACATTTCTAAGAATATGATTGATCAATATGGTCAACAAACTCAGAAATACTTTAGCAAAAGATATTTTTATGGTAAAGACCTTCAACCCTTAGCACATAGTTTGGTCGAGGTGTTTAACAATATCTTTGACCATGCACAATCACCAATTCATGGCTATGTTATAACTCAATATTTTCCAAATCTTAATAAACTTACCTTTGCCGTTTGTGATTTTGGTCAAGGAATCCCTACATCAATAAACAGATTTTTGAGTTTAAGAGGTGATTTACCTTTAGAAGAAAACTTGGCAATAGAAAAGGCACTTGAGCGTGGAATGACTATAAAATCAGTTCCAAACAATGCCGGATTTGGGTTAAGTAATGTTTTAGATTTTACTGAAAATTCAAACGGACAACTATCGATTTTTAGCAATGCAGGGTACTATATTAAGAAATATGACGTTTCTAAGAAATCAGGAATATTGTCCTATCCATTTAATGGTACATTAATTGTTGTAGATATTGACACAACTACATTTGATGATTTTGACTCAGAAGATGAAATTTACGAGTTTTAGTAAATTTGATATTGTATATTAGTTATATTTGTTTGAAATGGCAATAAAAATTGATTTAACTCTGATAACAAAAAGTACATCTACTAACATAGATGGTGATAACTTTTATAATTATCTAGTCAGTAATGCAATTAATAATTCTGTTATTATTCAAATTCCAGGACATCTTACATTGTCATCTTCTTTTTTAAATTCGTCAATTGGAAAATTCATAGATGTTTTTGGAATGAATAAGTTCAAGTCTAATGTGAAGATTTCTTGTAATCAAAATATATACAGTCAAATTAAGAAGTATATTGATTGCTACTGCGATTTGGCTAGTAAATAGCTGAAAATCATTTCAAATGAAAGGGTTTTGAAATTTTATCCATGGATTTTCTAATCCTAAAGCAATTTTAGGAAGTATTTAAACATACCCCCCCCTCTAAAAATTACATCGAGTAAAATTGTAACTAGGTGGCGATGTATAAAATTTTATTGTTGAGGTGTTTTGACCCCTATGCCCCTTGTTTATCTTTAAAAAATTTATTAAAAAAGAGCGGTAAAATTATTATGTCGCTCTTTTTTTTATATTATTTCTTTATATATATTATTGCATGCAATCCATTACATACCCCCTATGAAATGTATTGTATACCCCTATGAAATCTATTGCATACCTACTGATTCTAACAACTACCTCCAATTGTGTTTGTCTTTATTCCATTTAGCGAGGGTATTCTCCATTAGTCTATAAACAGCATCGTAGTCGTTGTATTTGATTTCCTTCATATTAATTTTATCATTGCACCAGTCAATGGCATCCTTAAATTTTTCCGCTCCTAGAATGGGTAACCAATTATTTTTAAATGAATCCCATAATTTAGGCCGGTGATTTGCCATATAACTACTCGCTTTCATAGTCCAATTTTCAACATGCCACAACTCTATTAATTCAGGATGCACCCGAATATAGCGTTGGTTATTGTTTATGGTTTTACGCTGGATTGTTTTAGCAATTTCCAGTTGTTTAAGAATGTTCTTTAGTTGTCTTGATTGAACTCCTAAAAACTTTAGATTGTTGAGAATGAAGTTATCCGTTACATAGATATACTTTGCTCCATCCTCTGCGGTCATATTGATAATCCCGTCCGTTGATGACATATCCACAAGAAAACTAAGTAGATGTATTTGGTTCGTATTTTTTATGATATTTTGGGTTTTGTTAATTGCCAAAAAATCCCAAATAGCCTTAGTATTTATGAAAAGATTGTAGCGGTATCTTTCATTGATAGGTATTACTTTAGTATCTTGCATGTGGCCAATATTTCGTTAGTGGTCAAACTTTTGAACGAACAAAGGCAGCTCTAAACGGCTGCCTTTTTGTTGTAATAGTAGTCATGAGTTCTAATCAAGTGCCTTTTTTCAAAAGCATCATGTATATAGAAATCTTTGAAAACATCAATCACAAGATTTCTAAAATTATTTTCAAACTGAAATAGGATTAGGCTTTCTGGTATATATCGGCCATTCTCCAAACGGGCAAAATTACCCTCAAAAATTTCAGTTGCGTCCGTATTTCTTAGACCAGTTACTAAGGTTGAGGTTTCCCAATCTTCAGAATCTTTGATTTTCAACCATTTATCACATCCTTTTGATTCGTTATAGCCCCGATTTACCTCAACACGAATATATACAGGTAATATCAAAGAATTCCTAAAATCATCTACATTCTGTAAAAAGGTGTTTTCTAATTTATAGCCCCTGTAAGAGGTTTTCTCGTCTTCCAATACATAGATTTGCCTAGAATAGTTTTTACAATGCCCTGCCATGACCTAGATATTAGAATTAAGCATGGTTTGCTGTATCTCGCTCCTGAGAAAATAGGTGCGATTGCCAAACTTGCGAGGTTTCAAAATTCCCTTTTTTACCCAATCGTGTACGGTTACTAAAGAAATCTTTAAGAGTTTGCTCGTTTCCGTCCGCGTTAGGAATTCTTCTGGGGTCTTTGCTTGAAAGTTCTTTTTAAGCCCCTCTAGGCGTTCGTCTATGCCCTTAAAAATGGTTTCGGTAAGTTGGTCGGGCGTTGTTCCGTGTAATTGTGTGATTGCATCCATCTTTTGAACTGTTTTATTTTTACAGCACAAAGATTAATTGCATTTGCAATTGTCAACGAGGAGGAAAAAAGGAGTTTTTAGGGTATTTAAAGGAATTTACCCCATTAAGATTTTATTTGACCTAGAACGGAATTAAGTCTAGTATGAAATATGTCTTTCGAGGTATTGGCAATTTCTCCAAAAGTTTTAATACTGACATCCCCAGTAGCTTTAAACGTAAATCCTAAATTTTTTGGATGGATGGGTTTGTAGGTATCATTCCAGTATTCCGCAAATTTTGTTTGATTTGCCACTATCGTAGCATGAGGAAGTTTACAAATGGTTGCATCGGTATTTTCAGGTGTCTTGTTCGACATTATTCTATAAACATAATATAAAGCTACAACAGGCACATCCTTTTCACATAGCCAATTCTCAAAAAGAAGGCTAAAAAAATGCTCACTTTCGGGATCCTTAAATATCTTATCATTAAAATTGATTTGCCGAGGTAACTTGTAGATTTTTTTATGTAGTACATCAATCCAGTATTCTAAATCAGAAACACTTGTGCCAAACTGAAAACAATTGGCCTTACAGTAATTAAGATGTTTGGTAGTGCCATAATCGCGATGTTCTTTTTCTCCATTAAATCGCATTTCCACGATACGCCATAGGCTAGATTTTCTATCTTCCAAATGAAAATAAAGCTCCTTCAATTCAACAATGGTCATTTCATCCAATCTTTCAGGTATTTTTAAAACCTCATCGAAGATTTCCCTTAGTTCGTGAAATGGGTATTTTTTAATCACTGACTTAACTTATTATTTGGCAGATAGAAGTTTCATGACTTCATTTTTGAATACATCTTTATAATTCTCACCAACCGATTGAAATCTATATTCCACTAAACGCTCAATTAAATTTTTCTTGAATTGTTTTAATCGAACTTTTCTCACTTTGCCTTCTAATTTTTGAACTTCATTAAACTCAAATAGTCGGCTTTCTAGCCATTCGGATTGAAGGCATAAAATTTGTTGTAATGATTCACTCAATTTATAATCTAGCTCTTGTTTCAATTTTAAATATTCGGGATCTGAATCGAATTTTTTCATTTTTAGTTTACATTTTTGATTATTTCCAATAGAGGTTCTCTCTTGGATTTTTCCTTTTCTTTTGCCCAAAATTCTTGAAGCTGCATAGCGTTGTCTTGTGGGGTTTTACCAATATAAACCAGTAACATCCGTTCCGACTTATGCCCCGTTGCGGCCATAATTATAGGGGTTGGCAGTTTTCCGTAATGAAGGGTAGCAAATGTGCGCCTGGCAATGTGTGTACTGACCAATTGCCATTTAGGATATTCTCCAACTACCTTACGTTTTGTCTTTTTGCTTAATTTACTACCATGGCACATTTGATTAATACCGGCACTCTCACAAACCTTCTTAATGTAATCGTTATATTTTTGACTTGAAATTTTGTGCGGTAACTTACCATTCAAACGGGCAATGATAGATTCTACTTGCCAATGTATGGGCAAAATAATTTGTTGGTTAGTCTTTTTTGCGGTATACTCGATAAATCCATTTTTGATATTATCATTATTTAGGTTCAACAAATCACTTACCCTTGCACCAGTCCAAATCCCAACTATTAACCAATCCCTTGCATTTTCTAAATATGAAGTATTACTAAAGTCCTTTTCAAATATTTTATCGATTTCGTTTTCTGATAATGTTACAAAATAGGTTTTCTCATTTGTAATCCTAAATTCACCCCTATCAATATCGGGATGTACTTTCAAACCGTATCTTTTGGCATCCAAACAAATTGTTTTGATACAAGCAATATATTTTCCGGTGGTATTGTAATTCAGTTTTTTGATGTTATATAGAAAGTGGATGAAGTCTTTATGTAATTTCATGTTTACCTCATCCATTTTAAGGCGTTTTTTACGGTACTTCTCAAACTCTTTGACCTTTGATAGGGTAGAGCGGTATTTTTTGATTGTATTAGGCGCAACCCCCGTTCTACCATTTCTCAAAATTTTATTAGGTAGGTTTTCTAAAAAGAAATTGATGTAATCTACTAGGTAGTTTAAATCGGTCTTTGTGTTTTGGTCAAAGTAAGAATCAATGGCACTTGTTAACCAATCAGAATTTATGTTAGCACCATTCGCATAGGATGTATTAAAGTTCCCTAGTATTTCAGAGCGTAAATTGTCTAAACTGTTTTGCAGATTGATTTTATCGGTAAATTCTGCTAGATGTTTTACTTTGCCTTTGTCATTGTTCCAAAACTTTGGATTGACAAGTAAAGAGGTGGATTTTTTGAAATCGTATTTTCTACCATGTACAAAACGGACATAAATGGTAGTGGGATTGCTTTCCCCTTTTATGAAGTATTTTAAAGAAGGCATTTTAAAACTTTTGAACAATCAAATCTAATAAAAAATATCTTCGAGTGCCGACATGGTGCCGACATTTTGCGTATTTCTTCTAATTGTTGTTAATCTAGCCTTACTACTTTAAATCTTCAAAACACCAATAAAACGTATGTATAATTGGAGTTTTGGTATATTTTGCAAGTAAAATGAAAAATAAATAATTAGGTAGGTTGTGGTTCTGGTGAGGCTACAAAACCCTCCTGTTTTAGGTATAAAACCCTAATTTTTTGGAGCTGGTTGGAACATTTTTAAAGTGTAATTGCAAAAATTTTAATTTTCCTAACTCCCCATTCCTCATTCCCGCCCAGCGAATTGTCTTTTGAGAAATACCGTATATTTTCGGTTTAGACTGCATCATGCTAGGTAAAAGTACCTCTGCCAGTTCCTAAGAACTGAATACTATACATGAATACCGTTTTAAAGATACTTGGAGATACAAGGTTGGCAACTACACGGCGCTATGTGAAGTCCTGGATAGCGCGGCGATGATGTCGCATTTCCCGATAAGCTGGAATCGAGGTACGAGATGTAGCCTATTGGGTCGCCGCAGGCGACCGAGCTAAGCGACCGATGAATACCTCTAAAACAATAAAAATCTTATAATAATGCGACATCATCACAGATATATGCCAAGGTTGTCGAAATAAAAGTGTACTGCGATAGGTGAATGTTAAAGAAGAAATTGAAAGAAAATGTGTTTTGGACAAATTCCAATAACCTGAAAAATACGATCGAAGAATATACAGCCCAGTAGATCAGACTCTAAATAATTTCAATTAATATTTATGTTGTGACTTAAAAGATTAATTAGTGAAAATATTAAAGAGATCATGAATTGAAAAATGTATTAAAATCGATATGTGTTGAAAGCCGCCCGCAAACTGGCCTTTTTAATAAGATAAGAAAGATAAGAAAGATAAGAAAGATAAGAAAGAAAAGTATGCTACCTAAAAGCCAAAACCAGGCCATTATGAGAATTGTTGGTAGAATAGGCTTTTGCTTGATGATAAGGAAGTAATAACCAATGTATTTGATAAAGTACATATTGGAGCCCAAAAATTAATTAGGATTTCTAATCAAATAATTGATAATGCTTAAGTTAAATAACACCTCGATAATTTTATACAGCCTTCATAAAATGACATTTTAATTGCTTAAATAACAACAAATTAATACATTAGTATTTAAATAAGTGTTAAAAACACAATTAATTTTATTTTATTTACATCTACATGATTTGCCAATAAATTAAATTTTAAACTGCTACAAGAATAAAATGGAAACGGCCAAAGCTTCAATTTTGGAAGAAATTTTTTTAAGGCATTATCAAGAATTGTGTTTACTTTCCTTTAGTTATTTAAATAATTTGGATGATGCTAAGGATGTCGTTCACACCATTTTTAGCAAGCTTTTACAGAAAGAATTGGATGAATCAATAAAAGATCTTCATCATTATATTCGAACATCAGTTCGCAATGAAAGTTTAAAAAAAATAAAGCAGGATAAAAAAACTTTAGGAATTAAAAACCATTTAACCCATGTGCAGTCTTTTGAAAATGAATTGATCCTTAATGAAATTTCCGATACTATTTTCAAGGAATTGGAAGCTTTGCCCGAACAAAATAAAACGGCCTTCAAACTCTGTGTTTTGGAAGGAATTAAATATGAAAATGCCGCTGAAATAATGGGCATAACTGTTAATACCGTAAAATATCATTTAAAGAAATCCTTCAAAATACTTCGACTAAACTTGAGGAATATTTATTTTTGGATGCTTTAAAATGCACTATTGTCAAAAAAAAGCACAATATTTTTAGATATTCACTACCCGTTTTTATTCTTTCTGGGTCTTATTGATAGGGAATACATTATTTCCTGTTAAATAGGGGTGTATTGGTCGCAAAAATTATAATTAAAAAATTAGAAGGCCATTTAAACAAAGAGGAGGAAATCCAATTTGAGAAATGGCTTTCAGAAAATGATGAAAATTTTTTAACCTTTCAAAGGTTGAAAAAAATACATCGTGAGTATTTATCACTGCCGGATATCGAAAGTCTTGATCCACATGAGGCATGGCAATTAATTTTGAATTGGCAGAAAAACTATGAGCAAAAGGATAGTAGGTTTTTCCAAGGTTTCTTATTGCGATATGCGGCAATTTTCATTGGCCTCTTGGGAATTTTCGTGCTTTATAAGTTAGTTAATCAGGAGCAGTTGACCCCACCGCAACCAGATCCAACCGCGATTATATTGGAGCTTGGAAATGGTGAAAGACATATATTATCTCAAAAAGGTAATTCTAAGATTATAAATCCCAATGGTAATTTGGTGGGTGAGAAAGTAGATGGAACGGTTGATTACTCACAAAATGAAATTAATGGAAATGATATTGCCGCATTGGAATATAATACCATACACATTCCGAACGGCCGAACTTTCAAGGTTATATTGTCAGATGGAACCGTTGTAAATCTCAATTCTGGATCAACCTTAAGATATCCAGTGAAATTTATTGGTAAAGAAAATAGACAAGTTACCCTAACGGGTGAAGCATTTTTTGATGTTCACAAAGATGAAAACAGTCCATTTATTGTTACTTCAGGAGCTTTGAATATACGGGTCTTGGGTACCAAATTTAATGCTTCTTCTTATCCCGAGGACGCACTTCAAAACACGGTACTGGTTGAAGGCTCCGTAAGGCTTTATGAATTTGGGACTGTTTACAATGAGGACGATTCTAGGTTGCTTTACCCTGGTGACATGGCCGAATGGCAGGTGGCCAATAAAACAATGAGCATAAAAAAAGTAAATACCGATTTATACACAGGTTGGATAGAGGGTAAGTTGGTTATGAAAAAAATGAATTTCTCCCAAATCATTCAACGATTACAACGGCATTTTAATGTAAAGATAAACAATGAGTATGAAGAATTGAATGATAGGATCTTCACCGCCACATTTGTAACTGAAACCATTGAAGAAGTATTGGAAACTTTTAAAATAGAGACGCCCTTTAAATATGAAATCAATGGTAATGAAATACATATATATAAACAATTAACCAATATTGAAGATAAGCCTATGGAACAAAAGCTTTGAGAAATACCCTTCATAAAAACATACTCAGTTTTAAGGGCAATCTGAATTAATTGATAATCAACTAATTAACTTATGACATGAAGAACAGCAAACCTATTTGGACATTACTGTCCGGTTCAATGAAAATTGGTTTAAAAACCAAATTATGTATTCTTTTTTTTATTACGACCTTCCTTTCGATCCAGGCAAGTTCCTTTTCGCAAAAAACAAAAATGACGCTCAATCTGAAGAATGTTCCTGCCATTAAGGTTATTGAAGAAATTGAGGCGATAACTGAATATAAATTTCTGTATGATGTTAAAAAGATAAATACCTCAAGAAAGATATCTATTGATGTGCAAAATACGAACCTGGATGAGGTGCTTGAAACTTTGTTCATGGGATCCAATACTGACTTTATTTTCAGAGGAAATCAAATCGTGTTAAAACCAAGACCTAAATTGGCAAATAAAGATTCATCAGTATTAACCGATGACAACTTAGTAAGAGCACAGCAAACTATAACAGGCACGGTAACCGACACCAATGGTTCGCCAATACCAGGTGTATCTGTTATTGAAAAAGGAACTACCAATGGCACAGCAACAGATTTTGATGGGAATTATTCAATTACCTTGACAAAATCTAATTCCGTAATCCTTTTCAGTTCTATTGGTTTTGCAAAAAAAGAAGTCATTGTAGACGAGGTGAACCAGTTGAATGTTACACTTGTTGAGGATACGGAAAATCTTGAAGAAGTTGTAGTGACAGCTTTAGGGATAAGACAGGAAACGAGAAAATTAGGTTATTCCGTTGCCAAAGTAGATGCCGAGGAAGTAAACGTAAACCGTTCTTCAAATTTCATGAACTCATTGCAAGGAAAAGTTGCAGGCGTTAACGTGTCGGGATTGAGCACTGGTCCTGGTGGATCTTCCAAGGTACGTATTAGAGGTCAATCGTCCATTTCTGGCACCAATAATCCATTAATTGTTGTAAATGGTGTGCCTATTGATAATTCGAGTTTTGGCACCAGCATTGGTAGTAGCAGCAGCGAACTTGGGACAAACAGTGGTGGCGTTACATCCGATGGTGGAGACGGTTTCTCCAGTATAAATCCGGATGATATTGAGAGTATGACTATTTTGAAGGGCGCAACTGGTGCCGCTCTTTATGGTTCACGTGCAAAGGATGGGGTTATTATGATTACTACAAAAACTCGTGGTGCAGGTCAAGGAATTGGAGTGAGCTATACATTGAGTTTGGCTGATCATAATCCCCTTGATTTTACTGATTATCAGTATGAATACGGGCAGGGAGAAAATGGGGTAAGACCCACATCCGCCAATCCTACTTCGGGACAATGGTCTTTTGGAGAAAAATTTCAACCAGGAATGACCCAAGTTTTGTTCGATGGTATTACAGTACCTTATGAACCGGTATATGACAGAGTTAAAAAATTCTATCGACGTGGGTTGGATATTACAAATTCTATATCACTTTCCGGCAATAACGAAAAAGGGGGATTTAATCTATCCCTGTCTAATTTGGAAAGTAAGGGAATTACCCCCAATAATGAGTTTAAGCGGATCAATGTAAGTCTTGGAGCCAATTATAACTTGACAGATAAGCTTTCATTCAACACAAGTATTAACTATTCGAATGAAGTAAATACCAATCCTCCCAATGTTGGCCAGCAGGATAATACCATACCTGTTGCGCTTTATAACTTGGCAAATTCAATGCCTTTGGATCTATTGGACGCTAATAAGTTTGATGCTAATGGGAATGAATTTGTTTACTCTCGTTTTCGGAATAGGACAAACCCATACTTTACGTTGAGCGAGCAGTTCAATAATATTACTAGAGATCGTATTTTCGGTAATGCATCACTTAAATATAATTTTCTTCCTTGGTTATTCGTGCAAGCGAGGGTAGGACAAGACTATTGGTCCCGAGATCAGGATTATAATGGGTTTCCAACTGGGCAAGCCTCCAGAGGTCCTGCACCCGAGGGATTTGTTAATGGCACGTACACTCAAGAGGTACGTAGATTTAGGGAAACCAACGTTGATTTCTTGATTTCTGCCGATAGGGACCTAAGTGATGACTTTGGATTAGGATTTACGGTTGGTGGCAATAGATTATACAGACGCTCAGACCTTAACCGGGTGAATGTTACTGATTTTGTGATCAGGGACCTTTATACGGTACAAAATGGCCGTGTAAAAGACCCTTTTTATAACCTCTCCGAGAGAGTTGTGAATTCACTATACGGTTCAGCGGACCTATCATATAAAGAAACTCTTTATCTTACTGGTACGTTACGAAACGATTGGTTTTCAACTCTTTCACCGGCAAATAGAAGTATATTATACCCTTCACTATCAGCTAGTTATGTGTTTTCTAATAATATAGATTCAAATTGGCTGAGCTTCGGAAAATTAAGGGCCGCATATGCAGAAGTGGGCAGTGATACCGACGTCCCTCCTTACTCAAATACCTTGTTCTATACCATAAACTCTAACCTTTTTGCAAATTCCGATGGTCAATTACAACCCGTCGCAGGACCTAATACCAATACATTACCGAATACAAATCTTAAACCTGCTCGCGTAACGGAGACTGAGGTAGGCCTTGATTTACGAATGTTCGATAGTCGGGTGAATTTAGATATTAGTGCGTATCGTAAAAGTACGTTCGATCAAATTATTCCGGCCCAAATATCAAACACTTCCGGTTTTATAAGTACGTTGATCAATAGTGGTGAAAGTAGAAGTGATGGCATTGAAGCACTATTAACATTGGTTCCTATGCGTAATGAAAATTTTCAGTGGGATATCAACTTAAATGCTTCCTATAATAAAACCAAGGTGATAAGTCTTCTTACCGACGAGCCAGGAGAGAGTATCGTCGTAGGGACCCATACTTTTAACGGTTTTCTATATCAAGTCGTAGGTGAGGAGATAGGACAATTGGCTGGATTTGGGTATAAGAAGGACGACCAAGGCAGACAGGTTTTTGGTGCAGATGGCAGACCGCTTAGGACAGACGATCTTGTTTTCTTCGGAAGTGCCCTACCTAGATGGATCGGAGGTATCACCAATGGCTTTAGATATAAGGACTTCAATGCATCATTCTTGATTGACTTTAAATTAGGAGGTAAAATGATATCCGGAACCAACTTTAATGCCGTGAGACATGGTCTTCACAAGATGACGCTTCCAGGTAGGGATACCGGCGTTGTTGGAGTTGGAGTAAATGAAGCCGGTGAGCCCAATACCGTTGCTACACCTTCGCAGACCTATTGGGAAGTGGTACGATCGCAACAACTTATAGAACCAATTGTATATGATAGTGGCTTTTGGAAATTTAGGCAATTGTCAATTGGGTACAATCTTCGCAAATTCATACCGGAAGGATCCCCTTTACAATCAGTAACCCTTAATTTGTTCGCAAACAATCTTTTCATGATCAAAAAGTGGGTGCCTAACATTGACCCGGATTCCTTTGGCTTTAGTTCGGACAACGTGTCCGGTCTAGAATCTACCGGAGTGCCAACTACCAGAAGTATTGGGTTTAACCTAAACTGTAAATTTTAAAGAAAGTAAATCATGAAAAATATATATAAAAGTTGTTTCGCGATTGCGTTGATCCTTATGGCCGTGTCGTGTGATCAAGATTTTGAAGAAATAAATACGAATACGGTTGATCCAACAAGTGCTAGTGTCAATCCGGTATTTTTATTAAATAACGCCATTATAAACACCTCGTTTTCCAACGCCCAACTAATATATGATCTTGGAATAGTGCAGCAGGTCATTTCTCCCAATTCCGGAGTTTTGACGGGTGCTAATTACAATCAGGATAATCGAGATGTAACTGATGATCATTGGGTTAAATACTATGAGAATGTCATTAAGAATACTGGTGATATTTTGGGACAACTTCAACAAGAAGACGCGCCTGATAGACCCAATCTAGTAAGCATGACTAGACTTGTGCAAGCATTGACATTTATGATTTTGACCGATGAATATGGCGATATTCCCTATTCAGAAGCTGGTAAAGGAATATATGAGCAAATTGTTCTCCCTAAATATGATGCACAACAAGATATTTATTTGGACCTTATTAAAGAAGTAAAAGAAGCCATAGTAGGGCTGAATAGTTCAGCGGCAATTGAATCTGGTGAAATTATGTATGGTGGAGACATTGCGAAGTGGAAGCGGTTCGGTAATTCCCTTTTACTTCGATTGGGAATGCACCTTACAGAAGCGGATGCCGCACTGGCACAACAGACTGTTGCTGAAGCTTTCGCCGGTGGCGTAATGCAATCCAATGATGACAATTATGTTGTAAGGCATGATAACAATTACAGTAACAATAATGGGGCTCTTCTCAACGCTACCGAAGCAAATAACCTGTATCTTGTTGATACTTTTATTGATTTTCTTTCCAACACAAATGATCCAAGATTGGGCGCATTAACTATACGATATGTCAATGCGGCTTCAGGTCCGGAGCAAACACAGGCGAATGGTTCCATAGATCCGGATGAGCAAATAGGGATGCCCATAGGTTATGATAACGCCAGTATTGGAACTGTGGTAGAAAGCCTGAGCCTCCCCAGTTTTTACGCATTTACCCAGATTGATCGTTTCAGGGTTGCGAAACAGGCAGCGCCTATGTTTGTGGTCACTCATTCACAGACCCAATTGTTACTAGCGGAAGCTGCAGTAAGAGGTTGGGTTTCAGGCCAACCGGCAGACTATTACGGCGCAGGAGTTAGAGCTCATATGGAATTGATGGTGCAATATGATACTGCCTCTGAAATTCCTTCGGCGGATATCGATGCCTATTTAGCGGCAAATCCTTTTGATGCCGGAAGGGCATTGGAACAGATTGGAGAACAATATTGGGTATCGTGTTTTTTGAATGGCCCGGAGGCCTTTGCCAATTTTCGAAGAACAGGATTTCCTGCATTAACTCCCAATACTTACCCAGCACAAGATATAACCGGTAATTTTATCAATAGGTTGACCTATCCAACTTCTGAAATTGCCACCAATAACGAGAATTTGAGCGCTGCAGTGGCAAGGATGGGAACTGACAACTTGGACACTAAAGTTTGGTGGGACAGATAGAAAAAATAAAAATAAATTACTTAGCCACTAATAATTAATTTCATGAAGAATATACTGAAAAAAATCATTGAAAATCACAAAGCCGAAGAGAAAGCCTATACACTCTCAAGAGAACGCGAAATTGAAAACCCAATAACAGGGGATGACCGCAGAAACTTTTTGAAGAAAACTGCTTTGGGCGGTATTGCCCTAAGCAGTTTTATGGGCTACTCCTTTGAGGACACTATGGCTGGGACAACATCAAAAGTAAGCAGGTTTTCTGCACCTTCAGAACTTAGGATAACAGATATGCGCTACGTGCTTACCGCCGTTATGGGAGGCACAGCGATTATCCGCATAGACACGAATCAGGGCCTCTATGGTCTGGGAGAAGTAAGGGATGCTGCCGATGTTAGGTATGCCCTCATGTTAAAGAGTCGAATTCTTGGGGAAAACCCATGCAACGTCGAAAAGATATTCAAAAGTATCAAGCAGTTCGGAGGCCCTTCACGTCAGGCCGGCGGTGTTTGTGGTGTAGAAATGGCCTTATGGGATCTATGCGGCAAGGCTTACAACGTTCCAGCATGGCAATTGTTAGGGGGAAGATATAGGGATAAAGTGCGAATGTATGCCGACACCCCAGAGGCCAAATCCCCAGAAGAGCAAAAAAGGCTGATAGATTTCCGGGTCAACGAGCAGGGGTATACATGGCTTAAAATGGATGTTTCAATAGGGGAATTGAAAGGAAAACCTGGAACCGTTGTAAATGGTAAATTTTGGGAAGATCCAAATGGAAATTTGAACCAATGGGGCGATAGGAGAAACTTTATGAGCTACGGCAATACCATGCATCCGTTCACCCAGATTCAGATTACCGAAAAAGGCTTGGAGGAATTACAGCAAATTGTTGAGAATGTCCGCAATATGGTAGGCTATGAAATTCCGATTTCAACGGATCATTACGGGCATTTTGATTTGAACAACAACATTAGAATGGCAAGAGCACTTGAAAAGTATCGTTTGGCATGGTTTGAAGATATGGTTCCTTGGCAGTATACTGAGCAATGGAAAACAATTACAAACGCAATTGAAACACCTACAACCACGGGTGAAGACATTTATTTGTTGAAGGATTTCAAAGCTTTGATAGAACAGCGCGCAGTGGATATAATCCACCCTGACCTCGCTTCTTCCGGTGGACTTTTAGAGACGAAACGAATAGGTGATTACGCAGAAGAATTTGGTGTTGCTATGGCCATGCACCAGGCAGGTACCCCCGTTTCATTTATGGCCAATGTGCACTGTGCAGCGGCGACCCAAAACTTTTTGGCATTGGAACACCATTCTGTAGACCTGCCCTGGTGGGAAAACTTGGTCAAGACCGTAGGCGCCTTCAAAATGATAGATAAAGGCTTTGCCACCGTTCCTTTAACTGCCCCGGGACTAGGTATAGAACTTAATGAGGAAGTTTTGAAACAGCACATAGACCCAAGGGATAAGAGCTATTTCGCACCCACTAAAGAATGGGATGAACTACGGTCGCATGATAGAATATATAGTTAAAAGTGTTTGGAAATGAATGACAGGGGGTTTTATAACGGCTTAGTACAATACTAAAAGAAACCGCACTGTATAAATTTAAATCGATTTGAGTTAGTTTGAGTTAGTTTGGGTTTGGTAGGTGAACTTCCTGATTTTTTTAGGGAGTTCAATGCCAAGCTTTAATTTAAGCAATAGTCAATTCGCAATATATTCTTAAATTTAAACTCCTACTAAGGGTAAAATTTAACCAAAATGATGAAAATGAATAGAAAATTACTAGTATTTTATATTTGCCTGTTCGGCTTTTTTTATGGTCAATCTCAAGGAGTGGCCGCATCACCGGAATATATTAAAGAACTTACTTCAAGTTGGAAAGGAGAACGTTTTGCCGATGGAAGACCAAAAGTTTCTGATGCCCTCCTAAACAGAATGAAAAAAATACAAATTGAAGAAGCATGGGGCTATTTACGAGGTAAAGGGTACCACAATCAATATGAAGGTGGATGGGAAATATTGCATCCCGATAGCGTGATGACCGGTCGTGTAGTTACCGTTCAATACATGCCGTTACGTCCCGATTATAAGCAATTGATCAAAATTAAAGGCGCTAAGGAAAACCGCGACACAATTGGGGGAAGCAATTCATGGCCCATTCAGATGTTGAAACCAGGAGATGTATATGTCGCAGATGGCTACAACCGTATTGTGGATGGAACTTTGATTGGGTCTAACCTAGGGAATGCTATTTATGCCAATTCCAATAACGGTTATATTTTTTATGGAAGTGTTCGCGATGTTGCGGGGCTTTTGGATATTAAAGGTTTCAATGGATGGCATAAAGGTTCGGATCCTTCCTATTTGGCAGAGCAAATGCTTACCAGTATCAATTCACCTATTCGTGTAGGTAGAGCCATTGTTTTGCCCGGGGATATTGTTTTGGCAAATCGCCATGGAACAATTTTCGTTCCAGCTTATTTAGCTTCGGAATTGGTGCTTTCATCCGAAGTTGTCGGTCTTCGGGATCTTTTTGGTTTTCAGAGACTTCGGGAAAAGAAATATACCCCAGGTCAAATAGATACAAAATGGACAGATGAAATCAATGGTGATTTTCGGAAATGGATCAAGGCCTATCCCGATGAAAAATTACCAATGACCCGAAAAGAATTGGAAGAATATCTCGATTCAAAGAAAGAATAAAAAAACCATTATAAATTTCATTCATTTTTAAGTTACAAGCCATGAAATTTTTGTCGAATATTCTATTGTTAATCATAGTATCAGCTCCTCTTTTCTCATGTGCGCAAAATTTGGAAAGGGATCAAAAAAATGTCGAAACGGTGGTAAGCGATTTATATCGGGCCATGATTGAAAAGGACAATAGCACACTTGAAGGTTTCACAATTGAAACCCTTACATACGGTCATTCTAGCGGTGCAATAGAAAATAAGTCGCAATACATCGAGGCGATTATGAATGGGCCATTTGAATTCGTTTCAATCGATCCTAAAAACCAAACGATTTCCATATCGGGGGATACGGCAATCGTAAGACATATTTTTGATGCAAAAGGCAAGAATGCTGGTAATGCGGTAGATATTCATATTGGAGTTATCATGACCCTGCAAAAAATGAAAGATCAATGGAAACTGCTCGCACGCCAAGCCTATAAACTATAAACCAATAGCTCTTGAAAAAACTAAATATTTATTCCGTTTCAATAGGAATGGCCATTGTGCTATTCATTATAATCATCTTTATGGTCGCATTGGGCCGAATAGCTGAATCGGGCCTATTATTTTTAGGTTTTTTTGCTGTTTTGGCCTTAGGCTTTAGTGGCTATAGATCATTGAAAGGGCTGGTTTTTACTACCATGATATTTGCCGGTGTGTCACTTGCACTATATTACCCATATCTCTTTACGGAAATTTCGGGGTTCAAGTTGACCATCTTAATAATTCCTCTTATACAGATCATCATGTTCGGTATGGGAACCACAATGAGCATTAAAGATTTTGCGGCGGTCTTTAAGACTCCCAAAGGGGTTCTTATTGGGGTTTCAGCACAATTAATAATAATGCCGATTGTTGGCTTTGTTCTTGCAAAGACGAGTAATTTTCCTCCTGAAATCGCTGCCGGCATTGTGCTAATTGGCTGTTCCCCTAGTGGAGTGGCCTCCAATGTAATGGCCTATTTGGCCAATGCCAATGTGGCTCTTTCCATTACTATTACATCCATTTCCACATTGCTTGCACCTTTCCTTACGCCGGTTTTGATGAAACTATTGGCTGGGGAGTTCATTGAAATCGATATTTTGGCAATGATGTGGACCATCGTAAAAATGATAATTATACCTATCGGTGCCGGTTTGCTGTTCAATAAATTATCGGGGAAAGGCGCTAAATGGTTTGACAAGGCAATGCCAATTATTTCAATGTTGGCCATTGGCTTGATAATTACCATCATTACAGCTGCTGGGAGGAACAGCCTACTGGAAATAGGTGGGATTTTAATGGTTCTTGTATTGATCCATAATATTTTTGGGTATGGGCTTGGGTATTGGTATGCACGACTTTTAAAAATGTCTGAACAAGATTCTCGAACCATAGCCATTGAAGTGGGAATGCAAAATGGCGGACTTGCATCGGGCATTGCCAATTCATTGGGCAAAATTGCCACTATGGGCCTTGCACCTGCCGTTTTCGGGCCTTTAATGAATATTACAGGTTCCATTTTGGCATCTTATTGGCATGGAAAACCTACCGTAGAAAAGCCTCGATCTAAAACAATTTATTGAAAAAGTATTAATTCTTTCTGAGTAGTAAAATAGTCAACCAATGAAAAATTCAAGAAGGTCTTTTATTTCAAAATCGCTCATGGCAGGTGCCGGATTGGGGATGATATCCTCATCCACATATGCAACTGAATATCAAAACGCATTGGATAAAAATCCAAAATTGTCCGCTCCATCGGATTTAAAGATAACAAAGGTTACATGTGGTTACATAAAAGGAGGTAGTAGCCTCTTCGTTAAAATATATACCAATCAGGAAATCTATGGCTGTGGAGAAGGAGTAGATGCCGTCCAGGGAACTTATCATCTGGTACAAATGTTCGGTAGAAGATTAAAAGGCCAAAGTCCGTTCAATGTGCACAAAATATTTGAGGATATCCGTAGGGGAGGTCATTTTGGTGGCGGACAATCAGGAATGTACGTTGCCGTACTTTCTGCCATCGAGACCGCACTGTGGGATTTGTCAGGTAAGGCATTGGATTTGCCCGTATATCAATTGCTTGGTGGAAAATTCAGGGATAAAGTAAGGGTCTATTGTGATACTGCCTTATATCGTGTTAAATTTCCTTCACCAAAGGATTTTGCTAACGCCGCCACCGATGCAATCAATAACTGGGGTTTCAATGCATTGAAATTCGACTTGGATTATGCTAGTGATCCAGATAAATACGACCGGTATAATTGGACGGCCAGTCCTGGTGAAATAATAAGAATGTACGACCAACTTGCCGCAGTAAGGGAAGCGGTTGGACCAAAAATAGACTTGTGTGTTGATATGCACGGGCGGTACGATCATGTGACCGCACAGACCATCGCCAAAAAAGTGGAGGACCTAAACCTTACTTGGTTGGAAGAACCAATTCCGGCAGAAAATTTTGATGCCTTCAAAACACTTGCTGAGGAAACAAGTACGCCCATTTCAGCAGGTGAAAATGTGTATCTCGGCCACGGATTTAAACAATTGTTGGATAATGGGGTGGATATTATTATGCCTGATCTACAAAAATGCGGTGGACTTGGAGAAGGACAACGAATTGCGAACCTTGCTAATCTGTATTATGTGCCCTTCTCACCTCACATGGTAGCTTCTTTTTTAGGGGCTATGGCGTGTGCACATGTATGTGCATCCGTTCCTAATTTTCATTTAATGGAGTGGCAATCCTATTTCCATACGGACCCAATGTTCAAAGAGATAGTTACCTATGACGAAGCGGATTGGGTAAAGGATAGTTTCGTTACAGTTTCCAATAAACCTGGAATTGGAGTTGACATCAATGAGGATGCCATGAGAAAATATGCGCCAGAGGGAGTGCCTTTTTTTGAGTAATTAAGACTTTAAATAGAGACAATCATGTTACGAAAAAAGTATTTGCTCCTAATGATTGTTGTCGGTTTGGCAACACAATTGATGGGGCAGCAGATTAACAAGGAAGAACTTATTTTTTTAACTCCGGAATGGAAAGGTGAACGCTTTGATGATGGAAGGCCAAAAGTGTCGGATGCTCTATTAAAAAGAATAAAATCCGTAAGCGTTGAAGAGGCTTGGGCCGTTATGAAGAATGAGGGGTATCGTTATCAAATTGCGGAGGATTGGAAAATAATCAATCCGGATAGCGTGTTGGTTGGCCGGGCCGTTACTGCAACCTTTATGCCCGGTCGCCCAGATGTTTGGAAGGCTATTGATGATCGTGGAAAAGCCCAGGGAAAGAGCGGACAGAATACCTGGCCCGTTGACATTTTAGTGAAGGACGATGTGTATGTTGCGGATCAATTTAGTGCCCATAAAGACGGTCCTACAATAGGTGACAATGTAGGTAATGCAATCTATGCCAAAACAGGAAATGGTGTTGTTTACGATGGAGCCCTAAGGGATGTTGAGGGTCTAATGGAAATTGGCGGTTTCACCTCGTATTATACTAGCTATGATGCGTCTCATCATAACCCACCGGGGGATTTGAATACGATGCTTATCGGGATCAATCATCCTACTCGAATTAGAACCGTTACCGTAATGCCAGGTGATGTCGTGTTGGGCAAAATGGGAGTGGTAACTTTTATTCCTCCCCATTTGGCCGAGAAGGTAGCCACAACCTCTGAAGTAGTTCGCTTACGCGATATGTTCGGACATCAACGTATCAAAGAAGGTGTCTATACCGCTGGACAAATTGATACCCGTTGGGCTGATGAGATCGAAAAGGATTTTAGCAAATGGTTAAATGAGCATATTGACTATCTTCCTGTTTCAAGAGAACAGATTCAGGAAATATTAAAGAAAAGAACTTGGTAAAAATTTTAAACTATGGCAAACCTATTCAGGTTTGCCATAGTTTATTTAAAGAGTTTCCGCTTTTTATTTAAATATAAGTTGGGCAAACTTATAAAGGTCGTGGCGCCAAACTGGCCATGAATGTCCTCCTGGATATTCGCTATATTCGTATTGAATACCCATTTCGTCAAATTTTTTCATCATTATTTGACAGTTCTGATAAGCGATGTCTTCCTTACCACCCATGGAAATAAAGAACCGGTTCAAGTTCGTGTTGATTTTGTCAGTATTCTCCTTCATAAAAGCATATTGGGGGTCGGATAGTTCCGTATTATTGGCAAACCAACCCGAACTGAACACTCCTAAACAAGAGAACATATCCGTATTCTTAATACCTGCATAAAGCGTTTGTAACCCACCCATCGAGAGACCGGCCAAAGCCCTGCTTTTAGCATCTGTCCTTATGCGGTATTTATTTTCAACAAAAGGTATCGCCCCTTGCTTCAGTTCACTTTCGAAGGTCTTCAGCGAATTTTCGTTGAAACCGGCAATTCCTCCTGTTCCGGTAACATTTCCGTCCAACATGGCAATAATCATAGGTTGGGCTTGATTTTCATCTATTAGATTATCCAATATTAGATTGGTTTTGCCTTGATTGGCCCATCCGCGCTGGTCTTCCCCGCCACCGTGCAAAAGATAGAGTACCGGATATCTTTCGTTAGACCCATCATATCCGGGAGGCGTATACACATACATTTCTCGCCATGAGTGTGACGTTTCGGAATAGTATTGGTTTATTCGGACATCACCATGCGGCACATCCTTTAAGCTATAATAACCATCTCCTTTGAACGGAATCTCGATTCCACTTGCCATACGGCCCATACCGTAAAAAGATTCGCTGGCAGGGTCGGCAACGGCAACCCCATCGAGAAGTAAGGAATAATAATGAATTCCTTCGCCTATAGAATCCGTAGTGACCGTCCAAAACCCTTTATCGTCCAATTCCATGTCATATTTTTTACCAAGGTCTATTTGCACGTGTTTTGTATCTGGGGCCTTAGTCTTAAAAATCACCTTACCATCCGGTAAAATCTGTGGGTAGTTTGCCCTTCTCACATTGGTACTCGCGGGGAAACCTAATACACTGTATTTATTGAAAAGTGTTTCATTAACTGGTTTGAACAACAATTGTGAGAACATGTATAGGTCATTTTTCCATACCTCAAAATCATGTCCGCCCGGTTCTATATAGAAAATATGGGGTACATTGTGTTACTGGGCATAATCGCTGGTCCGTTTGCTAAAACCCATGAGTCCATCGGCATCGCCACAGGAAATCCATAACAATTTCAATTCTTGTTTTACCTGTTTGGGATTTGGGAAAAGTTTTTTGGGTACTAAAGTATTGGGAGCGGAAGAAAAGCCGCCTACCCAAGCAAATTTATCAAGATTGGTAAGCCCAAAGTTCAATGATTGCCCACCGCCCATGGAGAGTCCTGCAATTGCCCGATGTTCTTTATCCTTATATACTTTATATTCTCTTTCAATATAGGGAATCAGGTCAGTTAGTAGATCTTTTTCAAAATTGGCAAAGGCCTCCACCTTGTCTTCGGCAAAAATGTTACCGACGGCCCGATCATCTCTCATGGCGCGACCATTCGGCATGACCACGATCATGGGTTCCAATTTTCCATCAGCATAAAGATTATCCAGAATCACCTCTGGTGTTCCATTCTTCAACCACTCTTTTTCGTTGCCCCCAATACCGTGCAATAGGTATAATACCGGATATCTTTTTGTTTTATTAAAGCCTGGGGGCGTGTAAATAATTGCTTTTCGGTTAGTGCCGACGGTCTTGGATTTGTAGGTTACACTGTCAATTCGCCCTTTCTGTAACGCACTCCGAATCTCATCAAAACCACTGGGTGCCTGCTTTTCGGCAATGGGGTCGTTGGCCTGATTACGAAGAACATTGAGTAATTTAATGGCATATCTTTTGCCGAGCAAACGGTAGCCTTCTGCATTAAAGTGAAGATTGTCTTTATCGTCGGGACATCCTTTCGATGACACGATGTGCGAATTAGGAATCGTTTCTGGGAGTGTGGCCACAATTTTGTTCATACTCGAACAGATACCTCCCTGATCTGCATGAACCATTTCACCGACAAGCAATGGAATTTTAGAGGTTTCAAGCCCCAAATCTTTTATCAGATTGTCATAAACGATTTTTACCTTTTTAGGCCAAAGTGTATCGCCTGTGTTGGATTCTCCCTGATGTAACAAGATGCCCTTTATGACACCATCCTTCTGGGCCAATTTCGCCATTTCGACAAGGTGACCGTACGGATTTCCATCGTATTCCTTAATCATATTGAGCATCCAGTCCGGTGCTGTTGAGGTGTACTCTTTATACTTGTCCTTGTCGAAAAGTTCAATTTTGCAACCTCCTACTGCGACATTTATAACCCCTACGGTTATACTATCCGGTAATTTTTCTACAAGCGTCCTTCCAAAGTAATCCGTTGGAGTAAGACCAGTTTTACAACGGCATAAGGGAGGTACGGCTGTATACCATTTTCCCTTTTCACGTTTTAGGTCAGGACAGTCAACGGTTTGCAGCATTTTAAAACGATTATTCATGTCAATAGTGTCCTGTGCCTCTATAAGGGCGTTCCCTTCCATGTTCGATTGGCCAAAACTCAAATAAATATGAAAATTGGGATCCTGAGCCATAATTTTTCCCATGCTCCATGTCATTACTATTAGTATGTAGAGTTGGATTTTTATTTTTTTCATTATCATTATTATGTGTGTTTGGTTGAATTTGAATTTATTTTCTTTCCTTTTTTATATCGTGACCTTCAATGTGAAAGAAATCAAAATCCACATAGCCACCACTTTGAACTGTTGAATAATTGAAAAGTCCGAAACGGTATCCCATAAAGTGGGGTAGGGTATAGGACATTTTTAATGTAGCTCCTATGCGGTTCCATTTTTTACCATCCAAACTGTAATAGAAGTGGGCCTCGTCCTTTTTATCGGTAAAATCACAGGTAGCTCTTAAATAGATTTTTTTCTGGTAAAAAGGAACGGACTCCTGTTCTTTAGGTTGGTCATCTTTAGTATCGACCATCACAATCCGGTTTCTCCCATTTTCATATTTCACACCTACTAAACCATAATTTCGCTGTAGCAGGGACAAACCAGCAAAATCACCTTCCTTCATTTGTGATATATCCAATGTGGTAGTCCCGGTACAAACAGGACCGATAGTTCGTTGCGTCAAGGTATTCCTGGCTTGAAAGAAAGTGGAATCTATTCGCCCTGTTGTCAATCGTAAATAGCCTTTCCTTTCGTTCAGAGACCAAAAACGGTCTACAGGATTGTGGTTCCATTGCCAAACCAATGGAAGTTCAGGATCTTTCCTTGAACGTTTAAATTCATCCGATGCCACGATATTCGGAATCAATCTTTCACTAGGAGCTAAATTCAACGTTTCAGGGACCTTTTCATCTTCTCCAAGTATGGGCCAACCATCTTCCCATTTTACGGGAACCAAGTAGGGAATACGCCCTACAGACCCATAATCCCTAAAGAGATACGAAAACCATGTGCCATCCGGGGTGTCTATCAAACCACCTTGGGCAACTCCTTTGTCTTGAAGGGCAAGTCTGCCTTCCCACGGGCCGTTTATATTGTCCGCCCTATGAACCAACACTGTTCGCATACCGCCTTTGGGCCAGGTAATGTTGAAGAGATAGTATTTTCCATCGATTTTAAAAAGTTGTGAACCCTCTGCGCCCAACATGATAGTATCACCGGCCGGGGCACTGGCATTTTCAATCAGGACCCGTTCCGTTCCTTTTTTTATGCCGGACAAATCGCCTTCAAGTTCAGCGATCATCAATTTCCCTGCACCCCAAATCATATACACTTTACCGTCATCATCAAAATGAACGGTGAGGTCATGATAGGAAGGTTCAAAGGATATTACTTCCCATGGGCCATTTTCAATATCCTTTGTGGAATAGGCATATGTTTTGCCTGTGGTTGCGGCAAAGGTGAAAACATAAAACCTCTTATTGTAGTAGCGGAGACAACTGGCCCAGGAACCCCTTCCATAGGCGCTTTCACCGTTTTCCAAATTTAGGGCATCGACCTCACCGAGCCGGTCATAGGCATAGTTCACCAGTTCCCAATTTATCAAATCTTTCGATTTCATGATAGGCACTCCCGGACTCAAATGCATGGTGGTACTGCTCATATAATACGTGTCGTCAACACGGATCATCGACATGTCCGGTACATCTGCGAATAAAATAGGGTTCTGCGCTTTTTGCTCTTGGGCATGAATCGAAAATTGAAGTATCAGTAAAACGAGCAGAATAGTATTGGAGTAAAATCGATTCATATTACTTCTTCAAAATAAAAGTGTACGTCTTTCCTTTTTCGGTCGTCAAATCGTATAGAAATGTGTTTCTCAATTCGAGGTTTTCCAAAGTGGCATCCTTTGATATTATAGGTGTAGCCGTTTCAGGGACATAAAAAAGTGGGTTTGGGTTTTGACCTTCTGCTTTTTTCAGCGTTCCCGTTCCAATCAATTCTATGGCATTTGGAACCCGAAGTCGAAGGTTTCCTCCCAAATTTGATTTTATGGTAGCGCCTACCAAATTTTTATCTTTCCATTCCAAACTAACCAGTTCAAAATCGCCCCGAGCTTTCAATCCTACTACATAACCCTTAGACAGGGCATCCGGGACGGCTGGAAGCAAATGAACCGCTCCATCTGAGCTTTGTAAAAGCATCTCTGCAATACCTGAGGTACATCCAAAATTTCCATCGATTTGAAACGGTGGGTGCGCATCGAACAGGTTGTTATAAGTTCCGCCTCCACCTTGGTTAACGCCAACTGGCGTCAATTGGTCGGTAATCAGTTTATAGGCATGGTTACCATCCTGCATTTTGGCCCACCAGTTCACCTTCCAGCCCATACTCCATCCCGTAGATACATCGCCACGCTGCAGTAAGGTGTTCTTGGAGGCGGCGAATAATTTTGGGGTTAGATAAGGTGAAATCTGATTGGAAGGAAAAAGTCCGTACAAATGGGAAATATGTCTATGATGATCATCGGGAGAATCTACGTCATCCAACCATTCTTGTAATTGGTTGTGTTTCCCTATTTGCATTGGAGGTAACTTTTTCCTCAAGGTAACAAGTGAAGTTGCAAAATCAGCATCTATACCTAAGATTTTTGAAGCTTGAATTGCCGTACTGAAGACATCAAAAACCAACTGATTATCCATCGTTGAACCTGCCGTGATGGAAGAACCTTGATGCTCTTCAGGGGCGTTCTCCGGAGAGTTCCCAGGAGCAATAACTAAATAAGGATAGTTGGGATGCTTTACCAAAAAATCGGCATAAAACTCCGCTGCTCCTTTTAAAGTCGGATAAATCGATTGTAAAAATGATGTGTCGCCGGTATATAGATAATGTTCCCAAAGGTGCTGGCTGGTTCATGCACCGCCACCATTCCAAATGCCCCAAAAAGCACCATCAATGGATCCTGTCGCTCGCCAAATGTCCGTATTATGGTGGGCCATCCATCCCTTGGCTCCATACATCACTTTAGCAGTTTCTTTTCCCGTTTCTGACAATTCTTGTACCATTTTCAGAAAAGGTTGGTGGAGCTCCGAAAGATTCGTGCGTTCCGAGGGCCAATAGTTCATTTCCGCATTAATATTGATAGTGTACTTACTGTCCCAAGCCGGTTTCATATTTCGATTCCAAATTCCCTGAAGATTGGCCGGCTGTCCACCGGGTTGCGAGGAGGAAATCAAAAGATACCGTCCATATTGAAAATAAAGGGCAACGAAAGAAGGGTCGTTCCTATTCCTAAAGTTAGCCAACCGTTCATCGGTGGGTAATTTTGAAGCATCAGTTGAACCAAAATCCAAAACAACCCGATTGAAAAAGGCTTGGTATTTTTTGATATGGTCCGCCTTCAAAACATCATAGTCTTTAACAAATGCAGCATCCAAGTAGGCTTTTGCACGTTGTGCTTCATCGGCACTCAAATCTTTGTAGTTGTTGAAATTGGAAGCTATGGAGACTATCAGAAGGGCCGAATCCGCGTTTTCAACATTGATGGAACCATTAGTTTGGATGGTTAGGCCATTTGCGGTCTTTAATCGCATTAAAGCGTTGAATTCTATTTTTCCTTCAACACCTTCATGGTCGCTCGTTTTACCCCAAAGAGAAATTTGATTTTCCCCTTGGCTCTCTATTTTTGGTTCAAGATGGGGTGAAGTAAAATTCGCCGTAAATGAAATTTGACCCGTTTGGTCGGCCGATAATTTTATGACCAAAACGCGGTCGACCAAGGAGACAAAAGCTTCCCGAGTATAGTTGATACCACTAACTTTATAAGAGGTTTTGCTCGTTGCAGTACTGATGTCCAAATCCCTATAATAGTCTTGAAAATTCTCATGTCCAGGAAAAGTAAGTTCGAGATTTCCGACAGGTTGGAACATTTGCCCTTGGGATTTTTTCGAAATTATTTTTTCGTTTGCCAATTGTTCAGCGGCTTTATATTCTCCATCGAATATCAATTGTCGCACTTTTGACAGTGCCTCTAGGGCATTCGGGTTATCGTTCCGGTTGGGGCCGCCACTCCAAACCGTATGCTCATTCAATTGAAAAATTTCATTAGGGACATTTCCGTAGACCATAGCGCCTATGCGACCATTCCCTATGGGCATTGCATTTTCCCAAGTATCACCTGAAGGTTCATCGTACCACAGTTTAAAATCCGAGGATTCTTGCCCAAAAAAAAGATAGGGAAGAAAGAAGCTAGCGAAATAAAATAATCTTTTCATTATGGTCTATTATACAGTATAGAAGCGTGAATTTATTTAAGTGTTTAATATACACATAATAAAGTTTTTAAGAAAGCCTCACGCCAACTTTTTCTTTAAGACCGATGATCGATTTATTGCGCTCAGAATTTTTGATACACAATTAAATATTAGCCCTATTTGCTTAAATTTTCGTGGCAACTAATGTTAAAACCTTTTCAACTAAATAATAAGGTGAAAAGAAATGAGTCCTGGCTCATAATTTCTTAGGTTGTCAGAAAAATGTATAGTCAACTATTGTCTACCTTATGATCTTTAATTTGATAATTCCTTTGGGCATTTTTATAGGTTTTAAGCCATGGTTGCCGGGTAAGCGGAAAATAGCAATAAAATGTTTTTTGTAAAGGAATGGTCAGGATTTTATGACTTTATTATAGGCTCATTTTTGAGTGTAGGATAGGTCAAAAAGACTATAAGATTTTATATTAAGTAAATAACTAAAGCTTAAAACTAAACCCGTCCTCTACCTTACTGTTATATTTTTCTTCATCGAATTGGAATAGATACGCCCCTTTCTTTGATGAGCTCATGTCCTTTTCGTTTAGTTTTATCAGAATATCAAGGGAATTGAACTTGTTGATGAAGTTCCGTTTGTCCACTTTATTATCTAAAATTGCTTCATATAATTTTTGCAATTGGCGCATGGTAAATTTTTCAGGCAATAATTCAAAACCTATTGGTTTGCTAAGCGCCCTGCGTCTCAGACGTGCCAGTGCTCTTTCTACCATGCGATTATGGTCGAAAATCAACTTGGGGGCATCCTTAAGAGCGAACCATTTCGCAGATTCCTTATTAAGAACATTTTTATCGTGTTGGGCGATATCAATTAGGGCGTAGTAGGCAACGGATAAAGTTCTGTCGGCAGGATCACGATCTACCTTGCTAAAGGTATATACCTGCTCCATGTATATATCATTTAATCCAGTAAGATGGTGGAGCACCCTTATAGCGGCTTCATCCAAGTTCTCCTCTTTCTTTAGGAATCCTCCAATAGGACCATTTGCCTTTTTCTGGCTCAAAATTTCTTTTTACCAATAAAATCTTTAGTTCTTCTTGGTCAAAACCAAAAATTATGCAATCAACGGCCAATAATATTTTGTCTTCTTTGCTATAGGTACTTAGTGTCATTTTAACTGAAAATATAAAAGGCGACAAGCTACTTATTTTATGGGATTTTTTTGATCTAAACTAAAATAATCTTATTTTAAGTGTTTAAAACACACTTTTTTTAATTATTATTGTTGGCTGATTTAGATTAAATTTTATGTTTCAAATAAATGGTTTTGATATAAATTGGGGCAATTTTTTAATTATTCTCAGTGATTCGGAAAAATCTTCTTTCTTTCAATATTAAAAAATACTTATTCCTATGTGTAAATTTAACTTCTTGACAATTTTGACCTTAAGCCTTGTGGCTTACTCCCAAATGTGTGTAGGTCAGACCAAAGTAGATATAAAGCTAAAGTCTACGGAAAATGCTCCAATCATTAGTAAACATATTTATGGTCATTTTGCCGAACACTTAGGCAGATGTATTTATGAGGGTTTTTATGTTGGGGATACGAGCACTATCCCAAATTCAGCGGGAGTACGTATTGATATCATAAATGCCCTAAAGGAATTACAGATTCCGAATTTAAGATGGCCTGGCGGTTGTTTTGCAGATACTTACCATTGGATGGATGGAATTGGTGATTTGAAGAAAAGACCGACTATAGTCAACACATGGTGGGGCGGGGTTACAGAGGATAATAGTTTTGGAACCCACAATTTCTTGAATCTATGCGAAGAACTGGGAGCGGAACCTTATTTATCGGGCAACGTAGGTAGTGGCGGCGTTCAAGAATTGGCTGATTGGGTACAGTACACCAATTATAAAGGAAAAAGTCCAATGTCCGATTTACGCCGTGAAAATGGACGTGAAGAGCCATGGACAGTAAAATATTGGGGCATTGGTAACGAAGCTTGGGGCTGCGGTGGAAATATGCGTCCAGAATACTACGCGGATATCTATAAAAAATACGTAACGTTCATGTCCGGTGCCGATGTCGAAGGAGGTATTTACAAAATTGCCTCCGGTGCCAGTAATGACGATTATAACTGGACGGAGGTTTTAATGAAGAACATACCCAAGAACATGTTGCAAGGGGTTGCCCTTCACCATTATTCGGTTATTGATTGGGGTGCCAAAGGTGCCGATGTGAATTTTAATGAAGAGACCTATTTCAAGACAATGAAAGAATCGTGGCTAATGGAGGAGCTTATCGTTAAGCATACGGCCATTATGGATAAGTACGATTCGGAAAAAAAAGTTGATCTGATCGTTGATGAATGGGGTGGATGGTACGAAGTATCCGAGGGTACAAATCCTGGATTCCTTTACCAACAAAATACCATGCGTGACGCCATGATTGCAGGAATGAACCTGAATATTTTCAACAATCATGCGGACCGGGTGAAGATGGCTAATTTGGCACAGGCCGTCAACGTGTTACAGGCGGTTATTTTGACAGATAAAGAGAAAATGATTCTTACACCGACTTATCATGTGATGAACATGTATAAAGTGCACCAAGATGCCACGTTAATTCCTTTATCCTTTGATTCGCCTATGTACACATATAAGGAAGAATCACTACCTGCTTTAACAGTTTCCGCTTCTAAGGATAAAAACGAAAAAGTACATATTTCTTTTACCAACATCGACACAAAAAATGGCAGCACCGTATATATCGATTTAGACGAACTTAGCTTAAAAAACATGACTGGATCCTTATTGAGCTCCAAAAATTTACAGGACCATAACACGTTTGAAAATCCAAATAAAATCGGACCAAAGAATTTTAAGGATTTTAAATTTAAAAAAGGAATGTTGGAAGTAACCATTCCTCCTTTTTCTGTTTTAGTCCTAGAAGGTTCTAAATAAGAAGAGCATTAGAATAAATTAAATGGGGAATCTCGGTATAATTTTCAATCTGTTGGTTAGCATCATATTTTTCGTTTCATGCAAAGGTGAAAAGAAAGAGGTTGACGTTCCCGGTGAACCGAAAGCTAAAACAGGATATCAACTTGAACCTGTAAACATTCAAAATGTAAAACTGACGGATTCGTTTTGGTTGCCCATAATTAAGCGCGTTCAGGAAAAAACAATTGAATATGCCATTGAAAAATGTGAGGAAGAAGGGCGCTTTGACAATTTTTTGATTGCCGGAGGAAAAATGGAAGGACCCGTAAAGGGGGCAATGCCTTTTGATGATTCAGATGTTTATAAAGTAATAGAAGGTGCTTCCAATTCATTGATAAGCGCCCCCAACAAGCCTTTGGAGAAATTACTTGATTCCCTGATTGGTATCGTGAAAATTGGTCAGGAACCGGATGGTTATTTGACGACATGGAGAACCATCAATCCGGCAAAACCACCTGCAAAATGGGTTGTGGTAAAGGAGGGAAAGCGTTGGGAGTCACTTGCAACAAGTCATGAATTTTACAATGCTGGGCACATGTATGAAGCCGCCGTAGTTCATTTTAAGGCAACCGGTAAAAGGAATTTTCTGGATATCGCCTTAAAAAATGCTGATTTAATGTTGGCAACTTTTGGAGATGGAGAAGATAAAATGTCAGCCGTTCCAGGACATCAGATAATTGAAACAGGTTTGATCAAGCTTTATGAAGTTACTGGTAAGGAAGCCTATCTAGATTTGGCGAAATACTTTTTGGACAATAGGGGCAAACCTCAGAATCATGAATTGTATGGTGCCTATTCCCAGGATCATATTCCGGTCGTGGACCAAGAAGAAGTGGTAGGGCATGCCGTAAGGGCAGTTTATATGTATGCCGCAATGACGGATGTTGCCGCCTTAAAAAACGATACGGCCTATCATAAAGCCATTGATAGTTTATGGAACAATATGGTAGAGAAAAAAATGTATCTGACAGGTGGTATTGGTGCCAAACACGAAGGGGAGGCTTTCGGAGAGAACTATGAGCTGCCCAATTTAACGGCTTATAATGAAACATGTGCCTCTATTGGTGATGTATATTGGAATCATAGAATGTTTAACCTATCAGGGGATGTTAAATATTACGATGTCATTGAAAGGACACTTTATAATGGGCTGATTTCTGGGCTTTCATTAAGCGGTACGGAATTCTTTTACCCAAATGCGCTGGAATCTGATGGTAAATATAAATTTAACCAAGGGGCGGCAACCAGAAAATCTTGGTTCGATTGTTCTTGCTGTCCAACAAACTTAGTCCGTTTCATACCATCATTACCAGGACTTATATATGCTAAGAATGGCCATGATATTTATGTGAATCTATACGCTTCCAATGACGCCATTATCGATTTGCCCGGAAATAAAATTGAAATAAGACAAAAGACCAATTATCCATGGAACGGTAATGTGCAGATAGATGTGAAAGCGAGTATGGGCACTGATTTCAATCTGAAATTGCGCATTCCAGGTTGGGCTAGCAATCAAGTTCTACCTGGGGGGCTTTATGATTATGTAAGTACTGTATCGGATAAGGTAGAGGTGCACATTTACGGTAAAAAACAAGTAGTAAATTCTTTTGATGGATACGTGACACTGTCAGGAGACAAAGTAGACGGAAGTAGTATTGAAATTAAGTTTCCAATGGAAGTACGCATGGTAGAAACATCAGATAAAGTTGTTGAGAATAGAGGGAAAATCGCTTTGGAATATGGACCTCTGGTCTATGCAATTGAAGAAATTGACAATAAAGATAATTTCGATGGGATAAAAATGCCTTCAAATAAGAATTTTCAGGTGGACATGGAAGATGACCTTTTAGGAGGTGTCAATACGATTAATAATGAGAACTTTAAGGCTATTCCATATTATGCGTGGTCCAATCGTGGAGTTGGTAAAATGAAGGTTTGGTTGGATAGCTCAATAAAATAATAGAAAAGTAAAAATTGGAAAGGTCATACGTTATAGGCTTGGATTATGGTACAGATTCCGTTAGGGCGGTACTTATAGATTCAACAAATGGGAAGGAAATTACCTCTGCCGTACATTGGTATAAAAGATGGAAAAAAGGAATGTATTGCGACCCGGCCATCAACCAGTTTCGGCAACACCCTTTGGATCATATCGAGGGATTGGAACACACCATTGCCACAGTAGTTTCAAAAGGAAAAATTGAACCTTCGGCAATAAAGGCCATTTGTATAGACACCACTGGATCATCTCCTGTACCTGTTGCAAAAGATGGAATGCCTTTGGCAACGGTTGAAGGGTTTACCGAAAACCCAAATGCGATGATGGTGCTTTGGAAAGACCATACCTCCATTGCCGAGGCTGAAAAAATTAATGAATTGGCTGTTACATGGGGTGGTGAAAACTATACCAAATATGTAGGTGGAATTTACTCGTCGGAATGGTTCTGGGCAAAAATCGCCCACGTAGTAGAAGAGGATAAGGCTGTGCAAAAAGAGGCATACACTTGGATGGAGCATTGCGATCTGATGACCTACCTTCTTATTGAAAACAAAGATTTAAAGACATTTAAACGAAGCCGCTGTGCGGCAGGGCATAAGGCCATGTGGCATGAGAGTTGGGGCGGACTTCCTTCCAAGGAATTTCTTGGTCTATTACATCCATATACTGCGGATTTACGGGATCGTTTGTACGATGAAACCTATACATCTGATGAGGTGGCCGGCCACCTGAGTGCTGAATGGGCCAATAAATTAGGACTTACCACGGATACGTTAGTAGCAGTTGGCACATTCGATGCACATTCTGGTGCTGTAGGTGCCAAAATCGATGAGAACGCCTTGGTACGGGTCATGGGTACTTCTACCTGTGATATCATAGTCGCCAAAGAGTCGGATGTGAACGGCAAGACCATTAAAGGTATATGTGGTCAAGTAGACGGTTCAGTAATTCCGGGATTAATTGGGTTGGAAGCGGGTCAGTCGGCTTTTGGTGACCTTTTGGCCTGGTTCAAGGACGTATTGTCCTGGCCGGTGAACAATTTGGTCATGACTTCCGATATCTTATCGGACCAACAAAAGGAAGATTTGAAGAACGAAATAGAAAGTGATTTTATACGTAAATTATCCGATGCCGCAGAAGCAATCCCTTTATCGGAGAGTGTACCAACAGCGTTGGATTGGATCAACGGGCGAAGGACACCGGATGCCGACCAAAATCTGAAAAGTGCCATCTCAAATTTATCACTGGGTTCAAAAGCGCCCCATATTTTTAAGGCTTTGATCAACGCCATATGTTTCGGCTCCAAGAAAATAGCCGATAGGTTTCAGCAAGAAGGCATCAAAATAGAGTCCGTGGTTGGTATCGGAGGTGTTGCTAGAAAATCACCCTTTATCATGCAGACCTTGGCCAATGTTATGAATATGCCCATAAAAGTAGCGGAGTCCGACCAAGCCCCGGCATTGGGAGCGGCAATCTATGCCGCTGTTGCCGCTTGCATTTATCCAAATGTGATAGCGGCGAGTAAGCAAATGGGAAGTGACTACGAAGCGGAATACCTTCCACAGCCAAAAGTGGTAAGCGAATATGAGCGTTTGATAAAATCCTACGAAAACTTGGGACAGTTTATGGAAAGTACACTAAAAAAGAACTGAAATGACTTCAAAATACAGCCAGTTGAAACAGGAATGTTTCGAAGCGAACATTGAGTTGAACGCGCTCGGATTGGTTATCTATACCTTTGGAAATGTAAGTGCCGCAGATAGGGATAATGGCGTTTTTGCCATTAAACCAAGTGGAATTCCTTATGAAAAGCTAAAACCTGAGGATATCGTTATTCTTGATTATGATAATAATGTAATCGAAGGAACTATGAGACCTTCATCAGATACCAAGACCCATGCTTTTCTGTATAAAAATTGGGCACATATCGGTGGTATTGCCCATACCCACGCTACTTATTCTGTGGCTTGGGCTCAGGCACAACGGGACATTCCCATATTTGGAACTACCCATGCGGATCATTTAACGATGGATATCCCTTGCGCACAGCCCATGAAGGATAGTTTAATAGAAGGCAATTACGAACACAATACCGGTATACAGATCTTGGATTGTTTTGAGGAACGCGGATTGTCATCAGGAGAAGTGGAAATGGTACTGATAGGGAACCACGGTCCATTTGCATGGGGGAAAACCGCTGCCAAGGCGGTATACAATAGCAAGGTGTTAGAGACCATTGCGCAAATGGCATACCTAACATTACAAATTAACCCGGATGCACAAAGATTAAAGGACTCTTTGATCAAAAAACATTACGAACGTAAGCATGGTAAAAATGCCTACTATGGACAATAAATTAATAGCAGAATTATGAGCAGAGCGATGACGGATAAGGAGATATGGTTTGTGACCGGAAGTCAACATTTGTATGGGCCCGAAACCTTGGCGCAGGTAGCGAAGAATTCGCAAAAGATTGTGGAAGGTTTCAATGCTTCTGCACATATTCCAGTAAAGATTGTATATAAACCAACGGTGAAGACGCCCAATGAGATAACGGATGTTTGCCAAGAGGCCAGTGCTAGTAAGGAATGTATCGGTATCATCACGTGGATGCACACCTTTTCACCCGCCAAAATGTGGATTAAAGGTTTATCGATACTAACCAAGCCTTTATGCCATTTACATACCCAATTTAATGCAGAAGTGCCGTGGGAGACCATTGATATGGATTTTATGAATTTGAATCAATCCGCTCATGGGGACCGTGAATTTGGACATATGATGACCCGTATGCGAAAAAAACGCAAGATTATTGTGGGCCATTGGGAAGAAGAACGTATTCAGAACAAGATAGGAAATTGGATAAGGGTGGCTTTAGGTTGGAATGAATTTCAAAACTTGAAAGTCGCACGTATCGGTGACAATATGCGTGAAGTTTCCGTAACCGATGGGGACAAAGTGGAAGCCCAACTTCGTTTCGGATTTTCTGTAAACGGTTATGATTCTTCGGATGTGGTAAAGAACATCAATAAATTATCAGATGCCCAGGTAAATTCGTTGGTTGAAAAATACGAATCGGACTATAACCTGATGGACGAGCTATCCGCTTCAGGCAGCAAAAGACAATCGCTTAAAGATGCGGCAAAAATAGAACTGGGTCTGCGCGCCTTTTTGGAAGAAGGTGGCTTCAATGCCTTCACCGATACATTTGAAAACCTAGGTGAATTGAAACAGTTGCCGGGAATTGCTACACAACGCCTTATGGCCGATGGTTACGGTTTTGGTGCGGAAGGCGATTGGAAGACCGCCGCATTACTGCGTGCGATGAAAGTAATGGCTGTTGGATTGGTAGGCGGAACATCTTTCATGGAAGATTATACCTATCATTTTATGCCGCAAAAGGCGTACGTCTTGGGGTCTCATATGTTGGAAATTTGTCCTTCGATCGCAGATAATAAGCCTTCTTGCGAAGTACATCCATTGGGCATCGGTGGCAAGGAAGATCCGGTGCGTTTGGTTTTCAATGCTCCTGCCGGCCCTGCAATTAATGTGTCCTTAGTAGATCTGGGAAATCGTTTTCGATTGATTGTCAATGAAGTAGAGGCGGTTAAGCCAATGGGAGAATTACCCAAACTGCCCGTGGCACGCGTTCTTTGGGATGCGAAACCGGATTTGGAAATTGCCGCAACCGCATGGATATTGGCTGGTGGATCCCATCATACGGTGTACAGTCAAGCGGTAACTACAGAGTTCATCGAGGACTTTGCCGAGATGGCCGGTATAGAGCTTGTTGTAATAGATAAGAATACCACCGTTAGGCAGTTCAAGGACCAACTGAATGCCAATGAAGCCTATTATCATTTATTTCAACATAATATGTAAATATCCCAATTATGAAAACATTCAATACACCTTTCTTTGCAGCCCTAATTCTTGCCATTATAACGGTAAATTTAGCTTGTAGGGACAGCAAAAAAAGCCAAGAAAATGGACAACCTCAAGAGATTGAAAAATTGGTAAGTATCACCGAAAGTGATTTTGGCACCACGACTGCTGGCGAAAAAGTCGCTAAATACACCATGGAAAATAAAAAAGGTATTCGAGTAGATGTCATCACATATGGTGGTAGAATAACCTCACTCCGTACCCCTGACAAATCTGGCAAAATGGATAATGTAGTATTGGGATTCGATTCTATTGAACAGTATGAAAAGGAAAATCCATATTTTGGGGCCCTTATCGGCAGGTACGGAAATAGAATTGCCAAAGGGAAGTTTAGTTTGGACGGAACTGAATATACTTTGGCAAAGAACAATGGAGAGAATAGCCTTCACGGCGGCTTGCAAGGGTTTGATAAAAAAGTTTGGGATGCCAGAACAGAGGAAGGAGATGATTCCGTAAAATTGATACTTACGTACCTAAGTGCTGATATGGAAGAAGGTTTTCCTGGCAATTTGACCACTACGATATCCTATACGCTGAATAAGGATAACAGTTTGGACGTGCTATACGAGGCCCAGACGGATAAGACGACCGTGGTGAATTTGACCCAACATTCTTATTTTAATTTATCCGGGGATTTTTCAAAAACCATTTTAGATCATGTCTTAGAAATAAATGCGGATAAATTTATTCCGGTAGATGGAGGTTTAATACCTACGGGGAGGTTGGCTCCAGTAGAAGGAACTCCTTTTGATTTTAGGGAAGCGAAAGTAATAGGCAAGGAAATAGATGCGGACAACGAACAAATAAAACTAGGAGGCGGTTACGACCATTGCTGGGTCTTGAACAATCAAACTGCAGGTTATAGGTCGGTTGCCATGGCCTATCATCCCGAAACGGGAAGAACTTTGGAAGTGCTTACTGACGAGCCCGGTATTCAATTTTACACCGGGAACTTCTTGGATGGCACCTTACCAGCGCCCAATGGCGGGACGTATGCCCATAGATCGGGTTTTTGTTTGGAGACACAACACTATCCCGATTCGCCCAACCAACCGGAATTTCCATCCGTAACCTTAAAACCCGGAGATAGGTATTCGACTAAAACTACTTTTAAGTTTTCTACCAAATAAACCACCACCATGCAGCCATTGGACACATTAGACTGGATCAGTATAACATTATATTTTTTAATCCTGATCGCAATTGCGATTTGGGTCATCAGAAAAAAGGAAGAGAATACTGAAGATTATTTCTTAGCCGGAAGAAATGTAGGCTGGTTTGTGGTAGGGGCCTCTATTTTCGCTTCGAACATAGGGTCGGAGCATGTGGTAGGTCTTGCAGGAACTGGTGCCAGTGATAAGTTACCCTTATTGATATATGAGATACAGGCATGGGTCGTATTGATTTTGGGCTGGGTATTTTTGCCCTTTTATGCCCGTAGTGGTGTGTTTACGATGCCGGAATTTCTAGAGAAACGTTTTGATGCCAGGTCTAGATGGGTATTGTCCGTTTTCTCCATAGCCGCTTATGTTCTCACAAAAATTTCCGTCACCATATATGCCGGAGGGGTAGTGGTAGCAGCACTTTTGGGAATCGACTTTTGGACAGGGGCGATCGCTACAGTGATCTTGACCGGAATCTATACAGTATTGGGAGGCATGCGCGCCGTAGTCTATACGGAAACCTTACAAGCGGTGCTTTTGATCATAGGAGCGGCCGTACTCACCTATATTGGTCTGGATAAAGTTGGAGGTTGGGGAAGTATGCAGGAGACCTTGGGCCCAGAATATTTTAACATGTGGAGACCCGCTACGGATCCCGATTTTCCTTGGCCATCTTTATTCATTACCAGTACCATTGTGGGTATATGGTACTGGTGTACGGATCAGTATATTGTTCAGCGCACACTAACTGCAAGGAATATCAAAGAAGGACGACGCGGAACCATTTTTGGGGCATTATTGAAATTATTGCCGGTCTTTTTGTTCTTGATTCCCGGAATTATCGCATTGACCTTAAAAATGAGAGGGGAACTGCAATGGGACAGCCCAGATGAGGCTTTTCCTGTGTTGATGAGCAATCTTTTGCCTTCTGGTTTGCGTGGATTGGTAGCTGCAGGATTATTGGCTGCCTTGATGAGTTCCTTGGCCTCCGTATTCAACTCCTGTTCAACCCTGTTTACGGTGGATATCTATAAGAAGCTAAGACCCAATGCTCCCGAAAGGAAATTGGTGCGTACCGGACAGATTGCTACGGTTTTTGTGGTTATTGTCGGGATTATATGGATACCTATCATGGCCAATATATCCGGCGTTCTGTACGAGTATCTTCAAAGTGTACAGGCCTATATTGCACCGCCGATAACCGCTGTGTTTATTTTAGGGATTTTCTATAAGCGAATTAATGCGACCGGTGCGTTCGCAACCCTGATCATGGGAATTGTGGTGGCTTTCTTTAGAATTGCGTTGGAATTGATAAAAGGGAATTTGGACCCGAATGGAATCTTATTTCACCTAGGGGCCATGAATTTTCTCAGTTTTGGGGCTTGGTTCTTTTTATTCTGCCTCATATTCTTGGTCGTGGTAAGTTTGCTGACCAAAGCACCGGATAGGGAGCAGATTGTCAACCTTACCTTTGGAGCAATTACGGTAGAGGAGAAAATGAAAAACAAAAGCAGTTACAGTTGGGTAGATGTTACGATTTCGATTTCGATTATTGTAATCGTAATAGCGGTGATGATTTTTTTTAACGGGAAGTAAATTGTACAGGAGATTAAAAGATGATATTTTCCATTGAATATTGGGGCAATAAAAAAGTTGCAAATCGCTAACATTGTAAAATAGAAAAAATCGCCACTTCATAATAAAGGGCTCAAGGAAAAAGCTTCGATTCCTGGTGAGGCCACAAAATACTCTATGCATTAGATATAAAACTCGCAAGTTTTCGGGGCTGATGAGGTAATTTTTAGAGTTAAAGTACCAAGGTTATTTGCAAAGGATTTAATTTACCTAACACATCATTCCCGCCTCGCCCAAATTTCGTACATAGGCTCACCTTTACTGTTCTTGCCCGTATGGTGCCAGTCGGTATCTTTCAATTCGTAGTTGAAATTTAAGGAGGCTCCCACGCGCGCATTGTCTCTTGAGAAATACTGTATGTTTTCGATATAAACTCCATCTTTTGAGGTAAAAGTGCCTCCACCCGTTCCTGAAAACTCCATTGTTTCCGTGTTATAGGCTATCCATTGAAAATAGCCATCTTTTAAAAATTTTAGAGTTTTCCTGGGATTGTCATCACCGCGACGTTCCTGTCCGGTATCAGGGCCTCTTGTTGCAAAAAGCCATGCTCCGTCGAGGTCTTGTTTTTTATTTAAAGACTTCTTGAAACGAAGGGGACTTGCAAATTGTAACTCCAGTTGATCACCCTTGATAGTATATGGAATTTTCAACTCGGCCAAGGCATCATTTTCATAATTTGAATTGAATTCAAGTTTTACCACAAGTTGATTATTTTGCGAAGTATAAAATCCACCTACGGTCTTGATAAATACCGCTGGGTTGGTTTCGAATATTGAATATATGAGGTAATCATCGTCAATTTTCAGTTCATGGGTTGTGTTTTTCATGCCGTTTTTCTCAATGGAATGATACACATTTGAGGGTATTTGAGCCTTAAGCAATAAAGAAAAGCCAAGACTTAATATCAATATAGGCCAGAGGGTAATTTTTTTCCTTTTCATGATAAACTGTTCAGTTTTTAAAAATAGATATTAAATCATTTTAAATCAATAGGTTATAATTATTTTTAACTTTCAAATAACAATAGTGGCTCGCCTATTACCTACTTTGTCTAAAAATTGGCTGTTACTCTTGTTTTTTAAATTTTTTTCTTTTCATTTGTGCTAGCATTTAAGACAACAATATGCAATATGAGATGAGGTTGATGTTATTTGTTACCGGAAAATCCAATAACGGGTTTCTTTCCGGTATATCCTCAATTGTTATTCCTTCAAAAACTACATTCATTTTGCCCTCACTAAACATAGAAATCTGATATAGGATATGTTTATAAGCCTTTATCATGAATGTATAATACACAAATTAGAAAGATTCCTTAATACATCAAACCTGTTTAATGAATACTAAGTACATTGATCTTATTGATCAAACCTATTTTTTCCCTCAAGAAGAATTCACCCTGGATAATGAATATCTGAGATTTCACAATATTCCATTAATGGACCTTGTTGAGAAATATGGAAGCCCATTGAAATTTACGTATTTGCCCAAAATTTCTGAAAATATAGGAAGGGCGAAAAACTGGTTTGCGAATGCCATTGAAAAGCATGATTATAAAGGAAGGTATCAATACTGTTATTGTACCAAAAGTTCGCATTTTCAACATGTGATGAACGAGGCCCTTAAAAATGACATACATATTGAGACGTCATCTGCCTTTGACATAAATATTGTAGAAAAACTTAAAAGAACAGGTAAGATAAAAGATGATACCTATGTAATCTGTAACGGGTTCAAACGGGATCAGTACATTGAGAATATCGCAAACCTCATCAATGGGGGCCATCAGAACTGTATTCCCATTATTGACAATTATGAAGAGATTGATCTGCTATCCGAATCTATCAAGGATACGTTTAAGGTGGGCATCCGAATCGCATCCGAAGAAGAGCCAAAGTTCGAGTTTTATACATCGCGCCTAGGAATTGGGTATAAAAATATTGTCCCGTTTTATGACAACCAGATAAAGGACAATGACAAGGTTGAGCTTAAAATGCTTCATTTTTTCATCAACACGGGTATTCGTGATAATGCCTATTACTGGAACGAATTGGTAAAATGTTTGAAGGTATATGTGCGATTAAAGAAAATCTGTCCATCGCTGGACAGCTTGAATATTGGTGGCGGCTTCCCCATTAAAAACTCATTGGCTTTTGATTATGACTATCAGTACATGATCGATGAGATCATTAATCAGATCAAAATTGCCTGTAACGAAGCTGATGTGCCCGTGCCTCATATTTTCACAGAATTTGGTAGCTTTACCGTAGGTGAGAGTGGTGGGGCCATTTATGAAATTTTATATCAGAAACAACAGAACGATCGGGAAAAATGGAATATGATCGACTCGTCTTTCATTACCACCCTACCAGACACGTGGGCAATCAATAAACGTTTTATTATGCTGCCAGTAAATCGTTGGCTAGATGAATATGAACGGGTCCTTTTGGGAGGCCTCACATGTGATAGTGACGACTATTACAACAGTGAACAGAACATGAACGCTATATACCTTCCCAGATATAAAAAGGACAAACCTTTATATATTGGCTTTTTTAACACAGGGGCATACCAAGAGACCATTGGAGGTTATGGCGGATTGCAACATTGTTTGATTCCGCAACCAAAACACATCCTAATAGATAAGGATGCAGAGGGAAATATTAAGACTGAATTATTTAGTGCACAACAAAAGGCAGAAGACTTGCTTAAAATTTTAGGATATGAGTACAACTAGGAATTACGCCGGTATTTCCGACGAATTCGCAAATTTGGAAACGGCAAAGGTTATTTTGATACCAGTGCCTTATGATGGGACCAGCACATGGATAAAAGGTGCGGACAAAGCTGCCTGAAGCGTTTTTGGAAGCTTCGGAGAACATGGAGATGTATGACATTGAAACAGGGACCGAAGTTTTTGAACAGGGCATACATTTGGCCGAACCGCTAACTGAGAATAAATCTCCTGAAGCAATGGTCAATGCCGTGCACAAAATCACAAAGGAGTATATAAAACGAAACAAGTTTGTGACCCTTTTTGGCGGCGAACATTCTGTTTCAATTGGTACCATTAGGGCTTTTAATGAATGTTTTGATAACTTGACGGTATTGCATATTGATGCGCATGCTGACCTGAGAGAATCATACAATGGGTCAAAATATAATCACGCCTGCGCCATGCACGAAGCCAGCCAGACCACCAATCTTATTCAAGTTGGGATTCGAAGTATGGATGCCATTGAAAAAACGTTTATGGATGAAGAAAAAACTTTCTTTGCCCATGATATGGTGAATGATGAATATTGGGGCGATAAAGTAATTGAACTTATGTCCAACAATGTGTACATCACCTTTGATTTGGACGCTTTGGATCCATCCATTATGCCTTCAACCGGTACTCCCGAACCAGGCGGACTATTCTGGTACGAGACCTTGGAGTTTTTAAAGCAAGTGTTTGAGGAAAAAAATGTGGTGGGTTTTGATATTATGGAACTTTGTCCAAATCCTTCCGATAAATCTGCTGACTTTTTAGCAGCAAAATTGTATTATAAGATGCTAAGCTATAAATTTATGGGCGAGGCAGTAGACGATGTGTATGATAACACCTATGATATAGAGTATAAATCTGGCTCTAATAATTCAAAATTTGAAGATGACGAAGACTAAAGGAGCCATTTCCAATTTTATTCAAAAATATTACCTTCATTTCAATGCTGCCGCGTTGGTTGACGCGGCTAAAGGCTACGAGGAGCAATTGAACAAGGGGGCAAAAATGCTTGTTTCCTTGGCAGGTGCAATGAGTACCGCCGAACTAGGTAAAATTTTCGCGGAGATCATCAGGCAAGATAAAGTACAGATCGTTTCTTGCACGGGTGCCAATCTTGAGGAAGATATAATGAACCTCGTGGCTCACTCACATTATAAAAGAGTCCCAAATTATAGAGATCTTACGCCTCAAGATGAATGGGATTTATTGGAAAAAGGCCTAAATCGTGTAACGGATACCTGTATACCAGAGGAAGAGGCTTTTCGTAGATTGCAAAAGCACATTTATAAGATTTGGAAAGATGCAGAAGAAGCTGGGGAACGTTATTTTCCACATGAGTTTATGTACAAAATGTTGCTTTCAGGAGTATTGGAAGAACATTATGAAATAGATTTGAAAGATTCTTGGATGTACGCCGCCGCGGAAACAAATCTGCCCATTATCTGCCCAGGTTGGGAAGATAGTACCATGGGAAATATTTTCGCATCCTACGTATTAAAAGGCGAATTAAAGGCAAGCACCATGAAATCAGGTATTGAATACATGACCTTCTTGGCCGATTGGTATACTGACAATTCCAAAAACGGAATTGGATTCTTTCAAATCGGGGGAGGAATTGCCGGGGATTTCCCTATTTGTGTGGTGCCAATGCTTTATCAGGATATGGAACGTACCGATACGCCATTCTGGAGCTATTTTTGCCAAATTAGCGATAGTACCACCAGTTATGGGTCCTATTCAGGTGCGGTTCCGAATGAGAAGATAACCTGGGGAAAATTGGATATCAATACCCCAAAATATATTATTGAAAGTGATGCGACTATTGTTGCGCCCCTAATTTTTGCTTACCTTTTAGACATGTAATTGTATTATGGAGAACTTAAAAAGAGTCATTGTAGATTTTAAGAAACTAACCCCTGAAGTACTTAAACTTTTAGTGGAAAAATATCCTGATGGCTATGATGACAGAAACATCATATCGTTTAAAAATGCGCAAGGTGAGCGTATCGAAGCTGTTGAAGTAACTACTGAGGATACCAAATACCTGGTAAAGATCAGCACGAAGTTGGAGGTAACCATGGCCAACTACGATGAAGAGGATTATGAAGACTTTGATGACAATGATCCAGAGGCCGTTCAAGATCCGGAAGACATGCCGGAAGAAGAAGCCGAGGATGAGGATTAACACTTAAGAAACGGGTGAAATTAGTTTCTACCAAAAGTTCTTCTTATTATTATTTCACTGCACTCGGTTGAGTTTTTCTTTGATTTACTTTCGAATGTAATTTTTGATGCTCCACACTCACGTGAAGTGCATACACTTAAAATACTTTTGAGGACATGAAGATTGAAGAAATAGAAAACATCGAGTTAAAGTTTTTGGACCTTGAGGACTATCAAGAATTGAAAGCGGCCATGTTGTCGTCTTACTTGAATATGCCTGAATCTTATTGGAGGGAGAGTCAAATTAAGGCTTTGACAAACAAGTTTCCAGAAGGTCAGGTGGTCATAAAGATCAATGGTCAATTGGCCGGCTGTGCTTTATCTATCATAGTAAACTATGATGATTTTGAGGACAACCATACCTACAAGGACATTACGGGGGACTACTCTTTTAGTACGCATACCAAGGACGGAGATGTTCTTTATGGGATTGATGTATTTATCAAACCCGAATTTCGTGGACTCCGATTGGGACGTAGGTTGTATGATTATAGAAAGGAACTTTGCGAAAAGTTGAATCTGAAAAGTATTGTTTTTGGGGGCAGAATGCCCAACTTCCATAAACATGCCGATTCCCTAACGCCCAAGGAATATATCGCCAAAGTTCGAAGAAAGGAAATTGAGGATCCCGTTCTCAATTTTCAAATTTCCAATGATTTTCACCCAGCTAAAGTAATGATGGGGTATTTGGAAGGTGATGCGGCTTCCAACGATTTTGCCATTTTGATGGAGTGGGACAATATTTATTATCAAAAACCATCAAAAAAAGCGGCCACAAAAAAGACTATTATCAGGCTGGGACTTATTCAATGGCAAATGAGGCCTTATAGGGATTTGGACGAGCTATTGCAGCAAGCGGAATATTTTATAGATGCCGTTTCGGGATATCGGTCTGACTTTGCACTTTTTCCAGAGTTTTTCAATGCGCCATTGATGGCAGGGAACAATCATTTATCCACCGCGGACGCGATTCGTGAGTTGGCAAATCATACGCAGTCAATTGTTCAAAAATTCTCCGAGTTTTCAATTTCCTATAACATAAATATTATAACGGGAAGTATGCCCGAAGTAATTGAAGGCCGTTTGTTCAATGTAGGTTATTTGTGCAGAAGGGATGGGAGTATGGAGCGCTATGAAAAATTACACGTAACGCCCGACGAGGCCAAAGTTTGGGGCATGCAGGGCGGAAACCAATTAAAAGCTTTTGATACCGATTGCGGAAAAATAGGCATCCTAATATGTTACGACTCCGAGTTTCCTGAACTGAGCCGTATTCTGGCAGATGAAGGAATGGATATTCTGTTCATTCCTTTCTTGACAGATACACAGAACGGGTACTCTAGGGTGCGCAACTGTGCGCAGGCCAGGGCCATAGAGAATGAATGTTATGTGGCAATTGCAGGTAGTGTGGGCAACTTGCCCAATGTGCATAATATGGATATCCAGTTTGCACAATCCATGGTATTTACACCGTGCGACTTTTCATTTCCAACAAATGGTATTAAGGCGGAAGCTACACCGAATACTGAAATGATATTGATTGCCGATGTGGATATTGATCTGTTGCGGGAACTTAATCAATTTGGCGCAGTTCGGAACTTAAAGGATAGAAGAAAGGACTTGTTCGAGTTGAGGAAGAAATAATGTTTTTTAGAAAATACATCCCATGAATTGAGTAATGTTTTAATTTAGGGAGACTATATATAAACTACTGACCATTATGAAAACAGCGCCTTTTCATCTGTCATTGCCCTGCCGCAGCATCAGCAAAACAGAAGATTTTTATGTAGATGTGATAGGGGCGGCTCTCGGTCGGCATAATTCCCGTTGGTTGGATATTGACCTATTTGGGAACCAGATCACATTTACGAAGTCGGGAGAGTTCAATTTTGCATATCGGTCCTACAAGTTTGAAGATTCTGTCCTGCCGTCGTTTCACTTTGGAGTCATCGTGGACCGAGATACTTGGGACCGAATTTATCATAGATTGATGGGATCCGAATATGAAATCACAACTGAGGTCACCTTTCTAAAGGACCAGACCGGTGAGCATGTTTCCTTTTTTATTCAGGATCCCAACGGCCATATGGTCGAATTTAAAAGTTTCAGGAAACAGAAAGAAATGTTTAAACGGTAACATTTTAATAATGTAACCCTATACCTAGGTTTTGGGCAAACCCTATTATTTTGGAGAAAAAAGCAAAGAGCAACAATTTGGAAATTATTGGAAGTGAAGAATGGTGCGTATTCGAAACCTTGGGTATACCTGCAATTAAGGCACGCGTAGATTCTGGGGCAAAAACCTCTTCCATACAGGCGGCAAATATCAAAATAGTGCATAGAGGAGCCCATGAATGGGTAAAGTTTGAGGTCAATCCTTTACAGGAAAATCGAAGTATTTCTGTAGAGTGTGAGGCTAAATTGGTAGATCGCCGTACCGTCAAGAGTTCTTCGGGTATTTCCGAAGAGCGCTTGGTTATAAAAGTTCCCGTAAAATTGGGGACCAGTACTTTTGATATTGAATTGACTTTGGCCAATAGGGATGCGATGGAATTTAGGATGCTGTTGGGTAGGGAGGCCTTAAACCAACGATATATTGTAAACCCGGCAGAAACGTATCTTCTAAAAAGCTATACGGATGCGGACGTAACGGGCAAGTATTCCTCATTTATCAGGGAAAAAACGGGTTTGAAGCTCGCGCTTCTCGCAAGTAATCCTGAGTTATACAGCAATATAAGGCTCATGGAGGCTGCTACGGCCCGTGGTCATGAGATTGTATTTTTGAATGTGGAACATGCCTACATGAAGCTCGATGCGCATTCACCTGAAATTAGATATCGGGGAGGGAACATCCTGAATGAATTTGATGCCATTATCCCGAGAATAAAACCTGCGGTTACATTTTATGGCTGCGCTTTGTTACGTCAGTTCGATAATCTTGGGGTGTATTGTTTGAACTCTGCGGAAGCCATTGCGCAATCACGTGACAAACTCTTTGCCTCTCAATTGTTCTCCAAGAATGATATACATATCCCTATTACGGGCTTTGCGAAATCCCCTATGGATACCAAGGACCTCATAAAAATGGTAAATGGCGCACCCTTGATCATTAAACTTTTGGAAAGTACCCAAGGAAAAGGGGTGGTACTGGCAGAAACCAACAAAGCGGCAGAAAGCGTTATAAATGCTTTCAAAAGTGTGCAAACGAACATATTGGTGCAGGAGTTCATAAAGGAAGCGAACGGACAGGATATTCGCTGTTTTGTCGTGAACGGAAAAGTCGTTGCTTCTATGCAGCGACAGGCCGAAAAAGGGGAATTTAGGGCCAATATTCACCAAGGAGGTACGGCTTCGATGATCAAAATAACGTCAGAAGAGAAAAAACTCGCCCTAAAGGCCGCCAAAGTGCTCAACCTTGCCGTTGCGGGAGTTGATATCATTCGCTCAAACAAAGGGCCGCTTTTATTGGAGGTAAATTCTTCTCCGGGCCTGGAAGGCATAGAAAATGCCACGGGAAAAGATATCGCCAATTCCATGATTGTCGCAATCGAAAAAAAATTAAAGATCGGTATCTAAAAGTTTTCCAGTTTCTTGCTATCCCATAAAAACTATACCCAGCAAATTAAAGTATTGGCTATATTTAGCATATCAATGACTAAACCATAGTTTCAATGCAAATATCCGCACGCTCAAAAGCCCTATTCTTTACCGCTATCTTAACTGCTTTCACAACTTTTCCACAAGACCAAAAAGACACGATAACCCATAAAAAGGCAACAGAGGAATTGCCTTTGGAGCCCGATCGAAACGTTTCGTTTACCACAGATAGAGGCACTTGGATCTCCTTGGATGTAAGTCCGGATGGGAAAACAATCGTTTTTGACTTAATGGGCGATTTGTATACCCTGCCCATAACGGGAGGAAAAGCGGTACCTATTTCTACGGGAATGCCCTACGATGTTCATCCACGGTACAGTCCCGATGGAAAGTTACTGGCCTTTATTTCCGACAAAAGCGGCTCCGATAATATTTGGACGATGGACTTGCAGACCAAGGAAACCAAACAGATAACCAAAGAAAAAAAGCATAATTTCTTTTCGGCGGAATGGACACCGGACGGTGATTATATAGTTGGCGTAAAAGGGCGGCGGAACATAAAACCCCATATTTATTCGAAAGAAGGCGGTTCTGGCAGTCAGTTGGTCGATACCCCAGAAGATATAAAATTGATAGATCCGGCGTTCGGTGCCGATGGCAAACTGCTCTATTTCTCGCAACGCAAAAGTGCTTGGAACTACAATGCCCAGTTGCCACAATACCAAATAGGCACTTATGATATGGTCGATGGCGATATGGCTGTCATCACCTCAAGATATGGATCCGCGTTTACCCCCACCCTTTCTTCGGACGGTAAATGGCTGGTCTATGGAACTCGATTTGAAGAAAAAACCGGACTTATCTTACGTAATTTAAGTTCAGGTGAAGAGCGTTGGTTGGCCTACCCGGTTCAGCGTGATGAACAGGAATCCATAGCACCCCTGGGCGTTTTGCCGGCAATGTCGTTTACGCCCGATAATAAAAATCTCATTGCTTCCTATGGAGGGAAAATATACTCCATTTCGCTGGAAGGCAATTCGGCGGTCGAGATTCCATTTTCTGTTGATATGAATTTAGATCTCGGCCCGCGTTTGGCCTTTAAATATCCCGTCAAAGATGAGGTTGAGGCCTTGGTGACCCAAATCCGTGATGCAAAACCTTCCCCTGACGGTTCAAAATTGGCATTTACGGCTTTGAACCGCCTTTACATTATGGACTTCCCCAACGGAACCCCCAAACGAGTAACGGAAAATGATTTTCTCGAGGCCCAACCCGCATGGTCCCCTGATGGGAAATATTTGGTCTTTACCACTTGGAGAAATGGTGGCGGTCATCTGTACAAGATAAATGTGGATGGTAAACCCAAAGCTGTGCAATTGACTCAAGAACCGGGTATGTATACCCTTCCTGAATGGTCGTACTATTCAAATCGCATCGCTTTTCACCGAGGGAGCGTGCAGACCTTCCAGAACCAGATGGATACTACTTCGGATATGCTTTCGGAAGATTTGGTGTGGATCAGTAGCAACGGCGGTGCCATCACCTTCATCGACAAATCGAAGGGGAGACAAATGCCCCATTTTACGAAGATTGATGACCGAATTTATTTGAGCAATTCTGAAAAGGGGCTCTTGTCAATTCGCTGGGACGGCACCGATGAAAAAGAACACCTTAAACTAAAGGGCATTGAAACCTATGGCTCCCAGGATATTTTGGAAGACCACAGTCTGCTTCCTATGGATAAGGCCGACGACGATAAGGATAAGTCTTCAAAACCGGATTTGGTACGTATTTCCCCCGATGGAAAATCGGTCCTTGCCAAAATCAATAATGATATCTATGTTTCGGATATTCCCCGCTATGGAAAAACGCCGACTATTTCGCTCGCCAAGGCCGAGGAGTCTGCATTTCCGGCCATGAAATTGACCATAATGGGAGGGGAGTTTCCCATTTGGTCTTCCGATAGCAAAAAAGTACAGTGGTCGCTTGGTTCTAGCCATTTTAAATATGACTTGGCGGAAGGGAAAAAGTACAATGACAGTCTGGAGGTCCTAAAGAAAAAAGAGAAGGAAAAAGTCTTGGATGAACTGGATACCAAAAAAGATTCTACGAAGGTTGATACAAAAGTAGACGACAAATACCCAAAGTTCAAGGCCGAAGAGTATAAGATTACGGTCAAATATAAAAAAGACATCCCTAAAGGCAATTTGCTCTTAAAAGGCGGTCGTATCATCACCATGAAAGGCAAGGAAGTTATTGAAAACGGTGATATTCTGATCGAGAACAATCGCATTAAAGCGGTGGGTGCCTCGGGGAGTTTGAACGCTCCCAAGGGAACCCAAGAAATTGATGTCACCGGGAAAACCTTGTTGCCCGGTTTTGTGGATACCCATGCCCATATGTGGCCCAATTGGGGCATTCACAAAGAACAGGTCTGGATGTATGCCGCCAATTTGGCCTATGGTGTCACCACTACCCGTGATCCCCAAACCGCTACTACCGATGTCTTGACCTATGCCGACATGGTAGACGCCGGAATGATCGATGGTCCAAGGGTATACAGCACCGGCCCCGGATTGGGTTTTTGGGCCTACCAGTTGGAAAGTTTGGACCAAACCAAGGAAGTGCTAAAGCAATACAGCGAATATTACCAGACCAAGTATATAAAAATGTATTTGGTGGGCAATCGCCAACAGCGGCAATGGGTCATTGAAGCCTGTAAAGAACTCAAATTGATGCCTACCACCGAAGGCGGACTCGATTTTAAACTGAACATGACCCAACTTTTGGATGGCTATCCCGGCCATGAGCATTCCCTGCCCATTTATCCTATTTATGAGGACGTAGTCAAGACCATTGCCGAATCTAAAATGGCGGTTACCCCCACACTTTTGGTTTCTTACGGTGGGCCTTGGGCAGAGAATTATTATTATGAGACCGAAGACGTTTGGAACGATCAAAAACTCCAAAAATTCACCCCTTATGATGAATTAGCAGGCAAAAGCAGAAGAAGAGGGGGCTGGTTTATGAACGAGGAACACGTCTTTAAAAAACATGCGGAGTTTATGAAAGCCTTGGTCGAAGCTGGCGGCTTGGCAGGAATCGGAAGTCATGGGCAATTGCAAGGTCTTGGGTATCACTGGGAACTTTGGTTCGTGGGCAGTGGCGGAATGGACAAACACGATGCATTGCGGGTGGCTACGATCATTGGTGCCGAAGCATTGGGACTTGATGGCGATGTAGGCAGTTTGGAATCCGGAAAGTTGGCCGACATTGTGATCTTGGATAAAAACCCATTGACCGACTTGCGAAATACGAATACCATGAGCAAAGTGATCAAAAATGGTAGGGTCTATAACTCGGATACCTTGGATGAACTGTTCCCCGAAGAAAAGAAAGCCGAACCCTTTGAATGGTTGACCAAAAAACCGGAGGGATTGCCAGGGATTAGGAAGTAAATGTTTATTTATCTTTAGATAATAATGACTATTACCAACTGTTAAGCAATAGCTCAATAGGCAAAATAATTCGTTCTTCCATTTTTTTCAAAAGAGTGCTTGAAGGTAAATAGGTTTTTTTTGACTTTGCCTAGAAATTACGTTGACAAGATTGTTAAGAATTTGAAAGTAAAATAAGGAATTTTAACCTTCTTTTTTACGTTCTTTACAGATGACTTTGGAAAAACGATATTCAAAAATAAAGGACAAACTTCAAATTGTTGTTGATAAAAAAACCGACAACGATTTAGCCCATTTAACACACTATTTTCAAAATCACAAGAATGGAGTTTCCCAATATTTTCAACCAACTGCAAAGGAATATCTAACCGAACTACACGGAAAATTAAATATAGTTGAGGAACCAGATTTTCAATATTATTTGCCAATAGAATGGGACATTCCATTTCCTCCACCAATAGAGCCGAAATTCAAATTTATTGACCTTTTTGCGGGAATTGGTGGATTGAGATTGGCTTATCAAAACAATGGTGGAAAGTGTGTTTTTACGAGCGAATGGGATATTTATTCAAAAAAAACTTATGAGGCTAATTTTGGAGAAGTTCCATTTGGCGACATTACCCAAATTTCAGAAAAAGACATACCTGACCACGATATTTTACTTGGAGGTTTTCCTTGCCAACCCTTTTCAATTACAGGAGTTTCTAAAAAAAATACTTTAGGTAGAGCTCACGGTTTTTTGGACAAAACACAAGGAACATTATTTTTTAATTTGGGCGATACCCTAAAGGGTCGGGCTTTTCGTTGCAATCTTTTTTTCGTGCCTTAAAAAAGGATTTCCACTTCAATCCCTATCGCAAAAATCGCAGCCTAATGATTAATTTTCAAGAAGTTTATACTTACACAGACCAACCAGTTACTTGCCCTAAATGTGGAAGTAGAACAGAGATTATTTTAGATTTATCTCATACTTCTGAAGTTACTCAAATTCACAAATGCCTTTCAAATTTTTGCAAAAATGGGTTTGTACTTCAAAAAAATTAATTGCGAATGAAAGAAGGACAAAAACTTTGGACGCGTAATGAATTGATATTGGCAATTAATCTTTATTGTAAATTACCATTTGGAAGATTACATAGAAGCAATCTAGAAGTAGTACATCTCGCAAAGTTAATAGGAAGAACACCAAGTTCAATAGCTTATAAATTGGTTAATTTTGCAAGTCTTGACCCAAGTTTAAAAGCAAGAGGAATAAAAGGTGCTGCAAACGCAAGTAAACTTGATAAAATCATTTGGGAAGAATATTATCAAAATTGGGATGATTTACCTTTTGAAAGTGAAAAATTGCGAGCAAAAATAGAAAATCAATCAATTGAGTCTTTAAATAACATTCCATCTACCGAATTACCTAAAGAAGGAAAGACAAGAGAAGCTATTGTAAAGATTAGAGTGAACCAATCTTTTTTCAGAAGTTCCATTTTAGCTTCTTATAATAACACTTGTTGTATTACTGGAATAACTCAACCCGAACTCTTAATCGCAGGTCACATAAAGTCTTGGAGTGAAGATGAGAAGAACAGATTAAATCCAAGAAACGGAATTGCTATTAATGCTTTACACGATAAAGCCTTTGAAAATGGATTAATAACTATTACACCCGATTTTAAAATAAAAATTTCAGAAAGGCTACTTAAAAATAAAAACACAAAATCAATAGAAGAATATTTCTTAAAATATGATAATAAAGATATTATCCTACCATCAAAATTTCTACCTGATGAAGAGTTTCTAAATATCATAACGAGTACAGGTTTCTGCGTTAGGGATAGTAGTGAAAAGCCCACAGCGAGGAACGAGCGAGGACTTGTAACGGATAGCCCGACCTTTAGGGAACGCCCAAAATAAAATCAAAACGACTTGATTCGGCTGGAAGCATTCTTCCTTGTAATTCACCAAATTGCGGAGGTTACACTTTAGAGGCGGAATTGGGAATAACACCAAACGGTTATTCTGAACCTGATTTTATGGGTTGGGAAGTAAAACAATTTGGCGTTAAGAAATTTGAAAATATAAAATCTTCTGTCATAACTTTAATGACACCAGAACCAACCGACGGAATCTACAGAACCCAAGGAACCGAATATTTTATCAAAAATTATGGTTATGCGGACAAAATGGGTAGAAAAGACCGAATGAATTTTGGCGGAGTTCATAAAACTGGAGTTAGACATCATTTGACTGATTTAGAAATGCAATTGGTGGGATTTGACCAACAAAGTGGAAAAATCAGGAATACAAACGGAAGAATTATTTTGATTGATAAAAATGATAACGAAGCAGCTTCGTGGAGTTTTGCTTCTATGCTATTGCATTGGAACAGAAAGCATAATAAAGCTTGTTATGTTCCGTCACTATCCGAAACGATAGGTGAAAGAAAATATAAATATGGAAACAATATAATTTTGGGTACTGGAACTGATTTCCAATTGTTTTTAGGAGAAATGGCAAAAGGGAATATTTATTATGACCCAGGAATTAAGATGGAAAATATTTCTACAAAACCGAAAATCAAAAAGCGTAGTCAATTCCGAATTAAATCACAGTTTCTACCAAATTTATATAGAATTAATGAGGTGGTAGACGTTATGGGAAAAATAGATAACGACAATGATTAGAACCGCATTTTTACTAGTCTTTTTATTTGGAATTCAACTCCCAACTTTTTCACAGACCTATACCCTTCCCACAGATATGAAGCGTATTGTCTTTTTAGGGAACAGTATCACCTACCAAGGAGATTATATAACGTTAATTGACGCCTATTTTTCAAAGCAGTATCCCAACAAAGGGTTTGAGTTTATAAATGTGGGCCTGCCCAGTGAAACGGTCTCCGGGCTCTCAGAACCAAACCATGCAGATGGTAAGTTTCCGAGGCCTGACCTGCATGAGCGCTTAAAAAGGATCCTTGCGCAAACAAAACCAGATTTGGTATTCGCCAGTTACGGTATGAACGATGGTATTTATATGCCGTTCAATGAAAAGAGATTCAAAAAATATCAAAAAGGCATTGATTGGCTGCACGAAGAAGTGAAAAAATCAGGCGCTGAACTGATCCATATCACACCCGCCATTTATGACGAACGAAAAGGGGAGGCCTATGCCAATGTGCTTGATATGTATTCTGACTGGTTGATAAGCAAACGCTATACAAATGGTTGGAAAGTAATAGATATTCACTGGCCCATGAAAAAGAAGCTGGAAGAGAACCGACTATCGGATCCCACTTTTGCATTTGCCGAGGACGGAGTGCACCCGAATGAGGCTGGACATTTTGAAATAGCAAAGCACATTCTCTTAGCTTTAGGGGAAACGGCGCTTTTCAATATAAATGATATCAAGAGTTTTCTTACGATGCATCGCAAGGGAGCTGTGGTGTTTGAGCTTGTTAAAAAGCGCCAAGAAATATCGAAAGACGCATGGCTGACCGCTATTGGCCATAAAAGACCGGGTATGAATGTAGGCCTTCCTATGGCCGAAGCCCAAGAAAAATTGAAGGAAATTGAAAATCAGATTCAAATGATTTTAAAAAAAGAGTGAGCTATTAAGTGCCAGTGTCCACCGAGAGTGTTGTCATGTGGGATTCATTTGGCCAAATTCGTCAACATCTCCTTTGTGGTGCTGTCCAAGTCAAACTCCGCTTTCCAGCCCCAATCTTTTTGAGCGTGCGAATCATCAATGCTTGAGGGCCACGAATCTGCAATGGCCTGTCTAAAATCGGGTTCGTAGGCAATTTCAAAATCCGGGATATGTTTTTGGATGCTTTTGGCTATATCTACAGGGGTAAAGCTCATGGCGGCCAAATTATAGGAAGAACGGATCTTTACATCACTGGCCTTGCTCGCCATAATATCCAAGGTCGCCCGTATGGCATCATCCATGAACATCATGGGCAATTTGCTGTCCGCGCGTAAAAAGCAGGTGTAGGCCTTTTCGGAAAGGGCCTTGTGATAAATTTCAACTGCGTAATCAGTGGTTCCGCCACCGGGTTGGGTTTTCCAACTTATAAGTCCCGGATAGCGTACACTACGAACATCCACACCGTATTTTGAATGGTAGTATGAGCACCAACGCTCACCTGATTGTTTACTGATGCCATAAACCGTGCTAGGTTCCATGATGGTGCTTTGCGGCGTATTTTCCTTTGGGGTATTCGGTCCAAAGACCGCAATGCTCGAAGGCCAGAAAATCTTGCTTATTTTGCCTTCCTTGGCCAAGTTCAACACATTGAACAAGGAATTCATATTCAAGTCCCAGGCGCGCATCGGGAATTTCTCGGCCGTGGCACTGAGCATGGCGGCCATAAGATATACTTCATCAATTTCATAGTGCATTACGATATCCTCTATGGCAGCATGGTTGGTAGCGTCCAAAATTTCAAAAGGCCCGGAAGCCATAATTTCTTCATTGCCTTCTCTTATATCGCTGGCGATTATAGTATCACGTCCGTATTTTTCGCGTAAGGCGATGGTCAGTTCCGTGCCAATTTGGCCACATGCACCAATGATTAGAATGGGTTTCTGCATTAAAATGAAGTTAAAGGGATTCCGGGCCAAAGATACCGTTTATTAAAATTTGTACATTCGCCCTATGAATAAATTATTGATTTTTGGGGCCATGCTACTGCTTTTTATTGGTTGTGACGAAAACAAACCAAAAGAGGCTGAAAAAAATGCAGTGGCCGTGGAGATTTCAAGTGCGAAATGGCCTAAAAAAGCGGCTATAAACCCAATTGCTATGGACACCCTAAGGAGTTGGCCAGAGTTCAATGCCATGGATATAAGTTTTGATGCCTTGTACACGGTAAAAAACCCGGAAGATTTAAAATTGGTGGTAGAAGAACTCATTGAAAAACAGAAACTTTTGGAGGCTTCAAAGTATCCCGCAATGTTCGATAAGGCCCAGGTAAAAGGAAGACAGAAAGTCTTCAAGACTTTTTTTCTTAAAATAAAGGGCAATCTGGAATATCAACTTGATACGGAAGAACCCATTCTGGAAACCATCAATGCCTATAACGCTTTGCGAAACCAATTCAATGTCATTGTGAACAGTTCGCTGGATTCCAATTTAATACTGGAGGAAAATTAAATTGGGACAATACCAAACAAAAAAAGCGGACGTGGCCGCTTTTTTTGTTCTTATGATTGGGAATTAATCTTTTTTCTCGGCAACCGGGGCATTTTTACGGGCCTCCAAAGCCTGTTTGCTCAAACTGGCCAAATTAAAGTTGGGCTCTATTGCAAGTGCCTGATCAATGATGGCAACGGCCGCATCAATGTTGTTTTTGTCCTTATTGAACTGTACCAGAGCTTTTAAATGTAAAAAAGCGGCTTTCAGTGGCACTTCGTACGGTTGTTGCCGTTCATAAAAGGCATATTTCATATCGTCCTTGGCGTTGGCAATCCCGTATTCAATGTTGGTTTCAGCTCCTGTATTGTCGCCGGTCTGGATTTTAAGCTCCGCCAATTCGTAGGCCAAATAGGCATTCGGTGTTCTGGAATACAAAGCATCAAACTGCTCCAAGGCACGTTTTGGCTGATTTAGCGCTTTTAGGGCAATGGCCTTTACCTGAACTGCCAAATCAGAATCTGTTGGTGTTTTTTCGATTCCAAGAAGATTTAAGGCCTGCAGATGTTGACCATCGTTCGCATAGATAAACGCCAAAGTATCCCTTCGCTCAACTGAGGGAGAAAGCACGTTCAAGTGGGTCATCGCATTTATAACTCCGTCAACATCGCCCTGCAATCGCATTTGCGCATAAAACGCTTCGTAATGCTTGAGTAACTCAGATTGGGTCTGTGCTGCACCCATAAATCCTATGGCACATACAAACGCAAAAACTATTTTTTTCATTTTTGTTGATTTTTGGTGCGCTAAACTATAAAAATAATTGGTAGCAAGTTGTTAATGAAAACATTAAATGCCTTTTGGGCATGAAAAAGGGATGCCCATTGGCATCCCCTGTTAAATAAAACGGAATAAATCTAAGACTATGCAACACTCATCGATGCACCTTTTTTTGAGAATGAGGAGAGTAGACTGGCATAAAACCCAATACTCTTATTGTCTTTTTCGATGTACTAACCGTAAGAAGTCTTTCAAATTTTTAAAGAGCAGGTTGGCGTGCAAAGTGGGTACATAAGTATTCACTGTTTGGGGATTGTAATAAGAGTCGTCCATTACAATATCCATCTCAACCCTTTTCCTGTGATAATCTATAGAAACATCGGTTGCATTGTAATACTTTTTGAGAATTGATATACGAAAGTTTTGGTATTGGTCGGTCGATTTTGGGCTGGTACAACTTTCAGAAATCAAATTCTCAATTTCCATCTTGATTTTCCTGTTTACTGTTGAATTTTCCATGATAATCGATTTTAATTAGATACATAAAGTTATGCATTTCATCGATAAACCCTTTAAAATCAGTGGAATAATTAACAGTAGGAAGTGATATTTGTTGTGAAAATATGATTAAATGTGGTGTATTAACTTACAATTGAGGTCTTAAAAATGTATTTTTTAACATTTATCAGCTGAAATGAATGGATAGTTTTTCCTTTTTCTACACCATCGTCCCTATATTTTGGAACAGGAATTCCCCTTTTTAAGGCTTCAGCTGAATAATATTCTCTTTTAGCCGGATGGAGTGGATATACTGCATTGAAAATCACGTCCCACCAATCATTTTTAAGTACAGATTGAATGATTTCAATGCAGTCGTTTAAATGTATCAGGTTTACTGGGGCATTTCCGTTCGATAGTCCTTGCTTGCCCGATAACATAGTAATGGGGTGGCGTGTTGGTCCAATAAGTCCACCAAACCGAACAATGGTAGTTTTAAGTGTGGCATCGTTTTGAAAAATTTGCTCCGCAAGCAGCAACTGTCTTCCCGATTCAGAGCTGGGCCAGGGTTTTGTTTCTTCGGTCACTTCGCCATTGGTATCTCCATACACTGATGTACTACTAATGAAAATGACTTTTTTTAAGTGCGATTTACGGATTGCAATATGCAACTTTTCCATTTTTGCCACATAGTTTTCGGAGTTTGCACCCCGAAGTTTGGGAGGTACATTTATCATCAACACATCCAATGAACCCAAGAAACTAGAGATAGCCGACCTTCTATTTTGCTTTCTAAAAGGTGAATCAAAAAAGGGTTGATGCCCTCTTTTTGGAGCGCAAGCACTTTTTCTGCGGATGTTGTACTTCCATTGACTTGATGTCCTTCCGAAATGAGCAATTTTGCCAAAGGCAATCCTAGCCAGCCGCACCCTAAAATACCAACGACTTTAGTCAAAGCGTATAGTTTTAGTCACTAAAACGGCATCGTTCAATACAAATGGCATAGGTATATTATCAACGGGTCTTTCAGGCACCAAAAATAACGGATTACCAACCAAATCGTTGGAGGCCTCGTAGATCGTCAATTCTAAATCGGCGTCTTTTGGTATGCTCAAATGAAGTTCGGTGTAATCGTTATTGCTAATATAATGAGTTAATAGTTTACCGTACTTTCTATTTTCCAAATAATAACTTGAAAGCGAAATTCCGTTTACTTCTGCCGAAGATATGGCAATTTCATTGGTAAAGATTTCCAAACGATTCACAGTGCGCTGGGGCTTGATGCATATTTCTAAAATCCGGTCTTCTCCAATAATGGTATCCCCAGATTTTTCTATAAATGGAAGAGCGATGTCTTTTATAGGCGCTTCGGAAACATAGGTAAATCCAGAACCGTATTTACTGCTAATTGTTTTGTCGGTTGATTTTTCGGGAACCCTTTTATCATCTCCGATAAATTTGGCCGTCCAATCGGATAACTGATGCTCATACGTGGCCCACTTGGCCGTATTGGTATCGGCATCCAAAACATACAGAAGACTGCTAGGCTTCGGGTTCTCTGGGGTAAATCCTGAATTGAAATGGGCCGACAGCATAAAGCCCAAAAACAGAATCAAAGATAAATAAGCGATGCTTTTTTTCTTTTCATAAAAACTGAAAATGGGAAGTAACAAGAAAAACAATAAGGTTGTAAATAGGGTAGCACCGATTATCAATTTTAATCCCAAACCTACCGGAAGCATTTTGATCAAGGGCGTATGGATCCAGATGGCAGGTAAAGCCAGCAATACGAGAAGATATGGACTCGGATTCTTTTGATTCAAGACAATCAATAGGGAAACCAATAAGGCGAAAACAGGTATAATGAAAAAACTGGCACCAGGTAAATAGAAAGCAACTCCGGCACAAATGGATATCCAAATTAACAAAGGTGCCACCAGAATATCTGGAGTAGAAATGCTTTTAAATTTATGATAGGTCCCAAAACAAACAGCCACTGAAATCAACACAAAAGCGGCAATGTATGAATAGCCATTGTAGGTGAAGCCATGCAGGATATCTTGATATTGGGGGTATATCCATTTTAGGGCCGTCCACCCGAAATGGCCAATGACGCCATTTATAATCAAGACAATGAACATGGGGACAAACCCCTTCAAAATTCCCATAAGGCTTAATGCCTTTTTACGGAAACCATGAACTAGTAATATTATAAAAAGCATTGCGGCCAAAACAAGCATGGGCATGACCCATTCAAAAGGATAGGATACCAATCTAAAAAAGGGGATGTTAAAGTAGACGAGGTCGCTCAAGCTCTTAAGGTTGGTAAGGTCAGTATTTGCAAAATGGTGCAAAAGAGGCATGAGGTAACTTCCTTGGTGCGCAAGGGTATTTCGGCCGAGGCGTTCATAATTGTCCCGTACCGTATGATAATCAAAATGGTCATCGATAAAGGCAAAATTGAAACCTTCAATATCTGCCTTCTCCCTGAACATGGTCAGATCTGTATCATTGGGGAGCATTTTGTAGATACTGTACGCTAACGAATTGGCTACAGGGTATTCGGGATTTGCATTGGTAAATTCCTTAATAAGCTTTGCATTTCCGCGGTTCGTTTCTATCAACATATAACTGGGTCCCCCACTTCCCCGGGCCTCAAAATTAAGTACAAGACCTACTTCCTGAACCCATGGATGTTTTTCCACAAAAAGATCAGCTCCATTTAGGCCAAGCTCCTCTGCATCGGAAATAAGAATTATGATATCGTTTTTTGGTGTTTTGTTTTCCGATAAGAATGCCCGTACCCCTTCCAAAATGGTGGCAACACCGCTACCAGCATCACTGGCACCCAAGGAAGAATGCGGACTGCTGTCATAATGAGAAAGAAGAAGCAATGATTTTCCTTTCTCAGAACCTTTTATTCGGGCCAAAACATTAATGGCTTTGCTTAAATTTCCATAATCTCCGGCGGTATATCCTTCTTGTAAGGTAATCTCCAATCCCAATTTTTGAAGTTCTGAAACTATGTAATCCTTGACCTGCACATGCGACGGAAAACCAACTGCATGCGGTTGCTCGGCAATCTCCTTCACATGTTTTAGGGCCCTATCGGTAGAGAAGTTGGTTTGTGTGGTTTCTAAATCCTTTTCGTAGGTGGGAATGGTGTATTTAAATCCCCAATAAATAGCCAGTAGTATTAACAATAGGGTAGTGGTGGATGCAAATTTTTTCATATAAAAGTGGTGATTTTTAAAGGTAGCTAATTTTGATAGTTTCACATATTTATTGTGAAAAAATTCGATAATTCTCAGAAAAAGACTATATTTAGAATTAACCTTAAACTGAAATTATATGGGAATCAAGAGTTTTCAAGGCATCCGAAAGGCGGTAAAGAAAGAGTTTGACGCCCCAATTTTGGTGTCTGATTATATGACCACCAAATTAATTACGTTCACTCCTGAACAGTCAATTTTGGAGGTGATGGAGTCTTTTGCGAAAAATCATATTTCCGGAGGACCTGTCATGGACGACAATGGTTTTTTGGTCGGAATCATATCCGAGGCGGATTGTATGAAGCAAATTTCTGAAAGCCGTTATTTTAATCAACCGATCTTGGACAAGAGTGTGGAAAAATACATGACCAAAGAAGTAGAAACAATTCCCCATGATATCAGTATTTTTGATGCCGCGGGTATTTTTGATAAACATAATCGCAGAAGACTTCCCGTAATGAAAGACGGAATACTTGTTGGTCAAATTAGCCGCAAGGATATTGTAATTGCAGCTCTTAAACTGAGCGGACAGAACTATAAGTAAAATCAAATTCTTCAACATAGGAATGCCCTCCAAAGAGGGCATTTTTTATGGTAATAATTGAGAAAAAAGCCAAAAAACTGCTTTTTATTCCCTTTTTACGATCATATACTGATCATTGTCCAACGGCAAATAGCCGAGATCATATACAAAAAAATAGGTCGTTCCTTTTTTTGTCGTGTACAGATTGGTGATAAAATCAAAATCGAAACCTTTGTCTATCAATCGGGTGCGAGTGGTTCGGGTCTTGCCATCGGTAAGTGAAAAACCATCCAGTATTCTATAGTTCTTGCGTAGGCGATTGTTAATGTTCCGTAGAAGGTTCTTACTGTCTTTGTTTACTTTGTTATTGTGGGCGTTCCTGCAATGGTCGGAGCAGAACTTTTTGTCTACCCGGCCCATAATTCGTTCCCCGCATTCCAAACACTTTCTTTCCAAATTATTTTTTTCTATAATTGAATTTTACCTCTTCCGTGCTTCCATCTTCGTGTGATATGACCACATAGATATTCACCTCTTCCTTACTGATCTTTTCAAAAGTAAAACCGTCAAAATATAGGCGATCCCCATCGATCTTCACCAACTTAAAACTTTCGACCTCGTCTTTCTCTTCCCATCCTTTCAAGTCTCCATGAAAATGTTTCAATTCAAAGACCAACGTATTCTCGACTTCTTTGATATGTCCTATTTCATAAAAACTTACTCCCCCATCATTGACCAACTTAAAAACAAACATCATGGAACCCCCTAAAGGTGGGCTCCATATTTCTTCCGTTATACCCCCAAAGGCTTCGCCCATCCAATGCCCTTCCATCCAAGTAATTTGGGACAAATCGGCATTTGGGGAGGTGCCATTTTCTGGAAATGCCACTGTGTTTTGGGCCTTGCAACCCAATGCTACTAAAAGAAGAATGGGAAGGATTAATTTCATGGATGTTATTTTGGTCTTAACAAGGTACAAAATATCCGATTACAAACGGATAGAAGAGGACTCAAAATGCGGCCAGCGTACTTTTTAGCTCACTTCAATATCATACTTTCTTAGTAGGCCGTGTACATTGTCTTTTGAGAACTTGGCTTTCCTCAGTCTGTTTTTTTCGGGGTCTATTGTCAGGTTCAATGTTGTCGTAAAATCCGCCTTTTCCAATATGGAATCCTCAAAAATGGCATTGCCCAAATCACAATTTTGGAAGTTGGCTCCGGTCAGATCGGCCTCGGTGAAATCGGTCTCTCTCAATTTACAATCGTTAAGTTCTAAGTTCCTTAGTTTCATTTTGTAAAAAGAAGCTAAATTCAATGTGCAATTATAAAATTTAAAGGATATGAGCAGGGTGTTCAATTCATCAAACCGCAACCCAATAATTTTACAATTGGAAAAAACCACATCATTCAAAATAGTGTATTTTATATTCGCATTGCTAAGGTTGCAATCGTTGAACTTACATTCAATAAAGTTCTGGTTGTCTAAATAACCATTCGAAAAATCACAGTTTTCAAAAATGCAATTTTCATATTCTCCACGTGGTAATCTAGTTTTGGTGTAATCTTGGTGTTTAAAGGTTTGATCGGTAATTAAATTCATTTTAAGAAATCAATATTTTACTGTTTCATTAACTATTCTGGCATTATTATGGCCGATAGCCCAAGTGCTTTGAACGCCGTGTTGTAGTTTTGCATTTCTATATTCACAATGGCATTTCGCTCGGTATCAAATGTTTTCCAAAGGGATATTAAATCTGACATACGTTCTTTTGCACCTTGCGTTACCTTGGGTTCGGCAACATCAACATAGCTTTTCAGTTCCATAAGTTCGGCATTCAGTTGGTTCGGATAATTGATAACATCTTGAAATGTCTTCTGTTTGGGTTGAATAAGTTTTTGTTCCCACGAATCAATGCGCTCTATGAGTGTCTTGCCTTTTTCCAAAAGGTCTGCGGCCTTTGTATTATCCTTGAGCAATTTGGAGTAACCCTCTAGTTGGGACTTGGCAGAGCGCATTTGGCTAACCGATTCATGAATGTCTTTTATGGCGTTTTCTATTTGTGTCAATAGTTTCTCCTGTTCTTGAAAATCTGCTACCGTAGCATTCACTTTGGGATTCGGTAGAATGGTAACCTGTGTTTCAGAGACGGCACCATCCAAAAATAATTCAAGCGTGTAATCGCCGGGACCGACTCGGGATCCACTATAATCACCATACACAAATACCTTTTCAACGGCAGGGACCTCCTCTCTACGGAAATTCCATGTAAATCGGTTAAAGCCTTTTTTAGAACCTAGAATTTCAGGTTTTGAGGGGCCTCCGGGCCATGACTTGAAATCTTTGTCCTTTTTGTTGGTATAAGAGCGCAATATTTTTCCATCCTTGAGTATTTCCAATTTCAAATCCAGGCTATCCACATCCTTAGGTAAGAAGTAGTCCATTGTAACCCCGCTTTTTGGATTATCGCCTAAACCTGGAATGGGTTTATCCGAACTTCCACCAAAAATAAGGTAAGTATCCTTGGGCTTGAAGATTCTGAATTCGTCCCTATTCGTATCTAAATTCTGAATTGCGGCCAAATCATCCAAAATCCAAAATGAGCGCCCAGCTGTAGCGGCCACAAGATCGTTTGTCTGTATAATTAAATCATTGATGGGGACCACTGGTAAATTCAGTTGAACCTGTTGCCAGTTTTGACCATCATTCAATGAAATGTAAAGTCCGGTTTCGGTACCTGCATATAGGAGACCCCTTCTTTTGACATCCTCTCGCACAACCCTTGCAAATGTGTGTTCATCAGTAATTCCATTCGTGATTTTGGTCCAAGTTTTTCCGTAATCCGAAGTCTTAAAAATATAGGGCCTCAGGTCCATTTGCTTATAACGCATCATCACAATGTAAGCCGTTTTAGGATCATGGGGAGAAACCTCGATGCTATTTACAATTCCCTCCCCAACATTTGGCGGAGTTACATTTTCCCAATTTTGACCTCCATCTTTCGTAATATGTACCAGACCGTCATCACTGCCGGCCCAAAGCACACCTTTTTCATGCTGTGACTCTACCAGATACATGAGGGTATTGTAATTCTCGCCACCAGCGGCTTCGTTGGTATAAGGTCCTCCCCCGGGACCTTGCCGGCTTTTGTCATTACGGGTCAAATCTGGACTGACCACTTCCCAGCTATTGCCCCCATCCGAAGTTTTGAAAACCACATTCCCTGCATGATATATGGTGTTTCGATCGTGTGGGGAACTGATAATAGGAGCATTCCAGTTATATCGATATTTAAAATCTTTAGGCACATTTCCTAAACTGAGTTCAGGATATTCTTTGATCGGTTTTGCTTCATGGGAGGCACGTACCCATTTTTCAATGATTCCTTGATAACATCCTCCATATACAAATTCAGGATTGTCTGGATCAAATGCCAAGTAGGCACTTTCACATCCTGAAACAGAATGCCAGTCTTTCCAATCAATTCCTTGGCCGTTGGTTCTACTGGCTATGGCCACTGATGTGTTATCCTGCTGGCCACCATATACATTATAGGGTACTAAATTATCGGTGATGACACGGTAAAATTGCGATGTAGCCTGATAGTCCTGTGTACTCCAACTGGCTCCACCGTTGTTTGAAATATTTGCCCCACCGTCGTTGGAATTGATCATCTTTTGATTGTCAAACGGATTGATCCATAGATGATGGTTATCGCCATGCGGCACTGCAAGCGGAGAGAAAGTTTTCCCTCCGTCAATTGATTTTGTAACCGGTGCATTTAAAACATACACTATATTCTCATTTTGAGGATCCGCAAAGATTTCCATATAGTACCATGAACGGGTAATATTTATACGGTCCTTGTTGACCTGTGTCCATTTTTTACCAGCATCATCCGAACGGTAAACACCTCCCTTTTCACCTTCTGCTTCAATTACCGCAAATACAAGCTCTGGATTGGCTCGGGAAACCGAAATGCCTGCTTTTCCGAATTCCTCTGGAAGACCTACCTTCATTTTATCCCAAGTAGTACCACCATCGGTGGATTTGTACAGTGCGGAACCTTTTCCGCCGGATTCCATGGTCCAAGGATACCTTTGATGTTCCCACATGGCGGCATACAGGATCAAAGGATTATTCATGTCCATTGATAAGGACGAGGCTCCCGTTTTGTCGTTTACGAATAATACGTTCTCCCAACTAGAGCCTCCATCTCTGGACCGATAGATCCCACGATCGGCCGAGGTTCCATATTGGGCACCTTGTGCGGCCACAAAAATGATATTGGGATTTGTTGGGTCTATAATCACATCCGAAATATGCCTCGTATGGTCCAAACCAATGTGGTTCCATGTCTTTCCGGCATCAGTGGATTTGTAGACCCCGTCGCCCATTGAGGTCATTACGCCTCGCGCAGCATGCTCTCCCATACCGGCGATTACGATATTGGGATTGGTTTCTGAAACCGCCAAAGCACCAACGGTCCCGGTTTTAATGAATCCATCCGAAACGTTTTTCCACGTGATTCCGTCATCAATGGTTTTAAAGATTCCACCACCGGTAGACCCAAAATAATACGTCATTGGTTGGCCCACTACCCCTGATGATGCAACGCTTCGCCCCCCTCTGAAAGGACCAATGTTCCGCCATTTAAGTCCGTGAAACAAAGAATCTTCGAGCACAAATTCTGGCACGGAACTTTTTTTATTTCTTTTTTGGGCCTGCATGGCAAAAGGCAGTACCATAAGGGCAATCAAGAGATATTTTACATTTTTCATAAGGTTCGTGTTGGTCTAGTTTAGTTTTTTGTCCAAAGCCAAGAGAGTCTGTAGTAAAACATTGGCGCCGTTTGCCATATCATTGGCAGATGTAAATTCTTTAGGGGAATGGCTAATACCGCCCTTACTCGGAACAAAAATCATTCCTGTCGGTGCGATCAATGCCATATCCTGGGCGTCATGTCCAGCACCGCTCGGCATTTTTTTTGTGGAAAGATCTAGGGTCTTGGCAGAATTCTCAATTTCATTTTGAATGGAGATATCCATAACTGCAGGGGCTGCAGTTGTATCCAAAGGACGAAATTCAATTTTCACATTGGATGCCTTTGCGATTTCTTCGCTTTTGGATTTGATCGCCTCAAAAACTTTTTCAATAACTTCTGAGGATAGATCCCGTATTTCCAAACTGGTGACGACCTTTCCCGGAATTACATTGGGGGCACCCGGTTCCGCTTTTATGCGGCCTACGGTACCTACTTGGCTTCCGTCAAAACTATTGGTGATTTCGTTCACGGCCACAATAAATTTGGCAGCTGCCAGCAAAGCATCTTGCCTGGCATTCATAGGTGTGGTGCCAGCGTGATTTGCAAAACCGGTAAATTCTACATCCCACCATTTTAATCCCACTATCCCTTCTACTACCCCAATATTGATCATTTCTTTTTCAAGAATTCCGCCCTGTTCTATATGTAACTCCAAGAATGCGGCAAGGTCATCCCTTTTTCTGGTTACTTCCGAAATTCTTGTTGTATCGCCTCCTAGTCGTTCAATTCCCTCTCCTACTGTAAATCCCGTTGAATTTGTTACTCCCATTGCGTCTTTACCCAAATGACCTGCCATTGCCCTGCTACCCATAACAGCACCTTCTTCATTTGAAAAGATGATCACTTCGAGTGGGTGTTTGGTCCTGATCTTATTTTCGTTCAATACCTGTACGACCTCCAAAGCAGCCATGGAACCCACGCATCCATCATAATTGCCACCATGGGGCACTCTGTCTATATGGGAACCAAATGCAATCGGTTTTTTGGAAGGGTCCTTGCCTTTGCGCAGGCCGATGATATTTCCGGCAAAATCAATAGAGGTCTCAAGTCCTAAGTTTTTCATTTCCGAAATAACCCATTTTCGAGCTTCGATATCCGCATCACTAAAAGCAACGCGTTCCGTCTCCCCATTTTGTTGAAGGCCAAATTTGGCCAATTCAAAAATGCGTGCTTCCAATCTTGCTTGGTCCACTTTTGTTTGGGAGGAAAGTGCAAAAGGAGTTATCAATGAACAAAACAAGAATAAATGGATGATCTTCATAAATCTCGGATTAATTTTGTCCACCATTGCGTTCGGGAGTGCGTGGTTCGGGCCAAGTTCTTTGCTCCCCTGTTCTTGGATTAATTCCCAGAACCGCTTTTTCACGCGATGTTTTTTCAGGATCCTCACTGGCCATATAGGCCAATATTGCCGTTAGAATGGCATTGTTCCGAACATCGTCGAAGACAATTTTGTCATAGGTATCCAAATTGGTATGCCATGTATAGTTCCAATAGCTCCAACTCAATGAACTTAAAGAAAACCCCGGTGCTCCTGCCGCAACGAAAGAAGCATAATCCGAACCGCCACCACCCGGACTTCCCGGAAAAGTAGTTTCAATGTGCTCTTTGATTTCTTCAGGAACTGCTTCCAACCATTTGCCTATATAGGCATATGAGTTTAAAAAGCCTTGGCCATCGATTTTCACCACCCTTCCTGTACCGTTATCTTGGTTAAAAAGGGCTTGCATGTTGTTTACAATTTCCGGATGGTCCTGCACAAAGGCACTGGAACCGTTCAAACCTTGTTCCTCACTTCCCCAATGCCCAATTATGATGGTCCGTTTGGGATTTGGATATACCTTTTTAAGGATTCGGGCGGCCTCTAACATCGTAATGGTTCCAGTCCCATTATCAGTAGCACCCGTGGCCCCATCCCAAGAATCAAAATGGGCGGAAAGGATTACATATTCATTTGGCAATTCAGTACCGGGTATTGTGGCGATGGTATTAAAGGTTGGTACCCTGCCCAGTTCCTTTGATTCTGCAACCACCTTAATTTTTGGATTCCCTCCATTTTCTACCAAGCGATATAGAAGTCCATAATCCTCCAAAGACAGGTCTACAACAGGAATTTTCTTGGTGTTGGCATTGAATATCTTGTTGGCACCAAAACCTTGGGACCAGCGGGATTGTAGAATGCCCACCGCTCCTGCCATTTCAAATGCTTTATTGATATCACGGCTTGTAAATCCGGTCTTTCGTATGTTTTCATTCCACTCTTTTTCCATTGTGTCACGATCCGACTTCATTTTTTCAAATGATTCCTTGGTCGCAAATTCTTCCCAATTGTCATCAGGTCGTCCCGTGGGCTGAACCATTGATACCATTACAAATTTTCCCTTGACACTAGGCAACCATTTTGCGAAGGCCAAAGAGTCGTTGATGGTGGGAATTGCGATAAGGTTTGCAGTTATCCCGTTCTTGCCCGTACTAGGGCTCCAAGCAAGTTGCATGCCACTTAGCGTAACAACCCGGGGTTCAATGAGATCAATATGTGTGATACCACGTTCCCATCCGCGCCATGTTCCCCATTGTTCATTTTTGGCCTCAATTCCCCATTTTCTATAAGTATCCAATGCCCAATCGTGGGCCTTTTTCATTTGGGGCGTTCCCACCAATCTTGGCCCTATGGCATCCAAAAGCTCGTGGGCCAATTGTTGTAATTGAGAGTTTTCAGTGCCTTCTTTCTGTATCTGGGCAACAATCCCTTCAGTGGATTGTGACATACAAAATGCAGTGGTCAGAAATAAGGCAATAATGGTTAGGTGTACTACTTTTCTCATGTCTTGTTAGCTATCAAGTGAATAGGTAACCAATATAAACATAAATGATAAAACGGTCGTTTTTTATTGGAGGATGTTATAATAGAATTTAATTTTTTTAGATCTATTGAAGTAAAATAATTTAACTACATCAAATAATTCTCAAGATCGCATTCTTCGGATCAAAATATCGACTTCCAAATATTTTTCTGTCATCATGCTAAGGGCAAAAGCGGCTGCAGAAGCCGTAAAGACCGAGTAGTCGAAGGCTCCTTTTATTCCCGTTGAAAATGTCATTGACAATGCAAAAAGTAATATTAGAAATCCGCTAAATTTTGCGACAAGTTCTGTTTTAAATCCGATGATCAAAAAAACTGCAAAAACCAGTTCCGCAATTGTGGCAATACTACCCAAAGTAGGGATAAAGGAACCGGGCACCCAACTATTTATGAGTGCGGTGTACCCCAAGAAATTATCCCAATTGCCCCAGGCAGAGATTTCTTTGGGCCACATGCCAAATCGGTCTGCCGCGGCCGATAAAAAACCGAGGGCAATTGCAAAGCGCAGAAACAGCTTAATTAGTTTATTGTCCATTGTTCTAAGGCGTATTTGAATAAGCGTTGTTAGAATTTATGTGCACTAAAATAACAACTATTTATCTGACCAAACGGCGAGTTCATTTCCTGATGGATCCACAAAATGAAACCGTCTCCCACCTGGGAATGAAAATATGTCTTTTGAAATTTTTCCGTTTGCATTAGTGATTTTGCCTTTTACGGCATTCAGGTCTTCATGATAGAGGACAATAAGAGCCCCATTCACAATCTCCTTATCGGTTTTTTCGAATCCGCCTTCCAACCCACTTTCCGAAAAAGCAACATAATCCGGCCCATAGTCCGTAAAGGACACGAACCAAAAGATTGTGAATAAAAGGTCTTGATTTTTTCAAGGTTCTTAGCCTTGAACTCGACATAGTTGATATGGTTGTCCTTTGCAATCATTTTTGAAAATCCAAACGAATTATGTACGAGTTGAACTGGCCGTTTAAATTAGTGATTTCTGTTTTAATCATTAGTGATTGACATGTTTAATTCTATATTTTAGAAACCAAAAAGAAAATGATTTAAATAGTAACGACATTTTTCTTGCTTTGAAGCACTTGTGTTTGATTGCTTTTCGTGTAACCAATGAAAGCCAAATACCATTAAAGGTAAAACCATATAAAAAGGGCATTCCGTTTATTCATCAGTAACCATTCCTAAAAATTAACAGTCAACTTAAATATGACTGCGACATGGCTCTCTTGACCCTATTTAATTGCAGTACGTACATTTAGATTCACCCACTAATTTTCCTGTTCCATTCAGTTCAAATTTACAGCAAGCCTTGAATTTTTCAGTCAGCATTATTTTGGCACGTCTGATCCGGACCTTTACATTTGCTAGGCTTAGATTTAAGATTAGGGCCGCTTCCGTTTGCTTTTTCCCCCTAAAATAAACCAGGTCGATCACTTCATGATATTCTTTGGGCAAGTCATTAATGAAGCGATCAAAGCAACATAGGTCAATGTTGGTTTCCGATGTTATCGGTATTTGGGGCGGAAGAGAATGACTATCAATGAACTTGGAATTAAAATAATTGGCTATTTCATTTCTGACAATTTGGAAGGTCCAAGCCTTGACTTTGGAGAAATCTTTCAACGTGCCTATGTTTTGATGGATCTTTAAAAAAGAATTCTGAAGGATTTCCTTTGCAAGGTCCTTGTTTTTTACTCTTTTAAGTGTAAAAAAATACATTTCACTACTGTACCTATCCCAAATGGAGGTTGTCTCTATTTCCATTTCAAGTTAATTTAAGGTTGGCCAAATAGGCCAACTTTTTTCTTAGCAACACTCGCATTTACTGCAATTGCATTTGCTACAGCCACAGTTGCTTTCTTTGCAATTGACACAATTACATTTTTTGCATTCACAATTTGTACATTCGCAGTTGTTCATAGATAAACGTTTTAGAATTTAGTATGTAGACTGTTTTTAGCTCAAAAGGATACAAATTATCGAGCTTGATTGAAAATTCTGGTCTGTAAAAAAGTTTTTTTCAAGGCAATCATTAGCGGTTTTGCTTGTAAATTTTCGCAAACGCCCGCACAGGAAAAGTACCTACGCCCTTAAACTTGGGAGGAACGGCACTAAAGGTAAAGCCATCTTCGGGCAAAAGAGATAAATTGCAAAGATGCTCAACGATTAATATTTCAGCTCCCAAAAGGGTTGTATGTACCGGTCTGCTTCTCCCTCTTGTATCATCTATATTGTGCGAGTCGATCCCGACCAATTTTACGGAGCAATCCCTTAGATACTCCGCGGCTTTTTCTGTCAGGTAGGGATTGTTCTCAAAGTACGTTTCGGTATTCCAATGGGCATCCCAACCTGTATGGATGAGAACGGCCCTATTTCTGAGCTCATAGTTTGCCAAGTGGGCTTCCGTAATTTCAATGGTCTCTGTATATGGGACCCTTATTATGACGGCTTCAAGGTCTGCGAAACGCTCCAGCCCTATTTCGGACAGGTCTTTTCCATTTTCAAATCTGTGAAAAGGACAATCAATATAGGTCCCCGTATTTGAAACCATTTCAATTTTACCAATTTGAAATTCGGTTCCTTCCGCATAAAACTGCTTTGAGTCTTCCCGACTCAAATAGTCACAGATAATGGGTGCCGGTAGCCCTTTGTAGGTTATGAGTCCGTTTTCGATCGTATGGCTTAAATCGATCCACAGTTCATTTTCGCGAATCTCATTTATTGATTTTCTTTTATGGGGTTCTATCAGTATTTCCTTGTTCAGAATTTTAGTCTGGCCGACCATTAAGAGCCTTAAATCGGCAACTATAAAATCAGCCAGTTCTTTATCGGAAATGGTGTCCCCATCCATATCAAGGCGAAAGTCTTCTCCCTTTATATTTCCTCCATTGGTAAAGTAGATTTCAAAATCGAATTTTACTCTTTTCTGCATAGGTCACCTCAAACTTTAAATGTATCCCATACCATCGCTACCTTGCCCCTAGTGTGCATATTTTCAATATAACCTATTGCCTCGGGTATATTTTTATAGGAATACGTTTTTTCTATGTAAGGCTTAATTTTGGCATTTTGTACCATATCGGCCAATATTTCCAAATCGGTTTGGTTGGCACTTGCCGTAAACTGTTTCAGGACAAACTTACTCAGGGATGAACTTAAAAGAACAGAAAACATGTGTCCCATAGAGGTGAAACCTGTTACAACCCCTCTTTTGCCCAAGCGTTTAAAATCATTATGGGTAAGATTACCATGAGTATCCAAGACCAGGTCGTATGTTCCCGTATACTTATGAATATTTTCTTTATCGTACGCTATTACCTGATCGGCACCCATTTCTTTGACAAAGCCACTATTTTTATCGGAACAAACCGCTATTACTTTTGCACCAAACGCTTTTGCCATTTGTACCGCAAAATGGCCCACACCTCCTGAGGAACCATTGATCAGGACAGATTCTCCCGCTTTGAGTTGACCATGGGTAACAAGTGCTTGGTAAGCCGTTAATCCGGCAATGGGGACACAGGCCATTTCTGTAAAACTTGCTTCCCTTGGCATTTTGGCACAAACATTTGCAGGGACCGAGGTATATTCCGCAAAGGCCCCACCTTTAAGGTTTTCTCCGAATACCCGATCACCAATTTTAAAATCGCGCACTTCCTTACCAACATTTTCTACAATTCCCGCGAAGTCCGCCCCTAGAATTTTGTCTTTGGGTTTGAACAACCCGAAGGAAAACCGGGCAAAAAAGGGTTTTCCTCTAAGTATGTGCCAATCGGCAGGATTCGCGGAATTTGCCGCAACTTTAACTAGGACGTGATCATCGTTTAGAGATGGTTTTTCCACTTCCTCCAATTTAAGAACTTCGGGTCCTCCGTATACATATTTTGTGAATGCTTTCATTTTATTCTTTTTGGGAAGGTAAGGAGGTTTGGGGATAATCACATATTTCACTGGGTATGATTTACTCAATACTATTAAAACCTGAACATTAAACCCGTACCATTTAACTATTGCCGTGTTACCATTAAAAGTCTTAGTTTAGCATAAAAATCATTGAAAAGCAAACGATTGTCCAAATTCGTATGGACCCTTATATTTCTTCCCGAAAGATTGGTTTCGTAAAGGCCTGATTCACTTATTTTAGGGGCTCTTCTTATCACATAAGCACTTGAAGCAGGATCTGGCTCAAATGACGATTGCAATGCCGTTAATAAAACCAAGGGATTATCGCCCATAATATAAGTCTCTCCAATGTTCACTTTATAGTCTTTCAGTTTTTTGAAGATACCTTCCATATTTTTGGCTAGGTAATCCCCTAATTTTCCAACATTTTTGATGTTCAACAACAATTCGGCATGCGACATTATAGGTTGCCTGTAGACATTTCTCGGTACCTGCCAAAGGGGAATGCTCGAAATATTAAAGACCACCTGTGCCGCTTTGATGTCAATACCGAGGTTGTACTCCAGCGGTGTAAAACCCGGTGGGGGCAAGGCAAGGCCTTCATATTCTGGTCCGCCGATCCAAATCAAGGTTATTTTTTCGGCAATTTTAGGTTCCAATAAATAGGCACTGGCTATATTGGTCAATCCGCCACCACAAACCACGTACAATGGAAGATCCGTATCTTTTCGCAGGGCCTCTTTGATGATGGCCTGAACCGCGTCGGAATCAATAGGTACGTTTATATCTTTTAGACTTTCGTTCTTGTCGGTATAAACGGGAATTTCTTTTTGCAAGTCGAGAATTTCAAGAATTTCAACAGCCTTTTCCTTGGCGTATTCCGATGTTCCCGGCCCCCCAAATCCCGGAGCGTAAAGATGGGAAGCAATGATACCTTTAATTTCAACGGAAGGGGAGAGCAAATGGTGCGCCAATTGAAACAGACCGTCAGGATCGCCCCCAAAGTCATTGTCTATGATAACCCGCATCCTTGGGGAAACCATAGTGTCTAGATGTGTGAAATTTGCTTGCGGAAAACAGGTCAAAAAGGACAATAAGGCAAGGCAATGCAGAAGTGATCGGGATCGGGAATTCATGATGGTTCTTTTTGGGGTTAAGGTATCTAAAAAACGCTGAAAAGGTTTTGAAAAAAGTATGTTTTTATGTAAAACCCACAAGTCTTAAGGCAAAATTGCTGACCTGTTTACTTATCCAACACGCAGTATTTTTTCCATTTTTCGACCGTTGGCCAATTCATCTACCAACTTGTCCAAATACCGTACTTTTTGCGTTAACCTATTGTCGATTTCCTCTATTCGATAGCCACAGATTACACCTTTTATCAGGTGGGCATTGGGGTTTAATTTGGCTTTCTGAAAGAATACTTCGAAAGTTACTTTGCTTTCGATTAGTTCCTGCAATTTTTTTTCATCAAAACCGGTGAGCCAATCAATTACTTGGTGCAGCTCGTCTTTTGTTCTTCCTTTTCGCTCCACTTTGGTAACGTAATGTGGATATACCGAGGCGAATGTTATTTTTGCAATACGCTCATGGTGCTTATTCAGGTTGTTCATAATCTGAATTTTAATCTCTTTAAGTTTAATTCCTCGAAGCTCTATAGTGCCGTAGGTGGCGAACGGGCGGTCGTATTGCGGTTATTTGCTGGTGTTCTTTTCCCCCGTGTCTGTAAACCATTATCATTGTTGAGTTCTAGGGCCTTTGTCGTGTCGGTTTGTGTGTCGGCTAGTGCGACTTGGCAAACTGCTTGCGGTAAACGAACATCGATAGTTAAAACTATTTTTCAAATACATTGCCAGAAACGGAATTTATCCAATTTTCAATGGTTGTTAAATAATCAGGATGCAATTTAGACCAATAAGGAAAATCGCTTCCCCCAATATTATACATTGAATGAGAGGCTCCTTCCAATAAAACGGTCTTAAAATTATCATTGTCCGATTTTATCAGTGCCCCTGAAATGATTTCATAACTATTTGCAGGTATTATTTCATCCTTTGATCCTTGTAGGATCAGAATCGGTTGTTTTGTTATTTCAAAGAAAGGAATTGGACTATATAGAAGTTTTTTATCTGTTTGGACTTCATCCAGATCTGGCACCCATATATGGGCAAACCACGAATTGGATTTGTCATTGTTAATAGCCCTTTCTAAATCTGTTCTGGATAGTTTACCTGCTATAAATTCAAAAACTTTTCGTTGAAAATTAGTTGCAGCATCAATTTCATTTCCGATTACGGCTGCATTTCTATTCCTCCAATAATTCAAATCGCTTTCTAGTAAGGTAACCCCTGGACAGCTTACAACGATCCCATATTCCAAATTCTCTAATTCACTTAAAATATAGGGTATTTTTGCAGCTCCTTGACTACTCCCTTTTACTCCTATTTTCTTAAGTGGAATTCCAGTCTTGGTAGAGAAATATTCTATAGCCGTAATATCATCTGCCGATAGTTCCTCAATTGTAGCACTGTTCCAATTGCCCTCAGAATTTCCAGTACCTCTTTTGTCATAATGAAATGTAGTAAATCCCATTTGGGCAAATAGTATGGCTTCTGCACGTGAAGCACTTCGGTCTGCGTTTCCTGAAGAAGTTACAATTATAAGGGCTTTTCCTTCATTGTTTTCAGGATACCAAATAGTTCCGTTTAGACTTGATCCATTGGATTCAAAACTAACCTCCTCACTTTTTGGGGCATGGCCATTATCTAAAGGTTCCTTTTCTAACGTGTACAGGGTTGTAATAGAGTCAACAGTAAGTGAACCCTGAAGCTTGCTATGATTATTAATCCATTTGTTTTTGAAGGCGTACGTGTAAAAATCGCTTTGTAACCTAAAATTTATGGAATCTCCGTTTACTTCAACATTTTGAAACGGAATTCGATTGGCATTTTGCCCTAAACTTGTAAAGAAAACATTGAAGCTTACAGAATCTTGCTCTATTTCGAAGAGTATCTTATCGGAAAAGTTACCATGTTTAAATAGCCCGCTAAAGTTCCCTGTCTTTTCATCTTTTTTAATTCCCAAATTGGGGTTACAGGAAAATATTCCAAATACTATGATTATGACTATTATTCTTTTCATGCTATATTGTTTCTAACGGATGGCGGTATGAAATCGTTGGGGATTGCGGGCTACTTTCCTGTCCAGTTACACCGAATTTGAAGCGTGGTAGAATGTTTGAATAACCACCTAAACCCCAATGTTTTATACCGCGTGTTGGCGTTTCGTTGTTTTTTATCTCTGTCAATCTGTACGTTTGCGAGACATGCTCTTTAAGCAAATTTGGTAGTGGGAATGCTTTGTGCGTTTGCTTAATGTGCATGGCTTTTTGCGTTTGGTTTAAAACTAGGAGTTGATGAATCGGGTTCTATAGTAGGCTTATACAATTTCATCATTACTGGCATCGGAAAGTCAACACCCATTAAAATTGCTTCACCTGCTCCTAGAATTGGTAGAAAATCAAGCGAACTTTTATTTGCTGAAGAACTTGCGTTGGCAATCGATTCTTTATCAAAATGATTTATCAATCTATGCACAATAAAAGTTCCAATTTGGCTTAATGTGCCAATTGGAATATCTCTAGGCATTTGAGTAGCTAGGCACAAGAACAATCCGTATTTCCTACATTCTTTAGCAATTGAGTCAAATGAATTTAGTTTTGTTAATTCGAAATACTCGTCTTTAACTTCTTTGTTTAAATATTGATGTGCTTCATCTACAAATAGTACCAAAGGTGTTTTTTTAAATCTTCCCTTTCTAGCAGCTTCTAATAAATACTTTCCAATTGCATTCGCTAGTATTTCTCTTGCTTGAAAATCAAATCCAACATCTTCAAATCCAATTCTTAATAATGACTCTTCTTTTTCTAAGAACTTTTCAATCTGGTTTATTAGTTCATTCTCATCAGATTTTGTTTTATTGAATCCGAATATGTTTTCGAATTGTGGGTTATTTATCAGGTTGTTAATTCTAAGAATCAAGCTAATACAGTTATTTAAATGATTTGCATTTTGACCTCCCCATTTATTTGAACTGTTAAAATCAACATCATAGACACATTCTTTAACAATTTGGTTAGATAATGCCTTGACATTAAAATCTGAGTCAAAACTTTCAATTTCTTGAATGTATTTATTATAAACACGATTAAAAGGACGCATTAATTGACCCGCTTTTAAAAGAGTTGCATTATCATGTTTTATGTCTTCGTATAAATCTTGTTTAATTTTAATTGCAAAAGTATTTTCATCTTTTATTTTAATAAAATCAGCATCTACTTTTTCATTTAGAATTTTTAAAACCTTAAGTGATTTTATAGCTTCCATAAGTTTTGGCGCTTGTACTTGTCCTGCAGGTCTCAACAAAACAAATAAATCACCAACCGTAAGATTTGAATAATGGAAAAATGATTTTGAAGCTAATATGGATGCATTAACTGAATAACTTTCAGAATCATGCTTATAATACTCACCAGTTGCATCAATTAAAATAGCTTTACCACAATTTATAACCAAACCTTCAATTAATTTACTGACGGTATAACTTTTTCCCCCTCCCGTTGTTCCAACAACAGCGCAATGTCGACCAAAAATTGCTTGTTGAGAGATTTCAACCATTGCAGATTTATCATAGGTTAAACAACCTAATTCTATTAATGGTGTAGTAAGTTGGTCTTCCTTTTTAACTCCAAAACCACGAAAATATCTTTTTATAAATTCAGAAGAACAAACAAAAACTTTAGCTCCAATGGATGGCAAGGAATTTAAACCTTTATCAATATTCTGAGGTTCAAATAAATCAAAAGACAAGAGAATTTCGATTTTCCCAGTTGGGTGAAAATCTTTGTTGTTAAATGATTTTTCACTTAATTCTAACCTTTCTTTTTCAGGCAATGCAAGTTCTAATACCTTACCCAAGAAACCATATTGTTGCCCTTCAATAACAACAAAGTTTCCAACTAAACCGCCATTTAATTGCTCTCCTTTATGTATAAAAGCCTTTAATAGTATGCTAGATGGAAAATGTACTTGAACGTATTGAGGAGTAACATTGTTTATGTATCCAATAAAGTAATCATGCTCAAAGGGATTTCTATTCATCTTTATCCGCATTTAAGTTAATTACAATTTTCCGATGTTCATCTTGATTATAAGACTTCAAGTCAGGGAAATATTTTGCAAAGTCTGCAAATAATTCGTCTACAAGAACAACACATGAGTTTTCTTGTGATATACGATGGAGTTCCTTATTGAATTTGCCAGTCTGGTCAATCCCTTTATTAACAACCATTAATTGAAAGCCTGGATTTTGTTCAAGTGCTTCCTGAATTGCTGTTACTATATGTTTGTCATTAAAGCTGAATCCAATACAAATAAGCAATACATTATCCTTCCGAAGATTCTGTTGAAACCTTGACATCATTTCAAAAAATGGTTGCTCATAGGAACTTTCGTACTTGCTATCCTTTGGATAAATCATCAAGGCCTTATCAACGGCCTCTGATTGCTTAATACTCCCATCTTTTAATCTTTCCCAATCTACTGAACCGTGAGGTTTATACAAATGAAATACCTTACGAACAAAATTATCTTCTTCTTTTACCCTACTATTGTCTCTTTGAACTATATCATAATCAAAATTCCTTCCGCTGAAAATCCTAGGAAATGAAAAAGAGAAACCATCAATCATTGTAAAGTTCCCTTGTTTTCCTGCTTGCTCGATTAGCGTATCGTAGTTAAGTGTAAATACTTTAGTACGAGGAAGAGTTACTTTTCTTTTTGTAATTTTTTCTAGAAATTCCTTATGTGGAGAATTTTTTGGTAGAATTAATTCACAACTAGATTTTATTAATTTTTCAATTGCTGCAATGGTATCTTCAATATTAATATTTTCATCGGAAACATATTCTTTTGCTGAATTTGCGCATGACAAAAGCTTCTCTAAATTTTTGATGTATCCTGTTTCATTCTCATCATCGTAATGAACAAGTTTGCATAATTTTTCAAGAATATCTTTGGTAAGTAATTTCTCAGTGTCATCCCATAGCTGACTTAACAAACGACCTTGCTTGGTGTCAGTTCCAATACCGACAGAAGAACCTGCACCAGTAAGAACAATTAGATTTTCATATTGACTACTGAGAAATTTTTGATATTTATTACGCATAGTTTGTACAGCATATTCTCTCTTGTTTTGAATATCATCTGGTTCAAACTTATGTTCTTTATTGTCAATAAAAACTTTGGATACTACATCTCCTTCAATTTCCATTGAAACTCGGCTGTTTCCGTTTATAAAAATATCTTTCATATCATTATTTTATTGGTGTGTCAGCAAAATTTAGTTCTTTTAGTTTTTTATCATTGGCTTGAGCGTCAGCAAAAAACCAAAATGTGCTAAATGCGCGCTGGCTGTCTTTTTACAATGAACGCCAACAATTGGATATGATCACTAGTGTTGATATATCCATTTTGTTTTACTAAGATAGCATTTCCAAATCATCTTTAATTTGGTTCTTTGAAAATATATATAGTATTGATTATCAACAATAAAAACAAGTTCAAACGACAACAACCGATTACAAACGAAAGTAAATAGTTCCCAACCGAGTTCTTTTTTTACCGTGGTCTAAGTTTGTCCTGTCGGATCAAGGAGGTTCGGTAGTATTAACTGTTTAACGTTCCTGAAATAAAACGCAGGATATAAAAATCAAAATTATGAACGCACTAAAAAACAAAGTACAGTTGATTGGAAACTTGGGCCAAGACCCAGAAATCGTAAACTTGGATGGTGGTAAAAAATTGGCCAAATTTTCTATTGCCACCAGTGAAACGTACAAAAACGCCCAAGGTGAAAAAGTTGAGGATACCCAGTGGCACAATGTAGTCGCCTGGGGCAAGACCGCCGAAATTGTGGAGAACTTTTTAAGCAAGGGCAAACAAGTAGCCATTGAGGGCAAATTAACGCACCGTTCCTATGAAACAAAGGAAGGTGAAAAAAGATATGTCACCGAGGTTACGTGCAATGAGCTTTTAATGCTGGGAAAATAATTCCAGGGCCGCTTTGCCGGAAAGCATTTATAACGATAAGCCCCTCAAAATGGATCTGCCCATTTTGAGGGGTTTTATTTATTGATAGAACCTTGATAGGCCCTATGTGTTTCCTCTTTTGTCAATGACGGTCATGGGTTTTCTTCCCAATTTTGACATACGTAGTTCTTGAATGGTACGATTGTCACAGACTTCAATTTTTGGCGATACCCTAAGTTTGGACCTGAAATGATCCTTGATCTGGTTCAATAAGGAACCCGAAGTGCTGTTTGTCGCTATTTTAATTACAATTTCATCCGTTCCTATACTATTGTGATAGATTTCGATCACATAACTTTCCACCTCATTGAAATCATTTAAAAGGTTATCCATGGCCGGTGGATAGATCGTGGTGCCCTTATATTTGATCATCTGCTTTTTACGACCTACGACCGGCCCCAAACGTGGGGTATTCCTTCCGCACTTGCAAGAGGATGTATGTGCTATGATCATGTCACCGGTTCTAAACCGTAAAAGCGGCATTGCTTCAACCCCCAAGGTGGTAATCACAAGTTCACCTTCGGTACCATCGGGAACCGCGTTTCCATTATCGTCCAATACTTCGACGATGATCAGTTCAGGATGCTGGTGTCCGCCTTGTTGCTCAGAACATTCGGTAAATGCGGTACTCATTTCGGTAGAGGCATAGGTAGAATACAATTCCAAATCCCACGACTTTTTTATTTTCTTGGCCAATATGTTCAAAGAAAAATCTTGATTTCGGAGTGCCTCCCCAATGCAGATGGCCCCTTTCACGCCCGAGGCGTTCACGTCGATTCCGTTCTGGTCGGCATACTCTATCAGCTTTAAAAGAAAAGAGGGTACCACGATCAAATAACTGGGGCCAAATTTTTGAATGGTATCCCATTGTAGTTCCGGGATCCCGGCACCCACGCGAATAATCCCCGCTCCCAACTTTCGGGCACCGAGGAAATAGGCCAATCCGGCCATAAAACGCCTGTCCAAAGTCGTTGTCAATTGAAGTATGTCATCTTCCCCAACCCCCGCACAGGCGAATGAAATGGCCTCATTATAGGCGAGCCGCTCCAAATCGGCATCGGTGAGGCCAATCGTTACGGGTTCACCCACAGTGCCGGAAGTGGTTACGAAATCGATGATTTTTTTCTTTGGAACGCACAGAAAATCGGCATTGTATTTTTGCAACTCTTCTTTTGACGTTGTCGGAATCTTTATTAGATCGTCCAGGGTCTCAATATCTTTGGATGTCACTGCGTTTTCCTCAAAGAGACGTTGGTAGTATTTTGAATGGGTTTGTAGATAGGAAATGAGTTCCCTCAATTTTTCCTCTTGCACTTTTTTTATTTCCGTAGCGGATGCTTTTTCTATTTCGGGAATCATTTATGCAGACTTCGTTTTAGCTTACGAATATACGCAGCTATCTTTTCTTTCTCTGGCAGCGTTGTAATTTCTTTGGTTTGGGCCTCTAAAAATGAACTGAGGGCAACGGTATCATAACCTCGGTTATAATTATATAGCCCCACTAGATAATGTACTTCCCAGAAGTCTGGATTGCTGTTTACAAATTCATCTTGCACCGCCTTTTCAAGAGGTTCGTCAGATTCCATTGCGGAGAGAACTACCTTCCTCAATTTAAGGTATTTTTCATAATTGTGATATTCTTCAGAATGCAAAAATGGATCTTCCTTTATGTTTTCACTTGATTTTGAAAGCAAAGTTTTACGCTTTAGGGGCGTAACTGTGCCAAAAACCTCATTTAAATCATAGGCAACAAATTCGCCCAGTTGATACGGATTGCTGGAAACCCATACCAAAAGTTCATCGGGCTTAAAAACGATTGCATGATGTGCCCTAAGTTGGTTCAACGCTTTTTCATTGCCCAATCCGATCTCTGTGCCGTTGAGGCCTTTTTGATTTCTAAGAAGGGCCACCGCCATTTGAGGGGTTACGGTTCCACTTTCATCCAATAGTTCTACCATGCGGTCAAAACGGTATTGACTGTGGCTTTCCAAGATATGTTTTTGGTTCTTTTTGTCATTGGTGTACGCGCTGCTTTGAAAATGGTTTGAACAGATGAGTTGATCGGAGTTGGAAACTTCGTACACCCCAAAATTTTGTGGCGAAACTTCTATTAGGGACGCTTTTTTATCTTTTGCGCTTCCCACAAAAATTGATTCTGAAACAAATACCTGTCGTTTTTTGGCTATCGCCACCGCTTCCCCAATGGTAGAAGCATATTGCAATATTTCCCGTGTGACCAATGAAATTGGGGTTTTAGCGACCAAAGGAAATTTTGACTTGCCCGCATTTATAGTAACCGTGAGTCCTTGGTCGTTCATGCCCGAAACGACCCCGATCATGCCGCCCCAGGTGACGGACATAAATTTGTGGCCAACATCCGGATTTACAAACGCAACGATTTTATTTTTGGCAAAATCCTCACCGGCATAAAAATCAAAATTGCGTCCTATGATCAATTTTCCATCTTCAGTATTGGTGCCCCAAGCGGCAAAAGAGGAGCATCCTACAAGAGCCAGATCTTGCATGGCATGGCCAATATCATGTGCGCCATGTAAATAAAGAATTCTACGATAAGCTGCCGCAATGTATTCATATTTATCCGATGCATATTTTGAAAGGCCAAATATTTCGGCCTTATATTCGGTTCGAATATTGAGATACATTTTACGGTTGAACCATGCCAAAAATTTTCTTAGCAGATATTGTTTGGTACCCGATGGTACCATGGCATCTACTTTGGTCAAAAGGGCCTCTTCCTGAAAATGAAAAAGTTCCTGCGTGAGACTTCCTTCGTTAAGTCCCAATTCCATTGGGTTTCCCTCAACGTACATTTCCCAAAGTCCTTGTTTGTTTTTAAAAAGCGAACCTTTTTCAGTAATAAAAGACGAATCGTTTAGTTGAATTCTTTCGGGAGTTTTCGCGGGATAATCCTCTAGATCTGGTATGTCTTTGAGCGATTTGGAGACACCGCAGGATGTCACGGCCAGAAGGGCCATAGAAATTAAAATGAATTCTATTTGGCACCTTTTTATCATTGGTTCATTTTCTCTCTGTACTTTCCGTTGATTCGGCGTACCATATGACTTTCTTTTTTATCTACCCATTTTTGCCCAATGGCCTTTCGCATCAAATTTTCAAAATTCCGCATAAAGAAAATGTTATAGGCGGTTCTTAGTAGTCTGTTCGGTTTTGTAGGCAATGCCCTGAGCGTTATGGAGAAACCGGCATTCAAATATTTAATGTAATGCCAATATCCACTGGGCATGTACAAGGTGTCACCGTGGTTTAGGATTCCTTCAAGACCGGTAACATGCTGGAGTGCCGGATATTTTTCAAAGTCGGGTCGGTTCGATATCTATGGCTTCAAGGTTATGCACGGCAAAAGGAACCTTGTATAAATATTTCGTCTGTTCCGGACTGAACAATGTCACACTTTTGGTGCCATGGAAATGAAAATGCATCAAATCGGCAAGATCCATATCATAATGGGCAAGAACTTTTGATCCTTCCCCTCCAAAGAACATGGCCGGCAGACGTTTGAAGAACTTAAGTCCAATATCGGGATAGTCAAAATCCTTAGCCAGTTCGGGCATGCTGTCCAGAATATTATAGAAAAAAATACGAAGGTCTGTGGGCTGTGTTTTAAGAAGTTCCAAATATTCATAAAACTTCATTTCAGTAACCGGTTCAGCGGATTTCTGCTTGCCCTTGGTTGGTTTACTGTCGTATAATGGTACCACTTGCTCACCGGCAAGTTGCTGTATGTAGTTCAAGTCCCATTTTTTAAAGGCGGGCCAATTCTCTGTTAAACGCTCTAAGATTACTGGGCGTTGAGGTTTATAATAGCTTTGAATAAAATCGTCTTTCGAAATATTCTTAACCCTTTCTATTGGGGATGTTGCCAGTGTTCCCATAAATACGGATTATTTTATATAGGTATTTTTTTATTTGCTTCCAGTATTTTATTTAGTAAATACTCTCTTCCCAATAGCTCGGAACAGGTTACAATACCACTAATGGTAACCCCGAGGATTCCGTGCATATTCAAGCTTTGTCCTGTAAATAATAGGTTGTCAATTTTGGTTCGGGGGGAAATAAACGACCTCAACGGATTTTCAATATTTTTTGCATACCCATACATGGCCCCTTTATTGGATCCTATATAATCGCGATAGGACAGGGGAGTAGAGGTATAGACCGATTGTATGCATGCCCGAATATTAGGAAATTTTTTCTCTATTTCCTTCAAAAACTGTTCTGTTTTTGTGTCTTTGAATTCCTCATAGGTTTGACCGCGGTCGTTCTTTTTTACTATGGTATTAAACGTATCCTCCCAAGGGAGAACCTCTTCGTATCGCATATAGGTTATAGCCGTTAACTGATCGGCCCATCCGTCCATCTCCTTTTTTACCCCCATTGAGATCATATAACTTTCGGGCCAACTTTCTTGGGTATAATGGTGACCGTCCCACACACGATTGTAATCCTTAAAATGATAATAGTTGTGGTTGAGGTATTTAAAAGTTTCCGGTTTTAGTACCAAATGAAGGCTAAAGGCCGAAATGGTGCTCTCTATCTGTTCAATTCGATTTGTGTACGATTTACGGAACTTGTCCAACCCCAATAATTTCAAGGTCAATTTTGGTTCAATGTTCGAAATGAAAACAGATCCCTTTACAACACGACCATCCTCAAGAAAGACTGAGGTTATTTTTTTGTCCTCAAAACCAAACTTGACGACTTCGTGCTTTTTATAGGCTTCTCCACCATGCTCCTTTAGTTTGCGGACCAATAACTTGGAAATTTGGCTTCCCCCATTTACACAACGATAAGCACTTTCTATATAGGAATTAACAGACAGTGCATGCACGTAAAACGGAGTTTTGTTGGCTTCCCCCGCATATAATAAATTGGATCCTGCCAGTACCGCCCGCAATTTTTCGTTGTTGGTAAAAGAGTCAATATAGGACTTTGCATCTTGCCGAAACATCATCTCATCTTCGTAATAGGCCTTTCCCAATCTCAAATTGTAAAGCGGGAATTTATCACAGGTTTTTTGCAGCTCTTTGCAATACTCCCGAATGCCTTTTGCCTCATCGGGAAACTGGGCTATAAGTTTTTCCTCAAAATTCTTGTATCCTTGTGCATGTTTGTATTCTATGGAATCATCATCAAAGGTGATAATGTCAAACCCGTCAACATCCATCTTTTTTAGTGAGAGGTCGTCATAGATTCCCAAATATTTAAAATACCGATGCAGATTTTGCCCTTCTCCAAGGCCTCCTATATAATGAACTCCCGTATCGAAAATAGTTTTGTCCCGAACGAACGTCTGTAGATTGCCGCCGTATTGATTGTTTTTTTCAAGAAGGCATACACTTTTTCCTTCTTTTGCCAGAATGAGGGCTGAGACCAAGCCTCCCAAACCACTACCAACGATTACAACATCATAATGCTCCTTCATTCTGTTTTACTTTTTCAGTATGATAAAGCTATCATTTTGAAAGTTTGTACGGAAACCAAACGAATTTAAATTTTGAAATTCGACTTCGGAAAGACCATTCAGGATAATTAAGATACCAATTTCATGTCGGATTTTGGTTTCCCAAACGTTCAGATCAAGTGATTCCGAATCGCATATCAGTACATTGCCATTTTGAAACATTAGGTCTTCATTTGAGTCGGCCAATTGTATGTTCTGATAGTTTTGTGTTATAAAACTGTTTGCGAAAATTGATTTGAAATACGGATTGGAAATATAACGTATAATTTTTCTGTCAATGGAATCCAATGCCAATAGGAAATCCAATTGACCTTTATTTTTTGAAAGGTGTAGTACCTTATCATCCTGTCCTACAATATCAATTATCTTCTTATAAGCCTCTTTGTTCGTTTTAAGGTCCTTGCGTACTTCTTTGTAAATTTCATCGCCCTTATATCTAAAATCTTCTATAACCAACTTATGAAAATAGGTCTCATGTTCAATTTCCCGTCTAAATTTGAGGAATTCGTTGCGCATGTGCGTACCTATATTGCGTGTTCGTTCTCTTGAATCGGTTCCAAAACTTTTATCTTCAAAGGCAATCCTATCCAATATTTTCACTGAAATACTACCATCCTTGATGATAAAGGAACCCCTTGGGAGTACTTCTGAATTTCCATGGATCAGAACCGGAAGAACATCCAATTTCAATTGCTCGGCCAAATGGAATGCCCCTTTATGAAAACGTTTTATTTTATGGGTCTGCGATCGTTTTCCTTCCGGGAAAGCCATTAACGAGAATCCTTGCTTTACCCTTTTATTGAGATATTTCTCGCCGTCTTCCAACCCTTCATATACTGGATAATCTCCGGCCAATTGGGCCGCACTCCCAAAAATCGGCGAGTTGTAGACCCATTTGTTTACCAAAAAAATGGTATTTGGGTTCAACATTCGTATGACAAGACTATCTAGGAAAGAGGTGTGATTGGCAATGATCATGGCCGGTTTTTTAAAATCCTCCTTGGGCTCATTTACCACCTTTTTTTTCACAAACGGATTGCTGTACAAAACGGATTTCATCAGCTTGGAAGCCATTTTGTGGAATACAACCTGTTTCTTATTCCTGTTGTCCTGCGATATTTTTAAAGCAATGGCCCCATACAGGGAAAAAAGGATTCCGCCTAAACCAAAATACAAAAAAGACAAAACCGAGTGCACAAGGTACCGAATTGAAATGGGCCTTTTATCCTTACTACCGATCAACAAAAGAAAGAGCATAGGCTGAATGGTAAAGGCGACAAACGCCGCTGAAAGTATACCGATGAGGGATACCAATGAAATGGAATACAAGGCAGGATGTTTGGCAAAAATTAAAACCCCTACTCCCAGAATAGTTGTAATTACGGATAGAATAATGGAAGTTTTATGGGAAGGTAATACATGTTCCCCAGTTCTGTATTCTGCAAGTAACCCAGCCGTGACGAATATGCAGTAATCTACACCCATACCGAAGACAAATGTTGAAATGATAATATTGAAAATATTGAATTCAATTTCCAGTACCCCCATGATGCCAATTGTCAACAACCATGTTAGCACAATGGGGATGCTCGTTACCAAAGTGAGTGAAAGACTTCTGAAAAACAAGAACAAAATAACCAAAACCGCTAGTATGGAATAACCAATTAGGCGATTGAAATCGTCTTTTAGGGTTCCGAGAAAGGCTTCGTTCATGCCTTGACGATCTATTAAAAGACTGTGGGAACTATTTTTAAAAGTGTCCTTTATTTCCTGCAAATGCAAGGGATCTACTTTTACCAATGTCGTAACCGTGGTAAAATTATCCTGCGTGGCAATATAGTCATCAATGGTAAAGGTGTTGATCACATTATAATGATCCAGTCGCAAAGGTTCAAAATCAGTATTTAACAATGCGTAGAATTTATTGAAAGTCGTAGGTTTAAATCCTAGTTGTACCCCGCTTTCTATTAAGTTTTCCTGTACTGATTTAATGGTTTTGGAATCCCAAAACTTTTTCCATGCCTTTATTTTTGACTGCTGAAGTTTATCCGATTTTACCAACGCACCGGCAGAACTAAAGCCTAAAATTTTCCGTTCTTTCTGGAGTCCGATAAGTTTTTGATATAGGGAGTCATTGGCCTGAAGTACTTTTTGGATGTCCGTTCCATAGGAAGCCAGGTAAACTGATTTTGAGCCAATATCGGTCAGCGTATCCAGTCGTTCCATGGCTTCTTCCAGGTGCCGCGGCACAAAATTTAGTTTGGCAATGTCCTTATTAAAAATGACCCTATTATGGGTGAAAACACTCGTGATCAATAAAAGGGCCACCAACCCGATCGCCCATTTACTTCTGCCGAAATCATAGGATGCCAAGCGGTCTAAAATGGTAGGTTTCTTTTCTTTGTCTACGGTGGTCCTATAGATCTGTGGAATAACCAACAATGCAAAAATTGAAGCACCCAGAACACTCACAGCCGCAAAAATTCCCAAGTCTTGAAGTGCTTGTGAATTCACAAAAAGCAAACATAAAAAAGCTGCCGCTGTAGTCAAGGCACTCATTAAAATAGAGGGGGCAACTTCTTTATACAAGTTGCTGATGGGGTTGCCATTTCTAATATGGGTCAATATATGCAGGGCATAGTCAAGGGTAACGCCGATCAAAACAGATCCAATTCCTAAAGAAATAGCTGAAATTCGGGTGCGCAATAGATATAAAAAGGATATTGCCACCAAACAGCCAAATAGCGTGGGCAAAAATAGAATTATGGGAATGGTCAATTTTTTGTAAAAAAGAACCAGGAGAATTAGCAAAACAGTCATTGCAATGCCTGCCGTAAATTGAATGTCCTTTTTAATTTGTTGCGCATTGGCAACGGCAATCAAGGTTGCACCGAAACTTTCACCCATTACTTTTTGATCGTAACCTTGGTTGAGACGGTTTTGTACCCGATATATATTGTCAACAAAAACTTCATTTTTTGCAGTTTCGTTGGAAGGGTAGCGTGGGGTTAAAAACAGAATTATGTTCTGCTCATCTTTGCTGACCAAAAATCCGTCAACGAGTTTAAATCCATCTCCAACACCGAGTTGCTGCAATTTTTTAAGCGCTATGAACGAAAGCCCCAATGGATCTTGTACGATTGTTTTTTTTGCCACGATCCCAGAGGGAGAGATCAAGGTTTTGTAATTTTCCTTGGTAATACGGGTTATACTGTCTTTTGAAAGTTTTTGTCGAATTTTTGAATAATCGCCGGTATCCAAAAACAGGGGTAAGTTTTCATAAACGAAGTCCAATGTTTTTTCTATATCCTCGTCCTGTACTTTTCCTTGAATATTCTTGATGAATTCTTTTGAAGAGGTATTTAAACTGTCTAAAAATTGCGTTGCATAGGAGGTCATATCAACAAGGGAACCCTGGGGTCGTCGTTGGATGTTCACCATTATTTTATCCGTAAAATTTACGGTTTTCAGCACCTTCTCCAGGTCCTGGTTTTCTGAATGTATTGGGATGAGCTTGCTAATATCCTCTTCAAACTCTATTTTGGAAGCGACCATGACAAGCCCTAGCACAACCAACAAAAGCCCTATGCCACTTAGTGGGCGGTGCCTTGTTATGAATTGGTACAGGCCAATGAAAAACTTACCCATTTTGAATCGTTGTTTTCCTGCGGTCAAAGATCGAAAAAAAAGCATAGGCCAATAATCCCAAAATTATTGCCGAAAAGGAAGATAGAATGAGACTGCCTACAACATAGGTTTCCAAGTGCTCTAGGAAGTCAAAATTTTGGGAGATTTCATTTAGACTATATGAAAATTCCTGCCCTGTAACCCATTGGCCTACTTTGGAACTCACAAATAGTATAAAAGGAATGAAAGGTGGAAGGCTAATATTTGAAAAGGCAAAGGAAATGACCTTGTTCAAGTTCAAAAAAAAGGATAAAAAAATGACCAGTACCGTTTGAAATCCCCAGAAAGGGGAGAGACCTATAAAAATTCCTAACGCAATTGATAATGCTTTTTTTTGTGGTGAATCTTCATTTTGCAAGAAATCTTCATAGAAAAAACGCCTCAATCCTTTTTTTTTAAACTTGCGAAAAAGGTCCCTGGGTTTTATGTAGAACAACGCTATGATTACAAGGCAGGTATTAAGAATGCTGATTCTTATAAAATCTGCAACAGGTCTAAAATGTGACACCCTTTCAGTTTTGTCATACAAAACCTTTATAGGTACATTTTTCACCTCGATGCCCTTCCAAGATGCCCGTACGATGACCTCAATTTCAAACTCAAATTTTGATGTGTAAAATGTTAGGTCTTTTAAAGAGTGTAGTGGGTACAATCTATACCCGCATTGTGTATCATTGAGCCAAGTTCCTGTTTCAAACCAGAACCAAAAGTTTGAGAACTTGTTTCCGAAACTGCTTTTTTTAGGCACCGTTTCATCTCCCATGTTCCTAGCTCCAATGAGCAGTACATTTTTTGATTTAGCTTCGTCAAGTGCCGTTAAGAAAATGGCCATGTCTTCCGGAAAATGTTGGCCATCGGAATCAATTGTGATGGCAAAATCATAGCCTAATTCAACCGCTTTTTTAAAACCTAGGTTCAGGGCGTTTCCTTTGCCTTTGTTCGTTGCCAACCTTAATATTTGTAGTTGTTGATAGGTTTCGAGGATTTCACCTGTGGTATCCGTTGAACCATCGTTGACCACAATTATATCAGAGGTATAAAGGAGTATGCCGTCCAGTACTCTTCGCAGTGTTTTGTCATTATTGAAAGTAGGGACGATTACACAACATTGATGTCGCGCCATATATTCTTTAATGGACAATGAAGTGGTAGGCACCGCTGATATTTGTTCAAATCTCCCTTTTTTAGGTAGATTTTATGCACTGTAAAGATACGGAATGCAAGTGCTAAAACAATTGTTTTTCTGAGTCCTCAAAGAGCGAGGATTGCTGTGCAAAGTTTTTTACGAACTCCTTTACTTCATTGGAACCAGTGCCTTTGAAATGGGCCAGTATAAATTCCTTGTCTTCTTTTATGTTAGATTTATAACCCACTATTTTAGGTGAGTTTTCTTGTACGCTTAAGCGCAGGCATCTTATTTCGATATTATCCGGGGCCGCTGCAATGGAACTTTCAATAAGTTCTACCCCAACCTTAAAATATTCTTTTTTATTTTTTACGCCTTTTGCAAATTTGGCCTTTAAGGTATAAACGGCTCCTTTGTAGGCTGTCAAAATGGAATTTTCCGAATTTTTGATGGAAGCTAGCTCTTTGAACAATTCATTGGTAATTTCTTCACTGGCGTTCGCCTTTGGGTAATTCTTCCTCATTTGCGATAATTCGGGCGAAGACCCAATTGCAATAAAAAGGAACAGAATTGAAATGATGATTTTCATTGACCGACAATTTTAAAAGTGGCGTTCAATTTCAGTGCCAAAGTATCCTCAAAAAAAGTGGAGTTTTTAACTTTTACTTCATTATCAACTTGTGAAATGTCTATATTCAATTTGAGCTCATCATTTTTATAAGGATTTATGATGGCCATAAATTTAATGTTGGAGCACATGGAAAGAAATAAATTTTCTTCAGTCGCCTTTTCAGTTAATTCCTTGATAATCTGAATCATGCAAACTCCCGGCATTACGGGATTCCCTGGAAAATGCCCTTTGAAAATCTCGTGGTCCTTATTTAAATGAATGGTGGCGATGACCTCACTCCCATTGTTCTCAAAGGTCTTTATCGTGTAAAGATCTTCTATTAACATTTCGTTATCCATACAACAAATATAAATCTTTCAAAATATTTGAGTGTATAGAATTGTACTGAGGAGTACACAGTTTTTTGGAGAATTAAAATTTATAGGCAATACCGAATTGAAAAAGTGCATTTAATGTGGCACCTTCGCTATAAAACTCGGAATTAAAGTCATCACTGAAAAGATCTACATTGATCAAGCCTTGTTTAAACCTACCTTCCAATATTAACCCTGAGGAAAACTCATAGCCCAGTCCGCCAAAAATCGCAAAATCAAAGGGTGTGGCCTTAGAGTCGCCATTACTGTTTACAAGGTTTACAAAGTTATCGTCAAAGTTCATGTCAAGACTAGGGCCTACGATCAAATGAAATTTATGGTCTTGACTTACAAATAATTTATTGGCAACCCCAACGGAGATATAATTTATTCTGAGATCGTTGTCGTTTGACTGTTCTGAACGGGCTCCTTGATTGGAATATGTGATTTCTGGTTGCAAGGCGTAAGAATCGCTAAATCGCACATCCAACAATGCACCTGCATACAAAGCTCTTTTTGAATGTAAAGAGGTATTGGTAATTTTTGAACTATTGACGCCCATTTTTAACCCAAACCTAGCTTTGGATTGGGAAAATGCAGATGTGGATACTACTGCCAATGCTATAAAAAATAATAATCTCTTCATTTTAAATGGCTTTTAATACAATTGAAAGTTTAATATTCTTATGTAAAATTTCAATTCGGGTTGCATTTGTTTTATCGATTTCAGTAAACTCAAAGGCAACTTTTTCCTTGCCATTTTTTGACCTTACCATTCTGGATAACATAGCATCCGTATTAAAGAAATAATAGTATTTAGAGTTTTCAATCTTCGTTTCAAACACCTTTTGTAGATTGAATCTAAAGGCCTTCGCAATCAAATGTTTTTCAGATGTCAGGGCTCTAAAATCATTTTTTAGAATATTGATTATAAGTTTTTTATCTATTTCATCCAAGATGTAATTTATCTTGAAATTGTCTCCCAAAAACGTAAAATCGAAGATTTTATTGCCCATTTCAGTTGTGAAGACTACCCTGTGCTTTGCTTCGCCCAACTTTTTAATGATAAGGATACCACTCAATCTCTTTTTATAAATTGATAGGTCTGCCTTGTAGATATAATCCTTTTGGGAATCTGAAAAAAACGGGTTCGAAATATGGGTTAAAGATGGTTCGGAAGGCTGGAATCTGTTCCTTTTTGGATAGGAAGCACAGGAAACAATAAATAATGCCGCTATGCTAATTAGCAAATACCGCATCTGGAAGATTTTGGTTTGTCCTTCGATTTGAGAAAACAATTTGTGTGTAGTCGTCGGAAGGTTCCACCATTTTTACCTCCAGTACTTCCCCTTTCTGATTGAATTTAAGATGGAATTCTTTGATGTATTTGGAAAAATTGGAATCTTTCGGCGCAAAACGCACCTCACTGCCCAGCTCCTCTTTGAAATACGAGATGTTAAATTCATTACTGTCAAACATGTCGCCTTTTATGCTGTCCGCAATTAACTTGCTAAGCTGTTTGAAAAGCTTGTTGCCTCCCAAATCAACATTACTCTTTTCACCTTCATTGTTAATATAAAGAGTTTCATTCTTGAACAGTACCGAATAAACAAATGGTTTTTGGTATTCCCATTTGACCATGTCCGGTGCCTTGAACGACAACTTTCCACTGGATTCAATATCATTGGACAAGAAGTCCATGTGTTTGAACTGCGTAAAGTCGCTACTAATAGTCTTGGTGTTTAACGCTTGCTCTTTGACCAATTTTTGAAGCGCATTGGCATCGGCAACGCTCATTTTGGTCTGTGCGCCGAGTACGGACAATGAAAATAGAAATATATAAACCAGGCTACGCATAGGCTTCAATAGCTAGCAATTGGTCAACTGAGACCGATTGTAATTGTTTTTTTTTCAAAAATAACAATAACTGTTCCAAAACATTCACTGTTTTTGCGCTTGTATCATGAAGCAAAACAATATCCCCCTTCGCGAGTTTTTTGGTAATTCTTTTAAGAATGATATCCTCGGGTCTATTTGTCGTATCCAAGGAGCGAACGTTCCAGCCAATAGATTTCATGGAAGTCGCATGGACGGCCTTTTTAATATTGGGATTGGTCACACCGAAAGCGGGTCGGTAAAGTCTTACCTTCTTACCCGTAATCTCATAGATAATTGAATTCGTTTTTTGAAGCTCTGCAACCATTCTTTTAGTGCTAAAAAAACCAAAGAAGTTCGAGTGCGAATAGGTGTGATTGCCGACCAAATGACCTGCATCTATTATTTTCTGCAACATTTCGGGATAGACTTCCATATTTTTACCTATGCAGAAAAAGGTGGCATGCATGTCAAACTCTTTGAGAAGGGCCAAGATTTTAGGTGTAAATTCGGGGTGGGGACCATCATCAAAGGTCAAAGCGATATGGTTTTGAGAAATACTTTTGTTTGAGTGTAGCGATTTCATATGATAGTTCCATCGCATATGAAAGGAACCTATAACCGTAAGCTGTAACCAAAAAATTCCCAGCAGAAAATAGGCCCACCAAGCAATTATCCCATAGGAAAGGTGTAAAATAATTAGAACCGTCAAAACGATTCCTACTATAATGTTGATGGTACCGAACCTTAGCATTTTCTGAGCAAAGTGAAGCTATGGTTTTCTCCCCTGTACTGGTTATATATGAGAATTGTGTTAAGTTTTGAGGACCTCACCTCATTCAACTTTACTGCGTCCGGGATAGTCCGATGCTTCAATATTTTACACCCCAACCAAAATCCGAAGGAAGAAGCGGTATAAAACTCGCCACTAAGATGCTTATAATACAATTGCATGGTATTCTTAAAAATACCTAACGATAACTGGGAATAGTATGAGTCAAAAGATGAGTCGCCATTATTTCCCAGAATAATAACATCAATTTCATTAGGCTGTAACTTATTTTCCCCCAAGAACTTGGAGAGCACTCCTTCAAGATACTCCAGAGATAAGGTATTATAGGTATTTACCGCTGCAATTTCAGCATAGGAATTGTCTTGTTTTTGATTGGACAAGACAAAAAAATTGGCTCCCTCACTAAATACTGCCCCGTCGGTTTTTGCATCAATAATTTCTGAAGATTTTATGGGTTCCGCCTTAATATGGCCAATAAGTTTATGGATTTTAATGGTATGTTCTCCCGTTTCATCAATGCCTCCTACTAAGATATTGGTAGCCTCATCGTTTTCCAATTGCAATTTGGCATCCATTAGTGCCGATTCAAAGGAAATACTGCCGTGTACATAGGTAAAATTGTATGCTTTGCATTCCAGCCCCAAGGCGATTTGACCACCTACTGTATTGTGTGTGGATTGTATGAACGAGGTGGGAGTAAGATATTCTTCATTGTTATCTATCAATCCACTAACAAATTTCTCAGAATCCACTGTGCACCCCAATCCCGTTCCAGTAATGATAGCATCAACCGTTTCCAGTTCAGCATCGGCCAAGGCAATTTTTGAGGCCACTGCCCCCATTTTTATGCCTTTTGCCATTCTACGTGCCGCGGCAGGCGGAATGTAATCTTTATAATTGGGATCTACAGCGGACAATACATTGGCATCATGCTCAATAACCTCCACTAAAAATTCAGAATTGTCAAAAGTCTTCTGGGCTGAGATTGAACCTACACCATTTATATAAACATTGCTCATGCTTCTTTGGAAAAAATTAGCGTGGAACAATTACCGCCAAATCCAAGGGAATTGGATAAAATGGCTTTTAAGGGCTTTTGAGTCAATTTAGTCTTAGGTACTAAATTGAATTCTTTCATAGGAGTTTTAAAATTAAGATTGGGATAGATCACATTATGTTGCAAAGCCAAAATGGAGTATACGGCTTCAATACCTCCTGCTGCGGCCAATGTATGGCCTGTATATGCTTTGGTAGAACTGAATTCAGGAACCGATGTTTCTCCAAAAACTCGAATCAGAGCGCGTCCCTCCGATAAATCATTGTTTCCTGTGGCCGTACCATGTGCATTTATATAGTCAATCTCACCAGATGGTAATCCAGAAATTTTAAGTGCTTTTTCCATGGCCAAAGTTGCACCGTCACCATTATCTGAAGAGGCCGTTTGATGGTAGGCGTCATTGGCATTTGCATAACCTTTCACATACCCTAAGACTTTTTTGTTTTCTTCGGCAATCACAGAATCCGATTCCAATACCAAAAAAGCCGCTGCCTCCCCTAAATTAAGTCCCTTTCTATTTTCATCAAAAGGAGCGTTGTATGTATCTGATAGGATCATCAAGGTTTTGAATCCATTGATCGTAAATTTTGATAGACAATCTGCCCCACCAACGATTACCCTATCCAATTTACCCGCTTTTATGAGCCTGGCACCATACATTATTGCATTCGCGGCCGATGAGCACGCGGTGCTTATAGTGGTAACCAGACTCTCTTTTATGCCTAGCTGTTCCGCTATTTTTTGAGTGGAATCACCAGCATGGTGACCTTCAATATATTTTCGGGTGGCTTCGTTTTCGAGATAATCGTAATAAAATTTTTCGGTCATATCCATTCCACCGACACTGGTAGAGGATACAAGTCCGGTTCTCCAGGCTTTGATATCGGAAATTCCGGCACTTGCTATGGCTTCTTTTGCCGCAATTACCCCTAAGAGCGCGGTTCTGGAGTAATTGTTGTCGGTTGGTAAACCTATGATTCCTTCCAACTCTTCATTGGTAAAATCAACTTCACCTACCATAATGGCATTTTTATGAACCGTATTGATCTTCGAAATTCGAGAAATACCTGTTTGTCCATTGATCAATGAGGCGTAGTTTTCCGCAACATTGTTTCCAATAGCGGAAATAATTCCCATTCCTGTAATGGCGATGCCTTTGCTCATGCGCATGATTGTACTTTCAATACTAAAAGTACAAATAGTCTATAAATATAGAAGTGGATAAAACTATTTCGTTTTGTTCAAGGCTATATAATTCGCCATGGTTTCGATGGATTCGAATATCTTTTTACCTTCTTTTGGATCCGCCAATTTAATTCCGTAATCCTTATCCAACATTACGATCAACTCAAGGGCATCAATAGAGTCAAGCCCCAACCCCTCCCCAAAAAGAGGGTCAGAATCTGCAATGTCATCGGATGAAATATCCTCAAGGTTGAGCTGTTCTATAATTTTTTCTTTAAGTTCTTTCTTTAGATCTCCCATGGCTTTTAATATAAACTTTTTATGGCTTCCGTATGGTGTGTTATAGCACCTTGACTACCTACCAAATATAAAAATGCTTCATAACTATCAGAATCAAAGTCCACCCATCCGCATAATACTTTATCCGCTTTTCCATCATTCAACAAACTTGTGGAATAGTCCATTAAATAACTCGGATTGAAGCTGTCAAAGATAAAAAAACTATTTTCGGAATACAGTCTGTATTTGATGCTAATTTCACCCATGCAGATATTGGGCAGGGTATATACAAAAATGGCCGGACTCGGATAATAATTTGATGGATCTTGAATGGATTCTTGATGCTTTCGGTCTGTATCCAGGCTTGAGGCCCTATTACTTAGAACTATGGCGATATTCTCCTGATTCTCCGGTTCTACGCCTGCATTTTTCATGAGGACATCGGCTCCTAAAAATGCGAGCTTGCTCAGATTGTCCATTTTAAAGAACTTGGAATAATCGGTGTTGAGCTGTTTATAAGCCGATTTTATAAAGGTGGAAAAATCAGTGCCACTATTTTCAAATAGTATTTTACCATTAACTTTTATTGAATTGTTCCTGATGTGTAAGTAGGATGCTATGCAGTAACCCATTTCTTTCATACGCTTGCTTTTTTAAATAGAACGGCGGTGTTGCTGCCACCAAAACCGGATGCGGTCTTTAAAAAAGTATCCAATCGTTTGGGAGTAGTCCCTGTAATAATATTTATAGGTTTGGAAACTCCTAATTCTTGAAATCCCAAACACTTAAAAAGTGTATTTTGATGCAAGGAATGCATTCCAATTATCGTTTCCAAAAGTCCGGAAGCCCCAAGGGTATGCCCAAAATAACCCTTTAAACTGTTCAGAGGAATTGTATTCATGCCCAATCTGTCAAAGGCAATGGCTTCCATTTCATCATTAAAGGAGGTGGCCGTACCATGTGCAGAAACATAATCTATTCCGGATATTGGTAATTTGGATTGTTCGAGTGCCGATTTTATACTTCTGACCAATCCTTCCCCAGAGCGCGAAGGTGCCCGAAATATGATTTGCATCGTTACAGGAACCTTCTCCCAATATTAGAACCGCTTCCTTAGCCAGATTTTGATCACTCTTTGTGACCAAGGCACTTGCCACCACTTCGCCAATGTTGATTCCTGAACGGGTTTTGCAATAGGGTCGGCAAGCTTCTGGACTGAGTGCCTGAAAAGAGTTGAATCCCGAAAGAATGAACTTCGTTACCAAATCCCCACTAACAATGAACACATGGTCAAATCTTCCCTGATCAATAAACCGTTTTGCCACTGCTATGGCCAAAACTCCCGATACACAAGCATTTGACAACACAATAGGCGCGGTTGTAAATCCAAAAAAACCTTTCAAGGTGTTACCCAATTCGCTTAAATAAGCCCTTTCTTTGTTAAATGGACTCCCTTTTTCGAGTACATCAATATTTCCTTTTGTGGTAGAAATAATAAGTCCCACAGCATCATTTAGTGTAATGTTGGATGTTTGAATGACTTTGTTTAGGGAAACAAGCATCATTTTTTCGAGGCGAGTATAATTTTCTGTGGGATTTAAAAACTCAAATTCTCTTTCAAGATTTTTTTGATTGACCATTGAAGCCCAAAATGGTTCAGGTAAAAATTGCTCGTCTTTTATGAGCTGTAACCCGGATATTTCGTCCTTTATTTGTTGAACGGCTGTCTCGCTATCAAACCCATAGGTTGAAACTAAATTGTTGTATGATACGTAGATATTAGGCATCCAAAAGTCCAACTTTTTTCTTCCAATTCGCAAAGAATTCCGGGATTGTCAGTGAAAGTTCACCGCCAAGCTCAACGAAAACCTGGACTGTTTCGCCCGTGCATACCAATTGCCCTTTTGGGTTGTAAATTTCATATTTGAACATCATTTTCGCCGCAGGGGAGTCAACGTAAATGGTCTTTACCGTGGCAACATCACCATATCGCAAGGGCAGTTTGTGCTCGCTACTTGATTTGACGATAGGAGTTGAAAAATTGTGTTCCTTTTGATCCAGATACGATATTCCGTGATGCCGTCCAAAAGCTTCACGGCCATCTTCAAAATATTGAATATAGTTACCGTGCCAAACAATGCCTAGAGGATCGGTCTCTACGAAGCGCACGCGAATTTCGCTTATAAAACTGATTTCTTTTTGTTTTTTAGACCGCATTTTTTCGTTCATTGTAACCTATGGCAATTAAAGTGGTCAAGATAAAAAATCCGAACAATAGACTGATCTCGGGAACAATTTCCGAGAGGCCCACATCGCGTAAAAATACGTCATAGAATGCGTTAAGTCCCCAATTCATAGGAGATATATTGGAAAGCGTCTGCATAAAGGTAGGCATTACGAAAACGGGTACCCAAACGCCACCCAATGCGGCAAGAATTACAACTAAAGTTGCCCCAAACGGCGCTGATTGTTCTTGTGTTTTGGCAATGGTGCCCAATAATAATCCCAACCCAACTGCGGCCATGCCTGCAAAAAATGCCACCAAAAATAAGAGTGGTAATCTCCCTGAAACATCCAATTTGGGCAATCCCAGTAAGGGAAAAAGATACATGCCCAAGAGCAGCATTAATGTAAATTGGATCAAACAAACGGCCACATATACGATTGTTTTTCCACCTAGTACCGTGATATAGGATACGGGATTGGTCCGTAAGCGCACGAAGGTACCTTGGTTTTTTTCCTTGACCATATTAATTGATAATGGTAGGATAATAAAGAAGATGGCAAAAAGTGTCCATGCCGGAACATTGTGTTGTGTAGAGTTGGGAAGGGCTGCTTCATTTTTTTTACCAGGAACAATTTCTGTGAATTTGATAAAAGTTTCCGTATCAAATATTACCTCTGATTCATCTTCGGTCAATTGTGCCTGAAATGCTTTGTAAATTGTCTGTGTCTCTATTTGGGAGATTATTTTGGAGATAACATTTTCTACGCTACTTTTGAACGATTGCGGTGTTGCCGGATCAAAATATAATTTAACTTCCTTTGGAGCCAATTTGGTCTTGGTCAAACCTGTTTCTGAAGCTTCCTTCAACCCGAATTTTGTTAAGATTCCGTCCACATTCTCATTTACCTTGATTTCTAGGTCCGTAGATAAGTTTTCTGGAATCACGATGCCCAGCTTATAGGTTCCTAAGGAAACTAAATCTTTTAATGTTTCCTCGGAAGTTTGAGGTACAATTTTAAAAGAATTGGAGGTGGATAAGTTTTCGAGAATGGTTTCTGAAACTTTGCCGCGGTCATTATCTACCAATAAAATGGGAATCTTTATCTCTTGAACGGATTTAAAAGTACTGTCCTGTACCAATGTGATAACAATGAGCAACAGTAAGGGCATGATAAAAAGTATGGCCATGCCACCGACATCCCTGGTCAGCAGTAGAAATTCCTTATATGTGGATGCTTTTAGTTTATGCATAATCCCGGAGCGCTTGCCCTGTTTTGGCTAAAAAAACATCTTCGAGATTGTGGGCACCTTCCTGTTGGTCAATAAGTTCTTTGGGTGGGCCTTCACAGATGATTTTTCCGTGATCTATAATTGCCACGCGCATGCAAAAAAGCTCCGCTTCATTTAGGTGGTGGGAAGTATATACAATGGTTGTACCTTCGGAATTAAGTAGTTTTAAATGATCTATAATTGCTTTTTTAGACTGCACATCCACACCTACAGTAGGTTCATCAAGGAACAAAACTTTTGGATGATGTAACATGCTGGCAATAAGATTTACCCGGCGTTTCATTCCTCCCGAAAAAGAACTTATTTTTTTATTCGCGAATTCTTCCAAGCCCAATTTGGCGAGTTGTTGTTTAATAGCATCCTTTAATGATTCCCCATGAAGACCATACATGCTTCCAAAATACGTTAAGTTCTCATATGCCGTAAGGGTAGGGTAGAGGGCATATTCTTGAGGTACTATGCCGATTAATTTCTTTAAATCGTTTTTGTGCTGCTGATAAGTAAGTCCGTTTATTGTAAAAGAGCCAGATGTAGGTTTTAACAAAGAACTCAAAATCGAAATCAACGTTGTTTTACCTGCGCCATTTGGGCCTAATAATCCAAATATTTCATTTTCCTCAATTAACAGATCCAAATCTTTAACCGAAAAGAAGTCGGAGCCTTTATATTTTTTGGAAAGTTGATTTACTTTGATCATACCGGTTCTGGTCTCATTAATTTGGTATAAACCAAAACAGATTAAACAGCTTTCTTTAATTTCTTAAAGAATATCTCTTCTTTATCTGCTAGGTTCATGAGTTGGTCGGCTACTTTATTGTAACCATCAGTATGTGTACTTCTGTTTTTATAGATTCGAGAGGCGTCCACGGCAAAATCACGCCATTGGTCCCCAATTTGGGTCATTTCCTTTGAGAGTTCCAAGAGTTGCTGTTTGGACAATAATTTACCCGCTTCCTGCAAAAAAGCTGCATAAATATATCGGAAACCTCCACCACCAGTTCCTATTTCCTCTTGCATTCTAACTATTTGGCCTAAATAATGATTTGCTTTTTTAGTACCGAGTTTTTTGGGCCATTTTCGGATACTTTTTGCAACCCAACGCATGGCTTTTACTCCGACAATGGGTACCGGGGCCGTCATATCGCGGCAAGTTTGTTTGATGCCCTTTACGATGGCCTTTTCAAGCTCTAATTTTTCTGGAAATTCAATAGGATAGTACATATGGCCTCTAGGGGCAAAAGCACCTTTGGCAAAACGCACTTTGTCCAATTCCTTTTCTGTCAAGGTTGTGACCTCCTCCATTACGGGGTCACTGATTAAATAAGAATCACCTTTTTTCCCATACACGACCATATTATGGGCGTTGAAATGAAAGCGGTATTCTTCTGGGAAATAGGGCAGATTAAAAACCCCCACTTGAAGTCCGACCGGATTATTTTTAGCCAAATTTTCATCCAGTTTTGCCTTTGCTGTAACTGGGTTTTTGAATTTTTCACGTTTCATGGTCACACCCACACGTTTGGCAAACCTATTAAAAATGAGTCCGGGCATTGCCCTATAGGTAAAAACCGGGGCATAATTCACTTTTAAAAAAGGAAGATAGCTGAACAGTAACCCAGAGCCAATACCAAAAACCATGGGTTCACTGACCTCGAAGCCTTTGTGGCGCATAAGATTGGATACCACACCATTTTCGCAATGGGCGGATTGTTTATGGGAAAAATCTATTTGCATGAATTATGGTTTAATATGCTGAAGTTTTTCGATGCTAATCTCGAAAACTGTTGCATACTTTTGTAAAGTACTTGTGTTTAATTTCTTAAAGACCGCAGGCTTAAAATGTCTTTTAACGCGCCACTGCCAGAACCCGACATAACTCGCTAAAATTCCGATATCCATTTTGTGCAGCTCCATATAATATTCTATCGGACTTGTTTTATTTTCAAATACTCTTTTTTTCGCATCCTCAACACGCTCTTCAATTTCCTTTATGGCATTGTCAAGGGCGATAGTTTTGGGGTCCCATCCCGTACTATTGGCAGTTGTATATTCGCCATTGTCATCAACTGCATAACAAAGTTCCCTAAAATTAGCGGACGCTAGATTGCTTTTGTCCTGAGGTACTTCTTCTTTTCGCATCAGATTTCATGAATTAAGAAATTCAGAGTACAATCTACAATTAAATCGTCATTTCTAAAAGTGGAACCTGTAATGGTGCAAATGCTCATTTCATCAGCATCGTATCTAGAAATTAGTTTAGCCTTGGTAATTAAAGTGTCTTCCACTTTGGGTAGTTGAAAAATCTCCACCTTTTTAATCGCACTTATATAGCCCACTATTTTATTGCCCTTACCCTCAATGTCGTCCACATCAAAGTAACTCTGTCCGACAATTGCGGAACACACTTGTGCCGCATTTTCAATGAGCCCCGTTTCCGATAAGATGTTGTTTTCAACGAAAATGCAATCCGAAGGAATATAAAACTCGGCCGTAACGGTTTCTGAATCAATGGATATGATGTTGTTGACCATAAGCATAGGATCTCTATGCGGAAGAAATTTTCTTATGTCTATATTGTTCCGGATCTCTTTCATTTAAATAGCCAATACAGTTTTCATTTCACTTGAGGCTATTTGAATACCTTCACATTCAATAACGGCATTTACTAGGGTAACACCCATAATTTCATGAAGAATTTTCACCGTTGTGGTCAATTGTTGGCCTACTCTTGGCAACATGCCAATCTCTACCTTCTTAATAGCCCCAATATAACCTACCGGAGCGGCCTTTTTTTTTAGGAAAAATTGATATCCCGTATGAAGAGCTACCGTTTGCGCCATGTTTTCAATAAGACCAGGAGCTTCAAATATGCCATCCTTGGAAAAAAGATTATCCTTGGAGATTTGCAGTCCGGATACTATTTTGTCCTCTGAGTAATAAGTGAGTTTGTCCACCATTACAAATGGCGGCTTTTGAGGAATCAAATTTTGAATAATACCTGGATCGGTTATGTTGGTTTCCAACAAGCTCATTTAACATACGGTTAAATATGCGTATGTATATGAAAACCGCGCACTTTCAGGAACATGTAACAACATTTTGTCCCCTTTCTTTAGGGAGCCGGAATTGACCAATTCTTCTAACATTACAAAAATGGATGCAGCACCTACATTGCCAACTTTTTGTAAGTTCAAGAACCATTTTTCCCATGGCATCTCTACTCCTTGGTGCTTCAATTCATTGTAAAGGCCTTCCTTAAAATAGTAAGATGAAATATGGGGCAGGTAATAATCAACATCTTCAGGACCAATTTGGTGTTTTTCCATGGCCTGTTTTAGACTGTCGACTCCTTTTTGAAGAATGTTCTCCCCTAAAAGGCGTGTATCTTGTTTCATGGCGAATAGAGACATTTTTCCCCACTCTTCTGCAGGAAATTCACTCCAAGGTTTTAGATTACCGTCCTCAAGTTTATCTCCACCGGCATACATACAGGTTTCCATTTCAAATGCATAGGAATAACCCTCCATCCACTCAATTTTCAAAGGAGTCCTGCCTTTTGGTTGATTCTCGAGTAAAACCGCACCGGCCCCATCGGAAAGCATCCAGCGTAAAAACTCTTTATTGAAGGAAAGAATAGGGCTGCTTTCCAGTTCTTTTAAGTGTTCAACTTCGTTGGCAAAAATGTCGGATTTCATCCAAGATGAAGTTCGTTCAGAACCTGCACAAACTGCATTATTGACCTGACCGGTCTTTACCGAAAGAAACCCGTACTTGAGTGCGTTCATTCCCGAACAACAGGCACCGGAAGGGGAGTTTATTTCTATATTTCCGTTCTTCAAAAAACCGTGCACCATTGAGGCATGCGAGGGCAGTATCTGATCCGGACTTGAAGTTCCGCAGGATAGTAATTCTATATCCTCCTTTGAGAAATCGGAATCGCACAAATTTTCAATGGCAAGAGCCGTCAACTGGGCATTGTTATGGGTAACATTGCCATCGTCGTCAATTGCATAATATCGGGTCTTTATTTGATTGTTGCGCAGCACAACCCTTCTTGCTTTTGACTCCTTACCATTAATAATTCCCAGTTTTTCTTCCATCTGGTCATTATCAATAGGTTTATTAGGCAAAAACTTGGCAATTCTTGTAATATAAACGTCGTTCATTAATTCTCCTTTAACGCAACAGAGGAATAATAGTTCTTCTCCCTATTTCTCTTTTGGTACATGGGCAAATAAGTCAGCAAAAATACAATAAAAACTATTGGTGAAATTACCCATATGGCAAATAACAAATAAAATTTGAACAAAGCAATCCATTTAAGTCTTTTGGGATGTCCGGGATTGCCTTTTTTGATGATCAGATTTGCCCATTTCGAAAACAGTACATTGCCCCGCTCATCAGTTCTGACAAGGAAAGGATTAACGTGTACCGCATTCAATTTCACTAATTTTTCTTGTAAGTGTGATAGCGTTCCATCAAGCAAGGCTTCTTTGATCGGTACCCCAAATCGGATGGCATTTTCAATATCGGTATCGGAGACCCCTGGTTTTGGAAATATACCTAGGTACCTGTCCTTTCTACCAGAAAACATCCAATGTGATATGGTTATAACACTAAGATGATTATTGTGCTTGTCCACTAAAGCTATATGACCTACTAATGTTGCCTCTACGTCCCGTAAAAGTCGTTTCATTTTTTCCTGAGCCTGGAGCCACATATTCCTACAAGCGACCAGCGTAATTACAGGGGTGTTCTTTAGTAGTTTTTTTGCGTGACTGGATTTTAAAAATGAATTTACGGGAATGGATGGGGTCAAATACCATACTTGATATCCTAAAATTACCAAATCATATTTTTTGTAAAGGACTTCTTGTGGCGGTGAATTCAACTTTATCGGAATTTGTAAAAATGATTCTGGAAAGGTATCGTAGAACTTTTCCTTTTTCCAAGGAAATTCAAAAGGTGCTTCCGGCACTATCTCATAATAGGAAATATTGATGTTTTCCGATTCCATGTTCATGGAGATATTTCTAAGGATATCAAACAATTGGCCCGTTTGGGAATAGTAAATTATAAGTACTTCCTTCATTTTAGTTTTTGTGTTTCCAAAAATCGAAATAATTGAACCATTGAAGCGGGTATTTCGATAAAATCAATTCCACGCTGTGTAAGTAACTCCGTAATAATGTCTGGGCATCTCTCTGACTTGCTTCTGCCTTTCGCGCAAATAGATGATAATGTTTATTCGTTTCTTTCATTACATACACGAAAAGAACGGGAACTTTCAATCGTGAAGCTAACAGAAAGGGCCCCGCCGGGAATTTAGCTTGTTCGCCCAAGAATAGTTCTTTCAAAGTTTTTTGACCCTCAAAAAAGCGATCCCCGGTAAAGCAGACCAATTCACCTTTGTCGAGGGCACTGTTTATTCCAAAAATATGCGACAAATCATCCTTGACCAAAATAAATTTAATCTTTGATCTAGAGGTAACGCTTTCTAAGTAGGACTTTATATGCGCATGCTCCGCATCTGTTGTTACCAGATTTATTTGGGATTTGGTATCAAGATCCTCAAAAAAGTATTCCGCAATTTCAAAATTTCCTACATGGGCACTTATCAGAATTCCACCCTTACCTTCTTTTAACAAAGAAGTTATATTCTCTACACCATCAAATTCATAAGAAAAGCGATTCCGCATACCGGACGATATGGCAACCTTATCAATAATGGTTTGACCAAAAACATAATTGTTTTTATAAACACAAAGGACACTTTTTAATTTTGGGTATTTCTTGATTTTATGAAAGTAATGGTAAATAGCTCTGGTGCCTTTTCTAGAGAAGAGGCAAAAATAAAGGGCCACAAATCGCAATAGAAAATAAGCGGCCGGTAATCCAAGTTTTTTTATGAAGAAAATGAAAATTCTATATCCAAGTACGGTACCTCTGGATTTTCCTTCCCATTCAGTTGCCATGTGATTTTACTTGGTTTCAGCGTATTTTTCGCTCAATAAGATCGTAGAAATTTTGTAGGGTAACCACATTTACGAAGTCCTCACCAACTAATTTAACACCAAAATTGGCCTCAACCGCAACCACCAGATCAACAAAATCCAGACTGTCCAGTTCAAGGGTATCCTTTAGGTTTGCTTCTGGGGATATTTCCTCTTCTTCAACTTCAAACTCATCTATAAGAAAGTCGTTTATCTTATCAATAATAACTTCTTTATTCATTTATGGCGCAATTTTTTATAACTAAAGCGGAATTTGTACCGCCAAATCCGAAAGAATTTGACAAAAATACGTCAATTTTTTTATCTAAGGTTTTGTTGACTAAATTTAATTTGGCCGAATCTTCATCAGGGTTTTCAAGGTTTATATTGGGCGCCACAAAAGAATGTTGCATCATCAACATTGAATAAATTATTTCGCTTGCACCCGCCATCCAGCATTCATGTCCTGTCATAGATTTGGTTGAGCTTACATAGGGCCCGTTTGAGCCAAAAACATTGAAGATGGCCTTTGCCTCATTTGAATCTCCCACCGGTGTGGAGGTTGCATGTGCATTTACGTAATCTATGGCAGATGCCTCTAAATTGGCATCCAACAGTGCTTTTTGCATGGCACGGGTCGGGCCATCAACATTGGGCGTGGAAATGTGTGCACCATTTGATGAAAACCCATAACCAATGACTTCGCCTAAAATTGGGGCTCCTCTTTGTATGGCCGACTCGTAACTCTCGAGCACAAGGGTTGCGCCACCCCCACTGGGGACCAGTCCGTTTCTGCCAATATCAAAGGGGCGTGAAGCTTTCTTGGGATTTTCAATATCCGTGGCGAAAACTCCAAGACCATCAAAACTGGCCATGGCCAGTTTGTTTATTTCTTGGGCACCACCGCATATGATAATATCCTGTAACCCACTTTTTATTAGGTGGTATCCCATTCCAATGGCATGGGAGCCACTGGCACAGGCGGCACTCAAAGTAAAATTAATTCCCGTTAGGGTAAAGATGGTGGATAGGTTCATGGTAATGGTTGAATTCATGGCCTTGAAAATAGCCCCGGACCCAACCAAGGTAGTATCCTTTTTCTCTCTTACCGTATCTATGGACTCGATTACGGACTTTGCCGTACTATCATTACCATAGATAATGCCTACTTCATTACTGGCTAAGAATTCCTGAGTCAATTTAGCATTGTTCAGGGCTTCTACCGTTGCCGCATAGGCAAAGGCGCCTTCTTCCCCTAAACTGATGCGTTGTCTGCGCGACAATACATTTTTTAAATCAGGCTCCTCAACTTTGCCGGTAAGGGGAGACCGATAACCAAAAGAAATTCTTTCTTCATCCAAAACTATACCCGAAGTGCCTTTATACAATGAGTTTTTGACCTCGTCCAGATTTTTTCCGATACACGAGTAAATTCCCATTCCTGTAATTACCACTCTCTTCATAGTCATAAAAGGCCAAACGCTCCTTAGGAATAAATCCCACCATTGATATTCACAACTTCACCGGTAATATAAGATGCATTTTTCGAAACTAAAAATGATACCAAATGCGCCACTTCTTCAGGATTTCCGAATCGGTTCATGGGAATCATTTTCTTTAGTTCCTTTTCATCAAGCTCGCCCGTCATATCAGTATTGATAAAACCCGGTGCTACTGCATTTACTGTAACGTTTCTTTTGGCCACTTCTTGTGCCAGTGCTTTTGTAGCTGCAATTATCGCACCTTTGGCGGCCGAATAATTTACTTGGCCCGGAGTGCCCTTTAAGCCCGAGACCGAAACCATATTTACGATTCTTCCGTATTTATTGACCAATAATTTTTGAATCAGATTATTGGTGACATTAAAGAAACCATTTAGACTGGTGTTGATAACATCATTCCAATCTTCGGGCTTCATCCACATGAACAATCCGTCTTTTGTTATTCCTGCATTATTTACGATTACCTCAATTATAGCTTCTTTATTTTCTTCATGCCAAGAGTCAAGCACCTTATTTACCGTTTCACCATGAGACACATCAAACTTCAATAATTCTCCGGTTCCCCCTGCCTCAACAACTAATTTGAGTGTTTCTTCCGCGGCATCTTTATTCTTGGTATAATTTATAAGAATGGTATAATCTGAATCTTTGGCCAATTGGATACATATGGCCTTGCCAATTCCTCTTGAACCACCTGTAATTAAAGCGTATTTTTTCCTGTCCGTCATTTATTCCTCGTCTTCCCCACTAATGTCTTTGGCAACATCTTCAAATGATTCCGCATTTTGAAACCACTTATTTCCCAAAACTTCACCCTTTTCATTGAGAAACCCCCATCCGTCTTTGGATTTAACTCGAGCCAGACCATTTATAAATCCTTTTTTAAAACCTGACATGACAAATGAAAGTCCGGCTGTGATATCATACTCCATGGGAATGACCAGTTTGCCAGAGGCATCTACGAATCCCCATTTTTTATCCTTCACGGGTGCGAGTCCGTTGTTGGCGAAAATTTCGGCGTCCTTATAATTTGAAGGAATTACCTGGTCGCCTTTTTCATTGATGTATCCCCAAGTTTTACCATTGGCAACAGGCGCCAAACCTTTTGAGAATGTTTTGACTTTGTCATAAGCGGGCTCAATTACCCAATCACCATTTTTATTGATAAAACCCCATTTTTTACCCTTACGGGCATAGGTCAAAGACGATGTAGAATGAAAATTGTAAATTTTATCGGCTCCAGAAACCACCTTAAGCTTACCATCGACAATAACTCCGAGATCGGCTCCTTTTTTACCCCAAACCCCGTTTGGACTATATGTACCCAATTCATCATACTCCGCGGGTATTGTCAGATTTCCCTTTTGATCGATCATACCCCATTTTTCACCCTCTTTTACTTTGGCAAACCCACTATGGAAATTTTTGATCATGTCGTATTTCGGCTCCATAATCAATTTTCCATCTGTGCCAAGAAGGCCTATTTTTTCACCGGATTTAAATAGGGCCACTCCGTTATTAAAATCGAAGTATTTGTCCGAAGCGGGTGTTTCCAATGCCTTTCCAGACCCATCTATATAGCTCCACTGTTCGTTTTTCATGACAAGGGCAAAACCGGAATTAAATTCCTTTACCCTATCATATTCAGGCTGAATTGCCCATTTTCCGCTAGTGTCAATAAAGCCCCATTTTCCGTCTTTTTGGGCTGCCGCATATTTTCCCGAAAAACTGGCCGCCTTATCAAATTGTGCCTCAATTACGTAATTACCCGTCTTATCAATGTAACCAAACTTTTCATTTTCCCTTACCAATGCCAGTTCTTGGGAAAACAATGTGGAAAGATTGCATAGACCTGCCAAAATAAAAATGCTGAATGTTCTCATAATGCTATTAATTTTCATGGTTAATAATAAAGTTCTTTACTTGGTTTACAAAAGGATACATGACCATATCCTCGGCAAATGGGGGAACTATTATTCTAATGGCATCATACATTTTTTTGGTCTTGGAAGATACTCTTTCCTGAACCTTTAAATATTCTATGGCCTGTATGACCGTAATAAGCTCGATGGCGACAACCTCGAAGGCATTTTCGATGACTTTTTTTGTTATTAAAGCCGCATTTGTGCCCATGCTAACAATATCTTGATTGTCATTATTGTTGGGAATACTGTGCACGTACATAGGGTTTGACAACATCTGGTTTTCAGCAGTGGTCGACGTGGCCGTAAATTGAACACCTTGCATTCCAAAGTTTAAACCTAACTTCCCGAGATTTACAAAAGGAGGCAAAATATCGTTGAGCTTTGAGTTCATTAAGTAATTTAATTGACGTTCGGCCAACATGCTCAATTTCGTTACCACAATTTTTAGCTTATCCATTTCCAAGGAAACATAATCCCCGTGAAAATTACCACCATGGTATACATGTTTTTTGTCAACATCAACAATGGGATTGTCATTGGCAGAATTGACCTCTTCTATTAATATGCGTTCCACTTCGTTCAGTGTGTCCAAAACAGGCCCCAAAATTTGGGGTACACATCTAATGGAATAATATTCCTGTACTTTTTCCTCGAACACGGTTACCCCATTATTATTGGTATACAAATGGTGCTCTCGTTTTCTGGTCAGGGTGCTATCTTTTAGGTGGCTGCGCATGGATCTCGCAATCTCTCTTTGTCCTTTGTGTTTTTTGGTTTGATTGAGGTCATATGACAGATGATCGTCATAGGCCTCTACCAATTCGTTGATCGCCGAGGAGCAAGCGATCATCCACTCTAACAACCTTCGAGTATAAATGGCATTTACGATTCCCACCCCTGTCATTACGGAAGTTCCGTTGATCAAGGCGAGCCCTTCGCGTATTTCAATTGATATGGGTTTTACCCCCTCAATTTCAAATACTTCCTTTGTAGATCTTAGATCTCCCTTATAGAAAACTTCACCTTCACCGATAAGTACCAATGCCAAATGCGCCAACTGCACTAAATCGCCACTGGCCCCCACTCCGCCATGCTCATAAATAAGCGGAGTTATATCCTTATTGATCAAATCGGTCATGGTTTCAATTACCGATATATGCACCCCGGAGTTTCCTAGACTCAGGGTATTAAGCCTCGCTAGCATGGCAGCTTTTACATATTTTGGCGGTATTGGGTTACCTGTTCCCGAAGCGTGGCTGCGAATTAAATTATACTGCAGTTGCGTTCGCTCCGAATCTTTGATTTTATATTGGGCCATTGGGCCAAAACCGGTATTGACTCCGTAAATGATTTTATTTTTTGAAAACTCCTTTAGGAAATCAAAGCTGTGCTGAACGGTTTCAAAAACTTTTTTATCAACTAAAATGGGCTCGTCCTTAAAAATAACTTTGTAAAACTCCTCAATCCCTAACTTTCCTTCTAATTTTGGCATCTATGGTTGGATCAATCTTGAATGGATATCAATTAATAAATAAAAATAGTTAATTTGGATTGCAAATTTAGCATAATTAACGAATCTACATTTTAATATGGGGATGAATGAAGAAATCGTGGATGTATTGATAATCGGAGCAGGACCATCAGGGTGTGTATCCGCTTCATATCTATTCAACGAAGGTTTTAAGGTCAAGGTAGTCGAGAAGAGCAGATTCCCCAGATTTGTGATCGGCGAAAGTCTCTTGCCCCGTTGTATGGACCACTTTAAAGAGGTTGGTCTTTTTGAATGCCTGAATGACGTAGGATTTGAAATAAAGAGGGGCGCGCGATTCTTAAAAGAAGGTAAAGTATGTAATTTTGATTTCAGTAAAAAGCATTCAGACGGGTGGAACTGGACATGGCAAGTTCCACGAGCGGATTTTGACAAAGTGCTGACAGACGAGTTGCTCGCTAGGGGAGTAGACATCGCTTTTGAAAAGGAGGTTACAAATGTTGAATTTTTTGATGGCCATTCTATTACGACCATTAAAGATATTGCCGGCAAGGAGTCGGTAATCAAGGCAAAATATATAATTGATTCAAGTGGCTATGGCAGGGTATTGCCTAGACTTCTTGATTTGGACAAACCTTCCCCCATTCCAAAACATTCATCGATTTTCACACATGTAAAGGATATTAATAGACCTGAGGGTCAAGAAGGGACATTGATCACTTTTGATGTTCTTAGCACAGAGACTTGGCTCTGGGTAATTCCTTTTTCCAATGGAACCACGAGTATTGGCTGCGTAGGCCCCACAGATTATATGGAATCATTTGAGGGTAGCAATTCAGAAAGATTGAGGGGAATGTTCAAGCTATCGAATTACTATCGTGCTAGATTTGAAAATGTTGATTTTTCCTTTGAACCGGTAATGATAAAGAATTTCTCAAAATCTGTAAAGCAACTTCATGGAAAAGGATATGCCTTGACTGGAAACAGTGCAGAGTTTTTGGACCCTGTGTTTTCGTCGGGAGTTACATTTGCCACAGAATCTGGCCTATTGGCCGCTAAATTGTTCGCGAGGGAATTACGCGGTGAAAAGGTCAACTGGGACGAATCATATACCCAGTATATTATGGGCGGAGTAGAGGTATTTGCCACGTATGTCAAAGAATGGTATACAGGAAATTTGCAGAAAATATTTTTTCACGAACCTGAAAATCCTGAAATAAAAAGTCAAATATGTGCGGTTTTGGCGGGATATGTTTGGGATACATCAAACCCTTTTGTTAAAAACCACCATCGATTGGTAAAAACGGTTGCCCGTATTACGGATATGGAAAATGAGAAGAGCAGTATTTGAATTTTGAACAAACAGAACTAAACCGGCTTGTTTATTTAAAAGAAAGTCGGTAAGACCTAGAGTTAGATTTTACCGACATTTCGCAAATAAATCGGATATTTCTAAAAGGCTTTCTTCAGTATTAATTTTGCGAATGATTTGCCAGTTTTGGCGTAACCTTCGCCCAACCTGTCTTCATTGCTAAAACTACTTCCCCATTGGTCTCCTGGAGCATCCTCACTAAAAACTTCAGCCACTACCGAATCTTTATTGGCAGTTTCAACGAACTTCAATAACGTTGTAACCTTTGCAGGCTGTTTCATCACTCCGGCATCCCACCCTGGGAATACCCAGATGGTTTCAACTATCAAAGTGTATTTTGTCTCGGAAAGACCTTGATCAAAATAAATGCCATGATCTTCATGAAGATAGCGGTTCATCAATTCCAAAAACTTAGGTGCATAGATCAATTCACGGGCCGCGATCCAATTTTTTTCCCAAGACTTGCCCTTGCCTTTGGTTTTTTCTTCCAACTCAGATGAATGTTCCTTGACATATTCATCGTTGGTTAAATTTTTCTTCAAAAGTTTCATGTTGTCATACACAAATTCAACATTGATTTCTTTCTGACCTCTAAGAAAGTCAAAATTGCCCTTCTCTATTTTTTGTTTTTGGGCGAGAGTGATGGCGGTACAGGCCAAGAATGTAAGAATAAAAAGTTTTTTCATGGTTTTTGTTTATCGTTTTAAAGCTTTTAAAATAACAAGGTTGACATCTTGAAATACCAAACGAAGTTCTTTGGTATATTATTCCCCGACTCAAAAAAAAATCGATTAATTGTCAATTGCCGAGAAAACCATTTGCCGGAATTTCCAACCAGTCTCATCACCAGTATTCCCTTGGGTCTGCTTCATCAAAATTCCTATAATTTTCTCCGTTGGATCCGCAAAATATTGAGTGTTGAAATACCCGCCCCAATCCAAGGTGCCTGTACTGCCTTCACCCCCCAAATCCTGTCCTTTTTGATTGAGAACGGCAAAGGCTAGTCCGTAATCTTTGGACCCTCCTGCCCAAATTTCGCCGATTTGATTGGCCTCGATACTTTGAACCGTTGTTCGGCTTAAAATCCGTTTACCATTAAGTTCGCCGTTGTTCAAGTACATCTGGAGAAAAGTTGCATAATCCCCAGCGGTACTGGAAAGCCCACCTCCCCCCGAAAAGAAGCTTTTGGCACCTTTTATGGGATAGTCTATCTCAAACCGGGAGTCGGAGAATCTTCGCCATTTCCCATCCTCGAACTGTTGCACATTGACCAATCGCTCATTTTTTTCCATTGGAAGATAGAACCTGGTGTCGTTCATGCCCAAAGGGTCGAAGATTCGGGTTCTCAGAAACTCATCAAAAGATTTTCCAGAGATTACTTCAATCAAATAACCAATTACATCGAGGCCCTCACTATAGACGAAGGTTTCACCTGGATTATGGTGTAATGGAAGCCTCGCCAATTTTTTAATATTATCTGCAAGTAGTATTTTTTGCGAGGTAAAAGCATCCGTTATTTGGGCCTTTTGATATATTTTTCTGAAACGTTCGTCCCCGTCGATCATGCCATACCCGATTCCCGAAGTGTGTGTGAGCAAATGTCGAATAGTAATCTGGTTTTTAGCGGCTTTTGTGGTATACGTTGAATCATTTTCATTAAAAGTATCGAGGATCTGGGCTTCGCCAAATTCAGGAATGTACTTTGAGATGGGGTCATCCAATCTGAACTTTCCCTCCTCCCATAGGGCCATTGCCGCAGTCGCCGTAATGGCTTTGGTCATTGAGGCTATCCTGAAGATATCATTCTTCTGTATTGTTTTGTTGCTTTTTGCGTCGTCTAGACCATAGGCATTGAAGAACACAATTTTTCCATTTCGCACAATCAGTGCCACGGCCCCAGGGATTTCGTTGTCGGCGATAGATTTCTTAAGCATTGCATCAATTTTTGCGAGCCTTTCTGATGACATGCCTACCATTTCGGGCTGTACTTGCGGCAGTGTGGTTTGGTCATTAAGTGAGATCTGGGCTGACAATGTCAGGCATAGAAATGAGAACAATAAGGTGATTACGATTGATTTCATATATTTTGATATTAAATTGTCCATTTACGAGATGCATTACCCACTTTAATCATTAATTGCGGTAAAAACCATTTGCCGGAATTTCCAACCGGTCTCATCACCTGTATTGCCTTGGGTCTGCTTCATCAAAATTCCTATAATTTTCTCTTTTGGATCTGCGAAATACTGTGTGTTGAAATACCCGCCCCAATCGAAGGTGCCCTGTGCTTCCTTCTGCACCGGCATCTTGTCCTTCTGGAGTAACAACACCAAAAGCCAGTCCGTAATGTTTTTTGCCATCGCCGAATAAAGTATCGGTTTGATTGCCCATAATACTCTGTACCGTGGTCCTGCTTAAGATTCGTTTTCCGTCCAACTCCCCATTATTGAGATACATCTGTAAAAAGGTCGCATAGTCTTTGGCAGTACTTCATAGTCCGGCACCCCCTGAAAAAAAATTCATGGCACCTTTTTTGGGATAATCGGTATCATAAAAAGTGATAGGATACTTTTTCCATTTACCATCAATTTTTTGTTGTACGGCAACCAGACGATCCTGCTTTTCTTTGGGAAGATAAAACCATGTATCATTCATGCCGAGTGGGTCAAAAATTCGTGTTCTCAGGAATTTGTCGAACGTCATCCCAGAGACCACTTCCACAAAATAGGCCAATACATCAAGCCCTTCGCTATAGGTGAACTTTTCTCCGGGATTGTGATGTAGGGGCAGTTTTGCCAATTTTTTTACGCTTTCGCCAACGGTAATATTTTCAGTGGTAAATAGATCGGTGACACCCGCTTTGGCATATATTTTTTTGAAACGCTCGTCACCGTCTATCACCCCATAACCTATTCCAGAAGTATGTGTAATTAGATCACGTATGGTAATTTGGTCTTTGGCCGGTTGGGTGATATAGGTAGAATCCTTTTCACTAAAGGTGTCCAATAGGACCGCTTCCCCAAATTCGGGTATGTACTTCGAAATAGGATCGTCCAATCTGAACTTTCCTTCTTCCCAGAGCATCATCACAGCGGTTGAGGTAATTGCCTTTGTTTGGGATGCAATCCTGAAAACCGTCTCTTTGGTAAGGGTCTTTTTGGCCTCGTTATCCGCCATGCCATAGGCATTATGAAATACAATTTTACCGTTCCTTGCTATTAACGCAACTACCCCGGGTACTTGCGCCTCGGCCACTGCATTTTTAAGCATGGCATCAATACGGGCCAATCGCTCCGGTGACATCCCAACAGTTTCGGGCTGCCCTTCCAAAAGAGGGGGCGATACTTGAAAGGATTTTGTTTGGGCCGTTAATTGAAGGACCGATAAGGCGATAAGAACAAAACAGATTTTTTTCATTTTACTAGATGGTTTATGGTCATATAATTGGTATTGTAAAATTGGCTTGAATCATTTCTCGGAGGACGTTTTATATTAATTTTCCCGTATTTTACCTATGAGACTTTCTTGAAACAGATTGAAAATTCGGGTGTATTCATCCGTCCAGCTGCTGGGTTCAACAAAACCGTGTCTTTCCACAGGATAAATTGCCATTTCCCAGTTTTCCTTTCCCAATTCAATAAGGCGTTGTGAAAGGCGCACCATGTCTTGAAAGTGCACATTGTCATCTACCATTCCATGTAAAATCAGCAAATCTCCTTTTAAGCCATCGGCGAAATAAATTGGTGAACTTCTGCGATATGCCAAACTATCCGTAGCCGGAGTATTTAGAATTCTTGCGGTATAACCATGATTGTAGGCCGCCCAATCCCCAACAGATCGGATTGCTGCACCGGCCTTAAAGGTTTCAGGAGCCGTGAAGAGTCCCATTAAGGTGATGAATCCGCCATAAGAGCCACCATACATACCTATTTTGTCTTTGTCGATGCCATATTCCTGAACCAAAAATTCGGCCCCATCCACTTGGTCCGTTAAGTCTTTCCCTCCCATATGCCTATAGATGCCTGTGCGCCAATCACGACCATATCCTGCACTGCCCCTGTAATCAATGTCCAGAACCGTATAGCCATTGTCCACCAATAAATTATGGAACATATACTCCCTAAAATAGGAGCTCCACCATTTATGGGCATTCTGCAGGTACCCGGCCCCATGTACAAAAATGACAGCCGCTTTATTTTTGGTCTGTGAAGTGGGCGTATAGAGCCGTGCATGCACTTCGGCACCATCATCGGCTTTAAAAGTTATGATTTCGGGGTCTCTCCAAGCATACCCTTCAAATGATTTAGTGGTAGAATGTGTTATACGTTTTGCAGCCACCCCGTTCTTACTATGTATAGGATTCCGCTTTACATAAAGCTCTGTAGGTATATTGGAATAGGAATACAAAATTGCCAGATGTTTCTCGTCGGGTGAAAGTGAAACCTCGTTACTTCCCGTCATGGTGGTCAATTGTGTCAATTTACCACCATTTATGGGCATACTGTAAAATTGACGGTCCCCGGGATGATTTTTATTGGCACCAAAATACCATAGCGATTTGTCATTGGACATTTGTGGGTTGTAAATCTCAAAATTACCTGAGGTCAAGGCCTTCACTTTTTTTGATACAATGTTCTGGGTATATAGGTGGGAATAACCCGTTTTTTCTGACATGTACCAGACATTTTTATTATCGGGCGTCCAACCCATGGAGGCTTCGCCATAACCACCAATGCCGGGACCTGCTATCCAAGCTTCATCATGTTGGTGGTCTAAATTGGTGATTGTACCATCGTTTACATTTAATAGGACAATCCATCGATCCTTATAATCATTGCTGGTAATGTTCAGGACTGCATTTTTTCCGTCATCACTCCAAAAAGGACCTGTGATAAATCCTATTCTGTTTTCATTTTTATAGGGTTTGTCCGGGTATTCCTTGGTATACTCGGGCACATACTCCAATCCTTCCAAAGAATCCAAAACTACGGGTATTACATTCCTATTTTCGATAGAATAAATGAATGGCTCATAAAGGGTAGGTTCATCTCCCACCTTGGACCGGGTATTTTCGTCCTCCGTGTAGCCCGACTCCGTAACATAATGAGGGACAATGGTTTTCTTGTCCTCCGATCGTTTCATTAATAAATAAGTGACATATTTTCCATTAGGGCTCATCTCTTGATTGGTGACCGATTTTCCTTCGGTATATATTTTCAGCGGCTCTTTTAAATCGTAGCGTTTCATTAATTTCTTTTCCTCATCTGATTTTGCTTTCCGCTCACGAAGAACTTCGAACATTGACAACTGGTCCTTGTACAACCATTCATCTTTTGTATCCCGCTTCTCTTCTTTTTCTTCTTTATCCTTAAAATTGGTAATTTGAGCAGTGGCTCCGGTGGCAATATCCCAAGTGAAAATATTTTTCCCGTTTACGTATGCCACTTTGGATTCGTTTTCGGTAAAGTGCGGGTTATTTTCAGGGTCCTCCGTGTGCGTTATCCGAGTTGTTTTATTCGAATTCAAATCCACGTAGAAAATATCGCCATGTTTCTCAAATATTTTTTTGGTCCGTTTTGTATTGAAGGTCACATAGTTTGAAGGTAGGTTGTATTCCGTATTGAAATCTACCTGATTTATCTTGCCATTATCAAGATTATAGGAATACAATGAATCACTAAGGGCATTATGTGGGTTCCAATCAAAATAAATGGTTTTCCCATCTGCCGACCAATTTGCATTTGAGGGTAGGTGGCCCACAAAATCATCACCTTGCATTATTTCTTTTATCGATAATTTCGACAGATTTCCGTCTTGGGCTTTAATAGATAAAAGGGTTGCCAAAAAGACAATGCCACAAAGCGTAATTTTTTTCATGCGGACCTGTGTTTTAGAAAAAGTAATATCCGTTAAAAATAAACATTCCCGTTAAATATTCCATTCGGAAGATACATCTTGATCTCGTCTATTCCGAGTTGCTATTTATGTAGTTTCAGCTGTATGCGTTTTCTTGGGATATCAATTTCAAGAACCTTTACAATAATCTGTTGGTGAAGGGTGACATGTTCATTGACATCTTTTACAAATGCATCTGCAAGATTGGAAATATGAATAAGTCCACTTTCTTTGATTCCGATATCCACAAAGCAACCGAAATTGGTTATGTTGTTTACGATGCCCGGTAAAAGTTGGCCTTCGTGAAGGTCGGTTATTGATTTTATATTTTGATTGAATGTAAAAACTTTTGCTTTTTCCCGAGTGTCCAAACCAGGTTTTTCCAATTCTTCAATGATATCCTTTAAAGTTGGCAAACCTATTTTGTCATTGCAATAGGCATTGAGGTCAATACTTTTTAAAACCTCTTTATTGCCGATCAAATTCGTAACGGCCAAGCCTTTACCTTTTGCCATTTTCTCTACAATTGAATAGCTTTCTGGATGCACGGCAGAATCATCCAGCGGGTTTTCGGCCTTTTTTATACGCAAGAATGCGGCACCCTGCTCGAAGGCTTTTCCTCCCAATCGGGGTACTTTTTTAATTTCGGCCCTAGAGGTAAAACCACCCTGCTCATTTCTATAAGCAACAATGTTTTCCGCCAATTTGGGGCCAATGCCGGAAACGTAGCTCAACAACGGTACACTGGCCGTATTAATGTTCACCCCAACGGAGTTCACGCAGCTTTCTACCACTGCATCGAGGGAGGTTTTTAGTTTGTTCTGGTCTACATCATGCTGGTATTGGCCAACTCCGATAGATTTTGGGTCTATTTTTACGAGTTCTGCCAATGGATCTGCTAATCTCCTGCCAATGGAAACCGCACCTCTGACAGTCACGTCATAATTGGGAAATTCATCGCGCGCAATTTTTGATGCAGAATAGATGGAGGCTCCGGCTTCACTAACTACAAAAACCTCAATGGGGTTTTTAAATTGAATGCGTTTGACCAGTTGTTCGGTTTCACGGGATGCCGTACCATTGCCTATGGCAATGGCCTCGATTTTATAGGCATCGGTCAAAGAGCTTATTTTTTTAATTGCTTCCGTACTTTTGTTTTGTGGCGCATGCGGATAGATGGTTTCATTGTGTACCAGATCTCCCTGGTCATTAAGACATACGATCTTGCAGCCAGTTCTAAAACCAGGGTCAATTGCCAAAATTCGTTTTTCGCCCAATGGGGCACTTAAAAGAAGTTGTTTTAGATTCTTTGAAAAAACTTGTATGGCAGATTCGTCCGCTTTTTCTTTGGCATTTTTTAGGGTCTCGTTGGAGAGCGATGGCAAAAGCAAACGTTTGTAGCTATCATGAATGGCCGATCTGATCTGCTCGGCATTGCTACCCTTGCTTTTTATAATACGGTCTTCAATTTTTTGTAGGGCAATATCCTCTTCAATCTCAATTTTCGTTTTGATAAAGCCCTCACTTTCAGCTCGAAGAATGGCCAATAATCTATGGGACGGACATTTGTTCAGTGTTTCGGTCCATTCAAAATAATCCCTAAATTTTTGGGCTTTTTCATCGTCCTTTTTTGAGGCGGTGACCTTGGCGGTTATTTGTGCAAATTTTTCAAGTTGGTACCGGATTTGATTTCGGATGTCCAATCGCTCATTTATCCATTCGGCAATGATATGGCGCGCTCCCTCTAAAGCCTCATCTTCATCCAAAACGGAATCGTTGAGGTATTTTGAAGCCTCAAGTTCAATTTCGTCGTTGCGCTGCGACATGATGATTTTGGCCAGCGGTTCCAGCCCATTTTTTCGCGCGGTTTCAGCTTTGGTCTTTTTTGACCTTTTAAAAGGCAGGTACAGGTCTTCCAAGGAAATTAAATCACCGGTATCAAGTACTTTCTGACGAAGCTCCAATGAAAGTTCATTTTGCTCTTCCAACGACTTTAGAATGGCGATTTTCCGCTTTTCGAGAGCCTCGAACTGGGCTTTGAAACTTACAATATCACCAATTTGCACCTCATCCAAATTGCCCGTTCGTTCTTTGCGATATCGAGAAATAAAAGGAATGGTACAATCCTCATTTAGCAGGTCTACGGTATTTTGAATCGATTTTAGTGGAATTTGGGTATGCTTGGCAATATATTGGATCAGTTGCATTGGTGAATTTTGACTCAGACAACGAAGATAAAGGTTTCTCCAACTAGTAAGGGCTGCCTGGTGGACTTTGAACGTTCATTTTTACGGATTACTCAATTGGCAAGATTATGGTTTGTGAACCCATTTTGGATTTTGAAAGCAGTCCATTTATACCATGGTCCGCGTATTGGGCTCTTAAAATGTAATTGCCCTTTTGCATATTTTTGGCCTTTTTCTTTGTTTGAAAAACACCTTCTATGCCCGAATAAAAGGTAAAATTGGGGTCTTTTGCATTTTGAAAGATCCAATCCAGAATTTTTAACGCCTTGCCATTCCCCAATTCAGATTGGGCGGGCATAATTTGATTACCCCAAACACCTGTAGAACCTAAATTGATTTTTTGAGCTAAATATTTCAGGTTTTCATTTGTTGCTTCATATTTTTTGGCAATATCTTCAAAAGAAGGCCCGATTAATTTTCCTTTAGCCTCATGGCAAGTAAAGCAGTTGCTAACTGCAATTTCTGACAATAATGAAGTTCTATTTATTAACTTTTCTTTGACGTATTTCGACATTCCCGTTGTATCTGAAAAATAAGTCACCGTCATAATGACCTCTTTGCTGTTTATTTCATTATATTCAGAATCCCCATCTTCACGGTCCGATACCTTTAAAGCATACGGAATCACTGTGTTCTCCCTTAATTCCTTATCTTGTGTGGGTGCAAGTATCTCAATTTTTGGCTCCATATTTTCTTGAACATACCAAGACACCATAACTGCTCCTAAAAGGAGAAATAGTGTTGAAAATAATAGCTTGTTTCCCATAAAAGACTTTTGAATCTAAGCCTTGTCGATTTCTTTTGCCACCCTGTTTGCGGATCTTGTGGCCGCCTCGGTACCCCAGTTAAGGTTGTCGGCATAGGCACCCACAAAATGGATACGTCCTTCGGCAGTCATAACATTTGGCCAGAATTTTCTAAGCTCACCTATGGGGAACGGAAGTCGTTCACAAGTTGGAGCGAATTCCTGTTTTGTCCAGTCCCTGCCAATTGCCAATTCAATGGTATCTTTTTTACCAGGATATACTTCACGAAATGCCGCAAGTGCCCTTTGGGGAGAAATTCCGCCTGGCCCGGTACCCAAAACAATCACCCTGTGGGTATCTACGTCCTCGGCGGAATGCCAAACTGACCAAAGGTCTGGATGTCCAAGGTCCATATTAATGGTTAGACCGTCCTCGAGCCAAAATTTAGAGCTGGCCTGAAAGACAAAACGTTGATACGATTCATAAGCCACATTATCAAGCACATATTGTTTTTCGGGAGAAAGCACGGGTTGAACAGGAATTTTCTTAAAGGCAGGCGGCGGAATGCAGTTCACATAATAATCCGCCACTACTTTTTTGGTTTCTTTGTTTTCAATATAGGTAATGGTCACGTTTTCCTTTCCGTTTTCGATAGAGGTGATTTTGTGGTTCAACCAAACTCTATCACCTAATCTCTTTGCAAAAGCATTGGGTAACATTTGGTTTCCGCCCTTTAAATGATGAATATCGGTAGGAAATTCAGCGACCCCTCGAAGTTTTAGAATTGATGAATACCAAAGTTCAAAAAGAGCTGAGGTCGAGGTGCCGCCTAAAAAATCAAGTGCCGTATCTGAGGCTCCTTCTTTTTTATAGATATCGGACATAGGAATATTGTCAAGCTCGTCATAGCCTACTCCGAAAGGTTGGTATTCATCTTTGAATTTATCCAAATAGGAATCGACAAATAATCTTTTTAGCTCGCCCCAAGGATTTTTCGAAAGAAAATCTACTTCCCTTTTATTAAACCCCATTTTTTTTAAAACCGTTGGGTCTGCCAGCTCTACTTCTGTATAAAAGGTGCCATTTATGTTCCTCAGAAGATTTTTTCTGCGCTCATAGGGAAGTGCGGTCAGACCAAATTCATCAATATATTGCCAGTAGATTTCATATCCCGGTCTGGTAATGTGCTCTTGGCCGCCGTCTCCATACAATCCATCGGAAAGCTCATCGCGCACTGTAAACACATGCCCCCCATGCCTACCCGAAGCCTCTAGCACCGTGACATCATGCCCCATTTTCATAAGTTCGTAAGCACAGCAAAGTCCGCCAATGCCAGCTCCCCCCACAATAATTTTTTTTGGGTTCGCCTTTAATTTGTATTTTTTGCCCTCCGGTACCTTCTTCTTAGCGGCCTCGGCGTAATCTATATTGAGCAAAGAGGCGCCCATCCCTACTTTGATAGTATTCTTAATAAAGTCCCGTCTTCTATTCTTTGCCATGATTTTACCGTTTTATGTTTTACTTTAAAGTCTTAAAGGATTATTTAGAAACTGATATGGGAACAGGATTTTTCAAAGTACTAAAGAAATCATTCAGAATCTTATCTTTTTCGAAATTCTCCCACACTTTTACTTGTCTTGAATTGTTGGGTCTTTCTACCCATTGGTTATCAATTAGAATGGGTGCTGGAATTATTTTACTATTGCCCCATGAAGGATATTTGATAATGGCCAAGGCCACCATATCAAAAAGGGGTCGCGAGGGAGTAACATTCTCAGAACCAATGTAATCAAAAATATGTTCAAAAAGATTTACGGAATAGTCCCCAAAGGTTTCAAAAGTGCCTCCATGTCTTCCCGTAATGGGGTTTTTGGCCTTGAGCCAAGCCCAGGCATTTTTTCATTGATTTCAACCTGAGATACTGACACTGCACCTGTTCCTGAGGGTTTCCCAAATCGTACGGTAACCATTTCAAATGGAATCTTACTGTTTAAGACATAGTTCATTGCGACCGTATCGTTATCTTGGTTGTATTCTCCTGGTTCGGGATAATTGCTTCCCAACCAAACGATTTTGGTTCGTTGGGCAAATGTTGGATCTTTTTTTAATGCCAGCGCAATATTTGTTAGTTTTCCTACCGCAACCACGGTGACCGAATCTATTTTGGTTTCCTCCAAAATGAAATCAACTCCGGCTTTACCATCAAAATGATCCGGGTCAAAATTTTGCGAAATTTCATTGAAATTTCCCTCTGCTCCTTTCAAAAGTGGCACCGCTCCTTTTAAATTACAAAGTTGCATGATTCTTTGGGCTTCATCATAATGTCCTTGAATAGTCACATCATTTCGGGTCGCATTTACCGTAATTCCCTTGACCTCGAATTTGTTTCCGCTGAACAGCATATAGGCCATGGCATGTTGGTCATCTAGTTCGTTATTGGCGTCAGTATCGAAAATAATCTTGATTCTAGTATCCGTATTCTTTTCATAAGAAACTTCAGGTACTTTCTCTTTTTTCTTTTCATGGCAAGAATTCATTGTGAAAAGCAAAAAAAAGAGACAAGGAATACGAAATATGGATTTCATTTTGATATTGACCTTAAGGTTTTACTAAATGTACCCAAAATCAAACGAAAATCAAATATCCAGATTTCATAAATAAAATGGAGTTCTCCATTGTCACGAAAAATTATTTTCGCGATAATGTAGTCTACTTTATGAGAACGAACTCCAAAAATGATTGCTCAAAAGGGCGATTGTTCTTAATTTATTGTTCCTCCATTTCCAACTCCCTCTTCATCCGGATTTACGAAAACCAATTTCCCGTTTGTATTTTCGGTCATTAAAATCATGCCTTCACTTTGGACACCCCTTAATTCACGGGGAGCCAAATTGATAAGCACAGTGACTCTCTTGCCAATAATATCTTCAGGAGAAAAACTCTCCGCTATACCTGAAACAATGGTACGAACGTCTAGACCCGTATCAATTTTAAGGATCAATAATTTCTTGGCCTTGGCCATTTTTTCGGCTTCGACAATAGTGCCAACACGGATATCAAGTTTGGAAAAGTCTTCAAAGGTTATGGTATCTTTTTGGAGCATCATTTCTTTCTTGGTTGGGCCTGTGCTGAGCCTAGTCGAAGCATTGACTTTTTTGGTGGCCTCCAATTTATCCATTTGCTTTTGAATGGTATCATCTTCCACTATGGAAAAAAGTAGCTCAGCCTGACCTATTTGGTGACCGGCTTGCAATAATACTTCTTTGGTGCCTACTTCATTCCAGGAGATAGTACCAATAGATCCACTATTCAGAATATTTTTCAACTTTCCCGATGTAAAAGGTAAAAAAGGCTCACTTAAAACGGCCAATGAAGTCGCAATTTGAAGTGCCACGAACATAACAGTTTTAACACGTGCTTCATCTTCCTTGATTACTTTCCAAGGTTCCTCATCCGCTAAATATTTGTTGCCCAAGCGGGCCAAGTTCATAAGTTCTTGTCCGGCCTCCCGAAAACGGTACCGTTCTATGGAACTGGAAATGATTTCCGGGTATTTTCTAAGTTCGGCCAAGGTATCCAAATCTACTTGTGAAAAAGATGCCGGTTGCGGAACTACGCCCGAGTAATATTTATCGGTCAAAACCACTACGCGATTGACGAAATTTCCAAAAATGGCCACCAATTCGCTATTGTTACGAGCCTGAAAATCTTTCCAGGTAAAATCGTTGTCCTTCGTTTCCGGGGCATTTGCAGTCAAGGTATATCGAAGTACATCTTGCATATTCGGAAATTCTTCCAAATACTCATGCAACCACACGGCCCAGTTCTTTGATGTTGAAAGTTTGTTGCCCTCCAGGTTTAGAAACTCGTTGGCAGGAACATTTTCCGGTAGAATGAAATCTCCATGGGCTTTCAATAGTGCGGGGAAAATGATACAGTGAAATACGATATTGTCCTTCCCGATAAAATGAACCAGCTTGGTGTCCTTCGCTTTCCAATACGGTTGCCAATCCCTGCCTTCCCTTTCGGCCCATTCCTTGGTAGAGGAAATATATCCGATGGGTGCATCGAACCAAACATAGAGCACTTTTCCTTCCCCACCTTCTACGGGCACGGGAATTCCCCAATCCAGATCACGGGTCACTGCCCGAGGTTCCAATCCGCCATCGATCCAAGATTTACATTGACCATACACATTGGGTTTCCAATCCTTTTTATGCCCAACTAGAATCCATTCCTTTAGAAATTCTTCGTAACGATCTAATGGCAAGAACCAATGTTTTGTTTCCTTTAGGACAGGTACGGCACCGGATATGGTAGATTTTGGATTTATAAGATCCGTTGCGTTCAAGGTGGACCCACAATTTTCGCATTGGTCCCCGTAAGCTTCCTCATGGCCACATTTTGGACAGGTTCCAATAACAAAGCGATCTGCCAAAAACTGGTGGGCTTCCCCATCATACAATTGTGCGGTGGTTTCCTCAATAAAATCACCTTGTTCATACAATTTCTTGAAAAAATCGGAAGCTGTTTTATGATGAATAGGCGCGGAAGTCCTAGAATAATTGTCAAAGGTAATTCCGAAATCAGCAAAGGATTTTTTAATTATGGTGTGGTACTTATCGATGACCTCTTTGGGAGAAATCCCTTCCTTTTTGGCCTTCATGGAAATAGCTACACCGTGTTCGTCGCTTCCACATACAAAAGCAACATCATTCCCGGTCAACCTTAAATAGCGAGCATAGATATCCGCCGGCACATAAACACCGGCCAAATGACCAATATGTATAGGTCCGTTGGTGTAGGGAAGTGCTGCGGTGATGGTATACCGACCTACCTTTTCAATAGTTGAATCAATTGCTGAATCTTGAGCCATTAAATTAAAATTAAGGCACAAAAATACTCATTTTTTGAAGGGTGCGAACCACATTTTCATAAAAAACCAAAGCCCTCGGCATGTCCAAGGACACTTCCGAAGGCTAAGTTACATAGTGGGGAACTCTTTTAAGCGACCATTACCGATTTGCTCATTTTTTGGTCCTGCACTTGTATTCTATAAATATATTTGCCCGATGCCAAATGTTGGGGCATACGTTCGCGGATGTTTATTTCAATGGAACCTTCCATCATCATTTCGTTGTAGATGGTACCTACTTTTTGACCCAATATGTTGTAAAGTTGTATGTCTACATGTGCGCTAAAGGGCATTTCCAGATATATGGATGGCGCACTGTCCGTGGGGTAAAAAGGTTTGTGGACAATGGCGTTCAGCAATTCCGGATTCGGTTCCGTAGGAGTCGGCTGCGTAGGCAGTGTCGGCATTCCATCGCTATAAACGATATCGGGAAAATCAACACCACTACAATTAAATCCAAGATTCACCGGAGCATAGGGGTGATCCAGTAAATGTTGTTCCACCAATGGAATAGGGATACAAAGCCATTCGGCCATTACAGTGGCATAAAGATCTCTAAAATCCATGGTGTACTCCAAGTTGCCACGACCATCCGGGTTGTCCAAAGTTGGGTGGTCGCCCACAAAAGCACTTCCGTTCAATCCTGAACCGAAGAACAAGGTAGGAGCTGCTTTTCCATGGTCGGTACCATTAGAGCCATTTTCGAAAATCCTTCTTCCGAATTCTGAAAAGGTCATACTCAGTACCTTGTCATCTTGTTGGGTGAAGGCAACGTCATCATAGAAATTGTCAATTGCCACTGATAAATTGCTCATCAATCTTTCATGGGCCAAAGGCTGATTACCATGGGTGTCAAAACCTCCCATTGAGATCATGTAAACTTTTGTTCCCAAATTACCTTTTATCAATCGTGCCAAAAGGGCCATTTGTCTTGCAAAATAATTATCCTGATATTCTACTTGATTTTGACCGCGCATGTAGGCTTCATGAATGAGTCCCGAATATTCATAGGTTGTATTGGCAACCCCGCGTAAGAACTTCAATTGGTCCCCATACATACAATCACCAAATAAAGTCTCGTCCAAACTATATTGCAATCCCGATTCTGCAATTTCCTGTAACTGATCTACATTTGAGGTTACAAATGCGTAGTTTGTTTCTTCACCTTGGAAAACAAGACTTCCGAATTGCCCTATTTGTATGGCGGCAGGAGCTGCTGGCGGATTTATTAAATAATCGGGATAAATATTCTCGAAATGTCTACCCATCCAACCTGTATTCTCCCCGGTGAAATTGGTAGTGGTAAGATCGGTATTTGCAAAAATATCTGAACCTGTAAAATGTGATAAACTCTGATTTTGATACCCCACACCATGAACGGCCTTAAATTGGCCATCGCCCCACATGGGTTGTAAGGCATTCATATAAGAAGGCACACCGTATTCGTCGGTAAGTTTCAATACCTTGCTTTCGGGGATATAGATATTCGGTCTGGCAGCCCGGTATAGATCGTACTGATCTATAGGGATTACCGTACTTAGTCCGTCATTACCACCGGACAATCGTATTAAAATCAAGATATTATCTGTTTCTGCCGCCGCAATGGCCGCGGTCAATGGGGAAGGGGCCGAAGCGGTCAGCATACTTGAACCGAGCATCATTGATCCGGATCCTGCTATGCCTAGCGCTTGTAAGAATGAGCGGCGGCTCCAATATTTGTGTTCAAAGTCGTGCCCTTCGTTTTTATTTATTTTAACTGGTATATGATTGTTGCACATAGTCGTAGGATTTACTTTAGTTGAAATTCAGGTTCTCTTGCTAAAAACTGTAATAATAGGTACACTTGAAAAGGGGCTTGTGGCCAAATGGCCAAGGTCCACGTAGGGGTTGTGCCGCCTTCATAATAAGTCTCATCCACATCACTTCTAAAAGCGGAAAAAGCGCGCTCATAATCTGTTTCGGTAAGCAAACCTTTAGGAAGAATGAAATCTACTATTGGTCTTGCAATGACATCGGGGTTATTGCTTGTGAGCCCCGCGCCTCCTACAATTGACATGGCAAAATCTCTAAATTGCTCGTTATTGTTTTGATAAAAAGAATCGATCAATGATTCTATTGACAACCAACGGCCAATGATAAAATTGGTGTTGATCCATGTTCTGTTGCGCTGCCAACCTGCCACATCAAATGGGTCGAACATGGTCTGGCTCAGCATATCGCTATAATTGATTACGGTGGCCACATCCGTATCGGTGTACGTAAAACCAGATTCCTTGAAAAAGTTCAGATAAAAATCAAACGGACTTTTGATAATTACGCCAATGGCTTCGTCATCAAAGAAATGTTGACTTTTAAAGAGTTGCGATAATACGGGTGCAAGTTCAAAGTTGTTTGCCACAAAGGTAGATGCCATACCGGAAATAATGGTTTGGGCATTCCCTGCAGCATCCTGAGAGTCTGGATGCACGAAAAACTCGTATAACTTTAAACAGATAAACTGTGCTATTTCGTTGGATCGCTGCTGAAACAATATGTTTATGACATCATCATAGCCCCAGTTTCCGGTCTGTCCCAAAATGGTTTTACTCCCTGCATCGTGTTTTGTGGCATCAAAAGTGACTTGGGTACAGCCTTCTTCGCCCCGCTCCACATATCCCGATAGGGCTTTTGCCGTTTCAATAATATCCTGTTCAGTGTATCCGCTTCCTTCGCCTAAAGTGAAAAGTTCATACAGCTCCCGGGCATAATTTTCATTGGGATTGTCCCCGTTGTTATATACACCATCCAAATAATAGAGCATGGCACTGGTCAAACCTATTTCGCTTACGAAGGTTTTAAAGTTGCCAATGGCATTCCTCTGAAGGCAATTCGTGTAATGGTAAAGAAAGGAGTTACAATTGTACACATCCAATTCGGTAACGAAATGGTTGCTCCAAAAGAAGCTAAGACGGTCCCTAAGATTATTGTTCAATAGGGAGTTTCCATAATCCAGCCGCCACTGGTCCCTTTGCGAGTTTATCAACTGGTTGCGAGCATCGTCGTCAGCGGGATAATTGGCATCGTTCCAATTGGCCCAAACGGGTGCCGGTAAGGGTGCCATTCCGATGGCTTGATTGATAAGGGTGTCGACCAACGCACCTGCCGCTTGGCCGGTGGCTTGATCAATAGTGCTTACTGAGGCGCTAAACCCCAGTCTTCTGTACAAATGCGCGGCCCTTGTTCGGTCCAAGGGTGTTGTGTACGGCGCTAATGTAGAGGTGTTACAGTTAACGAAGTATTCCATAGTTTTTTTAGGCTTTAAGAACAGTTCATGTGCTTAGGGGCAGATTCTTAACGCTTAAAGATTTTGGATAGTATCTAAATCCAAGTATTTTCGTTGTATGGTGGTCGAATTTACGCTGATCCCTTGAAAGATTGCGTTTAAAGGCCAATATTTTCGACGAAATGCACTCTTGTGGGGCAATAAAGAAAAAAATGAAATGGGAAAGCACAACGAATTTGGGAAAGAAGGGGAGCAGATAGCAGTAGACTACTTACTCAAAAAGGGGTATGAGATCAAATATCGAAATTTTAGATATCTAAAAGCGGAGATTGATATCATAGCCCAGAAGGATGATGTGCTGGCAATGGTCGAGGTAAGGGCCCGTAGCAATGACCAAATTATTAGTATTGCGGATACTATTACAAAAAAGAAAATAGACCTCTTGGTTATGGGGGCAAACTATTTTGTGACGGAGTTCAATTTAGATGTTGAAGTGCGCTTTGATATCATTACTATTTTAAGGAACAGAAAGATTTTTAGGGTCGAACATCTAGAAAGTGCATTTTATCATTTCTGAAGATTTGTTTTATTTGTAACAATTTGTTATTTTTGAACCTCACTCGATCGATCACATTGAATAACGTATCATGAAAACCATTTCTTCCGTAGTAGAGAACTACATTAAAAAGAAGCCATTTCTACAAAGCGCATTGGCCCAAGGAATTATCAATTTAACCTCTTTGTCCCGTATTGTTAGGCCCGAAATAGAGGATGAACTTGGCAAGGACATTCGAAACGGTGCCATAGTTATGGCCTTGAAACGCCTTTCTGACGACCTTGAATTCAGGGCGACTCACAAAATTATCAAAGTATTGAAGAATATCGGGGAGATTACGGTGCGGTCCTCGCTCACTGATTTTACCTTTTTGGTCTCGGACTCCATTTTGGAAAATCAGACCCTTCTTCTAAAGGAGGTCAATAAACACAAAGAAGTTTTTTATACGTCTTCCAGAGGTGTAAACGAGATGAACATAGTGGTCAGTAATCTATTGGACGATACAGTGGAAGAATTGTTCAAAAACGAAAAATGTACCCAAAAGGCGACGGATCTTTCTTCGATTACTGTTAAGTTACCTGCAGAGAATGTTTCTGTTCCGGGTATCTATTATTTCATTTTTCAGCGTTTGGCGTGGGAGGGAATCATACTCAATGAGGTAATTTCAACAACCAATGAATTTACGATCATTGTGAATGACGAACAGGTTGACATTGCCTTTAAGACCATTAAGGATTTAAAATCCCTTTAAGTCTTCCAGTATGTAACAATCCTCTGGTAAGGCAATACAGCTGAATTAATTTTCTATAAATGCTACCACATCTTTATCAGACTCAGGTTTGGCCATAATACGTTTTTCCGAATCCAAAATATAATAGGTCGGTGTTCTATGTATATCAAATAATTTGGCATAATTGCTATCCCATCTGCCCAAAGCGACAGCATGTTCGAACCCTTTTAACTTAGCGGATTCTTTTTTCCAATTGGCCTCATCATCTTCTAATCCCACTGCAATTACTTTGATGTTAGGATGGTCCATCAACTTCTTGCTCAATGGCGGAAGTTCATTTAAACAATGGGGACATGTACTGCTCCAAAATACCAAAACATAACATTCGGCACCTTCCAATTCACTTAATTTTTTGGTTATGGAACCATCTTTCCATTCAATATCGGGCGATACGGCCCCGATACGGAGTCGATTGTGGGTATCAATTTCTTGAAGGATTTTTTGATTGTCTGTTTGTTCGGCCAATCCTTTTAAGTAGTTATTATAAATGAAATCCGCAGTGGCATCAAACTTACCAGCACTTGCCCTGCTCCACAGAGTGTTGAAAATATGTAACTGATAGGAAGGTTCAGTTTCCTTTATCTCATCGGCCAGTGTTTTGGTATTTTCCTGCAGCATGCTCTCGGTAGTTTCCTTGGCACGTTTTTCGGTAGTAATTGCGGTAAAGACATAATTGGCAGCTTTGTCGGTGAGATAGTTTGAAGTCCTTAAAAGTGGATTCTTAAAATCCAAATAATCAAAATAATGGTTCTTCTTTTGTTGCCAATAGGTTTCAGTGGCCTCATATTTCGTAGGAACGTACGGTCTGTTTGCCTTGATAAATTGGGTTACCAACATCCCTTTAGTACTTTCTTCGTAGGCCTCTTGTGTATCGTTCAATTCCTTTATCAATTTATCAAAGCTTTTTTCATCGGTTTTTTTGGCATTGTAAAAATCGATGAACTTCTGTTTTACACCATTGATTTCCTGAAAATAGGCGTGGAAAATTTTATTCTCCTGTGAAACCTTGAATGACAATCCCTTTTGGCCGTCAAAGGCCAACTCAATATTTTCCTTTCCATCATAGAGCACGTCAAAATTGAATTCCTCTTGAGGAACGGCATATACCAAACGATAGGTACCCGGTTTCGCGGTTTGCGGTAAATGCAGTGTAAATTTCCCATTTTCAATTTTCGTATCCGCTACATATCCCTGGGTGCCGGGCTGAATTGAATAGGCAATGATCCAAGTATAATCCTTGGCGGGTGAAAAAGTACCCGAAATCGTATGCTGGGCCTGAATTGTGGACAAAAACGTAAAAGCCAAGGCAAAAAGTAAATTCTTCATATGCATGTTTAAGATCAAAATCGATGCAAGATAAGGTCTAATCTTTAATTATCGGATCTTCCTTTACCTGTAATGCGGGCATATCAATAGCTCCCCCCACCTGAACTGACGAAGATCCATACACCTTTATGGTTGATTTTATAAAATCGTCCTCATTTGCTTCGTAGATGTTATCTACATATTTCTGCGGATTACGGTCAATGTAAGGAAACCAGGTGCTCTGTATCTGGATCATGATCCGATGCCCTTTTTTAAAGGTGTGCAGCACATCCTGTAACTGAAAATTGACGTCGCTGATTTTCCCAGGTTCAAATGGTTCCGGTTTCACAAAGCTATTTCGAAATCGACCCCTAAAAACCTCGGAGCGCACCAACTGTTGATAGCTTCCCATGATGATGTTCTCAGGGTTCAGTTCATTATTTGGCTCGTCAGGCGGGTATACGTCTATCAATTTTACGATAAAATCGGCATCGCTTCCGGTCATGGATACTTTTAATTTTGCCATAATTTCACCGGCCAAAACGCGGTCTTCTGAAAGCATTTCCGTTTCAAAAGTGAGTACGTCTGGCCTCCGGGAAGCTTCCCGTTGATCGTCGGACATAAACCTTCTAGGAGTAAATGTAAGTCCTTCTATTTGTGAGGTGTAGGGAACGGGTTTCTTGGGATCACTCGTATACTCAAATTCCGCTTTCTCGTCGGTGGGTTCGTTGATGCTCAGGGTGCCGTTTTCACCGAAATAAAGGGTTATGGGTTCAATTTCTTTGGGGGGCCAAGCATCAAAAGTTTCCCATTTCTTCGCTCCAGTATCAAACATATAAGCCTCGGGTAGGGTGTTGGATCCCTCGTCCTTAAGATAGTGTGCAAAGAATTTTCGCTCTATCTCACGTTGGAAAAACGTAGAGATGCTATCTCCAAAATAAATATGGTTGTGTGTTGTCTTGCCACTCTCTCGGGCCCAACCGCCATGATCCCATGGTCCCATAACAATGGTGTTTTTGGCTTTGGGGCTCGTAACTTCGACCCGTTTGTAAATATTCAAAGGTCCGTAAAGATCTTCCGCATCAAACCACCCACCAACGGTCATAACAGCTGGGGTTACGTTTTTCAAATGGGGCAAAATGCTTCTTTTTTGCCAAAATTCATCATAGTTGGGGTGCTCTACGATCTGTTTCCAGAAGAAATTATCGTAATGGTACTTCTCGGTGAAGTTTTTCAATGGTCCTGTCCGCATATGAAAATCGTACCCATCGGCCGCGGGATCATCATAAAAACGTTTGATTTCATCCATGAACCAAGATTCCCTTGTGCGACCTTCTTTCTGATAGCCAAATACGCCAAAAGCGGCCGTATAACTCTGTAGGTAAGCACCTTGGTGGTGAAAATCATCAAAGAAAAAATCGGAAATCGGGGCTTGTGGCGACGAGGCTTTTAATGCCGGGTGTGCATCGGGCAAAGCTGCCGCCGTATAAAATCCGGGATAGGAAATGCCGTACATGCCCACACGCCCGTTATTGCCTTTTAGGTTCTTGATCATCCAATCTATTGTATCCCACGTATCGGAACTCTCGTCAATGTCTTTTTTGTTTTTTGGATTGTTACCTGGAAGGTTCGGTCTCATATTGTCAAAAGTCCCATCGGACATATAGCGTCCCCGCACATCTTGAAAGACCAATATATAGCCATCATTCACCAAATATTTTGAAGGATAACCGCTTCCGTTAAAATCGGTGTAACTTGAGGCATTGTAACACGTGCGGTTCAAAAGAATAGGATACTTTTTAGATTTGTCCTTCGGGGTATAAACGACCGTAAAAAGTTCTGCTCCGTCCCGCATGGGAATATGATATTCCTTCAAGTCGTAATGTTGTACCATGTACAACGAATCGGTATTTTGGGAAAAGGCCGTTGCAATAAAAAAACAAAGTATCAAAATGAGTGGTAAACGTCTGGTCATAGTGTTCGGTTTTTGAGTCAACTAATATAGGAAATTGTGTGCTTGTAGTTTTTTTGATGGAGGAAGTTTTGCGATTTCTTTTTATATAGCATATCTCGTTGAATGCAGCGGGAATCGATTCTATTTATTGGAAGCTTGTTCTTGATTGCGCTCGAACGGACATCAATTGCGTTTATAAGGCCCATAAACGGCATCCCGAAAAGCATGGTGCAGCCCTATTTGATCGTATGGGAATAACTGTACGAACATAACCGCGGTCAACTCATTAACGGGGTCTACCCAAAAGAGGGTGCTGGCAGCTCCGTCCCAAAAAAATTCGCCGACCACTCCATTGTTTTCCTTGGCATCTTTTGGAGGTGCCACCCGCACCGCAAAATCGATTCCGAAACCTACTTGCCCTTTGCTTGGCAAAAAGGAACGAGGTTGCACACTGTCCGCCAATTGGTCGGTGGCCATGAGCTGCACCGTTTCCGGTTTTAGAATGGTAACCGAGTCCAAAGTGCCCTTGTTCACCAACATTTGGGCAAATCGCATATAATTGTCCAAAGTTGAGGTGAGCCCGGATCCACCACGCGTCATGGGCCAATGCTCGGTATAATTGTCATAGGTGACGGAGTCCCTTACCAATTCCCCTTCGCCTTTTCGAATGTAGAGTGCCGCAAAACGGTCCCGGTCGCTTTCAGGAATAAAATAGCGCGTCTGGTCCATTTTTAAAGGCCCCAGTACATGTTTTTGAACGTATTCCCCGTAGGGCATACCTGAAATGCGTTCCACCATAAAGGCCTGAACATCTACACAGGGTCCGTATTCCCATTGGGAACCAGGTTGAAATACCAAAGGGGTGGCCCCCATCTTTTCGGCCATTTGTACTAAAGTATTTTCACGGTTCATGGCATCGGCTTTGGCAATTACGGGGCCAAGTACTTCCACATCGGCACTTCGCGGAAAACCTGCCGTATGCCGAGTAATGTCTCGTATGGTAATAGGTCTTTTTAGGGGTTCGGTGAGCAGCTTTCCATTTTTGTCCACTCCAGTGAAAACAGACATGTTGGCAAACTCCGGTGCGTATTTTGACAGGGGGTCGTCAAGCTCAAATTTATTTTCGTCATACAAGGTCATTAAGGCAGTTCCCGTAATAGGTTTGGTCATGGAATAGATCTGAACGATCGTATTGCGGTCCATTGGTTTTTGTGCCTCCCGATCGGCATGGCCATAAGCACCAAAATACACTTCCTTCCCCTTTTCAAAAATAAGGGCGGAAATCCCTGAAATATTCCCCGAATCCACAAAGCTTTTAAGCGTGGAATCGAGTCTTGATTTGGCCGAATCGTTGGTGATATATTTTATGGCTGCTACCTCAGGGTGCGATTTTGGGGTTTCTCTGCAGGAGATTGCAAAAAGTAGTGACAAAGCTAAAACACAGGATAAGTTATTGATTTTCATAGTGTAGATTCTAAATTACATGGTTGATCCGACACCTGTTTAAGTTGTTTTATAGGTGTTATTTATTCTAAATTTACCAAACTTTCAAAGTAACAATTTTAGTTGCCCAAAGAATCCTTGCCATTTCCCGCTAAGCATTATCCATTCCATAATTTCCAAGGTTCGCGATAATCCGGTTTCAAATAGTCATTGGCTACCGAAGTATTGGTGAAGCTACCTTCGGCCTCGTTCCAATCCAATTTAGTGCCCGTTCGGTAGGCGATATTCCCTAAATGGGCGACCAAAGCGGCATTTCGGCCCATTTCAATGGTGCAATTGGGATCTTTCCGACTTTTTATACATTCCAAAAAGTTTTGGGTATGCGCATCGAGCCCATTGGCATGGTTTTTCCTTGGGGGCAAAACTTCTGTAAGATATTTGCCATCCTCTTCCATTGGGATTACCTTCCAACTAGAACGATTTATGGCCAAAATACCATTCTGACCAATAAAAGCGACACCGGGTTCGCCTGATTCCTCTAAATAGGGCGAGGTTCCCATGGCCATAAATTGTTCCCAGATAAAACTAAAATCCCCAAAATCGTAAACCGTGGTCAGTGTATCCGGTGTTTCCGCGGCATCGTTGGGGAATGCCAACTTACCGCCTATGGCCACCACTGATTTCGGAGCCTTGACCTTCATTCCGGCCAGCACCATGTCGAGCATGTGCACACCCCAATCGGTCATGAGTCCACCGGCATAATCCCAAAAATATCGAAAGGTGCCATGAAATCTGTTCTTATTAAAAGGTTTTTGGGCGGCAGGTCCAGAGCCAACGGTCGTAATCTACACCCAAGGGTGCTTCGGAATCTGGCACTTTGTCAAAGCCCCGGCCATAATTTACATCGGCCCAGGCCTTCACTTGACGAATATTGACCAAGGCACCTGAATGTAAATATGCGAGGGCGGAAATCCAATGTGGGTCACTGCGTTGCCATTGACCTACCTGGACCACCCTATTGTATTTTCGAACCGCTTTTACCATAAGATCTGCCTCAAAAATACTGTTGGCGATCGGCTTTTCCACATATACGTCCTTACCAGCGGAACAGGCATCTATCATTTGAATGCAGTGCCAATGATCGGGGGTGCCAATAAAAACGGCATCCAATTCCTTCATTTTTAAAAGTTCCCTATGGTCATTGAATGTTTTGGGTCGCTTTCCTGTTTTGGTTTCAATCTCATCGGCCCTTTTTTTTAATAGTTCTGCGTCTATATCACCAAGGGCAACGCAGGTCGTTCCGTCATTTTTAAGAAAAGAGTTCAAATCTGCCCAGCCCATGCCATGAACGCCTATGAGCGCAACTTTAACGGAATTATCGTTGTCAGTAGTTAGACTCTTTGCCGAGACTGTGCTCAGGGGCATACTCGTTGCAATGGATGCCGCCCCTAGATTTTTGATAAATTTTCTTCTACTGCCCATAAAAAAAATTAATCCCTGAAAGTACGTTTTTTGCGGAAATAAAACAATCGTTACCCTAGCTTGGTCAGGATTGCCCTATTTGCGTTTTATTGGGAAATGTGGTTGGCATCGAAATCAGAATTGCAGGCTAAATTTGCGGCCAAATATTTTTGGACAATGGCCATTTGCGCCTTCTCGATTCCTTCGTGCGGTTCTATGGAAAGAGGGTAGTCGGCCCACCACGGCCCACCGGCCCAGTAGGCACCATTGATGCCGTTCGTATTCAAATGGGTGAGCAAATTATCGAGCACCGTGAGCCAACGTTCGTCATTGTTGGGTACTCCGTATTCACCCACAAAACCTTTAAGTTCATTTGTTTGCAGCCAATTTAAAAAAGGTTGCACACGGTCAACACCAATATTGGGGTAACCTCCTTCATCTTCATAAGTGCCCTTATACCTTCCGGAATAATCCGTGTCAAAATAGACATGGGCCTCAAAGACAAGTTTGTTTGATGGGTCTATCAGCGTTTTTAGATTGTCACTGTATTCTGGCCAAAAGGCCGCCGAACTATAACTATCTCCTCCTACCACAATTTGGGTATGCCCATCCACAGTACGTATGCCATTGATTATTTCTTGGGCAATGTTCACCCAAGGAGCTTCCGGCAACATATCATGGGGTTCGTTCATAAGGCCGTAGCCCCAAATGCCCAGATTGCCCTTAAAGACAGCCGCCAATTTCGTCCATACATCTTTGCAATGGGCCATGGTGACATTGTGAGACCCAATTATTTCTTCCAGTCCATTTAAATTGTAACGGCCAAAATTATGCATGTTCAGGATCACGTACATTTTTCGGTCAGCGGCCATTTTTACGAAGTCCCTGATTCTTTTGAGTTCCGCAAGGTCCAATTGCCCATTGAGGATGGGTTGTATGCGTTCCCAACTAAATGCCAGGCGTATCAGTTTTAAACCCTTGCCATGGTAATAATCCAAGTGGCTAGCAGCAGGATAGACGTAGTCCGTGTTATAGACACCGGGATAGGCCGTGCCAAATTCCCCTCCGGCAAGTGTCACCCCGTAAGCCAATTGTGCTTCCTTGGTTGCTCGGTCGTTTACAAGGTCAATAACATGTTGTGCTTCAGAAAGCGAGTTGGGCCATGGTTCTATATTCGCGAATGCCCTTTCATATTCTTCTTGTGGCCGTTTGAGATTTTGTAAGCCTAAATTGGAAAGATCCAACAGGCTGGGCGACCCATCCGGAGGATCCGTACTGGTAGCGAGAATTTCAATTAGGGCATCGGCTTCATCCATTCGGGTATCTTTACTACAGGTTATAAAAAGGATAAGCAATAGATAAACAGTACCATAATGAACTCGCAGCGTACGCATTCTTTTCTGATGATGGACATCCTTTTTCATAGCTGGCAACAGCTTGGAAAATTAAGGATTTTTTACTGAAAAGTTCATTTTCTTAAGATGACAGTACCAAAACCTTTTCCCAAACGGGGGCACTCACAGGTATCCCCTCTTTTAAATTCTTGGCCCTCGTGAACAAAGTTCGTTCGCCTGGATAATAAATTTTGTCGCCAGCTTGCATCGGTTCCACATCACGGGTATAGTCAATGATCTCATTAAGGAGTTTCTGTTGCAGTTCCCCGTCAGAAAATGTATTGGGGTCTACACAAAGGAATATTTGTGATATGCCTGTTTCATATTTCTTTAGACTTGTTCTATAGGTAGAGTTTCCCGCGGATAAAAGCGTTGCCAGCATATCCAAAACCATGGAAAGTGCAGAGCCTTTCCAATAACCGATGGGAAGTCCGCGTTCATTGCCCAAAATTTTATCCGGGTCGTCTGAAAGCACATCATCATTATCCCAACCCCCGGGAAATGGCAATTTTTTGCCCTTCAATTTATAATCATGTATTTTCCCAAAGGCAAATTGCGAAATGGCCATGTCCAGGACCACGTGACCCTCGATCCTCGGGATCGCAACGATAAACGGATTATTGCCGATACGACTTTCTTTTCCGCCCCAGGGCGGCATGTTGGGTTGGGTATTCGTAAAAAGAATGGAGATACAGCCTTTTTCGGCTGCTTGCCAACCGTAGGTACCGCCACGCATCCAATGGTTGGTGTTGCGCAGGGCTACGAGGCCCATGCCATTTTCCTTGGCGAGCGTTACCGCCCGGTCGGTACATTGGGTGGCGTTGAGCACTCCGGAGGCATAGTTGCCGTCCCAACGCTCCATACTGCCGAAAGCCGCTGTTTTTTGAGCGGCCGCACCAATTTTTATAACTCCTTTTTCTACATATTCGATAAATAGGGGCACGCGGTTGATTCCGTGAGAATTCACCCCGTCCAAGGTACTTTCCGAGTGCACTTTGGCCAGTAATTGCGCTTGGTCTTTGGGGAAGGCATATTTGCGGAACAAGGTGAACAATACGTGTTGCATTTCCGTAAAGGGAATCTGTAATGGTTCTGGACTCACGATTTTGGTTTTTGAAGATGTTCAATAGAATGCCACGTATTCAGGTTCTGTGAAGTTACGGAAAGCCTCAACAAAAATTAAAATTTTTGCCAACTGCTTTAAAGAGTAGGAAAAATCGGAAGAAAGGGCTATTTTGGTTATACGTTTATAATTTCCTACACCATCATTAATGGAAATTTACTGTTCAGAAATACAAATGATGAACAAAGAATAGTATTAGAGCTATGCCCCAAGAACCTGAATTTTGGTTAAATGGCCCCGTAACGGGGATTCAACCTTTATTGCAACCTTCGGCCCATGCCCTATTGCAGTCTGGCCGGGAGGTCAAGGAATACTTGGTCGGTTTTCCAGAGAAATTGCTTTGGGAAAAGCCTTTTGGCAGGGCTTCGGTAGGCTTTCATTTGAGGCATCTTACGGGGGTGCTTGACCGTCTGTTGACCTATGCCAAAGGCGGTTCCCTTTCCGAGGAACAGTTTGCATTCCTGAGAAATGAAGGGAATGCAGAAGTGCGGTCTTCCCTGGCCCAAATGGTAAATGCTTTTGAGGACAAAATAAGCGAGGCACTGACCTATTTTAAATCTATTCCCGAGACCTCTCTGACAGAACCCAGAACGGTTGGGCGCAAAAAATTGCAGACCACCGTTATGGGGCTTCTTTTTCATGCTGCCGAGCATAGTCAACGCCATGTGGGGCAACTTTTGGTTACCGTTAGTGCCGTGAAAGGAGGGATAAAGTAGATTTTTTCTTTCATTTCTGTTGCTCGTCCAATGAAAACAAATTAACCGTTTTTTTTATTTTCAGTTCTTTTGGTTGTACAAAAGAAACGAAACAAAGAAAAGTACACTTCTTCCCAGGAATTTTCACTGCGTGAAACCGATGTCGAAACTTGGCCATTCCGCTTTCGGCGGAACGGGTACCACCCAAGTTTTCAACATCTATTCTTGGAAGAAGGCACATTACGATAAGCTTCCTGATAATTCTTCGGCCTAAATTTTTGCATACCTTTCATTTAAGGAAAAAGTATGGCAACCATCCATTTCACAAACCCTTAACATTCAATTTGTTGAAAATCCGTAATTTACGGGGATGTTTTTAAGATTCAACGGTATGCTTTATTCTCGAAACGAATTTTTAAAAGTTACCGGTGCAGCAAGTCTGGGTCTTTTGGCGACACCGCCCTTGTTCGCATTTCCAAATTCAGAAAGTATGCGGTTGCGTAAAATACCGGTGAGCGGAGAACAGTTACCAACTGTCGGAGTGGGCACTTGGTTGACCTTTGATGCCAAAGGCGATAGTGCGCAATTGGCCACCTTAAAACAAGTATTGGTCGAGACCCGGAAACTGGGTGGCAGCGTCATTGATTCTTCGCCCATGTACGGGAGTGCGGAAAAGACCGTGGGCGATCTGACCGCTTCGTTGCCCAGTCAAAACGACTTTTTCTATGCCACCAAAGTGTGGACTTCGGGCAAGCAAGCCGGAATTCAACAAATGAACGGTTCTTTTGAAAAAATGAAACGTACCACCATGGAGCTTATGCAAATTCATAATCTATTGGATTGGGAGACCCATATAAAAACCTTGAAATCCTGGAAGGAGCAGGGCAAAATAAAATATTGGGGCCTTACCCATTACGTAGATGCTTCCCACGCCACTTTGGAAACGATCATTCGGCAAGAAAAACCCGATTTTGTACAATTCAATTATTCCATTCGGTCACGACATGCCGAGAAATCACTTTTTGATACCTGCCAAAAAAATGCCACGGCGGTAATCATCAACCAACCCTTTGAGAGTGGATCTCTCTTTCAAAAGGTTAAAGGAAAATCCGTTCCCGCTTGGGCGGAGGAGTATGACATTAAAAGTTGGGGGCAGTATTTCCTTAAGTTTATCATTTCAAATGAAACGGTGACCTGTGTCATTCCCGGCACAGCAAAACCGCACCATGCCATTGACAATATGGGAGCGGGTTACGGCAAATTGCCAGATCAAAAAGGTCGGGAGAAGATGGCCACATACTTGCAGGGTTTATAAGTGATCATTTCACCAAATCCCATTTTTTTCTTGGTTTTCGGGATAAAAGGTCGTTGGCCTCCGAATCCCCGATAAACTTTTCTTTTTTGGGGTCCCATTGAAGCTTTCTCTTCAACCTGTACGAGATCAATCCCAAGTGCATGGGCAGGGTCATTTCGCGGGCATAGGCCAAATTTGATTCGGGCTGAATTCGCGACTTAACCGAATCCACAAAATTTTGTTGGTGTCCCGGCGAGCGGACAATGCTCTGCGGAATTTCGGGAATATCGGTCATGGTCTCCCCGTTTATGGTGATTTCCCTAGATTCATAGTCACAAATGAGGGTGCCTTTATCGCCTTCAAAATAGGCGCCAATACCGCGATCTGCGGCACCTGGCACACTGGGTGGTTCGGTGGTCCAGAAAATTTTGAGTCCGTCAAACTCGTAATCGATCTCTATCCATTTCGGGGTGTCGGAAATACCATCGGCCTCTTCACCGCGGGCGGAAATTGTTTTGAGCCCTTTGGGCTCCAATGCCCAGAAGGCCACATCGGCGATGTGGCACCAGAAATCGGCAAAAAAGCCACCTGAATAATCCAAGAAATAGCGATATGTAAAATGGCATTTCTCCGGGATATAATCTACGAACGGAGCGGTCCCAGCCACATATCCCAATTGAGCCCTTTGGGAACGGCCACGCTCTTCGGGTTCCCCAGATCGGGCGGAGCCCCTTTTTTCCATAAGCGAACGGTATGTACCTTGCCAATGGCACCTGACTTAATGATCTCCACGACTCTGTGATAGTTGTCAGTAGCATGAATTTGAGTACCCATTTGAAATATGCGATTGTGCTTTTCCAGATTTTTAAGCATCATTTGGCCTTCTTTCAAATCATAGGAAAGCGGTTTTTCACCATACACATCCTTTCCCGCCTGAAAGGCCAAGGTGGCAATCTGAGCATGCCAATGGTCCGGTGTTGCGCAGGTAATCGCATCAATATCATGACGGTCCAAAATACGCCTGAAATCATCGTAACCTTCCACCTTTTTACCCGGTTGCAAGGTATCCATTGTTTTGAGACTGCTTGCCAAGTGTTGCTCATCCACATCACAGAGCGCAACGATATCAACTTCCGGTAATCCGGCGAACCATTGCATATGGTTGTTCCCCATACCGCCTACTCCAATATGTGCCACCCGTAGGCGGTCACTGGGTGCAAACTTGCCATAGGCCGATGGTAAGAGCGTCAGGCCCAAAAGTCCCAATCCGCTTTGTTTTATGAATTCCCTTCGTTGTTGGTCTTTTGATTTCATGTTTTTGATGTTTTGCACTTTTATACGTTTGACCGATCTTGAAAATATTGATAGGTGCGAAATGCTATTCCCTTAGTTTGGCGAACAGCCATTTGTTTTTGAGTTCTTGCTGTTCAGGATAGGTCCAATGTTGTGTTTTTTGAAAAAGATGGAGTTCCTTGGGTGCTTTCAATACGTTATAAGCGGAATAGGTGGAAGCGGGCGGACACACATTGTCATTGTAGCCCCAACTGTACCAACCGGGCACCTTTACGAAACGGGCAAAATTTACAACATCGTAATATTTTGAAACTTCAATCTTCTCAGGTTTGTTCGTGAAGTCATCCACAAAAATCTGCGGCCAACCACCGGCACGACCATGAAGAAATCCAGTCATATCGGAAAGGGCCGGGTAAAAAGCCGCCAAATAATCGATGCGGTCATCCAGACCGGCAGTCACAATGGAAAGCGCACCCCCTTGGCTACCGCCTGTTACCCCAATATCCTTGCCGTTGAATCCTTCAACACTTTCAATAAAATCTACTGCCCTCACACAACCAAGATATACACGGCGATAGTAGGCGTTTTCCCTATCATCCAAATTAAAGGTCTGGTAGCCGTTCAAAGGCCCCCTCCCAAGGTCATCATACACACTCTGATCTAAGTTTACCGGTACGCCATGAATACCAATGGTAAAAGAGATAAAACCTTCTGCGGCCTCGTCTATTTCTCCGTAATAAGGGCGTATCCCTGCACCGGGTACGTGCAATATGGCCGGGTATTTCCCTTCTTTTTTGGGCTTGGTGAGAATACCATAGATCTTGCCCTTTACATTGTCGAGCCGCACGTGGTAAACATCAACCTTATCGGTGCATCTTTCAGGCATCAAAGTGAGTACTGCGTTCATAGGCACTTGTGCCAGTTCTTCTTTTCCCTTGTTCCAAAACTCTTCAAAATCATTTGGCAAGGTGGTGGTGGGTTGAATTTTATCAGGTGCAAAACCCACAGTGGCATAGGAGGAATACTCCTTCCCATCTACTTGGACCGTTGCGGTGCATCTCAGAAAACCAGGCCCCGTGAACTTTTTCGCCTTTATGTTAACGGCGGTGTTTTTTAAGGTTCGCGTACCTTCATCCCATGCTTTTAGGGTTCTGTAGCCGGGATCTGGCTGAACAATGTATTTGATTTCAACATTTTCCAGCAAAACGTTGTTACGGTATACCGAAATTGAAAATTCGGCCTGTTCGCCAACGGCGTAGGTCCAATCGGCATGGTCAGGGGTTACCATGACCTCTATCAGTTCTTGCCTTGGTTGCGCAAATGCAAACAGGCAAAAAAGAAGAAAGCCGGTTAAGGAAGAAATACTTTTGATTTTCATTGCGATGGGCTTGGTTTGCATTTATAGTAAGGCGGTTTCGGTGGAGGAAAAAAGTGGAAGAAATATTTACGAATTCCGTTCCATAGTAGAAAGATAACAAATACGACCGAAATTTAGGAACGGAAAAACAGGTTGTTGACTGAATGGCATAAATTTTAGTTGATTTTCGAGGGTGTTTCACTTCAAGATGGGTGCGAGGTTAGAGGAAGGCGGTAGTTGAGAATAGCAACGGACACCATTTAACCAAACGCTAGAACTCAGGTTCGTAGTGAATCCCCACGGTTTTAAAGATCTTTAAGATCAGACTTATTTCGTGATCGTCCACCATGCCATCTGCATTGGCGATTTCCCCAAGAATAACTTCAAGTGCTTTCTTTTTATTGGTGGTCATTGCACTTAAAATGGATAATGCTTCGTCGGCCGTAATTTTCCTGGCCTCCAGGATAAGGTCTTTGTCAAATTTCAGAATGGCCATCAACTGTTTTAAGGTAGTGATCTCTCCTGAGCGCACTTGTCCATCAGCAAGTATTACCTCATCAATTGCTTTGATCATTGCTAATTTTTCAGCTAGGTTAAATTCCATGGAACTTTGTTTTTTAGGATTTATGAATTTCAAATGAAACTGAATGGGATTCAGATTTTTCATTTCTCGGGGGAAGATAGTTAGCTTGTTTTATTAATTTCCAAGGTACATAAAATTACGTTAAAACGGTAAGTTCCATTGTAATTTAAAAACAGGAAATCATTGAAATCGCAGTGAACAATGCTGCAATCAACTGCAATTCAGTAGTTAGTTAAATAAGGTCTCCGAAGTTATCGGCTCAAAAGGCCTTAACGCCTTTACAGCTTTTTCAACAGATTTAATACTTTCGAATACCAGTAAAAGTCGCAATCCGTTTCTGGTTTGTTTTTCTTTCATTTTACAAAGCTGGGGATAAGCCTGTACCAATTTGAGCACCTTGGTGAACTGCGCGCTTTGATAAAAAGGTGATTGCTGGTCGGCCAAGAAATATCCGATCATTTTGCCTTGTTTCATCACCATTTTTTCAAGCCCTATACTATTGGCGATCCATTTGATACGAACCGAATTTAAAAGATCATCAGCTTGTGTGGGCAGACCTCCAAAACGATCAATCAATTCGGATTCAAATTTTTTCAGGCCTTCTTCATCCTTTACTTGGTTCAATTCAGTGTAGAGGTTCAGTCGCTCAGTAATATTATTTATATAATCATCGGGGAAGAGCAGTTCAAAATCCGCATCTATTTGGGTTTCCTTCACAAAGACTTTTTCATGGTGGCCTTCAACCTCTTCATAAAGCTCCTTAAACTCATTTTCCTTCAGTTCGTCAATAGCTTCCGCTAAAATTTTCTGGTAAGTTTCAAATCCTATTTCGTTGATGAAGCCACTTTGTTCCCCTCCCAATAAATCTCCCGCTCCCCTAATCTCAAGATCTTTCATGGCAATATGAAAACCACTGCCCAATTCAGTAAATTGCTCCAATGCCTGAATACGCTTTCGGGCATCGGGCGTCATCACATCATATGGGGGCGTAATGAAGTAACAGAACGCTTTTTTATTACTACGGCCTACTCGACCGCGCATTTGATGCAGGTCACTGAGTCCAAAATTGTTGGCGTTATTGATAAAAATGGTGTTGGCATTGGTTACGTCAAGCCCACTTTCGACGATGGTTGTTGAAACCAGTACATCAAACTCACTGTTCATAAACCCTAGCATTAGGCTCTCCAATTTCTTGCCCTCCATTTGGCCGTGGCCTATTCCAATTTTGGCATCCGGCACCAAACGTTGAACCATTCCAGCAACTTCCTTTATATTTTCAATACGATTATGGATAAAGAATACTTGACCGCCTCTTTGAATTTCATAACTGATGGCGTCCCGTATAATTTCCTCGTTAAAACGGATGACCTGACTTTCAATGGGGTATCTGTTTGGTGGTGGGGTATTGATGACCGAAAGATCGCGGGCCGCCATTAGGCTAAATTGAAGTGTTCTGGGTATGGGTGTAGCTGTCAAAGTGAGGACATCGACATTTTCCTTAATGGACTTTAATTTGTCCTTTACGTTCACGCCAAATTTTTGTTCCTCATCAACTATCAGTAATCCAAGGTCTTTGAACTTGACATTTTTATTGACCAGTTGGTGCGTACCTATAATGATGTCCACTTTGCCAGAAGCCAAATTTTCCAAAGTGTCCTTGCGCTCTTTGGCAGTGCGGAAACGGTTGAGGTAGTCCACGTTTACGGGCATATCTTTCAATCGTTCCGTAAAGGTCCTTTGGTGTTGAAAGGCAAGAATGGTAGTTGGGACCAGTACTGCTACCTGTTTTCCATTATCGACAGCCTTAAAAGCGGCACGAATGGCCACCTCGGTCTTTCCAAAGCCCACATCGCCACAGATTAGGCGGTCCATTGGGCGTTCGTTTTCCATGTCCCTTTTTACATCCTCGGTCGCAGTGCTTTGATCTGGTGTGTCCTCATAAATAAAAGAAGCCTCGAGCTCGGTCTGTAAATAACTGTCCGGATCGTACTGGAAGCCTTTTTCCAGTCGGCGCTTGGCATATAGTTTAATGAGGTCAAAAGCAATCTTCTTGACCCTGGACTTCGTCTTTTCCTTTATTTTTTTCCAGGCTCCGGAACCTAATTTGTAGATTTTCGGCTCTGCACCATCCTTGCCGTTGAATTTTGATATTTTATGCAAAGAATGAATACTGACATAAAGTATATCGCGTTCTCCGTACATCAATTTAATGGCCTCTTGCTTTTTGCCTTCGACGTCTATTTTTTGCAGGCCGCCAAACTTACCGATACCATGGTCAATATGGGTCACATAGTCGCCCACTTCCAATTTGTTGAGGTCCTTTAATGTAATGGCCTGTTTTTTGGCGTACCCGTTTTTTAAATGGAATTTATGGTAGCGCTCAAAGATCTGATGATCGGTATAACAGGCAATTTTAAGATTATCATCTATAAAACCTTGAAACAGGGAAAAAACGATGGTTTGGTAGTGAACTTTTTCATTCGCTTCCTCAAAAATATCCTGAAAACGTTTGGCCTGTTGATCCGTTGAACAAAAGATGTAATTGGTATAACCTTTTGCCCTAAAGTCATTGAGGTTCTCAATCAGTAAATCAAACTTTTTATTGAACGATGGCTGCGGCCTCGTATTAAAAACTATAGTTTTTAAAGAAGTTTCAATGCCATTTGATGCTGCCGAAGTAGTGATCAACCCAAAATCCCTTAATTGGGATTTTAACATTTCGGAATTCACAAAAAGCTCATGGGGCTTGGCATGCTTGATGTCCGATGAGAGTTTGGTAAAAGCTTCTTCGGCCTTGCTAAAAAAATCGTCCAAGCGACTGAAAAGCAACGAAGTGTTTTTACTAAAAACCAATGTGTTAGGTGAAATATATTTTAGAAAACTTTCCCGGGTTTCGTTCAGGAATTTGTTTTCTACATTGGGAATGATTGAAATTTTATTGACTTTATGGGTAGATAACTGGGTCTCTACATCAAAAGTTCGAATGCTTTCCACCTCATCACCAAAAAACTCGATACGATAAGGCTCGTCGTGCGAGAATGAAAATACGTCTACAATGCCGCCACGAACTGAAAACTGCCCTGGCTCGGAAACAAAATCAACACGCTTAAATTGATATTCAAAAAGAACCTCGTTCAAAAAGTCGAGCGAAATGGAATCCTCCAATTTTATTTTTAAGGTATTCCTATCCAGTTCTTTTCGGGTAACCACTTTTTCGAAAAGGGCATCGGGATAGGTAACAATAAGGGCGGGCTTTTTTCGGGAATTAATACGGTTTAAGACCTCCGCCCTAAGAAGTACGTTTGCATTATCGGTTTCTTCTATTTGATAGGGTCTTCGGTAACTGCCTGGATAAAAGAGCACATCTTTTTCACCTATCAATTGCTCTAGATCGTTCAAGTAATAGGCAGCTTCCTCCTTATCATCATAAATTAAAAGAAATGGCGCCTCTGCTTTTTCGAAAGTTTCCGAAATCACAAATGACAGTGAAGAACCCACAAGCCCCTTTAAAATTATGTTCTTTTCAGAATTGGCAATGGCGTTTTGCAGAATCTGCAATTGCGGAGCCTGTTTGTAGTAATTCGAAATCGGTGATTTGACCAACCGTAAAAATTTGTGCAAAGATAATAAGTAATGGCAAATGCCCTGATTTTATCGAACTAAAAACACGATAAAAATTTAGTAAAGTCTTCTTGCGTGTTGTAAACATGTGGGGCCACCCGAATCGCCTTGCCGCGATAAGAAACAAAGATATTTTGGGCCATCAACCTTTTTTTGACTGTTTCCATATCGGAACCCTCAGCCAAATACACGCCAAATAAATGCTTGGCCCTAAATTCATCGCTTTCAATAAAATGTCCTTTGGCACGCAGTGTTCCTATCGCACTTTTTGAAATATGGTTACAATACTCTTGAATATTATTTGGTTTCCATTCCAAAAGTTGTTCAATAGCATTGATGAGCATGGGAACCAAGATAAAATTGCTTGATTCCCCTGCTGAAAAGCGTTCCGCCTTCGGTTGAAATTCTTCTTGATAGTTGGTCAAATTTGTAAAATCCTCACTTTGTAATCTGTTGATCCAATTTTCTTCAATGGGGACTCCATCATTGAAAGTATCACTGTAATATGCAACCCCAAGGGAATAGGGCCCCATGAGCCATTTGTAGCCTGCGCAGATAAGTGCATCTGGCTCAATTTCCTTGACAGAAAAAGGAAGGGCACCTACGCTTTGGGTACCATCAATTATTAGCAAGGCACCGACTTGTCTCGTCTTTTCACGAATTTCCTTCAAGTTGAAAAGAGTGCCATCTGCCCAATGTATATGTCCCATGGCTACTACGGCCGTTTTTTCATTGATGGCGTCTATAATGGCCTTGTTCCAGTTCTTTCCCCGTTCAATAAATCCTTGGGGAGGTTTTACCATTTTTAACCTCACTCTTTTTTCTCTGGCGATACGTTTCCAGGAATATACATTGCTGGGAAACTGCTCATCAACCAAAATAATTTCATCCCCAGATTTAAAATCGATGTTTTTGGCGGCATTGGCAATGCCATAGGAAACAGATGGAATAATGGCAATGTTTTGTGGATCGGGTACTTCAATTAGTTGGGCAAAACGCTGTTTTAAGATAGTTTTTTGTACAAAAAAGTCATTGGCAGCTATCTCATAGGGCCGACTCTTTTTTCGGACACTTTCCAAACCTATCTCCTCCACGCTCTTCAATTGGGCGGACATGTAGGCACCGTTCAAATAGGTAACCGATTCTGGAAGGTCAAATAAATGTCTTTGATTTGCTAGCATGTGAACAGTTAAGTGACTAAAATTACTTCATTTTTTGTAATGGCATAGACCTCATCCAACTTCTTGGGCTTAAGGGTAAATGTGCCTGTAAACTCCCCAAATGCGGGTAATATCATTTGTTTTTTCCTTTTAAAAAAGCATGCCAGCCGCAGTGATTGTTTCCCGGCTCCCATGAGCTTTACCGCTGGATGCACATGCCCCGAAAAATTAAACAGTCCTTCCCTTGTTTCGGGGTGGTGCGTTAAAAGAAAACCGTCCAACTCAAGCTCGGAGACTACTTTTATGCCCAAATCCTCATATTTTAAGTAGGATATGATATCGTGATTTCCTTCGACCAGAATTATTTTGGCAGTCAGTGTAGCGATCCATTTTTCAAAATGGCCCCATTCTTGATTTATGGCAGAATGAAACAGGTCGCCTAAAAAACAAATGGTTTTTGGCCTAAAGTAGCTTACCGCACCGTCAAGCAATTGAAAGTTTTTGGCTATGGCCTTTTGTGGAACAGCGGCCCCATATTTTCGAAAATGGGAGACTTTCCCCAAATGGACATCGCTAATAATGAGCATTTCCTTTTCCTGCCAGAAAACTGTAGCCGAAGGATGTAAAATAAAATGCTGATTTTCTATTTGGATGTTCTGGATCATGGATACAAAAATAGATAAAGTGATCAGGCGGATGTGAATTGCAATAATGAAAAAGGGGCAGATAAAGCCATCTTAACACAATTGGTCCATTTCATGGCGAAACCCTTTGTTCCAAATGAGCACATTATTTCTTGGTCAAAATTGCGGTCATTCTTTTGATGCGATCCGCTAATTTTTCACTTGACATTTTTTCCCGTAACCTGTCGGTAATCAAAGGGAAGGAAAATGGAGTAGGAGAGTTACACTGTTTCCAAACCATTTTTTGGGTAGCGATTCTTTCTAGGGCGATACGTAAACGGCCTTCCTCTAATTGATGCTCAAAAGTTTCGGTAAAGGCCTGTTGAAAAAGAAGGTTGTTGGGTTCATAATCTCTGAATACGTCAAACAAGAGCTGAGAATTGCTTTGCAAATGCTTCATTTTAATGCCTTTATCGGGATATCCCGTAAATACCAATCCACTTATTACGGCAATATCCCTGAATTTTCTCCGAGCCATTTCGGTGGAGTTCAGGCTTTTTTGTAAATCATCCAAAAGGTATTCCGAAGAAAAAAGGTCATTGTCCAAAATCTGTTGTACGTCAATTTTTTGATCTGATAGCAATTCAAATCCATAATCGTTGAAAGCCAATGAAAACGTGATAGGGGAGAGCAAACCAATACGATATCCGAGCATACTGCCCATGGCCTCATGCACAAATCGGCCTTCAAAAGGAAAAAATAGCGTGTGATGGCCATCTTGGGTCTCAAAGGTCTCTATAAGAAATTCATTGGGTTTGGGAACAATACTTTCTTGATTCTGACGCTCAAAAAGCGGGGCCAGTGCCTGTATTTCTTTCGATTGATTTTTTTTGTTCAGACTTGCAGAGTAGAGTTCATTTCGAAGCAATTCTGACATTTGGGCTGAAAGTGTGAGTCGGCCACCCATCCAACTGGGAACTTTACTCGTTTTTTTTGAAGAGTTTCGAACAAGGGCCTGCATCTCCTTAATGCGAATAAATTCGAGGTTACGGCCAGCAAAAGTAAAGACATCGCCTTGGATCAGTTTTGAAATAAAAGATTCCTCAATGGTTCCTATATATCCACCTTTCTGATAGCGAACGGTTATATTGGCATCCCCTACGATCGTGCCAATTTGAAACCTGTGCCTTATGGCAATTCCGCGGTTATTGACTTTGAATCTGCCATCTTCGGCGACTTCCACTTTTTTGAATTCGTCGTACGATTGCAGACTTTGACTACCCATGACCAAAAAATTCAAAAGCCATTGCCATTGATCTTTGGATATGGTTTGATAGCAGAATGTTTGCTTCACTTCCTTAAAAATTTGTTCGGGATAAAATCCGTCCGAGATGGCCAATGTGGTCAAATATTGAATGAGCACATCAAAACTGTTGAGATAGGGCGTACGGTCCTCCATGGCGTTCTGTCGAACCGCTTCCTGCAGGGCGGAAGCCTCGACCAATTCAATGGCATGTGTGGGAAGAAAATAGATCACGCTTTCCTTTCCCGGTCTATGTCCGCTGCGACCGGCCCGTTGCATAAATCTTGCGATGCCTTTAGGTCCACCTATTTGGACAACCGTTTCGACCGGGGCGAAGTCGACTCCCAAATCCAAACTAGAGGTGCAGACCACAGCTTTTAGACTTTCATTGCGAATGGCCTGCTCTACCCAGATGCGCGTTTCTTTATTGATACTCCCATGGTGCATGGCGATTTCACCGGCAAATTCGGGGTGGCTTTCAAGTATTTTTTGAAACCAGATTTCGCATTGGCTTCGGGTATTGGTGAACAGCAATGTGGTTTTACTACTGTTAATAATTGGGATAACGTTTTCCAATAACCGTAATCCCAAATGACCCCGCCAAGGAAAGGTTTCCATTTCTTTTGGAATGATACTTTTGACCGTGATTTTCTTGTTCAGGTTCGCCTTGACCATTACCGAGTTTTTTAGGGCGGTGCTATTGGGGCCTAATAATACCTCCCTCGCCTGTTCAAGATTTCCTATGGTCGCTGAGATGCCCCAAATAAGAATTTTCTTTGACATTGCCCTAAGCCTTGAGAGGCCCAGTTCCATTTGCACACCGCGTTTTGTGCCCAATAGTTCATGCCATTCGTCCACAACAATGGCCGAGCAATCCTTGAAAATCTTTTCGTAGCCTTTTGTTGCCAACAGCAGTTGCAGGCTCTCAGGTGTTGTTATCAAAAGGTCTGGCATCTGATTTTTCATTTGGGCCCTTTCTTTGGTTGAAGTATCCCCCGATCTTATTGCCACGGTCATTTGTGTTCCTAGATCGGACGTGACCCGTTCGGCAGATTGTTTGATTTCTTGTGAAAGAGCTCTGAGGGGCGTAATCCATATAGCCTTTAACCCCTTTTTATGCTCGTTTTTATAATTGGGATTTTTCTTTATGTAATCCAACACAATGGGAAACCAAAGGGCATAGGTCTTTCCACTTCCTGTTGGGGCGTTCAATAAACCATGCTTGCCCTGTAAAAAGGCCTTCCACGTACTTTTTTGGAAAGGGAAGGGCTCCCAGTTCTGTCCTTTGAACCAGTCTTCGGCAATTGCATAAAGTTGTTCCTTATTTATCATGTTACATGCGATAGGACATCTGAATTATTTAAATTTTTCATTTGGATTCTTAAAATGAATGACGAGACTAGCATTATAATTCAAAGTCAGGCGAAGTGTTTTATTCTTAATAAATGAAAGTCAGGTTTTTTTGATACCTGTGAAATTACAAATTAGAAGTAGAAACAAAGTTCAAATCAATGCTGTTTTTGACCATCAAAAAATTTATATTTGCACCCTATTAAAAATATGATTTATGTCTTTTGTTGATTTGTACAGTAGTAGTGAACATCGAAGAAATTTGGCGCATTTTGCCGCCATTGCTACTTTGGCAGCCGTAGATGGAGAGGTAGGGAAGGAGGAAAAACTTTTGTTGGATCGTTTTGCGGCCAAATTGGATATTACTCAAGATGAGTTTAAAACCGTAATGAAAAAGGAGAACAAATACCCAATTGACCCTCCTGTGAGTGCCGAACAAAGATTGGAGCGTCTTTATGACCTGTTCAAGATTATCTTTGCCGACCATACTATTGATGAGCAGGAATTGGAGCTGGTTACAAAATATGCGATAGGTCTCGGGTTTACCAGTGATAAGGCTGAAAAGATTATCCAAAGATCCGTCGAAATTTTTACAGGAAAGATAGATTTGGAGGATTACCTCTATTTAGTGAAACACTAAGGATAAATGTAATCATAAAAAAGGGCGATTTAATCGCCCTTTTTTGTTTTCAGCTTTTATTGTTGCATAAAGGACTCGGCTTTTTCGACCATATTTCTACTGCCACAAAAGAACGGCACGCGTTCATGAAGCTCTTTCGGTTGTATATCCAAAATACGTTGATGGCCATCACTTGCCTTACCATTGGCCTGTTCTGCAATAAAAGCCATGGGATTGCATTCATATAGCAAACGTAACTTCCCGTTTGAGGCCACACTACTTTTGGGGTACATATAGATTCCGCCCTTGATCATATTTCGATGGAAATCGGAAACCAGGGATCCGATATAACGAGAGGTATAGGGCCTATCATCTTCTTCTTTTTGACAATACTTGATATAGTCTTTCACGCCCTGTGGAAAATGAATATAGTTTCCTTCGTTCACGGAGTAAATTTGGCCCTTTTCAGGAAACTGCATATTCGGATGTGATAAATAAAATGTGCCGATGGCAGGGTTTAAGGTGAAGCCGTTTACCCCGTCACCTGTGGTATAAACGAGCATGGTAGATGTCCCATAAATGATGTATCCCGCGGCTACTTGGTTATGTCCCGGTTGCAGAAAATCTGCCAGTGTTACGGGTGTTCCGATAGGAGTAATGCGCCTGTAGATTGAAAAAATGGTTCCAACTGATACATTTACATCAATATTTGAAGAACCATCCAAAGGATCTATTAAAACAACATATTTGTTCTGGTGGCGTTCGTCATTGCTGTTGATGGCGATAAAATCATCTTCCTCTTCCGAAGCAATACCACAAACTATTTCTCTATTTGTTAGGGTCTGTATGAATTTTTCGTTGGCAAGGACATCCAATTTTTGTTGATTCTCACCCTGAATATTAGTGTCCCCTGCCGCACCCAATACGTCCACCAAACCTGCTTTATTGACTTCATGATTGACTACTTTTGCAGCCAAGCGTATGGCATTGATAAGTTTGGATAGTTCTCCGGATGAATATTGAAAAGAGGATTGGTTTTCAATGATGAATTCCCCTAGAGTGGTATTTTTTTTGGTCAACATGTGGATGAGTAGTTAGTAGTCAGCGGTTAGTATTCAGAATTTAGTATAGTGTAATTTTTTGGTTCAGGTTTTAGGTTTAATGAAAGTCGTAAAGTAGAAAGTAATAAAGTCATTTCTCTTGATCCTTTTTTCCTTTTTCTGGGCTCTTTTTCTTGACTCTCGATTCAGGTTTCAGTTTTTTTGATTTGCCCATAATTCATCACTTCCGATATTATGGCCTGCGACTTTAGATTAGTTTGCCCGTACACAAATATCGGGTATTTTGTGAACTATAACGATTTCGACCACCATTCATTTTTTAAATTTATAACTTTGTGTTTTATTTGTAACAATTATGGGAATTACAATAAGAGAAGCCAATGCCACCGATATGCCGCAAGTACTGGAGTTGATCCAGGAACTGGCTACTTTTGAAAAAGAGGCCAATGCGGTAGAGGTGTCTGTTGATGATTTGATCAGGGACGGGTTCGGGGACCAAAAATTGTTCCATTGTTTTGTGGCGGAATCCGACGGTGATGTGGTAGGAATGGCATTGGTATACCCTCGATACTCTACATGGAAAGGACCCGTTGTTCACTTGGAAGATCTTATAGTTACCCATAAAATGAGAGGTAGTGGTTTGGGTACCTCGCTTTTGAATGAAGTTGTAAAATATGGAGCTCGGCTCGGCGTTAAAAGGATCAGCTGGGAAGTGCTTGATTGGAACGATCCGGCCATCAATTTTTACGAAAGTAAAGGTGCTAAGGTCATGCGCGATTGGGATGTTGTTCACTTGAGTGAGTCAGGGATTCAATCCTATCTGGATAATATAAAATAATATTCAATTTTTCATATATGCGAATTTTTAAATTTGGAGGTGCATCGGTAAAAGATGCCAACGGGGTCAAGAATTTAGTGAAAGTCTTGCAGGAAGTCGGTCATGCCAATACACTTCTAGTCGTGTCGGCCATGGGAAAGACCACAAATGCAATGGAGGCCGTTGTCAATGCCTATTTTAAGGACAAGGAAAGTCTTTCATCAGCCATTCAAGAGGTCATAAAATACCACAATGATATTTTAATGGACCTGTTCCCGAACGATCATCATCCTATTTTTCAAAAGACAAAAGTGTTGTTTGATGAGGTGAAAGGCTTTTTGGCTTGGAACAAATCCCCAAATTACAACTTTGTGTATGATCAGGTAATAGGATATGGGGAGCTGGTGTCCACTACCATTTTAAGTGAATATCTTAATGAAGTGGGTATCACCAATACGTGGTTGGACGTTCGCAATCTCATTAAAACGGACAACAGTTATCGTGATCCCATTGTCAACTGGGAAAGGACCCAACACAATGTGACCCAAAAAGTGGATTCCAAGAAATTGAACATCACCCAAGGCTTTTTAGGTAGCGATGAAAACAATTTTACCACCACTTTGGGTCGCGAGGGATCCGATTACACTGCGGCAATATTGGCCTATTGCTTAAATGCCGATTCAGTAACCATATGGAAGGATGTGCCAGGGGTTCTCAATGCGGATCCGAGATATTTTAAAGAAACTCAGTTATTGAACAAAATATCCTATTTAGAGGCGATTGAACTTGCCTTTTACGGGGCATCGGTCATACACCCCAAAACCTTGCAGCCACTTCAAAAAAAAGAGATACCGTTGCATGTAAAATCTTTTGTCAACCCTAATGATCCAGGAACCACGGTCACAAAAGGGATAGGAATTGAACCCATGGTACCCTGTTTCATCGTAAAAAAAGATCAGGTGCTGATGAAATTGTCCTCACTTGATTTTTCATTTATTGTGGAAGATAGTATCAGTGAACTTTTTAAAATGCTGCACGACCATAAAATGAAGGTCGATCTTATCCAGAACTCGGCGATCAGTTTTTCAGTCTGTGTGGACAACAAGTTTGGCCGATTGGAAGAATTGCTGAATTTGCTGAAAAGCAGATTTAAAGTGGTACATCATGAAGGAGTATCCCTTTATACGGTTCGCCATTTTACGAACGAGGCGGTTGAATCCCTCATCAACGGACACGATGTGCTATTAGAACAGCGTGGAAAGGAAACTTTGCAGCTTGTCGTGAAATAAATTCGACTATCTTCCCCAAATGTTAAAATGGGTCTCACCTATAGTGTTTTTCCTATCTTAGCGATTCTCTAATCAAAAGAATATATGGGTTTAGTGACCGCTAAAGAGGTGGCGAAAGCGATCAACTTGGACAAGTATGGATTCATGGGAACCTTTATGGGATGGATGCTTATGAAGGTCACCCGCATCTCAAGCGTCAATTCATTTTATGACAAGAACAAGCATCTCGAGGGGCTTGATTTTTTAGATGCGATACTAAAGCACTATGAAATTGATTTTGAAATTCCTGAGGAAGATTTTAAACGATTGCCCAAGGAAGGCGCCTATATCACAATTTCCAATCACCCTTTAGGGGGTATTGACGGGGTTCTTTTATTAAAGCTTTTAGTTTCGCATAGGTCAGATTTTAAAATCATCGCCAATTTTTTGCTACATCGTATTGAGCCTATGGCACCCTATATCATGCCAGTGAACCCATTTGAGGATCGCAAGGATGTAAAGAGTAGCTTGGCAGGCTTCAAAAGTGCAATGCTGCACTTAAGGGAGGGTCACCCCCTTGGAATATTCCCGGCAGGCGAGGTTTCTACCTATAAAGATGGAAAACTTATTGTGGATAGACCTTGGGAGGAAGCAGCATTGAAATTGATACGAAAGGCCGAAGTGCCCGTGGTTCCCATATATTTCCACGCAAGAAATAGTAAACTTTTCTACGGGCTTTCAAAATTGAACGATATTTTTAGGACCGCCAAATTACCTTCTGAAGTGTATTCACAGCGGAACAGGCCAATCAAAGTCCGTATTGGGCAACCCATATCGGTCGAGGCCCAAAAAGAAGAGGAAACCTTGGAAGAGTTTACGGAGCTTTTACGTAAAAAGACCTATATACTGGCAAATGCCTATGAAAAGGAACGGTTGATCGATCAAATACCCACTTCCTTGAAAATTCCAAAGGCACCCAGGAAAATTGCATCCGCAGTGCGAACGGAGGTGATTCAGGGCGAAATAGAAAAGCTTAGGGAAAAGGATTGTCGTTTGTTGCAGAGTAAAAATTATGAGGTCTTTTTGGCCCAGGCCAATGATATGCCTTTTATTCTGAAAGAAATTGGCAGACAGCGGGAAGTAACCTTCCGGGCCATAGGCGAGGGGACCAATAATGCTATAGACCTTGATAAATTCGATAATTATTATCATCACCTGTTTCTTTGGGACGATGAAGAAAAGACCATAGTAGGAGCGTACCGCATGGGAATGGGATCTCAGATTTTCAAGGATTATGGGATCGACGGATTCTATCTACAGGACTTATTTAGATTTGAGCCTGAGCTTTTCGGAATGATGGAACAGTCCATTGAAATGGGAAGAGCGTACATAGTAAAGGAATATCAACAAAAGCCTATGCCCCTTTTTCTATTATGGAAGGGCATTGTACACACCACCTTAAGACATCCCGAACATAAATATTTGATAGGTGGCGTAAGTATCAGCAATCAGTTTTCAAATTTTTCGAAATCGTTGATGATCGAGTTTATGAAAAGTAATTATTGGGATCCGTACGTGGCCCAATATGTGAGGCCGAAAAAGGAGTTTAAGGTGAAGTTGAACGATGCGGATAAGGAATTTGTCTTTGACGAGACCGAAGCGGATCTCAATAAATTTGACCGATTGATCAATGAGGTAGAACCGGGCGACCTGCGTTTACCGGTGTTGATCAAAAAATACATCAAACAGAACGCGAAAGTGGTGGCCTTCAACGTAGACCCACTTTTCAACAATTCGGTTGACGGATTGATGTACATAAAAATAGCGGATTTACCAGAAAGTACCGTAAAACCGGTCATGGAAGAGTTTCAAGCGGAACTGGAACGCAAGTTTATGGAGGCCAAGGAGAATGGGAATGCCTAGCCCAGTTCACTTGCAATAAAATTCTTGCAAAACGCTCTTATTTCATTTCTGGCTTTTAAAAAGGCGGCATGTTTTTCTGCTTCTGTACCTATGACTTTAGAGGGGTCAAAGAAATTGTGATGGATCCGCTTTGCATTTTTTGCGGGGATAAACGGACAGTTTTCCTTGGCATGGTCGCAAACCGTAATGATATAGTCCCAATCTATGCCCTTGTATTCATCAACGTTGTTTGAGGTATGGTTACTTATATCAAATCCGTCTTCCTTCATGATAGCTACGGCGCCAGGGTTGAGGCCGTGTGTTTCGATCCCGGCACTATAGATTGCCGCTTTCCCATCCTGTAAATTCTCAAGATACCCATGGACCATTTGGCTTCTGCACGAATTACCTGTGCATAAAACAAGTATGTTCTTCATTTTACAACGTCTAATTAATTTTAGTTCTAATCAACACCTACCGTTTTGCTTCTGCGCTCAAAAAGGAGGTTGTCTTTCCAGATGCCATCCAATTTCCCGATGCGTTCTTTTTTACCAATTTTTCGAAACCCCATTTTTTCATGCAGACGGATACTTGCTTCGTTTTCGGGAAAGATACCGGATTGTAATGTCCATAGTCCTTCCTGCTCGCTTTGGGCAATCAAGGCCTCCATTAACAATTTGCCGATGCCAAGCCCTCTGCTGTTTTGTGAGATGTAAATACTTACTTCGGCTACGCCACCATATACACAGCGACTCGAAACAGGGGATAAAGCCGCCCAACCAATAACGGAGTTGTCAAGGATGGCCACGATACGACAGTTCTTGAGATGGCCTTGGTCCCAATGTTCGTATGAGGGGATGTTTTTTTCAAAAGTCGCGAAACCTGTAGCGATTCCCTCGGCGTAAATTTTGGAAACTGTTGGCCAATCATTCGCGGTCATGGGTCTTATGTTCATCATAAATAGATCAGCATTAACAACATCCCCCGCCGGGTGCACATGTAGCCTCCGCTACTACGTTTGCACTGACGGGAACGCCACAGGTTTCCTTGGCCTTGCAATCCGTTTTTTCGACACCTAGTTTTAAGACAATTCGACTTTCAAGAACTTCAAAACCGTTTACAAAAAGTTGGGCCGTATGAAAGCCTGGATTGCTGTATTCAAATTTTACTTCCACTTCTCTTTCCATAGGTTTTATTTTGTCAACCTTATTCAGGATGCCCAAGGCTTTGTAGGCGGTCATGTACTCCCTTTTGTCCTTTTCTAACGGACTTTCCCATAGTTGAATGACGGTCTCCTTCCAAAAATCGGTGTTCGCACCGCAATCAACCGAGTCAATGGTGATGTTCTTGACTTCGGTAATATGATAGTTGGCCCCGATAAGCTTGCCGGGAGTATATTCAAAAAGAAGGCTTTTGTTCGGGTACGCCCTTAAAAGAGATATGAATTCGTGCGTTTTCATGTGATTGTGTTTAGCAACAATTAAATTTCGTTTTATTGAAAAAAGTATTTAGTAAATCCTGAATTTCCTTCCACTTTTCAACATTGATACAATAGCAAATTGACTTGCCATCAATTTCGCCTTGAATCAGATCTATACTTTTCAGTTCTTTTAAATGTTGGGAAATGGTGGGTTGCGAAAGACCAATTTCTTCAACAATATCATTACAGATACAGGAAGGCTGCTCACTTAAGTATTGTAAAATAGCTATACGGGCGGGATTGGCAAGCACCCTAAAAATAGTGGCCAACTGGTTTTGTTTTGAATTGAAAATTTGAGTTTTGGTAATGCCCATTACATATTTATATATTGCAATATTACGATATTAAATTCAAATAAAAAAGCCAGAATTTTAAAATCTGACTTTTTATTTTTTAGAACCAAGGTTTTCTACCTACTTGGTATGTATTGTAAAACTCGGCATCTGACTTTGTAAGATAAATGATACCTTCAATTAGACCTATCAAACCGGGAATCCAAACGAACAAGAGCCCCAAGCCGAAAAAGCACATTAGGACGTATGAAGCAATTGTAATTCCTAAAAGAATGAATCCTTCCTGTTGATAACCCAAGATGAATTTATGTACACCAAGGGAACCCAATAAAATGGCCAAAATTCCTGCCAGTACTTTCTTGTTTTCACCTCCGGCACCGCTAAATGCCTCTTTTGCATTCTCGGTAAATTCATGGGCCGTTTTCTTGGCACTTTCCGCAAAATCACTTGCAGCTTCCTTGGCGTCCTCGGCAAACTCCTTGGCCTTGTCTTTAGCACTGTCGAAGGCTTCTTCGGCCTTATCCCCTAAATCTTTATTCTCGTCTGACATCATAATTGTTTTTGGTGGTTAACTAGGTTTAAATGTAGCAAATATTTTAGAATCAGGGAAATGAGAATAAACAACATTTGAAACCTTATAAATTGTTGTTTGACAAATTACTTAAATACAAAGAAAGACAACAAATACTATGGGAGAAATGCATTATCAACTGGTTCCCAAAGTTCCAATTTATTACCTTCAGGGTCTAGGATCCAACCAAATTTACCATAGTCGTACTCTTCTATATCACCAACGATTGTAACCCCTTCCTCTTTAAGGATCTTCAGCAATTCTACCAGATTCTCAACCCTAAAATTCATCATGAATTGCTTCTGGCTGGGTTGAAAATAGGTGGTGTTTTCATTCATGGGGCTCCATTGTGTAGAGCAGTCATTCCCTTCTTTGTCTTTCCACCAAAAAGTACAGCCATATTGGTCCGTGTTTAGGCCCAAATGATTTTTATACCATTCTTTTATTTTATTTGGCTCATGGCTTTTAAAGAAGAAGCCACCCAAACCGGTAACCCTATTTTTCATGTGTTTATATTTATTGTTTTTCAGTGGTCACATGTAACCTTTGATGATTAAAATAATCATTACCCTTATATATAAGGATTATTTTAATCATATTGGTTTCATCTGTATATATTTATTTTTTTAATAGGTCAGATGTAATTCGCCATTAAATTTCTCGCCTGTCTGACCGGAAAGGCAGGCTTGGTATTAAGATTTGTTATGGCTCATTTCAATTTCTATTTTTTACGTTCTTTTCATAAAATTCAATCCAATCCTTAAGGGACATTTTTGTAGATAGTTCGCCAATAAGGGCATAAGGAATATCATCCATCCATTTAAAACGAACACAGCTTTTGCCCATATCTAACTTACGCTTGCAATGTTTGGGATATTCTTCAACAAACCATTTATAAATTTTAGGGTCCGCATATATGCCTGAATGATAGAGGGACACAAAATTTTTTTGGGATGCCAGATTCATAAAAGGCAACGGCAATTTCGGGTCACAATGATAGCCACCGGGATAGAGCGTATGGGGCACGACATATCCAAGCATTCCATAGCTTATTTGTTCTTCAAAGCCCTTCGGAATGTTTTTGAGAATAACATCCCTTATTTTGGATATGACCCCTTGTCTTTCTTTAGGCAATTGGGCAATATATTCTTCGGGATCAGTTGCCTTGTATTGCATACTTAAACATGTTGGTCAATTAATATGACATTTCCATCGGGATCGGTCACCATAAAACTTGCAGGCCCAGAGGTCTTTTCATCCGCTTCGCTCATCAATTTAATACCATCATTTTTGAGTTTTTTCTGAATATCCCGCACATCATCAAACTCCGTCATTTTTTGGGCGTTTTCATCCCAACCCGGATTGAAGGTGAGGATATTATTCTCGAACATACCCTGAAACAAGCCAATTAGCGCGTTCCCATTTTTTAATATGAGATAATTCTTTTCTATATCACCGGCGAAAACAGTAAAACCAAGCGTTTCGTAAAATTGCTTGGATGCCGTTATATCTTTGACACTTAGACTGACTGAAAACGCTCCCAGTTTCATAATGATAGCTTTAAATGAATAATAAATTGATTTTCAAAAGAGTTTTGGGGAAGCCTTATAAATATGCTTGCTCAAGTTAGGAAAATTTCGCTTTAATTTTATCAACGATGGTCTGGGCCAGTTTTATTTTGCTTTCAACGGTTCACCCGGCTATGTGGGGAGTAAGTAGCACATTGTCCGCTTTCGTCAAATATTCAAAAGCTTCCGGTAACTCATTCTCTGTAAACATGTTTTCGAAGGAAGATTTCTCATATTCCAATACATCAAGTCCGGCACCTAAGATTTTCCCCGACTTTAAGCCTGATACCAAATCTTCGGTAACCACACTTTTACCACGCCCGGTATTTATGAGCCATAAAGGTTTATGAAATTTATTGATGAACCCCGCATTGATCATATGGGTCGTAGATGGCGTTTGAGGAACATGAAGGCTCAGCACATCGGCTTTTTGGTGGAGTTCCATAATGCCTACTTGCCGCGCATTTTCATCATCCACACCTCCTTTGACATCATAGCAAATTACCTCACAGTTGAAACCTCGAAGTTTTTTGGCAAAGGCTTTGCCCATATTGCCATACCCAATAATACCTACAATTTTATTGTCAAGTTCGTGACCACGATTGCCTTCCCGGTCCCATTTACCTGTTCGCACTTCCCTATCTGCTTTGTTAAGATTATTGAACAGGGAGAGTAGCATGCCCAAAGTATGTTCCCCCACTGCATTTCGATTGCCTTCCGGTGCGGCAGCCAAATAAATTCCGTTGGCCCTTGCGAACTCAACATCTATATTCTCCAGACCGGCACCTACACGGCCAATAAATTTTAGGCGTACGGCTTTTTCAAGAAAAGAGCTGTCGATGGCAAAGCGGCTGCGAATAATGATTCCGTCATATTCGTGGATTTTTTTCTCAACCTCGGATTTGGAGGAGGTATAATCTTCATCGTTCTGGAATCCCAATTCACCAAGCTGTTCCAATAATAAAGGGTGATTCGTATCTAGATGTAAAACTTTCATATGTCAATTTAAATTTTAGGATAATGGGTCTGCGTTTTTTCATCCCTTACCTTTCCAGTGTGGGCGGTAGATAGCTTTTCGAACAATAAAATGTGAACTTCTTCATCATTTTTGGTCATGGGGTTATGCTCTACGCCTTTAGGAACCACGATGATTTCGCCTTCTTTCACAATTTCGGTACGGTCACGGAATTGCATGTACAAAGTGCCCCTTAAGACCTGAAAAAGCTCATCTTCATTTTCGTGGGAATGCCAAACAAACTCTCCCTTTAGTTTGGCCAATAGTACTTGCATGTCATCAACTTTGGCAATCTGATGGGGATGCCAGTGCTTGGTGAAAAGTGTATGTTTTATTTCTAGATTTATGGGTTTCATTGCTATTATTTTAGTTCAAGACTTTCCAAATCAACATAATAAATATTTCCAAATCCGTTAAGGACTTGGGTCGCTTCATTTTTTAGTTCAGAAACAGTTCTTATTCGTTTATTTGATATGCTCAGTCTTTCACTTGTGAAATAAAAGGTATTTCTTCGGAAGTCTATAAAAGGGCAGTAATCCAATTTATCAGAATTCACAAGATTCCCCATATTTTGGGCCCGTGACCATTTCCCATTTTGATCCTTCTTACTATAATACAAATCTCCACCTCCGAAATCATCATCTCGGCCATAAGAACTAAAAATCAACAAATCTTCGTCTGGGCCCACATACGCATTGAATTCATAAACCGATGTATTGATGGCACTATCCAGGACAACCGGGGTCTGGTAGCCCCCTTTCTCCATATAGCTCACAAAAATGTCTTCCAGCCCAATGCCATTTTCTCGAGTGGCGGTAAAATAAAGGTTCCCGTTTGCACTTGCCGAAGGATAGAATTCATCTTGCAAGGTATTGATGAGTGTATCCAACGGTATTGGATCTTGCCAATTGCCGTTCTTTTTTTCTGATATCCAAATATTGTAATCGCTTCGAGAACTATCGCCTTGTATTGGGCGGTTAGAGGCAAAGTACAATTTGTTTCCGTCTACTGAGATGAACGGTTCAATATCCTGATACTTTCCAGAAAAAGAAAGAATTTGTTTTTCGCCCCAAGCACTTCCTTTTCTACTTATTTGAACTAAACTCCGAACGGTCTGTTTTTGATTGCCCAAGGTATAGATGATTTCATTCCCTTCGGGCGAAATCGCCATATCCCTTTCATATAGGTCGGTAGCAATGGTTGTTTCAGCAAAAAGACTTACTTGGTTTGGTGGGTTTGCAATGTCAATAATCGGCGGTTGTTCGTTGGCGCAGGACGTAAAAATCAAAAAAAATGCAAAAAACGCTTTGTGGGAACAGAACATTGAATCTTTTTTAGAAAATTACTAAATCCCTAGGATGATCTTCGCAATTGAAAAGTAAATTAAAATACCAAAAATATCGTTACCAGTGGTAATAAAAGGACCGGTCGCTACAGCAGGGTCGATACCCCTGGCATCTAAAAAAACAGGAATAAAAGTACCTATGAGGGCAGCGATGATAATCACGGAAATTAAGGCAATACAGAGGGTCGCTGAAATCAAATAAGAGGTTTGAAATGCAAAATGACTTATTAATAGCACAATGGCGGCAATAGCTAAACCATTGATAAGACCAAGGAGGAATTCCTTTAAAAGGCGATTCAATATTTCCCCTTTAACGGTATCGTTCGCCAAACCCTGCACCATAATTGCCGATGATTGTACCCCCACATTACCGGCAGTGGCTTGGATCAATGGGACAAAAATCAACAGTATGGGATATTGGGACATCACATTCTGAAAGCTGCTGATTATACTTGCCGCCCCGATACCACCGAACATACCAATTATCAACCATGGAAGACGGGCCTTTGTAAGTTCCCAAATACTATCGTCGGCCTCAACATCCCTGGAGATACCCGCTGCCAATTGATAATCTTTTTCTGCTTCTTCCTTGATGACATCCACAATATCATCAATAGTGATACGGCCTACCAACCTGCCGATTTCATCCACCACGGGAATGGCTTCCAAATCGTATTTGCTCATTATTTTGGCCACTTCCTCGGGCTTTTCGCTTACCCGTACCGAATCAACTTTAGTTATATATACCTCACTAATATGTGTTTTTGTCGAGGTTGTCAATAAATCCTTAAGAGAAAGCCGCCCTTTTAATTTATCTTCATCATCAACCACGTAGATAGAATGAACCCGGGTCACATTTTCGGCCTGTGCCCTCATCTCTTTGACACATTTTAGAACGTCCCAATTTTCGTTCACCTTTACGAGCTCTTTCGCCATGAGTCCGCCTGCCGTATTTTCATCATAGCGCAAAAGATCCACAATATCCTTCGCATGTTCGCGGTCTTCTATTTCGGATATTACCTCCTGAACAATTTCGTTGGGTAGTTCGGCAATAATATCGGCGGCATCATCGGTGTCAAGTTCGTCAAGTTCCCCGGCAATTTCTTTGGCCGACATGTTCCCCAGAATGGCTTCACGTACGTCCTCATCAAGTTCTGTAAGTACATCAGAAGTTTTGTCGCTGTCAAGAAGTTTGATCAGATAAGTGGCTTCGTCAGCATTTAGTTCATTAATGATTTCTGCGATATCTGCATAGTGCACCTCGGCCAAAAGTGATTCCAGCTCCGAATTCTTCTGGTTTTCTATGAGCTGCTCTATCTCAGCTATAAGATTTTCGGTGAGTTTAAACGGTGTCATTTTCTATCTTGTTCGTAAGGGCCATAAACTCCGTTACGGCCAATTGCTCTGGGCGAAGATCAAATATAGCATCTTCTCTGAGATTATCTGTGAGCTCGAATGTTTTTAAACTGTTACGCAAAGTCTTTCTTCTTTGGTTAAAAGCAGTTTTTACGACGCGAAAGAACAATTTTTCGTCGCAGTCCAAGGCAAACGGTTCTTTTCGGGTAAGACGAATTACGCCAGAATGTACTTTTGGCGCAGGTTCAAAAACTACAGGGGGCACTGAAAATAAGTACTCGGCATCATAGAAAGCCTGAACAAGAACGGAAAGAATACCATATGTCTTGGATCCTTCTTTCTCGCAAATGCGTTGCGCAACCTCTTTCTGGAACATTCCGGAAAATTCAGGTATTTGCTCCTTGTGCTCCAGCATTTTAAAAACAATCTGTGTTGAAATATTATAGGGAAAATTCCCAGTGATGGCGAAGGGTTCTTTACCAAAAAGTAAACTTAGGTCATAGTTTAGAAAGTCTGCTTCCAGCACTTTTAAACGGCTCTTGCCATTCATGGCCTCGGGATGCTCCAATGGAAAAGAATGGTTTAGATAGATAATAGAATCCGAATCCACATCCATAGCCACGAGATCAATGGCCTCGAGCAATAGATATTTGGTCAAAACCCCGGTCCCGGGGCCAATTTCAATTACGTTTTTATACCCTTCAAATGAGAGCGTTCCCGCAATTTGTTTGGCAATGTTCTCATCCTTTAAAAAATGCTGCCCCAAGAATTTCTTGGCCTTTACAGGACTTTTTGTATCATTTTTGACACGATTGTCCCATTGATCGTTGATTTTTTTTTTCTTCTTTTTGGACATTTCCCTGTTTTAGTGTTCGCCATTGGGACTCAAATAGACCCATGCCTTTTTTCCGGATGATAGTTCTACCTCTATCCTTTTATAGGCCTGTCCTTCATAATCATCCGCCAAAAGTAGTTCTTCGTGCGTCAGTAGATAAGCCATCCCGCCAACCGAATCCTCAGGGTTTCCGGTGAAGGTAACATTGGGGTAGGCATCTGCAACCTTTTTATCGGAAATTTTGTATTTGGAAAGTCTATCGGGAATGCCGGTCAGTGACCTTAACAAATAGGTTGTTTGAACGGATTCATCCTGTAAAGTGCCATAGGCAAAAAGATAATTGGTGGCACTTTTGTTTGCAGATTGATGATTGCTTACAACCTTCAATTCGGTTCGAAAGGATACTAGCTTTCCGGTGAAAAGTTGCATGGCCTTTTGCCGTAATCTGGGAGCGTCTTCAGAATAGTAACGTTCCAGTGTTTCCTTGTCCAATGCTGTGTATTGAACTGAATATGTAAATCCACCCATATCTTCTTCTACCAAAACCCTGCACATCTTGGCCGAAAGAAATTTACCCGTAGACAAAACCTCCGGAATATGGGTGTCTTTCATCCATTGTACCCATTGTTCATGAACGGATTCTTCGATATTTGTAGTTACATTATAGATGTACATAGAATTCAATTAATACTATCGCCACGAAGCATCCTAAAATTCTTTCGTGCTTGTGGGAAGAAATAGCTGTCCTGATAATTATAAATGATTTTTTCGTAATGCTCCTGTGCCTTTTCGGGCTCGTTCAGCACATTTCGATAGAGTTCGGCCAAAGCAAAATGGGCATCATCGGCTAAAATGCCATTTGCATAAAACTCGATTATTTTTTGATAGTTGACTTTGGCGGCATCATAATCCTTAATACTTTCCAAAAGCTCCCCTTGTTTTAAGAGGGCTTCATCCTCTATTTTCTCTCCTTTGTGATTTTGAAGAATAGCATCCAATTCGGCAATGGCTTCCTTGGTTTTATTCTGATAGGCCAACAGATCGGCTCTTGCATATTTTTTTAAGGCCACTTGGGTAGAATCTTCCAATGAATTGTCGGATATCAACAAACTAAGTTGCATTGCATCATTTGCAATCAATTGAGAGGTAGAACTTCTCAATACTTTTAGCTGGGTTAGGGCCCAATCAAAATCACCCTTGTAAAAACTGGTCTGAGCAACTTTGAAGCGTGCATCCTGTCCAAGAACATCATTTTTTAAGTCCTTCTGAATCTGTGAAAAATAGATGAGTGCCTGATTGAATTTTTTGTCATATACCAATATATCTCCCAAGGCCAATTTTATGGATGCTTCCCCTCTTGTATTCAAAGGAAGTTCCAAACTCTTCTTGAGCATTTCAATGGCGTGCTCGGGAGCATCCTGTCTGAAGGTCAAAAAGTTGGCATAGGCTACCTGTAATTGCAATGTTTGACTTTCATTGCCATATATATCGATTAAGCCCTCAAATTGCCTCTGTATTTCTGTTTGGGTTTTTTCATCCGAATCAAGAAGTTGGATGTCTATTAGGTTCAACTGGGCGTTTAACCTTGTCACTTTATCGTTGGAATTGTCCCTAATGAACCCATATATTTCCAAGGCGGTATCAAAGGCTTTTTCTTCCAAAGTTAAATCTCCCAACATCTCAAGTCTTTGCATGGATCCGCCATCCGTGCGTTTGTAAATCGCCTTTTCTTGACGGAAGGCACTATCAAATTGCTTTTGCTGCACGAAAAGCCAACTCAACAATTGGTTCCAGAGAAGATCTGGGTTTTTTTGAGCATTCTGCAACACTATTTTTTTAAACTTCAAATTGTTCTCATTATCAGGATCATCGGTAATAAAATCGTCAATATTTCGTAGAATGTTGGAAAGAGAGGCTTTGCCCTCGATGATAAGCTTCAGGTAAGAATCATACATTTTTTCAACATCTCCTTGTTCCCCATAAATTCGGGCAAGTTGATAATTATAATCCATTTTTGGATTGAGCTCCATGGACTTGGAATAGGCCTTGATTGCATAATCCAAAAGCGCATACTTCTGGAAGCTAAATCCTATGCCGTAGCCAAAATTGGGGTTTTCGCTAATTTTTGCGATGGCAATGTCATATTGCTCGGTGGCCTTTTCAGGTTTGTTCTGTAGTGTGTAATTATACCCCAGTTCAATATAATATGTGGGATAGGCATTTCCTATGGCCAGTTCCTTAAGTAAATATTTTTCGGCATCTACATAACGCTCCAACTGCTGATAGCAGGCAATAAGGCCTTCGCCATAATCAGTTCTACGCGGATTCTGTTCAACCAATTTTTCGTAGAACACAACGGCCTTATCATACTGGCCATCTGTAAAATATTGTTTCGCCAAGAAATCATCCTGTGCAGATAACAAATCAAGCGTTAGAATAAAAAATATGAGCAAGTAGGGTTTCAAACGTAGCTTTTTACCAAAGATACGCAGTTTGATCAAAGAGCGTGTTAAGAGGGTCTTAATCAATCATATCAAATCCGCAATAAGGCACCAAAACTTCGGGTATCCTAATGCCGTCGGAAGTCTGGTAATTCTCCAATATGCCTGCCAATACCCGTGGTAAGGCCAAAGAGCTTCCATTAAGTGTGTGGGCCAATTGGTTCTTTCCGTCCCCATCCTTAAAACGAAGTTTGAGTCGATTTGCCTGATAGGTCTCGAAATTAGAGACTGAGCTAATTTCCAACCAACGATCTTGTGCTGTTGAAAAAACTTCAAAATCATAGGTTAGGGCAGAGGTGAAACCAAGGTCGCCACCACAAAGGCGAAGTATGCGATACGGAAGCTCCAATTCCCTCAAAATATTTTTCACATGTTCCACCATGCCGTCCAAGGCGTGGTACGAATTGCCGGGAAGCTCCACACGAACTATTTCAACCTTATCAAATTGATGCAACCGGTTCAATCCGCGAACATGGGCGCCATAACTGCCCGCCTCACGTCGGAAACAGGGTGTATAGGCTGTATAGCAAATAGGCAGGTCTTTTTCCAATAACAGTTCATCCCGCAATAAATTGGTTACGGGAACCTCCGCCGTGGGAATCAAATAAAGGTCGTCCTCGCCTACATGGTACATTTGGCCTTCTTTATCGGGCAATTGACCTGTGCCATAACCAGATGCCTCATTGACCAAATGTGGTACTTGCATTTCTGTATAGCCAGCCGCTGTATTTTTATCCAAAAAGTAAGAGATCAAGGCACGCTGAAGTCGGGCACCTTTTCCTTTGTATACGGGAAAACCTGCCCCTGTAATTTTAACGCCCAACTCAAAATCTATGATGTCGTATTTTTTGGCAAGTTCCCAATGCGGCAGTGCTCCAGAAATTAAAACAGGAACCGTACCTTCTTTAAAAACCTCTTCGTTGTCAGTTTCCGAACTCCCCGCCGGAACCAATTTATTTGGGACATTGGGAATTTGATAAAGTAAGGACTGTAATTCGTCTGCAATCGAATTCAAATTGTCGCCCAGTTGCCTTGATTCCTCTTTTAGGATTCCTGTTTTTTCTTTAAGAAGGTTGGCTTCATGGGTCCTTCCACTTTTAAAAAGTTCTCCGATTTCCTTTGACAATTTGTTGCTTTCGGCAAGTATGGCATCCAAGTGAGTCTGTGTAGATCGTCTTTTTTCATCCAACTTTAATACATTATCCACCATGGTGGCGGCATCAATGTTCCGTTTCTTAAGTGCTAATATGACCTCCTCTTTTGCGTCTCGAATCGACTGTAATTGCAACATTTTTTGTGATTTTGTCATGCAAATTTAAAAGAATCCCACGATTTAAGATCTATATTTATTGCCGATGTACCCAAAATTGAAAAACTAAATGATATTTGAACATTTTGCTATCAATGTAGCCCGAATTGATCTGGTGGTCCCATGGTATATATCCCATTTGGGATTGAACGTGGTCAGCGCACAAAAAGCACCCCCCTTTATGACTTTTTTATCTGATTCATCAGGTAGGGTGGTAGTGGAGCTATATCAACGACCCGATGAGCTGATTACCGATTTTGCCAAAAAACACCCCTTAACTTTCCATGTGGCGTTCGTTTCCGAAAATGCAGAAAATGATAAAAATCGATTGGTAAATGCCGGGGCTTCTTTTTTTGAGGAGATACGAAAGGAAGACGGGAGCCATTTGATAATGCTGCGCGATCCTTGGGGAATGCCTTTACAACTTTGTCAGCGCGCGGTTAGATTTTGAGATTGCATTATTTTTCGATTGGATCTTCCGATTCGTAAGGAAGGATCCATTCGTGATGCCTGAAATGATCCCAATCCGTATTGGCCATATCTATTTTAGGATTGATAAATTCTTTAAAAGGCTTGCCGTTTATACTGATCTTTGATGATACAAATACTGAAACCTTTTCACCTTTTTTGGCATGCTCTTTTTTGAGATGCTGTGCAAATTGCCACATAAAATCAGGGTATGCCACAACTTTTTCTTTTTGTTTTGAAGTAAGATAGGCATCCAAATTCACCTTAAAGGAATCACCGTTTTCCAAATTGACAAGGTTAAAATCAGTTATTCCAGCGCGACTGCGAAGCATCATACGCCAGCTTAATCTATGGCCTTCCTCTGTCCAAAGAACATTGTCTTTAATGAAATAATGACGTAAAGGCAATGAAACCTGAATAAGAAAATAAGCGGCCATTAAAGTGACCAAATAGGTTTTGTAAAATGAAATTTCGACTTCTTCGCCCCCATAAAATGTCTTTCTTTTGAAAAAGATATTTTGAATCGATTTTGGCTCAAAAAAGAAAACCGTGAATGCTAGTGAAAGATATGGGAAAATGCCGATTTGAAACACGACGGAGTTGAACAAATGAAAAAAGATAGAAGTTATGAAGGCCCATTTTCGGGTAGGTTTCCATAAAAGTGCCGGCACAATTAGAAGGTCAAAAAGTATTCCGAATATTCCAATTAGATTATGCAGCCAAGTTTCTTGTAGCAATTGACCAATCAAAGGATAATCGGCTTTGTCCAGCATAAGGATGCGTATGATGCCCAAATCAAGCCAATCCCCATATAACTTTGCAATAGAAGCATAAGAGTACATAATGAAAAGCTGTAAAACGAAAATCCATTTCACGTAGCTTGGCATAAAATCGCTCTTTATTTCCGGTTTTTTTCGCACATCAATGGAATAGGCCCTCTGTGCCGGAAAAAAACACATGAACAATGAAATTAGTACAAGCAGATAATAATGATTGTTGTAGGCGGATTTTTGCATTAAATAAACTGCGGTCCACATCACGGTAAAAGAGATTATACCAAGGCGATATTTATACCCAATGGCTATGCAGAGTCCAAGGGTCCCCATGATAAAAAAGTAATAGTACATGCCAAAACCGGGTAGGGGTTGCAACCATTCAAACCCAATAAAAGTGAAGGTAAACTCGGGTTCGATTAAAGTACGTCTGATCCATCCCGTGAAAATGGCACCATAACATTCAAGGGCTACGAGTATTCCAAAAAAAATACGAAAGATGATTAATGGTGAATTATCGATTTTTGTAAATAACCATCGATTGAGCATTATTTGGATAGTATTGAGAGGGAGGTCTTTTTGTCTTTTAGCAATTGTTCCTTTAGTTTTTCTACGGATTCAAATTTAAATTCGTCCCTAAGGCGATCAATGATGTCTATTTGTATCACCTTTCCATAAAGGTTTTCATTGAAATCGAAAAAATTGATCTCTATCCTTTCGGGTCTGGTTTCGGAAACAGTTGGTTCTTCAACTGTTGGGTTAAAGCCTATATTCATCATTCCATAGACCTGCTTTCCATCAAAAAGGCTTTGAACCACATAAACCCCATTTTTTGGGACCAATTTGTAAGACTCGTTGATGTGGAGGTTGGCGGTAGGGAATCCTATTTGTTTTCCGAGGCCCTTGCCTTTTTTTATCTCTCCCGTAAGCATATACTTGTAGCCCAAATATTTATTCGCCTTTTTGATGTTCCCGTCCTCTAGTGCCCTTCTAATTTTAGTGGAGCTTACAGAGACCTCGTCTATTTCTTGTGCCGGAATTTCCTCTACACCAAAACCCCAATTTTCACCAAAAATTTTCAGGTCCCTGATATCGGCATTTCTATTTCTTCCAAACCTATGGTCGTAGCCAATAATTATCATTTTCATTTGAAGTCCTTCAAGCAAATTATCCTCGACAAATTCCTCCGCCGATAATCTCGAAAATTCTTCTGTGAAAGGATGCACTATAAGATAGTCCAGACCAAAATTTTCCAAAATCCGGATCTTTTCTTCCAGTGTGTTCAGCAATTTTATCTGAGCATCCTTTTGAACGACCATTCGGGGATGGGGAAAAAATGTAAGCACGGTGGATTTGAGGCCCTGATTGAGGGCAACTTTCATGAGTCGATCCAAAATTTTTCGATGGCCGATATGTACTCCGTCGAAAGTACCAATGGTAATTGCCGTGAAATGCGCTTTGTCGAATTTGGAAATGCTTTGGACTGTAACCACCTAAACTAGAATCTAAAAAAGAGTTATATTTGATTTTGGCTAAAAACCCCTTGATGGTTACAAAATTACGTCTACTTTTTACAATTACCATAGCATTTCTCTCCTTTTACGGAAGCGCCCAAAGTGGTTATTGGAAAAAGGAAAATACGCGATTTGATGCCAATAAAGATTTCTCTGAACGCTTCAATATTAAAAACGGAACTGTTTTCTCCTTGGAAGAAAAAAGTTTCAAGGAGGAGCTAAAGTCCATATCCACCTCTGGAAAGAATTCCAAAATTGTACATTTTCCGGATGAAACGGGTAAACTTATTGCGTTCCAAATTACAGAGGCACCAGTTATGTCCCCAGAATTATCGGCAAAGTATCCCACTATTAAATCATACAAAGGGTTTGGAATCCAAAATAGATCGGAAAGAATTCGATTTAGTGTATCCGATGACGGTGTAGAGAGTATGATTGTAAATACCAATGGTAACGGAAATGTATATATGCAAAAAAGCGCCCAAGGAAAATACGCGGTATATCGACGAGAGAAGGACAGACCCTTGGATAACGATTTTATTTGCGCAACCACCTCATTGGTCGAGAAAAGTATAGGAAACGGGACGACTTTGAAACCAGTGGACGGACAAGTTTTGCGTAAGTATAGATTGGCCGTTTCAGCTACAGGGGAATATACCGCATATCATAGTCTGCCAAACGCTCCTTCGGTAATCAGTGCAATGGCGGCCATCAACGCCACGGTTACCAGAATCAATGAAGTCTATGAAACTGATTTGGGAATAACCTTAGAATTGGTAGGGAACAATGACTTGGTCATTTATACGAACGCCACCACTGACCCTTACTCCTCCAACTTGAATACACAGGTACAAACCACTCTAAATAATGTTATCGGTGCTGCCAATTATGATATAGGACATTTATTTCAAAAAGGGGTCAACGGCGGCGATGCTGGTTTTGTAGGCTCAGTGTGTGTCAATAATAGAAAAGGAAGTGCCTATTCATCTGCGGTAGACCCGGTCGGAGATTTATATGATATAGACTTTGTTGCACATGAAATGGGGCATCAATTCGGAGCGAACCATACCTGGTCATTTGAGTCTGAAGGGACACTGGTGCAAGCAGAACCGGGAAGTGGTACCACTATTATGGGATATGCGGGTATTTCAGGGCAAAATAACGTAGCCGCCCATGGCGATGATTATTTTCATTACTTGAGCATCGTTCAAATTTCCGATTATGTGGAAACGGCAAGTTGTGGGGAAATTATCGGTATTGCAAATAACCCGCCCTTGGTCACCACTCCGGGGGATTTTGTGATACCTAAGTCCACAGCCTTTTTTCTGGAAGGCAATGCAACCGATGCCGATGTCGCAGATGTTCTTTCATATGCATGGGAGCAGGTTGATGACGGAGTTGTAACCTTTATGAACTTTGGCCCCACAAATCCGAGTGGGGCGAATTTTAGATCGCAAAAACCAACAAGCGACCCAAGAAGATACTTTCCAAAGATTGAGAATGTGCTACAGGGAAACCTTACTCAATCCAATCCTTCCATATCATCAACTTGGGAAACTTCTTCAGATATTGAAAGGGAAATGAATTTTGCATTTACCGTGAGAGATAACGGCCTTGGCGGAGGGCAGGTAGTTTCAGATTTGGTCAAGGTATCCGTAGTGAACAACTCGGGGCCTTTTAAGGTTCTGTCCCAAAGCAGCAATGCTAATTTACCTGCCGGAAACATACTTGATGTCAACTGGGATGTTGCGAATACCGAGAAAGCACCGGTAAATGCCAAAAGTGTTGATATTCTGTTGTCGATTGACGGTGGCAGTACCTACCCCATAGTACTCGCTCAAGATGTTCCCAATGACGGTTCCCACAAAGTTGTGATCCCTGGGAACCCCACTTCACAGGCCCGTCTGATGGTTAAAGGACATGATAATGTGTTTTTTGCTGTCAATGCCGCCAATTTTACCATTGAACCTTCCGAAATAGTTCTGAATTTTACCGATTTGGATTATGGAGTTTGTCAGGGAGACGATTTGGTGGTTCCGTTTATTTATGAAACTTATTTAGGTTTCAACGAAGAAGCTACCCTCAGTGTGGTTGCACCTCCGATTGGATTAGGTGTCGCTTTTTCACCATCCACAACTGTCATTACTAATTCACCTATTGACCTGACTTTTACAAACACCTTAAGCGTCCCTGAAGGAACTTATAATATAACCGTTTTAGCAACCACCGCAACCAGGTCAAAAACAGTAGATTTACAACTTCATGTATTTGATAACAATTTTACCGATGTCTTATTGGTATCGCCCGTAAGTGGTGAACAGGATGTTTCTAAAAACGTAACACTGGAATGGCAGGCGGATCCGAAGTATACCGACTACGATGTGCAAGTGGCGACGGATGCAGCCTTTAGCAACATAATACAGACGGAAAATGTTGTTTCCAATACCTATCTGCCGTCAAATTTGGCGAATGAAACCACCTATTATTGGAGGGTGAAACCTAAGAATGATTGTGGGGAAGGAACTTATAGTTCTGCATTTAGCTTTACAACTATCCAATTTAACTGTGCCAATAAAGCTGCCGATAATCTGCCAATAGTTATATCGGCCACAGGAACTCCGGTTATTACGTCTAAAATTACATTTTATGAGGATTTGATTTTAGCGGATCTCAATGTAAACCTTCAAATTGACCATTCCTTTTTGGCGGATCTTGTTGTTAGTTTAACTTCACCTACTGGTACCACGGTCGTTTTGACCTCAAGTTCGTGTGGAGGTCTAAGCAATATTAATGCGACTTTTGATGATAGTGCCAATGCTTTTATTTGTGGGGGTTCCCCAGCAATAAGCGGAACTGTAAAACCGCTTGGATCCTTGAATTCGTTCAATGGGGAATCGATATTGGGGGAATGGACATTGGAAATAGTTGATAATGCCCCCTCGGATGGAGGTTCTTTGAAAGCATTTTCATTGGATATGTGCGTAGAGGGCCAGTTTCGTCCCGATGCGGACAATGATGGAATTTTTGATGATGGTGATGACCTTTGTTTAGGTACGCCAGAAGGTGACGAAGTGAATTCATCCGGTTGTACGGTTTACAGATTTCAAAAAAATAATTTTAATGTAACAGCTCAAAGTGAGTCTTGCCGTAATAACAATGATGGAGTAATGACGGTTACCGCGACAATACCACTGGATTATGTGATTAACATCAGTGGACAAAGCTTGAACATTACCGAAAATTTCGCCAATACTTTTACACTGCCGGATTTGGGATCAGGAGTTTACAATATATGTATAAATGCAACTGATGGGGCCATTGTATATGAGGCATATTGTTTTGATGTGAATATTACAGAACCCTTACCGATAAGTGTTACCTCAAAGACAAGTGCCGATGGTAAGGCGGTTACCTTAAGTTTGCAAGGCAATTCTTTTTATTTTATTGAATTTAATGGTGCCGTTATTCAAACTGAAGAATCAACAATTACGTTAGACCTCAAAACGGGAAGGAATAGCTTAAAGGTTTCGACCGGGCTACCTTGTCAAGGTGTTTATGAGGAATACATTTTGCTTTCGGACCAACCGGTGGTCTATCCCAACCCGTTTACGGAAACCGTTCGAATATTTTTGAGTTCTGGAATGGAGGACATGAATGTGTCAATATATGGATCCAATGGGCAATTATTACAAAGCCATCGTTATAGGGTGGACAGCACAGAATTGGAATTAAATTTTAGTACGTTACCATCAGGTATTTATTACCTAAAGTTTGAAGGGGCCAATATAAAGGCAACCACAAAATTGATCAAGAAATGAGGATAGTCTTATTGATTTTTATGGGTTTGACAATCATTGGCTGCAAGAAAAAAAGTGCGCCGATCCCCCCAGATGCCGCTCTGTTGGTATTTCCGGAAAAAAACTCCGAGTGCACCACAGGGCTAAGCTTGAATGCCACTACGAGCCAAGTGGAATTCAAATGGTCCGCAGCAGATAATGTTGAAACATATGAATTAAGAGTTACCAATATAAATAGAAATGTTACTCAGACTATAAGCACCGGGGCAACATCTGCCAAGTTGACGATAGATAAAGGAGATCCTTTTTCCTGGTTGGTAAATTCGAAGAATTCACAGTCAAATCAGATATCGACCAGCGAAACATGGCGTTTTTACAATTCAGGTTTTGAGACTTCCCACCCTCCTTTTCCGCCCGAAATAAATTCGCCCAAATTGGCGGAATCCGTGTTTAAGGATGTGAACAATGAAATAACCTTAGATTGGACAGGAGTTGATGTGGATAACGACATAGTAAGTTACGATGTTTATTTTTCGGTGGAATCATCACCGGTGACAATAATTTCATCCCCTTCGGCAAGTGTAACCGCACAAAAAGTAAGTGTTAGTTCAAATACCATTTATTATTGGAGAATTGTCGCCAAGGATAGCAACGGGAATTCAGCAGATTCGGGGATATTTAATTTTAAGGTACTCTAATTTTTTAGGTGTTGTTGAACTGATTCATGGTAATTTGAATCCCGGAAAGTACGAACGAGGAAATGATATGAATTGATTTTTCCAGTCGTTCTGAAAGCAATGACCTTTCTTCTTCGCTCCATGTGCCCAAGACATAGTTGATCTGTTTGCCTTTGCTGAAATCTGCCCCTATTCCAAATCGAAATCGGTTATATGCATTACTTTGAAGCGTGTTCTGTACATCCTTAAGGCCATTGTGGCCTCCATCGCTTCCTTTGGTCTTTATTCGCAGCGTTCCAAAAGGTAGGTTGAGGTCGTCGGTGATTACAAGAATATTTTCTAAAGAGACATTTTCCTTGTCCATCCAATATTTTAATGCCTTCCCACTAAGGTTCATATAGGTTGAAGGTTTTAAACAGACAATCGTTCTTCCCTTTAGTTTAAAACTACCAACGTCGCCCAAACGGGCAGTTGTATATGTGAACCCTTCTTTTTGGGCCAGGGCATCCAAAACCTTAAAACCAATATTATGTCTTGTTTCGGCATATTCACTGCCAATATTGCCAAGACCAACTATTAAAAATTTTTTCATGCCATCCGTTCCAACAAAATGTAAATTTTTAGTACTAAAAATAGATTTTAAAAATCGAAACATTTTCTGATTACATTTCCATAAAAATACAAAAGCATCCACCAATGGGGCGGATGCTTTGTATCAAAATTATATTGAATGCTATTCGTTGGTTTCTGAAGCGGCTTCTTCAGCAGTTCCTTCTGCGTTTTCAGCTCCTTCTTCATCCTCAGATCCTTCTTCATCCTCAACTGCCACGGCAGCACGGGCATTTTTCACTTGAACTACAATGGTATTGTCCGGGTGAAGTATGCTAAAGGCATCGCTCAACAAAGATTCAACTGTAATACCATCGCCTATTTTTAATTTTGAGATATCAATATCAAAGAAATCCGGCAATTGATCTGGTAAGGCTTTAATGGTAAGTTTTCTTTTTCTGAACAACAATCTGCCACCATTTCGAACCCCTGGAGAACTTCCTTCAAGTCGAACAGGAATATCCATGGTAACTGTCTTATCCTTGAATAGTTGATAAAAATCAACATGCATGATGCTATCGGTTACAGGGTGAAACTGTATATCCTGCATTACTGCGTTCACCTTGGTGCCACTGGCCATTTCAACCACAACGGTGTGAGCGTTAGGGGTGTACACTAATGGTTTGAACGCAATTTCGTCTGCTGAAAAGTGTAATGGTTTATCCCCTCCGTATACCACGCAAGGAACCTTTCCAGCATTACGTAGGGCTTTTGTTGCTTTTTTGCCCACGCTTTCTCTTTCTGATCCTTTAATTGTAATTGACTTCATTATTTATAATAGTTAAAATTTAAAATTCTGATTTTTCTTTTCAAAGGCCTTTGTTATTACATCAAAAACTTAGAGGCAATAGAAGTGTTATGGTGCACCCGTTGCATAACGTCGGCAAATAATGGGGCACAGCTTAATACCTTAATTTTGTCGCTATCCTTCTTTGAGGGAATAGAATCCGTAATTATAAGTTCAAGTAACCCGGATTTTTCAATTTTTTCATACGCATTGCCCGATAACAAGCCGTGTGTGGTAATGGCCCTCACACTAGTAGCGCCACGCTCCATCATCAAATCTGCAGCCTTGGTCAATGTTCCTGCCGTATCTACCATATCATCTACCAGCACGACGTTTTTACCTGCCACATCGCCTATTAATTCCATATGGGAGATAACATTTGCTTTCTCACGTTGCTTGTAACAGATAACAACATCACATTCCAATGCCTTTGAATAGGCATAAGCTCTTTTAGACCCACCCATATCCGGTGAAGCAATGGTCAGATTGTCTAGATTTAATTTTTCCAAATACGGCAAAAACAGGGTAGATGCGAACAAATGATCTACTGGTTTCTCAAAAAATCCTTGAATTTGATCGGCGTGCAGATCCATGGTAATAATACGGGTAGCACCTGCGGCTTCCAGCATTTTGGCAACTAATTTAGCGGCTATGGGAACTCTTGGTTTGTCCTTTCTGTCCTGACGGGCCCATCCAAAATAGGGCATAACGGCCGTAATATGTCTCGCAGAAGCTCTTTTTGCGGCATCCAACATCAACAACATCTCCATAAGATTCTCGGAGCTAGGATTCGTAGATCCAATAATAAAAACCCTTGCGCCCCGAACAGATTCTTCAAAGGAAGGTTGGAATTCACCGTCACTATATCTGGAAAATAAGACGTTGCCCAGTTCTGCCCCGTAGTTTTTGGCAATTTTTTCGGCCAATACCGTACTTTGGGTACAGGCAAAAATTTTGGGTTCTGGCACCGTGTAGGACATGGTTAAGGTATTGTTTTTAAGTTTATTATGCCCCGTTGTTCTTAGGGAGGTGCAAATTTAAAAATTTATTTGTGTTGCTAAAGGATAAATGTTTTTATTTTTGGACTGTAAAAGGAAATTATTTTTTAATTTTGCAATCCTATTTTAGTATGCTCGAGTGGCGGAACTGGTAGACGCGCTGGATTCAAAATCCAGTATTTTCGGATGTGTGGGTTCGATTCCCACCTCGAGTACAAAGGGTAAAGCCGAGATTTCTGTCTCGGCTTTTTTATTTCGGGTACAACATAGGTACAACATTGGAATTTTTATAGTTTTTAGAGATTATCGGTTAACCTGCCTTGCGGTAGTTCGCAATCGGAAAATCGCTAATTTGAAGTCGGGTGGAAGGGGACTTTTCTTTTTGGGACTGTGCACATCTGTACTATAAAGTCATATAAAGTAGAACATTTACAATCTAAAAACTTCCTAATACTTTTCTTGTATAATTTATTTCCTTTTTTGGGTATTTGAATATATATAATTTTTAATAAATCGAAATAATTGGCAATAAAACCTGCTTTGGGAGCAGGAGGCCGCAGGTTCGAATCCTGCCACCCCGACCCAGTAAATATAGGCCCTTCAAGAGATTGAAGGGTCTTTTTCTTTTTACGGGTACAACATAGGTATAACTATTAATTTTTTCTTTAATAAGAAAGAAGTGTTGATTTAACTCTTCAAATATAGCAAGACCCTTGATTTATTGGAAGACCTTTGGTTGGTAGTCATTATATTACAATCCAATATTTAACCGAACTCTAAAAGATATTTTTATGGTTCGCAGTATTCTTAAAATGATAATTTTTCATGGTGCAGGGAATACTTTGGCCACCATTATAACAATTTCAAATAAGATGCCTATTAAATTTTTTGGCATGCCAAATTATCTACTACTAGGTTCATTAATCGGGCAGTTGAAAGAAAATTGAGTAGGATTTGTGTAATATGATAACGAGTTTGAAACCTGAATACGGTACAAAAGAACAAAAAAAAGTTCTAGTATAAATTTTAGTTTTCGCCTCAAGAGAAGCCCTTATCGTCACATTGAATTTTGAAATAATGGCATCGTTACCCATTATTTAATGTCACAAATTAAACAGTGAGGGCTGTTCATACGGTGTTTTAGGGAGTTCGAGCCATATTATCTCAGTAAGAAGAATCTTCAGTTTAACTTTTAAATCTTTATAATTGCACCTAAATAGCATTCATCTTTTGGTATATTTTTTAAATTTTTCAGGAATATATCAATAAGTTGGTGAATTGTCAATAAAGCAAACTACTGCATTCAATCAATATGCTAATCTGAAACCATATGGGCAGAATTTAATGAAATCTTTGAAACTAGGTAGTCCTTAAAAAATAATAACTACTTTTTAAATTAATAGCTTACTTTTTATTTAATTTCTGAATTAGTCAGTTCTTTTGTGATTCAACTTTAGATGAATCGAATTCCGCTGGAGGGCCAATATACAATCTGTTCTAAAAATACCTTCACCAATTAACTAGTCTCAAATTGATGTTTGCATTTCAAGATAATCAGTGGTCATTGCATTGAGAATCCTTAAGAATCATTTTCATTTCTAGTTTTATTTCCCTTATGGCTTGTGAGGGAATCTTTATTTCTTTCGACAACACCTCCTTTGCTTTTTTTATTGCTTTTAAATTTTGACCGGATTCTTCATATAATTTAGCTAAAAGGTAATGAGGATAAAATCTGCTCGGCACCATTTCGGCAGCTCTTTGATAGGCTTTTTCCGATTCTATATAATGACCAAGGGTTTTGTAGGCATCACCCATAGCTGTTTCTATTATTGTAGTATTCAAATTATCTTTGGCCAGATTCAAGATTCTCAAAGCTTTAATTGGCTGATGATCCATAGTCAGAGCCTTGCCGTAATTCATGAGATAATCTCCCTCGTTCTTCAATACAGGCCAGGCCTTAACAAATCCTTTCAGACTTTCCTTATATAATCCATGATTATATTCATACATTGCTGATTGCCAATCCTTAAAAGCCTTCTGGATGCTTGATAAATAAAGAAATCCACACCAGGCAAGAACTATTATGGAAACCAAAAGTGCTGATTTTATGATCTTTTTAATTGATTTAGTGATTCTTTTTTTTTGTGGATATAGTGAAAAAATAATTTTTTGCGAATCAATAGTGGCGAGTGATGCAAGCGAGTATAGAACTACCATCTTGATTGGTAATATTTGTGACGGGTAAGAGAATAACCCAAAAACAAATGCTGTTAGCAATATTCCCAGAACATATATCTTAAAAAAAAATATATTGCTTAATGGTCGAATATTAATTACTGTAATTGACATTATTGCAAAAATGATCAATCCTAATACTCCATTCTCTGCGGTGAGCTGTATAATTTCGTTGAAGGCGTAATAGGAATTATCTGCTAACATGGACTCTTCGCTTGTCCCCATTTCTACTAAATAATCAGCCTGCGCATCCATATAATGTTTTTTAAAGCGGTCATATCCAACGCCTATAGATGGATTTTCCTTGATTATATTAAGGGTCACTTTCCAAACTAGCAGCCTACCATCTGCAGATTCTTTTTTAAAATGATACATTACCGAAACAAAGACTATAAAACTGATAAACGAAGTCAGAATAACCATAATCAGTTTAATCCTGTTAAATGAGAGTACTTTACTCCTCAAATCGCAGCGGTATGCGAATAGGAAAGCCATACTGACAATTATAGCAAGCCAAGACGCACGTGAAAGGGTTGTCGATAGAGCCAATCCGATTATAGAGATGGTGAGCAATGGAACGTATTGAAAAAGAACAACAATAAATTTGCGTAACTGGTATTTATATTCAATTTCTTTCGGAAATAATATGAGCATTATTTTGGACCTGAAAATGTAAATCCCCATTGCCACATAAAAAACCGTGGCTAGGAAACCAGCATAAGGAACCTGTATTGGGAAAGCTTCTACTTATGCCGAGTTGAGAGTATAAGTATGGGAAATAACCTCCAATTTGAGAGTTGCCATAAAGTGCCTGTATCAAACCAGAAAACATGATGGTAATTCCAAGCCATAGATACTGTTTAACAGAAAAATTACGTAGCACAATATATAAAAACATCAATCCAACTAAATCCAAATATTGAAGTGAAAACCCGTGACTTTCGTTTAAGAGATATCGATTTGTTGAAATATAAATAAATATCAAAAACAAAACTATGTCCAATTTCGATAGATTAAATGTTAAAATATTCTTTGACAAAAGAAAATGCACCACAAATAAGACTATCACCGCGAGCATGGAATAGCTAAATATTATAGTTTTTGTCGATAATGTAGGCTGTGCCAAAGATGTATTATTAAAAGAAGGCATACATAGGAATAAAGTAAAAATCGTACACCCTAACAGAAAAAAAATAATTTCCTTCAATCCGAAGCGAGTTAATAACCTGTAGTATTTAAAATTGAAATAAACTCTGTCCATCTACATGTGTTATTTTATTTAAACAATTTGAGAATGGAGCTTTAATATCATTTGATTAATGAAATAATACTACACCTTTTTATATTTAAGATGAATAGTAAGCACATCAAGAATTAACAACCTATTTTTAGAGTTCTTGTATTTGTTAAACTATGTTAATATATTAAATTCGTTGCCCTTAACTGTAGAAAAAAATGTTAATTTTATATAAAATATCCTCTATGTAAAACAGAATTTTCTGACACATAAAGTAATTTAGAAAAATTATGAAAAAAACGAATCAAAAACTCTTGACCTCCATTTCAATATTTGTTTTCTATTTTTTGTATGGGATTATTTTTAAAGGAAACCATAAATGGATGCTTCTTTTTACTCTTATCAGCTCTTTTTGTATTTCATATTTTCTTTTTTCTAGAATAGATTACAAGAACAGCCTGAAGTGGTATTTAATATTGGTTCTGCCTTTTATCTTATGCTTCACAGTTTTTTCTTTTTTTGTAGGGCTTACATTTGTATTGCCTTATATTCTGTTTGTTCCATTGAGCTCTTTATTTGGGTTTAGATTTGCTGTAAAAAGAGGAATTGTTTTGCCTGCAACAGCCTTTTTCCTCTTTTTCATAATGTCGTTTGTTTTTTTTCCAAATATGCTTGTCTATATGAACAATAAGGGGGCTAGAACTAACAAGCTATTTAAATCACTAACCCTCATCGATAAGAGTAGGGATACCATTCATTTGAATCCATCAAAAATAATAGCCCTTGATTTTTGGACAACTTCTTGTGGTGTTTGTTTTGAAAAATTTCCAGGTTTAGAGAGAAACTATCTTAATTTTAAAAATAACAAGGATATCGAATTATATTCAATTAATGTCCCCATGAAGGAGAATAACTTTGATGCAACTATTGAATTAGTGAATAATTTGGGGTACAAATTTCCTACATTGTATGCAACTTCAATAGAAGAAGTACAACAATTAGGCATCGATGCTTACCCACATTTATTAGTACTGAAAAATGGCAAAATCAGATATGATGGCAGATTGGAAGTCGACAAGGATATTTTTATCAATAATATCACAACAGAGGTTACTAGGCTCTTAAATGAATAACTGTCTACAAGAATACCAAGAAGGAATCCCGACTCTAGAAATAAATTTTTAATAAAGACACAATCACACTGGCAGTATAATTTAAAAACAATCTTGAGTGAAATTGTTTTATCCAAAAATTGAAGTCCTTAGCGCATTTTAGTCAATTCTCTTAAGATGAGATAAGGCTTTATTTTATAGATTTAAATCGATTAAAAAGTAAACAACATTATATTTAATGAATAATTAATTCCAGTATAAATTATTTACAATAGGAAGAACTAATGCTTTAGCCTTTAAAAAATAAAATAGATTGCAGATTTAAATGCTAAATAAAATAATATTACCACCATATTTGGTTGTTGTTTTTTAAAGTAAATATTCTCTCTTCCTTTCCTTCAGAATTATTCCTAAGCCATAAAAGGGCATCCAAGGGGATATTATCATATTTTAAACCTTCCTTAGTCCCAACTCTCTTCCCTAATGAAATCCATTGTTGATCCCAATAAAATAATTCATAATCCATATTGGTATAAATTCCATTTTTGGCCATTCGGGGAATATATTGAATATTTGAAATACTTTCTGAGTGTCCAAAATCAATTCCTACCCAACTTGATGATTCCCCTTTTAAGGACTCTTTGCAATATGACAAAATAGAACTGTTATCGTATGAACTGGACATTAAAGTGTCATTTTTATATTGTACTGAAGCATAAGTTAGTAAATCCAAATCGAATATTGAGCTTGCTATTTGTTTGTTAAATCCTTTAGAATAAATATAATTCCCATGAACTTCTTCGGGAACAGAATTAGACTTTTTGAAGAAAGCTAATTTGGCAATATCATAAGATTTATTTTCTTCAAGTGCTGGATACTTAAATCGGTAGTATCTGTATTTTACCTCTCCCAAACTTAAAATTTCTCCCTCAATATCAAAAATACTATCTATCTGAAATAGTTCATCCCATTTTTTTAAATTAATGTCATTTGTTGCCTCAATTCTCGATCCAACTAAATTTTTCGCGGTGAGTAAAAGTCTTGGTTTTTGGGGGTATTTTCTTTTTAGCATTGCGGAGATTAATTTTTCTTTTGGTTTTATATATGTTAAATCTCCTAAGGTGTCCATAACAAAAGGAAGGCTCTGTGGAATCATCTCGCCGTAAACCCCTTTTGCCATAACAATATATAGTACATCTAAACCAGCAATTTCCTCAAAAACTAAACCCTTCTCATTGATAATTGCAAAGTCAACTGGAACCCATGGATTTTTAAGGGTATTGCCGAAGATGCAGAGATATAAAACCTGACCCTTAAAATCTGCATTTGGGTTTAGTAATTTTGGCGATATATCAAAGGCTTCCGTCAAATCACCAGAAATATCATCCCATCCAATAAGATTGAGGTTTTGGTAAGCTTTTACATATTCAGGAGTTAGTCTTTGCCAATCAAACACGCCTTTTCTATATGTCTTTGTCAAATCCTTGTGTACTTTCCTTGCTCTTGGTTCTTCAATTACTCCATTAAAATATTTCCATTCTCTATTCGGCCCTAACACTGCATTTAGTAAGTGATCATTTCCATCCCAACCAAATCTACTCATTAAAATCTCAGTTATGGGAATGCCGTTCGCTCTCATAACATCTAACATCATATTAGACATACTCGCACAACCACCATAAATATTGAATCTGACTGCATCTTTGCTTAACAACAGACATGGATTATTAGCTAACGATTTTGCAATAATAAATTTCCGTTTATTAAAAATATCGTTAATTTTTTTGCAAACGATTGTGGCATCAGCCTCATTACCAATAGAATCTCGAAAATGGCTAAAATTTTCAAAGAAAAACCTTCGCCAGTTGTTAGGTTTTTGATTGCCAGACTTATAAGGTAAAATGTACTTACAAAATTCGTCAAAATTATACCCTTTACTCCAAGGCATTTCCCAGGCTTTAAATGCCAATTCAATATTTTCTATCAGGAATGTAGAGGATAAGTTTTCACAATCACTTCTTAGGATTTTCTTATTCTCTTCGAATTTCCCATATTTTTTTTGATACATATTCAAAGTATTTTCTACAATGACACTTCTTTGCAAAAAATTACCATAACTTTCCAACCCATAAAAAATTTTTAAAGAATCATCCAAAACTTTACTGAGGCCTTGTTGATACTCCGTTTCAGTGTATTCATAATAGTAGCCTATTGGCATTATTTTTGTGATTAAAAACTTGGCCGCTTTATATTTTAAGCTATCCTTTTTCGAATTTGAGTAATATTTAAGTACACTTTCAAGTTCACTTTTATTTTTGCCTGCTAAATCATATGCCACTTGTAGATCTTTGTCCACCTGAATATTTGTAAACTTAGCACATGAGATCAAAAAGAAAAATCCCAGTATAAAAACCAGCTGAGGTATTTTTTTCATTAATACAATGATTAATTAACCAATGAAATAAATAATATTGTTACCTAATTTGAGCAAGGATTTAAATATCCTTTACTTTTTATTTAAAATCTTTTTGTTGAATTCGAATGAAATCTTGTTAGTTATGGAAATGTTTAAAATAAGAAGTCAAACTTGAATATATAATTGCACTTATAACATTAAATCCTCTTTTCGATTAGGCATTTGTTTCAAGTATAATTATAGTAGTAAAAACTCAAATTTCGATAATCTAACTTACCTTACTGATAATTTTTGAAAGAGATTTTGATCTTTTCTAACTTTCAAATAGGGAGACACTTAGAATGTGGAGTTATTTAAAAGGCGGACTTTTCAAGCCCGCCTCAGTCTTAGGTATATGTTATTTGCAATTTTTCGTACATGGCGATACCCACAGCCATCCACACCCGGACTGTGTGGTAGTGCAACTATTAACGCAATATCCTCCAATAATTTGACAATCATAACACCACTTACTATCACACCAATTCTCCGCATTTGCTACATTGATGGCTAGTAACTGCTTTAATGAAATACTATTGTCTTCTTTTGGCCCAGTATTGAAGCTCAGTATTTCTTTAGAGTATAAATCTTTAAATTCTTTTTCACTGTTAACCGCTTTTCCTAACATCATAAAACCGCTTATCCTAAAATAATCAGTCCAACCAAACTTTTTTTTACCTTCATCAAACCATTCAAACAAAAATGTTTCAAGTTCGGTGGGAAGATCGCTTTCAAAATCATAATTTTCTGCAAATTTTTCCAAAACAATCAGATGTTGAAGCTCCTCGTCAGATTTTGCCATTTTTTTCACATCAACCAATTTATCAGACCACAACTTCTTTTTTTTATCTGATTGTAATGTCCTATATGCCGCTTTTTGCTTTTCTAAATTAAGTTTTAAAATATCGGACCTAGTCATTAGACTTATTTTAGTAATGTTTTCCTTAGCCCAAGAATCAACACCGTCATCACAACTATAGCATGGTTCTTTCTGACAGCTAACTAATACCACTAGTAATAATAACGAAAGAAAAATAGAGTTTTTTGCATGTGATTTCATGATTTTAAGTTTTATTAGTAATTTACTTACTTGGTTATGTATTACTAAGATAATTATTAAATACGAAAAAACTTACAAAAAAAATGAAATAATAACTGAAATGTAAATATATTTGTAGGAAGGTGAAAAATGATGTTAATGATACCATTTGTTCTCATTCTTTTTTAACTCTCGACATGAATTAACTTGGCTTCCTTTAATTGATTTATGACTGCAAATTCATTAGTTTTTCGTTCAAGTGATTCTCAATGATAATTTCTTTCCGTTTTCATATTCAATTTTTTAATCCTTATTATGTGATTTGTTTTTTTATAATTGCAGAGCAATAAAATAAAAGCATACGTATTTTATACTTTATTACTCATATCTTTTATTAATCGCGTAGTTCTGTCCCAAGGCTCAATTTGAGAGATTTTTTTTGAATTAGCATATAAGTTTGTTTTAATAATTCAACGTTAGATATTATAATTTTTAATAATGCAACAAAAAAAAGTCCATTTACTTTTTAAATTTATTGTGGAAAAGTGGAAAAAGGTGATTTTTCTGTTTTTAATTTTAGCACTTCTATCTCAATACCCATTTTGGCTAATTTTAACTATAGCGATTATCGTCCCATTTTACTTAAAGTTTATTTGCTTTTTGAAAAAGATAAAACCGGGGATTTTAAATAAAATGTTTAGAGCCTTTTTTTTGCTTTTGAATTTATTTATTGCAGCAATATATTTTAGACTATTGATAGGTGATGTTTATACCATACAAAGTGATTCTATGGAAGACACGCTTCATTCAGAGGATGTAGTATTGGTGAATAAATTAGTATATGGAACCAAAATTCCCCAAAGCCTTTCCGAGATACCATGGCTAAGTCTATTTTATTCTGCAAAAAGTCACTTCCCAATGGAAACTGAAAAAAATTGCAGGTCTTATAAAAGGTTGCCTGGCATAGGATTCTTGAAACAGGGAGATGTATTGATTTATGAAATTAAAAAAATGTTTTTTGTAGTAAAGAGATGTGTTGCCGTGGCAGGAGATACTCTTCAACTAACAAAGGGAAATATATATGTGAATGGAAAAAAATACTTGGAGCCCTTGACGGTAAAAGCCACAAATAGATTCAAGACAGAAAATAAACAAAAGTTATATGCTGTATTAGATTCCTTAGGGATTCTAAGTTCTGTATATTTTGACGGAAATAAAAATGATTGGTTAACAGGTACTTTGTCCAATGAGAAGATAAATATTTTGAAGAACTTTGGTGAAATTGAGATGATTGAAAGAATTTTAGACAAACCAAGTGATAAAAGAGAGCTTTTTGCAAAGCCGCGGGGTACTCAGTGAACTCTTAGATGATATGGGACCAATTTTGGTGCCTAAAAAAGGCATGACTATATTGATTAACCCTTATACTTTTAATTTGTACAGTAAAGTACTTTTAGAACATGAAAAAGTGCGATTATCTGAGAATGATGGACATTACTTTTTAGATGAGAAAGAAACAACGCAGTACACTTTTAAAGAGAATTATTTCTTTGTGATGGGTGACAACCGAAGAAGTTCAATAGATTCTCGTTATACGGGTTTTGTACCTGAGGAAAATATAATTGGCAAGGGACAATACATATTGCTTTCGAAATATGGAGAGGTATTTAGATGGGATAGATTTTTTAAAAGACTGTAAAAGTGATAAAGATTGCGAAATTAAACATGTAATTTAAAGAAATAGGAGAAGAAAGAAGGTTGTCATAATATGATGTATGATGGTTAAAAAATCTAAGATTTATTTTTAAACTAAAAACTGACTGGAAATGCTAATTGCAGTAATTTGCTATTAAAGAGAGGCAAGTTAAATGCGAGAAAATACACTCATTTAACATATAATTAATGCGAGGCTGGAAACTTTAGGATTTTATTTGGGTGGCCAGATTTTAGTCAAACCTTTATTTGTGAATTATATAATCAAATTCAAAGCGATATATGAATTATATTAATGATTTAAGGATTGAAAGCGAGCTTTTACCCCTATTTGATTGTTCCCTTAATAAGTTTTCAAAAGGCAAGATTCTTGAAATTTTACAATCTCCACTTAATTCAAAAGATGAAATACTAAGAAGACAAAGTATTTTTAAAGGGTTTATATTAAACCATAATATTTTAAAAAATTATTCATACACTGTTCTCTACCTTAATGAAGTACATGATTTTTTAAACAACTGGCAATTAGAACATATTTTAGATAAAAAATTAAAATTCAAATATTTTACTTCTAAAAATGTCAAGATAGCTTATGCAAGTAAATTGAATCTTTTAATACTTTTTTTTCATAGACTTCAAACTCATTATTTTTCAAAAATAGAATTAAAACTATTTCCCGAATTTTATATACAAAATATAAATGACATAAGAACTTTTCTAAACCTCTTTAATCTAAGTAAATACGAAAATTTGATTCGGGAAAGTAGGCTAAAAGATAAGCACTTAATAGAAATTTCCAGTATCATTTCTAACCTAAAATCAAAAAATCAAATTTTTGAATTCTGGGATGGCCTATTCTTGTTTGAAGCCTATCTTTCAATAAGTTTAAGTTTGGAAAGTCGTAATTTCACCTTTCCTAATTTTACCGATAAGGGTATAATTTTAAAAGGATTTTATCACCCTCTTCTATACAAAGCTACTAAAAACGACTTTAGAACCTCAAGTAACGTGGTAATTTTAAATGGGCCAAATATGTCAGGGAAATCTACATTTTTCAAAGCAATTGGACTTTGCATGTATTTTGGACATTTAGGTTTTGGAATACCTGCCGCCAAGGGAGAGATACCTTTTTGCACAGATTTTTCAATTAGAATTAACCGAAGTGACGATATCCTTAATGGATATAGCCATTTTATGTCAGAAATAATTAATCTCAAAAACGTTGTTGTGAAGGCATCGAAAGGAAATCCTTGTTTTGCTATTTTTGACGAACTTTTTAGTGGAACGAATCTGGAAGATGCATTAGAATTATCCAGAACCACAATAAACGGATTGCGCAAATTTAAAAATTCCTATTTCTTCATATCAACTCATATTCAAGAATTAAAGTATACTTCACTTAAAGCACTTGAGACGTACTATCTAGATTGTGAATTATTAGATGACAAACCAACATTTACATATAAAATAAAAAAAGGATGGTCTGTTATTAGAATTGGTAGAATACTATTTGATAAGGAAGGACTTAACAAGTTGCTTAATTGAGGAAAAATATGAATTTGGCAAAAAGACCGCACTTAATATGCGCAGTGTGTTTTTATGGGTTTCTTTTTGTGTTTTTTTTTGAATGAAATTCATTAATGTATATTTCCATTGGACACCACCAAGCCTTAACGAAGGAATTTGGTTTTAAATTTTTCTTAGACGCACAATTACGGCTAAACATCTCATTGGATTTTCGATGGGATAAGCAAAGTAAATCTGACAACCAAATATGAAAAAGAAGGTCCGAGTTTGAAAATGAGAAAATGGCAGCTGAAATAATAAAGGAAACTAGGATTATAATTGGTGATTAGATTATAAAGAGCATGTTATTAAAAATTGAGAATTTGTTCATATACAAAGCTACCCGTTTACCTTTGACTCAACTAGTATTTTATTTGAAACGGAAGAATTCGTTCACATCTATGCAGAAGAACAAACGGATTTTTCGTTTCTTTTTGGAGTTCTTATTTTTACGTCAAGGAAGATTGCATCATTATTTAAGACAATGTTACGGACGATTGAATTATGGTTTATGTTGGAAAATGGAGAATTTCTCTGAGCATGACCAGATAGATAATGAAAATCGAGTAACTTTAGATTCCATTATGCAATTCCAAGCCCCTACGTGGATGAGCCGGTCAAAGTGAACCACGTGCGCCGGATGAAAGTGAGCATAGCAAACTAGTTGCGCGAAGTCGATTCCTTTGTGGTTAAATTTACTGTTTATTTTTTAGTTTTTTTCTCATGGATTCTCCTTTAATGTCGATCCTGTGGGCCGTGTGTACCAGACGATCTAAAATGGCATCTGCAATGATATTTCATTAAAGAATGAACCCTAAATATTGGGGTTTATCTACAGGTAAAACATCGACATGAATCTTGAATTTAACTGATGGTTTTTTGGACATGCATTCCCCAAACCCCTGTGGAAGTTCAAAAATCTTCCACTCCAAGACTTCCCGAGCGAACCGTTTCGCCGGTTCGCATTAGGGGCCTTTCCGTTCCAGATTTTTGAACCCCCTCGGAACCGCGCAAAAGAATAAGCGGCGAAATGACCGCTTTCCCTTTTTTCTCCCCACCCACAAAAAACTGACTTCTTATTGCCCCTTTTAATATTTTATTCCAAATAAACTAGTTCCAAATGGTCTAATAAAATAAGCCGGTTGGTCTTAAATGGTCTCTAATGGTTTCATATGATTTTACGATGTAAAATATTGATTATAAGTTGGTTATATTCAAAATCTATTATATATATTTATCCGTGAAACGGATAGCGAGGTGCATTCTAAGTAACTTAGAATTGTCTACTTCTAACGAAGTGTTTTGCCCTAAAGAGCAACGAAAATGGAACAACGAAAAAGAGGCCGAAAACGATTGGGAAAAATGAAACGGTACCACAACGTGATGCTACGGTTCAACGATACGGAATATGAAAGATTGGGGAAGATCTGCGAATCCTATGACTTGGATATTTCGGAACGGGGAACTATAAGTCCGCTGCTGAGAAGATTGGTCTTGAATGGCGAAGCAGAAGAAAAAGAAATGCTCCCTGATACTTCAAATCTTGCCTACCATATCAACAAGATAGGTAACAACATCAACCAGTTGGTCAAGATTGCACACCACAAGAATCTGAGAAGTCCGAATTCGAACCTCGAACGGGAAATTGATAAGACCAACGAACTGCTGTACTCGCTTATCAAAATAACAAAGGAAGAAAAAACAGGATGATAGCAAAGATCATTTATGGCGAAACCTGTACGGGGACATTGACCTATGTCTTGGGAAAAGAGGGCATGCGAATACTCGGTTACGGCAACACGTTTTCCCAGAGCATATCGCCGAAGTTCTTCGGGAGCGTGCTGCACTTTCAAGGACAGCGCAACGCCACCAAGAACCGCTATGCCCATATCAGCCTGAACCTTCCCCATGGGGAACACCTTGATGACGGTACTTTCCTTAAAATCTCCGAAGAGTACATGGAAAATATGGGCTATGGGGAACAGCCCTATGTAGTGGTACGGCATAATGATACGAAGCACGAACACGTCCATATCGTATCCACTATCGTAAAAGAAGATGGAAAAGTACTCGAAATCTTCAATAGCCATAGAAGGAGCATGGCCGCACGACAGTACCTAGAAAAAAAGTATAGTCTATCACCGGCCCCGACGACAAAACAGCAAAGGGAACTTCCGATTTACCGACTGCCCGAACTACAGTTCGGCATGGATGCGGAAAAAGGAACGAAATATTATTTACAGGACGTACTGAACGGTATCAACCAAAAATACAAGGTGCGGAGTTTCGAAGAACTCGCAAAACTGGTAAAACCATATCATATCGAAATAAAGCAGACCAAGAGCGAAACGGGAAGGATAGGTGTGGCCTATGGTCTGAACAACCAAAAAGGCTATCGGACGAGGTTCATCAACGGCTCAATCGTGCATAGAGGGCTGAGCGGCCCGAAACTACAAAAGGTCTTCGATGTGCATTCCAAATCGAAACTGTTGCCGATGAACCGGAAACGCCTCTTGAAACAGATAGAGACCACCTATGCCCTTTTTCGGACTATCCATCCGCACGACCTGGAGGAAGTCCTAAAGGAATATCAGGACATCGACATAAAGCTTAACAAAAAGGAAGACCTAATCGAAGGATATACCATCTATGACAAGTCCATGTATGTGTTCATGGAAAGTGAGCTGAGCCCGAACATCCGAATGCAAAACCGTTTGGATATTTTCGGGAATGGCAACGAGCCAACGCAAATCGATACCGAAAGCAAGCAGTTCAAATTGGAAATCCATAAACTTATAAAAGAGGCCTTCCAAACATCCTTTCTGAAATCCCCGAAACCAGATGGACTCCTCTCGGAACATATAGTGGCCAAGAAATTCGGCGATATTCTTAACAACTTAGAGGCATCGAGTAATTACAAATTCCTTGACCGCTATATTCCAAATAACCGAAAAGTATTGTTCAGGGAAACAATTAAAAAACAATTCCCTAATGTAAAGGAAAGATTGTACCAACTGGAAACCAGAAAGGAAAGGGAAACCTTGGAAAACAAGTTCAAGCTCATCGGCAATGTATTGGAAAAGCGCATTTTCGATGTCGGCATGAAACAGGGCAGCGTTCGTTTCTTGTTCCAATCTTTGGGCGTAAAGTATCATGACAATAAGTTGTCGTTTACCAATTCGAACAAGCATACGGTTCCTGTTCCTCTGGGACACTTGCCCTTCCCGGAGGATATGGAAAAATTTGTATCCACGGGATTCGTCCGTCAAAACCACTTGATGCTCGAAATGTTATCGGAACAGTCCTCCGAAAAAAGCCCCAAGCTTACCGCATCGGCCATTTTCCTGCCCATGATATTCCCGAAGCTTTATGAAAAAATGGATCCCGTTTACAAAAAGCAATACGAAAGTGTCGCTTTGGGTTCGTACGTGAAACATGCGGAACGGATGCACGCCCCCTTTGAAAAATCCGCGAAGGACTATATTGCCCTTTTCAACTCCAAGGGGTTCTATTTTGTAAAAGGCGAAGAGGGGTTCGAAGTCAAATCCATTTATACGGACAACAGGGCAAGTTGCCCGTTGCCGAAAAGGACAAGCCTTTATTTGAATTCGATCCCCGATGTGACCGCAACGTTAAAAGAACAGCGGACCCTCATCAACGGTCTTGTAAAAGACGGAAGGAACAATCTCAAAAACCTATGGGCGGGCCATCTGATGGAAAGGGGGATGTACGACAGGGTCGCCTTTATGCTAACGGTGGAAAAAGTGTACCCGAACCTGCATCCTGAAAAGATACAGCACCATGTGGACAACGGACTTCGCGAAAGCGTGAACGCGGCATCTACCAGGCAATCCAGTATCCAACAGAACCGATTATTACAGAAAGGTGTTTATGCCATCAATTCATTGTTGGGCGATAGGGTCAAGAAGGAAGAAGTGGTCTTCAACGGGTTCAAGGACGAGTTTACTGATTTTACAAAATATAAGGGCAATTGGCTTTCGATGTAATGTCAAAAAATATGATTTTGTTATGGTATTTTATGCCCTGATGGGCACTTTTTGTGGATAGGGAGGGGAAAGGGACGTTGCTCGTAGCAAGCTATAGTTGCGCCCTACGAAGTTTCTTCTTTACGCTTATCTACCGGAACGCTAAAGAAACTCCGCAGGATCCACGCGCAGGTTAGTAATGGTAAGATTGGGGGGAGGATGGAAAATTGCTGAAAGGTTTTGACTATCTAGGGGTTCTTTTTTATGGAAAGTCAGAAATAGGAATAAGGCGGTAATATTATCCAATTACTGCCTTATTAAATTTGAATATTTCTTAGAAATTGATGACCTTATCCAAGGCATCATCAGTTTCTTTATGCATGAAATTTGCTTGATACATTATAGTTGTGGTTATTGAAGAATGACGATAAAGCTTTTGTAACATCTGAATAGGTATTTTATCACCAGATATATTACCAAAACTGTGACGAGCAATGTGCATAGTAAGCTTCTTATTTAACTCCGCTTTTTCTGCAATTTGAACAAGGTATTTATTGAATTTCTTATTGGCTGTTTTTACTTTATTAAAAACATCTTTCGGATTTTTTAGATTAGCGTTTTTCATTTCGGGAAAAATAAAATCCTCATTTGATTGCTTGTCTAATTCATAAAATATTAAAAGCGAAATGATTTTTTCTGGTAATTTAAATGAAAGTAATTTTTTATTTTTCCCCATGCGGTAGTGCAAACGACCATCATAAATATCGCTCCATTTTATCATGAGCACATCTCCAACTCGCATTCCCGCAAGATAAAAGCTAAAGAGCCAAACATTTCGGGCATGATTTTGTTGTTCGGTTAAACTGTCCAAAACTTCAATTGCTTGAATTTCCTCCATGGTCAAACCGATTTTTTCTGTTTCCGGGAATTTTATACGGATTTTATCTACCCCAAAAGGATAAAGTTTTCTGTCGACAATACCTAAACGTATTGCCCGATTGTAGAGTGTCCTTATCACAATTAGGTTGTTGATTACTGATCGTTGAGATACTTTTCTCACAGTTTTCAAAAAAAGCGAGAAACGTTGTAATAAAGCCTCGTCAATTTCTCTAAAACTCAAATCATCGTTATCAACAAATTTTGCAAAATGGCCGACCCTAGCTTTATCGGATGATAATCGCTGCAATTTATTGGTTTTTTCTAGTTCGTCTAAATATTTATCAGCAATTTCTTTAAAGCTGGTTTTGGAAAGTGGGGCTGCAATTTCTTTTTTTACTTGTTTCGACGAAATGTCATTTTTATGTGTTTGTAAATCAATCAAGGTTTGGTTGGCCTCCGCCAACTTATGAATAAGAAGGTTATTGAGGCGTTTGGAATTAGGATGAGATTTCCTAACCTCGCGATTGTATTCATCCCAATATTTAACATCAATGTACTGCCCCGTGTACAGATAGGTCGTTTTCCTATTTTTAGTAATGCGGACCGCTATGGGGAAAAGGCCTTGTTTGTTTGCTTTCTTGCGAAGAGTTACCTTTATACTTGACGCCATACCTCTATTATTTATATTAAAGATACGAATTTTAGGTACAACATAGGTACAACAAATGATGGTTTTTAATGGTTTTATATGGTCTATAGTGCTTTATGATAATATATAAATACCTTATTACAAGCTATTTGAGTATAAATGAAACTAAAACACTCTGGATTCAAAATCCAGTATTTTCGGATGTGTGGGTTCGATTCCCACCTCGAGTACAAAACAAAAAAAAAACCGAGACTAGAATCTCGGTTTTTTATTTTATGCTACGACATGGAAGCTTTTTTTAATTTTCAAGGATTATCGGGTAACTTGGCTAGTAGCAGCCAATAATAGGAAAATCCTTGGTTCGAGACAGGGTAAAACCAAATTCGCAAGGGCATTTTGTTGTTGAAAATTGGGAAAATATTTGTTTGTGCTTATAAGCAAACAGTCCATTTTTAATATATCGCGGGCAATTGTGTGCGAAACATAAAAGTTGTGGTAGCCAAGCCTGTCAATACTACCGGGAGCAAAGGGGCCACAGCTATAATTTTCCAAGGATGGGGGTATTGTCTTGAGAAAATTAGTAGATCAAACAAACATACTCGCGTGACCAAGTTCATTTTTGCACTCCCTTTTTGCAGCCCAATCATCAATATTCTCAAATGTAGTTTTCGAAATATTTTCTAACGCCCCGGTTGTCATAAAAGCTTGATGGGGCGTCATTAGCACGTTGGAAAATGTCAAAAGCTTTTTTAGATTTTCATCTGCTATTCCTTCTTTGGAGCAGTCCTTAAAAAAGATACCTTTCTCTTTATCATAAACATCGGTACAATAACCTCCAATATCATTTTCGTCCAATGCATTAATGAGATCTTTGGTGTTTACGATGGCCCCTCTTGCAGTATTTACAAGAATCACATTTTTCTTCATTAGGGCAAGTTTCCGCCTATCGATTAAACCGTGGCTTTCATATGTGAGCGGAATATGCAGACTTATAACATCAGATTCTTTACAAACATCATCCAAGCTTTTGTAGGTTACATTGCAGAGCTCAACCAAATCACTATCAGGGAATAGATCATGGGCTAAAATATGACACCCAAAACCATGCATTATTTTAACCATAATGCTCCCTATGGCACCTGTTCCTATAATTCCGATAGTCTTCCCATGTAGATTGAACCCCATGAGACCTTCTTGCAAAAAATTATATTCATGTACCCTTTTATTGGCCAATAGTATTTTTCTATTGAACGCTTGCAGAAGGGCAACAGCATGTTCGGCAATCGCATATGGAGAATAATAGGGTACGTTGGCCACCTTAAGCCCTAAGTTTTTGGCGACCTTTATTTGAACATTGTTATAGCCGGAAGACCTTAAGGTTATGTATCGCACACCTAATTCACTCAACTTTTCCAATACCAGCGAAGATGCATCATCGGCGGAAAATATAGATATTGCCTTAAAGCCAACTGCTTGAATGGCTGTTTGGGAATCCAATGAATCTTTTGTGTATGTTACCTTATGCTTATTGTTGTTCGCAAAGTTCAAGAAAGGTATTTCAAAGTCCTTGGCACTATATACCAGTAATTTCATCTGTTCAAATTTTATTGTTTTTATTGGTCAGATTTAATTCGCCATAGAACATCTGAGTGAGTATCAAAAATTGTTATGGCTCATTTCATTGTCTTTTTTTCTGAAAATTAAATCTTGTTCCTCCATCGCTGTAACCACTAGTTTTACATAATCCTTAATTGAACTACCAATATCATTCGGATCGGTAACATCAATGCTTCCACGCCAAATAAGCTCTCTTTCCTTACCCACACATATACAGTACAATGAAGTTTCGGCGTGATAAACCGTGTATTTATCATAATATCGGTCATCATAATAAATACCTTGATTTCCTAAATAATCTTCCTTGAAAGTCTTATTTTGACTGGCCCAATTCGATACTTTTTTCCTAAAAACCTCTATGTTTTCGGAACCCGTGATTTTTGTAAATAAAATGGCGTCAAAATCCTTTTCGAGCAGCTGTTCCTCGACCCCATCAAGTTCTTTCTCCGATTTTTGTGAGTCTACAAAAGTTACATCAAAAAGATCAATGCTACGCATAGATTCTATTCCCCTTTTTGTAAACTCATTCTGAAGTTGGCTCTCAAAATCTACCCGTGCATCTTCATTATGGGTCATTCCCACAAGCAATACCTTTGAAGCATCGAATAATACAATATCGGGGTTCTTCCAATTTTCAACCATTTCGGCCGAAGAACATCCTATAAATAGGATTGTCGATAAAATAAGGAGCTGCTTCATTATTATATAATTAGTTCAATAGTCTTTTTTGCTTTTTCTGTTTCATTATCGAAGAAATCAGTTTAAACAGATTTGCCTTTAGGGTTCTATAGTCCGTTAGGTATGTTTGAACTAAAAATGTGAGCTCCCTGTGAGTTTCGAGATAGGCTTTCTCCATTATGAGTTCATCAATATCATTGACCATGACTTCCAATAGGTTTTCATGCAACCGCACTTTTTTCATCAGTTGCACAACTTCTTTTTGGGAAGTAAGTAGCGTGCCGATCAACTTTTTACTTTCTTGAAAAACGCGCTCTTCCGTTAAATCCAAAGTATAGGACTTGACCAGATCATTTAAGAACAAATGTTCATCGCGCGCAAACTTCAATTCTGAAATCCATCTTAGGGTTTCCTCGTGCATTTCCTCGGCACTTAACCATTCTATATAATTGTATTTTTTTTTCGTCTTCATTGTAATTTTTTTAATAGCAATTTAGGGCAAGGATCTCCCAATAAAAAGGAAGAAACTTCGGCAAAGGTTATGCTCCTTCTTTTTGCCGAAGTTCAAAAACTAAGCAATCTCTATTTTTCTTTTGGTATCTTGATTTGCATTTTCTTTTTTAAGAAGTTGCAGTTTCAAAATCCCGTTTTTATAAGTTGCCTTGACCTCTTTTGAATTGTCTACGCTCTTGGGAAGTTGCAATGAACGTCTAAAAGAACGGTAATTGAATTCTTTACGCATATAATCCTCATCTTTGTCTTCCCTTTCTGCCTTTTTCACCGCAGCGACCTCAAGAATATCATCTTTTAAGGTAATCTCAAAGTCTTTTTTATCAAAACCTGGTGAAGAAAGTTCAATCTCGAAATCCTTCTCATGTTCTTTAACGTTCATAGCGGGCAATGATTTTTCCAATGTGAAGAAATCGTCATCAAAAGCACTATTGCTTTCAATCAAATCTGATAGACCAAAGTTCCATGGCCATCGGTTGCTGTTAAACTTAACAATTGACATAACTTTTAATTTTAAGATTAGACTAATTTCAAACTTCATTTGAAGTTACTCCCTGACAAGTTTTGTTCAAATGATATTTATCAGTTGAGGCGAAAATGTTAGGCACTTATTTAGGCTTTCTCTTCTTAAGCACGCCCCCAGCATAATTGAACACTTCTGCTTTTAAGTTCTGGAAATCTTCCATAAAATCTACGACCTCGGCTTTTAGAGTTTCATGCTTTTGATAAAAATCCAAATCGCAGGCATCATCGGCACATTCAAGCATTCCGCCCAAATCATTTTCATGCTTGGAAATGTTTATATTGATTTTGGACATTCCGTTCCTGGTCTTTTTCAATCTGAACAAATAATCTTGCAATCGTTCAAAAAGATTTGGGGTTGTCGGTTCAAAAACATAGGAATTGAGCAGATTTTTCATAAACAAAATTTCATTGTCAAGGAACTTCAATTTCGATTTCCAATTACGACAATCTGCATGAAGGTCCTCCACCTTTTTACTCTGTTCCAGATGCTTACTTTTATTTATAATATCCATTGTATTTATTTTGGTCAAAACTAGGACGATTTATTGGGCAAGAAAATGATAATTGTCAGTGGTCTAGGACATGTTCAATTCCAAAATTTGGTCGAGATGGGGAATTTGAACATTCCAACCAAAAGTATCCTTTAACTTGACTCGAAAAGCATCTAAGGCCGCAGGTTCGCCATGAATAAGGAAAACATATTCTGGAATATTGGTGATTTCTCCCAGCCAATGCAAAAGTTCAAATTGATCGGCATGGGCGGATAGACTCTCAAGATGTTCAACTTTTGCCCTAACGGGATAGTATTTGCCGAAAAATTTAATTTCATGGGCACCTTCCAAGAGTTGTCTGCCACGAGTTCCCTCTGCCTGATATCCCACAAGTAAAACCGTTGTGGTTGCAAGATCGATCAATTGTTGTAAATATGTGAGGACCCTACCACCTGTTACCATGCCACTTCCGGCGATTACTATTTTTGGCCGGGGGTCGTCAATGGTTTTCCAGGTATCTTTGTAGGAAGTGACTATATTGTAGTGGTTGCACATTGCACGGCATTCTTTGAGGGATAGGTTATGCCATGAAGGATGGTTTTCGAAAACGGATAGCACATTATTCCCCATGGGGCTATCAATGAAAATTGGAATATCGGGAATACGATTACTTTTATAAAGTTTCCATAGTATGAACATTAGGGACTGAAGTCGTTCAACGGCAAAGGAGGGTATAATTAAGGTTCCTTTTTGTTGTAGTGTTCCTTTAATTAATGAAACCAAGATATCTTCGACATTTTCGATGGGGTGTAGCTTATTGCCGTATGTACTTTCGAGAAACAAGCAATCGGCCCATTTTGGCCTATCTGGAGCTGATAGCAGAACATCTTTCATGCGACCAATATCCCCAGAAAACACAAATAGCTTTCCAAAAACCCTCAGCTCTATGAAAGTTGCACCAATGATATGCCCATTATATCTAAATCTAAATTGGATATTTTCTGATAAGGAAACCCATGTATCCTTTTTTTCATATTTGAATAATTTGATTGCACTTTCCGCTTCCTCGATTGTATAGAAGGGCATTGCCGGGGAATGAATGCTATAACCTTCCTTATTGGCCCTTTCGGCATCTTCCTGATGAATTTTTGCACTATCCTTAAGAATGATCGAAGTGATTTCCAATGTTGGAGCTGTCCCTATTACTGCGCCCCTAAACCCCTCCTTTACCAATCGAGGCAAATAGCCCGTATGGTCCAAATGACCGTGGGTCAATAAAACTATATCTATTAGTGAGGCGTCAATGGACAAAGGTTCCCAATTAAGTTTTCTCAACTCTTTTAAGCCCTGGAACATGCCACAATCTATCAATATGTTTTTTTCCGAAGTTTCTAGAAGAAATTTTGACCCGGTTACGGTTCCGGAGGCTCCCAAAAAGTGAATCTTAACTGTGTTCATAATTCATTGCTTGCAAAGAAGTACCATTTCTTCAAGTATTCGTTTTTTTCGTACCTCTGAAATACCCAAATGATCTAAGAAAAATTTGTCTTTATATAGCTGTCTACATAGAACAACATCACGCGCAAAGAGGAACATTTTCTCTTTTGATGTCAAAAAATGCGAGACCGTTATTGGATACAGGCCTAATCTGTCAATACGGTCCTTAAGGCCATTGTTCTTAGGATGATCCCAGCTAAGAAGGTTGAGGCCCATACAATTGCCATAGCGAATGGCGTCCTCGGTGAATCTTGTATTGGTGGCAACCCAACCCTTGTCAAATCTTTTTGATGCATCCTTTCCTTTTTCCCATTGTTGCTTAACGTCTTGATAGCGCGAATTAATGTACAATGGCACTTTTACATTGCAATTGCGTCCTTCCTCACTATGAAATTTACACTCTATAATGGTTACCAATCCATCCTTTTCGGCATAAACATCAATTTCATGCGAAACACAAATACCTTGCATTATCTTGCCTACTTCTGTCCTGTACCCGGAAAACTCAAGGATAGCGGAAATAAATTTCTCGAAAGGAAATCCCGTTGGGCCCAATTCATAAATTGCTTTTTTAAGCTTGTACTTTGAAGCGATAAGTGTCTCTTTTTTTTCAGAAGCGCAAAAGCCCTATTGTAAATTTCTTTGGTAGATATTCCTTGATATAGTTCTTCTCGGACCTGATTCACGATCTGCTCGACCAAGTCGTCTTTGGCTCCGCTATGGCGCAACGAATTACGCAACTTTTGCATAGAGAATTTTACTTTTTCCCCAGAGGATTTCGTAATGTCAAAATGGGAGTCCTTCAAGATGCTATTTTTTAAGGTTCACTTCAAGTTCAGGTATCTTTAATAACTGAATAGTAGTAGATGCCAGTATTACTTTTCCTTGAGTCATTTCAACTTCTTTCTCTATGGCCTCGAACAAGTTATGCTTTGTTAATCTGCGACGCTTGTAATCGGTAATGTATCTAAGATTAATAACTATCCAATTATCAGTAAGTTCTAGGGCAATAGTTGGTTCAATGGTTGCGTCTTCAATATAATAGCGCTGTACCATCTCTTCCCATTTTGCTTTTGAGTTTTCGGCATATTTCGATAGATGTTTATTTGCAGTTTGGAGCACTATTTTCTTTGCCATCTCAACATTAGATCCGTAAGTAATGAGTATGTTCAATTCATCCCACACAAATGGAAAATCCATTGAGTAATTTTTTATAGGTCCTTTGAAAACGAACGAATTACTAATTTTAATAATCCTCCCAGAATAGTTGTCACTACTTACCCATTCCCCAATTTCCATGAGGGTCGTATAAATACTATCAATATCTATGACATCACCTTTGATACCATTGAGTTCTATTCGGTCACCAGGTTTGTAAACCCGAACAAAAAAAATATAGAAAGAACCTGCAATACTTAAAATTAGTTCTTGAAGAGTAAAGGTAATCCCTGCAGTAAAAAGACCTATAATTATGGTATAGTCCTTTAAACTGTCCAAGGTAAAGGACGCAAGCAATATAAGTACCACAAAAACATAACCGATAATTTCAATGCCTTTTTGTGCTTTGTAGCGAATTGTCAAATCGTCAATACGCCGCTTCATTATCCTTCGTAAAATTCCTATGGTTATAAGCACTATAGAAAGCCATAAAATGACCCTCAAAACTTTGGTAATTAATTCTTGACTAAAGAAATCGGACATCTCTTGCACTTATCCAATTGTTTTAAAAAAATCCTTAATTAGAGCCTTTATTTGATTATCGGTCATACTATCTGCTTTTTGCACTTTTTTTATTTTTTCGGCAATAGTTTTATGATTTTTTACTAATTCTTTTCTGAAATGTTCCCCCACATCAGCGGGTCCAAAAACCACTATCTGGTTTGCCGATTGCAGCTTCCCGGCCAATTTTGAAAAATAGGATTTCATTTGATGTTTTTCCCTTTCCAAATAGGTGCGCTCATGCACTAAATCTTGTGGCCCACCCCATTTTGATCGCGCCTGCCCACTACTTTTCAGGTTAAAAAATTCTACCCCTGATTCAATGGTTTCAAAAGATTCATCATTATCATCCGGACCAAGGGTTACCAAATGGGCTTTTTCGGTATCCATCCAAATTCCTATTCTTTTCATCTTATTAAAATTAAGTTAAGTCATGTAAAGTAAGTACTGGGATTTTTGAATTGTACCCCATTTCCTTTACTAAGGGCTTTGCCCAGATGCTTCCAAAAAAACTGTGTTTTTTATTCACAAAGGCAATCATATCGCTTTCCCTACTATTTATAAAGGCAGAAATTCCCGATTGGACTTTAAGATCTGACAATGTATGATAGCTATGATCAACATTCTTCAGTATAGATTCCAGCAATATCTTGTTCGTTTGTTGTTCCTTATTCAATTCTTTTTCCTGCGCGACATGTAATACTCTTATAAATGCATTATGATATTTAGCTATTTCAATAAGATAATTGAGTTCTTTTCTTTTGAAATCGGTTTTATAATCCGTTGGAAAAACGATTTCCTTGGGAGGAATAAACCTTACATTCTCAGGAATGGCCAAAACAGGACATTCTGTTACCTTTTCCATTGTATTTATAGCATTCGTTCCAAAAATCACATCGTCTGCACCGGTCATTCCTTTGGTTCCCATTACTATTAAATCTATATCATTTTTAGCAATGGTGTCCTTAATGGCATAAAGTAAAGAGTTGAATGTAGAAATTGTATGATATGTATGGTTGGGGTTGTCATTATGCAGTTGCAAAATATCCATCAACTTAACCATATTCTCCTCGGATTTCTTTTTTGCGGCCTCGTAGGCTGGATCTCCAGATTCTGGTACCATCATGTTATCAATATTATAATTTTTAACATGAAAGGCATTCAGAAAATAGAAATTTCCGGTCTGTCCGCTATAAAGATCTAAAGCGTATCGAATAGCGTTAAGGGCGTTTTTAGAAAAATCAGTAGGTATTAAAATTCTCTTTTCCATAACATGGGCTTTTGTGTTATGAAATAAAATTAACCTGATAATATTGGATTAACTATGACGAAAATCAGTCAGATGACGGAATGATCAAAAAAGGAATATCCAGGTTAAAGGCCATTCTTTTGATTACGGGTTCACGTGCGATACTTTCCAAAAAACTGTTCTCATAATTAACCATTGCCAACAAATCAATCTGCATCTCCTCTAAAAAGGCATGTATGGCAGTTGCCTTGCTCCTGAATTTAGGCATCCAATGGACCGAGTTTTGAAACGGCAAGAGGTATTTCAGTAACACGCTTCTATTTCTTTCCTGAACTTCGCTCAAAACCTCTTCCTCGTTTATATGCACAATTCGTACTATAGACCTATATTGTTTTGCCGTAAAAAGTATCGGATCTAATAGGCCTGCATCATACGGTCGTTTGTAGTCTGTCACAAACGCAATGTTTTTGGGTGGCTTAAATTCCAGCTCTTTTGGAATTGTCAACAAGGCACACTCCTTAACTATGGCCACCGCATCCAATGCATTGCTCCCCATAAAAATGGCCTCAATTTCAGATTGACCTTTGTTCCCCATGACCACAAGGTCAAATTCGTGTACATTCAGAGTACTTGTAAGGACCTGGGCAAATTGACCTTCTATGGATATTGTTTCGAAGTGGTGTTTAGAATCATTGCAATCTAAATTAATACGGTGCAATTGTTCATTTAGCCCTTCCTTAGATTCGTCTTCGATCTGTTGGATCAAAGATTTACCAATTCCCTTTTTCCTAGGGGTTATTTTTTCATTATAGGCGTTCAACAAATGAAAAGTGCAGGGCGTATCCCTCATCAATCTTACAACATAAAAAAGGGCGCAATATGCATTGCTTGAAAAATCGGTTAAGACCAGTATTTTCTTCATAATGGCAACTTAATTTAAGATTATTTGGCTTTATTCCCACTAGTGGGTTTAATGCCCCGATGCTCGCTTCGAAATGGTATAGATCAATTCCTTTTAATGCGTCGTGGGCTTGCCCCGAGATAATTTACTTATTAAAATGGGGTAGTACCATAAACGGAATGGTGACATGAAAGCCAATTTTTTTAATGACCGGTTCTATGAACAACCTTTCTAAAAATGTGTGCTTATTCTGTATCATTACCAAAAGGTTCATTCGTTTCTTCATTTGAAAATTATTGATGCCGTCCAATACACTTTGATTAGGCAGGTCATGGCACAAATAAGTGGTTCCGGACAGAATTGATTCTAGTTTCTTTTTATTGATAGCCTGTGATTCACTCAGGGGATAACCAGTTGAAACATGAACTACTTCAATACTGGATTTATGATCATTGGCCAATTCAATGAGTTCAATCAATTGTTGCCGTTGATAATTGATTTCATAGTCTGTGGGAAATAGGATTTCCTTGGGTGCTTCATATTCAAAATTAGAGGGAACGGCGATTACAGGGCAAGGAGCTCTTTTGATCATACTTACCGTGTAACTGCCGAGAAATATTTCCTTGGCGCCTGTGGCACCTTTAGTTCCCATTATTACCATGTCGGCTTTTTCTCCCTCAATTGTTTCAAGCATTTCATTGATCAACATATTGTAAGCGGTATGAACTATGAACCTATGCTTTGGGTTTTTGAATGCCTTTTCAATCTTGTTTTTTAATTTAACGAGATTTTTTTTTGAACTCTCCCCATAAATATCCCCGAGACCTATCTGGGCCGGATTTCCCAGAATATATTCCGCCTGATAAACGGGGGGCATATAGGTGTGCAGGAGTATAAAGGTAATCTCTTGGTCTTTAAATAGATTAACTGCATATTTTAAAGCATTATATGCGTTTTTGGAAAAATCGGTGGGTAAGATGATTCTTTTCATATTCTGATGTTTAAGCTCGGAAAACGAACTCTAATTTTATTATCGAGGTATGTTCTGGAGTACTAAAAAAGGAATTTTGACATGCAGTCCTATTTTATCAATAGTTGAACGATATAGAATATCCTCAAAATAGGAGTGCATCGAATTGACCATCACCAACATGTCAATTTTTTTATGCAGTATATATTTAGTAATGGCCGTGACTTTATCATTTTCCTCGACACCTTCAAAAACAAGCTTGGGTTTTATCAAGCAAGCCTTTAGAAAGGATAGGTTGTCTTCTTGGCGGTGGGACATATTTTTAACGGGCTCTATATATAAAAGATGAATTGTTGACCTAAACGACCCGGTCATTTCACATAGAAGTTTTAGTTCCCTTCTTTTGTAAGGCGTCATATAATTGGTTGGAAAAAGTATTTCTTTTGGGGGATGATATTCATAACCTTCGGGTATGGCAAGAACAGGGCAATGTACATATTTTAAGACTTGAAGGGTATTGCTGCCATAACTGACCTTTCTATCATTTGTCTTTCCTCGGGTTCCCATTACGACTATATCCATATTTTCATCGTTGACGAGTTCATTTATTACTTCGGTAAGTGTCCCAAAAACAGAAAGCGTTTTATATGCATGATTGGGATTGGGCGAATAGGTCCTGGTATCCTGAAGAATTTTGTCCAACTTCTGTTCGGAATTTGCGAGCGTGGCGTTCTTCAAATCGTCAAATAAATTTCTTTCCATTAAAACACCCTTCGCATATACCTCATCGGCATAAGCATGAAGAATGAAGAATTCGCTCTTTTCATATTTAAAAACTTGACAGGCATATTTTAATGCATTAAAGGCATTATCGGAAAAATCGGTCGGAATCAATACTTTTCTCATTCCTTTTTGTTTAGTGATCAAATCAAAAGTACTTATGTAAATAGGAGTATGCCATGATTTTGATCAGTTGGACTAAATGCCATTTTTGTAAATTTGTGAAGTAAACAATATGCGATATGAAGAGTAGTTTTCAAGAAATTATAGACTCAAAAACACCTGTACTGATCGATTTTTTTGCTGAATGGTGCGGGCCATGTAAAATGTTGGCTCCTATATTAAAACAAGTTAAGGACGAAATGGGGCCATTGGTGAAGATTGTCAAAATAGATGTGGATAAAAATCAATCCTTGGCACAAAGGTATCATGTTAAAGGGGTACCCATGATGATACTTTTTAAAGAAGGAAAACCGCTTTGGCAACAGTCAGGTCTCATTCAGAAAAATGAGATCATTAAGGAAATCCAACCGTATATTTAATTGAATCCTAGTCCAAGGCAGATTTTGAAAATAACAAAAGAATATTCAAAAAGGTCAGTAGTTCTACTCATGTAGTACCAAGAACGGTACTTTCGTATGGTAACTTATTTCCTCCACGGTTGGCCTGAACAATATTCTTTGAAAAAAGTTCAAATTCTTCGCTACCATTGCAATCATATCAATATCCCTACTTTCAGTAAAGCATTGAACGGAGGTTTCAAGCTTTGTACCTGTCAGTGAATGAAAGCTATGTTCCACGTCAACAAGATAATCGTCTAGGAAATCCTTGTTTTTCAGCTGCTGGGTGCTCAATTCTTCCCCTTTCAATGAAGTGTGGAGCACGCGTAGAACAGATTTATGAATAGAAGCCACGGAAATCAAGGTATTCAAAACCCTGATTTCATAATTTATGTGATAATCGGTTGGAAATGCGATTTCCCTTAGGCCCTCAAATTTTGCATCTTCGGGCACAGCTAACAGTGGACACTTTATTTTCACTATAACGTCTGCCGTATTGCTCCCAATGGTGGCCTTTTTCAAGCCAGTTGCACCTTTGGTGCCCATTATTATAAGGTCTATTTTTTTGTCCTCGGATTCCCGCTTAATGGCGTCTACAAAAAAATCGTGTATTGCCATTGTAATGAAAGTATGCTTAGTGTTAAAGGGTAGTTTCCGAATCCTGTCAAGTAAGTCCTCCAGCCTTTGTTTGCTTTCCTTTAGGACATAATCCTCAAAATTCTGGGATGCGGCATGCATAGAGGTACCTTCTCCTGAAAATGGCGCAATAGGATCAATATGTAACAAATAAAAAGTGCATCGCGATTTTTTAAATAATTCCATACCGTATTTAATGGCATTCCATGAATTTTCTGAAAAATCGGTAGGAATTAAAATGTGCTTCATGCCAATTTGAGTTTTGTTTATGGCATAAAAGTAATCTGAAAGAGGCAAGTGCTAAATGATAATGATCAGTTTACATTTTCAAAATTTTAATATATAAGCCTTAGCTAATTCTTCGCAGCTGGTCTTCGTTCAAAATTTTAATGTTGCGCTCCTCTATTCTAATAAGGCCTTCCTTCTTGAAAGATGATAGCGTTCTGATTAGCGTCTCTGTAGCCATACCGGCCACACTGGCAAGATCGCTTCGCAGAATATGAATATTCCCTTCGGAGTCCTTTTTAAGACGTTCTGCAAATTTTAAAAGGGTGCCTGCCGTTTTTTTTCAGCCAGCCCATATGCCATTTGCAATAGTTGCTCCTTTGTTTCGGCTAAATTTTCTGAAAGCATCTGAATTAAAACCATTGACAAATCATGATTTTCATCCAGAAGTTTTCTAAGTTCTTCCTTTGGTAGCCCAACCAATTCCGTTTTTTCCAGTGCCGAAGCCGACTCGGCGTATGGCATATTTTCAGTGAAAGAGGTAAATCCAAAGAAATCATCTGGTTTATATATGCCGGTTATAAGCTCTTTGCCCATTTCATCTAGCTTGTGGGTCTTTACCACGCCTTTGATAACGAGAAATACCATATTGGGATACTTCCCTTCACGATAAATGATTTCACCTGTATCAAAACTTAGTTCCTCTCCATTGTCATCAATATGGTTCTTAAGATCATTAATGGTTCTCATGCCCATATTTGGTCTTGTATCGGGCAATTCATTGCCTACGCCAATCTCTTTCAGAATTGCAACCTTTGTCAACCTACTTTCAATTGCACCAATAAGTTCCGATTCTTCAAATGGCTTGGTCAGATAGTCATCGGCTCCCAACTCCATCCCCTTTCGAACATCTTTTCTTTCGGTCTTTGCAGAAAGAAAAATAAACGGTATTTTTTTCGTAATATCATTTTTCGAAAGTGCTTCCAGTACTCCATAACCATCCAATTCGGGCATCATAATATCGCAAATGATAATATCTGGAATGCCAACTTTTAGCGTATCTAGGCCTTTTTGGCCATCGGGGGCAGTAAAAACTTTATAGTTATTAAGCTCTAGTAGCTCCGCTGTGTTCTCCCTTAAAACCCTATCATCCTCAATTAATAAAACTTTTTTCATTTTTAGTCTTTTTGTAGTGTCCGGGATTTGATTATAAAATGGGTTTTATACTATGATAATGGAATTTCAACAATAAATGTACTGCCCTTATTTTCCTCGCTCTTAAAGTGGATTTCCCCCCCTAAATTCTCCAAATGGCCCTTGATAATATTAAGCCCAATACCCGTACCTTGTGTCAACAAAGCATTTTCTGCCCTAAAATAACGTTCGAATATGTGTTTTTGATCAGCTTTGGGAATACCTATTCCTTGGTCGATTATCCTGAAGATTATTTTATCGTTTGAAACATCAATTTGAAAATCGATTTCAGTATCCTCTGGAGAATATTTTACGGCGTTGTAAAGTAGATTGTTCAAAATTAGCATGACGATCTTTTCATCAAAATGAATGGTAATGTCATCGATATTTTGGGGATATCTTATATTCTGGCCGCTCTTGAGCAACATATTTGTACTATAAACCACTTCATTTACAACTTTGCTTAATGAGAAATCCACAAATCTATACACCTCTTTCCCTTTTTCAAGACTTTCAACCGAAAGGAAATCGGTTAGCATGGTGTTCAAATGTTTTACTTCCCCGATTATAGTGTTCAAATATTTGTCCCTTTTATCCTGCTGATCGGTATTAGGGTATTTACGGATCAATGTGGCCGATGTTAAAATTCCACTTAAAGGTGTTTTGAACTCATGCGAAACCAAAGACAGAAACTTAGTCTTCAATTCGTTTAGTTCCTTTTCCTTTTCAAGTGCATTTTTGATTTTCGATTCTGCCTCAACTCGCAATTCTATTTCGTTTTTGAGCATTTGAACGGTATCCTCAAGTTCATGGGTCCTTTCCTCAATTCTCTTCTCGAGGTCTGCGTTCAATTCCCTTATTTCCCGTTCCTTATCCTTTATACTAGTGACATCCCTGATCAAGGCCAAAACATAGCTATTTTCATAAAGATAGAACGGATTCAAACCAATTTCCAAGGGAAATTGATCCCCATTCTTACGTTGGCCAAAAAGTTCCCTTCCCTGCGCCATACGCCTCTGGTCCTTTTTTTGATAATACTTGTCAATATGTTTTTGATGTGTTTTATGAAAAATTTCGGGAATGAGGGTTTGTAAAGGTTTGCCTTTTAATTCATCTTTGGAATAGCCAAACATTTCATTCGTAATACTATTCGTTGCAACAATAATTTGCGCCTGGTTTACCACCAAAATACCCTCTGAAATGGCTTCTGATAGTAAATTGAAAATATTGCTACTCTTTTCGAAAATGTGCATGTCTAAAGGTAACCATTAAAAATATTTTTAAATATTAATTTAATCGCAATAGTCAGCAAAAGAAATAGATATTGTAAATTATAACTTACTTTAAGAAGTCGACAGGTCCTTTAGGCTTTGAACCTATATTGGAATATGATTAAGGTCATTAAGAAATTGTAAAAGGTCCTCTAGTTTTGTGAAATTACATCATTAACCAAACCAATTAAATAGTATCACTTTTTATAAATGGAATATATTGATTATTACAAAGTTCTTGGTGTTTCTAAAAATGCGACCGAGAAAGAAATAAAGTCTGCCTATCGCAAGTTGGCCCGAAAGTACCACCCCGATGTAAACCCCAACGACTTGGCCTCTGAGCAAAAATTTAAAGAAATCAATGAGGCCAATGAGGTGCTAAGCCATCCTGAAAACCGTAAAAAGTACGATCAATATGGAAAAGATTGGCAACATGCCGAAGAATTTGAAAGAGCACGAAGGCAGCAAGGATCTCAAAGGACTTCAGGGCAAGAACCTTCAGGTGAATTTGGCGGTCATGATTTTTCCGATTTTTTTGAGTCTATGTTCGGAGGTACCAGTAGGGGAGCAGGGGGCTTTTCAGGCGGACGACAGGTGAAATTTCGTGGACAAGACTTTAATGCAGAATTGAGATTGCCCTTGACAGAAGTATTCACAACCAAAAAAAACACGCTTACCGTGAATGGCAAAAGCATTCGGATCACAATACCCGCAGGCATCGAAAACGGTCAGACCATCAAAATAACCGGGCATGGGGGACCAGGTCAAAACGGTGGACCCAAAGGAGACCTTTACATAACCTTTGTAATAGAAAACAATACTTCATTCAAAAGGGACGGAATCAACTTATACAAAAATGTAGATCTTGATCTTTATACGGCAATGTTAGGTGGTGAATTGATGGTTGATACATTTGATGGCAAGGCCAAATTAAAGGTGAAGCCAGAAACCCAAAATGGGACGTCCGTAAAGCTAAAGGGCAAGGGTTTTCCGGTTTATAAAAAGGAAGGGCATTTCGGAGACCTTTTTATTACCTATAGTATCAAAAACCCATCAAATTTGACAGAGAAGGAAAAAGCACTATTTCACGAATTACAGTCCATCAAAAACGCCAAACTATGAGCTTGACAGGTTTTATATCCGTAACGGACCTTTGTACAGGGCATAACATTTCAAATGATCTACTAATTGAACTCAGGGAATACGGGCTTTTGGATATTGTTGAAAAACAAAACCAATGGTACATTCGTCTAACCGAATTGCCAAGGGTAGAAAAGATTCTCCGCTTGCACATAGATCTGGATATTAATTTGGAAGGTGTTGAGGTTATTGCCCAACTATTAGATCGTATCAATGTGATGCAAAATGAAATAATCAGATTGCAAAATCGGCTTCGAATCTATGAATAGCAAGGCTTTCTTTTTTGGATTTTCAAAAATCAAACGACACTGCCAAATTGATATGATATAAATCATTTTTGGAATTAAAGGATCGTTCTAGTTTTGAACGGACTTTTAAATCAAGGATATGAGCGAATCAAGGTCAATACCCAAAACTAATTACAAACAAGAAATCAACTGGCAAGAACTTTATATTTTAACAGAACATTGGAAAAACGATGTCCTGTTTTACAGGGACGATTTAAGATTTTTGCACCATCTTATCGATAAATATTTTATTTGGATTACCAAAGAAGATAGCCTGGATTCAATACAAAAAGTAGGCATCAGTATTTTGGAAGATTCCAAGGAATGTGACCTTCTGTTCGAAAAAATTCAAAAACACCTTTCACATTTGGCCGACCTACTTGATGGGTCTTTTAAGAACGATTCCTCTTTATTTCGTCAAGAACATCAAGACTTGGAAGAGGAGATAGCCCTCTTTGTAAAAGGGTCCGAGCCAACAGAAAACAGTTATTTTCTATAACCGAACATGTTTTGGACTCAAACCATTTGGAAAATATACTGAAGAAATAGCATTTTCCTTTCCCTTATACTGTTCCCAAGCTTTGCCATGCCAAGGCCGCTGGCCCCAAAACGGCATTGTCTCCCGGCGTTTCAGAAATGAGCACCTTTATCTTGTTCTTATAAGCGACAAACAGGTTATTGTTCATATGCTCCAAGATAGGCCTAAGAAGTATGTCACCTGCTTTGGTAAGGCCACCTAAAAGAATAAAAGCTTCTGGATCCAAATGAGCGGCCGTATCGGCAATTTGAATTCCAAGTATTTTTCCCGTTTGGTCAAAAGCCCTCAGGGCAATCGGGTCTCCATTTAAGGCGGCATCCGAAATAATTTCACCTGTTATGTTCTCAAAACTAATACTTCGCAGGATTGAATCATCTGTCATTTCAGAAATAAGTTCAAAAATGGTTCTTCGCATACCTGTTACTGAAACATAGGTTTCCAAACATCCTTTCAGGCCGCAGTTACATTGTCTCGCATTTTCTTCTGAGTTCACATTGACATGGCCCAATTCCCCTGCCATGCCATGCTCGCCAATCAGCAATTCACCATTTGATATAATGCCGCTACCGAGACCCGTTCCCAATGTAAGTACCACAAAATTGCGCATATCCCTGCCCATTCCAAATTTCAACTCTCCCAAAGCCGAGGCATTGGCATCGTTGGCAATAAATACCGGTAGCTGAAAAGTCTCATGAACGCTGGAACTCAAGGGAACCTTATCGCCCCATTTAAAATTCGGCGCATGTTCCATATGACCACTTCTTGAATTCGCATTTGGGGCACCTATACCTATCCCTATAACTTTCTGATTTGATGGCAAGGCCCTCATAAGGGTTGTAGCCTCCGCAAATAACTCCTTCAAAAAGCCGTCAAAGGAATTCATGGCTCGGGTTCGGAATTTGGTCTTGGTCATAATTTTTCCCTCCTTGGAAACCAATCCCAATTTCGTTTCGGTACCGCCGAGATCTATCCCTAAAACAAAATTATTTTCCATGGCCAAATACTTTATCGCAAAACAATCAAAGTTAAAAGTTTTCCAGTATGACGAAGGTCATTTTAATTTAATATAATTTATTATAGATTGAAATCCCAATTCAAATAGGATGTCATATGAGAACAATAGCCAAAGTCCAGGATTCAAAAAAAGAAATTAGTCAGAATCTAATACTCAGAAATATAAGTCGAATATTGGATGTCCGTATTTTAAATATAGATATGGAAAACCGGACCGTTACCTTTGTCTATGATAGTGTTGTAGCCCTGGAAAAAGCAAAACGGGAGCTTCGACGTATTGGATACCCTATTTTGCATTGCGAACCCAGGTCACCGATAACGTAAAAGAATCCCCATATTATTCAAGAACAGGTTTGGCACTTTAAACTTAAATTCGAAAAACATGAAATATTCTGAGAGAATAGGCAATAAGCTGTACCAAAATCTGGGAAAGTTGTTTTATGCCATTGCCATGGCCGATAAAAAAGTGAGGCCAAGTGAAATAGCAAAACTAAAGACTGATGTCCAAAAATTTTGGCTGCACTTGGATAAAGTACAAGATGCATATGATACCGATGCCGCCTATCAAATTGAGATTGTTTTTGACTGGTTATATGCGGAAGGAAGGGAAGGCGATATCTATTATCAAGAATTTGTAGATTTCTTTAAAGATCACCGAAAATCATTCGACGACCAAATCAGGCAACTTATTTGGAAAACGGCCGATGGTATCGCATCGTCTTTTGCAGATAAGAACAAATCTGAACTGATTTTACTCGCCAAGCTAAAAAAGGTGCTGGCAGAATAAATGCAAGGGTAAATTTCAATTTTCATCCGTACCTACCCATCACCGAAAGGAAATCGGCTTCCACAAGATTCTCTTCGGTGTTGAAAAATTTGATTGCTCCCATGCAACCTGACCAATTACCCGGGAGATTTGGAATTGACTTAAATGACGAATGTCATTTTATTCGACCCTATTAAAATCGAGCTTTGTAACATAGGTTACTGTGCAATCTTTCATAGCCTTGTAAATTTATAGCATTAGTAAATAAAAAAATAGATCGCTATGCACGTAGAACAGATTTATACGGGATGTTTGGCCCACGCCGCTTACTATTTGGAAAGTAAGGGCGAAGCTGCCATTTTTGACCCACTTCGGGAAGTACAACCTTATATAGACAAGGCAAAAAAAGACAAGGCCAGGATAACCTATGTATTCGAAACCCATTTTCATGCAGATTTTGTCAGCGGCCATCTTGATTTAAAGAAAAAGACGGGAGCCCAGATAGTTTTGGACCGACCGCAAAACCAGGTTACGACGCAATTGTAGCTGAAGACAATCAGATTTTTAAAATTGGTGCTTACAAGGTCAAGGCCATACACACCCCTGGGCATACCATGGAAAGTACGACCTATCTTTTAATTGATGAAAATGGTAAAGAGCACGGTATCATTACAGGTGATACCTTATTCATAGGAGATGTGGGGAGGCCAGACCTGGCACAGCATGTAGTTGCCGACCTGACCGAGGAAAAATTGGCGGGCCATTTGTTCGATTCATTACGAAATAAGATTATGCCGTTAAGTGATGATTTAATTGTATATCCCAATCATGGTGCAGGCTCTGCTTGTGGGAAAATGATGAGCAAAGATACTACTGACACCCTGGGACATCAAAAGAAAACAAATTATGCCCTCCGTGAAGATATGACAAAAGAGGAATTCACAAAGGAGCTTTTGACCGGGCTGACCACCCCACCCGGCTATTTTCCCCAAAATGTCCTGATGAACATTAGGGGTTATGACAGTCTGGACGCTGTTATGCACCGAGCCAAGACCCCCTTGTCAGTCGAGGCCTTTGAAGCCGCGGCCAACGAGACCGGAGCCCTGATGTTGGACACAAGGGACGCCAATGATTTTGCCAATGGCTTTATCCCCAATAGCATTAACATTGGACTGGACGGAAGTTTTGCACAATGGGTCGGTGAAATGATCCCGGACGTGAGACAGGAAATTCTGCTGATAACATATCCTGATAGACAAGAAGAAGCCATTACAAGACTTTCCAGGGTAGGCTATGATGGCACTATCGGTTATATAAAAGGTGGATTTGACGCATGGAAAAGCGCAGGTAAGGAATTTGAAACAGTAGGCAGAATAACTCCTGGGGAAATGGAGGCGGCCTATAAATCCGAGAAGCCCTTGATTGTGGATGTGCGCAAGAAAAGCGAATTTGATTCAGAGCATGTAATAGGTGCCATCAATGTACCATTGAATGAAATCAACCAACATTTGGCCGAGTTTCCAAAAGACAGGCCTTTTGTACTGCATTGCGCGGGAGGATATCGCAGTATGATCGCCGCTTCAATTTTAAAACAAAGAGGCTGGGACGATTTGGTCGATATTATCGGGGGTTTTGATGAAATAAAAAAAACGAACGTAAGCATATCGGATTATGTTTGCCCAACGACATTGCTATAAAAGTAAATTCGGAACTGCATTGAATACGCCGTTCCAACCAATTAACAATAAACAATTCAATAATGGAAACAACGGAAATAAAAACAATACAAACACCTCGAATTGGTGACATGGCCCCAGATTTTGAGGCAATTACGACCAAGGGCAAGATAAAACTATCAAATTACGCCAAAGACAAATGGCTGGTCATGTTTTCCCATCCTGCCGATTTTACCCCGGTGTGTACGACCGAAATGAGTGGCTTCGCGATCCGGAAAAAAGAATTCGATATATTAAATACCGAGCTTTTGGGACTTAGCATTGATAGTGTACATGCACATCTGGGATGGGTGAACAATGTTCGGGAAAAAACAGGGGTGTATTTCGATTTTCCCATCATAGCGGATATTGACATGAAGGTGTCCAAGCTATACGGAATGCTACAGCCAAATGAAAGTGAAACGGCTGCAGTACGGGCTGTATTCTTTATTGATCCCTCTAAAAAAATTCGGTTGATCATGTATTACCCTTTGAATGTGGGTAGAAATATGGATGAAATTTTAAGGGTCTTAGAAGCCCTGCAAATTTCTGACAAGTACAAGGTCGCCATGCCTTTGGATTGGAAAAAAGGTGATAAAGTCATTGTTCCCCCACCAAAAACATTGGATGAAATGAACGCAAGGATAAAGGATGAATCAATTGAAATGATAGACTTTTATCTGGTTAAAAAAGAATTGAATTTTAATTGATTTTTTGGTTGGTTGTTTGAGGAAACGGCCGTAAGGAATAGGGCCGTTTCCTTTTTGTAAATTCTATTTGTAACATTTTAAAACTAAAATAATGTCATTATTAAGCGCCCTTTTCGGGACGAAAAAGGACTCATCAAATCATATTGAGATATTAGATACCCATACTTATGCCGCGGCCATAACGGGTAACAAAGTACAATTGGTAGATGTCCGCACTGCCAACGAGTATCAAGGTGGTCATATCAAAAATGCGATCAATATCGATTTTTTCAATGTGTCGAGTTTCACAAAGTTGTTTGAAAAGTTGAATAAAAATGAACCCGTATTTCTCTATTGCCGATCAGGGGCAAGAAGTCAAAAAGCCGCTAAAAGACTAATAGATATGGGTTTTACAAAAATCTATGATTTAAAGGGGGGCTACCTTAGATGGAAATAGGCCGTAAGCTTTCTTCAATAAGACTAAAACCCCATTCGCAAAATACCTGTAGTTGGTCACCGCTTTGGTTAAATGGGAATTTAAAACCATCAATAATTGAACTCAATACAATGAAAACAACAATAATCGTACAGAACCTAAAATGTGGTGGCTGTGCCAAAACAATTACCTCAAAGTTAGCTGGTATGGAATATGTTTCCGACGTAAAAGTGGATGTGGAATCCTCAACGGTCTCTTTTGTGCATGACAACAGCCAAGTAGCCCTTTTGGTAAAGGATAAGTTAAAGGCACTGGGATATCCTTCAATAGATCATAAAAATTCTATGACTGCAAAGGCTGCTTCTTTTGTTAGTTGCGCAACCGGCAAATTGACCCGTCCCTAGTTTAGGTTTTTTCCGATCGGAAATTTCCGATATCACTTGATTGCGTTCCAAAGGGGGTGTTCAAACCAAAAAACCTTCATGTATGAAACATTTGAATATTATTCTGTTATTATTGGCAATGGCAGGCTGCAAGAACGGTCATAAGAGCGAATTGCCCACAAGGGATGAGGAAACATCAAGAGATGAAATCTCCACCCTAGATCAAGAACATCCAGGAAAGACAATTTTGGAAAATGAATGTTATGTCTGTCATGATCCAAAAGCAACACGGACAAACATGATAGCGCCGCCCATGGTTGTTATCAAAATGCACTATATAGATTCCAATACTTCAAAAAAAGAATTCTCTGATGCCTTGCTCAATTGGGTCAACGATCCCCTGGAATCAACTAAAATGCCGGGTGCACATAAAAAGTTCGGAAGTATGCCCTATATGCCCCATCCCGAAGAAACCATAAGACTGGTTGCCGAGTATTTGTATGATAATGAAATAGAAAGACCTGAATGGCTCAACCCTGAATTTGAGAATCGTTATCGAAAGGATATTGCCAATGGAACGGGAGTCTTTCAAGGATGGGACTTACCACTGTTTCATACCACCTATTCGGAAAAAGGCCTCGGTTATGCAAAATCCACACAAGCCGCTTTGGGCAAAAACCTAATCCGGGCCATAACGCAAGATGGTCCCGCTGGAGCTATTAAATTCTGCAATTTAAAGGCAATTGGTCTAACAGATAGCATGTCGGTAATGAACAATGCCGTAATAAGGCGCGTCAGCGATCGGCCCAGAAATTCAAATAATTTGGCAACCGAAGCTGAATTGGGCTATATAAATTATTATAAGAAATTGGTTTCCTCGGGTGTTGAGTTAGAAGCCATGGTCAAAATAACAAACGAAGAGGTTCATTTCTACTATCCCATTTTAACAACGGCAATGTGCCTGCAATGTCATGGTAAACCAAATGAACAAATTACACCTGAAACATTGGCGAGCATCAAAAACTTATACCCGAACGACAAAGCAATAGGGTATGATGACAATGAAGTTAGGGGGCTATGGGCCATTGATTTTGAAACGGAAAAGTAAGGCCTTCAAACACTCGGATTGTCAGATTTGCTTTTTTGTGTAACATTTGTTACTCTATTTGAATACAATTGGGTTTATTTTTAGCATATCACTAAAATATGTCTTCAAATGAAAGCAGACTACCAAATTGTCATTGTAGGAGGTGGTACCGCCGGTATCATGGTCGCAGCCCAATTTTTAAAAAGGAACAAAGGTTTTGACATTGCCATAATTGAACCGTCTGATACCCATTACTACCAACCTGCATGGACATTGGTGGGTGCTGGCACCTACAATTTTGACAAAACGGTTAGACCCATGTCAACCGTAATGCCCAAAAAGGTGGAATGGATAAAAGATTTCGCTACCGGTTTTGACCCGGAACATAATTCCATTTCCACAAAATCAAGCGGAAAAATCACTTACGAGTATTTAGTGGTTGCACCCGGTCTCACTTATGATTTCAGTCTAGTGCCCGGATTAGGGGAGGCAATGGATAAAGGTGTAGTTTGCAGCAATTATACGAATCCGAAACATACCTGGGAGGTAATCAAAAATTTTAAGGGCGGCACCGCCTTGTTCACACAACCTACTACGCCTATAAAATGTGGAGGTGCCCCACAAAAAATAATGTATTTGGCAGACAGTTATTTCCGAAAAAGCGGTGCTAGAAAAAGGACCGATATTGTTTTTGCTACCGGGGGCACCGTTATTTTTGGCGTAAAAGAAATTGCCAAGACTTTAATGGAAGTGGTCGATAGAAAAGATATCAACCTTCGATTTCACCACAAGCTCGTTGCGGTAGATGGCGAGAAGCAAATTGCCTGGTATGAAATGGGCAAAGAAATTAATGCCGGTGGCTGCGTTGTTTTGACCGGTGATCGAGACCAAGAATTGAAATTGGATGAATCATTTCAATATAATTACAAAAATGTCAAGGTAATCGTTGAAGGTAACAGGTATGGCATTCATTATGACATGCTACATACGGCACCGCCATCTGTGGCACCAAAATTTGTGGGGGAATCAAGTTTGGTAAATGAGGCCGGTTGGGTAGATGTAAACCACCAGACCATGCAGCATACCAAATACCCTAATATTTTTAGTTTGGGCGATGTTGCTGCTTTGCCTACCGCAAAAACAGGGGCTGCCATTCGAAAACAGGTACCCGTTGTAGTAGATAACATAAGTTTATTGATAACCCAGCATACCTTGGGTCGCAAGGCTTACAATGGATATTCCTCATGTCCTCTGGTGACGGATTACGGAAAAATGGTCTTGGCCGAATTTGACTATAAAAACAATTTTATCCCAGATCCGAAACTCAAGCGACTGTTTGTCTTTGACAGTTCTATGGAACACTGGCGTTTGTGGATCCTAAAAAAATATGGTTTACCCTATTTATATTGGAATAAAATGATGAAAGGCAAAGATGTCTAACCCCTGTATTGGCCTTTCTACAGAAATAAGGCAGGATTTTCACCTTCTCTTAGTTTAAAGAGCCCAACATGTTTTACCAAGGTGTATCTTAGGCAAGGAAATCAATAATAATCCATTCACGAAATGATCAAAGAACTTAAAGAAAACTACGGTCATATTTTTGAGGATGCACTGATCAACGATATCAATCAAGTTGCTACCTACAAGGAAATTCCTGAAGGCCATAAGTTGATCGAAATTGGGGAATATATCAAATCAATGCCCTTATTGGTCTCGGGAGTAATTAAAATCCTTCGAGAGGATAATAACGGGGACGAATTATTGCTCTATTTTCTAGAGAACGGTGATACCTGTGCAATGACTTTAAGCTGCTGTGTTGGTCACAAAAAGAGTGAAATACGGGCCGTTTCCGAAACAGATGCAAAACTAATAATGGTTCCTATTGAAAAAATGGAAGAATGGATGGCCAAATACCCAAGTTGGCGCAATTTCATTTTAGAAAGCTATAACAACCGACTCAACGAAATGATGGAAACTTTAGACAGTATTGCGTTCCTTAAGATGGATGAACGGTTGTTGAAGTATTTAAAAGACAAGGCAAGGGTTACTGGAAACAATACGATTAATAGCACTCATCAAGAAATCGCCTATGAACTTCATACCTCAAGGGTCGTAATTTCACGCTTGTTAAAAAAATTGGAAAACATGAAGAAACTTGAACTTGGCCGATACCATTTGAAAGTTGTTGATTTGTAAAAATTAACATCACGTTTTTCGAAGCGGAATTATCGAACTTTGTAAAATTGTGGGATATACAAAATAATTCACCAAACTATTTGGCGCATGGAAGATATGCTGTTTTATGATAGAATGCAGTTTGCATTTACTATAACCTTTCATTATCTCTTTCCGCAGTTGACCATGGGCCTGTCTTTGTTGATCGTCTATTTTAAATGGAAATTCCTAAGAACACAAATTTCAATATACAATGATGGCGCGAAATTCTGGATGAAAATTTTCGCCCTTAACTTCGCCATGGGCGTGGTTACGGGAATTCCGATGGAGTTTCAGTTCGGGACCAATTGGGCCAAGTTTTCCGAATTAACAGGCGGAATCATTGGTCAGACATTGGCCATGGAAGGAATGTTTTCTTTCTTTTTGGAATCCTCATTTTTAGGATTATTCCTTTTCGGCGAAAAACTGATGGGACAAAAATTGCATTTCCTAACAGGATTTTTGGTCTTTCTAGGCTCATGGGCAAGTGGTTTTTTGATCATAGCCACTCATTCCTGGATGCAGCATCCCGTCGGTTTCGAAATTTTGGAAAACGGAAAATTCGTGCTGAACAACTTCGCCGCATTATTTTCAAATCCGTGGTTATGGCCTTCCTATTTACACAACCAGTTGGCCTCAATTGTAACGGCATCTTTTGTAATGGCGGCTATTGGTGCGTTTTATATTTTAAATAACAAGCACAGTGATTTTGGAAAGCTCTTTGTAAAAACAGGCGTACTATTTGGACTGGTTTCATCAGTTTTAGTGGCTTTCCCAACCGGTGATTGGATCGCAAAAAACGTGGTTAAGCACCAACCTGTAACTTTTGCGGCCATGGAAGGGCTTTTTGAAACGGTTGATGGTGGTTCTGAAATTGTTTTGATAGGTCAACCAGATACAGAAAACAAAAAACTTGATAATAAAATAGCGGTTCCCAATGTATTGAGCTTCTTGACTTATCAACGATGGGATGCGCAGATCAAGGGTTTGAACGAATTTGATGAAAGCATTTATCCCACAAATATTCCGGGGCTTTACTATGCCTATCATATCATGGTTGGTCTTGGCACTTTATTTATAGGGTTGATGCTGTTTGCTGCAATTCAGCTTTGGCGCAAAAAACTTTTTACCACAAAATGGGTTTTATGGTCACTCCTATTTATGTTGCCTTTTCCGTATATCGCAAATACAACAGGATGGTACACTGCGGAGCTCGGACGACAGCCTTGGCTGGTTTACAATTTATTGAGAACGTCTGAAGGGGCATCACCAACGGTATCAGCAGGTAATACATTGTTTACTCTATTGGGGTTTGTTGGTCTATACCTTCTACTTGGTATGTTGTTCTTGATGTTAGTTGGAAAAATCATCAATAAAGGCCCTGAAACCTTAAAATCATAAATTATGGAACTATTTTGGTACATCGTCTTAATGAGTATGCTTGCCATCTATGTGGTTCTTGATGGCTATGATTTTGGGGCTGGTATAGTTCACTTATTTTTTGCAAAAACCGAAAAAGACAAAAAAGCGATTACCAGTGCCATAGGACCATTTTGGGATGCGAACGAAGTATGGCTTATCGCTGTTGGAGGCGTATTGTTTTTTGCGTTCCCGACCCTTTACGCCTCTTCATTTAGCGGTTTCTACCTACCGTTGATGATGATTTTATGGTTGTTGATTTTCAGGGCAATTGGTCTGGAACTTCGCGGACAAATACATAACAAGCTTTGGGAAAGTGTTTGGGACAAAGCATTTGGCATTGCCAGTTTTCTATTGGCGTTGTTTTTTGGGGTCGCTCTCGGCAATGTGGTACGAGGTGTAAATTTAGGAATGGTTGTAAATGGCGTATCGGCCCACGAACCGCATTTCTTTTTTCTACCCTTATGGAATCCTACATTGAGCCCAGCAGGGGAACAGCTGGGAATAATAGATTGGTTTACTCTTTTATTAGGGGTTATCGGGGTTTTGGCGCTTACCATTCACGGTGCCAATTGGATAATTTTTAAGACAAACTCCGGCATAAACGAAAAACTAAAAGAGGTCGCTTTTCGATTAAACTTTGTGCTTTTGGCCTTGGTAATTGTTTCCTTGTTTTCATGGCATATTATTGAACCAAAACCTTTTCACAATTTTTTTGAAAGCTATTGGCTCTTGGTATTTCCCGTAATCACTTTTACGGGTTTGTTTGGGTTGTTCAAGGTCAGGTCATTTAAGAAGGATGGTACAGGATTTCTTTTTTCCTCAATGTTCTTACTTGGTGGATTTGCGTCCACAGCTGCATCGATTTTCCCCAATGTTTTACCTTCTACCAACACAGTCAATCCTTCATTGACCATTTACAACGTTGCGGCACACGAGTATGGCCTCTCAATAGGAATTAATTGGTTTATCATTGCCTTGGTATTGGTTGTAATTTATATGATTGTCCAATACCGTATTTTTAAGGGCAAGATGGATGATGTAGGTTACGGCGAGCATTGAATTACTGTAATTCAAGTGGCATCATATCTTCACAAATTTACCGAACTATTTTCTTCCGATGTCTTACGTAACAAAAGTTACTGTAGGGCCTTCGCAAAACATTGAATTTTACCAACATCAATTTAGGACCATATAGAATGATTCTTATCATTTTGAATTAGAATCATTGGGCTTAATTTTAATTCAAATTTAGATCGAATGTCCAAAATAGTAGTGTTGGGGGCAGGAATTGCAGGTCATGTGGCCGCATCCCACCTTAGAAGAAAATTATCGAAAGAACATGAAGTAGTAGTGGTATCGCCCAATGGCAATTATCAATGGATTCCCTCGAATATTTGGGTGGGTATCGGACGAATGAAACCCAAGGACATACTTTTTCCACTTACGCCACTTTATAAAAAGAAGGGCATTGGATTCAAACGGGCAAAGGTAACGACTTTTCATCCGGAAGGAGATATGGAAACTCGAAATCCCTATGTAACGGTTGAATATATCCTTGGTGAGGATAAAGGAAAAACCGAAAAAGTAACCTATGACTATTTAATCAATGCAACTGGGCCAAAATTGGCCTTTGAGCAAACTGAAGGCCTTAAGCCCGGGACAAACAAGGTATATTCCGTTTGTACCTACGAACATGCAGAACATGCTTGGCAAGGTCTGGACGAACTGATCCAAAAAATGAAAAAGGGAGCAAAGGCCAAAATATTGATAGGAACCGGTCATGCAAAGGCAACTTGCCAAGGGGCAGCCTTTGAGTATATTCTGAACGTGGAGCAAGAACTGAGAAGGCACGGGGTGCGGGAGAAGGCAGAAATCACATGGATTTCCAACGAGTATGAACTGGGGGATTTTGGTATGGACGGATTGCTTCTGAGCTACGGGAGCAATATCATGAAATCAAGTGAGATGGTGCAAATGGTTTTCGAAGACCGAGGCATTAAATGGATATTAGGTGCAGGTGTTAATAATATTGGGGATGGCATTGCGCACTATGAAAATTTGGAAGGTGAGCAAAAATCGGAATCGTATGACTTTGCGATGTTGATTCCTGCTTTTTCAGGGCATGGTTTCAAGGCTTTTGCCAAAAACCAGGAGGATATTACCGATAAACTTTTTAAAGGTTTTATGGTGGTTGACGCCGATTACACCCCCAGGCCCTATGAAGAATGGAGCGTTCAAGATTGGCCAGAGACATATCAAAATCCCTCTTATCACAACATATTCGCTCCAGGAATCGCTTTTGCGCCACCACACCCAATTTCAAGGCCAAGGGTCAGTAAAAACGGTACTCAAATTTCACCTTCCCCACCAAGAACGGGAATGCCCTCGGGAATCACTGCCAAATTAGTGGCCGATAATATAATCGACATCATAAAAGGAAAGAAGGGATTAAAGCATAAAGGATCTATGGGCAACATGGGTGCCGCATGTATCGCATCAGCAGGATATGGGATGACAAAAGGAAGTGGCATCAGTATTACCACCTATCCAATTGTGCCGGACTTTAAAAAATACCCCGACACCCATGGTAGAAAACTGGGTAAGACTTTTGGCGAAATCGGTCTCGCGGGACACTGGTTGAAACTTGCATTGCATTATGCCTTTATCTATAAGGCAAAAATGAGACCCTTATGGTGGGTGATACCAGAGTAGTTTTAAGTTTAAGTTCAACTTGAAATTTGAAACAAAAAATTAAGAAAATGAGAAGAATATCAAAATCAAAGCGCTTTGTCATGATGAACCCCATCATACAATTCATCAAATTCATTTGGTTAAGTATCAAAATACTGGTCATTGTTGCCGGGGGGCATGGAGGAACCAGAAATGTGAGTGTAAAATGACGAAAAAAGCAATCTTGTTAACAGCACTAGGAGTTGTGGTCGGTGCAATTGCCGGCTATTTTTATTATGCAAAAGTAGGGTGTATCTCAGGCACATGTGCAATAACATCAAAACCCATTAATAGTACTTTATATGGTGCATTTATGGGTGGACTTTTATTCAATATGTTTGTGAAAAATCCTGAAAAGTAGACTGGTCGCAAAGCTAGTTTAGTTGGTTTGTTGTTTTGGCGTTCCGGTTTACCGGAACGCCTTTTTTATGTAACAAATGTTACATAAAACCCCATATTTATTGGGCTTAACTGATTTAAGTCATTTCATTCCCCTTTTTGAGATTCTATATTTGTCCCATAAATAATTTTAAATATCAAGAAGATGAAAAAAGCACTTTTATCATTGGCGGTTGTAGTTTTAGGGACTGTATCGCTAACAGCCCAAGATCAAGACAGGATACAGGATAAAGACCAAGACCGTTTAATATTGGTCGATGGTGATGTTCTCCAAATACGTGATCGTGATCAAATTCGATTGCAAGATCCAATTACTTTGAATGATGGTACCGTGGTGAGTCCCGATGGCTCATATACCACTAGAGACCGAGATCGGTTGCGTCTAAAGGACGGTGAATGCCTTGATAATGATGGTGTCCAATATCGAAACGAATATCAGTATCGCTACAAGGTAATGCAAGAGAACAAAGGGCTGACCGATGCCCAGATCCAGGAACGGAATCAAAATAGGTATCAGATAATGCTCATTGATGGGGAGGTTTTTCAAATTAGAAACCGTGAGCAAAATCGAATTCCAAATCAAGTTAATCTTGGGGACGGAACTGTCGTTAATCCTGATGGGAGTTACAGAAATGCACAACAAAAACAATTGCGACTTCAAGATGGAGAGTGTATCAACATGCAGGGTGCAATTTTCAAAAACATGTACCAACAGCGAAAAATGATTCTCCAAAAAAATGTGATGAAGAAACCAGGTGTTCAAAAACCCAAAGTTAAAAAAAAGGTAGGTAAGAAAAGTGCCGATTAATTCTTAGAAAAGGCCTTGCTGCAAAATTTGCAGCAAGGCCTTATTTCTCTTTTTATTGATCTAAATCTAATGGCCATGAATATACGACTCTTATTTTGTTCAATTATGGTATCGCTTGTCGCGACTGGCCTGATGGCCCAAAACAACCCAAAATCCGTGAAAGAAAAATCAAGCGATGACCCATCGTATTTTTTGGCCGATGTTAGCTATATCAACGATGCCGTATTTATGGGCAGGCGGGATTCCATTGCAGCCCCTTATATTTTACCATCCCTTGGATATTATGATAAATCCGGGTTTTTTGCAGATGTCTCTAGTTCCTATCTGACAAGTTCTGAAGAGAACCGTGTGGATTTGTTTTTGATTACGGCCGGGTATCTTTTTGATGCAAAGAATCTAAGTGGGGGCATTTCGGGAACTGCTTATTTTTTTAACGAAAACAGCTATAACGTCCAGTCGGAAATTGTTGGTAATATAACGGGTATCCTTAGCTATGACTTCAAGACATTCGAAGTATCCTTATCTGCCAGTAGTTACTTCAACAAGAACAGTTCTCCCGATTTTTTTGGTGGCTTAATGCTGGATCGTACTTTTCATAGCAACGACAAAAGCTTTTTGGTCAATCCGACCGTAGTATTTTATGGAGGATCCCAATATTTTTATCAAGAATACTATAGTACCAGTCGTTTAGGCAACCGTAAGGGTCAAGGAAAGGGATCCGGCGGCACACAACCCTCGGTAGTTTCGACTGTAGAAATTACGGAAGCGTCAGAATTCAATTTTCTGAATATAGAATTGAGTCTTCCACTGCAGTATTATCACAAGCAATTCATTTTTTCCTTTACGCCTATTATGGCGTTTCCTCAAAGTAGTGCCACTATTACCACTCAAGATACGATAATAACGGAAGATTTGAAAAGTACATTCTATTGGTCGGCCGGTATCGCATATTGGTTCAACACCAAGAAATAAAATTAACCTTTTTGTGAATTGTTACTTGGTAACATTGGTTACTGCGAGGTCAATTCCATCCCTCTAATTTTGTCCAAATAATTCAATAAAGATGAAGTACCTAATATTAGCAATGGTTTTTGTAGCAGGGTTTAAAACCGCTCATGGACAAGAAACGGTTTTGATCTCAAAAGCAGAAGTGATTGCCAAAGTAAAAGAAGGCAATAACACGTTAAAGATATCAGAACAAGATGTTCTATCCGCCCAAGGAGATTATAGACAATCCAATGCCGTTTTATTACCTAATATTGGCATATCACACACCGGAATTGCTACCACGAATCCACTGATGGCCTTTGGCTCTAAATTGAACCAATCCATTCTGACCCCTGCAGATTTCGACCCGGCATTCCTGAACAATCCGGGACAGATTGAGGATTATGCCACTCGAATTGAGGTACAACAACCGATCTTTAATTTGGATGGTATGTACCAAAGGAGAGCGGCCAAAGCCAAAATGAACGCTTCAAAACTTCAATCCGAACGCTTGGAACAGTACATGGATCTTGAAATTGACAAAGCGTATATGCAGCTGCAATTGGCCTATAAAACAATAGAAGTTTTGGAAAAGGTAAAGACAACGGCCTTGGAGAACAAACGCATCGCGAACAACAACTTCGAGCAAGGTTACCTACAAAAATCAGATGTGTTGGCCGTCGAAGTTCGTGTTACGGAAATCGAAAATCAATTACAATATGCCAAAAGCAATATTCTAAACGCATCCAACTACCTATCGGTTTTAATGAACGATACCAGCTATGCCATACTTCAACCTTCGGATTCATTGAGCATCATGACCAGTGAACTATTAACAGGAGAGCTTTCCGAAAACCGATCGGATATACAAGCCATGGTATCGGCCAGTAAAGCATATCAACAAATGAACAAGGCCGATAAAATGAGCCTTTTACCACGATTGAACGCTTTTGGAACTTATGAATTACACGACAATGAGGTATTTCAGGGAGATTCCGATGGCTATCTCATAGGAGCGCAACTTCAATGGAACATATTTGAAGGTGGTAAACGCTTTGGGAAAGCACAAAAAAGTAAGGCTGAATTTGAGAAATCAAAATTGCAATTGGAACAATACAAATCTGAAAGTCAAGTAGAGCTAAATAGGGCAAAAAGGATGCTTCAAGATGCCAAAAACAATTTGGAGCTTTCGTCCCTAGCCTTGCAACAATCGGAGGAATCCCTACGAATACGTACGAACAGATTTCAACAAGGACTCGAAAAAACGACTGAACTACTCATGTCAGAAACCCAGTATGCCCAAAAACAACTTGAATATTACAGCACAATATATCAGCATAATTACGCATTGGCGTACGTACAATTTTTAACTAAATGAGAACAAACAACCAAATACTTTTCACTAAGTACTAAATATTAAAAATAGACATGAAAAAGAATAATTATATACCTCAAACACTTTTAACGGTGACCTTACTATTGGCAAGTTGTGGTGGCGAAAAGCACAAATCAGTGACCGATAATTCCCCTGCGGTCGCTGTTAAAGTTGGTAGCGTGGCTACTGGTGATATTTCTCAATTTGTGACAGCGAGTGGTAAGATAGAAGCTGAAAAAAGTGCCAACGTGAGCACTCGGATGATGGGCTATGTTACAAAACTGTACGTAAAGATGGGAGAAAGGGTTAAAGCCGGGCAAATATTGGCTAGCCTACAGAATACGGATCTTCAGGCTAAAAAAGCGCAAGTAGAAGCTTCTATCTTACAAGCGACAGCCGGGTATAACAATGCCAAAAAAGATTATGAGCGCTTTGTCGCTCTTTTCAATCAACAAAGTGCATCCGAAAAGGAGCTTGACGATATGACTTCTCGCTATGAAATGGCCAAGGCCGGTTTAGAAGGTGCCAAACAAATGAAAAACGAGGTGATGGCGCAATTTTCATATACCAATATTACCGCCCCTTTTTCGGGAATTGTTACCAATACTTTTGTAAAGGAAGGCGACATGGCCAACCCAGGAATGCCGTTGGTCAGTGTTGAATCACCTTCAAAATTACAGGTGACCGCCATGGTTTCCGAATCGGATATTCAAAATATACAAAATGGAATGGCCGTGTTGGTCTTGGTGAAATCCAGAGATCAAAAGCTACAAGGGAAAGTAAGCGAAGTTAGTGGTTCCTCTAAAAATACGGGTGGTCAGTATCTTGTAAAAATCAATCTGGACTCGACCGATAACTCAATCCTTTCAGGAATGTTCGTCAATGTACAGTTTCCGATAGGGAGATCTGAAAATTCAGTAACCACCGACCGTGTCTTGGTTCCTGAAGAGGCCTTGGTAAAACAAGGACAATTGACCGGTATTTACACTGTGGGCGATTCTAATGTTGCTATGCTTAGATGGCTACGAACCGGTAAGACCTTTGGAGACCAAGTAGAGGTTCTATCCGGACTTGCACCGGGCGAGAGCTACATTGTGTCCGCAGATGGCAAGTTGTACAATGGTGCAAAGGTGAGCATGTAATTGATAATAGTAAGACAGAAATAAGAATCAAGAGAAGTGAAAAACAGCTCTTGTCATTCTGAGCATAATGAGACGTTCGGAATGACAAGAAGCAAGCATTAAAAAAAATAACATGCAAGAAGGTATATCAGGTAAAATAGCGCATTTCTTCATCAACTCGAAATTGACCATTTTATTGATGGTTGCTTTGATGGCCATCGGGGTGTACAGTTCGTTTTTGATTCCCAGGGAAGAAGAACCACAGATCAATGTGCCCATGGCCGATGTAATGATCGGATACCCCGGGGCAAATCCCACAGAAGTCGAAAGTCGGGTGGTTGAACCATTGGAAAAGATTATTTCGAACATAAAGGGTGTTGAACATGTGCACAGCATGGCAATGAACGGCAAGGCCATGATTATCGTCCAATTTTATGTCGGTGAGGACACAGAACGCTCTTATGTGAAGTTATACGATGAGCTGACAAAACATCAAGGAATGCTTCCGATAGGGGTTTATCCCCCAATGGTAAAAACGCGATCCATTGATGATGTACCTATGTTGGGCCTGACCTTATGGAGTGAAAACTATGATGATTTTCAAATTCGTCAAATAGGGGAGGAGGTTACCTCTGAAATCGAGAAAATAAAGGATGTTTCCATTACCAACGTGATTGGTGGACGAAATAGGGTGCTCAAAGTAGTGCTGGACAAGGATAAAATGGCTGAAAACGGCGTCGATGCCCTAGGCATCATGCAAATGGTTCGGGCTAATAATGGAAGCTCGCAATCAGGCAGTTTTGTTTCCAACGATCAAGAATATCTGATTACCACTGGCCAATTTTTAGAAACGGCGGAAGATGTGGAGCAATTGGTCGTGGGCGTAAACAAGAACATGCCCATTTATTTAAAACAGGTTGCAAGTATTCAAGATGGCCCATCATCACCAAAAAACTATGTTTCTTTTGGCTATGGAAAAGCCAATTCGAATTTTTCCGGCTACAAGTCGGAATATCCTGCCGTTACAATTTCGGTGTCAAAAGTTAAGGGTGCCGACGCCATGAAAATTTCCGAAAAAATATTGGATAAGATCGATCATATTAAAAAGAATCTTATTCCAAACGATGTACATATAGAAGTAACCCGTAATTATGGAGAAACCGCCTCACACAAAGTAAGTGAACTGTTAATGCACTTGGGGGTCGCGATTTTGGCCGTAACGGTACTGGTAATGTTGGCAATGGGTTGGAGAGGCGGACTGGTCGTTTTCTTTTCCGTACCCTTAACCTTTGCCTTAACCTTGTTCAGTTATTATATGCTGGGATACACCTTGAACCGAATTACGCTTTTCGCCTTGGTATTTGTTGTTGGGATTGTAGTTGATGATAGTATCATCATTGCGGAAAACATGCATCGTCATTTTAAAATGAAACGCTTGCCATTTAAACAAGCTGCCATTTATGCGATTAATGAGGTAGGTAATCCTACTATTTTGGCAACATTCACGGTAATAGCGGCTATTTTACCAATGGCCTTCGTGTCAGGAATGATGGGGCCTTACATGAGTCCAATGCCTATTGGAGCATCTATCGCTATGATACTTTCTTTATTTGTCGCCTTAACCGTAACTCCATATCTAGGCTATCATTTGCTTCGTGAAAAAGATGCGCAGGCATCTAAAGAAGAAAAAGGTATAGAAAACGGTTGGGTATATAAAATCTACAAGAAAATTGAACAACCCTTTTTGGATAGTAGCAAAAAGCGTTGGGTTATGATGGGAATTACCGTTTTACTTCTACTGGGATCAATATTGATGTTCTTTACGAAATCGGTCGCCGTGAAAATGTTGCCTTTCGATAATAAGAATGAATTTCAAGTAGTCATTGATATGCCCGAAGGTACCACATTGGAACGTACGGCGGCCGTTACAAAGGAGATTGCCCAATACCTATCTACGGTACCCGAAGTAGTTGATTACCAAAATTATATTGGTGCATCGGCACCTATTACCTTTAACGGTCTGGTACGTCATTATGATGTTCGTGGAGGAAGCAATATGGCCGATATTCAGGTGAATTTATTGCACAAGGAAGATCGTCATCTGCAAAGTCATGATATTGCCAAGATTGTACGCCCGGAAATACAAAAAATATCAAAAAAATATGGCGCGAATGTGAAAATTGTGGAAGTTCCACCAGGCCCCCCAGTTCTATCAACTTTAGTGGCTGAAGTTTATGGTGGCCCAAACTATGAGGAACAAATCAAGGTAGCGGCTCAGGTGAAATCCATCCTTGAAAGTACCGAAGACATAGTCGATGCCGACTGGATGGTGGAGGATGACCAAATTGAATATAAACTCGAAATTGATAAGGAAAAGGCCATGCTGAATGGTATTGCCCCACAACAGATTGTTGGCAATCTTACCTATTTGCTCCAAGAACATCCCATATCCAATCTGTATGACGAAAATTCAAACAACAACGTTGCAATCGTTTTGGCTTTGGATGATAAGGACAAGACCTCTATACAAGATATTCAAAACTTAAAAATAAGAGGCGATCAAGGGAATGTTGTTTCTATCCAAGATTTGGTAAAAGTTAAAGAGGAGGTCATGCAAAAGTCCATTTATCGAAAAGACCAAAAACGTGTGGTCTACGTGTTGGCTGATATGGCTGGCGTTTTGGAAAGTCCGGTGTATGCTATTTTAGGAATGGAAGAGAAGTTACAAAAAATGAAATTGCCCGAAGGCTATTCTGTAAATGAGCTATATATGGACCAACCAACCGACGAAGATGATTTTACCGTAAAATGGGATGGTGAATGGCAAATAACATTAGAGGTTTTCCGAGATTTGGGAACTGCCTTTTTAGTGGTTATCATCATCATATATATGTTAATCGTTGGTTGGTTCCAGAATTTTAGGACCCCAATGGTCATGATGGTCGCAATTCCGCTTTCATTGGTAGGCATTGTTTTAGGTCACTGGATATTAGGTGCTTTCTTTACCGCCACCTCATTTATTGGTATGATAGCACTAGCGGGTGTAATGGTTCGAAATTCGGTATTGCTCATAGACTTTATAGAAATACGGCTAAATGACGGAATACCCTTGAAGCAGGCAATCATTGATGCAGGAGCAGTGCGGACTACTCCAATTTTATTGACAACCGGAGCCGTTGTTATAGGTGCTTCCATCATTTTGTTCGACCCAATCTTTCAAGGGCTCGCAATATCATTGGTAGCAGGCGCCATTGTTTCGACCTTACTTACTTTAATCGTAGTGCCATTGATTTATTATATGACCGAAAGAAAAAATTGGGAGAATACAGAAGTTGAAGAAGAGGAAATAATAGAATCTAAGATTAAATAGAATAAGAAAAATGAAACTACTCATAATTACGGCAAGTTCGGTATTCGAAAAGGAAATTAAGGAGATACTCAAAGATTCGGACGTTAAAACATTCTCTTACAAAAAGGTAATCGGGTATCGTGATTCGACCGAGGATTCGGTAAGGAGCAATTGGTTCGCGACCGAAATGAACGAAAGTGATTCCACGCTCTTTTACGCTTTTGTAAAAAAGGAAAATGTGGAAATGGTGTTTGATAAGGTAGACAAGTTCAACCTAAAACAAGTAACCTTATCAAAGGTGCACATTGCAGTTGTAAACATAGAAAAATCAAATTAAAATGATAAATAGATATATACGTGCCATAGCTGGCACCTTCATCATAATAAGTGTGTTATTGGCCATCTATGCGAATATTAATTGGTTGTGGTTTACGTTATTTGTAGGAGTCAATCTTTTACAATCAGCCTTTACCAAATGGTGCCTAATGGAAACATTCCTATTAAAATTAGGGGTTAAAAAAGATGGGAATCATTGCAAATCTTAGGACTGTTTTACATATCCTAAACCTAAGAATGAACGTGAGATAATTTTTTGTCCAAAAACCAGAATAACCTAATCAGTATGTTCCTCGGTAACCCTATAGCCTATTAGTCACTACCAAATTTTTGCCATATTTACCCGAGGACTGGATAAAAATTTGGTGAAAGAAGGTGACTTGGCAAATAACAATTCACAAATTTCCATCATGAATTTATGACCGGTGAAAAGCTGGCTGTCTGCAGGGAAATTGATGCAAATTTTGAACCCTGCCCGTTGGCAACCAACGCGACAAAGAGACCACAGGGAAAAAAGGATAAACATTATTTAGCGTCAACTGACAATTATCATATTCCAAGAATTATAGGGTATTTAGCTTTGTGAAAACTATAGATATCAATGCCAAGTCTCGTTCAGAAGTATAATATTCCAGGTCCCAGATATACCAGTTACCCTACGGTGCCCTATTGGAATATGGATACCTTTTCCGGGAAACAATGGAAGTTGAATTTGATACGGAGTTTCAATGAAAGTAATGCTTCCGAAGGTATAAGTCTCTATATCCACCTTCCTTTTTGTGAGAGCATGTGCACTTTTTGTGGCTGCCATAAACGCATTACCAAACGGCACGATGTTGAGAGTCCGTATATTACTTCGGTTTTAAGGGAATGGAAACTCTATTGCAACATTTTTCCTGCACGACCCAATATCAAAGAGCTTCATTTGGGTGGGGGAACCCCCACTTTTTTCTCCCCTGAGAATTTAAAAAGGCTGATAAATGGCATCTTCAGAACGGCCGATAAGGCAGAAACCTATGAATTTAGTTTTGAGGGCCATCCCAATAATACCACGCGCGAACACCTTTTGGCATTGTATGAAGTAGGTTTTAGGCGTGTAAGTTATGGCGTTCAGGATTATAATGAAACCGTTCAAAAGGCCATAAATAGAGTACAGCCGTTTGAAAATGTAAAAAATGTAACCAACTGGGCACGGGAAATTGGCTATACTTCCGTGGGTCATGATATTATTTTTGGACTTCCATTTCAAGGTATGGAGCACATTCAGGAAACCATTGCGAAGACCCAGGAACTTTTGCCGGACCGAATCGCTTTTTACAGCTATGCACATGTGCCTTGGTTGAAAGGGAATGGCCAAAGAGGTTATAAGGATGCCGATTTGCCAACGGCGGACGAAAAACGTGCGCAATATGAGAAAGGCAGGCAACTTTTGGCCGAAGTAGGTTACAAAGAAATTGGCATGGATCATTTTGCGCTGACCAGTGATAGCCTGTACACGTCGATGCGGGGCAATAACCTGCACCGGAATTTTATGGGCTATACGGCCTCCAAGACCCAATTGATGATAGGACTGGGTGCATCGAGCATTGGGGACAGTTGGTACGGTTTTGCCCAAAATGTAAAGGGTTTGGAAGAGTATGCACATTTGGTAGATAATGGGATCATCCCTATTTATAGAGGACATATTTTAACCGATGAGGACCAAATTATTCGAAGACATATCCTAAATTTAATGTGCCGTTTCAAGACCTCATGGGAAGCGGAAGAAGCTCGGTTTCCAGATTTGGAAACGGTTTTGGAGAGGCTGCGGGAAATGCAGTTTGACGGATTGGTCAAATTGGGCACAATGAATTGATTGTCAATACAAAAGGCCGGCCCTTCATACGTAATATTTGTATGGCCTTTGACGTTCTCCTACATAGAAAGGCACCCGAGACCCGGTTGTTTTCCATGACAGTATAATACAATACGAACCAGTTTTCCGATTTTCGGGAATTTAAAATTCGCAACTTATGAAAAACATTATCGTACCTATCGACTTTTCGGAACAATCGGAATATGCTTTAAAAGTTGCCACTTCCCTGGCCAAGAAACATGGCTCTGAGATATTGGCCCTGCATATGCTGGAGCTGAACCAGACTATGATTACCACTTCGGAGAGTTTTCACCCCGAGCAGACCGTTTTTCTTATCAAATTGGCGGAGAAGCGCTTCAAGGATTTCTTGGAGAAGCCCTATCTAAAAGGTGTTAAGGTCACGCCAATCATAAAACATTTCAAGGTTTTCAGCGAAGTGAACGAGATAGCCGAGAAGCACAATGCCGATTTGGTGGTCATGGGCTCGCACGGTTCTGACGGACTTGCGGAAATTTTTGTGGGATCCAATGCCGAAAAGGTGGTGCGCAACTCCAACGTGCCCGTACTGGTCGTTAAAAACGAGATTACAGATTTCAAAATAGACAGTTTTGTATTCGCCTCTGATTTTAAGGAGGAGAGTTTGGTCGCTTTTCAAAAGGCAAAGGCATTTGCCGCTATGCTGAAGGCGGAAATGAGCCTGGTGTACATAAATACGCCCGGGGACAATTTCTTGAGCACCGCCGACGCCTATGCCGCGATCAATAAATTTTTAAGGAAGGCCAATGCGGCGCAAGAGGTAAAAATATACAACGATTACAGCGTAGAACGCGGAATCCTAAATTATAGCGAATCGGAAGGTGCTGACATTATCGGGATCCCAACGCACGGGCGTAAGGGACTGGCCCATTTTTTTATGGGAAGTATAGGTGAGGACATTGCCAACCATTCCAAGATACCTGTTGTGACTTTTAAGATTTAGATATTCCAAGAATAGTTGATATATAAAAGGGAAGCATTTGCTTCCCCTTTTTATTTTTTGAGATTTGAATCATTTCTTTCATCTTAGGGTTGATGTTGATTTAGGTTTTAAATTAGGAAGCTTCTTTTCCAGTAGCTTTATCCCCTTATTTTGAGCCGTATTGAAAGACCTGCTGCTCATCACACACCTCCCTTTACACAATTGAATGTGCCGTATCCCGCCATGGCTTATTTAAAGGGTTTTTTGAATACCAAAAACATTTCCAGTTTTCAAATCGATTTGGGAATCGAAGTTATTTTAGTGTTGTTTTCCAAACCTGAATTACAGAAAATATTCCGTTTTGCCTTTGTAACGAGTCCGTTGTCTCCGAAAATTCCGAACGCATCTATGCTCTCAAAGATTCCTATTTTTAGAGACAATCTATGAAATCTTGGGCTTTGAGGGTTTGTACTAAATAAATCAATTTCCTTATTCTATTCAAGATTGTGCCCTATTTTTCAAAAATTAAGTGGCCTGTAATTTAACATGGGTAAATTTTCCCCAATGGAACATCATAAACTATCATAACTTCCCTGGGAAAGATAGGCTACACAATTTTAATATTGCAATTCAAAAATATTCCAATCATTGAATGTGCCATGTGGTTCGCCCGAATTTGTGATTTTGTCAAAATTACATGGTGACTATTTTGAAGACATTACCTCTTTGATTAGTCATTTTAGGGACAAATAGAGCTGCTGATACCCTAAAGTTTAAAACACCCATATCATATGATAATCAGAGATAATCACGTCAACCAAATACTTTCCTATAAATCAGGATAATAACAGCTATGGTAAAAATACTCGTGTAAATGAGCTTGTTGTACTTCGCTAAACAATTCGGCAAGAAAATATCAAAATTATCCTTCGTAGAATCAGAGTATTTACGTGCCAAGATAGTTAACGGACACAGCATCTTAAAAAGCAACAAAATTAAACCCTCTAGCACCACGAAGGCTATGCATATCCATACCCATTTATCAATTTTATTGAAGATTGCGGCATATAATAGATAGAAAATGATCACGTTATAGAACAACCATATAACTGTATGTAAACTTTTAAGTATTAAAAGTTTATGGGATTTCATAACGTTTTACTTCTAAGTTTTTTCATTTCTTATCTCTGTATTTCTAGTAGTTGAGATCAGAGGTGGTACTATTTCAGACGTTCCAAATACCATTGTATCCTTTGAACAGCAGCCTCAATCTTGGCGTTCAATGTGAATTAAGTAGTCCTCATTGATTTCCAGAGTACATGGTTCCTATTTAGCACAATCCCATAAAGTTATAGTGTAATAGTCCATTTAAAAATGACGACTATCATTAAAATTGTGGTTTTAGGAGATGATCTTTATCATTCTTTTTCAGATAAACTTTGGGTAGTTTGTTACAAACTTTCAGGCGATGAAAATAGTTTTTGGGGTGATTGTTTTTATACACGGTCTCGTCCACCTCTTTGGGTTTTCCAGGGCATTTGGTTTGGCCGATTTACCGCAACTATCCCAAAGCATAACAAGATCCGTGGGCCTGCTTTGGCTATTTTCAGCCCTGTTCTTCATAATGTCCGGTGTACTTTTGATTATCAAAAAAGAATGGTGGCCTATTGTAGCCTTTATAGCTGTTTTAATTTCGCAACTATTGATTTTTAAATTCTGGCAGGACGCAAAATTTGGAACTATAGCCAATGTCGTTATTCTATTTGTAAGTTTTACGGCGTATGGTCATTTTAATTTTAAAAAAAAGGTGGTTAAGGAAGTAGCAGAATTATTCAAGGGTCCATTTCTGAAGAAACACATATCATAACCAAAAAGGACATCAAAAATCTTCCATTGATCGTTCAAATTTGGGTAGAAAATTCAGGAGTTATAGGAAAACCTAAGGTATCAACTGTCCGTTTAAAACAAAAAGGGGAGATGAAAATCAAACCAGAAAACAGTTGGATGCCGTTCATAGCCGAGCAATATTTTAATATTTCTAGGCCATCATTCATTTGGATTACAAAAGTCAAAGCTCTACCGTTTATTTATATGGATGGAAGGGATAAGTTCAATGGAGGTCAAGGCGATATGCTAATTAGACTACTCTATTTATTTCCCGTTGTGGATGTAGCAAACAACAATAAGATAAATCTGGGAAGCATGCAGCGGTATTTAGCCGAAATGTGTTGGTTTCCGAGTGCAGCCCTTGAAAACTATATCACCTGGGAACCTGTAGGTTCCAATTCCGCCAAAGCGACAATGACTCTCGCCCAAACAAAAGTTTTCGGAATTTTTACCTTTTCCAAAGAAGGCGATTTCAAATCTTTCGAAACCCAACGTTATTTTGGGGCCGAATCTAATTCAAAAGAGGAAACTTGGTTTATTGAGACGATTGATTACAAACATTTTGATGGGGTAAAAATTCCGAATAAATGTAGGGTTACCTGGAAACTGACAGCAGGTGATTTCAATTGGCTGAACCTAGAAATAACCAAACTGGAATTCAATCGTAATTCCCTCTGGTAACACCGGTCTACCACATCTCAGAAATGATGCTGGTTATTCCGATTCCTAGAATGAGAAATAGAACGAATTTCCGAAATTGTTCTTGTGTTATGCTATCAAGTATTTTTTTGCCAATCCAAGTACCTAATATGCTAACAACCAAAAGAATAGGAACCAAATATAAATGTTCCTTGTGCATGTATCCATTAAAATAATAAACAACCGACCTACTAAGATCCACTCCGAGGTCAATAATGGCCGAAGTGGCAATAAATCTATTCTTGTCCATTTTAAATGCGGCAAGCGTAATCCCCCTAATAGCGCCCCCAGTACCTAAGACCCCTGCACTCAAACCCGACAAAGATCCGCCGATCATGGCATTTTTAGTAGTTGGGCGTACTACCAATTGCTTGAAAATCAAAAATACGAGACTAAGGACGATTAAAAACGCACCCAACAAATACGTTAGAATTGTAGGGTCCAAAAACTTACTTAGGTAGGCCCCTATTGACACGAATACCACAGCGGGGATTCCCAGGGTCAATACAATTTTTTTATCAAATCCTTTTTTGAAAATTGCTATTTTGGAAATATTACTGGATAAATGGAACAACGCGGTAATGCCTAAGACTGATTGAAAATCCAAGAAAAAATTTGCTAGCGGAACAAAATATACCGAAGAGCCAAAACCACCAACAGTTCCCAATATTTCAGCAAGTATTGCTAGAATTATAAAAATTGGAAGATAACGATCGATCATTTGGAATTCTTAATGTTAATTGCCAATCATTGTCTAAATCGTTCATTGGCAATTTTTTCCAAATTTTCCCGGTGCTTTGGGTGGGCTATGGAAATTAAAGCGCTTGCCCTTTGCTTTAAATTTTTCCCGAACAAATCTACTACGCCATATTCAGTTGCCACATAATGAACGTGAGCCCTTGTGGTGGTAACCCCCGCTCCATGCTTAAGATACGGCGTTATTTTTGTAATGCCATTGACCGTTATTGATGGCATGGCAAATATAGGTTTTCCGCCCGTTGACAGGGATGCACCTCTGATAAAATCCATTTGTCCACCAACTCCTGAATATTGACGATTACCAATGGTATCCGCACAAACTTGTCCGGTCAAATCAATTTCAATGGCACTATTGATTGCCGTGACTTTAGGGTTTTTTCTAATAATCGATGAATCGTTCGTATAGCCCGCCTCTTTAAAATGCACTAGCGGATTATCATCCACGAAATCGTACAATTTCTTAGATCCAACAGCAAAACAGGTTACTATTTTACCCGTTTTTACTACTTTGTCTTCCCCGGTTATCACACCGCTTTCTATCAAAGGCAGTATGCCATCTGAAAACATTTCGGTATGTATGCCCAGCCGTTTGTGATTGGTTAAATTGCTAAGCACGGCATTCGGAATGTTTCCGATGCCCATTTGTAAAGTGGCTCCGTCCTCGATAAGTGAGGCCACTTGCATGCCAATTTGTTTTTCTATTTCCGAGATCGGCGTAATGGCATGTATATGAATCGGTGTATTTACTTCCACGGCAAATGTGATGTTTTTTATATGTATAATTCCATCACCATGGGTACGGGGTACATTGGGGTTAATTTGTGCGATTACTTTTTTTGCCGTCTGGATGGCTGGTAGAGCCACGTCAACCGATACTCCGAGCGAACAATACCCATGTCTATCGGGCGGGGAAACTTGAACGATGGCAACATCTAGAGGCAATATATTTCGACGGAACAACAAATGTATCTCACTTAGAAAAATAGGGACATAATCACCCTGGGTAGAGTTCACAACGTTGCGAACATTTCCGCCCACAAAGCAACTATTCATGCGAAAGCTTTTGTTGTATGGCTCCCGGGCATATTTAGCATCACCTTCCGTATGAATTGATATAATTTCAATATCCGATAATTCATCATGCCGTTCGCAAAGGGCATCGATCAATGTGTTGGGAGTCATTGCGGCACCCTGTAAAAACACTCGGTCACCGGATTTTATTAATGACACGGCTTCAGTTGTGGAAACTATTTTCATTAGCAATGTATTTTGAAGCAAATATCACCCAGATCGGAGGTTCGAAACATGATAGCTATCATGTTTTACTAAAAATCCCATTGTTTTGGGCCGATTAGGTAGGGTGCCACGATTTTAGACACTACTGGAGGAAAGTATATCGGTCATTTTATTATAGAGCTCGCGCATTTGTGGTTTTCCTTTGTGTCTTCCCACTCGGCCAAAAGCGTACAATGCAAACCAGACGAACACGGAGAATATCAATAGGCCCAACTGTAAATGATAGGATTTATTCAAACTTGCGTTGGAATAGGCCCAAATACCGAATACCATAAATAAGATGGCAACACCAAAATGAAGAAACATAAAGAAGGTCCATAAGACGGGATTGGGTCCAAAAACTCCTAAAAGGCTACTATTTCTTTCATCAACTTCCTCAATTTCCAAATGCAGTTGAGGGGACCAAAAGTTATTTTCTTTTGCATTGAATTTCATAAAAATATGTTCATCTACGCGCTTGATCCTGATGTGCTTCTCGCCGGCACTTTCAAAAGCCTCGAGTACAGAATTTTTGGACATTCCAAGGTTCCAATCGAAATGTTGGTCTAAGGATGATATCGTTCTGCAGTGTTTTCAATTATGTCTGGGATACCTAGAATTGGTTACCTAAATGGATATTGTAAAATTTCCATGTTTCACCGGCCACATCACGACCCAATTGCAGTCCGGCCACATTATCGGCCTGAATATGGTACCCTCCCATTACCCTTGATATCCCGGCCATTTCGGCCGTTTCGGTAAAAGTTGGAAACTTAAGGGTAACGGGCTCGCCGTAGTATATTGAGTCAACTTCCGTATAACTTCCAGGGATCAGTGCTACCTCTTCCCCGAAAAAGTCATCACCTGTAAAAAGCCGTAAGGTTTCCGCGCATGCTCCGCTAATGGTGCTATGGCCCGAGGTGTAACTGGGAAATGGTGGACATAGGAATATATCTGGCGAGTAGGGTCTCCATTCCTCACCTTTCATTTCAACCATCCCTTTCCCGGCTCTGCCCCATGCTTTTATGGTTTGACCTTTGTAATAATCATGCACCAGTGCATAGGGCCTTGCGTAGTCGTAGAACATTTTTGAATCCCATGATGCTATAAAGGCATCAGTGGCCGTTATTTCGATTAAGAAATACATTTTTACGTCTTCGTCCAGTGTATGGTCATCACGCCTTGAAACATCTTGTGCGAACTTCAACCAATGACCTGCTTGTTGCACCGATTGAGGTCCGTCCCTCATGAATTCGACCAATGCTTTATGTTCATCGGTCAGATTTGCCTGAAGGTCAATAACCTCCCTTACTTCATTTTTCAATTGTTCGGATCCAACCAATGGTGGTGGCCCCGGTCTAAATTGATCTCCGGATTTGAGCGCTATGGGTTTTACTTTATCCCAGAAAGGGGTTAGACAGCCAGGGGCGAATTTTCCTCCCTTGCCATCTGAAAAATATTTGGGTTGCCATCTATTTATATCAACGTTGCTATCGGCGGAATTTACGGGTGCATAATGGGTATAATCATCATAAGGTTCTCCGTTGGAGCCTTTCATATCGCCATACTGGTTTGACCCATCGGCTTTTCTGGCTTCAATTACCGCTTTTGCCGCGAGGTTTCCTATGCCTTCAGGGGTGCTAGGGTCCATTGAAGTATTATCTGGGTCAAAGCCGTTATCTTTCATGAATTTCCGGAAGAGTTCGGTGTCGGAATAATAGTACTCCTTCATCGCCCCGAATGCAGCATAACTAATGGCAATTTCCTTGTTTCTTAGGGTATGTTCGGCGATGGGCCTTCGTTCAGTGGAGCTTAAATAGACGGGTATGGCCTTCTGGTCGTAACGAGACCATGCATCGAAGATGGATGTAAAGATCAACCCTAGATATCGCGACGTAATGGTGGGCCTTGGTTTGAAGCGTTCGGTATCTAGAGCTGTGGCATCTAAGGCCAATTTCCCCCATTTGTAGGCCAAATTCTCAACACCTCTTAATTCTGGCATCGATACGCTATTAACGGCTTTGTCTTTGCAGCCGATGGCCAAGAAAAGTGTTAAAAGAATAGATAGAAAGTATTTTTTATTCATGCTTGATAAATTATATGGAATATAAAAGTAGAAAAAAGAAACCAACAATCTTATCTAATGACAATCTACGGATGAAGATACCACTTCAACTACAGGCTTCGGAGATACGTAAGGAATGCCCAGACCCAGCCCCCTTATAATAAACAAAACACCGATGATTACCACAAAAACGGGGATAAATTTTTGTACCCGCTGTCTAGATACACCCTTTAAAAACCCACTAAAATAAATGGCAGAAGTCATTAGTGGAACAGTGCCTAAACCGAAAAGGGCCATGTAGGCTAAACCTTCCCACGCATTGCCCATGGCAATTGCCCCAAAAAGTGCCATATAGACCAAGCCACAGGGTAGAAACCCGTTCAAAAAACCGATGGTCAAAAATGTATCGGGCGTTTTTTTCTTCAATTCTTTCCCCAATCTTGATTTTACTTTTGAAATAGTCTTATAAACCGGTTTAGAGAAATTGTATTTAGAAATATATTTATAGGGAACGAGTACCAGAATAATCATCACAATACCGATGGCAATTGATAGTTTTTGCTGCATTCCGAAAACATAAAGACCTTTGCCCAAGAGACCAAATAATAGGCCGATGATACCATAGGCCAGTAATCTGCCAAAATGATATATAGATATTTGCACCGATTTTTTGATGCGGTCATTGTGGTTTACGGGCAGCATAAATGCGATGGGACCGGCACATGCCAATGCAATGCAGACTACCCAGAAGACCTAATATGACGGCGGACAGAAGCATTAATAAGTTATACTTTCTTTGTGCAAATAGCTTTCATTTTCATACTGCCATGAAATTTTAATGTCCCAACGGCCATCCAAAAATTGTTTGTCAGGTATGAGCAAACGTGAATTGGACAAACTAATGGGTAAGTCAAAATCCAAATGCTTATTGGACGGCCTATATAGGGACACTGAACCTTTGATTTTCTGATAGTTCACATTTTCGGGAAAGGTGAGCAGGATGCCTTCCGAATTCTTGACCACCACTATTTTGGCATTCTTGTTTGCATTGTTCTCGGCATCGATTTCTTTTTGATAACCCAACTCTGCCTTATAGTAATCTTCGTTGACGAGGTCGTGATTTGCACGTTGGTCGCTAGACATTCTTATAACGAAGAACAGAATAAAACTGATGAATGAAATGAAGGCGATAACAATCCCTGTTCCCCAATTGATTTTCATGGCTGTATTTTTAAAAGTCCTATTCTATATAGAGGTCCTATTTATAACTTCTTGGTGCTAAAAACCGGGCGGTTGTGGTCTCAATTAACTCATCACCGCTGAAAACCCCAATTCTAAGCCTATCCTTGTCCCCGTTCAATGCCGATGCATTTATTTCAATGAATAACGTACCTTCGGCCAATTTTTCCGCAGGTACGTTAAAATTATCATGGCGAACCAATTCAATGGTTCCAATGTGCGATAATAATTGAAAGCGAACATCTTTTATATCTTTTGTGGTTTTGTTCAATAGTTTATAGGTATACACATTACTTATAATGTTCCCCTCTTTGTGCTCGTACAATTGGCCCGGTAATCTCAGGATAGTGGCCTCCATTTCATTTCGTAGAAATAGCATTCCGATCAAGACCCCGATCAAAATGACCAATACGGCCGTATAACCTTTTAGACGTGGGGTGAATTTGAACTTCTCCTTTTTGGTAATTTCATCTTCACTTGCATAGCGGATCAATCCTTTGGGAAGGTCTACCTTTTCCATGATCGTATCACATTCATCAATGCATGCGGTGCAGTTCACGCATTCAAGTTGGGTTCCATTTCGTATATCTATTCCTGTAGGGCAGACATTTACACATTGAAAGCAATCAATGCAATCGCCATGGCCCAATGCCTTTCGATCTTCATTCTTGCGCCATTTCTTCCGACCGTTTTCGGCCTCACCTCTTTTATGGTCATAAGCAACCACGATTGATTTGTTGTCCAATAGTACCCCTTGCATTCTACCATAGGGACAAGCAATGATACAAACCTGTTCCCTGAACCATGCAAATACAAAGTAAAATATTGCAGTGAAAATCAGCAATGAAACCATGGTGCTGATGTGTTCAAAAGGGCCAGCGGTTATATAGCGTACCAACTTATCCCCGCTAATAAGATAGGCTAGGAAGACATTGGCAATGAGAAAGGAAATAATAAAAAAGATAACCCACTTCAATAAGCGTTTTCGAATCTTTTCCGCATTCCATTCCTGGCGGTCCAATTTGATCTGCGCGCCACGGTCCCCATCGATCCAATATTCTATTCTGCGAAAGACCATTTCCAAAAAAATGGTCTGTGGGCACATCCACCCACAAAATATTCGACCGAACGCAACCGTGAAGAGTGCAATGAAAATAACCCCGATGATCATTGAAATTACGAACAGATGAAAATCCTGTGGCCAAAACGGGAAACCAAAAATATTGAACCGCCGTTCAAGGACATTGAACATCATGAACTGGTTTCCATTAATTTTTATAAAAGGAGCGGCTATTAGGAAAACCAGCAAAAAATAGCTGACATACTTTCTGTATTGATAAAATTTACCACTTGGCTTTTTGGGGAAAACCCAGGCCCGTTTTCCATCTTCCTTGATAGTACCGATGGAATCCCTAAAATTATCCTGGTCCTGTGCCATTTTGTAATACTTTATTTAATATCCTGGGCTAGTAGTTGATCGCCACATTTGTAGAATCTTTTACAACAAGTGTTGAATCTTTCGGTTGTTCCGGTAGTGATTCTTTAGGCGTATTTGGGTCTATCCAAATGTCTCCTTCAGCTTCTTTTGGATTGGCCGGTGTAGTACCAGTTATTTTTCCAACAACATAGCTTGCCACTTGAGCGATTTCCAGTGGTTTGAGTGTTTGTTTCCAAGCGATCATACCTTTGCCGTCCCGGCCTCCTTCAGAAATAGTGTGAAACACATTTTTTATCCCCCCCCCTAAGATCCAATGATTATCGGTCAAATTGGGTCCAATACCGCCGCCACCGTCTGCCATATGACAGGCTACACAGTTTGACTCAAAAATGGCCTTTCCTGCGGCGAGGTCGCTGGTTTCCGTCAAGAGTTCTACGGAATTGGCATCAACCAGGCCCTTTGCAGTTTTTTTGTATTCCTCGATTTCAATTTCCGCGGCAGTAACTTCTTGTTCGTATTCAAGTTTTTGGTCATAGTCATTAAAAACATGAAAGCGCAGCAAATACACGACACCAAAAATGATCGTTGCATAGAACATCCAAACCCACCATGGAGGAAGATTGTTGTCCAATTCCCGAATTCCGTCATAATTGTGGTCCAGAACAATATCGCTTTCTTGTTCAATGGGTTTATTGCCGGTTAGTTTTTTCCAGAATTCCTTGCCCCATTTCCATTCCCATGACTTGGCTTTGACAGTCATATAACGTTCTCTTGCTTCAGGGGAAAGCGTCATGATCATTACATTCTCCATTGCCCTCAATATCAATTCTATCGCAATTAAGATCAATAGGACCAATATCAGAAAAAAGGAGGCCATGGGAAAAGCTATTACGGCAGGCTTGTCACCTGAATCCACGAAGTATTCCATCAATCCCCAAATGCCAAAAAATAGAAAGGGGATCCGTATCCACCAGGGTATCATATTTCTCATAATGTTGCTTCTTTTGGTTGGTTATCATTTTCAAGTGGTAGCTCACTGACCTCCTTTATATATTCCTTCTTTGCCGTAAAAACCCACCAAAAAAGGAGCATGAAAAAAACAAAGAAAATAAGTAAGGATATCATGGGATAGGTAGCAACGCCATCTATACTTTCCATATAATTTTTGACAAATTTCATCATGGCTTATTTATTTGAGGATGTTCCATCAGTTACCTTCACCTTTATATCGGTACCCAAACGTTGCAAATAGGCGATGAGAGATACAATTTCCCTATCGCGCATTTCAACGAATTCTTGACCATTGTCTTTGGCAAATTGCTTATCGGCTTCATAGCTTTTTGCGAAGTCCGGATCCGTATAGAGGTTCTTTTCGATTTTAGTGGCCTGTTCGGCCATGTGGTTTTCTGCATTGGCTATATCATCTTTTGTATAAGGAACCCCTAAAGAGACCATGGCTTCCATTTTACCTACAATATTGCTACGGTCATGTTTGTTTCTTATCAACCATGCATAGGAGGGCATTATGGAGCCCGAAGAGGTGCTCTGGGGATCGTACATATGGTTGAGGTGCCAGTTATCGGAATATTTTCCGCCTATCCTTAATAAATCGGGCCCAGTACGCTTGCTACCCCATAAGAACGGGTGGTCGTACACAAACTCACCTGCCTTCGCGTATTCCCCATAGCGTTCAACTTCACTTCTAAAGGGTCTGATCATTTGTGAATGGCATCCCACGCAGCCTTCACGGATATAAAGATCCCTACCTTCCAATTCCAAGGGGGTATAGGGTCTTACACTGGTTATTGTCGGAATATTGGACTTCACCAAAATGGTAGGCACAATTTGGATGATGCCTCCTATTAATATGGCAACAGTGGCCAAAATTGTCAGTTGAATAGGCTTGCGCTCCAACCAAGTATGGAAAGTTTCACCTGCGGTTCTTTTTTTGGATACCCGCGTCAAAGCGGCAGCCTCTGCCAATTCATCCTCTACCTTGCTACCAGATCGGATGGTAACCACCACGTTATAGATCATAACGCATGCACCGATTATATAAAGGGTCCCTCCAATGGCTCGCATCCAGTACATGGGCATGATTTCATTCACTGTTTCCAGAAAATTACCATATACCAAAGTACCATCGGGATTAAAATCTTTCCACATGAGCGCTTGGGTAAATCCTGCTACATACATAGGAAGCGTATATAGAATGATACCCAATGTTCCGATCCAAAAATGGAAGTTCGCCAGCCCTACCGATGCCAATTTTGTTTTGAACATTTTAGGGACCAGCCAATAGATCATGCCAAAGGTCAAGAATCCGTTCCAGGCCAATGCCCCAACGTGAACATGGGCAATAATCCAATCACTAAAATGGGCAATGGCATTTACATTTTTAAGGGAAAGCATTGGGCCCTCAAAGGTCGCCATTCCGTAACCTGTTATTGCAACTACCATAAATTTCAAAGTTGGATCTGTACGGACTTTGTCCCAAGCACCTCTAAGGGTCAAAAGGCCATTGATCATACCGCCCCAGGAAGGAGCGATCAACATTACTGAAAATGCAACTCCCAGATTCTGTGCCCAATCCGGCAAAGCAGAATACAACAAATGGTGGGGGCCTGCCCAGATGTAAATAAAGATCAAGGACCAGAAATGGACAATTGAGAGCCTATAGGAATAAATGGGTCTGTTCGCTGCCTTGGGCACGAAATAATACATAAGCCCCAAGAAGGGAGTAGTCAAAAAGAAGGCAACCGCATTGTGGCCGTACCACCATTGTACCAAGGCATCTTGAACACCTGCATAGACCGAATAACTTTTTAGGGCACTGACCGGAAGCTCTAAGCTATTGAAGATATGCAGCACGGCAACGGTTACAAATGTGGCCACATAAAACCAAATGGCGACATATAAATGCCGTTGACGGCGTTTTATCATTGTGCCGATCAAGTTTACACCGAAGGCTACCCAAATAAGGGCAATTGCAATGTCAATTGGCCACTCTAACTCGGCATATTCTTTGGAAGTACTATAGCCCAACGGCAAAGTAATTGCTGCTGCGACTATGATCAATTGCCAACCCCAAAAATTAATATTGCTCAGAACATCGCTGAACATACGTGCTTTCAAAAGTCGTTGCGTAGAGTAATACACCCCTGCAAAAATTGCGTTTCCTACGAATGCGAAAATTACCGCATTGGTATGCAACGGTCTTAAGCGGCCAAAACTAAGCCATGAAATTCCCTCCATGTAATTTGGGAAAATAAAGAGAAAGGCCAACATAAGCCCAACGGTCATCCCCACAATTCCCCACAGCATTGTCGCGTAGAGAAACTTTTTCACGATTTTGTTATCGTAATAGAACTGCTGTACTTCCATAATTGATTACGTATTTAGTTTGGATTGGGTTATTTTACTATTTTCTTTCTGGGTCGGGGCTTCCTTTACAAGTTCATCTTCAAAAAGCATTCTAACCGAAGGGGTATAGGCGTCATCATATTGACCGCTCCTGACCGAAATGATGAAGGCTATAAAAAAGACGATGGCAACTAAGACACTTATGGCCAATAAAACATATATAACGCTCATACCTAACGGGATTCTGGTGCAAAACTATTTGTATTGGTATTTCTATAAAATGACATTTATCATGTATTATGGGTTAGTCCAGTTTATTTCCTAAATAATTGGTCATAATAGTGGCGAACACCACTACGCTTATAGAACTCAAGGGCATTAGGATTGCAGCTATAACGGGTTCCAGTTGTCCGGTTACAGCAAAAGAGAGTCCTACCAAGTTGTATATAAGGGAAAGGACAAAACTTAGTTTTATGATGTTCATGGCCTTTTTTGACGCTACTATATATTGGTTCAAGTACTTAAATTTTGAAGCATCCAGAATACCATCGCAGGCCGGGGAAAATATATTTATGTTTTCCGATATTGAAATACCCACATTTGCCTGTGCCAATGCCCCGGCATCATTTAGTCCGTCACCGACCATAAGGATACTTTTGCCCTGTTCCTGCAATGATTTTACAAAGTTGAGCTTGTCTAGGGGTTTTTGATTAAAATACAGCGGGGTCAGTTTGGGCATTAATTTTTCCAATCTTTCCTTTTCTCCAGAATTATCTCCCGAAAGAATGGCCAATTGAATGGACTTTGACATCTCGTTAAAAGTTTCTGAAATTCCTTCGCGGTACTCGTTGGAGAAAACAAAGCGACCTTTGTACAAGTTGTCTGTGCTTATGTGCACCGCTGTGCTATGCACATTTAGTGATTCGGGACCACCTACAAAATCAGCCGAACCTATTTTAATGCTACGTTCATCTTTTGCGCTTTCAATACCTTTGCCAAGTTGTTCATCAAATTCATCCAGTGTCACGATATTATGCTCGGCAAGCATTTCGTAAAGCGCTCTGCTCAATGGGTGGTTGGAAGCCCGCAACGTACTTTTCAACAATGATTCCTCATCAAGGGTCAACGCCATTCCTTCATAGGCAGCCACGCTTTTTCTAGCAGTGGTAATGGTTCCCGTCTTATCAAATATGGCAGTGTTGATTTGGGCCAGCTGTTCAATGGTTTGTGTATCTTTTAGATAGAACTTCTTCTTTCCGAAAATCCGTAACATATTCCCTAAGGTAAATGGCGAAGCCAGGGCAATGGCGCAAGGACAGGCGATGATCAAAACCGCGGTAAAAACATTCAAAGCCTTGCTGGAATCGGTAAAAAGCCAATAGGATGTTGCAATGATCGCTATGGACAGCACGGTATATGTAAATCTTTTCCCAATGCTGTCGGTCAAGGTTTGAAATTTGCCCGATTTGTCCTGTTGAAAAACGGAATTGCTCCATAGTTGGGTCAAATAGCTTTGTGACACAGATTTTAGTGCCTCCATCTCTATGGCTCCCGTTAGTTGCCTTCCTCCGGCAAAAATTTTATCGCCGGACTCTTTACGTACCGGTTCTGACTCTCCCGTTACAAAACTGTAATCAATATGGGCATTGCCTTGAATTAGGATACCGTCTACCGGAATAAGCTCTTCATTATGGATCAGTAACTGGTCGCCCCGCTCAATTTCATGTACTTGGGTACTTTCTTCTTTGCCTTCCTTGGTTATTCGGGTAACGGCAATAGGGAAATACGACTTATAGTCACGCTCAAAAGAAAGAAACGAATAAGTTTTTTGTTGGAAGAACTTGCCTAGCAATAGGAAGAAAACCAATCCCGTGAGTGAATCAAAAAAGCCAGAACCCCAATCAAAGATAATTTCGATCGTACTTCGAAGGAACAGGACAACTATTCCCAAAGCGATCGGGACATCAATATTCAGTATTTTGGAACGAAGGCCTTTGTATGCGGATGCGAAATAATCTTGACCTGAATACATCACTACAGGCAAAGAGAAAGCGAACATAAGCCACCTAAAAAGACCCTGGTATTGATTGAGCCAAAACTCGCCTCCGTCAGATTTACTGGTCGCAAGGTCAAAATATTCGGGAAAGGAAAGGAACATTACATTGCCAAATGCAAAACCCGCCACGCCAAGTTTATAAATAAGGCTCCGGTCGATTGATTTCTTTTTGTTGTCAAAATCATCCAAAGAAATATAAGGCTCATAGCCAATATACGATAAGAGAATCACCAAATCTTTCAAAGAGGTCTGCGAACTATTGTAGGTGATCCGAACCGTTTTCTTAGGAAAGTCAACTTGGGAATTGCATACCGCTTTGACCAACTTATTAAGATTTTCCAAAACCCAAATACAAGAGCTGCAATGAATATGTGGAATATAAAGGTTCGCGACCTGCACATTATTTTCATTGAATTCGATAAGTCTGTCAACAATGGCGGCATTTTCAAGAAAATCATACTTGCCGGGGGTTACATTGGGGGTTGTACCGGCGGCTGATTGCAGGTCATAATAATAGGATAGATCATTGCTCGAAAAAATCTCGTACACGGTTTTACAGCCATTGCAGCAGAAATTCTTCTCCTCAAATTGAATGGGCGCCCGGCCACAGTCATCGCCGCAATGATAGCAACTTCTATTATCCATTTTTCATTTGCTCAATACCTGGTTCAAAGGTGCGAACGAAGGACGATGTACAACATGATAATTATCAGGTTTAGATATTTTATCCCAAACTATCTTTGTATGGTCAGGTAAAAAAATGGGCAATGGAAAGTAGATGTGAAAATTGTATTGTTCGCCAATTCAATTCCTTACGGGCAATGAACAAAGAAGAATTGAAGAAAGTGTCCGATGCCAAAATATTCAAAACAATAAAGAAAGGGGAGACACTTTTTCAAGAAGGCGAAAAGTTGGATGGTGTTTATTGTGTTCGGGAGGGTGTTTCCAAATTGTCGAAATTAAGTGCCAATGGTAGGGATCAAATCGTGAAATTGGCCAGTAAGGGCGAAGTAATGGGGCAGCGTTCGGTAATCGTGGAAGAATCTACCAACTTGAGCGCGGTCGCCGTTAGTGATATGGAAGTTTGTTTTATTCCCAAGGAAATCATTTCAAATACTTTAAATACCAACCCCAATTTTGCGGTAGAAGTACTGCGGCATTTGGCCCATGACTTAAAGGAAGCTGATGACGTGATAGTGAATATGTCGCAAAAGACGGTACGGCAGCGAATTGCCGAGGCCTTTTTATATATGAAAACGAATTATGGGGAAAACGCAGATGGTTTTCTGTGTTTGACGCTTTCCAGAGAGGATATTGCGAATGTCGTAGGTACGGCAACCGAATCGTGTATCCGTATTATTTCCGATTTCAAAAAGGAAGGTCTTTTGATTTCATCTGGAAAGAAAATCGGAATTGCCAACGAGCGAAAACTTCAAGAGATAGTAGAAGGGTTTTAAAATTTACCCTCTATATAAAAGTGACAAATATCATAGTTTTTGCTTCTTTGTGCTTTTATTTTTATGCCTTTGAACTTGTAGGGTATTCACCCTAATTAAAAATATGCTCCGATAAATGAAGAATATTCTGCTTCCAACCGATTTTTCCGAGAGTGCGTGGAACGCAATTCAATATGCAATGGCCCTTTTTGAGTGCGAGACCTGCACGTTCCATCTACTAAATACCTATACCCCATCTATTGTAAGCAGTCGGTTTATGGCTTCTTCTGCAGGCGTGGGACAAATTCAGGACAGTGTTGCCAATGCATCCAAAAGAGGATTGGAGGAAGTCGTAAAGCGCATCCGATCTGTTCATATGAACCCTAGGCATAGTTTCAGGACTATTTCGTCGTTTAGTTTTTTGGTCGATCAAATAAAGGAGACCATTGATGAAGAACGAATAGATCTTGTCGTAACAGGCACTAAGGGGGCATCGGGCATTCAGGAGGTTTTTATGGGAAGCAATACCGTTCGCATAATAAAATCGGTTAAAAATTGCCCTGTGTTGGCCGTGCCATTGAACTATACATATTCGGAACTCTCCGAAATTGCGTTTGCTACGGATTTTACGAGATTTTATACCCAATCTGAACTTGAACCACTCATGGATTTGGCCTTGACATTTAAGGCGACCATCCGTATTGTTCATGTTCAGCCCGAAATCAAGGCTTTGACAGAACTTCAACAATTTAATTTGAGTATGTTGAGAAAGTATTTGAAAGGAACTGAACATTATGTTCATACCATATCGGAATTGAACTCGATTTCAAATACCCTTGAAATTTTCGCGAATGAGTTGGATATTCATTTATTGGCCATGCTGAACTACCCGCATAGTTTCATGGAAAAAATGACACATGAGCCCATTATAAAAAATATAGCATTTCATACGCAAATTCCTTTATTGGTTATTTCGGAACTGGGTTTGGGAGACCACTCAAAGGGGAAGGAAGCCAAAAGTATTTCTCAGGCTAAAGCGTATTTTTAGGTGAGCAAATCCTGTGTGAAATTTTCGGTGGATATTGAAGTGATAGCGGATGCTTCAAAGCAAAAACCTTTAAAAACAGAAATCAGAATGTTGGTATAGGGCAGTTGATAAGAACTTTTGATAAAAAGCTAAGTAAAAAATTTAGGTTTTATAAATGCCTTTATTCGTAGAATAGTTTGATAATTTATCAAATTCCTTGATGTACTTATTTCAATCGTTGGGTTTCAATTAGCGAAAGAATTCGTGGTATTTAGAAAGTGTTAAAATGAAAAGCCCCTTAAAAAGGGGCTTTTTGCTGGCCGGACGGGACTCGAACTTTTCTCTGAAATGCCATGTAACAATGGCTTGCCAAAGGGTCACTTTTTGGGGGCACCGCAAGGCTCACTTTTTAACATAAGTTTAACGTTTGCCTAAAACTTCTAGCCTCTATTGGATGATTTTTAGGGATTAATTTTTTTTTGATTGTTATGGAGTTTGATAATCTGTAATTACTCATTTCTCAGATTAACAATATATAGCAGCGGCTGCGAGCGTGCCGGTTTTTAAAAATTCTTTTCTGTTCATAATATCTCCTTGGTGTCGATTACTTTCGGACGATAAAAGGGAATGTAACCTATAACACTGTTGTCGTGCCAATTAAGTTAGCGCCAAGGTCAGCATTCCAACAATTTCCCTTATTCGCAAACCTTATACAGCGCTTGTTAGTGCTTTGTTCCTTGGGATCATTGATCTTCAAGTAAATATCATAATCACCAAGGGGCATATCATCAAATACGGTCATATCAATAGCAAAGTTCAAATCATGCCATGCAGCACTGTTGTCGGCCCTGGTATTGCCATCCGAAGCGGTCAGCCAATCTCTTGCGTCAAGGTTCGTCGCCGCTGCATAACTATGGGAATCCTCTTTGGACTTCAGGATAACCGAAACCCTTTTTTTGTTTACCACGTTACCAAAGCCTACATTTTGGATCTTACCTTCGAACAAAAGGGTACCTTTTTTCTCTACGAACTCACTGGTCTTCGCCTCACGCAACACGAACCGATACCCCATTCTGTCGCGAAAATATTCCAATCCCGTCCTGCCATCATATACTGGGTCAAAGATGGCCGTTTTGGTCTCACCGTTGAAAGACCCTCTTATCTCTTCTTCACTGGCCGGAAAAGTAACGGGCGTAGTGACGTTTGCTTTATTATAAACAAAATCGTTCCATCGGTCATACCGGCCGTGTCTCATGTTCAAAGCGGTTGTGCGAAGTTGCTGGGCTTCCAAGATAGCGCCGGGCATGGTGCCAAAAACATTATCGCCGATACCACCTTCACCTTGAACGATTTGGTTTTGCTTATTGATCCATGTGATAACGCTATAGCGATTATATGTACTAAGGCCGTATTTATCATTGATCATAGGATTCCCCTCCGAAAGTGAGCCATTGTCGCCCCAACTTCCAGCGGCGTAACTATCGTTGAAAAAGCCAAAGCGTGCCTCTGGGGAATCTTTAGGTGAAACAGGCATTTCGTCAATATCGGTAAAGGTATATGTGGTACCATATGTTTCGTTATACCATGCCAGAAATCCACCTGCATGGGTCAAGAGTGCGCGCGAATCGGGAACAGCCGCTAAATAGGCATCCAAAAGCTTTTTGTAGGCATCCACGCTTTGAGCTTCAGGTGATGAGTGTTGTTCGCCCCACGGGCCGAGCATCCCCGTTTTCACACACATGATAATATCTTCGAATTCCTGAAAAATGGGCTTCAGCTGCCAAATATGGTATTCTATCCAGCTTTTTTCCTTATGACCGGCTACGGTACACATGGCCTCTGGATTATTTTCGGTTATGAACGTAGGCTCCGGGCCATGTATGAGTCCGTCGGTTAGATTTAAGTCAGGATACTTATGGGATTCGATATAATTGAACCCGTTGCCATCGTAAGAAAATTTCACAAAGGCGACGCCGTTGCCGTTCCTCACCTGCTGAAGCAAACCTCTTATATAGTCAAGGGCAAACGGGGTCAAGGGTTGGGTTGCCCCTGTTCTTCCCGCACCACTGATTGGGTCTACAAACAATCCATCGTCTTTGTAAGCAAAAGCATCTTTCGCCGAGAGGAAGGCGTTAGAAGAAAAATTGCAGAGATCAAAACACATAAACGATATGGCGGGAAGGGCGGAGACCCCTGTGCCTCCGATATAGGGGCCTTCATTTTGATTGGTGCCATTATAAAATTGCGTCATTTCGATATCATCACCCTCGACGGCCGGCACCTGTCTTCCGTGATATAGCAAGGAGTTGGCGTCTACCGGAACGCGATGATCTACTTCAGGGGTGATACCAAAAGGTGAATTCGTACCATTGACCGAATTGGGCGATATATTCTGCCACCGGCCCCTATAAGCGCCCCTATCGGGATTGGGGATATCAATGGGGTTCTCGGTATAGTTTAGTTCCTGTAACACAAGAGGGGCCACTTTTCTAGCATCCGAACAGGCACCAAGCAACAAACCGGTTGCTACAAGAACAACGATTTGCATAATTTTATTCCCTCTAAATACATTTTCCATAACCTAACTTCCAACGTGATTCATAAGAACACCAGGGGTTCACCAACAATAGGTGTTGCAGTTTCCTTTCAATAACTATCGTTTTCCCATAAAACGGTCATTGGTCCATTGACGCAGATGTTGAACCTTCAGGCTGGCAATATCCCTTAGTCCGCTTTCATTTTTCAAATGTAAATGACTACCCCTTGAACATATCGAAAATTTTTAAGGCGTTTTTATTGTACACTTTCTCCAAAACCTCATCGGGCAAATACAGTCCGTAAATCATCCAACGCCCTTGAAGTTTATGGGCTGGGGTCGGATCGATATATTCATCATCGGTTTCCAGAAAACGAAAATAAAGACGGTATGCTTCAGCGTTGCAAGGGGTATCGGTTCCAAATAAAATACGGTCTTGGTATTTTAGAAAAAAGCGACGGGCAGTATAGGGTTGTCTACCTAATTCGCTAATGCGAGCGTCTATATCAACATAAAAGTTCGGGTAGGTGTCCAACCACTCCCCCACGACCTTCAAGTTTTCCGGTAGGGCACCAAAATGGGCTCCGATAAAAATGGTGTTCGGGTGCTTTTTAATGACCCTATTTCGGGCCTCGAGAATTTCCTCTTTAGAAGGATATTCATCACCAAAGAAGGACCAGTCCGGGTGACTACCTAGCTCATCATAGCGTTCATTGTATTTGTCTAAAGGCGTGAAAAAAGCGCTGGGATCGGCAATGTGAATTTCAACCGGAATTCCCAGCTCTCCACATTTTGCCCATATGGGATCCATTCTCGGGTCATCTACCGTTATTAACTTTCCAGATGTATCTTTAATACCCAAGCCGAGATCTTTCCATATCTTCAATCCACGGGCTCCAAGCTTCACAGCTTCTTCCAATTTTTTGGCTTCATTTATACCAAAGTTCGGCTCATTAATTTTGCTGATATCAGGGCGGAAAAAGACTAAAAACCGATCTTTTGATACCGCTTGTGAAACCTTGAGATGCTCTTTGTGAAAATCACCTTTTGATACGCCATCCAAGCTTACACATTTCCAAACCCCTGCTTTGTCCATTTCTTCCAAATACGTTGAAGTATTTTCCAATTTACCCAAATGACTGTGGATGTCAATAACAGGAAATTTAGCTTTTACGATTTTCGTTTCCTTTACGACCATTTGGCTCACCGGTTGCCAATCAAGTAGTTTTAAATCGCCGGTCTGGGCCATCAAAACTGCGCTAGTCATTAAAAAAACGATCAATATATTTAACCCTTTGTGCTTGTAAATCATAGTTCTTCTTTCTAATTGATTTGTTGATAGGCTTAGTTTATTTCAGATACTCGTTACTTCATCTTTCCCTAAAATACGATTTTTAGTTTTTCCCCATTTATTTAAAAGTCAAATGGCCAAAATAAGCGGGTTTGTGAAATCTCCCACCAGTGGGTGACCAGGCATAAGCCATCCGTTCCATGCCTTGATTTTCATCCAAGCGATAAAAATTGATTCGTATTGCTGTCGCTGTCGTAACCTGTTGTATATTTTCATTGGCAAGGTCTGCAAAAGGTATTGCAATCTCCACCGTCCAATGATCATCGATATCATCCTGTTTATTCAGCGTTCCAGACACGGCTACCGCAGTTCGTATCCCCTTTAAATTGAAAAGAGCGGTCTTGGGGACATCGATATCGAGCGTATCCACTATATAACTGTCAAAGAGCACATTGGCCGGAGACACTTCAATTTCCACATAGGTTTCAGGGTTATCATCGACATCGATAAATAGTTCCACCGCTTCGTTTTCCCACAAATGTTCATCCCTTTGCGTAAAGGATGACCAGATATCGGGATCATTGCAAAGAAAGAAAAAATACAGGGTGCTATCGTCATAACAGGCCTTGACATGCGTCTGCAATTCTGATTTCTGTACTTCATTTCCACCATTATCCCTAAGCACTATCGGTGTAATCTGTTGCCAAATGGGCTCATTTTCGGCACCATCTATGACCGGGGATGCTGAGGAATGGATGACCTCAATCGTATAATCGGATGGCTTTTGCCCGGTACATGGCATGAATAGAATCAGCGTACCAATAATCAACAAAATTTTGAATCCCATGGGCTTCCTGTTTAATTATGATTGAAAATGGACAAATCGTAGTTTCATCCTTTTATGATACCTTAAATTTGACCACCGCTCTATCGAAACCTTTTTTGTTATTGATTACCAAAGTATACAAATAATGCGCTTTCCCTTGCACCATTTTAGATTCGAGTAGCTCAACATCATCCGAATTGAAGGTTAACTTTCGTTCAGATTCGATTTTGAGAGTTAACTGACTATTACTAAGTTGCTTCAATTTATTCGTTTCAAGAAAATCAATGTCAATTTTATCGTCAAGAACCTGCACTTCTGTACACACATGATGAACGAGCTGATTTCTAAATGACGCCGAATTCTCGGCCAATAGTGTTTCGGGTTTGTCATTGTAGGGCTTCAAAAGGCTCACCCATGCATCTACGATTTCAGCATTGCGAAGCGGATCTTCGTGCAGCAAGTTTGGCCAATGCAAACCACAAGTGGGGCCGGTTAGTGTTCCACTTGGTTTTTTGCCAACGTCATTCCAATCAAGCAAATCTTCACCCCGGTCAACGGTAATTACACCGGAGTCAATACCGAATAAATCAAATTGGGCACCTTCGGCATTATACATGTTATCAAAAGGGGTGTTGATATACTCAATTCCACGTTTCTTTACCACTTCTGCCATACTGATTTGATGGTTGCCGGTCAAACCAAAACCATGTAAAAACGCCGTAGGCACGAAAGCCGTAGGAAAAGAACCTAGTTGATTTTGGCTTAGCAATTTTTCAAAATAATCTAGGTGAATTTCGATTTGGTCAAGAGGTCTCATAGTTCCCGAGCTATCCGCCCATTCGGCCCGGGTCATATTTTCATCTGCCCAATATTCGTGCCCTACGCCATGCAATGTCAGTTCATAATGACTTGGGTTATTTCTTATAATATCTGCTGCCTCGTCTAACCAAGGTCCCACCCATTTGCTATTATCCCATTTCTCGCGCATCCATGTAATGGTCGGAACATTACGCAAAATATTTTCCCTATCCCACTCACAAAGAATGGTGGCTGCCTGTGGGCGTACGCCCAGTTTTTTTCCCAGATCTGCGATGGCCTGATAATCTGCCGGCACATGATGTCTACCGATTCCTGTGCGGTACGGCTGCTGACTATCATGGCCGTCATCTCCAGACCACCAGCCAACATCATCAATAACAATTTGAATTGGCATAGGTATGACTACACGCAATTCTGTATTGCGAACGGATTTCATTCGTCCAAATGCGACAAAATTTGAAGCTGCAAACCCGGCTCCCACTAAAGCCGATTTTTTGGTGAATTCACGTCTGTTCATAAGCTACATCGATTTTTTTTTAAAGTTTTGATCACCAATTTTGAAGTCCCAATATCCGTACAGCATTTTTTGCATAGATTTTATCAACTACTTTAGTTGGCAGCTTAAGTCCCTTTAACTCGCCAAATTTTTCCAAGTTGATTTTATCGTCCGTCACATAGAATTTCCATTCCCGTACCCATCGATCATGGACGCTTTTTTTAAATTCTGCGGAATTTGTTGTGGTATTGATTTGACTGTCCGTACCATAAATAAGTCTATCCTTGTATTTCATAAAAAAATCCCTCGTTTTTTGTCGGTCAGTGAATGAATGAAGTTTTAAATTGGGCATACGGGTCAAATCCACATGCATATTCGGAAACTTATCCAACCGTTTTGCCAACTCATCAAGGCTCCATTCCAGACTGCCTAGGTGTGCGCCCACAAAAACCAAATCAGGGTGCTTCTCAAGCATATGGTCCCTGGCATCTATCTGATCTTGGTAAGAGGGGTACTCCGGATGCAAATACATGTGATATTCAGGATGGGAACCATAATAACTTTGACTAAAGGTCATCTCATCAAGGGGCAACCAACAATCCCTTGGTTCCCCATTATGGCCTAATAACGGAATACTATTTGTTTCGAGAAAATTCAGGATAGGGTCAAGTCTGGCATCATCGACCATCACGAATTTTCCGTTTTCATCTCTTAGGTCCATTCCGATATTCTTCCAAATTTTGACAGCCACTGCACCTTCAGAAAAGGACTTTTTCAATTCGTTTATAGTGTTTTCACTCCAATTGTCATCACCCCAATCATCGACAGAAAAGGTAGTCGCAAAGGCCATGTCTTGCGAAAAATGTTTTAAATGAAGCTTGGCGATTTTTTGCTGCTCCTCCATGGGCAAGCCAAAAGGCCGGTCATCGACTATATCCAGAAAATGAAAATTATCGGCCTGCGCCTGCTTAATAAAAAAATCCTCTTCCGTGTTCATATGAACATGAATATCAAACTTTTAACAGACCCAAAATCTTCAAGGTCGTAATATTGCTCTTCTTGGGTATTGACTACTTTCTCCGCACCCTTGAATACCTGTACTTGAAGGAATGCCACTGTGAGCAGTAAAATGGGGAGAAGAATGAATAACTCAATTTTTTTCATGTCATGATTTAAAGGTTAAACCAATGGGTCAGTTTAAAAACCAGTGCTCTATTTTTACTGACAAAGCCGGTTGGGAAATAGTTTTCTGTATAGACAATAAAGAAATCGGAAGCTGGTTTGTAACGCCATTGCAATCTTACGTTCAAATTCATATTGTCGCTCAGGTTGTTATACTGGTAAAAGCCGGTAAAGAACAATTTATCGGTAAAGGTTACATCGAGCTTTGGCCCCAAAAGAATCAACTCTTCATCACCATAATCATCAGGTAATTTCAGATTATTGTAATCAAAGCGCATCGCCAAATTGACATAAGGCTGAAAGCGCATATTCAATTCGCCGCCTAAATTGAGGTTTGTGCCATTGTAAAACCCCCCATAGGCAGCGTTTAACAAAAAATTGAATTTGCGGGTCGTGTTACTTTGATACGCAGCGGAAATTGTATTCCATTGAAACTCTTCCCCTTCTAAAAACATTCTGTATATAATGGCGCTTATCGGATTAAAATCAAAGGTCAATTTTTGAAATATATTTTTATAATCGATGGCCAAGTTGGCCGAATTTTTAAAATCTAGGGCATACCCGATCGTATATTCCCGATCTACCAAGGTTCCATCGGGTAAAAAAATGTTATTTATTCCTGCTTGTGGACCTGTGGACAGGATACTTGTACTATTGGGGTATATTTTATAGGCTACTTCAGAATAATAACCAATTTGGCCCGGATATACAGTACTTCCCGGAACAAAACCGACTTCTGCGTTAAAGTTTTCATTAACGAAGAAAGTGCCGAAATTGGCGTTTAGATTACGATCCGCATACTGAAAAAAGGCCGATCCCGACATGGTCTTTGATTTATTTCGAGTATCGAAAGATTGAGCCAAAAATGAACTATGGTACCATCTGTTATCTTTACTTCGAAGTACAAGATCCGCATCGATCACCCGATTATAGGTGTTTGGTTTAAGACGTTCTTCCAAGCTGGCCTTACCAAATATGCTTGGGTGATAATATTTCAATGAATCTCCCTCGTTAACTCCTAGGCTTTCCTTATTCACAAAGGTCATTGAAAAACTCGACTGTTGCCAGAACCTTCTTTGCACCGTGGCAACGGTATAGTTTTGGGCAGGCAGTCCCAATTCCAACATTTTCTTTGTTTGCATATTCATAAGGCCTAAACGCCATTTCTCATTTATGGACCCACTAAGTCGGGCACCGTACAAAATGGGCACTTTTTGAGAAAGACCCGCTGTGTCTTGAACAATACCGATCCGTCTTGAGAAAAAAGGCCTTGCGGATTCAAAACCGGCATTTGCAAATAGGTCGGTATTTTCTAAAAAAAACTGTCTTCGCTCAGGGAATTGAAATTCAAATCTGGATAAATTAAGAATCTGCTCATCGACTTCTATTTGAGAGAAATCAGGGTTCACCGTTAGGTCCAAACTCATGGAAGGGGTTACCCCTATTTTGGCATCGAAGCCTGTCTGCAGTTCCGTAGAAGATGAAACTGGATCTACTTCCCGATCTTGAAATCCGCCACCGGCCAAAAAGGGAATAATAGAAATATTTGTCTTGGCTTTGGGAATCGGGTCTTCCCATACCAGTTGCCCGGCATAGGCAAAGGTTCCCGTGTAGAACTGTCTCGGTGTTTTCACCCAAGCCGACTTAATATTTCTTTTTTTATCTAGTCTATCAAAGGTGACATTCCATTCATTGACATCGCTTTTAAACTTAAAACTTTTAAATGGGATTGCCAATTCTGCGATCCATTTATCTTTGTATCGAACTACTTTGGAATACCATTTATTGTCCCAATAAATATTGAACGCATTTTCCCCCACACCTCCACTGGATAATGTGCCATCCCTTTTTGCCCCGGCAGCGGTCACGTTAAAAAAATACCCGTTCAGACGGTCATTGTATGGCCCGAAAATAAAGGATACATTATCATTTAAGGCATAGTTGAAATCTCTTCGCAGGGTACTAACGACATCGGGGGTATCATCGTCGAAACAAACAAAGGAGACATATAGAAAATCATCATTGAAGGTCACGCGTGCCTGCGTTTGAAATGGGGCAGGCAGGCTGTCGACGGGAAAGTTCTGATACCAATTGTCGGCTACATCGGCCTCCTTCCAGGCCTGTTCGTCAAGAACACCATCGAGCACAATTTCTCCTTGGGATTTTTTAATTTTCAATTTTGTTCCCGGAAGATTTTGGGCATGACCAATTGAAAATAGTAAAAGTAAGGCCATGGAAAGAAGACACCTCATTATTTTGACCAAATCATGTTCATACCACTATTTTAAATCCTTATAAAAAGTTTCTTTTTGTACATCCAGTAACAAATGTACCAAAGCATAAAAAGTACAATACAACTTAGAATTATTTGTGCGCTTAATTCGCCTGTCCAACCGAACAACGCATTTGAAAACGGAAGAAATATTTCTTTGATCAAATCGGCTCCCCCAACATGTGCAAAAAGATAAATAAACAGCGGGTTCATACCTACTATGGCAAAAAACAACACGCCTTTTTGATATTTTTTGATATCTATTACCCAGTAGCATAACGCGAGAGCTATCAACGACCATCCACCGCTTGCAAAAACGAATGTACTCGTCGCTATCTTTTTTATTATAGGAGTTACTGGGCTCAGACCGTACCCTATAAGCAATCCAATAATCCCTGCGGCAAATAGCATTTGCAGTTTTTTCTTGGCCGAATAATTACCAATTAGCAATTGGCCGGCCATAACGCCCCAAATGGTATGTGCCGCGGTTGGGATAGCATTAAACATTGCCCATCCGCCACCACTGTCCTCCCCTGAAATAAGCATATTGAACCAGGCCGGAAAATTTTCTCCGTTGACAAAGGCATTCGTAAATCCCTCCACAGGAAAGAATCGATATAGGCCTTCGGTAATCAAAAGTAACAATACGGAAAAACCAATTTGAACCCATACAGATTTACGAATTACTAAAAAGGCCAGAATATAGGCAACTCCCAGCTGTGCCAATACATTTTGAAACCTGAAAACAATTTCTCCAGGGCCGATGCAGTACAGCGCCCAACCCAAGAGTAACATTAAAAATGCCCTTTTTAAAGCATGTATTCTTAAATCTTTATAGGAATCTCCTCTGGCTATCCTTTTTGAAAAAGATAATGGCATTGCGACTCCAACAATAAACATAAAAAACGGTTGGATCAAGTCCCAGAAATGCAGTCCTTCCCAGCGAACGTGGTGAAATTGAGACCCGATAGCATGAATTAAGGTCCCTTCGAATCGGGGCAATACGAAAAAAGTGAATAGATGAGTAAACTCTGCAATTAATAAAAACATCGTTAATCCCCGATAAAAGTCTAGTGATAAAAGCCGATCACTCGGTTTTGCTTGTATTTCAGACATGATTGGTTAGTTTGTTTGGTTGCTAATTCAGAGAGCTGGTCTAAGGAAGTGATACCTAATTGTTTAATGAGATCACTGCGTTTCATACTTGAAATAGTAATAAGTAATGTATAAAAAAACGTTGAGGAAAATGAACAATTTATATATTATTCTTTTTTGTACGACCAGATTTCTTCACGGAGAAGTTAACTAATTTCAGGATTACTGGTGTTAGAAACCAACGAGGTAGGCTCATATACCTAAAAGAGTTTGTTTTAAGATACTTGCCTTAAAAGGAAATTTTACCTAGGAACACAAACATTGTTGACGATAAATTTACATTAATCTCTCCGATAGTAATTGCCGTAATTATTAAATTGGCGACATTCCCGAAAGATATACCAAATCACTTTATTAGAATTGTCCTTAAGAGGCTCTATTTACGCACTGTTCACTGGAGCCATGCGTCAATAAAAACCCGGGAAGCATTGTTCATGATTTTATTAATTTAAATAATGGTTCATCATATTCAACTTATTTGAATAAATGACATGATTTATAAGGTTTTTAAAAGGTCCGTTTTTTTGGAAACTTTTAAGTAGTGTTTTAATTTTTTGCTTAAATGTCCCATATTAGGTCTCCTTTAGTATTCTGGTTAATTTACCTTTTATGGTACCTAAAGTTCATAAGGCCTCTAAGATTTTAAATGTGTGAAGCGAGCGAAACGAAGTTTCGTGCTGCAAGTCCCAAATCCTTACCGAGCTAATACTACTGAGCGAGGTAAATCTCTTATTTGCCGCAAATTTGAGCCTATTTATAGGGGTTGCGAGGGCGTTTGCCGCAAAAACCCCTTTTTGGAATGGCAATTAAAAGCTAAAATTCTTCTTAAGACATTGTAAAACAAAGTCTTGCACAAACACCAAACTCAGCAACACCGCGCAAGCGTGTTGCCCTCTTGCTATTCAACTACTTCTATTCTCATGAAACTAAGGAGTGATATTGTCCGTTGTTTTTGAAACGCGCCTTTAGTATTTGCATATCCTCGGCCAATTTTCCATCGAGAACTTTGGCATAGATCTGGGTTGTTTTCAGCGACCTATGTCCCAACATTCGTCCCACCGATTCGATGGGCACGCCATTGGAGAGCGTTATGGTCGTTGCGAAAGTATGCCGCGCTAAATGGGTGGTCAAGTTCTTTTTAATCCCACAGGCATCGGCTATTTCCTTTAAATAGGCGTTTGATTTTTGATTCGTCAAGACCGGCAACAGACCTTTGCCCATGAGGACATACGAATGTTGGCTATATTTATCGAGTAGGTCTTCGGCAATGGGTAACAAAGGAATACTGCTCAGGGTCTTGGTCTTTTTCCGGGCGGCCTTAATCCATTTATCCCCATGAACATCTATTACAATATCATCTTTATGGAGCGCCTTTACATCTGCATAGGCTAGTCCTGTAAAACAGCAAAACAGAAAGATATCCCTTACTCTTTCCAAACGTTCAATATCAAAACAGGTATCAATAAGTTTGGTAAGTTCTTCCTGTGTAAGGTATTTTAAATCCTGGGTCTTCCAACTGGCCTTCCAATGAAAAAAAGGGTCCCGCAAAATCCACTGGTTGGCATAAGCAATCCGGATGATCTTCTTAAGGTTGATGATGTACTTGACGGCTGAATTGTGGCCCAATCGCTTTTTCGATTTCAAAAAATATTCCAGCCCCGATATGAACTTATGGTTGACGGTCTCGATTGGGGTATCCTTGCGTTTATAGGCATCAGCGATAAATTCAGCCACATGCTTTTTTGCGGTCTTATAACGTTGCAGGGTGGCTAGTGAGAAATCCTTTCCTACCAAACTTGCCATTTCATTGTTGTGGTTCTCAAAGATCTCTAGAAGCATCCATTGTTTTTTACGCTTTCCCAAATAGATATCTACAATGGATTGGGCACTTATGGTTTCCCTATTTTTTAAAAGTTCATCGTAGATTTCATAGCATCTGTTTTGGACTTGATTCAAAAATGTATTGAATTCCAAAACTTTTCGGGTAGTCCCCTTTAATTTACCACCCAATGAGCACCATCTTCTTGCCTCTACCTTTCGGCCCAAGCTAAACTCGCTACGCTGCCCATGCACCGTAATACGGGCATACAGGGAAACCATACCGTCTTCTGCGGATTGCTTTTTCTTGGGATAAAACAGTATGGACATAGTACCAAACACAAGCAGAATTTTTTAGGTTCTTGCTTGAAGTTATAAAAAGAAATCGTTCAAAAAAATAGGCATAAACTTCATTTACAGTGTATTGGGCCTGTTTTTGCGAATTTTTCAAACTAAAAATAGGGGCACCGAATTACTCACTTTTTATTTGTATTGAAATGGATTCATCTGAGTATAAATAAAATAAAAAAGCCCGTAAACATTTAATTTACAGGCTTTTGCGATTAATTCAATAACTTCTAAGCGGTCCGGACGGGACTCGAACCCGCGACCCCCTGCGTGACAGGCAGGTATTCTAACCAACTGAACTACCGAACCGTGGCGTTTAGCGTGTGCAAATATACACCCCTATTTTAATTGCACAAACTATTTTCTTTAAAAATAGAAAGATTGACTTAGAGAAATTTCTGGCGTTCTACCATCAACGTATTCAGTACGTTCGAGAAACTAGATTTAACATCCACCGCTTCATATTTAATTTTATACTGCGCGCATTTCATTTTAAGTTGCTCAAAATGATTTTTCATATATTTCTGGTATGCCACTTTGACTGTATCTGAATACACATCTATATAATCACCGGTCTCCACATCCAAAAATCGTTTTGGTGTGTTTTCGAAATCAAATTGAACTTCTAAAGAAGCATCCAAAATATGGAACAATACAACTTCGTGCTTGTTGTATTTTAAATGGCGGAGTCCCTCAAAAAGTTTTTCATTGTCACCAGCCGACTCAAACATATCGGTAAACAGGAAAATAAGGCTGCGTCGCTTTATTTTCTCGGCGATTAAATGCAGGTGCGTATATGTATCGGTTTTGGAGGAGGGTGATGGGTCCAAGCTGATTTCCTCTAACTTTGACAAGAGCATTTGATGATGGCGTTCACTGCCCTTCTCAGGATAATAAAAGTGGTACCGGTCCGAATATACACTTAGACCAACGGCATCTCGCTGTCGCTTTAAAACATTCATCAAGGCTGCGATTGCCAAAACCCCAAAGCCAATTTTATTAAGATTGTCAATTGCCAATTTTTGGACTTCAGGATAATACATGGAGGCAGAATTGTCCAAGATCATATGGCAACGCAAATTGGTTTCCTCTTCGTATCGCTTGGTATATAATTTATCGGTCTTCGCATAGAGTTTCCAGTCAATATGCTTGGTGCTTTCGCCTGTATTATAAATTTTATGCTCGGCAAACTCCGCAGAAAAACCATGAAAAGGGCTCTTATGGATCCCACTTATAAAACCTTCCACCACTTGGTTGGCCAAAAGTTCCAGATTCTGGAAGAGGGAGGCCTTATTTAATTCCGATTGAAGATTCATGTTACTAAATTAAATAAAAAGGTCCGGCTTATGCCGGACCTTTTTATCTATTCTGTACTTTATTTACAAAACCGCATCAATTGCATCGGTATATACTTTCTTTGGAGATACACCTACCTGTCTATTTACGATTTCACCATTTTTAAAAACCAATACAGTGGGAATATTACGCACTCCGTATTTAGCTGCGAATTCTTGGTTGGCGTCAACATCAACTTTTCCCACAACTGCCTTGCCTTCATACTCGCTGCTTACCTCATCAATGATCGGGCCGACCATTCTACAAGGTCCGCACCAAGCGGCCCAAAAATCCACTACTACAGGTTTATCACTTTTCAATACTACTTCGTCAAAAGTAGCGTCTGTTATTTCTAATGCCATGATTGCTAATTTAATAATTATACAAATTTAGTCAATTATTCTTCTGTTTCATTACATGGGTTACATTCATAATGCTTATTGTATCATCAGTTTATTCAATTGCATAAAAAAAAGGGAACCGGATCAAAGTTGATCCCGTTCCCTTTTTACTTTTTATTTGATAAAAAATATGAACTAGTGACCCGCCACCTTTTTTCCTCTTCGCAAGGATATCTCGATTACGGTACCATCCGCTTTTGTTAGTATGGCTACTTTATCGCAAGTGCCATCACCATAATCCAAAGTGGAAATTGAACCAGCTCTGTCAAATTGTTTGATTCCTTGTGCAATATACTTGCAACCTGCTGGCTTTACCAACGGTGAAGTAATTTCCATTGAAAAGACATTGCCTTCTTTTCCAGTATATGTTGCAGATCCCGTGATTGTAATCTCATCGTCCTCATAGGTATCGGTATCTCCACCTGCGGTGACTTCAACCGTTTTGTTTCCAACTTTTGAAATACTACCCGCTTCGGTTTCAACAGTTATATCTATTGTTCCGGACATTTCTGGATTGCCGTTTTCATTGGCACTTGTATAGCTAAATGACTTAGTGCCATTTACCACGTAGCCATTAATCGTTAGATCAGTAAAGGTAATCGAGGCTTCCCCACTTCCTTCCATTGAGGTCTTGACCAAAGTGATGGTTCCTGATAATGCATTTCCATGCCTATCTGAACAACCTTCTGTAAATCCAATGGTGATGGTAATGGTGTTTTCTACCGTTTCGGCCTCCAAGGTGGTACATTCAGGGAAAAAGCCAGAGCGATCATGACAGTCTTTACCTTTGCTTGTAGGACCATTATAATCTAGATAATTATTGGCATAAAAAGTACTTTCTTCCAAAAGGCCATCAACTTCATCTACCGAAGCAGCCAATTCCACGGAGGAAGTTATATCTTGCTCTTCAACATTCAGATGATCACCATCTTTTTGGCAGGACCATATAAGTAAAGATGCCGATGCAATAACAGATAAAATTCTAATTGATTTCATAAAATAGGTTTTTAAGAATTAGGGATTCATGCTCACTAAACAATTAGCATACCTCAAACCCTACCCATTGAAATCAAAAAAATCAATTTTTCGATAAACTGCAATATCTGGCTACCTAGGTCAATTCAATTTATACAGCACTTCCTTTTCATCCAAAACGGCCAACAATTCACTTGTTATCTGTACTTTTTGTTTACGGCTAGATAAGCTAACCTTGATTTCTTCGCCCATTTCATAAATCACAAAACCCAATGAATGGTCACCCTTATGTGACACCAACGTATTTTTTAAATCGGAAATGTGCTCTTCTTTTAGGGAATCAATGTTCAATTTTATGGTCAATTTCTTGGCAAAGGTCTCCATGACATCTTGAAGCATCATAAAATTATTGAATTGCAATCGGGGATCTCCTTTTTTTCCGGTATCCCTGTTTATCCAGCCTTCCCTTATAAATACCTTGACATATACAAAGGAGTTGATCATAAGAAAATGGCGGTATTTGAGATATTCTTCACCGAAAATGCGAAATTCAAAAGTATCGGTATAATCCTCGATAGCGAAAAGTGCCCATCCCTTCCCGTTTTTTGAAATCCGATGCTGTACATCCGTTATGACCCCCGCGAAAGAAAGTTCCTTGTTCACAAATTCTTCCAAGTTGTTTGCACTGGATACACTGGCATTGCAAAAAGTTTCAATTTCAGCTTTAAAATCGTCCAGTGGATGACCGGAAATGTAAATGCCTACTACTTCTTTTTCCCTTCGCAATTTTTCCATTGTTCCCCATTCTTCACAAGGTGGAACTTGGGGCTCTGGAATCTGTACTTCACTTGCATCCCCAAAAAGACTTACTTGTGATGAATTCTCACCTTCCTGATATTTTGCCCCATATTTGATGACCTTTTCCAAAAAGGTAATACCATCCCCATCATCGTGAAAGTACTGTGCCCTATGTGTGGTCCCGAAGGAATCAAAACCACCGGCCACGGCCAAATTTTCAAATGCCTTTTTATTTGCGCACCTCAGGTCGATCCTTTTTGCTAAATCAAAGACCGATTTAAAGGAACCGTCTTTCTTTCGATTCTCCACAATAGTTTCCACGGCGGACCTACCAACGCCTTTAATGGCTCCCATTCCAAAACGCACTGCCCCTGTTTTGTTCACAGCGAACTTATAGTATGATTCATTTACATCCGGGCCCAACACATCCAACCCCATACGTTTGCATTCTTCCATAAAAAAGGTGACCTGCTTGATATCGTTCATGTTGTTGCTCAACACGGCCGCCATATATTCAGCGGGGTAATGGGCCTTGAGATATGCCGTTTGATAGGCTATATAGGCATAACAGGTAGAATGACTTTTATTGAAGGCATAGGAGGCGAAAGCTTCCCAGTCTTTCCATATTTTTTCAAGGATCTCTCGCGGATGGCCTTTTTTTTCCCCTCCATCCAGGAACTGTGGTTTTAATTTTTGAAGTAGGGCAAAAATCTTTTTCCCCATGGCCTTTCTAAGAACATCGGCTTCGCCTTTACTGAATCCCGCCAATTTCTGGGACAAGAGCATCACCTGCTCCTGGTATACCGTTATACCATAGGTTTCCTTCAGATATTCTTCCATATCCGGAAGGTCATAGGTAATCTCGGCCATCCCGTTTTTTCTCGAGATAAAATCCGGAATATATTCCATCGGTCCAGGTCGGTACAAGGCGTTCATTGCAATCAGATCATCAAAGACCGTTGGTTTTAAATCCTTCAAATGTTTTTGCATTCCTGGGGATTCATACTGGAATATGCCAACGGTATCACCTCTTTTGAAGAGTTGATAGGTCTCCTGATCGTCCAATGGAAAATCGTCCGGCACCAAATCAATTCCGTGCTTGGCCTTTACGATTTTGACCGTGTCCTTGATCAGTGTCAAGGTTTTTAACCCCAGAAAGTCCATTTTCAACAGACCGGCACTTTCTACAACGGAGTTGTCAAATTGTGTAACAAATAGATCCGAATCTTTGGCAGTGGCTACGGGTACGAAGTTGGTAATATCACTAGGTGTGATGATTACCCCACAAGCATGAATTCCCGTATTTCGCAACGAACCCTCTAGGATCCGGGCCATTTTTAGCGTTTGACCTTCCAAATCATCTCCTTCGGCTATATTCAAAAGCTGATTCACTTTTTCCAATTCCTCTGACCGGAATCTTTTCTTCAAATCGGCTTCGCCAACGCCGAAAATCTTATCCAACTTGGACATTGTCGGAATCAATTTTGCAATGCGGTCCGCATCTCCCAATGGCAGGTTCAACACACGGGCCGTATCCCGAATGGACGATTTGGCGGCCATCGTACCATACGTTATAATTTGCGCCACTTGATTGGCACCGTATTTATTGATCACATATTCCATGACCCTTCCGCGGCCTTCATCATCAAAATCAATATCAATATCGGGCATTGATACCCTATCCGGATTCAAGAATCGCTCAAAAAGCAAATCATACTTAAGTGGGTCAATATTGGTGATCTTAAGGCAATAGGCCACAACGGAACCTGCAGCGGAACCCCTACCGGGCCCTACGGATACATCCATGTTACGGGCCTCTCGAATGAAATCCTCTACGATCAAAAAGTAGCCTGGGTACCCCGAATTTTCAATGGTCTTTAACTCAAAATCGATCCGTTCCCGAATCTCTGGCGTAAGTTCGGGGTATCTTTTTTTCGCCCCTTCGTAGGTAATATGCCTCAAATAGGCGTTCTCTCCCCGTTTTCCCCCATCTGCCCGATCTTCGGTGACTTTAAATTCCTCTGGAATATCGAATTTCGGCAAAAGTACCTCCCGCGCCAAGTCATAGCCCTCAATTTTATCCACGATTTCCTGTACATTCAAAATAGCTTCGGGAACATCTTTAAAGCACTCTTTCATTTCGTCCTGCGATTTGAAATAATACTCTTGATTTGGCAATCCGTACCTATAACCGCGGCCGCGGCCTATAGGGGTCGCTTGCTTTTCGCCGTCCTTAACGCAAAGCAGGATGTCATGGGCGTTGGAATCTTCCTTTTTGCAATAATAGGTGTTGTTGGTGGCTACAATTTTTATTTCATGCTTTTTGGAAAATTCCAAGAGCACTTGGTTCACCCGATCCTCATCCTCTTGGCCATGGCGCATCAGTTCAATATACAGGTCATCGCCAAATTGCCCCTTCCACCATAGCAAGGCTTCTTCGGCCTGATTTTCACCGACGTTCAATATTTTGCCCGGGACCTCACCGTATAAGTTTCCGGTAAGCACAATGACATCTTCCTTGTACTTTTTAATAACGTTTTTATCGATACGGGGCACATAATAAAATCCATCCGTATAGGCAATGGAAGACATTTTACACAGGTTTTGATAGCCCTTTTTATTCTTGGCCAGTATAACGATTTGATACCCGTAATCCTTCACGTTCTTGTTTGCATGGTCCTCACAAACAAAAAATTCGCAGCCAATGATGGGTTTGATGGTTTTTACGATTTCGCCCTCTCCTTGTTCTTGAACCCTTTCATTTTTTTCCTTGGCCGATTGATTGTGCTCCTTAACTTCCTTCACAAAATGAAAGGCTCCCATCATGTTAGCATGGTCGGTAAGTGCCAGGGCGGACATATTATTTTCTACCGCTGCCTTTACAAGGTCCTTTATATTGATCGTAGATTGAAGGACCGAAAACTGGGAATGGTTGTGAAGGTGCACAAATTCGGCATCTTCCAAGGTTTTTATGTTTTCCTTGATTTCTGCCTGCGAAATGCCGCTCGTATCTTTTTCCCAAAGTTCATCCGCTATTTTCTTGGACGCCTTCTTAAAATTGATATGCTTGAGCCCTATCAGTTCAATTTCCTGAGGGTTGGCTTCGGAAAAATTTCGGAAGTAGTCCGGCTGCACATCCAACCGCTCGTTTGTGAAATGTTGACGACGAACCAATTCCAAAAAACAACGGGTGGTTGCCTCAACGTCGGCAGTGGCGTTATGCGCTTCGGCAAAAGGTTCTTTGAATAAATATTCATGCAACTCGGTCAAAGTGGGCAACTTGAACTTGCCACCCCTTCCACCTGGAATCTGGCACAAAAGGGCCGTTTCCTCGGTACACGTATCTAAAACTGGTAGGGATTGTAATGGATTTTCGATTTCCATCCTGTGAAATTCGGCTCCCATGATATTTAGGTCGAAACCTACATTTTGACCCACAACGAACTTGGCCTTTGCCAAAGCAAAATTGAATTTTTCCAAAACTTCTGAAAGGGCAATGCCATTTTTTTGGGCGAGCTCGGTTGAAATGCCATGTATTTTTTCCGCATCGAACGGAATATTGAAACCATCCGGCCGCACCAGATAATCTTGGTGCTCCATCAAATTCCCCATGGCATCGTGCAATTGCCATGCAATTTGAATGCAACGGGGCCAATTATCGGTATCGGTAATCGGGGCGTCCCATCTTTTGGGCAAACCAGTAGTTTCTGTGTCAAAAATCAGGTACATGCAGGGCGTATTATCCATCAAAAAAGTAGGCTATAAAAATAACCAAAAGATGTGGTTTTAAGCGTTGGTAGTTTTTAAGAGTTATCAACTTTTAAGAATCCCCTGCAATAATTTAAAAATCCCTCTTGTGAATTAAAGGAATTGATATATATTTGCACCCCTTAAAGAAGGAAAAAAAGAATTAATAACCAGGGTCGGGCACCCTACAAATTAATGTGATATGCCAGTAAAAATTAGATTACAGAGACACGGTAAAAAAGGAAAACCATTCTATTGGATCGTAGCGGCCGATAGCCGTGCAACAAGGGATGGTAAATTTTTGGAAAAATTAGGTATCTACAATCCAAATACGAACCCTGCCACCATAGAAATAGGAATTGACAGTTCTGTAAAGTGGTTACAGAACGGTGCACAACCTACCGATACCGCAAGAGCTATTTTATCTTACAAAGGAGTTTTGCTGAAACATCACCTATTGGGTGGCGTTCGCAAGGGTGCCTTGACCGAGGAACAGGCCGAAGAAAAGTTCAATACCTGGTTGGCGGACAAAGAGAAGACCGTTTCCAATAAGATCAGCGGTTTAGACAAAGCGAAGGCCGATGCCAAAGCGAGTGCCTTGAAAGCGGAAAAAGAGGTAAACGAGAAACGTGCCTTGGCCGCTGTTGAAGCAGAAGCACCCGTTGAAGAAGCTGTGGTAGAAGAAGCTGCACCCGAAGCCATTGTTGAAGCAGTAGAAGAAACAGTAGCTGCGGAGGCTCCTGCGGCCGAGGAAGTTGTAGCGGAAGCGGAAGCTCCAAAAGAAGAAGTGACAGAAGCCAAAGCCGATTCGGAAGAAGCTGCTGAAGACAAAGCATAAAATTTAAAAACGATGCGCAAGGAAGAATGTTTCTATCTGGGCAAAATCGTTTCAAAATATAGTTTTAAGGGCGAGGTACTTGTAAAGCTTGATACCGATGAACCCGAGATTTACGAAAATATGGAATCGGTATTTGTTTCTTTGGGAAACAATCTGGTTCCATTTTTTATTAAACGCTGTCGCCTACATAAATCCGACCTTCTTAGAATTGATTTTGAAGAGGTAAACGAAGAATCGGATGCGGACCGCATCATGGGTTCAGGACTGTATCTTCCCTTGACCATGCTTCCCAAGTTGGAAGGCAATAAATTCTACTTTCACGAAATCATAGGATTCACCTTGCTTGATAGTGTTTACGGCGACATCGGCACCGTTCAAAGTGTGAACGATACCACTGCGCAAGCCCTTTTCGAAGTCCAAAAAGGGGAGAAACAATTGTTGATCCCCATCAATGATGAGATCGTCAATACAGTAGATCGTGAGAACAGTACCATATATGTAACCACGCCCGCCGGACTTGTAGATTTATATTTGGGATAGGGTGTATGTCTTATACCAACGTTTGTGCATAAGCAATGACGGGAATTCGAAGCGTGTCACTGTCCCACGAAACCAAACGTAATTTGAAAAACTAAACTACATATTATACTGAACCCCGTCATTGATTATGCATTTTGTTGTAGCCGCTTTACCTTTCATCCTTTGTTTAACTATCCAATGGAGGACCTACAATTTTCATCTCGTGGTCCGCAAATATTTTTGCTCCTTCTTCAGGTGTTGGTTGTCCTTTTAATGCTCCAATAGTTCTAAAATAATCTTCCATTTTGCCTGATGGTTGAAACATAAAAAACATTTTACCATTGTCGGTAGTCTGAGCAAAGCAGTGAGGAACTTTTCTTGGTAAAAAAATCGTGTCGCCAGATTTTAGATAATGAATATCTTCGCCAACTTTAAATTTATATTCCCCTTCAATAATAAAAAATATTTCATCTTGCTTTAGGTGAATATGAAGTGGCGGACCGCCTTTTACTTTTCCTGTGTATTCAAAAACAGTTAATTTTCCGTCAGTATCTTTGCTTGAGACCTTAATGTCGTTAGGACTTGTTTCAAATAGAATTGTGTTTTCATTAAACCTACTTTCATTAGCTTTTACTACAAAGCCCTTTGTTGTTCTGCTGTCAGGTGCTGAAAAAGATTGTCCTAGAGCAATGGCTGGAATTGTCACAGCCGTTGTAGCTAAAAATTTGCGTCTTTGCATAATAAATGGATTTATTTTTAATACAAAGAAAAATCAAGCCCTTTAACTGCTGTTAGTAAAAATGCGACAAAATTCAATAAGTATCTATTTCGCCAAAAACCCTGTCTGGACCATTGGCATCAATTTCGTGAAATTGATTAGGTGAAAAACCTGTAAGCTCTTTGTAATCTTTTACCAAATGTTGGTGGTCATAAAATCCACAATTTAATGCAATAGATAGCCAATCTAATTTTGAGTTTATGTTTTTCATTCTAAAAGCATTTTCAAAACGCATCACTTTTAGAAAATATTTTGGGGAAACACCCATTCTTTGGAAAAAATGTCTTTCAAAATTTCTGGTTGATTGAAAAGAATTTTTTGCTAATAAATCAACCGTAGGAATAAAACGGGTTGAAAATAAATTGGATGTCGCAATATCTAATGACTTTACTGCATAAGATTTCTGTTTAAGTTCATGCGTCAAAAACGTTTCTACTGCCGCAATCATTTGCAGGAAAGATTTGCATTCATTTATCCTATCATTTACGGTTTTTATTTCTTTTGAAAAAACCGTTTCTGCATCAATATATTGGTTAGTAAGATGGTTAGAAGGAATGCCCGTTATTCTATACAATCCGCCTGGCTTAAAGACAACTTGTATCAATAAGAAATTATTCCCCACATATCGCTTGGTAACTTCTGTTTGTTGTCCAAACAATACGGTAGAAAGGTTGCCTGTTTTGGTTTTGCTACTTTGGTATTCAACAGTCTCATAATCTCTTGCATAGAAACTCAAACAATGTTCAGCTTTTGGCGGATACGCCTTTGGAGGAAGTGAACCGTCAAGCTTATATTCAAAATTTACAAGTCGGTACGTTCTCACGAAGTCCGACAGCATTAAACTTGGTTTGTATTCTTGAAGTACCATTTTATGATATAGGATTTGTAAAAAGTAGCATACATCAACAGTATAAAGTTATTCTAGTATTAAGATATATAGTTAATGATTATACCCAGCATATATGGGCCATTTCTGGTCTTTTTTAGTTATCTCTTCAATTGATCGTTTATGAGCTAATTGGTCCCCGAAAGAAGTCCAATCCGGGTTTTGATTTTTATCAAATATAAATGCTTATTTGGACAAGGCCATCCGACAGAATTCCAAACATTTCTTGACCTCTTCTACCGCGTTGGATCCCTCCGGAATGTCATATTCCAATTCTATGGTTGCTGGAAAACCGTATTTGTTATCGCGTAGCAGACCCAATGCTTCCGCGATCGGGGTATCCCCGTTGCCCCAGACCACATTTCCTTTCCCATGTTCCGGATTTTGACGGTCCTTTATGTGCATACTTTTAATATGGTCATGTTTGCCTTTTACGGTTTCCAAAGGTGCCGCATTTCCAGCCGCAACAAAATGGCCCAAATCAAGATTGAGCGCATTGTATGGGGATTGTTCCAAGGCTACATCCCAAAAAGTCGGCGTCTGTTGTTCGTGACCGTGATAGGCCACATAAACACCATGCTTTTCACCCATATCGCCCAATTTTTTGGTCCATGCATCATCACTGGGGTGTTCTAAAGTTATGTGACTTGCACCTAAAGCTTTGGCGGCCCTCATTCCCCAGTTTATTTCGGCATCGGAATTATTCTTGCCAAACGCATTGGGTTTAAAGGCATATATGGAGACTCCTGCATCATTGTACATTTTTCGTAACTCTTCAAACTTATCCATGGATACCGATTCCCGCCATTTGGCCACCACCTTGTTATACGCGTCCATTTTGGATTGCATTTCTGCCATTTCCTTTTCTTGGGCCTCCGTCAATTTTCCTTCACGCTTTGTTCGCATCAGGCCATAAAATGCACGAAAATCGACCGGATTTTCTGGTTTTCCCGCATAGGTTTCCGCCGGGTCTCCCATAAGTTCAATAGCATTGATCCCGCTGTCGAGCACATATTTTAAGGTCGCTTCCGCGCTTTGGTCCGGCATGAACCTAAAGGAGTAGGTGATAACCCCAATTTGAACGCCATTTATATTCGAGTTGGGCTTACAATTTGTATTCAAAAATTTTGGCATTGCAAATAAAGAGGGACCCGTTAAGGCCGTTATCGCTGCAAATGCAGTGCCCGTTCCAATAAATTTTCTTCTAGTGAGAATGTTCTTTTTATTTTCCATAATAGTGTTTGTTCTATATTATTTAGCTGCTACTTTGTTAGTATTTACGTACCCATATATTTTCATTTGACGTATCGGACCATGGTATTTCGTCCTCAGCCTTTTCCAAGCTTCCGGTTTGGGTAATTCTAAGAAATTTGCTCTTAACGGGTTCAAAGGACACAATCACGTTTTCATTGGTACCTGTGCCGCTGGAAACCGATTGCCAAGTTTTTCCATCCATGGAAACTTCCACGTCATACCCCCTGGGATAGGTTTGATAAGGCGGAATCTTATCGCGCCAATTCCCACGTCGTTTTGGCGGGGAATTAAACTGTAGTTCAGAAATACTGGTCGGTTCGGAAAACGCTACTTGAAACCACATTCCTTTTTGCTGATTTCCTCCGGAACTCCAACCCTCATAATTAAAGGCACTCGATGGGGAAGCAGTCCCGCCAATGCGTGTTGGTACTGTATGACTTGCCGTTATCTTCCATTTCTCGTTGGGAACGATTTCCTGTGGCACAGAATTCATAAGTTCATGATACTTATAAGGTCCTTGCTTATCTTTGGTTTTTTGTCTCACTTTTGCGACCTCGTCCTCGGTGATCAGGGTTGCCTCATTGGATAAATTGGTTCGTATATAAGAAGTAATGGCGGCAATCCACTCATCCGACTGCTCTTTATTTCCCACCATGATCCCTGCCGGATAGTTTTTTCCATCCAACGGACCTTCCAAACCGATCATGACCGTTTTGATACTATATTCAGGATGTGCCTGTACCCTTACAGAACCGGCCAATGGCGGGGCCATCACGGTGCCGTTGCCCAATGGAGTTCCTGTTCCATCGTTTCCATGGCATTGCGCACACAGTTCATTGAATATGATGGCACCCTTCTCTATTTTAGCTTTTTGCGAATCGGTCAGCTCAATGTCGTCCCTGTTCCACCAACTATCTTCTTTCTTGGGATTTAAGATTTGTTCACTAACGACCTGAATGCCTTTTGCACTATTTTTCTTCTGTAGGGTTTTGATATGATTTTGGGCATTGGGGATTTTTAGCATATGGGCCGTTAACATTGCCTGCAAAGCCACATTGGTATTTTCGTTGTCCATCAATTTGACGTATACAGCTTCAAAAGAGGTGTTCCCCGACTTGTACAGCGTTTCACTGGCCCGCAAGGCCTGAATTTGCATTCGGGGATTTGGATCGTTGAAAAGGGACTGAAGCAAATCCGGAGTTAAGGAGCCCAATCCTTCCAAACACCATAGGGCATGAAAGCGGGCCAAGGTATTCTTTTTCTGTTTTACCAATGCGATCAGTTGGGGAACAACACTCCTGTCCTGGGCAAGTACGATCAATTGTTGCGCCTGGTCGCGCCACCACCCGTTGGGGTGCTCCAGATGTTTTATCAATTGCGCAGGGGTTTCCTCCAACATTCTGGGTTTTGTTTTGTTACGCTCCATTCCTTCATGGCTCACCCGCCAAATGCGTCCAAGCCCGATAACTTTGTCGAGCTGATATTGTTCAATTTTGGTGCGTAAATAGGTGCCCTTTTGCGCCCATTGGCCTTCTTGAATAATTCCGTGATACATATCAACAACATATAGCGTCCCATCGGGTGCGGTGGCCATATCCACAGGGCGAAAAAGAGGATCTGAAGACCTTAGGAATTCCGATTGCTCCTCTTGGTATACATTGTGCAGCGTGGTAAGTCCTTCAGAAACCACGGGATTTATTTGCCGAACGATCCGGGCCACAGGCTCGCCATAAAAGTATTGACCATACACCTCTTTGGGCAATCGGTCGCCCCTGAACACATCATTGCCAGCGGAACCAGTGACCCGATTTGTGGATCCGTCAGGCTGTCTTACCCTATCCATGCCCTCCTGTAAATCCGCAATTTTCACGGACAAACCATAGGGAATATCGAAACCTTCGGCCATTTCACCTTCCACATCAAAGTTCCCATAATGAATGGGGAATTGAAAATAGGAAGGTACGCCACTGGCACCGCCTTGAAACCATAACTTTCCATCATCATCTTGTGTGACCCCCCATTGTGCCCTATTAAATCCAGTCTTTTCTCTAATAACCCCATTCGGTGTTTCCCGAACACGAAAGGCGTTTACCGTGCTGTAAAGCCAATTATCCATTCCGTAATACATGAACGCCTGCTGGTGCTCCACATTTCCGGACCGGCCATATTTATTGGTGAAAAACTCCTTTTTATCTGCTTTTCCATCGCCATTGGTATCCGTATATTTATACACATTGTCCGCATCTGATTCCATGGTCAAAATGCAATCCTTTCCATACGGCAGCACAAATCGGGGAAAAATAAGGCTATCCACAAAAACGGTTCCTGTTTCATAAATTCCGTCATTATCAATATCGTCCCATCTTGAAATTCTACTTGTGGGCTCCAAGGTTCCATCGGAATCTGCAGTGCGCATATATGTTCGTAGCTCCAAGACGTACATGCGGCCATTGCCGTCAAACGCGATGGCTCCGGGCTGCTCAATTTGAGGTTCTGTAAGTATCGGCTGAATCATATACCCCTTTGGCAATTCAAATTTCTTTTGTTCTTCATTTGGATAAAGGGGTAGAACAGGTGATTTAGGTTCTAAATCGACACCCAACCAATCCGGGTCATTTGGATCAGCATCTTCTGGGAGCGAGATTTTCGGTAAGGTATCCGACATGGAACCGATTACCAGATCAACCGGATTGGGGACTTTTTCCTTAGGTGTGCATCCCAATAAAAGAAGGATCAGACTTAAAAATAGAATTGAGCTAAAGTGTAAATCCGGATTGAATATGGAATATACACGACCATTATTTGTCATGGATTGATGGTTTTGGTTCATTATAAATGAAAATTAAGTATATTGAATGCTACAAAAAAGATAGAAGCCAGACAGAAAAGGTACAAAAATTATGATTATACATTCCGTCATTTTTAAATTGAAGTACCCTAAGGATTCAATTGAGGAACAAGAGTTTTTGAAAGCAGCCCTAAAATTGAAAACAATTCCTGGAGTAAAGAATTTGAAGGCATTTTACCAAATCAGTAAAAAGAACAAATTTGATTATGGCCTAACCATGGAATTTGAAACTTCTCAGGATTATGGAAATTATAATGTCCATCCAGCACATACTGAGTTCATAAAAAGTTTTTGGATGGAAGGAGTGGAGGATTTTCTCGAAATCGACTATAAGCCATTAGATGCGCAAAATTGAATTTTAACCTTCAACAAATTGAATCATAAGCTTGAATAGATTAACCGTAATGCTCCGAAGTAATTTACTGCTACTTTGTGCCTTTTGCGCAATTGCCTGTAAGGACAAAACTGAAAAAGCCATCCCTGAAGATAGCCAGCCACCTAATGTTGTTTTAATATTCACTGACGATCAAGGGTACGGTGATGTTGGTGTTTTTGGTGCGGACGATATAGACACACCGAATTTGGATAACATGGCCGCCGAAGGCATACAATTAACCAATTTTTACGCTGCACAAGCGGTTTGCTCGGCTTCAAGAGCGGGAATTTTAACTGGTTGCTACCCGAATCGGATCGGGATCCACAATGCCCTGATGCCAAATAGTAAAAAGGGATTGAACCCAACTGAAACAACTTTAGCGGAAATGCTCAAGAACAACCGTTATAAAACCGCCATTTTTGGAAAATGGCATTTGGGTGACGACCTTAAGTTCATGCCCAATAAACAGGGGTTCGATGAATATTTTGGTATTCCGTATTCCAACGATATGTGGCCATTGCACCCACAGCAAGGACCTGTTTTTAATTTTGGGCCGTTGTTGCTATATGAAAATGAAAAGGTTATCGATACTTTAATAGATCAGACCGATCTTACTACCCGGATTACGGAGCGGAGCGTTGATTTCATAAATAGAAATGCGAACAATCCGTTTTTCCTATATGTCCCGCATCCACAGCCCCATGTTCCCCTTTTTGTTTCAGATAAATTCAAAGGGAAATCAAAACGGGGGCTTTATGGAGATGTTATCATGGAAATAGATTGGTCCGTCGGCCAAATTTTGGATGCCCTTAAAAGGAATGGCCTCGAAGAGAATACCCTGGTTATTTTCACTTCGGACAACGGCCCTTGGCTGTCCTATGGAAACCATGCAGGCAGTGCCCGTCCGCTTCGAGAAGGCAAAGGAACCGCATGGGAGGGAGGTCAACGCGAACCATTCATCATTCGATATCCAAAAAAGTTAAAGGCGGGTGAGGTCATTGATACGCCTATCATGGCCATTGACATTTTACCTACCTTGGCAGAAGTCACCAACTCCAAGCTTCCCACAAAAATAATTGATGGTATGAGTGTTTGGAAGGTATTGACGGGTGAAAATAAAGAAAGTCCCCAAAAAGCGTATTTCTTTTACTATCGTGTAAATGAGCTTTTTGGGGTTCGCTATGGAAAATGGAAGTTATATTTCCCTCACACCTATCGCACCATGGAGGGTCAAGAACCGGGCAAAGATGGGTTGCCCGGCGAATATAGAATGGTAGAATTGGACGACATAGAATTGTATGACCTTTCCAAGGATATGGGCGAGAAGAATAATGTAGCGGAATCAAATCCCGAAATCGTAGCCGAGATTAAGGTATTGGCCAATGAAATGCGCTTTCGATTGGGCGATTCCCTGTTGGGATTGGAAGGCATAGAAACCCGGGAACCTGGGATGGTCGAATAATTCATGAAGTCGGGTTTACTTTGCAATCTACCACTTTATAGACTTTACCATCGGTCTTGGTAAAAAGGTACAATGAATTGTTTGGCCCAAGGCCAAACCGAAGATCCACCCTTTGTTCCCGGACCATTTCAAAAAGGGTGGTAGATTTTCCCTGGTACTCCAAGTTCAATTTATGTATAGGTGCCTGTTGACCTTCCTTCATGTCGGCTACGTTGCTGAAGAACAAAGTACCGCGGGGAATGTCCCCAAAAATATATTTGCCCATTAATAACGGTATATCATTTCCGGCATATACATAGCCCCCACAAATGGCATTGCCCTCATCATGGTCGTATTGGGCCACAGGATAGGTATAGCCCAGATCATCGGAGGGAAGCGGATATACCAATTCTGGATTCGAATTTATATCGAACAAAAAAGTACCTTCCCTATTGGGCCAACCGAAATCTGCCCCTGGTTTTCCAAGATTTACCTCTTCCACACTATGCTGACCAATGGTGGCAATGAACATTTTGCCCGAACCGGTCTGATCCCAACTGAACCGATTGGGATTTCTTAATCCCCTGCACCAAATTTCCGGTACGGCATCGGAATTGCCTACATAAGGGTTATCCATTGGTACACCATAGTTCTTGTTTCCACTTGTGCTTCCCGAGGGATCTATACGTATGACAGAACCCCAAATGGTATGGTTACTGCCGGCCAAGTGAGGTTGTCCGGCATTGGCAAGTCCGCCATCTCCAATACCTGCGTAGAGCATTCCATAATCCGCGCTTCCTTTCCTTGCCAAAGGATTAAACTTGATTTCCTGTAAACCGTGGACGTTTGTTCGCATGTCTATCCGTAACAGTTCGCGGTGCGCCCCTTTAAATATTTCCGATTTTGGTTCTTCCGTCTTCCATTCGGTAAGTACCCATTGCATGGAAACTTCAATACTATCGGGGAGTGCGAAATCGGCAACGCCGCTCTTGGCCGGTTCGGTATGCGTCGTGTAGAGCAGTCCGTTGCTTTCAAAATCGGGATGAAAGGCAAAACTGCCAAAGCCGGTCCCATAGCCGGGTGTATCAATAAACTTAGGGAACTCCGATTTCAGATTTAAATAGTTATGTACGGTATCATTGGCAACTTCGTAGAGGGCTCCCTAAGGTCCACAATGAAGGGCCGTTCCCTTCCATCTATCTTGGTAGTTTCCATTTTATTGATCCTTGTCAAAGGTGATTTTTCTGTATTGGCCGGAACACCAAAGGCATCTTCAACCACAAGGACCAGATTGGATGTGGGAATCTTTTCGGGAATCGGATTTAGCAATCCGCCTTTTCGTTGATTTTTGTTCTTTTTTTCCCCGGCGGAAAACTTGTTCATAAAACCAAGGAGATTTTCCATCTCATCCTCATTCAGCATTGCAAATGAAGGCATGTACATTTTGTACTTATTAAAATTTTCAACAGCTCTTTTATCACCACTTTTAATGGTCTCGGAAGGGTTTTTTATAAAGGCCACCAACCAATCCTTATCCACTTCGGTAGTTATTCCCGATAGATTGGGGCCTATTTCAGTTTGCTCAAAATTATGGCAGTTGGCGCAATGCTCATTGAAAAGCACCATGCCTTTTTGAACGGATAGTTCATCAGCTATATAGTCCTCAACATTTGTAACAAGTGTGTTGTTATCCTTTTTTGAAGATTCGCCACAAGCGGTCAAAAGGAAGATGGCCGCCATGCAGAACATAGCATAGGTTATTTTTTTCATTGATTCTGTTATTGGTTCACTGGCTAGTTTGTAAATTTATTACTCGTTGCGTACATGCCTATTATTGAGTTTAGGCCTCCGACCAAAGCTGTTTTGTTTTTTCAAGATCTCTTTTCATGGCATTGTAGACGGTCGCTTTTGGAATTTCGATGTCTCTTTTTCCATGCTCGGCCCCTCCAAGACTATACTCCATATGCAATATGGCGGGAACCTTGATATGATATTGCTTCAATATCTTGAAATACTTTTTAAAATCAACCATACCCTCTCCCAAGGGTACGTTTTGAACAATCCATTTTCCTCCTTCCATTTTCCAAATAAAATCCTTTAAAACTATGGTTTTGATGTGGTCCTGTATGAGCCGTAGGTTATTCTCCCATGACAATCCCCCTTCCACAACGGCATGCCGAATATCAAACTGGGAACCAAAATTTTTGGGATCTGCCTTTGAAAGCAAGGTCATTACTTCCCACAGGGAGGCCCCGACCTTGAGTCCCGAATGGTTTTGATAGCAGCCTACCAAACCCAATTGGGAATTTAACTCAGATAGGTCGCGGATTTCGTTGGAGTAATTTATCAACTGTTGGGCCATTGGTACTTCCGGTCCGTAATCATACCAATTGCAGCGATAAAACCGAACCTTGTTGGCGGCTGCCACCTTGAGTACCTGCACGTCAACTTTGTTTTGGATCGATCCAACGGCCGTGGTCATCAAACAACATTCGGAGCCTGCGGCCCGAATGGCCTCCAGGGCTTGGGGCAGAACATCTTCTACTTGCCCGGGGGCAACATGGCCGTTGGGGCGAACCGTAAGATCAACTCCGGCGAAACCCATTTCGGCCGCCTTTTCGCCAACTGCCCTAAAGTCTAAAAACTGTAGGTGCTTTGAAAAAATGTGTACTTGCAATGTTTCATCGAAAGGTTTATTAAAACCAAAATCGGTTGGCCAAGGATTCAAAAAAGGAAAGGAAAGTGCCGAAAACCCCGTTTTTTTAATGAACGAGCGCCTAGAATTTTTACCCATTTATTCTCGTTTTGTGCATGAATATGTTAAGATACCCCATAAAACCAACTCCTAGGCAGGCCCATTTTTATTCCGGGAAATGGGCTATCTATTCAAAGTTATACATTTGTAGGCTTTGGAAACAAAGTTATTGCTTGAAAATGAAGTTTTGGCCAATCCTCGAAAAAAGCACAATCACATAGCTATGAGTAAACCTTTTAGATTCAAACAATTTACCATTCATCAAGACCGTTGTGCCATGAAAATCGGTACCGACGGTGTTTTATTGGGTGCCTGGGCCTCATTGAAGAACAGGCCCAATTCAATCTTGGATATCGGAGCGGGAACAGGGGTAGTAGCATTAATGATTGCACAACGAAGTTTAGCCGAGACTATTGACGCTATTGAGATTGATGAAGCTGCCTACGAGCAATGCGTGGAAAATTTTGAAGCTTCCGTTTGGGCGGACCGTCTTTTTTGCTACCATTCCGGACTGGATGGGTTTGTCGGCGAAATTGAGGAAAAGTATGACCTCATCCTTTCGAACCCGCCTTTTTATTCTGAGGTTGTTTCCAGTGGCAACCAATCAAGGGATACTGCCAGGCAAAATCAATCATTGCCCTTTGAAGAGCTCTTGGAAGGGGTATCCAAATTATTGGCCGGAAAAGGAGCCTTTAGCACAATCATCCCGTCAAAAGAGGAGGGGAGGTTCATTAAAATTGCTGAGGAATTCAGCCTCTTTGCGTCCAAAATTACTAGGATCAAGGGTAACAATAGCTCTGAAATTGTAAGAAGTTTATTGGAGCTCCGCTTCGAAAAGGAGGCAACGGAGATAACCGAATTGGTTATTGAAAATGAGCGGCATCAATATACTCCAGAGTATATCAATTTGACAAAGGAATTTTATTTGAAGATGTAATTTCTATAAAATTCGTTGGATAGGTCTTGTTAAGCAAGTAGGCCCGCCTCCACCTTTTACACTAATTTCGTTGCCGGTATAGGAAAGGACTTCACAACCGGCTTTTACGAGTCGTGATGCTGTCTCAGGATTTCCTTTAACCATCAAGCACTTTCTGGGGGACAAAGCCAGCACATTGCAGCCCATAGATTCAAATTCGGAATCCACAACTTCAACCAGTTCAAAACCCCTGCACATCAATTCGTTCCTAAAACGAATCGGCATCAAAGGCGAGTATACCACTGCCAAATCTTTATCAATAGGACTAAAAATGGACATGAGATGAAATACGTCGGAAACGCCCTTGTAATGCGGCAAATCTACGACCATGACCGATATATCAAATGGGACAAGCAATCGTTTCAATTGCCGAATGCCTTCGGCATTGGTACGGTAGGTAAGCCCCACCGCCAAAGTTTTCCTATCAAGCCATGCGACATCACCACCTTCCAAGGTGCCAGGAGCGTTGATGGTTCCCAAAATTGTCATTCCTGTCTCCAAAAAAGCCCGCTCCTGCGCTTTTGGTTCTTGATTTCTTGCCTCTTTTCCCATATTGCAGATAATCGCGCCATGATCTGTTGCAATCGAAGCGTCCCGACAATAAATTGAGTCGATACTCAGGTTTTCATTTTTATGAAAATAACGTAAGTCCTTCACCTCATTTTTAAGCAATGATTCGAACATGACATATTCTTTCTTTGCTTTCAGGAAATCTGGTCGGGAGAGATAATTCAATCTTTCCCATTCCTTACCCAACTTCCCTTGATCGATGAAGGCAGATGGGGCGGTTTTGATATAGACCGATGCAAGGGGTAAATATTCAGATTGGCAGGTAAAGTTCATTGATTAATTTAAACAGTGTCCTTATTGCGCCATTTCATCCAAATATAAAAGGGAATTCCGGCAAGCAATAATAAAAATCCCCAAAAAACTACTTTCTCACCGGCGCCGTAAATGGCCCATAGAGAATATGCAAACGCCAGACCCCCTACGCCAATTACCGACAGCCAATTTTGATTGCTATATTTCCGCTCGATTACAATAAGCAGATAGGCTGCCGTAGAGAACAAATAGGGAATAAGACAGCATAAAGTCGTTAGCAAAATAATAAATCGAAACTGTTCTACAAGACCCTCTGAAAAATTCATAAACATGACGACCGAGGTCAATGCGCTGCCTATTACCATACCCAAGGCTGGTACTCTGTTGCTATTTTTTTTCTTAAATACCCTTGGAAAAAGATGGTCTTCCGCAGTGGCCATGGATACTTGCCCCATGATCAGTATCCAACCGTTAAGTGCCCCAAAAGCGGCGATAGCGACACCGGCAGCAACTAGATATCGTCCCCATTCCCCGCTTATGATTTCCATAGCGTCGGCGAATGGAGCGGGCGATTTTGACAGGATATCCGAAGAAATCATACCCATTACCGCAATCGTTCCCAAAATGTATAATAAAGTGGTGATGATTGTGCCCAACATAGTGGCCCTCGGTACGGTCTTTTCCGGGTCTTTTACATTCCCGGCAGGAACCGTAGCGCTCTCAACTCCTAAAAAAGCATATAATGTCATCGTTGCAGTAATGGCTATGGCACCCATATTGGAGGCCTCACTTGGGTTAAAGGGAAGAAAGTTGTTAATGTCAAAAAAGAACACCCCGCCTAGGATAACAAGTACCAAAGGAACTATTTTCAAAAGTGTGGTTACCACCTGTACTTTGCCCGATTCCCTAACGCCCTTCGAGTTTACCCAGGTTAGGAGCCAAATAGCCCCTAGGCCGGTAAAAACAGCAATAATTGGACTTTGCTCCAAAATAGGAAAAAAGACACTGAGCGCACTTATTAAGGCAATGGTAATGGCCGCATTGCTTGTCCAGTTGGATATCCAATAGCCCCAGGATACCAAGAACCCCGCAAAGTCTCCCAACCCTTCTCTTGTATAGACATAGGGTCCACCATTCTTGTTGGAAACCAATTTACTGAGTTTGCTAAACACCTGGGCCAAAAGCAGTGCCCCAGCAGCAGAAAAAATCCACCCTAAAATACTGATGCCACCATAAGCCGCTAGTGCCGCAGGCATTAAAAAAATACCGGCACCTATCATATTTCCAATAACAAGTGAGGTACTTGTCCAAAGGCCCATCTTTTTTTCGTTTTGCATATTGATAATGAATAGGGGCCTAAAATAATTCTGGGTATATTACTTACTTTTGAAAGACTTCCATCGAATGTACAAATTTAAAATGCTATGGGCTACAATTTCAATATAGATCCGGACATACGCAAGGCGGAAACTTTGCCCGCTTCATTTTATAGAGATCCCGAGATTTTTGAACTTCTAAAGCAAAATGTCTTCTATAGAACTTGGCAATGGATCGGTCATGAAAATCTAGTGCCTTCCGCGCAACAGGCATATCCTTTTGTTCTATTGGATAAATTCCTGACCGAGCCTATGCTTTTAACAAGAGATGCTTCCGATACAATAAATTGCTTAACAAATGTTTGTACGCATCGGGGAAATTTAGTCGTTACGAATTCCGGGAAGACAAAAAAATTGATTTGCGGTTATCATGGCAGGCGTTTTGGATTGGATGGAAGTTTTGAACACATGCCCGAATTTAAGGAAACCGAGAATTTTCCGAGACATTGCGATAGTTTACATCAATTCCCTTTGCGCAAGTGGGGACCATTTTTGTTTGCAGGTTTAGATCCTGCCTATGATTTTCAAAAGGTTATTGATGGAATGAACGAGCGAATCGGATTTTTACCCCTTCATAAGTTCAAATTGGATGAAACCCGTAGTAAGGATTATTTTGTTAAAGCTCATTGGGCACTGTACTGCGATAATTATTTAGAAGGATTTCATATTCCCTTTGTGCATGAAGACCTTGATGCCGTATTGGATTATGGAAATTATGATACCGTGCTCCATACGTATATGAACCTACAGATTGGTTACGCCGACAACACCGCCGAGATTTTTGATTTACCGGCAGATCATTTGGATTACGGCCAAAAGATAGCGGCCTATTACTTTTGGGTATTCCCTAATATGATGTTCAATTTTTATCCTTGGGGACTTTCGGTAAATATTGTTCAACCACTTGGCATTGATCAAACTAAAGTCTCTTTTATGAGTTATGTATGGGATACTGCCAAATTGGACAAAGGAGCTGGATCTGTCCTTGACAAGGTTGAAATGGAAGACGAGGAGGTTGTGGAAGGTGTTCAAAAAGGGGTACGATCAAAATTCTACAAAGCTGGAAGGTTTTCTCCCTCACGTGAAAAAGGGGTGCATCATTTCCATAGTTTGTTGGCCCAATTTCTAAATGATCGGAATTCGGAATGTTGAACCAATTTTCTATTTTATAATATAACACTTGCCAGTTGAAATGTTATATTATTACCTTTGATTTTAAAATTTTCAGTATGAGACCAGACCTTTTTGAAGCACCTGATTATTATAATTTGGATGACCTACTTTCTGAAGAACACAAATTGGTGCGTGATGCCGCCCGACAATGGGTAAAAAGAGATGTCTCCCCGATCATTGAAGAATATGCGCAGAAAGCAGAATTCCCTAAATCTATTATTGGCGGTTTGGCGGAAATAGGTGCGTTTGGTCCCTATATTCCTGAACAATATGGGGGTGCAGGTTTAGATCAGATCAGTTACGGACTCATTATGCAAGAAATAGAACGTGGCGATAGTGGGGTGCGCTCAACAGCATCCGTGCAATCTTCTTTGGTAATGTATCCGATATATAAGTATGGGACTGAGGAACAAAGAAAAAAATACCTCCCTAAATTGGCAACAGGCGAATTTATGGGTTGTTTTGGTTTGACAGAACCCAATCATGGTTCGAACCCGGGTGGGATGGAAACAAAATTTAAGGATATGGGCGACCATTATCTTTTGAACGGGGCCAAACTCTGGATCTCCAATTCCCCCTTTGCGGATATTGCAGTGGTTTGGGCAAAAAATGAGGAGGGCCGTATTCATGGTCTTATTGTCGAAAGAGGAATGACAGGATTTTCAACTCCGGAAACACATAACAAATGGTCGTTACGGGCCTCGGCCACCGGTGAGTTGATTTTTGACAATGTAAAGGTTCCAAAAGGAAATCTTTTGCCAAACAAAAGTGGTTTGGGTGCCCCCTTGGGTTGTCTTGACTCGGCACGATATGGAATTGCATGGGGTGCCATTGGGGCAGCGATGGATTGCTATGATACGGCTCTGAGATATGCCAAGGAGCGAATACAATTTGGCAAGCCTATTGCCGCATTTCAACTGCAACAAAAGAAGTTGGCGGAGATGATCACCGAAATTACAAAGGCACAGCTCTTGGCCTTTAGATTGGGGCAACTCAAAAATGAGGATAAGGCGTCCACGGCCCAAATTTCAATGGCGAAGCGCAATAATGTGGATATGGCCCTTAAGATTGCCAGGGAAGCCAGACAAATGTTGGGAGGCATGGGCATCACCGGCGAATACAGTATAATGAGGCACATGATGAACTTGGAAAGTGTGGTCACCTACGAGGGCACACACGATATTCATTTATTGATAACCGGGGCGGATATTACCGGTATTCCGGCTTTTCAATAAGTATAGAATTTTTAATCAAGGAAATTAATTTTTTTCGTACACCAAAAAAAGCTCGTCGTCGGCAATATTGGGTTGATCTACAAAAGTCAATTCTAAATTATTGCCCTTTAAGACATATTTGTACTGGCTGCCATTTTGTAGTGTAATCAAATTTCCGCTTACGGTGAAGGTACCCGAAGCATTCATTAGGAATTGCAGACTTCCTGAATTGGTCACCAAAAGATTACTTTTTTCAAATGCAATCTTATGTACGCTAAAATCAGTATTTGAATCAAATCCGCAATAACACAAAGCATTGGTAAGTATCCATTTGCCCTCCAATTCCACATTGATGGTATCATCCTGATCCTTGGAACATGCGGTCATAAAAATGACCAAGAGCAGTATGGCGGTTATTTTTTTCATAATGCAGAAGCGTTGAAGCCTTGTCTACAAACATCACAACGTTCAAAATTAAGAATACGTATATTTTATTGATGCTTTTTATCGATCTTAAAACAAGATAAGGCCATCTCACAACATAAATGGCCATGTTCACATCATTTAGTTGCGTTTTTTGACATGCCTTGCTAAGTTTGGTTCGTACAAAAGCAGAAGTAAATTTTTTCATTTTCATATAGTGTTCTCGTAAAAGAGTCCTGTCAAAACTGATAGGGCTCTTTTTAGTTTCAACCAATCCCTAAAAGGTCTTGAATTGTTTTCTTAACTGTATAATGACCTTAATTTTGAAAGACCGAAGTGGGAGCAATCTCTTTGAACAGATGATTTAGATCGTTCGTCTATTCCATTCCACTATTCACACATAATTTGTTATTTTTAAAAACACGGATATTTTCCAAAATCAAAACCATGAAGTTTTTTAACTTTGAACACTTCAATCCATATGTACTACTATTTCCGATTCTATTCCTGTCTATTTTTGTAGCATGCAAGAATACGCCGGATAAGAATGGTAAAAGGAGTATTACAGAAGAAGGTTTTGTTCCCATTTTTAATGATAGCACTTTGGACAAATGGGATGGAAATCCTGATTTTTGGCGAGCGGAGAACGGAAGTATCATAGGTGAAACCAAACCTGACAAGCCTTTGAAATCAAGTACTTTTCTTGTTTGGGAAGGTGGGGAACCATCTGATTTTGAACTAAAGACCCAGTTCAGAATTTCTGGGAATGGAAATAGCGGCGTTAATTATAGAAATGAAATCCTAGATACCATCCCTCATACATTACGTGGGTATCAGGCTAGCATTGATGGTCAAAATAGGAATACGGGCCAAAATTATGCGGAACGCAAAAGAACCACTTTGGCATATCGCGGTGAAGTCGCAGTTATTACTTCACAGGTAAATCCGAATACACCCGGCTCTATGTATACGAACATACTGAACAATGCATGGCAAAGCAGGGAAGTAATTGAATATCTTGGTAATTCGGACTCTTTGCAAACCATGATACATCAGGACGAATGGAACGACCTTCATCTTATTATAAAGGATAATCGACTTCAGCACTATATTAACGGGGTGTTAATGAGTGAAGTTATTGATAACGATTCCATAAATAGAAGATTTTCGGGCAAACTTGGATTTCAACTACAGGTGGGCCCACCGATGAAGGTTGAATATCGAAATATTCGACTGAAGGAATTGTGAATCCTTTTATTCCCGATTACCATATAAAATATCGGAATGTTCTTGATCGCAGTTGTCATTTTTTGAAATAAATAATTACTAACTTTTGTTTATCCTTTAATGGGATAACAAGAAATTTTAGCTCTATAACCATTTTATTAATTTCAAAGAAGGCGTTGACCGACGAACAATTAAAAGCGCATCATAAAGACGGGTACTTATTGCTTAAAAATTTATTCGATAAGGAAGAAATAGAATTTTTAAAGCAGACCGTCCGGGCCGATCGGGAATTGGATCAACGTTCTTATGAATCAATAGCGAGGGCGGAACGGTACGACTTTCTATTTGAAACCATCTGGGAAATCCTTATGGTGCAGAAGATTATAGTCTTCGGCAAATCTTTTGACGTTTATTATATTTCTGGAATATACCGTGGTAATGTAATCCTTCCGCCGTTGGGCATGTAAAGATTCTGCATAAAATCTTGCTATAAAACCTGAAACTAAAATTGCAATTCTCATATTTCAACGATTTAAGCGAAAAGGTCCAATATTGGTTTTCCCAATCCGTCGGGTGTTGTATAAAAAGGCCTACCTTCAATGGTGTAATGCGTTTCGGGATGAATCCCCAATGCATGGTAAATGGTTTGATGTACTTGATCGATCACCACTGGATTTTCAATAGAGGAGCAGGGCCGTTCATCTGCTGTTTTACCATAAACCAAACCTTTTTTTACTCCTCCTCCCCACATTAGTATAGAGCTACCATCCGTGAAATGTCGGTGCATTCCATAGAATTTCTCGTCTTCTATAACATCGGGTTGATCCACTTGGTCTTGGACAGTTTCTCCTGGACGACCTTCCATGATGGCATCCCTACTAAATTCACTGGCCAATATGATCAAAGTACGGTCCAAATGCCCGGATTCATCCAAATCCTTTATTAATTGGGCAATGGGCCTATCAATCAGTTCTTTCATTTTTTCGGTTCGTGTATGCCCGTTTTCATGCGTATCCCAACCTAAAAAAGGCTCGTATTCCGTTGAAACACTTATGAATCTACCTCCATTCATTGCCAAACGTTTTGCCATTAAACAACCCAATCCAAACCGCCCCGTATTATAGGTGTCATAGACTTCTTTAGGTTCTTGTGCCAGGTCAAAGACTTTGGCTTCCGGTGAATTCAACAAACGGTATGACTGTTCCATCGAGCGCATCAAGGATTCTCTTTGATAATCACTACCTTCCTCCATAATTTTGCTTTTGTTGGCCAGTTCCTTGTACAATTTATACCGAGCTTCGAAACGTGTCATGGACATGCCCTGAGGAGGCCGGACACTATCTAACCCACCTGATGGATCCGGAATCAAAAACGGGCCGAATTCACTTCCCAAAAATCCTGCAGAGTGAAATGTTTTCAGCTCTTCCGCCTCACCGACCGTAAAGCGTTGACCCATGGCAATAAAGGGTGGTATAACAGGATTGGCAGGGCCTAATTCCTTGGCAATCCATGCGCCAATATGTGGAGCCTGTACGGATTGTGGAGGTTCATAGCATGTATGCCAATGATATTGATGCCTTGTATGCAAAATATGACCTAAATCCGCTGATTTGTAGGAGCGGATTATCGCGCCTTTGTCCATTACACCCCCAATGGACTCCAATCCTTTTGAAAAATCCAGTCCGTCTACAATGGTAGGCACCTTGGGAAATGTGCTCAGAACCCTTTTGCTCTCCACTCCTTTGTTATAAGGTACATAAGCTTTTGGATCAAAAGTCTCTGTATGTGCCATTCCACCTGCCATCCACAATAAGATGACTGTATCGGCGGTTGATGACATTTTTGGAGCGGAACCAGTACATGAGCTTAAAAAACTAGCTAACGGAATTGTCGTGGCCGAGGCGGCAAGACTTGCCGCAGTCATTTTTTTTATGAAATCCCTACGTACGTTTTGTTCTTTCATAAGCGCAATTCAATTTATAAATTGGAATTCTGGTAAAAGCAAGGTGAACCAAAATAAATCTTGCATTGCCTCCGATTTTGGATTTTTGCCCAATACCTTTAACATAATGTCTTTTTCTGGCATGGTTGGTTTTCTACCCAATGATTTCAGATACAGATTGTCTACTATGGTTTCTGACTGGCCGTTATAGTTCTCGATCCAACTCATTGCACCTTCAGACAAAACTTTATTGAAAAACGCTCCGTTCGTCAACTCCAATGCCTGCAATAATGTTGCCTGATCATCGCGCGTGGTGGTCACATTCTCCCGAGTGGGCCTACCAAGTGCCTTCATAAACGGATGTTGTTTTACAAGGCTTGCCCTTGCAAATGTATCCGTGGTTTCGTTAAAAGTAAAGGTTACCAAATTGCCCCAGTTGGAGGTTCCATAATTACGTGCTCCCAACCAATCCGAATCATTGAAGTCATTGGTTGTCCAATTTTTCTTTGGCTCTTTGTCCGTACTCTTCCAATTCTCGTCCGAGTAAATGGAAATTTGATTATCGGCATCATACCTAACCTTCATTGCAAATAAGACACCTGCCGGATTTGCGATATTGCCTTCGTTTATACCCTCAATGGCGATAGTGTTTTTATCTGAGGTCAAAAATTGAGCTACTTCCATCTTATCTACCTTGTTCCAATCGGTTCCTTCCGATATCTTTGTTCCATTTATATACAATTTATAAGCATGGTCCACAGAAATTAAAATCTTGGCGCTTTCAATTGATTTATTTGGAAGTACTAAGGTTCGCCGGAAATAACGCTTCCCGGGTTCGGGGAGTACATCGCGGTCAAACTTTACTTCGCGATGCCAAATTCTTAAGGCGGGCAATTCTGTTCCAGCAGGATTGTATTCCAATGCTGTATACATTGGGGCTATCACCTGACTTACGGCATCTGAAAATTGCTCGGCACTCATACGTCGCAAAACAGGCCCATTGAATACATAATTCGATTTGATTTCTGATTGATTTTTATAACTGACATTGGGTAATTGATACGCCTTGGAAGTCATAATCCTTTTCAACAAATGTTTTAAATCGTACCCAGAATCTATGAAGTCTGCAGCCAACCAATCAAGTAATTCACCATTCCATGGTGCATTGTCCATTTCATCAACGGGCTCCACTATGCCCCTTCCCATTAATTTCCCCCAAAATCGATTCACAATAGTGCGGTATAGTCGTCCATTTTCTGGCTTGACCATTATCTTAGAAAGATTGAAAAGCCGCTCTTGAACGCTCGTACCTTCAATATCGCCCAGTTGAGGATATAAAAAATTCACCTGGGCCATTTTGCCCAAGGGCTTATCACATCTATTTAATTCCAAGACCGAATCGGCAAAAATAGATGCAAAGCCATAGGACTGTTCCAAAGTGAGATTGCTCACAAAACTATTGTGGCAAGAGGCACATTTTACATTTACCCCCAAAAGGGATTGCCCAATGTTCTGGGCAGCCTGCATTTCGGTCCGCTGACTTGCATTTACGACTCCCCTCCATTCAATACCCTTAATGAATCCCTCGGAGTCTTCGGTAGGGTTCACCAATTCCTTGACCATTTGGTCATAGGGTTTGTTGTTCTTTAAAGACTTGTAGAGCCAATCTGTAATCTGCTTTCGCCCACCGGTTATGAATCCGGGACCGCTATAATCGTTGCGCAGGAGGTCGTTCCAAAAACTCAACCAATTTTCAGTATAATTGACCGTGTCGTTTAATAAAGCATCAATAAGCAAGGCCCTTTTTTCTGGATTTTTATCTTCTGAAAATTGAGTGATATCTTCCGGCCTTGGCAACAACCCGGTAATATCCAAAAAAGCCCTTCGAATAAAAATACGGTCATCCACAACTTTTTGCCATTTAATTTGATGCTCTTGAAAATAGGCATCCACCAGTTTGTCTACGGGATTCTTTTCGTTGCTTGTTGGCAAATCAGGTTTGGACAATCCTAATTCGGCCTCTGGAAAAACCTTGAGGGCTTGATCGGACCAATGTGCACCTGTTTTTATCCATAACTTGATCAATGCAATTTCATCCTTCTTTAAAATTTTACCCTTTTTGGGCATTACGTCATCATCATTGGGTGAAAGCGTGATCCGCTTAAAGAGTTCGCTCTCCATCGGCTTTCCCGGTATGATTACTGCACCTGATTCTCCACCTTTGAATACCCCTTCTTTATTTTCTAGTACCAACTCTCCTTTTTTCTTGTTCTCGCTATGGCATTGGTAACAATTATGGGCGAAAATCGCCCTTACTTGAAGGTTCAATTCGTCTTTTTTAGCTTCAGGTAATGAGTCCAATTGGCTCAGTTCTGTAAATAGTGCCTTGCTTTGGGTATCATCGACCTGCGTAGTATTCCCAGGTAATACATTGGTCAGAAAATCTTCCCCGTGGGTAAGGTTCGATCCTAAATGTCCTGCGATTGTAAGACAGATTACGGTAACCGTCAATCCCACTCGGTACGGTAGGTAACTCTTAATTTTATTCTTTGTTTTTTGCCATAGGAGCAACGCAGTTACCCCAGCTAATATGGCTGTGGCAATTCCCATGCTCTGATGATTATCTACCAGCGTGCCCGTATAGTCGTCATTGGTACGCAGCAACCAGCCAAAAATAGCACCAACAATCGCCAATAGACCCCCAATGTAGACCATTAAATTGATGCCCTGTCTTAGGCCTTGCCTTTTTTGACCAACGGTAAACAATTCAAATAGGAATCCGACAACCAATAACCCTATGGGAAAATGTACGATCAAAGGGTGCAATCGACCCAAAAAATGGAATATCCATTTAAAATCCTCCATGCTTCTAATTTAAGGATATTTTTTTTCTGGCAATGGTGCATTTTGCCAATGTGTGGAATTATAACACGTAAGGTTTTGTAGTTGGATTTTAATTTATATGGAAGGACGTTCAACCGTATCTGTTTTATCCTTTTTCTTTTGCTGAAAAACTAGGGTACTCATCTTCATATCGGCATATCTTGGGTCCTGAATATAATCCTGCTTTTGCATTTTGATGACCTCAACACTTAAAAAACCGAATTCGCTTACCACTTTGCCATAAAAACGATACACGCCTTTGCCCCTAAAATAATACTGGGCCGCGACAGGCGGAAAGAGTATCGTGTCAAAAACCCCGCCTTGCTGGTCTACCAAAGTAGCAAAGCACATATGCTTGCCGTCATGGGTACTCGTATTTTTAATAGTGACCAAATAGCCATAGATATCTATACGACGGTTCAAGTAGCGTTCCAAGTCTTTGCTCCCATGGTCATTCTTGGGAGGTTCGGTCAATAGGTCAAACAGACTGCATAAACAAAAGCCCAATAATTCCAATTGTGTAAAGGCCATTTCAAGATCGGTGGTGTGCAGTTGTGGAATCTTAAAATCTTGATGTTTGGGCGGAAATAGTTTTGGATGGTCAATTTTTACATTCTTGTTCAAGAAAAGATGGGCTTTCCATAAGAGTTGATGTTTGTTCACCCCGGTAAACCGAAATGCATCTATGCGGATCAGGATACTTACCTGGTCGACGGTTATAAAAACACGATCTAGAAAATCTTCCAAGGAACCATAGGTTCCATTTATTGTTCTATCTTTTAATAGTCGCTCGGTCACGCGGCTTTCCAGTTCTTTGATATAACTGAAACCTAAAAAAATGTCTTTGCCATAGATTGCATTGCCGTTCAAACTTTTATTGATGCAGGGCGGATGAATATGGGCACCCAGCATTCTAGCTTCGTGCACATAGAATTCGGGGCGATAGAATCCGCCACCATTGTTGAGGACTGCTACCATATATTCCAACGGATAGTATGCCTTTAAAAACAATGTTTGATAACTTTCAACGGCATAGGAGGCCGAATGCCCCTTGGCAAAGGCAAAGCCGGCAAAACTGGCTATCTGTTCCCATATTTCGGAAATGAGCTTTTCATCATATCCCTTTTTCCGACAATTGTCCACAAATTTCTCCTGTACTTTTTCAAACTCTTCGCGCGACCGAAATTTTCCGCTCATACCTCGCCGCAATACATCGGCTTCCCCAAGATCTAGCCCGGCAAAATGATGGGCCACTTTAATGACATCTTCTTGGTAGACCATGACCCCATAGGTTTCGCGCATGATATCCAGTAATACGGGATGGCCTCTTTCTTCTGCCCTCCCTGGATCACGGTGCCGTAAAATATACTCGCGCATCATTCCGCTTTTTGCCACCCCGGGTCGAATGATGGAACTTGCTGCAACCAATCCCATATAATTATCGACTTCCAACTTCTTGAGCAACATACGCATGGCGGGCGACTCAACGTAAAAACAGCCCATGCATTGTGCAGTTTTTATCAAGCTATTGATTACAGGGTCTTTTTTGAATTTTAAGATATTATGGATGTCAAAAGTATCGGATTTTTCAGGTTGATTGTAGCCAATAATCTCTATAGCTTCCTTTATTTTAGCAAGTCCGCGTTGCGCCAGAATATCAAATTTGTAGAGCCCTACATCTTCGGCGATGACCATATCGAACATTGTAGTGGCAAAATCTTTGGGCGGCAAATGGGTGGCCGAAAAGTAGTGCAGCGGTTTTTCGCTGATCAGAATACCCCCTGCGTGTATACTCAGATAATTGGGCATGTTCTGTATCAGATGCCCATATTTTACGGACCAGCAGGGAAACTTTATCCAAGGTCGAGTGTTGGTACCTGCCTTCCGACAGAAAATCGATTTCACTTTTTGGGAGTCCAAATACCTTCCCCAATTCCCTTATGACCCCTTTTTCCTGAAAGGTAACATAGGTGCCCAGCAAGGCTACATTTTTAAACCGATCAAAAATATATTTGGTCATTTCTTCACGGTCCCTCCATGAGAAATCAATATCAAAATCTGGCGGATTGACACGGTACAGATTTATAAACCGTTCAAAATACAGATCTAGTTCCATGGGATCTACATCGGTAATACGCAAGAGGTAGGCAACAATGCTGTTGGCACCGCTACCCCTTCCCACGTAGAAAAAACCCCTTCTGCGAGCCTCGGAAACAATATCCCAATTGATAAGAAAGTAGGGGATAAAGCCCCTGCTCTTGATAAGCTGTAACTCTTTGTCCAAACGCTCAACGATGCCATCGCCCCCATCGGGATAGCGATACGGAAGTCCTTCTTTGCACAATTTTTCCAACAAAGCCTCATCTTCTTCCTGGCTGCCCAAATAGGTTTTTAAATTTTGTGGTTCCCTATTTTTTGAAAAATCAAAATGAATGCTACAGGAGTTCATTAAGCGTTCGGTATTCTCAAGAATAAATGGATATTCCGAAAAAGCCACGGCCAAATTTTCAATGGGGAACATTTTTTCATCTTCGTTGGCCTCTTCCGCCTTATCGAGTTTACTGAGCAGTATATTCTTGTCAATGGCACGTAGTAATCTATGGGCATTGAAATCTCGCCTACTCCGAAAGGTAACAGGTTGCTGTATGACCAATTTGTCCTTTAATTTCAACAATCTGGAAAAAGGTAATTTTCGCAGATTGGCGATGGACATTCCGATAAATTCATGATTGGCAAATGTATATTGATCATTCTGCAGCACTTTCTCAAAAGGATAGACCACATAGGCATGTCCGAAATTTGGAGCGATCGGAGGTAGCTTCTTTTCTTCATGAAGGTGTTTTGAAAGAAAATTGTTCAATTCTAGATATCCCTCGTTGTTTTTAGCAATCCCTACATAACATTGATCTACACCATTGCGAAAATCGATCCCAAGAATAGGCCTTATGCTATATTCCGGAGCCAATCGCACAAAATTCAAACAGGCCGAAGTATTGTTAATATCGGTCAGCACTAATTGGGTCACATGATTCTCTTGGGCCAATCGCAACAGTTCCTTTTCGGAAAAAGTTCCGAAGCGAAGGCTGTAATATGTGTGGCAATTCAAATACAAGTATCAAATTCAAATTCAAGTTCAAGTTCAAGTATCAAGTATCAAGTTCAAAAAGGTCTTGCCTACGCTCGACCTGATATTTGTACTTCTTTTTAATAATTCTAACTTCTTACCGCTGCTCCCGTATCTCGTAATTCTAAAATATTCCTCTTTGGGCTAGGGGACTACTGCTTCCGGTGCGCCAACACAACAGGGGGCTGTCCATTAAAAGGATTGTGCATTCTACCTATGGTCTTTGAGCCCAATCCCGACGCACGAAGTACGCTCTTGTCCCCATAGCGATTACGGATATGGTCCATGGCATGGTACAGGTTGAGGATTTCTTCGGTATCGTCAAAAAGATTGATCTGGTAATTGCCCGATACCAAATGACTGAACCTGATGCCGATCAACCGTACCAACAATCTTTTGTTGTATAAGGTGTTGAACATATCCAAAATTTTGGGGATCAAAACATGGTCGGCACTGGTGTAGGGGATATGCAATTGTTTGGAATAGGTGTTGAAATCGGAATACCTTATTTTGACCGCGATACAGGCCGTAAGTTTTTCGCCCCTGCGCAACTGGTACGCCAAATTTTCGGTCATGGCGACAAGGATACCCTTTAGTTTTATGACATCAATGGTGTCCTTGTCAAAAGTACGTTCGGTAGAAATTGATTTTCGTTCACAGAAAGGAATTACAGGCGTATTGTCCATACCATTGGCACGATTCCATATCACCGTTCCGTTTTTGCCCAGTACGCGTTGCATTACCTCTATAGGCATTTCTTGGATGGTGCGCACCTGCCGTAGCCCCAGATTTCGAAGGGTCTGATAGGTCTTATCACCTACCATGGGTATTTTTTTGATGGATAAAGGCGCCAGAAAAGGCTTCTCCAGTCCGTAATCTATTTTTAATTGGTTGTTGGGCTTGGCCTCGTTTGTGGCCACTTTGGATACTACTTTATTGACCGATAGCCCAAAGGAAATGGGAAGCCCGGTTTCCCTTATGACCCGCTGCCGTAGTTCCGATGCATACTTATAGGAACCGAAAAAACGATCCATGCCCGTAAGGTCGGCATAGAACTCGTCAATACTAGATTTCTCAAAAAGCGGAACAAGTTCCTTTATGATTTCGGTAACGGCATCGGAATGTTTGCTATAGGTGCCCGCATTGCCCTTGATCGGTACAGCCTCTGGACATAATTCCCTGGCCATTTTCATGGGCATTCCGGAATGTATGCCGTACCCTCGGGTCTCGTAACTGCATGCGGCGACTACGCCCCTATCGCTCAATCCGCCTACAAGAATAGGTTTATTGTGCAGACGACTATCTAAAAGTCGTTCTACGGATACAAAAAAAGTATCAAGGTCAAGATGAAGTATGGTCTTCTGCATCGCTATCCAAAATGGAAAGCTAATATATTGGAATATTTCCAATAAAATGGAAATATTCCAATATAATTTTTACGCCATCAAGTCATTGTAATTAAGTAGTGCCAGACGTGACGAACGCTATTTTAGAAGAATAAGCTCCGATATTGCTATTACGATAATCCTTAGTTCATCCATGCATAAAGAAAAACAAGTACGCATGCAAGATAAAGTGCCATAAGCACTCTATCATATTCCATGGCAATGGATTTTCCCAATTGCTTCAACCCTTTAATGGCACTGGCAATTACCATGCTATTTTGTTTTAACGGATAAAAGAACTCGGATTTCTAATCAAAAGGAAAGCCGGTTATTACTCGAAACACAAATGCATACAATACCACAAGAAGCATTGCAAAACTGAACCATGCGAAAGCCTTAAAGTAATTTTTGATCAGATAATTACCCAAATTTCTGAATCCTTCCAAGTAAACTTCTTTGATAAGTAAAATTGTCTTCATATTAAAAGATTTGATGTTTATACAGGACAAATTTCCTTCGAAATATTAAATCGTAAACGAATTTTGGGTCAAGTGTAAGAATATAGGATAAATAGCAGAGCGCTGACTATAAATCGTGAAAATGTGCTTTTTGAGGAGTTTATTTTTTAAGAGACAAAGCGGTACAACTCCTTCAAATACATATAGTATTCGATGAATTGCAATGTACAAAACGTCTTATGGCAAAGACATTAAAGTTACATTGCAATTTGAAGAAAGTATACAGATTAAAAAGGCAGATTGCTCAAATCAACGTTCCCACCGGAAATGATGATCCCCACCTTTTGGTTTTCGAATTTCTCCTTCTCCGCAAGAACGGCCGCCAATGCCACTGCGCTTGAAGGTTCAATAATTATTTTCATGCGTTCCCATACCAATCGCATGGCATATACGATCTCATCCTCACGCACCCGAATGATCTCTTCTACATAATCAAGTATGATCGGAAAGTTGATATCGCCCAGTTGGGTCCTAAGACCGTCGGCGATCGTGTTGGCCGTTTCATTGGACTCTATCTTTCCACTTTTCATAGAACGGTAGGCATCATCGGCTTCTAAGGGTTCCCCTGCATAGACCTTTACATCGTTGCCAAAATAGAAGGCGGCCAGTGCCGTACCCGCCAAGAGTCCGCCGCCACCCACGGGAACCACCACTGCATCAAGATCCGGAAGTTCCTCAATAAGTTCCATGCAGGCCGTACCCTGGCCCAAGATTACATTTTTATCATTTGAAGGATGAACAAAAGTAGCACCGGTTTCCAGTTCTATTTTTTTTGCCGCCGCATTGCGCGCGTCAAGTGTGGGTTCACATTCAATAATATGGCCACCATATTCCAAAACGGCCTCTTTTTTCACTTGGGGGGCCGTTGAGGGCATTACAATATAGGCCCGCACCCCGATCCTTTTTGCAGCAAGGGAAAGTGCCTGGGCAAAATTGCCGGAGGAATGGGTGACCACGCCCTTATTTTTTTGATCATCAGTAAGTTGTAGAATGGCATTTACGGCACCGCGCATTTTATAGGCACCCATGCGCTGAAAGTTTTCGCACTTAAAATAAAGGTCTATTCCCGCTACTGCATTGATCAAACGGGAGGTCAAAATGGGTGTTCTATGAATATGTGGTTTTATACGTTCGTGACACTGGGTCAGAAGTTCTAATGCATTTTTCATAGGTCAACTATGTATTTTGCGAAAGCTACAAAGAAAATTTAGAAGCTAAGCAATTTGCTTTAGAGTCTATTTTATTGGGCGAAGGGATAAGCGCATAAAGATCCTGTTGAATTATCATTTAAAGGCAATAAGTCGGTTTTTGACACGGTTTAGAATTAATGCTCCGTATTTTTTTGCAGATAGCTCAAACTGCGCACCGTTGGGTGATTTGGACAGTATTTATAATAATGCCATCTCCAAAATGCCGTTGGTTCAAGAATGGAATACCGTACGCGTCTCATCACCCGGCCCGAGTTTGAATTCAAAGATGTAAAATGTAGCTAAGAGGCCTTGCAATTAAAACGCTTGATAAGGTTCACTAAATTGGAGATTTCAAAATTGCCCCCTAAATCTTAAAATGCGATTTGGTCGTAACAATAATGGCCATCACTTTGTTCCTTCATTATCTAGACCCCGGCCACCTTTCATTTATATCGCTACGTTCGCACCAATTATTATCTGCCTAAAACCGCCAGGAAAAATTCCCGAAGTTGCGCGATTCAGCCTAGATGCCCTGTAAATGGAATTGGTAATATTTTTTCCATTTATAAAGGTCTTAAGTTGAATTCCATCGCCCAAACTGAAATGGTAATTCAGGAAGGCGTCCATTGTAAAAAACGACGGTAGTCTACCAAATGCCCCATCTGCCGACTCGTTGTTGAAATTATTGAATTCAGTGAATTGCTCTCCAACATATTGTCCACTGATACCTCCCGAAAGATTTTTCCAACTATAATCAAGGCCACCATTTAAATTGATATTCGGAGTATACGGTGCCTCCGCATTTTTTATTCCTCCCTTGCCAAACGCAACTACACTTTTTGTGATATTTGGAAGATCTGTCTGGTCAAGGGTTTCATCGGTCAAAAGTGTTTCCCCGCCTGCACCGTCCGAAACGTAAACCTCAAAGGCATCCCGGTTTGCATTAACCTTAGTAAGGTATTCATTTTGCGCGGCGGTACCGAGGATTACCTGTGAAAACAGGTCTTTGTCGAATACTTTGCCCGCCAATACTCTGGATTGCATAAAATTTGCATTTGCAAATAGTTTAAGTTGATGATCGTCGATATTGAACAGTTCGGCATCAAATGCGAATTCTACTCCCTGCACATTGATTTTTCCCAATTCTTGAAAAACTTCATTTTCGCCAGCGGCATAGAAATTACTGCTTGTATTGTTAAAATAGGTGAGTTGTCCATTAATATGATCGTTCAATAAGGTTCCACGCCATCCAATCTCCCTGTTCCAACTCAGTTCCGGGTCAATATTGATGCTCTGGCCCGCCAGAGGAATGTTCACTTGCCCATCTTGTTCCACCAAAAATCCGAAGACCTTCGAAGGGGCGATCATGCCCTGATAAATACTGCCGAACAATTCATTTTTTTTGAGACGGTACTCTATGGTGATGCCTGGAAGAAATTGGGTGTAGACATTGGGCTCTTTGCCTTCTTCAGTGCTACCGATATTTGGGTCCTGGGCTAGGGTGATTAAATTTTGTCTGTACATGTCTACATGTTCAAAACGGAGAATGGGTGTAATGCTCCATTTATCCATATTGAATTCATTGCGTACAAATCCATTGGCAGACCACATGTGATACCATAGGTCGGTTGCGGTACGCCCATTTCTGGCCCAACGGCTGCTATCCGCCACTATAAAACGGTCCTTAAAAGTTTCTCGATGAAGGTTTATACTTGTCTCCAAATCCTGTTCTTCCCCGAAGGCGCCCCATTGATAGTTCATTGTTTCCTTCACTCCAGCGACAGTATAAATCCATCGGCTATCACTGGTACTCTCCCTTCCATTCGCTACTTTCCCAACGATGACATAATCATCTTCGCCGAAGGTTTTTCCATTTAAGTAGCTGTACCTGTCGTTGTAAATTTCATCGCCAACATAATTTTTAACCTCCGATGCTTTGACCTTGGTGGTTATTTGTCGCCACCAATCGCGCTCGAAGTCGCTTGCGTATATTTTTGAGGTAAAACTCAAATTTTTTCTGGGCAGCCATTTATGTATAATATCTAAACCGTATCTTCTCATGGTAAACTGGTCGGCATCCAATGGGTTTTGGATGGGATCTGTTTCAAAAGTGAAAGGTGTTTGTGAGCTTAAAGATGCCTGATTGTCCTCGAATTGGCCGCTCACTTTGAAATACAGGGATTGATTGTCGGAAAGTTTGGCAAATACTTTTGCATTCAAGTTCAAAACTTGAACCGAAGAATTGTCTGTAAATCCATCGAACTTTTTATAAACCCCTTCTACCAAAGCTCCGAGGTTGTTCCATGTGCCACCATAGGACAAAAGCCCTGTTTGATAATTTCGTTGACCTCCTATCAATTTTACCCTCAGTTCGGGCTTCTGTGGTGGCATTGCCGTAATGTAGTTGATCGCCCCATAACTGTTGTTCGGGCCAAATCGTAACATATCGGCTCCTTTATAAACTTCAATGGCCTTTATTCGGTCGCTTACCGGATTGTAATAGGCCCCCGGAGCAATATAGGGTGCTGGTGCCGACGGTGTTCCGTCTTCCATTAGCAGAACCTTTTTGGAACGCCTGCCCCATGAGCCCCTGATACTGATATTCGGGCGGTTTGACAATCCCATGTCCCCAACGATATTGACACCTGGCACTGTTCTTAGCACCTCTTCTGCACTCAGGGGGTTTATATTCGCCAACTTTATGGGGGCAATCCGAAAATTACTTCCTTTGAAATCTTCCTTGAAACTAGTGGGAGAGGCACTAACGATCACCTCGTCCAAAGTGGTGCTGCTCAGATGAAGTAGAATGGTTCCAAAATCGGGTCTTAGGGTATTGATTACAATCCCCTTTTCTTCATACCCGAGATATTTTACAATTGCGGAAAATTCGCCTTCCTTCAAAGTCAGGGAGAATTTCCCGAAATTATCAGTCACGGTGCCCCTCCGTTTTTCAATATGATCTGGGCACCGATCAAAGGTTCCTTACTTTCTTCGTCGATTACTTTACCCGATACGGAAACTTGTGCAACCAATTGTATCTGAACAAATAGTACTATAAAAAATAAAAAAGTGTTTACTTTTCCTGATTCCATTCCCATCCCTAATTTTATGCTTTTTGAAAGGCAAAACCTTCATCGGCCATATTATTCATAGCAATTGAAATGATGTTTTATACTGGCACTTTTCGAATATTCTATGTGGTAGTATTTAGATTCTAATTTGCACCGTCCAATTTTGCCAGATCAATAGTAAATTCAGCAACTTTCCTACCCTGATCCGTGCCGACCGTCGCATCGAAAGTCCAGTGGATACCACCGTATACCCTGGAAATGGCGGCCTCCTCTGCCCAACCTCGGACCAAACTGGCCTTTTCAGGAAAAATATAGGCCAGAACCTCGGAAGCCGCTGCGGAGAATACGCTATGACCTGATGTATAGCTGGGAAAATTCGGAGTGCCGGCAATGGTCTTGAAGCCTTCTATCATCTGTATGGGTCGCGGGTAATGGTAATAATATTTGGCATCCCAGCAACTGATACCGGCATCCATAATGGCCATGTTCAAGTAAGCCATGGTCCTGGCCGACCGCAATGGATTCATTTTGCTTTCTACAATAAACTCATTGGCAAAACGGTTCCAATGCCCCGGAGGGGTATACGTTCCCAAGCCGTCCTGCCAAAAATTGGCGATCCTTCTTTTTTCTTCGGTCATGTTATCGGCATGTGTCCTTTAAGATGGCGACATCTTTCATGTAGGCCTCGGAATCAAGTGCAGGAGGTGGAATAGGGCGTACATCCTCCACATTGGCAACGCTCCACATCCGTACCCTTCCAAACAACGGGGTGAGTCCTACCGGACGTGTCGGGACCTCAAGATTGTCCCACTGCCAACCAAACCTTTCAAATGCAGCGGCCTTTATTGAATCGGAAACGGCCTTTGGTGCCTGGGCATTTTTCATTCCATCGTTTGAAGCCCGTGCCAAAGCGACCTGTGCAATAGAATCAGCTATGGCCACCCCCGCAGTTACATCGCTTGGGACATTTCCTCCAGACAGCAAAATGCTTTCCAAATGTTCATCTTCCATTTTTTGTAGGTATTCAACCTCCAAGGGGAACATTGCCGAAAGGACCCTTTTTGATACTCGGGCCAAAACGGCACCTTCCGATGGGTAGGATGGGATATCGTTTGGCTCATACGCAAACGAAATGGAAGTATCGTGTTGGTACGGGGCCTGCCGATTGTACAAGTATTTATAATGCCAGGCTGAAACCAGACCATCGAACTGTGCTACGGAAAGATAGGCCAGTGCCCGAGATGCGTAAGGCGGATGTGCAAAGGGAAAAGAAGGGGGCCCATCGGGGTTTCCGGGATTGGGCAAGGTATAAGACCCATCTTCATTGGGACCTGGGATCAAATTGTATTTGGCAATCAATTCCAAGGCAATCTCGTTCCAGCGAACCACGGCATTATTGCCCCAGTAGGCCAAAGCGTCTTTTTGGGATGGGGATACCTGATCTATAGACGCCTTAAGTGCCGAAATTTCTGCCTGGTAGCTTGCCGACGATATATCTTCCGGTGCTTCTATACTTATAGCGGCACCTTGATCGATCAAAATAGGATGCCAGTCACCGCCATTTTCATCAACACTTGAAAATGAATAATCTTTAAATGCCAAATAGGTGGGAAGGTCCTTTTCACATGAAACAAAACCTACTATACTGCAAATGAAAAGGAGTGCTGTAAATTGTTTATTGCGCATCTTGTTCTTCGTTAGTTTTTTTAATAAAATTAAATTGATAGGTCAACCCTGCACCGGTATTACTGAATTTTGCCGTATTGAGGCCGTTTACGACCCTACTGTGGTATGCAAGCACGCCCAAACCTTTAATGAAAGGAAAATAGTATTGTACCGCAACACCGATTCTATCAAATTTTACCTTGTTCGTGGGTTGTGCCGCATTGTAGGCCCTTATATTGTCACCGCTTGTTGATTGAAGTCCTGTATAGTTCAGTTCGAATTTCAATTTGTTGTCCAAAAACCATTTGCCAATTACAGCCTCAAAGTTCCAGGCATTTGGCACATCCATAAGGGCGGTATAGTAGCTGCCATTGTTATAGTAATAGTCGCGCTCCGCCTCCGTATAGCCCCGCCAAAGATGTGCCACCATGCCCCGTACATAAATACCATTGTTAAGCTGGTATTTGGCAATGCCGCGCAGGGATAACTCGGGCGCACCAAAACCAAGGCTATAGGGCATGTAATCCGATAAATAATTAGTAGCGGGCGTTGAGTATCCCAAAGTGGTAAATAGGGATAAGTTTCCCGGGCCAAGCGTTTTTTCCAAAGCCCTATATTTAAGGGCAAACATAATATCCTGAAAACCTTTCGCCCCTTGAAATTTACCTCCATTCGGCTCAGATGACTTTGTCTTTACATGGGGGAGTCCAACATAAACATTGAGATCATCAAATATGCCGATGGCCGCCATGGGCAAAATGGTCGTACGATGCACCGTGGCGATGGTCTCGTTTTTTCGCAATAGATCGCCCTCCCAATACTGATCAAACTGGCCAGCATCATAACCCAAAAGAATACATATATCCTTTGAGGGCATCATCAATGCATCGGTGGGAGTCTGGCCCTGAACGTGAACTGCTGTGAACAACATAAGCATGGCAATGCTTAATCGAAGTCCGTTCCTTCTTATGTTGAGGAAATAAAATAGGTGTTGTCTAGTCATTAATAATCTGATTTTTGGTTGGCATGATCGGCAATGAACGGTCGATTACCCTAATTGACCCAACGATTGCTAACAAATTTTGGCAAATATAGTCCCGTGCCCTCAGGTATATGACTAACGATAGATCAAAAACTATTATCAAAAAGTTAATTGTATTAACGAAAAATTAAAAACATTTTGGAACATATAGATTTATGGCCTTCTTCAGAAAATCTTAAAACATAAACTTGGGGAGATTATGTGCTACCAAAAGAGTGTTCTCCTATAAATTCTAAAATCAGGTTGTTCTTGTCTGTAAATCGTGAAGAAAACCCCAATGAAATGAGCTATAATAAATCTTGATACCAACCGAGATGTTTAATGGCGAATTACATCTGACCTATTAAAATAAAAAATATAAACAGATGAAAGCTTATTTCTTTTATCAATGAATATGCAGTTACCAAATTTTTCAATCAAACCAGGGTGTCAATTATCGATTGGTTCTTGCCGTGGAATTTGGAGCATTATACAAAAGATAGGTACCCCGTAAACATTCTAGTGCTATATTGAAATCTTTGCCTTAGGTTAAGTGCGAGACTTTTTTCTACTTGTTCAATTTAAGAGCTACCGACAAACCTATAAGGGATATGGACTTGCTATATTAACTGGACATAAAGTTAAGGGTATGTTGGCTGTTTAATTTGATTTTTAAAGATGTCAGAAAAAAGAATAGGAATTTATTGATTTCATACTTTCAGCACCGACCGGATATATTTATTGTTGTGCAAATAACTTTCGAACATATCGGCTTTTTCCGGCACAGCACCTTCAATCTGAATCCAGCCTTCATATCCGATATCGTCAATAGCTTTGCGTACTTCCTCAAAATCGATGCGTCCTTTTCCTAGTAAAAAACCATTTTCCTTGGCGTGGAATTCACAGATATTTTCCTTTCCCAAGGAGCGGATTTCGGTATAAATATCGTACCCCATTTTGTTGGAGTTCGCAACGTCATAATAGACTTTCACATTGGGCGAATTGACAGAATCGATGATATGCATATGTTCTTCGGCGTTCAACCAAGATTCGATGCCCAGCATGATTTCATTGTCCTCTGCTTTAGGGGCAACCTTTTTGAGCCTGCGAATGGTCTCTTTGGTGCCTTCTGGGTCGTTCTTTAAATCGCCCTTATGAAAGAAGGCCAGTAAAACCACTTTAACGCCCATGGCGACTGCCACATCAATACTATCTGAAACCCATTGTTCGGCCCTTGGGTCTGATTTATAGGGAATATTGTTCATTTCGCCTATGGCAATGCCCCCTATGGCCATGCCGAACTTTTCACAGGCATCTTTATATTGTCGCTGTATTTTCTTTTGCCTTAGGTGCATATCGTTGTCCAAAGTGCCCAAACTGATCTGTACGCCATCAAGTCCTATTTTTTGGCCTACTTCAATGGCCTTTACGTTTGCCAGTTGATCAATGGACCAGTCACAGGCCCCGACCTTGAACCTTTTCGATGGGTTTGATGCAAACAAATCGTAGGCACTCAAGCAACCCAGGCCCAAAATTCCGATGGAAGATTTTAGTACGTCTCTTCGTGTAATGCTATTTTGGTCCATACTTTGGCTTTAGTTAGTTCTTTCAGTGTTTATCAGATTTCGGTTTTTTTCAAAGTCGACAAGTAAAGCGCAAGGTCGGCCAAATCTTGTTCGTTCAAGCCTAAAGCCTCGGTATTTGGCATAACCCCTATTTTCATTTTGGCCTTGCTCTCGATGTCATTAGGGTCGATCACGATTAAATTTCCGGTCACTTCTTTTAAGACGGTAGTCTCACCATCGGATAACTGAAAACCATAAAACGCTTGTCCCGCTTTGGTCTTTATCATTACGGGTTGGTATCCGAATACAATAGAGGCATTGGGATTAACTATGGCATCTACCATGGCGGATGTATCAAATTTACCACCGATGTTCGATAAATTGGGGCCAATGTCATTGCCTCCTTTATCGTTTTTGTGGCATGAGGCGCATTTGGCCGTGAACAAACTTTCGCCTTTGGTCAAGTCTCCTGTCAAGGCCAAAATAGTGCTTTGGGATAATGCCCGCTCTTGGGGTCTTGTAAAGTACCCTATGGCAAGTGTACGCACTTCTTGGAAAGGGTTATCAAAAATGGCTTTTGAAAGGCGGCCGATAAGTTCCGGCGAAAGTGTTTCGTTCATGGCCATACTAATCAATAAACGCCCACCTACAAGGGTACTGGCCATACTATTACCCGCGTCTACCCTTTCTTTTAGGGTGTTAGAAGTGCCCAAAAGTATTTTTTGTTGAATGGCTATTTCTTGGGGTATTTCAAAAGTGATCCCTGCCTCAGAGTTCCAATCCCTTAAGGGGTACCAGTCATTCGTTTTTCTAAAGTTGATCCACCAACCGGCCCATTCTTGAACTAGTGGATTTCCAGCTACATTCTTAAGATCCATCATGGCCTCAACGGCTACTTTATCATTGACAAAGGCAATGGCATCGATGGCTCGTCTTTTTGAGTCATCGTCCATTTTTTCGGAAATGGCCCTTTCTTTTAAATCCGCTACTGCCGATTTTGGATGTAAGCGCCAAACCAAGCTTGCAAATTTTTCGGACCATTCTACGGGATTTTCCGATTCGTTCGTCAAAAGTTCTTGATAGGCGGTTTCTTCTTTGCCATCCATCGCCATACCCAGTGCTTCAAGATACCAAGGGTCGGTACGGTCATACCCTTCAACCAGTTTTTTCACTAGGGCACCACAGCTCGCCCAAGGAACATCGCGCAACGAGATGGCCACCTCACGGCGCACCTCTTCGGCAGGGTCGTTGGCAGCGATATCCGCATATTGCAAAAGGGAAGCATCATCATTTTTCAAGGCCCTATAGGCGACCACCCGTAACCTTGGATCAGGTTCCTTCTTGAGGATATTTTCTACGGCGGCAACACCCTTGTTGCCCAATTTCGATAACAACCACACGGCCCTGGCCTTATGATAGGGGTTATCCGATCGCAAGATCTTTTGCACGTCATCGATTACATGTTCGCCTTGGGCCTTCAACTTTTCAAAGCCCAAGCTACGTATGTTAATCGCCGGATTCAGCAATGCCGCAATTTGACCCTCCGTGGACGTCAGATCGATCTTTGGGTTCTTTAGTTCTTTTCCTTTGGGTGTTAGCCTATAAATACGGCCATAACCAATGCTGTCCTTCATTTGATGGCCGCCTACGACGGGATCGTACCAGTCTGCAATATAGATCGCACCATCGGTGCCGACCGCTACGTCACTTGGACGAAACCATTTACGTTTGTCACCGTCCACTTCATGCCAAATATAGCCTTCTGTGGACTCTTGCATCGAAGTAATCAAATCCCTTCTCTTAAGTTCAAAACCTGCACCCTTTTTTGCGGGTTGATACGCGAAAATTATGTTACGCCCTGCGTCGGCACTGAGAAGCATTCCCCGATATTCGGGGCCAAAGGTATCACCTTCATACACCACCACCCCGGTCGGCGATCCAGCACCGGTATTATCCCCGGCGGGCATTACCCCGGGATCGTCTTGATGCCAATGGGCCGCAAAAATATCTTGATCGGGTTTTTTGTCGGCTTGCCAGGTACGTTTTCCATTGGCACTGAAATAACCCGCATTGCCGCCTTCCATGATCCATGTTACCCGACAGGTCACCACCTGGTCGTCATTGTCATTTTGCCACATATTGCCATAAGAGTCCACCGCCACTTCATACGAATTCCTGAAATTATGGCCCAAAACTTCAAGATTTGTTCCATCGGCCTCCATGCGCAGTGCAAGGCCGCCGACCCAAACACGCCCATCGTCGCTTACCTGATTGGGTTGGTTCTTGTCATTGTAAGGTGTTCCACCTGTATAGACACTGCCCGAACGGAGCTTCCAACCAGCTTTATCGGTCACTTCATGGGTCCGGCATTGCCAGCATTGAAGTAATACTTTCCATCCGGCCCAATAATCAAGGAATGTAAACTATGGTCATGATCGAAGCCTCCAAAACCAGTAAGGAATATTTCTTTTTTGTCGGGTAGGTCATCACCATTGTGATCCGTGTACACGATCAAATTGGGTGCACAGGAAACAAATACTTTATTTCCGATCACCGCAATACCCATGGGGGCTACCAGATCTTTATCTTGCACGAATACCTTGGAAGTATCGCTAACGCCATCCCCATCGGTATCTTCCAAAATCATAATGCGGTCACCTTTTTCGAAATGCAGCCGCTTTTCGGGATCATTATTAAAATCGCGGTAATTGACGGCCTCTGTGACCCAGATTCTTCCCTTTGCATCGACATCCATATTGGTCGGATTGTAAAGGGATGGGGATTCGGCCCAGAGCGCAACTTCCCATCCCTCCGGCACAACGAAACCATTGTTTTCCGTTGTCTTGAAACCGAGTTCGGGCGTTTGATAGTCCGCTAATCTTTTATCGGTGCATGATGGAAGACCGATTAAGATAATAGTGGTCAAAGAGAACAAGGCCAACCCTTGAAACAAGCCTTTCGATGTTAACGTGCCGAGATTTGGAATTTTCATGATCGATCAATTTATGGTTAGGCATACGCCTCTCCTTGGTAATTTTTATGTGGTTTACATACCAAAAAAAGGACTCGAAATTTTGCCCAACTTGTTTTGATAAACCTTCAGACAAAAAAGCACCCCCCTCCGGCAAGCACTTTGTACTCTTGTTCTTTTTCTTCCGCCTCCAGAATAAAATCGTTGACATCCGCGGTATTGAAGCTAAATAAGTCATAGTGGCAGGGAATGACGTATTTAGCGCCTATGGCCTTCCCCAAAGCAACGGCCTCTTTAGGGTCAAGATTTCCCGCAACTTTCCGTTCGGGTTTGTTCCCGTTGATGGGAAGGATGGCCACATCGATATCAAAGGGCCTTAACAATTCGACTATCCCATCGAACCACAAGGTATCGCCACTGTGGTACAGGGCATAGGGACCAAATTGAATGACAAAGCCCATAAACTTGCAATTGCCATTTTCATCCCTTTCCAGTTCATTGTGTTTTGCAGGAATACCCGTAAAGGTAAAATCGCCAATGGTAACGGTATCACCATCGTTCATCCCTATGGGAAAATCTTTATCGCACTGTAGGCGATTCACAACGAAATCACGATTAGCCTCGGGAATGATAAACTTGATATGCGGATTATTTTCGAAAACGGGAAGCAGGGTCTCGGCATCCAAATGATCGGTATGGTTGTGGCTTGAGGTAGCTATATCAATATTTTTCAGTAATTCCGGCCGAACCACCAGTTCGCTCATGCGAATATGGGGCTTATCGGTTTCCGCATACTTCTTGGTCAGTGAATCGGAAAGGTAAGGGTCGATAAGCACCCGTTTACCGTTCCATTGCAACAGATACCCGCTCTGGCCCAACCACCACAGGCGAAAGCCTACTTTTTCGGAAAGGAACGAATCCATTTCTTCCATAAGTTTCTCGTCCTTTTTTACCGCGGGAATCAAATTGGTCATAACATTTCCCTTACTTTTTTGGCACCGGCCACCATATTTATCAGTTTTTGCCTAGAGGCCCAACGCGCGGTTTGGCTCAGCCCACAATCAGGGGCTACCGACAACTTTTCCGCAGGTACATATTTCAGGCAACGGTTAATGCGTTCCATCACATCGGCAACGCTTTCTACGTAGTAATTTTTAACATCGATGATTCCCACGGCCACGTTCATTTTTTCTGCAAAGGGAGCCAAAAGTTCGATCTCGGCAAACTCGCGATTGGCCATCTCAATATGGATCTCATCGACATCCATATCCAAAAAATCGGGGAGCATGGGCTTGATGCTTCTGTAACCCACCGGTCTTCCCTTAAAGTTACCGAAACAAAGGTGGGTGCTGAGGTTGCACTTTCCCTTGATAGACCTGACCGTACGGTTAAAAATATCTACAAAACGCTTGGTATCTTCCTTGTATGCGTAACAGCTCATGGAAGGCTCGTCGACCGTAATTTCTGTACAACCAGCGGCTACCAATGCTTCAAGTTCACGGCTAATGATGGGTAACAAGGCCTCGGTGATCTCATAACGGTCTTTATAATTTTTGTTGGGCAACAGTCTTCCTGATAAGGTATAAGGCCCCGGAATACTAGCCTTGAGCGCCGGCCCTGCAGGGGCCAATTTCTTAAGCCGTTCGAATTCCTTTACCGCACCGAGACCGTTGGGGGCGGACAGGGCACCGATAATATTATTTTTACCACGTTGATCGTGTGCGGGCGGGCCGAACTTTCTTGTATCCGTCGCATTGTTTTCAATACCGTTGATGAACCCGTAGAATGACAAATTGAAGTCTAAACGGGTCTGTTCGCCATCGGTAATAACATCGAGGCCGGCAGTGGTTTGGTCATGTATAGCCGCGATTACGGCATCTTCAATGGCCTCTTCAATATCTGCCGCGCCAAACCTATCGAGATGCTGCGATACGAACTCGAGCCATCCCGGAAATGGATAACTTCCTATGACCGTTGTCCTGATCGGAATTTTATTCATGATATGTTTTATGTTTGCTTTATTGGAATTCTAAGCTAATGTAACCAAAACAACTTGTATGTACAAGTAAAAATCCATACATTACAATTCATATTCCAAATACCAATGTCTAACCTTACGACCTTGAAAACAAGAAAAACCGAAAACAGAAAATACCACAAGATCCAGGACTTTATAAGAAGACATATTCAGACTGGAGAATATCCCGTTGGTAGTTATCTGCCTTCGGAAAATGAAATTTGCAGCCAGTTCAGTACCACTAGGACTACGGTGAGAAAGGCTTTGGACGAATTGCTGAAGGAAGGCTTTATTGAAAAGGAACAAGGCAAAGGTAGCAGGGTAATAGAACGAAGAAAGTCTTTGGGCCTTCTGACGGTCAAAGGATTTTCCGGTTCAATTGATTACGAAGTAAAAACGATAGTTACAGAGGGGCCAAAAATAACGCAATGGGATCCCATTATTCCATTTTCGCTAACGGAGGAAGAAAAAAGGTCGCCATGTGTCTATTTTCAAAGAGTGAGGTATATCAATGACCGACCGGTAGTCTTAGAGAACAATTGGTATGCCAACGATGCACTAAAGGTAATCCCTTCCGAAGCCTTCATAGCCGGCTCCTTTTTCAAAACGCTTAGCCAAGCGCATTTTATTGAGATTATGGGAGCGGAGCAAGAATTGCGTCCATAGCTGCAAGTAAGGAGGTGGCAAAGAACTTGGGCATACAAGAGGGAATCCCAATTTTACATATTTCCGTTCGTTTTAGGACAAGCAAGCCCGGCTTAAATCTTTACGGGGATTTGTATTGTAATACCACGGAATATCCAATTCGCAATAGTTACTTCTTATAACCTTTTGGATGTATCATGAAGGAATACAACCGCTTCGGATTCTCAAAAAACAATTTCCGATAGTATTCTTCCAATCCTTTTAGTTTAAGAAAATGAGGAATCTTCTCCATCAAATAATTCATGCCCGGGCAGCCGCCATAGCTTTTCCAATAGGCATTCTTGGCCATGTCCATGCCCATCACTATTTGGTCGGGGTACTCGGGCAAGAGTTGCTCCAGCAATTGCAACGTATAATTGGGGCCGTCATTTTTCCAACGGAAGGCACTATCGTATTCCAAACCTACACCTAGATCCAGCACGGCGCGGTTGTAATCAACACTTTTTGCCCGATCAACATGCGATAGTACCACATGTTCTACTTTCGCACCTAACTTTTCAAAAAGTCGGGCCTGTTCCAAAGCCTGTCGGCCAAAATTCGTATGCGTCAAAATAGGGGCGCCAGTCTCTAGGTGGGTATTGACCACGGCCCTGAAGATCAATTCTTGGTGCTTGGTAAAAGGCCCGTCTCCGGTCGCCGATTTGATAAGTCCCGCCTTGTGCGGGGTCCTTCTCACAAGAGGGCCTGTGTAATCGAACTCGTCTATCCCTTCGTCCACATCCGAAATAAAAAGACGGGACATTTCGTCTTCGGAAGTTTGATAACGCCAATGGTTTTCAGGATAATATTCCTCCAAATGAATACCGGTAGACATCATAATGTTCACACCGGTATTTCGGCTGACCGTTGCCGATTTCAAAACGTTTCTACCGCAATTGGCGGGCATGGCATCGATCACGGTTCTTCCACCGGCTTCATAGAAACTGTAAAGTTCCGTGGAAATCTTATCGACGTCGTTCAGCAAAAACTCCGGATGCTTGGCCGTGACGTAACCATCCTCTATCACAATGTGCTCATGTGAATAGGTTAGACCCATTTCCGAAATAGGCCGGTCACCTAAAACAGTCCTGAAAAATTCTTGGAGCATAGTCTTTAATTGTTTGCCCATCCATTGCGTGAAATATCTGCTTCTTTATCGGGCATTTCCAAAATGGCACCCAATTGGATGAGGGAATCTTGCAATTTTGTAATAGCTACATTTTTTGCCTCTTGATCGGCATCTAAAGAAAGTATAGCGGCCAACCCTGCCGTTTGGCCCATACTCATCGTCTGCGCCATGGATCGGCATGAGGCATGCGCATCATGGGTTGCCGAAAAACATCTCCCCACTACCCAGGTATTGCAACTGTTCTTGGGCACAATGGTGCCATAGGGAACCCCATAGGTTCCTCCGTTGGGCACATACTGCCAATGCGTCTCCGAACCGCCATGAACCGATTTTCTATGGTCTTCAATGGGCGCCCCACAAAGAAATATTTGATCGTCAAAGGTTTTGGCCGACATACAGTCTTCTTTGGTCAACCGATATTCCCCATAGACCCTACGGGTTTCGCGAACCCCGATCTGATGGGAGAGCGAGATGATCTTTGCGTTTTCGTAACCAGCTACTTCGGCCCGGAAAAAATCCTCATAAACAAAGGCCTGACGGCGGCCTTCGATTTCCGCCTTTGTAATTTCCTCTACATCCAAAGGATCCAGGTCCACCACTTTTACGGCGACGGTGGAGATGCACTTCGGTTGACACATCTCATGGGCCGAGCCATCCTTCCTTGCAATGGGGTGGGTACCTTTTTCATAGGCTTCCGCCATTTTTTCCTTCAACATTTTCTTTCCCCCGGCGGCTTCATAGTCACCGTGTTCCACGTTCGCCATACGAAAAGTGGTCGTAAGGCTTTGGGCAGGCCTACTTTTGCCGGCCCTTTCATAGGGCAAACCGGCCCAATGGCAATAATCGGCATCTCCAGAGGCGTCAATGATACGTTTTGCCGTAATTGAAAAAAAACCTATCCCCTTATGAAAAAAGATGCATTGGGAATTTTCCCCCACATGTTCCACGCCCACCAAAGTAGTATGGTAAAAGATTTGGACACCGTTTTTCAGAAAAAGGCTTTCCCAGACCTGTTTTAGCTTTTCTGGATTGTAATTGACCCCGGTACCAGCACCATAGGTGTTGGGGCGAAGAAAAATATCTCCCGATAAATTTAATTCATCCACTATTGTGTCAGGTATCCCCCCTACTATTTTTTTAGGAGTTTCCGAGGGCGTGAAAAACCCATAGAACGTATCCAACATCTGCGTTGAGGTGCCGCCCGGAAAGCCATAGCGCTCAACAAGGGTTACCTTGTACTTGCCCCGCGATGCGGCTAGGGCTGCCGTCGACCCCGCACTGCCACTACCTATAATGAGAATATCGGTTTTGTACGATTTTGCTATGGTAGCGTTAAAGGTCATTCGTAAGCTTTTGGAGGTCCGACATTTTCATACAGTTTTGCCATTAAATGGGCATGTTCATCATAGGCCGATTCGAACAGATCGACCGCCCGTTGTTCGCCAACGATCTTACCGCTACTCAAGACTTTTGGAGATTTACCATTTTCAACGAGAATTTTGGCAACCTCCGCCTTTAGGCAGTTGATGAGGAGTACACCGCCCAAGGTAGAGCCAGGAGCTACCGGGGCATCGAGCCCATCAAGATATAGCATGGCATCGCCCAAAGGGGCCCCTGTATCCAAAACATAATCGGCAAAATCTATGAGCTTTTTTCCATCCGCTTTTTTAGAGGTACTCCCTTCCAAATGTAAACTGCTTACCAGGGCAACCACCTTGACCTTGCGTTTTTGGAATTCCTCGGCCATTTCGATCGGCACTACGTTACAGCCGCTGGAGGAGATGATCAATGCCGTATCTTGCGGACTTGTATCAAAATTTCTCAGGATTCGTGAAGCAAGTCCGGGAACGTTTTCCAAGAACATGGCCTGTCGTTGTCCGTTGGCACCTACTACCAAATTATGAAAGGAAAGCGATAATTCTACGATCGGGTTGAACCCGGGAAAAGAACCATAACGCGGCCACATTTCCTCGACCATCATGCGACTATGGCCCGACCCGAAGAGATGTACCATACGACCGGCCAAGATAGATCGGGCGAAAAGTTGCGCAACTTCCTGTATGTTCGATTCCTGTTTTGCTATCGTGGCAATGATTTCCTTTCCTTTTGACAAATACTGTTGTGTTAAGCTCATTTTATCGTTGATTGTTTTTGGCGAAGAATGCCGCGCCAATGGCTCCGGCGTACCCTCCTAATTTTGCTTCCTTAATTTTTATTTGATATCCCCCGGGTCGCCATTCGTAATCGAACATGAATTTTTTCAAGGGTTCGAAAAGCGCATCGCCCGCTCCGGAGGTAATGCCTCCTCCCAAGATAATGAGTTCAGGGGCGAGAATGTTGTTCAACGAAGCTAGGGCCACAGCTAATTTTTGAACAGATTCCAACCACCATGTGGTGGCCTCGGGGTCCCCTTTTTTATGGGCATCGACCAACTCTTGAACGCTGTTGAACCTGCCCTCGGTCCTTTCGGAGACCGAAAAATTACCCACGGCATGTTCCAAACTTCCGGGCATTTTGGTCATGGTAGGCACGCCATGAAGGTTAACGGTCAAATGGCCGACATGGCCTGCCCGTTGCAAGTTGCCCTGGTATAATTTTCCGTCGATGATGATTCCTCCTCCCACCCCGGTACCCAAGGTAAGCATCAATAGGTTTTTAATACCTTGGGCCAGGTAATAAGTTTCATATTCCGCCAAGCAGGCAGCATGCCCGTCATTGACAACCTTAATGTCTCTTTCGAGGGCTCTTGACCAGTTAAAATTTTCGATTCCTTGCAGCCTCTCGGGCATGTGTAAGGTCATTTTGTTTTCGGAATCAACCAGGCCGGGAGCCGAAATACCGCAGACCAATGCATTGTGATCTGCTTCGGCATACTGTCGGGACTTCTCTTTAATTATAGCTATAATTTTTTTCTTCCAAAGCTCTTTTTCCGGGGCAGAGTCTTCGGTCAAGACTTCGCTTTTTTCTAAGATCTTTCCTGATTCGTCAAGAATGACGACCTTGGTTCTTGTGCCCCCGATGTCTATTCCGAGATAGTGTTTTTCCATATCCGACCCTTATTGATATTGCCCTTCGCTCAAGGCCCATCCGCCGTCTACCGCCAAAACCTGGCCCGTAATGAATTTGGAATCTGGGTGCAAGAACATCAGTACCGCACTGTTTATATCTTCGGATGCACCGGGACGGCCGCCATCCAAGGGTTGTTTCGTCTTTAAAAAGGATAGGATCTCTTCATCCTCGGCGGCCCGTTTGGCCATGGGCGTAATAAATAGACTTGGCGCTATGACATTTACACGAATGTTATGCTCGGCATAGTAGGCGGCAATGGATTTTGAAAAACCGATGATCGCCGATTTTGCAGCGGCATAGGCATGGGTCACAAAATATTTGGGCGATGGCGAGTAGCCCAGTACCGATCCCATATTTAAAATCACCCCTTCTTTTTTATGTTCCAAAAAATAGTTGACCATCGCCTGGTTCGACAGCATCATGGAGGTAAGGTTAAGTTCCATGGTCTTGTTCCAACCTTCCAATGTGATTTTATCCAATGCCCCGTCGCCCCATTTGCGACCGCTTCCTCCGGCCACATGAAAGAGACCGGTAATATTGTGAAAAGTATCATGGGCCATTTTTATGGCGATCTTGGCCGTCTCCGGGTCAGTGGCGTCACCACTTATCGAAATACTTTCATGGCCCAATAGTTCCTTGGCCTTTTTACAGCTATCGGGATTTCTACCCACAACGATCACATTGGCGCCCCTTTTTTTTAACGCGATTGCGGCGGAGAGTCCCATACCTGTGGTGCCGCCCATGATTATATATGTGGTATTTTTAAAATCCATAGTCTTTAAGTTTCATACGATCTGTCATTTGGGTCGCGCGGGATAAGCGTATCGAATCTTCCGCAAAATGGCATTGCAATTCTTTTATTCGGCCCGGGTTACTTTCTGCGAAACTTCCCCAGTTGTTCTATGCTTTAGGATAAGGGTAATATCACCGTTGGGCAAAACTTCCTTTTTGATTAAATAATGGTCATCATCATGGGAAGTCCATTGCCTTTGATTATCTTCGGGTTCATCGCCCCGCCAATCTTCCAAGATGATTGCCTCCCAAGTTTTGGTTTCCGTTGATCTGAAGGCCGCGTCGAGGATGGCGTTGACCACATAACCGTCGTAAAACGTTTCGAGCGGCTTTCTATTTTCCTCGATGGCCGTAAACATATCGGTAAACATGTGTGGGTAGCCCAGCTCATGGGCTTCATCACCAACGGGAAACAACCATCCCGTGTTCGATTCCGCCTTTTCCGCCACATAGCCATCACCGCCTTTCCCGGTGGTGAACATCTCAAAACCGGTACGTAGAAAACTGTTCACCCATATAGTACCCTCGGTGCCCATTACCTCATCGCGAAGGTCCATTCCCCCCCTGAACGTCCAGCTCACTTCAAATTGGCCAATGGCCCCATTCGCGTATTTTACAAGGCCAATGGCATGATCTTCGGCATCTATGGGATGCACTTGCGTATCTGCCCAGCACATAACTTCCAATGGCTTAATATTTTTGCCGATAAAATTGCGGCTTATTTCTACGCAGTGACAACCTAAATCAATAATGGCTCCACCACCTGATTTTTCCTTGTCCCAAAACCAATCACTGTGCGGACCGGGATGTGTCTCTCGCGATTTCGCCCAGAGTACACGACCAATATCGCCTCGCTTAATGCTTTCCATTGATTTCAAGAACTTAGGGGTATAACAAAGGTCTTCCAAATATCCCCCGAAGATACCGGCTTGCTCTACTGCATCTAACATGCGCTTGGCCTCCTCGGCCGTTCTCCCCAAAGGTTTTGTACAGATAACGTGTTTTTTGGCTTTTGCGCAAGCAAGTACCGCTGACTCGTGTAAGTGATTGGGCAGGGAAATCAAAACAACATCTACTTCGGGATGGGCAATGGCCTCATCCATAGCGGTTGTATAGTGGGGCAGGTGATAATCCTTGGCAAAGCGTTTGGCATTTTCCCCATTTCTTGAATAGACCATCACAACATGGTCCCTGCGTCTTTGGGCGTGCAACGTTTCGGCATAAAAACGGGCAATAAAGCCCGAACCCAGCATGGCGATTTTCATACTAATGATTTTTATTTTTAGATTCTCGAAGGTGTTTTAATTTGGCCGAAAAACTACCTGTTCCGCTCATTGACGGAGCATCTTGACTTTCAACATACATACGTGATTTTTGAACCTTCAACATTTTTTGTCCTTTTTACTCCCTTTACTTGATTCTTTTTTACCATCCAAAGGTTTTGCGTACAAACTCCCTGCTCATTTTCCAGTCTTCCCTTAATTCGTTTTCTGGATCGAAATCGTTTGGAAAGGCCAATTCAATCGCGACTTGACCTTCGAAATTTTGAGCCTTTAAAGCAGTAGCGATGGGATTGAAATCAGTATCGCCTTGCCCGACATATTCCGACTAGGTACCATCTTGGTATTGATCTCGGATATGGAAGTATATCAGTTGCTTCCCGAAGGTATTTATGAATTCTACCGGATCAATACCGCCCCTAATCAACCAATTCAAATCAGGCCCTAGTTTAAAATCGGGAATACGCGCGAGCGTTCCTTTCAAATCGTGCATATCATTTTCTATTTCATACGTATGGTTGTGAAGGTTGGCTTGGATGCCATGGTCTTCACAAATGTGCCTTATTTTTTTAAGCAGATGGGCCTGGGCATCAAGTTCTTGTTCCGTTTTGGGTGTGTCTTTGCTTCCTACCGAAATTCCGAAAGTCTTTCCGCCTAGTTGGCCCAATCTTGGAACTACGATGGTTATATCCTCTAAAATGGATCGGTGCTGATCTTTCTCCCACATGTTAAAACCCACGCCGTAGGAAGATCCGGAAACCGGCAGGTTATACCTTTTGATGAGCTGGTCAAGCCGTTCCACTGCGTCGTCATGGCGTAACTGGCCTTCCATAATTTCCAAGCCCTCGATGCCGGCATAACTGAGGTCTGAAAACACGGTTTCCAAAACTGGGGTAGCGTCCCATTTTGGTGGGAAATTGCTCGCATACACCCACAAATGTGCATTCACCGGAATATTGTTTGACTTGTTATAAGTAGTATTGGAAGACACCAATAAACTGGGAACCAATAAGGTTCCTGCCACCCCTAAACCGGTGGTACCGATAAAACTTCTTCTAGCCGGGTTCATTTTAATCTTCATAAAATTGCAACTTTCAATTTAACATTGCCCATAAGCTGCATTTTTGGTTTTAGGCAAAAAACATATAGCATAAAAATAATATTTTTAACTTGTATGTACAAGTTAAAATCCTGATTTGTCAGAAGCAGTTGATAAGTCACTTTCAAGTGCGGATAAGACGCCTGCCAAAGCGTAAATTGCGACGACCATTTTCAGGCCTACGGCAGTTTATATAGCACAAAATCGCGGGAGGCATATACCCCGTAAAACACCTCAAAAGTTGTCTTTAAGTTGTTAATTGCAAATACACTTTGCATTGGCCAAATTGAACTGGGGCCTACAAAAAAGGAAAGGGCACAATGAAGATTTTGCAGTAATCACCCTTTACTCTCAAGTGGGTCCGGTAACGGTAGAATTTATAGGGAAACGGCGCCTTATATTAAGTGAATACCTCGGATATTAGAAGACCAGCAGCATTTTCATTCTTAAGGAGCTTACCGAAACAACAACGAACGTCGCCATGGGAATACCTGCGGAGCAGGGTTTTTTCGGCACCCTCTACTTTGTTTTTTCATCTAACTTTGTAATCTCTTCAAGAATCCATAGAATAAACTTGCACTTTGATAAAGAATAGACGAAGCTAGAATTTATTTTAGTTAAGCAAATTGAGATATTGTCCCAATAATAATTCGTTTTACTGGACTTTATATTGTTAAGAATTCGATTTCACCTTGGTCGTAAAATCTGAAATTCCACTTGCGCATAAGTTTTCCTTTTTTTAAATAACAATTAAAATTCTAAACATTCACCATTTTTGATTAAAGAAATAATCTCGGAATTTGGACCAAAAAATATTCTATTTATGATATCCTCCATTCCGATTGGTAGAAATGGGGCTTCAGAATATTCAGTGTTTTCAATGGCTATTCTGTTTTAAAATTTTTATAGTTTCTGCCACTTCAATTTAAATCGCAAACAAAATTGTATTAACCTTTTTCTAACCTGATTTCTATAATCTATTGATGATAATCCACTTTGTCCATTGATCGGACTAATACTCGTGAGTATTCAAATCAAATTAGTGGTTGTATAAATCAAAAATTATGAGACTGGATGAATGATTGTTTTGAGTCTAGCTATTTTCTCTATTTTAGGGATAAATTGACAATGATTAATACTCATTTTTCCTTATCTAAATTTCATGCCTTTATAGAGATATTCTATTTATAAGTACCAAATGAATTTGTTTGCGAAAGGAAATTTCTGTATTTAGAAATAAAAAGAACAAAATTTAATCTTCTCAAAAATGTTTTACCGATTATTTACTACCTATTGTTGATATTCGGCTAGTTACAAAGAATAGTGATTAAACTTGAAGTTTGAAAATTAATCGACTAAAAATATGAAACAATTATATCTTGCTACCCTTTTACTTCTCTTTACTTGTTGCATCTTAAATGCCCAAGACCAATCATCATATTATAAAAAAGAGCACGAATTCGATTTTTGGATCGGGGAGTGGAACGTGTATAAGTTTGGTACCGATTCAATCATTGGTGTTAGCTCTATAAAGCCCATTTTGAATCATAAAACCATAGAGGAAAACTATCAGTCATTACTTCAGAAATACCAAGGGAAAAGTTATAATATATATGACCGCCACACTAACCAATGGCTGCAATTTTGGGTAGATAATACAGGGTCAAGTCTACATATCAAAGGAGAATATAAGGAAAATGAAATGAGTTTGTCAGATTGTGAAAACAAGAATCCATGTAATCGAATCACTTGGTTGCAACTAAAGGACCTAACAGTAAGACAAATATGGGAACAAACCAACGATAAAGGGAAAACCTGGAAGAGAGTTTTTGATGGCCATTACAAACCAAGAAAATAAAAAGTTTCTTGTTAGACAAAAATTGATTTATCCCATTAAAACCCAAAAAGCAATTAAAAAAGGAGCCACCCTGCTCGGTAGCTCCTTGATAGCTAATTCAAATAATCAAACAAAATGAGACGAGTTTTTCTTATTTGAATTACTAATGTAAGGGACATAGCTTTTCTAAGGTGAGAAATGATATGAACTAATCTAAATATGATGTGAGATTGCTTTTTACAAGGATTAACAATCAGGGAAATAACTACATTACTAAAGCAATAACATTTAACGATCATTTAATGATCTGAAAAGCTGAGCAAGCATATTTTCGTTTGCCTTATCGAATGAAAATTGGCTGATAGCGCTCTCAACCACATCCTTATCGCCATCTAAAAATAACTTTAGAATTTTTTGTTTGCGTTTTGGAATCTGAACAATTAATTCACTTTTGGGTGTGGACATGTAATACTCAATATGGGATACAAATTTAGGATCAATGCTCTGAGCTAATGAATTTAGGGATTTCTTCCCCGGCTTTAGCTTTTTCACTTTTCTTATGTAAAGGTCATATTTCTTCCCCTGAACCAACTTAAATAAAAAGGCAGATTGAACCTTTTTCTTTTCATTGGTGAAATCCCGGTATTCAATAGAGATGTTATTTAACCTACAGGAAATGGACGTATTTTTAAGTAAGTCATGGATGGAATCTTGGCTATTGGGCAAATTTTTTATTTGTATTTCATCTTGGTAAGCATTGTACCTCAAAAAGAGTGTATCGACCAATTCGCCCTCATAAAAGACCAGGCCTCGTGAAAATTCATCGTCGAAATAGGGGGAACCCTTGACTTGCCCTTTATCATACAGATCAACTGGTTTTCCCAAATTTTTTACCAGCAATTCCGATAGGACGGCCTCCGCTCCGGAAGTGGCATACTGTGTATAAGCAACACGCTTTCCAAAATCCTTGACTTGTCCGTGAGAAATGAAGCTTATAAGAACACTTAAAATAACTGCAACAGCCCTATTTGGTTTTGACATGGATGATGCGTTGCTGACTTTGGACATCGGATTAATAGTGGCCGAAAGAAAACCGACATAATCTGTAGAATATATAAAGTTCGGATTCGAAAAAAAGGAACGGAACATAGTATTATAACGTTCTTTAATTTTTAATTCACAGGGTTTTATTTAGAAAATCACTGTAAAGTATTTTACCTTCATATCCATTTAAATACTCAAGAAAATCCTTCCGTTGAACATCATTTAAATATTTAGGGCCGTGCGTTCGAAGCTTTTCCAATATAGGGCGAAAGTTCACCTCCGATTTTACCAACGAGAGGCTATCAGGATATTCCGTAATCAGTAAAAGTTTAAAAAAACCCAGAGAGTCGGTCGGGGTCAAAATCATATCGTAAGAGGATATAAATCCATTGGATAGGGCCGTTTCCCTAAAGACTTTCCAGTTGTGGCGATAAAAATAAAGCAACTCCTTCTCCATTTTGGCACTTCCCTGGACAATATCTATGGTGGCAAATGGTTGTTTTTGACTTTTAACAAAGCCGCATATAAACAAGCATATCACAAGTAAAGGAAATGGCACTGCTTTCACATTTTTTATTTTAATAATCGACCAATAAAACCCGCTCCACTTTCTTTGACCCAACTAGAACTATTGAAATTTTGATAAAACCAACCATACAACTCTTTTAATATTGATCCTTTTGCTTTTTAGGTAAAGGAATAATTTCAAATGAAATAGTTGTTTCCATTCACTTTCATTGCAGCTCTATCAATAAAACTGGCTCTTCAATTCTTTCTTAGCGCGAATTGCTGATTTGCTGCCTGACCTACAAAATTCAATACTAGATTAATATCCCCTGTACATGTGCCCACAGAACCGGTACCAAGTACATCAATCGGTATTCCATAATCGAAAGGCTCATTGGATGTAGCGATTGCAGAACCATCACTGGGATTTATAACAACTTCGATATAAGAAGTATCGGTATTGGCTATAAATGGATTTTTCGTAGAGAGTATCCTAAACGTAAAGGGATCCTCACCCACCACTACCGGAATTATGTCTCCAGGGGCGTAATCGGCCCAAGCATCTGCCACCACGGTATAATCACCGCTGAAGATGGATGCATCTGTAAGTGCACAGAAAAACTGAGCCCTGTAATTAAAAGGCGATTGAAAAAACTGTCCCCCGGCGATATTGGGATTTACATCACTATTGGTAAAGGCTTGTCCATTATTTAGCTTTAGGTTCAGCCGTATGTTAAACTGATCCTCGCTGGCGAAATCACCGGATTGTAGTCCAAGTGTGGATAGCACATTGGACAGTGTTAAGGAAAGGTTCGCCCGAGGGAGTCCAAATCGACCGTCGGAAAATTCGGATGCTGTAACCGTTTTCACAAGTTTTTCATCACTATTACCATTGACACTTAACAACCGGACATAGACCTCAACCTCGGAAAATAAGGCCCCATCTTGCGCATCCTGTTCTTCCAAACTTACCGTCCAACTGGAAGACGTGTCGTTAAAATCAAAGGTAGGACTCGGAACCGCCAATGTCCTAAGAATCGCACCCCTGCCAACATCGTCGAGGACATCGTCCACAGTCTTTTCTTCAGTGCTACAGGATACCAAAAATATGGTGAACGTTATCGATATATACTTAATAATAGCTTTCATATGTATTTTTTTATTCTAATTAGCGATTGGAGCGGTCGTATTGGTATCCCAAAAAACGCGTTGCGCCTGGTCAGGTTTTTGATTTATATTCGAATTAGTGGTAACCACATTCGAGGGATAGTACATAGATCGGGGAAATATTCCGGCCGATGGAGATCTGTTCGGTTGTAAAGTTGTGGGGTAGCCCGTTCTTCTGTAAAAATTATAGGATTCCACGCCATTTCCGAAGACCGCAATAAAAAATTGCTCTCCCAAAACGTCCCATTTTCCATTGTTGGTGGCAGAATCCCAATTTGAGGAAACAGAGTTGATATATGAGGTCACATTCGATGCAGTTGGTTCAAAAGAGAGGTCGGCATCGGGATCCAGGGCACCAAAGCTTTGAGCCTTGGCGATTGATTTTGTAATCCCGTTGATCAAAAAGTTCTTTGCATCGGGCAAGTTACCGTTCGCCATGTCCATTTCCGACTTCATGAATTCTACCCAGGCATCTGTCAAGATTTGGGTAATACCTGCCCCTTGGGCCCCTGTAACCGTCGAAACCCCTTCAAAACGATTATCATCGAACCTGCCCCCTGCAGGATATACGCCCCACGCGGTGACCGAAAATCCATCGGGGTCACGACCGTCGTTTTGGCCGTGATCTCTGCCCCAATATCCATTGGGAAGACTACAAAAGGTATATCCGCCATCGACATAATGCTGCGGTGGGGTCTGCGTGGAGCATCTTATCGTTGTTTGGTTCGGTGGAATTTCCTGTCCCGGTACGGCATCGGTCTGGCGATAAAAGTAATATCTAATACGAGGGTCGTTGGTAGTTTGCATTAAATTCATCAACCAATTCGATTGAAAATCACCAACTCCGGCAGCGGTATAGTTAAGACCATATCTTGGATGTCGTGTATCGGGATTGGAAGGACTCGTTCCAGGCCATCTGTATTGAAAATCCTCATCGGGACTGGTAATATAATTCCCAGAATTTACGATTGAATTGAAACTTGCCTGTGCATTGTTATCTACAAGTCGCCGTTGCAGATAGATCCTCATTTTAAGGGTATTTGCAGCTTTTACCCATTTGGTGTAGTCATTATTGTAGAAAACGTCCGCCGCGGGATTAACGGCCGATTCATTCGTGAAATTAGCAATGGACTGGTCCAGAAGGTTCAGTGCAGCTTCATAGATAGACGCACCAGTGTCAACCACCGGATTAAGAATACCCTCCTCGCCCTTGAATCCTTCGGAATAGGGAATATCCCCGAAGAAATCGACCATGGAGACCATTACATAGGCCTCAATAAATTGAGTAATGCCTATATGCCTAGTTTGCCCGGCGGATTCAGCCAAAGGTGTCATCAATCGAATGTCCTTTATGATGCCCGTAAAGGCGTTTGTCCATTCATCGTCAAAATCACTATCCTGATAAACGGACTTGTAGTTTTGCGAATTGGTATTTGTTAGGGCGGTCAATCTGGTAAGTTCCGAACCATGTATCGAAAGGCCATCCCCCAAAGTAGATCCTCCAGATTGCCAATTGTCATTGGCACTAAAATCGGCATCGCCTTCCAATTGACGCACGAAATCCTCCTGTATGGAATTTAAGAAAAAATCTACATTGGCCTGATTGGATGATAAGGCGTTCGGGTTTTGGGTAATGTCCAGTTCAGTTGATTCACACCCTGTCATGAATAATATCGAAATTCCCAACAGTTTTATAACGGTTATATATCTATTTTTCATTTGTGATTTTATTTTCATTAAAAAGTTGCCTTAACGCTCAAACCATATCTTCTAGAACTGGGTCCGTTTATAAAATCAAACCCTACCCCGTTGCCAACCCCCGTTCCTGAGGTATTCGGGTCAAAATTGGCCCCCTCTGGAATATTGACCGCACGGTACCAAAGGTTATATCCAGAAACTGTAAAAGATAGTGACCCAAAAGGCGTTTTTTCTAAATATGTATCCGGCAAGGAATAGGCAAGCGAACACTCCTGTAATCTTATAGTTGTGGCATCATATACTTGAAGCTCGCTTGGTCCAAAAAGAACATTTGTAAAATGAAAATCGGAATTGTTTATCTGTTGATTGTTGGGTTGGCCATTTGGTGCCAACCCCTTCAAGATATAGGTAGCCCTTCTGTTCGTTGTTTCAGGAATAAGGCCCCTGCCGAGCAATGTAGATACCGTACTGGAATAAATATCCCCTCCATGTATATAATTTACTTGAAAGCCCAAGGTGAAATTTTTATAAGAAAGTGAATTACTAAGATTTCCGACCCAATCCGGATTGGGATCGCCGATAATACCATCCTGGGAATCCTGTAAATAGTTTCCGTTTGCATCTACTAAATATTGTCCCGTCGCGGGATCTCTGGCAACCCTGGAACCGTAGAATACACCCAAAGGTTCTCCCGGTATGGCGGCATTTCCCAAGTTTCCAAAACCGGAATAGACCACTCTTTCGGTATCAAGGCCCAAATCTGTAACCTCGGTCTCATTGGCGGTAAAGTTTAGATTGGAATTCCATGTAAAGCCATCATCCGCATTTTTCAACCAAAAAATCCCAAGATCCAGTTCTATCCCTTTTCCATCAATCTTGCCAACGTTGGTATCCGTATTGGTAAACCCGGTGATGGGGTCTAAAGGTCTGTTGACAATCAAGTCCTTGGTTATCCTATTATAAAGTGAAAGATCTAGGGTAATGCGATTCCTGAAAAACGCAGATTCGATCCCCAATTCGATCTCCGAAAGTGTTTCGGGCTTTAGATCAGGGTTTCCAAGAGTGGGTCCCGAGGTATTTGTAACCACATTTCTTCCCGAACCATCCTGGGTATCATTTGTCACTAGGATAAGGGTAGAAGCTATCGGGTACGGATTCAAAGTATTAAAACCAGCGGAAGTTCCGTAACCTGCCCTTATTTTCAAATAGTTCAATCCATTTTCACTTTTTATGTTGCTGAACATTTGAGTGGGAATAAAGGATAAACTGGCGCTGGGATAAAATAAGGAACGATTGCTTATGTCAAAATTAGAGGCCCAATCGTTACGTCCTGACAGGGTAAGGTATAAATAGCGGTTATAATCAAAATTGAGTTCTCCATAAAGGCCCACCAGATTTCTCTCCGAGGTAAATTCAATTTCCTGGTTGTTTAGAAAGTTAAAATGCTTTTGCACGTTAAAGACCTGTTGACCATCACTTGATACCCCATTTCTGATTAGGTCTTCCCTCCTTGAAGTTGCGCCCACGTTGAACGAAAAGCCTACTTTATCAGAAAATGGATAATCGCCCGTTAATACAATGTTATGGTCCCAAATAGTGTTCACATTGTTCCAAGTCTCGAAAATGCCGCTCAATAATCTGGCATCCCCACTGTTTGAATTTACACCTCCCTTATTTTGATAGTTTACGTTGTATTCGTTATAAATATCCAAACCTGCCCTATAAGTAAAACTTAAATTATCGCTCAGTCCATAATTAATACTTGCATTTCCGAATACCCTGTTGGTTAATTGACGGCTACCAGCATTGGCAAGCGTCCATAATGGGTTCTGAATATCGTTTGTTTGCCTGTAATACACACTTCCGCCTGTAATGGGATTTTCATAGGGCAAACTTTGGATATCAACATTTCTGGGGGTGAACCATAGATCGCCGAATGCTGAGGAGCCTGTTCCTGTTGCGCCATTACCCTGGCTAAGTGCCACAGGAGGCGATTTAAAGTCTGTTCTCGAATAATTAAGAGTTCCGGCTACTGTGAATCGATTGCTTAATTCGGCGCTTCCCCCGATACTAAGATTGTTTCTGGTGACCGAATTACCGGGTGTGAAACCCTGGTTCTTTAAATGCCCGTAATTAAGGTTATAGGATATTTTCCCATCCTCCGAACTTCCACGTGCATTGAGAGATGTATTTACAACTGCGCCAGTCCTGAAAAATTTTTCAACACTATTGTAAGGCTTCCATTCGTACCTAACGCCCTGAAACTCTGGAAAGGCTTGTGGAATGCCAGTAGCGGCCTGGGCCGTAGAATATGGGTGTGGGAGCGTACCATTGGCATCGATACCGGGATCATTTCCCCAACCATCAACACCGTCCTTGGCAAATCTCGGTTCCCAGTTACTAAAAAACCATCCGAAGGCCTGATCAAAACCACCACCATAGACATTTTGATAGTCGGGAAGGGAGGCGATTTCGTTAAAAAAAATTGAAGATGTTAACGAGACCTCATTTTTATTCGCTTTTGAACTAGTTGCGCCCCCTTTGGTTGTAATCAGGATGACCCCGTTTTTACCTTGGGAACCATATAAGGTTGCGGCTGCCAAACCTTTCAAAACGTTCACACTTTCAATGGTATTTGGATCAAGGTCTAAAAAGCGGCTGGAACCATTGTTGCCATTAACAAAATCGTTTCTATCTCCCTGTCTTCCCTGGGAATTGGTATCCCCGCTGAAAGGAACGCCGTCAACGATGAACAAGGCCTGGTTGCTGGTACTAAAGGAGTTCAACCCTCTTATAACAATATTGGTACCGGAGCCCGAAAGTCCACTTTGTTGGTTGATCTGAACCCCGGAAGCCTTGCCCGTAAGTATTCTGGCTATATCGCCTTGTGATTGCTGCTCTAGCTCCTCGGAATTCACCTCTGAAACCGCATAGCCTAGTGCCTGTTTCTCCTTTTTTATACCCAATGCCGTTACTACAACTTCTTGGAGCGCCTCCGCATCTTCTTCCATTTGAACATTAATGATGCCCGATACACCGACAGAACGTTCCTGGGTTTTGAGACCAATATAACTGAAGATCAATGTTTGGCCTTGAGCAGCTTCAATGGTAAAAGCACCATCAAAGTCGGTCTGCGTTCCCAATGTAGTACCTTTGACCAGTACATTGGTTCCAGGTAGAGGCATATTGTCCTGATCGGTGACCACACCTGAAACTGTTTTTTCTTGCGAAAAGAGGAAATTGCCCAACAGAAAAAAAACAAGGAGGGTATATCCGAACCTAAAAGTTTGCTTCATAATATCAATTTTGAGTTAGCTTATTTAACCTAAAAGTATGGTCTCTAATTGGACCAACTTCAGATTAAGATGTGAGTAACAGATTTTGTGATGTGAATGTTTTAATTATTGATTTAGACGTGTTTTTGGCCTTTCTTGTTATGAGAATGACGTATTATTTATTTTCCCAAAAATTAGGAACTCCCAATATTTATCACGTATTTTTATATGTGGGTGAGGTAAATTTTACGCCTATTTTGGAAATATGAACGAGATTACAACGCTAATTGTGGATGACGAAGAATTGGGAAGAAGACGCATAAACGATTTGCTTTCCAAGGTAGCGGGAGTAAGAATAATCGGCGAGAGCGATAGTGCGACCTCAGCTGTCGAAAATATTGAAACAAGGCTGCCAGACCTCGTATTTTTGGATATTCAGCTAGAGGATGCTACGGGATTTGATGTGCTCCAAAACATAAAGGTTATGAGAACACCACTTGTAATATTCGTGACAGCCTATGATGAATTTGCATTAAAAGCGTTCGACTACTCGGCGTTCGATTATCTAACGAAACCCTTTTCAGACCAAAGGTTCTATGATTCGCTTCATAAGGCTATGGCCCAAATTCGGCTTTTGGATCAAACGGAATATGATAGGAAAGTAAATAGAATACTGAAATATTTGAGGGACCACCCAGAACCCGGATAAAAATTATAACAACAAATTGCCTATTAGAACTGGAAACAAGACTTCTTTCATAAACAAAAACGAGATTAAATATATCTTGGCATCGGGGTATTATATTGAAATTTATAGCGCTAACAAAATGCATGTACTAAGGTTTTCCCTGCCCGAGGTCCTAACAATGTTAAAAAGTCAAAAGTTCATAAGGATCCACCGGTCAACAATCATAAATTTTGATGAAATACAAGAAATTGTGCATTCCGACTACGGTGAAATCGATGTTAAAATGAATGACAATAAGCTGTTTAGGCTAAGTAAATCATACAAAAAGGATTTTATGGAATTTATTGGGATATGATTAGAAGATTAAAAGAAAAGATAGATGTCAAACTGATAGTAATATTGGCGGTTGTTTATTTCTTTATTGAAATGGTCTTTTTTTTTAAGTTCCTCTATTTTCGGTTTTATGGAAAAATGGGAATGGAAACAACAGTTTCCAAGTACTTTTTTAGGATATGCATGGTTGATTGGATTACCGTGGTAATCTTTATGTCCGCTATTGCCGTTTCAACCAAACATTTTTTCGAGAGCAACGTAAAGTGGGGGAAAGTGATCGTAATCCATTTATTATTCGCCATATTTTTGACAATTTTTATATATGGGATCGGATATAGTTTAGATATTCTTTTTGGTGATATGTATCTAAATGAGCTCGTATTTCAAAGAATCCTCGACAGCATTGTTTATGTTTCCGACTTGAACATTCTTATATATATGGGTTTGACGGGTATAATCTATACGTATTACTATTTCTATAAAAATAAGGACGTAGAAAATCAACAGACTATATTAAAGAACGAATTGCTGAACTCCAACCTTAAGCTTTTGCGTAATCAGTTGCGTCCTCATTTCTATTTTAATGCCCTTAACAATATTTCGGCCCTGATCAAGCGAAAACCTGAACATGCACAGACCGCTTTGGCCAACTTGGGCGATTTTATGCGCGAACTTTTGAATTTTTCCGAAGATAACTTAGTTACGCTGCGGAAAGAACTGGATATTTCGATGAAGTATATTGACCTCATGAAACTAAAATATCAAGACAAACTCGTTGTAAACTTTAATATTGAAGAAGGCCTTGAAGATACTTTGGTGCCTAGTTTATTCATTCAGCCTTTAGTGGAGAATGCCATAAAACATGGGATGGACGCCTCGCACAGAAAAGTGGAGATTAAAATTAGCATGCATAGTACCAAGGGTTTTTTGAAATTTTTAGTAATGAACAACGGAAAACCCTTGGATTCAAAAAAAAATATAACGACCGAGGGAACGGGTCTTAACAATCTTAAGGAACGTTTGGCCATTCTATATCCAAAGCACCATTCCTTCAATATTTTCAATGAGGAAGTTACCGAGGAGGTGGTTGTTAAAATCATGGTCCCGTTAAAGTACAGCCCATTAGATTAGGTTGAATTAAATTTGAATTTTGGCAAAAATGTGTTCCATTGTGGTGAATCATCTGCCTTATAGAATTTATAATATCACGCTTTTAGGGGGATGGAAACCTTTTAATTTTCTTATAGTTTTATAAAAACCATTGTTATGAAATCGATCCGTTTAAAATTGCTTCTAGTACTTTGTCTTGTTTCGGTTGCTGAAGTTTGGTCCCAAGCTTTGAGAATTCCTGATACAGTGAATATTTCAAACCAAGTAGGAAGAGAATTGGGTGTGACCCAGATAGAAGTGCAGTACAATTCCCCAGCAGTTAGGGGAAGGGAAGGCCAGATTTGGGGTACAAATGTTGTTCCCTTTGATTTTATGGTCCTGGGCTTTGGCTCGAATGCTCCTTCACCGTGGCGGGCAGGAGCCGATGAAAGTACCACCATTTCCTTTTCAACCGATGTGAAGATAAACGGAGAAGAGTTGCCAGCGGGCAAATATGGTTTTTTCATAGCTGTTTATCCAGATTCCTGCCTGCTGATTTTCAATAAAAATATCGATGGCTGGGGATCCTATTTTTACAATAAGGATCTGGACATATTGAGAGTAGCTACCAAACAACAAAAAAACTTGGAAACAACGAAGGAACGCTTGGAATATAATTTTTATAATCAAACTGAAGATGCCGTCGAACTTGCTTTGGAATGGGAACATTGGAGCATACCGTTTACTATTTCAGTAGACCTGAAGAAAACCATACTCAGGAATATCCAAAGACAACTTAGCGGGGCCATCGGTTTTGACCCAGCCAGTCTTCAAGCTGGGGCGCAATGGTGTTTAACAAATGAGGTCAACTATTCACAGGCACTTGATTGGATCAATTCGGCCACCTCGCCCTCTTTGGGGGGACTAAATACCTTTAATGCCCTTAGTATAAAAGCTGGTCTGTTGGAGAAAATAGGGCAAAGCAAGGAAGCAGAACAAATCAGGGTCCAAGCCCTAGATAACGCCACTGTTTTGGAACTCCATCAATATGGAAGGCAACTGTTGGCCGAAAACAAGCAAGAAGAGGCATTTGTAATTTTTGAAAAAAACTTTAAAAAGTTTAAGGGAGCGTGGCCCACTAATGTAGGCATGATGCGGATACTTTCGGCGCAGAAGAATTTTTCCAAGGCACTACAGTTCGCAAAAAAAGCCCTTCCCCAGGCGCCTGACGATCTAAATAAAAACGCGTTGGAAGCCATGATCAAAAAATTGGAGGGGGGAAAGGATATTAATTAAAACGCCATTCTATTGGAGGAAAGGCTCGTTTGATTGATTAATGTTTTTTGAGGCATGTTTGTTTTTTAATTGGTTAAACCTATTTTTTAGAGAGATTTTTTGACTGCCATAAATGATTCGAATATTAAAAAGTAATACAAATTGTGACCTGCGAATGGTACAATAATGTATAATATAGTATTGCCAAATACTCATATTTCGAAATGGACATGTCAAGCAGATTTCCCTACCGATTAAAATTGATAGTTAAAAACGGTTTGCCTTTTTTCATTATTCTGCTGTTCAGCCACTTCGGCACATCACAAAAGCTGAATTTTGTCAATTATTCCGTGGAACAGGGATTGGCACAATCCCAAGCGCAATTTCTTATGCAGGACCACTATGGATATATCTGGATTGCTACACTGGGTGGGATAAGCAGGTTCGACGGGAAAAAATTTGTTAGTTATTATAGAAGAGACGGTCTAGAATCCCAAATGGTCTATAGTCTGCTACACCACAAAAAAGCGGGCCTTTATATCGGTCATCAGAAAGGACTTCAATTGTACAATGGTCGTTCTTTCGAAACGTTTACCTTGGAAAATAACCCTTCTACTAAATCTATAGTTCAAATCATAGAGGTAGATCAGGAAAAAGTGTATGCTTTAAGTTCTGATCAGAGGTTGTTCATTTCAGATAGTAGTTCATTTAAGGAGGCTGAAGAATTCAAGACGGTTAGATTCAGATACTTAAGCCAGGATAAAAATGGCGGTCTTTATGGAGTTTCGAAAGAAGGAGTATATAAATTAAAGGAGAAACCGGAATTCTTTTTGGCAAATGCAGGAGTGGATGAAAATCTTCAGATCCAGAAAATATTTTTTGATGCCCAGAACAAACTTTGGCTTTTGACCTCCAAGGGGTTATACCTTAAAAAGGGCATGGTCTATTCCAGAATACTTTCTTCCGCAAAGATTAAATCACAATTAACCTCAATTGCTCAAGATTGTAAATCAAGGATATGGGTCGGTACAACCAAAGGGGCATTCCTTATCGACTCTACTGGAACAGCCAAACATTTGGGATTGACGTCTGGGCTAACCGATAATACCGTTAACAGTATACTATTGGACAGAGAGAACAACTTGTGGTTCGCCACGGATGCTGATGGTATTTTCAAACTATCGCCAATAGTGCTGGAGAGTTTCGATGTGACCAATGGACTGCCAGGCAATGTGGTAATGGCCCTAGCAAGGGATAACAACGGAGCGATATGGGCCGGCAGTATTGATGGTGGACTTACAAAGTACCATAAGGGTGAATTTCAAAATTTTCCGGTTCCCTCGCTAAAAGCGGAGTCACAAAAGATCAATGCGCTGTTCTATGATTCCGGATCAAGATTATGGGTCGGGACTTTGGGAGGTGGTTTATGGTTTAAGGAAAACGAGATGTTTAAACAAATAGCGTCTTCAGAGGGCCATTCGTTAAGCACTGTAATATCCATTTCTGAAGATTCGGATGGCACGGTCTGGATAACCACTCCTTCGGGTTTATTCTATTATAGGAATAATGAAGTCCACAAAATAAAGGGAATCGATGAACCATGTTTTAGTGTCATTCAAAAATCCAAGGATACTCTTTTGGTAGGTTCCACCGGGGGATTGTTCCAAGTGACCCAAAAATCGGCAGTTTCAAAAATCAATATTGAAAATCGGGATATCGGAACAGTCAACTGTTTCTTGAGGTTTGGAAAGTCCATCATTTTGGGCACCGAGGACGATGGCCTCCTTTTTTGGGCCCCGGTAAAAAAAACCATACGACAATGTTCCTCGGAACAAGGTCTTTCCTCCGACTTTATTTTTAGCCTATATCAATTGGATTCCCAAAGCGTTATGGTCGGCACAGGAAAAGGCATTAGCAAGGTGAGTATGGAAAGTAAAAGCGAAAATTTTAGGGTCGAGAACTTTAGTGCTTCCTTTAATCCCTTTGGCCCCGAATGTAATTTGAATTCGGTTTTAAAGGCCGTTGACGGAAAAATTTGGGTAGGCACTACCAAGGGAATTTATATTTACAACGCCAATGATGAACTGAACAACTTTCATGCCCCCTCCATATACTTGACTTCCGTTACTCTTTTTTCTAAAAACGGCACTAGCAGTTTTTTTAAAGATACCCTTGATGCATGGTCCGTGCTTCCCAAAGATCCTGTACTTCCCTATACACAAAACCACATTACTTTGCATTTCAACGGGGTATATTTTTCCGATCCGAACGGATTAAAATACAAATACAAGCTTGTTGGTGTGGACATGGCCTATTCGGTTCCGGTTTCCACTCCGAGTGTAATCTACCCCAATTTAAGTCCGGGAAACTACCGGTTTCAAGCTATGGCAGTGGCCGATAATGGTATGGTATCCTCCAATAAAATCGATTTCCCATTCCGTATAGAATCCCCATTTTACCAACGAACATGGTTCAAGCTATCGGTGGGTGGAATACTTATTTTGTTGGGATTCCTATTGCATTATGGGCGAATGTATTCCAAGGAAAAACGGTTGGCCTACAATCAAAGGATCAGATCGGAGGAGCAACAAAAAATACTGGAGCGTACCTCAGAAGATTTGCACGACGACCTGGGGAATAAAATTACCAGGATTACGGTGTTGGCCGATGTGCTTAAACAGAAGATGGATTTACATGATCCGGAAAAGCTAAAACTCATCGATCAAATTAGGGAAAATGCCCAAGCATTATATCTTGGGACCAAGGATATCATATGGTCGATGACACCGGGAAACGATAATGTATATGATTCGCTCGAAAAATGCAAGTTGACGGGCATGCAGCTTTTTGAGGATACCCGGATTGAATTCGTGGTTAAAGGGATAACAAATTCCCTTAGGAATATAAGTGTTCCTCCAACTATAAGCCGAAACCTTAACTTGATCGTTAAAGAAGCTTTTTCCAATATTCTACGTCATTCGGGTGCGGACAGGGCGATTATGACGGTTGACTATTCCGCTGATAAAGGACTTAAAATTGAAATCAGCGATAACGGAAAGGGAATCCCAACGATAATTGGCCAGTTGGGTCACGGATTGGCCAATATGCATAAACGAACGGAAAGGATTGGTGGCCATCTCAAAACCTTTAATAACGCCGATGGCGGTTTTTCCCTAGTACTAAATATCAAAATCCCCCCTAAAGAGGGATAAAATACATCGAATTTTGTCCCATATTTGTTTGAGGAAAAGGCATCAACGCAATTAGGACATGGCCATTGAAGTAATGCTTATAGAAGATGATATGACGATTAGGGAAGGGATAGCCTATCTAATCGAGCATACAGAAGGTTTTAAGGTCATAGGTCAATATTCTTCCTTCAACGAGGCGAACAAATATTTGACAGATAATGTCCCCGATGTCATTCTGCTGGATATTGAGCTGCCTGGCATTAACGGCATAAATGCTATTGTTGAAATCCGTAAAAAACTACCATCGATCCATATTGTCATCCTCACAGTTTATGAAAACGAACTGATGATTTTCAAAGCGTTAAGAAATGGAGCTTCCGGCTATCTGACAAAAAACATGCCCACCTCAAAGATTACCGATGCCATTCTTGAGGTGGTTCAGGGTGGTGCTCCAATGAGCCCTGGCATTGCCAAGCTAGTTATTCGCTCCTTTCAAAAAAACCTGGACTCACCCTTGACCAAAAGAGAGACAGAAGTGTTGGAAAATGTTGCAATGGGAAAAAGCAGGGGCAATATTGCCAAAGAACTTTTTATTGACCTTGAAACTGTAAAAACCCATATTAAAAGTATTTATCTGAAATTGGACGTGAACTCCAAAGAAGATGCACTTAAAATGGCTAAACGCAATAAATACATATAAAATGCCATGTAAAAACCGATTTAGAGAAACGGCACAGAGATGCTAAGAATTTAATTAATACAAGATGAAAAAATTCCTTTTGGGCGTTTCCACCTTCCTTTGCTCCTTTTTGACACTTGGATTGTCCGCACAGACCATTGCTTTTACAAAGGTAAATGTGATTCCGATGGATAAGGAAGGTATTTTGAAAAATTATACTGTACTCGTTAGCGATGGTTTGATTGTGGACGTTGGCAAAAACCTAAAAATCCCCAAGAATGCTGAGATTATTGAGGTAAAAGGCAAATACCTGATTCCCGGACTAATGGACATGCACGTGCATTTGCTCTCCGACGGTGATGAATATCCCGATTCCATTGCAGAGGACGAACTAAAGGTTATGGTCGCCAATGGCGTCACAACGGTGCGTTTTATGATAGGTACCCCCGAACAGCTCGTCCTAAGGGAACGGTCTCGAGACGGAGAGATTATTGCCCCGACGATATATACCGCCAGTCCTCATTTGACCGGAAAGGAACAGGGAAACAATTTCGTGGTACATACGGAACAAGAGGCCCGGGAGGCTGTAATTAAGTCCAAAGTGGCAGGATACGATTTTATAAAGATTACCACGTTTATTGATGCGAATGTCTATGAGGCCGCGGTAGATGAAGCCGCAAAACAGGATATCAGGGTCGTAGGTCATGCGGACAGCCGTTATGTAGGCGTAGAAAGGGCATGGAAGGCCAAACAGCAGATCGAACATCTTGACGGATATTTGGAAATGCTATTGTCGGACGATGCGCCCATGAAAGGCTCCATTTCTGACCTATACGTGTACGACCCAAAAAATTGGGAAAGCTTTGATTACATCAATGAAACCAAAATCCCTGAAATTGCCAGAAAAACGGTCGCGGCGAACCCGTTCGTTGATCCCACACAGCATTTTATGAAGAACACCTTTGGATTACCCAGAAGCGAGAGCTCCATACGCGAACAGCCCGATTTTAAATTTTATCCCAAGGCCGTTCAGGATTTTTATATTAACTATCTCAAAAAAACAAAAATCAATGAAATTCCGCTTGAAAAGCGGGCAAGATGGGTTGAAATCAGGAATAAGATGATCAGGGCCATTTACGAAGCCGGGGGCAAGATCATGGCCGGATCAGACACACCTGAATTTTTATGGCTTTATGGCTATGCCCTCCATCGGGAGCTTGAGGCATTGGCCGAAGCCGGACTTTCAAACTATGCCGTACTTGAGGCAGCCACAAAAAACCCCAGTATGTTTTTCGGTACTTTAGACAACGTTGGTACGATTGAAAAAGGCAAACGAAGCGATATGCTACTTTTGGACGCTAACCCGCTGGAGGATATTTCCAACACCCAAAAACGTGCCGGGGTGATGTTAAAAGGAAAGTATTATCCAGTGAATGAGCTGGACAAATGGCTCGACGAAATCGCGCCAAAAATCGCGAATTCCTATTTGGGCAAAGAATAAAATAGGGTTCATTTTAAATTTTTGGTAGATAATCATTCGTGATTTTAGTTTTATATGATTAGTTTGATACAAATTCTAATAACTGTTATTTTATGGTCGATTTCTTCGGAAAGTGCACTTTTATCACAGGTTAAGGGATATTACGAGGGCAAAATCTGCTATCAAGAAAGGGAATGGCAAATTGCCGTAGAATTTGATAAAGACCACGACAATAAAACCATTGCTAATATTGATTTTCTCGAAATCGGAGCCTACAATCGAAGGTTTGAAATAACGCAAGAAGGCGATAAAATCCATTTTGAAAGAGTACAACCCAATGGAAGGCCAACTTTATTATTTGATGGCGTGGCCGGAAACGATTCCATTCATGGCCGTTTTGACGGAATAGGCATTGAGGGAGCGACATTTGTTTTAAGACCTGCCGTCAAATTTGAATATGATGAGGAAAACGTAGTTTTTTACAATGATACCATAAGGCTTGCTGGAACTTTATTGAAACCCAAAGGAAAAGGCAAATTCCCTGTGGTAGTTTTTACCCACGGCAGCGATCCCGACACGCGCAATGTATATTATGGTTCCGCCATTCAATTTGTAAAAAAGGGAGTGGCCGCATTGATATATGACAAACGTGGTATTGGGGAATCCAAAGGTGGCGATTACAATACGGCCGGTATATCAGGGCTGGCCAAGGATGCGTTGGCCGGGATAGAGTTACTTTTAAAGCGAAAAGACATTTATACCAATAAAATTGGGGTCTTCGGGCACAGCCAAGGCGGATGGATCGCGCCCATGACCGCCGCACTGTCACCCGAGGTAGATTTTGTGATAACAAGTGCGGCATCCGCTGTAAATGCTACCGAACAAAGCGTATATCACCGTATGAACGTGATGCGCCAGGATGGGTTTGACGAAGGGGCGGTACAGTGGGCGGCGGCAATTCGAAATCGCCTAAATGCCGCTACGAAACTTTGCCTGAAAAACGAAAATGCCGCTATCGAACAATTAAAAAGATCGAGTAAGGAAATCAAATCCGTGAAAAACGAAAAATGGTTTGTCAGTGCTGCCTTTCCCGACAGTTTGTATATCGGTTGCCCGGAAAAAAGCGTAATGGAATTATTGTTCAAAGATCCGGTCGAGATATGGGATAAAGTAAAAGTGCCTGTATACCTTGTTTGGGGGGACAAGGACATTGTAGTGCCTGTTGAAAAGCGTGGGATCATACTAGAGACCTTAAAACAAGCGGGCAATTATTCCATCACATCGTTAGTTCTACCCAATGTGGACCATTTTATTACGATGGTCAATAATACTGGGACATGGGATTTTCCACGCGAACCAGAAAATTATTTTGGGGACATGGCGGATTGGGTGGTACGCCTTGATAAGGGCTCATAGCCAAGAGAACAAAAAACGGAAAATTTAGCATGGTTATTATTTAATCGCCAGCCTTCAAGAATTCCCGTGAATTTTGAAAATCTCCGCACCAATCACAGGTCATTTCTTTTTCCTTGGCATGCTTTGATATAAAATCCAAGGTCTCCTGCAGCACGGCCTCATAACTATTTCCAGGGCGAACGTTGTTGATCACTTTGGGCAAATACCGATCAAGAATACCCCATGACCAAAAATGGGCATGCTCCATGTTCTTCATGCTTATCAAAGTTCTATCGGAATGCCCGTATTTTTTTATAAACGAAACATTGGTATAAATATCGTTTGGGTTATAGAAGTGAAGTAGGGGAGCATCTATTTTTTCCAAACTGTACAAAGGATCGGACTGAAGTAAATTAGCGCCAAATTCGGAACCGATTCCGCCGTCGTAGCTAATGACACATTTCACCTTGTTTTTAAAGGAAAAGGACAAGGCCGAATGCCCGCCGAAACTTGCCCCGATAACGGATAGATTGGCAACATCAATGGGCATTTGTCCCTTTATCTTCTTTAAGGCAAACTCATAGTCCTTCACTTCGGTTTGCATTCCCAAGATATCCACATCCAGTTCGGCTTGTAAATACCCTTTGTAGGGAACGTTCATCACTACAAAACCGTGGCTGGCCAAAAATTCTCCCAAAAATGCAAAATCCGCCGCCCCTCCATGGATCAACAGCACCACAGGAAAAGGATTACCATAAGGTTTTGTATCAAAGGAAGCGTTCATTTTCACTCCATTTTTTTTGAATTCGACCATTTCGAGTGACTGTTCCTTGTTTTGGAACGTCCAATCATAAAAAATGCTTTTTGCGATTTCTTGGTTCTTTTCTGTGAGATTCACCTCCTTGGCTATAAGTTGTATGTATTCGTTAAAGTTGATTTTGGGGGCGTCACTCTCAATGGTCGGATACCAGACATTTATCTGCAACACCCTGCCCTTGCTCTTTACGATTTGTTCCCGTATAGCAGGGCGGGATGTGTCATAAGCGGTAATCGATGTAAACCCCACCTGATATTCCCCGAAGGCAATTTTGTCGAATACCCCTTGTGCAAACGAGTTAAGTGATATGAACAGAAATACAACGCAAGTAGTTTTCATCATGATTTGATTTTCTCGGATTTTTAAGTGTTAAAGTATATATTAGTTTAGTCGGGCCATCAGTTTCTTCCAATCGCCATCTGATTTTAAGGATTCGAGTTCTGGGTCGGTTTCAAAATGTTCCCTATTCATAAACCCGTTGTCGACTGCCCTATTCAAGTTTTCAAAGGCCCTTTTGGTATCGCCAATAAGTGTATAGGAAGCGCCACGTTTGTAATATCCATAGTTCCACATTGTAATGGACATAGCTTGGTTAAAATAAGAATCGCTCTCGTTAAAAAGCCCAAGGTCAAATAAGGAGGACGATACTGAAATATAGTTGTTCCATTGGTCTTTTCCTTTTGTAAGAAGTTGGGAAAAAGTTCGGGCCGCAATTTCCCGCTTGCCCAATGCCATGTTTAATACGGCCATCTCCATGGAATAGTTAACATTTTCTTTAAAGATATTTTCTTTACTTGATAGAAAGCTTTCTGCTTCCGCATATTTTTTCTGTTTCTTTAAAACCATCCCATAGTTAAAGATGGCATCCGCATCTGTTGGATAGTCAACCAACCATTGGTCCAACAATTTTTCAGATTTTTCCCATTGGCCCATATCCAATGCATCCAACAGTTTGGTGCCCAAATCATTTTGAGCGTCTTTTTCAGGGGCTCGGTTGTCCCTTATATCATCAAGTATTGAGGCCTCTATCCAGTAAATATCAAAGCCGACCTTTGTTTCCGACTCGTCCCTACTACTGCCAAAAAAGAGATATTTGCCGTCCGGCGATAATCTGGAAAACCTTTCGGCAAAGGAAGAATTAATTTTTCGGCCCATATTAATTGCCCTTCCCCAATTCCCGGTCTTTCCCTTGAAAGAAACATATAGATCGGTGCTCCCAAACCCTTCGGGCCGGTCGGACTCAAAAATGAGAAAGCTTCCATCCGGGGCAATAAACGGGCCATCCTCATAGCCCATGCTATTGATATTATAGGGCAGCCTAGTTGGCTTGATATAACGACCATTGACATTTTCCGAGCAATATATGCTCCATCCTGTTTTGCCATTAAGGGCTTCAGAGAAAAAACCCGATGAAAAAAACAAGTTTCCATTGGTGTTCACAGAATGGGCAAACTCATGACCCTTGGAAATCGAGGTGTCCAAGGGAACGGGGATTTGCCAACTATTTAATTTTCTTTTCACTTGCCAAATAAGTATATCTCCAGTTTGAGAAAAATTGTGCGGTGCTTTTCTCCTTGAACTAAAAAACAGTGTTTTTCCATCTACTGAAAATGAAGGATAATAATCGTCGGCACTGGGGTCATTAAAGGACGGCCTACGAGGTTGGGACCATTTTCCGTTTTCATAGGTCATTTCCAAAAAGTAAGCAGGTTTTGCAAACCCTTTCGGAACCACAGTCCACAGAACAAGAGAGCCGTCGGGTGAAAATACGGGGGCACTATGTTCCATTGAATCAGTACTGATGATTCCGGGTGCAAACAAGACAGCAGTCTTACCAGGAGATTCTTGACCGAAGTAATCAATGGTCATCATATTTGCCTTATCCCCAGAACATCCCATGGCCATTATAAATACAATGACCAAGAGCATGACGAGCTTCATTGTTTTATCTTTTTCCATTGCCGACCCATGCTTAAAGTGTTTCTATGGCACTTTAAAATTAGCTCATAAAAGTCAAGTAAGTCTCCCCCAAAGAGGGGGATATTAATAAATTAGAATAATACCTAAGTGAAAATTTGGCATGGTACCAAGGGATTAAGGGGGCAAGTTCATCGATCAAGCTATCGATTTATTGATCGGAAATTGGTCCAAATCATTCCCTTTGGTTTATCCATTCTTCATTTCCTCCAACTCATTTAAATATTTGGCAGCCCTTCCTACACTTTTGTTCGCAGTTGTTTCAACAATGTGCCTTACCCATTTTTTGTGCATATTTCTTGGCGTTACCTGCCGGTAAAACCAGATTCCCAAAGGGATCAATATGGCAAAGGCAATTATTTCGGCCGACCACCAGGCACCATTGCTCCGTTCGAGGATATCAAAATCCCGGAAAACATCCATTTCCAGATTCGCGAATGCCTTTGGCACCACAACAGGGAACGAAAGGAAGGCCGGTATGGTGAGCACCGAAAGCCTGATGAAATCGATCATATGGGTCTTCAATATTGTCAAGGAAGCTTGCATGCCCAACACGTCCTTACCTTGTCCGATTTGTTTTATCGCCATGACCTGCCGTAAGGTATTTATAAAGAGGAGGCCATAATAGCCCAATAGGACCAGTCCGGAAATGGCATAGGGCAATTCCGATAGATTGAAATAGATAAACCATAAAAGGGCAATGATCGTCAAAGTATGCAAAAACAATACGCACCAATTTTTTATAAGCAAGGGCATGAGCGCCGACCTTACCCTCTGGGACTGTACCATATTGAGAGTTTCCAGGTTCAGTTGTGTTGCCCGCTCCAATTTGGATTCATGTACCTGCCACATTTCCCTTAATTCTTCTAGTTCCATAATTTATTCTTTTGAAAATTTTGACTTTAAATATGATTTGAGACGGTTCAACCTCGTCCCTACGTTCGATTCCGAAATGCCCATGATCTCAGCGATCTCGCTGTAACTTTTACCTTCCAAATACAGCAGCAAAATAGACCGGTCCAGTTCCTTCAGCCCTTCCATGAACGTATGGAGCAGGCCGAGTTTTGCATCCGGTTCCTCGGGACCATCGCCGTCATCGGTGTATACCATTAGGTTCTCGTTGTAAGGGGTGAACGGGATCGCCCGTTTTTCCTTTCTATAGAAGGAGATGGCCACGTTGAGCGCCACACGGTACATCCAGGTCGAGAATTTATGGTCCGGGACGTAGTTCCCAAAGGCCTTCCAGAGGTTGAAGACGATTTCCTGTGCGAGATCGTCCCGGTCACTTTTATCAGAGCTATAGGAACTGGATATTTTGATGATGATCCCTTTATGCTCCTGTAGGAGGTTTAAGAATGTCTCTTTGTCCCTGTTCATGTTGTGAGTTTCTTTAAGGGTCGGTCTGTTCAATGGTTTGCGTAGAACACTCTCAAGGTACGGCTGCATGCCATGGGCACCACCGACAAGTGGGTTTCCCCATCGAACACCTTGCCTGTGATATTTGATTCGGGGAAATTTGCCCTTAGGGACACTTCAAATTTCCTGACAGGTCCAAGCATGAACTCGCGCTCCAGGTCCCCTGCGGATATAAAAATATCAGCGGCCATTTTTGGGTTTTCGAGTGCAATGGAATCCAATTTTGTTGTTAGCTCCCCATTGTTCCACCAGAACGAGGGGCTGTTCAGGGAATATTTCTGGAACAGCTCGGGTCTTGTGACCAGGCAGTAACCGGCAAAAAGGCCGCCAAGTGAATGGCCGAAGAGTCCCCTTTCAAGAGAAGTTTTGTATTTCCGGTCGATGAACGGAACGATCTCCTTCTCGAGTGCCGCGAGAAAGGCCTCCGCCCCGCCGGATGCACTCAAAGGGATCTTGAAGTAGTTCGCGATGGCGGAATCGGCCTTTGGGTCATGGGATGGGGTGTAATCGTGATGCCTGCTTGATAACCATTCCGCTTCGTTCTGGTTGTTCCCATCGATGGTGACCACTATCGGTTCATTCAGCTCCTTGCCCAGGGAAAATATTTCCATAGTGGAATTGAACAGTCCACTGGCATACTTTCCGTCCAATACATATAGGACGGGATAGTTCACGTTATCCACAGTCGAGTAGCCATGGGGAAGCAATACCTGGATCCGGTATTCCTTTGTGGTGTGGATCGATTTTATGATGTGGGTTTCTGCATTGGCCATTATCGTTGCACTATTGTCTTGGCCAAACAGTGGTAGGGTGGAAAGGCCTATTAGATAGACCAGGAAATTTTTTGTTTTAATCAGCGTATTTTTCATTTTCCTTAAATTTAGTTTTTAAATAATTGCACGAACATTCCGTTGTTCCAATTATTAATCGCAGAAAGTGAAAAAAATCACATAATTCCAATCTTTTTTAATTATACCTGGCCCAAGTTCCAAAATATGCTTGCGCAGCGACCAGGAAAAAGAAGAAAACATGTATCCTATATAACCCTTCTTTTCCATTTGGCACCGAGATTCCGTTGGCTTTATGAGTTATACCATTTATGGTTTTTGAAGAAACCGTAATAGCGGATCATAACAATGTAAAGGAAAGTCCCTTTTTAAAGTGTGTCTGATCGTCCCAATTATTTCATTAAATGGGTGACAAAAATATGGGACGAAGTAGTTCATTGGTTCAAAAACCATAGGGATTCCAGACCAAGGAATAAAATATGGGGGTGTCATGAAATGTTTCAGAAAAGAAACAATTGAGAAATATCATTTTGCAAAATACTCATACAATAAGCAAGACTTACCCATAAAACGGCATGCTAAAAAGCCAGCATAGTTAAGAGCTCCATTTATCGCGTTGAAAAAGGCCATTAAATTGTTCGTTTTAAGGGACTATCAAGAAATAAAACTAAAAAATAGCTAGTGGTGGTATATCGAATAATATCCTTTCAGTTTATGAAAATTAAGAATTTGTTTCCTTTCTTCCCTTCATTATTTTGTCTTCAATGGGCGTAAATTCTAGTTTAGCTCATGATTTATCATGACGGATTATATCCTTATCATGGCCCATATGGAAAATATTTTTGTCCTTTGGGCTGTGTTTAGCGATTATTTTCATTTCTTGAAATTGTGATTATAAGTGGGCTTATATATTCCTTGGTATGGGGTCAGGTATTCAAATGATAATTTCGATGGATTTATAGGACGTATCTCAACAGTTTGATTAAAATTGCTTTTTAAAATAATATCATTTATTTTGTTCAAGCTGTAATTTTCTAAATTGGAAAGTAAAATTTTGGTAGCAAGTTCTATGGGCACCTTCAAAAACAACGCTTTTTTGCATTATCTTTTATTCTTTAAAATTTGCATTGGAATCTAATCATTTAATAGAATATTAACTGAAATATGTTGCATCTATAATTGAATAATTTCTTAAATTTTAATTCGCTAATCCTCAGAATATATTCTTTTTATTAGTTATAGATAAACTTTTTTTGAGCCTATTTTAGTCTCGATTTGTTATTTTCATCATACTCGAAATACTTTTTAAGTATTAAAAACTTTGATTCAAAGTAACGATAGCTTAGGCCTGCTATTAAATAGGACGCAATCAATCCAATTATAAAATCCAGCAGCATTATTCCACTATCCAGAAAATTGGCACATAATAAAAATACTAATGGATGGTAGACATAGAGACCATAGCTAATTTTACCTGTATAATTTAAAAAGCTTGTTCTTAAAAACTTATTTACTAAATGACCATCTTTTACAGATAACAAATAACCAATGGCCGCAAAATATACTAGTGAGAAAAGTAAATATCTAAGATTTTGTTTAAGGTCATTTAATCCTTCGTCTATAAAGGCGTAAACAAGAAATAGTGAAATCAGGAATCCTAAAATCATCATTAGAAAATTTTTAGAGTTTTTTGGACAAAAAATATTTTCCAATTCTAAAAATGCCATCAAAGCTCCTATTGCCAAACTATCAAAACGAGTTAATGTAAAAATGAATACCGAGTATTCACCATTTAACATAAAACCTCTCAAAATCATTGCAAAAATGATTATTAACAAAATTACCCTAACGACATTTTTTTTGGAAAAAAAGAAAACAATCAACGGCCATAAAAGGTAAAAGTGCTCTTCTACCGCTAACGACCAAAAATGATGACGAACCAGCACTATTCCAATCAAATGTTCTTGCGAAATTTTGCAAAAATGTGTAATAGTAAACTTGTTGATTAAAAGATGTGGAGTGCATTACAATTAATAGCGGTGCTATGAAATACCATAGAATTAAGAAAAGATAATACAAAGGAAGTATCCTTAAGGTTCGCCTTAGGTAAAAATTTCTAAAATATCCTTGCGTTTCTTTTGCGTTAAGAAGTATACGGGTTATTAAAAATCCAGATAAAACAAAAAATAAGGTAACCCCAGTCTGTCCAAAGTACGAAATCTCCTTAGCAATATGAAGTGATTTTGAATTAGGGGTAATATCTCTAAAAAAATGAAAAACGACTACCATTAAAGCAGCTAATGCCCTTACTCCATCAAGATTTTTATAATATTTTAATTTATACATAATGTTAAGTCCTGTGCTTTAATACTGCAACAAAGTCATCCTTCGTTTTCTTGTTTTATAAATAAACATAACTATGATAGCATTAATCTTGCCTTCCAAGTTCATTGGGGTTATTCTAAATAGTTTAACAATTTTGTGGGTTTTCACTTGATTAAGAAGATTATTCCGCCGAATAGTTTTATGTATAGAACTTGTATATAAAACCTAGGGTGTAATAATATGGATGGTAGTATTATTTTCATTTTAAGACTATAAGTAGTTTCAAATTTTCTTGTTTGACAAGTCAAAAAGTTTCTTTACTAGGTACAATACTGTTGCTTTTTAACGAAATCTTTAACTATGGAGATTATGCAACATCAGATCTTTGCGCCTAACATATTTGTTCCCTTCCTAGCGCAATAATTAACGCTGTTGGTAAAGTTCATGGATATCTTAATTATAAATCTATTTGTGTCCTCATCTTAATTTACCCATAGACAAACACTTTCTGCCAGATCCCCAAACGGGCAATAGTCAAAACCTTTTTTTTTAGTTTACAATTTTAAAATTCAATAAAACATTAGAAGAGTAAACAACTATCTGATCATTATTACACAGACTTGAAATAAAATCTTCTGGCAAATTAATCGATTTGCTTTTTTTTGACTATATTGTTATTAGGGTCAACTATCACTTCAATTTCTTCTTTTCCTTTACCTAAGACAAATTCATAATGCGAAAAATCTTTGGTTTCAAATAGCTGCGTTTTTTGAATTTCATAACCAGAAAATTGAGTTTCAAGAGTTGATTTGACGCTGATAGGAATCTCTTTCTTTTCAATCTCGTGAGCAGTCTCTATCCACTTTCCATCTTCATAAAAATCAGCTGAATAGTCTATACCATTTATTTTGAATTTCGCTTCCCAGATATCTGACGTTTTTTCATTCCATTTCACTTTTTTAACAGCCGGGTACTTAACTGTAAAATTCTGGATTATAAGAAGTCTTGGAGATTTTACGCTCATTCCATTAAAGTATATGAATGAACCTGTAGCTAACGCTATGCATACGATTAGTATATCTGAAAAATGCTTATTCTTCAAAATGATAATATTAATTCTTCAATACTTCTGAAAAAAGAAAAAATTAAACATAACATCCAATTCTAAAGCAAATCTAAAGTTGGTTTAATTGCTAAAAACCAAAGATTTTATAATCCTCTAAAACCGAATCAAAATGAGTAATAATTTTAATTGCAACTAAGTGGAACTGATAGATGTAAGAACGAATCAATTTGAGGTTTTGGGAAGCATTTTATGGTGGGCAATATAAATCAATACCCCCATAACCACCAAGGCTACCAACGAGGCAGGTAAAGTACCTAAATCCAGACCACCTTTGTCCAAAGGTTTGGTCAAAAAATCCCCGAAAGTTGCACCAAAAGGTCTTGTGAAGATAAATGCAATCCAAAAAAGTATTACTTCGTTTAGTTTAGTAAAGTAATGTAAAAGCACCACCATGACTAGTATGGTGGCCGTCACTAAAGCTCCAGTCAAATAACTTAATCCAACAACATCACTTAAATAATCGCCAAAAGTAGTACCTAGACTATTAGAAAATAAAATGGCTATCCAATACAAAGTCTCTTTATTAACATCAAAAATTGGGAACACTTTTAAATCACCGTGCTTTTTATGCCACGCGATTAGAGTAAGAACAAGCCCTAAAAACAGAAGTAGACTGCCCCAAGTATAGCCCAAATGTAAACTGCGGTCTATAAAATCCGAAATTTCCGTGCCCAAAGTAGTTGTTGCGATTATCACCAACCAGAACCAAACAGGGAGATACTTTTTTCGTGTGAGTTGTATTCCTAATACAACTACAAAAAAGGCCATTGTTATTAGAATACCGACGGTATAGCCCAAGCCGAGCCTTTACGCAATAAAATCGCCCAAGGTCTCGCCCAAAGTGGTCGCCACGATCTTCATCAGCCAAAATAGGAGCGTTATCTGGGCAACTTTATTCAACTTATCAACGATATATCTTTAGATTTTATACTTAAAGCCCAACCTGAAAATTTGGGTCTCATAAAAATTTTGGTACAGGGCGAAAAATCCTTCGTTGGAAACGCGTTGTTGAATACCAAAGCGGTTGAAAATATCACTGGCGGATAATGTTAGCTCCGCGTTTTTGTCCCATAGGCTTTTCTTTACACCAAAATCTACCGAGGAACGAGCCAGTTGTGTACCTTGAGGAATGTTCCTTTTTGAAAAATAGATGCCCGTTAGCTGCAGGGTAAAATCCTTTGGTAGATTAAATTTTGTATTCACTTTTGCATCGTAGGCATTTGCCGTAGATGAATTGATGGTAAAATCCCGCTCAAAGGGGAAGAGTAGTGTACCTCGATAGTTGTCTATAGCGTTGGAATACCAGTTTAGGCTACCTGAAACCTGCCAATCTGCCATAAGGTCTTGGCTCAATAAAAGCTCAACTCCGGTATTTGTTGCCTTTCCCGTGTTTTGATAGATTCTATTTACAATATCATAATCGGGATTTGAATCATCAATGGCGAAAATGCGAATGTACTGATCCTGGATGATACGATGGTAAACTGCCGAGAACAATGAACCGGAATCCCATGAATATCTATGGGCAATCTCAAAGGCATCCGTAAATTGAGGACGTAAATAGGGATTGCCCACTTTCAATAATTCGGGATCATCATACTTTGGAAAAACCCTAAGCTCGGGTTCTCCGGGGCGGTCGATTCTTCGATTGTAAAAAGCCGATATTTTATTCTCGTCGTTTAGTTTATAGGTAAACCGCACACTTGGAAAAAGCTCAAAATAATCATATTTATCATTATTGGGGTAGTAACCATTGGCTGGGTCAACGTCATAGAAAACATTGGTCTGTTCGGCCCTTAGCCCAGCTTCAACATCATAATTTTCTTTTTCCAAAAGATAATTCATATAACCGGCGTAAAGATTCTCCCCCCAATCGGAGAACGTGCCCAAATCCGGATAAATTATTGATTGGTTGCCTGGGGTAATCGTATAATCCACAGGTAACCTCCTGATTCGAAGTTTTGCACCTAGTTCAATTCGCCCGTTTCTTAATGGACGCACATAATCCGAAGAGATACTTGTGGTATTGTCAATGGCGCGGATGTTGGTTTTGTCCCTTCCCACGCGTACGGAAGAACTGTCGTTGAGCGAATAAGTCTCATCTTCGAGACCTTGGGTGTATTGGGCATCGGCGCTTAATGTATGCCCTGCCTGCTCAAATTTATGCCTATAGTTCATCGCCGCGTTTATGTAACGGGTAACCTCCTCTTCCTGCCAATTGTAAAAACGATTTCTTGAATTTGTATTTAAATCGATAAAAGCGACTTGTGCCGTATCAATATGTTTTTCCCTATCGTATAATCCGGAAAACGTAAAGCTATTGTTATCGTCCAAGTCATAATCTATTCCCCCATTGATGATCGAGCGGAACTGTTTTCTGTTCTCGGGTACTTGTGAAATGATGTTTCTGCCATCATCATAATTTCGAGTGGTAAATTCATTGTTGGGCAATGCTTCTTGAAGAATGAATTCCGATTGCAAAAAATAGTTCACCTTACCTGTTTTGTAATTTAGATTGATGCTAGGAATCAACTTAGGATTGACCGAAAAGCTACCCAACTCGGTAGGTGTATCTTCCCTTCTTTTCCCCAAGGCACCCAAACCAAAAGAAAGTCCCACGTCGCCGTTTAGACCTTTTTGTTTTTCCTTCTTGTAGATTATGTTTACTATACCTGCAAAGCCATTGGCATCGTACTTTGCAGATGGATTATTGATAATTTCTATCTTTTCGATATTCGAAGCAGGAATATTAGCCAATCCCTTTTGATTTCCAAAACCGGTTAAGCTGCTCTGTTTTCCATCAATCAATATGACCACTTTGTCACTTCCCCTTAAAATGACCTTTCCCTCTTGGTCAAAAGTAACCCCGGGCATGGTTTTCATCGCGTCCAGAACGGAACCTCCGGTCTGTGCGATATTATCCGTCAAGTTGAAGGTTTTTTTGTTCAGGTCAGAATTGGTGGTTGCCTGTTCGCCAATTACCTCTACTTCATCAAGACTTTCGGCACTGGGCTCCAAAGAAATCTTGCCTAAATCGAAAACAGTATTCAATCCACCTGCTAACAAGGTCTGTTCTGTGGTTTTGTATCCCAAAAATGAAAAGTATAGTTTATACTTTCCTAAGGGGATATCTAAAATCTCGAATCTTCCATTGTCATCGGTTATAGTTCCGGTTAAAAGTGCATTATTTTCAAAATCATGGACCGCAACATTGGCAAAAGGAAGAGTTTCTTGAGTTCCGGCATCAAATAATTGCCCAGAAACGGATACTTTTTCCTGCGAGAAGGCGCAACTAATGATACCCAATAAAAAATAAGAGACTAGTAAATTCTTAAACATAAACCAACTTTTGTGCGAAAGTAAGCGAAGAATCTAAAGAGAACTTAAAGAAGTAGGCAGAAATAGTATCTAATTGAAATCGACTTTGAAAACGTGACTATCTTCTATAAAGGAATAGGATGGTTTATAACCATACAAATCACATATTTTTTGAACAATTGCAAGTCCAAGACCTGTGGATTTTGTATTGGAAGATTCCCTATAAAATCGGGCAAATAATTTTTCGGGATGCTGCAGCATGGTTTCTCCCTCATTGGACACCGTTAATATTTTGTCCGCAATTGAAATTTCTATCGTTTTACTTAGTAAACTATGTTTTAGGGCATTGGATATTAAATTATCGCAAAGCACATCTGCCAAATAGTTGTCCATTCTAACGTTCAATGTATCGGTATTTCCAAATTTAATTTTATCAGGAAAAAGGTCATTAAAGTATTCACTGCGTTTTTCTATTGTTTGCTTAAGGTCTACAAGTTCTGGATTCGTAAATTGTTGATTCTCTATTTTGGTTAATAGTGTTAGCCGTTTATTCATCTGCGTAAGGCGGTGAATATCCTTTTGAATACTTGTCAACTGCTCGTATTGAACGTCCTTTAAATCCTCTCCATTAATAATGTTCTCTATTCTAGCCTGCATAATTGCAAGAGGTGTTTGTAATTCGTGGGATACATCTTCCGTATACTGCTTAAGGTTTTTATAATCAGTACGAACCTTATCCGTTAGCGTTTCGATTTCCGTGTTCAATTCCGAAAATTCCAGAATATCACTCTGGACCAATTGTATAGGTTTTTCTGAGGTGATGGAAAAATTCTTCATGGCTTCTAAATTTAGAAAGAAGGGATTCCATAACTTTTTATTTATATTATTATTTAAGTAAAAAAGAAATAGGAACACCATCGCAATGATGATGCTAAAAGAAATGACGATGGCTAAAAGAATATTCTCAGATTCCACGATTAATGCACGTGTGATTATATGATAATTTTTCCCTTCTATTGAAAAATAGGTAGAAAGTTCACGAAATTCTTCCATCTCATTTTGGGACGGATCGTAAATTACGGTATCCTTTAACCGCTCTAATCCCATTTCAGGAACAAGCTCAATCTCTACCATTGGAGGTAGCTGGTACAGTGGCTTGTGTTCAGAAATTGAACTCTCCACACGTGCCTCGGTTGATCGCAGCTCTTCCTCTATCTCCGATTGTAAAAGGTTTTTGACGTAAAAATAGAGGGCAACAGTACTGACCAACATCAACACGATACTGATAAGGAGATATGTTGTGGAAGCTTTTTGAAGCAATCGCGTTTTTTTGGTATTCGCTGTCATCGGCTAATCCTCTATAAATTTATACCCACTACCATAAGCGGTCTTGATGTATTTAGCCCCGGCATCCGTCATTTTTTTTCGGAGGTTATTGATGTGAACGTAGATAAAATCATAATTATCTACCAAGTCACTGCTATCGCCCCAAAGATGTTCCGCAATAATTTCCTTGGAAAGAACACGGCCTTTGTTGGTAATGAAAAAGAGTAAGAGGTCATATTCTTTTCTCGTTAGTGATAAAGGTCGATTATTTACGTATGCGGTTCTAGACCTAGTATCGATTCGGATTTCATTAAAGGATATAGTCTCGTCACCCCCAAATTTACCACGTCTAAGAATTGCTTTAATGCGAGAATTCAGTTCGGCTAAATGGAAAGGTTTGGTAAGGTAATCATCTGCTCCAATATCTAGTCCTTCCAATTTGTCGTCCAAGGAATTGTTTGCGGAAATAATAATTGTTGCAGTTTCCTTATAGCTTTTCTTAAGTTTTTTCAGTACATCCAAGCCACTTCCATTAATTAGGTTGATATCCAAAATCAAAATATCGTACTCGTACAAATTAGTTTTGTACATAGCTTCATTATAATCAGATGCAGTTTCACAGATATTACCTTCCCGTTCCAAATAAGTCATCATGGACTTTTGGAGTTCCTTTTCATCTTCCGCAATAAGAATTTTCATACTTCCAAAAGTATGAAGAATAAAAGTAGGTCTGAATTCTTAGCAAAATCTTAAGATGGGCTACTTTATGTAATATGCATTTATGTTATGAGGACAGTTGTTCAAACCAATTTATAAATTCAGCAGAGTCTTATAAATTGGCCGTATTACGAAACCATTTTTTAAATCGTAGAATCCTTTTTCGGAGAGCCCCAAACGCGGTCTCGTTTAGTATTCTTTTTAATTGATCTTTTACGGGACACTAAGAGTATAATTAAACGACCGTTTACTAGCTACCTCATTTTCGTGGCATCTTATCCTTTTAAATGCTGATGGAATTATCATTTACAATGATTTTGCCAAACAGAAGTCCTTGATTTGCACTCGAATCAAAAAACTAAATATCATGTTGAAAAAATACCCTGTTCTTAAATGGACCTTAATTACCACAGCCGCTTTACTCGTTATAGTCGTTTCATTCGGCTTTTGGTTTAAAAGCTTACTTCCTCCAAACAGTATTGGAATAGAAACCACTTTAGTTGAAAATCTACCGTATGTATCGGAAAACGTCCAACCATTTCGAGGGAAGGTTTTGACCGTGGTTACAAGTACTCATACCATGGGCAACAGCACTAAGCGTACAGGTTATGAGCTTACGGAATTGGCACGCGCGTATTATGTATTTCAAGCCAATGGTTTTGAGGTGGATATTGCAAGCCCTTTGGGGGGTGAACCACCTGTAGTCATTGATGATGAAGATATGGGAGCATATGATTTCGCATTTTTGAACGATTCAACAGCGCAATACAAAACCAGTCACACCATTCCATTAAATGAGGTAGTCGCGGAAAGCTATGAGGCGGTTTTCTTTGTAGGCGGTAAAGGGGCTATGTTCGATTTTCCAGAAAATAAAGCCATTCAAGTAATCGTTCGAAATTATTATCAATCCAATAAAGTCATAGGAGCTGTTTGTCATGGGCCGGCAGCTTTAGTCAACGTAACTTTAGATAATGGGCGTGCGTTGCTGGAAGATAAAGTGGTAAGCGGTTTTACAAATGAGGAGGAATTATTACTTATTCCAGAGGCGGCTTCCATATTTCCATTTCTTTTGCAAGATAAATTGATTGCACAAGGAGCTCAGTTTAGTTCAGGGATTATGTATTTGGATAAAATGAGTAACGACAAGAATTTAGTAACAGGTCAAAACCCTTGGTCTGTTTGGTCAGTTGCAGAAACGGTTATAAAACAATTAGGCCATGCCCCAAAATACAGAGCGATAACTGCAGAAGAAAATGCCGTAGACATATTACTGGCTTATCACCAGAAGGGTTCGCAAAAAGCAAAAGAACTCATTGAGAAGAAGATAAAGAATGAGAAAAAATCAATTGACCGATTGCTCATAGCCAAACATAGTATTATTGAAGCGATGAAGGGAGATGTAGGCGGGTTTTTTAATATCGTAGGTTTGGTTTCATTTGTCAAAAAAATGGAGCAAAAAGCTTAGATATTGTTACATTAGGAAAAATATCAAATTGAATTTTTTAGATATACTTCTCATACTTGTTAGTAGTGCAGGATTCTTGCATGGGGTGTTTTTTGCCATCTACCTTTGTTTTTTTGTTAAAAAGAAAACAATTGCAAACGCTATACTTGGATTGATATTAATCTTCATGGCCTTCCGAATTGGTAAATCGGTCATGTTGTATTTTGGAGATGACTTAGAGCCTATATTTATTTTTGCGGGCCTATCGTTTCTTTTCCTAATTGGACCTTTGCTACGCTGGTATGTTTTAGCTATGACAAGTGCCAAATTTAAACTGCCCAGGTATTACTACTTCGAAATCGTGCCTTTCGTTTTGATATTCGTAATGAGTTTTTTCGTTAGTAGGGATTGGTTCGATGAAAATAATATTCAAGCCATAGCGCTATTCGCAAGTATAATTATTTTTACCTACCTCCATTTAGCGCTTTATATTTTTAAAGCGGGCGGGATTGCCCAAAAGGTCATAAAAAGGTATTCGGAAGCACAACGGACAAAATCTCAGTCTGCTGTTTTACAATGGCTACCGTTATTAATTGTTGGTTTCGTATTCATTTGGGTTTCGTATGTTTTAAACCTCATAGAGGATACGGTTCCGTATATCATCGGGCCAATTGTCTACAGCCTGGTAATCTACTATCTCAGCTATAAAGCCATTAGACTAAAAGTTATCAATATTGACGGGGCGGTGTTTGAAGAAAATGAAAATGCTGCGTTGTTTCAAAAAATAGATGAATTGGTAGTAGCGCAAAAATTATATTTAGAATCTGATATTTCCTTAGATAGCCTTAGTCAACTTGTTGAAAAAAACACTCAAAAAACCTCTGAGGTAATAAACCAATATGCAAAACGAAACTTTAACGATTTTATAAATTATTATCGAATTCAAGATGCAAAACGGCTATTGTTAGATGCGAATAAGCAGCAGTACACAATTTCTTCAATTGCCTTTGATATTGGTTTTAGTAGTTTATCCTCTTTTAATGTGGCATTTAAAAAATTTGAGGGTACAACACCATCTTCTTATAAAAAGAAGAATATGATGTAAGCTATCTATTTATGTAGCATTGGAATTCTTTAAAATTTCCAATAACTTATTTCTATTTTAAATAATGACGGATTATTGAAATTATTTGTTCTATAATTTTTCTTATGTATAATTAAATATTGATGCTGATGAAAGTTAACTCTTTACAAATTGCACTTTCTGTTAAGAGTTTATATTATCGCGATATTTTAGTATTTTCCCTAAAAGTTAAAATGAAAAAGTATTTCGAGTTTTCCTCGATAATTTTTATAGGGCTCGCCCCTTATTTTCTATCCGCCCAAATAGTTACCGTAAACGGCCCCATTGCGCCTAAAGAAATGGGCCTGACACTTATCCATGAACATATAATGGTGGATTGGATCGGGGCGGATAGTACGGGCTATCATCGTTGGGACAGGGATGAGGTTGTAGAAACCGCGTTACCCTATCTTTCAGCACTTAAGAAACATGGCGTCGCTACCTTTCTGGATTGTACCCCTGCCTATTTGGGTCGCGATCCCTATGTGTTGAAGAAATTATCCGAGCGTACGGGGATCCATATCCTTACAAACACCGGTTATTACGGATCCGGTAACAACAAATATATTCCGGAAACCCTCGTGAACGCTTCTCCCGAAAAAATGGCAGCGCATTGGATCAAAGAGTTCAGGGTGGGAATCGATAGCTCTGGTATTAAACCGGGGTTCATAAAGATGTCGGTGGATAACCAAGATGTGCTATCGCAAACACACGAGAATCTGATCAGGGCGGCTGCACTCACACATTTGGAAACCGGTATGACCATAGTCTCTCATACCGGAAGTGACGGGCCGGCAATGGCACAAATCAAAGTGTTGAAGGAAATGGGAGTATCTCCGGAAGCATTCGTTTGGACACATGCCCAGATGGGGACCATGGCCGGTTATCTAAGGGCCGCGGAACAAGGAGCGTGGATTTCGCTGGATCACATAAACGGCCAACCATCGGACGGTAATACCAATTCTGGAAATATTGACTGGTTCGTAAAAACGCTTTCGGAACTGAAGGCCAATGGCGTCATGGACCATGTGCTCATATCACACGATGCAGGTTGGTATAATGTTGGACAAAAGAATGGAGGGATTTATAGGGGATATACAGATCTGTTCACCAAGCTAATTCCACAGCTTAAGGAAAACGGTTTTACCCAAAAAGACCTAGATATAATGCTCAAGGACAATCCAAAAAGGGCTTATGCCATTTTTATAAGAAAAGAGTAATTTCTGTCGGTATGGCCTTTCTTAAAAACGGTCAAACCGAAGCTATTTTCCTTCAAAGTTTAAAATAAGCAAAGGAAGATTTCAAAATATCCGTAACCTAGTTAGCGATTATATCGATTTCTGATAAGTCCCGCTAAAATATATATAATTGTATTTGCACTAATCAAGAGGGCTGCAATGGAGAAGAAGTAGGTAAGTGAGTTCATATAGTTCTTATTTTATGCTAATCTAGCAACGCAATGCAGATTTGTAATATGGAATTGTATAAAGTGTTGCTTTTTGAGTATGAAATGCAAAAAAAATAAGTTGTTCTGAACTAGGACCTGTCCAAGATTTACCTATACTTTAATGTAGCCGAAGTTTAAACAAAGGAGAAATCGGTTGGTATTATTTGTGGACTACGTAACCTGTTATAATATCGTAATAAGCAGGTCTGCCATGAATATCCCTTCGAATATTGTTTATGGGTAAATAACGGGACCTGATCAAAGTTTTAAGTTCCGGAATATCCTTTTTAGTAGCCGGTTTATTTAATGCGAGGGTAAATACCTCTTTTGCAAGCTCAACAACAGCCACCCCTGTAGCCGCATTGCCAACAACCTGCCCAAGACATTTTTTCGGGCGGTACAGGTTCCTACTGAACCGGTTCCTTTTTTTTGGGGGGGTTCGGTGGTTTTGGATGGGGCCGGAGAAGTGGACCATTTTGAAAAGGTATGTTCCAATTGCACGGTTTCACAGGGCAGAGGGACTGTCCCTGAACGAAAAGTAGACATACCAGCATTTTTTCAGATCACCCTTGGCCGAGTATATCTTAGGTCGGGAATAATTTCGCTTGGTGGTCAAATCGTATGCACTTTCGTATTCATTTTCGCATTCAAAGGTAACGAACTCCTTAAAACTGGGCATAAAAAAAACGGTTCGTGGGCATACGAACCGTTGATTTCAATGGCCTTGGGCCTAGTAGCGGGGACTGGACTCGAACCAGCGACCTTCGGGTTATGAGCCCGACGAGCTACCTACTGCTCTACCCCGCGATATGAACGGCAAAGATACAACGGTTTTTTTGCTTTATCAAAACTTGTACAAAGAATATTTTAGGGTACGTAACATCAAAATATATAAAATCCATACCTTGGGGCATATTTGCCTCCATGGAATCTATAAACAACTTTATTTCAAAAATCCTTCCTTTTACCGAATGGCCCATGTTCATCTTGCTTATTGGTGGTGGTCTTTTCTTAGTGATTTATTCCAAATTTTTACCATATCGGTTTTTTGGGCATGCCATTGCCATCACGGCCGGTAAACACGATGATAAAAAGGCAAAGGGGGATGTAAGCTCATTTCAGGCTTTATCGGCCGCCGTAGCCGCAACAGTTGGGCTCGGGAATATTTCTGGTGTGGCCATTGCCATTCACGATGGTGGTCCTGGGGTGGTATTTTGGATCTGGGTTACGGCATTGATCGGGATGTGCATAAAGTTTTATTCCTGTAGCCTCGCCATCATGTTCCGTGGCGTTGATTCGGATGGAAGACTTCAAGGTGGCCCCATGTTCTATATCACAAAAGGAATGGGAGCAAAAGCAAAACCTTTGGCTATATTTTATTGCGTCTGCGGTATGTTTGGATTTTTGGGTGTGTTTACGGCGAACCAGTTTACAGAAACTTTTATGAGCGTAGTAGAGCCCTCGAAAACAATTTTCGAAATGAGCGATATGAATTGGAAGTTGAGTATAGGAATAGCACTGGCACTAGTAACATCTTTCGTAATCTTTGGAGGGCTCACAAAGATTGCCAAAGTATCTTCCGCGATCGTGCCTTTTATGGTTTTTATTTATCTCATTGCCGTTATTGTAGTGATGGCGATGAATACATCCCAGATCGTTCCGTCATTAAAACTAATTTTTACCGAGGCTTGGAACTTCAAAACAATAGTCACTGGAGGGTTTTGGGGTCTTGTGATAATAGGGATCCGTAGGGCTATGTTCTCGAATGAAGCCGGACTAGGTAGTGCGCCCATGTATCACGGTCAATCAAAAAATGACAGCCCTGTAAAAGAAGGATTGGTGGCTATGTTAGGGCCATTTATTGATACCATCATGGTCTGTACTTTTACGGCAATCGTTATAATATTAAGCGGTTCATATCTCGACGAACCATAGTGGAATTACCATGACCTTAATTGCATTTGAACGCACATTGTTTGGTTATGGGGATGAGTTGTTAATGATAATAGTTACCGCCTTTGCGTTATCTACACTCTTTACCTATTCTTATTATGGAGTAAAATGTCTATCTTTTTTGACCAACGCTAAAATTGGGAATTTTTACAATTGGTATTTTGTACTAATGATCATCTTTGCAGCTATTGCATCATTGGATTTGGTTAAGAATTTAATAGATCTTTCTTATGCCTTGATGGTGATTCCCAATATGATTGCAGTGCTCTATTTGGCACCCAGAGTAAACAGGGAAATGAAAATTTACTTTCAAAAATTGAAAAATGCAGGAACATAAATCTGGCTTTGTAAATATTATAGGAAACCCAAATGTGGGTAAATCCACATTAATGAACGCCTTTGTAGGTGAAAAACTATCTATAATCACATCAAAGGCACAAACCACCAGACATCGCATACTGGGCATTGTGAACGGTGAGGGTTTTCAACTTATTCTATCCGATACCCCCGGAATCATTAAACCGGCCTACCTACTACAGGCTAGTATGATGGACTTCGTGAAATTGGCCTTTGAGGACGCAGATGTGCTTTTGTACATGGTCGAAATTGGCGAAAAGTCCTTGAAAGACGAAAAATTCTTTGAAAAAATCAAAAGCAGTAAAACCCCTGTTTTGCTATTGTTGAACAAAGTTGATACGGCGACACAAGAACTGCTTGAGGAGCAAGTACAATATTGGCAGGAACAACTTCCGACTGTGGAGATACATCCAATATCTGCCCTGATGAACTTCAACATTAAAAATGTATTTGAAAGAATTATTGAATTACTGCCAGTGGGTCCCGCATATTATCCCAAGGACCAAATTACCGATAGACCAGAAAGATTTTTTGTAAATGAGACCATACGGGAAAAGATCCTTATTCATTATAAGAAAGAAATTCCATACTCTGTTGAAATAGATACAGAGGAATTTTTTGAGGATGAGGAGATTATACGAATGCGCTCAGTAATTATGGTTGAGCGCGAATCCCAAAAGGGAATCATAATTGGCCATAAAGGGAGTGCCCTTAAGAGGGTAGGGGTTGAAGCAAGAAAGGACCTTGAGAAATTCTTTGGAAAGCAAGTTCATATGGAGCTGTATGTCAAAGTGAACAAGAATTGGCGTAGTGATGAAAAGCAATTGAAACGCTTCGGATATAATCAGAATTGAACCAAAGTGTTCAAAGCCTATTCGATCATTCATTCCAAAATGAAAACACAACCCCGTTTTTTTTGTAATTCTTATATTTTATAAATAGCACATATTCAGTAGTTTAATTTTTGAAGGTATTAATTACATCGAAAAAGCACCAGATACTTCGCTGGTGTCTTTAATTTTATCCTATCTTTGTTTTATCGACGAAATGCATAAAACCCCGATGAAATGCAAAATGTAATCATATTTGGAGCCTCTGGCCATGGTAGTGTAGTCTTAGATTGTCTTAAAAAAGAGGGTAGATACAATGTAATAGGATTTGTAGATTCATATAAGAAAAAGGGCACTAAAGTTAATTGCCATTCTATATTGGGCAGTGAATACGATTTACCTTTTCTAAAAGAAAAACACAATTTAATAGGCGGAATAGTTGCCATTGGGGATAATTGGACTCGAAAAATGATTGTCGATAGAATCCTTAAAATTATGCCCGACTTTTGTTTTATAACTACGGTTCATCCTAATAGTATTATTGGTATTGATGTGGAAGTAGGCAAAGGAACTGCCATTTTACCTGGTGTAACAATCAATGCCAATTCTGAAGTTGGCGAACATTGTATTCTTAATACCAACTCTTCTTTGGGACATGATGGTTTTATGAATGATTTTTCTAGTTTGGCACCCAATGTTTGTACTGGTGGTAATTTTATTTTGGGCGAGGGTTCTGCGATTTGTTTAGGAACCAACATAATTGAGAATATAACTGTGGGGAGGCATTCTTTGGTTGGCGCGGGCTCATTGGTGGTGGGAAACATTGAAAATCATGTAGTAGCCTACGGTGTTCCTGCTAAAAAAATACGTACCCGAGTCGCTGGTGAACCATACCTTTCAGGTGGTCGAAGTACTTCCACTGTCATTCCACTTATTGCAAGGGATATTTAATTTCACCCATAAACTCTTAATGGCTACCTCACTATTTCAGTTCTAAATTTTCCAAACCGGTATTGACAAACTTGTATTGGCCTATAGACTCTTGGATCATTCTTGTTATTGTGCTGATTAATACTACCTTTGCCCTCTAATTCAGGATTATGAGTGCTATTGTTGCCATTGTGGGAAGGCCAAATGTCGGAAAATCCACCTTTTTTAACCGATTGATTCAAAAGAGAGAAGCTATCGTTGATGCAGTAAGCGGTGTTACCCGAGATCGGCATTATGGCAAAGGCGATTGGAATGGAAAGGAATTCTCATTAATTGATACGGGAGGATACGTTCTGGGAAGCGATGATGTATTTGAAAAAGAAATTGACAAACAAGTTGAGCTGGCAATTCAAGAAGCCGATGCCATTGTTTTTATGGTCGATGTTGAATCTGGGGTTACCGGAATGGATGAAGATGTAGCCAAATTATTACGCCGAGTAAACAAACCTGTTTTCTTGGCTGTCAATAAGGTAGACAACGCCCAAAGGGACAAAGAAGCAGTTGAGTTTTATTCCTTGGGTTTAGGGGAGTATTATTGTCTGTCAAGTATAAATGGAAGCGGAATCGGCGAACTTTTGGATGAATTGGTAAAAGTATTGCCCGATAAGGAATATGACAATAATGAATTACCTCGCTTCGCCGTGGTTGGAAGACCCAATGCCGGAAAATCGTCTTTTATAAATGCATTGATCGGCGAAGAAAGATACATCGTTACCGATATTGCCGGGACCACTAGGGACAGTATCAATACGAAATACAATAGATTCGGATTCGAATTCAATTTGGTGGACACTGCCGGAATTAGACGCAAGGCAAAAGTCAAGGAGGAACCTTGAATTTTATTCCGTAATGCGTTCGGTTCGGGCCATTGAGAATTCTGATGTATGTCTGGTAATTTTAGACGCTACAAGAGGTTTTGACGGACAAGTTGAGAATATATTTTGGTTGGCACAGCGAAATAACAAGGGCATTGTAATTCTTGTAAACAAATGGGATTTGGTCGAAGACAAGGAAACCAATACCATTAAATTTTACACGCAAAAAATCAAGGAGGCCATTGAACCTTTTACGGATGTTCCCATTTTATTTATTTCCGTACTCGAAAAGCAGCGAATTTTCAAGGCTATTGAAACCGCGGTGGCGGTTTATAATAATCGAAATAAAAAAATTATCACAAGAAAGTTCAATGAGATAATGCTACCACTTATTGAAAACTATCCACCTCCCGCATATAAAGGGAAGTATGTAAAAATCAAGTTTTGTACACAATTGCCTACTCCTTACCCGCAGTTCGCCTTTTTTTGCAACCTACCGCAATACGTGCGTGAACCTTATAAACGGTATTTGGAGAATAAGATACGGGAGAATTTCGATTTTACAGGCGTTCCAATTTCAATTTTTATACGTAAAAAGTAGAATTTTATCTTTTTTTCCTCAAAAAATTTGAAAGCAAAAATCCGCTAACTTGTCATTTAATTATCACTTTTTCACCGTAAAATTTTGGCTGTGTATTTATCAACAGATCCAAAAACACCTTGACTCGAGCCAAATATTCTCGAAACTGAACCTTAAGGCCTGAATGTCCTTGAATATCCCGGGCATTAAAACCCACGGCGACAAGACCCTTTTTTTCAGCTAAATATATGGCCCTTTCATTGTGGAATTTTTGGGAAATTATGGTGACACTATCCAATCCAAAAATTTCTTTGGCCCTAACCATTGAATCCAAGGTCCTGAAACCGGCATAGTCCAAAAATATTTTTTCAGGGGGAATTCCACCTTCAACCAAATCTTTTTTGATAGTTGTAGGTTCATTGTAGTACACCGTTCCATTATCTCCGCTCACCAATATAAAATTGATTTTGCCAGCCGAAAAAAGAGCTATTGTTGCACCGATCCTATTCGTGTAATACGGATTTGGTTTTCCACCAACAAGTTTTTTGGAAGTTCCCAAAACCAGGCCCACTCGGTTTGGGGGGATATTTTTTATACTGTAAAAGGTCTTTCCTTTGCCGGACGAACTAATTGTGTAATTGCAGACGACAATAAGAAGCAACGGAACGATAATCAGAAATCCCAAAAATTTGGCATATTTCTTTTTCATAAAGTATAGCAATAAATTTTAAAGATAGGTAAACCGACTTGAATTAAAGAGTGTCATATAAATAGTTATTTTCAATTTCTACAATTACTTTAAAAACATTATTTTACGGCTTCATAATCATGGGATAAGATGATAACCAACTAAATTCAATCGTATGAATTCTAAAAATATTTTTTTAAGCAAAGGAATAATGATAGCAGCCTGCAGTATGGCAATTGCTTTCCAATCTTTTGGGCAATGGAAACCGGCAGGGAATAAAATAAAGACTTCCTTCTCAGAGAAAATTGACCCCAATAATGTATTGGGGGAATATCCCAGACCGATAATGAAGAGAACTGAATGGAAAAACCTCAATGGCCTTTGGGACTATGTAATTCAGGATATAGGAAAGACGGCACCCTCAAATTTCGATGGTAAAATATTGGTTCCTTTTGCTGCGGAGTCAAGTTTATCGGGTGTTATGAAGGAAGTAGGTTCTAAAAAGGAACTTTGGTACAGGAACAGTTTTGAAATACCGGCCAATTGGAATGGTAAAAATATTTTGTTGCATTTTGGAGCAGTGGATTGGAAGGCGGATATATGGATCAACGAAGTAAAGGTGGGCTCCCATACAGGAGGGTATACTCCATTTTCATTCGATATTACCCCTTTTCTAGTTGATGGGTCGCAAAAAATGATTGTGAAAGTATGGGCCCCGACCAGTGATGGTCCACAACCGAGAGGCAAGCAGGTTAATGAGCCCGAAGGAATTTGGTACACGCCGGTAACAGGAATCTGGCAAACTGTCTGGATTGAACCTGTAGCTCAAAAAAGTATTCGGCATTTAAGATCAACAAGTGATATTGATGCCGGCACGGTGCGTTTTTCCGCCGAACTTGCAGATGCGGAGTATGGTGATATAGTCGAGGTAGTAATCTCCGATGGGTCTACCATCTTAAATAGCGCAAAGGCTTCTGCTGGAGAAGAAATTGAAATTGCCATAGAAAATGCAAAACTTTGGTCGCCCGAGTCTCCCTTTTTGTATCAAAGCACGGTTAAACTCATAAGTTCTGGTAATACTTTGGATGAGGTGAAAAGTTATTTTGCCATGCGAAAAATCAGTTCCAAAAGGGATGATAAAGGAATTATTAGAATGCAGTTGAACAACAAAGACTATTTTCAATTTGGGCCCTTGGATCAGGGTTGGTGGCCTGATGGTCTTTATACCGCTCCGACGGATGAAGCACTAAAATATGATATTATAAAAACCAAGGAACTCGGGTTCAACATGATACGGAAGCATGTTAAAGTAGAGCCCGCTCGATGGTATACCCACTGCGATGAACTTGGAATTTTGGTTTGGCAGGATATGCCAAGCGGTGATAAAAGCCCGCAATGGCAGAACAGAAAATATTTTGATGGCTCTGAATTCAAGCGAAGTGCCGAATCCGAAGGGATTTACAGAAAGGAATGGAAAGATATTATGGATTACCTATACTCGAATCCCAGTATTGTGGTTTGGGTTCCCTTTAATGAGGCATGGGGCCAATTCAAGACTGTTGAAATCACAGAATGGACCAAGGCCTATGACCCAAGCAGATTGGTAAATTCGGCCAGTGGAGGTAATTTTTATGCCACAGGGGATATAGTGGATTTACATAATTACCCAGGTCCTGAAATGTATTTATTTGACGCCCAACGAACCAATGTATTAGGGGAATATGGGGGAATTGGCCTCCCCATTGATGGGCATCTCTGGAAAACGGACAACAACTGGGGCTATGTCAAATTTAAAAACTCAAAGGAAACTACCAATGAGTATGTTAAATATGCCCAAATGTTGAAGAATTTTGTAAAATCGGGATTTTCTGCTGCTGTTTATACCCAGACCACAGATGTTGAGGGTGAGGTGAATGGGTTCATGACCTATGACCGTAAAGTTGATAAAATGAATGTCCCCGAAGTCCGAAAAATTAATTTGGAAGTTATTGGGGTTTTAAGCAATTAAAATATAGGAATTTATTGGTATGAACCGGTTCAGCTTATTTGATCGCATTTTCCTTGGCCAGCCATAAGAGGGGCATTGATAATTAGTTTGTTTTGATCATCACTACTGAAAGTGGATGAAAGCTCGTCATTTGTATGGTGTTCATAATCAATGTCATTATGGCCCATATTGAAATAGACCATATTATAATCGGTATTGCTCCAAACAACTGGAAAATACCCTTCGTGCCAGATTTCATGAGGTTTGGGTCCGGTACCTAGAGGGAAACTATCGGGGTCTATTGATAATAGTATTCTTATATTCGGGTTTAATCGAAGATCTTTTTTCCAACGATACCATTCATTCGGCGCAGCATAGATTTTATTGGGCAATTCTTTGGTCATAGGATGGTTTTGGTCCTCTACTTTTAAAGTTGCACTTGTCGGTCTCCAGGTGTTGCCATGATATTCGCCACTTCCCAAAAAAATGTCGTGGTACCAGGCCCAATTATTCGGAAAAGCAGATGGTGTCAGGGCAAATCCCGAGAAATGGAACCCCATCCATCCCCCGCCATTTTTAATATATTTCTCAAATGCCAATCTTTGCTCGGGATTCTCAGGTCGCGAATCGAGAAAAATAACGACTTGATATTTTGATAGAAATTCAGAATTTAGATTTTCCCATTTATCGGTCGCTTCATAACAGAAACCAAGTTTTTTGCCCATTTCTGGAAACCAGAGGTTCGCCTCTTTCACAAAACTTATATGTGCTGCGTCATTTTTTGCCGTGTAGAAAGAGATAACCTTAAAACTACAATTTTCCTGAGCGCTGACTATCGGCGCTAAAGACAAACAGAACAGCAACAAAAAAATAGTTCGTATCATATTTTAGAATGTATTATTCATCGATCTTGCCAAAGAAAGCCCCAAGACCGGCCTATTGATCATGAAATCCTTTGCCATTTAGAATGCTCGGAATATACTTTTCAATTCTTGATGCCCTGGTTTTGGATTGTTTGGGTGCTGAAAAATAAAGAATATAGCCTCTTTGTCGTCCCGGGGTCAATGCTTCAAAAGCAGTTTGTATATCCGGATTTGTGTCCAACACGTTTTGAAATTCTTCGGGAACGGGTTCTGGAAGTTTTTTATATTCGACCTTTATACCTGCTTTTTCTACTTCAATGGCCTCGTAAATATAGGTCTTCAGCATGGTCTCTTTTTCAACAATCTCCTGAACGTCAGTGATTTTAATTAAGCGGGCCGATTGGGTATTTTCACCGGGTTTGACCAAAAGTTCGTCTGTGTCCTGCAACAACGCCCCTTTGAAAAAGCTAATTGAGCAATACTCTTTAAGCGCTGCCAATATTAATAGGTTATGGCCCTGGAATGTATAACAGGGTACACCCCATTTTATTTCCTCCTTTAAATGGCAATCATTTAGTATTCTTCTCAATAGCTGCAGCTCCTTTTTCCAATTGTGTACTTTACATTCAGGAGTTCCACCAAGCGGACAACGACCGCAACCTTCAATAAAATAAGTTTCAATATTTGTGGTCATTTCGTTGTTTTTTCAAAAAAGGTATCAAACAGTAAGCTGAAAGGCATTTTTTTGTCCGGTTAAGGCCAATTCGGTCGCAAGAAAGCAATGTGCTTGTGACATGGCCGTTTCCGTTCGGCGAACAACATCGTTTACCAGTTGCTCTCCATAGGGCATATATATATGGGAGCAATCGTAATATTTCGTTTCTTTTTGATTCACTAAAAATAAATGGTTACCTCCCTCACGGCCTGCAATATCAATATATTTTCGCATTTCAATATAGCCTTCCGTACCCAAAATAAAGGTTCGTCCATCGCCCCATGTGTCAAGTCCCTCAGGGGTAAACCAGTCAATTCTTATATAGCCCGTGGCATGGGAGCTTCGTACGTTCATATCACCAAAATCCCGGTAACTCGGGTAGTTATTGGTGCGGAAATTGCCTAATTGGGACAAGCTCACTTCGGCCTGTTTTGAATTGGTGTAATATAGAAATTGATCGCATTGGTGCGACCCGATATCGCATAGAATCCCTCCAGCTTTTTCTGGGTCAAAAAACCAGTCAGGACGCGTATCGGGTCTCATGCGATGGGGGCCAAGGCCTATGGTTTGAACCACCTTGCCAATAGCCCCACTTTCGACCAGTTCCCCTGCCTGGACAGAAGCGGGATTTCCCAACCGTTCGCTATACATGATCGAATAAATACGGTTTGTCTCTTGCTGAACCTTTTTTACTTCCGCAAATTGATCAAAGTTTAAAATGCCCGGTTTATCGACCATAAAATCCTTACCTGCTTTCATGGCTCGAATTCCCAACGGTGCTCTTTCAATTGGAATTGCGGCGCATGCAATCAATTGAATCGTTGTGTTTTCTATAATTTCTTCTTCACTTTTGGCCACTTTGACGTTGGGGTAACTTTTTAGGAAATTGGCCAAAAGGCCCTTTTCTTTTGCAAAAACGGCAACCATTTCACCGCCACCCTGAATGAGTGCATTCGCCATTCCGTAAATATGTCCATGATTGATTCCGATGATGCCAAACTTGATTGACTCTTTTGGTTTTGAACGCTTTGTGGGTTTCAGAATAATCTCATTTGGGCGAGTGGTTTCATGAAGTCCTTGACCATAGAAATTCGTCGGAGCCATAGCAGTTGCTGCTACTCCTGCGGCGGTAGCAAAGGATTGTTTTATAAATTTTCTTCTATCGGAATTCATAAGCTTCTTTTATATGATTTCCAATATAGTACGAAATATTTTATTAGGGTTGGAGGTACGAAGAAATTTGGACAAGTATCATGATTTTTTCCTCCCTGAAAGATTGATAAATGGTATGTTGATACTGTAATAACAGGATTTGTAAACTATAGGCACCTATTTAGATTTATTGAAAGGAAGAATTTAGTGTTTTGAATATCAATCCTGGGTTGCAAAGGGACTCATAGCTTCACCGATTTTCAAAAGATCATTTGTCTCCTGTTCCGTAAAATCGTAGGGGACTGGTTTTGCAATCCCCAGGGTGCCGTACAATTCGCCCAAATACAGCATCGGCACAGCTATTGACCCCTCAACCTTGGTTTCTTTGGCGGCAGGACGTGCAACTCCAGAATTGTCCGTTTGCAGATTGCACATCTCCACTGGTTTACGACGTTCTGCAGCGATACCGGCCATTCCCTTACCAATAGGAATTTCTGTCAATTTAGGAATCAGAAAATCGGGAATTCCTTGATGGGCCCTTAATTTCAGCAACGAGCTTTCTTTATCCAGAAAATGGATTGTACCTGTAGTGCAATCAAAACTGGAAGTTATAAAAGAAAGAACTTTTTGCCAATTGATGATCGGTTCATTTAAATAGGAAGAAATTGCATCTATTCTTGATTCGTCGTTTTTACTCATGATTCAATCTTTTTAATCTTGAAGGCCAGAAACTTTTATATCAGACCCGACGGGCCATATCCTGTTTCCAGTTATTGGTTATAAAGTTATAATTTTTGAAATAATCAATCTATTTAGCGCAATTTGAATCTTACCAATGAATGCCCATTTAATATGTTATTTTGAAAATTGTTCCTCCCAGGTCATCACTAACATAAAGTTCACCATTGGGACCTTGTGCCAATCCACACGGACGATGTTCAACTGGGCCTTTAGGGTCGGTCAAATCAATCCCCGCAAAATTATCCAAGAAAATCTCCCATTCCCCGGAAGGTTTACCGTCTTTAAAAGGAACAAAGGCTACAAAAAAACCTTTCTTAAGCTCTGGGGATTGATTGTGAAAAGCGATGAATGCCCCATCTTTGTATTTTTCAGGAAACATATTTCCCGTATAAAATAGTAGGTCATTAGGGCCTAAGTGGGCGGGAAAGGCGACTATTGGGTCAATGGAATTCTCCCCGCCTAAAATTTTTCCATCACCACCATATTCGGGCGACAGGATTTTCTTTTGCTGAAATTGATCATAATAGATGTATGGCCATCCTGCATCGTCATTTTCCTTTATTTCATATAATGCCTCCGCAGGTAATTCGTCATTTTGTTTGGGGGTAAACAAATCTGGGTAAAAGCTGTGCAAACCACCTCGACCATGCACAGTGGCGAACAAAGTATTGGTTTTAAAATTCCAGGCCGTACCAACGGCATTTTTGAGACCTGTGGCATAGCGAGTACCATCGGAAAAGGTTTGGTTGAGTTTATCTGCCTTGAACCTCCAAATTCCACCTGCCGAATCCAGAATAGTACACGGCTGCATTCCCGTCCCGGCTTCATCGTCCCTACAGGCATCGTTCCAAGAACCAATGGTAACATAAATGTTTGAATTGTTGTCCATCACGAACGACTTGGCATTATCACGCCCCATATCAATAAGACCCTCCACTATTTTTTCCGGATTTTCGGTATCTATAACTTGATTGTTTTCATTTAATCCATATCTATAAACTCCAGAGTTGGAGGAAGCATATAAATAGCCGTTTTTAATTAATATTCCTGTGCCGGGAACATCTGAAAACTGTTTTTCCTCATCAATTTTTCCATCATTGTCCGTATCCTTTAAAACAAGGATGCCTTTTCCATCTTTAAGAACAGATCTATTAATGTAAATATCCCCATTTTTTGATACGGTCATGTGCCTAAGGGCACCCAGTTCATCACCAATTATTTCAACCGAAAATCCTTCTGGAGCAACTATATTGGTTTCATTTGTGACCGTTTTGACGGTTTCTTTTTTGACGGGTTTACATTGGTTCAATAAGGACCCGAGGAGAATTATAGTTCCTAAAACAAATATTTTTTGGTAAGTCAGGCAGTTTTTCATTCCGTTCATGTTGGTTGTTTGGCTATTCTCTTTTTGATTTTGGATATGCTATTTCAAGTTGTTTTGATACAATACTTTGGTCGATTTAAAGGTAAGGACTTTGGATTAAAATAAATGCAAGCGGGACACTTTAAGGTGTCCCGCCTAACTCAATCTAACTCAACTAACATAGGCTCCATATTCACCTAGAACCTCATATTTTAAAGCTCAACATAAAAATCAAACTAATAGGTTCCCAAAAACCGGACTACCTGCACTATAGTTTTTTCAAAAGTATGTTTCTATATTCAACGGTCATAGGAGGCCCTACGTGAACCTGAACCCCCAAAAGACCCGATGATTTTCGGTTTACCGTATCGTTGTCCGTAACATCGCTCATTAAAATTCCATTAATATAATGTTGAAGACGATTGCCTTTGATGACAAGATGGGCTTCATTCCAATCTTCACTCTTTATTTTAGTTTTCAAAGAGTCTGAATCTCCCAATGATTCCAAAATTTCCCGGCTTTGCCAAGCATTCCTTTGCACATTGGCTCGCAATGATTCTGGATCCTCCGGATTATCTTGGGAATTTATAACTGCTTTCTCGCCTCTATAGGCCAACGTAGTGCGTTTCCTTTCCTCATAATTTTGACCTGTATATCGGTTCTGTCCATCAATGTCTGCTTGATAGCCCCTTAATGCAAATGGAATAGTGTCAAGTTGCTCACTTCGATAATTGATACCACTGTTTCCTGTATCAGCAATGCGGAATTCCAATTTTAGTTCAAAATCCGCAAGTTCGCCACCCTGCCAAATAAGGAATGTATTGGTTTTCAACAAAGTTTCGGGGGTGACCCTGCCAACCAAGATTCCATTTTCCACACTCCAATAAGTAGGGTCCCCTTTCCAATTGTCAAGGGTCTTACCATCGAAAATTGAAACAAATTCCTCACTTTCTGCCGTAACTTCATCCGTCTGGGACATTGGTTCCTCTTTTTTCTTTTCCCCACATGACTGCAATAGGATGAAGAGGGAAAGAATGCCTATTATTTTATTCCTGCTCATAAACTGTGTGCTCTAATCATTATTAATGGCAATTGCCATGAATTGCTTATTGGTTTGCGGCTTTGTCGGCGGCATATACTTCGTGATCGGGATTACCACCAGAAATCAAATAGGCCAATAAATCTTTAAGTTCTTCTGGATTTAATCTGTTGATAGTTCCTGGGGGCATCAATGATACAGTTGAAAGCTTTGTATTCACAACCTCATTTTTAGCTACTGTTCGAGTTTGTTCAGGAGCATATGGATTTTGGGAAATAACATAATCCTGTTCATTTTCGTTTACAAGCCTACCTACAACCGATTGTCCATTTTTTAGGGAATAAACGGTAGTATTATATTGGTCTGAGATTACTGCACTTGGATCGACCAACGCCCTTAACATGTCCTCGGCAGAAAAGCGTGTACCTACTTGAGAAAGGTCTGGACCAATATTTTCACCTTCGCCTTTCATGGCATGGCAAGTTATACAGGCGGTGGCAATAAACATATTCTTGCCTTGTTCAAAATCGCGTTTTCCAAGTCCATCGGCCAATAAAGGTTTAATGTCTTCTTCTTCCCAATTTTTCCATGGCCCTTTAGGTTGGGGCACGTTATCCAAAAGATCATTTCCAGAACTGCTCAATAAGGCATTGCCCGACATTTCGTTATATTGTTCAAACTGATTTTTTGGTACATGCGAAAGCGCATTTTTCCGGGCCTTGTCAATGAACCCTACATAACTTCTGCCTGCTTTATAGGAAAAGGCCTTATAAAACCATTTGAAATACTTTTCCCTTAGTTCAGGTGTCCAACCCTGGATTGCGTCTCCAAGCACGGTAGCATAATACATATGTTGTGCTGGGGGCAAGTTCTTTAAGGTTAGGGCAATATCCATTCCATATTGTGGATTTCTTAGGATAAGGTCTGAGGATTCCGTTGCCGAATTGGCCATTACGTCCGCATTTTCACCTGCGGTAGACTCCAAAAGGGACATGGTTTTTTCAACCGCTTTGGCATCATCCAGAAACACGAGCGTTTTGCTCAATAATTGGTTAAGCACATCCGTCTTGGCAGGATAGTGCGGTTCTAAATAATTAACCAGTTGACTTTTTTGAGCATTTGAAGGTTTCCCGAATCGAGATAGTGTTAGTTCAAAAGCACGCACTAGGTTCACTTGTTGAATGGGTGACAACCCATTATAGTCTATTTGAACCAAGCCGTTCAATAGACGGTCCCAGTCCGCTACAGTCCCTTCACGGGCCAATGCGATAGATCCTTGAATCAAAGTTGCTGCATCTTTTTCTTGGAACAACTTTTCTTTCCATTCGATTATTGGTTGGTGCTCTAAGGCAATTCGCGCGGCATACTGAACAAACCGGTCTTCATTTTTCAAATGAGGCCAAACAAAATCAACGGCACCTGCTTTCGCACCAACATGGTAGGCCTCCAATTCCTTTCTTATTTTGTTCTCATTGGTTTCAACAGGGGTATATTCCGTAGTCGAAATTTCCGAATTTCCCTTTCCGTCATCATAATATACCCGATAGAGATCAGAATCCAATCGGCGACCCCCAGTCATAAAGTACATGGCACCATCAGGACCTATCACACCGTCGGTCAACGGTAAGGGCATTCCCGAAACAAACTCTTCTTTCTGTCCTTCATAGGTAGCGCCTTTTGGGGTAAGTTCAATGGCATAAATGATACCAAAACTCCAATCGAAAGCAAAAAGACTTCTTCTGTATTTATCTGGAAATCTTGCGTTTTTGCCATACATTACATTGGTGGGCGAGCCTTGGCCAATATTAAGTACAGGGGGCATATTATCCGGATACGCTGGAGACCACTTCCCATTTCCGGTACGCCAACCAAATTCTGAACCACTGGTCACATGGCATATACGGGTCGGTCTGTACCAAGGCATGCCCAAGTCCCATTCCATATCGGAATCGTAAACGAACATATCGCCCAATTCATTAAAATCCAGATCAAACGGATTTCTAAATCCGGCACTTACCAATTCCCATTTTTTTCCTTCGGGATCAATATTGGCTATCCAGCCACCTGGTGCTCCGCGATCATTTGCATGCCCCCTAGGGTCCTTGATTTGGGGAAATAGGTTGTCGTCTTTCCATACATTGGGTAGGCGATAGGCATCCATTTCTGGCAAATCTGTGTGATTGCCTGCGATTACATAAAGCGATTTACCATCGGGGCTAGGTTTAATGCTATGTGAACCATGTTCTCCAGATCCATTTAATAATTTTAGCAAGGTAATTTTGTCATACTGGTCATCATTATCCGTATCCTGCAAGCGATAGAGTCCGCTGCTTTTTTCAAACTCTTCATTGCCCTGATGGTTGACCATTACATACAAACTATTAAAGGCGTAGAGCAATCCTTGGGCATACCCCATTTGAATTATGGAATCGGCGACTTGTTCCCCATTCCGAATCTTGAGTTTCTCCATTTTTGGGGTAAGAACTTCAGAGCCAATGGCTGGTACTTCCAAACGATAAAGTGCCCCATATTGGTCCGAGGTAATGAGCCGGCCCTTATCATCAAAGGTCATTGCTACCCATGAACCCTGTTCATTTTCAGAAGGACTGTATAGGTGTTCGGCATGAAAGCCGACAGGCAATTTGAGCTTGTCGATTTTCGGATGGTTTTTGACTTCTGTCAATGCAGTTTCTTTCTTTTCAGTACATGATACGATCAAGACCAATGAAACGAATAGGGCACTAAGGGATCTGAACATTGTTTTTTTATTAAAAGTAAAAAACTTAAAAGGTTTTCACATTAAAAATTTGGATTTATAGAAGACTCCGAAGCAGGCAATGCATACAGCAGACTAATTCTGGTATCTTAGATTAGGGGAATCTCTCAAAAATAGTTTTACTCACACGGTTTATCTACCGATTATTATGCTAGATTCGATACTTTTTTTGCACATTCGTAGTATTATGTTAAAATATTGTATTTTTAGACACACCTTGAGCCCTTTTTTATGAAACTTCATTTACTCAATAGAACCAGCCTAAAGAATAGTTCGTTCACTGTTACCGATAATCAGTATCCGTATTTCTTGAAAGTATGGCATTACCATCCAGAACTTGAACTCGTGGTAATCAATCAAAGTACAGGTACCAGATTTATTGGAGATAGTATTGAAAAATTTGAAGAGGGAGAGGTTATCCTAATAGGTGAAAACCTTCCTCACATGTGGTTGAACGACCCAGAATATTTTGAGGAGCGTTCAAACCTTAAGGCAAGTGCTTTGGCCTTGCACTTTAATCAGAATTTTCTAGGGACTCATTTTTTTGAAGTGCCCGAAATGAAATCTATTTCTGAATTGATACGAAGGGCGGTTCACGGAATTCAGTTTTTACAATTAGATTCAAAAGTTGTGAACCGAATTTTGAATTTGCAAAAAGTGGATTCCTTTAAAAGGATTATTGAACTTATTGAAATACTGAACCTTTTGGCGAAACATTCGGAATATAGATTGCTTTCAAGTGCCGGCTTCGTAAACTCCTTCAACCCATCCGCCAACAAAAATCTTGATAAGGTTTATGAGTTTGTCTTTAAGAATTTTAAAAACCCTATTGGCTCAAAGGAGGTTGCAAAAGTTGCCAATATGAATCCATCGGCATTCAGTAGATTTTTTAAGAGAGTACATCGTAAAACGTTTACTAAATACTTAAATGAGATCAGAATTGGGTATGCCTGTAAACAATTGATAGAAAACAAGTATAACGTTTCAGGGGTTTGCTATGAATCAGGTTTTAATAATATTTCCAATTTCAATCGACAGTTCAAGGAAATTGTAAAAATGTCCCCTACCGATTTCGTTAAGTACCATACCACCAGTTTAGAGGATCAGCAATAGAATGGTCCCTTTACATTTTTAACTACGGATACCATAAAGGATTTTAATTTTCAACATGAATTAGGGCGTAAATGAAATACTTGACCTTTCGGATATCCCATTTGCATTAAAAGCCTCAATCTGAAAGTAATATCCATCCGTTCGATCCATTCCCGTAAAAAAGTAGTCATTTTTGCCATAAACCATAATACTGCCGTACATTTTTTCCGCAGATTTGCCAAAATAGATTACATAGCCGTCAGCGAGGTCGTTTTGCCGCCATCTGAGCCAAGCACTGCGTCTTTCTCCATATTTTTTTGGATCCGCCCTTAATGCAACAAAATCTTCCACAGGCTGGGGGGCGTTTCCATTGCCCTTGCCAAAAACCCTAAATCCGCTCAAGGCAAATTTACCGGTGGGCATTTTCAGATTCTCTAGCTTTAAAAATCGTGCTTTTGACGGTTTATCCAATTCAATATAATCATGTGGTACATCCGTTTGATTTTGGCTTTTATCAACTAAGACCGTCCACTTTTTACCATCAGTGGAGGCGTACACTTTATATTGGTGAAAAACATCCTTGCTTTTACCCATAAATTCTACATCCTGATCCGCATAGTTTATCTGGATTGCATTGATTGTTGATACTTCACCTAGATCAGTCTGGAACCATTCAACTCGGTTTCCAGATTTCGCAGACCAATAGGTTTTCATATCCTCGTCAACGGCAAAGTTTGGCTGAAAACCACCAAGTGTAGAAGATACTTGTACGGGTTTGTTATAGTTCAATAACATCCAACCCGTAAAAAGCCCTTTAATATGATCCGCATTCTCCTGTGGCAAATGGGTTGGGTAATCACCATAGGCAGTATTGCAGTACATTACATCATCTTGATCAAAACCCGCGGGCCAAATACCAACCCTACGTTCGAAGTTATTTTTTTGTCCCAACACCACCGTTGAGATATGCCACCAATTGCCAAAATTGTCTTGATAGGTCGCACCATGGCCAGCTCCTCTTGCAAACCCGCCCGGTTTATAGGAAAAAGGGTTATGTTCTTGGTATGAAAATAAGTCCAACGGGTCTTTACTAACAAAAACCCCATCCGCATATCCACTAAATTCTGTGGCCGGAGCCCCATATTGCAGATAATATTTGTCCTTATACTTGGTTACCCATGCTCCCTCCATAAATGGTTGCAGAAAGGTATTGTCATTGTATTCTCCAAATCGCTCCCAGCCGTGATCTTGTGGATGCAAAGACATTATGGGTTTTACATATCCTTCGGATTGCAATGTTTTGGTGTTGATTTCGGTACCCAATATTGGAAATTCATTGCTTGAGCCCCAGTAGAGATACAGCTTATCTTTCTCCTCATCATATAAAAATCCGGGATCCCATGCCCCTACCTTTAAGGAATCTACTGCAATTTCCCAATCATCCTCAGTTGGGTTGCTGCTTTTCCAAATTGGAAAGGAAGGACCGTGGGTGGAGCCTATTACATATAGTTCATCCTTCATGACAAATGCGGCAGGGGCACAAAGCTCATCATAGGTATCGTGATGGGGTAGGAGGAATTTTCTAGGAACAAAATTCCAGTTATACATATCGCTGCTCCACCAATAGCCCCACTGGTTCGTGGAAAAGAGATAGTATTTTTCCTTGAAATTTACGATTACAGGATCTGCAGTTGCCCGATGTTTGCCTTGGGTGGCAAGATTGGGTATGGGCGTATAGCCATAATCAATATTGATAGGGTTGCAATAGGTTTGCTGTTTTTTTTGAGCCATGGCGGAAAAACAGAGCAACAGGACAAATGGCAAAAGTTTTTTAAAACCAAAGAACATAGTAAGCGCGTTTTTTAGGAAGTATTATATCGTCGAATAAAGTACAAAAAAAGAAAACACAACCATATTTTTTGAAACCTTTGAAGGTTTTTCCATTCAAAATTTAACGGGTTTCTTTTGCGATAGAACCATAATAAGTAAAAACCCCAGTTTTATCCATTCCCTACTATTCTATAACCCTTGACCAGACTTTAAAAAATAAGAACAAAAGAAGTTGCTTCATTTGGAACGGAATGAACTTTTAGAGCGCCCCCATGAAGGCGCAGGATTTGTTTGGAAAGACTTAGACCTATACCGGTACCTGAATTCTTGGTCGTAAAAAACGGCACAAAGATCTCCTCGATTAAATCAGCCGGAATTCCAGGGCCATTGTCCCAGACTTCAATATATTTTTTATGCTCTTTGGTTATGCCGGCCGTAATTTTGATTACGGCATTTTCTCGATTTTCCAGGGATTGCAGTGCGTTTTTGGCAAGATTGACCAATACCTGTGAAATTTGTTTCTCGTCCACAAACAGTTCAAGGTCATTTGGCTCGGTCAGTAAATGAATTTTTACTTGATTGTTTAGGTCATATTGTCCCATTAAAACATTGACTTTCCCGAGCAATTTGGAAGCCGATATAATTTCCCTGTCAGGTTCGGGAACATTCAAAAGTGTTCGGTAAGATTGAACGAAACTGATGAGGTCGTTACCTTGTTCCTGAATAACTTCTAAACCTTTAGTGGTGCTCTTTATGTGTTCTTTGGGAAACTCTTCCATCGAACTCCCTTCTTTGCCTGTTTTGAAAAACTTCAATAGAGATTCGGAAATTGAGGTAATTGGTGCGATTGTATTCATGATTTCGTGGGTCAGAACACGAATCAACCGAACCCAAGAATCTGTTTCTTTTTCATCCAATTCCTTATGTATGTCCTGTACGACTACGAGCAACAAGTTCTGTTTGTCCAAGGTAATACTGGTTGATTTAAAAGCAAGCTGTCTTTTTTCCCTTTCATTGGTCAATTGAAAAAGCTTTCTGTCAAAAGGTTTTAATCCTTCAAAAAGCGCGTACAGATTTTCATCAACCTGGGCCAATTGCTTTATGTGATTTAGAGGTCTATAATTAAGTAACCTCTCTACCGTTGGGTTTGAGAAAATAATGTGCCCCTTTTCGTTAAATGTCAAAATACCGATATCGGCCTGTTTCAGTATTTCTTGATAGTATTGCTCTTGGGTCTGTTTTTTAAGATGAATATCTTGAATCATGCCGTTTAACATATTAAGGCTATGGTTCAATTCCTCCAACGATTTCAAACTCAACTTTTCAGGAAAACGCAGAGTGAAATCTTCATTTTTAATTGCGTCAAAGAAATAGGCAATTTTTCTGTTTGTGTGGTTTACATATCGTATTAAATATGCAGTTTGTGCCACTAGAAGAGCCAAGATTATAAATGCTCCGATATAATGTTTTTCAAAGCATAAAAAGGCGAAACCTACAGCAGAAACCGTAATCAAAATGATACGAAAAAGCAATTGCAGGTATATGTTACGGCTCACCATGGTTCAAAGTTCAAGTTCAAGCAAAAGTTTCAAGTTCAGTTTTTCATTTTTTACACAACCAACAGCTCACTTATTACCATTTACAATTTCACTTCCCTAATTTCTTCATTTTATTGTAGAGGGTCTGTCTGGAAACCCCAAGTTTGTCTGCTGCCAAACTATAATTGCCATCACTTTGATTAAGCGCATTTGTAATCATTCGCAGCTCCATCTCCTCCAATGTGCCTGAGCCCATTTCGGTTGAAATGCTATTTTTTGAATTCAATATAAAATCATTGGGTTTTAAAATAGTTCCCTCGCAAAGAATTACGGCTCTTTCCATGGTATGTTGCAATTCCCTTACGTTCCCTGGCCAATTATACTCCATTAATTTTTCTTGTGCCGATTCATTCAATCTTAGCCCTTGCTTTCCATATTTGGAAGCAAACTTGTTCAAATAAAACTCGGCCAGTAACAGAATATCGGTATCCCTTTCCCGTAGTGCCGGGACCTCAATATGTATGGTATTAATACGGTAAAGCAGGTCCTCACGAAAAATACCATCTGCTACCATTTGATCTAGATTGCAATTGGTTGCGCATACGAGTCTAATATCTACAGGAATCTGTTTATTTGATCCAACCCGTACAATGGTCTTGTTTTGAATGGCGGACAATAATTTTGCCTGGGTTTGAAGGGTCAAATTACCGATTTCGTCCAGAAATAAAGTGCCCCCGTTGGCTGCTTCGAATTTACCCGCGCGATCATCTTTGGCATCGGTAAAAGCTCCCTTCATATGTCCAAAAAGCTCACTTTCAAAAAGGCTTTCAGCAATGGAGCCCATATCCACGGCTATAAAAACCTCATTATTGCGGGTTGACATGCGATGTAATTCTCTGGCGATCACCTCTTTGCCAGTACCATTCTCGCCCGTGATCAAAACGTTTACGTCCGTTTTCGCTACTTTTCGCGTAAGATTCAGTACAGAATTTAGTGCCTTGGAATTGCCCACGATATAATTCTTATCCTGATTGATGAATTGCTTTAGATTGTTCTCCTTTTGCTTGAGCTGATGTATCTCTTTTAAGGATTTGCGTAATTCGAAGCCCGATTTTACAGTTGCCAGTAGCTTTTCATTGTTCCAAGGTTTTAGTATAAAGTCGGATGCCCCTTCCTTTAAGGCTTGCACCGCCAGGTCCACCGCTCCATAGGCCGTCATCATAATTACAGAAGTATGCGGGGCCTTTTTGCGTATTTCCCTTAACCAATAAAGCCCTTCATTACCGGTATTCACTCCGGCCGAAAAGTTCATATCCAAAAGAACAATATCAATGTCGGCTAAATTGGGATAGGAAGAAATCTGATTGGGATTCGAAATAACAAACACATGGCTGTATTCGAATTGCAATAGAATTTCAAGGGCACTGAGTACGCTTTTATTATCGTCGACTATAAGGATTTTGGCATCTAACATTAGAAGCGGGTTAAATCTGTTTGAATATAAAATAGGAATGCAATCCGTTGAATTTGGAATCTTTCGAACAATCTATTCATCGCATACATTCTTTAAGTACTAAAACTAAGACTAGATAGTCAATTAAAAAACAAAGTGTCAAATATTTGGACAAATTATGTAAAAGTATTTTACACTACATAGCAGTCTTTTAAAATATTACAAATGTATTTATTTGATTATCAATGAAATAAAAATTTGGCACAAGAGTAGTATAGTGTTTGGCATACCAATAGTATATGAACACAATAATTCGCATCATAATAGTTTTGCTTTTAAGTTTCCTCTCACGCCTTGTGGCACAGGAACCTTCAACCTTACAGGAAACTTGGTCATTGGAGGAATGCGTTGCCTACGCGCTTGAGAATAACCTGCAATTGAATGATTTTAATCTTATAAAAGATGCCGGCAGGGAGTCTTACAGACAATCTATCCGAGATCTATTGCCTTCTGTAAGTGGTTCTTCGGAATACAACATTAGTTATGGTAGGTCAACCGACCCTTTTACCAACGATGTTGTGAATTCCGATTTCTTTTCCAATAATTATTCGCTCAATGCTTCAATGGATGTTTTTCAAGGGTTCCAAAAAATTAACTCGATCAAGGCATCCAAGTTTTTGTACAAGGCCGCAATGGAAGACGCCCAACAGCAGAAGTACCTTTTGGCATTTAGGGTCATGACCGCTTTTTATGATATTAGGTTTTATGAAGGATTGTTGAACAACTCGGTGGAGCAAGCCCAAATATCACAGAATAATTTTGACTTGGTGCAAAAGCAGGTTGAATTGGGTCTAAAGGCAGGCTCCGATCTTTATGAGGCTGAGGCTACCTTATTGGGTGATCAGTTATTGGTCACGCAAAACACCAATCTCTTGGAGGCAAGTAAGTTGACTTTGTTGCAAGAAATGAATATTCAGGATCTCTCGGACATAGTGCTTAGGGAAGATCTGGATTTTATAGCGGATCAAGTGCAAACCATTACAGCAGATTCAATTTATGCGGAGGCCAAAGATTTTATTCCCATGCTAAAAGCGGAGGAATTGAGGGCCAAGGCCGCCAAGAAAAATCTTGCGGTTGCAAGGGGAAGATTGTATCCCTCCCTTTCCATATATTCTGGTTATGGCACAGGATATTATGAAACCACGGTAGATACCTTGGGAGTTTTGATTCCATTTAAAAATCAGATCAAGGACAATGCCTCCCGATATATCGGAGCATCCATCCGGATTCCTATAAGTGAACGGTGGTCTGGACGTTCAAGGGTGAAACAGCAAAAGATAAGTTTGGAAAGGGCCAAAAATAATGTTGAAATTCAGGAACAGGAATTGTTCAAGATAATTCAACAATTGGTGCAGGAACATAATGCCTTAGAGGTTGAAGTAGGGCAAAGCACCAAAAAAATGGAAGCACAGGAATTGGCTTTCAACATAGCACAAAAAAAATATGAAAAGGGCATGATCAATTCCATAGCACTTTTTCAGGCCAAGAACTTGTACGGTACCGCCCAAAATGAAAACCTTCAGGTTAAGCTTAGGCTTAGGGTGAATAAAAAAACACTCGATTTTTATGGTGGCTTACCAATTTTTAATATAGAATAAACAATGCGAAAAGATGCTAGGTTCAATGAAAAATACGGATAAAAATAGGAGCTTCCCGGTGAGAGTAGGCAAAGGCAGACAACTTCAATATTTAAAGCTAAAAATTGAGCCGGTTGAGGGCACTTTTGAAGAATGGTTCACGCGATAAATGAAAATTTGATAAAATAAAGAGATACTATAATGGATATAAAATTAGAAAAGAAAAAAGGATTAAGGCCCAAACATTACGGTTACATAGCCTTGGGGCTTTTACTGCTGTTTGTGGGCTATCAACTCATCTTCGCCACATCGGTTTCCACCTTTAGGACAGAAAAGGATAAACTTTCCATTGCCGATGTCGAACAAGGAAAGTTTGACGATTATATCACCATAAATGGCAATGTAGCGCCCATAGCAACTATTTATATGGATGCCTATGAAGGCGGTAGGGTAGAGGAAAAATTGATCGAGGAAGGCGCTATGGTCAAAAAAGGCGATATCATCCTAAAGCTCGACAATATTAACTTATACGAGCAAATCTTACAGAGTGAAAGCGGCTTGGCCTTAAAGCAGAACGATCTGCGTTCCACGAAACTTACTTTTGATTCTAGACAAGTAGAAGGCAAAAAATCACTGGCCACCGCAAGTACCGAATTGCAAAAACTAAAACGAAATTTTGAACAGAATGAAGCACTGTTTAAGGAAGAACTGATTTCAAAGGAAGAATATCAATTGTCAAAGGAAAACTATGAACTTTCCCAGAAACAATATGAAATTGTAAAAGTACAGACCGAAAACGATGACGAACTGAGAGAAACTTCCTTACCTGTCTTGGAAGCCGATCTGAACCGTATGCAGAAAACCTTGGGGATGGTCTATCAACGCTTGGACCATTTGAATGTGCGGGCTCCCGCCGATGGCCAATTGGGTTTCTTGGACGCGGAAATAGGCCAAAGTATTTCACAAGGCCAACGCATTGGTCAGATCAATGTGCTTACGGATTATAAGATAGAGGCTTCCATAGACGAGCATTATATTGATCGTGTTGTTCGCGATTTGACCGCTGTTTTAGATCGCAATGGAGAAGAATATCCGTTGCGGTTGCGAAAGGTGTATCCCGAAGTGCGCAATGGGAAGTTTAAGGTTGACCTGGTCTTTACCGATAAAAAGCCCGAAACCATTCGTACGGGTCAGAGCTATAATATAAAACTGCAGTTGGGGGAATCTAGCGAAGCACTTCTACTTCCAAAAGGAAGCTTTTTTCAGAGTACCGGTGGACAATGGATTTTTGTTGTGAATGCGAACGGTGATGAGGCGATAAGGAGAAATATCCGCATAGGAAAGCAAAATTCAAGGTATTATGAAGTCCTTGAGGGGCTGCAGGCTGGGGAAAAAGTAATTACCAGTAACTATGACAGTTTCGGGGAAGCTGAAAGAATTGTGTTAAAATAGCATTTAACTGTCACTAAATCTGAATAGGAAAGTCTTTAATTATAACAACTAAAATCAATCAAAAATATGATACAAATCCAAAACTTGAAAAAAAGCTTTAGAACCGAAGAGGTAGAGACCTTGGCGCTGAACAATGTGAACATGAAAATAGCCGAAGGGGAGTTTGCCGCGATCATGGGGCCTTCTGGTTGCGGTAAATCTACCTTGTTGAACATTATTGGAATGTTGGATAACCCCACAGACGGAAGTTATCAATTTGCAGGGCACGAAGTGGGCGGACTCAAAGAGCGCCAACGTACCGAACTTCGAAAAGGCAATCTGGGCTTTGTTTTCCAGAGCTTTAATCTCATTGACGAACTTACCGTTTTTGAGAATGTGGAGCTTCCTTTGATCTATTTAAAGATGAACAAGTCCGAAAGAAAGGAGAAGGTGATGAAAGTTTTGGAGCGTATGAAAATCGCGCACAGGGAAAAACATTTCCCACACCAACTTTCAGGAGGTCAACAACAGCGTGTGGCCATCGCCCGGGCCGTGGTAACGAACCCCAAGTTAATTCTGGCGGATGAGCCTACAGGAAACCTGGACTCCAAAAATGGCACCGAGGTCATGAATTTATTGACCGAACTGAACCAAGAAGGTACGACCATAGTGATGGTAACCCACTCCGACCATGATTCGCATTATGCGCATAGGGTCATCAATCTTTTTGACGGGCAAGTGGTGACCGAAAGCCATAACAGGGCCATCGGTGCCATGATGTAATAGCTCCTCCCCGTCATCCTGAGCGAAGTCGAAGGGCAAAGGGAGGTGGCCCGATGTATCGGGAAGGAGGGATCGAAAGCGTAAGCGTCTGATAGGAAACCTTGGTAGTGAAAATAAATAAAATTGGGGGATTTAAGCTCCCCATTCTCCGCCTTTGGCGGATTCATTCCCCTCTTTAAAAAGAGGGGAGCTTTAAAAAACAAAAACTAAAGATCATGTTTAAAAACTATCTAAAAATCGCCTGGCGGAACTTAACGAAAAACAAAGCATATTCCGCAATCAATATAGGTGGCCTTGCCATCGGTATTACAGCTTGCTTGCTAATATTGCAGTATGTTGCATTTGAGACCAGCTATGAAGATTTTCATGAAAATAAAGACCGTATTTTTAGGGTAAAACAAGAACGTTATAATGCCGGTAAGTTGGAAACCGAATGGGCCGGAGGAGCCTTTGCCGTAGGAAACTCCTTCAAGGATGCAATCCCTGAAATAGAGGAATATGTAAAAGTTGTTCAGACACAGGATATTATTTTAGACGTCAATGACGAAACCCTGAAAATTGATCAAGTATTTTTTGTTACCAATTCTTTTTTCGATGTTTTCTCATATCCACTGATTGCTGGTGATGTTGCGTCTGTTTTAAAGGAACCTGGCACAGCGGCAATTTCCGAGACCACAGCACTAAAGATTTTTGGAAGCAAAGACATCATCGGCAAAACACTTCCAATCAGCGGCGGTCGTGATTATCGAATAACCGGGGTATATAAAGATATGCCTTTAAATACCCAGCTGAAACCGAATTTTTTGGCATCATATGCTACGTTCTTAGAAATGGTCAAAACAAATTCCAATGGAGAAGCAAATCCGGAGGAATGGTGGGATTCTGACGGTTGCCTTACTTATTTAATGCTAAAAAAGGACACAGATCCGACCATCGTGGAGGCCAAATTTCCACCCATTGTAGCACAAAATGAAAGTGATTTTACCAAACAATCCAACAGTTTGGCGAAATACCTGTTGATGCCCATAACCGACATTCACTTGTACTCGAATTTTATGATGGAACCTGGTGCTACAGGTAATGGTAAGACCGTATATCTTCTACTTGGAATCGCATTTTTCATTATCATCATTGCATGGGTAAACTATATCAATCTGGCTACTGCACGAGCGATAGGTCGGGCCAAAGAGGTAGGTGTTCGTAAGGCCGTCGGGTCAAATAGAAAACAACTGATTGCGCAGTTTTTCTTTGAATCGACACTTTTTAATTCCTTGGCATTGCTTTTGGCCCTGACTTTAATGGCACTTATGATTCCGGCTTTCAATCAATTGTCCGGACAAGAACTATCATACGAGCTTTTTACCAAAGGTGCCTTTTGGATAGGGCTCGCAGGCTTGTTCTCCATAGGAGTATTCCTATCAGGTGCATACCCTGCGTTTGTGTTGTCCAGTTTTAGGCCTGTAGAGGTTTTAAAGGGTAAAATGGTCAATACCAATCAAGGCGCATTACTGAGAAAATCGTTGGTGGTCTTCCAATTTGCGGCATCCTTATTTTTGTTGATCGGTACTTTGACGGTATATCAACAAATACAGTTTATGCGCAAACAGTCTTTGGGCCTGGATATAGATAAGACGTTGGTTGTAGTTCCTCCGATTGTGGCCGATTCGACCTATTTGAGTCAAATGATAGCATTTAAGGAAAACCTATTAAAATATCCTGCAATAAAGAGTGTCGCCGCCGCTACGACTATTCCCGGACAGCCTGTGCCATGGAATGCAGGGGGGATTAAATTGGTCACCCAAGATGAAGAACTCGGAAAACAATATCGGGTTATCGGAGTAGATTATGACTATGTTGATCAGTTTGGCTTAAAACTAATTGCCGGACGTGCATTTTCAGAGGAATTCAGTACGGATCCCGAAGCCGTAATTTTCAATAGGGCAGGTATTACACAATTGGGCTTCAGCAATCCTGAAGAGGCCATCGGCAAACGAATCGATTTTTGGGGAAATCAATACACCATTATCGGGGTTTCGGAAAACTTTAATCAAGAATCTTTGCGATTGCCCTATGAACCCTTGGTCATTAGATTGATACCAGATGTTCGGGGCTATTTTACCATAAAGCAAAGTTCGGCCGATGTGGCCCAGACTGTAGCACAGGTACAACAGGAATGGAATAAATTTTTCCCGGGCAATACTTACGAATACTTTTTTCTTGATGACCATTTTAACGATCAGTACCAAGCGGACCAAAGATTCGGAAAAGTATTCGGACTTTTTACGGGACTTGCCATTTTGGTGGCTTGTTTGGGGCTATTCGGATTGGCTTCCTTCACTACATTGCAGCGCACTAAGGAAATCGGTATCAGAAAAGTACTTGGAGCATCGGTGATGGGAATTTTAAAGCTTTTGTACAAAGAGTTTGCCTTATTGTTGGTGATTGCATTTCTCATCTCGATTCCAATAGCCTGGTTCAGTATAAGCACGTGGTTGGAGGGATATGCTTTTCGGATCAATATTCATTGGACATTTTTTATGATTCCATTTTTGGCCATTGCTCTGATTGCATTGGTAACGGTAAGTTTTCAAAGTGTAAAGGCTTCACTGGCCAACCCCGTAAAAAGCTTGCGGACGGAGTAAAAAAGCTCCTCCCTTTTTAAAAGGGAGGTGTCTCCGTTTGCGGAGACGGAGGGATTAAAAGCTCAAGCGTCTGGTAGGAAACCCTAGTAGGGAAAATAAATAAAATTGGGGGATTTAATCTCCCCGTTCTCCGCCTTTGGCGGATTCATTCCCCTCTTTAGAAAACCTGTGCTGAGCGCAGTCGAAGTAGAGGGAGCTTTAAAAAAGAAAAACTAAAGGTCATGTTTAAGAATTACCTGAAAACCTCGTTCCGTAATATACTTCGTCATAAGAGCTACACATTCATAAATGTTATTGGTTTGACGGTCGGGCTTGTCCCCAGTATTTTTATTCTACTTTGGATAGTTGATGAATTGTCTTTCGACCGCTTCCATTCAGATGCTGACCGCATTTTTAAAGTAATGGTCAACAACAAGTATCCTGATGGAAAGATTGAAACGTATCCTGCCACTCCGGCTAAACTGAAGGATGTAATCGTACAGGAAATTCCTGAAGTAGAATTGGCGGCCCAGTACAGCATGGAAACGGAACTGTTAGTGAAGTATGATACCAACACGTTCAATGAGGTTGGTATTTACGCTGATCCGGCACTATTCAGGATATTCAGGTTTCCTATTGTAAACGGCAATGCGACAAAACCCCTAACAGACATTAAATCAATTGCTATTTCTGAAAGACTCGCAGAAAGATTATTCAAAAACGAAGACCCTATTGGGAAATCGTTAAACCTGGGAGAATCCCATGAATTTATTATTACTAGTGTCTTTGCTAACATCCCCGAGCATTCAACGCTTCAATTTGACTTTGTTGCTTCGTTCGAACTCTTCACAAAAGAAAACCCGTGGACACAACACTGGGGAAGCGGTGGCACCAGAACAACCCTGCTTCTGAAATCATCAGCCCTTGTTGACATGGCAAATCAGAAGGTTGCTGATTTGATAAAGAATAATTGTCCGGATTGTACTACTACGCCTTTTCTATTTCCATACACAAAGTCAAGACTATACAACGAATTTGAAAACGGAAAAAATGCGGGTGGCAGGATACAACAGATTTATCTTTTCGGTGCAGTGGCCATACTAATTCTTGTAATGGCTTGTATTAATTTCACAAATCTTTCGACTGCCAGAGCGACAAGTCGAAGTCGTGAAGTTGGGATTAGGAAATCAATAGGTGCGCAAAAAAGTAGCCTTGTCGTTCAATTCATTTCCGAGTCGATGCTACTGTCTTTCATTGCACTCATATTCGCAATTTTAATTGTTCAGCTTCTTCTCCCGTTCTTTAATGAAGTTACGTTCAAAGCAATCCGGTTAGACGCTAGCAACCCAGTGTTCATTGTAGGAACTTTAGGTATTACGGCGATTTGCGGATTGCTTGCGGGTAGTTATCCTGCCTTTATCTTGTCAAGATTTAATCCTGTTAAAGTTCTCAAGGGGGGCACTCAATTAGGTCTATCCGGAAATACGCTTCGTAAATCGCTGGTCATTGTTCAATTCACCACTTCTATAATACTTGTTGTTGGAAGTATTGCCGTGTACCGGCAAATAATTTTTATCAATGAAAAAAATCTTGGATTCGATAAAGACAATATCATAGTGGTCGACCAAAATGAAGGTATCGTTAAATCGTACCCTGCTATTAAAAATGACCTACAACAGTTGGCCTCTGTTAACAGTATCGCCTTTGGAGGGAATAACATATTTACAATTCCTATTACCACTACAGACCCCGTTTGGAGTAGCAAGCCGGATAACTCTTCCATCCTCTTCAAAATATATCGATGTGATGCGGAATTCATTCCGACTTTGAATATTAAAATCCAGAGTGGTAGAAACTTTAAAGCCGGACAAGATGCCTCCAACTATATTATTAACGCAAAGGCTGCGGAAGTTATGGGATTGCCACTCGAAAATGCAGTTGGGAGCGAACTTGAAATGTGGAATGGCAAAGGAAAAATAGTCGGCATAACAGAAGACTTCCATAATGACAATTTAAAGTTTGGTATTGAACCTATGATATTCATGTATTCGGAAAATGTTGGTGCCCACTATTTCATCAAGTTAGGTGGAGACTTACCCATAACTGAAAACATAAGACAAGTTGAGAGAGTATTCAAGAAGTACAATCCCGATTACCCCTTTGAATTTGTTTTCCTTGATCAAGTTTTCAATCGAGAGTACCAGACAGAAGCCGTCATTGGAAAACTGTCTTTAAGTTTTACCGTTATTGCTATTCTTATCTCATGCTTAGGGCTATTTGGCTTGGCTTCTTTTATTACGGAGAGGAGAACTAAAGAATTAGGAATCCGAAAAGTGATGGGTGCCTCTGTTGGAAATCTTGTTGTAATGCTTTGTAGTGATTTTACCAATCTTGTTTTAGTTGGTTTATTCATTGGCTTTCCTGTCTCTTGGTACCTTGTTCGTGAATACCTATCGGACTATGCCTATCGCACTGATATCCAATGGTGGATATTTGCCCTCGCTGGAGCCACTGCTTTACTGATTGTTATACTAACTGTGAGTTTCCATGCTATAAAAGCGGCCTTAGTAAACCCCGTAAAAAGCTTGCGGACGGAGTAAAAAAGCTCCTCCCTTTTTAAAAGGGAGGTGTCTCCGTTTGCGGAGACGGAGGGATTAAAAGCGCAAGCGTCTGGTAGGAAATCTTAATAGGGAAAATAAACAAAATTGGGGGATTTAATCTCCCCGTTCTCCGCCTTTGGCGGATTCATTCCCCTCTTTTTTAAAGAGGGGAGCTAAAAAAGAAAAACTATTAACTATGTTCAAAAACTATTTAAAAATCGCTTGGCGAAACATACATAGGAACAAGCTACATTCTGCCATACATATATTTGGATTGGCAGTGGCTTTTTCCATCTGTATCCTCCTATTTTTGACCGCCTATTTTCATTTAAGTTTCGATTCTTTCCATAAGGATGCATCCCAGCTTTTTAGAACTTCCCGTTTTATAAATGGTGCTCAAGGTCCCGAAATGAGCTCTCAAATGCCATTGCCTTTGGCCACCGCTTTAAAGGCCGATATTCCCGAAGTGGAGAAGGCGATTGTAGTAAATATGGGTACTCCTGAAAATATTTCATTTCAGAACAATAGCTTGGAACGGGTAATTATAAGGACAGACCCTGATTTTTTTGAAGTTTTCAACTTTCCCGTTCTAAATGGAAATCTGAGTTCTGCACTTTCCGGAATACAGGACATTGTTTTGAGCAAAAGTACGGCCAAGTCCCTATTTGGGGAAGCAAATCCCATAGGAAAGGAGTTAAAAATAGGAAGAGGGGAGGCGTTCCAATATTATACGGTAAGTGCTGTGGCCGAGGACGCTCCGAAGAATTCCAGTATCCGCTTTGATGCCGTTGCAAATATTCAATCACTACCCAACTATGCAGCACTTAAAAATAACTGGGATTCCAACGGTTCCAGTGTTTTTGTAAAAATTTCCAGGAATAGTGACCCCCAAAAGCTTGGTGTGAAATTAGGGCCTTTTGTGGAAAAATACTATCCCGACCAATTGGCACAACTAAAAACGGACCGGCCTGAAATAAAGGAAATCTCCGAATTATTTAGCATAAACCTCACCAATATAAAAGATGTTCATTTTTCCGGAGAACGCAGTGCTCCAAAGGCATTGGTCTATGCGCTAATGTCGCTTGGGGCATTTATTCTTCTCATCGCCTGCTTCAATTTTGTGAACTTGAACATGGCAAATGCTTTCAAAAGAAGTGGTGAATTGGGGGTACGGAAAACGCTGGGGGCTAATAAGGGACAAATTTTTAGACAACTGTGGGGAGAGGCCTTCCTGGTTTATTTCATTGGTTTTATGTTGGGATTGGGAATTGCGGCACAATTAATACCAATTTTTAATGCGCAGTTTGGTGGAGGCATCGATATTTCGACCCTGTTGCATCCTGAATTTTTGGCCATTATCTTCGGTGTATTTGTATTGGTTACCTTAATTGCCGGTGGTTACCCCGCATTAAAGATGGCCAATTTTAACTTGGTTGGCATTCTAAAAGGGCAAGTTTCCACCAAAAAACCGGGGGTACTTCGAAATACGATGTTGGTGAGTCAGTTTGCCATCTCCAGTCTACTGATTTGTGTTAGTGTCATTGCGGGGCAACAGTTAAAATTTTTAAAGGAAAAGCCGATTGGTTTTGAAAAGGAACAAGTCATCAGTATTCCTGTGGGATATGGCAATGATGGCAGAAAAGTTTTGGCCAGGATGCGGAACGAACTTGCCAATGATCCTAATATTGTTTCCATTACAGGAACGGGAGGAAATTTGGGAAGGGGCCGCGATCGGGTAACCGTTAGGTCGACCGTGGGTTTTGATTATAATCAGAACCAGGTTTCGGCCGATTGGCTCTTGGCCGATTTCGATTTTCTAAAAACACTACAGATCCCTGTTTTAGAAGGAAGGGATTTTGACCCCGCCTTTCCGACAGATAGCATCAATGCCTTTGTGGTTACGGAGAGTTTTGTAAAGGCAATGGGTGAAACAGATCCCGTTGGAAAATATTTTGGAGGGGAAGAAGCCGGGCTGGGGAACCGTATTATTGGTGTTATACCTGATTTTAATGCTTATTCACCTTCTGACAAAACATTTCCCATAGCTATCCATTTATCCGCCACACAACAAATAAATTATATTTTTCTTAAGGTTCGGTCCGAAAATCCCCAACTGGTAATGGAACAAATTTCCAAAGTTTGGGAAAAACTCACTGACAATGCCGAATTTAAGGCTTCATTTCTAGATGAAAACTTACAGGCCTGGTACGAAGGCGAGATTATTATGACCACCGTTTTCGGGATTGCATCCGCAATAGCCATATTCCTATCCTGTCTTGGCCTTTTTGCGATTTCCCTACTGATTATAGAAATGCGAACAAAAGAAATAGGCATTCGCAAAGTAATGGGTGCTACGGTGAATAGCATAGTTTCCATGATATCGTTCCACTTTTTAAAGTTGGTCTTGCTCAGCTTATGCATTGCATTGCCTTTATCGTGGTTGGGTATGCACAAATGGATAGAAAATTATGAATATAGAATGGACATAAATCCACTGACTTTTATAGGGGTCGGGTTTTTGGTTGCGGTGATTGCTTTGATTACAGTCAGTTTTCACAGTATAAAAGCCGCTTTGGCCAACCCTGTAAAAAGCTTACGGACAGAATAATTTAAATGAAGTAATTTTATGTATAACCTATTCTTAAAAATCGCAACGCGCTACCTGCTTAAGAACAAACTGTATTCCTTTATCAACATTTTTGGATTGGCCATTGGTATTGCATCTTTTGTGTTGATTATGTTGTATGTGAACTACGAATATAGCTACGACAAGTTTGAGGGTTCTGAAAATGTATACAGAGTTTATATGGATTATACCGAAGACGGAGTCTTTGTGCCGGGTGATGCACAGGCGTATAATCTAAGTGGACCAACGCTCAAGGATGAATTTCCTGAAATAAAGGAATTTGTACGTTTTTCACGTCTCAATGAGGTTTCTTTTAAAAATGGGACTACCACTATCGTAGGGGAGGAAGGAGCCTTGGTCGACCCATCTATTTTTGATGTTTTCAAATATCGGCTTCTAAAAGGAGATATTAATTCAGTCCTTAAGGAACCCTTTACCATTGTGCTGACCGAATCCTTAGCCAAGAAAATCTTTGGGGATGAAGATCCCATAGGAAAATCATTGGCGGTTATATATCGTGGTAATACCCTATTTACGGTCAATGGAGTACTTAAAGATATTCCTAAAAACAGCCATATTAAAAATGATTTTTTGATATCTTTTGATACCTATAAGTCTTGGGAAGGCTTTCCGCAAATTAGGGAATTGAATTGGAGAGGAAATAGCTACTTTACCTACATTGAACTTGATAAAAATACCAATGTCGCCCTTTTGAAGAAAAAAATCATGGATTTTAAGGTAGAGGCATTGCCCTTTGAAAGGCATAACATAGAACCTTTGGAAGATATTCATTTATATTCCGATAAGCCTTATGAAGCAGAAGCGAACGGGAGTGTAAGCAGGGTGCGTTTTCTGTTGGCGATTGCTCTCATCATTATTGTCCTTTCTTGGCTGAACTACATAAACCTTTCTACGGCCAAATCATTGGAACGGGCAAAAGAAACAGGAATCCGTAAAGTGGCCGGCGCACAAAAGCCACAGATTATCTTGCAATCGCTTTTGGAATCTTTGTTATTGAATCTTGTCGCTATTGGCATAGCAATGATTATTGTTTTGATCGCACTCCCTCTTTTTAATAATTATATAGGTAGAGAATTGATCATTGGCCTATCGAATCTGAAGGATTTTTTGCCAGTACTGGCATTCATACTTTTGGGAACGGTCGCATCTGGAATTTATCCTGCCTTTGTACTGAGCGGGTATACACCGGCCAAGGCATTAAAAGGAAAAATCCGTTCTTCGGGAAGTGGCCTGATCGTTCGTAAGGGTCTTATTATAGGTCAGTTTTTGGCGACCATTATTTTGATCACAGGAACCATTGTAGTAACCAAACAAATTAATTTTTTGGAAGATCAGCCGATTGGGGTAAATCTTGACCAAGTCGTTGCCTTTAATGGAAGGCAATTGAACAATAGGCCTGATTCGCTTATAACCAAAGACTTCGAAACCTTGGAAAATGAGTTGAAGAATTTTCCTTTCGTCAGTAATACGGTACTTGTACAGACTTACCCTGGAGGGGGGTATGATAAATTGAGTTCCAACGTCGGAATTACTTTTCCCAACGGTATTAGGGACGATACGAGAGTATGGTACAATTATGCAGTTGGCCCGGAGTATTTTACGTTGATGGATATGAAATTCGTTAAAGGAGGTCCTTTTGAGGCAACTTCAAAAGGCTTTGACAATAAGATTGTCATGAACGAGACATTCGTTAGGCATATGGGAATATCTAACATGGAGGACGCTGTTGGCAAAACTGTAAAATTCTTTGACGAGGATTGGATTATTTCAGGTGTGATCAAAGACTATCACCATTTTGGCTTAAAAACGGGAATCGAGCCAATGCTTATTCGTTATAGGACGAATACTGGAAATATTTTGGTGAAACTTGACCAAAGAGCGTTGTCGATTGCGGGTATGACCTCCACAATTTCTCAAATAGAGGGTAAATGGAAAGAGATCTTTCCGGAGAGTACATTTAATTACACTTTTCTGGATCAAAAATTTGAGGCACAGTATAATGAAGATAAAGCCTTTGGTTCCGCGTTCCAAATTTTTACAGTTTTGGCCATTCTAATAGCGTCAATGGGGATGTTCGGGCTTACTTCCTATACCGTCATCCAGCGAAGAAAAGAAATCGGGATACGAAAAGTAAACGGTGCAACTACCGGCCAAGTGCTCTCTCTTTTGAACAAGGACTTTATAAAGTGGGTAGGTCTTGCATTTATGATGGCAGTACCTATTTCTTGGTATACCATGCACCAATGGCTCGAAGGCTTTGCCTACAAAACTGCGATAAGTTGGTGGATCTTTGCCTTGGCCGGGATTATGGCATTGGCCATTGCAATGCTGACGGTAAGCTGGCAGAGTTTTAGGGCTGCGATAGCAAATCCTGTGGAGTCATTGAAAGAAGAATAAATTTATAAGTCAATCAAAAAATCAAAATCATGCTGAAAAACTATCTAAAAATAGGTTGGAGAAACTTAATGAAGGACAAAACCTTCACTTTACTTAATGTTGTGGGACTCTCCATAGCCTTTGGAGTTGCCATCTTACTGTCCATGGCGGCATTTTTTGATCTGTCCTACGATAACTTTCATGAGAATGGAAAGAATATTTACTTGGCCTATTCGGTGCAGCAAACCCCAAAGGGGTCCGAGGCGGGTACGGCGCAACCGGCCCCATTTGCCCCATCCTTGCAGGCCGAAGTACCGGGCGTGGCAAAAATTACCCGGTTTCTGCAACAAGGTGCCATGGCCTTATATCATGACAAGGAAATCAATTTGGATGGGATTTGGGTAGATGCCGATTTCTTCGACATGTTTACTTTTCCCGCCTTAAAGGGTGATCGCAGCAATCCATTAAAGGACCAATCGTCGGTGGTGATTACTGAAAGTACCGCATATAAACTCTTTGGGGCTTCAGAGCCAATAGGTCAAACCATTCACATACTGATCGCGGGCAAAGAAATGCCCTTTACCATTGCCTCGGTCGTTGGGGACAGGGATTCCCAAAATACGTTGGACTTTGAAATTGCAATACCCTTTGAAAACAATGAAGGTTTTGCGCAGAACAAAGAAGAGTGGGGCGCACAATACCACGATGTATATCTGCAATTACAAAAAGGGGTATCCCTTCAACAATTTGAAAGGAACACACGCTCTTTTGTGGATCTTCACTATAAAGAATCCATTGAAAATCTTAAAAGGGACGGAGCGTTAGCCGACTCGGAGGGACTCTTCCGAAAATTGAAATTACTGCCCCTAAAAGATGTTCATTTTACAAGTTTTAGAAAAGGGTATGCCGAGGTAAGCCGAAGTGTACCTTATCTCATCCTTGGTGTGGCCTTTCTTATTTTGTTCATAGCATGCGTAAACTTTATCAATATGAGCATTGCTAAAAGCACTCAGCGGCTAAGGGAAATAGGTATGCGCAAAACCTTGGGAGCGCAAAAAAAACAATTGTTCTTTCAATTCTGGACTGAGAGTCTTTTCATATTCGTGGCTTCCGTTTTGGTCGGGATCCTCATAAGCGTTTTAATGTTGGATGAGTTTAAGGTCATTTTCCGAACGGGGGTTTCTTTTGATATGTTGAACTCTCCATGGGTCATTCTTATGCTTTTAACGGCATTGTGCCCGATTACTTTAATAGTGGGCGGCTATCCCGCAATTTTGTTGAGCCGTTTGGGAACCATTCAATCCTTGAAGGGGAAATTGGAGAATTCGGGTAGCAATCGGGTGCGTAATATTTTGATGGTCGTTCAGTTCGGCATCGCCATTTTGTTGATTAGCGGAACTTTGATATTATGGGGACAAGTGGAATTTATGCGGAACAAAGATCTGGGGTTTGATAAAGAACAGGTACTTTCTTTTCCCATTGATGGAAAAAAGAACAGTTACGAAGCAGTTGAGTTGTTGCGGAACGAATTGGCCGGAAATCCCGATATTTTGGGAGTAACGGCATCTGACAACAATTTGGGCCGGGGAAAAGATGGTAGTCAGTATTCCAGTGTTTATGGGTTTGATTACAAAGGCAGGGGTGTAAGAACGAACGGTTTAATAGTGGATTATGAATATATTGAAACATTGGGACTAGAGCTTGTGCAAGGTCGTAGCTTTGAACGAAATTATGCCACGGACACCCATAGTGTAGTTATCAATGAAAGCATGGCGAAAGAATTGGGGGAAGAAGACCCATTGACTGCTTTTTTGCCAATGGGCGACAGTCTTCAATATCCTGTGATAGGGGTCGTCAAAGATTATAATTTTCAGGATTTGGCAAGACCTATTGAACCACTGACCTTTTTTCTTGACAGGGATAGTGGCCTTTATTATGCGTATGTAAAAGTGGCACCGGCAAGCATGGCCAATTCATTTAATGCCGTTGAGGTTGCCTGGAAAAAAATAGAGCCCAATGCTGAGTTTCTTGGATCATTTTTAGACGAGAACATCGATCGGACTTTCCAACGGGAAAAAACAATGGCCACCATGATCACAAGTGGATCTGTGATTGCCATTGCCTTGAGCTGTATTGGTTTATTTGCCATGTCATTATTGATCGTGGCACAGCGTACCAAGGAAATAGGGGTTCGTAAAGTATTGGGGGCAAGTGTCTCTTCGATTACGCTGCTGTTGACAAAAGATTTTATAAAGTTGGTCCTGATCGCTTTCTTGATCGCATCGCCCATAGCATGGTATTTCTCAAAGCAATGGCTTGAAAATTATGCCAATAAGATCGATGTGGGATTGTGGTTCTTTGTCGCTGCCGGACTATTGGCTATTGCCATTGCGATGTTGACCGTTGGTACAAGGACCATAAACGCGGCGATGCAGAATCCTGTAAAAAGTTTACGAAGGGAGTGAGAAAGGAAAAGCTCCTCCCTTTTTTAAAGGGAGGTGGCCCGATTTAGCGGGACGGAGGAATCGAAAGCGCAAGCCTCTGGTAAGAAACCTTGGTAGGGAAAATAAATAAAATTAGGAGATTTAATCTCCCCTTTCTCCGCCTTTGGCGGATTCATTCCCCATTTTTTAAAGAGGGGGAGCTTTAAAAAAGAAAAACCAAAGATCATGTTTAAAAACTATCTAAAAATCGCTTGGCGGAACCTGACCAAAAATAGACAGCAAACTATCATTAACCTTCTAGGCCTAACTGCAGGGACGGTGAGTTGTTTAACCATTTTACTCTATGTTTTTGCGCAAATGGGGTACGATGAGCACCATGACGAGGCAGAAGCTATCTATCGCATCGAGACGGTGATAGAGCGCAATGGAAAAGAAGATCTTGATACGGCTGCGGCATCTCCCCCCATTGCCTTTGCCATCAAGGAAGATTTTCCTGAGGTTAAAGAGGCTACCCGTATTGTGCTGACCGATGTCTTTTACAGTAACTTGATCCGGGCAGCGGAAAGTAAGGATGCCTATTATGAACCCAGGGCGTATATGGCCGATTCCACTTTTTTTAACGTATTCAGCTATAAGTTTTTGGAAGGTCGGCCTGAAACGGCGTTAAACGAACCCAATGCCATAGTGCTCTCGTCCTATTTGTCAAAGAAAATGTTCGGTAATCAACATGCGCTAGGAAAAGCCGTCATTTGGGGCAGTGGAACGGATGCCCAAACCTTGACCGTTAAGGGCGTGTTTGATGAAACTTACGGAAAATCGCACCTCGACCCCAACTATATTGTAAGTATGAGTACCCCCGGCATAGGAACATTTGTCCGGAACTTCAAGGATTTTGCTACCAATAATTTTGTGTACAGCTACATAAAATTGGTTCCTAATGGCAATGCGGAAGCACTACAAAAAAAATTACCTGTCTTTTTACAGGAAAAGGGCGCCAAACACCTGTCCGATGCCGGTATGGACAATAAGATCCTATCCCTTAAAAGGGTTACGGATATTCATCTGTATTCCTCAGGTCGAAAGAATCAGATTCATAGCATTTCGAGTATCAAGTACCTCTACTTTTTACTGACACTGGCCTTCTTTATACAATTGGTGGCCTGTATCAACTTTATAAACCTGAGCACCGCAAGAGCAAGCAAGCGTGCAAAGGAAATCGGGGTACGTAAAGTGGCTGGAGCGGGTAAGAATGCCCTGATGCACCAGTTTTTGGGCGAATCCCTTTTATTATCCGCATTTGCCGTATTAATCAGTATTCCTTTGACCATTCTATTGCTTCCCCTAATAAACGAACTTACTGCAGCAACGTTGACCTATTCTGATGTAATTAGTTGGAAAATAGGAGGTGTGTTGTTCGGATTGGGCATTTTTACAGGAATTGCAGCTGGAGTTTACCCGGCCATGATCCTATCTTCCGTTAAACCGGTCGAGGCACTTAAAAGCGAGAACATGCTGCAATCGGGAAGCGGTAGTTTTCGGAAAGCCTTAGTAGTCTTTCAGTTTGTGGTTTCCATTGGTCTTGTGGCAACCGTCATTATTGTGGTCCAGCAATTTCGATTCGCCCAGCAAAAAGATTTGGGCTACAATAAAGAGAATTTATTGGCCCTCCGCATTGGCACTAATGAAGCCTCCGGTAAGTTTGAGTCCATAAAATCGGCATTCTTGAATGTACCTGGGGTATTGGAAGTATCCAGTGGCAATTATTCCCCCTCCGAAATAGTGTTGGCGGACAATGGCTTCTACCTCCCCGGTGGAAATAGGGAGAACACTACCCTGGTAAAACGGAATGGCGTAAGTGATGGGTACTTTAGAACGATGGATATTCCGTTGGTTGCGGGAAGGGATTTTAATGCTGCCGATACCACCGGTCAGATTATTGTAAACGAGGCCACTTTAAGAGCTTTTGACATTAAAAAAGAAGAAGCCTTAAGTTCAAGACTTATACAAAGTTTTGGTGACGAAACTGATGAGATGCATATTATCGGGGTTGTTGCAGACTATCATTTTGCATCGTTAAAAGAAGAAATAGCCCCACTATTCCTCCACAAGGAAAGTGAACCCAATTGGCTTTTCCTCAAAACGGAAACAAGCAATTACGATCAACTATTGACTAATTTGGAGCAGCAATGGAAAGGCACAGTTGAAAATGTTCCCTTTGACTATCGATTTGTTGACCAAGAAGTGGGTAAATTGTATGACGAAGAAAAGCGTCTGGGTCAAATCTCCATGATTTTCACAATACTGGCTATTTTAATAAGCTGTCTCGGACTTTTTGGCCTGGTTTCCTATGTGGCCGAGCAGAAGAAAAAAGAGATAGGAATTCGCAAAGTGCTCGGGGCAAGTGTCAATTCCATAGTGCAATTATTGACCAAAGATTTTCTAAAGTTGGTGGGTATAGCCTTTTTGATCGCATCCCCAATTGCATATTATTTCATAGACCGGTGGTTGGAAGAATATACGTATCGCATTGAAATTCAATGGTGGGTATTTGTACTGGCAGGATTTTTTGCTATGGTCATTACCGTGTTGACGGTTGGTTTTCAGTCCATAAAATCGGCAGTCGCCAACCCAGTAAAAAGTTTACGCACAGAGTGAAACACTTTAAGATTTTGTGAGTCTATATATATGAAAGATCTTATTTAAAAAATCATCATCAAATCAAAATATAATCGCCATGTTTAAAAACTATCTAAAAATCGCTTGGAGAAATCTAAAAAAGAACAAAGGCTATTCCGCCATAAACATTGGAGGACTGGCATTGGGTATGGCCGTTGCCTTGATAATCGGGCTTTGGATCCAGGATGAAGTATCAAACAACAGTTATTTTTCCAAGAAGGATAAAATCGCCCAAGTTTATCAATCACAGACTTTTAACGGGAACACGGGTACGGGGCCCGCTATCCCACGACCTTTGGAAAAGGCACTGCGTGACGGCTATACCGATAACTTCAAACACCTTGTCATGTCAACCTGGAACAATTCCAGATATTTAAAATACAAGGAAAAAAGTCTGTCCAAAACAGGTTATTTCATGCAGTCGGAAGGCCCTGAACTATTGGACTTGACTATTTTGAAAGGGGAGAAAGACGGCTTACGTGAGCTAAATTCCGTTATGCTTTCAGAATCCGTAGCCCATGCGCTTTTTGGTGACGAAGACCCCATCGGTAAAACTGTGAAGGTGAACAATCAATATGATGTGATGGTGAGCGCGGTTTATGAAGATATTCCGTTTAATAATTCGTTTCACGATGCCGAATTTTTGATGCCCTGGGATAAGGTGCTTGCTACCCAGGAATGGATGAAAAATGCCGAGGACCAATGGGGGAACAACTCATTTCAGATGTTTGTTGAGATTGCCGATAATACCACGATGGAAAAGGTTACCGAAAAGATTCTGAACGTGAAAAAAAATCTGAACGAAGATACGGCCGAATTCAATCCGCAAATATTTTTGTTCCCGATGAAAGATTGGTATTTACGGGGCAATTTTGAAAATGGAAAGCAAACGGGCGGAAGAATAAAATACGTTTGGCTCTTTGGAATAATTGGGGCATTTGTATTGCTTTTGGCGTGCATAAATTTCATGAACCTAAGTACGGCAAGATCTGAGAAGCGGTCTAAAGAAGTAGGTATCAGAAAATCAATAGGCTCTCAACGAAACCAATTGATCAACCAATTTTTGAGCGAATCATTTTTGGTGGTACTGTTCGCTTTTTTTGTGGCGATAATAATTGTATTGGTATCCTTGAACGGATTTAATGACCTTTCTAAAAAGGAAATTTCCTTTCCGTGGGCGAGCGGCACTTTCTGGATCAGTTCATTGCTATTCATATTGTTTACGGCTTTGGTGGCCGGTAGCTATCCCGCCTTGTATTTGTCCTCATTTAAACCAGTGGATGTTTTAAAGGGAACTTTCAAAGCAGGCAAATACGCCGGTCTGCCCAGAAAAATTTTGGTAGTGCTGCAATTTACTGTTTCAGTGGCTTTCATAATCGGTACGGTCATCGTTATGCAACAGATCAACCATGCGAAAAATCGCCCTGTGGGTTATGACAAAGAGGGGCTACTACAGATTCCCACATTCAGTGAAGATTTCGCAGGTAAGTACGATTTAATGAGGGCCGAGTTTTTAGGTTCTGGAGCAGTGGTTGAAATGTCTTCCTCAAGCAGCCCTACCACTCAAATTTGGTCCAATAGGGGCGGGTTTGAATGGGAGGGGAAACCGGAAGGTTTTCAGGAAGACCTGGCATGGACCGAAGTGTCGCCCGAATATGCAAAATCCCTCAACCTTAAAATAGTTGAAGGACGGGACTTTTCAAGGGAATTTGCGTCGGACTCCAATGCCGTACTAATTAATCAAACAGCCTTAAAATATATGGGATTGACCGACCCAATTGGCAAACTGATCAAAGATGACGACGAGGAGGACCCCGATCCGCCATTAAAGATTATTGGTGTTGTCGAAGACATGATAACCCAGTCGCCTTATGAACCCGTAAAACAAGGGGTCTATGTTTATGATAAACATGGGAATTCCAGCTATTATAATTTGCGCCTAAATCCCAATCAAAGTGCCAATCAGAACATTGCGGTTATTGAAAGAGTTTTTAAAGAACATTTTCCAGACCTTCCTTTTGAATATGATTTTGTGGATAGTGAATATGGGGAAAAATTTGCCTCGGAAGAACGGATCGGAACACTATCGGGAATTTTCACTGCCTTGGCCATTTTGATCAGTTGCCTTGGCTTGTTTGGCCTAACCTCTTTTGTTGCCGAACAGCGCACGAAAGAAATTGGGGTTCGAAAAGTATTGGGCGCTTCGGTTTTTGGTGTTTGGCGCATGCTTTCCAAGGATTTCTTAAAGCTGGTCATCATCTCCTGTTTTATCGCGGTGCCCATTGCCTATTATGTCATGAACGGGTGGTTACAGGATTATCCGTACCATGTGCTTCTAGAATGGTGGATATTCGCCTTGGCCGTTATCGGCGCCATGTTGGTAACAGTCGTTACCGTAAGTTTTCAGGCCATCAAGGCTGCAAATTCAAACCCTGTGAAAAGTCTGCGTACGGAATAAAAAGCTCCTCCCTTCAGATGAAGGGAGTTATTTCGATTAAAATGGCGAGGAGAGTTCAAATGCTCCTTTTTCGCGTTAAAAACATGATACATCCCTCTCTTTGATTTAACTGCGGGTGCGGCAAGGACTTTTAAGAGAGTAGGCCTCGCGACAGTACATATGCCGTGTAAATATATTGTACAAAGTCTGTCCAAATATTTTACACTTTGATTTGCTTTCGGTTACTTTTTTTAGTTTAAAACATTGAAAATAAGAATTTTATGAAAATGGCACGAAAATCGATTTCTTTTTTCTGACCGTGTTTCGCGAATTGCAAAGCAATCAATCAAAAAACAAAAATCATGTATAAAAACTATCTAAAAATCGCTTGGCGAAGTTTAAAAAAACAACCCTTTTTTACCTTCCTGAATACCTTTGGTCTGGCCATAGGAATTGCGGGAGGGTTATTAATTTCATTATTTGTCTATGATGAGCTCAGTTTTGACAAGATGCATGCCGATGCCGACCGTATTTATAGAATAGACATGGATATTAAGTTTGGTGGAGCTGAAATGAAATCATCTGAAGCATCGGCACCAATGGCTGCGGCCATGCAACGGGATTTTCCGCAGGTAGAGAAGACCGTTCGTTTCCGTAATCAAGGAAGTGCCCTGATTCGGAAGACCGGTACTCAAACCAATACCAAAGAATTACATGTTACCTTCGCCGATTCCACATTTTTTGAGATGTTCGGTATTGACCTACTGGTAGGGGATCCAAAGACCGCATTGGTCGAGCCTAAAACTTTGGTGTTGACCAGATCGGCGGCCGAAAAACATTTTGGGGTGCAGAATGCGCTAGGCCAAAGTCTGTTATTGAACAATTCGGAAACTTATACCGTAACCGGGGTAATGGAAGACTTTCCAAGAAACTCTTTGCTGCGGGACCATACGGTATTTATGGCCTTGTCCGGATATGCTTACCTGCGCCCGGATGACTGGGGTAGCAATAACTATTTCACTTTCATAAAGTTATTGCCCAACACAAATGTCGAGGATATTCAAGAACCATTGCAAGGTATGCTTGAAAAGTATATGCTGCCATGGGCCCAGCAGTATTTTCCCGGAATGTCGGCAGAATCTTTTAAGGCGGCGGGCAATTACCTGCGGTATTACACGATGCCGCTGACCGATATCCATTTGTATTCGAACAAAGATTCTGAGTTTAGCCCCAATAGCAGTATACAGAATGTGTACATACTATCTTTTATTGGTCTGTTCCTGATCATTTTGGCAAGTGTCAATTTTATGAATCTTGCAACGGCCCATTCTTTAAAAAGGGCAAAGGAGGTTGGTGTACGTAAAACTTTGGGATCTAATAAAATTGATTTGGTAAGGCAATTCTTGACCGAATCGGGTTTAATTTCTTTTATATCGCTCCTAGTTGCGTTCATTTTGGCAATTGTAGTACTTCCCTATTTCAATGACCTTTCCGGTAAGGAACTCTCCATTCCATTTACCAATCCTTTTTTCTGGTTGATCTTGTTTTCGGCCACTGTTTTATTGGGACTTTTCTCGGGCAGTTACCCTGCCTTTTTTATGTCCAGATTCATGCCGGTCACCGTTTTAAAAGGCGGTGGACAGAGTAAAGTAGCGGGAGGTACTATCAGAAATTCTTTGGTCGTTTTTCAATTTGCCATTTCGGTCTTCTTGATCATCAGTACGCTGGTGGTTTTTCAACAATTGAAGTTCATACAAAGCAAAGACCTTGGTTTTAAGAAGGATCAAGTGCTTCTTATTGAGGACACCCACTCCGTAGGAAGTCAGTTGTCAACAATTAAGGAAGAAATAGGCAGATTGGGTCAGGTAAAAAGTGCCACTATCAGTTCTTTTTTGCCAACACCGTCTTCCCGATCAAATAGCTCATTTTTTAAAGAGGGATCCAGAGAACAAGAAAACGCAATTCAAATGCAGCTCTGGGACGTTGACCATGATTATATGGCTACTTTGAACATGGAGCTTGTTGCGGGACGCGGTTTTGATAAGCAGTTCGTTACCGATTCTACGTCAGTGATTATAAACGAATCAACACTGAAGGTTTTGGGGGTAGGCCCCGAAGAGGCTCTGGGAATGCGACTTTCCCAGGATATTGAGTTGGACACACCACAATTCTACACGGTTATCGGGGTGATCAAGAATTTCCACTATGAATCTTTACGGGAGGAAATTGGGGCCTTGGGTCTTTTCCTGCGGAATTCTACGGGAAACATTGCCGTAAAATTAGGTCCTGGCGACTACTCAAATACTATTGCCGGTATTGAAGGAATATGGAATAGGATGGCGCCCGGTCAACCTTTCAGTTATCGTTTTATGGATGATTCCTTTAATTCCACCTATCAAGCTGAGCAAAAACTAGGTCAAATCTTTATGGTCTTTACGACTTTATCCATATTAATTGCCTGTTTGGGTCTATTCGGTTTAGCAGCATTCAACGCTCAAAAGCGTACCAAGGAGATCGGTATACGTAAAGTACTTGGTGCAAGTGCCGGGCAAATAACATTTCGTCTAACAACCGATTTCCTCAAAATGGTCGCTATTGCAATAGTCATTTCGCTGCCGATAGGTTGGTTTGCCATGAATAAATGGTTGGAGGATTTTACCTACCGAATAGAAGTCAGTTGGTGGATACTTGCATTGGCGGCACTTTTGGCAATAGGTATTGCAATACTTACCGTAAGCTATCAAAGTATCAAAGCAGCTATTGTAAACCCGGTAAAGAGTTTAAGGTCTGAATAAATAAAATAGCTCCTCCCTTTAGAAAAGGGAGGTGGATTCCCGCATATTTTGGCGGGAAGACGGAGGGATAAGATAAAAGTAGAATGTTATCGTTCTTGCTCGCAGGTCAAACTCCCCTTTCTCCGTCCTTACCGGATTCATTCCCCTCTTTAAAAAGAGGGGAGCAATTAAAAAATGAAAAAGAGAACCATGATCAAAAATTATTTCAAAATAGCCTGGAGGACCCTTTTAAAGAATAAAGGGCTCTTTTCCATTAATATAATCGGACTGTCACTCGGTATAACTTCCTGCCTCACCATTGCTCTTTTTGTGGTTGACGAGCTTTCCTACGACCGTTTCAATACCAAGTCTGATCAAATAGCCCAAGTAGTGCTGAATGCAAAAATGGGGGATGAAATCATTAAGGAATCCGGGGTAATGGCACCCGTGGGTCAAGCAATTGTTCAAGAATTGCCCGAAATATTATCCTCTACCCGTATTTTGAAATTGTCCGACAGAACCAAGGTCGTTTACAATGGCAATACCTTGAGAAAAGGCAAATTGGCTTTGGTAGATCCCAATTTTTTTGAGGTATTTACATTTCCCCTCATAAAAGGGGACTTGAATACGGTTTTGAGCAAACCCAATTCTGTCGTATTGACACAAGAACAGGCGAAGGCCTATTTTGGTGACGCAGACCCCCTAAACAAGACCTTGGATATTAAGGATGTTGGGGTCTACGGTAATTCGGGTTACATAGATAATAGTGGACTCTATACGGTAACCGGTGTGATTGCCGAGATGCCTAAAAATTCGCATTTTCACTTTGACCTGCTTGCATCAATGAAAGGCAACAAAGACGCAGAAAACCAAAGTTGGCTTACCGGAAGTTACCACACCTATTTGCTGTTGGCAAAAGGAACGAATATCAATGCGCTCGAATCAAAATTGCCTGAAATAACCAAAAAATATTTGGCCCCTCAGCTTGAAGAGGCTCTTGGCATTACCTATCAAGAATCACTAAACCGGGGAAATAAGTTTGGCCTATTCCTTCAACCCCTTACCAAAATTCACCTGTATTCCGATGTGTCCGGGGAGTATGAAGAAGGCGGGGATATAAATACCGTGTACATGTTCACCGCCATAGCCATTTTCATGTTGTTGATCGCCTGTATCAATTTTATGAATTTGTCCACGGCCGGTGCTTCAAAAAGAGTTAAGGAAGTAGGAATGCGAAAGGTTTTGGGTTCTGAAAAGGGACAATTGATTTTTCAGTTTTTGACGGAATCCTTTCTGGCTACGTTGTTCGCAATGGCCATTGGGGTCTTGGTATTTGCAATTTCCCTTCCCTATTTCAACCAATTGGCAAATAAAACGTTCACCTTTGGTCAAATAGTGACCCCACAATTCGCAGTAGCATTACTCCTTTTAACCTTGTTGATAAGTTTTCTTGCCGGGGGATATCCTGCCTTTTTCATGTCGAACTTTAAACCGCTCCAAGCCCTAAAAAATAGGTTTACCTCAGGGAGCAGTAAAGGCATTCGTAGTGGACTGGTCGTTTTTCAATTTGCGATTTCGGCCTGCCTGATTATTGCCACATTGGTGGTGAGCGAACAGATGAATTATATTCAAAACAAGGATGTAGGCTATGACCGTGATGGTTTATTGGTTATAAGGGATGCCGGCTTATTGGGCAACAACTTAAACGAATTTAAAGAGGAACTGAAGAAAGACCCAAAAGTACTGAATAGTACCATCTCGGCATTTACACCGGCAGGACCCACAGATCAGTTTGGCGCCATGGTTTCTTCTAGCGAGGAGGGTTCCCAAAAATTAAGGGCTAGGGTATATAATATCGATGAGGACTATATTCCAACATTGGGAATGCATCTTCTGGAAGGACGAAATTTCTCTAAGGAATTTGGTAATGAAGAAGACAATATCATTATCAACCAAACGGCCTTAAAAAGATTCGGACTCGAAGGAAATCCGGTTGGGCAAACTTTAATGGAATCTACAGATCATGAAGGCTCCACAAAAGCACTGAGGATTGTTGGGGTGGTTAAAGACTTTAATTCACGGTCGCTGCATGAGCCCATAGAGCCCATGATGATGAAATACAATCCGTATTACGGACTCATTATTAGAGCAAAGAAAGCCGATATGAAAAATCTAATTGCAAGTCTTGAAAGCAAATGGAATTCTTTTGGTTCGGGAGAATCTTTTGGATATGCCTTTTTGGATGAGCTGTACAATGAAACCTATTTAAAGGAACAGAACATGAATGCCATTCTTCGAATTTTCGCCTTCCTGACCATTTTTGTGGCCTGTCTTGGATTATTCGGACTTGTGACCTTTACGGCTCAGCAGCGTTTTAAGGAAATAGGAATCCGAAAGGTATTGGGTTCATCCGTACCGCAAATTGTGGGCATGCTCGCCAAGGATTTTATAAAACTGGTGGTGATTTCTATGGTCATATCATTTCCAGTAGGGTATTATTTAATGAATAAATGGCTTCAAGATTTCACCTATAGAATAGAGGTTGAATGGTGGGTCTTTACACTTGCCGCGCTGATTACTGTATGTATTGCCTTTATCACTATCAGTTTCAGAAGCATTAAAGCTGCCTTAATGAACCCTGTTGAAAGTTTAAGATCGGAATGAAACAATCCCCATCAACGAATAACAAAAATCATGTTTAAAAACCATCTTAAAATTGCGTGGCGAAGTATCAAAAAGGACAAACTTTTTACAATCATAAAAGTGGGAGGCTTTTCCATAGGTATTGCGGCCTGCTTGTTGATAGCTCTTTTTATCCGAAATGAACTAAGCTACGACCAACAGTATGCCAATAAAAGCCGAATTTATAGGGTAGTATTGCAAGGGATGTTCAAAGGAGAACTCATGAAAAGTGTACACTTTCAACTGCCCTTCGCAGATGCCCTGCAAACCGATTTCCCCGAGATAGAAAAGGCAGGCAAGGTAAATACCGTCGAAATTTTTGGTTCGGGAAAGCGGGGAATTCGTGTATCGGGAACCACTCAAAATAATTTTGAGGATGGTTTCATGCTCGTCGACCAAGAGGCCTTTGAGATTCTTGAAATACCTTTGGAGCAGGGCAACCCGAACGAAGCCCTGATCCGGCCGTCAAGCATAGTGCTATCTGAGAACATGGCCAAAAAGTACTTTCCCAATGGTAATGCAATGGGGCAATCCATCATTTTGGATAATAAATCAGATAAGCCCTATACGGTTACAGGTGTAATAAAAAGCACTCCTAAAAATTCGCATCTCAATTATGATTTCCTATTGCCTATAGAGGATACTAATATGAGTTGGACCAATCAGAATTATTTTACATATATATTGGTGGATGAGAAGGCGAATATTCTGGAACTGGAGAAAAAAATGTTTTCGATTATTGAAAATTATGTGATACCCGCCCAAATTGAGCGTGGCCGTGGACAAGATTTTATTGATGTTTTAAAGACCATTGAATATAAATTACAGCCCGTGACCGATATACATTTAAAATCGGATTTAAAAATGGGCGATGGATTAAAGCATGGCGACATTCGGTTCGTATGGTTGTTCGCTGCTATTGCCGGATTCATCTTACTTTTGGCGGCCATTAATTTTATCAACCTGTCCACGGCCAAATCGGCAAATAGGGCCAAGGAAGTAGGTCTGCGTAAAACCGTTGGTGCTTTTAAAACGAATCTTGTTTCACAATTCTTGATCGAATCCATAGTCTTCAGTGTCATCTCCTTTATTATTGGGGTGTTGCTGGCATGGCTCTTGCTCCCGGCATTTAATAATCTTGCATCAAAGGCAATTGCCATGCCCTGGGATTATTGGTGGTTCCTGCCGGTCATTTCAGTTTCAGCCTTGGTCATTGGTGTTATCGCCGGCTTGTACCCTGCTTTCTATTTATCGACTTTTAGGCCGGTTGATGTGCTAAAGGGCAGCTTGTCCCTAGGCGGTAAAAGTGGGAAACTGAGGAGCGGATTGGTTATATTTCAATTTACGACCTCCGTAATCCTGATCATAGGTACATTGATCATTTATAATCAAATGGACTATATCTTGAACAAAAAATTGGGATATGACAAAGATCAAGTAGTTATTTTGGAAGGCACCCATGTGCTAGGCCGCAATACCGAAAATTTTAAGGAACAACTCTTACAATTGCCACAAGTGAAAGAGGCTACTGTTAGCAATTATTTGCCAATTGATGGCGGAAGCAGAAATGGCAATACCTTCAAGAATGTGGAAGAGGGCGATGAAGGTCGTGGTGTTCCCGCACAAATATGGCGTGTAGATTATGATTATATCAAAACCTTTGGTATGCAATTAAAGGAAGGCCGCGATTTCTCAAAGGATATTGCCTCCGACTCGGTTTCTTCCATTGTTATCAATTCTAAAATGGCCCAAGAACTTGGACTGCAGAATCCTTTGGGAAAAGAACTAAATAATAATGGCCAAAATTATACTGTAATAGGTGTTATAGAAGATTTTCATTTTAAATCACTTAAGGAAGATATTACGGCCCTGTCCCTTGTTATTGGGAAGGATGATGGATCTATTGCGGTAAAACTCTCCAAAGGTGATGTGGCGAACGCATTGGCCTCTATTGTTGGTATTTGGAACAGAAATGTTCCCAACCAGACCATTAATTATTCATTTCTTGATCAAGATTTTGCACAAATGCACGAAGATGTGCGCCAAATGGGTGGCATCTTCAACAGTTTTGCCCTTCTTGCCTTATTTGTGGCCTGTTTGGGACTGTTCGCACTCTCAGCCTTTATGGTGGAACAACGAAAAAAAGAAATCAGTATCCGTTTGGTTTTGGGAGCACCCTTTAAGAGCATTTACCAACTGCTGACCTGGGATTTTATGAAATTGATTTTGATTTCCATTGTAATAGCCATTCCGGCCGGGTGGTATTTGATGGGACGTTGGCTTGAAGACTTTGCATATCGCATCAACATTGGCTGGGAAGTTTTCCTTTTAGCGGGATTGATTGCATTGACAATAGCCATTCTAACTATCAGTTATCAGTCAATAGCGGCTACATTGATAAAGCCTTTGAAGAGTTTGAGGTCGGAATAATATTAAAAAGCTCCTCCCTTTTTTAAAGGGAGGTGTCCGCCTATGGCGGAGGGAGGGATTAGAAATCACGTTTTGAGAAGCAATCTCCCCTTTCTCCGCCTTTGGCAGATTCATTCCCCTCTTTAAAAAAGAGGGGAGCCTGAGGGACGAACTAAAAAAGAGAATAATGAGAATAGAATCTTTGATTGGCAAAAAAAGCTCCTCCCTTTTTGTAGGAGGTGTCCGCCTAGGGTGGACTGAGGGATAGGGGAACATGTATACAGGAGTAATCTCGCCTTTCTCTGCCTTTAATAGATTCATTTCCCTCTTTAAAAAAAGAGGGGAGCCTTGCGGGAAGAACTAAAAAAGAGAATAATGGGAATATAATCTTTGATTGGCAAAAAAAAAAAGCTCCTCCCTTTTTAAAGGAAGTGTCCGCCTAGGGCGTACTGAGGGATAGGGGAACATGTATACAGGAGCAATCTCCCCTTTCTCTGCCTTTGGCAGATTCATTCCCCTCTTTAAAAAAGAGGGGAGCCTGAGGGAAGAACTAAAAAAGGGTATAATAAGAATGCAATATTTGACAGGCAAAAAAGCTCCTCCCTTTTTTAAAGGGAGGTGGCCCGATGTATCGGGACGGAGGGATTAGTTTGGTACTTTTAAGTTAAAAACAATAGCGCAAGGAGTCCAATCTCCCTGGCCAACAAGTTGGACACCCTCTTTTCAAAGAGGGGAGCGGTTAAAAAATAGATTTTAAGAAATAGGAACATCTAAACAAATTGAAAATGAAAAATCATCTTATAGTCACTTTGCCTTTTATGATGGCTACTTTTTTGGCCACTGGCCAAATTACCTTTCCTGCCGATGGGAACAAAAAGGCCTCTGTTTCAGAGAATATTGGGATCACTACTGTAAAAATAGACTATTCACGACCACAGGTAAATGGCCGCGAAGGTGAAATTTGGGGCAAGTTGGTGCATTATGGCTTTGCCGATCTGCACTATGGGACTAGCAAGGCCGCTCCATGGCGGGCAGGGGCAAACGAGAACACAACTATTGAATTTAGCACAGATGTATGGGTAGAAAACAAGCCCCTTGCAAAAGGAAAATACGGTTTTTTTATTGCCATGGATACTGATAGTGCCACCGTGGTATTCTCTAAATTCAATACCGCGTGGGGAAGCTTTTATTATGATGCAAAAGACGATGCCCTGCGGGTAAATGTACCTGTATTACATCAAGACCAAAGTGTGGAAAGGCTCAAATATGAATTTGAGGGCCAAACCGAAAATAGTGCCGTGATTTCAATGCAATGGGAGAAAGTAAAGGTGCCCTTTAAGGTTTCTGTAGACCTGCAGCAAACTCAAATAGAGTCCCTAAGAAAAGAGGTCAATTCAGGAATCTTCTACCGTTTTTGGCAAAACCTACAATTTGCTGCCAACTATTGCCTGGTTAATAATATCAATCTAGAGGAAGGGCTAACCTGGGCAGATCGCTCGATCAATTCCTATTTTGGGGAATCCAACTTTAAGACCCTTTCGACCTATGCAGGCCTACTTGAAAAATTGGACAGGAAGGTAGAAGCCGATTCCATTATGCAAAAGGCGATTCCGCTAGGTACTGCACAAGATTTGACCATTTACGGCCTTGAACTTAATTCAATTGGACAGCATGAAAAGGCCATGAAGATTTTCAAATCCAATTACGGTCAAAACCCTGATGCTTTTTATGCGCATTTGGGAATGGTCAGTGGCCACTATCGCCTTAAAGACAAGCGCAAGGCATTACAATTTTGTGAGTCCGCCAAGAAAAAGACAACCGACCCCATGTTTATCAACTATGTTGATGCCCTGATCAAGAATATAAATGAAGACAGGGAAATTTTCAATTAATGTAAGGAGGCGTATTTATTTTAAAGAGAATTATCATGCTAAAAAACTATCTAAAAATCGCTTTCCGAAATGTTGGGAAAAACAAGTTCTATTCCTTGATAAATATTGTGGGTATGGCTGTGGCAATTACTTGTTTGCTTTTTGCAGTAATCTATTGGAGCGATGAACATAGTTTTGATGACTTTCATGCCAATAATCCCAACTTATATCGCATCACCACCAATTTGGTGGAACATAAGGGAGCAATTTCAAAAACTGTTGGTACGACTGGTCAAGTTCAAGGGAAGGCCTTTAAAGATGCCGTACCTGAAATAAAGCAATACAGTCGGATAATGGGTGGTGAAATATTCAACGAGGTTTCCACTGAAGAAAAGACCCTAAAGTTAAACATACTCTTCGTCGATACTAACTTTTTTGATGTCTTTACTTTTCCATTGTTACATGGAGATATTAAAACAGCGCTGAACGAAGTGAATTCGGTAGTGATTTCGGAAAATACCGCTTTGCGACTTTTTAACTCTACTGATGTGGTTGGCAGAGTGTTGCGAATGAACAACGACCCTTCTTTTCAGCGTTTAAAAAAACCTATGGTGATTTCTGCGGTTGGAAAAGACCCCCCAAAAAACTCATCCGTTCAATTTGAGATTTTACTTCCTTTCAGTTTTCTAGAACTTGCTTTTATCGACTCTAATTGGCTAAGTGCTTATTTGGGAACCTTTGTGGTTTTAGAACCTAAATCAGATTTAGCCGCCATACAGCAGAAATTGAATCGTGTATTCGCCATACACGCCAAAGACCAAGTGGAACAAAAAATCGCGCTGTACGGTTACGATTCACAGATAAATTATGGTTTACAAAATATTGTGGATTTGCACTTGAATCCACTTGTGACAGGAGACAGCTCTAATATTGAGTCTGGAGTCGTTAACACGAGCAACCCCATATATTCTGTAGTTTTTATCGCCATTTCCTTACTTATTTTGATAATGGCAGGAATCAATTTTGTAAATATAAGTATTGCCTCGGCCATTAAAAGAGGTAAAGAAATAGGAATCAGAAAAATAACAGGAGGCAACAAAGCCCAAATTATTTTCCAGTTTCTTATAGAATCTGCTGTATTATGTGGTTTTTCGTTTTTGCTTTCACTGTTGGCGGTAAACCTGCTGATTTCTGTTTTCAATTCCTTAACGGGCAAAGAATTTGTATTTACACAAATGCTTAATCTTCAATCAGGTTTGTACTTATTTTTAATTTTTGGGTCTATCATATTACTAACAGGTCTTTATCCCGCTTTTGTTCTATCTAAGCTACAGCCATCAGAGGTTCTTTATAATAAAGTGAAGTGGAGTGGTAGAAGTTTTGCAGGTCGTGGCTTGGTCATATTTCAGTTTTCCTTAGGCATATTTTTGCTAATTGCGGCCATGGTGTTCCATTCTCAGATGGATTATATTCGTACCAAGGATTTAGGTTATAATCCCAACCAAATTATTACTACAACTATTTCGGGGAATAGGGATTATTATGCTATCGGTAAGGTTCTGAAAGAAGAGTTGTTTAAGGAACCGACAATAGAATCGGTATCTTATGTCCAAAATCATTTTTCAGAAAGAGTAATTTTCGACAATAAGGAAATAGAAGCTTCCCTTATGCGCGTTGATGAGAATTACTTGGCCGATGTTGAAATTCCATTGTTTTTGGGGAGAAATTTTTCTTCCGATTTTACAACTGATCCAACAAATTCAGTTATAGTAAACGAAACTTTTGTGAAGGAATTCAATTTATCTGATCCTGTAGGAGAATCCATAAAATTGGTGGAAAATGAGGAAGGCGATCAAAATCGAACAATAATCGGGGTAGTAAAAGACTTTCACTTTGGTTCGTTAAGAGAGCCCATCAAACCATTGTTACTTTCTATGTTACAAGTTCCAATAGGGAATATTTTAATCAAATTTCAAAAGGCAAAACAGCAAGAAGCCATTATTGCTTTGGAAAAAGTTTACAGTAGTACCATGCCGGATGCGGTATTTAAATACGATTTTTTAGATGAACTGAACGCAAACGAATACAAACAAGAACAGCAATGGCAAAAATTGGTCAATATTGCGACAGTTCTGTCTCTCATCATTTGTTGTTTCGGTCTTTTGGGTATGGCGCATCTATCAATTAATCAGCGCATTAAAGAAATTGGGGTTAGAAAAGTTTTAGGGGCAACGGTTTCGCAAATATTGGTGCTACATACTGGAAATTTTTTACGATTGATCATCATTGCCTATGTTCTGGCTGTGCCAATTGCTTGGTTGGGAACCAATTATTGGCTTCAAAATTTTGCGTATCGGATAGAACTATCTTTTTGGCTGCTGGCTTTGGCAGGTGCAATTTCCTTATTTATTGGTGCTGCAACTGTTGGTATTCAGGCTATAAGGGTGGCAGTTGCAAATCCGGCCAAAAGTTTACGAACGGAATAAAAAAGCTCATCCCTTTTTAAAGGGAGGTGGACTGATGTATCGGGGCGGAGGGATTGGGGAACATGTTACAAGAGAAATCTCCCCTTTCTCCGCCTTTGGCGGATTCATTCCCCTCTTTAAAAAGAGGGGAGCCAGAGGAAAGAACTAAAAAAGAGTATAATGAGAATGTAATCTTTGATTGGCAAGAAAGCTCCTCCCTTTTTTAAAGGGAGGTGTCCCGATGTATGCGGTTGGAGGCATGGGAACATGTTACAAGAGAAATCTCCCCTTTCTCTGCCTTTGGCAGATTCATTCCCCTCTTTAAAAAGAGGGGAGCCAGAGGAAAGAACTAAAAAAGAGAATAATGGGAATATAATCTTTGATTGGCAAGAAAGCTCCTCCCTTCTTTAAAGGGAGGTGGCCCGATGTATCGGGACGGAGGGAATGATTGATAAAATGATGATTAAAGGAATATCAAAATGTAGAGACATAATCTCCCCGTTCAACAAGTTGGACACCCCTCTTTAAAAAAGAGGGGAGCCTCAGGGAAGAACTAAAAAGAAGTATATTGAACATGTAGTCTTTGATGGGCAAAAAAGCTCCCCTCTTTTCAAAGTGGGAGCTAAAATGGAGAAAAAACGGCAATGAAAAAAATGCAAGTCCATAGTAAAAAGGAGCTCCTGGAATACCGAAGGGAACTAAGAAAGAACTTGACCCCGGCAGAGGCCTTTCTTTGGAAACATGTAAAAGCCAAACAACTGGACGGAAAGAAGTTTGTAAAACAACATAGCATTGGCAATTATATTGTCGATTTTTATCTCGCATCTGACAAACTGATCATAGAACTCGACGGGGAAGGACATCAAAACCCCACGGCTGCCGAATATGATGAAAAGAGAACCGAATACTTAAAAAGTGAAGGTTTCACCGTTATCCGGTTCGAAAATAAAATGGTATTCGATAACTTGACATCCGTACTAATGGAAATAAAGGAAAATTTTAAAAATGTAAAAATCTAAATCGATAAAAGCTCCTCCCTTTTTTAATAGGGAGGTGGCCCGCCTTTGGCGGGACGGAGGGATTGGGGAACATGTTTACAGGAAAAATCTCCCCTTTCTCTGCCTTTGGTAGATTCATTATCCTCTTTAAAAAAAAGGGAACCTTAAAAAAAAAATTAAACAATAAAACGATGCTACTACAACTGAACAATATTTTTAAATGGGTACAACAAGGGGGACAACGTGTTTTTCTTTTAAAGGACATCAACCTACAAGTTGAGGAAGGGGAGTTCATTTCCATTATGGGACCTTCCGGTTCCGGGAAATCCACTTTATTGAATGTCATAGGAATGCTCGATGGTTTCGACGAAGGGGAATATAGCTTTTTAGACGAGCCGGTACATACTTTGAAAGAGAAACATCGTGCGGATCTCTATAAGCAATACATAGGTTTTGTATTTCAGGCATATCATCTTATAGATGAGCTCACGGTCTATGAAAATTTGGAAATGCCGTTGTTGTACAAGAAAATAAGCGGTTCCGAGAGGAAATCACTGGTCGCCGATATGTTGGACCGATTTAATATTGTGGGAAAGAAAGATCTGTTCCCAACACAACTGAGCGGGGGTCAACAACAATTAGTGGGCGTTGCCCGTGCCCTCATTTCCAAACCGAAATTGATATTGGCCGATGAACCCACGGGAAACCTGAATTCAAAACAAGGAGAGGACATTATGGAACTCTTTAAGCAACTGAACAATGAAGGGGTAACGGTCATTCAAGTGACCCACTCCGAAAAGAATGCCGAATATGGTTCCCGCGTTATTAATTTATTGGACGGCAGAAGAATAGATGTTTAAGGCCTACTGGTTATGGTAACGGTTTTACCATAATGTCCTTGTAGAATATAATGCTTCCCGGGTCATGGCCTTGCAATGCAAAGGTGCCATGCGACAGGAGTCTGTTCTTCTGGCCTTCATCACGCAATGGGGTTTCGGGTTCTGTGTAATCCACAACGACGGTATCATTTATTTTGATAATGACACGTTTACCTTCAACTTTGATGTATTCAGTGTACCAAACATCATCGGTTACATAGGTTTCCTTTACATCAACGATGTTGTACAAGCTTCCGGTACGTTTCCAATCAGATTGCGAATTGTTCACCTGAACTTCATAGCCTTGACCTGGCCAACCCCCTTCTTGGTACTTGGTATGAATGTAAATTCCAGAATTGGCACCCGGTTTTGTCATCACGGTGGCTTTGAATTCAAAATTCTTGAAGTCATGATTTTCTACGTCCCCATCATAATATATGTGCGCCCTTGGTTCGGCAACTTTGATGGCACCATCCGCAATGGTGAATGTGGCCGCATTCTCACCAACTTTCCATCCATCAAAATTTTTACCGTTGAAAAGTGAAATCCATCCTGTATCGGCGGTCATCCCAGTGCTTTGACCTTTTGCCAGTGATACAGCACAAATAATTACTATTGATAGGACTACATATTTTAAAGACATTTTCATTTTTGGGCTCTTATTATTGTTCAATTCATATATTAACCCGAGGGCTATAGACCGTTATAAAATACCGGAAACAAGTGACAATCAGTATTTTGTCCTGTTGTCCGCCCGTTCCGGTACGGACGGGTCTTTTATCTTTATTCTATCGTCTGGTTACTAGTATTAAAAATAGGCAATTAATGTACGACCTTGCCCATAATTTTAAATGTAGACCAATCATTGTACAGAATGGACGAAATACAAGGCTTTTGTATCAAAATTCATAAATTTTAGGTACGTATGGTCATGCATGCACTATGAAGCTATTTGAAGAAACAGATAGTTTATATCACAATTGGAGAATAGTTTATATGGTATTCTTTTTTTAATTTCAGACCGGCTAGCAATGCCCATTTGTCAATTTTAAAATTCACGGTCCATTGAAATATATAGTTTGCGAAAAACCAGGTCAGTTTCTTTTGAAAGAAAAGGGAGAGCCTATTAGAAAGGCGCGCGAGGCCCTTTTGAAAATTAATAAAGTGGGTATTTGCGGCACCGATATACATGCCTATGGCGGAAATCAGGCGTTTTTTTCCTATCCGCGGATCTTGGGACATGAGTTGGCGGCGCAGGTCCTGGAAATCGATAGCAATCCACAGGGAATTAAACCGGGGGATAATGTAGTTATCATGCCGTATATAAGCTGCAATAAATGTGTAGCTTGCCGTCAGGGAAAAAGAAATTGCTGCACCAGCATTCAAGTTTTGGGCGTGCATTCGGATGGGGGTATGCAGGAACGGATTACATTTCCGGTAGAACTGTTACTTCCGGGAAATGATTTGACCGATAATCAAATGGCCGTGGTAGAACCTTTGGCCATTGGTGCCCATGCCATACGAAGGGCCAATCTAAAAGCAGGGGAAACCATTGTGGTAATCGGTTGTGGTCCCATTGGGATCGGGATCTTGAAACTGGCCCAGATCGCCGGTGCCAAGACCATCGCCATTGATATGAACGAGCAGCGATTGCACTATGCCAAGGAAAAAATAGGGGTGAACCATGTGGTACTGGGCGGAACCGATGCCATTGAAAGCGTTAAGACGATTACCCATGGCGATCTGGCCCAAACGGTCTTTGATGCGAGCGGTCACAAAGGCGCCTTGGAATCGGGACCCAATTATATGTCCCACGGGGGAAAATTTGTTTTGGTCGGACTTTCAAAAGGGGGGTTGACATTCCATCACCCAAGCTTGCATGCCAAGGAGGCGAGTGTATTGTGTAGCCGAAATGCAACCTTGGAAGATTTTGAGCATGTCATTTCCATATTGAAAACAGGTGAATTCCCTATCGATTCCTTCATCACCCACGAGGTTCGTTTTGAGGACATGATTTCCAATTTCGATACCTGGACAAACCCTGAAAGTGGAGTAATCAAAGCGATGGTTAAATTTTAAAGATAATTCCGGAATGAAAATAGACTCACATCAGCATTTTTGGAAGTACGATCCAGTGAAACATTCTTGGATAAATGACGAAATGGCCGTAATCCGAAGGGATTTTCTCCCGGCCGATCTACAAAAGGTATATGCTCAAAATGGCATTGACGGCTGTGTGGCGGTACAGGCCGACCAAACATTGGCCGAAACCGATTTTCTACTCAAACTGGCCAATGAAAACAATTTTATAAAGGGAGTAGTTGGCTGGGTCGATTTTCGGGATCCTAAAATTGATGACCAACTCGATACCTATAGGAACGCCTCAAAAATCAAAGGGTTTCGCCATATTGTTCAAGGGGAACCCGATCACAATTTCCTCTTGCGGCCCGATTTTATGAACGGCATCGGTTATTTGGAAAAGAACAACTACGTGTACGATATTCTCGTTTTCCCACATCAATTGGGAGCAACACTTGAATTCGTAAAACATTTTCCACATCAAAAATTTGTGATCGATCACCTAGCGAAACCGTATATAAAGGATGGTTTTTTTGATGGATGGGCCGTACTGATGAAAGAAATCGCAAAGCATGAAAATGTGCATTGCAAATTATCGGGAATGATTACGGAAGCCGATTATCAACTCTGGAAGCCGGAACAATTGCACCCTTATATGAATTTAGTCTTGGAGGTTTTTGGTCCCGAGCGGATCATGTATGGTTCCGATTGGCCTGTTTGTTTGGTTGCCGGGAACTACCCTAAAGTGCTTTCGGTTGTTACCGACTACCTTTCGGCATTGAGTACCTCGGAGCAGAATGCCATCATGGGCACGAACGCCATCCGTTTTTACAACCTTTAGTCACTTAGCAAGAAATATTGGGCCGTTCTTGGGCTTTAACTAGTCGACAGACTTTATCTCCGTTTGTACGATCTGCTCCATATATTCCAACTCGTTCAACGCCTTTTGGGTAAAGTCAAAAAGACTCAGACAACGATCTAAGTTTTGATTTTCGTAGGAGACCTTGTAATAGATATTATTGTTGAGGTAGTCCGTTAGCGCCCTAAGTCCGTGAATGAAGGGCATAAAAACAGCACCTAACGGTAGGGTCTTGATCTCGGCTTTCGTCAAAAAGGCACCATTGGAAGCCAAACCAGCTATGAACGCTTCAAAAAGCGGTTTCTCAAAGGTAATTTTATGGTGATCTTGCTCGTCTTCGGGGGCGACATTGGCAATGGTACGGATCGCATCCCCAAAATCGTAGTAAAAATATCCTTTCATCAGTGTGTCCAAATCAATCAGGCACAAGGCTTTGTCATCCTTTTTTGAAAAGAGGATGTTGTTCAATTTGGTATCGTTATGGCAAATACGCACGGATAGATCCGTATTGGAAAGTTCCTTCAATTTATCCAAAATGTGATGGGCAAAATCGATGGCGTTTTTGGCGATTTCCTTTTTTTCCATACGCGCAGAGGAACAGGCTTTTTCAAATTGTTGCTTGCGCAAGTCCAGATCATGAAAGCGTGGAATGGTATCTACATAACTTTCCAATGGGGAATCTTCCAGCAATTGATGAAATCTTCCTATTATTCTTCCGGCCTCAAAGGCTACTTTGGGATCCGTGGTATTATTATGGGCCGTTGTTTGGTCAATATAGGTCATTAGCCTCCAATACCCGCTTGTGTCTTCATAGTGGGTTTTGTCCGCAGTCGTTTTTATGAGGGTTATCTTTGTGTAGCTGGTATTATCCAGTTTGGCAAGGGCAATGGCAATATTGCCCATAAGACCCTCAATATCCTTAAAGACATTGCGGTTTATGCGTTGCAGAATAAATTGGGGTCGGTCGTCGTCCAAAACCAAATAGGTGTCATTGATATAGCCATTGTTGATTGTTTCCAAGGAATAGGCCCTTTGTGCAACTGAAAAGTGTTGCAGTATTTGACCCGCTAAATCAAGATGTGATACAACCATCGGCATTGAAGGACTATTTCCACAAAGGGGCAGGGTAGCCTCCTTGATCGGTGGTTTCTTGCAATTGACCAACGGCCATTTCACGATCGCTGGCGTAGGTAACGCCAAACCATTTTCCACCGGATGGCACCACTTTGACCTTCACCTCGTTTCTTTGGACCATTTCCTGAATTACAAAAGGGATATAGATCTCCCCTTTTTCAAGATTTTCACCCTTTTGAAGGAAGGATTTAAGATCTTTTTCAATGGCTTCAAAAATGGAGGGTCGGCAGATCCAATAGTTCATGCTCACCAATTCGTCGCCGGTAAATTCAAGACCTGAATCCTCATCGACGACCACCTTTCCTTTCTGTTCCAATTTGGTGCGTTCAACTACGGAAAGCAGGGTATCATTTTTATCTGCGGTGCATACGCCCCGCGATACCGAACCGTGTTCGGAAAGGGTGTCCTTTAGGGTATAGCCTACCAGTCCGTAGGCATCTTTATTGGCGGGGTCCTGAATAAACTTCGCCGCATTTTTAAAGGCACCTTTTCCATAATAATCATCGGCGTTGATCACCACGAACGGATTGTTGATGAGGTTTCTGGCAGTCCAAACGGCATGGGCGGTTCCCCAGGGTTTCAGACGTTCCCCGGAATACGAACAACCTGCGGGGATGTCCATCAGTTCTTGGGCAATGACATCCAACTTGATGCTTTTTGGCAATTTGGCCAACAGGTGATCCCTTAAAAAAACTACATTGTCTTTCTTGGTAATTGCCACTACGTGGTCAAAACCGTTCTCTAGGGCATCAAAAATGCTGAATTCCATCAAAAATTCTTCGTTGGGGCCCAGGCCGTCAAACTGTTTCAACTTTCCATAGCGGCTTCCGCTCCCTGCGGCCATAAGTAATAAGGTCATGTGTTTTTGTTTTAATGTGGCAAAAATAGAACATTGCGGTTAAAAAAATGAACGGATGTTCATATGGGTCAAAATTTCACCTTATCATAACGCTGGATCCCGCAATTTAATTGCCAACCTGACATAATCGTTGATATGTAAAAGGATAGCGCAGCCCCTCCTAAAAGATACCGATCATAGGCCCGCTGTGGCTGGGTTTATATCTCAAATGTATTTTGTCTTTCGGATTATAGGGCTATCCCAAATTATAAGAGAGAAAAGGCATTAAAAATCGAAAATAGTTTTCGTTTATAATCCTTATATTTAATAAAGCGAACGCATTGATGCTGAGCCTAGTAATTAACCATTATTTTCTATAAATCGACCAATGCACCGAAGAAAATTTTTAAAATCGAATACATTAGGAGCTATTATGACCATGGGCAGCGCTTCCCTTTTTCCAGATTTTCTTAGCGGTGCCATCGCAAAGAATGGCAAAAAGTCGTATGCGGAATATCTCAGAAACAGTGCCGTTCCTAAAGAGGAGCTTGACATTTTTCTTCATAAAAATTCATGGGCACAATTTGATCCAGAAGTCGGTTATATTTTAGGAAATTATATGCCACATGATGGCATAGATAATAGCTCAACGTTGTCCACCGTCATGCAAGATGGCAAAAGAACCAACGCCTTGTACAGCAATAAACCCTGTAGAATAAACACCTATGGCAATAGCTTTACACATTGCCATCAGGTAAGCGATGGTGAAACCTGGCAAGAATATCTGGCAGGGCATTTTGGTGAACCCGTTCAAAATTTTGGTATGGGCGGTTTTGGCATATATCAGGCCTATCGAAGACTTTTACGGCGCGAAAAAGTGGATAACGATTCAAAATATGTAATTCTATACATGTGGGGCGACGACTATATGAGAAGTGTCTTCCGATGTCGTTATGCTACCTATTATACCCAATGGAACGACTACGGCGGGTATATGTTCCATGGCAATTTCTGGGCTAATATAGAGATGGACCTTGATACCGGAAAACTAGTGGAAAAAGAAAACAGAATACCGGTCAAAGAAGATCTTTACAAAATGTCAGATCCAGAGTTCATGTATGAAAACCTGAAAGACGATTTGATGGTGCAGCTACACTTGCTTAGTGCCGACATGGTCAATTCAGATATCGATACAAAAGGGTTGAAAAAACTTGCGGGTATTTTGGGGCTTCCAATAATTGATTTTTCAAGTACTGAACGGATGGTGAAAACGGCAACCTCGTTGAAAAATAAGTATGCCTTCGAGGCCACAAAGTATATTTTAAAAAAAGCCGATCTATTTTGCAAGGCACACGGAAAAGAGTTGCTTTTGGTCCATTTTGACCCCTTTGGTGTTTTTCGATCAATGGTCATGGGAGCACCTCGATATGACCAAGAAGTAGTGGATTTTATCCAATCGAACGGGTATCGGTTTTTTGATATGAACGAAGTACATTTGAAGGACTTCAAAAACTTCAATCTTTCTTTAGAGGAATATATGAAGCGTTATTTCATTGGGCATTATACCCCCTCGGGGAACCATTTTTTTGCCTATGCCATTAAAGATGCATTGGTTGATTGGTTAGATCCCAAACCGATAACCTACCAGCAAGATGCCAGTAAAATGATACGATTTGAAGGCTATTTGCCTAAATACTGATGATAAGGGGGGGGTCAACTATCAAAACACTTAAAAGAACCGTATGTGATCAAAGGCCTCAATAGTATTGTTGCCGAAACCGATCGAGAGGCCGAACGTTTGTCGACTTCCTTTATCTGGTTGTTGGCGGGGTCTGTTTACGGGCAATCGCCAAGAAGTACAACTACCCTGGTTTAGTTTAGCGATAAAGACTTTGTCCCTTAAATTTCAAAGGTGATCCCAAAACTTAAATGGGAGGACCGATCAGACTCCAAATCTTGGGAAAGGCTGCTGTAGAAATAGTTGTAAAGTGCCGAAAGTTTGATGACCTCCGAAATCGGCAGTTCGGACTTTAGTTGGCATAAAATGCGATGGTTTTGGATGGCACGGTACAAGGGCTGAAAATAGACCGTGCCGGTCAAGTCCAATCGGGACTTTTTAAAGGATTGGTTCATGGATAGGTAACTACTATTTCTATGGTTGTAGAACTGCTGATCCAGCACATCTATGCGCTCTATTTCATACATATAGGAATTTCCAAAATAGGCCTTGGTAGTTTCCGTTGAAATAAACTTTAACCGAATGCCCGCACCTACCAAGTTTCTGCCAGTAATGGTCAACAAGGTGTTGTTTTGGTTTTGCACGAAGGCCTCCAAACGAAACAAATTCGTGAGTTTTTGATTGTAGCGGAGATGCAAAAACCAGGAATTCTGAAAATCTTGGCCTTGGGTGCGGATCAGGTTATAGTTGCCAATAAAAAAGTAGATTTTCTTTAAGTCCTTTGATTTTAATTGGGTGGTGAGGTTGGACCCAACTTGAAAGATATAATCGCCATTGTTGTTGGTATAATTAAGTAACACATCACTTTTGAGGGCAAAGCGAATGGAGTCTTTTTGCATGCGTTTTGATTCTATGTTGACCAGTTGTGCATGGGCGTTGCTACACAAAAACAGTAACAAAAATAGGGGTATTGCTATTTTGAAAAACTTCATAAGCATTTTAGCTTCGAGATTCATGAACACCTTAAATATAAAATAATTGGTTATTAATAAAATTTGTGGAATGGAAATATTTTCCTAGGATTTCTTATAGTGCCTTAATATATTTGGACTATAAATATTTTCGCTAACGAAAAAATGGAAAGTACCAGAATAACAATTAAAGAAGCTGCTTCTAAATTAAATCTTACCCCACAACAGGTTCGAAATCTTTGTCGGTATGAAAAATTATCCGGAGAAAAAATTGGAAACTCTTGGCTTGTTAATGAGGAGGAAGTTGAATACTATAAATCTAATAATAGTTGCGGAAAAACCGATGATAAAAAATTTTCTATTCAAGAAAATACAAATATAATAAAGTTTAATGAACCTATAGCCCTTTCATTTTTTACAGGTGCAATGGGCCTAGATTTAGGTATTGAAAAAGCAGGATTCAAAACAATATTGGCCTGTGAGGTGGACAAAGCCAGTAGAAAGACGATAATTCGGAATAAGCCCGAAATAGCTTTAATAGGCGATATACGTGATTTCAGTGCTCGGGATATTCGTGAAAAGGCGGGACTCAAAGAAAGTGATGAAATTGATTTAATTATTGGTGGGCCACCTTGTCAAGCTTTTAGTACAGCGGGCAAAAGAAAAGGATTTGAAGATGAGAGGGGTAATGTTTTTTTAGAATTTATAGACAGGATACTCGAATTGCGACCAAAGTATGCAGTTATCGAGAATGTTAGAGGTATTTTATCTGCACCTTTAAGACATAGGCCACATAATCAAAGAGGTGAAGACTTTGATGACTTAAGTTTTGTGGAATTAAAAGGTGGTGCATTATTAAACATTATTAATACATTAAGAGATAATGGATATGGCGTAAGCTTCAATCTTTACAATTCGGCAAACTTTGGTACTCCTCAAAAAAGGGAAAGAGTGATTATCGTTGCTTCACGTGATGGCAGCATAGTTCCATATTTAAAGCCTACTCACTCAGAAAATGGTGAATTTGGTTTACCAAAATGGACAACTTTTAAAAGTGCCGTTGCAAATATGAATTCTGATTCAGATAATCATGTCAATTTTCCAGAAAAGCGTCTTAAATATTATCGAATGCTTGGCCCAGGTCAATATTGGAAGGATTTACCATTAGAAATACAGAAAGAGGCCATGGGTAAATCGTTTTATTCTGGCGGTGGAAAAACTGGATTTTTAAGAAGGTTAGCTTGGGACAAACCTTCCCCAACTTTGGTAACACACCCTGCCATGCCAGCAACGGATTTGGCGCATCCTGAAAAGAATAGGCCATTAACTGTCGAAGAATACAAAAGAATTCAGCAATTTCCTGATGATTGGAATATAGAAGGTAGTCTAATAGAACAGTATAAGCAAATTGGGAATGCTGTTCCAGTTGGACTAGGTAAGGCCGTAGGAAAAGCTATTTTGAATCATATGAACGGTAAGATGTCAATTCAATACAAAGATTTTAAGTACTCTAGGTATTCAAATACTGATGACAGAAACTGGGAATTAAGTATCTTAAAAATTATGAATCAATATAAAATGGTCATTTAATGAATGATTTAAATCTTGATGACGTAAAGAAATACGTTGAGGATAACATTGGTACTTTTCATAGGAAAAGAATAGATAAACTGGATGACCTAGAGTTAAATACAATTCTAAAAAGAAAGAACCCCTATTTATTTAAAGCTAAAAATGTTTTGGTTGCATCTGAGATTATTCAAGGAATTTTGGATGCATGGGTTTCATCGAGTGAAGAAGGTATTTTTGGTGATTGGCTCGAAGGGTTGGCTATATTCGTTAATCAAAAAGTATACGGTGGTTGGAAATCCGGTATGGACGGTATTGATTTGGAATTTGATAAGGACGGAGCGAGACAAATAATTACAATCAAATCTGGACCAGATTGGTCAAATAGTAGTTCTTGGAAAAAAATGTTAGACAATTTTGATTCCGCTAGAAGAAGGCTAAAAACATCAGGTGGGGGAATAAATGTAGTTGCTGTTAATGGATGTTGCTATGGTAGGTCATCAAAAAGATCTGAGTACAAGAAAAAAGGAGATTTGTACAAATATTGTGGGCAATCATTTTGGGCTTATATTTCCAATGATGATGAACTATACAAAGATTTAATAATTCCAATAGGCTTTAAAGCCAAAGAAAAGAATGAGGAGTTTTTAGAGTCTTATTCGAAAATATTAAATAGATTCACTCTAGAATTCTCCCAAAGTTTCTGCTTTGATAGTGGGGAAATTGATTGGAATAAATTAGTAGAATTCAATTCGAGTAGGAGCTAATTAAACTTGTTAAAATGATTAATTGGCAATACTTTCCGAAGTCAGACAAAATTCCTCCCCATTTAAACCAAGTAGTTGAAGTTTTTGAATGCCACCAGGAAAAGATTAAATCTGAGAATCATGAATTTTCTAGCGATGAAGTCTTATCAATCGTATGCGATGGCCTTGAGTTAATTGGTTATGATGTTGAAAAATCAAAAAAGCGAGCGGATAGAATTCATGTACCTGTTTTATTTGGCCGAAATGGGAAGCTTGACAAATACTTTGAAGCTGATGGCTTAAATGAAGAATATAAAACTGTAATAGAAGTAGAAGCTGGTAGAGCAGTCGCTAATTATCAATTTTTAAAAGACCTTTTTCAAGCCTCAGTAATGCATGATGTTGAATATCTTGTAATTGCGGTTAGAAACATTTATAAGTCAGGTAAAGACTTTGAAAAAGTAATATCTTTTTTGGATACTCTTTATGCTAGTGATAGAATAAGACTTCCTTTGAAAGGAATTCTAATAATTGGATACTAAAAAGTAGTTTATGAGTGTTGAGTAGGTAGATGAAAATGCAGCCTTTGTAATGTAAACCAATACTTATTTATTGCTCACCAACTGTTTAATTTCATTGTTCTGTACCATCGGCTGTATATTGGTATAATTTTTAAAGTCGGCCACAATGGTATCCCTATGCTGTCCGATCGCTTTGTTATATGCGGCAATATCGTACACATAAAAATAGCCATCAAACTATTTTGCCGCTGTATTTTTGGGCAAATGAACTTCCACTTTATTGTGCATGGTATACAATCGGAACAGGTCCCCTTCCTGCACCAAAATGCCGCTGGACCTATTCTCGCCCATGATCGGGTTTTGATCGTATTTTTTCCAATGTACCAGGTCCTTTGAGGCCGCCACATTGGTAGACCATTCGCTCCAGTCTTCAAAAGCGGTGCCATGGTAGTAGGCATAATACCATCCTATGTGTTTTACAATTTGGTTTACGGCAACCCCAAATTGGTCGTATGTTTCGGGTCCCATGGTAATCACAGGATCATCCTGTATATTGGTCCAAACCTCAAGGTCTTCTGAAGTAGCCAACCATATCCCCAGATCGTTGCGCTCGTAAAACAAATACCAAACATTGTTTTCCCTCCAAACGGTGGGTGTACCATAGGGCCCTTCACTCAAAGGAGCACCGGCAGAAGTACGCATCTCCAATGGCCCATGATCTTTCCAGTGTATGCGGTCCTTGGAGGTAAGCCTATGGGCAATATCGCCTTTCCCTTCTGCAAACATATGATATGTATCACCCACTTTGAGCACCATCATGTCCTCTGTCCAGCTTTCGGCAAAAATGGGGTTATCGGCATAACGCGTCCATGCCATTCCGTCCGGGGAGGTCGCATAACCAAGGGCGAGCGCTTTGCCGCCCGGGCGTAAACCTGTATACCACATGTGGTAGCTACCATCTTCCTTTAAGATATAGCCTCTTTCCCGAATTTCCTGGTCCCAAGTATTTGCTCCCGTACCTTCAAATACCGGATTTTTAGACCCAGTCGTGAACTGTACCAATTCCTCGGGGAAAGGAGCGTCAACTACAGCGGATACTACCTTTTCAGTGGCATCGGCACCCTTTTCCTTTGACTTCGATGTATCGTTACACGACATACATACCAGGACGATAAAAACAAGACGTAATTTCATATAACCTAATTTATGCTTCTTGACTGCTTTTTAGATAAAGTCATTTGACAAGTTAAAGAGAATACCGATCATTCCTGAGCACTTTACATCCTTAAAAATATTGCGAATAGATCTCATGCGCCGGTTTGGCAAAAGAATAGGCGAGGGGAGCGTTCAGAATTTTTGGTCAACTTAATTTTTTCACTTATTACTTCCCACTCATTTGAAACCACTTTTTTAGCCCTTTATGGCACCTATGGAATCAGAAACCGGCCTGTAATTAAACCCCTTCTTATTTATTGTTCACCAATTGTTTAATTTCATTGATCTGTACCACTGGCTGAATATTGGTATAATTTTTAAAGTCGGCCACAATGGTATCAATATGCTGCCCGATCGCTTTGCCATATGCAGCAACATCGTACACATAAAAATAGCCCACGGCCAAAAAGGGCACTTTTTCGGTAGGGGTTCTTCCGGCGATGCCTTTGTCAATTTCTTAAAATTTTAAATTTTCGCCCAAATACCCGGCCACCATGGGCATGTGTTTCTGTTCATAATACTCAAAGTCAAAGGTTTTGTCCTCTCCGTTCGGGTACAGGATGGCTACTTTAAATAGGCCCTTTTCGGGGATGGAGGCATTTTTCAGTTGGCTGGTCTTACAACTTGTAAGACCTATGAGGGTGAAGACCAGTAAAAAGGATTTCATTTTAGTTTTCATCTGTTTTGAGTTTTAATTGCGTGTTCTTTGTTGTTACTGGCAATTCATACTCGGTGTGGGTAACGCGGGTCCTGTGCCCAAAGGCTCATATGTGAAATGCATTCATTAATTACTTCCCGAGCATCGGAAACAGCTTTTTCAATTCTTCATCGCTCGGTTGTTTCCCATATTCACAGATTTCAAAACCTTCCACATGTTTTGCATTGGCCCCTTTGTCGCCGTACCATTTTTTGAGTCCGGCCTTGGTGGCGTCGCTCAATGGGGCGGAACGCCAATTGGCCAACCATTCCAATCGTGCTTTTTCATCCTTGGGCACTTTGTCCAGGTCGCCCGAGGTCCATGGGAGCCATTCAAAGAATTGCGACTCGTGGGCGGCCATCGCATAGACTTTTTGGTCAAAAACAGCATCGACGATGACGGTTACATCGGGCTCAAAGGGACTCGGTTTTTGAAATCCGTCCTCCGAATACAGAAAAACCGGGTTCTTTTTTAGAGGCGGTACTTCGGGGGCCACATTGGGCACGATGACCATATAGGCGGCATCCTGCACCAGAATTCCGGTATACCGGTGATCGGGGTGGTAATCATTGGGCCGTGGGGCAATAACGATATCCGCGTTCCATTTTCGTATCTCCCGGATCACTTTCAATCGGTTCTCCAACGTGGGCATCAATTCCCCATCGTGGTTGTCCAGCACCGTATAGGTAACGCCAAAACGTTTTCCGGCCTCCTGGGCCTCTGCAATGCGTATTTTCGCTAGTTCCCCACCACCTTTGTCCTGATGCCCGGCATCCCCGTTCGTGAGGGCAACGAATTTTACATTGTGCCCCATTTTCGCAAAGAGGATGGCGGTGCCGCCCGTATCAATATCACAATCATCGGGGTGCGCCCCGAAAACGACCACATTTATTTTTTCGCCCTGCGCAAAAACGGCATGGATACAGAAGGCTCCCAAAAGGGCAAGTACTAGTTTTTTCATGTTGTAGTTGTTTTAGACCATTTTCATGGCATTCGGGTCCCAATTCACGGGTTTTTGTTCAAAATAGCTTGTGTTTGCCAATAAGGCCGCCCCGGCGGCCCGAAGTCCGAAAATGGGGTCTTCCACAATTTGTCCCTTGCCGCGAATGGCCTGGAAGAAATTATAGAAATGATCGTGATGGCCCCCTTTGTAGTCCTCGGGTGCTTCCCAAATGGTTTCCCCGGTTTTCAGTTCGGATGCCCTGGGTTCCAAATTCTGTGCGGCGTAATCGGCACTGATTTTCTTTTGGGTCGCTTCGGTATAGGCGATCATGGAATAGCCATCGGGCACCCTGTCCAATTTGGAGCGGGTGAGCTTTACCGAATTCTGGCCTACTTCCATAACCCCTTCGGTACCCACCATTTTGAATCCGCCGCCACCACCGCCACCAGCGATAAAATTCACGCGAAAAGAGGCATTAAAAGCGGCATGCGTATCCGTTTTGGGATAATCATAAAAGGTAAGGGTAACGTCCGGAACGTCGCGACCGTCGTTCCAGAAGCGCAGTCCACCTGTGGAAAGTGCCCGGTTGGGCCCGTGGGAATCCAATATAAAATTCAATGTGGAAAAGGCATGCACAAAAAGGTCCCCGGCAACCCCTGTGCCGTAATCCCGATAGTTGCGCCAGCGAAAGAACCGCGTGGTGTCAAAAGGTATTTTGGGGGCCCTTCCCAAAAAGGTGTCAAAATCTACCGTGTTGGGGTTGGCATCGGGCGGAATGGGGTACTGCCATGCGCCTTCGGACGAATAACGGTCGTTGTACATATCCAACAGCACCATGTCCCCAATGGCACCCTCTTTATAAAGTTGCTTGGCCTTTTCGTTACCAAGGGAGGACAGGCCCTGGCTCCCGATCTGGCATATTTTCCCCGAAGCTTTGTGGGCCGCAATGATTTCCTGTCCGTCCTCGTATTTCTGTACCATCGGTTTTTCACAGTACACCGCTTTTCCAGCGTTTAGGGCATCAATGGTGATTTTCTTGTGCCAGTGATCAGGTACGGCTACAATGACGGCATCAATATCCTTTCGCTTTAAGAGTTCGCGATAATCACGGGTTACGAACAACTCGTTTCCCCAAAGCTCTTTGGCCCGGTCCAATCGGCCGGTGTAGAGATCGCATACGGCCACCAACTTCACCCCGTCAACGGTCAAGGCGGCCCGGGTATCATAAATTCCTTGGATGCCCGAACCTATAAGCGCCAGTTGAATCTGGTCGTTCGCGGTGTAATGGGCGGTTTCGTAGTGTTTTGGGAGTATTATTTTTTGGTCGTAAGGGGATGCGAAAATCAAAGGGGCCGAGGTCAAAGCGGCGGAACCTAAAGCGGCCTTCTTTAGGAACCCCCTTCTGGAAGAATCTTTTTTCATGGATGTAAACTTTTAACCCAGTTAAAATACCAAATATTTTGGGTTGCAGGAAGTATGTGGCCAACAAATTGGGATTATATGATACAAATCATGTTTTCAATTCAAATTGTGATGATATCTTTGCGGCATGAAGCAATTTGTAGTTTTATGCGTTGCCTTGGTTATGTTGGTCAAGCCCCTTTGGCCCATAGTGGATTATATTGCAAACTACGATTACATTGTAAATGTACTGTGCGAGAACAAGGACAAGCCTGCCATGAATTGCGATGGCAAGTGCTATCTGGCCAAAAAATTGGCCAAGGAGTCAAGGAACGACAAGAATCCATTTGAAGAAAAGCGTTCCAAAACAGAAATCGTACAACTAGTTTTTATTCAGCCCTTACCTAGAATAGTTATTGGCATCGGTTTTTCCACTTTCGGGAAAAATAATTTTACCACTTCGAAAAAATTGATTTCCAATCTATTCACCACCGATATTTCACAACCTCCCGAACGGGTCTAGTTTTTACTTGTACTTGAAACCAATGTGGGGACTTCTTCCCACTGGGGTCATGTACCCGTTATGAAGTACTAACTTGATACATACATCAAATGAATATCCAATATGGCCGGTATGCACATGTCACAATGTGGATAAGGCCTAAGCATGTCCTCAGGACTGCAATCATACCCATGTACGTTCTGTTCAGTTTTAGCATGGGCGCACAGGAACAACATTTCGAAACGCGTGGCGATACCATTTTGCCCATTAACCTCGAGGAAGTCATTATCATCTCCAATTATACAAATGCCTTGGAGCATCATACGCACCACAAGCCCTTGTCCACTTTGGATGAATATCTTGAATCCTCACAAAAGGTGAACATGATAAAGCGGGGTGCGTATGCCTGGGAGCCCGTTCTAAACGACATGGCCTCCGAACGTTTGTCCATCACCATTGATGGCATGCGCATTTTTGGGGCCTGTACCGATAAAATGGACCCGGTCACCTCTTATGTGGATGTTTCCAACCTGTCCGAGGTGCATGTTTCCAGTGGACAGCAAGGTGCTGAAAATGGTTCTACCATTGGGGGAGCGATTGATATGAAGCTGGAAAAGGGCAACTTTAGACCTACCGGACTCATCGGTTCCTTGGAAATGGGGGGCGAATCGGGCAACAATGCCCAAATTATAGGTGCGGAGGTAAATTATTCGGAAGAAAAGCTCTTTGTGGATACCGACATCATTTACAGAAAAGCCGAAAACTATGATGCCGGTGGAGGGGAAGAGGTTGCGTATTCGCAATTTGAAAAACTGAACCTGTCATCGAACCTTGGTTACAAGATGGATGACGGGAAACGGATTTTATCCACCTTTATTTTTGACGAGGCGAACGATGTGGGCTACCCGGCGTTGACCATGGATGTTTCCTTGGCGCGGGCCTTTATAGGTTCTGTTAGTTGGGTGCAAGATGATTTTGTATGGAATCTTTCCGATTGGGAAACAAAACTATATGCCAATACAGTTACCCATATTATGGACGATTCCAAAAGACCCGATGTGCCCATCCGGATGGATATGCCAGGTTGGAGCGATACCTACGGTTTCTATTCGCAGGCCAAATTGCGTGGTGATAAACATCAATTTTTGTTCAAATGGGATGGTTTTTATAACAAGTCCCTGGCGGAAATGACCATGTACCCCAACAATCCCGATGAAAAACCGATGTTCATGTTGACATGGCCCGATGTACATACGTTGAATGCTGGGCTTTATGCCGAGGACGCCATTGCACTGTGGCCATCTACATTGAAGCTTTCAACACGTATCGCCATGCAGAATAGCAATGTGAACGATGCATTTGGATTGAACAGTTTACGGATCTTTTACCCAAATATGGCCAAAGCCAAGACACGGTATTTAAAAAGTGTCTCGGCCAGGCTGCAAAGGAAGTTTGATTTGTTCAATTTAGATGCCGGACTTGCTTATGGCGATCGGGCACCTTCGGTGACGGAAGGTTTTGGTTTTTACCTGTTCAACAGTTTTGACAATCACGATTATATTGGGAATCCGGACCTGAAGAATGAAAAATCGGTTGAGGCCAATATAAAATTGACCAAGGGAAACGACCATTTCAAAGTAGGGGTAGAGGGCAATTTTTTTCGGGTGTCCGATTATATCATTGGGGAAATTGATCCTTCATTAAGTGTCATGACCGTAGGGGCCGATGGCGTAAAGATTTATAGGAATCTGGCGTATGCCGATCTTTATAATGTTTCATTCAATTCGGAGTACGGTTTTTTACAAGGGTTTAGATGGACAGGGGTAATCTCTTATCATCGTGGTACCGATGCCGAGGGTGGCAATCTCCCTTTTATCAGTCCGTTGGCCTACAGTTCAAGCCTTCATTATGCCAAGAACGGATTTTCGGGCACTTTGACGCTGAGAGGAAATGGGGAACAGGTACATTATAATCCTACCTATGGTGAGGATGGGACAAATGCCTATGCCGTGTTGTCCTTGACACTGGGAAACCGCTTCGTGTTCAATGACAATTCACTGTTCGCAAGAATTGGAGTAGAGAACATCTTCGACGAATATTATTCTACCTATTCAGATTGGAAAAACATCCCAAGAATGGGCCGCAATTTTTTTGCCACCGTTTCATACGCTTTTAATTAACAATCATTGAAAAACAACAATTAATAAGTCCATTAAAAAAATAATATATGAAAACCATAAAATATTTATTGATAGCATTATTGGTCTCCCTGACCCTAATTTCATGCAGTTCTGAAGATAGCGACCCTATCTTGGTCACAGAGGATCCATTATCTGAATATACTATGTTGACGAGCATGACGGCGAACAATCATCGCATTGAAATATATTCGGAACAAAATCAATTCACCGTAGGTTACAATGAATTGTTCGTTCGTATTAAGGATAATGCCACCGAAGAATATGTTTCAAATGCCGAATTGACTTGGAAGCCTGTAATGCATATGACCCAAATGATGCATTCCTGTCCGGCATCCAACATTGTTAAAACGGATAATGCCTCCGTTTATAAAGGGTATGCCATTTTTCAAATGGCGGGCAATACCGAGGAATATTGGGAATTGAGCTTTGACTATGTGATCAAGGGTCAGTCGTACACATCTACCGAACGTATTGAAGTAAAATTACCGGTAGATGGTAAACAACGCGTTGCCAGTTTTATGGGTACGGACAATGTGCGGTATATTTTGGCGATGATGCCTTTTGAACCTTTGGTGGCGGTGAACGACCTGTCTGCCATATTATACAAAATGGAGGACATGATGACTTTTTCAATAGTGGAAAATTATAAGGTCACCCTTGATCCCAGAATGCCGGGAATGGGCAACCATAGTTCACCGAACAATGTTGATCTTAGTTACAATGCTTCTTCAAAAGATTACAATGGAAAACTTTCACTCACTATGACCGGTTATTGGAAACTTAACCTTACCCTACAAAACCAGGATGGGGAAACCTTAAAAGGAGAAGATGTCACCGAGGAAAATGAGGCGAGCAGTCTCTATTTTGAGCTGGAATTCTAGTCGTTCTTTCCCATAGGATTCTTTTTGGCCACCTTTTTAGGTGGCTTTTTTATGCCTGCGGTGCATTTTACTATTTAATTAAGGATAAAAGTATCTTTTTATCCTTAACATGACGAAAGTCATGTTTTCGCATGGTGATTGCCAATACTTTTGGCCTAGAAACCAATAAAAAATGTTCAGATGAAAATATTGCTTAAAAGTGGAATTCTGCTTTTGTCAATGCTCGTGGCAAGCTGCGGCGGAAAGGAAGATAAGAAGCAAGACGGCTTTAACGTGGAACGCCCAAAAACAATGACGGAAAAACCAACTGATGCAATTACGTCCGCGAGCGCAGCACCTGCTTCTATAAGGGTAGAACTAACGAACAGGGGTGTTGGCCCGGTCAAATCCGTGACCCTGAATACAGATATTGACCAAGCCATGGCCAAGAAAGGGGAGGAAGTCTATAACCAAATGTGCATGGCCTGTCACAGGGTCGGTAAGAAATTCATTGGCCCGGCACCCAACAATATTCTTGAGAGACGCACTCCGGAATGGGTCATGAATATGATATTGAACCCAGAAGTGATGGTGAAAGAGGATCCGTTGGCAAAAGAGTTAATGGCAGAATTCAACGGAGCCCCCATGGCCAATCAAGGATTGAACGAGGAGCAGGCCAGAAGTATACTTGAATATTTTAGAACCTTAAAATAAAATGTCATGAAATCAACCATTCCCGGTAAAATAATGCTCACGTGCATAGTCTTTTTGGCCTTAGTGCTCGCTTGTAAAGGCGAGTCCAAACCGCAAGCCGATGCTACTGAAAGTACCAAAGTTGCTTCTTCAGGTGCTGAAAGGCAAGGACAGGCATTCATCAAGGACGACGTTTCAAAACCCAATGTACTGCAATTGGCAATTGGTTCACCCGATCATACCACGCTCGTGGCAGCCGTGCAGGCAGCGGAACTGGAAAACGCATTGGTCAATGCCGGTCCCCTAATGGTCTTTGCCCCCACCAATGCCGCATTTGATGCGCTACCTGAAGGTACTGTAGCAGATTTATTAAAACCTGAGAACAAGAACGCACTGGCGAATATTCTCAAGTACCATGTAACTCCGGGCAACTACTCAAAGGACTTTCTGAAAAAGTTTAAAAAATTGGGCCAGGCCAATAACCAAAACGTAGAGGTTTCCGTGCAAGGGGAAGATGTGTACATCGGAGGCGCAAAAATTATTGCGAGCATTCCTGCCGGAAACGGAATTGTACATGTTGTCGACAAGGTAATACTACCACCAACAGAATGATAATGACCATAACACGATAAAATCCAAAAAAAAATGAAAAAAACAAACATCCTCGCAACGGCCCTTCTAGGGATTGCTACAATATTCACTGGTTGCCAGCCGAAAAGTAAGACGGCCGGTAGCGGAGCTTTGACTTCAAATGCAGCAGAAAGAGTCTATGTGGCACCAGGTGAACTTGATGAATATTATGCCTTTATTTCCGGCGGATTTAGTGGGCAGTTATCAGTCTATGGCCTGCCATCGGGCCGACTTTTTAAAGTGATTCCGGTGTTTTCTCAGGATCCCGAAAAGGCCTACGGATATAACGAGGAAACCAAACCTATGTTGAACACCTCTCACGGATTTGTACCTTGGGATGACGCGCATCACCCAGATATATCACAGACCAGTGGTGAATTGGATGGTCGTTGGGTATTTATCAACGGCAACAATACGCCTCGTATCGCTAAAATTGACTTGACGACTTTTGAGACCACGGAAATCATAGAGGTGCCCAATAGTGCGGGTAACCACAGTTCCTCTTTTGTTACGGAGAATACCGAATATGTAGTTGCGGGTACCCGTTTTTCAGTGCCGATCCCGCAAAGGGACATGCCTATAAAAGACTATAAGGGAAACTTTAAGGGCGCGCTTTCCTTTATCAGTGTTGCCCCCGAAGATGGCAGAATGGATATTAAATTCCAGTTGCTCATGCCAGGTTTTGATTATGATCTTTCACATCCGGGCAGAGGTGCTTCTCACGGATGGTTTTTCTTTACCACTTATAATACGGAAGAGGCTAATACCTTACTGGAAGTAAATGCATCACAAAACGACAAGGATTTTATCGCCGCGGTAAACTGGAAAAAAATTGAAGAGTATGTCAACAATGGTGGTGGTACAAAAATGCCCACCAATTATGCGCACAACGTATACGATGAGGAAACCCACACCGCCACTTCGACCATGAAAAAAGAGGTTTTGGTGGTAAATCCCATAGATGTTCCCGGTGCCGTGTATTTTTTACCTACGCCAAAGTCCCCTCATGGTTGCGATGTAGACCCATCAGGTGAATACATTGTAGGGAACGGTAAGTTATCTGCCGACTTAACAGTACATTCATTTACAAAAATGTTGGCCGCTATTGAAGGTAAAAAGTTTGATGGGGAAGCCTACGGCATTCCGATCTTAAAATTTGAGGATGTTTTGGCAGGTACGGTCAGTCAGCCAGGACTTGGGCCCTTGCACACCGAGTTTGACGGCCAAGGAAATGCATATACCACTTTCTTTATTTCATCGGAAGTTGTGAAATGGAAATTGGGCACTTGGGAAGTGGTAGACAGACAGCCTTGTTATTATTCCGTAGGGCATTTGATGATTCCTGGCGGAAATTCCAGAAAGCCATTTGGCAAGTATGTGGTGGCTATGAACAAAATTACCAAGGACAGATATTTGCCAACGGGCCCCGAGGTCACTCAGTCAGCCCAGTTGTATGATATCTCGGGAGAAAAAATGGAACTGCTGTTGGACTTTCCGACAATTGGCGAGCCCCATTATGCCGCAGGAATTGCCGCAGATATAGTGGCCAAGAACTCCAAAAAAATCTTTGAACTATCAAAGAACAAGCATAAATATGCGACCACTTCAGATGCCAATGTAAAAGTGGAACGCGACGGGAATGAGGTTCATATTTACATGACCATGATCAGAAGCCATTTTAATCCGGATAATATTGAAGGTGTCAAAGTAGGTGACAAAGTGTACTTTCATGTTACCAATTTGGAACAGGATTACGATGTGCCCCATGGTATGAGCGTAATCGGGGCCAATACCTCTGAACTTTTAATTATGCCTGGACAGACCGAAAGCTTTGTTTGGGAGCCCAAACAAGTGGGCATTTGGCCCTTTTATTGCACGGATTTCTGTTCTGCATTGCATCAAGAAATGCAGGGATATATACGGGTTTCCCCGGCAAATTCCAACATTGACCTTTCCTGGTCATTGGGAGATTAACTTGCCATTAACGAATATTCTTTCTTTCAAACGAAAAGCGGGTTGTGTCGAAGACCTGCCCGCTTTTTAACCATTGACACTTATTTCACAAATCATGATAAAGTCAAGAATTGTAATGATAGTAGGCGCATTATTGTCTTTAATGCTCTTTGTATTCCCTCTTTGGAATATTACGCTTGAAGCCCCGCAATACCCAATACCATTGGGGATGGATATTTATATAAACGATTTTGTGGATGCGAATCCGCATGATATCAAGAATATAAATCTCATGAACCATTATGTGGGCATGAAATATATTCCCGATGCCATTCCTGAGTTCCAAGTTTTTCCGGCTGGGATAATCATAACAACTATCATTGGACTCTTTATTGGATTCAAGGCCAACCATAAATGGTTCTTGTATTGGTTCATTATGATGCTATTGGTAAGTGCCGCCGGGATGTATGATTTCTATCTCTGGGAACATGATTACGGTCATGATTTAGATCCAAAAGCTATTATGAAGTTTACGAATGCCGATGGTACAGTGATGGGATTTCAACCTCCTCTGTTCGGAACGAAGGATATTTTAAATTTCAGGGCCCATTCATACCCTCAATTGGGGGCTTATTGCCTTTCATTAGGAATCGCACTTGGTTTGGGGGCCTATATAATTGGGAGAAAACAAAACAAAACTATAAAGATTGCCTTATGAGAGTACACCTTCCGTTTTTGGTTATTGTGATTGCCGGCCTGGGTTTAGTTTCGTGCCAAATGAGTCCACAGCCTATTGCATATGGGACGGAGGCATGTCACTTTTGCAGTATGACCATAGTAGATCAACAGCATGCGGCACAAATTGTCACGAAAAAGGGAAGAAACTATAGTTTTGACGCCCCGGAATGTATGATGAACCATCTTAAAGCGGTTGAAACCGGTGAGGTAGGTTTGTTCATGGTCAACGACTATGAAAGCCCTGGGGTAATGATCGATGCCACCAAGGCAACTTTTTTAATAAGTAAGCAAATTCCCAGTCCAATGGGAGAGTTCTTGTCCGCATTTGGATCTAAAGATGCAGCAGAAAATATGCTCTCGGAAAGCGGAGGTCAACTCTATACATGGGAAGAGTTACAGGCTAAATTTAAAAAATGATTTTCCTCGAACATGGTAATAGGATGTGAAAAATCATTAACTTCTTTCTTGATCCAAAAACCCATTTAATGATACAAGATTTAAAACTCGAAGAGTGCCTGGAACTTTTGGGCAAAAATTATATTGGAAGATTGGCCTTTGTCGGGGGTAAGTCGCCTTATGTTTTGCCCATAACCTATTTTCATGATGCTGAGGATAGATGTATTCTTAGCTATTCTGCACAAGGACATAAACTGGACTCAATGCGAATCTATAAATGGGTTTCATTTCAAGTTGATAGGATCGAAAGCATTCAAAATTGGAAATCAGTGCTTGTACACGGTAATTTTGAGGAATTGACGGGTAGCACGGCCAAAAAGTATTTGCACAAATTTGCCGAGGGGGTTCAAGAAACTATTTTGAAGAATGAAGGTGTCAGCCCTAAATTTATCCAAGATTTTTCGAGCAGGTTATCACAACGTGGAATCCCCATTGTATATAAAATCAATATAACTGATATTTCCGGAAAATTCAGGAACGAGTAGAATTAGGATAAGTCATGTATACCATAAATAAGGGCATCAAAGAACAACCTTTCAAGCAGTTGCAAGTGCAAAAAATAGCAAAGTCCAACGCACTTGAAATATTGAGCATAAGTTTGGAAAAGGGTACTGTTTTTCCTGAGCACACTTCACCGACCGATGCCTATTTGATTGTGTTGGAGGGCGACATTGATTTACATATAAATGAGGCGAGTTATCACTTGACGGCCCACCAACTTTTTGATTTTCCACAAGAGGTCAAACATTGGGTAAGCGCAAATAAAAACTCTAAATTCCTGATCGTTCGATAATGAAATTTCCCAAAGTACCTTTTTTGTTGCTAACAATGGTTTGGGGGGCTTTCCTTAAAGCGGGAACCATCACTATTTGTAGATCGTGTGAAGTCAAGACTATTAGAGCAGGCGTAACCCTAGCATCTGATTTTGACACGTTACTTATAAAAAAAGGGACCTACAAAGAGTTCAATATTATCATTGACAAGCCTTTGGTGTTACTGGGGGAAAATTATCCTATTATTGATGGCGAGGATAAGGGTGAAATCATAACAATTATTTCTGATGGGGTAACCGTTGACGGACTTTTTATTATTAATGTTGGAACAAGTTACACATCGGATTTTGCAGCTATCAGGGTGGTGAAAAGCGAAAATTTTTTGATACAGAATGTTGTGCTCGAAAAGCTCTTCTTTGGTATTTATTTGGAGAAATCCAATAATGGAAAAATTTACCATAATAAAATTATCGGTGATGCCGTGGATGAGTATAATTCCGGTAACGGAATACAACTATGGTATTCCAAGAACATAGTGGTTGAAAAAAACATAGTGCAACATGTTAGGGATGGTATTTACCTTGAATTCTCGGATAATATTACCATTAACGATAATAAGAGTTCCAATAATTTGAGATACGGGTTGCATTTTATGTTTTCCAATGACGATGTGTATACCAATAATACTTTTGATAGCAATGGGGCAGGGGTAGCCGTAATGTTTTCCAAACGTATAAAAATGGTGAACAATACTTTTAAGAATAACTGGGGAACCGCCTCTTTCGGAGTACTTTTAAAAGAAATCAACGATGCTGAAATAAGCGGAAATACATTTGAGGAGAATACCATCGGTATCAATATCGAAGGATCCAATAGGATCGAATATAAAAACAACGAATTTATTAAGAACGGATGGGCCATTAAGGTCCGTGGTGCGTGTTATACCAATTCCTTTGTCAATAATAATTTCTTGTACAACTCTTTTGATATTTCATACAATAGCAATTTGAACGATAATAAATTCGAGAATAATTATTGGAGCGGATATACCGGTTATGATCTGGACAAAAATGGTATTGGGGACATCCCGTATCGCCCTGTGAAACTATTTTCATATATCGTGAACCGTACCCCTGAAACAATAGTGCTTCTTCGGAGCCTTTTCATGGATATAATCGATTTTTCAGAAAAAGTTTCCCCTGTATTTACGCCAGATAACCTGGTCGATGCGAATCCATTGATGAAAAGAAGAGAATGATACAAATTGAAAATCTACATAAGAGATTCGGCAAGAATCAAGTACTTTCGGGTGTTGATCTTACCATAAACGGTGGCGGTATATTTGCAGTGTTGGGACCCAATGGATCGGGAAAAACTACACTTATAAAGAGCATTTTGGGCATGGTGGTGCCCAATAAGGGAAAAATCTCAGTATTGAGTACCGATATCAAAAATAAATGGAAGTACAGAAGGGAAATCAATTACCTGCCCCAGATAGCAAATTTCCCCGGCAATCTTAAAGTCAAGGAATTAATTCGCATGATAAAGGATTTACGACAGAATCCAAGCGATGAGGAGCGGTTGATACAACTGTTCGGGTTGCTTCCCTTTCTTGACAAAAAATTAAGCACCCTGTCGGGCGGTACCAAACAAAAAGTGAATATTGTGCTGACCTTTATGTTCGACTGTCCTTTGATCATATTGGACGAGCCTACCACCGGACTTGACCCAGCTTCAATGATAAAACTAAAAGAACTGATCAAGGTTGAAAAGGCTAGGGGAAAGACCATCTTGATAACCACCCATATAATGCAATTTGTAGAAGAGATGGCAGACGAAATCGTGTATTTGTTAGAGGGCGATGTCTACTTTAGGGGAAGCCTTGATGATCTAAGGAAAAGAACAAACCAAACCGATTTTGAACATGCCATAGCGGCCATTGCAACTCCAAAAAATGTTTAAAATACTAAAATATAGTTTTTATGATTTGATCCGTAGTAGATGGAGTTATGTCTATTTCATATTCTATCTGATCCTAGGGTTTGTCCTGTTGTTCTTGAACAATGATTTGTCAAAGGCAGTAATTACATTAATGAACGTCATAATTGTGTTGGTACCATTGATAGGGACCATTTTTGGGGTCATGTATTTTTATAACTCCAAAGAGTTCACAGAACTTTTATTGGCCCAACCCTTAAAACGAAGCGATATTTTTTTAGGGCAGTATCTTGGGGTGGCTGGATCCCTGACCTTGAGCTTGGTCCTAGGGCTGGGTATCCCTTTTGTTTTATACGGACTTTTTAGGAGTGAGGCCATTTGGGACTTTTCCCTACTTCTTTTTACAGGTGCTTTCTTGACTTTTATCTTTACGGCATTGGCTTTTAACATTGCACTGTCAAACGAAAATAAAATAATGGGTTTTGGATATTCCGTTCTTTTATGGTTGTTCTTGGCCGTTATTTATGACGGATTGTTTTTGTTATCACTTATCCTCTTCGAGGAATACCCGCTTGATTCGTTTTCTTTGATCGCCACGATGTTCAACCCAATTGACCTTTCCCGTACGCTTATACTACTTAAATTAGATATTTCGGCACTTCTGGGATATACAGGAGCCGTTTTCAAGCAATTTTTTGGCACGAATATGGGATTGATGATCTCTATTTTAATGTTAGTTTTATGGACATTGATTCCTACTTGGAAATTATACTTCAAATCAAAAAGGAAAGATTTTTAAATGGATTTCCTTATCCAAAACAAAGAAACTTTTCCCATGGTAAAGGTTTTGAGCCTTAAATGATTTTCTTGAATTTGGAAATTCAGGACCTATAAAGTGCGTCACCCACACTTGGATGAGCCACAATCCTTACAGGTCAAACAACCTTCTTGATAGATCAGGTTTGTTGATTTGCAATTGCTGCATTTTTGACCCTTGGCTTCCGTTCCGTCAACAACGTATCTTTTTAATGCCCGGGCCACTCCATTTTTCCACGTATTGATCTGTTCACTATCGAGTTGAAGGCTGTTGATAAGGTCAACCACTTTTTCAATGGGCATGCCGTGGCGAAGTGTTCCCGATATCAATTTCGCATAGTTCCAATATTCAGGATTAAATTTATGTGATAGCCCCTCAATGGTGGTTTTATAGCCCCTGACGTTTTTATATTGAAAATCATAACGCGAAGAGCCGTCTTCGTCCCGATTTTTAATAATGACACCCTCGTCCACCCATCGGGGTAACAAAATTCCGTCCTCGTCGTCGGCGAGACCGGTAAAGATTTCATAAGGCCTGTTGTCGATTCGCCCAATAAAGGCAATCCATTTTTCCTTATTGTTCTGAAAACGTACTACATCGGCCTCGAGTGTTTGTGGGCGTTTCGTGGGAAATACGGTTGAAATGGCTGCCTTGTTTTCCGTTGTGGCATCGTTGGAAACGAGAACGCCCGTTCTTGAGCCGTCACGGTAAACGGTTACACCCTTGCAGCCCGATTTCCAAGCTTCCAAATACAATTTCCCGACCAATTCCTCGGAAGCATCATGGGGCAGGTTGATGGTCACGCTAATGGAGTGGTCTACCCACTTTTGGACCGCACCTTGTAACCTTACTTTGCTCAACCAATCCACATCGTTCGAAGTGGCTTTGTGATAAGGCGATTTTTTTATTATTTCATTGATTTCTTCCTGACTGTAATTTTTGTCGGTATCATATCCATTTACCTTCATCCAAATCTTGAATTGATGATGGAACACTAAATATTCCTCCCAGGAATCGCCTACTTCATCCACAAAATCAACCCGTGTTTCCCTATCATTGGGGTTTACTTTTCTTCTGCGTTTATAAACGGGAAGAAAAACCGGCTCAATGCCCGAAGTTGTCTGCGTCATTAAACTGGTAGTTCCCGTGGGTGCAATGGTCAACAAGGCTATATTTCTACGGCCATGTTCGAGCATTTCATAATAGAGTTTTTCATCGGCCTTCCGAAGTCTGAGAATGAACGGATTTTCCTTTTCCCTTTGGGCATCAAAAATCTCGAAGGCACCCCGTTCACGTGCCATATGTACCGAGGCTCGGTAAGCTTCAAGGGCGATTGTCTTATGGACTTCAATTGAAAAATTGTTCGCTTCTTCACTTCCGTACCGTAACCCTAGGGCGGCCAACATATCGCCCTCGGCAGTGATGCCAATACCCGTTCGGCGACCTTCCCGTGCCTTTTTCTTGATGTTTTGCCAAAGTTTGTGTTCCACCAATTTAGTCTCTTCCAATTCGGGGTCTTCGGCTATTTTTTTCAGTATGGCATCTACTTTTTCAAGTTCCAGGTCAATGATGTCATCCATAATGCGCTGTGCGGCTACAACATGTTTTTTGAAAAGGTCGAAATTAAAGGAAGCTTCTTGTGTAAATGGGGCTTCTACATAAGACAAAAGATTGATGGCCAGCAAGCGGCATGAGTCATAGGGGCATAAAGGAATTTCACCGCACGGATTCGTAGAAACGGTTTTATACCCAAGATCGGCATAGCAATCGGGCACTGATTCTTTGATGATGGTATCCCAGAACAAGATTCCGGGCTCAGCTGATTGCCAGGCGTTATGAATTATTTTGTCCCATAATTTGGAAGCTTTGATTTCCTTTGAGAATTTTGGGTCGGCACTATGGACCGGAAATTTTTGAGAATAAGTATCACCGCTTTCAACAGCTCTCATAAAATCGTCGTCGATTCGCACGGAAACATTTGCCCCTGTAACTTTGCCCTGTTCCATTTTAGCATCAATAAAGTCCTCCACATCGGGATGGTTGATGGATACCGACAACATCAATGCGCCCCTACGGCCGTCTTGGGCCACCTCACGGGTGGAATTTGAATAGCGCTCCATAAAAGGAACCAATCCCGTTGAAGTCAGTGCCGAATTTTTTACAGGAGATCCTTTTGGGCGCACATGTGAAAGGTCATGTCCCACACCGCCCCTGCGTTTCATTAATTGCACCTGTTCCTGGTCTATTTTTAAGATTCCGCCATAGGAATCTGAATTTCCAACGGTGCCGATTACAAAACAATTGGAAAGGGAGGCGATCTGAAACGGATTGCCTATCCCCGCCATGGGACTGCCTTGTGGGACAATATATTTGAAGTTTTTGATCAAATCGAAAATGTCCTCTTCACAAAGGGGATTTGGATATTTGGCCTCGATTCTTGCAATTTCTCCCGCAATGCGTCGGTGCATATCATCAGGAGTTCGTTCATATAAATTGCCTTCGGAATCCTTCAGGGCATATTTGCTTACCCATACTCGTGCAGCGAGATCATCCCCTTTAAAATAGATCAGAGAGCTTTCAAAAGCCTCATCTTGGGTATAGTATTTTGTAGGTTTTATGGGAGTTTTTGTTTGCATCGATTACATATTATGGTTAGCGGAATCTTAAATTCTACTATAAAATTATATAAAAGAGTGGGAACAATTTCATGATAAAAATCATAAAGTTCACACTTAAAAGGATAAAAGTACCTGATAATCAAATAATTAAATATTTATCAACATGAAAAAGTTAACAAAAAATGAATTTTATGATTGAAATAAGCTATGCCCTTCATGATTTACTAAAATTTTGATCAAATCTGCAAGGATGCTCATTTTACAGAGCTGTTGGGTAGTATAGATAGCATCTTTAGTGAATCAATACGATAATTCTGATAACGGTCTTTAAAAAAAAAGATGCGCATAAGTCGCCCTTTTTGGACAGAATGGGGCGAAAGCGAATCGAGACCTCGTTGCCACAATCGTGCGACCGGTCCGTGATGGGAAGGAACAATGTGAAGTTGCAAAATGGGCCAAAGGGGATCACCTTAAATTGCCGCCCCATCATGTTGCCATACCATACCAGGTACATCTTTGGCAGGAATATCAACCCCATTGAAATGGGAATTATTTAAAATGCACAAGGGGTTATTGCTGTATATTTTCTATTTCCACATTTAAAAGGTCCAATGTTTTGTTCCCTTCTTCAAGTTCGCATAAAACTTTATGAACGGCTTTGCTTAGGTTATCTTTGTTATAGCGAAATAAATTTTGGTAATAAGAAATTCCCTCCTCAAGATTAGTGGCAAAGGTGGCCAGATATTTCTTTTGTTTATCGGATATGGCCCCTTTGGCCTCTTCGATCTTTCTTTTCAGATAATCTATGTAAATGTTCAACTCCTTAATGAACATATTAGGTCGATCGGCTCTGGAAATTATATTGGCCTTGCCATAAATATGGTCAATCATTTCGTGTAAGGATATTATTTTTGAAAAATAGGCCATATTGGGCCCGGGGCAGATCGAAACGCCTTTGCCTTCGGTTTTTGTGTCGAGATCATAAGCGAGCAATGCCGACGTGCCCAGTCCCACGCAGGTGCATGATTTCTCCGTTATTTTGGCGAATTCCAATTCATGGGATTTTTTGGAAAGTTCCAACCCTTTGAGTTCCTTGATTTTTAAATGTTGGTATTGGCGAGAAGCGGTGCAAAGGCCTTTTTCCAAAAAATCCTTGTTCAGCGCAACGAATTTTTTCGGACACGAGCTTCCCGGCCTTCCCTTTGCCAAATTCTTTTCCTTTTCCAAGTCTTTCGTATTTCCTTTCAGACTATGGAAAGGAATGCCCAAAGGGGAGATGTCGCTAAGGTACAGGTCATCTTCCTTTGCCTTTACAAGTTTATCCAAGGTGTCCCTATCAACGGTTGTAGCCTCCGGAACCAAAAGAAAGGGAGTTCCCCAACCTACGGAATCTACTTGATAATGGTTTATAATAAAGTCATGCTCCTCCGAGGTGCCCACTCCTCCTTGGGCGGTGATGCGCAATGGCAATGCGGTTTCAGGAATAGCACGTTCCTTTTGGGACAGTGCCTGGATCCATAGCTCATGTACGGATGCGATCAGCTCGCTTCGGCTTTCTTTGAATTGCTCCAAAATTGGCCCCATGAGATAGCCATCGGTGGCAAATGCATGACCGCCACAATTGAGGCCTGATTCAATACGGTACTCCGACACCCAGAGTCCTTTTTTCGCCAAAAATTTGCCTTGTACCAATGCCGAGCGAAAATCACTGACCTTAAGAACGATTTTCTTTTTTAGGATGCCATTTTTATCGGGATAAAAATCCTCGAAATTCTCCATGTAACTGTAGAGCCTAGGATTCATACCGGCCGAAAGGATCAAGGAGGAATTAAGGCAGCTGTTCGCAAAGCCCCTTAGCGCGGCGTGGGCATCATTGTATTCGCTGGACAGTTTTGTTTGGCCGATATAGTTCTCCTTGTCGACTTTGGTCATGATGTTCACATCAATACTGCCCATCTTCATATGTTCCAGGACCCAGGCTTTTACCTCTTCTAGGTTGAAGCAATCGTCGGTCAAACGACGAAATTCTCGCTTTAAGCCCGACGTATCGGGGAGCATGTCAAAATATTCCTTTATACTTTGGGCCGTTTCGACCGTTGTGTTTTTAAACTCTTCAAATTTACGAACCGCCAATTCATGGATTAGGTCAAGATATGAGGTAATGCGTTTTGCCCTAAAATCTTCTATTTCGTCAGAGATTTCAGAATAGGGCAGTGCAAATTCACCACAATACATTTTTCGTAACTTTTCCAGAAGAATATCATCAACCAACGAAATAACGGAATCGATACCGAATTTCGAAACCTTTAAAGGGGTGTCGATACTAAAGCCAATGCCCATTACAGGGATATGAAAACTATGCGTGTTCATCATAATTGAATCTTTTATAAAGTGTAAATATTGTTGATCAATACGGTTAGATCTTTTGTGGCCCTCCCTATTCGCTATGAAACAATTTAGGTTAAATGGTTGACCTGGTTCCATTTGAAGATTCGGGATTTCACCAGAACAAAATACCGTCTAATAAGAACATTAGAACATGATAAATGTCAGGTTTTGGAACATGGGTACCTTTAATTGACGAACAATTCTTATCTAACTGTCCCATCTGTTCTGGTTTTCCTAAATTGCGCTGTACCAAAAACTGATGGATCTAAAACTTCATATTAGAACGGCCTTGGCCTATTTTTTGTTGGCCGCCCTGTTGGGAACTGTATTGCGATTCTTTCCCTTAGTCAAAATGCCCATTACCTATAAATTCTTTGTCCATACCCATTCGCATATTGCGCTGTTGGGCTGGGCCTATGTGGCATTGACCACACTATTGTATAAATTGTATATGGGCAATCTGAAGCTGGACGGAAAATATCGTAGCATTTTCTGGTTTACCCAAATAACGCTTGTTGGTATGCTTTTGACATTTCCTTTTCAAGGGTATGCCCAGTTCTCCATTATTTTTTCAACACTGTTCCTATTTGCTTCCTATTGGTTCGCATGGTTCTTTTTTAAGAACGTGCCAATCATTCATAAAGAAACCGGTTCCTATCAATGTCTGGCGGCGGCATTATGGTATTTGGTACTATCAAGTATGGGCCCTTGGGCCTTGGGCGGTATTATGAATACATTGGGGGGTGATTCCACTTGGTATCGGTTGGCCATTTATTTTTACCTGCATTTCCTATATAACGGATGGATGATAATGGCACTGGTGGGGATATTGTTTTATGTTTTTGAAAAACATGGAATAGGAATGTCCCATGCTGTTTTTAAGCGATTCTTATTGTTGATGAATCTTGGAATTGTGCTGTCCTTTCTATTGTCCACATTGTTTACGAATCCACCAATAATTTTAAATGTTATAGGTGGGACGGGGGTCGTAATACAGCTTCTTGCTCTCGGGACTTTACTTAAGACCATTTTGAATCACCGGGATAAATTACATGGCTTATTTTCAGTATTTCAAATGAGATTGTTAAAGGTAATCGGTTGGTTGCTGACTTTAAAAATGCTTTTGCAGCTGCTCACGGCTACTCCCTATTTTGCCAATTTGGCCTCTACTTTTCTTGACTTTACAATCGGGTATTTACATTGGACATTTTTAGGTGTGGTAAGCCTTGGACTGATTTTGTTTCTGGACTGTTTGGAGCTCTTAAAAATCCCAAGGAATGCCTACCGACTGTATCTGTCGGGGTTTGCTATTACTGAAAGTCTTATTTTTTATAAGGGTATCGCAGCATGGCAAAACTTTCCGATTTTTGATGGCTATTTTGAAATTTTGGCAATGGGAAGTCTTTTGATTCCGTTAAGCCTTATCCTAATGATATCTTCCAAAATACATCAAAAATGACCTATATAAATTCCGATCACAAAAATTTAAACAGGCTCTAAAACAAATTGGCAATGATAACACCACAACTGAAAATCACACTCAATAGGAGCAGATTAAAGATGGATTTTGTTTTCAATTGTGCCAACACTGCCCCATTGTAGGCCATACAGAATATAGTTACTAGAAAAAGCAACCCCATTTTTGGAATGTCCGACATGTCGTTCATTAACAACAACATTGCGGCCACAGATCCAATACAGCTCTGGGGTATAATGGCAATAGAGGCATAACCCGTTTGTACCCTTTTGAACTCGGCCAATAAATAGGTATAAAGCTTCATAGGATTTCTATTAAAGGGTATCGGCTAGCTGTTTTTCCAATTCTTCTGCCCTTGGAAAAAGAATGTTATTTTCAAGGTGGATATGCCTGTGAAGGTCCTCTTCAAATTCCTTAAGCAATGAAAATGTTACCCTGTATGTATTGCAAGCATCTGCAGGCGGAGTATAATCGTTACTTAAGTCGCTTATTGACCTAAAACGATCACCCTCATTTTCGTGCTCTTCCCTCATTAATTGTATGGGGTTTTGGACACTACCGAAAACTGCTTTTTCCGGGGTGGCATTGTTTAATTTCGCTTTCACCATTTTTCGGATGTAAGGGAAGAGTACCAGTTCCTCTTTTTTCATGTGCATGGCCAATTCACCGCCACTTTTTTTGAAATGTTGATAGATCTCATGCAGTTCGGGATGACGTTCCCCATGAACTTGGCAAAGTTTCTTCAAGTATTGATTTAAGACCGGAATTTGAGATTCTACATAACGGTGGTGTTTTTTTTCGATGTAGTCGGCCAATAAATCAAGTGCCCATGATGTAAAATCAATATTCTCATTATTGGTTTGAAGTTGTGCCATTTCCAATTCTTCAATGAGCAGGTTTACGTCCAGATTGTTTTTTTCTGCCACCTCCTTAAGGCTTCTATTGCCCTTACAGCAAAAATCTATACGATGATTTTTGAATATTTGCGCGGTACGATAGTTTTCGGCCACAATTTCCCCGATGTTTTTTTCGATTGTAGTATTCATAATTTTCATTTTACATTATTTTATAATAAAGGACAAATTTATCCTTTATTATATTAATTTTTTTTTCACCTCTTTAAGTAGGTCAGCCCCTCTTCAAGGCCAATAGTCATTTGCATTAAACTAGTGTTTTCCAACATTTCCTTTAAATTAGTGCGTATGGCAATGAACTTGTCGTGCACAGGACACGGTTTGCTTGCATTGCATTTTTTTAAACCCAGGCCACACCCAGTATAAATTTTATCGCCATCAAGGGCAAAGACAATATGGCTCAATCTTATTTTTTCAAGTTTTCCTTTTGCGATTTCAAAACCGCCACTGGGTCCCTTTACTGAATCTATTAGATTACTTCTTGTTAACTGTTGCAATATTTTTGCGGTAAAGGCTTCGGGAGAATCGATCTCTTCTGCAATTTCTTTAAGACTCACACGCTTTCCCTCAACTGATTGGAGTGCTACATAGGTAGCCGCTCTAATTCCGTATTCACAGGCTTTGGAAAACATAGGCTCCGATTAAAGTTGTAAAGTTAGGGAATATTTTAATTCGGATAAAATTATCCGAATTAAAATATTTATAATTCGTTGCCCTGTTGATTGCCTATTCTTTTTCATTTCGATGTTGATAGATCTGCAGATACAGCATGGTACTCATTTTTTGAGCCCTGTTTTTGGCTATCCAAGCGGTTTCGCCCTCAAAAAGCTCATCTAGGGTGGCGAACCATTCGTTCAGCCACAAGCCAAAGTGTTCGGAAGTAATGGTTCCGTTCATTTTACCATCAACTTCCTGATGCGCCGTTACCGGATTTCCGAAATATGTACGCTTTAAAAATAATTGCGTTTCCCAAAAGTCGGTCAACAATTCCAAATGGGCGGGCCAATCGGTAATGATTTTATTAAAAATAGGGCCTAGAATGGCATGTTTTCGAATCTTTTTATAAAAAGTTTCGACCAACAACTGCACATCGGCTCTATTTTTAATTTCTTTTTTCTCCAAATGGGGCATAGGTGTAAGGTCACAATAATTAATTCAAAAGAAATATACAATTTATTAGATCGATTACTTAGAATATGTTTGGAACGCCATGCGCAAGAAGACAACATACTTTTAAGAAAGGCAATTATAAGGCATGTCCAAAATTTAGCACTCGTTTTAAGTTTTCATCTTTTCCAAGTATGTAAAGTATGCTTGGGCAAAACTTTTTTCCGGAATAGGGAATGATTAATTTTGTGGAAAATTGACTATGAAGATTCCTAAAACGGCTCAAAAAAGAATCGTGATCATCGGAGGAGGATTTGCCGGAATTTCTCTCGCTAAAAAACTGAAAGATCTTACTATTCAGCTGGTAGTTCTCGACAGACAAAACTATCATACCTTTCAACCGCTTCTTTATCAGGTTTCTACAAGCGGACTTGAACCCGATTCCATAGCGTATCCCATTCGCAAGGTATTGAAGAACCATAAAAATTTCTTCTTCCGAATGGCCAATGTTGAACATATTGATCCAGTGAGACAAACCATTTCAACTGACATAGGGGAATTGAGCTTTGATTATCTGGTCATGGCCACAGGTACGCGCACCAATTTTTTCGGGAACAAAAGTATTGCCCAAAATGCGATGCCCATGAAAAGTGTTCCGCAGGCTTTGAACATTCGAAGTTTGACACTGCAGAATTTTGAAAAAGCAGACGATTGCGATGATTTGGAAGAAAGAAAAGCACTGTTGAATTTTTGCATCATTGGTGCCGGCCCTACAGGGGTTGAACTGGCAGGGGCATTGGCCGAATTAAAACGGAATGTATTCCCCAAGGATTATCGGCATATGAATATCAATGAAATGGAAATCCATCTTTTTGAAGGGGGCCCACGTGTCCTTCCGCCAATGAGCGAATATGCCTCCAAAAAGGCGGCCCATTTTTTGAAAAAACTGGGCGTTACAATTCATTTGAACACGATTGTCACAAATTATGATGGTGAAAACTTGATTTTGAAAGACGGGACCACCATGCGCACAAAAAATTTCATCTGGACGGCAGGTGTGACCGGAGCAGCCATTGAAGGTTTTTCTTCCGATAAGTTAATGGAACGAATAAATAGGTACAAGGTAAACCATTTTAATCAAGTAGAGGGCTTTGAAACTGTTTTTGCCATTGGTGATATTGCGTATATGGAAACTGAAAAATACCCAAAAGGGCACCCGCAAGTTGCCCAACCCGCTATTCAACAAGGGGAGCATTTGGCCAGGAACCTTAAGAATATTTTGGAAGAAAAACCAATGACCCCCTTTACCTATTTTGATAAGGGCACCATGGCAACGATCGGGCGAAATAAGGCAGTGGCGGATATAAAGAATTTGAAATTCGGAGGATTCTTTGCTTGGTTCATTTGGATGTTCGTACACCTTATGGCCCTTGTGGGATTTCGGAACAAGGTAATTGTCTTTTTTAACTGGGCCTATAACTATATCAATTACGACAAGGCTGCGAGGCTGATCGTGAGGCCCTATCAACCAAAAATCTAGTTTCTGAATTCAGATATACAAAATATCAAAAAAGCTTTGCTATCTTTGCAACGTTGTGTTGTGACCCAAAACCTACTTGTAGGTAAGGGCCAATGAAAGGCTTTCCATAAAGGGAGGCTTTTTTTATTTCTGACAATGTTAGTGCCTTTCTGCCGCTCGGGCAATTAATTTTAAATTCTACACAAACCAATGTAAGTTATTAACCTGATGGCCCTTGACCGTTATAAAAATATCCAGAAACAAGTGACAATCCGTATTTTGGTCTGTCGTCTTTTATCTTTCATCCTATCATCTGGTTAATAGCTCCTTACATTCCAAACACAGTTTTATAAAATCTTATAATTGTCGTAATTTTAGGTGATACTTATAAATCAGAGAGCCATGCCCTTATATCATAAACTCGGTAAAATACCCCAGAAAAGACATACACAGTTTAGGAAGGCAGACGGCAGTTTGTATTATGAACAACTTTTTGGCACTATCGGTTTTGATGGCATGTCCACTTTAATGTACCATCTACAACGGCCAACACAGGTTAAGGAAGTGATTAAAACGTTGGATGTATCCCCGAGGGCCGAAGTGGATTATAATATAAAATCGCGGTTGTTGAAAGGTTTTGAAGTGCGGCCGGAAGATGATTATTTGGATAGTAGAAAAACCGTTCTTTTCAATAATGATGTCCATATTGGTCTTTCGGCACCCAAGAAGTCCATGACCGATTATTTTTATAAAAATACCGATGCCGATGAACTTTTATTTGTTCATAAAGGAACCGGAACGTTAAAAACGATGTTGGGGGAAATTCCTTTTGAATATGGGGACTATCTTTTGATTCCCAGGGGAATGATCTATCAGATCGAATTTGATTCGGAAGACAATAGATTGTTGGTGACCGAAAGCTATCATCCCATTTATACCCCCAAAAGATATCGGAATTGGTTCGGACAACATTTGGAACACTCCCCTTACTGCGAACGGGATTTCAAACTCCCTCAAAATTTGCAAACGCACGATAAAACGGGTGATTTTTTGATCAAGGTCAAAAAACAAGGCCAATTGCATCATATGGTCTATGCCAGCCATCCTTTTGACATTATTGGCTGGGACGGGTATAATTTCCCATACGGCTTCTCAATACATAATTTTGAACCGATTACCGGGCGTGTGCACCAGCCACCACCCGTACACCAAACTTTTGAGACGAACGCATTTGTGGTGTGTTCTTTCGTGCCACGCATGTACGATTATCACCCGCAATCCATACCGGCGCCCTATAACCATTCCAATATTGATTCTGATGAGGTTTTGTATTATGTGGACGGGGATTTTATGAGTCGGAAGAATATAGAGAAGGGATATATTTCTTTGCATCCGGCAGGAATTCCGCACGGCCCCCACCCAGGAACGTATGAAGCGAGTATCGGTAAGACAAAAACCGAGGAATTGGCAGTAATGATAGATACCTTTAAACCTTTAAAGTTGACCCAGACAGCCATGGATATTGATGATGGGAAGTATTATCAATCTTGGTTGAAATAAGGGCAATGAAAGGATATTTGACCATATTAACAGTTGTTTCGGTGTTATTCTTACATTCGGGATTGTGGGCCCATCCTACTGGAAATTTAACAGTGGTGGGCGACCATGTACTTTGGTCTTATGTCAATCCAATTAATGATAAAGAGCATCATGCATGTGTTATGATATGGACTGACGGTGTTGAACCCAGGCCGTTGATCACCTCAGAATTTCCTGCAAGTGATTTTATGATTTATGCCAAGGACGAAACCATTTATCTTATTGAAAGGAGATTTGTCCAAGAACGGGATACGTTTGAAACAAGGGTACTTAAAGTTTCTTTGGACGGAGAAACAACAGAGATTTGGCCATGGTTTGAAGATCGATGGCGAATAGGGGAAGGGGGGGTTTTCATGCCCTCGGATTTGGAAATTGTTTTTTGTCGATACCCGGGAATGTTCATCGTAAAAAAGGGAGAAACGCCTATACCCTATTTCAATTTTGACCATGAAATCAAAAGAACCAGATTTTTAGGTAGCGGTAACCTTTTGCTCCTTTCCGATGACAAATGTTGGTTGACCGATACAAAAGGAAATATCTTAAAGGCCTGGGGAGATTTGACCGAAGAGATGACGAGCGAGCCTGCGCTAGGCCGTAATCAGTTATTCGATGTCGATTATTACAACGGTCAATTGCTTGTGGCCTATTGGGGGAAAAGATGCTTTTATGTCATTGATGAAGCGGGAAACAAAAATATTATTGACCAACTTGAGGCTCCGTTTACACCGCATTGGGTGGCCTTCAATAATGACAAAAAATTAACCTTTGCCTCTAAATTGGAGTTCAATGGCAGTAATCCAAAACCGAGGTTGGTTTCATTTGATAAAGGCTTGCGAACGGATATTTGGATTAGGGAGTAACTGTGGGTATTTTATATGTCTTGGACGGTATGAATTACAAAATGCACCAAAGCAGCGGCCAACTTTGCGGTCTGGTTATCAATATCATGCGTAGGGTTCATTTCGGCGAGGTCCAAGCTTATCAACTTTTTGGAATCCAAAATAAATTGAAGTGATTCAAAAACGATCGCAGGGTCATAACCTGTTGGATACGGAGAACTTACACCCGGTGCATAGGCCGAAGAAAACCCATCCATATCAATGGTCACATAAATATGGTCCACTTCCTTTATGAATTGGTTTAAAGTACTTTCAATGTCCTTTATATGATGAAGGTTAAAATTTTTGTTTTCAACGTATGGGACACCATAATCTTGGGCCGTTTGAAAAAGAATGCGATCGTTGGCATCCTTTCTGATTCCCAGGCAAAGATATTTAAAGGGGGTTCCTTCAGTTTTACAGTCCTTGGCGATTTGATAAAACGGAGTACCGGAATTAGCTTCGTTTTCGCTGGAACGCAGGTCAAAATGGGCGTCAAAATTAATAATGCCGATGCGGCCTTTTTTGTCCACATATTCTTTGATGCCGTTATAGTGTCCATAGGCAATATCATGACCGCCACCAAGGACGATCGGGAAGGCTCTTTTTTCAAGGACTTCCAGAACAATGCCCGACAAGCTTTTTTGACAAGCTTCTAAATCGCCATTCATACAACTTAGAGAACCAACATCAATAAGTTGCGTGTTTTCACTTAAATGGTTGGGCATTCTTGCCAATTGTCTGCGAATGGCTCCGGGACCATTTACGGCACCTGTTCTTCCATTATTTCGCCGTACCCCTTCATCACAATCATAGCCTATAATGGCAAAAGTTTTCCCAGAAACATTTTTATTAAGTGCATCAATGGGAATACATGAGACCGTTTCGTGCAAATACAATTGCCGGTCAGAAGTTCTTCCGGTCCAAAGGGCCGGCTCTGGAGTTTTGTAACCCATTTTGCTCATAGGGGTTTAAGTGGTTTTGGGGGCATTGATAATATCGTATTGAATGGCCTGCAATAATAATTGAAAACCCAAAATCACCGACAGGGTAACGATCATAATAGTCCCTGTTGGCGCAAAAGTGTCAATGGAAGCATAATAGATCCACTCGGAGATGCCGAAAACAACCCCGAAAATGAATAGGGGCAGCCCGAACAAGATGTATATGGAACCGATGTTGAAGTCATATAAAAAATATTCCTTTACGATTCGTTTCGCAAAGGTACCCGTCAATTTGAACCCGAATACAAAGGGCATTTGCCATAAGCGCATGGCCGATTTTTCATCCCCATAAATGGCGGGCATTGGAATGTCCTTGATTTTTGCCTTTTCAAAATAGAGCGCTGCCAACAAGGATGTTTCAAAATAATAGCGATCGGCCAATTTAGAAAAATCCAATTTTTTAAGGGTGTCGGTCTTGATGGCAAAAAACCCATTGGTGGGATCAAAGTTATGCCAATATCCGGTAGCGGCCTTTATAAGGAATGACAGTCCCAAATTGCCAATTCTCCGGATCAGGGGCATTCTTCGAATGGCCTTTAAATCCCTAAACCTGTTTCCTTTGGCAACATCGGATTGATTTAAAAGAAGCGGTTCAAGAAGTTCAGGAACAAAGCCTAAATCCATTTGGTTATCGGCATCCACTTTTATGACCAGTTCCGCACCGATTTCAATGGCTTTTTCAAACCCTTTTTTTGTGGCACCACCAACCCCTAGATTTACATCGTTCCCAAGAAAAAAACAAATGGTTTTTGGGTTTAGAAGATTTTGAATTTCTGTTTTTGGAAGTATATCTGGACTCTTGTCATCTACAATAATGACCCAATTGATATAGGTCGGAAGCTTCGAAACAACTTGGGTAATTTTATCGGAAGCATTATAATACGGAATAACTACCGCCACCTTCTGCCTTTCAAAAATGTTTGGTTCCATCAGTTTTCGCCTTTTGAAATTTTGGTTATTTATAAAAAGGGACCACAATTAATTTTTGGGATCCCTGGAATGTTGTTGCTGGGCGTATGCTAGATTCCCTTTTGCCAGTTTATGGTTCGCATCTAGTTTTAGGGCTTTTTCGCATGCGGTTATCGCTTTGTCATATTGTTTTAACTGGTTGTAAGAGGAACAAATATTATTATAAGCGTTGGCATTTGGCATTATTTCTATTGATTTCTTTGCCGCTTCTATGGCCTCAACAAATTTACCGGCATTGTAATAGGTGAGACTTATGTTTATAAAATTATCAGAAGCCTTTTTATCCAAGGCAGTGATCTTGGAATTTTCCGTTTTGTTCATTTCCGTTTGGGCCTCCCTTAAATTATTTTCAGCCAAAGTGTAACCCGGCTTCAATTTCAGGGCCTGTGTATATGCTGCCATCGCCTGCTGATAATTTTTAAGATAAAAATACGCAATACCAATGTTGTTATACGCTTCCGGATAGTCCGGTTTCATTTCAATAGCTTTTTCCGCAGCGGAAATACACTTTTCATAGGTACTTTCATTAAAATATTTTAAACTAAGATCAAGGTACTTTTCGGGCGAGGGCGAGCTTACAACCTCCTCTTCAAAAATATTCGCCAATGATTTTTCATCAATAGCATAATCTGAATACTTCTTGGCCATTTCGTCATTGGGAGTTTTTTGCAAAAGCTGACCACTAAATGATTTTAGTCCGTTCCAATCCCTGGCCCCGTGGTACGCCTTCATCAGTAGTTCATTGGTGTTTCCAAAATTAGGTGATATTTCCAAAACCCTCTGTAACGAAATCTTTGCTTCCTCAAACCGTTCGGCGTTCAAAAGGTATCGTCCGTAATAATAATGGGATGTATGGTTGTTAACGTTTAGGGTTATCGCCTTTTTGAAATGTTCCTCTGCCTCAGGTGAATTTCCTTTGGCAGCTTTTAAAATACCAAGGTTGATAAATAAAGTTGGATAATTGGGCGTCAGTTCAAGGGCCTTGTTAAAGTATTTTTCGGCATTTTCATAATCCGCCTTTTCCATCAAAGCGAGACCGTAATTCATCATGCCCCTACCATTTTTAGGGCTTTTAATGGTAACGTCGTGCCACAGGCTCAATTCATCTTTCCAGACTTTATTGCGTTGGTAAACTCCGTATGCATTTGCGGAAAGAAAGACTATCAGTAGGCTTGCCAAAACAGTCTGACCAGTTTTTTGTGCTACTAATTTTGGGGCATATCTCTCCAAAAGAAATATAGTTCCAAAAACAAATGCAATGGTCAGCCCCATATATGGAATGAAACTGCGATGGTCGTTTTGCACTTCCGCAAAGGCAATGAAAGATGAGCTTGGCAACAAGGTTATGAAAAACCAAAGCATTCCAAATGAAAATAATTTGGTGAACCTTTTTTTGGAAGCTTTTAGCGATAAGAGGACCAAAATCAATATTCCCAGGATTCCCAAAATAGCACGGTAATCCCAAATAGAGTCATAAACCATCCAATCGGAATCAGCTGTAAGGTTATAGGGTACAAAGTAGGTCACGATATAATGCAACATGACCATGGGCTGGGTAATGAGATATTTAATTCGGTCCAATCCCCCGGGATTGAATGTTTCAGGGAGCATGCTGTTATAGAAAATGTAAAAGGCAATGGTAAGCACAAAGGCCGGTGCGGCCTTACCAAATGATTTTAGGCATTTCTTGAACTCGACTTTTCGATAAAAATGTAGCATATCTACATCTTCTTCGAAAATCAAAAAATAAAGTAGCAATAACGGTGCAAAAACAAAGGTCATTTCTTTCGCGAAAAACCCAATGAACGGAAAAAGCAGGTAGAGATACTTTTTTCTCCAATTTCCACCAAGAAGAAAGAACGAAAAGCCCAATAAAACATAAAGTCCGGAGATGATTTCCGCTCTTTGAATGATATAGTTTACGGTCTCGGCATTGGCGCACAATAGCCCAAATAGGGCAGCTACAAGCAGTCCCCAAAATTGATTGTAATTGGAGTAATTTATTTTGTCCAAAAGTTTTTTGACGAAAAAGCACAGTACAAGGCACGTTAGCACGAAACTTAGGAAAATGTGTATATGAAAAACGTTGGGCTCTAAACCTCCGGCAAGTTTATAGTCGATCGCATTTTCCAAAGTGGTATAAGGTCTGTAGGCTTGATTGGTGGTCAAAGCACTGAAGGTAGATGCATCGGTAAAGAACTTTACGACATCAACTTCTTTAATAGCATTGTTGTCGTTGATCGTATGGGAATCATCAAAATGAAACCCGTTCGAAAAGTGATTGGAATAGGCCAAAGAGATGGAAATAATCATTAAAAAGGCCAAAACCAAAAAAAGAGGATTCCTAAGGGAACTATAGTTTTTCTTATTAAAACTGGTAAGTTGATAAAGCCTATCGATCCATTTATTCATCATACTGGTTATTGAACTTGATCATTTTTATATACAAAGGGAAACTATTGTTTAATGCCAACTATTCAGTCTTTCTAAAGGAAAAACAGAAAGTGTCCGGAAATATTTTTAAAAAAGGAAATAAAATGATGACTCCCAGGCTAATGGCAAACCTAGCAAGGCCACTTTGATTTTTATCCTGTTTGATGCGATCCGAGATTTCCGAAAGATTGATTGTCTTTAGTTTGAATGATTTGATTTCCTTAAAATAATGACCCGTCACAAAATTGATCAGGTTTCTTTTGCTAAAATAACTCATATGCGGACTGTGAAAATTAAATTGCCACATTCTGTCAAGCAGCGATTTGGTGCCAAAGCGGTAGGCCAATTTCGCGGCGAAATAAATGATACCATTTTGAATTGGTATGTTGATAATTAGAATTCCGTTGGTATTGAGCATGGCGTGATTCTCGCCAATAATCCTTTCCAGGTTCGGCAGATGTTCAAGAACATCGTTGTATATAATAAAATCGTATTTGGTATTCGCAGGAATATCATCCGGATAAAAGCCATTGATAACCTTTAGATCATTTTTCCGGTACTTCGCATTAAATCGCACTTCAGGTTCAATTCCCTCACAATCAATGGTATAGTCCTTACAAATTTCAAGGAACCAACCATAACCGGGCCCAACTTCCAAGCCTTTGAAATTAGGTTTAATTTCGTCTTTCAAGGAATCTAGAATGGTCCTAAAATTCTCCTTACGAAGTTGAATGAGTGCCTTTTCCCTAATTTGCTCGTCAAGATCGGAGTCCATGCTTTTATTGAATTTGGCTTCTGGGCAGAATTCAAAGCCGCATTTTTTGCAAGCATGTACTTCGTAGGTCAATTTAAATTTTAATCTGGAATCGGGGTTTTTACATATTGGGCACTGAATCATACGGAATACTATGGTTTGGGAGGTTTTTAAAAATAATTGGTTTACGCAACTAAATTACTAAGTTCTAAAAGTATTTTCCAAAATAAATGTTTTGGGACACCTTCTTGAAAACTGTTCTGGAAATAAATTAACCTTTGTTTTCTTGATGAAACAGTTCTTCTAAAATGGCATCGTCAACTAAATGTGGTAAAGTTACCTTTAAATTGGGAGTCCGGTCCATTTCTCTTTTAATGGCAAAAAGCGCTTCTTCGTTTCGGGCCCAACTTCTTCTGGATATTCCGTTGTTGACATCATAAAATAACATGTTCCGTAGTTTTCTGGAAGCTTCCTCAGAGCCATCCAATACCATTCCAAAACCACCATTGATGACTTCACCCCAACCTACACCACCACCATTATGGATGGAGACCCACGTGGCACCACGAAAACTATCCCCGATGACATTATGGATGGCCATATCGGCCGTAAACTTGCTGCCATCATAAATATTGCTGGTTTCCCGAAATGGGGAATCGGTGCCACTTACATCGTGGTGATCCCGACCAAGAACTACGGGTGCCGTTATTTCCCCTGTTTTTATGGCTTGGTTGAAAGCTTCGGCAATTTTTGCACGGCCTTCCGCATCGGCATATAAAATTCGGGCCTGGGAGCCCACAACCAATTTATTTTGCTCGGCCTCTTGGATCCATTTGATATTGTCCTGCATTTGTTGCTGAATTTCCTCAGGTGCCGAGTTCTTAATTTCTGTCATTACCTCAAGCGCAATGGCATCCGTTTTTCGCAGGTCATCCGGATTTCCGGAAGTGCACACCCAACGGAAAGGTCCAAAACCATAATCAAAGCACATAGGCCCTAAAATATCCTGGACATAGGACGGGTACTTGAAATCTATTTGATTATCTGCCATCACATCGGCGCCTGCTCTGGAGGCCTCCAATAAAAAGGCATTTCCGTAATCAAAGAAATAGGTTCCTCTCCTTGAATGCCTATTGATAGCGGCAACTTGTCTCCGCAAGGATTCCTTCACCTTTTCCTTAAAAGCTTCCGGATCGGCGGTCATCATATCATTCGAATCCTCAAAAGATAGGTCAACGGGATAATATCCGCCCGACCAAGGATTATGAAGTGAAGTTTGGTCAGAACCTAGGTGAATATAAATGCCTTCTTTGTCAAACCTTTCCCAAACATCAACCACATTGCCAATAAATGCCAAGGAGACGATTTCTTTTTTTAAAACAGCCGATTTCGTCCTTGTGACAAGTATATTCAAATCATCAATAAGCTCATCTACCCAGCCTTGGGAATGTCTTTTGTGAGCGGCGGCGGAATTAACTTCTGCACAAATAGTAATGCAACCCGCAATATTGCCTGCTTTGGGTTGTGCCCCGCTCATGCCTCCCAATCCGGCGGTCAAGAATATTTTTCCGGCCGACGATTCATCCTTTTTCAGGACTTTTCTAAAGGCATTCATAACCGTTATGGCCGTACCATGTACAATACCTTGGGGACCAATATACATATAGGAACCGGCGGTCATTTGCCCGTATTGGGTGACGCCAAGCGCATTGAATTTTTCCCAATCATCCGGTTTGGAGTAATTGGGAATCATCATGCCATTGGTAACCACAACTCGCGGTGCCTCTTTTGAGGAAGGAAAAAGACCCATGGGGTGGCCTGAATAGATATGCAAGGTCTGTTCGTCGGTCATGGCAGACAAATACTGCATGGTTAACAGATACTGGGCCCAATTTTGAAACACCGCCCCATTGCCACCATAGGTAATCAATTCTTCTGGGTGCTGCGCCACCGCAGGATCCAAATTGTTTTGGATCATTAGCATGATGGCAGCGGCATGGGGTGTTTTTGAGGTATATTCGCTGATTGGCCTCGCATACATTTTATAATCTGGCTTGAATCGGTACATATAAATTCTGCCGTACAATGTCAACTCTTTGGCAAATTCCCTGGAAAGTTCTTCATGCCATTCTTTGGGGAAGTATCGTAAGGCATTTCTGATTGCCAGCTTTTTCTCTTCATACGTCAAAATCTCTTTTCGCTTTGGGGCGTGGTTGGCACCTAAATCATAAACCCTTTTGGGAGGCAAATGTGATGGGATTCCTTGTGTTATTTGTGATTTAAAATCCATTTTTTTAATGTTTGTTGAATACTGGCTCCCCATTTTTCCATACCATACAGGGTTTTAGATTTCCTTGATTGTACAGAATTTCATTGTAGTGGTTTGTATGAAAAATACAGAGATCGGCCAATGCCCCTTCCTTTAAACTACCTCTATCTCTAAGACCCAATGCAGCCGCCGCACGGAAGGTAATTCCCGCCAAAACTTCTGCATTGGTAAGCTTTTCGAAAGTGCCCAAAATGGCCGCTTGGGTCAATAGGTCTCCCATGGGTGCGGAACCGGGATTGTGATCACTGGCGATAGCAAGGGCTGCACCGGCATCCAAGAGTTTGCGGGCAGGGGTGAAGCCACATCCCAAACCTAGCGATGCTCCCGGTAGGGCCGTTGCGATAACATCGCTCTTGGCCAACATTTCTATTTCTTTCATTGTGCTAACTTCCAAGTGATCCGCGCTTATAGCACCAAATTTAATGGCCACTTCACTTCCGCCGGTCGTAAATTGATCTGCATGCACGGTGATTTCGAAGCCCATTTCTTTTGACCTTTGGAAATACGGGGCGATTTGTGTTGCTGAAAAAGCACTTTCCTCAATAAAGGCATCCATTCGGTTGGTCAATTTTTCATTCCTTAGAATGGGAAAGAGTTTGGTACTTATTTCTTCCAAATATTCAGATGCATTCCCTTGAAAATCCTTGGGAACCAAATGTGCGGCCAGGCAGGTTGACACTAAATCGAAAGCAGTGGCTTGGTTGGCCTCTTTGATGACCCTAAGTATTTTTAGCTCCTCGTCTATGGATAGTCCGTAGCCACTTTTGACCTCAATGGTGGTCGTTCCATTCTTTAAATGTCTATGAGCCAATTTCACCGTATGTTTCACCAGCTCTTCCCGAGTCGCTTTTCTTGTTTGGACCACGCTGTCCCAGATGCCTCCTCCTGCTTTGGCGATTTCCAAATAGGTTTTTCCTGCATTTCTCAAGGCGTAATCTTTGGCACGTGAACCACCAAAACAGATATGTGTATGTGAATCGATAAATCCTGGGAGACATACATGGTCACCATCCAATTTGAAAACTTCGGCCTTCGGATCATTGTTTCGGAGCAAATCGAAATTTCCTACGGATACTACTTTTCCATCCAAAATCAATACACCAGCATTTTGGATGACAGTCAATTCAGTATCCGAAATTGCGCCTTTGAGGGAGAGACCCGTCATGGGCACTACTTGTTTGAATGGGCCGATTAATTTTAAATTCTTCATTTAAACGTTACTCAGTATAATTCCTAACGCAAGATTAGGGGATTGAAATATGCAAATTAATACGTCTCAAAGACTTCAGAATATTTGGTGTCCAACGAAACATTTTCTCTTTTACTGACCTTTTCAATGACCTCCATAATAACCTTTTCCTTGATCATTTGTATTCCTATTTCAATGTCGTCTGCAAATACACGGTCTTTGGCCGCAAAAGCCACTTTTTTACGAATTTCCTTATGGATCTCATCCAGAAAAATTCCAGACTTCAATGGTTTTCTGAATTCGAAGGCCTGTGCTGCCGTCAACAATTCTATGGCCAATATTTTCGCTACATTTTCGATTACTTGCAGTGCTTTTCTGCCCGATATGGAACCCATACTAACATGGTCTTCCTGTCCCAAAGAAGTGGGAATACTATCTGCGCTTGCCGGGAAACACAAACCTTTGTTTTCACTCGCCAAGGCTGCCGTCGTGTATTGCAGAATCATATAACCCGAGTTAATACCCGTGTCTTTCATGAGGAGTTTGGGTACTCCAGGACTATTGCCCTCTAAGGCAAGATAAATCCTTCGGTCCGAAATATTTCCTATTTCGGAAGCTGCCAAACAGGCATAATCCAATGCCATAGCCAAGGGCTGACCGTGAAAATTACCACCGCTGATGGTGAGTTCCTCATCAATAATGACAGGGTTATCGGTAACGGAATTCAATTCAATTTCGAGCAGTTCCTTCAAATGCAGCCAAGCGTTTCGAGAGGCACCATGTACTTGTGGAATACATCTAAGGGAGTACGGGTCTTGCACACGGTCACAATCAATATGGTCTTGTAAAATTTCGGAACCTTTTAAAAGTCGTTTCACCCTTTTGGCGACATGTACATTCCCTTTAAAGGGTCGAAGGGCATGCAATTCATTGTAAAATGGTTTGACCGACCCTTGTAATCCCTCGATCATCATGGCCCCAATAATATCGGCCTGGGAAAGGCAACTATGCAATTTTTCGACCACTTTTACTGCGTGAGCGGCGATAAACTGGGTGCCATTGATGAGGGCCAATCCCTCCTTTGGTCCCAGTTCAAGCGATTTTAAACGTACTTTTTTGAATAACTGTGAGGTCTCAATTATGTTGCCTTGATAGGTCACTTTGCCCAGCCCGATCAACGGAAGGAACAAATGGGAGAGCGGGGCCAGATCCCCAGAGGCCCCAACCGAACCTTGTGAAGGCACCACCGCAATGGCGTCATTTTCAATATGCCAAATGATACGTTCCAAAGTAGATTGTGCGATTCCGGAATATCCTTTGGCCAATGCGTGCACTTTTAAAATCATCATCAGTTTTGCAAGCTTACTATCAATGGCATCCCCAACGCCCACACTATGGCTTTGAAGAATATTTTTCTGGAGTATTTTGGTTTCCTCTTTTGAAATTTTGGTCGTACACAATGGACCAAAACCTGTATTGATGCCATATACCGGATGACCTTTTTCCACAATGTCCTGAACAATTTTCCAACTAGATTTTATCTTCTTCTGGACTGAATTTGATAGTTTCATTTTGGTTTTGCCATCTGCAATGGCCAAAGCAATGCTAGCGGTGAGGTGGTCTTCCCCTAAATTAAAGGACTTGGGAAATTTTTTCATTGGGTTCGTGGTTAAATACTCCTTAAAAGTATTGATTCCGTGCGAGAATAGCCAAGGATTGTTTTTAACTTTACAGGTCAAAACCTGATAACATGATATTTGACCTTATTAAAAATAGACGCTCCGTTTTTCCAGCTCAATACAATGATAAACCGATAGCCAAAGCCGATATACAAAAAATATTGGAGGCGGCCAATTGGGCACCGACCCATAAAAAAACAGAGCCTTGGCGGTTCAAAATTTTACAGGGTGGTTCCAAGGAGAAACTGGGGCATTTTCTTGCCTCAAAATATAAAGATAACGATCCTAGTCCAAAAGAGTTTACCATCAAAAAACTAATGGACAACCCGAGACAATCCAATGCGGTGATCGCAATCTGCATGCAGCGGGATCCCATGCAAAGTTTACCGGAATGGGAGGAAATAGCGGCAACTGCCATGGCCGTTCAGAACATGTGGCTTTGTTGCACTGAAATGGGAATTGGGTGTTATTGGAGTTCGCCGGGGCTCATCAAATTCATGGATGGTTTTTTTGAATTTAACGAGGGAGAAAGGTGTTTGGGATTCTTCTATATGGGGAATTATGATGATGAAATTCCAGCTCAGACCAGAAAACCGATTGCGGATAAGGTAGTTTGGATGGATTAATCAAAAAACGGAAACAACGCACCCTTGTATTCCCAAGCGGTAGAAATAAATATCCCTAGGTAAATTGCGGCTACCAGAAATTTAAGAAAAGTTCCCGTCAAGAAACCCAGAAAGGAACCAAAGGCCGCTTTCGTAGCGGTTTTTTTGTCCGCCTTGTTGAGAAGTTCTCCAACCAAAGCACCTACAAAAGGCCAGATTATGATTCCGAAAGGCCCAAGAACCGGAAAAAACAGGGCCACTAAAAGTCCCACGGTCGTGCCTATTACCCCATATTTGGTTCCTCCGAATTTTTTGGTGCCTATGGCGGGAATGATGTAATCCAAAGCAAAAACAAGGATTGCCACGGACGCTGTGATGCCCAATACCCACCAATTATCGGGTACGGCTTTGGTCAAATAAAGGAGCAATAGACCTATCCAACTAACGGGAGGTCCCGGCAGTACCGGCAAAAAACTACCTAGAATGCCAACCAACATTAGGATAAAGCCAAGTAGCAATAAAAAGATATCCATACCAATTTTTCTATTTGACGAAGATACCTCGAATTCGTTACAAATATGAATCATTGAATTTCTCCATTAGGGAGTGGGGAGTGTTTGTTCGGCCAATAAAAGAGTTAATAAAAACCATGTTTTAAAGAAGAATGAAAAATTTATAACTAAAAAATTAGTTTAAACTAAATAATTAGTTATATTTGTTTTAAGATTGAACTAAATAATTAGTTGAAAGATGAAGCAACTCACAAAAGCAGAGGAAGAGGTCATGCAGATTTTATGGCAATTGCAAAAATGCAACGTGGCTTCGATGATAGAAGAACTTCCCGAACCTAAACCTGCATATAATACGGTTTCCACGATTGTGCGCATATTGGAAAGCAAGGGATTCGTAGATCACGAACAGGAGGGGAAGGGTTATCTCTATTTTCCCTTGGTCAAGAAATCGGACTATAGCAACCAGTCCATAAACAAGTTGGTGGACGGCTATTTTCAAGGTTCATTTAAGAGTATGGTTTCTTTCTTTATGAAAAAGAACGACATGAGCCTTTCCGAACTGGAATCCATTCTCAATGAAATTAAGAAGGAAAATAAAGTATAAAAAAAGATCAATGAGCAAAGAGCAAAGAAACAAGACAGTGAATTTGATTTTTCTAGAAACCAGAAACGGTGTTTAGGCTTTTGGCTCTTGTATTCCCAGATGTAAGCGGGACTGTCTAACGTAAAAAAACTATTATGGTACAATACATTCTAGAAGCAATTTGCTTTCAATTGGTGTTCCTCATTATTTATGACTTCTTTTTAAAAAAGGAAACCTTCTTTCAATGGAACCGGGCCTATCTGATAGGAACCTATATAATGTCCTTGGTGCTGCCGTGGATAAAATTGGAAACCTTCCGAACAACCCTGCCTGAGAAATATTCCCTGGGAAATCAATTCGTATGGAATTTGGATGCGATCACTTTGAAAGCGGTTGAAACTTCACAGTTCAATATTTCGTGGGAGTATCTAATTTTCTTTGGTGGCATGCTGTTAGCCGCCATTTACTTTGGTTATAAACTATATCTGATTTATGCACTTCGCAAAAAAGGTCAGATCTGTTATTTTCCGGATTTCACAAGAGTGGTGGTGCAAAATAGCCAGGTGGCATTTTCTTTCTTTAAATCCATTTTCTTGGGCGACCGGGTGTTGGAAATCGAACCATGAAAGTATTATTCAACATGAGTTGGTGCATATAAAACAAAAACATTCGCTGGACCTACTTTTCTTTGAAATGATGCGTATTGCGGGTTGGTTCAATCCTTTGGTGTACGTGTATCAAAACAGGGTTTCTGAACTGCACGAATTCATAGCGGATTCCAATGTGGCCAAGACCGGGAAAAAAGAACACTATGAAATTCTATTGTCCCAAGTTTTTCAGACACAGGATATTTCATTTATCAACCAATTTTTTAAAACGTCATTAACCCACCTGAACGTACTTGGCAGAATTTTTAGTTTTGGCAGTCAGTATGGGCAGGTCAAAAAACGAATCATCATGTTACAAAAATCAAGATCAAAAAAAGTTTGGCAGTTAAAGTATTTTTTGTTGTTGCCAGTGATAATGGGAATGTTGTTCTACACTTCTTGTGAAAGAGGCAGTAAAGAAGTAATTGACAATACCATAGTTGTAAAAAGTATTGAAAACCTTAGTGGTAGTGATGAAGATGAAGTTTACAGTAAATTAATTGATTTATCTAAAAGCTTCGCGGATTGGACGCTTACGGTCAAAGATGAAAGTTCATCAATGCGATTTGCGCCTAGCAATGATGGCTCCTATATTTCCGGGCCTAACAATGAGAAGATAAATGCAAGAGTGGTTTATTATTCTAATTTTGGTGAAGAAGCTCAGAAAGATGATGATCAAAAAAATATAGAATCTCAGTATTATGATTTACTTGTAGAAAGAGATAGGCTAGAAAAGTCTTCGGGTCAGGACATCAGAATTATTAAAAATCTTGATTTACAATTAGCTGCTTTAAAAGATAAATTAAATCAAGGTGGTTCGTCTAATATATCTTTTACAAATATTGATGAAGTTCCGATTTTTCCTGGTTGTGAAGATGCGTCCGATACCCGCGAATGCTTTGTAAGAATGATTCAAAGGCACGTCAGTAAAAATTTCAGATACCCTGAAGCGGCCCAGGAAAAAGGAATTCAAGGAAAAGTATATGCCAATTTTATAATTGATGAACAAGGAAATATTACCGAAATCAAAAAACGTGGCCCGGATGAATCATTGGAAGATGAGGTGGAACGCATTATTATGCGACTTCCAAAAATGGTTGCGGGCAAGCATGCCGGTAAAGCAGTTCGGGTTCCTTTTTCGCTTCCTATTACCTTTAAATTGCAATAAAATATAACCGATTAAATAAATGGCCCGAAAATAATTCGGACCATTTTTAGTTGTGAGCATAAGTTAAATAAACTCATTATTCCAAATTATTGTAATTTCCACCCTACAATTCAATACATGCAAAAGTTTTGGGTCATAGGGGTGGTTTGCATTTTTGTTTCTTGTGATTTTTTCGAATCCAAGGACAAAAGAACCCAAGAATTGGTCAATCAAGAAATGCGCGGCATTGATTGGAACGAGGTCGATAATTACCCGCTATTCGAGAATTGCGATGAAACAGCTTCCAAAGAGACGCAAAAGGCATGTTTTGAAGAAGAAGTGGTTTCCCATTTTGCCAACACCCTGCGGGAATTTGAATTTTTTATGGACGATGATGTTGATTCTATTGTTTATGTTGTCTTTGCGATTGATAGAGAAGGCAAGCTTGACGTTCTAAAAATTGAAAAAGATGCATCCATTGACCTACAAATGCCAGAATTTGATGGCGTCGTAACACAAAGTCTTAGAAACTTGCCTCCGATAGCACCGGCATTGAAAAGGGGAATTCCGGTACGGGCGAAATTCCGCATCCCGATCATTTTGAATAGAGAATAGAAAAGAATGGTCAAGGACAAGTTCAAAGAGAAGAGACGAAAGACGAGGGACGAAAGACAGTATTGAATAGAAAAGGAACCATCAACTATGAGTACCGGTGGCTGAGCCTGTCAAAGCCAACCATCAAAGAACAACCAAACCAATACATCAACAAAAAACCAGAAACTTTCAACTTTTTCACTCATCCACTCTTTAACTTTAGAGCCTGAAACAAGAAACCTTAAAAACATAAGTTCAATTTAACTATCTAAAACGTAACGTTGATTACTGAGAAAATTATATTGGGTATTGACCCGGGAACCACAATCATGGGATTTGGGATTATTAAAGTGGTCGATAAAAAAATGGAGTTTGTTCAAATGAACGAACTGCTCCTAAGCAAATACAATGACCCCTATACCAAATTAAAACTCATTTTTGAACGCACCATAGAACTTATAGACAACTATCACCCCGATGAAATTGCCATAGAAGCCCCATTTTATGGTAAAAATGTGCAGTCCATGTTAAAACTGGGCCGGGCACAGGGAGTAGCCATGGCGGCCGGACTGTCGAGACAGATTCCCATAACCGAGTACCTCCCCAAAAAGATAAAAATGGCCATTACGGGGAACGGGAACGCAAGCAAGGAGCAAGTCGCTAAAATGCTCCAAAGTACATTGGGAATTAAAACGCTACCAAGAAACTTGGACAGTACCGATGGTCTGGCAGCGGCAGTCTGTCATTTTTATAACGATGGCAAGGTGGAGGTTGGTAAAAATTATTCGGGGTGGAGTTCCTACATTAAGAATAATCCTAAGAAAGTAAATAAGTAATCAGCTCACAGTAGCAGTTAGCAGAAAAAAATTTTATGAGATTTCAAGATCTTTTGGCCTATAGAAAGTCTTTTACGCTTGCAATGAAGATTTTCGATATTTCTAAGTCGTTTCCAAAAGAAGAAAAATATTCATTAACAGATCAGATAAGGCGTTCTTCACGAAGTGTAAGCTCAAATATCGCGGAGGCTTACCGTAAAAGAACATACCCCAAACATTTCATTAGCAAATTAACTGATTCCGATGCTGAGAATTCTGAAACCCAAACCTGGTTGGAATTTGCTTTAGCTTGCAAATATATTGATAAAAAGAGTTTTGATGATTTTCTAAATGACAGTGAAGAAGTAGGTAAGTTGATTAACTACATGATTAATAATCCGGGTAAGTTTGGTTCGGAATAACTGATTACTGCTACTGCTAACTGTATACGAACATGTCCGGCATCTACATCCACATCCCTTTTTGCAAACAGGCCTGTCACTATTGTGATTTTCACTTTTCAACTTCATTCGGGAAAAAGGAAATGATGATTTTGGCACTTCGCAAGGAACTTGAACTGCGCAAAGGTGAATTTAAGGATGTGGTAGTTGAAACCATTTATTTTGGAGGCGGTACCCCCTCGGTATTGACGACGAGGGAAATACGGCTAATTATTGACTCGGTATATTCAAATTACGTGGTGATCGACGAACCCGAAATTACCTTGGAAGCCAACCCGGATGACCTGACTAGTGCCAAAATCCTTGAATTGGCAAAAAGTCCGATTAACCGGCTCAGTATAGGTATCCAATCATTTTTTGACGAAGATCTACAATGGATGAACCGTGCCCACAGTGCCAACGAGGCGGAGGACTCCTTATCCGTTGCAATGCAACATTTCGAAAATATTTCAATCGATTTGATCTACGGCATTCCAGGAATGAGCAATGAAAGATGGCGACAGAATATTGAAAGGGCGTTAGTTTTTAAAACACCCCATATTTCTAGTTACGCCTTAACGGTTGAACCGAAAACGGCCCTTGAGAACTTTATTAAAAAGGGCATGGTAAGACCCGTTGAGGACGCATTGGCGCAGGAGCAGCATGCAATATTGGTGGAGACTTTAGAGGCCAATGGTTTTATCAACTATGAGATTTCGAATTTTGGAAAACTGGGATTTTTCTCAAGGAACAATACGGCCTACTGGCAGCAGAAAAAATACATAGGAATCGGTCCGTCAGCACATTCCTTTGACGGCCTTCGAAGAGGGTGGAATATCAGCAACAATGCGAAATACATAAAAGCGCTGGAGGAAGGTAAGCTTCCAATGGAAGCAGAGGTCTTATCAAAAACGGATCATTATAACGAATATATTATGACGGGTTTGCGGACCATTTGGGGTGTTTCCCTCTTAAAAATCCGAAATGAATTTGGGCAATCTTTTGAAGATTACCTGTTGAAGAATTCGGGCAGGCATATTGAAGCGCAACTTCTTCAAATCAAGAATGACGCCTTATTGACCACCAAAAAGGGTAAATTTTTAATCGATGGAATCGCATCGGATTTATTTGTGGTAAAATGAAGTAAATTTGAAGTAAATACAACATCTACATTTTTTGTCTGATTGGGCGAAGTCCCGCATCCAATGTACCAGTTGTCGAGAATATCTGAATCAAGTTCTATAAATATCTATCTATGATAGCCACAATACAGGGGAACAATCGAAATTATAAAATTGATCTTTCGGATCCATTGGATATCTCGATTCCTATGCGAGGTGGTGATGCCAATTTAAATGCTTGGGGTATAGATCCTCCGAAAATCACCCCACATGTAGAAGGTGATTTTATAGGAAAAGTAACTGAAGGATCTTCGACCAATTTCAATGATATTTGGTTCAACCCACATGCGCACGGTACCCATACAGAATGCGTTGGCCATATTACGGAGGCTTTTTATTCGGTCAATAGTTTAAAGCGTTATTTCTTTTTTGCCGAGGTCATCACGATTGCCCCTGAAAAAATGAAAGGCGACTTTGTAATTTCAAAAAAACAGCTACAATATGCCCTTGGCAATAAGGAACCACAGGCGGTCGTTGTTCGTACCATTCCCAATTCAAAGGAAAAAATATCGAAGCACTACTCAAATACCAATCCGCCCTATCTTTTGGAGGATGCGGCAAAGTACTTGGCCGATATTGGAGTACAGCACTTGCTCATAGACCTACCCTCCATTGACAAAGAACAAGATGGAGGTGCTCTTTTGGCCCATAAGGCATTTTGGAGACTGAATGAAACCATACGGAAACAGGCCACTATTACTGAATTCATCTATGTAGACAATAGCATTAAAGACGGAACATATTTTCTAAATTTGCAAATAGCTCCATTTGAAAATGATGCCAGCCCTAGTCGACCGGTATTGTATAAAATAAAGAACGAATGAAACATCCATGATTCATTTTTAATCATACAGCGTAATGGTAATAAGGATGTTCCATGTGACCTTTTAAAAAAGCAATAAGAATTAACACATGAAAAATCTGTTAAAGTTGGAGGAACTCGCCATGTTCATTTTGGGCATTTTCATGTATGGCCTGTTAGGATATGAGTGGTGGTGGTTTTTGGTGTTGATCTTGCTTCCAGATTTGGGGATGATCGGCTATGCGTTTGGTAGCAAAGTAGGTGCTTTTTCCTATAATTTATTCCATCATAAGGGCTTGGCCATTCTTTTCTATTTTGCAGGAATCTTCTTTTCCATTTCCGTGATCCAATTAATTGGGGTTATTTTGTTTTCCCATGCCTCGATGGACCGGATTTTCGGGTATGGATTAAAGTATGAAAACGGATTCAAGTATACCCATTTGGGAGAAATAGGCAAGAATAATGGATAGCATACCTGTGCTGATAATAGGACTGATCATGGGCTGCATTCTCATGTATTGGCTTTTTTCTGGATTTCGAATCAGACAGAATAAAGAAAGAACCAACGAGCAGTCCGTCATCTTACTTGAAAAGATAAGAAGTGTGTGCAAACTTATTTCTGTAGAGGGTGAATTTGCCGAGATCTACTCCTACGAAAATAAAAAAGAGGTTTTCCTTAGCATGTTTGGGAGCAAAAAGAAGGCTTTGATCATTATAAATGCCAAAACACATATCGGTTTCGATTTTAAGAAACTGCAGCTGCATGCCGAAGTTGATAAAAAGAAAATTGTGCTTACCCATTTTCCGCAACCAGAAGTGCTATCACTTGAACCGCAATTAAAATTCTACGATATTAAAAATAGCATGTTCAATACCTTTTCATCCGAAGACCTTACAAATTTGAACAAAGAGGCCAGACAGCATATTTTGGACAAGATTCCTCAAAGTGGCTTAATGGAAACCGCCAGAAGGGAGTCCTTGGAAGCTATCCTCTTAATTGAAAAAATTGTTGGGACCATTGGTTGGAAGTTAGATTATACGGCCCTTGAAATAGATGAAAAACCGGTCCGTTCTGGAACGAGCGGACAAAAAACCCTTAGAAAATGAAAAATGTGATCCTTACTTTTATGTTATTAACAGTTGCCATAAATTATGGCCAAACAAAAAATGAAATGAAACAATTTGACTCTAATTTTGCCCACACAGTTTTTTTTTGGTTAAAGAACCCAGATAGCCAAGAGGACCGGAAAGCTTTCGAAACCTCGTTACAAAAGTTCTTGGACCGTTCAGGTTTTGCCAAGACCAATTTTATAGGTGTGCCGCCAAAAGCAAGCCGCGATGTAGTCGATGGGTCTTTCACCTATTCACTAATTGTTACATTTGAATCGGCAGAAGCGCAGCAGAACTATCAAGATGAAGCACCTCACAAGCTTTTTATTGAGGAGTCCAGTAAACTATGGACCAAGGTCATAGTCTACGATTCCAAAGGTGTAAATTAAGGGGACGTGCTTTATAGGAAGGCAACTATTGCAGATGCACCGAAGATTGCTCTTTTGCATACGGTAAACTGGCAGAATCATTACCGTGGCATGCTCGATGATCATTATCTGGACCATGAGGCCTTGGCGGATCGCAACAAGGTTTGGAAAGCGCGTTTATTGAACCGTCATCCAAGTATGCGAATGATCCTTGCCGAAGACAAAAATGAAATTGTTGGTTTTGGGTGCATGTTTTTGGATGATGATCCAATATACGGTGCACTTTTGGATAATTTACATGTAGCAAACCCCTACAGTGGAAAAGGTGTAGGAAAGATGCTGATGAAGTTGCTTGCCAAGGATGTTTTGGCCATGAATTCAAGAAGGGATCTCTACTTATGGGTTTTGAAAAAGAACACGGGTGCCATCGGATTTTATCAAAGACAAAAAGGATTGGAAAAAGAACACGCCGTAGAAACGGAAATGGGCAACGTGCCCGTTGATAAAATACGTTATTATTGGCCAGATGTAACCACCTTAATAGCGGCGAAATAATAGTAGGGAAATGAATGTAGAACAATTCCGAGCGTACTGTATTGCCAAAAAAGGTGTGACCGAAGAGTTCCCTTTTGATGAGTCTACATTGGTATTCAAAGTGATGGGCAAAATGTTTGCCCTGGTTCCTTTGGAGCGAATTCCTTCCCAAGCCAATTTAAAGTGTGACCCCGAGAGAGCTATAGAGCTAAGGGAAGAATTTGACGGTATTATTACACCGGGCTACCATATGAGCAAAACACATTGGAATACACTATTCTTGGATAACCTATCCCCAAATTTGACTATAGAATTAATTGACCACTCCTATGAACTGGTGGTGAGCAAGTTCACCAAGAAGCTAAGAACGGAACTTGACGACTTAATTTAAGAACAATGTCCAATAACCAGCTTGAAAATATAATATTCAACTTTCAGGAGTGCTTTGACGGTGAGCCGTGGTACGGAATTTCGGTAATGGCGAAACTACGGGACATAGATTGGCGCACCGTCAACGAAGGCAAGTTGGGTTCCAAATCGGTTGCGGTTCTTTTGAAGCACATGATCAATTGGCGGATTTTTGTGATAAAAAAACTGCAGGGTGACGAAGGTTTCCGCATTGAAATCAATGGGCCTTTGGATTGGTCTCCTATCGAGATCCGTTCCACCCAGGAATGGGATGATTTGATTGGCCAACTTAAATCAACGCAAGAAGAAATAGTTTCTATATTGGGGCATCGTTCCGACGAAATCCTGGACCAAAAAGTTCCTGGGAAGAATATAAATTTTCGGGTTTTATTGGAAGGCATCAACCATCATGATATTTATCATCTTGGTCAAATCGGTATATTGAATTCCATGAAAAGGGGCTGAAGTAGATTGTATATCTTTACTTCTTAAAACATACCGTTCTTCATGCAGGAAATAGCCGAATTCTACCAAGAGCAAATCCGAAGACATACAAACGATTTAGAAGATGTGAAAAAGCAATTGTCCGCTTCGAGTGTGATTCGTTTAATTGTATTCTGCCTGGCATTCGTAAGTGTTTATTTTGCTTTCAGTCAAACAAAATGGGTTGTGGCCATACTTTTATCTGCTATTTTCCTGTTTGTTTTTTTAGTTACCCGGCATTCCGCGCTCCAATCCAAAAAGGATAAACTAGAGGCACTTATACATCTCAATGAATTGGAAATTAAGGTGTTGAATCGAGATTTTCATGGGATGCCCGAGGGGAATGAATTCAAGGATCCAGATCATTATTTTAGTCAGGATATCGACCTTTTTGGAAGAGGTTCATTTTACCAGTACCTTAACCGTACTTCCTTAAAACAGGGAAGTAAAATGTTGGCTTCGATTCTTCTGGAAAATTCAATTGATTATATTGAAAAAAAACAGGAAGCCATCAAGGAATTGGCCAAAATTCCGGAATGGCGACAAGATTTTTCGGCTATTGCCTCATTGACCAAAACCGAAACTAGTACAGAATCGATTCAAAAGTGGTTGGAAAATTATGTTGCTTTTGTCCCTGCATTTATGAAATTTCTGCCACTGGTTTTTTCAATTGGTTCGGTTTCTGTATTTATACTTTACTTCAGCGATCTTCTTCCAGAATCGGCATTGATATCTTGGCTGTGTCTGGGAATTTTGGTATCATCCATTTATCTAAAAAAAATAGGGAAACTTGCCCAAAATGCATCTAAGATGCAGAGCACCTTTGAACAATACAATCAATTGTTGACCAAACTTGAAGGAACCGATTTCAAATCAGAGTTGCTTAAAGCAAAAAAAAAGAGATTATCCTCTGAGAATTGGCAGACCTCTCAAATTATTAAGAAGTTCTCCACACTTTTGAACAGCCTGGACAAGAACAATAATTTTCTGTATCTCATATTTGCCAATGGTTTTTTCTTGCGGACCTTGTCCCACAGTTATAACATTGAAACTTGGATCCAAAAGCATGGCAGTGCTGTGGAAGATTGGTTCAAGACCATCGCTTTTTTTGACGCATATAACAGTTTGGGAAATTTTATGTTCAATCATCCTGAGTATACAATTCCTGTGCTTAAGAATGAGAAAACGGTTCTAAGATCATTTGATGCCGGACACCCCTTATTGGATCCAAAAAAAAACGTTTTAAATGATTTTGAAATAGGAAAGGAGCGTTTCTTTATCATCACGGGGGCGAATATGGCCGGTAAAAGCACATTCTTAAGAACGGTTTCCTTGCAAATCGTCATGGCAAATGCGGGCCTTCCCGTATGTGCCAGTCGAGTCGAATATGAGCCAATTAAATTGATTACGAGTATGCGAACGGCAGATTCGCTGACCGATGATGAGTCGTACTTCTTTTCTGAATTGAAACGGCTAAAATTTATTGTGGACGAAATTCAAAATGACCGTTACTTCATAGTTTTGGATGAAATTTTAAAAGGGACGAATAGTACGGACAAGGCAAAGGGTTCCGGCAAATTTGTGGAACGACTGGTAAGTTCAAAATCTACTGGGATTATCGCAACCCATGATTTGAGCCTGTGTGAAGTAGCCAAAGAACATCCTCAAATTGAAAACCATTATTTTGATGCCGAGATTATCAAGGACGAACTCCATTTTGATTATAAATTCAAAGTGGGCGTATGCCAAAACATGAACGCATCTTTCTTATTGAAAAAGATGGGAATTGTGGATTAAATTGTTCGGTAACAGCCCTAAAATAGTTTAAAAATCAGGATAAACCCTTTACTTGTATTTCGTGGAAACGTTCTGCCTGTAACTTCATTAATTCTTCGGCCTTCTTCTTTTTATAGGCATATACTGCTTCCTCTTCGGCAATTTCGCCATAGATTTTTTGGTTCAAAGTTTGGTCTGTCGATAGTATTTTTTGGCGTTCCTCAACTTTTTGGGTCACCCAAGTTTTTAAGACACTTTCTTCTTCTTCCAATTTTAGGTCGTATTCGCCTTTGGGAGCCAATAATTTAGCAATTATGGGCGAAGTTTCTATTGCAAGGAACAATAAAAAAATAAAGAAAGAAGGAAACCATGCCAGTTCACCTAAGGCGTTAATGCGAGCCATGAGACCGTCAAATCCGTCGATGATGGGCTGGGAATCTTTTACCACGGTTGCGTACTCGGCATTGAGTGCCGTAATCTGCGACTCTATATTCGTTATCTTTTCAGCATTGGTTTGCTTCAATTGCCGCAATTCGGCCAGGGCCGCATCGTGCTTTTCACGCTTTTCTTTGTAGACGGGTCCCTTGCCTAGTAATTTAGTTCCGGCAGTACCTTCCGCCTCGGAAATATAGGTATCGTACAAGGTATTGGTCTCTGCTTCCTTTAAATTGATTTCATTCTTAAGGCTTGTAATGTCTTGGTTTAACTTTTCTACCGAAGGAGTGTATTGCTGGGCCAACTGTTGTTTATTGGCAAGTGTAAGCTCGTTTTTTTGCTGTAAAAGGACTTGGTTGATTTCCTTCTCGAAAATCTTCATTTCAAGTGGTTTTGAAATAACCACCGCGATTATAATTGCCAAAATGATCCGTGGTGAGGCCTGAAGTAATTCGCTTCCGATGTTATCCCGTTTCTTAATGGTGGAAACAATAAATCTATCTAGATTGAATATTAAAAGTCCCCAAATAACTCCAAAGAATATAGAGGTATAGATATTGTCAAAAACGGTGTATAAGGCATAGCTGCTAGCGATAAATGCCATCACCGCAGTAAAAAAAACGGTGGCCCCAATTCCCGCATATTTGTTGCGTTCCCCTTCGGAGCAAGTTTTTAGAATGGCCGAATCTGCCCCTGAGCAGAGGATGAAAAAGTTTTGTAACATAGTGTTCTGATTTGAATGATGAATGATTTTTCGCATTTGTCAGTTCCAGCCCAATCGAGAACAACATAAGTTTGCCCAGGTCTGTGCTTTATCCAACTATACTATAACAAGAGTAACTCGCTTTGTGGGGATATTAGTATGCTAGAGTCCTATTATTGTTACAAAAAAAACCTTCTTAATGAAGGCTTTAACAATTATTGGGAGATTTTGGCTAGTTTTCTATAGTTATAGGTTCGGTAGACAACCTTACAACGGGTTTTTCACCTTTTGGAGACCTTGAATCTATATTGATATTTTTGTTCTTTTTTAAAATATCAATTGCCTTGTCAGAACTGATCTCTTTGCCCTCATAATAGAAGGTCGCTCCTTTTTTGGCCATTTCAATCACATGGTCTAAAGGTGATTTTGGGACAGGTGGGGGAGGAGGATTACTAGGTTGTATTTCTTTCACATCCGTCGGTGTAATAAGCTGATTCGGCTGTTTTAAAAGTCTATTAATAGGTCCCATGTCGTCATAGGGATCCTGTGATTCTATGATGTTTTCCATTTGGTTCGAAGCATATTCAACATCTGAAACAATCTTAGGAGGTTTTGGTGCAGCCAGGGCCGGCGGCGGTGCTGGCAGGGGCGTATCGCTTTTAGTGCCTTTTTCTGCTTTCGGGGTTTTTGCAGCCTTAGGAACTTTGGGAAGTTTTTCTGCTTCTAGAGGCTTTTCTTGTTTAGGCACTTTTGGAGCTGGTGGCGGTGGTGGAAAATTTGGGAAGGGCTCTGCTTTTTCTTTTTGGGCATCCGTCATTAAATTATAGATGCTGGTCATACGGTTTACCTCGGATTCTTCTATCCATATTTTTCCCTTTTGAATCATGGCATTGTATTTTTTGGCCAAGGCATTGTATTCTGTGAACTGTTTTTTGGTTGCGGGCTCCTGGTTTGAACTGACTGGACATTCCGGAAAAGGCAGGGATTCCTGTCTTTGTTTCAATGTCATTTTTCTGTAAATGGTTTCTAGAACTTTTAAGTCCTTTAATGGAATGATTCGCTTTTCAATCGGAACCGCGTTGTATTTTTTTGACAAAGCATTGTATTCCTCAATTTGAGCTTGTGTAGCTCCTTTTTGATTTTCAGAAATTAACGACGTTTCTAAAATTTTCTCAGTTTTGGATGGTGAATTGATTTGATTAGAATATGTATTCTTTTTTTGCACTTCTACCAACTTGTTTTCACTAAATCCATACAATAATAAAGCTGTTAAGGATAGAGCAAATAGGCTTCTAATTGCAATTGACTTTTTTGATGTTTTTGTTTTCATGACTGAAATTCGTTTTTTGATTGATGAATAATTGATGGAGTTTGCCAATTTGGGCGAATAGGCATTTGATGAGTATGCCAAAATCAAGGATTGATAGGTATTTGTGGGTATACCGGTAGTAACAACAGCTTGGTTCGCAAGAAATTCATGGTTGAGTTTGATCGCTTTTTTCAGACCAATTATCAAAGGATTAAACCATAATAGAACTTGTAAAAATTCGACCAGGAACACATCAATACTATGTTTTTGCCTGGCATGGGTTTCCTCATGCAGTAACACCGCATCGGGAATTTCTTTGGCCTCGAATTTTTGTTGGTTCAAGAATATATAATTAAAAAAGGTATGCGGTATGGTTGGCTCACACAACAAAACTTTAATAGTGTTGTGGGTCTTTAATTTTGGATTTTTTTGAATTCTCTTGAAAATTTCGAAGAGGTTCTTGAGAAAGTGATACCCAAAGAACAGAGCACCAATTGCATATAGGCCCCATAAGATCGAGGGTAGGTAATCGGTAGATGTTTCGGGAATCATGGCACTTTCAAAGGGCAGTTCCTGAATGGTATGAATTGTGTTTTGCGAAATTGCCCCGACTTCAACATATTCGGTAAAGATGACCAAAGGTATTATCAAGGATGCCAGAGCGGCACACAATAAGTAGAAGCGCTTAAAAATATGCATGTTCTCATTTTCAAGGAAGAGTTTATAAAACAGTTGGAAAATGCCCAAACACATACTTGATTTTAGAATGTAGATCAACATGGCTTACTTCTTTTTTAATTCTTTATCTATCAGTTTTTTCAGTTTTTTCAGCTCAGATTTGCTCAAATCTGTTTGTTGGGTAAAAAAGGAGGCAAATTGACCCGGACTGTCATTAAAAAAGTTTTTTATGAGTCCGTTGACATGTTTTGAAAAATAGTCTTTCTTTTTAACCAGGTAAAAATATTCCCGGGCATTACCAATGGTGTTATAGCCAACAAAACCTTTATCGGTCATGCGCTTCAAAAGTGTGGCCACCGTAGTTGGGGCCGGTTTGGGCTGGGGGTAGGCATCTAGCAAGTCTTTCATAAAGGCTTTCTTCTGCTTCCATAAAATATTCATAAGTTCTTCTTCGGACCTTGATAATGACATTGTGCTCTTTTTTAGGAATGACTCTACAAACATAGAACAAATTATTTAATTCTACAAGTGTAGAGATAAAATCTTTAATGCCAATGAAATTTTAACATATTCCTAAACGTAGTAAGCTTTCTTTTTCAAAATGAACTATTTTTGCACTCAAATTAGAATTTTAAATGCGGTTATTAGAAGATTTATGGGCACGAAGCGATTCAAAATGCGAGCTATGTGGGTCCACCAATAATTTACAAATCTATGAGGTCCCTCCCATTTCTGTGGGAGGTATGGATGGTAGTGTATTGGTTTGCGCTACCTGTAATGGACAAATTGAAAATCCTGGAACTATGGATGTGAATCACTGGCGATGCCTTAATGAAAGCATGTGGAGCGAATACGATCCAGTAAAGGTCGTGGTGTGGCGCATGCTATCAAGATTAAAAGCAGAAGGATGGCCAAAGGACTTATTGGACATGATGTATCTAGATGAAGACTCTTTGAACTGGGCAAAGGCTACAGGAGAAGGAATGGCCGAAGCGGATAAAATTATCCATAGAGATGCAAATGGTGTCATTTTGGAAGCTGGGGATTCGGTCGTACTTATCAAAGACCTTAAAGTAAAAGGCTCCAGTATGGTGGCCAAACAGGGAACCTCAGTACGCAGAATTTCTTTGGATCGCGAGAATGTCGAATATATTGAAGGTAAAGTTGATGGTCAACAGATCGTCATACTAACGAAGTTTGTCAAGAAAATCTAAAATGATTTTCAAATCCAAATACATAAATTCTAAACTCCAATCAAAAACTTGAAATTTGGAATTTGGTTTTTTGAATTTTATTTGGAATTCATCTCCATAAAGTATTTATAAAAATAAGGTATGGTCTCAATACCTTTTAAATAGTTCCAAACCCCGAAATGCTCATTGGGGGAGTGTATGGCGTCACTGTCGAGCCCAAAGCCCATTAAAATGGTCTTACAGTCCAGTTCTTTTTCAAAAAGGGAAACAATGGGAATACTACCGCCACTGCGTTGTGGGATGGGTTTTTTGCCAAAAGAAATTTCATACGCCTTTGATGCCGCTTGGTAGGCAATGGTATCTATAGGGGTCACATATCCCTGTCCACCATGATGTGGAGTCACCTTGACTGTCACTCCTTTCGGTGCTATTTTTTCGAAATTCGATTTAAAAAGCTCGGTTATTTCTTTCCAATCTTGATGTGGTACCAATCTCATGGAAATTTTGGCATAGGCCTTACTCGCAATGACCGTTTTTGCACCCTCTCCGGTATAGCCGCCCCATATTCCGTTTACATCCAAAGTAGGCCGAATGGAATTCCGTTCATTAGTGGTGTACCCTTTTTCTCCATAAACCGCTTCTATGTTCAAGGCATTTTGATAGTCGTTTAAAACAAAAGGAGCCTTGGCCATTTCAGTACGTTCTTCCTTGGAAAGTTCTTCGACCTTGTCATAAAATCCGGGAATGGTTATATGGTTGTCCTCATCATGCAAGGAGGCGATCATCTTCGCCAGAATATTTATTGGGTTGGCTACGGCCCCACCATAAAGCCCTGAATGCAAGTCCCGATTTGCGGCGGTTACCTCGACTTCCACATAGCTTAGACCCCTTAGTCCGGTAGTGATGGAAGGTACATCTTTGGCGATCATTCCTGTATCCGACACAAGAATGATATCGGCGGTCAATTTTTCATGGTTTTCCGTAACAAAAGCTGCCAGACTTTTACTTCCGATTTCCTCTTCCCCCTCGATCATAAATTTGACGTTGCAGGGTAATTGATCGGTTTGTACCATAAATTCCAATGCTTTTATGTGCATGTACATTTGACCTTTGTCATCGCACGCACCGCGGGCATAAATGGCACCTTCCGGGTGCAAAGTGTTTTTTTTGATTATGGGCTCGAATGGCGGCGAGTTCCATAGATCCAAGGGATCTGGCGGCTGTACATCATAATGGCCGTACACTAGGATCGTAGGAAGTCCGGAATCAATGATTCGTTCGCCATAAACGATTGGATAGCCCGAGGTATCGCAAATTTCAACTTTATTGCAACCAGCTGCTGCCAGACGTAATTTTACGGTTTCGGCCGCGGCGAGCACGTCTTGTGTATAGGCCGAATCCGCACTGACCGACGGAATCCGCAGTAGCTCCATAAGTTCTTCAAGAAATCGATCTTTGTTTTGGGAAATGTATTCTTTGATGTTCTTCATTGTAACGAGGTGTATTGTGGTTAAAAATACGAAAAGCCCCATAGTAAATAGCCCTGCCCTGAAAATTACATGAATTCCTGTCCCAAAGGGCATATGTTTATTCGGCCCAAAACGACAAATATTTTATACCAAATGAAAAGTATTTTTTACGGTCAGTATATTTAGGGAATTGAATTTTTACTTTATATTTGCAGCCCGTTTGCAATAGTTGCGAACAGGACTTGGATGCAGGCGTGATGGAATTGGTAGACATGCTAGACTTAGGATCTAGTGCCGCAAGGTGTGAGAGTTCGAGTCTCTCCGCCTGTACAACAAGGGAAAGCCGACTTTTAGGAGTCGGCTTTTTTGTTTTTAAACTCAATTCATATAATATTAATGAGTGCCCTTTCAATAACCGAAACGGTTTTTTCATAACTGTTTTTTAACATAGCTTCCGCATCCATGGTTGCCCAGTAGTGCCTATTGAAAAGCTCTACGGATAATCCACCTCTAAATCCGGATTCGTATAACTTGGGAAGAATTTCACTGAACGGGCAAATACCATCTCCCGGAAGTATTCTATCTGCATCGGTCAACGCTTCCCGGACTGGGGAAGATGGGAAATCGTTCATATGAATGACAGGCAATCGTTTTCCGTTGATAATGTCCAAAGTATCATAACCACTTCCCCCTCTGTACAAATGATAAAAGTCTAACAACATGGTGGCATCATTATTACCTGTTGCCATTACGATTTTTGAACAATCTGCCAAGTTATTTAGTACCCCGGTTCCCCAAATTTCGAGTATGGGAATAACACTGGTTTCATTGGTCAAGAAGAGAATTGCGTTATAACGCCCTGCATATTCATCAAACATTGAACAGTCAAGGGATTTTAAGCCCAAGACCGGAGCGGCAATATACCTTCCTCCCAATTCAGCGGTAATAATCATTTCTTTTCTAACCTGTTCAATGGCCTTTTTTCGTGCCGATGGATCATCACTGCACCACGGCGCAAACCCAATAATATTTTCCAAGTAAAGATTGCCTTCCTGTAACTTCCCTTTTAAGGTTTCTGTACTCCCTCCCTTTTCCAAATAAGCCAAAATGTCGCTCATCCATAATTCAATTCCGTCAAAACCTGCTTTTGACACCATTTCAATTTGTTGATCCACCCCTAATTTGTATGCGGAAATCGTAGAAGTGTTGAGACTTATGCGGAATGGCAATTTTTTTACATGGGCAGGTTTCTGAATTGCAGCCATTTCATGGGCATTACTAAATGCAAAACCACCTATTGCAGCCAATGATACTTTTAAACTATTTTCAATTGCTTTTCTTCTGGAAATCTTATTCGTGATCATTTTGTTCTTTTGTGATTATTATTCGGAAAATAAATATACCACTGTTTGCCAAATTTAATTGGCAACCATTCTTAATAATTCAATAGCTTACAAATTTTCCATATCCTATAAAGAGTTGATAAGTTTTTGATGCCCTTTTGTAGTTTATATGTTTACTTTCATATCTTAATAGTTTCATAAATATGAAATACGAATAATTTAATAGAAATTAACAATAGTTACTATATTGCAGTCCAATCAATTATATAGTAACTTAGAACAAAAATAAGTATGGATTTTACCGAATTAGCCCTAGAATTTGAAAATAGGAAGATGAGTAATATGTCTACGAGCGATAGGGTGACAGCTTCTCGTGAGGCAAAGGATTTGATATTGAAGATCAATGAGGTTTATAAGGAAACGAAGGATTCCAAGCTAATGGACCTTATGAAAAGAATTACAGAAAAGAAAAAGAAGATTGACAAACGGCTCAATGGTCGTTTGGAAGTGTAATCTTAATTAAGACACTCATGCAAGATTGGGCTTAAATGGTCCCAGAAATAAAAAGCCCTCCAATTTTGGAGGGCTTTTTTGGCATTGGTCAAATCAAATTTTAAACATCAAATAGGGGGCATAGGTTTTTGGGGAACATAAGATAATCGGTTTAAAAGAATCCGAAGGCCCAAAGTATAAGACTTACCACTACGGAAAGCAAAATGCCTACCAAAACTACAACCATTATACTAAGAAAACCGTTCAAGACCTTTACTCCAAAAGTAATTTCTTGTTCCATGATTTTCGTTATTTTATTAAATATAAGTAATTGGGTACACAATCTTTAGTTTTAAGGCAATTATTTCGACTAACTGTCTCAACCTTAGTGCCCTTGACCGATAGAATGCCAGTTTTATCGGTGAATTGATAAAAGTAAATGGATGGTTTCATGATTTTTTTCCGCTCAGCGTTTTGCTTAACTCCTCCAATGAAACACCCTTGGTTTCTGGCATCATGAAACGCACGAACAGAAGTTGTAGCACCATCATAAAAGCGAAAAAAGCAAAGACCGGGCCAGGACCTACCCAAGCAAATAAAGTGGGTATGGATATTGGAATAAGCCAAGCCAGGACCCAGTGTACCGAGCTCCCGAAAGACTGTCCGGCACCTCGCAAATGATTCGGGAATACCTCAGAGATAAACACCCAGATGACCGCTCCTTGCCCAATGGCATGTGAAGCAATGAACAGAAAAAGGAAAATAGGAACAGCCATACCTTGCCATCCAAAAATAAATGCCGCGGCGACCAACGACAGGGAAATTATATATCCTGCAGAGCCAAAATACATAAGCTGTTTTCTTCCTAGGCGGTCAATGAGAAAAATGCCCACAATTGTAAAAATGAGGTTGGTCACCCCAATTCCAATACTACTAAGCAACGCCGTACTTTCTCCCAGACCCGCAGCTTCAAATATTCTTGGGGCATAATATAGGAATGCATTTATACCCGAAAATTGATTGAAAAAAGCTATAAAAAATGCTAGCATCAGCGGAAAGCGGTATTTTTTCATAAAAATGCTCTCAGTGGCATTATGTACTTCTTGACCATTTGCAATTTCCTGCTGTAGTTCCTCGATTGACATTTCTGGGTTAATGTTGGTCAATATTTGTTTTGCTTCTTCCGTTCTATTTTTGGTTAATAGCCACCGTGGGCTCTTTGGTACCGTGAGCACAAAAATGGAGTAAATTATTGCCGGGAATGCTTCTACGCCAACCATCCATCGCCAGTCATTTTCACCTATTCCACTAAATGCGGCATTGGATACAAAGGCACTTAGAATTCCGAAAACAAGCATAAATTGATACAGCCCAACCAATCTACCACGGTCTTTGGCCGGCGCGATTTCCGAAATATAGGCCGGTGCGGCAACTGTAGATGCGCCGACACCCAATCCTCCAATAAATCTAAAAATACCAAATGTTATTGGGTCGTTGGCAAAGGCAGATCCAATTGCGGAGACCGAATACAGTACGCCAATCCAAATTAAGGTGTTCTTTCTTCCAATTTTATTTGTAGGTATGCCACCCAGCATGGCACCGACAATGGTGCCAAAAAGTGCCATTCCGATAACTATTGTGCCATGGAACAAATCGGATGAATTCCACAATAGCTGTAATTTTTTTTCCGCCCCAGAGATAACTACCGTATCAAATCCAAATAAAAAGCCCGCAAGGGCCGCAATAAGGGAAATTTTAAGAATTTTGGAATTCATGTTGTGGTTTGTTGGTTTCTCGTAAAGCTAACAAAAAAAAGCAAACCACTGCATTTGAGTATTTAGGCTTTTGCGATTACCGGTTTTAAGGAGTCTTGGGCACTAGTGTTCCTTTCTTTTGAATCAATTGGAGGAGGAGAAATTTTTGGTTTTTTGACTTCTATTTTTTTTGGGGATGCCTCCCTTTCATTCTTTTCAATATTTGGAGCCTCGTTTTCCTTTCGGGTCTTGCCATGCTGCTCGCTTAAAGTTTCACGACAGGAAAAAATGGATATCGAAAATAAAAGTAGTAGAAAAACTATTTGAGGTAATCTCATATGTCACTTCAACAAAAGTTCATAACAATGTACGGATGTACTCCATAATTTGGATGCTGGCCCCCTTGTTTTTGGATATATATTCGGTATTGATATTACCTGTTTTCAATCTATAATCCGGATTGTCCAATAATTTTTTCATTAGTTCACCAAATGACCAGTTATCAGTGATGGTCAGGATGCCCTTTTGAGCTACTAAATCCTCTGCCTCCTTAAAGCCTTGATAATCTGGTCCAATAATAACCGGTATGCCAAATGCCGCCGGCTCCATGGTATTGTGGAGTCCGTATCAAAGGCACCCCCAACATAAGCTATATCCGCGTAACTGTATATTTTGGTCAACAAACCTATATGGTCAACGATTAAAACTTCATAATTACCAATAGCAGATTCATCCAACTTTGAATAAAGCATGGTTTTTTTGGTAATTGCTCCAGCAAGTCCCAAGATTTTATCGGACTTCAAGGTATGTGGTGCCAAAACATACTTCAAATTTTTAGGCGCGTTGTTAATATAGTCGGTCAAAATAACCTCGTCTTGAGGCCAAGTGCTCCCGGCTACAAAACACATTCGGTCTTTCTTGAATGATTCCATGAAAGGAAGTGAATTATCATTGTCTAAAATTTGTGAAACCCTATCCAGTCGGGTGTCACCGCTTACTGAACAGTTACTTATTGCAATAGATTCCAATAATTCTTTGGAGCTTTCGTCTTGCACAAAATAATGTGTAAACTTTTTGAGGGATTGGCGCATGAATCCCCCGTAATTTTTAAAATAGATCTGGTTGCTATTAAAGAGTGCCGATATCAAAAGGGTCGGTATTTTGAACTCTGATAGCACTTTCAGATAATTGGGCCAAATTTCATACTTCACAAAGATGACCAGTTTAGGATGGGTCAATGAAAGGAATTTTTTCACGTTCTTAATCGTATCCATAGGGAGATAGGTCACCAAGTCGGCCGCATTCGTGTTTTTCTTTATTTCATAACCCGAGGGAGAAAAAAAAGTAACTAGGATTTTATAGGTCGGATATTCCAATCGTATTTTTTCCATTATTGGGAGTCCTTGTTCATACTCTCCTAAAGAAGCTACATGAAACCATACAACATCATCTGTTTTTGAAAAAGTTTTGGCCAAAGCAGAAAAAATCTGATTTCTTCCTTCTACAAAAAGTTTAATTTTAGGATGCAACAGTGCAATTATTCTCAGGTGGAACCAAGTGATTTGCACAATAAGGTTATAGATAAAATACACGGCTCTGTGGTTTGGCGCGAAAATACGCTTCTTTCAAGAATTGTTCCTTATTTTTGTGGTATTACTACTTCTAATTACATCAGATGCGCAAAATTCAGATGGTAGACCTAAATGGGCAATACCAAGTCATCAAAGAACAGGTAAACTCCTCTATTGCAGCAATTATGGAAACTTCAGCCTTCATTAATGGGCCGGAAGTTCATGCGTTTCAAAAGGAATTGGAAGCCTATTTGGGTGTAAAACATGTTATACCGTGCGCAAATGGTACGGATGCCTTGCAGATTGCAATGATGGGTCTTGGCTTGCAACCCGGCGATGAAGTCATTACCGCAGATTTTACATTTGCGGCTACAGTGGAAGTAATCGCGCTGTTGCAATTGACGCCCGTTTTGGTCGATGTGTACCCAGATACCTTTAACATAGACATTGAGGCTATCAAAAAGGCCATAACACCAAAAACCAAGGCGATAGTCCCCGTGCACCTATTTGGACAATGTGCCAATATGGAGGCTATTTTGGAAATTGCCCAAGCGCATGGTTTGTATGTTATTGAAGATAATGCACAGGCGATAGGAGCTGATTATACCTATGAAAATGGAAAGAAACAGAAGGCGGGCACGCTGGGCCATGTTGGGTGTACTTCATTTTTTCCATCCAAAAATTTGGGATGTTATGGGGATGGGGGAGCAATTTTCACCAATGACGATGATTTGGCCCACACACTAAGGGGTATGGTAAACCACGGAATGTACGAGCGTTACCACCATGACGTTGTGGGCGTAAATTCTCGGTTGGATTCTATTCAGGCCGCTGTTTTGCGGGCTAAACTACCTTTTTTGAATGAATATTGTGATAAGAGGAGGGAAGCGGCCAATAAATATTCTTCCGCATTCAGGGGACAAGAACATATTGTATTGCCTGGTATTGAACAGTCGAGTCATGTATTTCACCAGTATACATTACGGATTACGAACGGCAAACGAGATGTGCTGGCCAAATTTCTCGGCGAAAATGATATCCCACACGGAGTTTATTATCCAATTCCTTTGCACCTACAGAAAGCCTATGCAAGTGACCGCTATAATGAGAATGATTTTATTGTGACCAACCAGTTGGTAAAGGAGGTGATTTCATTACCGATGCATACAGAATTGGATGACGAACAGATTGCCTATATAACCAATAAAGTTATCGGTTTTGTAAATTCGTAATAATTATAAAACCTATTTTCGCCCTCGTTACTTTACTAATAATAGGAATAGAATGAAAATACTTGTTACAGGGGGTCTTGGATTTATTGGCTCACATACCGTGGTTGAACTTCAAAATGAAGGCTTTGAAGTGGTCATAATAGATGATTGCTCCAACTCTTCGGAAAAGGTTCTAGAGGGCATTACCAAGATTACAGGGAAAAAACCCCTATTTGAGAAATTTGACTTAAAAGAAAAATCCCTCGTTGAGGATTTTTTTAAAAGGCATCAAAATGTTGAAGGGGTCATTCATTTTGCGGCTTCAAAGGCGGTAGGAGAGAGCGTTGAGAAACCATTGTTATATTACGAGAACAATATTGGTACACTGGTATATCTTTTGAAGGAATTATCAAAAAAGAAAAAGTCCAACATTATATTCAGCTCATCTTGTACGGTTTATGGCCAGGCGGATAAAATGCCAATTACCGAAGATGCCCCGATAAAACCAGCCGAGTCCCCTTATGGCAATACCAAACAAATGGGTGAAGAAATAATTTCCGATACCTGTAAGGTGAATCCGAACCTAAATGCGATCGCGCTACGATATTTCAATCCTATGGGAGCGCATCCAAGTACTGAGATAGGAGAACTGCCAATTGGGGTTCCTCAGAATTTGGTTCCATTTATCACACAAACGGGAGCGGGCATTCGGGAAAAATTATCCGTTTTTGGAAATGATTATCCTACCAAAGATGGTACTTGTGTAAGGGATTATATATATGTGGTTGATTTAGCGAAGGCCCATGTTGTAGCATTGCAACGTTTGCTAAATGGCAAAAATTCCCAGAACTACGAAGTCTTCAATGTGGGAACGGGCAAGGGAAGCACCGTTTTGGAGGTTATAGGGAGTTTTGAAAAGGTTTCCGGAAAAAAGTTGAACTATCAAATTGTGGATAGAAGACAAGGCGATATTACCTCGGCCTATGCAGATACATTGAAAGCAAATACGGTTCTTGGTTGGAGAGCACAATATACCTTGGATGAAGCAATGAAATCTGCTTGGGATTGGGAAATGAAAATCAGGGCCTAAATAAATTAAGGCTGCCTTTTAGATTGATATGAATACGGGGAAATATGTGTATATTTCCCCGTATTTATTTAAAACCGGTCAAATGAAAAATTCTTTGCTTATTCTGTTTCTACTATTTATGACGTCGCTTTCTGCTCAAAAGACCTATCTGCAATGTGGGAACATTATTGATACAAAATCCGGAAAAATTTCATCCGAAAAGACCATAGTGGTGTCCGGAAATAAAATCGAGAGCATAAAAAACGGATATATTGTTGGCTCGGGAGATGATAAGGTAATCGATTTGAAAAATAAGTTTGTACTTCCAGGCTTTATTGACATGCACGTGCATATTGAAGGTGAATCAAGCCCCACTCGTTATATAGAAAAATTCACCCAAAATGATGCCGACGTTGCTTTTCAATCAACAGTGTATGCGGAAAGAACCCTTATGGCCGGTTTTACAACCGTTCGTGACCTTGGCGGTTCAGGTGTCAACATTGCGTTACGGAATGCAATAAACAAAGGCTTGGTTAAAGGACCTCGAATTTTTACAGCAGGTAAAACCATTGCGACTACAGGGGGACATGGAGATCCAACAAATGGAACGCGAAAGGACCTTATGGGAGATCCAGGTCCAAAAGAGGGGGTTGTCAATTCTCCCGAAGATGGCAGAAAGGCTGTTCGTCAGCGGTACAAAGAAGGTTCCGATGTAATTAAAATTACTGCGACCGGCGGGGTTATGAGTGTTGCAAAAAATGGGAAAAACCCCCAATTTACGATCGAAGAAATCAAGGCAATAACCGAAACCGCCAATGACTACGGAATGCTTACAGCAGCACATGCCCACGGAGATGAAGGTATGCAGCGTGCCATAAAGGGCGGTATAAAGACCATTGAACATGGGACCTATATGAGTGAGGAGACCATGGAGATCATGAAAGAATATGATGCCTACTTGGTGCCAACTATATCTGCTGGCAGGGAAGCGGCCAGAATGGCCGAAATTCCTGGGTTTCTTCCTCCAATAGTTGCGCAAAAAGCAAGGGAAATAGGGCCAATTAGTCAATCTAATTTCGGTAAAGCCTATAAAAAAGGTGTCCACATAGCATTTGGAACAGATGCAGGTGTTTCGCCTCATGGTGCTAACGGAAAGGAATTCGGTTTTATGCACGAGGGCGGAATGCCCGTAATTGAAACCATTCAATCAGCCACCATAACCAATGCCGAGCTTTTGGGAATGGCCAATGAATTGGGACAATTGAAAGAGGGTTTCATTGCAGATGTCGTTGCGGTGGATGGGGATCCCATCAAGAATGTCAGCATATTGGAAAATGTTGTATTTGTTATGAAGGATGGCATTGTATTTAAGAATTGAACCACATCACGTTCAATTTTTGATTTTTATACAAATGAACCAACCAGCAGGGTTTTGACGTACATTAAATATGATTCAAAATTCCCTCAATAGCGACGAATTGCTCCACAAGGCCCTTGAGAATTCATTATATCCTAAATTGGTATTCCAACTGAAAAAGGATTTTCAATTGGCAAATATTTCGATTGAACTGTATGAAGAAATCGCACCTGTGGACTTAAAAAACACGCTCCATGAAAAAATATATCTTCTTATGATGGAGAAGTTTCCTGAATATCTTAATCTACTTTATATTATTGATGTTCCCGAAAAGGAGTTTAAGAAAATAGAAGTAACCGATGTCGTGGAAGTGGCGGAACAAGTATCATTTCTGATCCTGAGAAGAGAAATGCAAAAGGTTTGGCTAAAAAACAAATACTCTTAAAAGTAAACGCGAACAAAGGGCATAAAGGCATTTGCATATATACTTTTGTCATCATCATACAGAACATCATACCGAATGCCAATGGTAAAATTTTGGTTAACATAACCAATTCCCATAAAAAAGGCAGGGGACCAATAATTGTCAGATAAAAAAACAGTTCCGTTGTTAAATTCACGATTTATTCTCAATTGCTCAAATTCCGCTGATATCTGTAAAAAATGAATCGGATTGTAAAGGGAAAGTAAGCTACCACCATAAGCCAGCAATTTATCATCATTGAATTTGGCATAATTGAAATTAAGGCCGACCCCGGAAGCAAATTGACCGTTGAATCGATATATGGCACTAGGGGAAATAGATCCATTAAATCCGCCATTACTAAATCCCAATCCAATTCCGCCACCAAATTGTACATTGTCCCAAAATAAATCTCCTGTTGACCCGTTTTGTGCTGAACTAAAGAAGGAAACTATTACGAGTGAAATGTTCAAAATAAGTTTGGTTAAAAACCCTTTATGAATTTTAATCACTTTTTTTAATTTTTTAGGATATTGAACACTAAGATACATTCAGAATTTGTAAATGTTGTATTTTTGAAACGATATTGTAAGTATGGCTCTTCCGTCAATAAGGCGTTGATAAATATGACTTGACAATTGAATTAATAGTTTTCTTTTTAAAAGATAGCGCAGTATAGATGGATAAATTTTCCTTTTTGAACACCGCACACACTTCATTTTTTGCGGAGTTATATGATAAATATGTAAAGAGCCCCGACAGTGTTGAACCTAGTTGGAGGGCATTTTTCCAAGGCTTTGATTTTGGTCTCGAGAGTTCCATGGACGAGCTGGGTATAGAAACCAATTCAAATGGAGTGGCCGTAAAAAATGGCCAACAGGCAGATATGCCCTTGTCCCTTCAAAAGGAATTTCAAGTAATTAGATTAATCGACGCTTATAGAAGTCGTGGGCATTTATTTACCAAGACAAATCCCGTACGTGAGCGAAGACAGTATTCACCAACTTTGGAATTGCATAATTTTGGGTTGTCCGATGCTGATTTGAACACAAAATTCAATGCAGGTGAAATACTGGGCATAGGTTCTTCTACCTTACATGAAATACTTGATCATCTTCAGAAAATTTATTGTGATGCCATCGGGGTAGAGTATATGTATATACGCAGTCCTGAACGAATCACATGGATTCAAAACTGGTTGAATGTAAATGACAACCATCCTGTCTACGATTCGGATAGAAAGAAGTATATCCTAAAAAAACTAAATGAGGCGGTCTCTTTTGAGGCCTTTTTGCATACAAAATATGTTGGTCAAAAGCGCTTCTCATTAGAAGGCAATGAGTCGCTTATTCCAGCCTTGGATGCCGTAGTTGAAAGAGCTGCGGAACTAGGTGTGGAAGAGTTTGTGATGGGGATGGCCCATAGGGGAAGATTGAATGTATTGACCAATATTTTTGGCAAAGCGGCCAAAGATATCTTCAATGAATTTGATGGGAAGGATTATGAAGAGGAAATTTTTGATGGGGACGTTAAATACCACTTGGGATGGACCTCAGAGAGAAGGACCGTTCAAGGAAACAAAATAAAAATGAACATTGCGCCGAATCCTTCCCACTTAGAGACCGTAGGTGCGGTGGTCGAAGGAATTGCCCGCGCCAAACAAGATGCCTATTTTCCTGAGGATTTCTCAAAAGTGCTACCTATTGTTGTACATGGCGATGCCGCAATTGCGGGACAAGGAATTGTTTACGAGGTTGTCCAAATGGCAAATCTAGATGGCTACAAGACCAATGGAACCATTCATATCGTGGTAAATAACCAAATAGGTTTTACCACCAATTACCTTGACGCCAGAACTTCTACCTACTGTACAGATGTAGGTAAAGTTACATTGAGCCCAGTTCTACATGTGAATTCGGATGATGTTGAAGCAGTCGTCCATGCCTCTCTTTTTGCACTGGAGTATAGGATGCGTTTCAAAAGAGATGTTTTTTTGGATTTGCTTGGTTATCGAAAGTATGGCCATAATGAAGGCGATGAACCGCGTTTTACACAACCAAAATTATACAAGGCCATAGCCAAGCATAAAAACCCAAGGGATATCTATGCGGAGAGACTAATGTCCGAAGGTGTCATTGGGGAAGGTTTTGTCGCACAATTGGAAGATGAGTATAAAAACTCCTTGGAAGAAGAATTGGAAGACTCAAAAAAGGCGGAGAAAACCATTATTACCCCGTTCATGGCCGATGAGTGGAAAGGCTTTGAAAATGTTCGTGAATGGGAAATGATGGAAAAGGTTGATACTTCATTTGACAAGAAAAAATTGACTGAAATCGCAAAAGTTCTTACAGAACTCCCCAAGGACAAGAAGTTTCTAAGGAAGGTCGAAAAATTGGTTGACGACCGAAAGAACATGTTCTTTAAGAATGACAATTTAGATTGGGGAATGGGAGAGCTATTGGCCTATGGAAGCTTGCTTGAGGAAGGATTCAATGTTCGTATGTCTGGACAGGATGTGGAGCGAGGGACTTTTTCCCATCGTCATGCAGTTATGAAAGTCGAAGAGAGCGAGGAAGAAATAATGCTCTTGAACCTGCTATCCAAAAAGCAGGGGCATTTCCAAATATATAACTCACTTTTATCGGAATACGGGGTTGTAGGGTTTGATTATGGATATGCCATGGCGAGGCCAAATACCTTAACAATTTGGGAAGCACAATTTGGGGATTTCAGCAACGGGGCACAAATTATGATCGATCAGTATATTTCTGCCGCTGAAGATAAATGGAAATTGCAGAATGGACTTGTTATGCTACTTCCTCATGGGTATGAAGGACAGGGGGCGGAACATTCGTCAGCTAGGATGGAACGTTATTTACAACTTTGTGCAAGGGATAATATGTATATAGCAGATGTAACCACACCTGCGCAAATGTTTCATATACTTCGAAGGCAAATGAAGGTTAATTTCAGAAAGCCGCTTATTATTTTTACCCCTAAAAGTTTGTTGCGGCATCCGCGAGCCATTTCTACAGTGGAAGAGCTGGCCTCGGGAAGTTTTCGGGAGGTAATGGATGATTCTTCTGCAGATATAAAGAAAATAAGATCTTTGGTATTCTGTACGGGTAAATTTTACTATGATTTATTGGCCACAAAGGAAGAAAACAATCGAAGTGATGTAGCCTTAATAAGAATAGAGCAACTATTCCCTTTGCCTTCGGATCGAATGAAAGAGATCATCAAGAAATATAAAAATGCAGATGATATTGTCTGGGCGCAAGAAGAGCCCAGAAATATGGGTGCATGGAGTCATCTTATGATGCATTTCGAGGATGCACGTATATTTAGGGTGGCCTCGAGAAGGTTCTATGCATCCCCCGCAGCCGGTAGTGCCGTTCGTTCAAAACGTCGTCATCAACAGGTAATTGATTATGTTTTTGATAAGGAAAAGGACAACATGACCCGACCAAAAAATTAAATGACTTAGATAACATATCAAATTAATTAGAGAACAATGATTTTAGAAATGAAAGTTCCTTCCCCAGGGGAGTCCATTACAGAAGTTGAAATCGCAGAATGGTTGGTGAAAGATGGTGATTATGTAGAAAAAGACCAAGCCATAGCCGAAGTAGATTCGGATAAGGCAACTTTAGAACTTCCAGCGGAAGAGAGTGGCATAATAACCTTAAAAGCGGAGGTTGGTGATGCCGTTGCAGTTGGTGCAGTAGTTTGTCTAATCGATACGGATGCCGCTAAACCAGAAACTTCAAATGCTGATAAACCCGCAAAAGTAGAAGCCAGCAATGAGGTAAAAAAGGAAGAACCAAAAGCAACAACTTCCGCTAAAAAGGAAACATATGCATCGGGCACCGCTTCACCAGCGGCAAAGAAAATATTGGATGAGAAGGGAATTGAGCCAAAGGCGGTTAAAGGTTCTGGTCGTGATGGGAGAATTACCAAAGAAGATGCCGTTCAAGCGGTTCCTTCAATGGGAAGTCCAACGGGTGGGAACAGGGGCGAGTCTCGTTCAAAATTATCAATGTTACGCCGTAAAGTTGCTGAAAGGTTGGTGGCGGCCAAAAACGAAACGGCCATGTTAACCACCTTCAATGAAGTTGATATGTCGCCAATTTTTGAGCTTAGGGACAAATACAAGGAAGATTTCAAAGAAAAACATGGGGTAGGGCTAGGATTTATGTCGTTTTTCACGAAAGCGGTTGTGCGTGCCCTGGGCATGTTCCCAACTGTTAATTCTATGATTGACGACAAAGAAATGGTATCTTACGATTTTTGTGATATCAGTATTGCGGTTTCAGGGCCAAAGGGATTAATGGTTCCAGTGATCCGAAATGCCGAGAATTTAACTTTTAGGGGAATTGAGGCCGAAGTTAAAAGATTGGCCATTAGAGCACGTGAAGGTGAAATTACGGTTGATGAAATGACGGGCGGAACCTTCACCATTACCAACGGGGGCGTATTCGGTTCCATGTTGTCAACTCCTATTATAAATCCACCTCAAAGTGCCATCCTTGGAATGCACAATATTGTGGAAAGACCTATTGCAAGGAATGGGGCCATTGCCATAGCACCAATTATGTATGTCGCCCTTTCTTATGACCATAGAATTATAGATGGTAGAGAATCGGTCGGATTTTTGGTTGCGGTCAAAGAAGCTTTGGAAAGTCCGGAAGAATTATTGATGGATGGCAATTTAAAGAAAGCATTAGAGCTATAGTATTGAATTTAAAAAAAGTAAGAAGACCTCCTCAACAAGTTGTAGTGGGTCTTTTTTATTTTATGTAAAGATGGTTGGTGCCATAGTCAATTATAGCTTTCGATTTTTTAAGGACATCAGCCCCGATTATTCCATCAACGGGCAATGCATTATGAGCGGTCAGTGCTTCATTTACATGAACAAGATCAAACAAGACTATCTTTAGTTTCTTCTTTTTCCACTTACCCATTTCAAGCTTGTTATTGGTTGAAATCAAGGTTTCCATGTTAGTTGCTCCGGCCCCTGCCGCTTTGACCTCGGATTCCTGTGAAATAAGCTTGAAAAAGTCCATTTTATCAAAACTCACACAGGTATTGGAAGCTCCTGTGTCTAGTATAAATCTGCCCGCCACTCCATTTATCCTTGCCACTATTTCAAAATGGTTTGTTTCTGTAAATACCAACGGAATTTTGTAGTACTTTTTATCCGCTAAAAACTTTTTGAGGTTGGCCATTCATCTTTTTTGGCAAAGATAATTCTATTTTTGCTCTATGATTATAACAGATTCACATACCCATCTATATAGTGAAGCTTTCGATGGTGATCGCGATGTGGTTATTCAGTCTGCAATAAGTCAGGGAATCAAGCGGTTTTTTTTACCCTCGATAGACTCAACCTATACCAATGCAATGTTGCGACTCGAAGGCGAATATCCTAACAACGTGTTTTTGATGATGGGCTTACACCCAACCCATGTCAAAAAGAATTACAAAGAGGAGCTTGCCCATGTAGAAAAAATGCTTTTGCTGCATAAGTTTTATGCCATTGGTGAAATTGGGATTGATTTATATTGGGATAAAAGTTATTTTGAACAGCAACGAGATGCATTTAAACAGCAAATTCTTTTGGCGAAGAAATACCAACTTCCCATAGTCATTCATTGTAGGGACGCTTTCAACGAGATATTTGATGTTCTGGAAACCGAAAAAGGAGAAGATTTGTTCGGTATTTTCCATTGTTTTACGGGCTCCTTAGAACAAGCGAAAAAAGCCCTGACTTATAATTTAAAATTGGGGATAGGGGGAGTGGTGACCTTCAAAAATGGTAAGATTGATACATTTTTGAATGAAATTGAATTAAAGCATCTAGTTTTGGAAACCGATTCACCTTATTTGGCTCCAGTGCCCTATCGCGGAAAACGGAATGAAAGCTCGTACCTTATTCATGTGCTGGATAAATTATCCGATATTTATGGGATGAGTAAGGAAGAAATCGCAGCGATTACCACTCAGAATTCGATTGAGATATTCGGAGTTTGAAACTAGGAGTTTGAAACTAATGGACATGGAACGCAAAACCAATATTCTTCTTATCTATACAGGCGGCACTATTGGAATGATTAAGGACTATACAACTGGATCCTTGAAACCTTTTAATTTCAAGAAATTATTAAAAAGCATTCCAGAACTAAAGCTTATAGATTGCCGCATTGATACTATTTCTTTTGAGAATCCGATAGATTCCTCGAATATAAATACTTCGCATTGGGTTGAAATTGCCTCGATTATAGAAAGTAATTATGAGTCCTACGACGGTTTCATAGTGTTGCATGGCAGCGACACCATGAGCTATACAGCATCTGCATTAAGCTTCATGTTGGAAAATTTGAGTAAACCAGTAATCTTTACGGGAAGCCAACTTCCCATCGGGGATTTAAGGACAGATGCGAAAGAAAATTTGATAACATCAATTCAAATTGCGGCCTTACGTGAAAATGGAAAACCTGTGATTAGGGAGGTCGGACTATATTTTGAATACAAACTATATCGGGCCAACCGTACCACAAAAATTAACGCCGAGCACTTTGAAGCATTTGCGTCATTAAATTTTCCGGAGTTGGCCGAATCAGGTGTGCATTTGAAAGTTCGGCACCAAAACCTTTATTATCCTGAAAAGGGAAAAAGATTCTGCGCTCATAAAACACTTGATAATAATGTGGCAATTTTGAAACTTTTCCCAGGGTTGAATAAATCCGTTTTACATAGTGTACTTTCAATTCCAGGATTAAAAGCACTGGTGCTAGAAACCTATGGTGCGGGCAATGCTCCTACCGATGATTGGTTATTATCCGAATTGGAAATGGCAATTAATAATGGTATACATATAGTGAATGTGACCCAATGTTCAGGTGGCAGTGTGAATATGGGGCAGTATGAAACGAGTGCCCAACTTCAAAAATTGCAAATTATCAACGGAAAGGATATTACAACCGAGGCGGCAATAACCAAGCTAATGTATCTTTTGGGCAATAAAATTTCCCCTAAGTTATTGAAAACCATATTTGAAACTTCCCTCCGGGGAGAAATGAAATAAAAATAACAGGTTTAATTTCTTCAACTAATAATTTTTTCGTTATTTGGGCAACCCTTAAAAGGCTATTTTTAGAGAGGTGGCCGAGTGGTCGAAGGCGCACGCCTGGAAAGTGTGTATACCCCACAAGGGTATCGAGGGTTCGAATCCCTTCCTCTCTGCAAATAAGATTTAATTTGTTTATTGCGTTTTTTTTTTATCTTTAACCCTATTAACTAACTAATTTAAGTTTGAAAGAAATGAAAAGATTATTCTCTACCCTAGCTGTGGCTGGGTTATTTGTGGCAGGTACAAATACAGTAAGTGCAAAGGTTACTGCAGCGGTGATGTTTTTGCAAGATGCAGCTCCTGAAGTTGAAAAAGGCTTCACGCAAGTGTTGAAGGAAAAGTTTATAGAAGGAGGGGCTGGATTCATGGGAATCGTTCTTTTATGTTTGATCCTTGGTTTGGCCGTTGCCATTGAGAGGATTATCTTCTTGAACATGGCAACCACCAATACTTCAAAATTAAAGCAACAAGTTGAAGACGCATTGTCTTCTGGAGGCATTGAAGCTGCAAAGGAAATTTGTAGAAATACAAAAGGACCCGTTGCTTCAATATACTACCAAGGTTTGGATAGGGCTGGTGAGAGTATTGAATCTGCTGAAAAAGCCATTGTAGCATATGGTGGCGTACAGATGGGGCAGCTTGAAAAGAACGTTTCTTGGTTGACCCTCTTTATCGCAACGGCACCGATGCTTGGGTTCATGGGGACGGTAATTGGGATGATTCAAGCATTTGAGAAAATCGCAGCTGTTGGGAACTTGAGTGCCTCGCTTATTGCAGCAGATATTCAGGTGGCATTGTTGACTACGGTTTTTGGTCTTATTGTGGCCATTATACTTCAAGTATTTTACAACTATATTATTGCCAAGATTGACAGTATTGTAAATGATATGGAAGATTCTTCTATTTCGTTGATCGACATGTTGGTGGACCACAAAAAATAAGAACCCACATAAAACCTTAAAGCATTATGTATAAAATTGTTAAAATAGCATTATTGGCTGCAGGCGTAATTGGGGCGATACTTTGGTTTCTTTTGCCGGATTCCGATATGCCAAAGGCTGAGGCTTCACAAAGTGGAACCATGAGCGCAATGTTCATGTTGACGTATCTTCTTTTGGGAATTGCCATTGTCTTTAGTTTGTTTTTTTCATTAAAGAACCAGCTTTCCAATCCGGCTAGTTTAAAGAAAACCCTTTTCGGTGTCGGCGGATTTTTATTGGTGGTAGTCGTATCTTATGTTCTAGCTTCTGGCTCTGATGTGAGCGTTGATGAAATGGCCAATAGAGGTATTAGTACTACTGAAGGTACAATCAAACAAATTGGTATGGGATTGAATATATTTTTTATCCTAACTGTGGTTGCCGTAGTTTTAATGTTGGCTGGCGGATTTAAAAAAATGACTAGTAAGTAAAAAATAATAAACCATGGGTAGAAGAGGAGCACCACCAGAAGTAAACGCAGGGTCAATGGCCGACATTGCTTTCTTACTGTTAATCTTTTTCTTAGTGACGACCACTATTGAAACAGATGCAGGTTTAGATCGAATGTTACCGCCGATGGAAGTACCAGAAAATCCCCCAATTATTAAGGAAAAGAACATTTTTCAAGTCAACATTAACAAAGATGGTCAACTATTAGCGGACAATGAGCTAATTGAATTGAAACAACTTCGTGCAAAGGCAATTGATTTTTTGGACAATAATGGTGACGGAACATGTGGATATTGCAAAGGAAAGAAGGCTGCAGAGTCATCGGATAGCCCTGATAAAGCCATAATTTCTTTAAAGAACGATAGAGAGACCAAGTACGGTATTTATATTACTGTTCAGAATGAAATTGTAGGGGCCTACAATGACTTGAGAAATCGAGAAGCGCAACGACTATTCAAGAGAGATTATACCGATTTGGAAGCTCAGTATTTGAATCCGGAGACAAGTACATCAGTGAAGGATGAATTAAAGGATAAAGTGCTTAAGATTCAGGAATTGTATCCGCAAAAATTTTCAGAAGCTGAAACCGCTAGTAGCAATTAATTAAGAAGCAAAAGAAAAGTATATGTCAAAATTTAATAAGAAAAAAGGCTCAGGTGATCTTCCTGCAGTGAACACTGCTTCTTTACCGGATATTGTTTTTATGCTGTTGTTTTTCTTTATGACGGTGACGGTAATGAAGGACAGTTCCTTAAAGGTTGAAAATGTACTTCCAAATGCTAGCGAAGTTAAAAAGCTCGAAAAGAAAGACAGGATAATTTATATTTATGTAGGTAAACCTACAAGGGAGTATGAAAAGGTCTTCGGCTCAGAACCTAAGATTCAATTGAACGATAAATTTTCAAGTGCCAGTGAAGTTGGAGATTATATCTTGCAAGAAAGAGCGAAAAAGGCACAAGAACTGCAGAATGTATTGACTACTGCCTTGAAGGTTGATAAAAACGCCAATATGGGGCTTATTTCTGATATTAAACAAGAATTAAGAAAGGTCAATGCCCTAAAGGTCAACTATACAACGTACGAGGGAGATGCTTTTTTAAATTTAAAGAAGTAATAGAAATAATAGTCTCATTTATAGTAATGTAACGCCTTAATCATTTGATTAGGGCGTTTTTAATTTAGTAACTTTGAAAGTATGAAAAGGATTTTCAACTGTTTTATTTTTTGTTTGCCTTGGATTTCCTTTGGGCAAATTGAAGATAGTTTGGCGGTGGATCACAAATACTTGGAAGATCAATTTTATATAGGGATATCGTATAATTTCTTGTTGAATAAACCGATTGATGTCACACAGCGTAATTTGTCTTATGGTTTATTTGGAGGTATTATCAAGGACTTGCCCCTTAACGAACAACGAACAAAGGGCCTTGGCATTGGAATTGGTTATGGAGTAAACTCGTACTATTCAAATCTTCTGGTCACGGAGGCTCAGAATTCTTTTTTGTATTCCGTTGCGGATGTTGAAACAGACCTGAGACGAAGCAAAATCGAGACCCATTTAATTGAACTTCCAATTGAACTGCGTTGGAGAAATTCTACGGCCTCGGAATACAAATTTTGGCGTTTATATGCTGGCGCAAAATTCGCTTATGTTATAGGTGGGCGGTCAAAGTTTGTATCGGATTCTCAAAAGCTATCATTCTATAATACGGATATTCGCAAATTTCAATATGGTCTTACCTTAAACTTTGGATACAATACCTTTAATATACATGCCTACTATTCATTGATAGGTCTTTTCAACGATAGTGTTTCTATTGGTGCTGAAAACATTCATATGAAGCCACTACGCATTGGATTGATTTTCTATATTCTATAGCCAAAATTTAACGGTTAGCAATTGGGTCATAAGGCCAAGGAAGAAACCGATTATGAGCTCAACTTTTGTGTGGGCCTTAAGATATAGGCGAGAGGTTGCAACAAGTCCCGCAAAGAACGTAATCAAACTTAAGGCAATGGTTATATTAATTTCAAAGTGAACACTTAAACTTATCAGGTACATTAGTAAACTTCCCATGCCCATTAAATGCATACTGGCTTTGAGATTTAAGAACAAAAGTAATAGGGAGGTCATTGCAGCTGCGAGTAATCCTACAAAGAAGTAATAAAGCTCTGCAGTATAGTTATTGGGTATTACTTTGTAAAGAATCATCAACAACAAAGCAATATGTATATAAAGGGGATACTTTCGTTCAGTAGGTGTGGGCATGAAAATAGAATTCACCAACCCAATATTCCTTAAAATCAAATAGGATATAATGGGAATAATAACGGTTAATATAAATATAGGAAGGATATTACCACTTTGTAGCTCCAAAGGACTATATTTTGGCGTTATAATGAAATAAGCCAAAGTACCGGCCATTGGAATAAAGAGAGGGTGGAATATAAAAGAAATCGTCTTTAGAAAGAATCTCATTATATTTTCTTTCTCAACCGGGCAACAGGAATGTCCAATTGCTCCCTATATTTGGCTACAGTTCTCCTGGCAATGGGATAACCTTTGCTTTTAAGAATAGAAGCCAATTTATCGTCCGTCAAAGGTTTTTTCTTTTGTTCTTCGCCAATTACGGTCTCCAGAATTTTTTTTATCTCTTTGGTAGAAACATCTTCCCCTTGATCATTTTTCATTGACTCCGAAAAATAGTCTTTTATCAATTTGGTCCCGTACGGTGTATCTACATATTTACTATTGGCAACGCGGGAAACGGTTGAGACATCCATGTCTATTTGATCGGCAATATCCTTTAAAATCATTGGTCGAAGATTGCGCTCATCGCCCGTGAGAAAGTATTCTTTCTGATATTGCATTATGGTATTCATTGTAATGAAAAGAGTCTGCTGACGCTGTCTAATGGCATCTATGAACCATTTGGCGGAATCTAGCTTCTGTTTAATGAACATGACAGCATCTTTTTGAGACTTCGACTTGTCCGTGGCATCCTTGTATCCCTGAAGCATGTTGCTATATTCCCTGGAAATATGAAGTTCTGGGGCATTTCGTCCGTTCAGTGCCAATTCAAGTTCACCGTCAACAATACGAATGGAGAAATCGGGAACTACATGTTCAACTATTCGGTTATTTCCGGCGTACGATCCCCCAGGTTTGGGATTCAGCTTTTCAATCTCAGAGATAGCGGCCTTAAGATCATCTTCAGTTATGTTGTGCTTTTGAATTAACTTTTTATAGTGTTTTTTGGTGAATTGATCAAATGATTTTTCAAGTATGGTAATTGCCATTTCTATGCTTGGCGTAAGCTCTTTTTGTTTCAGTTGAATTATTAGACATTCCTCCAATGTTCTGGCCCCAACACCTGGCGGATCCAATTCCTGGACCATTTTTAGAACTTTGCCAATGGACTTTTCATCGGTATACACATTTTGTGTAAATGCCAAATCATCCATTATGTCGCTCAAGGGTCGCCGAATATACCCGCTTTCATCAACACTTCCTACAAGAAATTCGGCAATGCTCCATTCCTCGTCCGTTAAATATTCAGTGTTTAGTTGATTTATGAGATATTGATTGAATGACGTTCCTGCGGCGTAAGGCACACTCTTTTCTTCATCATCAGAGCTATAATTATTGGCTTTTGTACGATAGTCTGGAATTTCATCGTCACTTAGATATTCATCAATATTAATATCGTCCGTATTGATATTTTCACTGTCATCTTCTCCTTCGTATACATCACCAAATTCATCATCCAATAAATCGGATTCTTCCTTACCACTTTCCAAGGCCGGGTTTTCCTCCATCTCTTGTTTTAGTCGTTGCTCAAATGCCTGTGTAGGCAATTGAATCAACTTCATCAGCTGAATTTGCTGAGGAGATAGCTTTTGTGATAATTTGAATTGTAGGTGTTGTTTTAACATTCAGAATTGTTGGTATGCCTTATAAAGTTAACATTTTCTATTTAGAATTCAGCGTTTTGAGGTGTTCTGGGAAATGGGATAACATCACGTATATTCCCCATTCCCGTGGCAAATAGAACCAATCTTTCAAAACCAAGACCGAAACCGCTATGTACCGCCGTACCGAACTTGCGAAGGTTCCAGATACCACCAAAGTTCTTCTTCCGGAATGCCCAAAACGGCCATTTTCTCTTTTAACACATCAAGGCGCTCCTCACGTTGGGAGCCGCCAACGATTTCGCCTATTCCCGGAAAAAGGATATCCATGGCACGAACCGTCTTTCCGTCTTCGTTCAAGCGCATGTAAAAGGCCTTTATCTTTGCCGGATAATCAAAAAGTATCACAGGACATTTAAAGTGTTTTTCAACTAAAAACCGCTCATGTTCGCTTTGAAGGTCTCGCTCCCCATTCATTTATGGGATATTGAAATTTCTTCTTTTTGTTCGGCGCACTGTTTCTTAAAATATCAATTGCTTCCGTATAAGTTATACGTTTAAAATTGTTTTCAATTACGAACTGCAACTTTTCAATGAGTGCCATTTCGCTTCGCTCTGCCTGAGGTTTCGATTTTTCCTCGTCAAGTAGTCTGTTTTCCAAAAATGTTAAATCATCAGTGCAGTTTTTTAGAATATGGCCGATTACATATTTAATGAAATTTTCGGCGAGGTCCATATTGTCATTCAGGTCAAAAAATGCCATTTCCGGTTCGATCATCCAGAATTCGGCCAAGTGACGCGATGTATTTGAATTTTCGGCACGGAAAGTAGGCCCGAATGTATACACTTTTCCGAGTGCCATAGCGTAAGCTTCCGCTTCCAATTGGCCCGAAACGGTCAAATTGGTCTCCTTTCCAAAGAAATCTTCTTCATAAGCTACCTTTCCATCTTCAGTTAAAGGTGGATTTTTTTCATCCAAGGTAGTTACTCTAAACATTTCTCCCGCTCCCTCAGCGTCAGATCCAGTGATTATGGGAGCATGAAAGTAATAAAACCCGTTTTCATTAAAATATTGATGTATGGCAAACGCCAAAGCGGAGCGCACGCGCATGACCGCCGCGAACGTATTGGTACGCACTCTTAAATGGGCCTGCTCACGGAGGAATTCCATTGAGTGTTTTTTCGGTTGAATCGGGTATACTTCCGGATCCGCACCACCATGTACAAAAATGTCGTTGACCGCAATTTCCACATTTTGCCCTTTCCCTTGACTCTCGACAAGATTACCCTTGATCCTAAGGGCCGCACCTGTATTTATTTGTTTTAAAATACCTTCATCAAACTTCTCAAAGTCAACCACACACTGAATGGTATGAATGGTCGACCCATCGTTTAATGCAATAAAACGATTGCTTCTAAATGTACGTACCCAACCGTTCACCGTAACTTCCTGAGCTAGAGGGGCGGTGGCAAGAAGCTCTTTTATATGTATGGATTTCATTGAAAAAAATTAAAATTCAAAGATAGACTTTTGACCAAAAAGAATCTACTCGAAGAGTATAGAAAAGGCTTTTAAATGATATCAATCCTCGTTGGCATCATTAGTTGATTCTTCTTTAGGGAGAATGTCAATTTGAGGTTTTTTGAGCACTTGTTTGTTGGCAATACTTCTTTCCAAAGATAATAGTAGTGATGGTAGTAGAATTAAATTGGAAAGCATGGCGAAAAGTAGGGTAGCCGAAACCAATGCACCCAATGCCACGGTACCTCCAAAACTTGAAATCGTAAAAACCGAAAATCCAAAGAAAAGAACAATGGATGTATAGAACATGCTCACACCCGTTTCACGCAAAGCGGCATAGACCGATTTTTGTATACGCCATTTATTTGCTATCAGTTCTTGCCTATATTTCGCTAGAAAGTGAATGGTATCGTCTACGGAAATTCCGAAGGCAATACTAAAAACAAGAATGGTTGAAGGTTTTATGGGGACGCCGGCAAAACCCATAACACCTGCGGTAATGACCAGAGGTAGTAAATTTGGGATCAAGGATATGACGACCATTCGAAACGAACGGAATAAATAAGCCATAAAAAGCGCTATTAGGCCAATGGCCAAAGCAAGGGACATAATGAGGTTTTTGACAAGATATTTTGTGCCCTTTAAAAATAAAAGCGCACTACCGGTCATGTAGACATTGTATTGTTCAGCCGGAAAAATTTTCTGAATATTTTCATTTAGCCTTCCCTCAATAGCCTCCATACGGTCGGTTTTTACGTCTTTTATGAAGGTCGTTATGCGTGCAATTTGTCCAGTAGTATCTACAAAGCTTTTTAATAGATTTCCATTATCCGATGATTTTCGGGCGTAATCCATAATAAAATTGTACTCCTGTGAAGTAGGTAGTTGATAATATTTTGGAATCCCATTGTAGAATGCCTGTTTGGAGTATTTGACCAAGTTTACTACTGAAATAGGCTTCGAGAGTTCAGGGGTCTCCTCTATGATCTCACTCAGTTGCTCCATTTTCTTTAAGCTCGCGGGTTTCATGACACCCTTGGGACGTTTTGTATCCACGATGATTTCAACGGGCATTATACCATCAAATTCATGTTCAAAAAACCTAATGTCCTTGAAAAATTCGGCCTTTTTGGGCATGTCCTCAATGGGACTTCCTGAAATATTGATTTGATATATCCCTATAATACTGACAACCAGTAATGAGATGGCGGTAATATAAATTGTTATCCGTCTTTCCCGAACTATATGTTCCATCCAGTTCACGAATGCATCGATCCAACGCTTGTTCAAATGCTTCAGGTGCTTGGTTTTTGGTAAGGCCATAAAGCTGTAGACAATGGGAATGATCAAGAGTGAGAGGATAAAGATCCCAACAATATTTATGGAAGCCACAATGCCAAATTCCTTCAAAAGCTTGCTATCGGTAATTATAAAGGTTGCAAAACCGCAGGCAGTAGTCAAGTTGGTCATTAAAGTGGCATTTCCCACTTTTGAGATCACACGCTGCAACGATAGGGCTTGATTGCCATGTTTTTTAACCTCCTGTTGATATTTATTGATGAGAAAAATACAGTTTGGAATTCCGATCACAATTATGAGTGGCGGAATCAAAGCCGTAAGTACCGTAATTTCATATTGAAGCAGTCCTAAAATACCAAACGCCCACATAACCCCAACGATGACCACAAGCATTGAAATCAAAGTAGCCCGGAAACTTCTAAAGAAGAAAAAGAAAATAAGTGAGGTTACCCCAAGGGCTGCCAGAATGAACTTCCCTATTTCATCAATAATATTTTGGGAGTTCATGGTACGGATATAGGGCATGCCCGAAATATGGACATCCATCCCTGTTTCTTCCTCAAAGTTTTTGACCAAATGGGACAAATCTTTTAGGATAAAATCCTTTCGCACGGAAGTATTCACAATATCCTTGTCGAGGTACATAATGGTCTGGACCGTTTTACTGTCCTTATTAAAAAGCAGATTGTCATAAAACGGCAGCTCATTGAATAAATGGTTGGTTATACTATCGATTTGTTTTTGGGTCGCAGGACTTTTTTTAATAAGGGGTCTTAGAACAAACTCCTTCTTACCTTCGTCCTTGGTGAGTTCTTGAAGATTATCGGTAGACAGCACAAAATCAACCTCGGGAAAAGCACTGAGTTGCTTGCTGAGTTTATTCCAATGGGCAAAATTTTCAGGCGTAAAGAGCGCGCTGTCCCTAATGGCAAAGACGACCGTATTGCCTTCTTCTCCAAAAAGATCCAAAAAAGATTGATATTCTATGTTAACGGGATGGTCGTCGGGCAAAAGGTTGGCTTGGGAACTGCTAAAGCGCATTTTGTCCCATTGTAAACCTAAAAACACGGTTAAGGCTGCAATGAAAACCAATATCAGAATACGATTTCTGAGTATGATTCGTGCGGTTTTTGCCCAAAAGCCCTGTGTAAGTTTCGCCCCCATCAATGCAATTAATTGGCCGCAAAGGTAGAAAATGGTAGGCAGTGTTCCTAGGAACAGGGTTATTTTACCTTACATTTCGAAAACCCTAATTTATTAAGGTTTTAATATATTGAATTTTTGGGTAAAGTAATCCAAATTTAAACAGAATAAAATATTCAAACAAAAGTACAAATAGCTACAATACTTACACCCTTTACATTTTATTTACGTTTTGGAGATCGAATATGATGAAATAGGAAGCAGGCTTAAATATTTACCAAGAAGGAACACAGAAATAGAACTGAAAAAATTTGATAGAGAAATTTTATCCTTAAAAAGCATAATTGGAAATAATATGAATTGGGATGAAATGAAAATGAATGTTGTTGATATTGTTATTCCCGATATCAGTTTTGAAGAAATTATTTTGGAGAGTTTTCTTTTTTCAATACTTTTTTTCTAAACCGTTTTGAAACAAGAACAGCATGAAGCTAATTTACAAAATATTAATTGCAATCATGATCTGTTTTGCTGTGATCGGTTTGCTTTTGGATACCGAGAAATCCTTTGTTCTTTCATATTCAGATACCTACTACGTCGTCCCGATAGGAGCTATGTTTATGTTTTTCAGCCTAATCATATTCGTCATTTTATTGTTTTTTTTTTGATTAAACCCATGAAGGGTTGATCAAGAATTGATATTGCATGAAGATTTAGAAAAATTGTACGCTTGGAATATATATAGTCAAACATTGCAATCTGGAATATAATTTTTGCAGAGGAAATATCCTAAAGAAAAATAGTTGCATATTTTAAGTAATTCAAAACCAAATGCAGAATCTTATCAAATGAATAATTTATTTATTGACTCTATTTCTTGGACAAAGTTTGGTATCCCAGTAGCAATGTTTATAATGAAACTCGGAAAATGAAAAACATTCTATTTTTTTGGCTGGGAGCTAATATTATTTTGTGGATACTAATTGGTTTTTTTTGGAGTGAAGTTTTGGAATTGAATATAGGAACCTGGTATTTAATTTTTGGTTATCCCAATATTGGTATCTTAATTTCATTCCTTAGCCTACTAGTGGTTCTTTTATATGGTATGGCAAAGTCTAAGTCCAAGCCATTGTAGTCGTACCATTTTTAGGTCAGGCCACGAATGAAAAACCAAACAATGAACTCGCTTTGTTTCATACTTTCATGATCTCAACCTCCTTCAAAGCAAGATGGTTGTCAATTTTTTTGATATAAGCATCTGTAAGTTCTTGTAGGTCAACTTCGGCATTTTTTTGGAGATCTTCCGAAGCATCTAGGTCCCGAATTTCTTTTTTCGCATCTTGGCGTGCGTTACGAACCCCCACTTTGGCGTCCTCGGCCTCGGCTTTCGCCTGCTTTACCAAATCCCTTCGTCTTTCTTCCGTCAATGGCGGGACATTGATGATTACAAAATCACCATTGTTCATAGGATTGAATCCAAGGTTGGCGTTCATTATGGCCTTCTCTATTTCCTGTAACATATTCTTCTCCCAAGGCTGCACTGATAACGTTCGTGCATCGGGCGTATTGATATTCGCAACTTGGGAAAGGGGGGTCTGGGAACCATAATAATCTACAAAAACACTGGATAACATGGCCGGACTGGCTTTTCCTGCGCGTATTTTTATGAATGCTTTTTCCAAATGTGAAAGGGCGGCGTCCATACCCTCCTTAGCGGCATCCAGAATAAATGTAATCTCTTCGTTCATAATACAATCTTTAAAAAATATTTAAAACAATTGTTGCCAAAACTAAATATTTACTTTTGTGCCCACATTTTCACCATCCACTATTCTAAGTAAATTACCTTTTTTGTTCATATCAAATACAATGATGGGGAGTTCGTTTTCTTGGCTTAAGGTAAAGGCGGTGGTATCCATTACTTTAAGTCCTTTGGTAAGCACATCCTTAAAGGAAATAGTATCGAATTTGGTTGCAGTTTTGTCCTTTTCGGGATCGGAGGTATAAATTCCGTCAACGCGTGTTCCTTTTAAAATTACGTCTGCCTCAATCTCTATGGCCCTTAAAACGGCTGCCGAGTCAGTAGTAAAATAGGGATTCCCAGTTCCTCCACCAAAAATAACGACCCTCCCCTTTTCCAAATGGCGCATGGCACGTCTTCGAATGAAAGGTTCGGCAACTTCATTGATCATAATGGCGGATTGCAAGCGGGTTTGGACGCCTTGTAGTTCAAGGGCGCTCTGTAATGCGAGACCGTTTATTACGGTGGCCAGCATTCCCATATGGTCGGCTTGTACCCGATCCATGCCGTTGCTAGCGCCTGCAAGTCCACGAAAGATATTTCCACCGCCAATGACGATGGCTACTTCGATTCCTTTTTCAACAACTTCCTTAATTTCATCAGCATACTCCGAAAGCCTCTTTGCATCAATTCCATATTGCTTATCGCCCATCAATGCTTCACCACTCAATTTCAAAAGTATTCGCTTATATCCCATTATCTTTATTTAAGTCCGAACAAAAATAATCAAAAAAAGTTATGCGCCGGTTTTGGAACTTGGCTTAAACTTGCCTTAATTATTTGCTAATATTGATGAGCAATAAACTTAATTTTTATAATCTTGCATCGCCTTAAACGCAAGGATAAAACATAAAAATTTAAAAAGATGAATTTGCAGGGAATAAGAAAAATTATGTACGTGGCTCTTTTAGGATTGATTACGTACAGTTGCGGAACTTCAAAAAGCATTGTAGCGGCCAACAAAATGCCGATTATGGCAACCATTGATTTGAATAATGTAGTTGATGACAAGGTTTTGGTTGAAATAAATCCAGGGGCATTTACCAGTGAGAGTGTAACTTTCTTAATTCCTAAAACAGTCCCAGGAACATATAGCACCGATAATTATGGAAAATACTTAGAAGGATTCAAAGCGTTGGATTACAAGGGAAATGAAATTGACTTCTCTAAAATTGATGAGAATTCATGGGCCATTAACGACGCAAGAAATTTGGACAAGGTTTTATATTATGTGAACGATACGTACGATTCTGAAGGTACGGTGGAAGAAGCCGTTTTCTCACCCGCTGGGACGAACATTCAAAAAGGTGAAAATTTTATGTTGAACCTTCATGGTTTTGTAGGATATTTTGATGGCTTCAAAGAAGTTCCCTATGAACTTGTTATCAAGAAACCGGCTGCTTTGGAGTCCACTACTTCGTTACCAAATAAACCGGAAGGCACCGACCCAACTACGGAAGTGTTTGTCGCAAGTCGTTACTTTGATGTAATAGATAATCCTATTTTATATACTAAACCCAATACTACTTCATTTACGATTAATGATATTACGGTTACGTTGAGTATCTACTCACCAAATAATGCATATAAGGCTGCAGATCTTAGGGAGTCCATGGAAAAAATGATGAAGGCCCAAAAAGCCTTTTTAGGGGATATTAATAGCACCAAGGAATATAATATTTTGCTCTATCTGTCACAGATGGGGGAGGAAGATGCCAATGGATTTGGTGCTTTGGAACATCATACTTCAACCGTTGTTGTTCTTCCCGAAGCGATGGATAAGGAACGATTGGTGCAGGCAATGGTTGATGTGGTATCCCATGAGTTCTTCCATACGGTAACGCCATTGAACGTTCACTCCAAGGAGATTCAGTTTTTTGACTTTAATGACCCTAAAATGTCACAGCATTTGTGGTTGTACGAGGGGACTACGGAATATTTTGCAAACCTTTTTCAAATACAACAGGGATTGATTGATGAAGCGGAATTTTATAGTCGAATCATGGGGAAGATAAACAATGCCAAATCTTATGATGATGCCATGTCTTTCACAACTATGAGCAAGAATATCCTTAACGAACCCTATAAGGCCAATTATGCGAATGTTTATGAAAAGGGAGCCTTGATCAGTATGTGTTTGGATATTACTTTGAGAGAATTGAGCAATGGGCAAAAGGGTATTTTGTGGTTGTTAAAAGAACTTTCAAAAAAGTATGACAATCATACGCCTTTTCAAGATGATGAACTAATAGATGAGATAGTGAAAATGACCTATCCTGAGATCCGCCCTTTTTTTGATACGTATGTCATTGGAAATACCCCGATCGACTACAATGAATATCTAGAAAAGGTAGGACTTGCAACAAGTCAATCTGAGAAACAGACCGGTTATTTCTTGGATGGGGAGGTTCCTTTTATTGATGTAGACCAAAATAACAATAATTCTATTTTCATAAGAAAGGGAATAGAATTGAACAGTTTTTTAAATGATTTGGGAGCCAAAGGAGGGGATGTGATTAAAAGTATTGATGGGGTTCCTGTAAATTTGGAAAGTATGCGCGCTGTTATAGGTGAGAGTTTTGGATGGACACCTGAAAACGAAATCAAAATCGTTGTTCTAAGGGACGAAAATGAAATTACACTGCAAGGTGAGGTAGGGAGTCCTTTATTAAATACCGAAACCATTGTGCCGATGGACAGCGCAACTGAAAAACAACAGAAACTGAGGGAAGTTTGGATGAAAGGATAAGGAGCTACAGTCTTTAGAATGTATTAACGCCACCATTTTTGGTGGCGTTTTTTTTATGTGAAAACAGTACCTTAAAAGAAATTTCGATTTTTTTTGTAACCTTTTTATAAATCTGTGGTTTACCCTTTTGAAGACCAAAAATAGGAATGCAAGCACTAACCGACAATGCATTGATGCTTAAAGTAAAATCCGGAGATCTGGAGAAAATGGGCTTGCTTTATGAACGCCATAAAAAGAGGCTTTTCGGTTTTTTTTACAATATGAATAACAATGCCTCATTAAGTGAAGATTTGGTGCAAAATGTTTTTGTGCGGATGCTAAAATACAAACACACCTTTACGGGGAAAGGATCTTTTGTGGCTTGGATGTTTCAGACGGCCCGGAATGTAGGTCACGACCATTACAGAAAAAACAAGAAAACATTGGGGAATAAAAAAATCGACTCCATGGAAATTAATATTGAAACGGAGGATTTGAACAAAATTATCGACGGGAACGATACTGTTTCCCAATTAAATAGGGCCATGCAAAAATTATCGCCTGAAAATCGTGAGATTTTGGTCTTGAGTAAATACAACGGAATAAAATTCAGTGAAATAGCAGAAATACTTGGGTGCAGCGAAGGGGCCGCCAAAGTTAAGGCACATAGGGCTTTGAAAGATTTACGAGCATTTTTTTTTGAACTAGAAATGAGATAATAATGGACAAGGAAAAATTTGAAATATGGATGATGGAGTATTTGTCGGGTACCTTGGGTGAAAACGAAAGAAAGGAATTCGAAATATTTCTCCAGGACCAACCTGGGTATCGACATCAATATGAGGAGTTAAATGCCATTTGGAGTCAAATGGGCGGCCTTGAAATTCCAGAACCATCACAAAGTATGGATGATACTTTTTATGATATACTTCATGAAGAGATGAAAGGCGACCAAAAACAAAAAGATAAATCCCAAATAGGATTTTCCACTTTTCTCTCAAGTCTTTGGAGACCTCCCCAATTGGCATATGGTCTAGTACTTTTAAGTTTGGGTTTGGGAATAGGTTATTTATTGAATTCTGAAAAGTACGCTAAACAGGTTAGACCAATAGTGGTTAGCCAGCAGGAAACTGAGGAGGTTCGAGGAAAGTTGGTTCTAACATTGTTGGAGCAACCTTCGGCCAATAAAAGGTTGCAAGGTATAAACGAAGCCAATAAGATTGAAAAAGTGGATGATAGAGTCATCTTAGCATTATTGCAGACCTTGGACAGTGATTCCAATGTGAACGTTAGACTGGCAGCTATTGAATCTTTGACCAACTATTTAGACAATCCAAAAGTGAGGGAAGGTTTAGTGAAATCTATTGTGAAACAAGAATCACCTATTGTTCAAGTTACATTGGCGAACCTTATGGTAGCATTGCAAGAAAAGAAATCCGTTGAACCCTTTAGGACCTTGATACGCTCGAAGGAATTGAATGAAACCGTGAGGCAAAAATTGGAAACATCGATTGAATCGATAATTTGAAAAAATTCATGAATCAAATGACAAAAAATAAAAATTAAGAAATATGACAAATAAAGTTTTAGGTATCTCCTTATTAATGATAGTGGGAATACAATATGGATCAGCGCAGAAAAAAGAATTTAAAGAAGTAATTAAAAAGGAACTTTCATTTCAAAGCATTACTGACGATAACGTGCTAGAAGTTCAAAACCTAAACGGTTCCATTAGCGTTGAAGGCTATGATGGATCAATGGTGCTTGTCGATGTTGAGAAAACAATCTGGGCGGGCAATACAGAAGATCTTGAATTGGGCAAAAAAGAAATTGGAATCAAAGTATTACAGGAAGGGAACAAGCTAATCGTTTATCCCGATATCCCGAATATGCACTACAAGGATGGTCGTTTTACAAATATCGATTGCAATGGTTGGGAAGAACGCCCCTATGATCACACACTCAACTTTAAGGTTCGGATGCCGAAAAACAGCAAACTCAAGGTGGGAGCGATTAATAATGGTGAAGTTTTGGTAAAAAATACGCGTGGTAGTTTTATTGAAGCGAATAATATCAATGGTGGGATTGATTTGCAGGATATAACGGGAACAACCAAGGTACATTGCATAAACGGGGAAGTCAATATTTCCTATGCGGTGAACCCATCCGAACCCTCGACCTATTATTCATTGAACGGAGATATCAATATTACCTATCAATCAAACCTGTCGGCAGATATAGCATTTAAGAGTATGAACGGGGAATTGTTTACCGATTTTGATATTGCAAAACAATTTGCGAGAACTTCAAAGGATGAGGGTGGCAAAGGGAGTAAGGCTAAATTCAAATTCGAGTCAAAACCTGTGGTACAAATAGGAAATGGCGGTCTAGACTTTGATTTTGAGACACTGAACGGAAATGTAATGATTAAAAAAATCTAACAAATAAGATAATGAAAACTATTAAATTTTTAGTTGTGGCGTTATTGCTACTGCCCATCACAATGGTAAGAGCGCAGGAAAGTATTGATTTGTTTACAGTTCCGTTGAGCCGCCCAAGTCAACCAGGTAAGCTGAGTGTAGAACAAATATCGGGTTCCATAAACGTAATTGGCTATGATGGAAATGAAATTATTGTAAAGGCTTCGGTACAAGAAAGGAACTCAAACCCAAAATCAAAAGACGGTCTTAAACGAATTGCTAATTCGTCATTAAAAATAGGGGCAGAGGAAAAGGATAATAATGTACGGATCATCAATGAAAATTACAATAGGGAGACGAATCTTGAGATAAAGGTACCGAAAAATTTTTCCTTAAAATTGAGTACTATAAATAATGGGGATATTGATGTTCAGGGTGTGAATGGAGAGTTGGAAATAAGCAATGTTAACGGTAAAATAACTCTATTGGACATAAGTGGTTCTGCTTCCGCGGACACCACCAACGGTGATGTCAAGGTCGTGTTCAAAAGCATAGCTAATGAGGGTATGGCTTTTAGTAGCTTCAATGGCAACGTGGATGTTACCTTTCCAAATTCACTCAAGGCCAATGTAAAATTGAAATCGGAAATGGGCGATATTTTTACAGACTTTGACATGGCAGTGGAAAAACAAAAACCTGTGGTTGACAAGAATACATCGGGTGGCACTTATAAAGTGAATATAGAACAATGGGTGAATGGAAAGATAAATGGTGGTGGAGCTGAAATGCTATTTAAAACCTTTAATGGGGATGTTATCCTAAGGTCTAGATAAGGACTTGATAGAAAGAATTTGAAAATTAAAAAGCACCATGTTTTCATGGTGCTTTTTAATTGGTTTGGCTTGGTATTCAATTACCCAAGGGCAACACGTCTAAAACCGGTTACTTCAAGGGAAGAATCTACTGATTTCACATATTGTGCAACACTAAGTTTACTATCCTTTATAAAATCTTGATTTATCAAAGTATTGTCCTTAAAGAAACGCTGCAGTTTGCCTTTGGCAATAGTATCCAACATCGCTTCTGGCTTGCCTTCTTGGCGTAGCACATCCTTGGCAATTTCGATTTCCTTGTCGATAATCGATTGGTCTACACCTTCTTCATTCAATGCAACTGGGTTCATGGCAGCGGCTTGCATGGCGACATCTTTAGCAGCTTCTTCAACACCGGCTACAACTTTTGACAATCCTACCAAAGTGGCTATTTTATTTCCTGCGTGAATATAAGAACCTACGAACGGAGCACTTAATTTGGCAAATCCCCCAATTTCGATCTTCTCACCTATTACACCCGTTTGCTCAATAAGTTTGTCTTGAACTTTCATACCTTGAAAATCGGCAGCTAGAAAATCCTCCTTGGTATTAAATCCTAAGGCCAAATCTGCCAAAGCATTTGCCAAGGTGACAAAACTATCGTTCTTGGCAACGAAATCGGTTTCACAGTTTAAGGAGATCACGACACCTTCTGTGCTTTTGGGATTTACCTTTGCAATTGCTGCACCTTCCGAGGAATCCCTATCGGCTCTGTTTGCGGCAACTTTCTGGCCTTTTTTTCGTAAGATTTCTATCGCTTTTTCAAAATCGCCCTCAGCTTCAACCAGCGCTTTTTTGCAATCCATCATACCGGCACCGGTAGTCTGTCTTAATTTGTTTACGTCTGCGGCGGTAATTTGTACACTCATTTTATTGTTTTTTAAGGTTGCGAAACAAAATCTCGCAGCATTAATTTAGTATTATGTTTATGTTATTGGGATTATTCTACCCCACCTTTTACGCTATCCTGCCATTCCTTTAACTCATCCCATTTACCTTCGGCAGCCATATCGGCCTGTTTTGGCCAGGAAGTAGGGTCCAAATGGGCCATTCTAGAACTTGCTTCGGTCAAAATATCTTTAATTTTCTCGGGCTTGGCTTTTGCAAGTTTTGCATAAGAGCCGATGCCCGCAGCTACCAAAGCTTCTGCTGCCTTGGGGCCTATTCCCTCAACCTTTGTCAAGTCATCGACCTTATCGGTTTTTTCCTTGGTTGCAGTCGTTGGGGCTTCCTCTTTTTCAACTACGGGCGAATTAGCTTCAATTTTCTCCTTTTTTGCAGGTTTAGATTCTTTTGTATTATCATCCCCCTCTAAATCGGGGTCAGCATATTTTTTTGTTTCTGTTATCTCTTCATCGTCACCTTCGTTATCTGATTGTTTTTCAGATTTACGATCGGTTAATCCTTCTGCAATCGCATTGGTGACGGATGTCATAATGATATCAATGGATTTTGAAGCGTCATCATTTGATGGGATAAGAAAGTCAATATCCCTTGGATCTGAATTTGTATCTACCATTGCAAAAATGGGGATGTTCAACTTCAGGGCTTCCTTCACTGCGATGTGCTCGCGCATTGTATCAACGACAAAAAGTGCACCTGGCAAGCGAGTCATTTCAGAGATTGAACCCAAGTTCTTCTCTAATTTTGCTCTTAGGCGATCAACCTGTAATCTTTCTTTTTTAGAAAGGGTAAGGAAGGTTCCGTCTTTTTTCATTCGATCAATTGAGGCCATTTTTTTAACTGCCTTACGAATGGTCACAAAATTGGTCAACATCCCACCTGGCCATCTCTCCGTAATATAGGGCATATTCACTTTGGCCACTTTTTCCGCTACGATATCCTTGGCTTGCTTTTTTGTAGCAACAAAAAGAATTTTTCTTCCGGATGCCGCAATTTTCTGAAGTGCCTCATTGGCCTCATCTAATTTTGCAACAGTTTTGTAAAGGTTGATTACGTGAATCCCATTACGCTCCATATAGATGTATGGTGCCATGTTTGGGTTCCACTTTCGTGTTAGGTGTCCAAAATGCACACCCGCTTCCAATAGATCTTTTACTTCGACTTTTTTAGCCATTTTTTAATTTAGTTTACGTTCTTATGAATTAGCAATGGTAGAGCGGTATTATCTCAGAATGAACAGATAAAGCCTCTATCATTTAGATGCTAAACTAATTTACCTTATCACCATTTTAGGAATGGTAATTAAGGATTTTAATTGTTGTCTTCTAGGGCAACTTTCAATGAACTTGTTAGAAAAATATATTTTGGGCAGTCTCCAGATAGAGATTGCCCGATAAATGCAAATTAACGTTTGGAGAACTGGAATTTTTTACGCGCTTTTTTCTGTCCGAATTTCTTGCGCTCCACCATTCTTGGATCACGTGTCAAAAGACCTTCCGGTTTAAGTATAAGTCTGTTCTCGGCATCAACCTCGCACATTGCCCTTGACAAAGCCAAGCGAATAGCTTCGGCTTGACCTGTGATTCCACCGCCATAAACATTGACTTTTACATCATAGCTGTCCTCATTGCTGGTCATTGTAAATGGTTGCTTAACCTTATATTGCAACGTAGCCGTTGGGAAATAATCATTAATATCCCTTTGGTTAACCGTAATGTTTCCTTTACCCTTTGAAACGTATACCCTTGCCACTGCAGTTTTTCTTCTGCCTATTTTGTGAATTGTTTCCATCAATTGAAGTCTTTAAGATTAATAGTGGCCGGCTTTTGTGCTTCTTGATCATGGGCAGATCCAGCGTATACTTTTAAATTTCTAAAAAGATCGGCTCCCAATCTATTTTTGGGCAACATTCCCTTTACTGCTTTCTCAATGATTCGCTCCGGGTTTTTTTGCAATAACTCCGCAACACTCGTTGCTCTTTGACCACCAGGATATCCGGTATATCTAAGATATGTTTTGGTTGCCCACTTATTACCTGTTAGATGGATTTTTTCAGCATTGATTACAACTACATTGTCTCCACAGTCAACATGCGGGGTAAAGTCAGTCTTATGTTTTCCTCTTAGCAATTTGGCAACTTTGGAAGAAAGTCGTCCCAATGTTTCTCCTTCGGCATCAACTAATAACCACTGCTTGTCAACAGTCTTTCTATTTGCTGAAATAGTCTTATAACTCAATGTGTCCACACTATTGATTTTATTGATTAAACACTTCAATCCCGTCAATCGGGCTGCAAATGTACACTAATTTGATTGAAATACAAATGCCTAATTAAGAATATTTTTTGTAAAATCAATTGAAAGTTAATGCCTTGCAATATTTGGGATTTTTGCTAGCTTTTGGATTTCACTTTTGTTAAAAAAAGCTTAAAAAAGTTAATACACTGTAACTAGTTAAAACCATTGAAGTCTTTAAACTATCAATCAAAATTAATGACATGAAAATCGTTCTTCTTGCGCTTGGCCTAATCCTAAGCGTTAATTATTCAGGCCTAGCACAAGATTCCACGGTAGTTGTTCCTAAAAGAATTTACACAACCAAAACCATTGGTGGGGAGGAAGCACCCGTAATCGATGGTATTTTAGATGATCCTTCGTGGAACAAAGTTGAATGGGACGGTGATTTTGTGGAACAGCGCCCGGATGAAAACACCAAGCCAAACCATCAAACTAAATTCAAGATTGTTTATGATCAAAAATCATTGTATATAGCGGTACGGTGTTACGACAGTGAACCTAATAAAATAGTACGGAGATTGACCCGTCGTGATGGTTTTGAAGGTGATTGGATCGGGTTTTTTATAGATAGTTATCATGATAAACGTACGGCCTTCGGATTTCTGGTGACCGCAGCAGGCGTAAAGGCCGACGTTTTTGAATCGAATAATGGAAATAACGAGGATGAGAGTTGGAATCCAATTTGGTACACCAAGACCAACATTGATGAAGAAGGATCGGACCGCCGAAATGCGTATACCGCTCAGCCAGTTGAAGTTTGGTAAGTCGCAAGAACAAGTTTGGGGCCTTGAAGTTATGAGACGGCTCTTTAGGGAAGAGGAACGTTCCGTATGGCAGCGGCTTCCGGCGGATACCCCTGGCTTTGTAAGTGAGTTCGGGGAATTACATGGTCTCCTTGATCTAGAGCCTCAAAAGCAATTGGAAATTCAACCTTATACGGTTGCAAGTTATAAGACCTATGAAGCTGAGGACGGGAATCCGTTTCGCGATGGTTCCGATGGTAAAATTACGGGCGGGTTGGATGCCAAAATTGGAATCACCAATGACCTTACCTTGGATTTGACCATAAACCCCGATTTTGGACAAGTGGAGGCGGACCCTTCTGCAATTGCTTTGGACGGGTTTCAAATTTTCTTTGAGGAAAGGCGTCCTTTTTTTGTCGAGAACAAAAATATTTTCGATTACAGGATTTCAAACTCCGAGGCAGGGAATACTTTTGGTTCCGATAATTTGTTTTATTCCAGAAGGATAGGACGCAGTCCGCAAGGTTATCCTAGCACTGTAGATGGAGATTATGTAGACCAACCTGATAATACAAACATTTTGGGTGCGGCTAAATTCAGCGGCAAAACGAAGGATGGTTGGTCAATTGGTGTATTGGAAAGTGTTGCCGCCAAGAAATATGCCCATATCGATAATTCTGGTACGCGAAGACGGGAAGTGGTAGAGCCTTTGACCAATTATTTTGTTGGGAGGGTTCAAAAAGATTTTAATGATAAAAATACGTTCGTAGGGGGTATTTTAACGGCAACAAATAGGGATCAATTATCGGAGGATCTTGATTTTCTGCATAAATCAGCCTATAGTGGAGGTTTCGATTTTAAACACCAATGGAACAACCGTGATTGGTATTTGGGAGGAAATATAATCTGGAGCCATATCAAGGGCAGCGAGGAGGCAATTAAAGCCACCCAGGAATCCATCACACATTTATTTCAAAGAATAGGGGCAAGTCATGTGGAAGTAGATCCCAATAAGAAATCGCTAACGGGAAGTGGCGGCAATTTACAGTTGGGAAAAATCGGGAACGGACACTGGAAGTTTGAAACAGGGGCAACTTGGCGGTCACCTGAATTGGAGATTAATGATATTGGCTTTCAGAGACAGGCGGATGATATTCGCCATTATACCTGGATCGGATATCAGACCTTGAAACCGGATAGTATTTTTAGAAAGGTTGGGATGAACTACAATCACTGGAGCGCATGGGATTTTGACGGTAATCACAATAGTTTACAATTCAATACCAATAGTTGGCAAAACTGGAAAAATAACTGGTTTACGAATTTAGGAATTACCTATGAAGCTATTAAGTTCTCGAATTTTGCGCTCAGGGGTGGGCCACGGTTGAGGCAGTCCCCTCAATTAAGTTTCTTTAATGGAATTGAGACGGATGGTCGTAAAAAAGTTGGATTCAGTATTTTTCATAATGGCCAAAAGGGCGTTGATGGATCTTATGGTGCCTATAATTTGGAATTTGGTATTCAATACCAACCTATCAATGCATTGCGCGTCTCACTTTTCCCCAGCTACAGTATTAATAATGACAAACTTCAGTATATAAACAATATTGACGTGAACGGGGATACTCGATATTTGAATGGACAAGTGGACCAAAAGACCTTGAGCATGTCTTTAAGGCTTAATTATACCATAAATCCAAACCTTTCAATACAGTATTGGGGCCAGCCATTCATATCGAGAGGACGCTATAGTAACTTCAAACATGTAACAAATCCTTTGGCCATTAAATTTGACGATAGGATTTCTTCCTATAATTCAGATCAAATTTCATTTGTTGATGAGACCTATTCCATCGATGAGGATTTGGACGGAAATACTGACTTTAGTTTTGGGAACCCAGATTTTTCTTTTATTCAGTTCCGGTCAAATCTTGTTGTGAGGTGGGAATATATCCCGGGATCGGAGATTTTTTTGGTCTGGTCCCAAGATGGTTCACAGACTGGAAATCCACAGGATGAATTATTCAATAGTTTGGGCGACACTGTTTTTGGCGGCAATAAACCGCAGAATATTTTTCTTTTAAAGGCAACCTACAGGTTCGTGTTGTAAAATATAAATAAAGCTTCTGCGTTTAGAGGGATAGACAAATATCCAAAATATGGAACTTTATATAATCTCGCTTATACTTATCTCAGGTTTGCTAACCTCCTGTTCGTCCGATAAAAATGAAGATGCTGACGACAACAATATAGTAGGCACTTGGCAGGCAACAGAATTGAAAATTGATAATGAAACTGCCAGTGACGATGCTAAAAATGGCCGGGATATTCTAAATTACCTAACAGCAAAACAGTGCTATATTCTTACCCTAACCTTTAACTCGGACCTAAGCATTAGGGCTGAGAATTCGGGAAATTATTTAGAAATCAATGCTACTTCAACGGGTCTTGATGTCCCTTGTCCAACTCAAAAGGACATAGATATGGCCACATATACATATGATGGTAAGGTCCTCACAGTTATAGACAGTGATTTGGAGACTACTACCAATATAAACGTAACAATTGACGGTGGTACAATGACCGTTAATGCATCGCAGCTTGACATCCCTAATTTTAATGCCAGTGGGGAATTGATTTTTAAGAGAAAATAGGCGACCGATTTTAGTAATACACATTAGCAATATGGACCCCACCAATCTTGGCAGGGGTTCTTCGTTTAAGCCTAAAAATATTTAAGGTTAAACAACAGTGGCATTATCTTACCTTGTTCCAACTTAATCTTTTATGAAATTGATTGAAGAAATTTGCAAAAAGCATTATTATGTATATTTTTAATTGGAATGCAATGCCTTAAATTTAATTTGTGATGGTCTCAAAATTCAGTCGGCATCTTGAGAGATGGACTATTTTAACCATTTTATTTATCGATGTTATTGGATGCTCCGATCCGGTGACACCTGAATTTCAATATAAAGAAGGCTTGGTTTTCATAGAGGCACTGGCATCAACAGCTCCAAAGGCTTCTTATGCAACTGTAGTGAAATCTGCAATTGAATTTGGGGTTTATAAGAATATAAATATTGAGAATGCCAATATTTCCTTTATTAATTCCAAAACAGGTTTAGAAGTGCCCTTAACATTTGATGGCGAACAATATGTCCCGCCGGACGACTTTTCTGTAAATGTGGGTGAATCTTGGGAATTGAAAACCGTAATGCCCGATGGAACGCGCTATCTTTCAAGACCAGAAACGGCAATTGGTTCTGTTGAAATACAGAAATTGAATTCCACCTATAACCCAGAACTTTATTATGATGCCGAATTGGGAAAGCGGATACCTGGGCATTCCGTGACGGTTAGCTTCAATGATCCGCCCGACCAGGAAAACTACTATTATTGGCGATTTAAGACATTTGAAAAATTGGTCTATTGTCAAATCTGCTTCAACGGGTATTTTAGAAATGGGGAATGCCAACTTTTCCCCCCGGTAGATGCCTCTGTTGGGTTAAAACCGTATTACACCTACGGCTGTGAAAGTGATTGTTGGCAAATAAGATATGGTAATAATATCAAGATTTTTGCCGATGAATTTTCAAATGGTACGATTATTAACAATATCCCCATTGCTGAAATTCCCCTATTTACAAAACAAAATATTCTTGTTGAATTACAACAATTTTCTCTTTCTGGACAAGCTTATAGATATTATAAGACTTTAAAGGATATCATCGATAATAATTCAGGATTTAATTCTCCGTTGCCGGCCGTTCTTGTGGGTAACTTGTTCAATCCGGAAGATTCCGATGAATTTGTGCTTGGCAGATTTACGGTAGCCACCACCACTACAAAACAACTGTTTATTGATCGCACAAATATTTCTGAATTCCCCTTGGAAGAAATAATTATGGGTATTTCGGAAGGTTTTGGTGAACCTACCCCAAGCCCCCAGGCTACAACGGCACCATGTGTTGAATCGAAGTATAGAACCGGATTTCGTCCTAATGGCTGGATAGATTAAATATGTTCCATTTCAAAAGTTTATTATTTTTATCAAAAACTAAATTTTTGGCATATTCACTTAAGCAATTGGTTTCATTAACGAAACTATCAGGTTGTTTTTTATTTCTGTTTCCCTTTTCGTGTACGGAGCCAGTAACTCCTGATTTTCAATATAAGGAAGGTCTCATATTTATTGAGGCAGTGGCCTCTACCTCTCCTGGGTCTTCATTTGTGATTATCAATGAATCGACAATCGAGTTTGGGGTCTATGTAGTTAATTTTGTGAAGGATGCTACTATAAATTTTGAAAATATTGATACAGGCGAAAAGGTGTCCTTACAAGAATTTGACGAAGCTTATCTCCCTCTCCCTGATTTCAAAATTGAACAGGGCGAGAATTGGAAATTAAGGATTGAAATGCCAAATGGGAAGAAATATGAGTCCTCCCCCGAAGAAGTCGCGCATCCAGTCCCGATAACCAATTTAAGGGTTTCCTATAATAAAGAACTCGAATTTAGGGAAGTCTATGGTGGAAAGTTTGTGCCTGGGCATGAAATTTTAGTTTCATTTGACGATCCAGTAGATCGGGATAATTATTATTACTGGTCATACAGAACATACGAAAATCTTGACATTTGTGAGAAATGTATTGCGGGCTATTTTCGGAGCGGAGAATGTATCGATTTTTCGGCTTCTGTCTCGGGAATACCTTATTTTGACTATTTATGTGATAGCCATTGTTGGCGTATACGATTCCCGGAGAGCATTGCTATTTTTGATGATAAATTTTCAAATGGCCTCACTAAAACAGACTTATCTATAGGCAATATTTTACTATATACGAAAGAAGACATGGTAATTGAAGTCCAACAGATGGCCTTGTCATCGGCAGCGCATAAATATTATAAAGTTCTTAAGGACATTATGGATAATAATAGTGGACTTAATGCTCCCCCGCCAGCAGCTTTGGTTGGTAACCTTTTCAATCCTGACGATTCGGAGGATTTTGTTTTTGGAAGATTTACTGCCGCTGCGACCTCAACTATGGCAATTTTTGTCGATAGAACCAATATTGTTGAACAGCCTCTGGAAAGGAAGGATCCATTGGAATTTGAAACCTTCGATTCGCCAGTACCCTCACCAACGACTACAACTGCCCCTTGTTCAGAAAATAGGTTCAGAACGGCAATACCGCCAAATAATTGGATTGGAACTAATTAATCCAGAGGCGATATGATCGGATCCATATAATTCGGCTGTCCAATCCTTGGCGAAATACAGACCACCCGACAAAAGCATAATTATTTGGCCTTACAGGATCCCAATGGTGGCCAAAACGACCACAAAATTGTTTATAGAACACGGTTATCTTGATGAATCCACTTTAAAGGCGATCTTAGCGGGCATATTCTAAAAAAGATGATTGCGAGCGAAGGCCTATTCAATGGTAGTCGCTATTTAAGGGAACAAAATAGAGGATAGGAATACATCTTGGAGTGTGAGCGGATTAAATCTGTTTGGTTTGAAAAGTTTATTTATATTTATCAAAAACTATATTTTTGGCATATTCATATAAAGAATTGGTTTCATTAATGAAACTTTCAGGTTGTTTTTTATTTCTATTCTTCTTTTCATGTACTGATCCCGTTACGCCTGAGTTTGAATACAAGGAAGGTTTGATCTTTATTGAAGGTTTTGCCTCTACATCTCCCGGGACCTCTTTTGTTAGCATCAATGAGTCGGCCATTGAGTTTGGTGTCTATGTGGTTAATTTTGTAAAAGGCGCAACCGTGAACTTTGAAAACGTTCGTACCGGTAATATAGTTCATTTGACAGAAGTGGATGGCGCATACCAACCTCCCCTTGATTTTAAAACTGTTTATGGGGACGAGTGGAAATTAAATGTAACGTTATCCAATGGGAAAAGATATGAGTCCGCTATCGAAACCGTGCTGCAATCGGTCCCTATAAAAAATTTGGAGGTCGAATACAGTCCTGAACTGGCTTACAGGGAAATTTATGGCGGCAAATTTCTACCAGGCCATGATATATTGGTTTCTTTTGATGATCCCGTTGATCAAGAAAATAATTTTTACTGGACGTATAGGGTATATGAGAATCTTGATATCTGCGAGCATTGTGATAACGGAATTTTTAGGGATGGGGCCTGTCAAGGAAATCCGCCCGGTTCGGGAAGACCACTTTTTTATGACTATTTGTGTGATGTTGAATGTTGGAAAATACGATTCCCTGAGAGCATTGCTATTTTTGACGATTCTTTTTCCAATGGAAAAGAAGTGTCCAAACTTTCAATTGGCAATACCTTGCTCTATAACAAAGAGAATATTGTCATAGAAGTGCAACAATTATCCTTAAGCCCGGCTGCGTACGATTATTATAAAGTTTTAAAAGATATTGTAGATAACAATAGTGGACTTAATGCTCCCCCGCCTGCAGCTTTGGTAGGCAATCTTTTCAATCCCGACGATTCGGAGGATTTTGTTTTTGGAAGATTTACAGCTGCGGCTTCATCATCATCTTCTGTTTTTGTTGACCGATCGGGTATTCGGGAAGATCCTATTTTACGAAAGGATCCACTGAATTTTGAAAGCTTTTTTGACCCAGTGCCAAAACCGGAGGTCGTTTCGGCGCCCTGTTCCGAAACAAAATTTAGAACAGCTATTGTACCACCGGGATGGATAGAGAACTGACGATTAAAAACCAGATAATAATGCCAAGAAGATTTAGATTTACATGGTTACTCCTTATTTTTAGTATACTTTCCTCATTTGGTCAAGCACAGGAATTTTCGCTTTCCTTTGAGGTACTTGTGGAGGAAACCGGTCTTCCTTTGGATGATGTTCAAATTGCAATCTCGCCTTGCGCCTGTGGCGGCATAACGAATACCTCGGGAAGATTTTCCATCAACTTACCAGCGAACACCTATAATGTTGCGGTGTCCTACATAGGATTTCAAGACAATATTCAAACAATCAATTTGGATAGAAGTATGATAATTCAAATTGGTTTGAAAGAAGAGCAGGAACAACTGTCTGAGGTGGTGGTAAGGGCGAAAAGGAGGCTTGATATAGTAGAAACACCACAGATGGGGGTACTTCAATTGGAAGCCAAAGATTTAAAAAAAATCCCTGCCGCTGTAGGGGAATTTGATGTACTTCGAGGCATGACTTTATTGGCCGGTGTCAATAACGCTGGGGAAATTAGCAACGGTATTTCAGTAAGGGGCGGCTCGTTGGATCAGAACCTTTTGTTGTATGATTATGCACCGGTGTTTAATCCTACCCACCTATTTGGGCTTTTCTCCGTATTTACACCCGATATGATTTCTACGGTGGATCTTTATCGTGCAAATATTCCTTCCCGATATGGCGGAAGGATTACTTCGGTACTGGATGTCAAAGTGAAAAGTCCCTATATTGATAAGACTAGATTTTCTGGGGGGATCGGGCTTGTTTCAAGCAGGTTAATGTTGGAAACACCGTTGATAAAGGATAAATTATTGCTCAACATAGGTGCCCGAGCAGGATTGACAGGTTTTCTATTGCCCTTGTTTTCCGAACGTCTAAAGGATACAAAAACTAATTTTTATGACGGCACCATGAAATTATTATACCTACCCACAGAAAATGACCAAGTATCGTTTACAGGGTTCTATAGCAAAGATTTTTATCAATTGGATCTGGTATCGAAAATCGAGAATATCAATGCCAAAAATAATCAATACGATTTTCAGACCATGAACGGAACATTGAACTGGACACATACGTTTGCAGACGAGTCCAACTTACGGAATATTTTTGTGTATAGCGATTATACGCCCAAGACCATATTTCCCGAACGTGACAGCGACAACGATATTACATATGAAGCCAAAATTAATTATTTGAGTTTTATTTCTGAATACAATAAAGTTATAAGTGATACTTGGGATTATTATGCCGGCGTGCAGGCAAATCGATACCAGATTTCCCCAGGTTCTTTGGATCCTGGATCCGGGAATAGCATATTACCGGTAACCCTTGAATCTGAAACAAGTTATGAAATAGCGCCTTATGTAAATTTGAATTGGAATCCGGTCAAAAACCTATCTTTTTCAGGAGGCCTTCGCTTTAATCATTTTGTTTTTGTGGGGCCTTATACCAGTGCCACTTTTGATGATGCAAGCGGAAATCTTCTGAACACCAGAAATTTCAGTAAGGGAGAAGAGGTGCAGACCTATAATGGTCTTGATCCTAGATTGGGCATCAATTTTAAGCTAAATGAAAATACCTCTATCAAGGCAAGTTATGCGCGCACCAATCAATATTTACAGAATATCTACAATACCACAACCCCTTTACCGACAAGTAGGTGGAAAACCTCCGATGCCAATATAAAACCACAGCGAAGTGATACGTATGGTTTAGGTATATATAAGAATATTGCGAATGATCAGGTAGAAGTAGGACTTGAAGGATATTACCGAGGTACCGAAAATAATCTTACGTATAAACCCGGTGCGGATTTTTTCCTGGAAGAATTTTTAGAAAGGGACGTTGTACAGGCAGAGGGAGAGGCTTACGGAGTAGAATTGAGCTTTAAAAAGCCCAAGGGTAAAGTCAATGGTTGGTTAAACTATACGTGGTCGCGTAGCCTGCTTCGTTCACAGAACGAAAAATTGGCGGATCGGGTCAATAACAACCAATGGTTCGCTTCTGACTTTGATAGGCCACACGTTATTAATGGCACCATTAATTTTGAAGGGGATAAGTACAATACATGGAGCTTTAATTTTACCGGGCAAAGTGGTAGGCCCTATACCGTCGCCAATAGTGTTTTTGTCCTGGAAGACATAAATGTTCCAATTTTTATAGAACGAAACAATGCCCGTCTCAGACCTTATCATAGGCTTGACTTTGCATGGAAGGTAAAATATGGTAGAAACCCCAATCGAAAATGGGTGGGTGATTGGACCGTTTACCATCTACAATTTGTACAGCCGTAGAAACCCATTTAACCTCTATTATTCCCAAAGGCAGGATAATGTGGATTCAGATGTGTTTTTGGGGAGTCCTTTAGGTACTTATGAGCTTTCTGTGATGAACAGCCCCTTGTTCGCGGTAACCTATAATTTTGTTTTTGATTGATCTAAGGGAGTTACTGCTTGTAGAATTTTATTTGATTGTTCTCCTCTGAAGAACGAATTGAAATTACATAAATTCCCGGTTCAAGTTCTGAAATAGGGAGGTTTACGGCGTTATTCTTAATTTCCCATTGTACTGAAATAATAGTGTAACCATAAAGATCGGTTATAGTTATGTCTGCTTTCCCGCTGTTCTTTAGCCCCAATACATTTACCACATGCGTAGCAGGATTCGGGAATACTTTTACCTTTTCTATAGTAATTGAGGGCAAAGGAGTCTCCTGTGCCGATAAAGAAACTGAAAACCATAAAGCAAACAGAAATAAGGCAACGATACTTTTCATTAAAACTGGTTTGATCATTGGAACTCGCATTCCACTTAATCTGCAACGAATCGAAGACTGCAATTCGTATATCATGGAGTCAGCAGCTCAAATTTTTAGGGATATTTTAACGAAAAAAGGTGATGATACTTAATGTGCCTCCAACCAATTATCGCCAACGCCCATTTCCACATCCAATGGTACCGAAAGTTTATAGGCGTTTTCCATTTCGGTTTTAATGAGCGGTTTTATTTTCTCCAGTTCTGGCTTATAAACGTCAAATACCAATTCATCATGCACTTGTAAAAGCATTTTGCTTTTAAATCCGCCTTCATTTAATTTTTTGTGGATATTGATCATGGCGATTTTGATAATATCCGCTGCACTACCTTGAATGGGTGCATTTACGGCATTTCGCTCGGCGGCACCCCGAACAACTTGGTTGCTTCCGTTGATGTCCTTTAAATAGCGTCTGCGTCCCAGTACCGTCTGCACATAACCATTCTCACGCGCGAAATCTATCTGTTCGCTCATGTAGTTCCTTAATTTGGGATATGTCTTGTAATAGGTATCTATAAGCTCTTTTGCCTCAGAACGACTTAAGTCCGTTTGGTTACTTAACCCGAATGCGGAAACTCCGTAAATTATTCCAAAATTGACCGTCTTTGCATTGCTTCGCTGTTCGCGTGTCACTTCACTCAAAGGTACATTGAAAACCCGCGACGCCGTGGAAGCATGAATATCCTCCCCGTTCTTGAATGCTTCTATCATAGTGCTCTCTTCGCTCAATGCCGCAATTATGCGCAACTCAATTTGCGAATAATCCGCAGATAACAATGTATAATTTTCGGTCCCTGGGAATAAAGGCCTTGCGTACGTCACGCCCTCTTACTGTACGAATAGGAATATTCTGCAAATTTGGATTGTTGCTACTTAGTCTTCCGGTCGCGGCTACGGTCTGCATGTAATCCGTATGCACTCTTTCAGTAGATGGCTCAACTTGCCCAGGTAACGCGTCAACATAGGTACTCTTTAGTTTTGTCAATCCTCTATATTCGAGGACGTCCCTAATTATTTCATGATCTTTGGCCAGGTAAGAGAGCACATCCTCTGCCGTCGAATATTGCCCTGTCTTAGTCTTTTTGGGCTTATCTATCAATTTCATTTTATCAAAAAGGATATCACCCAACTGTTTTGGAGAGGCAATATTGAATTCTTCATCGGCCGCGGTATAAATTTTGACTTCAAGACCTTTAATATCACTTTCTAACTGAACTGAAAGCGATTTTAAAAAAGCCTCGTCCAAATTAATACCCTCCAATTCCATATCAGCAAGGACCCGCAATAAAGGAATTTCTATATTGTTGAAGAGGTCTTCAGTCTTGGCCTCGATTAATTCTGGCCTAAAATGCTGGGCCAATTGAAAAGTAATGTCGGCATCTTCCGCTGCATATTCAGTCTGTTCCTCCAAAGGAACCTCACGCATGTTCAATTGGTTCTTTCCTTTTTTACCAATTAGTTCCGTTATTGAGACCGGGGTATAATTAAGATAGGTCTCGGCCAAAACGTCCATATTATGGCGCATATCGGGATTGATGAGATAATGTGCCAACATGGTGTCAAAAAGTTTCCCATTTACCTCTATATTATATTTCTTGAGTACCTTGATATCATATTTTAGGTTCTGACCTATTTTTTCAATATCCCCTGCCTCAAAAAAGGGCCTTAATTGTTCTATTATCGTCTGAGCTTCCTCCCTGTTTTCAGGAATAGGGATATAAAACCCCTTTGCTGCTTCCCAAGAAAAGGCTATTCCCACCAGCTCCGCGGTCAAAGGATCTAACCCGGTCGTCTCCGTATCAAAACAAACCGAATTCTGTTTCATTAAATTCTGGATGAACAACTTCATGGCCATCCCTTGGGAAATACTCTGATATACGTGTGGGACATCCTTGATGGTATTGCGGCTGGAAATTTCTTTTATAGTTGCGGCAGGGCTTGCCCCATCATTTCCGAACAATGAAAATTGTCCTCCTCCAGCTTCCTGTGGTTGTTTTTTAGCAACAGGAGAATTGGACTCGGAGGGTTCTTCCGACTCTTCTCCCGAGAATATTTTTATAAACTGGTCTTTCAATCTTCGAAATTCCAATTCTTCAAAAATCTCCTGTACTTTGTCAGTATCGGGCATAGAGAGCTCATAATCCTTGGCATCAAAAAGAACATCACAGGTGACGCAGATGGTAGCCAATTTTTTGGAAAGGATACCAAGTTCTTTGTTGGCCTCAATTTTATCTCTCATAGCCCCCTTTAACTTATCGGTATTTGCCAACAGGTTTTCCATTGAGCCAAACTCCTCAATGAATTTTTTGGCGGTTTTATCTCCCACGCCAGGAAGTCCCGGAATGTTATCACTTGCATCCCCCATCATGCCTAGATAATCAATTACCTGTTGAGGACGTTCAACGCCAAAACGCTTCTGTACTTCGGGAATTCCCCAAATTTCAATGCCATTTCCTAATCTGGCGGGGCGATACATGAAAATATTTTCAGAAACAAGTTGGCCGAAATCCTTATCAGGGGTTACCATGAATACTTTATAATCTTCCTTTTCGGCCTGTTTGGCCAACGTGCCAATAATATCGTCTGCCTCCCAACCTTCCAATTCTACCACGGGAATGTGCATGGCTTTTAGAATGTCCTGAATATATGGGACGGCAACCCGAATGGCATCCGGGGTTTCGTCGCGGTTGGCCTTATAGGCCTCGAACATTTCGGTGCGCTCCACACTACCTCCTTTATCGAAGCAAACTGCCAAATGATCGGGTTTCTCCCTTTTGATAACATCAAATAATGAGTTCACAAAACCAAGAATGGCCGAAGTGTCCATGCCTTTGGAGTTGACACGGGGATTTTTTATAAGGGCATAATATCCCCGGAAGATGAGGGCATATGCATCAAGTAGAAAGAGTCGTTTTTGGTCTGCCATTTTTAAATAGAATAGAATTTTAAATAAAGAAACTTTATTGAATAATCAAAAATCAGGTTTTCAAAAAAGACCCAGCGGGATGATTGATTTGCCCTTTGGTCGTAAACATGCTGTAGCTAAAACCCGGATGGATGCAAAACCCACCTGTTTCCCCTTTTTTGTTGATAGCAATAAAGCCTATCTGAAAATCATTACGATCCTTGTTTTTTGCCATTATACGTTTTACACCTTCTTCACACGCTTCTTGGGGAGATTTGCCTTGCCGCATTAATTCAACGATCAAGAAACTGCCTACGGTCCTAACCACTTCCTCGCCGACCCCGGTTGCCGTTGCGCCACCAACTTCATTATCAACAAATAGTCCGGCACCTATAATTGGTGAGTCGCCCACACGGCCTGCATATTTATAGGCCATGCCACTCGAAGTGCAGGCACCGGCGATATCCCCATTTTTATCAATGGCAAGCATCCCTATGGTATCGTGATTCTCGATATTGATGATGGTTTCATATTTAGCTGTTTTCTTCCATTCCAACCATTCCTTTTTTGACTGTTCCGTCAATAAATCTACCTTTTCAAATCCTTTTTCGTAAGCAAATTGTTCGGCACCTTTTCCGGCCAACATTACATGGGGTGTATCTTCCATGACTTTACGGGCGACGGATATGGGATGCGCAATATTTTGGATACAAAGTACTGCCCCACAATTACCATTCTTGTCCATAATGCAGGCATCCAAGGTAACATTGCCATCGCGGTCAGGGCGCCCCCCAATACCAACAGTTTGATTGTTTGTATCGGCTTCCTCAACCATTACACCCTGTTCTACTGCATCCAATGAATTCCCTCCATTTTTAAGCACCTCCCAGGCTTTTGAAGTGGCATTGTGAAAATTCCATGTGCAAATGACAATGGGTTTTATAGGATCGGAATCTAATTCCTGGGGAACTTTTTCTGATTTGTCCGTTCTGTAAGATGCCATTATGGGGGCAGATAAAAATCCGGCAGTGGCCGCACTCGAATTTTTAAGAAACTTTCTTCGCTGCATGAATTGCGTTGTTTACTTTTAGGGCACTAAATATAGGGAAAATGCTGGTAGAAGTTTGCGCGAATTCCTTGGAATCTGCCCTCAATGCACAAAAAGCTAGAGCTGACCGAATTGAACTTTGTTCCGAACTTGCGGTAGGTGGTATTACGCCTTCATACGGACTCCTGAAAAAGGTAAAACAGGAAATTTCAATTCCAGTTCACGTGCTTATCCGGCCCCGGAGCGGGGATTTTACCTATTCCGAGAAGGAGTTTGAAATTATGAAAAGTGACATAGCTTTGTGCATTGAGCTGGGTTTTGATGGCATCGTATCAGGAGCACTACATAGTGATTTTACTTTGGATCTAAATAAAACCCGTGAATTGGTAGAGGCATCAAAGGGATTGAAGTTTACTTTTCACAGGGCATTTGATTGGGTAAAGGATCCATTTGGAACTTTAGCCGAATTGGAAGCATTGGGAATAGATTATATTCTTTCATCAGGGCAAAGGGTTTCTGCACCGGAGGGAATAGATCTCCTTTCAAAATTGAACAAGAAAGCGACCAAATGTAAAATAATGCCCGGTGGGGGAGTTCGTACCGATAATATTAATTTATTTAAAGAAAATGGATTCAAAGTTATCCATCTCTCTGGTGTTCAATTCCATAGAACATTAACCTCTATGCCAAATGTTTCAATGAATTCGCCTTCATTCTTGAGGGATGACGAGCTTGCCATTACGGATTTAAAAATTATCCGTGATATTGTAAATGGAGTTAAATAAAATGTAATTGGTCGCCGAGAAACCTTTATTAAAAATACCTTTGTAAAAAAACGGAATGCTACGTTGGATCATCTTCATATCAGTTTACCTCGCATTAAGTCTTTATTCCCTTCAAGCTCTAAAAACGGTATCCAGATATCCTTGGGTCTATTACCTGTTCATTGCGATATCACTGCTGGTTCTAGGAAATTTTGTGTATCAGTTTGCCCTTGGGGGTGATGATGGTCGAGTTTTGAGCATACCTAAAAGTTATGCATTTGGGTTTTTGATAACCGCTATCACCTTTCAGCTGATTACGATTCTATTTCTTTTCTCCGAAGATATTTTTCGGTTGGTATCCGGTACTTATCATAGGGTATTTGGAGGTACAAAAGAATTCAATCTACCGGAGCGAAGACGGTTTTTAAGTATGATCGGTTTGGGAATTGCCGCAATTCCTTTTAGTGCTTTGTTGTACGGTATGTATAGGGGCAAGTATAATTTTAAGGTTTTAAAATACAACTTGGAATTTGATGACCTGCCGGATGCTTTTGACGGATATCAGATAACACAGATTTCAGACGTTCATAGTGGTAGTTTCGATGATCGTGCCAAAATTGAATATGCAATTGACCTGGTAAACAAACAAAAAAGTGATGTGCTTTTTTTTACGGGGGACATGGTAAACAATAAGGCTGAGGAAATGTATCCTTGGAAAGAGCTTTTTGCATCACTGGAAGCTAAAGACGGTAAATTTTCCATATTGGGCAATCATGACTATGGCGATTATGTTGATTGGAAAACCGAAGCGCTAAAAAGTGAAAACCTGAAAGCGCTAATAGAACTTCAAAAAGAAATAGGCTTTGATCTTTTGTTGAACGACAGTCGTTATCTTGAGAAAGGAAACGACCGAATCGCCCTGATAGGCGTTGAGAATTGGGGAAGGGGCGGATTCAAAAAGGCGGGCGACCTTAAAAAAGCTTCAAGTGGTATTTCAAAAGATGATTTTAAAATATTGTTGAGCCATGATCCATCGCATTGGGAAGATGTTGTGCTCCACGATGATTTCCACTACCATTTGACCTTGAGCGGCCATACACACGGCATGCAGTTTGGTATAGAGATTCCCGGGTGGGTAAAATGGAGCCCTGTTAAATGGCGGTACAAGTATTGGGCGGGTATTTATGAAGAATTGGGACAGAAGATCAACGTGAACCGCGGTTTTGGCTTTTTGGGCTATCCGGGCAGGGTAGGAATTTGGCCTGAAATTTCAGTAATTACCTTGAAAAAGAAGTCCGTTGTTTAATTTTCTCGAAAAGCAATGGCACAAAAACAGGCATAGCGGTTGTTTTTTCACATTTTTTACTACATTTGGCGCATAACGCAATGCTTACATTATGTCAAAATTTGGCGATCTAATAGATTTAAAAGTTCCTGTACTGCTGGACTTTTACGCAGAATGGAATGAACAATCTACCGCAATGCACGCAGTTCTTCGCGATGTGGCGGCTGCTTTGGGAGATAAGGGAAAAGTGATTAAGATCGATGTTGACAAGAACAAGGAATTGTCCCAGGCTTTGCGTGTAAAAGGTTTGCCAACACTCATGATCTACAAAAAAGGCGAGATGGTATGGCGTCAAAGCGGTGAGCAAGATGCCAATACCCTAATAGGCATCTTGGGCGAATACATTTAATAAATTTGGGCTATATCGCAAAGTCCGATAATTACAATCATTTACGGACTGTTTTTTGACACTCGTAGACAAAAATAGATTGTTCAAAATTTCAGCTGGCACCCCAGATACAGGGTATGGGACAAAGCTAATTTTTAATTCTCTTGAATCAACACCGTATCTTTTAGTTCTTCGGAACCTTCCAAGTCTTCCACTTTGGTAGCGTCTATTGCAATAGTATCGATTATAGGCGTAGTGTCTTGAAGATCGGGATTACCTTCTGGAGATGGTGCATCCAGGTCATCTTCTTTATAAAAATGACCGAATTTGTCAATGTATTCATTGAAAATCAAAGTCTCCTTTTCGGCCATTTCACGGTCATTGTTATTGATCAAAACATCAATGTTTCTTCGATAGGCTTCCATGTCGGCGATGATATCGTCAATTTTAGCATATTGGGCATCCATCGTCAATCCTGAATAGTACTGCAGTCTTTCCTGATATTTTGTCTTTACTTTTTCATAAAGCTCGCGCGCTTTTGTTGTTTCTCCCACTTTGTAATAGCCATCTACAAAAGGTTCCACAAAAGTGTAATATCCAAAATAGTCAACGGGCATGTTATCCATTGCCATATCTATAATTTCCTTGGCCTTGTCTATCTTATTTTCTGCCAGAAGTGTTTCGGTCAAACGCGCCAGATTGCTTCTATATGATATTCCTTGAATGCGCGTCTGTGGATCGTGATAAATGTCTGGACTTCCAGAGTTTCCCCAATCCCATTTCTTGACTATGTCATACATTAGGTCAGAATCAATACGGCCCATATCAAACGAATTTCTTCGCTTTGTTTTGATTGGGACCAGTTTATAGTTCATCCCATCTAACTGCAAATAGTCCTTCATCCAAATAAATTCGGAATCATCAAAGCTACCGCCAGAAAAATAAAGGGGGCGTTTCCAGTCATTATTGGCTACAAGATCTAACATCATCATACTCTTTTTTGTGATTGCGCTGGTAGGTAGGTCAATATCTATATAATCAACAATTAGTGCAGAATCCTTTGCTTTTACCAGTCCAGTTTCAAGCACATTTTTCTTATTGACAGGAATACGGATCTTATTGGTGGGGTAATAGACGATGTTCAAGGTATTCTCGGAATATTGACTCAAGTCAGCCCCTTTCTGTTGCAAAATATGTCTCAATTTGGTCTGTGGTTTGTCACTATCTATCCAATTGATAAAATCCTTAATGGGCCATCTATTTTCTGTAGCTTCCTGGAAATACAGCACATCTCTTGAACCCCATCGATATCTGTCATGGGCTATTTGAGAAGGGATTGGGTCACTTTCATATGCTTTTCGTTTCATTTGGTCCACATACCAGTCCGTCTCGAAAAGGCTAGTGCAAACAATACGTACATCTGTTCTGTAATTCTCAATTTCTTGGGCATACCAGAGCGGAAAAGTATCGTTGTCGCCAATGGTGAAAAGAATGGCGCCCGCATTTTCCTCGCAAGAGTCCAAATAGGCTTTTGCAGATGCCCTTGCCGTAAATCGATTGGATCGGTCGTGATCATCCCAATTCTGATAGGCCATCACCGACGGGACGGCAAGAAGACAAATGAGTATGACCACAGGGGCCAATATTTTTGGTGTAAGCCATTTTTTGAATTCATCGTAGAGGCCATAGACCCCAATGCCGATCCAAATTGCAAATATGTAAAAGGAGCCGACCAAAGAATAATCCCTTTCCCTTGGTTGGAAAATTCCAGGATTTGTATAAAACTGAATGGCTAGTCCGGTAAACAAAAAGAAAACGAGCAAGACCCAAAACTGTTTTGGATTTTTGGAGATTTGGAATATCAATCCAATAAGACCTAATATGAGGGGTAAAAAATAGTACGTATTTCGGGCTTTGTTATCGGCAATGTCACCGGGTAGGTTATCCTGGCTGCCCAAACGCATACTGTCAATAAAATTAATGCCACTTAGCCAGTTGCCATTATCATTGTATTTTCCCTGTACATCGTTTTGTTTGCCCACATAGTTCCACATAAAATAGCGCCAATACATATACCCGAATTGAAACTCGAACATATATTTTATGTTTTGCCAAACAGTTGGCGGTTGAACTTCCAAATATTCCCCAAAGCGCTTTAGGAAACCTATATATTGTTCAGCATCGATCTCACCATTGGCAAATCCTGATTTGATCTGTTCTACCGCTTTTCGCAACTCTTCATTGGATTGTTTCATTTTGAACTCCAAGGGTCCAAAATACTGCATGTAGTTCTCGGCATTTTGGCTGCTCCACATTCTGGGAAGCAATCCAACATGATCAGGATTAGGACCTTGAAGGGCATTTTTATAGTGGTTTACAATAATGTATTTACCCAAAGTTTCATCTTTTTCGTACTTGGGTTTCTCATCCTTGTCATCCCCGGCCGGGGCGAACATATCAGAATAATAGGTGCCATAAAAAGGGCTGTCAACCCCAGGATATTGTTCCCTGTTGTAATATGCCAATAGAGACCTTGCATCAGATGGATTATTTTCATTTATGACCACATTTGCATTGGCACGTATGGGTAGCATGATCCAAGAGGAGAAGCCGAAAAGCAAGAACATTAAACAAAGGACAATTGTGTTGGCTGTCTTAAAATTATGCTTTCGGGTATAGCTCAAACCAAAATAGAAAGCCGCAACAAAAAGCAACCCAATAATGATGGAGCCCGAATTAAAGGGCAAGCCAATACTATTTATAAAAAATACTTCGCCCCACCCAAAAACCTTCAAGACGTAGGTCAAGGAGAATTTATATACCAGCATTAATATAGCAATCACCGCAATGTTGGCTATCAAGAAATTCTTTACTGTGGTAGTTTGATAGGTTTTAAAGTAATATAACAAGCCTATGGAAGGTATGGCCAAAAAGCCCATAAATTGAATTCCGAAAGTCAAACCGATCACAAAAGAAATCAATACCAACCATTTATTTCCTCTTGGATCATCGAGATTGTCCGTCCATTTTAGACCCATCCAAAGTAACAAAGCCATAATAAAACTAGCCATTGAATATACTTCAGTTTCTACGGCATTGAACCAAAAACTGTCAGAGAACGTAAACGCCAAACTACCAATAAGTCCACTTCCCAATACGGCGATGCTCTTGCTATTCGTAAGCGGTTCATCTTTGCCGATTAACTTTCGGGTAAGATTGGTGATCGTCCAGAACATAAAAAGAATCGTGAAAGCACTTGAAACCCCTGAAACATGATTTACCATTCTTGCTACCAATTGCTCATTTCCGAAAGCGAACATGGCAAAAAAAGCACCGATCATCTGAAGCAAAGGCGCTCCCGGGGGGTGACCTACCTGAAGCTTGGCAGAAGTGGCAATATATTCCCCAGCATCCCAAAAACTACTAGTAGGTTCAACTGTAATTAAGTAGATAACAAGGGCTATAAAAAAAATGACCCATCCGAAGATGGTGTCCCATTTCTCGAAGTTCTTTGAAAACATGTATTCTAAGGTTTATCGAACGTGGCGAATTTACTAATTAAAATATATATGGGAATACATTTTTCATAAAGCTTTAACAAGAAGGAACAGGTACATTTATCCATTATTGTAGTCAAAAATGTTTGTGCAAACCAAACTTTGTACTAAATTTGCACGCTCTTAAGCTAAAACAAGCTTGGAATAGAGTTAGGTATTGGCCTATGGTGTAATTGGTAACACAGCTGGTTTTGGTCCAGTCGTTCTAGGTTCGAGTCCTAGTAGGCCAACAAAAATTAATAAAAAATCTCAATGTCTAAAGATGTTGGGATTTATTATTTTGAATTGACTCGCTTGTAATGTTCTCCAACATTTCTACCACACTTTTTGAATATCACAAAAAATCAAACATTAAATTTACGGAGGTCTTTGCCTATTTACATCCCAAATGGCAAAAGGTATATTTTCATTTCACTTCCCCTTAATTTTGTTTGCCACCCCTTAAGGTCTTTAGCCCACCGAAAGTTCAGGGGCGTTCCAGTAAATAGAACAATGCCCATGAACTTTATATTCATAGGTTCATAAGGTGATAAATTGTCTTATGGAATTCAATAGTTTGGAGATGTTGGATTGATAATTTGAAATTAAGGGCGAGCCTATTTACCGTGATCAATTTCATCTATTAAATTGGCGACCAAAGCCGTCCACCCGGTTTGATGGGTGGCGCCTATTCCTCTACCGGTATCTCCATGAAAATACTCATAAAAGAGCAAATGGTCCTTAAAATGTTCCTTTTTATAGGTTTCAGAATGTAATGCGTTCACTGGTCGATTCCCCCGATCGTCCTTTGTAAAGATTGAAATAAGCCTCCTGCCTAAATCATCGGCGATTTGGTTTAGATCCATGTGATTATTGCTCCCAGTTGGACATTCGAATTTCATCGTAGGTCCGCAATAATTGTAAAATTCCCTTAACGATTGAATATAAAGGTAATTGAGCGGCATCCAGATGGGTCCCCGCCAATTGGAGTTGCCACCAAAAAGAGGGGTTGTAGATTCGCCAGGCTCATAGCTAATGCTATAATCTACCTTCTCAATGTTTATGTGATAAGGGTTTTCATGAACTTTGGAAAGTGATCGAATGCCATAAGGACTCAGAAATTCGCCTTCATTCAAAATTGTTTTCATTAAAATCTTCATGCGTTCTCGCGGCACCAATGTCAAAAGTAAATCCTCTCCTTCGGCAAAATCTTCGACAACAGGAAATTTAAGAGTTTCAATTCTATATTTTCGAAACCATTCAACACTTTTTTTAAACCTGGGCAATTTATCCAGAGTTTCCTTGGTTATATGCAATACGGCATTCAAGGAAAGTAGGCCGGCAATGCTCCTAATTTTGATAGGAATTGATTCGCCACTCGCAAGAATTAATTTATCGTAAAAAAAGCCTTCTTTATCATCCCAAGTGCCATCATCCTCATTGCTGATCTTATTGAGCGATTCCGCAATAAAAACAAAATGCCCAAAATACTTGGTGGCCATATCTACATAGGTGTCATCTACCAATGCTATTTCGAGACTAATTTCTAACATGCTCAAACAATAAAGTGCCATCCAAGAAGTACCATCTACTTGTTCCAAAATACCGTGACCAGGAATTCCATGGCTTCTATCAAAGACACCAATATTATCCAGCCCCAGGAAACCTCCCTCAAAGACATTGTTTTGTCTGTTGTCCAACCTATTTACCCACCAAGTGAAGTTGAGTGCCAGTTTGTTGAACATGCGTTTCAAAAATTTAATATCGCCATAACCCCCTTTTTGCCTTTCAATTTTAAAGATTTCAATAGCGGACCAAGCTTGAACGGGAGGATTTACATCACTAAAGGACCATTCATAGGCAGGTATTTGACCATTCGGGGCCATATACCATTCTTTCGTGAATAGCAAAAGCTGATGTTTTGCGAATTCTGGATCAATTAGCGCAAAAGAGACACAGTGAAAAGCAGAATCCCAAGCAGCGTACCAGGGGTATTCCCATGTATCGGGCATGGATAGGATGTCATGGCTTCTAAGTGTTTTCCAAGTACAGTTTCTGCCAATACGTCTTTCAAAGGGCGATGGTGGTCCTTTTGGATCTCCGTTCAACCAGGTTTCCACATCATAATTGTAGTACTGTTTCGTCCATAAAAGTCCAGCGAAGGCCTGTCGTTGAATGTTGGAAAGATCTGCGTCCTTGTTTTTGCCAATATTGGTATAGAACTCTGCGCATTCTATTTGTCGAGTTTTAAAGATGGTGTCAAAATTGTCGTCAAGCGGATTCTCAAATGATGACTTGGTAAGTCTTAATTTAACGGATCTTGATTCGCCGCCCTTTAATTTTAAAAGATAATAGGGTGCAAACTTAGTTCCTTCGCCTTTTAGGTCTGTTAAGGTGAAATCACCATTAATTACAGAATGATGGAACAAATCCTTTTTATAAGGATGGTCATTTGGACTGTTAAAAATTCGCTCCATGTTGGTCTCATTTTCAGTAAAAAGCAATTTTTTGGGCTCTTCAAAATAGAGTGTGTAATCCCCAACATACTTATGGCTAACCGTTACATTTGGCGTTTTTTTGTTTTGAAGGTTTCGAATGACGGGTCTATTGCCCATTTCCCTAAAGCTCCAATAATTACGAATCCAAAGAGTTGGGAGTAAATGAATTTCGGAGGTGGCTTTACTTCTATTGGTCGCGGTGATTTTAATTAGGATATCCTCATCGTCGGCCTTGGCATATTCAGTTTCGACATCAAAATATGCATCATTGTCCATGGTGCCTGTATCCAAAAGTTCAAATTCAAGCTCTTCCCGATTCCTTGAAGAATTTATATCCCGGATCGGAACATATGGAAATTCACCCTGAGGATACTTATAAAGGTGCTTCATGTAAGAATGCGTAGGGGTATTCTCTAGGTAATAATAGAGCTCTTTTACGTCCTCTCCGTGGTTTCCTTCAGGTCCTGTAAGACCATAAAGTCTTTCTTTTAAAATGGGGTCCTTACCGTTCCACATCCCCAACGAAAAGCAGATATTGCAATAACGGTCCGATATTCCGGCAATACCATCCTCACCCCAGCGATAAGCTCTACTGCGGGCATGGTCATGTGAGAAATAGTTCCAGGCGTCACCATTTGCACTGTAATCCTCTCTTACAGTACCCCATTGACGTTCACTGAGGTATGGCCCCCAGCGATGCCAATCCTTTTCGCCATCGTTGTTCTCTTTTAATCTTTTCTGCTCTTGAGTAATTTTTTCCATTAAAATAATAGGGTAGTTTTATTCCTTAAAGGAGGGATTGAATATACTATAGCCATGGTGAATTTTGGGAGTAATTGATAATTATCAACTTGCAATTCAACCTGATTTTTTTTGATCAAGTTAAACAAATAATAAAGATACTATAGAAGACATAACTTGTGACAATATTCAAAATTATTGTCTTTTTTCCGTAAGCTGCCCTTCATTTATTTGAGGTTGTCGGTTTGATAAATGTAAGGAGAATCTTAGCAAATGATTGTCTTCTTGTTTTTTCATTGAAAATGCGCACTTGTAAATCCTTCTCGACCAATATTTATTGTATAAGAGAAAAATTTGTATATTTGCACCACTGAAAGGATATAAAAATATTCATGAGGGGACCCTAAAGTCCTCTTTTTTATTTCTTACCAATATGTTGAAGGACAAGGTAGCGGTGTTATTAAAGGAAGCCCTTGAAGAAGATGAGTCGTTGTTTTTAATCGATTTCTCGATTACATCGGATAATAAAATAAGGGTGATTTTAGATGGTGACAACGGAGTTACCGTAGAAGATTGTGTAAAAATTAGCAGAGCAATTGAACATAATCTAGATCGGGAGGAAGAGGACTTTTCCTTGGAAGTGGCTTCGGCCGGCGCAACCTCTACAATGAGTTTGCCAAGGCAGTTTAAAAAAAATATCGGAAGAACCCTTAAAGTTGATACGGAAGAGAATAATTTTGAGGGAAATTTGACTTCGGCCAATGATAGTGGTATCGTCTTGGAATGGAAGGCAAGGGAACCCAAACCTACAGGAAAGGGTAAAATTACGGTTCAAAAAAGACAAGAAATTGCTTTTTCTGAAATTAAGGACGCAAAAGTTGTTTTAAAATTTTAATTCTAGTTTAGAAATGGAAAATATTGCACTGATCGAGTCATTCTCGGAATTTAAGGACGATAAATTCATAGATAGGGTAACCCTAATGGCCATTTTGGAAGATGTTTTCCGAAATGCGCTCAAAAAGAAATTCGGTTCTGATGAAAATTTTGATATTATCATTAATCCCGATAAGGGAGATTTGGAAATCTGGAGGAATAGGGTCGTGGTTGAGGATGGCGAAGTTGAAGAGCCCAATGAGGAAATATCCCTAAGCGAGGCACGTAAAATAGAGCCTGATTTTGAAGTAGGGGAAGATGTGTCGGAAGAAGTGAAATTAATAGATTTGGGAAGAAGGGCAATCTTGGCATTGCGTCAAAATCTTATTTCAAAGATTCATGAGCATGACAATACCACCGTTTATAAGCAGTTTAAGGATCTGGAAGGTGAAATTTATACCGCCGAGGTGCATCACATTCGGCATAAAGCGATTATTTTATTGGACGACGAGGGCAACGAAATCATTCTTCCGAAGGATAGACAAATACCGTCTGACTTTTTTAGAAAAGGAGATAACGTAAGAGGGATAATTGAAAGTGTTGAATTGAAAGGCAACAAGCCTACTATTATTATGTCAAGGAGTTCCCCAAAGTTTCTTGAACAGCTATTTTTTCAAGAAATTCCAGAAGTTTTTGATGGGTTGATCACGGTTAAGAAAGTGGTACGCATACCCGGTGAAAAGGCGAAAGTGGCGGTAGATTCGTATGATGACCGTATTGATCCCGTTGGTGCGTGTGTTGGTATGAAGGGGTCTCGTATACATGGTATTGTTCGCGAACTTGGCAATGAAAATATTGATGTAATCAATTGGACAAGTAATCCGCAATTAATGGTAACAAGGGCCTTGAGTCCTGCTCGTGTAACCAGCGTTAAATTGAACGATGAAAAAATGACTGCTCAGGTATATTTGAAACCAGAGGAGGTATCCAAGGCGATTGGTCGTGGAGGACATAATATAAGATTGGCAGGCCAACTAACTGGTTATGAGATAGATGTATTCAGGGAAGGTGTTGAGGAAGATGTTGAGCTTACAGAGTTTTCCGATGAAATTGAAGCTTGGATCATCGATGAATTCAAGAAGATCGGGATGGATACGGCCCGTAGCGTCTTAGATCAAGATGTTGAAGATCTTATAAAAAGAACGGATCTTGAAGAAGAGACAATTTTGGAAGTTGTGCGCATACTAAAAGAAGAATTAGAAGATTAGCTATATATTAGCAACAATAATTTACAGAACAGGAATTAGTATTTATGGCAGATAATGCAACGATAAGGCTTAATAAGGTTTTACGGGAACTTAATATTTCATTGGATAGGGCGGTAGATTTTCTCAGCTCTAAGGGCCACAACATAGATGCACGGCCTACCACAAAAATATCCGACGAGGTACATCAAGTTCTTTTGGACGAGTTCCAGACGGATATGAGCAAGAAAGTTGCATCTCAAGAAGTCGGTGAAGAAAAGAGGAAAGAGAAAGAAGCCATAAGGGTTCAACTTGAGCAGGAACAGGAAGAACGTCGTTTGGCAAGGGAAAAAAGAGCCTCTGCCAGCGAAATTGTAAAGGCAAGGGTTGAGCTTACTGGGCCAAAAACTGTTGGTAAGATCGATTTGAGTCCGAAGAAAAAGGAGAAGGAAGTTGTCGAGGAAAAGGTTGAGGCCAAAATAGAGGAAAAGCCGGTTGAAGAAAAAGTTGAAGTTGCCAAACCTGAGAAGGTCCAAGAACCAAAAACCGAACCTCTTGTTCTAAATGAAGAAAAGGCTAAAGAAGAACCAGCGAAGCCTGTTGCCGAAACTCCGGAAGAAAGCGAAACCTTAACCACCCAATACAAAAAATTGACCGGCCCGGTCATTACCGGTGACAAAATAGATTTATCTAAATTTCAGAAACCCAAAAAGAAGAAAGAAGAACCAAATACCTCTAGTACAAACGATCGCAAGAAGAGGCGAAAGAGAATAATTGGGGGACCGGACAAGACTGCGCCTAGAACTAATGTTAGGGGCCCGGGCGGTGTTTCTCCGGGCAGTGCAGGTTCAGATCCAAGAAAGGGAGGAAAACGGTTTGCAACGGTGAACAAAGTTGAGCCAACCGAGGAGGATGTGCAGAAGCAAGTACGGGAAACCTTGGAGAAATTGCAGGGTAAATCGAAAAAAGGCAAGGGTGCAAAATATAGAAGGGACAAAAGGGATTTGCATCGCCAACAGACGGAAGCAGATCTTGAGCAACAAGAATTGGCCAACAAAATTCTTAAAGTTACCGAGTTTGTGACGGCAACCGAAGTTGCGACGATGATGGGTGTGCCAACAACAGAAATTATTTCTGCGTGTATGTCACTCGGTATCATGGTTACGATGAACCAGCGATTGGATGCCGAAACACTTTCTATAGTTGCAGATGAGTTTGGTTACGAAGTTGAATTTGTTACCGCGGATATTGAGGAGAGTATCGTTGAAGAGGCAGATGCCCCTGAAGATCTGGAAACAAGGGCCCCAATTGTTACGGTAATGGGCCATGTAGATCACGGTAAAACCTCATTGCTGGATTATATAAGAAAGGAAAACGTAATCGCAGGTGAAAGTGGCGGTATAACCCAGCATATCGGCGCATATGCCGTAACCCTGGATAACGGTCAAAAAATTTCATTCTTGGATACGCCGGGTCACGAAGCCTTTACGGCAATGCGCGCTCGTGGTGCCCAAGTTACTGATATTGCCATTATTGTGATTGCGGCCGATGATGATATCATGCCACAGACCAAAGAAGCCATTAGCCATGCGCAAGCCGCAGGAGTTCCGTTGATATTTGCGATCAATAAAATTGATAGGCCCACTGCGAATCCTGAAAAAATTAAGGAAGGATTGGCACAAATGAATCTTTTGGTTGAAGATTGGGGAGGTAAAATACAGTCCCATGATATTTCAGCTAAAACGGGGGTGGGAGTTAAGGAATTATTGGAAAAAGTATTGTTGGAGGCCGAGTTGCTTGAACTAAAGGCGAATCCCAATAAGCTGGCTTCAGGAACGGTCGTAGAGGCTTTCTTGGATAAAGGAAAAGGATATGTTTCAACAATTCTGGTTCAAGCAGGTTCGCTTAGCATTGGTGATTATGTGTTGGCCGGAACCTGTAGTGGTAAGGTAAAGGCGATGCAGGATGAGAGGGGCAAATCAATTCAAAAAGTGGGTCCATCGACCCCAATTTCTATTTTAGGATTGGATGGTGCTCCACAAGCCGGTGACAAGTTCCATGTAATGGAGGATGAAAGGGAGGCCAAACAAATTGCTAACAGGAGATCTCAATTGCAACGAGAGCAATCTGTCCGTACACAACGTCATATTACGCTTGATGAAATCGGAAGACGAATCGCATTGGGCGATTTCAAGGAATTGAACATCATATTGAAAGGCGACGTGGACGGTTCGGTTGAAGCATTGACTGATTCGTTCCAGCAACTATCCACCGAGGAAATACAAGTTAACATCATTCATAAGGCAGTAGGTCCTATTACGGAATCCGATGTCTTATTGGCATCTGCTTCCGATGCGGTTATTATAGGTTTTAATGTAAGGCCTATGGGCAATGCCCGTACAATTGCTGATAAAGAGGAGATTGATATTAGAATGTATTCCATCATATACGATGCGATCAATGACTTGAAGGATGCAATGGAAGGAATGCTTTCGCCAGAGATCAAAGAGGAGATTACGGGAACGGCCGAGATTCGGGAAACATTTAAAATTTCCAAGATCGGTACCATTGCAGGCTGTATGGTTACAAGTGGTAAAGTTTTCAGAAATTCGAATATTCGATTGATTCGGGACGGTGTTGTAATCTTTACGGGGGAGTTGTCATCATTGAAAAGATTTAAAGATGACGTGAAAGAAGTATCGAAGGGATATGATTGCGGTCTACAGGTCAAAAACTACAATGATATTCAAGAAAGTGATATTGTTGAGGCCTTCCAGGAAGTTGCGGTCAAGAAGAAACTTAAGACGAAATAATCAAATTGGTTTTCAAAAACCTTTGGGATATAATCTGAAGGTAAAAAGGAAAAAAAATCGACCTATTTGGTCGATTTTTTTGGTTTTAATAGCATTGCATCAGGGTATTTTTCCCGTACCTCGATATATTTTCGTTCCGCATCAAGTTTGTTCTTGAATTGCCCCACGCGCACTCTATAGGTTGGGGAATCGAAATCTATTTTAGAAGGCAATTCCGGGAAGTCAATATCTACTTGCGATTTAATGTATTCCGCTTTGGAAAGTGGCCCAAAACCAACCTGTATCCGGTAGTATTCTTCATTGGAATTTACTTCTTTGAAGATTTCCATTAAATTAGAAATTTTTTCATCTTGGTGTATATTTACCCTCCCCTGCTGGGCCACTGAAAAAGCCGAAGTAAGGCATAAAACACTGGTGCAAATAATCAATTTCATTGTATAGTTCCTTTAAGTGAAAAGCACTTGTACAAAAGTAATTTTTTAAAGAGAAAACAGCATGTTCCCATAGTTATTTAGAATAAGTATAAATTATAAATTATAAATACCTTAACATTTTCCAAATAAAGTCTATGTCGTATTTTTGCGACCAATTTAGGTGGCGAAGAAAGTACTTTCATTGCTTATGACAGTAATTATCGTGCCAGCATTTCGATTGAAATATTCTATATATGAAACAGGGTACATTCCGCAATCAACTAGCCAACATTTTGGGCATCAGTTTATTAGTAATCCTATTTTTTTCGCACACCCTTTTTGCTCAAGATGATTCAGTGGCCCAAACAGCCATTGCCGATGCCAGTGCCGCAGGTACCGGCAGTGGTGATGCTGTTAAGGGCAAGGCGATTTTCAATCAAAATTGTGCCGCCTGCCACTCCTTAACAAGAAAAATGACAGGCCCCGCGCTTGCAAATGTGGAAAGTCGATTGGCCAATGATGCGGGATTGGATCGGGAATGGATTTATAAATGGATAAAAAATAGTCCAGGCATAATTGCTTCGGGCGATGCCTACGCAGTTAAGGTATACAATGAGTACAATAAGGCGGCAATGACCCCGTTCCCCACGCTTTCAAATGGGGATATCGACGATATTTTGGCCTATACGGCCGCTCCTACGTCCAATCCGGTCACGGCGGTTACTGCAGCAGCAGGTGGAGGTGAGGTTCAAACAAAATCGTCAGGTATTTCCAATGAGATTGTTTTAGGGGCACTAGCACTGGTATTTGCGCTGTTGGTCTTTATGCTTTTGTCGGTAAACAAGACCTTGAAAAGGGTGATGGCCGCCAATAATATTGATGTCGAAAAGGAAGTTGGTACGAGGACACCTATATGGAAAGCGTTTGCCAAAAATCAATTCCTTGTGCTCGTAACTGCCATTTTGCTGTTATTGTCGAGTGCGTATTTCGCTTATGGTTGGATGATGCAAGTTGGCATTGATCAGGGGTATCAGCCTATTCAACCCATTCACTATTCGCACAAAGTACATGCGGGTGACAACAAGATCGAATGTAAGTATTGCCACTCTTCGGCCAGGGTTTCCAAAACTTCCGGGATTCCTTCATTAAATGTATGTATGAACTGCCATAAATCAATATACGAGTACAAGGGAAATCCTGAAGGTCCTTCCCAGGAAGATTTGGCAAAAGGCTATACCAATGAATTCTATACGGGCGAGATTAAGAAATTATATAAAGCCGTTGGGTGGGATGAGGAAAACCAAAAATATACGGGTGAATCGCAACCAGTGGAATGGGTACGTATTCATAATCTTCCCGATTTCGCATATTTTAATCATTCTCAACATGTAAGTGTTGCAGGAATCGAATGTCAGACATGTCACGGTCCTGTGGAAGAAATGGAGGTAATGTATCAATTTGCCCCACTTACAATGGGATGGTGCGTTAATTGCCACAGAGAAACCAATGTGAACGTTGAGGGCAATGAGTATTACGAAAAAATACATGCCGAACTTTCTAAAAAGTATGGTGTAGACAATCTTACAGCTGCACAAATGGGTGGTTTGGAATGTGGTAAATGTCATTATTAATAGAATAAGTATCTAATTACAGAGATAGACGTATGGCATCAAACAAAAAATACTGGAAGAACGAAGTGGAGTTAAATCCCAACGATTCCATTGTTGAGACGCTAAGACAGAATGAATTTGTTGAAGAAATTCCTGTTGATGATTTTTTGGGCAATAAAGAGAATTTATCGGCCACAAGTACCAATCGTAGGGATTTTTTAAAATATGTGGGATTCAGCACAGCTGCAGCAACTTTGGCTGCTTGTGAAGGACCTGTGATCAAATCCATTCCTTACGTTGTGCAGCCGGAGAATATAGTTCCTGGTGTTGCCAACTATTATGCAACGACGATTGCCAACGGATTCGATTTTGCAAGTATTCTGGTCAAGACTCGAGAGGGCAGGCCCATAAAAGTGGAAAATAATACAGATGCCAAAATTGGTGGAAATGCCAATGCACGTGTGCAGGCATCCGTTTTGTCATTATACGATAGCACAAGACTACAAGGTCCAATGGCGAATGGTCAGCCCATGGAATGGGGCGCACTTGATGCAGTTGTGAAATCCAAATTGGCCGCTTTGCAGAATTCCGGAAAGCAGATTGCCGTTTTGACCCAAACGTATGCCAGTCCTTCCACGAATCGTTTGATGTCGGATTTTAAAGCAGCTTATCTGAATTTAAATCATGTGACATACGATGCTATTTCCGAAGATGCTGCCTTGAATGCTTTTGAAGAAAGGTATGGTGAAAGGGCAATGGCCGATTATGACTTTGAAAAGGCGGCGACCATAATTTCTTTTGGTGCCGATTTTTTATCTGATTGGCAGGGCGGTGGATATGATGTCGGTTATTCAAGGGGAAGGGTTCCCAAGAACGGAAAAATGTCCAAACATTTTCAGTTCGAGGCAAATATGTCATTGACAGGTGCCAATGCCGATAAACGGATTCCTTTGACGCCTATGCAGCAGAAAGTTGCATTGGCCCAACTATATGCCAAATTGAACGGAACGAGTGTTGGCGGTGAGCTTCCTGAATATGCGCAAAGGGCCAGCTTGATAGCGTAGTGAAGGAAATTCGAAAAAATACAGCAGGCTCTGTTGTGGTTACGGGAATTGATGATAAAAACGCACAAGCGGTTGTACTTGCAATCAACGAAATGTTGGGAAGCAAGGCGTTTGATGCCAAATCTCCAAGATATACAAGGCAAGGAAGCGTAAATGGCCTAAATGCTTTGATAGGGGATATGAAAGCTGGAAGGGTTGGTGCCTTGTTTATTGACGGCGTTAACCCAATGTATTCTTTACCGAATGCCGCTGAATTTAAGGCGGGACTTGAAAAAGTGGAATTATCCGTAGCATTTTCTACGAATTGGAACGAAACTACGGAAGTTACGGGTTATGCTGCTGCTGCTAATCATTACTTGGAATCTTGGGGTGATACCCAAATAAAGAAAGGTCATTTTGGACTTACCCAGCCTACTATCCGTGAACTGTTCGACACGCGACAGTTCCAAGATGCCTTATTGCAATGGATGGGCAGTGATAAGAGCTATTATGAATATATAAAGGAAACTTGGAACACTTCTATTTTAAACGGTGGAAGTTGGGATCAGGCTTTGCACGATGGTGTTTTTCCAGGAGTATCGCAAGAAGGATGGACAATTTACCCTCCTTTATCCTCAATGACTGACGAGCAGCTGAATTCATTTGGAATGTCGGCAATGGCCGATCAAATTACGGCCTCGTCAAGTTCAAAAGATAAAGAACCTGGTTCAGTTGTAAATGAAGTTGCTGAAACCACCGTTGTGCCAATAGCTTCGGCAATTAACAGTTTGACCAACGCTACGAGTGGCGGTGAAATGGAGTTGATACTTTATTCCAAGGTGGGAATGGGGGACGGACAACAAGCCAGTAACCCTTGGCTGCAGGAATTTCCGGATCCGATAACAAGGGTTTCTTGGGATAATTATGTTACCGTTTCAAAATCGGACGCTGAAAAATTAGGTTTGGTAAATGAAAATGTTGCCAATGGCGGTTTGAACGGCAGTTATGCCAAACTGACCGTTAATGGTGTTTCGGTCGATAATGTGCCAGTGATCATACAACCAGGTCAGGCAAACGGTTCGGTAGGACTTTCGTTGGGTTTTGGCAAAAAAGTTGGGATGAAATCTGAAATGCAGACCGGTGTTAACGCTTATCCGCTTTACCAAGGATTTAGCAATGTTCAATCGGTGACGGTTGAGAAATCCTCGAGATCTGATATGCATGAGTTTGCATGCGTGCAATTGCATAAAACCCTAATGGGCCGCGGCGATATTATCAAGGAAACAAGTTTGGAAATATTCAATACTAGGGATCATGCCGAATGGAATATCGTTCCGCAGGTTTCTTTGAACCACCAAGAAGTTCCTGCCACCACGGTTGATCTTTGGGATAGCTTTGATCGCTCCGTCGGGCATCACTTTAATATGTCCATTGACCTGAACGCCTGCACTGGCTGTGGCGCTTGTGTTATTGCTTGTCATGCCGAGAACAACGTTCCGGTTGTTGGTAAGCAAGAAGTGCGCAAGTCAAGGGATATGCATTGGCTTCGTATAGATAGATATTATTCTTCCGAGGAAACTTTTGAAGGTGATGATTTGAAGAAGGATGAATTGGATGGACTTTGGGGTGAGAAAGGCTCTTTGGGAGGTTTCCGTGAATTGGAAAATCCCTCAGCAAATCCGCAAGTTGTTTTTCAGCCCGTAATGTGCCAACATTGCAATCATGCACCATGCGAGACCGTTTGTCCTGTAGCAGCTACCTCACATAGTAGACAAGGACAAAACCATATGGCTTATAACAGATGTGTCGGTACAAGATATTGTGCAAACAACTGTCCGTACAAAGTGCGTAGATTCAACTGGTTCTTGTACAATAACAATGATGAGTTTGATTATAACATGAACAACGATTTGGGCAAGATGGTCATCAACCCAGATGTCAATGTAAGATCTCGTGGGGTTATGGAAAAATGTTCAATGTGTATTCAAAAGACACAGAAAACCATTTTGGACGCCAAACGTGATGGCCGTGTTATAAAAGACGGAGAGTTCAGTACGGCCTGCTCGGCGGCATGTGGTAATGGGGCTATAGTGTTTGGTGATATCAACGATACTGAAAGTAAAGTAGCTGAATTAAAAGAAAGTAACCGCATGTATCACTTACTCGAGCATGTAGGTACAAAACCAAATGTATTCTATCACGTTAAAGTTAGAAATACCAACGAAGCTTAATAAATAAAGGAACGTAACTATATTATAAATTATGGCGTCGCATTACGAAGCACCTATACGAAGACCTTTAGTAATTGGGGATAAGGATTACCACGATGTATCTGTGGATATTGCTGCGCCGATTGAAGGTAGGGCCAATAAGCACTGGTGGATAGTTTTTTCCATTGCATTGGTAGCATTTCTTTGGGGAGTTGGGTGTATAATTTACACGATTTCAACAGGTATTGGAGTTTGGGGATTGAATAAAACCGTTGGTTGGGCCTGGGATATTACCAATTTCGTTTGGTGGGTAGGTATTGGTCATGCAGGTACGTTGATTTCGGCGGTACTATTGCTGTTCAGACAAAAATGGAGAATGGCCATTAACCGTTCTGCAGAGGCCATGACCATTTTCTCTGTAATTCAGGCAGGACTTTTCCCCATAATACATATGGGTCGTGTATGGGTCGCCTATTGGGTGCTTCCCATTCCTAATCAATTTGGCTCATTGTGGGTAAACTTTAACTCGCCCTTGCTTTGGGACGTTTTTGCGATTTCTACCTATCTATCGGTATCATTGGTGTTCTGGTATACTGGACTGCTACCCGATTTTGCGATGATCCGTGATAGGGCAATTAAACCGTTTCAGAAAAAAATATATAGCCTTTTGAGCTTTGGCTGGTCAGGACGAGCCAAGGATTGGCAGCGTTTTGAGGAAGTATCCTTGGTTCTTGCCGGTTTGGCAACACCGTTGGTACTTTCTGTTCATACCATTGTATCTTTTGACTTTGCCACATCGGTAATTCCAGGCTGGCATACTACCATTTTTCCGCCCTATTTCGTCGCTGGAGCGGTTTTCTCCGGCTTCGCCATGGTTAATACACTTCTAATAATTATGAGGAAAGTATGCCATTTGGAAGCGTATATCACAGTTCAGCATATTGAACTGATGAACATTGTTATCATGATTACCGGTTCCATTGTGGGCTGTGCCTATATAACTGAGTTGTTCATGGCATGGTATTCGGGTGTGGAGTATGAACAATATGCATTTTTGAACAGGGCAACGGGTCCATACTGGTGGGCATATTGGTCCATGATGACTTGCAATGTGTTCTCTCCGCAATTTATGTGGTTTAAGAAGCTGCGTACAAGTATCATGTTCTCATTCTTTATTTCGATCATAGTAAACATTGGAATGTGGTTTGAAAGATTTGTAATCATTGTTACCTCATTACATCGTGATTACTTACCTTCCTCTTGGACCATGTTTTCTCCAACCTTCGTAGATATAGGCATCTTCATTGGAACTATAGGGTTTTTCTTTGTGCTATTCTTATTGTATTCAAGGACGTTCCCAGTAATCGCACAGGCTGAGGTAAAATCAATATTGAAATCTTCGGGCGAAAAGTATAAGAACTTAAGAGAAGCCGGGAAACCACTTTATGTTGTTCACGAAACGCCCAAGACAAAGGAAAAAGAGGTCACGGATAAAATCTTGACTACGAAATCTGTTGAGAAAGATACATCAGAGCTTTTAAGTTCTTTAGGGGTTTTTGACCCTTCAAAAGAAAAGGCAGATGACCTTAAAAAAGTAAAGGGGATTGGTCCCAAAATGGAAAAAACCTTGAACCAAATAGGTATTTTCACTTTTGCCCAAGTAAGCAGAATGACCGAAAAGGAATATAATTTATTGGATGCGCTAACTGAGGCTTTCCCCGGAAGAGCGCAAAGAGATGATTGGGCAGGACAGGCAAAAAAATTAAATAATAAAAACTAGATATGGCTTCTAAAGTTATACACGCATATTACAATGATGACGACGTGCTAATGCTTGCTGTCAAAAAGGTAAAGGCTGCCAAACATCATATTGAGGAAGTGTATTGTCCGTTCCCCGTGCATGGACTTGACAAGGCCATGGGATTGGCACCTACACGTATAGCCATCACTTCTTTTATGTATGGTTGTCTCGGTTTAACCGTGGCCATTGTTATGATGAACTTCATCATGATAAAGGATTGGCCTCAAGACATTGGCGGAAAACCAAGTTTTAGTTATATTTCCAATATGCCGGCTTTCGTACCCATTATGTTCGAGCTTACGGTTTTCTTTGCGGCGCATTTAATGGTAATTACCTTTTATTTGAGAAGTAGATTATGGCCGTTTAAAAAGGCTGAAAATCCAGATGTCCGTACTACTGATGACCATTTTGTTATGGAATTGGAAATCCATGGTAATGAGCAAGAATTAAAGGAGTTATTGTCGACCACAGGGGCGGTCGAAGTAAATGTTATAGAAAAAAACAGTCATTGAATATGAACAGTTTTAGAAAATTAGGGTTGTTGATAGTATTGGTCATGACAATTGTTGCCTGTTCAAACAAGAACAGCCGCAATTATCAATACATGCCAAATATGTATGAACCTGTTGGTTATGAAACGTATGGTGAAATAAAATTTTTGCCAAACGGTATGGAGGCCAGAACCCCTGCCGAAAATACTATTCCAAGAGGTTGGATGCCCTATGGGTTTGAAAACACACTAGAGGGCAAAGAGCTTGCCAGATTGAATATAAGTCCGTTGGATTCCCTTGAAAGTGAAGCGAATTTGAAAATTGGCAAGGAACTTTACGCAATTTATTGTGCTGTTTGCCACGGAGACAAGGGGGATGGACAAGGTAATTTGGTCAAGCGCGAGAAAATATTGGGCGTACCTACCTATTCTGACCCAGCCCGCAATATTACCGTTGGGACGGCATATCACACTATTCATTACGGTTTGAATTCAATGGGATCATATGCGGTACAATTGAATACAAAAGAGATGTGGCAGGTTTCCGAATATGTTATGGAACTGAAGCAAGACTTAACAAAATAATACATAGACTTAGATATGTACACGTTTTCAAATAGATTAAAAATGGGTTCTATCATTTTAATGGTGATAGGGCTTCTAGGTATAGGAATTGGTTTTGTTTCTGCTCCCGGAACCGTTGAGGAGGCAAAGGCTATGATTGCCGGCCAAGGCGATGCACATGGTGCTTCAGAGGCCCATGGGGAAGCTGTGACTACAGGGCATGGGGAATCTTCTGCACACTCCGAGGGTCACGATGCATCCCATGACGAACATCTGCTTCATCAATTGCAAAATAAGCCATGGGCGGCACTTTATGTAGCAGCTTTCTTTTTTATGATGATTGCATTGGGAGTTTTGGCATTTTATGCCATTCAACGAGCAGCGCAGGCAGGCTGGTCCCCACTGCTATTTAGGGTTATGGAGGCGATAACGGCATATTTGGTACCTGGTGGCATTGTTGTCTTTGTGATATTGGTATTGTCAGTTTTGCATATGAACCATCTATTTGTTTGGATGGATCCGGAAGTAGTTGCCCATGATGAACTATTGCAAGGTAAAGCGGGCTATTTGAATCCTACGTTCTTTCTGATCAGGGCGGTTATCTTTCTTGGGGGCTGGATTTTTTATAGGGAATACTCAAGAAAATTATCGTTGCGCCAAGACGAATCCAACGACAATTCAAATTTTAAACTGAATTTTAGATGGTCGGCGGCATTCTTGGTTTTTTATCTTGTTACCGAGTCAATGATGTCTTGGGATTGGATCATGAGTGTTGACCCTCACTGGTTCAGTACCTTATTTGGGTGGTACATTTTTGCAAGTATGTTTGTGTCGGGAATTACCGTAATAGCCATGATAACCATATATTTGAAATCAAGGGGATATTTACCTGATGTCAACGATAGCCACGTGCACGATTTGGCAAAGTTCATGTTTGGGATAAGCATATTCTGGACTTATTTATGGTTCTCACAATTCATGCTTATTTGGTATGCAAACATACCGGAAGAGGTTACGTATTTTGTAACGCGCATTGCAGACTACAGGCTACCGTTCTTTGGGATGGTTGCAATGAATTTCCTGTTCCCGGTCTTGTTATTGATGAACAGCGATTATAAACGTATCAACTGGTTTGTTGTAATGGCAGGTGTTGTTATTCTTGCTGGACACTATTTAGATATTTTTAACGCAATCATGCCATCAACAGTGGGGGATCAATGGTACATCGGAATTCCGGAAATCGGTGCTGTGCTGTTTTTCGCAGGTTTCTTTATTTTTTGGATATTCAGGGCTCTTGCAAGTGCCCCGTTGCAACCTAAAAGAAATCCATTTATTGAAGAAAGTAAGCATTTTCATTATTAGTAAAGTATAATATTAAATCATACAATGACTACATTATTGACTTTAGTTGTTTTGGTTCTGGTGGCAATTGCAATTTGGCAAATGACCAAAATATTTGAACTGTCCCAGATCAGAACAGAAAATTCCCAAGTAGCCAACGACGAGGATAACAAGATGAACGGTTATCTAATGTTCGCTTTTTTGATTTTCATTTACGGCTTGACCATTTTCAGTTTCTGGAAGTACGGTAAGTTTTTATTGCCCGATGCTGCTTCCGCCCATGGGGCCGAATATGATTATTTAATGCTCGTTTCGTTTGTCATTATTTTCATTGTACAGTTTATCACTCAGGCATTACTACATTATTTTGGCTATAAATATCGCGGCAGAAAGGGTCAAAAGGCTCTATTTTATGCCGATAACGATCGTCTTGAATTTATTTGGACCATTATTCCTGTAATCGTCTTGGCGGGACTCATACTTTGGGGTCTTTATACTTGGACGACCATTATGGATATTAATGAGGAGGACGACCCAATAGTTGTAGAGCTTTATGCACAGCAATTCAATTGGACAGCTAGGTACGGAGGTACGGATAATGTTCTAGGCCATGCCAATGTCCGTATGATCGATATTGATCGTTCTAACGTGTTGGGTTTGGATGAATCCGATACATATGCAACTGATGATGTTATTGTCAAGGAATTGCACCTGCCCGTGGGAAGGAAGGTTAATTTTAAGATGAGATCTCAGGATGTATTGCATTCCGCATATATGCCGCATTTTAGGGCCCAGATGAATTGTGTTCCTGGAATGATAACAGAATTTTCGTTCACTCCTATCACAACCACTGCAGATATGAGATTGAATCCAGATGTAATCGATAAAGTAGAACGTACAAATAAAATAAGGGCACAGAAGGCGGCTAACGGAGAAGATAATTCTGATCCTTGGGAGTTTGATTACATATTGCTGTGTAACAAGATTTGTGGTAAATCACATTACAACATGCAAATGAAAATCATTGTTGAGACGGAAGAGGAGTACAATGCGTGGATGAAAACGCAACAAACCTTTGGTCAAACGATGGCCTCTGTTCAGTAATAACTTTAGAAAAAGGATTTAATTTATAAAAGTATTTTTATTTATGTCAGCAACAGGACACGAGCACGGGGATGATCACGGACATGATGAAGGACATCATCATCACAAAGAGACCTTTGTAACTAAATATATTTTTAGTCAGGATCACAAGATGATTTCCAAGCAGTATTTGATAACGGGGCTTATTATGGGAACCGTAGGTATCGCCATGTCTTTATTGTTTAGAATGCAATTGGCTTGGCCAGGGGAATCTCACGCCATTTTTGAGACCCTACTTGGAAAATGGGCTCCCGACGGAGTTATGGATGCTGATATTTATTTGGCATTGGTGACTATTCATGGTACGATTATGGTGTTTTTCGTGTTGACCGCTGGATTGAGCGGGACATTTAGTAACCTATTGATTCCCTTGCAGATCGGCGCACGGGATATGGCCTCAGGTTTCTTGAACATGGTTTCTTACTGGTTGTTTTTCCTATCCAGCGTCATAATGATGTTGTCTCTTTTTGTAGAGGCAGGTCCCGCATCTGCGGGTTGGACGGTATATCCTCCGTTAAGTGCACTTCCAATGGCTCAATCCGGGTCAGGAATGGGTATGACACTATGGTTGGTTTCCATGGCCATATTCATAGCTTCTTCGTTATTGGGGTCATTGAACTACATAGTTACCGTAATTAACCTTAGGACGAAAGGAATGTCAATGACCAGATTGCCCTTGACGATATGGGCATTTTTTGTCACTGCGGTTATTGGGGTTATATCCTTTCCGGTTCTTTTGTCGGCTGCTCTGTTGTTGATTATGGACAGAAGCTTTGGGACCTCATTTTTCCTTTCGGATATTTTTATCCAAGGAGAAGTTTTGCATTACCAAGGAGGCTCGCCCGTACTATATGAGCACCTTTTTTGGTTCTTGGGCCATCCTGAGGTCTACATCGTAATTTTACCGGCGATGGGTATCGTTTCAGAAGTAATGGCGGTGAATTCACGCAAACCTATTTTCGGGTATCGTGCGATGATTGCGTCAATCTTGGCAATTGCATTTTTATCTACAATTGTTTGGGGACACCATATGTTCATTTCAGGAATGAATCCGTTCCTGGGATCCGTATTTACGTTCACAACCTTATTGATTGCAATTCCTTCAGCCGTAAAGGCCTTCAACTGGATTACCACTTTGTGGAAGGGGAATTTACAGTTGAACCCAGGTATGCTGTTTTCAATAGGCATGGTATCCACATTTATAACAGGGGGTCTAACAGGTATTATACTTGGGGATAGTACTTTGGATATAAACGTACATGATACCTATTTCGTAGTTGCACATTTCCATTTAGTGATGGGTATATCAGCGCTTTACGGTCTGTTTGCGGGGGTATATCATTGGTTCCCGAAAATGTTCGAGGGTAAAATGATGAACAAGAACATGGGCTATGTACATTTTTGGATTACCGCGATAGGATCTTATGGCATATTCTTCCCAATGCATTTTGTGGGGATGGCCGGTGTACCACGTAGGTATTATGAAAACACTGCTTTTCCTATGTTCGATGAGTTTACGAACATCCAAGTGTTAATGACCGTATTTGCCCTTATTACCGCCGGTGCCCAATTGGTTTTCGCTTATAACTTTATAAGTAGCATATTCTACGGTAAAAAAGGTGCTAAAAACCCTTGGAAGGCAAATACGTTGGAGTGGACAGCGGAAGTAAAACATATTCATGGAAATTGGGATGGACCAATTCCGCATGTGCACCGTTGGCCATATGATTATAGTAAAACATATGATAATGGTGAATACATTATTGCAGGACAGGATTTCGTGCCGCAAACGACCCCATTACAGGTCGATGAGGAGGAGATGCATGGATAGACAGGTTGAAGAACAGAACTAACAAAATGCCCAACTTAGAAAGTTGGGCATTTTTTTGGGTTTAATTAAAAACATCAATCTCGCTTTTTTATAATATATTTAGTTACTGGTTCAACCTGTAGGGGATATTTGCTTAAGCAATCTCCTAATTGATGCCGGCTGGGAAAACCATTAAACAAAACGTCAAATGAAAAATTTCATTCTACTTCTTATGACATTTTCTATTTGTGCTTTGCAAGCGCAACGAAAGCCAAAAATCAAAGGCAACCGAAATGTGGTCGAGGTGAATGAAGAACTTCCTGCTTTTAATAAAATTGACCTGAAGGATAATTTGGAAGTCAATATTCAAAGGGCTTCCGTTGAGGGTTATTCACTTCAGGCAGATGATAATCTAATTGATGTACTTAAGTTTAAAGTCGAGGATAGCACTCTATATATAAGCTCATTTTATACGGTAACAGGAAAGAAAAAGTTGAATATCACTATAAGGTATCACGAACTTACTTCCCTTAGCATGCAGGACGGTATGATACGCATGGATGATATTATTACTGGCGATGAACTTAAAATTTCTACTTCGGGTGATGCGAATCTGCAGGCGAATGCCAACGTACCATTGATAGCTTTGAGTATGAATGGAAATAGCTCTGGTGATTTCAATTTTCAAAGCGATTCGTTGAACATTGCATTAAAAGATAAAATTGATGCACGCATATATACGGTAAGCGAGGTCGTTTCTCTGGAAATGACTCAAAATTCTTCCGCAAAATTGGAAGGGACTACGGATGACCTTGTTGCAATCCTTCACGAAAAATCGAATCTAAAAGCGGAAAAATTGCAGGCACTAAATGTACAGGCCTATTTTAAAGATTCCTCCGAAGGGCGGGTTTTTGCCAGTAAGGATTTTGAACTTTCCTCCAGTGGATCATCAAAGGCTTATTTCTATGGAGATGGAAAAATTACCTTAATGGAATTTTTGGACACTTCACAATTGAATAAGGAAAAATAGTTTTTAATTTTTCGGTTAATAGCCATCAATTTTGGAATTCTTAGGCCAACGTTATTTGGCAATTGGGGCCGTCATGCAATGTTCCGGTATCCCAAAACCATCTATAAGTACTTCTATATGGGGCCGTAGCTCAGTGCATAAACGCTCAACACGTTGCCTGATGGCTTTGGATTTTGTCCCGTCGATATATCCTTGTTCCAAATACCAGGATGCATCTTCCCTAATCGTGTGCAGTGCATATAGAGTACCCAATTTTTCGAATAGTTGGCGATTTTTATCGTCTTCGATTTTTTCGACAAATTCACAATACGTGAAATAGGCAAGTTCACAACTATAGGCTTTTCCCAGTTTCAAGAGATGGGTCTGTACTTTTAAAAACGCCTGATAGGAGGGAACTCCTTTTCTAATGTAATCACGGATGCGCATTGCCAAGGTATAGGTAAGTCTCCGGGTTCTATAATTGAAAGCATGTTTATGGAATTTTGGATTGTACAAATGATCCTTGTCCACTTTATTGGAATATAGCGGATTAATAGTTGTCAGTTTGTCGCTGATCTGTATGCCAAGTATTTTCAGTACGGAAGTAAAACCGGCGCTATTGAATTCTGCCTTAAAATCTGATAAAACCCCTTTTGCGGCCAATTGCAAAAGCACATTGTTATCACCTTCAAAAGTGGTAAAAATATCCACATCGCCTTTAAGGTCGGCGATACGGTTTTCAATTAGATATCCTTTGCCACCGCAAGCTTCCCGACATTCTTGAATGGCACTATTGGCATACCACGTGATGACCGATTTCAGTCCGGCTACCTGTGTTTCCACCTTTCGCTTGTCAGGTTGTGTTTCATCACAATAGACATGCATCATTTTGTCTAATGTAGCATGATATACATAGGCACTTGCCACCAATGGGGTCAATCGCAATTGATGGCTTGGGTAATCCATTAACAGGTCTTCCTGAATCTTTATACTATCATTGAACTGTCTTCTTTTTAAGGCATATTTTACCGCAATTGCCAAAGCCAATTTAGCACCGCCCAAGCCTGCCCGGGCAACACAAATGCGCCCACCGACCAAGGTGCCCAGCATGGTAAAGAAACGCTTGTTCGCGTTCGTAATTTCGGAATGGTAGGAGCCATCTTCTTTGATAGTCCCATACTTGTTCAAAAGGTTTTCCCTTGGAACGGTTACTTGATTGAACCAAATTTTGCCATTGTCCACACCATTGAGGCCTAATTTATACCCATTGTCCTCAACTTTAATACCCGGCAACAATTCATGATTGTAGTTACGTAACGGCACAAGAATGGCATGCACTCCTTCATTTTTTCCGTCTACGATTAACTGTGCAAATACCGACGCCATTTTGGAATGGATTGCATTTCCTATGTATTCCTTATTGTCATTTTTTCCTGGGGTGTGCACCACAATGCTATCTGTCGCTTTATCATAGGTGGCAGTTGTTTTTATTCCTCGTACGTTTGAGCCATGGCCCGTTTCGGTCATCGCAAAACAACCCAAAATTTCGGCTTTCCCAGTTGCTCTTAAATACTTGTCATGGTGTTTTTTAGTGCCCAGTTTTTGGATGCTTCCTCCAAAAAGTCCAAACTGGACCCCGAATTTTATCGCTAGGCTTCCATCAAAAAACATCATATTTTCGAACATATATGCATAGCCTTCCATGTCTTCGCTGCCACCATAGGCTGATGGATACGCCATGGCCCCGTATCCTTTTTTAGCCAGAAATTTAACTTGATCAAGAACAACTTTACGAAATTTCCCCTTATCTCTATGAATCTCCCAATTGAAAATGGGATCCTTCAAAACGTTTCGAAAATCATCAACGGTTTTAGCGTGCTTCCCTTTCAGAATTTGGTCCAATTCAAGGGCATCATAAAAGTCTGATGTGGCCTGATGTTCTACCTCAACGTTAAATAGATGGCTGTAATGATTGGGCTGAATACCCAAGTTGATTTCTATATGTTTGAGTTTTTCATTGAAAGGGCAGACCTCAAAGTATTTACACACTACATTTTGACTGAAGGTAGCAAGCGGATAGGTATTGCTCTCCACTAATTTGACCTGGGAAGCGGAAACCACTTGTATCCAATTTTTTTGCTCCTTGTCCGATGGTGGATGCTCGGTTTGCAACCAGGAATTTAATGTGGCTTTTTCCTCCTTTAAAAGTGATTCATCTTCCTCGATTGCTTTTTGGACAACGTTTAGTTCCGATGCTGATACCAAGTTGTCCGACCAAATCACATAAAAAAAGGGAATGTACTGAAGAATGCCAGGAGGGTATGTTTTTTTATCCATAAAATGAATTTACGATTTTTAGTGTAAAACAAAACCAATATTTAAAATGTTGTCTTGTAAAGATTTTGGGGTGTTTACCTATCTTTGTTAGCGTATGAACGAATACTTGGATGCTAGCGGAGAACACTTCTCGCCCGAGGAAATTGATATTGAAAGGGCTTTGCGTCCTATCACTTTTGACGATTTCACAGGGCAGGAGCAGGTTCTTGAAAACTTGAAGGTCTTTGTGGAGGCTGCAAACCTGAGGGATGAGGCGTTGGACCATACCTTGTTTCATGGGCCTCCTGGATTGGGTAAGACTACATTGGCGCACATTCTTGCCAATGAATTAGGGGTTGGGATTAAAATAACCTCCGGACCGGTTTTGGACAAACCAGGGGATTTGGCAGGTCTTTTGACGAATCTTTCGGAAAGGGATGTTCTTTTTATTGATGAAATACATAGATTAAGCCCCGTTGTGGAAGAATACCTGTATTCGGCCATGGAGGATTATAAAATTGATATCATGATCGAGTCGGGGCCTAATGCTCGTTCTGTGCAAATTAACTTAAATCCGTTCACATTGATCGGAGCTACTACACGTTCTGGATTGTTAACTGCACCCATGCGAGCCCGATTTGGAATTCAGAGTCGCTTACAGTATTATTCCACAGAGCTACTTTCTACAATCGTAGAGCGGAGTGCGGAAATCTTAAAAGTACCCATAACCCAAGATGCCGCAATCGAAATCGCAGGACGAAGTCGGGGTACGCCGAGAATCTGCAATGCCCTATTGCGTAGGGTTCGGGATTTTGCCCAAATCAAGGGCAATGGAAAAATTGATATGGAAATATCCAGGTTCGGGTTAAAGGCTCTGAACGTGGATATTCACGGACTGGATGAGATGGACAATAAGATCCTTACCACCATCATTGATAAATTCAAAGGAGGCCCCGTGGGGATTTCCACGCTTGCCACCGCAGTCTCGGAAAGTGCGGAGACCATTGAAGAAGTTTATGAACCGTTCCTTATACAACAAGGCTTTATAATGCGAACGCCTCGGGGTAGGGAAGTTACCGAATTGGCCTATAAACATTTAGGGAGAATAAAAGGTGGTATTCAACCGGGATTATTCTAAGCACCCATAACACTTTCCAATGAAGTACGCCTTCCTATTTCAATATCGCATTTTCATCTGAAAATTTCTTATAGCTAAAATAGATAGCACCTACCGCAAATGCAACCAGTGAGATTAGAATAGCGGCATACTGCAACATATTTATGGTGCCTGCCATGATTTCTTTGACACCCAATCCTATATTCAGAACCGGAATAAGAACGGTGAACCAGCTCAATTCTATGCCCGGCATCATGGCCAACACTAAGGGCATAATGATCAGGATAATGATCGGGGTGGCCTTACTTTGAGCTTCTTTGAATGACGTGGCACCTGCTACCAAAGCTATTATTGTTCCGGATAAAAACAGTGCAAACGGAATCAGTAATAGCATAATAAGCGTAACCGATTGAAAATTCAACATTTCACTGATTGCCATCTTGAACGTATCGGGAATATCATCTATAAGGTTGAGGCCTACAATAAGTCCGATCAAGTTTAAAACCGCCGGTATAAAACCTAATAGGGAGGCTACAATAGCTTTACCCAGCAAAACCGTAAATTTCGAAATAGGTAAAGACAAAGTAGTCTCAATAGTTTTGCGTTCCTTCTCCCCGGTAACCAGATCGATTGCCGCCAAGAGGCAGCCTCCCCACATGGTCAAAATAAAAAGATAGGGTATAAAACCGCCAATACGCTTTCCTATGAGCTCCTTTTGCTCACTTACTTCAATATAGTTTTCTTTAAAGGGAGTCAGTTTTTCCGTAGGTATGCTTAGTTTTGAAATACGCTCTTCTTTCAGTGCCGTATTATAAGATTCTATGATTTTGGATACCCGGTTATTAACATTGTCCTTTGTGCCATTGCGATAAATTTGGACTTCGCTCATTGCCAGACTATCCATTTGTTTCTTCCAATCCGATGGGAAGACTATGGTGGACTGAACACTGTCGGAGTTAATAAGGGCTTTATAATCCTCACCCTCTGAAAAACTCACCACTTTGTTCAGCGAGTCGCCATTTACCATCTTTAAAAATTCATCAGGGGCATTAACAAGGCCTATCTTAACCAATTTTTGCTGCTCTTTTTCGGAAATCATCTTGGTTACTTTTATGGCACCCAACATTAGGACGGGGACTAACAAAGTGGGCAATACAATAGAATTTATAATAGTTTTCTTATCGCGAAGTAATTCGGTAAGTTCTTTTTTTATGATAATGAATAAATCTCGCATCTTAAGCCTCTTTTACACGGTTAATAAATTCCTGGGTCAGGTTTTTCGCTTTCATTTCTCTTTTGAACTTATCAAAGGAATCATTGTAGATTATACAGCCGTTATTGATGATCGCCAAATCATCACACAGTAAATCTACTTCGCTCATAATGTGGGATGAAAAAATAACTGTTTTGTTATTTTCTTTTGATTCTCGTATGAGGTCAATGATACTTTCAGCTGTAATTACGTCCAATCCACTTGTAGGTTCATCAAAAATTAGGACTCTTGGATCGTGGATGAGGGTACGTGCAATGGAAACCTTTTGTTTCATTCCCGTGCTCATCTGTCCTATGCGCTTTTTTCGAAAAAGGTTGATTCCCAGTTTTTCAAAAAGATATTCCTTTCGTTCCTGGAATAGGGAATCTTCTATTCGATACACTTTTCCAAAGAAATCAAGGGTTTCATCTGCGTTCAATCGCTCATAAAGCCCTGTCGAACCGGTCAAGAATCCGATATGCTTTTTAACTTCTTCATTGCCTTTTGAGATATCAACATTGTCCACAAATGCAGTTCCTGATGAAGGATTGATAATTCCGGCTATCATTCTTAGGGTCGTGGTTTTTCCAGCACCATTGGGGCCTAAAAGCGAAAAAATCCGACCTGGTTTACATTCGAATGAAATCTGATTTACGGCATGTACTTGGGATTTTTCTTTTTTGAATCCTTTTTTGGTGACCACTTCAAAGGACTTGGTCAAATTTTGAACTTGTATCATGTTTTTTGTTTGGTTCCCTTAGTTAGTAACAAATTATGGAAAATGTTACATTTTTTCGGTTTAGTTAAAAAATAAACTATAATATCAATCTATGAAAATGGCGTTAAGAAGTGATTGTAAGGTCAATTAATTTTTATTGACCTACATTCGAATTGCTAAATTGCAAACATTGGGCAAGAAATGATTTCCAAAATAGATAAAAGCTGTGCTATTAAGAACGAAGCCAAACGCCTCGGTTTTTTGTCATGTGGTATATCCAAAGCAGATTTTTTGGAGGACGAAGCCCCACGTTTGGAAAAATGGCTCAAAAATAACATGAACGGCGAAATGTCCTATATGGAAAACCATTTTGATAAACGTTTAGACCCTCGTTTGCTAGTTCATGGGGCGAAATCGGTTATTTCTTTGTTACTCAATTACTTTCCGCAAGAAAAGCAATTGGAGAAAACCTATAAGGTGTCTAAATATGCTTATGGGCAAGATTACCACCACGTCATTAAATCGAAATTAAAACAACTTCAAGAATTTATTTCGGAAGAATTCGGCGAAATAAATGGACGCGCTTTTGTAGATTCTGCCCCCGTAATGGATAAAGCTTGGGCAGCTAAAAGTGGATTGGGCTGGGTCGGCAAGCATAGTAACCTTTTGACCCAACAGGTAGGTTCTTTTTACTTTATTGCAGAACTGATCGTTGACATTGAGCTTGAATATGATACCCCCGTAACCGACCATTGTGGAACATGCACCGCCTGCATCGACGCCTGCCCTACCCAGGCCATCGTCGAGCCCTATGTGGTAGATGGGAGTAAGTGCATTTCTTACTTTACCATTGAACTCAAAAATGAGATTCCCACTGAGTTTCATGGCAAATTTGATGAGTGGGCCTTTGGCTGCGATATTTGTCAAGATGTATGCCCGTGGAACCGTTTTTCAAAACCACATAGGGAACCCTTGTTCAACCCCATGCCAGAATTGCTATCAATGACGAAAAAAGACTGGGAGGAAATTACCGAGGATGTTTTTCAGAAAGTATTTAAAAAATCTGCTGTAAAGCGCACCAAGTTCTCTGGGCTAAAAAGAAACATTGATTTTATCAAATAAAAACCTTTTCAATCTACATCGTTTTCGTTGGGTAATTCACTATTTTACAAGTACATTTTTTTAACCTAGCATTAAAAATCCTATATTAGAAGGCTGTTCTTTTTTGCAATTTATGTGATTCTGAACGGTACTAACTAACTCAACGAACCAATGTCTGTACTCTCAACTATCGATTTTACGGTAATTGCCGTCTATTTTATTGGAATTATTTTTTACGGAATCTCAAAATCCAAGAACAAGTCATCTGAGGACTATTTTTTGGGAGGAAGAAGTTTGACATGGCCTATTGTCGGTATAAGCCTATTTGCGGCCAATATTTCTAGCTCAACGTTGATTGGATTGGCGGGATCGGCCTATCAATTGGATACCACGGTCTACAATTATGAGTGGTACGCCGTTGTGGTCCTTATATTTTTTGCAATTTTTTTCTTGCCTTTTTACTTGAAAAGCGGTGTCTATACCATGCCCGAGTTTCTTGAAAAAAGATATGACAGTCGAAGCCGATACTATTTTTCATTTCTCACCGTAATTGGGAATATCTTAATTGACACTGCTGCCGCACTGTATGTGGGAACGATAGTCGTAGGACTTATTTTTCCCAACCTTTCCCCAACGATTGTGATTATTATTTTGGCACTCTCCGCAGCCGCATACACGATACCCGGCGGATTGAATTCGGTAGTACAAACCGAGGTCATCCAAGCTATTGTCTTAATATTCGGGTCTATAATCCTTACCTATTTCGCATTTGACAAAGTAGGGGGTTGGTCCGCTATGATCGATCAATTGAATGCCTTGAATGCTACTGGGGCAATTGATAAAAACGCTTCTGAGGCACTCAGTATTGTTCGCGATAACTCCGGTGATTGGTGGCGACAGTATGATGCGCCCATTGTACCATGGTGGGGTTTGTTTACAGGTGTACCATTATTGGGATTCTATTTTTGGGCGAACAACCAATTTATGGTGCAACGGGTTTTAAGTGCCAAAAGCATCAACCACGGTAGATGGGGTGCCCTATTTGCTGGACTTTTGAAACTCCCAGTCATTTTGATAATGGTAATCCCTGGTACATTGGCATTTTTGCTATATAGGAATAGTGAAAACATAAACTATATGACGGCAAATGGCCCATGTACCAATTTATTGGATTGCCCTGATCAAACATACCCCACTTTGTTATTTGATTTATTGCCAGCGGGGTTGTTGGGTTTGGTGGTTGCCGGTCTGCTGGCGGCCATGATGTCAAGCGTTTCGGCCACATTTAATTCGGCCTCTACCCTAATAACAATGGACTTTGTAAGGAAATTGAGACCTAATATGAGCAGTAAGCAATTAGTTCGCAGCGGTCAAATATCAACTTTAATACTAGTTATTTTGGCTTCAGCTTGGGCACCGTTTATTGGTCAATATGGAAATCTCTTTGCGTATTTACAAGATGTACTTTCATATATAGCTCCTCCGGTGGTGGCTGTGTTTATTGTAGGTCTTTTTTGGAAAAGGGCAACCGCTACCGGCTCTTTTATGAGCCTCATGGCCGGTTTGGTAATAAGTATTGTTTGGGTTGTTGGAAGGGTACAAGGATTTGAAGGCGTTTTTTTTGAACTTCATTTTCTACTTAGAACAGCCGTACTTTTTATATTTTGCGTGTTTGTACACATAATTGTGAGTGTGTTTACTCCTGCGCCGGCCAATATAAAGACCGATCAGTTAACCTGGTCTCCGAGACTCATCAAGGAAGAAACAGAGGAACTGAAAGGACTTCCTTGGTATGAGAATTATAGGTATCTGGCACTCATATTGCTAATAGTTACAGGGTTTGTTGTTGGGTACTTCTGGTAATTATTTTCTGTCTTGATCCATTTTTCTTCTTCCTTTTGATCCTATTTTAATTTTTAAAGGTTTACTCGTTTGATAACCTTTTATAAAAGAATACGCTTAAATTTGTTCTCGAAAATAAGACCACATGAGCAAGCAAAAGCAGCGAAGGGAAGCATTGGTGTATCATGCCAAACCGCAACCGGGCAAAATAAAAATCGTACCTACCAAGCCATATTCCACCCAACGTGATCTTGCCTTGGCCTATTCTCCCGGTGTGGCTGAACCTTGTTTGGAAATCGCAAAGGACAAGGATAATGTTTACAAGTATACTTCAAAGGGGAATCTCGTCGCAGTAATTTCAAATGGCACCGCTGTATTGGGACTTGGTAATATTGGACCCGAAGCATCCAAGCCCGTAATGGAAGGAAAAAGCCTGCTCTTTAAGATTTTTGCGGATATCGATGCAATGGATATTGAAGTGGACACCGAAGATGTTGATAAATTTATTGAAACCGTTAAAATGATCGCTCCAACTTTTGGGGGCATCAATCTAGAAGATATCAAGGCTCCGGAGGCCTTTGAAATTGAAAGAAGACTCAAGGAAGAGCTTGATATTCCTGTTATGCATGATGATCAACACGGTACTGCCATCATCTCGGCGGCAGCCCTTTTGAATGCTTTGGAAATCACAAAAAAGAAAATTGGAAAGGTAAAGATAGTTATCAGCGGTGCGGGCGCTGCGGCTGTTTCTTGCACGAAACTATATAAGGCTTTTGGTGCAAAAGCTGAAAATATCGTGATGTTGGACAGTAAAGGGGTCATTCGAAAAGATGCGCCCAACCTTGCGGAATCCAAGATAGAATTTGCCACGAGTCGAAAAATTGATACCCTTGAAGAAGCTATGAAGGATTCCGATGTATTCGTAGGACTTTCCATAGCTGATATCGTTACTCCTGAGATGCTCCTGTCAATGGCAAAAGACCCCATCGTCTTTGCCATGGCGAACCCTAATCCAGAGATAGATTACAATTTGGCCATTAAAACACGCAAGGATATTATCATGGCCACGGGTAGATCTGACCATCCCAATCAGGTAAATAATGTTTTAGGTTTTCCGTTTATTTTTAGAGGTGCTTTGGATGTTAGAGCCACTAAGATCAATGAGGAAATGAAGATGGCGGCTGTAAGGGCATTGGCCGATTTGACCAAACAACATGTCCCTGAGCAAGTGAATATCGCTTACGGCAAAACCCGACTTACTTTTGGCAAGGAATATATTATACCCAAACCCTTTGACCCCAGATTGATTGCTGAAATTCCACCTGCCGTTGCAAGAGCGGCAATTGAAAGTGGGGTAGCGAAGATGCCCATTGAAGATTGGGACAAGTATAAAGAGGAATTGCTTCAGCGTTCTGGAAATGACAATAAAATTGTGCGTCAATTGCATGACAGGGCCCGAATGGATCTGAAACGAATCGTTTTTGCGGAAGCGGATCAGTTGGATGTGATGAAAGCGGCCCAAATTGCCTACGAAGAAGGGATAGCTCTGCCCATTTTATTGGGAAAAAAGCATTTGGTCAAAGCATTAAAAAAGCAGCTTGATTTTGATGCGGACCTACTTATTATTGATTCTCATGCCGATGAAGCGAACAACATGAGGGAACTTTATGCCCAGAAATATTTTGAAAATAGGCAGAGAAGGGGCGTGACCATGCATGGAGCACGTCAGAAGATGCGCGAACGCACCTATTATGGGTCTATGATGGTTATTGAGGGTGATGCCGACGGAATGATATCTGGTTATTCACGCGCCTATCCAACGGTAATAAAACCAATTTTTGAAGTGATTGGTAGGGCAACCGGTGTGAAAAAAGTTTCCACCGTCCATATTATGACAACGGATCGTGGACCCATATTTCTGGCAGATACCTCCATTAATATCGATCCCAATGCAGAGGAACTTGCAGAGATTACCCAAATGACGGCCAATGTGGCTACAACTTTTGGTTTTAATCCTGTTATCGCCTTGCTATCCTATGCGAATTTTGGGTCCTCAACCCATCCATCCGCAACCAAAGTGAGGGATGCGGTCAAAATTTTGCATAAAAACAATCCCGATTTACTGGTAGACGGAGAGATTCAGACCGATTTTGCATTGAATATGGAATTGAACCAAAGCAAGTTTGCATTTTCAAAACTATCGGGAAAGAAGGTAAACACCCTGATTTTCCCAAATTTGGAATCTGCAAATATTACTTATAAACTGTTAAAGGAACTCAATAAGGCGGATAGCATAGGTCCCATAATGGTAGGACTTCGAAAATCGGTACATATTATTCCCTTAGGTGCCAGTGTGGACGAGATTGTGAATATGACTGCGGTGGCCGCAATTGACGCCCAGGAAAGGGAAAAACGAAAAAAGGCCAAATCTGGTCAATAGTAAATCGCGGACCGCAAATAGTATTTGGAAAATAGGAGTGGGCCAGTGCCAACTGGAAGGCTATCTTTTTGAACTTGAACTTGAGCTTGAATTTGTAACTTGAATTTGTAACTTGAACTTGCACTTGTATTTGAAACTTGAACTTGTACTTTAACACTATTTATGATCCACCATCTCAGAGGTAAACTGGTCGAAAAAAACCCTACCCATGTAATTATTGAATGTGGGGGAGTTGGTTATTTTGTCAATATATCCCTGCACACATTTTCTAAAATAGGGGACTCTGAGAGTATTCAGCTTTTTACACATCTTCAAATTAAGGAAGATGCACACACCTTATATGGTTTTTCAGAGAAATCTGAACGTGAGATTTTTCGCTTGCTTTTGTCAGTTTCGGGTATTGGCTCAAGTATAGCTATGGACCATGTTGTCTTCGTTGACCCCGGCCCAAATTAGGGATGCCATCGCCAATGGTGATGTGGTCGCAATTCAGGCAATTAAAGGCATTGGTGCCAAAACGGCGCAGCGCGCCATATTGGATCTCAGGGACAAGGTTTTGAAAGTCTACGATATTGATGAAGTTTCCACCCGTTCAAACAATACAAACAAAGATGAAGCGTTATCTGCATTAGAGGTTCTTGGATTTGTCAGAAAACAGGCTGAAAAGGTTGTTGACAGAGTCTTAAGCCAAGACGCTTCACTAAGCGTTGAGAACATCATAAAACAGGCGCTTAAAAATTTGTAGAAAGTTTGAAACGAGGGGCAAAAAAAAATCTTAAATCAGCATTTAAGCTTATATTTCTATTGATTCTTTTTTTTACGGCAACTGAAAATTCATTTGCCCAGGAAACAGAAGATGAGGAGGTAGGTGAACAGGAAACCGACTCGGTTCCAAACGGGTTTTTCCTTGGGAAAATTAGTGCTTGATAACCCCAAAAGTATTGTTTCCAAATATATTTACGATCCAAATCTGGATAGGTATATCTACAATCAGAGTTTAGGTGATTTTGATATTGGCTACCCCATCATTCTTACCCCGGCACAGTATATGGATTTGGTCCGCAAAGAGGGCATCAAAGAGTATTTCAAGGAAAAATCCGACGCTTATTCAGGAAAAAAGGAAGGAAGCGAAGAAGCACGAAAGAACCTCTTGCCAAATTTCTATGTTAACAACGATTTTTTCGAAACCGTTTTTGGAGGAAATACCATAGAGGTCATCCCGCAAGGTTCGGTTGCAATGGATTTAGGTGTCATTTGGCAAAAAAATGACAACCCATCCTTGTCCCCCAGGAACACCACCAACCTTTCATTTGATTTTGACCAGCGTATTAGTCTTAGTATGTTGGGTAAGGTGGGTGAACGTTTGCAGGTGACCGCCAACTATGATACTGAGGCGACATTTGATTTTCAGAACATTGTAAAGCTGGACTATACCCCTACAGAGGATGACATCATACAATCCATTGAGGTTGGGAATGTGAACATGCCCTTAAACAGCTCCCTGATCACCGGTGCACAAAGTTTGTTCGGTGTTAAGACCAAACTCCAATTTGGTAAAACATCCGTTACAGCGGTATTCTCGGAACAGCGATCTCAAAACAATACCGTTGTTGCCCAAGGAGGTGGCACCATAAATGAGTTCTCCCTAACCGCTTTGGATTATGATGAGGACAAGCATTTTTTCTTATCACATTTTTTCAGGGACAACTATGATACGGCCCTTGAAAATTACCCTTATATAAGAAGTCAGGTTCAAATTACAAGGCTTGAGGTTTGGGTTACCAATCGAAGTCAGCAGACCTTGAATGTTCGGAATGTGGTCGCCATACAGGATTTAGGGGAATTTGTTGCCGATAATACAAGAATTGGTCAAGCTGGTGCAAATCCGGCAGGTTTTTACAATGCTTCCGGCCCAAATAATAATTTGCCCAGGAACAATGCAAATGATTATGATCCTGCACAGATTGGAACAGGAGGTGTGCTTACTTCCAGTATTCGGGATATTGCAACCGTGGAAAACGGTTTTAATGTCCCGGGGTATCAGGTCAATCAAGGTTTCGATTATGCAATTCTTGAAAATGCAAGAAAATTGGAACAGGGAAGGGACTACGATTTCAATTCACAATTGGGCTATGTTTCCTTGAACCAGCGCTTAAGCAACGATGAGGTTCTGGGCGTGGCCTTTCAGTATACGTACAACGGAGAAGTGTTTCAAGTTGGGGAATTTGCAAACGGCGGTCTGGATGCTACAACTGTTTCGGGTGGTGTAAATCCGATTATAAATAACAACACTTTAATCCTAAAATTATTAAAAAGCAATATCACCAATATATCAGACCCGATCTGGGATTTGATGATGAAGAACATTTATGCGACCGGGGCTTTTAGGCTGAGTCAAGATGATTTTAAATTGAATATACTTTATTCCGATCCTACCCCAAGGAACTACATAACCCCGGTAGTATCTGGCCCCGGTTCCGGTTGGCCCGATGGTTTTCAGGAACGTATTCTTTTGGACATATTCAACTTGGACCGTCTGAATGTCTATAATGACGTGCAGAGCGGAGGAGATGGTTTCTTTGATTTTGTTCCGGGAATAACGGTAGATATGCAAGGTGGAAGAATCATTTTTACAAAAGTGGAACCCTTTGGTGAATATCTGTTCAATCGATTGGGTGGAGGAAACTATACAACGGCCAATGACCAGGGCTATAATGAGAACCAGAAAAAATATGTGTTCAGGAACCTTTACGCATCTACAAAGGCCGATTCACGGGAAGATGCCGAGAAAAATCGGTTTATATTAAAAGGAAGGTACAAGTCAGAGGGAAGCAATGGTATTCCCATTGGGGCCTTCAACGTTCCAAGGGGTTCGGTGAGGGTAACAGCGGGCGGACGCCAATTGCAAGAGGGTATTGATTATACGGTAAATTATCAGGCCGGTACCGTACAGATTTTGGACCCTAGTTTGGAAGCATCAAATACACCTATCAATATTTCCGTTGAGAACAATGCGGTTTTTGGACAGCAGACCCGAAGATTTACCGGGGTAAATGTAGAGCATCAGTTCAACAAAAATTTTGTAATGGGTGCCACACTCCTTAATCTGAATGAACGTCCGTTGACCCAAAAATCCAACTATGGAGTTGAACCTGTAAATAATACCATTTTTGGCATCAATGGAAATTACTCTACGGAAGTACCGTTTCTTACCCGAATGGTCAACAAACTTCCGAACATTGATACGGATGTGCCTTCAAATGTATCGGTTCGCGCCGAAATAGCTTGGTTAAAACCAAATTCCCCTAAAAATGCCGATTTTCAGGGAGAGACTACAACCTATTTAGATGATTTCGAAGGTGCCCAATCTTTGATAGATATACGTTCTTCGTTGGGTTGGACAATGGCAAGCACACCTTTGGAATTTGGTGAGCTTGTGAATGAAAAATTGTATGGTAGCACACCAGATGATCCCAATAACCTATTGAACGGTTACGGAAGGGCAAAAATGGCATGGTACACCATAGACCCTATTTTCTATACAAACCAGCGCCCAGCGGAAATCAACGATAGTGATATCTCAACAAACCCAACACGAAGAATCTATATTGACGAGGTTTTTCCGCAGACTGATATTGCCCAGGGTCAGACTACCGTGCAAGGGACATTGGATTTGGCATATTATCCTTCTTCAAAAGGACCCTATAATAATAATGACAATTTTGCAGCACTTGCGCCTGAAAATAAATGGGCGGGGATCATGCGATCTTTGAGCAGTACCAATTTTGAACAGGCCAACGTGGAGTTTATGCAATTTTGGGTTTTGGATCCTTATGTTGACGGGGTTGCCACGAGTCCGGGTGAACTGGTAATCAACCTTGGGAATATTTCTGAGGATGTTCTTAAGGATGGTAAAAAGCAATATGAAAATGGATTGCCAGGGGTTGATAGCAACGATTTTGTGGCTCCGACCACTTGGGGTGAGGTTCCTGCCACACAGGCCTTGGTATATGCTTTTGATGCCGATGAAACCAATCGTGCATTGCAGGACATAGGATATGATGGCCTAAACGATGCAGATGAAGCTGGCATTTATGCCAATAACTCAGGGTCAGATCCTGCCGGTGATAATTACACGTATTATTTAAATAGAACTGGGGGCATTTTAGAGAGATATAGGGACTTTAATAACCCTGAGGGCAATTCACCAGTTCAAGTTTCCAATACGAATAGGGGATCAACTACCCTCCCCGATGTAGAGGATATTGATCGTGATCTGACCATGAATACGGTAAATAGTTATTTTGAATATCGGATTCAAATAAAGCCAAATACAGGTATCAACGATAAATACGTTACAGATATTGACGAGGATATTACACCTGAATTGCCTGACGGTTCCACCATAAATCGTAGATGGATACAATATAAAATCCCATTGAGTGATTTTACGAATGCGATTGGCGGTATTAAGGATTTTAGGTCCGTAAGTTTTATGAGAATGTACCTAACGGGTTTCTCTAGTGATGTAATTTTAAGATTTGCTTCTTTGGATTTGGTAAGAGGCGATTGGCGTACCTATACAAGATCGCTTCAGGATGATACTATAGATAATGACCCTTCCGATGATGGGACTGTAGTAGATGTAAATACGGTAAATATTGAAGAAAATGCACAAAGGGAGCCCATACCTTATATTTTGCCTCCTGGTGTGATACGGGAAAGGTTGAATAATAACAATACCATTATTCGCCAAAATGAGCAATCACTTTCTATGGTGATAGAGAATTTGGAGCCGCAAGATTCCCGTGGGGTCTTTAAGAACTTGGATATAGACATCAGGCAGTATAAAAAATTGAAGATGTTCGTGCATGCCGAGGAAATAGTGGAGAGCGATTTTCCTTCGGGCACAAAACCCTTGGTTGGTTTTTTAAGGATAGGGACCGATTTTTCCGAGAACTTCTATCAAATTGAGATTCCGCTTGAATTTACCGATTTCGGGGCCACTTCCGAATCTGAAATTTGGCCAGATGCAAACCAAATGCAAATTGTCCTGGCCGATTTGAACAAGGTAAAATCAATTCGGATCAATAACAGATCTACAATTCCATTGAATGAACTTCAATTCTTTGATGTGATCGGTGATGATATTTCCCCGGTCGCAGAGTTTGCACCAAGACCTGAGGGAAGCACACGTATCGGGATACGTGGGAATCCGTCTTTGGGAAGTGTAAGGAGTATGATGGTCGGTGTCAAGAATACCGATGCACTGCCTGCTCGTGGTGAAGTTTGGTTCAATGAACTGCGTTTGGCCGGATTGGATAATAATGGGGGTTGGGCCGCAGTTGCTGCAGTTGACGCCAACATCGCCGATTTTGCCAATGTTTCAGCTACTGGTGGCAGAAGTACTTCCGGCTTCGGGGCAATAGATCAAATGCCCAATGAAAGGGCGCGGGAAGATGCCATTTCTTATGATGTGGTTACCAATGTAAATTTGGGACAATTATTACCTAAAACTTGGGGTATTCAACTTCCATTTAACTATGGTATTTCCGAAGAGTTGATTACACCGGAGTTCGATCCCGTTTACGATGACCTTAAATTGGATGATTTGATTGCATCCGCCCCTGACCAGCAAACTGCAGATGAAATACAGGAGCAAGCAGAAGAATATACCAAGCGTACCAGTATTAACTTTATCGGCGTTCAAAAAAATCGTTCTGAAGAGGCGGAAGCAAACTTTTATGATATTGAAAACTTCACCCTTAATTACTCCTATAATGAAATCGACCATCGTGATTTTGAAATAGCGAATTTACGGGATCAGAATGTGGTTACGGGATTGGTTTACAATCACAATTTTAAACCTTTGGAAGTGGCCCCTTTTGCAAAAAAAGATTCCCTTTTTACGGGCAAATATTGGAAATGGCTCAAAGAATTGAATTTGAGTCTTTTGCCGGCAAGTGTATCCTTGAACTCTAATATCAATCGTCAATTCAATCAACAGCGGTTTAGGGATGTGGTTGAAGAGGGGGTAGACCGTTTGGAGCTTCCATCCTTACAACAAAGAAATTACCAATTCAATTGGCAGTATGCTATAAATTATAGTTTGACAAAATCGCTAAGACTAAACCTCACGGGCTCCAACAATAATATCGTAAGAAATTATTTGGGAGATGAGCGGGATGATCAGGGCAATCAGGAGATTTTTAGGGAGTTGGAACTATGGGACGGGTTTTTTGATATTGGCGTTCCCAATAGGCATTCGCAACAAATGCAATTAAATTATGAGTTACCTTTCAGTAAAATTCCGGCTTTGGACTTTATTAGTTCACAATATAGCTATACAAGTAATTTTGAATGGCAACGTGGGGGAGATGCCTTGAACCAGGCCGTTGCCATCGCGCAAAACCCAACTACACCCTTAAGTGAACTGGATCCGATTTCAATAAATACGGTGCAGAACGCGAACACCCATAATCTTACCGCATCGTTAAGTCTGCAGAAATTCTATGATCTTTTGGGATTAAAAAAGAAGGTAGGTAATGCAAAGGCCAGTACTGCGCCGGTAAGAAAGGACAAAGCGGGAAATCCTGCCAAGGCAACCGAAACACCTGAAAAGAAAACAAGCGGTCTTTTTAATACGGTGGTCGATGTGGCTACAATGGTAAAGAGACTGAACTTGAATTATAATGAGAGCAGCGGAACCGTGCTGCCCGGATATACGCAATCAATAGGGTTTATTGGCACCACAAGACCTAGTTTAGGATTTGTCTTCGGAAGTCAGGCCGATGTTCGGTTCAATGCGGCCAAAAATGGATGGCTTACCGATTTTTCCGATTTTAACGAACAGTACATGAAGCGTACCAACCGTCAGTTAAATATTACGGCCACGGCGCAACCCCATCAAGATTTAACAATTGACTTATCCGCTGATCGTCAATATTCAAATAGTTTTCAAGAAAACTATGACTATTATTTGTGGCAACAGGAACAAAGTTCCTTGGTAAATGAATATGGAAGTTTCAGTATTTCAACCATAATGATTGGAACAGTATTCAAAAAAAGTGATGAATTCAATTCATCCACTTTTGAGAAATTCAAGGAAAATAGGATCGCTATCGCAAATAGGTTAGAGGCCAAGAACAATCAGCCATCAGGAAATGCGGTAGACGCGGATGGTTTTCCGGAACGTTATGGTAAAACCCAACAAGACGTGCTGCTACCTGCATTTTTTGCGGCCTATACAGGTCAAGATGCAAATGGTGTGAACCTAGATGTATTCCGAAAGATCCCTATTCCAAACTGGAACATCAAATACACAGGGTTGATGCGCAATAAATGGTTCAAAAAGAAGTTTAAGCGATTTTCAGTAAGCCATGGGTATAGGGCCGCCTACAGTGTAAATTCATTTCAAACTAATTTGGAGAAGGTTCAAATAGAAAAGGACCTTATTGCTACGGGGACCCCAGGTCCGGCAATTGACCCTGAAACACAAGATCTAATGTCCAAATACATTTTGAACAATGTTACGCTGACAGATCAATTCAACCCTTTGATGCGTCTTGATTTTGAAATGCAAAACTCGGTTAGTGTATTGGCCGAAATGAGGACTGATAGGGCTTTGGCATTGAGTTTTGACAACAATCTAATGACAGAGATCAATGGAAAGGAATATACTGTAGGTCTGGGATATAGAATTAAGGACGTACAGTTCGTCACCAATATCGGTGGTAACAAAACTCGGTTAAAAGGAGATTTGAACTTAAAGGCAGATGTTACCCTAAGGGATAATATAACGATTATACGAAATCTTGATATCGATAATAACCAGATTACGTCAGGACAGAATTTAATGTCCATTAAATTTACTGCCGACTATGCATTGACCAAAAATTTGAATGCACTTTTCTTCTACGATCATTCCTTTTCTCAATTTGCCGTATCAACGGCATTCCCTCAGACAACTATAAATGCCGGATTTACCTTGCGATATAATTTTGGTAACTAATTTCACTTATAGTTTTGCATTCTTCCGTATAAAACACAAAGTTTTTCATTTCGGGAGCACCTTTTTTTAACCAGAATGATAGCTTTTTAGGGTTTGTTCATAACCCAAAATTTCACTTGACATTTTTGTTTGAATACTTTTGGAGAAACGTTTACATTTGCTTTTTTTCTAACAAAACCATGAAATGAACATACCATCAGAATTAAAATACACCAAAGACCACGAATGGATTCGTATTGAGGGAGATATTGCAGTAGTGGGGATAACTGACTTCGCGCAAGGTGAATTAGGTGATATTGTATATGTTGAAGTTGAAACATTGGACGAAACCCTAGATCAAGAAGAAGTTTTTGGTACCGTTGAGGCGGTAAAGACTGTTTCGGATCTATTTGTTCCTTTGAGCGGGGAAATTGTAGAGTTTAATTCGGCCCTCGAAGATGAGCCGGAAAAGGTGAACAAAGATCCTTACGGTGCGGGATGGATGGTGAAAATAAAGATCAGTGATCCTTCGCAAGTTAAGGATCTCTTAAGTGCCGAGGCTTATAAAGAATTAGTAGGTGCCTAAAAAACACATATATACGCTGGCCTTTGTAAGCTGGATGGTATTTGTAACATGGTCTAGTCTAACCTCTTTTTCGGACAACGAGATTCCCCTATTTGAAATTCCACACTTTGACAAACTGGTTCATTTTACTTTTTATTTTGTGGCTGTGCTATTGGGGGTAATGGCCCTTCGTGAGAAGAATAATTCGGCAATCAATTTAAAAAGGGCATTAACCATTATGGTGTTGTCAATGATTCTATTTGGCATGTTAATTGAGGTTGTTCAGTATAGTTTTACCTTGGATAGATCTGGTGATAAATATGATGTCTTAGCCAATAGTTTAGGGGCCATAGGTGGGTTCTTGGTCATAAAATTATTATTTTCAAGTAGGCTTGGGTTAAAATGGAAGCAATAATTGCTTTTTATATAAATATTTAATTAAATTAGCGAACGTTAAAATAGAAAGATATGGAACTTAAAAAGAATCCGAAAGCAGATTTGACGCGCAACAGCAGTCTCTATTTTGTGGCGGGGCTTGCGGTTGTGATGTTATTGACATTTGTTGCCTTCGAGTGGAAAACCTACGACAAGGGAAATGATTATGATATCTCAATGAACGTTGACGATAACTTGGATGAGGAAGTACCAATGACAGAGCAACTCAAAACACCACCCCCACCACCACCACCTGCGGCACCTGAAATAATTGAGGTTGTTGAGGATGAAGAAGAAGTTGAGGAAACCGTAATTGAGTCAACAGAAACTAGTCAGGAAGAAGAAATCGTTGCTGTGGAAGATGTTGCTGTTGAAGAAGTTGATGAGGATATAGATGTTCCTTTTGCAGTTATTGAAGATGTGCCAATTTTTCCTGGATGTGAGAATGAAAAGGATAAAAGGGCATGTTTCAATAGTATGATCCAAAAGCATGTTGGCAAGAACTTTAGATACCCTGAAATCTCTCAAGAGATGGGGGTTCAAGGTAAAGTATATGTCAATTTTGTTATACAGAAAGATGGAAGTATCGGAAGTGTTCGGATGAGAGGTCCTGATAAAAATTTGGAAGAAGAGGCGGCAAGAATTATAAGTAAATTGCCAAAAATGACTCCTGGGAAGCAGAGAGGTAGAGCAGTAAGGGTACCATTTAGTTTGCCTATTACCTTTAAATTGCAATAGCATATTTTAAATTGCAAAAAAGCCCGATAGATGTTTTGCTGTCGGGCTTTTTTGTTTCAAAAAGTTCGATAATGTCAAAAAGTTCAGATTGCCATTTCAATATCTTCATCATTGATGAAAGCAAAAAATAAATACGATCCAAAATCTAGGTACAAGGTTTGTGCGACTCAAATAGGTCTTTGGCTATTTAATAGTGAGATATAAAAAATCTGGTAGATATTTTGAGTTTCAATATAAACATGATCGTTTCGTTGCAAAAAAATCGTTGAGAGACTATCTTTGCCATCTTATTTAAATGTGAAATGAAAACTGCGGTTGGTGAGGTAAAAAGTACGGGAATGGCCCTGATTTTTGCTGATTTCAAGGAGATTACGAAAGCACGACTTGCCATTAGCGTTGTTTTCTCCTCAATAGCCGGTTACTTACTGGGAGCAATTCAAATTGAATGGTCGGCACTCTTGCTCCTCGCGTTTGGTGGGTATTGCATGGTTGGTGCTTCCAACGCATATAACCAGATTATCGAAAAAGATTTGGATGCGTTGATGAACCGCACCAAAAATCGACCAATTCCCGCTGGCAGAATGTCTGTCAATCAGGCTTTGACCATTGCTGTCTCCTTGACAATTATAGGGGTTGTTACACTGTATATCCTGAACCCCAAAACTGCAATGTTCGGGGCGATTTCAATTTTTTTGTACACAAGTGTGTATACGCCTTTAAAGACCAAAACCCCGCTTTCGGTTTTCGTAGGTGCTTTTCCTGGGGCTATTCCCTTTATGCTCGGATGGGTGGCAGCCACAAATGATTTTGGTATTGAACCCGGGACCTTGTTTATGATACAATTTTTTTGGCAATTCCCACATTTCTGGGCATTGGGTTGGATGTTGGATGAGGATTATAAAAAGGGCGGATTTAAAATGTTGCCGACCGGTAAAAAGGATCAAAGTACGGCTTTACAGATAATAATGTATACCATCTGGATGATGCTGATTTCAATCATTCCTGTTTTTGGAATTACTGGTAGATTACAGCTATCGATTCTTGCGGCTATCCTTGTTTTATCAATGGGCATGGTCATGTTGATTTTTGCCTTCCGTCTTTATGAAAGGGGTGATAATCCCTCTGCTAGAAAGCTTATGTTGGCCAGTGTTGGTTACATTACCTTAATGCAAATAGTATATGTTGTTGATAAATTTATATAAAGAATGGATTTGACCCAGGGTACCCAGAATGAAAAGAATGCTAGGGCAAAAAAAATGATGCTCTGGTTCGGGATTCTGAGCCTGTTAATGGCCTTTGCAGGATGGACAAGCGCATACATTGTTAGTAGTACCATGCGAGATGATTGGTCAAAAGATATTCAATTGCCATCCGCTTTTTATGTAAGTGCGGTATTGATCGTTTTAAGTAGCATTACTTACATTTTGGGCAAGCGGGCCATGAAAATTAATAAATCCAAAGAATGTTCTACTTGGCTTTGGGCGACGCTATTCCTAGGGATTGCGTTTGTAATTTTCCAGTTTAATGGTTTTTCGCAAATGGTATCGCAGGGATATTATTTTACCGGACCTACAAGTAATATCAAAGTATCGTATATATTTCTCATAGCCGCCGTGCACGTAGTTCATGTTTTTGCTGGCATAATTTCCCTATTGGTAGTTTTGTTCAATCAGATACGAGGAAGATATTCAGCATCAAATATGCTAGGTATTTCTCTTGGAGCTACATTTTGGCATTTCTTGGACCTTTTATGGATTTATTTATTACTTTTTATGTTGTTTGTAGGGTAATATTTTTGAATAATCTTTGTTTTGATGGCGATTCGCTTTTGTGTAGTCGAAAAAAATGTAAATTTGTGCAAATTCTAATCAACCTTTAAGTTTTATATGGATTCTACGATTACAACAGCTTCGGAAGAAAACGTTTGGGGGGGTGGTAATAGGCCCTTGGGAGCAAGTTATGGTAAACTGATGATGTGGTTCTTCCTCGTTTCCGATGCTTTGACTTTCTCCGGGTTTTTGGCCTCTTACGGTTTTTCAAGATTTAAGTTTATAGAAACGTGGCCAATTGCCGATCAAGTTTTTACCCACGTACCATTTTTTCATGGAAATTACCCCATGTACTACGTGGCATTTATGACCTTCATTTTGATTATGTCGTCGGTAACCATGGTTTTGGCAGTAGACGCAGGGCATCATATGAAAAAGACCAAGGTCATCTGGTATATGTTCCTCACAATCATTGGAGGTGCCATATTCGTTGGATCACAGGCTTGGGAATGGGATACTTTTATTCGTGGTGATTACGGTGCCTTGGAAACTAAAGGAGGTAGAATTTTACAGTTTGTTAAGGCCGATACTGGTGAAAGGGTAGCATTGGGCGATTTTGCCAAAACGATCCATGATGACCGTGAAGAACTTCAAAGAAACAAAGGTGTTTGGTTTCTGTCCGAAGGTTATTTACCGTCGCATTCCCTGAATGAAGTGATTGAGGGTTTTAAGGCCAATCCTAATATATTGATTCGTACGGAACAGATAAGTGAAGAGGGCGAAAAAACTATTTTAAGCCGAGAGGAATCCCTGAAAAAAATAACTGAGGCCAAAATGGTGGTCGAAGGCGCAAACCTTGTTCATAATGAATACGGAAACAGACTATTTGCAGACTTCTTTTTCTTTATTACAGGCTTTCATGGTTTTCACGTTTTTTCAGGTGTTGTAATCAACGTTATTATTTTCTTCAATGTGATTTTGGGTACCTATGAGCGAAGAGGACATTATGAAATGGTTGAAAAGGTAGGGCTGTATTGGCATTTTGTTGATTTGGTTTGGGTTTTTGTATTTACCTTCTTTTATTTGGTCTGATCAGCTAATTTCAAATCGGTGATTAAATTGAAAATTGGTTTTAAAGAATAATTACACAATGGCACACGCACATAAATTGGAAATATTTAGAGGACTTTTGAAATTTAAGTCCAATACCCAAAAAATTTGGGGAGTACTTATTTTTTTAACCGTTGTTACGGCGGTTGAGGTTGCATTGGGAATTATTAAGCCACAGGCATTGACACATTCCCATTTTCTGGGCATGAAGCTTTTGAATTGGATTTTTATTACATTAACATTGGTTAAGGCATACTATATAGCATGGGATTTTATGCACCTAAGGGACGAAAAAAGCACATTGAGAAGGGCTATTGTTTGGACACCCATATTTTTGGTGCTTTATTTGATTTTTATCCTTCTTTTTGAAGCAGACTATATTTACAATGTATTTAAGGATGGCTTTGTAAAATGGAATTTCTAGAAGGATTTTAATTCATAAAATTAACAGCATATAAAGACGGTTTCCTAACCGTCTTTTTTATTTTTGCAAAAGCCTATTCAGCTCTTGGGAAGTTAAAGTTATCATGAAAAAAACGCTGGTTCTATTTATTCTCTTTGTTCTACCCATTGTGGCCTATTTATTCTTTGCGTCCGGTATAACGCATTTTGGAAAACTATCCGTTCTCACAAAAGAAATAGATGGTATTGAGAAATTGGCCGAAGGGGTTACTTTTAAGGAAAAGATAACAATCTTAGGATTTTTGGGTGATGATGTTGAACAAAAAAAGGGAAATGCCTTTAACCTCAACCAGAAAATATATAAAAGGTTTCATGATTTTGATGATTTCCAGTTTGTAATGATAATGCCCAAGGGTACCGAACTACGGGTGGATGCTTTAAAAAAAGAATTGGGTACCTTGTCAAATGTTGACAAATGGTTTTTTGTTTTTATGGATGATGATCGGTTGATTGATTTTTTCGGGTCATTAAAGACAGATCTTGCCCTTGATCGCAACTTGGCAACTCCGTATGTATTTATTATTGACAAAGATGCAAACCTTCGGGGTAGAACAGATGATGAGGACCTGGGAACAAAGTACGGCTTTAACACCTCTTTGGTAGCCGACCTTCATAACAAAATGGTAGATGATGTAAAGATTATTTTGGCGGAATATCGTCTCGCATTAAAGAAGAACAATTCACGACGTATCAATTGATTTATGCAGAATAAATACACATATGTTTGGGTTTCACTAATAGTCCTGATTTTTGGTATAATTTTTATTCCGCGAATTATCGATAGGATCAAGAACCACAGTGTGGTAAAAAACGATCGAATTAGTGTGAAGGATAATGAGCATGAATTGTCCTACGTGCTTTTGAATGGCCAAAAAAAAAGGGTTCCGGATTTCGAGTTCATCAATCAGGATAGTCTTTTGATTACGGATAAAGATTATAAAGGGAAGGTTTTTGTGGTTGAATTTTTCTTCACTTCATGCCCTTCCATTTGCCCTGTTATGACCAAAAATTTTGTTCAGCTTCAGAATGAATTTGGGGATAACAATAAGTTTGGATTGGCTTCTTTCTCTATAACCCCAGAATACGACACTCCCACGGTTTTGAAAAAGTATGCGGAGAAGTATGGTGTGATAGATTTGGATTGGAATTTAATGACGGGTGATAAGGACAAAATTTATGAACTGGCCAACAATGGGTTTAATATTTTTGCTGCCGAAGTTCCTGATGCACCGGGAGGTTTTGAGCATTCCGGCTTGTTTGCTTTGATTGATAAAAAAGGCTATATACGTTCAAGGGTGGATGATTTTGGAAATCCAATCGTATACTATCGTGGTGCGATTACCGAGGAGCAAGGCCAAAATAACCATGGAGAGAAAGAACAAATGAGTGCTCTTAGGGAAGACATTAATAAATTACTGGCCGAGTAGTATGGATACATTGGAGTTAAAAGAGAAAAAGTTTAATCGTCTCATTACGTTCGTTTCTATTCTAGTGCCATTGGTGGTAGCCATACTTTTTGGGGTAAAAATTCCCAATGTGGAAAGGCTTTGGTTTTTGCCACCCATATATGCATCCATTAATGGTATTACAGGAATTTTATTGGTAATTGCGGTATGGGCTATAAAAAAGGGCAAACGTGAGTTACATCAAAACATAATGACCACCTGTATTGTTTTGTCACTTTTATTCTTGGTGATGTACATAGCGTATCACATGACCTCCGAATCAACGATTTTTGGAGGTGGAGGCGTGGTCAAATATCTTTACTATTTCATCTTGGTTTCGCATATTGTTTTGTCAATAGCAATTGTTCCATTGGTGCTCAAGACATATTCCAGGGCATATTTGAAGAAATTTGAACAGCACCGAAAATTGGCCAAAATCACTTTTCCAATTTGGCTTTATGTCGCAATTACAGGTGTATTGGTTTATCTGATGATTTCTCCTTATTATGCGGTGTAGAGTTAAAAATGAGGGTTATTTTTTAAATAGCCTAAAGCGTTAGATCGAATGAAAAGTGGTATTGTAACCTTGGTTTTTCTGATATTTTTCCTTCTTCCGAATATGGCAGGGGCACAATGTGCCATGTGCCGTGCTGTTCTTGAGAGTGAGGGCAATGTGAATACCGCCGAAGGCATCAATAATGGAATTGTTTATTTGATGGCGGTACCCTATGTGCTAGTAGGTGCACTATTCTATTTCGTCTATCGGAAAATGAGAAGTTGAGATATAAAAGTCAACTTTAACACTTTTTAAGACTATTTGCTGTAACAATTTTCGATTCCCTATAGTCTTATAGTGGTACAATAGACGTTATTGTATTCATCAATCAAAACCAATCACATGTTTGACATCGAAAGATGGCAGGAAATTTTTGATACTATCCGTAAAAACAAATTACGGACGTTCCTCACTGGTCTTTCAGTAGCTTCGGGAATATTCATACTTGTTATTTTATTGGGTTTTGGTCAGGGAATGCAAAATGGCATTGCCCAAGAATTTGAGGAAGATGCAAGCAATAGAATTGGTGTATGGACCCAAGTTACCACTAAAGAATATAAGGGCCTAAATCCTGGTCGCCCAATTCGCTTGCGTAATGAAAACTATGATCATATAGAGGGGAAATATGCGGACCAATTAGAGTACAGATCTCCTAATTTTAGGGTGTTTAGTGCCAGTATCAACTATAAAAAAGAATCAGGGGCCTATTCGGTACAAGGTATTTCCCCACAATACCAATTCATTGAGAATCAACAAATGGCACAAGGCCGTTTTTTAAATTATAAAGACCATAATAGTGTCTCTAAGGTTGCGGTCATAAGCAATAAAATCTACAACGAACTTCTTCATAATGAGGAAGAACCGGTTGGGCGAGAAATTAAAATTGCGGATTTAAGTTTTCAGATTGTTGGCATTTATAAGGACAAAGGAGGTGATAGGGAAGAAGACCGTATTTTCATTCCGTTAAGCACCGCACAGCGTGTTTTCAACGGTGGTGATAGCCTAAATATGATGTTTTTTACCTTAAAGCCGGCAGCCACATTTGAACAAACTCTTAAGGAATCGGTTCAATTTACTGATGAACTGAAAACATATCTCCAACAAACCCATACAGTGGCCCCCGATGATGTCAGTGCAATCAACACCTTTAATACTTTGGAAAATGTTCAGCGATTCATGAATCTAATGGGCGGAATAAAATTTTTCTTTTGGTTTGTGGGTGTTTGTACCATTATTGCAGGAATTGTAGGGGTAAGCAACATAATGCTCATCATAGTTAAAGAAAGAACGCGCGAAATAGGAATAAGGAAGGCATTGGGTGCAAAACCCTGGTCAATAGTAGGTATGATTCTACATGAGGCCATTTTTGTTACTGCGGTATCAGGTTTTGCGGGTCTTATTTTTAGTATGGGTCTATTGGAATTGGTTGGACCGAATGTGAAGGTCGATTATGTCGTAAATCCATCAATTGATTTTAATGTTGCAATTACCACGGTATTCCTCTTGATTACGGCCGGTGCTTTTGCGGGTTTTTTCCCGGCTTGGCGTGCAGCGCGAATACGACCGATTCAAGCTTTAAAGGAAGAATGATCAAGCTGATCCAATTTAAAAGTTAAGAGAAAAAGAATGTTCAGTAAAGACCGTTGGAGCGAAATTTTACAAGTGTTGACCACAAATTGGTTCAGGACATTGCTTACCGCTTTTGGAGTTTTTTGGGGAATTTTGATTCTTATTATTTTATTGGCTGCCGGGAAAGGTCTTGAAAACGGAATCCGTTCAGATTTTGGTGATATTGCTACAAATACGATGTTCATGTGGACACAAACGGTTACAAAATCGTACAAAGGGCTTCCCAAGGATAGAAGATTTAATTATAAGACAGGAGATGTTGAGGCAATTTGGGAGAATGTGGATGGACTGCGATTTGTTTCCCCTCGCAACCAATTAGGAAATTTTGGTGGGGCGGCCAATGTGGTTCGAGGATTGAAAACAGGTGCTTTTACCACATATGGGGATTATCCGGAAATAATCCAACAAGAACCGATGGATATTACCTCTGGAAGATTTTTGAACCATTCTGATATTGAAGGCAAACGCAAAGTGGCCATAATAGGTGTTGATGTTCGTTCCAGTCTTTATGACTTGGGAGAAGAATGCCTAGGTACCTATATAAAGATCAATGATGTCAATTTTATGGTCGTTGGCACGTATAAGAAGTCGAATACCGATGGGGATGGCGAGAACGCACAAAAGCAGATATACATTCCGTTTACATCATTTTCCCAAGCTTTTAATAGGGGTGACAATGTAGATTGGATGGCCATAACAGCTGTTGACAATGTTCCGATTACCGATATAAAGGAGAAAATATTCAACCTTATAAAAGAGAACCATAGCATTCATCCGGAAGACCAAAGGGCCATTGGTCACTTTGATCTCAATGAACAATTTCAAAGAGTTGTCAGTCTTTTTGGAGCCTTGGAGCTAATCGCTTATTTCGTTGGTATTTTGGTATTGCTTTCGGGAATTATCGGTGTTAGTAACATAATGCTGATCGTTGTCAATGAACGCACAAAAGAAATAGGCATTAGAAGGGCACTGGGCGAAAGTCCATGGTCGGTGAAGAAGCAGATTTTGATGGAGTCCATCTTTCTGACAATTATATCGGGTATGGCCGGCATTGCAATGGGAGCACTTATCATCTATGGTATAAATTACATTTTGGACGCAAATCGGACCCGTTCCCATGTTTGTAAATCCGAATGTCAACCTTGGCGTGATTACCGTTGCGCTGATGATATTGGTACTATCGGGCCTATTGGCGGGCTTTATTCCGGCCAATAGTGCCGTAAGGGTGCGACCCATTGAGGCATTGAGGGCCGAATGACATGCCTCTGTATTTTTTCAGTAAACAATATTCTAAAATAAGTTTATCATAGATCAATCAAATTTTATAAAAATGAAAAAAAAGGTAACCATCCTAATTTTAATGATCATAGTAATTGCCTTTGGCGGTGCCATGTATTACTTATACCAAAAAAATGCGGAAGACCCTGTTGTCTATGAAACCGAAGTTCCATCTACACAGACTATTGTCAACAAAACGGTTGCTACCGGTAGTATTTTACCATTGGAAGAGGTCTTGATCAAACCCAATATTTCGGGGGTTATCGAAGAAGTTTTTGTAGAGGGGGGCGATTTTGTTAAGGCAGGAGATCTTTTGGTTCGCATAAAAGTCATCCCGAATTTAAATGCGCTCAATGAAGCCAAAAACACTATAGATGAGGCGAGAATTGCCCTAGAAGATCAAAAGAGAAATCTGGATAGACAAAAGACCCTTTTTGAGAAAGGTGTAGTTTCAAAAGTAGATTTGGAACGGGCCCAATTGACTTTTGACCAGGCGAAACAATCTTACGGGGCGGCAAACAAACGCTATGATATTGTAAAAACAGGAACTACCACTGGTTATGGCAATGCTTCAAATACATTGATTCGGGCAACCGTCAGTGGAATGGTACTCGACGTTCCCGTCGAGGTAGGTAATCAAGTGATAGAGAGCAATAATTTTAATGAAGGCACAACCATTGCAGCTATCGCAGACGTGAACAAAATGATTTTTGAAGGAAAGGTTGATGAATCGGAAGTTGGTAAAATAAAAGAAAACCTGCCACTTGAAATTACGGTAGGTGCCATCGAGAATAAAGTGTTCGATGCGGTTCTGGATTACATAGCCCCAAAAGGAAAAGCTGAAAATGGGGCCATACAGTTTGAAATAAAGGGCACATTGAAAAAACAGGATTCAACCTTCATAAGAGCGGGCCTAAGTGCAAATGCTTCGATTATCCTAGGTCGGGCCGATAGTGTATTGGCTCTTAAGGAAGCTTTGGTCCAATTTGATGACAAGACCAAAAAACCTTTTGTAGAGGTTTCCGTTGGTGACCAAAAGTTTGAACGGAGAGAATTGGAATTGGGAATAAGCGACGGAATCTTTGTTGAGGTAAAATCGGGAATCTCAACCGAGGATAGAATAAAAGTCTGGAACGCCCTTAAATCAGAGGCTCTGGGGGAATAAATTTTTTAACATAAAATTGAGAGCAATTCTTGTAACATTTTAACACCTTAGATGTCTTATTGCTAGAATTTGGGCAATAGGCATCCAAACTCATAACACAACCAACATGATTGAAATCAAAGATCTTCACAAATCCTATAAGATGGGGAGCAACTCCCTGCATGTACTAAAAGGAATCAATTTCAAAGTAGAAGAAGGCGAGTTAGTGGCAATAATGGGTTCCTCGGGCTCAGGTAAATCTACCTTGTTGAACATCCTTGGAATGTTGGACGAATTGGATGAAGGTTCTTATACATTGGATGGTGTTCCCATTAGAAACCTTAACGAAACCAAAGCCGCACAGTATCGAAATAAGTTTTTGGGCTTCATTTTTCAATCTTTCAACCTCATAAACTATAAGAGCGCCATGGAAAATGTGGCATTGCCCTTGTATTACCAGCGAATGCCCCGAAAGGAGCGTCAAGAAAAGGCACTTAAATACTTGGAACAAGTAGGACTAAAGGAATGGGCAACGCATTTACCAAGTGAACTTTCTGGCGGACAAAAGCAACGGGTCGCCATTGCAAGGGCCATGGCTGCAGAACCAAAGGTGCTATTGGCCGATGAGCCTACGGGAGCCTTGGATAGTACTACTTCCTATGAGGTAATGGACCTTATTCAGAAAATCAATGATGAAGGCAATACTATTCTCATAGTTACGCATGAACCAGATATTGCAAATATGTGCAAGCGTATTGTTCATTTAAAGGACGGCATTATTCTCGAGGACAAAAAGGTAGAACAAGTAAGGGCGTCAGCATATGTTTAGTAGGGACAACTGGAAAGAAATATTCGAAACAATTCAAAAGAATAAGCTCAGGACCTTCTTATCTGGGTTTACGGTTGCTTTGGGTATTCTTATTTTCGTTTCATTGGTTGGACTTACAAATGGTCTTCAAAATACGTTCAACAAATTTTTTAGTGATGATGCCACGAATACATTCTATGTTTTTCCGGGTAGAACATCACTACCCTATAAGGGTTACAAATCAGGTCGGCAAATTGAATTTGAAAACAGCGACCTAGATGATATAGAAAAGAATTTTGCCTTGGCTACTGAATATGTCTCTCCGAGGATTGATAGAGGTGGACTTGTTAAGTACAAAAATGAATCTAATAATTATACCACAAGGGGTGTAAGCGAGGCCTATCAATTTGCGGAAAAGACCATTATAATGAAGGGGCGCTATCTCAATGCAGAGGATATTAAGTATAAAAATAAATATGCCGTCATTGGGAGACTTGTAGAGCGCGATTTGTTTGGACAGGAAGATGCCATGGGAGCTTTTATTGATATTGCAGGTAGCGTTTTTAAAGTGATTGGGGTCTTTCAAGATGATGCAGGGGATGATGAGGAAAGGAGAATATATATACCGTATACTACGCGACAATTAATCGAAAAAAATACAGATAAGGTAGATCAACTGGTTATTGGTTTTAAACCGGAGATTGGATATGCCGGTGCAATGGCTTTTGATAAAAGTTTGGATGCCTTTCTAAGGGACAAGAAGTTTATTAGTCCCAATGATCAAAACGGAATCTATATTAGAAATGTGGCCGATCAGCTAAAGCAGAATCAACAATTTGCGGGAGTACTTGCCTACATAGCGGGTTTTATAGCTTTTGGGACCATATTGGCAGGGATTATAGGTATAAGCAATATTATGGTGTTCGTTGTAAAGGAGCGCACCAAAGAGCTAGGTATCAGAAAGGCATTGGGAGCGACCCCTAGAGCGGTGATCGGGTCTATTTTGTTGGAATCGGTTTTCATTACCACTATTTCGGGACTTATTGGGATGATAATCGGAATAGCGGTTTTAGGCTCTTTAGGAGAGAAACTGGAAGACTTTTTTATAACCAATCCCTACATCAATTTGGGCCTTGCGATATTTGCTACGGTCATTTTGATATTGTTTGGTGCCATTGCTGGTTATATACCTGCCAGACGTGCCGCACGAATAAAACCGATTGTAGCGCTAAGAGACGAATAATATGAAATGCCCTGGGGAAAATTCGCAAAATCGGACCATAGGTTTTTAGGGTATTACGTGTGACCGATGAAAAAAATAATTATGAACACATGAAATTTCTATTTGACAGTAACGTTTGGCAGGAGATTTTTGGTTCGATCAGTAAAAATAAGACCAGGACCATAATCACCATGATCGGAGTGCTATGGGGAATCTTTGTATACATTGGTCTTTCCGGTGCTGCTAAAGGCATGGACAACGGTTTCGAAAAGGTTTTCAAAACGGTTTCGATGAACAGTATGTTTGTTTGGGGCCAAAGTACTAGTAAACCTTATGACGGTTATAAAACGGGCCGACAGATGCAACTAAAGTTGGGCGATGTTGCCACCTTGGAAAATAGAATCCCGGAAATTCAATATATAGCGCCAAGAATTAGCCAAGGCGAGTTTGGTTCAGGACCTGTATACACCGTAAGAGGTCAAAAATCTGGCAACTATATTTTGAATGGGGATTTTCCCATATATACCAAGATTTCAACAAAAAAAATATATGACGGCGGCAGATTCTTAAATGAAGAAGACATCGACCAGGCCAGAAGGGTAATTGTTATTGGGGAGCGAACGCAACAGGAATTGTTTGAAAAAAATGAAAATCCGGTCGGGCAATACATTCGGGTCGGGAATGTATATTTTCAGGTAATTGGGGTGCACAAACTGGCCCAAGGTGTTAGTTTTGATTCTGATACCGCCATGTTCATTCCGTTTTCTACCTATCGACAGTTATATAATTCCGGTGATGATGTCGGCTATTTGTGCATTGCCGCTTATGATGATGCCGATGTCATACAGGTTGAAAAAGATGTAAAGGCACTACTTAAAAATATTCACAGGGTAGATCCCGAAGATGAAAGAGCCTTTGGTTCATTTAATTTGGGTGAGATGTTTACCAAAGTCTCTGGCTTTGCTAAAGGATTGACCTTTTTGTCGCTCATTGTAGGTATTGCCACTATATTGGCGGGAGTCATTGGTATTGGCAATATACTTCTGATTTCGGTAAAAGAAAGAACAAAGGAACTGGGAGTGCGAAGGGCTTTGGGAGCTACACCAAGCGAGGTGCGGAATCAGATAATTCTCGAATCGGTCTTTTTAACAGTACTAGCGGGAATCATTGGCATTATACTTGGCGCAGGTGTATTGGCTTTGATCAACAGTTTCACCAAGGACATCGATTTCCCTTATACCAATCCAACAGTTCCAATTCCATATGTTCTAGGGGCATTGGCCATTATGGTGATATTGGGAACTTTAATCGGATTAATACCGGCGCAACGAGCGGTTAGTATTAGGCCTATTGACGCTTTAAGGGAAGAATAGAAATAACCAACAAATATAAATACACTTTAAAATGAACAAGATTGTTAAATACGTATTAATAGGAATTTTAGTGCTTGGAGCACTTTGGGCTGCAGCCTTCTTTATAAAATCAAACAGCAAGTCTGCCGTTACCTATGAAACACAAAAGCCTTTTATCTCGAATATTGAGAAGAAAACAGTGGCTACTGGGAAAGTTGTTCCAGAGGATGAAATTCTTATCAAACCGCAAATTTCAGGAATAATTGAAAAAGTTTTTCTGGAAGAAGGTGACAAGGTAAAGGCAGGGGATTTAATTGCTACGATTAAAGTGGTACCCAACGAGCAGTCTTTAAATCAGGCCAAAGGTCGGGTTACGAATGCCCAGATAGCCTTGGGCAATACAAAAATAGAGTACGACAGAAATAAAACCTTGTTTGATAAAGGCGTTATTTCAAGTCAGGATTTCAACAATCTCAAACTTAGATATGATCAAGCGGAACAGGAATTAAAAAATGCCCAGGCCGATTATCAAATTATCAGGGTCGGTTCAGCGGGTGGCTCTTCCTCTGCGAACACGAATATTCGTGCAACAGTGGCCGGGACCATTCTTGAAATACCCGTTAAGGAGGGGAATCAGGTAATTCAGAGCAACAATTTTAATGATGGTACCACAATAGCCACTATTGCCGATTTGAGTAAAATGATTTTTGAAGGAAAAGTGGATGAAGGAGAAGTCGGAAAATTGAAATTGGGAACTGACCTTAAAATAAGTCTTGGTGCCGTGGAAGGCAAGCAATTAGATGCCAAACTAAGATTTATTGCACCAAAAGGGGTAGAAGAAACAGGTGCCGTTCAGTTTAAGATCGAAGGGGAGGTTGAGGTGAAAGAAGATATTTTTATTCGCGCAGGTTATAGTGCAAATGCTTCTATGATATTGGAAAGGAAAGATAGCGTAATGGTTATACCCGAGGCCTTATTGCAGTTTGATAAGAAAACCGATAAACCATACGTGGAAATTGCCGTAGGTAAAATAGAGGATCAAAAGTTCGAAAGGAAAGACGTAGAAATTGGCATATCAGACGGGGTGAACGTTGAAATAGTTTCAGGACTTACCGAGAACGATCAAGTTAAGCAATGGAACAAGACCGAGCCGATCAAAAAGGGTGATGAAGAAGAAAACAAAGAGGACAATAGCGAAGAATAAAGCACATCAATCAAAATAAAAAATCAAAAAATGAAGTTTAAAATTACGGCCTTAATGCTCATATTTTCCATTGGGATCATGTCGGCACAAAATAAAAAATGGACACTCCAGGAGTGTGTTGATTATGCCCTTGAACATAACATTACCATTCAACAATCCGAATTGGATTTTAAAGATGCTGAAGTCAATAAATTAGATGCCAAAGGAAACTTTCTACCGTCTATAAACGCACAAGCCTCCCATTCTTGGAATATTGGATTGAATCAGAACGTCACCACAGGAATTCTCGAGAATTTAACAACCATGTTCACATCTGGAGGAGTTAGTGCAAATGTGGACATTTATAACGGACTGCAAAATGTAAACCGATTGCGGAGAGCAAACTTGGCATTATTGGCTAGTCAGTATCGCTTGGATAATATGAAGGACGATATTTCACTGGCGATTGCAAATGGATATCTGCAAATTTTGTTTAACAGGGAAAATTTGGCGGTTGCGAATGCTCAATATGCGGTGACCGAACAAGATTTGAAAAGAACCAAGGAATTGGTAGAATCTGGAGTTGTGCCCAAAGGTGACCTTTTGGAGATCGAAGCAACTGCTGCGACACAACAGCAACAAATTGTCAATGCTGAAAATGGGCTGAGATTGTCGAGAATTGCTTTGGCACAGTTATTATTGATTAACGACTATGAGAATTTTGATGTCGCCAATGAGGAATTCGATGTTCAACCTTCGGATATTTTGAATAATTCCCCACGGGAAATCTTTTCAAAGGCGGTTACCCAAAGAAATGATATCAAGCTGGCCGAAGCGAATGTTGAACTTGCCCAGACGGACATTGAATTGGCTAAAGGTGCTCTATATCCGCGGTTATCAGGATTTTACAATTACAATACCAGAGCTTCCTATCAAGATATTATAGGAGGCTTTGAATTGGATCCCAATAATCCCACGAGACAAATAGGTACAGTAGAGGGCACAGGACAATCAGTAATAGCTCCTAACACAAGGCCAGTGGTGGAAGCTATGGATCCTTTTTTATATCAATTGGGTGTTAATGACGGTCATTCGTTTGGAGTAGCGCTTAGTGTTCCAATTCTAAACGGATTTTCGGCCAGAAATAGTGTAAAGAGAAATAGAATTAATTTGGAGCGTTCCAAGTTACAATTGGAGCAAGGCAAACTAGATTTAGAAAACACTATCAATCAAGCTTGGAATGATGCTACCGCGGCAATAAAAGCGCATGAGGCTGCACAAAAGACATTGGATGCACGGCAATTGGCACGCGATTATTCTAAAGACCGTTTTGATGTTGGTTTAATGAATGCCTTTGATTTTAGTCAGGCTCAATCAAGAGTGGAGAATGCCCAGGCGGAGGTAATCCGTACTAAATATGATTATATTTTCAGAATTAAAGTCCTAGAGTTTTACTTCGGTCTTCCAATAGAATTAAAGTAATTTATTATTCATATAATTATCCCGTCATGTTAGAACATGACGGGTTTTTTTATGATAAATTCTATTTAGATGTATCTTTGCTAGTTATATGGCCTTGATCTTAAATTTGGAAACCGCCACTACCAATTGCTCAGTTAGTTTGGCAAAAGATGGGGAACTTCTAGCTATTTTAGAAAACGATACCCCGAACTATTCCCACTCGGAACAGCTTCACGTTTTTATAGAAAAGGTACTTAGTGAGGCATCTGTAGGTTTGTCCCAAATAAATGCCATAGCCATTAGTAAAGGTCCAGGGTCCTACACGGGGCTTCGCATCGGAGTATCTGCAGCCAAAGGTCTATGCTATGCTCTTGAAATCCCATTGATCGCAATACCTACTCTAGAAAGTATTGTTTGTCAAGTTAATAGGGGAGATGTGGATTTTGTCATACCACTTTTGGATGCTCGCCGTATGGAGGTTTATTCGGCGGTATATGACAAGCTTGGTAAGGAAATTAGGGAAACTAGGGCCGAGTTAATAACTGAAACTTCATTTGAGGAATATGCGCGAAGGGGAAAAGTAATATTGGCAGGGAGCGGAGCCATGAAGTGCGAAGAAATATTGGATGATAAATTATTCGAATTTAAAAAAACCATCGTCCCATCGGCTCGAGAAATGGCTACTTTGTCCTATGAAAAGTATAAGCGATCCGGTTTTGAAGATGTGGCTTATTTTGAACCTTATTATCTAAAGGATTTTATACTGCAGGGAAAAGTGTAGGTGGTGTTCAAAGTTTTTCTGCTAATTCGCAATTGGTAGGAAGTCCGATTAATTTTCAAATGTTTCCTTTTCTTCCTTTTGTAAATGGTCATAATAGGCCAATACACTGATAACTTCTTCTTCGGTACGTAGTTGAATTTTGTTCTCTTTTGCAAATTTTCGAAGTGCGTTGTACTTGTCCCAAAGCACAGCGAATACTTCTTTTCTGCTTAATCCGAGTAGAGGAACGGCGTCCTTGTTCGGTCGTTTAATATAGTAAGATGACACTACAATAAATTGAGGAGGTTGAAATTGCTCATAACCATGTTCCGGTAAATAAGGATTTGAGATTATTTTTTTGGTCCTACTATACAATACCGTTCTTCCATCGTTAAGGGGTGTCAAAAAACCCGATTGTTTATTTTGATGATCCAAGTAGTTGACAAACCTATAAATTTTATCATTGATATCGGCATCTATGTCGGCGTTTTTTATGAGGTGCGAAATTGTACTATCAGGTTCCAAAATTTCGATATGGTCATAATATGCATTATAACGCATTTTTCTTTCTTCATGGATTTTCCCATAAAGAAATGTTTGACCTTTGACGAACTCTTTGTTTAAATATGGGCTCCCTTTAACTATAAACTCACGTTCCCATTGTTTTTCTGCTCCAGGTACCCTGAATTTTACCTTGAAAGTTTCATCCTGTTTTTGACCAAAACATAAGAGAGGTAAAAATAAAACCAGTAATTTAATCTTCATCGCGCGATATTGGTGCCTAAAAAATTTTAAAGGGTTAGGCTCCTATGCCGTATATGCCCGGAGTCTTGTTTTGCTCTGCGGTTTTATGAAAAGAATTGTAATAATTCAGAAGACGCACCACATCTTTTTCTTTAGTAAGATTCAATGAATGGTCTTGAACAAATTTTTTGAGATCTGCAGTTTTGCCCCCTAAACTTTTTAATATGCTCCTCCTGTTTAATTTGATCGGTTCGGCTGGTGAATCGCCTTTTTTCAAATAATACCCAGATACATCACGATATGTAGGAGGGTCAAAAGTATCATATCCATTCTCAGGCTTTTCAGCCTGAACGAACACTTTCTGAGGTCTAAAATACAAAATGACACCACCCGGGTTAAGCGGGTTGAGGTATCCTGAACGTGTCTTGGGACCATTTTTAAAATCAACAACTTCGTAGGTTTTCCCCTCGATTATTGCTACAATATTTTTTCTTCGCAAAAGCTTTCGTGGACGTTGATTCTCATCTAAAATCTCAACAGATTCATTCAATGCATCATATCGCATAAGTGCCTTGGTCTGCGTTTTTCCGTCAATTATGGTTTCACCCTTTTTATATAATTTATCTACATATTGTGTCCCTTCTATGGGAATCTCCTTGAAAACCACGCCAACTTGGGTATCAGTTGTAATTCCATCCCCGTTACCAACTGTTTGGCCGAATGAATAGGCACCAATTAATAGAAAAAAAAGATATATATTTTTCATATCGTGGCGATTAAGAGTTTACTGAAAATAAAAAAACCTACTGTAATAAGCAAGTTTTTTAAGAAATGAATCTAATATTTTTAATTCTATTTTGTTGAGTGCAAGACCCTTTGTGGAAAAGGTATTTCAATATTATTCTGATCAAAGCGGTATTTCAATTCTTCCATTACAAAGAAATGTGCGGCCCAAAAATCTTCGTTAGTTGCCCAAAACCTTAGTGTAATATTGACAGAACTGTCGCCCAGTTCACCCACATAAACTTCAGGGACAGGTTCCTTTAGTATTTTATCATTTTCCGCACAAAGTTCCAAAAGAATATTTTTGGCAGTTTTGATATTTGAACTGTAGCCTATGCCCACATCAATTTTATCCCTACGGACATTTTCTGCATTATAGTTGATAATATTATTATTTGACAGTTGGCCATTGGGCAATATGGCTACCTGGTTGCCAAAAGTTCTAAGCTTGGTGGTAAAAATAGTAATCTCCTTTACAGTACCATCAACCCCCTGTGCAGATATGAAGTCACCTACTTTAAATGGCTTGAACAACAAGATCAGAACACCGCCTGCAAAGTTGGCCAGTGAGCCCTGTAATGCCAGGCCTACCGCTAAACCGGCGGCCCCGATTATGGCAACCAATGATGTTGATTGAACACCCAATTGGGTGATGACCAAAACAAAAATCAATACTTTTAGCGAAGCACTAATAAAACTTTGCAAAAACGATTCAAGGGTGGGGTCGTAATCTTTTTTGTCAAAAAACTTTCGTACCAACCTATTTATGATCCGCATAAGCCATATGCCTATGAATAGAATAAATAGGGCGGTCAATAAGTTTGGAAGGGCTGTCCAGATCCAATCAATAGCCCTGTCTACATGCTCCTTATAGTTTGTGAATTTGTCCATATTACAACTGTCTTTAGGATTTCAGGCAAGATTAATGAAAATGAGCCTAAGCCTGAAAAAATGGAAATTAAACTATTGTTAATGTTCGATGGAAAATTTCATTTGCGATAAAACTTCTTCCGTTTGCGTTACGGGTATTTTGCAACTACCATGCAGGCATACATAAATTAAGGTTTCACCTTTTGCCAATCGATCTTGAAGAATTGGAACGGTTTTGCTCCCTTCCTTGGCTGCCGCAATTATTGCGTTTGGCAGGTAATGCGAACCAAGGTCCTTTGCCAAGTTTTTAAAATTTTCACCTACGATGGCTATTTCATAAAATGGTTGGTTGAAATATAGGCATAGCTGCAGCCAATTTGCATGGCTTTGTGGATTTTCCTCAATATTCATCTGCATGGTATGAATCATTTTTAACGCTTGGTCTTCAAAACTATCATCCGGGAAAAACTTGGAAAGCTTTAAGAGGTTTTTAGCAATCATAGAATTGGAGGAAGGAACAACATTGTCTATTGTTTCCAAAGTTCTTCTGATTACGAAATCATCTTGTTTTGACGTGAAGTAAAACAACCCATTGCTTTGATCCTTGAAATTATCAATACAATGATTCATTAAAACCTTGGCCCTTAGCAACCAAAATTCATCATAAGTAACTTCATAAAGGGAAATGTATGCTTCAATTACCGAGGAATAGTCTTCTAAATATCCGCTAATAGTACTCTTTCCGTTTTTATAATTATGGTTTAGACCGCCATCAGAGGAGGTTAAATAGGTATTTATAAAATGGGCATTTTCCAAAGCAAGGTCCAAATATCTAGGATTGTCCAGATAGCGATACGCATCTACGAGACCCTTTAACATCAACCCGTTCCAGGATGTCAGGATTTTATCGTCCAATCGGGGTTTATCTCTTTTGACTCGCTCTTTTTTTAATATTTGACGACATTTTGAAAGTAGTTCATTAAGGGCGTCAATAGGGATATTATGTTTTTTGGCAATCTCGGCATCAGTTGCGTCCCGTATCAAAACATAATTATCCCGTTCCCAAAGACCGTAATCGTTTATATTATAGTAATCACTGAAAATTGCAAAGTCCTTACCTAAATGTTTTTCCAATTCTGCCTTGGTCCATGAATAATAGGCACCTTCCTCCAATTCTCCAATATCATTGTTGCTATCGGCATCCAAGGATGAATAAAAACCGCATTTCCCATCCATTAATTCTTCCTGAACAAAATCTATGGTTTGCTCAACTGTTTTTTTGTAAAGCTCATTCTGGGTATCCGAATAGGCCTGGGAATACAAACTTATTAATTGACCATTGTCATATAACATTTTCTCAAAATGAGGTACGTGCCATTTCGTATCGACCGAATAGCGCGAAAATCCACCTCCTACATGGTCAAAGATGCCGCCCCAGGCCATTCTGGTCAAAGTAGTTTGCACATAATCGGTAATTTTTTGATCGTTCATCGCCTTGCCATAATGCATTAAAAAATTCAAATTGACAGGCATCATGAACTTTGGGGCTCTCTTATATCCTCCCAAAAATATATCCAAAGAATCGGACCACTTATTGACTATTTGCTCAATTGCGGGAATTTTTATGAGTTCGGTATCGGAATGGGTTTCGACCAGGTTTACGGCCTTTATTCCTTCGGCAAGATTTTGGGCATATTCCGTTATTTTGGCCGGATCACTTTTGTATAGGCCCGAAAGTTCGTTGAGTGCCCGGGTCCATTCTTCTTTTTGTAGGTAGGTGGCGCCCCAAAAAGGGCGACCATCAGGTAGGGCAATAATGTTTAAGGGCCACCCACCATTACCGGTCATCATTTGCAGGGCATCCATATAAATGTGGTCAATATCCGGTCGTTCTTCTCGATCTATCTTTATGTTAATGAATTCGGCATTCATTAACTTGGCCACTTCCTCATTCTCAAAGCACTCTTCTTCCATAACATGGCACCAGTGACAGGCGGCATAGCCTATGCTAATGAGCAAAAGTTTGTTTTCTTTCTTGGCCCGGGCCAAAACATCTGGTTTCCATGCCTCCCAATTTACAGGATTATGGGCATGCTGAAGAAGATACGGACTTGTTTCGTTAATTAAGGCGTTGGTATGTTTATGGGTCATTTTTTTGGGTTTTTGACCGTGAGAATTGACTAAAAATAAAAGGCAAACTAAAAGTGCTAAGCTCCTAACCATTTTCGATTGTATGATTGTTAAATCGTGATGTATAAAAAAACGCCCGCTGTTAGGGCAGGCGCTTGAAAAATTATGAATATAATTTATCTTACTTCAAAAGTGATTTTTACGTTTACCCTGTAATTGTCAATTTTGCCATCACTTACGGTTGCACTTTGCTCATTGATATATACAGAACGTATATTTTTCACCGATTTTGAAGCTTCCGCCACTGCATTTCTTGCAGCATCTTCCCAGCCTTTTTCGGAATTCGCTAAAATTTCTATTACTTTTAAAACTGCCATAATTGTTAGTGTTAATGTTTAATTCTTAAAGTTACTAAAATAATTGGGCAATCATCACTTGAATATTATAAAATTAACCGTTAAGTGCCACAACCTCATTGACCTTGTCTCCCATCATATTTTTGAGCATGGTCTCTATTCCATTCTTTAAAGTAAAAGTAGAGGAGGGACACCCACTGCACGCCCCTTGCAAAATGACATTGACGGTTTTGCTTTCCGATTCATACGATTTGAAAAGTATATTCCCGCCATCACTGGCCACCGCAGGCTTTACATATTCCTCGAGGATATCAATGATTTGCTTTGAGGTATCGTCCAGATTTTCATCTTGTACCCTCATTTTGGGCGCTTCTGCCGTTTTTCGGGAAATACTATCGGGGGAAACAACCTCATTGCCGTCCGCTATGAAAGTGCGTATAAGGTCCCTAAGCTCTTCATTGATATCATCCCAATCGGCAACCTCATATTTACTTACCGAAACATAATTCTCGTCTAAAAAAACCTCTTTTACAAAAGGAAGATGAAAGAGTTTTTTAGCCAGCTGGGAATCTTTGGCTTCGTCGATATTCTTATATTCAAAAGATGTCGGTACAATTCGTAAATTGACCACATATTTCATGACCGAAGGGTTTGGGGTTACTTCGGAATATACCGTCACGGGTAATTTGCCTGTTACCGATTCTTCAATTACTACAGGTTCCCCGGCATTCAAATATTCTACCAATTGCTGGGCCACTTCGTCTTTAACATCGTTCCATTCGACAATATCAAAACGCTCAAGGCCTATAAAATTACCGGAAATATAAACCGTTTTAATAAAGGGGAGATAAAATAATTGCTGGGCCAAAGGTGAAATCTTCGCCTCATCAATGTTCTTGAATTCGTAATTTTTTGACTTTACCAATTGGTAATTGGACTCGAACTTCAATATGGACGGATTTTGTGTGGGAACCACTGTAATTGAGAACTCCTTCATAATATCAAATTTTTACAAAAATACGAAGGATTTACAAGTTTATGACTATATAATAATGTTGCATTTCGCCCGTTATATTCTATATTTAGTCGATTTTATATCCCAAATAGCTTAGATGAAACAGCGACTTTTGCTTCTATTCTCTTTTTTGGCCATTGGCTTCCAGTCGTACGCCCAAGAAGGGATTCCGGTATACTTTGATTATTTGGCCGACAACTATTATTTGGTCTATCCGTCTATGGCGGGTATCGGCGAAGGCGGAAAGATAAGGGGAACCATTCGAAAACAGTGGTTTGCAGTAGAGGAAGCACCCAATCTTCAAACCCTTAATGCAAATTTTAGACTTGGAGAGAGTAATAGCGGGGTAGGTGCTATCTTTTTCAACGATGCAAATGGCTACCATTCGCAAACGGGATTGAAACTCACGTATGCGCATCATTTGAAACTCGGTGGGGATATCAGATATCTAAACCAACTTTCATTTGGTCTTAGCGGTGGTTTCATTCAAAGTAGTTTGGACGAAACCGAATTCAGGTCTGTAATTCCCGATCCTATTGTTACAGGGGGTAAAAACAGTGTGGGTTATTTTAATGTGGATATGGGAATGTCTTATAATTTGATGGACTTTTATGCCCATGTGGCAGTTTTAAATGTGCTGGGCAGTGGTAGAGATCTTTATTCTGCCATTGAATTTGACAATCTAAGAAGGTATTTATTTTCAGTTGGGAAAATATTTGGTAAAAACGAGTGGCAATATGAACCATCTGTTTTATTGCAAATGACCGAGTTTACCCAGGAGAAATCCCTTGATGTGAACGGGAAAGTATATAAGGATGTGAGCTTTGGAAGAATTTGGGGCGGTGTCTCCTACAGAAGAAGTTTTGATGGTGGACAAATTCAGTCCAATGGATCTATAAGCAACCAATCGCTTCAATTAATTACCCCGATAATCGGAGCAAATATCAAAAACTTCTTGGTATCCTATAATTATTCCTACCAAATGGGCGATATTCGTTTTGACAATGGTGGCTTTCATCAAATAACGGTAGGTTACGATTTTGGACAAACAGAGAGGCGTTACGATTGTTATTGCCCTGCCGCCCAATAAATAAGAAAGGACTGCCCAGATCTTGGATAGTCCTATTTTCTTGTTTCAAAAGCTCACGGTGCTTAACTCCTGACCATCAACGAACAATCTATTCCCAAGTATAGTTCTTTTTGGCCGCTTGCTTTTGAATAGCTTCTAAAAGGGCATTTTCCAATTCACCTTTTGCACCTTCAACCTGTTGCTGTGCCACATATTTTTCCCTTTTTTCATTCAGTTCTTGGATTTCTTTTTGAATTTTGGTGCGTTCTTTCTTTTTTGAATCAATATAAATCTCAATTTCTTTATCGGACTTGCCCTTTAATTCTTTTGGCAATTCATCTTTTTTGATTTTTGATACATCGAATTCGTCATCCTCGGAGGCATCTACCAAATCCCACGTGGCGTTTCTGTAGAGCGATGAACTTTTGCTGACCGCTCGTTTAACGGCAACGGCTTCGGCCAATTCCATGGCGTTGTTGTCTTGATCGTACTGCATTTCCATTTTGGCCGCGCCCAAAGAACCATAGGTAATGTATGTGCCATTTAATTCGGAATTGAGTTGAATGATTATGTCGTCGTAGGGTGTTGCAATGTGCACTACTTGACGATTGTGATCAATGGCCATATAATCACCACCAGTTAGTATGGCACCATTTTTCCATTCAGTATTGATACCTTCTTCATAATTTCCGCAGAAAATGGTGTTTACAACAATATCCTTTTCCTTTGCATTTGTAACGGCCTCTTTGTAATTCAATTTACCTTGGGTAAAAGGTTCGTTGCCTGCAATGAATATCATTTTAAGATTATCAGGATTTTTGCCCCAGTCCAATTGCTGTAGGGAAGTGTGAATAACTGCTCCACAATATTCCTCGCCTCCATTGGTGGTCAATGAGAATAGTTTTTCAGAAATCTCATCAAGGTCATCACTGAAGTTCAATACTTGTTGAATATAGCCTTCCCGAGAAGAAAGATTGTCGTTGCCATATTGATAGAGCGCGATCTCTAATTTGGGCCTTGCATCATTGCCGCATTTTGCATGTGTAAACTTGTTGACCACGTCCCATAGTTGTGCCTTGGCCTGATTGATAAGCCCGTCCATACTGTTGCTAGTGTCCAAAAGCAGGGCAATTTTTACCGTATTGTTAGTGGTTTTTTCATGTTTTTCCCCAGAAAAGGCCTGAGCAAGGATAGGTTCTGAAGTTTTTCTGTCGGGTTTAATTTCACAACCATAGACGGTCGTTAGGGCAAAAGTAGTCAACCCTACTATAAGTATTTGTGCTGAATTTTTCATAACTATTTGTTTTAAATTGTTTTCAATAAGCGTAAAAGTATTTTCAAACTATTTTATAAAAAACGGACAATGAGTAAAGTGGCGTTTTGAATGAGTCAACGGGTCGGTTGGTTGTTTGAGCAGAGTTAAAAGGTTGGTTTCAAGGGGGTATTGAAGATTTCGGCGTTTTTTAGTGCCGCATAAATCGCCTAAGTTTACGTTGTTTAAATTAGATAATGCAAAGAGCTATTCACATATTCACGTTGTTTTTATTTGGGTTTTTCATTTGTTTTTCACAACAAGGTCAAAGCCAATCAAAAATGATCATTAAGGGAACCGTTGTTGGTCAGGAAAATTACGCACCAATTCCTGGAGTGGAGATCTCCACGGATGCTGGGGAGTATACCGTAACCAATTCAATGGGGGAATTCTCGGTCCGTAGCGGCCATTGGAGATCAACTTGTTTTTGAAAGCCCCGAATTTGAAACGGTTCGCCATATTATCAAAAGCAATGAAGATGTTGATGTTAGGGTTCAGGGATATGCTAAAAATGACGCAAAATCAAGTAAAAGTACCCTTTCGAGACGTGAGGTATCAATTCACAAGGCCTACTTAGATTCAGCCAATGTTTATAAGCGTACCGACATTGCGAAGAGCATCGATTTTATTACGCAATCCATTGCTCAATTAGGAAAGCGGGCCGATAAAAAGCAGTTAGCAGAATCACTGACAGCACTTGGCGAAGTGTATCAGTATCATAAGCAGTACGATCTCGCAGTCACAAGTTATAAGGATGCTTTGGAAGCCAATAAAACGATTCGCACCACACTATTGTTGAGCAAAGTTTTGGTTCTGATAGGTTCTTACAAAGAAGCTGAGGCCTTGCTACAGCCCATGACAAAAATTAAAAATTTGGTTCCATTTCAAAGCGTTGAATTGTTTGAAATTTTAGGAGATACCTATTCGGGACTAAATTCGGTTGATAAGGCCGTGGCCTTTTATGAGGAAGGATTGAAAATTGCACAAAAGAATCAGATAACCCCAAAAATGACCGATTTAAACTCAAAGATCGGCGATGCTTATTCTAAAGAGGATCGTTTGCAGGAAGCGGAGGCTTTTTATGGGAATTCACTTGAACTGGCCAACACACAAACCTTACAAAGAGCCGTACAGGAAAAAGAAAAAGTGGCCGATTTTTACAATCAAAAAAGTTCTTACAACGATGAAATCGCACTGCGTAAAAAAAGTCTTGATGAACTGAAAAAATTGCCAAAATCTGTTCCCAACAAGTCCTCACCTTCCGTAACGTTGGATACTATAAGTGCACAGCGAATAAATTATAAAATTGCCAATGCCTATATTGCACAGGACAAATATGATCAGGCAATTCCCTATTTGAAACAAAGTATAGAAGAAGCGGACTCCGAGGACGACCTTATCGTTCAAAAAGATGCAACAAGAAAATTGTCCGAAGTGTACAAGTACAAAGGGGATTATTCAAAAGCCTTGGAAACCTATCAAAAATATGTGGCGGTTGTAGACACGTTGTATGTTCGGAAAGAGCAGGAAATTTCCAGGGCTGCAAGGTTCAACCGTGAAATTGCTTCAAAGCAGAGCCGCATCACGGGATTGGAACAAGAGAGGGAACTCTCACAAAGTAAATATGATTTGGCATTAACCGAGCAACAACTTATTGAAGAGAATAGCAAACGGCAAAAGTGGATCATATATTCTTTGCTGGTGGGTATGATTTTAACAGGATTGGCCGCCTTTTTCTTTTATAGGAGCAATCAGCAACAAAAGTTGGCCAATAATTTATTGGCATTAAAATCATTAAGGTCGCAAATGAATCCACACTTTATTTTCAATGCCCTGAATTCTGTAAATACCTATATATCAAAGAGCGACGAAAGGAGTGCCAATAGGTATTTAAGTGATTTCTCGACTTTGATGCGCGCCGTCCTGGAAAACTCCGAGGAGGATTTTATTCCGCTTTCCAAAGAAATTGAACTGCTTGAACTTTATACAAAATTGGAACATTCCCGATTTTCGGATAAGTTCGATTATGAAATTAATGTTGATGCTGAAATTGATGTGGATGCGTATCAGATTCCACCCATGTTATTGCAACCCTATATTGAAAATGCCATTTGGCACGGACTTCGATATAAAGAAGAAAAAGGATTCTTGCATATTAATTTACACCGTAAGGATGCCAATTCGATAGAGATAATGATAGAGGATAATGGGATTGGTAGAAGTAAATCGGCCGAACTAAAAACCCAGAACCAAAAAAAGCAGAAGTCCAAAGGCATGGGGAATATCAAAAAACGAATCGCCATCTTAAATGAGATGTACAAGGATAAGGTAGATGTGGTCATTTCCAATTTAGAGAATAATGGTTCAGGTACCAAAGTGAAATTTACTTTAAAGAAGAACTGATGAAACATCCATGACCGAAAGTTTCGTCGCACATGGGAATGGTTAATATGGATGCTACATGTGATCTTTGAAAAACAGGTCCGAACGGTACGGGCGGACAATAAAAATAAATACATGAAATTAAATGCGATAATCGTTGAGGATGAAGCCAATAGCAGGGAAATATTACGTAATTATTTGGCTAAATACTGCAAAAAAGTCAACCTGATAGGGGAATCATCTACCATTCAAGAGGGTCTGGACCTTATTGCTAAGAATGAGCTGGACCTTGTTTTTCTGGATGTTGAAATGCCATTTGGCAACGCATTCGATTTATTGGAAAAAGTTCCTGACCGCACATTTGAAACCGTGTTCGTAACGGCGTATAACCAGTATGCCATGGATGCACTAAACAATCATGCGGCCTATTATTTAATGAAACCTATAAACATTGATGAATTGGTGAAGGCGGTAGACTATGTTTCGGAAATAAAGCAAAAAGAAGCCTCCTTGGAGAATAAGGTATTGCGGCCAAAGATCAAAAACATTGAAGGAAAGATAACACTTCCGCAGATTGATGGTTTTCAGGTCTTGAATATTTCTGAAATCCTTTATTGCAGGGCCGATGACAATTACACGGAGATCTATCTTGAAAACAAGAAAATCCTTGTGAGCAAAACTTTAAAGTATTTTGAGGATGCGTTGCTGGAATTTCCATTTGCCCGTATCCATAAATCATATATTGTGAATGTCAATGAGGTGGTAAAATATAAAAAAGGGAAAGGTGGTAGCGTAGTCGTTTCCAATGGAAAGGAATTGATGGTTTCTGCTTCTAAAAAGAAAGATCTTTTGGCGTATTTTTGAACTGGGGGCAAGAAGTTTGAGGTTCGATGCTTGGTGTGCGATGTTTGATGCTAAATGTTTCTCAAATCAAGTTCCTAACATAAAAACAGATTATGCAATTTAAATTTGAAAAACTCAATATCTGGCAAAGTGCAATGGTCTTGGGAGAGAATATGGACAATTTGGCCAATAGTTTTCCTAAAAAGGAAATTTATAATTTGTCATCGCAGGTATGCAGGGCCGCCGATTCCATTGCCTTAAATATTTCCGAGGGATCTATTTTACAATCCAAACCGGAGTTCAGAAAATTTATGGGCTACGCCATACGGTCTTTGGCCGAAGTGGTTACATGTTTGTACAAAGCTAACAACCGTAAATATGTTGATGAATAAACTTTGGAAAAATATTATAATGACGCTTATAAACTGATGAATATGATGGTCGCTTTCAGGAATAAAATTTAGTAGTTTGTACAAGAAACCCCTTGCATCGAACACCTGACATCGAGCACTTAACAACCAAGATTGTAATGATAATCAGAACTATAAATGGAAAGACACCGGAATTTGGTGAAGACTGTTTTATTGCAGAGAATGCGACCATAGTTGGCGATGTACAAATGGGCGATCTGTGCAGTATTTGGTACAATGCCGTGCTGAGAGGAGATGTGCATTTTATCAAATTAGGGAACAAAGTCAATGTGCAGGATGGTGCGGTCATTCATTGTACCTATCAAAAGTTTCCCACTACTATAGGCAATAATGTTTCAATAGGTCACAGCGCAATTGTTCATGGCTGCACCATAAAGGACAATGTATTGATAGGAATGGGCAGCATTGTCATGGATGGTTGTATTGTGGAAAGCAACAGCATCATTGCCGCGGGAGCTGTGGTAACCCAGGGCACTATAGTACCCTCAGGGTCTATTTTTGCCGGTATGCCCGCCAAGAAGATCAAGGATATTAGTCCAGAACTAAGTTCAGGGGAAATCGATAGGATAGCCAACAACTATGTAAAATATGCAAGTTGGTTCAAGTAGTCTTCAAAACTCCAATATTCCCTATTAACTGCAAAACGCTCATTTTAAACCATCAATAATGCTTATTTTTGAACCTTTAAAATAGAAAACTATGAACGCATATATTTTTCCTGGTCAGGGAGCGCAATTTGTCGGAATGGGGCTTGACTTGTACGAGAAATACCCTGTTGCAAGAGAGCTTTTTGATAGTGCGAATGCTATTTTGGGTTTTTCCATAACGGAAACGATGTTCCGAGGTTCAGCTGAGGACTTAAAAGAGACAAAGGTCACACAACCTGCCATATATTTACATTCCGTAGTACTTAGTAAAGTATTGGGCGCGAATTTTAAACCGGACATGGTGGCAGGTCATTCTCTAGGTGAATTTTCTGCTTTGGTAGCCAATGGGACCCTTAGATTTGATGACGGACTTCGATTGGTCTCGAAAAGGGCACTTGCCATGCAAAAGGCATGTGAACTCGTACCCAGTACGATGGCGGCCGTTTTAGGGTTGGATGATTCTGTTGTTGAGAAAATTTGTGGTGAAACTCCGGGTATAGTGGTGGCAGCCAATTATAATTGCCCTGGGCAATTGGTGATTTCCGGCGAAATTGAAGCCGTGAACTTGGCATGCCAGAACCTCAAAGAGGCGGGTGCACGGCGGGCTTTGGTCTTACCGGTAGGGGGTGCTTTTCATTCCCCGCTCATGGAACCTGCCAGGGAAGAACTTGCCGCCGCTATTGAAGATACGATTTTCAATGAGCCTAAATGTGCCATTTATCAGAACGTTCCGACCACGGCTGTACATTCCGCAGGTGACATTAAACGAAATCTGATGCTGCAACTTACTGCACCGGTCAAATGGACACAAAGCGTGCGCAATATGGTCAAGGACGGTGCAAAAACCTTTATAGAAGTGGGGCCCGGATCTGTTTTGCAAGGATTGGCTAAAAAAATTGAACCTTCTGTTGAGGCCTTTTCCGCGGTTATCTCGTAGATATACTGTAGGTCAATTCTGGGTATTTCAACCGAAAAACCCATATTTGAACCTGTAATTAAGGTGGTAGGTTATTTTTTTAGTAATATTGAGTCCCATTTTTTAAATAAAAACTGCTTGCTTCACTTTGAATGCTATTCAAAGACCAGTCTATGAAAATGAAAAGAACCCAAAATTTACCCCTTATGAATAAACCTACTCTTTTTAAAGGTTTACTTCTTGTTGCCTGTTTTTTTCTGAGTTCTTGGGTATATGGCCAAAGTATTTCTGTTGCGGCAATAAATGATGCCAACGAAGATGGAAGTCAAAATGCAATATTCCGGGTTTCCAGTAGTCTTCCCCTTAACAGCAATGATATAATAGTTGATTTTGTCATTTCAGGTGGGACGGCTACTTCTGGGGTTGATTATACTGCTCCTGCGAGCTCTTCGGTCACGATTCCGGGCAACTTCTTTGGCTCATTTGTAGATATTTCAATTCCGGCTTTGCAGGATGCACTGATCGAAAGCAATGAAACAATACAAATAACACTTACCAACTCGGATTCCGGTACGATTGTTCAAAATACCGATGTGGCTAATATTATTGATGATGATGTTGCCATAGTTACTATTTTGGCTACAGATGCCAATGCAACCGAAGCTACGCCGGCAAATCAAACGGGTGCTTTCACTGTTGACATAGGTGGAGTCAACGCAACGGGTGGGCCGATAACTATCAATTTTAATACAAGTGGAGCTGCAATCAACGATACCGATTATACGAATATTGGCACCAGTATCGGGATTCCGAATGGGCAACAAACTGCAGTTGTGACAATTATTCCTATAGATGATAATTTAATTGAGAATTCTGAAATCGTAACACTGACCCTATCAAATGGTCCAGGTTACACTGTGGGTGCTCCAAATACAGCAGCAGTTAATATTGTAGATAATGATGTAGCTTCCGCATCAATTTCTGTGACTGACGCCACCGCTGCAGAGTCAACCCCTGCGAACCAAACAGGCACTTTTACTATCAATTTAGGTAAAGTTAACGCTACTGGTAGCCCCATTACGGTCAATTTCACTCGTTCAGGAAGTGCAACTCATGTTTCCGATTATGCCAATATTGGCGCGAGTGTCAATGTGCCCAATAATTCTCAGACTGCCAATATAGTTATTGCACCTGTGAATGATAACGATGTGGAAGGTGATGAGACAGTATCCCTTACTTTGGCCAGCGGGCCCGGATATGTAGTTGGGAGCCCTGATAATGCTACAATAACGATAGAAGATAATGATAATGCCAATTTATCGATTGCTAACTCAGCTGTATTGGAGAATGTGGTAAGCGGAAACTTAGTATTTGTTGTAACATTGGATAATGCGGTTCCTGGAGGAACGCAGGTAGGGTATACTTTTAGCAATGGAACGGCTATGGGAAGTGGCGTTGATTTTACGGCGACACCAGGAACACTAACCTTTACGGGAACAGCTAATGAAACTAGAAATATAACCGTAGCCATAATCAACGACGCACTGGTCGAGGCCAATGAGACATTTACCGTACAACTGGGAACACCAACAAATGGGGTATTGCTAACAGGAAGTGGTAATGCGACAGGAACAATAAATAATGACGATACTTGCGCTGCTGGGGGCACTGCACCGGTTTTGAATTCAGCAACTCCTACCAACTTTTGTGACGTAATTGATGTTAGTTTAAATGACTATACCACCAGTAATACTGCGAACATACGATGGAGTACAAATTCAAATGCCAGTGATGAAAGCGCTCATTTGACTCCTGCGGCGGTCAACAACCCGCTTGAGAATGGCGGTACGTATTATGGGTTTTTCTGGGATGACGTAAACAATTGCCCAAGCCCCACCTTAACTGTTAATATATCGCTTGGTACAACCCCAACAATTACCAACTCAAACGGAGATACACGCTGTGGTCCGGGGGTTGTAAACCTTTCTGCTACCGCTTCAAGTGGTCAAGTTCGTTGGTATACTGCCTTAACGGGTGGTACGGCCGTAAATAACTTATCAAATTACAGTCCAAATATAACCCAGACGACCACGTATTATGTGGAGGCTTTTGCGAATACTTGTACAAGCTCACCAAGAGTCGCGGTGGTTGCGACCGTTAATCCCACCGTGAGCGCTGGTATTGCAAATAATACATCGTCCTGTAGCAATGCAACCTACGGTACAACAACTGTGGACTTAGACAATCAACTTACAGGTGCCTCTGCAGGGGTTTGGGTGTTTACATCGGGCCCTCAGAACGTCGTACCTGATCCTCAAAATGTGGTAAATTTTGTGGGTGTTCCAGATGGTAATTATGTATACACCTTTACCACAACTGGAGCACAGGCACCTTGTACGAACGATTCGGAATCGGTGACAATTTCGGTAAGCAGTTGTGATACGGATAATGATGGTGATGGCCTATTTGGTGGAACAGAACAAGCCTTAGGCACGGAACCCAACAACGCCGATACCGACGATGATGGCATAAATGATGGTGTTGAGGTTGGGCCTGACATCAACAACCCCTTGGATCAAGATAACGACGGAATAATTGACGCACTCGAATCCATTATTTTGGATGAGGACAACGATGGCGTCGTAGATCAATTGGATCCCAATAATTCAAACCCTTGTGTGCCCAATGTTACGAGTGGACTTTGTCCAGTTGATCTGGAAATTAAAAAAGAAGTTGATAGCCCAAATACATCCTTGGGTTCAACCGTTACATTTACGGTAACCGTTACGAATGTATCAGACACGCCATTGCAGAGTGCTCAGATAGGTGAACTATTGGAGACCGGTTTTGAATATGTCTCCCATGAGGCGGCGGAAGGTAGTAGTTATGATCCCGAAACTTCGGTTTGGGATATTGCCGAGTTAGAACCAAATGCCAATACTACTTTGGAAATTACGGTTTTGGTTCTAGAGGATGGGGTATATTCAAATACCGCTGAACTTTTGGCATCTTCGCCGGCAGATGCAAATGGGGCCAATGATAGTGCCACAGTGAATGTTTCATTGGGATACCCTCCTGGCTATGATCTTTTATTGGAGAAAAGAGCCGTAAGTGTTAGTCCGTTGGTCGGTGATGAGGTGACATTTACTATTAGGGTCACAAATCAATCCACAGAATCGGCCCCAATGACCAATATTGTCGTTGAAGATGTAATTCAGGATAATGATTCTTTGCCAAAGTTTATTTACAATTCGCACACTTCGGACGTTGGAACCTATATTGTTGAGACTGGGCGATGGACTATACCGAGTTTGGCACAATATAGCGTTGCAACATTGACCATAAAAGTGCTGGTACCCAGGGAAGGAATTTTTGTGAATACCGCGAGGATACTTGGGGGTGATGATAATTTGGCGAACAACGAAGATTTTGTCACGATTAAAGTGAGTACTGCTACTAAGGTGGATGTTGGAATTTTGTACAATCAGTTCTCACCAAATGGTGATGAAACCAATGAGGTCTTAAAAATCAACAGGACTGATTTTGATTCGGATGAAAGACCCTTAGTGCCTTTGGTATATTCCATACAAATATTTAATAGATACGGCGCATTGGTTTTTGAAGGAAATGATTCGTTTGATGATGTTGATCAGCGAGAAGCGGAAGTTTGGGACGGTACTTGGAAAAACGAGGACGCACCGGCCGGAACCTATTTTTACGTGCTTGAATTCGATTTAAATAATGGGCAGGGCCCACAAATAAGTAAGGGCTGGATTCAGCTTATAAGATAATTAAAATCAATGGTTTACAAATTAGGAAAGCCTAAAGACAGATTCCTTTATTTATTCATTGGTCTAGTTGCCATATGCAATGTGTATATGGGTTACTCCCAAAAGGAACCGCAATATACACAGTACATGTACAATATTGGGAGTTTTAACCCTGCCTATGTAGGTTCTGTTGAAAAGCCGGAAATATCCCTTTTATATAGGGCGCAATGGTTGGATATTGACGGGGCCCCAAGAACCATTCGTGCGGGTATAAACTTGCCTTTTGAAAACAATAAGCATGGTCTGGGATTTAATGTGGTCAACGATCAATTGGGGCCATCTACCCAGACGTATATTGATTTGGCCTATTCCTACCAGGTTGAATTGTCTGAAACTATTAGACTTTCTTTTGGTATGGATGTTGGCGGGGCACTTCTGAATGTCGATTTTTCCAAAGGGACCTTTGAAAACCCTGGTGAACCTTTGAACAATCAGAATATTAATAAGTTCTACCCAACTTTAGGTGCAGGTTTGTTTATGTTTGAAGATGATATTTGGTATTTGGGTGCCTCAACGCCAACATTTTTGACCGACGGAATTTATAATGATGATGTCGCCACCATTGTTGAAGACAAACTACAATTCAACTTTATTGGTGGTTATGTTTTCAATTTATCAGATCAGTTAAAGTTCAAACCCGCTTTCTTGTTGAATTACCTAAAAGGTGCCCCTTTGAACACCAATATTTCCGCAAATTTTTTAATCAATGAAAAATTTACGGCAGGTGCATCCTATCGATTAAATAGTGCGGTAAGTGCACTCGCTGGCTTTCAAATTTCAAGCAGTACCTTTGTGGGTTATTCGTACGATTACACTACGAATCCTTTGGGAAAATTCAATAATGGTTCCCATGAGTTGATACTGAAGTTTTATTTGGGCAGTGGCAATAAAGAGGATAAGAACAATGAGCAGAATGCCAAGGGAAAACCAAAACAAATTGATACCCCTAGGTTCTTCTAAACAGGATAGTATTATGCAGCTAAGAATCTCCATACTGTTATTTTTCATAGTGGCCTTCGGGTATGCGCAAGAGAAAAAATCCAAGGCTGACATCTATTTTTACCAATATGACTATGCAGCTGCCATTCGTGAATATCAAAAAGAAATGGGGAAGGCAGTTTTAACAAATGACCAGTATTTGAATCTTGCGGATTCGTATTTTCAGACAGGTGATTATAAAAATGCCTCAAGAATTTATCTGGACATGAATAAGAAGGATACGTTGATGTCCAATCACAGGTTTAATAAAATGCTTCAAAGTCTATCCAAGATTTCCGATACAGAAAGAATAAAGGCATTCTTAAATTCAAAAAGACAATCATTGTCCAATGAACTAATTGAAAATGCGGAATTTAACTTCCAACTTCTGGGAACAGATACGGGAGATAAACAAGAAGTTAAATTGGTAAACGTAAATAGCAATAGCCCACAATCGGATTTTTCACCAACATTTTATAAGGATAAGCTTCTATTTAGCAGCGGCAGGGTACAAAAATCAAGAAAAGTGTACAATCCTACGGGTGAGTCTTATCTCGATATTTATGTTGCAAGGATCAATCCCGATGGAAATATTGTAAATTCTGATGTTTTTACTGGGGTGCCCGATTCTAAATATCATAAGTCTACGCCTTATTACGCAAGTGAAAAAGAGGTTTTATATTACATACTTTCCAATGCACAGGGAGATCAGCTATCATTTGATAAGGACGGAAAAAATGCACTGGCTATGGGTGCGGTGGATTATAGCGGATCTTTTCAATATTTATTGAAAGATCTAAGCACGTCATTCTACTACCCCTTCTTTGATGAGGCCAATGGCAGATTGTATTTTGCCGCTAATTTTAAGGACGGATTTGGAGGGACCGATTTGTATTATGTTGTAACAAATGGCGGACAGATTATGTCCCAGCCCATTAATTTGGGACCTCGGATCAATTCGCCTGGCAATGAAATCTCGCCCTATATTTTCGAAAATAGTCTTTATTTCTCATCGGATGTCTTTTATGGCATTGGAGGAATGGATGTGTATAAATCCAATATTCAGGAAGGGGAGCAGTTTAGCATTCCTATTAATTTGGGTGGTACAATTAATTCTACCTTGGACGACTTTGGGTTCATAATAAAGAGTGATGTTCAAAAAGGATATACGGGGTATTTTGCTTCCAATAGGAGTGGGGGCAAGGGTGGTGATGATATATATGGATTTAGCATGAATTCATTACCTGGACTTAAAACATTAATAATTAGAGGATTAGTTGCAAACCCCAATTCAACCGACGGAATCGAGAATGTCACAATCACAATCCTTGATCCTGAAAAAAATGTTTTAAAAGAGGTTGTCACCAATGCTGATGGGAAATATAATTTAGAAATACCTTGGCGAGATAATGTATTGGTAGAAGTACGAAAGGAAAAATACTCATCCTATTCCACCTCCCTTGATAAAAACAGAATTGAGCAACTTTTAAAAGATCCTTTGAATATTGAAATGTTATTTTTGGATGATGCCATTGTTGAAAAGGACAATGAGCCGGTTTTGAAATTAAAGGATTTCTATTTTATGAAGGGCAGCAGCGATATAACTTCCGATATTGAAACGGAATTAAATAAGGTGGTCGGTGTCATTCAAAAATTCCCACAAATAAAATTACGCATAGAATCGCATACAGACAGTCGTGGCAATAGCACTACCAATAAAAAGTTATCGCAAAAACGTGCCGATGTAATTAAGGGGTACCTATTAAAGAATGGCGTTAAAAGTGAAAATATCTCCGCAGCCGTGGGTTATGGCGAAGATAAAATAATCAATAGTTGTAAAGACGGGGTTTATTGCCTTGACTTCCTACATAAGCAAAACGAACGAAATTTGTTCGTAGTCATCAATGAAGATCAATTGAATTAGATTTGAAAACGAATTTGGCTTCACCAAGTTCATGAAATTTTCATCCAAAAATACAAAAGGGAAAAAAAGGTCAAAAACACGATTCCCGAATAGGTGAGTATCTGCAACCATTTGTGGGGCCTATGTTCTTTAGGGACATCTGTGCTCATTACATTTTTAAGATTCATATACCCAATTATTGGGGCAACCACAAACGATACAAATGTTGCCAATTCAACAAGCTCTCCCATGTTCGCCGAAAAGGCTGCAATCACTACATAATTTACTGCTGCCAAAATCAAAACGGTTAGGGCATAAAAGGACCTAGTTCTTTTGAATAAAGCCTTCGGCGAGAGTAGATGCAGTATATCGATACTTACCCTGGAAATAGCATCATGCGCGGTCATACAGGTGCTGAACATCGTAGCAAAAGCCGAAACCGCAATAAATATATATGCCCAAGATCCAATATGGGTGGTAAAGAGCTTAACCACCTGATCTGCAAAGGTGACAGCACTTCCGCTTAATTCGGTATTGGTGCCATAAAGGGTCATGGTCCCAATGGTCAAAAAGAAGATAGCCAATATTGCGGTCATCAAATAACCGAAGTTAAATTCCTGCAACGACTGTTTTAAAGTAGGTTTACCTTCCTTGTTTTTCCATTTTTCAATGCTCCATAAGCTCACCCAGCTAGAACCTTCAACGGTAGTGGGCATCCAACCCATAAGGCTAATTACAAAAAGAATACCGGCCTCATTAAAAAGTGGCAAAGGCTCAAAATTGGCACCTTTTGGCACCTGACCACTATAAATTACCAATCCTGTGGTAACCAGTAGTGCGATAAACAATATGGAAACTATCAATTTCAAAGAAACTTCCATTAGTTTATACCTTCCGACAATCAATACGGCACTTATGAAAGCAAAAAGCCCCAAAGCCGTCAATGCAATGGATACCCCTTGAATTTTGAACAAGTTGATGAGAAGACCCGCTGTTACAGTGTACAGGGCCGCCAAAATGGTAAAAGTGGTGATGAGGGTGATAAAGGCGTAAAACCAGAGATACCCTTTCCCCCTATTAAGGTATCCTTCTATTAAAGTTTTATCCGTGGTATGGGTGTAACGTACTCCAAATTCAAAAAAGGGATACTTGAAAATATTCGCCAATATTATGGGGATTATCATAATCCATCCATATTGAGCTCCAGCCTTTGTCGATAATACCAAATGTGATGTTCCAATTGCCATACTGGCAAAGAGCAGACCAGGCCCAAGGTTTCTGAAAAAGTCTTTGGTTTTAGACATATAAAGTTGGTTGAAGTATCTAATGTATTAATTTTTTGGGGTAGACAATCTGGAATCCCTAAACTAATTATGTGGTTATCTTGAGCAAATATAGAACCAATACAAGAGAAGGATTTTACCAACCTCCCGAAGCGCCACCGCCTCCAAAGCCACCGCCACCGAAGCCGCCACCAAATCCACCTCCGCCGCCAAAGCTGCCTCCACCACTTCCGAAGCCTCCGCCAGAACCGCCACTGCGTCCCATATTGCTTAGAATGATCATATCCCAAATGCTAGGCCCACCCGAACCTCTTCCACCACTGCCGCCGCCATTGCGCCTATTTCTACTAGAAAGGACAATCAAAATAATGATAAAAATTAGAATGGGAAGGAACGCTCCAAGTGGAAATCCACCGCCATCCTCAAAAGTCCGATCTTCGGTGAATTCGCCGCTGAGTACTTGGAAAATGGCATCAGATCCTTCATCGAGACCAGCATAATAATCATCTTGTTTGAATCGAGGAATGATTACATTTTCGATAATTCTTCGCGACATGGCATCCGTTAGGTTACCTTCTGCACCGTAACCAGTGTTGATTGCGATCCTACGGTCGTCTTTCGCCAATAGTACAAGCACACCGTTGTCCTTGCCGGCTTGCCCAATTCCCCATTTTTGACCCCACTGGGCTCCTAAATAGTTAATATCCTCTCCTTCGGTTGAACTAATGATAGTAACGACAATTTGGGTAGAAGTGCTATCGGAATACCTAATAAGTTTCGTTTCCAAATCTTTTTTCTGAACGGAAGATAAAAGATTTATATAATCGTAAACACTGGTTTGAACAGTGGGTTTTTGAGGTATTTGGAATTGGGCAAGAACGGCGGCGCACCACAAAAACAAACAAGCTAGAAGACTAACCTTTTGATACTTCATTGCTTAATTCATTTGTGTCATTTTGATTCCAGGGAAAGAATCTTTTTAGCTCTTTACCCGCCTTCAGTATTCCTTTTACAATACCTTCTTTGAATTTTCCTTTTATAAATTCTTCTTGAATTTCGTTTTTGGTAGCATCCCAAAAATTGGTCGGTACAACTTTATTGATACCCTGATCGCCATAAATTGCGAACTTCCGATCATTAACGGCCACATAGATCAATACGCCATTTTCCTGTTTGGTATTGTTCATTTTGAGAATTTGAAATAGCTCAATCGCCCGATCCATAGGTTCTAGGCGAGTATGCCCCTCAATATGAACCCGTATTTCCCCCGAAGTATTTTTTTCAGCTTCCAAAATGGCACGAACGATTTCCTGCTCTTCGTCGGCTGTTAAAAAATCCTCTACTCTGGACATGGGGCTATTTAAATTCGAAGTTCACGTCTGGTGCATTTTCAGAGCCTGGATTTGCCTTGTAGCGCGCCATCTCCTTAAACCCAAAAAGGCCAGCTAATAGTTTACCCGGAAATTTGGTAGTATGCACGTCATAGGTGTTGACCGTTTCATTGTAGCGGTCCCTTGCCACATTGATTCGATTTTCTGTTCCCTCCAATTGGGATTGAAGTTCCAAGAAATTCTGATTGGCCTTTAATTCTGGGTACCTCTCCACGACAACCATTAGCTTACTCAATGCGCCGGTAAGTCCAGTTTGGGCCTCTTGGAATGCCGCCATCTTTTCCGGCGTAAGATTGTTGGCGTCAATAGTAGTTGAGGTGGCTTTTGCACGTGCCTCTATAACATCGGTCAATGTGCCGCGTTCAAAATCTGCCGCACCTTGCACAGTTTTTACAAGATTTCCTATCAGGTCATTTCTTCTCTGGTATGAGCTTTCCACGTTTGACCAAGCCGTTTTTGCGGCCGCTTCATATTCAACCGCAGTATTGTTAAAACCTACAGCCCATTGATAGAGGCCAAAAGCGATAACAACTAGAACAATCAATGCAATTAATCCTTTTTTCATTTTAGTGCTTATTATAATTATTAGTTAGTGTTCGATTATAGTTGATCTTTGATTTTCAGAAGCTCTGATTTAACCTTTTCCAATTTTTGGATGATATCAAATCGGGACAAGGTTTTCTGTTTTCCTTCCTTCAAGTGAATCTTTGCACCTTCAAGGGTAAAACCACGTTCTTTTACCAAATGATAGATTATTTGGAGATTTTTGATGTCCTCAGGAGTAAATTTACGATTGCCTTTTGCGTTCTTTTTGGGTTTTAAAACATCAAACTCCTTTTCCCAAAAACGGACTAAAGAGGTATTTACGCCAAAGGCATTGGCTACTTCCCCAATTCCATAATATCTCTTTTCAGGTAAGTCTACTTGCATTAATCCAGCGATTGGTTTTCCTGATTCGCATATTTCAGCATATTCTCAAATTCTTCGGGAGTCAAACTTCCGTAATAGAAATTGATCGGGTTTATTCGATCTTCGTCCTTCCAGACTTCGTAATGTAAATGAGGTGCTTCAGACCTTCCAGTACTACCCACAAACCCAATTAAATCCCCTCTTTTAACTTTTTGTCCTACTGTGACATTGTATTGACTCAAATGACCATAAAGACTCACATAGCCATAACCATGTTCAATACGTATGTGTTTGCCATACCCAGAGGAATTATTATCGGCTCGTGTCACCTTACCATCACCCGATGCATAAATAGCGGTACCTTTTGGAGCCGTGAAATCCATTCCCCAATGCATTTTTCTAGCTTTGGTAAAGGGATCGGAACGCCAGCCATAACCAGAGGCCATTCTTGTCAAATCTTCATTGTTTATAGGCTGAATGGCAGGTATGGCCGCCAGAAGTTTTTCCTTTTCTGCAGCTAGGACAGTGATCTCATCCAAAGATTTTGATTGTATGGCCATTTCCTTCTTAATGATGTCCAAACGCTTCGTAGTGGCAATTATCATTTCCGAATTGTTGAAACCTTCAAGGTCTTTATAGCGGTTTACGCCGCCAAAACCCGCCCTTCGTTGTTCATCAGGAATAGGATTTGCTTCGAAATACAATCGATAAATATTGTTGTCCCTTTCCGCTATATTGCCAAGGACATCATCTATTTGGTCCATTTTCTTATTAAGAAGTTCAAACTGCAATTCATAGTTTTTAACCTCTCTCTGCAAAGAAAGCTCTCTTGGGGTATTTATGAGGTTGGTATTCAATAAAAAAACAAGGCACAAAAGTCCAAAAAGGATAGATCCCAAAAAGAACAGAGCAATATTTCGATATCGCAACGATTTCTTAGGTTCTATCTTGCGGTACGAGAGGGTGTCCGGATCGTAGTAATATTTTACTTTAGACATGAATGGATTTTATCCTATTTTTGTGCATTCGTTTTAACAGAACAAACAAATATAAAAATTGTTTTGTACAAACCGTTAAAATTATAAAAAGCTTACCATTTTCTATGAATTCCAAGGAAACCAGAACCCAATTTTTAAATTTTTTTGAAGGAAAAAAGCATAAGATTGTGCCTTCTGCACCCATGGTCATCAAAGATGATCCAACACTCATGTTCACCAACGCCGGTATGAACCAATTCAAGGAGTTTTTCTTGGGTAATACAGTCTCTAAAAACAACCGTGTCGTGGACACCCAAAAGTGTCTTCGGGTAAGTGGAAAACACAATGATTTGGAGGAAGTTGGTAAAGATACATACCACCATACCATGTTCGAGATGTTGGGAAATTGGAGTTTTGGCGATTATTTCAAAAAGGAAGCAATTGAATGGGCTTGGGAATTACTCACCGATGTATTAAAAATAGATAAAGATATACTCTATGTTTCTGTTTTTGAGGGAAGTAAGGATTCTGATAATCTTGAGTTGGATAAGGAAGCCTTTGAGCTTTGGAAAGGAATTGTACCTGAAGACCGTATCATACTTGGTAATAAGAAAGATAATTTTTGGGAAATGGGAGACCAAGGCCCATGTGGTCCGTGTTCCGAGATTCATGTAGACATACGTTCCGCTGAGGAAAAGACCAAAATTCCAGGTGCAAGCTTGGTTAATAAGGACCATCCATTGGTAGTTGAAATATGGAACCTGGTTTTCATGCAGTACAATAGAAAAGCAAATGGACAATTGGAATCCCTGCCAGCAAAGCATGTTGATACTGGAATGGGGTTTGAGCGTTTGTGTATGGTATTGCAGGGCGTAAAATCCAATTACGATACAGATATTTTCACTCCGATTATCCGAGAGATAGAAACTATCACCAATTCCAAATACGGCAAAAAGGAAGAGACCAATATTGCGATTCGTGTTATTGCGGATCATATACGTGCAGTGGCCTTTTCAATTGCGGATGGTCAGTTACCCAGCAACACAGGTGCGGGTTATGTGATCCGCCGTATTTTAAGGCGTGCCATTCGGTATGGCTTTACTTTTTTGGAAACTAAAGAGCCTTTCATGTATCGATTGACAAAAGTGCTTGCTGATACCATGGGTGGAGCTTTTCCCGAATTAAAGGACCAACATCAACTCATTGAGAATGTCATCAAAGAGGAAGAACATTCCTTTCTGAATACCTTGGAACAAGGTTTGGTGCTTTTGGACAACGTCATCAAGAAATCAAAAAGTAAAGAGATCAATGGTAGAAAGGCCTTTGAACTATACGATACCTATGGTTTTCCCATTGACCTAACGGCCCTTATTTTAGAGGAAAAAGGATATTCGCTTGATGAAAAGGGATTTGAGGAGGCGATGCAGGAACAGAAAAATCGTTCACGTTCCGCTTCAGAGACTTCAAAAGGAGATTGGATACTACTTCGTGATACCGGCAGTTCAATGTTCGTTGGATATGATGAGTTGGAAACAGCCACGGATATTGTGAAATATCGAAAAATAAATTCCAAAAAAGAAGGCGAGCAATATCAATTGGTTCTAAGCAATACACCATTTTATCCTGAAGGGGGTGGCCAGGTGGGCGATAAGGGTTATTTGGAAGCTCCCAATGGGGATGTGATCTACATTCTGGATACTAAAAAAGAGAACAATGAAATTCTTCACTTTACAAAAAATATACCCCAGCATACCGCTGGTATTTTTAAAGGGGTTGTAGATAAAAAGCAGCGACAGCGAACAGAAGCCAATCATACAGCGACCCATTTGTTGCATCAGGCATTACGTGAAGTTTTGGGTGTGCATGTTGAGCAAAAGGGTTCGGCCGTGCATTCAAAATATTTGCGATTTGATTTCTCCCATTTTTCCAAACTGACCGCTGATGAACTTAGGGATGTAGAAAATTTTGTAAACGCACGGATTGATGGACAACTTCCTTTGCAGGAAAACAGGAATGTTCCTGTAAAAGAGGCATTGAAAGAAGGGGCCATGGCACTTTTTGGTGAGAAGTATGGTGACAGTGTTAGAACAGTTCGTTTTGGCCAATCCATTGAATTATGTGGAGGTACCCATGTTAAAAATACCGGAGATATTTGGCAATTTAAGATCAAGTCCGAAGGGGCAGTTGCAGCAGGAATTCGTCGTATTGAGGCCATCACATCCGATGCGGTTAAAGATTTCTACCTTGAAAATGATAGAACCCTTCTTGAAATCAAACAGGTTTTGAATAATGCCCAGGATCCCGTAAAGGCCTTAGAATCACTACAAGAAGAAAATAGTAGGTTGAAGAAAGAGGTTGAAAATTTGTTGAAGGATAAGGCCAAAGGTCTAAAAGGCGACTTGCTGAAGGAACTACAAGAGGTAAACGGAGTTCAGTTTTTGGCAAAAAAGATAGATTTGGACGCCGCTGGCATCAAGGACCTTTCTTTTGATTTGGGAAATGACCAAAAGAATCTGTTTCTTTTCTTTGCGACCGAACAGGACGGGAAAGCGTTGCTTTCATGTTATATTTCAAAGGAATTGGTTGCATCCAAGAATTTGAATGCAGGGACCATCGTTCGTGAACTCGGAAAATATATACAAGGCGGAGGTGGTGGACAGCCATTTTTCGCAACAGCGGGGGGTAAAAATCCAGCAGGTATTGCGGAAGCCTTAGAAAAAGTAAGGGCGTATCTTTGATACATGGAACTTCAGACCAAAATTCCATTAAAAACGGGCGAAAACCAAATTGACTATCAAAGTCAATTACTGCTTTTAGGTTCCTGCTTTGTCGAGAACATTGGGGAGAAATTGGAATATTTCAAATTCCAAATGCAACAAAACCCATTCGGCATTTTGTTTCATCCATTGGCCATAGAGAAAATAATTTCAAAATCTGTTAATAAAGAAAAATATACTGAGGATGATATCTTTTTTCTGTACGAAAGGTGGCATTGTTTTGATGTGCATTCCGATTTAAGTGACGTTTCAAATAAAGCCCTACTTCAAAAACTGAACGAAGGCTTGCAAAAAACACGTCAACAAATCACCAAATCCACACATATCATAATGACACTGGGAACGGCTTGGGTATATCAAAAAATTATTGACAAAAACGTCGTTGCCACTTGCCACAAAGTACCGCAGAAGGAATTTGCCAAAAAATTATTATCCATAGCTGAGATAGCCATATCTATAAGGAATATCGTCAGTTTGGTTCGTTCGATAAATAAAGATGCACAGTTGATTTTAACCGTGTCACCCGTTCGCCATCTTAAGGACGGCTTTATTGAAAATCAAAGATCCAAAGCACATTTGATCTCAGCACTTCATGAAATTATAGAAGGCGGGAATATCAGTTATTTTCCATCCTATGAACTAATGATGGATGAATTAAGGGACTATCGTTTTTATGAAAGGGATATGGTACATCCAAATCAATTGGGCATAGACTATATCTGGGAGAAATTTAAATTGGTTTGGATTTCCCCTAAAGCCTTGCCAATAATGGAAGAAGTAAATGCGGTGCAAAAAGCGCTTGCACATCGTCCTTTTAACCCCGATTCAGAAGAACATCGGGTATTCTTAAAATCTTTGGCCGATAAAATTACGTACCTTAAGAAGGGACACCCTTTTATGGGTTTCGACAATTAATTTTTTAAATTCCTTTACCAAAGGATTTTTTCATTCTGTCAATTACATCAAAGTTCTATTACTTAAAATGAAACGAATATTAGTAGGTATAATTATCGCATTTCTAGCGATGTGGATTTTCAGAGCTTGTTGGGATAATAAAGAAGATAAATCTATTCTGGAAGAGAACTCAATGCTAATCCAGCAGCAAATTAAAAATGTTTCCAAGCTGATAGTAACTGAAGGCCATTTTGCCGAAGTTTACAATTATAGGGATTCGCAGCAATTATTCGGACCATTGATTACTGCTGACAAAAAAGCGTTGGTCGTGGTTAACGCCGAGGTTACAATTGCCTATGATTTGAGCAAAATTGATTTTGAGGTTGATCCTGATACCAAAACACTCCGTATTGAATATATTCCTGAGCCAGAGATAAAAATAAATCCTGATTTCGAGTATTATGATGTAACGGCCGATTATCTAAATCAATTCGACGCAACGGATTACAATAAGATCAAAAGAAATATAAATGTTTCCTTAATGAAAAAGGTGGAAGCTTATACTTTAAAAAGCAATGCCAGAAATAGATTGCTCAGCGAGTTGTCAAAATTTTACATCTTGACAAATTCCATGGGATGGACCTTGGTATATAATGATCAACCCGTGAACCAAAACCTACCTGAATTGTTGCCCAAAGATTAGGTGCTTTTTGCTTTACTTATTTGGTGAAAGTTTTTGCCCAGGCAATATACTGCTCCCAATCATAATCTATAACATCATGCTTGCCAGTACGAATATGAAAGGCCAGTGTATTTTGTATGGGTTGATTTGTGGCCGGCATTTTTATATTCTTAATCCCTTCTTTGCCAAACAGGTTGTATACGGGGGTTGCATAGTAGGCAGATAAGAACTCTCCCCTTGGATCGGCCCACTGATCGTCCTCGGCACTTGCCACATAAAGCGGTCTCGGGGCGATAAGCGACAATAATTCGTGTTGATCAACGGGAAGCAATTCTTCATTTTCATTATATTTCTTAAAAGAATCGGAAAACCAATGCGGAAAAGCCGTATTGATCCGTCCCACTGTCTCACCAAATTTTCTTTTGGACAGTGCGGCCCCTCCACAACCGGAATCATTACTTATTACTCCTGAAAAACGTTCATCGGTGGCACCAGCCCATAGTGAAGCTTTGCCCAAACGGGAATGTCCAAATACAATGACCTGATCAACTTGGTCATCCTGAACAAGATAATCCATGGCTTTACTTAGTCCAAAGGCCCAAGCTGAAATACTTCCCCATTCTTCGGTTGCTGGATGCGTCTGTCCTTCTTTGTAGAATAAGGTATGGAGACCATCACTAAAATCATTTTTATCGGGGTCAATTTCGCCATAGTAAATGGTGGCCAGACCGAAGCCCGAATCAATAATCTTGTCAAGGGCCCAACGGTTGGCCCTCAGGCCTCTCGATTCTTCTGTTGCCACATGGTTTTCAATCTTTAGATCAGCACTGTTCATGTTCCAGGCAGTAGGTATAATTATGGCCGGGTCAGTATTGATGGTATGGTTCCCATGAAAATTATAGCCTAAAAAGATAGGTGCCTTGCCTTGTTTTACAGGAAGGTAAATGAGGAGATTATAGTTGAGTGATTTGTTATTTTTGGTAAGTGTAATTGCTATCTGTTTCCGAATTGCTTTTCCACCAAGGGCATTGTTATTCCGATCTAAAATTTTAAAGTCAACCGAATCAAGCCTATCCGGAACCTTACCGTAAACTTCGGTTTCAAAGAAAGTGAGAAGTTCTGGTCTTCGATTTTGAATCCACGCTGTGGAAGTTTTTATCTTTTCGCCATTAAATGTTAGTAAAGGGTCGGGCACCTGAAATTCAGGTACTTTATTTTCATCATAGTTTGGTTGGGATTGCGCATTCGCCATACCTAAAGATAGGAGAAAAACCGCTGTGCAAATCAATCTTTTCATGCGGGACTGGTTTTAAAAGTTAGTTGAAGGTACAATTTTGATTGCCCAGCTAAGCTACTGGAATTTTGTCCACAAGGCTAAGTCCGTCATCGATCAATTTGCCAATTTTCGGATTATCGAGCTTTAGGGTATCCAAGTGTTCCAAAATTTTCTTTGCAAAAATGAGGTCACCATTTAATTTCGCTAATTCATAAAGTTCCAATGATAACAGCCAGTCGGATGGAAATTTCTCTTTGATTTCCTTAAATACCTTATTTCGGGAAATAGTGGTATTTGTGCCTTCACGAAAATCACGAATTTGCCGGTAGTATTTCTCAAGCTGCATTTTTTGGATGTTCTTTTGGGGTTTTACCGTAGAACTGGTTATTTTGTGGTTCACGAGATTGAAACTATCCAAATCCGCCGGGCCATTGAATGCAGAAACTATCTTTTCACCAACGGCCATATGGTAAACCCCTTCATTGGGATTGAATAATTTTTTACCCTCATGACTTACCGTGCAATTCTTAAGGGTTATTAAGATTATTTCTCCCTGTAGGTTTCGGGTTCCGGTAATTATTTCACCAATTACGGTAATCCCCCCCTCAAATTCCAAGGATACCTTTTCGCTTTCATAGATGTTATAGGCTTTTAAGTCCCTAGGACTCATATCTTCGATAGCGAGGTTAATTCCCTTCAGCTTGCCAATAGGGGAGCCAAATCCTTCTTTATGGTGTTTGGCGCTATGGCCCACAAGCTCTTTCTCACGATAGGATAAGGCGGTTTTCCCCGTGGTCTGGAAATAGACCGGTTTGCCTCCAAACTCAATTACATTCTCAAAATTTCCAGATACCTGCAAACCTGTACTAAGCTCAATGGTACCCAATTCTTTTGATGCAATCAGTTTTTTGATGCCCTCCAATCCCCCTTTGCGCAGTGCCATCGTATTTGCAAATTCTTCCAGGACCTGACTGAGAAATGCAAAATCACGGGTGACGAAAAGTTGAGGCTGTGGTTTAGTAATATCGAATGAAATGTGGGCAGCCTCAATGGAATAAGGTATTTTTTTAACCTTGTCCGTCATGCACCATGCACTTTCCCCAATAGAGGATAATAGGCCTGCACCATATATTTTCGGGTTTTTAATAGTACCGATCAATCCATATTCCACAGTCCACCAATGTAAATTTCGAATCAGGGCTATTTCACTAGGTTCACCCATATTTTTTTGCAATTCATCAATCAGCTTCTCGGCATCCTCAATTTCTTTTTTTGGTGTTCCCTGGGCTTCCTTTATTATTGATAAATGGCGTACGGCCTCATACAATTCAAAATCCTTTGCATTCGAAATTGCCTTGCAGCCAATTTCCCCAAAACGCCTAAGATATTCGGCATATTCCGGGTTTGCAATTATTGGGGCGTGTCCTGCACCTTCATGTATTATATCTGGGGCCGGGGTATATTCAATATGATCTATTTGGCGAATATCCGAAGCTATTACTAGTACGTTGTATGCTTGAAATTCCATGAAGGCCGAAGGAGGAATGAATCCATCAACCGCCACCGCAGCCCAACCAATTTCCTTCAATATGCGGTTCATACCGTACATATTGGGAATATGATCGATTGAAATCCCTGTTTTATCGAGTCCATCCAAATAGGATTTGTGGGCTACTTTACTTAGGTAATCCACATTTTTACGCATTACATAGCGCCAAACAGCTTGGTCAATGGCCGAATAGTCCTCGTAATTCTGGGGTTTTATATACTGCTTTAAGTGCTTGGGCAGCTTTTCAAGGATGGAATTACTTTCGTAGGACACAATGCGCTTTTTAAGTACAGTAAAGTTACAAAAAGGGACGGACTCCCGAATTCAAAACCAATATTGAAGGAGTCCATTTTTGGACACAAAAGAATAGGGATAAAAAAACCGCCCAATTTGGGCGGTCAATAATTTATTGCAATGGTATGAATATTATTTTCCCGCATTGGCACTTGGAGGGTAAACCTGCAAGATTTCGGACACAAATTCCCGAATGCGTTGTTCTTTTTTGTCAATATTGCCGTTGTAGCCTAAGCCACCTACGCCTTTACCTTGCCAAACCAATTCCTTGTTCTTGGCGTCTATTAAGTCAATATATAATGAGCCTTCCGTGCGGGTACTGACATTGCTGCCGCCCCAACCGGGTCCCCAATAGAAAGGACTCCATCCCCAGCCATAAAAGCCACCGCCCCAATAATTATTGTAAATGTCAACTTGTTCTTTCTCCTTGGTAAAAATGCTTATCAAAAGGTCGGGATTTTCTGATTTCACGAAACCTTTTGAGCTCATTTCGGCTTCTATGGCCCTTAAAATTCTTTTCTTGTCCAAATCCGATATTTGGGCTTTGTCAATGCCTGTTTTATAAAAAGCATATGATTTATAGTTGTTAAAATTTGCATCCTTGTCGTAATCGGAAAGCACCCTAACGGAAGTGCACGAACTTAAAATAAGCAATAGCAGCAAAGGCACTGCAACAATTTTTAATTTTTTCATAGCCATTTTTTTTAGTTAAAAAGAATCTTCATTTTTTCATAATAAAATCAAAAATCGTGCCGAAGCATTTAAATCGTCATTGTGAATTGGTCTTTAGATTATAACCATAAGGACAATGCCGGCAGCCACTTTCACAGCAATATCCTCTTTTTAGATGATACTGTTTTGTAAAAACCCTATATCCTTCTTCAGAAAGATAAAAATCTCCTTCCTCGGGTGAAATTATCTTTTTCATTATTGACAGAGCTGTCTACCTATATTTTAATCTCGACCTTAAAATTACTGGAAATCTGTTGATAAAATACTATGGGAATTCTTAAAATAGTATATTTTATAGAGTATAAGGAACTTTGACCGATCTGGTACAATTGTTGGCAAGAACTGTGTGCTATCATTTAAAGGGCCATATTAACAATTAACTTTGAGTTGCCCCGTTTAAAAACCAATCTATGATATTAGTCTTTAAACATTTTTTCTATAAAAATTACGTGGGTCTTTCTTTATGGCCATTTATTATTCTAAAAAATGACTCCTTAAAGGATGATATAGTTCTTATCAATCATGAGAAAATCCATCTAAAACAACAACAAGAATTGCTTATAATTCCGTTCTATGTTCTATATGTCCTTGAATGGTTGATCCGTTCCCTTTTATATTGGGATAGTTATAAAGGCTATAAGAATATTAGTTTTGAACGGGAGGCTTATTTCAATGAAAGGAATTTGGATTATACTTCCGAAAGAAGCACCTTCGGCTTTATTAAATATCTTTGGATTTTATAAAGTCCGCGGTATTGGAAATCTTAAATCAAATTGTACAACTTCCATTGTTGATTGAAAAGCAAGTTTCCTTAACAATCAAGAGGGAGGATTTGTTAGACCCATACATTTCCGGGAACAAATTCAGGAAACTAAAATACAACTTGCTTCAAGCCAAAAAAGAAGGTCACTCAACTTTGCTAACCTTTGGAGGGGCCTATTCAAACCATATAGCCGCAACGGCCTACGCGGGTTTTAAAAACAAGCTAAGTACAATTGGGGTAATTAGAGGTGAAGAACTTTCTGCCTCTTGGCAGGAGAATAAAACCTTGAAATTCGCCCATGAAAATGGCATGAAATTCAAATTTATCCCTAGAAATGCCTATCGAAAAAAGGAGGAATCCGGACTACTTGGGGAATTGGAAGAAGAATTTGGTCCATTTTACCTTCTTCCAGAGGGCGGCACAAATGCCCTTGCAATTGCAGGTTGCGAGGAAATTTTACTATCAACGGATTCTAATTTTGAGGTAGTTTGCTGTGCCGTTGGCACGGGCGGGACTATCTCTGGAATAATCAATGCTTCAAATGAAGCACAAAGTGTTTTGGGATTCCCTGCACTGAAAGGAAATTTTTTGAACCGGGATATTTGTAAATTTGTACGCAAAGAAAACTGGGAATTGTTGAGCGACTATCATTTTGGAGGATATGCCAAGGTTTCGGAAGAACTTATTAATTTCGTAAATGATTTCTATGAAAAAACTGGAATTCCCTTGGACCCGATATATACCGGGAAAATGATGTTTGGAATTATGGATTTAATCAAAAAGGACTATTTCCCTCGTAACTCTAAAATTTTGGCTATTCACACGGGTGGCCTTCAAGGTATTGCCGGAATGAACCAAAAGTTGAAAAAGAAAAATTTACCATTGCTCTCAATATGCTAAAAAAATTGATGTTCTTCACCCTCATGGGTACTTTCTTAATAGGGTGCAAGGCCAAAAGAAGTGTGGCAAATTCACATCGTGAAAAACCCAGATCTGAAGTTGCGACCAATAAATATGAATCTAAAAATGCAACTGGGAAAGATTTATATGAATTGCCGGAGGATTCTGGTAAATTCATAAGGTTTGAGTTGTCTTCCGTTGAGGATTACATCAAAACCTTTTCTGAAATAGCCCAAATGGAAATGAAAGCATATGGGATTCCTGCGAGTATTACGTTGGCCCAAGGCCTTTTGGAGAGTGGTTTGGGAAAGGGGGAACTGGCCTTAAAGACCAACAACCATTTTGGTATAAAATGTCATACGGGTTGGGATGGTGATTATGATTTTCACGATGATGATGAGAAAGGCGAGTGTTTTCGAAAATACAACCATCCTATGTATTCCTTTCGTGACCACAGCCTGTTTTTAACAAGTAGATCAAGATATGCCTCCCTTTTTGAATTACGGAACGATGATTACAAGTCGTGGGCCATTGGACTTCAAAGGGCGGGGTATGCCACGGATAAGCGCTATCCTCAAAAATTGATACAACTTATAGAAAAGTACCAATTACAAAAATATGATAGATTTATAGTCCGTCAGGGATATGGGGAAAAGGAACCTGTAGAAGTAGCGGTCAACGAGGTAGTCCACAATGTGCATATTGTAAAACAAGGGGACACATTGTATTCCATTTCGAGAAGATATTCGGTTTCCGTGGATGATATAAAGCGGTGGAACTACATGTATGACAATGACATATCAGTTGGCCAAGAACTAACGGTAAAGACTGAAAAATTCAACAACTAATGAATTACCAAAGAAGTAGTGCCTTATTCTCCGAGGCCAAAAAATATATCCCAGGTGGAGTGAACTCCCCTGTTAGGGCATTCAAAGCCGTTGGGGGTACGCCCATTTTTGTGAAAGAGGCGAAAGGGGCCTATCTTTATGATGAGGACGGTAATCGCTTCATTGATTATATTGCCTCATGGGGCCCGTTGATTTTGGGGCATGCCCATGCACCGGTCATAAACGCGGTCATTGAAAAAGCCAAAAAAGGCACTTCATTCGGTATGCCAACTGAAATTGAAACACAGCTCGCGAAGCTGGCTGTTTCTATGGTGCCCCATATTGATAAAATCCGCTTTGTAAACAGTGGTACCGAAGCCTGTATGAGTGCTGTGCGATTGGCGCGCGGATTTACAAGGAAGGATAAGATCATAAAGTTTGCCGGTTGCTATCACGGCCATTCAGATTCTTTTTTGATTCAAGCGGGTAGTGGGGCCATAACTTTTGGTAGCCCAAATAGTCCGGGAGTTACACAAGGAACCGCAAAAGATACACTATTGGCGGACTATAATGACTTGGAAGGGGTTTCCAAATTGGTCAAGGCCAATAAAGGTGAAATAGCGGCTATTATTATCGAACCCGTTGCAGGCAATATGGGCTGTATCATCCCCAAGAACGGATTTATGGAAGGTCTCAGGGAGTTGTGTACACAAGAGGGTATATTGCTAATTTTTGATGAAGTTATGACCGGATTCCGTTTGGGAAAAGGCGGTGCACAAGAAGCTCTGGGCATTGAGGCGGATATTGTGACTTTCGGAAAAGTCATAGGAGGTGGACTTCCAGTGGGTGCATTTGCGGCCAGGCAGGAAATTATGGACCATTTGGCACCGGATGGACCAGTTTATCAAGCCGGTACCTTGAGCGGAAACCCGTTGGCGATGAGTGCCGGATTGGCCATGCTTACCGAATTGAATCAGAGACCGGAAGTCTTTGAAAGCTTGGCCGATAAAACCAAACATCTGCATGAAGGCTTTGACAATGTGATGAAAGAAAAAAGGATCCCCTATCAAATAAATAGATATGGCAGTATGATCTCCTTGCATTTTACCGATGGGCCGGTGCAGGATCTAAAATCCGCTTCCAAAGGAAACAATGAAAGGTTCAAAAAATACTTTCATGGTATGTTGGACCAAGGCATTTACCTTCCGCCCAGCGCATTTGAAAGTTATTTTCTCAACGATGCCTTATCGTATGCAGATTTGGATGAAACCATTGAGGCACTTCATAATATAGATTTTTAATTGTTTGTCAATAGATTGAGAATCGTCATTTTTATAACTCATATTTCAAATTATGTAGCCTTTATTCAGGACGGGTCAATATGTTTGCCAACGGCCCTGGCTATGCCCCGTAGCTTTAAAACCCCAGGCGCAACCCGGTAGGATTTATTGAAACCTAAGATAGGAAATTAGGACAAACCACGGGAAGCAATGGGGTATAGGCATTATTGGCGGTTCGTTTTTACTATTTTAAATATTCAATTAGTTCCAAAACAATCCAGTCAACTGAAATTATGGCCAAAATCACTAAGACCCAATGCCACCATTTCAATTTAATGTTCTTTGCAATTTTGATTTCAATTAAAGTCCAGACCGCAAAATAAATATACCATATCCACCAAGCACTAACATCATAAAAAACCAGGAACGCCATTCCGATAGTAAATACAAACATTACTAAAGCGAATAGTTTAATTTCTTTTTTATTCGATTCTGCGGAGTCCTTATTGATTGTTTCCGTTTTGATTTTTTTCAGATTCTAATTGTTTTTTAACGTTTAGTAAATGAAAAGTAGGCGATTTCGAAGCACGAAACTTTCGGTTAAGCACAAAGTTTGATACAAGCTGAAAGTATTGATTTTACTGCTGATTCGCCTATTTTTTATATACATTGTGTGTGCCCAGCATGGGCATCTTTTAACTACAGAAATGTAGTTAATTAATCTAGAGGGTGCAAGTCCCTTATGGGCGGGGGTAACGCCTCGAACCATTAGTAAGTCGCAAGGGTGGTAACTGCGAAGTTACATCTGAAGGAAGCGAGACTACAAAACTCGGTACTGACGAACAGGAACCGTATACAGAGGCATTTATGCATGGGTAAGCAAGCACATCATTGTAACGCCCAACGAGTACAAAAGATGCATTAATGTAGATAAGGCAGGAATCGGGGGAAAGAAGATGTTCTTACCTGGGGAGGTCTCCAAAGCTACGTGTAGCTCAATGGAGAAGTCAGCAGAGGTCATAGTAGTTGCTGGAAATGAGCTGATAGCAAAATCAGAGGTCTCACAAGCGACGAAGGACCGAACGTGATTCTCTTTAAAATTCGCATAGGAATGATGATTCATAGCCTATGCTTAAACTAGGGGATAGTTTCAAGGGTGAAAAGAGCCTTGAAGTGATGGATTACGAACCGCCGTATACGAGACCCATACGTACGGTGGTGTGAGAGGCGCACTCCGTCAGTCAATGGCGGAGCCGTCTACTCGATTACCACACGTTTTATTTAAATATCTTATTAAGCTTACCTACAATTGGATAAAATTCATTGAAAATTTCTAAGTTACCGCTATTCTCTTCAGCTTTAAAAGCTTCTAATACTTTGGCTTTTATTTGAGATCTCGCATTTTTTCCTTCATCAGAGTTTTCCATTGATTGTTGGACTAAATCGACATTCTCAGAATATACTTTAGACAATAATGAGTGAGGTACTAGACCTTCAATACATTTCTTTCCTGTTTCATTCTTCCCAATTACAATGAACTCTTTGTTTTCACACAATCCTAAAGATTGAAAGGTCTTCTTTGTCTCTGAATATTTATCTAAATCTACAGTAACTACGAATTTTTTGAATCTATCTTTAATGAACCTCAATAGTATATTGTTCTTTATATTTCCAGCTCCTCCGTACGGAAAAATTTCTCCTTTAAAATCAAGTTTATTGTTACCGTGCTTTGATTTTTTTAAAAGCTCAAAATATTCTTTATCGGAAGTACCTTCAACTAAGATAATGTCACTTTTCTCACTAAATATGGTAGATTTTAATGGTCCAAAATCATCACCACTGATACCTAATGAAAGTGCAAATGGTTCATACCATTTATCTCCTGCCGTATCTCTTAATTTAGAGCCTTTGTCTTTGTTGTTCAAGTCTCTTTCTAATAAGAGATTCGCTTTAGGTTCTTTATGACTGAGTAAATATGGGCTATGAGTAGCAACTAAAATTTGGATTTTGAACTCAGCGGCAATGTCTTGTAAGATTCTACCAAATTCGGCCTGGGCAGATGGATGAAGAAAGCTTTCAGGCTCTTCAATAATCACAATCGGGGTTAATCTTTTATTAAGATTTAAGGATTCCTGAATTCTCTTAGCATTCATAAGGTTTAATAAAATCAAAGTTCTATTCTTCGTCCCTGAACCCCAATCTTCAAGTGAAACTTCAATGCCTTTTTCCTTTAAAGATATTTCTATACTTTCCCTATCTATATTTAGACTTGGAATCCCAAGTGAAACGTCATATTTCTCTGTTAACCTACCTAAAAGGGTGCTAAATTCTGTTTGATGCTTTTTTAATGACTTTTTTACGGCACTTTCAAGTGTCTGTTTTTTTTGGGTTATTGTTTCTAAATCTTCATTATTTAAATAAGAAGAAAGTGAGTCTCTTCTTCGATATCTAAATAAATATGGATCGTTTTCTGTTGAATTATGAAACAAAACACTTTCAGAGCTTCTTATTCTATTTAGTAATTCGTCTCTTTTATATTCGTCTTCAATATTGTGTTCACCAAACCAAATTTCAATGGTTGCGTTGTTTTTATCGGCTTCATTTGTTGCTTTAATGAGAAGTATTTCCTTATCAACTTCAGAAGTCTCTTCCTCTTTAAAAATTAATTCACGGATAAACTTATATAGACCCGCATCATTATCTCTTTCCAATTCCAAATGAATTTCGATGGTAATATTTTCCTTGTTTTTTTCTTTAGTTTTCCAAAAGGGGTAGTCAGAATTGTAATTTATAGGCCCAGTTTGATATTGTGCATATATTCTATAATTATGCGTAAGAAATGAAAGTACGGCTCTTATTATATTAGATTTACCGGAATTATTTTTCCCAGAAAGAGCATTGTAATATGGATGGAAATCAATTTCAATATCCTCTAAACTTCTATAATTTTTCGCTGAAATTTTCTTTATAATCATTTATGCTGTTTTTATGTGTGGTAACGGGTAGTATATGAAAAGTAGGCGATTTCGAAGCACAAAACTTTCAGTTAAGCACCAAGTTTGATACGAGCCAAAACCCTTTATTTTATTACTGATTCGCCTATTTTTTATATACATTGTGTGTGCCCAGCATGGGCATCTTTTAACTACAGAAATGTAGTTAATTAATCTAGAGGGTGCAAGTCCCTTATGGGCGGGGGTAACGCCTCGAACCATTAGTAAGTCGCAAGGGTGGTAACTGCGAAGTTACATCTGAAGGAAGCGAGACTACAAAACTCGGTACTGACGAACAGGAACCGTATACGGAGGCATAGTTACTTGGGTAAGCAAGCACATCATTGTAACGCCCAACGATTACCAAAAGGGTAGCTATGTAGATACGGCAGGGATCGGGTGAGAGAAGATGTTCTTACCTGGGGAGGTCTCCAAAGCTACGTGTAGCTCAATGGAGAAGTCAGCAGAGGTCATAGTAGTTGCTGGAAATGAGCTGATAGCAAAATCAGAGGTCTCACAAGCGACGAAGGACCGAACGTGATCCTCTTTAAAATTCGCATAGGAATGATGATTCATAGCCTATGCTTAAACTAGGGGATAGTTTCAAGGGTGAAAAGAGCCTTGAAGTGATGGCTTACGAACCGCCGTATACGAGACCCGTACGTACGGTGGTGTGAGAGGCGCAGTCCGTTCTTATTTAGGGGCGGACCCGTCTACTCGATTATAAGCCGTTTATTTTATATTCATTGATTTTTCGAGGTCTGTAAATGGAATAACAGTCTTAACGCCATAATCTTTAACAGGCCAAGATTGAATGATTGTGTCAATATTCAAACCAAGTTCCATAATTGCATTGTAAAGACCCGCTTGTCGTCCACTTGCTTTTTTTATCTCTCCTTCTTTTGCTATCCAAACTAAATCATCCTCAAATATTAATTTTTCTGTGGGAAAATAGTAAATGAGGTAGTCATTGGTATGTTCTGATTTTTCTCCAATGAAATAAATCTTCATTTCAAATTCCCCATCTGTTATTGACAAACTGTCTTTTATTTCTTCAATTAGTAACGGTTTCGGTTCAGTTTGTAAGCTGTCTGGGGATAAAGTATGAGGTGCATTTGCTAAGTATGTAACGTATTCTTGGTCTGCTTTTGAGCATATAATTTTTGCTCCTTTATGAATAAATGGTCGCATACCGCCTAAATAATGTGGATGGTAATGTCCAAACACAAAATATTTAATCGGTTTATTAGGTGCAATCTTTTTTGCTTCACTAATAATTAATTCTCCATTTTCACTATTTACTGGTGCTTCAGCAACCAATAAAAAATCATTAAACTCAACAATCATAACTCTGTCGTCCGTATGTTTCAGTTCAAGAAAATGTATATTCTCGCTATACTTTCCAACCTTAATTTCTGGAATTATTTCTTCGTCTTCATTTAGCTTGTAATCGATTGGTTGTTCTAAAAGTTGCGGAACTTCTTTGATGATATTTGCTGCAATTGCAATTTTCACTTCGTCTTTCACTTTACCATTTATTTTTTCAATCTGAATAGTTTTAGGATAGGAAAGTTTCTTACTAGTTGAATAGTCGTTGTAACTGAATGTACTCAACACATCTCCGAATAATTCATCATCACTTAAAATGGTTATCTTATCTAAAAGCTTGTCGGATTTACGGATAAATAATTTCACAAGAGCTTTGTTAATCGTTGTATTATAGACGGCAAAATCACTATTGCTTTCGTTATTGGCAGATATTTTATTCTGAAAGAAATAATTAATTAAATATATTGGTGAATATCGAATAGTGTTAAATATCTGATTTTGATACATACTTTCTGTTACTGCAAATAATTCTTTGTCTCCGTAATCCCAAAAAAGCAGAGTTGATTTGTCTAATTGTGTTTTAGAATTATACTTTTTACCTCTGAATGTTAATGAGTCTGATTTCAGAAAGTTGTCAGCATTGCACCAAACAATCCCTGTACTATTATAATTAGTCTCTTGCCAAGGTTTAAAACTATGCTCTAATTCATTTCTTTTTTCGGAGAAAGAAAAAGTCAGATAATTATTTTCCAAAGGTTTAACTTGTCTTTCCCAACAATTCTTCAAAATGTTTTTCGATTGAGCATTAGCTTGTATTGTGCAAAACGCAATTATCCCAAGTGTGATAAATTTCAATTTCTGTTTCATTTTTTCTTTTTTTAATGGCTTATAACGGTCTCGTATAACCGTCAGTTACGGGTTTATATGCGTTATTTTTCGGTTTAGCACAGACGTTAGCAATTCCGAGTGGATTCGGACGTAGTCGAATCCGCCGTAATTGCGGTTATACATTGTTAGGCAACGTATTTTATTCAATTCCTCTGTATTTAGCATATCTTGCTTTCATTTCTTGTTCAACTCCTGTACTATTCCCAAATCCTCGAATTTTCTTTAGAGTTTGCTCGTAATTTGGGTGTAATCCACCATCGCAAACTATCTTATCAATTTCATTTTCAAATACTAATACTCCACGTTGGTAAATATGAATTATTAAAACTTCGGAATTATAATGCTCAATGCTATTTTTCCGAAGAACATAGTGGTAACCTATTAATTTCTCATTAGGAAATCCATATTTGTCCGTCATATGTTCAAAATCTGAAATAATTTCCGCAGCTCCATTAATTAGCTCGTCCAAAGTCAATTCAATTTCACGAGTTCGCCAATCGTGATATTTGTTATTAAATTTCTTGTCACGATTGAGTAATGAAAGAAAGTTATCTCTTAATTCTTGGTTGTAGTTTTTTTCGTAGTAATCCGAATAGGTTTTGAAATTCGCACTAAATTCATTGTACCATTCGTACTTCCTGTGATACCTGAAATAATGTAAAGGAACTCCACCTTTTGCTAATTGGATTGCAATCTGTTCAGCCCATTTATTATTCTTTTGTTTTTGAGCAACCGCTAAAGCGAAATGCAAATCTGCTCCAAAAGGATGTTCAGTTTTGGCAAAGGCAATTTTTAAATTCTTTTCCGCCTCTTCATAATTTTTGTCAGAATAATTTTTGCGAGCCAATTCTACCAATGGATAATATTCTGTGTATTCACAATCTTGGGCAATTAATTTTGCTGTAAAAGTCAGAGTTATCAATATTAGCAGAATGTGTTTTTTCATATGTTGCCTAACGGTCAAGTATATGCGTAGTGCGACCGATAGGGAGCATTATCGCATATACAGTGTGTGTGCCCAGCATGGGCATCTTTTAACTACAGAAATGTAGTTAATTAATCTAGAGGGTGCAAGTCCCTTATGGGCGGGGGTAACGCCTCGAACCATTAGTAAGTCGCAAGGGTGGTAACTGCGAAGTTACATCTGAAGGAAGCGAGACTACAAAACTCGGTACTGACGAACAGGAACCGTATACAGAGGCATTTATGCATGGGTAAGCAAGCACATCATTGTAACGCCCAACGAGTACAAAAGATGCATTAATGTAGATACGGCAGGAATCGGGGGAAAGAAGATGTTCTTACCTGGGGAGGTCTCCAAAGCTACGTGTAGCTCAATGGAGAAGTCAGCAGAGGTCATAGTAGTTGCTGGAAATGAGCTGATAGCAAAATCAGAGGTCTCACAAGCGACGAAGGACCGAACGTGATTCTCTTTAAAATTCGCATAGGAATGATGATTCATAGCCTATGCTTAAACTAGGGGATAGTTTCAAGGGTGAAAAGAGCCTTGAAGTGATGGATTACGAACCGCCGTATACGAGACCCGTACGTACGGTGGTGTGAGAGGCGCACTCCGTCAGTCAATGGCGGAGCCGTCTACTCGATTGTGGCTAGTTATTTCCAAGATATTTCTTTTCCAATTCGTTTGTATTCAGTTTTAATATTTTGGGGCATCCCTCTTGCTCCTATGGATTCTGGAGTATCAAATCCATTTGGCCAAAAGTAACCCAATATTCCTATTACTCTTTCATCACTTTTGGCCAATTCGTAGTAGTTGTTGGCAACTTCACCCATTTGCCCCAAATCAATATTTCCAAAATCTCCGTGTGCCCAATCTATATAATGACTGTCCATAATGACCATTATTTTTTGTGATGGATTAGTGAGTTTTGATTTTAAAATTTCCCAATCTTGTTGAAATTCAGTATTAATGTTTGGGTTGCTTATGAAGTAGCGGTCAAATCCAATCCAATCCACTAAATCTGGAACTTGTAAATCGTTCAATGAAGGATAGGCCTCTATTATCATTAAGGGAATAGTGGGCTTATCAGCTTTAAGCAGTTCAGCAACATTGGTTAAATCTGAAAAAGTAATTCCATTCCAAGTTGGTTCCTCTCCTATATAGAATGCTCCAACAAAACTGGTATCTAATATTGATTCATTTATACTTTTGAACTCATTCCATCTCTCTTGATAGTCGAGTCTCAAGTCGTAATTTGCACCAGACGGGCTGTTAGTATCAATCAACTCAAAGAACAGTTCATTGAGGTGGAAAATTGTTTTAAGTTCAAAATCAAAAAAGGTCTGTGTTCTCTGGACTAAATCATCACTGGGGTTCACAACTAAAATATCTGCAAGATTGCTAAATGTATATATTTCATCAGCGTAATTGGTTTTTATTTCGGAATCTGTTGGGTCATCCCAATAGGTGTCTATGAGGGTAAATCCAAAATACTTAATATGTGAATTTCTATTTTTAATTGGACTCACTTCATTGTCTTTATTGCAAGATAAAAGGACACTGAAAAAGAGTATTATTTTTATTATATTTCTCATCTTCTCTTTTAATTAGCCACAACGGTCAAGTATAAGAGCAGTAGCGAATTTCGGAGCGATTACCTGTCCGCCACCGCTAAAGTTTATTAAATGCACAGACCTTGGTTTAACTGCTTTACCCGCTATTGCTTTTATACAATGTGTGTGCCCAGCATGGGCATCTTTTAACTACAGAAATGTAGTTAATTAATCTAGAGGGTGCAAGTCCCTTATGGGCGGGGGTAACGCCTCGAACCATTAGTAAGTCGCAAGGGTGGTAACTGCGAAGTTACATCTGAAGGAAGCGAGACTACAAAACTCGGTACTGACGAACAGGAACCGTATACAGAGGCATTTATGCATGGGTAAGCAAGCACATCATTGTAACGCCCAACGAGTACAAAAGATGCATTAATGTAGATACGGCAGGAATCGGGGGAAAGAAGATGTTCTTACCTGGGGAGGTCTCCAAAGCTACGTGTAGCTCAATGGAGAAGTCAGCAGAGGTCATAGTAGTTGCTGGAAATGAGCTGATAGCAAAATCAGAGGTCTCACAAGCGACGAAGGACCGAACGTGATTCTCTTTAAAATTCGCATAGGAATGATGATTCATAGCCTATGCTTAAACTAGGGGATAGTTTCAAGGGTGAAAAGAGCCTTGAAGTGATGGATTACGAACCGCCGTATACGAGACCCGTACGTACGGTGGTGTGAGAGGCGCACTCCGTCAGTCAATGGCGGAGCCGTCTACTCGATTGTATGCTGGCCTTCTTTTTATTATTATATCGTGTTTAACTGCACTTTGTACCAATACGACAAATTACTCCTAATTTCTCTCAATTGATTTACAAGTTTTTTCTTGTCATCTATGTCACTGAACTCAAAGTTATTGCTCAAATATATTGCTGTTTCTCTCGGTATGCTCAACTCAATTAATTTTCTAGTTAGTGGCTTGTATGCTCCTAACTCAATAAATCTAGTAAACATAGCTTCAGGTTCATTTATATCATACAATGGTTTCAATAGTAGAGGAAGCCCATAAGTTATCTCCTTTTGAATAAAGCTAATTGTGTCATCAATTTTATCAGAGGCGTCATAGTATTTATCAGAAAATATATCAACCAAAGTCGTTTCTTTCAACCATTTCTCAGCTAGAATGCTGAACTGAAGTAATCTGTCTATTTCTCTTCCGTCTTTCCTAAATGAGTTTTCCACTCCAAAATATTTGAAATAGTAAGTTGGAAAATTTGTTTTTAATGTTTCAAGAAGTGATTTGATATTATATGACAGTCCAAATTCATTTGCACTTGTCGGAAGTTGAAATAGGTTTCTTTTTTGAAAAAGGTTGTTCAAATCTATCGGGTCCCAATATCTATTCTTAACACAAATAGATTTTGCTATCTCTAAATTAGATAAAGAATCAAATATGGTGTTCATTTCAGCATCACTTAAATTAATACCAACTCTGCCAAGATAAACTTGCGAAAAAAGCCCGTATCTCAAAACTGTTTGTCTCAAATATGTTGTGAGAAAAGAATATTCTTGATTCTCAAAGGTGCTTCCAACAATGTTCACAAGGTCTTTATTTATTTTCTCCTTGTGTGCTTGATATTTTTTACCATAACCAACCTGCAGTTCTTTTGAGGAATCTTTAAATAATTCCAACTGGTTCGAATCGTTTTCTTTAAAACTTAATTCATCCAATATGTATGTTCTTCCAATAAAATCCTTTAATAATCTCCCTGCTCTTCCACGAAGATTTGCTATTTCATAATTGGAAAGTTTTGAGCTGTCTACTCTTCTTCTTGTGAAGAGATTCGGGTTTCTTATAATGATATTTTGAACTGGTAAATTTACTCCTTGTAATAGAGTAGTTGTACAAATAATTGTTTTGATATTTTTCTTTCTTATTCCATCTTCTATCAAAATTCTTACATGAAATGGAAGTTTTCCATGATGGTAAGCGATGCCTTTTTTAATAGTATCAACCATTGTAAACAGTGGATGGACTGTTGCAGATATGAACCCAGCTAATTCATTCAGGAATTTATCATTCTTCTCTATCATATTATTTGAAATGTGAGAAGCCATTTTATTACAAGTAGAGGAAGTAGGTGAAAAGATTAAAGAGCTTTCATCATTACCAAACCCACCGATAAAGTTGGTAAGATAGTCAAGGTAGTTGTCATTATATTGAACTTTACCATATCCTTGAATCGAGTCATTGTTTGTAATTTTGACTTGTAGACTCTTTTCCAATAAATCAGAATAAACATTAAAAAAGTAATCTTCTTTTTTCTTTGATATAGAATAAGTTAGGTTTAGAACTGGTGAAGCATCTGTTTCTTTCTTTTCAGAATTTATACCGAAAACATTCTCTCCTAGTTCGTCTATTTTGATAATTCTGGGACCTGAAATAATAATGTGGTCAATTTGTGAACTATTTCTTAGTTCTATCATCAAATCGTACAAGACCTTAGACCTCTGATCATCAGAATCTGCAACTTTCTCAACATTTTGAATTTCATCAATTACTAGTAAACGCACATTTACAAAAGGATTTTCAGATTGCGAAAAAGCAGCAATGGCTTTTTCCTGTGTCAAAATATAGATAGAGTTATTTGTAGCCGATGTGTTATTATAAGTCGTTTCTAGAGTGTAGTCGTCAAGGTGAAAATCGTCAAGTAGTTTTCTGAAATCACTGGTTACTTGTGAAACCAAACTCAAAGTAGGCACAACATAAACAACTATCCCGCTTTTCTTTTGTATTAGGTCAATTGCCTTAAGCAGAATTAGAAAAGATTTTCCTGCAGAAGTTGGTGCTGAAATTCCCGTCAGTGAATTTTTTTCAATGGCTTCCCAAATATCTTTCTGAAAATCACTTAACAGAAAGATAGAGTTGCCAACTTTTATTTCGTTTTTTACCTGTGCAACTGTAACTGCAAATTGATTTAGCAAATTCTCGCTAAATGAAAATTGTTTTTCTGAAAATGAATATTCCGAATCAATCATGATTGATGAAGGGCCAAAACCAGCTCTTGAAAGAAACAGTATCAAATAATTTTTAAGGCCATCCCATTCTTTTTTTTTATAAGTCCAAATTAAGGCGCAGATAGCAATGAGTTGTTTCTTTGAAACTTCATCTGGTTTTACTGATAAATCATTCAAAACAGAAATTACTTCGGTTAAAAATTCTTCATCAATTTGTTCATCTGAATTCCTTTCAATGAATTTTAACCTGTTGGCATTTGAAACAAGCTCTATATTGAGCAACTTTATAAGAATATCTTTTACTTCCATTATTTGCCAATCAATTTTTTAAATTGTTCTAGGAGCAAATCCAATTCCCAAACAGGTAGAATTATGTAATTAAATCGTGGATGCAAACCTTCATCAATTGAATTAAAGATTTTTCTATCAACAGTTTTACCTCGCTCTTCAATGATTTTAATAATATCCTTTTTGATTTGTTTCTCGTTTTTCTTTTCAATCTTTTTGTTTTCGCAATAAGTGATAACTGAAACTAAATGAAGTTCCACTTCTTTTAATGTTCCATTTTTATATTCTTTTGCAATATCAATTAAAGCGTCATCAATGAACGAATCGTAGACATATCTTCCAAGTTCTTTGCGATGTTCTTTGTAAGTTTTTAAAATGCTTCCTATTGCATCTTCGATTGCTGTATCAAACTTGTATTTGCTGCTGTAAGTTTTTGCTTCGCCTAAATAGAAAAGATTTTTACCTCCACTGTAATTGTAATGAATTGCATCTGCGCCAAACCTCTCCATTTCAACAGAAGTTGTAATTGGCATCTTTCTAAGCAATGGAACACTCTTAAAAAAACTTTGCAAGAAATTGAATAACAGTAATTCCCCAAACTGCCCTTGGACTAATAACTTGTCAGTGGAGTGGTTTCGGAATTTATTAAAAGCTTCTGTCGTAAGGGTGTTTTGCGCATTTTGGAAACTTCTCCCTTCTCCTATCATAATGTCAACAACTTCGGCTGCTTTTTTCTGGCTATAAACCCACTCAGATATTGTATTGACAAGTTCTTTACAAAATTCATCTCTATATTCTTGCATGTCAATGTAATTGATACAAGTGCCGTAATGCTTGTTATCAGGTAGTAGATTAAAAGATTGTTGTACAAAGTGAACATGATTCATGAACATTTTGGTACAACTAATTAGTTTCTCTATTTCTGCTTCTGTGATTGACATTGTCAAATTCTAGGTTTTTGCATTACGTTGCATTTCGTATTTTTTTTGGCTTGCATACAACGGTTAGTATATGAAAAGTAGGCGGTTAAAAAGTACTAAACTTTCGGTATAGCTCAAAGTTTGAAACGAGTCAAAACCCTTTAATTTATTACTATTTCGCCTATTTTTTATATACATTGTGTGTGCCCAGCATGGGCATCTTTTAACTACAGAAATGTAGTTAATTAATCTAGAGGGTGCAAGTCCCTTATGGGCGAGGGTAACGCTTCGAACCATTAGTAAGTCGCAAGGGTGGTAACTGCGAAGTTACATCTGAAGGAAGCGAGACTACAAAACTCGGTACTGACGAACAGGAACCGTATACAGAGGCATTTATGCATGGGTAAGCAAGCACATCATTGTAACGCCCAACGAGTACAAAAGATGCATTAATGTAGATACGGCAGGAATCGGGGGAAAGAAGATGTTCTTACCTGGGGAGGTCTCCAAAGCTACGTGTAGCTCAATGGAGAAGTCAGCAGAGGTCATAGTAGTTGCTGGAAATGAGCTGATAGCAAAATCAGAGGTCTCACAAGCGACGAAGTGACCGAACGTGATTCTCTTTAAAATTCGCATAGGAATGATGATTCATAGCCTATGCTTAAACTAGGGGATAGTTTCAAGGGTGAAAAGAGCCTTGAAGTGATGGATTACGAACCGCCGTATACGAGACCCGTACGTACGGTGGTGTGAGAGGCGCAGTCCGTTCTTATTTAGGGGCGGACCCGTCTACTCGATTAGCAACTGGCTATTTTTTATTCACTAACATTGTCAGACTAAAAACTATCTTTTCTAAATCGATTAAAGAAGTTTCTACTTTATTTATTTGTTCAAGTCTGATTCTATCTATTCCTTCCTTTAAAGTTTTATTTGTTCTTCCGTCCAATTGGTCGGGACAATCTGTCAGTAATTCCCAAATGTCTCGTACTTTGTTATTTAAGTCAATTCCTAAAGGTTCGTTTTTTTGAAAATAATTAAATTCTTGACCTAAATTTATAATTGTACTAGCCTTTTTACGCAATACTTTTAAATCCGAGTTAGTTGAAGGTGAATCAAATTTCTTTTCTTTTAAAATATTGTATATTTTTTCGTTTGCTAAATCTTTAAAGTCTGTCAAGTATTGACTTAACGAAATTTTTTCTGTTTTTTCCAAATCATTTTGTTTGCCTAGTGTTCGGGTTACATAGATTGCAAGGGATACAGTAATTAAAGTAGTTAGTATTTCTAATGGATTTATCTCAATACTAACTTCTGAATTAAGAGATAAATTTGTAATTTTTTTTATAAAAATACATAAGTAAAAACCTGCTAAAATTGATACTCCTGAAATTATTAGTGGTTTATTTAGTTTTTGTAGCATCTTCTATATAGTGTTTTATGTCGTCAATTAAATAAGGTTCTTCGCTAGATATAAAATCTAAAGTTTTTTTAACGTCTTCTTTGTTATAAGCTCTAACTAACCCACCAAATACTTCTTCAAGCCAAGAAGTGCCGTAACCTATTGTGCCATCTAAATCAACTACTAATTTTACATTATGCTCCAAAGCGTCAAGATATTTTGGGATTAGATAATCCATTCTAAATTCTTCTCCTGAATGTGCACTCTTACCTTCATCTCTTTTTCGTGAGCCTGGTACAATTGAGAACTCACTTACTTTTATTTTTATATTGTCCATTCTATGTTTGTATTACTTTTTGTTAATTCCCAATATGCAAAAGTACCACTAAAGTTGTTTTTTAGTTTCTCGTATTTATCTTCTCCTACGTTAGAATAAACATTGTTACTGATTAAATGCAAATTGCTTATTTGGTTTCGGTCTTGTACTTGTTTTATTCCGGGTAAACCTTTACCTCTGAAATGTTCTCCTGTTACTGTCATATGAAGGTCTCCATTTAATAATAATTTTAAAACTTCATCATTTGTGCCATACTTAACTCTAGTTGCAATTTTCTCAAAAGTTCCAAACCATTTATTGGTAGGTGGCTTATTTTTTAAACTTTCAAATATTCCTACACCGTAATCGATAAATACAAATGAAACTTTATTTTCTTTTGCATTATGGTTTACTGACAACCACCAATGTTTAACACCTTTTTCGTTTTCGTCTGCGTGATTATTTGTATTATGCATTAATTCTAAAAGTGTTCTTTGTAGCCCTTTGCAAATTCTTTTTTCATTCCAAATTGTTTGGCTAGCCTCTTCCATAACTACTAAACCAAGTTCAGAATTAACTTCTTTATTCGCTCTGGTAAATATTTGGTTCTTTTTACCTATACTATATTCTAATTTATCTCCAATAGGTCGATTTAAATACTTGAAAAAGTCAGAATCAATAAGCATTTTCTTTAGGGTAAAATTTTCAGGGAAATTTCCGTTAAAATCTATGTTTCTAGATTTGAAAGTAAACATTACTGAAACTAATATTGCAATTGCTGAATAATCTAATTCGATAATTTTATTCAAATTGACAAATACTTTTTTCCTATTTTCATATTGTCTTTCAAGTTTACTTATAAAGTCTATCGTTTCTTCAGGGTATTTCGTGAAAGAAAACTTTTCTGGTGCGGTAATCTTAGTATATCCCTTTAGTGATTTTTTTTCAGCAACTTCTATTTTAGAATTTCCTTCATAACTTTTCCTAATTAGTTTCTTTTTCTCCTTACTCTTAAGATTTCTCGAATGATTTTTTTTTGCTCTTCTTGAATTTCTTGTCTTATACTTTGCTGTTATGAAATATTTCTTCATTTATTCAAGAGGTTCATTTTGCTTGTTGCTAACGGTTTGCAGCTAAGCCATCGTTTTAATGTGGCTTAGCTGCTGTTATCTGTATTGTTTTAAATTCATTCTTTCCATTTTCGGTTAGGTAAGGGTAGAAATGCTGCATGAGAAGGTACGAATATTTGTTAATTGTTTCTTCCATAGGTAATTCATCATAAATCGAGGATGACTCTAACCAGTGGTCACTGTATATTTTGATTCGAACTATTAAATCATCAAATTCACCTTTAAACTCTTCAGATCGAAGAAGGTCATTTGCAATCATATTTGCAATGATGTTTTTGTACATGTCAGTTCGCACTTTTTCGACCTTTCTAAGGACCTCTTTTACTTTGGGAAAAGCTTTGCAGATAAATTGAAGTTCTTTGAAGAAGAATCGAAAATTATAAACAACCGTAAAACCTGTTCGTGTAGTTGTATAAAGTGATTTAATAGGAGATTCATTTTGAACCAAACCATTATTCAGTTCAACGGCTTTCTTAAGCAATAAATCATGAAGGCCTAGAACTATATCTTCTTGCGTTGGATAATGATAAATCAAATTGCTGTGGCTTATTCCAACGTCCTTTGCCAATTGCCTTATTGAGACATCGCTGACACCATGTAGATTGTATATTGCAAGAGCTTTTTCTAATATTTTTTTCTTTGTTTTGCTCATTTAGTCCAATTGGTCTAATTATTTAGTACATTTGGTCTAAAGTTACATATTTGTACGATGAAACGAAAACAAGCACCTCAAATCACTAATGCCAAATGGTTTCCAAACTTTCTTACGAGATGCGTGCATGAATTTATGACTTGGTTCGTAAATAAGGTAAATGCAGCAAAACCATTTATTCCCTTAATCGAAGAAGGATTGCAACATGAGGAAAGAATTGTTGTTATCAATAAAAAGTGTGGAGCCGGATTTGAAACGGTTGATCGATTGCTAGACGAAAAAATAAAAAGGGTATTTGTTGATGCTGATAATTTTACGGCGTCTGAAGAAGGATTGTATTTGAGTGTTAATTCATTTCATCAGTTTTCTGTGGATGAAGCAAAAGACATTTTAAAACAAATCGCAGAAAACAAACAACCTGTTGTTGTAGTAGAAGGGAACAACGATAGTCTTTGGCAAGTTTTTGGAATGACGGTGATTGTCCCATTAACCGTGCTGTTCACAGCTCCTTTTGTTAAACCCTTTCGATTTGAAAGGATTCTTTTTACCTACATCATACCTGTTTTACCCATTGTTACCTTTTTCGATGGTTTCATGGCACTTTTCAAATTATATGCACCCAAAGACCTGGATGAGTTGACTACCTCTATTAAAGCTGAGGGTTACTCTTGGAGAACTGGTAAGTTGGATAATGGCAGAGGAGGGAAGATTATTTACCTGATTGGATACCCTGTTGGGTAATTACAGATAACGGTGGGATAGCATCATTGTTGATATCCCACTTATGTGTACTAAGGTACAAAATCTCCTACAAGATTTAAGTAAACTATAGCCCCTATGGCCTTCCATTTAGGCCTTTTATAATTTTTAAGGGAGTTCCATAAAAAAAGGATGTTCACTAAAAGCGAACACCCTTTCTCACCAACTAAACCAACTTTTTTAGCCTTCTTTGCTTATAGACCTTTTGCCCTCACCTTTTTTCCCTTTTTGACCATGGTGCTTTCCTTTGTGACGGGCCATTTTCTCCCATTTATCAAATTGTTCTTTTGATAGTATTTTTTTCATTCTTTCCTTTTGCGCAATTTGACGGTCCAGACGCTCATTTTGCATGGCAAATCGTTCTTCGGAAGTGGGTTTTACTTTTTCTTCACCCTCTTTTTTGGCCTTTCGCTCTTCCATTTTGGCTTTCCGCGTTTTGGCATTTTCAAGATGTAGCGCGTGGATCTGTGTCTGCTGCGCATCGGTAAGGTCCAATGATAAGGTCATCTTTTTGGTCTGCAAGGTGGCCATTTGTTCGGGTGTCATATCATTCATTTCCCTACCATTTCGGTTACCCTCTGTTTGTGCCATCGCAGTTAAACCTACCATGAGCATAAGGACTACAATTGAATTTTTCATTTTGTTTATTTTTTACGTTTATAGGTAAGACAGGGCAATGATAAAATGGTTTAATGAAACCCTGTCAATTAGGAATAGTTTAACGTAATGTAGGGGCAATAAAAAAGGCATGGGATTTAGCCCATGCCTTTTACTATAGTTTTAAGTGAATTTTTAATTCACTGAGGTAGTTGAATTCATATCAGAGCTTACTTGAACCATGTTTGTATTAGCTACAGAGGTTTCCTTGTCCAACGCATAATAGGTCAATGCAGTAATCACCAAACAAACTAAATATACGAGGCTTTTTATTTTATAACTCATGATTTCTGGTTTTTAATTCTGTAACTAAGATACATAAGGATACGACCCAAAATTCTTGATTGTTGTGAAATGGTTCATTTAAGTTGGTTAAATATCAAAATTATGTGGTTTTGTGATTCTGTTCGCCCCGGTTTTTAAGCATTTGGTCGAGAAGTCAATTTTATGTGGTTTTTCGATACGGCTAATTATCGCCAGATTTTTTATCCATTTGGTGGTATAATCGCAATCTTAGGGTTTTAAGAAATATTCAAGGAATAGTGGAAAGCCCTAAAGATCGTATAATGGTTTTAATGGGTAACGGCCATGCAACGGTTTTAAGGCAATTGTTCGAAGCTTCGCAGGAGTTTGACTTTATGGAATTCGATGGTTTACAGTTTTTTTATGGGTTTATGAAGAACCCCTTTTATACACAACACATTTTAAGGGATTACAAAACAATCTGGTAGGTTTTTTGAAAAAAAAATCAAGTCCAATTGTAACAATCTTATTTTTTTGAAGTCTATTAGATAGAGAATTTCATTTTTCAATTAGCGAATTAGTCAAGAATAAAGCTGTCCTTTTCATTGGGGTGGCTTTGTTTTTTTATCGATAATTCGTAAAATCATCGATAAAGAGTAATCCGTTTTGTTTGTGAGTTTATTCGAAATGTTAAATATGGGATTTTTACCGCGTAAAAATTCAGCCCTTTTAGTGCCAAGTTGACAACTATTGCCCAAATAGATTGCGAAGTTGTCAAAGTTACGCTTGTTCTTTTGCGAAAATGCACAAACAAGAAATTATTACGAAATTTCTTACAAAGTTGTGGGACAATAAAGATTAAAACAGGCGTTATACAGTCTCATATTTAATCTATGAATGTTATGAATACAAAAAATATAGCTTTGAGTTTGGTATTGGGCCTGGCAATGGTAAATGGAAGTTTTGCCTCCACGCTTAAAAGTGATACTAAAGAAATGGAATTGGATTTAAATTCAATCACCTATATCGAAGAAGAGGTTGAAATTGATTTAGGATTTGATCCTGCCGAATATTTGCCAGAAGGCTTTGATCCCTACAAAATGTATGTTGATTTTGATGCCATCCCTTACATTGAGGAAGAAGTTGATTTTAAGCTGAATTCAAAGAAGTACCTGCCATTAGGATTTGATGCGTATGCCTTCCCCGCCAACGTAGAAGGTTTCAACTACATTGATGAAAGTGATTTTATAGAATTGGATTTTGATGCTACAGAACATCTGCCAGAGGGTTTTGATCCGTATATAAAGAAAATGAACTAAGGTTCTTTTAATTGAATTAGTCTGGACAAAACCTCCATTTAAATGGGGGTTTTGTTTTTTTAGAAAATTAGCGGAATCACATATTGAAACATGAAGACCAAAAGGGCACTGGCCAGTAAATTCAAAATGATACCAACCCTCGCCATTTCCCCTACTTTTATATAACCGCTGGCAAAAACAATGGCATTGGGCGGGGTTGCCATGGGCAACATAAAGGCGCAACTGCTTGCCATGGTAACGGGTATGAGCAGATACAGTATGGGTATGTTCAACCCAATGGCTATGCCCGCAACCACAGGTGCCATAACTGCAACTAGTGCCACATTGCTCATTAATTCGGTCAAAAACAGCATAAGTACAATTAAGAGCGCAGCTGTAACCAATACACTGATATTGCTACCTGCTATTAAGGTAGTAACAACATCTATAAGGCCACTTACCTGCATGGCTTCTGCCAAAGCCAATCCCCCTCCGAACAGTATGAGAATTCCCCATGCCAATTTTTGCGTATCCTTCCAAACAATTATGAAATCCCATTTTTTAAGATTATAGGGTATCGAGAACATAGCGACGGCACCCAGCATGCTAATGATCGTGTCATTTAATTTAAGCTCAGGAAAAATACCATTGATAAGTGTTCTAAAAATCCATAGGAAAACGGTTATCCCAAAGATGATAAGTACCATTTTTTCCTTTCCGCCCATAGGGCCTAATTTTTCAAGTTCTTCATTGATTACACTTTTTGAGGCCGTGAACTTCAATTGTTTGTTGGGATACATCCATTTTACAAGAACCAAATAACTAATGGCAATCATTGCAGCGGAAAATGGAACTCCGATGACCATCCATTTTAGAAAAGAGATTTCAATATGATATTCGTTTTCAAGTAAACCGATCATAACCGAATTGGGGGGTGTCCCTATAACAGTTGCAATACCGCCCGCATTGGCCGAAAAGGCGATTCCCAGCATAACGCTTAAGGCAAAATTTTTATCGTTCTTGGTAAAACCATCTTCATCATTTACGAGCAAACCGATTACGGACATCGCAATCGGAAGCATTAAAACAGTGGTTGCGGTATTACTGATCCACATGCTTAAGGCCGCCGTTGCTATCATAAAACCTAAAACCACTTTATTAGGTGTGGTTCCTGTAATTTTTATAATGTTTAAGGCAATCCGCTTGTGAAGGTTCACTTTTTCAAGGGCCAATGCCAGAATAAATCCACCAAAGAATAAAAAAATTATGGGGCTTCCGTAGTTCGCACCAACCGTATCAATGGGCATAATCTTGAACAGCGGAAAAAGCAATAGGGGTAAAAGGGCCGTAACCGAAATGGATGTAGATTCCATTATCCACCAGGTAATCATCCACAAAGCAACGGCAATTACGGAATCACCCGATTCTGAAATAAGGTCAAATGGCAAGTAATTAATAAGTAGGAAAAGTATAGGACCTAAAAACAGGCCTATTTTTTTGCTGGATTCCATAAAGGTCGATTATCGGTTCTAAGCTATGGTATTTCTTCGGGTTTTAAAAATTATACAATTTCAATTAGTAAATGATCGAATCAGCCGCAATTTGGGGTAGTTGGTAGTCGCCATAATCAATGGTGATTTTCCCGTTGTTCAATAGCTGCACTCCCGAACCATCAGCATTGGTATTAAACAAATACACTTTTTTTAAATTTTTAAAACTGGAAAAAGCTGACAAAAAAGATCCTTCAAATTTGGAATTGGCAAGATTGATTGATTTCAAATGTTCCAATTCCCTCAAAATTTCTATGGTCCTGCCAGTTATTTCAGTGTTGTCCAGCTTTAAAATTGTGAGATTCTGAAACTGGACCAATTTTTCTAAAATGGCATCCGTTATTTGCGTGCCCCCCAAATCCAGTTTTGCAATCTGTGGGCCTAGTGGCAACAGGATGTCAAAATCGGAGTCGGCGAATGAGGGTTTGTTTATGCAGGATATGCTCAGATAATTGGAGTTCTTGCTAATGGGATCCACATGGACCCCAAATTCCTTGACGGCTTTGATACTGGCTTCATTGGCCGCAGGTATTTCAAAAGGTGGAAAGTCATTGTCGATCTTCTGAGGAAAGAATGCGGAAAACAAACTCTTTGAAAGCCCTAGCTCACCAATTGATTTATCAAAGGGATTGCCCACCGAAAGCCAGGTTTTTACCAACTCAATTTCCTCTTTGGTAGGTTGGGACTTGTCCTTTGGGGGCATATGGCCCTCATTTTCTTTGGGCAAAACCAATCTTGCATACAATGGGCTTTTCTCGGGATTCCCATCCACAATAATTTCACCACCTTCACCACCTTTTAAAATAGCGTTCGGTGTATGTAGCTCTAGTTCCCCTTTTGATTTTTTTTGGCCATGGCAACTGATGCACTTATTGTTTAAAATTGGCTTTATTACATCTTCATAAAATAAGGCCCCTTCCCAGTTCCCTTCATTCAAGACAATAGTTTTCTCTTCAAATGTTTCTATACCTAGGACAGATTTGACAGCGTTGGGCAAGGGTTCGGTAAGATAGTCTTCCCCGTGTGTTATGTTTCCTCCTTGATGCCCTGTGAAGGAAATCAACAGCAACATCAAAATGGAAAAGATGGAAACAGGGATTTTGGAAAAGTAGCGTACGAAATCCAGCATCTTAAGCTTTGCGTACATAAGAAATGAGAAAACCGCGGTGGCAATTCCTGACCATAAATGCCATTTGACGGTGTCAAAAGCATATCCTTCCCCAAGATATTGCAAATATCCGGTTATACAGGCCACTACCGCACTAATGCCTGCCCAATAATAAATTAGGGAAAGGACTTTTAAGTGTTCTTTTCTTTCCCGATCATACGCTTGGAGCAAAAGCGCAAAAATTATGAATCCTATTGGTAAGTGTACTAGTAAAGGGTGTAATCTACCCAGTAATTGCTTGGCTATTTCCATAGATCAAGCCAAAATTTCTTTGATCACTTCTCCTTCGACATCCGTTAAACGAAAGGGCCTTCCCTGAAAATCAAAGGTAAATTGTTCGTGGTCAAAACCTAAAAGATGTAGAATGGTAGCATGTATATCATGAACGGATACGCGACCTTCCAATCCTAAAAAGCCAATATCATCGGTTTTGCCATGACAGGCACCTTTTTTAATGCCACCACCGGCCATCCACATGGTAAAGGCATCACCGTGATGGTCCCCTTCCTTTGAAGCCCATCTCTTTATTGCCCCTATTTTCCTGCATTGGGGTTCTCCCGAACTCACCGCCCCAAACTATCAATGTCTCATCCAATAGTCCGCGCTGCTTCAAGTCTAAAATCAACGCTGCAATGGGTCTGTCAATTTCTTTGCATTTATTGCGGAGTCCGAGGTCTACGGCTGTTGTATGGTCGGTGCCATGGCTATCCCATCCCCAATCGAATAACTGCACAAATCGTACACCATCCTCCACTAATTTGCGAGCCAAAAGGCAATTATTGGCGAACGACTCTTTGCCTGGCTGAACCCCGTACATTTGCTTCATGCTTTCCGGTTCATTTTCAATATTCATAACTTCCGGAACCGCAATTTGCATACGATATGCCATTTCATATTGGTTTATGCGCGCTAGAATTTCAGGATCGGCATACCTCAGATACTCTTCTTTATTTATTTTGTTTATCGCTTCAATGGTACTTTTTTTGAGGTCGCGGGTAATGCCATCTGGGTCCTCGATATAAAGCACGGGATCTCCTTGAGATCTACATTGTACCCCTTGGTAGACTGAAGGTAAAAATCCGCTTCCCCACACACTTTTTCCTGCATCCGGATTATTTCCGCCAGACGTGAGTACTACAAAACCGGGTAGATTTTGATTTTCAGACCCTAATCCATAGGTTACCCAAGAGCCTATACTCGGCCTTCCCAATCTTGGCCCTCCTGTATGCATGAACAATTGTGCGGGGCCATGATTGAATTGATCCGTGTGTACCGCTTTCAGAAATGCAACTTCATCCACTACTTTTTTAAAATGAGGTAGAAAGTCCGACACCCAATTTCCGGATTGACCCTCTTGTTTGAATTCTGCTTGTGGCCCCAGTAATTTGGGCGTACCCTTAATGAATGCGAATTTCTTCCCCTGAAGCAAAGATTGCGGACAATCTTGATTGTTCAATTTTTGAAGTGTGGGTTTATAATCGAACATTTCCAACTGTGAGGGCGATCCGGCCATGTGTAAGTAAATGACCGATTTTACTTTGGGGGCGAACGGCGGGGCCAATGTAGAAAGCGGATTCAAATCACGCTCCGAAAAGGCCATACCCGGTTTTTTTATAGATTTGCCCAATGGATCACAGCCCATGAAAATAGAACTTAAAGCCAATCCTCCAATACCAGTTGCACATTCTTTAATAAAATGCCTTCGTGTTTTCGCCTGGGTTTCGCGAGCTATTTTTTCCTGAATCAATCTTTGTATGATATCGTCCATTAGGCTTTTGTTAAAAATTCATCCAGGTTCATAATCGCATTGGCTACAACGGTGAGTGCACTCAACTCGGGAGACGGCCGTTCTTCTTGCTTTAGAAACATGGATGGCGCTTCCGAATTGCTTTTAAATTCCTTTAAAGAGGTTTGATATAATTCATGCAACGCCTCAAGGGTTTTGGGCTCAATTTTAGCATAAGTCGCCTTTTCATACGCCAGCCTTATGCTGTTGTTAATATCACCTTGTATCAAAGATGATTTCGCCAGGTGGTAGGAAGCTTCCAGATAAACCGGATCGTTTAAGGTGACCAAAGCTTGTAAGGGTGTGTTTGTAGTCGTTCTGCGTATGGTACACACTTCCCTACTTCCTGCGTCAAAAGTCAGGAATGATGGATAGGGGCTCGTTCTTTTTAGATAGGTATATATTCCACGTCGATAGCGGTCTTCTCCCTTACTTTCTATCCATTGATCCCCATTGTAAACTACTTGCCAAACCTTATCCGGTTGTGGTGGCATAACACCAGGACCATACATTTTAGAACTCAATATACCTGATACTGCCAACGCCTGATCTCGTATTTGTTCGGCACTAAGGCGGATTCTTGGAGCCCCTGGCGTAAAATTTGTTTTCTGGGTCGGTTTGGTATAGTTCCGGACTGCTCTCAGAACTTTGCCTGTAGGTGCCGGATAATACGATTTCCTTGACAAGTGCTTTTATGCTCCAAGCATGTTGGTTCATAAGCCGAAGTGAAAGCCAGTCCAACAACTCAGGATGGGAGGGTGGCTCGGATTGTGAACCGATATCTTCGATGGTGGAAACAAGTCCCCTTCCGAAAATTTGATGCCAAACCCTGTTTACCAAGGTACGGGCTGTCAATGGGTTCTTCTTATCCACAATCCATTTTGAAAACCCGAGTCGATTTTCGGGCCAATCATCCTCCCATTGATTAAGGATTTCGGGAGTTTGCGGACGAATGGTATCTGTTTTCAATAGCCAATTACCACGATCAAAAAGCTGGGTGGTTCGGTGCATATGCTGGGGATTTTCGGCCATGATTGGAATGGTGGGCACCTCAGCATTTAACAACTCCATAAAATTTTGGTCAATAGAGGAAAAGCCAGATTCCTTGGAACCGGGGATATCACTCAAAAAAGCTGCCCAGTAAACATTGATCGCATTGTATGCTTTTGGAACCCTTGGGTTGTTCACCTCAAAAAATAGATCGGTTTTAGTGGCAATGTTCAGAATTGGAAATTTTGTAATCCTATTTCCTTTTGTTTTGCCTATGGTAAAATGGGCCAGGATTTTACCTTCCACGTTCTTTTCGCGAATGGTAATTTGAGTACCTTCATAATGTGAATTATATTTCAGGTAAATATAATTGGCCTTTTCCATAAAGGCATTTTCCAAAGTGCAGTGTCCATTGCCCCAAAGAACGAAAGATGCATGATCATCATAAGCCCCATTTACGAAATTGGTAAAAGAGTGTGCTTTGTAAACAGGTTCTGTAAATTGAAGGAATTTTTTAAGTTGTTTTACCGAATTTTCATTTCCATATTTGGAAATCCATTGCGTTATTCCATCAACCTTTTTTTGTTGTTCTGGTGAATAAAATTTGAGTGTTGGTGATTCGTCCGGCGTGTCCTCATCTCTTGAATTATTAAAAAATGCCATTGTTTTATAATACTCTTCGTGCTTGAACGGATCGTATGGATGGCTGTGGCATTGAACACAACCTATAGTGGTACTTTGCCATACTTCAAAAGTGGTATTTACACGATCGATTACGGTGGCTACCCTAAATTCCTCATCATCGGTTCCTCCCTCATCGTTGTTCATTGTATTTCTATGGAAGGCCGTTGCAATCAGTTGGTCCGTTGACGGTTGGGGGAGTAGGTCACCAGCAAGTTGATCGATTGTAAATTGATCAAAAGGTTGGTCTTTGTTAAATGCCTTTATCACCCAGTCGCGGTACTGCCAGATTTCTCTGCCTTGATCTTTTTCATAGCCTTTGGAATCGGCATATCGGGCTAGGTCGAACCACCAAGTAGCCCATTTTTCACCATAGGTGTTTTGACTCAATAGGCTGTCAACTAGGGTTTCGTAAGAAATGGCTCCCTCATCAAACTTTTTTGCCAGCGATTTGCTTGGAGGTAAACCTGTAATGTCAAGTGCGACTCTTCTTGAAATTATGTTTTTTTCTGCTGGCTTGCTCGGCCCCAATTTTTCATTGTCCAGTCGGGTGAGAATAAAATTATCGATATTGTTTTTTATAAATTCGGAAGTAACATTGGGTGAAAATCCAGCTTCCGTTGTAACTATTGGAACATCTACTTTTTCAGGAAGGGAGTAGGCCCAGTGTTGTCCCCATTTTGCCCCTTGGTTTATCCATCGGGTCAATAGATCGATTTCCTCGTCGGATAGTTTTGGTTTTTCATAGGGCATTCGAAGTTCAGGATCATCCTCATGAACGCGTTTTATCAATTCACTTGCAGAAGCATCACCACGCACAATGGCGGGTTTCCCAGATTTGTTTATGGCAAATGCCTCTTCTTCAAATAGAAGACTAAATCCACCATTTTGTTTGACACCTCCATGGCAAGCAATGCATTTGCTATTTAGGATGGGTTTTATTTGTGTGCTGAAGTCGACCTTGGCAACGGGTTTCAATGAAGTCCATAAATAAATCATTACGGCAATGGCCGTCAATAGGAGTAATGCCGTAAAAACCTTGCTTTTCAATTATAGTTGATTAGGTACCAACTATAAATATAGGAAAATTTTAGGGGTTAAATAAGGCTGACATGACGAATTACCCATTATAAATTTCTGGGAATCGATATATTATCCTAAGCTTTTAAGGCTACCTTCTTTAGTTCCCCTTCTACGACTACTTTGATCAAATCATGACTGGAAAGTGCTTTTATGGACTTGTCCCATTTTTTACCGCTGAGGCCCGATTTTGATTTTAAATCATTTAATTCGAGACTGCCGGTAGGTTTAAGCAAATCGATAATGACCTTTTCTTCCTCACTTAATTCCACTTGCTTTTTTTCCGGTCTCATTTGAGGGAAGAACAACACTTCTTGAATCGAAGAATTATTGGTCATCAGCATCACCAAACGGTCTATACCGATTCCTATTCCTGAAGTAGGGGGCATACCATATTCCAAAGCCCTTAAGAAATCTTGGTCGATGAACATGGCTTCGTCATCCCCTTTCTCGGAGAGTTTCAATTGCTCTTCAAAACGCTCGCGTTGATCAATCGGGTCGTTGAGCTCTGAATAGGCATTGGCAATTTCCTTGCCATTCACCATTAATTCGAAACGTTCGGTCAACGCAGGGTTGTCCCTATGCTCTTTTGTCAAGGGACTCATTTCCTTTGGATAGTCGGTAATGAAGGTTGGTTGAATGTAGTGGTGTTCACATTTCTCCCCGAAAATCTCGTCGATCAGTTTGCCAACTCCCATACTCTCATCAGCATCTACATGTAATTTTCTGGCAACTTCGCGCAGCTGGTTTTCATCCATTCCGGCTACATCAAAACCGGTATGAATTCTAATGGCCTCTAGAATAGGCACCCGAGGATAAGGTGCTTTAAATTCTATTTCATTTTTGCCGACCGTCACTTTTGAGGAGCCATTGGCCTCAATTGCCACCCTTTCAAGAAGTGCTTCCGTTGTATCCATCATCCAATGATAATCCTTATAAGCAACATAAAGTTCCATAACGGTGAACTCGGGATTGTGCGTACGATCCATTCCCTCATTCCGAAAGTCCTTGGAGAATTCGTATACGCCATCGAAACCGCCTACGATCAATCTTTTCAAATAGAGCTCATTGGCGATACGCAGATACAAAGGGATATTCAAGGCATTGTGATGCGTTAAAAATGGCCGGGCAGCGGCACCACCTGGAATGGGCTGTAGAATAGGAGTTTCAACCTCAAGATATCCCCGTTCGTTGTAAAATTGACGTATGGTATTCGTTATTTTGGTGCGTTTGATAAAGGTTTCCTTCACTTTTGGATTTACCACCAAATCAACATACCGCTGTCTATATCGTAACTCTGGATCATTAAACTCATCAAAAATTTTCCCTTCGGCATCCTGTTTTGGCAGTGGCAATGGTCTAAGAGCCTTACTCAGCATCGTAAAATTCTTGACCATTACCGTCTTTTCGCCTACCTGTGTCGTAAAAAGCTCGCCTTCAATGCCAATTATATCTCCAATGTCAAGTAACTTTTTATAGACTTCATTGTATAATATTTTGTCTTCGTCTTGACATATCTCATCGCGATTGAAATAAACTTGAATACGGCCTTCACTATCTTGAAGTTCGGCAAAAGAAGCTTTCCCCTGTATTCTACGGGACATTAATCTACCGGAAATCACTACTTTCTTGCCCTCGGAAAAATCTGATTTTATCTTTTTTGTAGTAGTGTCGACAGGGTATAAAGCTGCGGGATATGGGTTGATTCCCATTTCCCTTAATTTGGTCAATTTTTCCCTTCTAATTACTTCTTGTTCCGAAAGCTGCATATACTTGGCGATTAAGGCTGCAAATATAAGCACATTGGGTTAATCTTTCAATTGGGCTGAAATAAAAGGGGCAATTCGGGAGACAAAAATACCATAGGCATCTCCAGAGGGGTGTAACCCATCATTGGCAACTAAGTTTGGTTCATCCAATCCTCGTCTGGTAATGTCGGTAATATCTATGAACTTTACGCCAGCGGCAACAGAAGTGCTTTGCGCAAAGGTATTGTATGCATCTATTTCACTTGAAATTTTAAGCGTGTCACGATGTTGGCCAAAAGGTGTATATCCATAATCAGGTATCGAAATAACGGCGACCCTACTTGGGTCTCCTCCTGCATATGATAGGGCATGATTCAGTAATTTGGGAAAATCTTCTTCGTATTGCTCAAATGGTCTTCCTTGGTATTGATTGTTTACGCCTATTAATAAGGTCACAAAGTCATAAGTGGGATTTTTCGGTTTATTTTTAAGTGCATCCAATAAATTATCCGTTCGCCATCCTGTAGTCGCGATAATTTCCAAATCAATTTTGGCTGAAAGGTCTTTTTTGAGTTGTTTTGACAATTGGGCAGGAAAACTTTTATTGCTGGCTACACTTTCACCGACCGTATAGCTATCACCTAAGGCGAGATATGAAAATCTTAAATTACTTTCGGGTTCCGAATAAGGGCCCTCACCTACATTGTTAGAAATATGGTCCTTTCCGCAGGCCATAATAATAAAAGTCAACACTATTAATTTTGAAACTGGAACCATACCATACAATCTGCCCATATTTTAATTACGTAATTTGAATCCGTTTGGTTTTGTCTTGAATATGTCCGGTTTAAGGTTTATAAGATGAATATCGTAACAAAAGTTCCTAATTTACGTCATATAAGTACATCAATCAATAAATCGCAAAATGAGTTTAATCAGAGTCATATTGGCAATCATTTTTCCGCCCTTGTCGGTTATTGGAAAAGGTTGCGGTTCTTTTCTAATCGTATTGTTGCTTACATTCTGTGGATGGGTGCCTGGGGTCATTGCGGCACTGGTGATTTTAAATAATCCGAACTGAACATCGTATCTTTGTATTTCTAAATTTAATAGTCCAATGAGAAGTACAATAGTAGTGATTGCCCTGATATTGTTTATTGTCAGTTGCCAGATTCGTGAGGAAATTAATTTCAATGCTGACGGTAGTGGAAGCTACGAACTAGGCTTTGATATGTCCGAAATGATGGGAATGGGAGGTCTTTCGGATTCGCTACCTCCGTCGAAATCAATAGACACCCTAATCAATTTTGCGACTTTCTTGGATCAAAAGAGAGATAGTATTTCCAAATTATCCAAAAGTGAACAGGAAAAGTTGCAAGCCTTACGTCCATTGCAGTTTTCAATGAAAATGAGCGAGGAAGCAAAGCAAATGGATATGCGACTGACCTATGTCTTTAAAAATCTGGATGATATTTCAAAATTTGCAGAAGCAGTCAAGAAGGCCGATATAAAGGAATTGGACCAAATAATGAATCCTAGGGGCGGTATGGGTGCCGACCCCAATCAGACAATCGACCCTACTGGACAAAAAAAGGAAGGTATGGAGGATTTTTTCTCAATGGCCAAATCGTTCAAGACCACTTTTACTCCTTCCCGGTTTAGTAGAACAGTTACTAAAGAAGCCATTGCGGAAATGGAAAAGAAAAAGGATACCGCATTAAAAGCCGATGATCCTTTTGTTGATATGATTCGCTTTAAACAGATATATAGGTTTCCGTACAAGGTTAAAAGTGTGAGTAATACCCATGCCAGAATTCTTTCAGATTTCAAAGGAATTGAACTGGAGGCCAACATGTTCGAAGCTAACAATGATCCTGAGTTTTTTAACATTGAGGTCGAATTTGATAAATGAACAAGAAGGTAGCCATACAAGATCTTGGTCTAAAGGATTATAAGGAAACTTGGGACTATCAAGAACTTTTATTCCAAAAAACGGTAGATCTTAAAATCAGAAATAGGAGGGAAGAATCCCAAATACAAACACCCAACCATTTTCTGTTTGTTGAACACCCACATGTGTATACCTTGGGAAAAAGTGGGGATATCACCAATCTCCTTGTAAATGAAAAACAACTTGCCGAAAAAGGAGCCAGTTTTTATAAAATAAATAGGGGTGGGGACATTACCTATCACGGTCCGGGGCAAATTGTCGGATACCCTATCCTGGATTTGGACAATTTTTTTACTGATATCCATAAATACCTTCGGTTTTTGGAAGAAATGGTCATACTGACCTTGGCCGAATACGGTTTAAAAGCAGAGAGATCTCTCGGTGAAACAGGGGTCTGGTTAGACGTAGGCACACCTTTCGCCCGAAAAATTTGCGCCATGGGCGTACGGGCCAGCCGTTGGGTGACCATGCACGGTTTTGCATTAAATGTCAATACAGATCTGGGTTATTTTGACTTGATGATTCCCTGTGGCATCAGGGGCAAGGCAGTTACTTCCTTGAATATGGAATTGGGAAAAAAAGAAGTGTCCCTGAGGGAGGTCAAACAAAAATTGTTATGCCATTTTGAAAATCTCTTTGAAGCTGAAATTTTAAAAGAAAAAACCATAGTGTAAGCCTCGGTTTCGTAAATTTCTTAATCTAGCTAATCATTAATTGAGTTTGGTCAATTCCATTTTGGTCATAAGGTCGCCATTCTTTTTATAGGTTTCTTGTCGTACCATACCCACACCTTCCGCAATCCAAAGTTTGGCTTGCATTTCTTGTTTGGCGCCCATGACTTCCGAAACAGTATCCTCCGAAATGAGATAACAGTCAAAAGTGCCAGCCGATGTTGTTAGACTTTCCTTTTTTTCGACTTTTCGATTTATCTGGTCAACGGTGACGGTCATTTTCATACCGGTCATTTTCATGGTAAGTGAAACGTTGGCATCAGCCAGTTCTTGCCCTACAATTAAATTATTGGGGATTTCAATATCAGTGCCCGTAATATCCATTTCCATGCCCATTTCCTCATATTGCTTCATCATTTGGGAAGGCATTAGTGAGTTGTAATCAATTTTTACACCGCCATCACTGCAAGTCAGGGTAAAATTCGTAACATAAATTTCTTTGCCTTTTTCATCGGTATATTTAATGTTCATCGTGGCCTTGGTGCTTCCGTTATTGGTATCCACATCGGTAATTTTATAATCGGTAACCCCTTCGGTCTTTCCTTTCTTATTGGTCATGGTGTATTGAAAGGAAGACCCTTCGACCATTGGATAATATTTACTGCAACCGTTCTGGGCTTCAATTGTTTGGAAACAAACACTGCACAATGCTATAATTGAAATGATTATCTTTTTCATTTTATGTTTTATTGATAGATAAATTAGTTTTGAATACTGAATACTGAATACTGACTACCGACTACTGTTTTATAAATTCAACTCGTCTGTTCTGTGCTTTTCCATCAACCGTTTTATTGTCCCCAACCGGTGCTGTCTCTCCTTTGCCCTCGGTCTGCAGTCTATCCGCCGATACTTTATAAACGGAAATCAGTGCATTTTTAACAGCGTCCGCCCGCTTTTTGGAAAGTTCCAAATTCGTGGCATCATTACCATCGGAATCTGTATGTCCCACTATTTTAAGCTTCATACCAGACTCTTGCTGAAGTACTTGTGAGATTTGGAGAATTATGCCCATGGAGGAAGGTTGAATATTGGCAGACCCTACATCAAATAAAATTCCATTTGTGGAGACGGAACCTTCTGAAATAAGTTTTCTTCTTAAATCAACACCTCCTTTGGCAACCTTCAGATTTTTTATAAATATGCGGTCCTTGCCATCTACCAGATTTTCTGGCGAAAATCGTAAGTATTGCAGAACAGCTCCAGGGGCAACAAGTCTTGGAATATCTACATATTTTTTCTCATTTACCCAAAGTCTAAAACGCTGAGCGTTCACTGCAATTGAAATATGGGGTTGTTCCAACACTACTGCCCTAATATCGGTTTCTACCAAATTATTTATGAGTGTTTCTTTGTTGATTTTATTGGAAACCCGAATGTTGGCATCAATATATTGACAAAAAGGCAGAACAATGGCCACGTTGTTGTCACCAGCTTTATACCAGTCATAGGAATTGTTTTGTGTTAAACTAACTTCCAGGGTAGCTGTACTTGATGTTCCGTTGTCCAAACCCATTGTGAGAAGGTCAAACTCAATGGTATAGTCCTCAGTTAGCTTTGGAAGATTTGGTATGTAAGTGCTGCCGGCCTTAATTTCAAACCATTTTTCAGAAGTACCGTCCACAATGACTATTTCGCCACTACCATTTGTATCCCATTTGGAAGGGAAATCGCCAGGAAAATCATTGTTGAAATCATCAAAAAGCAATAATTCATCACCAGGGACAAAATCAAACTTGCTATAAATTGAAATGGATTTCGACCCGTTCCCAGCAGAAGGATCGTCCTTTTCAATTGATTCTGAGTTAGATCCTTTGCTACTTTTATTTTCCTGTGAAGTACGACTTTCTTTTTCCTTCTTAGGTTCTTTTTTGTTTGAACCGGGCTCCAAAATACTATCCAAAGTTTGATCGGTTTTTTCCTGTGTTTCTTTCTCGACTCGGCGTTCAACGGTCCTTTGGGCAGCCTCTTCGGCCCTTTTGCCTAATTTTTTCAAAAGCTGGCTATGTGCATTTATGGAAAAACAGAGCATTGCCATTAAGGAGAGAATTATTCTAATGCGTGAACTTGCAGTTTTCATCTTCAATCTGTTTTATTAACGAATTTAAAAAGTTGACTAATTTATAATTCTAGAAGTATTCAGTCAATATAACTTGTCTGTTTTAAACATTAAAAACAGAAAAATAAAGAGGTTGACCCGAATAACAAGCTAAAAAGGTATGATCGGTTTTCAAATCTGTATAGCTGGTCTACTTATAAGTATAATTGGATTCATAAGAGAATCAGTTCAATTTGTATACAACGATTGAATTGTTCTGGGATTTGACCACCAATTCCAATTTTCTGTCATTATCAATATCCGCAAGATCCAAAGAAGAATTCCCAAAAACGGGAAAATTAGAAATGGATTTTGCCTGACTATCGAAAAGGTAAGTGTTTTGATTCTGAATATCCGTTACACCCACGTAAATTTTATCATAGAGATAGAAGATTTTGGGGCTGGTATAAACCCCTAAATCCAAGTCAACCCTTTTCCCCTTTATATCCAAAGTATTGTCATTCATGTAAACCAACGAATTAGTAGTGGCGTCAAAGCGATGGTCCTTGTTAAGATTCAGACGTGTCTCCATAATTTTTCCGTTGGGATCTATTTGATAAAGTACTCCTTTTTTATCGGTCACCGTAAACTTGTTTTTATAAACATAGACCTCGTTTTCAGAAAAATCCATTTGCTTACCGACTTTGGTGCGAACATCGCCTACCCGGTTCAGTATTTTTAAAGTACCGTCTTCCAATTTGAAGACCAAATAATCTTTTTTTCCGATAACAAAATGCTTTGGAGCACCAATTACAGTTTTTTCGGCCCTTTTATATTTAAATCCATCAACAATGTCCCCTTTATTGTTGTACATAAATATTTTTTCTCCCTGACTAACCACAAAACGATACTCTTTTTTGCCCTCATAATCAAAAACGGCCAAAGGATTTACATTACCACTTTCATAGGTAAAGCTGAAAGGTTTCACTTCTTCACCGTTCCTGTCCAAAATCAAGAATTGGTCGTTTGTGGTAAAAGCCATTTGTAAACGTCCATTCCTTAAAATATCAACTTGTTCAATTTTACCTTGAATGCTTCCGGCCAATTGTTTTTTCCAAAGAATAGTTCCTTCCGTTGAAATTAGATACAGAACATTGCCAACATCTTGTACTACAATTTCCTTTTTGTTGGTATTATGATTTATAACAAATTGCGGATCCGTTGCCAATTCATTGTCAAGTTCGGTCGAAAATAAGGGGGAAACACTCACAGCACGAGTCTCTTTTTCTGTTTTTTGAATTACCGTATTGAAATGAAAAAAATCTTCATCGGCAATAAATTGAGTTCCAAAAGCAAATTTGTCAAATTTTGCATCTTTGAAATCTTTTATAAATTCTTGGTCAAAATCGGGGCTTAGTAAATTTTCAACACCCCTATCATCTGATATAAAAAGAAAGCTTGATTCCGATGCCAAGGATTCACGCGCGGAAATGTAAATTGAACTTTTTTCAAAAGAGGATCCATTTTTATAATTGGAAATAACAGTTTCCAATGGGCCTTTTGTTTCGGCAAATAGGAATGCATTATCAAGTATGGTACAAAAATTAGGTGTAAATTCATCAATAATAGGATATAATGAATTTTTTAAAAAATCGGTAGTGCCAAGCTCTAGAATTACATTGCCTTGATACATGTAATCGACCTTTTTTATTCCTTCCAAGAATGCAGAAATGTTTTCGGTACCAAATGTGTTCAAAAGAACTAATTTTTGACCACTCTCATATATAAACCCTATTTCCTCCACAGAATTAAAAAGCGAATCCATTGGGGTGGTTCGGTTGAGGTATTTCTGCTGGTTTTTTGAAAATTCTTTATAATTATCAAAAGTATAGGATACGATCGCTTCCGAACTGATTGGGGCGTACGAGGGCGTGACATTCACCAAAGGATTTGTATTTCGGAAAAGATTCACATAGTTCTTGAGCGAATCGTTGGCTACCGTTACACCGTTTAATTGAAGTCTATCCTTGTCAGAGCTTATGTCCAATGATACCCAATCCGAAAAATTGGACACTTTTAACTTTGAGGAAGCTGCCAACAAGAGTTTGGTCAACGAATTGCACTTGGCCAAATCTAAAAACACAAAGGCTGTCTTGGACTTGTCAGTCATTTCAAATAGCCTTTTTAAATCTTTCGGAATTGATGTTTGGATTGTATTTTGGACTATTTTTTCAATCAACGCTTGAGAGGAACTAAGAATAAAGTCACCTTCAATTTTACTTGCATAGAAAGATGAACTGTTAACGGTATACTTATCGATTGTTTGACCTTCGAATGCAATACTTTCAATGATCTTGTTGCCTTCACGTTCTATATTTATCAACTTGGGAACATCCTGGGTAACAAAAATGAATTCAAATTGGTCGTTCCCAAGCTCCGCAAAGGCGATTACACTTTCTGAACTGCAGGAAATGTATTTTAGGTCTTTTGTCTTATCTGTGATCGATTCGGAGATGCCGGATTTTTGGAATTGCTCCAGAAAATCATTTTCTTCCAGGACATTCTTAAATTTATCCAGATTATTGATCTTAATGATTACGGCCGAATTCTCAGGTATATAATCCAACAAACTTGATGAGGTCTTTTTTTCAACTTCGCAGCCCAAAAGAAAAAGCAACGACAAGGCAAATACCATTTTGGAATTCATACAAAGAAATTTCACGTAAATTTAGAATATTAAAGTTTCAATCCCAATTGGGCCGAAAGTTGTCTAAAACTTTTTCTGTGATACTCGGTAAGCCCATATTTGCGAATGGCATCGCGATGTTCTTTTGTTGGGTATCCCTTATTTTTCTTCCAGTTGTACATTGGATATTTCTCATGTAGTTCTTCCATGTAGGCATCTCTATAGGTTTTGGCCAAAACAGATGCCGCAGCAATGCTCATGTACTTTCCGTCACCCTTAATTATGCATTCGTAGGGAATATCTTTATAGGGTTTGAAGCGGTTGCCATCAATTATAATGAATTTTGGTGTGGTATTCAACTGGGCAATTGCATGGTGCATCGCCAATATAGAGGCATTCAAAATGTTGATTTCATCTATTTTCATAGGGGAGATATGTGCCACTCCAAAGCATAAAGATCCATTTTCAATAAGAGGCCGCAGTGACATTCGTTTATTTTCGGACAGTAATTTTGAATCGTTTAGAATATCGTTCCTGAAATTTTTCTTTAAAATTAAGGCTGCCGCGGTTACAGGTCCGGCAAGACAACCTCTGCCAGCTTCATCGGTTCCTACCTCGTCTTTAAATGAATGAAAATTAAGTAACATTGAACAATTTATTTTTAAGGACTCCAATATAATTTACAAGAATTATAAGAAGTGAACTTATGACTATTGCTTATCCCAGTAAAACTTTCACATTTAGTTAGCAACAAAAAATTTAACTTTGCCCGTCTAACAAAGATACATGAGATATCTCCTCTTACTCTTTTTTGTTTTAAACGGTGCTTGGGTATGCTCGCAAGAAGATTATTTAGCCCCAAAAAGGCAAAGGGAACCGTCCTCAATACCCAGAAAGACAAATGGAAATCCAAAAACAAAAGGGAAAGAGAAGCTTGAAGAAGTAATTACTATTAAGGATTACAAGATTATTTCGTATGCCAGGGACACAACCTTTTTAGATACCACCCTTACCATTCAAAAAGAATACAAATACAATTACCTCAGAAAAGATAATTTTGAATTGATGCCTTTTTCCAATGTGGGACAGCCCTATAATAAATTAGGTGTAGATTTTGATAGGTCAAATATGTATCCTCGGCTTGGATCAAGAGCGAAACACTATAATTATATGGAGGTTGAGGACATTGATTATTACAATGTTGCCACACCCATGTCAGATCTTTTTTTTAAGACCACCTTTGAGCAAGGTCAACTTTTAGATGCACTGCTTACATTTAATACATCGCGCAGATTCAATTATTCAATTGCGTACAAGGGTTTCCGGTCCTTGGGAAAGTACCAATTCGATCAGGTGAAATCCGGAAATTTCAGAACCACTCTTAATTACGAAACAAAGAATGGACGGTATAATTTAAAGGCCCATATCGCTGCCCAGGATATTGAGTCGGAAGAGAATGGGGGGTTGGCAAAAAAAGAACTGCAATTTGAATCCGAAGAATCCAATTTCAAAGATCGATCAAGGGTTGATATTCGATTCGCCGATTCTAAGAATCTTTTGTTGGGCAAGCGGTATTTTTTGGAGCATCAGTATAAGTTGATAAGGAAGAACAAAGACTCGTCAAGAGTTGAGAAAACCTCTTTGTCTATAGGACATCAATTTAATTATGAGACGAAACACTATTTATATACCCAAACCAAGGCAAATGAATATTACGGGGATAACCTAATCACATCAATTTATGATAGGGCCAACCTCCAGACCATGTATAATCAATTCAATGCCAATTTTTACAATGCGACTTTGGGCAAGTTGCAGGGCAATATTAGCCTTTATAACTATAATTATTTCTTCAATAGTATTTTTGTTACTGATTCCCAATTAATTCAGAACAAGCTTAGAGGTGAAGAAGTCGCGGTTGGTGCCAACTATTCCAAACAGATTGGTGGTTTTATCATTAAGGGCGACCTTAAATATAACGTATCGGGGAATTTAACGGGTACTATATTGGATGCCTCTGCGACATATCGGTTTAACGAGAAAAACAGGGTAGTGGCGTCTATCCATTCGTCAACCAGAATGCCCGATTTTAATTTTCTGTTGTATCAGAGCAACTATACAAATTACAACTGGCAGAATACTGATACGTTTAATAAAGAAAGTGTAAATGCCATTCAGTTTGATGTTGAATCAAAATTATGGGGCAACCTTTCTGCGAAATATTCACGTCTTGGCAATTACACGTACTTCACCTCTGATCCGGATATCGCCCTAGAAGAAGGTAGGGAGAAAGCGAATATTCGTCCCTATCAAGAAAGCAATGGTGTAAATCACTTAAAGTTGAAATATGCCAAAGAATTTAAAGTTGGCATGTTCGCGCTCAATAATACAGTCATGTATCAGGTCGTCTCCCAGACAAATGATGTTTTGAACGTTCCGCAATTGGTGACTAGGAATACGCTTTACTTTTCATCAGATGTGTTTAAAAAGGCCATGTATCTACAGACCGGTATAACTTTTAAATACTTTACCGCATATAATATGGATGCATATCATCCGCTATTGGGTGAGTTTTATATTCAGAATAGTGAGAAGTTAGGCGGGTATCCGTTGCTTGATTTCTTTATAAATGCCAGAGTAAAACAGACCCGTATTTATTTAAAGGCCGAACATTTTAACTCTTCTTTTAGTAAGCCCAATTATTATTCGGCACCCAGCTACCCATATCGGGACTTTGTCATCAGGTTCGGATTGGTATGGAATTTTTTCTCTTAATATAATAGTTCAACCTTTGTCAAAATACTCGCATTGGTAATCTGTTTTGGTATTTCAAAGTAGGGAATCAAGATGCACTTTTGCCATTTAATTGTTTATGAGGGCTTTATGTATTTGACATAAAGCGCGCTTTCGCCACTCGTTGCTCGATCTTTGATCGGAATAACTTGGACAAAGGCTCTATAGCTATCTTTAAATGAATTTTTTTTCACGTTTTATCAATTGATTGTCAACATTTTATATTTTTTTTTCATAACCTTTTCAAAAAATTTCATGTATGTATTGTGTAAGCGGAAAAACCATCTTATATTTGCAGCCGCTTAGGGGGAGAGGGACATATGGAGTTGATAGGTTGAGCGGTTGGAATGTCCTTTTTCAAGGGATTTTTTAGGGAAGTTCATTGACATACTGTGAAGACGAGAAGCGATGCATCTTAGATGTGTCGCGCCAAGATAATTTATAGGAATAGATAGAAACGAGCGAAGGGGCCGGGAGATGGTTCTTGGGCGTTGGGCGTAGAATATTTAACGAACAACGATGAAGAGTTTGATCCTGGCTCAGGATGAACGCTAGCGGCAGGCCTAACACATGCAAGTCGAGGGGTAACAGGGAGCTTGCTCCGCTGACGACCGGCGCACGGGTGCGCACCGCGTATGGAACCTGCCCCTTGCAGGGGAATAGCCCAGGGAAACTTGGATTAATGCCCCGTAGTACCTTTATACGGCATCGTATTGAGGTTAAAGGCTTCGGCCGGCAAGGGATGGCCATGCGTCCCATTAGCTAGTTGGCGGGGTAACGGCCCACCAAGGCTACGATGGGTAGGGGCCCTGAGAGGGGGATCCCCCACACTGGTACTGAGACACGGACCAGACTCCTACGGGAGGCAGCAGTGAGGAATATTGGACAATGGAGGAGACTCTGATCCAGCCATGCCGCGTGCAGGAAGAATGCCCTATGGGTAGTAAACTGCTTTTGTACGGGAAGAAAAAGGGGCACGTGTGCCCTGTTGACGGTACCGTAAGAATAAGGACCGGCTAACTCCGTGCCAGCAGCCGCGGTAATACGGAGGGTCCGAGCGTTATCCGGAATTATTGGGTTTAAAGGGTCCGTAGGCGGGCCGGTAAGTCAGGGGTGAAAGTCCGTAGCTCAACTATGGAACTGCCTTTGATACTGCTGGTCTTGAGTTATGGTGAAGTTGGCGGAATATGTAGTGTAGCGGTGAAATGCATAGATATTACATAGAACACCGATTGCGAAGGCAGCTGGCTAACCATATACTGACGCTGATGGACGAAAGCGTGGGGAGCGAACAGGATTAGATACCCTGGTAGTCCACGCCGTAAACGATGGATACTAGCTGTCCGGTACCTTGAGTACTGGGCGGCCAAGCGAAAGTGATAAGTATCCCACCTGGGGAGTACGTTCGCAAGAATGAAACTCAAAGGAATTGACGGGGGCCCGCACAAGCGGTGGAGCATGTGGTTTAATTCGATGATACGCGAGGAACCTTACCAGGGCTTAAATGCATATTGACAGGTCTAGAGATAGATTTTCCTTCGGGCAATTTGCAAGGTGCTGCATGGTTGTCGTCAGCTCGTGCCGTGAGGTGTCAGGTTAAGTCCTATAACGAGCGCAACCCCTACCGTTAGTTGCCAGCGAGTCAAGTCGGGGACTCTAACGGGACTGCCGGTGCAAACCGTGAGGAAGGTGGGGATGACGTCAAATCATCACGGCCCTTACGTCCTGGGCCACACACGTGCTACAATGGCCGGTACAGAGAGCAGCCACGTCGCAAGGCGGAGCGAATCTACAAAACCGGTCACAGTTCGGATCGGGGTCTGCAACCCGACCCCGTGAAGCTGGAATCGCTAGTAATCGGATATCAGCCATGATCCGGTGAATACGTTCCCGGGCCTTGTACACACCGCCCGTCAAGCCATGGAAGCCGGGAGTGCCTGAAGTCCGTCACCGCAAGGAGCGGCCTAGGGCAAGATCGGTAACTAGGGCTAAGTCGTAACAAGGTAGCCGTACCGGAAGGTGCGGCTGGAACACCTCCTTTCTAGAGAAGCCCGCGCCCGGGACGGTTTCCCCGCGCCCCTTCGCCACGTTCTATTTTTTTGCAGGTCTCTTGGTTTTTTTGTACGTCTTTACGGTATATATTGGTATAAAAGGAACGGTCGCGCCGAGTGCGTGATACGGGACAGTCCCGTAGCTCAGCTGGTTAGAGCGCTACACTGATAATGTAGAGGTCGGCAGTTCGAGTCTGCCCGGGACTACAGGGCCGCGCGAGCGGCACGGTTCGGGCATTTTTTACGTTCATCGGTTAAGGTATTGAATAGGAAATTCTGGAAGTTGGGTGGTAGTTGTATCGACTACTGACTACTAATTACTGACTACTGGTAATTGGGGGATTAGCTCAGCTGGCTAGAGCGCCTGCCTTGCACGCAGGAGGTCAAGGGTTCGACTCCCTTATTCTCCACATGTCCAGTTTGCGGTCCGCAGTGGCAGTAAGCAGTTTTGTACTGCTAACTGTGAACTGGTACCGCCTACTGGAAAAAGAGTTCATTGACATATTGGGACAGGGCATATATTTAGGTATATGCTTTGAAGAGAAGAAAAACACGAATTTTTTAAGTAAGGGTTACGAATTAGAATATAGAATTTAAGGTCTGGCGACAAGCTGGAAAAGGGCGTATGGGGGATGCCTAGGCTCTCAGAGGCGAAGAAGGACGTGATAAGCTGCGAAAAGCCGCGGGGATCGGCACACACGATATGATCCGCGGATATCCGAATGGGGCAACCCACTATATTGAAGATATAGTATGCGAAAGCAGGCAAACCCGGGGAACTGAAACATCTAAGTACCCGGAGGAGGAGAAAACAAAAGTGATTCCGATAGTAGCGGCGAGCGAAATCGGATTAGTCCAAACCGGTACCGTTTCGGCGGTGCCGGGGTTGTAGGACCGCGAGATTCGGACAGAGATGAACTAGAACGTTTTGGAAAGAACGGCCATAGACGGTGACAGCCCGGTATAGGTAAAGAACTGCGAGATAGCGGTATCCTGAGTAGCGCGGGGCACGTGAAACCCTGTGTGAATCCGGCGGGACCATCCGCCAAGACTAAATACTCCTGAGAGACCGATAGTGGACCAGTACCGTGAGGGAAAGGTGAAAAGAACCGTGAACAACGGAGTGAAACAGATCCTGAAACCATACGCCTACAAGCGGTCGGAGCCCTTCGGGGTGACGGCGTGCCTTTTGCATAATGAGCCTACGAGTTACTTTTACTGGCAAGGTTAAGGTCTTCTGGACCGGAGCCGTAGCGAAAGCGAGTCTTAATAGGGCGTCCATAGTCAGTAGTAGTAGACGCGAAACCGTGCGATCTACCCATGGGCAGGTTGAAGCTGTGGTAACACACAGTGGAGGACCGAACCCGTTGACGTTGAAAAGTCTTGGGATGACCTGTGGGTAGGGGTGAAAGGCCAATCAAGCTCGGAAATAGCTCGTACTCCCCGAAATGCATTTAGGTGCAGCGTGCAGATAGTTTCATAGAGGTAGAGCTACTGATTGGATGCGGGGGCTTCACCGCCTACCAATTCCTGACAAACTCCGAATGCTATGAAATGTTTCTGCGCAGTGAGGGCATGGGTGCTAAGGTCCATGTCCGAGAGGGAAAGAACCCAGATCACCGGCTAAGGTCCCCAAGTGTGTGCTAAGTTGATATAACGCGGTGGAACTGCATTGACAGCCAGGATGTTGGCTTGGAAGCAGCCATTCATTTAAAGAGTGCGTAACAGCTCACTGGTCGAGCGGTTCCGCATGGATAATGATCGGGCATAAGCACACCACCGAAGCCGTGGCTTCCGTTAAGGAGGGGTAGGGGAGCATTGTAGTGCCGCCGAAGGGGTACCTGTGAGGGGCCCTGGAGGAGCTACAAACGAAAATGTAGGCATAAGTAACGATAATGCGGGCGAGAAACCCGCACGCCGAAAGACCAAGGTTTCCCCAGCTATGCTAATCAGCTGGGGGTCAGTCGGGACCTAACGCATACCCGAAAGGGGAAGTGGATGGACAACCGGTCAACATTCCGGTACCCGCCCGCGCTAAACGCGACGGAGGCGAGAAGTTGGTGCGTGCAGACGGAATTGCACGTTGAAGGGACAGGCAACTGCCCGATAGTACGCCGAGGCTACGGCCAAGGCGATAATCCAGCGTATCGACTTCCAAGAAAAGCAAGCGAGGCGGCCCGTACCGCAAACCGACACAGGTGGTCGGGATGAGCATTCTAAGGCGCTCGAGAGATTCATGGCTAAGGAACTAGGCAAAATAGACCCGTAACTTCGGGAGAAGGGTCGCCCCCTGTATGGGGGGCCGCAGTGAAGAGGTCCAGGCGACTGTTTATCAAAAACACAGGGCTCTGCAAAATCGAGAGATGAAGTATAGGGCCTGACACCTGCCCGGTGCTGGAAGGTTAAGAGGAGATGTCATCCGCAAGGAGAAGCATTGAATTGAAGCCCCAGTAAACGGCGGCCGTAACTATAACGGTCCTAAGGTAGCGAAATTCCTTGTCGGGTAAGTTCCGACCTGCACGAATGGTGCAACGATCTGGACACTGTCTCGGCCATGAGCTCGGTGAAATTGTAGTATCGGTGAAGATGCCGGTTACCCGCAGTGGGACGAAAAGACCCCGTGCACCTTTACTATAGCTTCGTATTGACCTTGGTCAAGCAATGTGTAGGATAGCTGGGAGGATTTGAAGCGGTGTCGCCAGGCACCGTGGATCCGTTGTTGAAATACCAGCCTTTGCTTGTCCGGGGCCTAACTCCTAACGGAGAACAGTGCGTGGTGGGTAGTTTGACTGGGGTGGTCGCCTCCAAAAGAGTAACGGAGGCTTCTAAAGGTGCCCTCAATACGGTTGGTAATCGTGTGCAGAGTGCAATGGCACAAGGGCGCTTGACTGAGAGACATACAGGTCGACCAGGTTGGAAACAAGAGCATAGTGATCCGGTGGTTCCGCATGGAAGGGCCATCGCTCAAAGGATAAAAGGTACGCCGGGGATAACAGGCTGATCTCCCCCAAGAGCTCATATCGACGGGGGGGTTTGGCACCTCGATGTCGGCTCGTCACATCCTGGGGCTGGAGAAGGTCCCAAGGGTTGGGCTGTTCGCCCATTAAAGTGGCACGCGAGCTGGGTTCAGAACGTCGTGAGACAGTTCGGTCTCTATCTACTGCGGGCGTTAGAAATCTGAGTGGATCTGGCCCTAGTACGAGAGGACCGGGTCGGACCGACCGCTGGTGCACCGGTTGTCCCGCCAGGGGCATTGCCGGGTAGCTATGTCGGGATCGGATAAGCGCTGAAAGCATATAAGCGCGAAACCGGCCACAAGATGGGATTTCTTTAAAGGGCCGTGGGAGACGACCACGTCGATAGGCCACAGGTACAAGGGCGGCAACGTCCGTAGCCGAGTGGTACTAATTGCCCGTCGGGCTTGCGCACAAGGTTCCCCTCCCCAGGGAGGGGGCCGGCCTTTTTTCAATGTTCGAAACGGATGCTTTACTTAAAAAATACGAAACCTTTTTCTCTTTACTGTCCCATTATTATGTCATTACGATATTAAAGATTTAGGTGGCCATGGCGACGGGGCCCACCCCTTACCATTCCGAACAGGGAAGTTAAGCCCGTCCGCGCCGATGGTACTGCTATACCAAGTGGGAGAGTAGGAAGCCGCCTTACTTCGAGCCCCTTACAGCAATGTAAGGGGCTTTTTTGTTCACATATTATTCTAAGGAATAAAAAAAGCTGTCAAATTATTTGACAGCTTTATTGCTAAAACAAATTAGGTGCTATTAGACCCTTGGCAGATCCCCATCGCCCTTTAGAGGTAAATAGGATTCACCCATTAAATATTTATCTATATGATGGGCCGCCTGCCGCCCTTCGGAAATTGCCCAAACAATTAAGGATTGCCCTCTACGCTGATCACCTGCTACAAATACCCCTGGCACGTTTGTCATATAATCCTTTTCAGAGGCTTTGATGTTAGTTCGTGGATCAGCCATAACTCCCAATTGTTCCGCAACCGTCATTTCAGAACCTGTAAAACCAAGTGCCAATAATGCCAATTCGCATTTCCACTCTTTTTCCGATCCTTCCACTTCTTTCAATTGGGGCCGTTGCCCAGGAATTTTGACCCACTCAACTTCCGAGGTAACCAATCCTTTTAAATTACCTGCTGAATCTCCTAAAAAACACTTAGTGGAAATACTAAAAAATCGCTCAGCTCCCTCTTTGTGCGAGGAACTTGTACGTAGCCGCATAGGCCAAAAAGGCCATGGTTGATCTTCGGGTCGTTCAGTTGTCGCCATGGGCATAATTTCAAAATTTGAAACAGATCTGGCGCCATGACGAAAAGATGTACCTATGCAATCCGAACCTGTATCTCCGCCACCAATTACAACCACGTGTTTATCAGTTGCCTTTATTTCTTCACTCGATATATTTATGCCATCAACGCGACGGTTATTTTGGGAAAGAAAATCCATCGCCTGAACCACTCCCTTCAAATCTGAGCCTTCAATGGGCAAATTTCTGCGAACAGTGGCTCCTCCAGTCAATATTATGGCATCAAAATCATTCTTTATCGATGCCGCCATGATATCGACACCTACATGGGTATTGCATTTGAATACAATTCCTTCTTCTTCTAAAACTTTAAGCCTTCGGTCTATAATATGTTTTTCCATTTTGAAATCAGGAATACCATATCGAAGTAATCCTCCTGGTTTTTCGTCTCTCTCAAAAACAGTCACTAAATGTCCGGCACGATTTAATTGCTGAGCGGCGGCCAATCCGGCTGGGCCAGAGCCTATCACCGCTACTTTTTTCCCTGTTCTTGTTAGTGGGGGTTTGGCGATAACCCACCCTTTTTTAAAGGCCGTTTCAACAATATTTTTCTCAATATTTTCGATGGTTACGGGATCTTCATTTATACCTAGAACGCATGCTTCTTCGCAGGGAGCGGGGCATAATCTTCCCGTAAATTCCGGGAAATTGTTGGTAGCATGCAGAATATCGGCCGCCTTTTCCCACTTACCACGGTAAACCGCATCGTTGAAATCGGGAATTAAGTTTCCTAGGGGACAACCACTATGGCAAAATGGAATTCCACAATCCATGCATCTTGCACCTTGCTCTTTAAGGTCGCCTTCTTTCATCGGTATTGTGAATTCCTTATAATTTTTAACCCGCTCATTTACAGGGGCATATTGCTCTACTTTTCTATCGAATTCCAAAAATCCTGTTATCTTTCCCATGTTTCGATTTTATATAGTTTCTAATGCTTCTTTTTCCAAACGAATCAATGCCTGCCTGTATTCTTCTGGGAATACTTTGACGAATTTTGGCAAACTATCCTCCCAATTTTCTAAAATTCTTTGTGCTAATGGACTCAATGTATAATTATAATGGCTTTCAATCAAATCTTTTAAAGTCTTTAGGTCACTTTCTTCTATAACTGGCAAAAGATTCAATGATTCTTTGTTGCATTTTTTTTCAAAGGTTTTATTAGGATCATAAACATAAGCAATTCCCCCGCTCATCCCTGCACCGAAATTTCTACCTACTTCACCCAGAATAACCGCAACACCCCCGGTCATATATTCACAACCATGATCACCGATGCCTTCAACTACAGTTTTAGCACCTGAATTTCGAACACAGAAACGTTCGCCGGCTTTGCCATTTATATATGCCCTGCCTGCTGTTGCTCCATATAATGTAACATTCCCCGTAATTACGTTATCCTCAGGAACTATGGTTGAACTTTCAGGCACCTTTATAACTAATTTTGCGCCAGATAAGCCTTTTCCTAAATAGTCATTCGTATTCCCATTGACCGTCAGTGTTAGTCCTCTGGTAGCGAAAGCACCAAAACTTTGCCCTGCGGAGCCTGTAAAATTCAATCGCAATGTATTAAGTGGCAAGCCTTGTGCGCCATACACCTTTGAAATTTCATTGCTAATAATAGCACCTACCGCCCGATCCGTATTATGAATTGGGAAATCCAAACTCAATTTTTCCTTTCTGAATAAAGATGGATTTGCTTTTTCGATAATTTGAAACTCAATGGAATTATCTATTTCATGTTTCTGTTTTTCTGTATTATATAGCTTAGTTCCTGTTGGTACATCAATTTGATGCAAAATAGGCGATAAGTCAATCCCAGTAGATTTATAATGGTCTATGGCCTTCTTACGATCAAGTTTTTGAACTTGACCTACCATTTCGTTGATGGTTCGGAAACCAAGTTGCGCCATAATCTCCCTTAATTCTTGCGCAATGAAGTACATATAGTTTACTACATGCTCGGGTTTACCTTCAAATTTTTTACGTAGTTCAGGATTTTGAGTTGCGATGCCTACAGGACAGGTATTCAAATGACACACACGCATCATAATACATCCCGATGCTACCAAAGGAGCGGTTGCAAATCCGAACTCTTCTGCCCCAAGGAGACATGCTATGGCCACATCCCTTCCCGTTTTTAATTGTCCGTCACATTCAAGGACAATCCGATTTCGAAGGTCGTTCATTACTAATGTCTGTTGTGCTTCGGCAATTCCCAATTCCCATGGAAGGCCCGCATGTTTTAAGGATGTTAAGGGAGAGGCACCTGTTCCGCCATCGGAACCTGATATCAATACAACGTCGGCCTTTGCTTTTGAAACACCTGCCGCCACCGTGCCCACACCAACTTCAGATACGAGTTTCACATTTATACGAGCTTCCCTATTGGCCGATTTAAGGTCATAAATTAATTGTGACAAATCTTCAATGGAATAAATATCATGATGTGGGGGAGGGGAAATCAATCCTACATACGGTGTTGAATTTCGAGTTTTGGCAATTGAAGGATTGACTTTTGGCCCAGGTAGTTGACCTCCTTCACCAGGTTTTGCACCTTGAGCCATTTTAATTTGAATCTCCTTTGCATTGGTAAGATAATTGGATGTTACTCCAAATCTCCCTGAAGCAACTTGTTTTATCGCACTATTTCGCCAATCCCCAGTTGCGTTTCTATAGAACCTTTCTTCATCTTCACCACCTTCACCAGAATTACTTTTACCACCAATTCTATTCATTGCAATGGCCAAATTTTCGTGTGCTTCTTTGCTAATTGAACCATAAGACATTGCACCCGTTTTAAACCGTTTTACAATCTCTGTCCATGGTTCAACTTCGTCAATTGGTATGGGGTCGTAGTTGGAAAATTCAAACAAACCCCTTATAGTCATTAAACTTTTGGATTGTTCGTTGACCATTTCAGCAAATTCCTTATAAGTTTCCGGTTCGTTGCTCCTCACGGCCTTTTGTAATTTAGCAATTGTTAGCGGATTGAACATGTGCTTTTCGCCATCACGCCTCCAACGATATTCCCCCCCTATTTCCAAATCCAAGTTGGCAGCTACTTCTTTTTTGGCAAACGCCTTGTGGTGCCTTTTTGAAATTTCTTTTTCAATTTGATATAGCCCTATGCCCTGAATTCGAGTTGGGGTGTTTGGAAAATATTTGCCCACCACTTTGGTATTTATTCCGATGCATTCAAATAATTGTGAACCTCTATAGGAATTCAATGTCGAGATTCCAATCTTGTTCATCACCTTCACAATACCTTTTCCTATTGCTTTATTATAGTTTTTTATAGCTTCTTCAAATGTGAATTCGGTTATATCGTTTTCCTCTATTTGCTCCCCTATAATTTCGTTTACCAAATAAGGATTGATTGCACTGGCACCAAACCCAAAAAGAAGTGCAAAATGATGAACTTCGCGTGGTTCTGCAGATTCAATTATAATACTTAATTTGGACCTTTTTCCAAGGCGCTGTAGACCACTATTTACATAGGAACAGGCCAGTAAAGCTGGGATTGGGGCCTGGTCCTTATTTACGTTTCTGTCTGAAAGAATAATAATATTGGCTTCCTCATCAATAGCTTTTGCTGCTTGATTTAAAATGGAATCCAGGGCTTCTTCAAGACCATTATGACCTCTTTCTATTTGATATAGTATAGGAATTGAAACTACCTTGTAATCTGGACTGGCATCATAGTTTTTTATCTTGTCCAAATCCTCTTTTGAGATTACGGGATTCTGAATTTTCAATTTTCTACAATGCAATTCCATAATCTCAAAAATGTTCTGGTCACTGCCCAATGTTAAACTTATATCCGTTATCATTTCTTCACGTATACCATCCAACGGCGGATTTGTAACCTGGGCGAACAATTGTTTGAAATAATTGTAGATTAATTGTGGTCGTTCAGAAAGAACGGCAATTGGCGTGTCCGAACCCATAGACCCAATGGGTTCTTTGGCATGTTGCCCCATGGGAAGGATAATGGTATTTATATCTTCCAAAGTATAGCCAAAAACAGCTTTACGTTTTTCAAGGGAAGCCTCACCTAAGAATAAGGGACAGTCATTATATGGAATATCCTTGAGGTAGACCAAATTTTTATTCAACCATTTCTTGTAAGGATGCAATGACGCAATCTTCTCTTTAATCTCTTCGTCATTAATGATGCGCCCTTCTTCCATATCTACCAAGAACATCTTGCCTGGCTCCAATCTGCCATGCATTTGAATATTTTCAGGGGCAATATCCAAAACCCCAGTTTCGGAGGACATCACTACATAACCATCCTTGGTGACAGAATATCTCGAAGGTCTAAGACCGTTGCGATCTAAAACGGCACCAATATAGTTTCCGTCGGTAAATGGGATGGAAGCTGGGCCATCCCATGGTTCCATTAGGCAGGAATTGTATTCATAGAACGCCCTTTTGGACTCTGACATGTCCGGATTTTTTTCCCATGCCTCTGGTACCAACATCATCATTACCTCTGGAAGCGACCGACCTGTCATCAATAATAACTCTACCACCATATCCATGGTTGCGGAATCCGATTTACCGGGCAAAACAATGGGTAAAATACTTTTTATATCACTTCCAAAAAGATTGCTCTTAAGGAGCTCTTCCCTTGATTTCATTCTCGAAACATTTCCACGCAAGGTATTTATCTCCCCATTATGGCACATATAGCGGAACGGTTGCGCCAAATCCCACGTTGGGAAAGTGTTGGTGGAAAAGCGTTGGTGCACCAAGGCCAGTCTGGTGATGACCCGGGAATCCATTAAATCTTTATAATAAAGACTAATATCATTCGGCATCAAAAGTCCCTTGAATATGATAATTTTGGTAGAAAGGCTCGGAACATAGAAAAATCCACTTTCCGATAATTTGGAATTTAGTATGGCATGCTCGGTTACTTTACGCGCAATGAATAACTGCAGGTTGAAGTTGAAATAGTCCTGTTCCTTATTTTCTTTGGCAATAAAAACTTGTTTAACGTAAGGTGCAGTTTCCATGGCAATTCTTCCAGGGACTGCCTTATTGATGGGCACATCTCGCCAACCTAAAAGTTTTAAACCTTGTTTTTTTATATTTTCCTCAAAAATAGATTCGCAAAACTCCCGTTGATTTACTTTTTGAGGTAAAAAGATATTCCCAACCGCATAATCACCCGGCTCGGGCAATTCAAAGTTGCAAACGGCCTTGAAGAAATCATGCGGTACATCAATTAAGATACCTGCGCCGTCACCCGTTTTACCATCAGAACTTACCGCACCGCGGTGTTCTAGTTTTTCTAAAATCTCCAACGCCTTATGTATAATGTCATTGGATTTTACTCCCTTTAAACTGCAAATGAATCCCGCACCGCAGGCATCATGCTCAAATTCTGGTAGGTATAATCCCTGTTTCTTTAAAGTCATCTGATGATATTTAGTTGTTTTTTGAGGTCATTTGTTAGTTCATTACCACATTACCTATATTTTAAAAGCTAGTAGGCGTCAAAACGTTAAATAAATTATGGTATTTCTTCAAAAATATCATTTTTTATAAACTATTTATATCATATAAGGTGTAATTGAACAAAAAACACAACGTTTGGAATAAAACGTTAAAAAATATGTAAAATAGAAGATTCAACTATCCTAAATTGTGATTATGTCAAAAACAAGCATACCTATGTAATAACGAGCGTAAAAGAGGGGTATTCTTTAGAATATGTCATGATTTCAGACCATATACCCTTCAAAAACCCGTATTTTAACTTAAAATTAATAGTAAGTTATTATTTACGCCCCCAAATAGAAAGGGGTATTTTCTGGAAGAAGCATTTTTATTTAAAAGAAAAGACTTAGGAATCCTTCAAAATACTCCTTGAAATCACGATTTTCTGAATTTCCGAGGTTCCCTCATAAATCTGAGTGATTTTAGCATCGCGCATCAATCTTTCAACATGATAATCCTTAACGAAACCATTTCCCCCATGGATTTGAACAGCTTCTATAGTGGTGTCCATTGCCACTTGGGAGGCATAAAGTTTTGCCATTGCACTGGATAAGTCATAATTATTGCCTTGATCCTTGTCCCATGCGGCCTTGTACACTAAAAATCTAGCGGCTTCAATATGGGTATGCATATCTGCCAGTTTAAAGGCAATGGCCTGGTGGTTACTTATTTCAGTTCCGAATGCTTTCCTTTCTTTTGAATATTTTAAAGCCAATTCATAAGCGCCAGATGCAATGCCAAGGGCTTGTGCAGCGATACCGATTCGACCACCGGCCAATGTTTTCATGGCAAATTTGAACCCAAATCCATCATCACCTATTCTATTTTCTTTTGGGACTTTGACATCATTAAAATTCAATGAATGGGTATCACTCCCTCGAATGCCCAATTTATTTTCTTTAGGCCCAATTACAAACCCATTCATTCCTTTTTCGAGGATAAGGGCATTGATTCCCTTATGTCCTTTTTCAGCATCAGTTTGTGCTATTACCAAATAGATTTCGGCTGTACCTCCGTTGGTGATCCAATTTTTGGTTCCATTTAAAAGATAATGGTCTCCCATATCAATAGCGGTCGTCTTTTGAGAAGTGGCATCACTGCCAGCCTCCGGTTCTGAAAGACAAAAAGCCCCTATGCATTTACCGGATGCAAGCCTAGTCAAATATTTTTGCTTTTGTTCTTCATTGCCAAAGGCCTCTAACCCCCAACATACCAAGGAATTGTTTACCGATACTACCACTGAGGCGGAAGCATCAATTTTTGAAAGTTCCTCCATGGCCAAAACATAGGAAAGCGTATCTAAGCCACTGCCCCCATATTTTGGGTCAACCATCATTCCAAGAAAACCCAATTCACCCATTTTATGTACCTGCTCCTTGGGAAATCTTTGCTGATCATCTCTTTCAATAACCTCAGGTAGCAATTCAGTATTGGCAAAATCGCGTGCCGCCTGTTTGATCATCAATTGTTCTTCGGTTAGGGTAAAATTCATTTCGGTTGTATGAAAATGTTTAATATAGGTGCAAAGATAGGGTATGTTCAAAAATTAGTGGCACTTTGACTTTGATTTTAGGAATCATACGGTTCTCTATTTATCTTGAAAAATAGGAAAACCAATGCATTTTTCTATATTTGTCTGGCTACGTATTTGGCATTCGATTTAATAAAATAATTATGAGACAACACTAACCTTATAGCGGGCTATTAGTAAATAATGTTGCAAGTTTTAGTGGAATACTGGCTTAAATTATATTAAATCAATGCATTGTGCATGAAAGAATTACTTAAAATATACGAAAACAAGCGACCGGAAATCGTCTTTAATTGGAAGGATCCAGAAACAGAGGCAGAGGGATGGACTGTAATAAATTCGCTTCGGGGCGGTGCTGCTGGTGGTGGAACCCGTATGCGTGAGGGGTTGGACATGAACGAAGTGCTCTCCTTGGCCAAGACCATGGAAGTCAAGTTTACCGTATCAGGGCCACCTATTGGCGGTGCAAAATCAGGGATTAACTTTAACCCGAACGACCCTAGGAAAAGGGGGGTATTGGAGCGGTGGTACGCGGCGGTTTCACCACTTCTGAAAAGTTATTATGGTACCGGGGGAGACCTTAATGTTGATGAAATTCATGAGGTCATTCCAATAACTGAGGATGTAGGGGTTTGGCATCCACAGGAAGGAGTCTTCAATGGCCATTTCAAACCAACTGAAGCCGACAAAATAAATCGTATCGGTCAACTTAGACTGGGGGTGATCAAAGCACTTGAAAGTAAAAAATATTCCCCATCAATTAGCAGAAAATATACGGTTGCCGATATGATCACCGGATTCGGTGTTGCCGAAGCGGTTCGCCATTATTATGATATTTATGGTGGTAATGTTGTTGGCAAGAGAGCGGTCATCCAGGGGTTCGGAAATGTCGGAGGGGCCGCAGCATTCTATTTGGCTCAAATGGGGGCCAAAATTGTTGGAATTATAGATAGGGCCGGGGGTGTTATCAATGAGAACGGTTTCTCTTTTGATGAGATTCAGACTTTTTTTCTGAACAAAAAGGGTAACAGCCTTATGGTCAGCGCAGATCAAATAATTCCTTTTGAGGAAATAAACCAACGAATCTGGACCATACCAACTGAAATATTTGTCCCTTGCGCGGCTTCAAGACTTATCGCAAAGGATCAAATCAGTAAAATGATTGACACAGGACTGGAGATAATATCCTGTGGTGCAAATGTGCCTTTTGCCGATAAAGAGATTTTTTTTGGACCTATAATGGAATACACGGATGGAAGAGTAAGCCTAATTCCCGACTTCGTATCCAATTGTGGCATGGCGAGGGTTTTTGCCTATTTTATGGAAAAACGGGTAGGCATGGACGATGATTTAATTTTTAATGACACATCCCATACTATTAGAAAAGCAATTTTGAATATCTTTAAACAAAATCCGAGTAAGACCAATTTGAGCAGAACCGGATTTGAAATAGCCTTGAAACAATTGATTTAACAAAAACCAATCGAGAATGGAAACTATTATTATCATAGTATTTGTATTGGGTTATCTAGCGATAACCATGGAACACGGCCTAAAAATAGATAAATTAATACCCGCCTTGGGAATGATGGCCATTCTGTGGGCCATAATAGCCTTGGCACATTTGCCTGTTTTTGAGGTGAATCTGGATCTAAAGGAGTTGGAAGAAGGCTCACTGGAATCCATTTTACTTCATCATATGGGTAAAACCTCTGAAATTTTGGTCTTCCTACTAGGTGCTATGACCATTGTTGAGATTATTGACTATTTTGATGGGTTCGCCACTATTAAAAGTTATATAAAAACAAGAAGTAAGAAAAAATTACTCTGGATCGTGTCTACTCTTGCGTTCGTCCTTTCGGCGATAATAGATAATCTTACCGCTACCATCGTGTTGATAACCATTCTTCAAAAACTGATAGGCGATAGGGATTTAAGACTCTGGTTTGCCGGTATGATTATAATTGCCGCGAATGCCGGTGGGGCTTGGTCTCCTATTGGGGATGTTACAACTACCATGTTGTGGATCGCAAATAAGGTTACGGCGGCAGTCCTCATAGAGCACGTTCTTATCCCCTCTATCTTTTGTTATGCAGTACCTACGTTTATAGCTTCAAGAATGGCTATATTTAAAGGGAGTATTGAGATGGACAAAGGGCATGAGGATAAGCCAAAATCAAAGTATGGACCTATAATGTTCTATCTAGGTTTGGCTGCTATAATTTTCGTTCCTATATTCAAAACGCTGACTCATTTGCCGCCTTATGTAGGAATGATGCTTTCCTTGGCCGTAGTTGCCACGTTCGCAGAAATTTATAGTAGTAGAAAATTTACTATTTCAAACGCTAGTGATGTGCCCGGGGAAAGTGACTCTGTGGGGCATCATAGCCCTGTGCACCATTCCCTTTCCAAAATAGAGCTCCCTAGTATACTTTTTTTCCTCGGAATTTTGCTGGCAGTAGCCGCATTGGAATCCTTGGGGATGCTCTTTCATTTTGCGGAAACTTTAAATGAAGTGGTACCTGGGCTTGGGACCGAGCTGCATTCTACCAAAATTTCCGACCTGGTTGTTTTGATATTGGGAGCAGGGTCTGCGGTTATAGATAATGTGCCATTGGTAGCTGCGAGTATTGGAATGTTTCAAATTGGTGTTGATGAACCTGCATGGCACTTTATCGCCTATTCGGCCGGAACAGGAGGTAGCATGTTAATTATTGGATCCGCGGCAGGTGTAGTTGCCATGGGCATGGAAAAAATTGATTTCTTCTGGTATTTAAAGAAGATTTCGCTTTTGGCTTTGATCGGTTTTTTGTCTGGAGCTGTAGCTTTTATCTTAATTCGAAATTTTATACTTAACGTATAATTTAATCGATAAAATACCGTTATTAAGGCAACTTATAAATATTAGAACATATATGTTATTATTACAAGACCTTACTAATGACCCGGCTATGGGTGATGTGGTTTCCGAAGAAAAGACACTTTCTGTAATGGATTTAATTTTTAATGGTGGCATGGGAAGTGTTATCATTATAGGAGTATTGTTTTTAATGCTCGCAGTTGCCCTTTATATTTATTTTGAGCGCTTACTCGCAGTAAATGCCGCTTCAAAGATCGATAAGAATTTTATGAATCAAATCAGGGACCACGTCACAAGTGGTCGATTGGAAGCTGCAAAATTATTATGTGCCCAGACCGATTCCCCTGTTGCAAGGCTAACAGCCAAAGGGGTGTCAAGAATTGGAAAACCTCTTGATGACATCAACACGGCTATAGAGAATGCAGGCACACTTGAGGTTTACGCACTTGAAAAAAATGTAAGTATCTTAGCTACCGTAGCGGGTGCTGCACCAATGATAGGCTTTTTAGGTACCGTAATCGGTATGATTTTAGCATTCCATGAAATGGCGAGCAGCGGCGGACAGGCCGAAATGGGCTCGCTGGCTTCGGGGATATATACGGCCATGACAACCACAGTGGCAGGACTTATTGTGGGTATCATTGCTTATGTCGGGTATAATCATTTGGTTAACAGAACCGACAAGGTTGTGCATAAGATGGAGGCCAATGCGGTTGAATTCTTGGATCTTTTGAACGAACCCCTTTAGATTCAACTGAATTATGAAATTAAAAGGAAGAAATAAAGTAAGCCCAGACTTTAGCATGTCTTCGATGACAGATATTGTTTTTCTGTTATTGATATTTTTCATGCTAACGGCAAATTCACCAAATGCCCTAGATTTATTGCTGCCAAAGGCAAAGGGAAAATCCACAAATACACAAAATGTATCTGTAAGCATAGATAAGAACTTACAATATTTTGTGAACAACGAGAGAATAAACGGAGAATATATTGAAATTGAATTAAAAAAGGCACTACAAGGACAAGAAAAACCCACCATTATCCTAAGGGCAGAAGAAAGCGTTGCAATTAAGGAAGCCGTCAACGTTATGGATATTGCCAATAGGAATAATTACAAGGTAATTTTGGCTGTGCGACCCAATTAATGTCATTCCTAGATACGAGTCACAAGAAAAAATCTTTTACACTTACCACTTTGTTGTTAAGTGTTTTGGTGCTTATATTGTTTTATATAGGACTAACCTATATGGATCCTCCCATTGAAAATGGAATTTCGGTCAATTTTGGTACTACTGATTTTGGAAGTGGTCAAGTGCAGCCAAAGGAAAAAATACAATCCGAGCCCGTAGATACGCCTCCTGTTGAACCTACAAAACAAGAGGTGGCCGAAGACGTGCAGGAAGAAGTTGAGGAAATACCTGAAAAGATAGTGGCCAAAGAGGCTCCCGCCGAAAAGATACTTACCCAAGAAAGTGAGGAATCCATTCGTATTAAGCAAGCGAATGAGGCCAAGCGAAAAGCTGAGGAGGCAGAAAAAGCGGAAAAGCGAAAAGCCGAGGCAGAAGCAAATAGGGCCAAAGCAGAAGCAGCCAAAATAGCCCAGCAAAAGAAGGATGCAGCCGAAAAGGCCAGACTTGAGCAGGAAGCAAAAAAGCGCAAGTTGGATGAGCTTATGGGTGGATTGAACAAGTCGGACGGAACGGCATCGGGCAGCGAAGGTGACGATAACAAAGCGGGCGATAAAGGACAACCGGATGGAGATCCGTACGCCACAAGCTATTACGGCAGTCCCGGTTCCGGGAGTGGCACTGGCGGTTACGGACTAAATGGTAGGTCTTTGGTCAATAAAGGCAAAGTGCCGCAAGAGTGCAATGAAGAAGGACGCGTAGTTGTGAAAATAGTGGTAGATCGCAATGGTAAGGTCATTAGTGCAACACCAGGTGTAAAAGGAACTACAAACAACAATCCTTGCCTCCTTGAACCTGCGAGAAAAACAGCATTTATGCACTCTTGGAATTTGGACTCAAATGCACCGAGCCAACAAGTGGGCTTTGTTGTGGTGAACTTCAAACTAGGGGAGTAAGTGACGTATAGGCAGACCTTGGATTGGATGTTTTCCCAACTTCCAATGTATCAGCAAAAAGGAAACAGTGCTTTAAATGCTAAACTTGACAACAGTTTATTGTTGGCAGGTTATTTAGGTAATCCTGAAAGGGATTTTAAAAGTATACATGTGGGAGGTACCAATGGTAAAGGTTCTAGCAGCCATATGTTGGCCTCCATTCTTCAAGAAGCTGGTTACAAGGTCGGATTGTATACATCTCCCCATCTAAAGGATTTCCGGGAAAGAATACGCATCAACGGAAAAAAAGTCGGCAAAAAATTCGTCATCAATTTTATTGAAAGAAACAGGTCTTTCCTTGAAACCCACAAATTATCTTTTTTCGAGATGACGGTAGGAATGGCTTTTGACCTTTTTTCAAAGAAAAATGTAGATATAGCAATTATTGAGGTAGGACTTGGCGGTAGATTGGATTCTACAAACATTATAACGCCACAAGTGTCATTAATTACCAATATAGGATTTGATCATACTGAGATTTTGGGCGACACTTTGGAAAAAATAGCAATTGAAAAAGCTGGGATAATCAAAGAAAATGTTCCAGTGGTCATCAGCGAGTTCCAGCTCGAAACCTCGGAGATTTTTAGTGAAACGGCCCTAGAAAGAAAGGCCAAGATAGTTTATGCGGATGCCGAAATTAAGGAAACCTATAGAACCTCACTTATAGGAAATTATCAATTTAAGAACATCAAAGGTGTCATTGCCGTATTACGGGAATTAAATGGGTTTCAAGTGGGCAAATCCCATATTAAAAAAGGTTTAAAAAAGGTAGTTGAAAACACTGGATTAATGGGAAGATGGCAAATTCTCAATAAGAAACCTATTATTGTTTGTGATACAGCCCATAATACAGAGGGATTGAAAATGGTTTTAGATCAAATAAAAAGTCAAAAATTTGCTGTCCTTCATATGGTTATTGGCTTTGTAAAGGAAAAAAAACTTGAAGGTGTTTTTCCCCTTTTGCCAAAAAATGCAATCTACTATTTTTGTAGACCAAGCATTCCCAGGGGATTGGATGTTATGGTTCTTCATGACAAGGCTAAGGAACATGGAATTATCGGGAATGCTTATCCATCTGTAAAAAAGGCACTGTCAGCAGCAAAAAGGAATGCATCAAAATCTGATTTTATTTTTGTGGGAGGAAGTAATTTTGTAGTTGCCGAAGTCGTGTAATTTTTTCTTCTTTTTCTTTTGGTGTAACTAAAACTATTCTATATTTGCACTCCCTTTATGGGCAATTAGCTCAGTTGGTTCAGAGCACCTCGTTTACACCGAGGGGGTCGGGGGTTCGAGCCCCTCATTGCCCACTAAAACCGTTCAATTGAACGGTTTTTTCATTTTAGGTATTTTGGGTTTTGTCAGGCTTAATTGTTTCAAATTACTCAATAAACCCGTATGTTTCGAGGATCATTATATTTGTTTCCTCCAATGATTTGAAAACTTCAAAATCTCTACCTTGTGTGCGTTGGGCACCCAAAGCATTTGCATATTTGGCCGCCCTTAGATAATCGGTGCGGTCTTTTAAGAGTCCGTAACCCAATCCACCCGCAAACGAATCACCGCATCCGGTAGTGTCAACAACATTCTTTACTTTAACAGATTCTACTCTTTCATTTTGAGTCTTTCCTTCCTTTTTATAAAATAACGCCCCTCCATTTGAATCCAAGGTTACGATTAGCGACTTTATACCATTGTTCAATACATGTTCGGCAAAAGCTGGCAGGTGATCGGTGCTTAGATCGTTTGTATGCACCAAATGATCAGGATGATATTCTTTTTCGAACCAACAACATTTAGATTCTTCCAGATTCATTTTAAGTACATCAATATAGGGTAGCCATTGATCACGGTCTATCCAGAATTTGATAAGGCGGTCACCGGTCATAGTGACCGTATTCGTAGGGCCGTGGGCGTCAAATATGATAGTGCCGTCACTATTTTCCTTGATATATTTCAAAGTTTCCAAAGGAACCTCATAATCTGTAATGGGCACACATACGAAAACGTCACAGTGTAGAAGGTCTTTTACATCTTTTGGCACAATGGGGTTCATAAAACCTGTTTGCTTCTCTAACCTATTATTTTGGTCCACAAATTTCAGACTGATTACATCTCCTTGATCTTGATCTGATGTAATATGATCCACATTGATATTGGGATAAACTGATAACAGGTCCTTCACGGCCTGTTCATCTTTTTTTCGAACATGGGAAACCAGAAAAACGGTTCCCTCATCACCCAAAAGTTTGGCCAAACCAATAGCTGTATGGGTAGCGCAACCATATTTTTCAATTATTTCACCTCTGTAAGTGGTGATGTGGTCCCTTGGAATGGGGCCTAATACTGCAACATTATATTTTGACATAACCTAAATGTGTAAACTTGTGATAATGATGAGGGTTTTTTCTAAGGAAGAAGATACAATTTATTTTTTATTCCCACTAGTGGGTTTAACACCCCGAGGCACGCTTCGAAATGGTAAAGATCAATTCCTTTTAATGCCTCGTGGGCTTTTCCCAAGGTAATTTACCAGTGCCAGCACCAGATTTCAACCTCAGCTACCACAACCAGATTTTGAACATTCATGTTCAATTTTGATACTTTAAAATGAGAGCTAAGGATTTCCGTCAGATGCGGTGCAATTTTATTGGATAGGTTTTACCGGATGCCCATTGGGGGACATACAAATTCTCATCATTATCCACAAAAACATCATGAGGGTTCATGAAGGTCTTACCATCGTAAAGAGGTGGGGTCAATATTCCGTTCGCGTATTCGGGAGTACTGCCTCCGGGTAAAGAGACAATAGTGTTGTTTCTGTCCAAAATGGCCAGCATACCATCGTAGCTGTCCCACGTCTTGGTAACAATGACTGCAAAATAAATATTCTCACCATGTATTACCGGCCTACAAATTGAACACCCAGGCAATTTAATGGTTTCCATGTGCTTGCCATCCAACGAAAATCGTTTGAATTCTTGACTGGCACGGGAGGTTATCAATAATGTGGGCTTGTTCTTATCTCTATTATCCAAGGTAATACCATGACAGCAATTGAATTTATCATCACCTTCCCCTTTTCCGCCAAAATGTCTAATGTATTCTCCCTTGGCGTTATATTGAATTATGAAGTTTTGCCCGTAACCATCAGCGACATAAATGTCGCCGTTGGGCATAATAGCAGTTTCTGTTGGCAAAAATTGGTCATCCTTTTCGTATCCATCAACTTCTTTTGGTCTATTCAAAGTCATTAAAACGCTCCCATCCAAAGTGGTTTTGGTAACCTTATGGGTTTCAGGATCTGTAATGAATAGAAACTGTTCTTGGCCTTCGCCCCAAATTGATAATCCATGTGCTCCTGGGAAATCAGTTCCCCATGAACTAAGAACTTTGCCTGATTTATCGTAGACAATTAAGTTGTTGTTATCGGCACCTGTGGTTGTCATGAAAATTCTCCCTTTGCTATCCATTGCCATTTCATGACAATCGTTTACCGGAGTTTTTGACGGGTCTTGTACTCCCCATTCTTTGTCGACACGATATCTAAAATCCCCATGACCTACTATTTCTTCCATATTCTTTACAGAGTGAGTTATTCCGAAGGTGTAGCTTGGGGCAATTAATCCAGCTCCGGCCACTAAAATGGATTTCTTGATAAATCCCCTGCGTTCGGCATTGTTTTTTTTCATGACATTCGTTTTAACCTATAAGTTGAAGCTTCAAAATGAATTATTCAATTAAAGTTATCAATTTTTACACAATATAAATTGATTTTTGAAAGTAATATATGCTTCAGTGGAGACGCTAATGTTTCCCATATGCAATGCAAAAAGACAAGATGAATTTGCAATCACTAAAATATGTTTCTTGAAAAGAAAATAAGGTTTAACTTAGCGACCTCATTTTGGGATATTAGCTCAGTTGGTTTAGAGCGCTGCCTTGACAGGGCAGAGGTCACCGGTTCGAATCCAGTATATCCCACTTTATTCAAGTTTTTTCCTAGACATTGTTTTATTTTTTTGGTTTTTCAAAGTAGGTCAAGAATTCTTTCCAATGCCATTCCCCTCGACCCCTTTATTAAAATGCTGTTTTTATGGGGTTTGGCATTCTTAATGTACTTCGCTACGGCTTCGAATGAATCAAATTTTAGAAAATCCGACCTAGTTCCATAGAAGTTTTTACCTATTAAAATTACATCCTTTAGTTTCAATTTGGTTGCCAAATCAGCTATTTTTTGATGTTCTATTGCGGCATTTGAGCCAAGTTCAAACATGTCTCCCAGAAAGGCTATTTTATTATCTTCATGAAGGGAGCCAAAGTTGATCAATGCCGCTTCCATGCTAGAGGGGTTCGCATTGTAGGCATCCATAATAATTTTATGGCCGTTTCTTTCGACTATTTGGGAACGATTGTTGGTCGGAAGATATGATTCGATTGCATTTTTAATGTCGCTCAAGGGAACATTGAAATATTTTCCAATAAGAATAGCGGCGCAGCAATTAGTGAAATTATAACTGCCAATCAGGTTCGTTTTGATGATGGTATTTTCGACCTTAATTTCGACAAATGGTTGTGCGCCAAGAAATTGAATTTGATAATATTGGGGCAGATTTTGGCTAAAACCAAATTTTAAAATATAAGAACTTAGCTTATCCCTCTGTATTGGGTCGTCAGCATTTAGGAACACTTTCTTGTTGTTGAAAAGCAAATATTCGTAAAGCTCACTTTTTCCTTTAATAACACCTTCTTCGCTTCCAAACCCTTCAAGATGGGCCTTTCCGAAATTCGTTATATACCCGAAGTCGGGATGGGCAAGTTTACAGAGGAATTGTATTTCTTTTATATGATTGGCCCCCATCTCCACCACTCCTATTTCAGTATCTTTTTCTATGGACAAAAGGGTCAACGGTACACCAATATGGTTATTTAGATTACCCACTGTGGCTATGGTTCTATACTTTTTGCTTAACACCGCGTTGATCAATTCTTTTGTGGTGGTTTTACCATTACTGCCTGTCAATCCAATAATGCTTGCATTATTGAAATCTCTATGAAAAGTAGCAAGACTTTGCAGTGTGCTTAAAACATCGTCAACTAAAATATAACTATCGGAAATACGGAATTCCTTATTATCTATAATGGCGTATCTTGCACCATTTTTCAGAGCTTCTTCAGCGTATTCATTACCATCAAAATTTTCACCCCTGAGAGCAAAAAAAATAGAATCCTTTATAACTTTTCTAGTATCGGTCGATACTTTGGGAAATTTCAAAAAAAGTTCGTGAAGTGTTTTTATATCCATAAAAATTCAAAGTGATTTTGATTTTACTGAAAATTAATATTGACAAGTAACAACAAGAATTGTTGGAGCCGACGATCAAAAATAGACAATGTAAAAATAGGGGAATAAAAAAAATCCCGACATTTTTGTCGGGACTTTTTTATTGATAAAGTATGAATGCTATTTTGCTTTCTTACCTCTTACAGTTTTATTCTTAGTCTTGGATTTTGAGCCAACTCTGGACATTGCACATCTGAAGCCGATATAATCAGTGGCCATATATTGAGGTAAATATCTTCTCTGGGCGGGGTCAAGCCAATAGGCTCTGTCCCTCCATGATCCACCTTTGAAAACACGTACTTCATCATTGATCAGAGTGGTACGGTTGTTTGACTTATCATATTCGCGAGAAACGTTACCAGTAGAATCTGTTTCTATTTTAAATTGAGGGGAATCATACATTTTTTTACCATCCTCCGCTTGCTCCTCGTCGTTGAATTTGTCAAAATATCTTGACGATCCTGGATCACCGTCCCTATAACCTCTGTTGTCACTAGAAGAGAAGTTGGTTCTAAGATAAGTTTCTTGTTCGTCAACTGGCACCATTTTAATTTCACCTGGCAAGTTGATAGCTATAATTTTACCATTTGGCAAAGTGTCATACGCAATAGTATCTCTTAAGATGTTTACTTTACCATCTTCGCCGATTGCCGTCTTCATATAAATGTTGCCACGGAAATAGTTGAAGTCACTTACCTCATCATCAACAATGGGGCGATAAACATCCGCAACCCATTCTGCTACGTTACCGGCCATATCGTATAACCCAAGGTCGTTCGGCTTGTAGGACATTACCTGGGCCGTAATATCGGCACCATCGTCTGACCATCCAGCAATTCCACCGTAATCACCTTTTCCTTGTTTGAAGTTGGCCAATTGATCCCCTCTGCCCACACGCTGTCCGTTACGGGTATATTCACCTTCCCAGGGATATTTCTTTCTACCTCTGTAATTATTATATTCTCTTGTACCCTGGTTCGCTTGTGCTGCATACTCCCATTCGGTCTCGGTTGGAAGACGATATTCAGGAATGATTACACCGCTACTTCTTTTGGCAAAAGTGTTGACACTATCTTTTTTCTTCTTTCCCTGTAGAGAGTCGATTTGACCATTGTAAACAGATTCTGGCCTGTTCAAATAGGCTTCCGTACTGAAAGTACCCTCCGATTCACCTGAAATGGCTTGATACTTTGCATCCTCGGAAAGATAACCTTCCCTTTCCAACATTACCTCATTAACACGGTCGGTTCTCCATTCTGCGAATTGGGTAGCCTGTATCCAATTGACACCAACAACTGGGTATTCTGCATAAGCTGGGTGGCGCAAGTAATTATTGGTCATGGTTTCATTAAAACCCAATCTGTTTCTCCAAACCAATGTATCTGGTAAGGCTCCTTTATAAATGTTCGTATATTTTGGGTTTTCTGGAGGATAAACGCTTTTTAGGTAATCAAGATATTCCAAATACATTACGTTGGTCACCTCGGTTTCATCCATGTAAAAAGATTGAACGTGTTGGGATGTTGGTGTATTGTTCCAATCATGCATAACATCATCCTGTACTTTACCTTTTGTAAAAGTACCTCCTTCTACGAATACCAGCCCTGGAGCGGTTTCTTGCTCTTTGAAGTCAGTATTATACTGGAATCCACCTTCCTTGTCATTAATTTTCCACCCTGTTGCTCTTGAAACATTTTTCGACGTACCACCGGACTTTTTACAGCTGGTAACTGTAAAACCTCCTGCTATAACCACAAAAGAGAGAATAACTTTGATAATCTGTTTTTTCATAATTAGGACTTGAGTTCAATAAAATCAACTACCGTTATAGGTTGTTTAAAACTTGGATTTTTGATTAATTTTAGCATAGCTTTCGGCATATTAAACGATGAATTGCATTTTATATTTTACGATCTCTTAAATATTTTCAATTCAATTGACGTACATGCCGAACCACAAAATTGCTAACAAAAAGCATAACGGCACAAAATGACTTATAGTATTGATAGAATTTACTTGGGAATAATTTGAATGCCGATGTCTCAACATCTTTTAAGGGTTATAATTATTTCTAAAATCAGTATAATGATACGTGCGTTTATTTTCTCGTTCATTTGTCCAAGACTGAAAAATAATAACATCACCACACAAGATATTCCTGAAAAGCCCGTTTAACAACATGACGCAACTTATATGTTATAGAGGTTGCCATTTTATTTTTGAACGTAACCGACTAAATTAGACTATAATCGGATGAAGAAACTTGCAATAGTTATAGTGTTTGCTGTGGGATTAAATTCGTATGCGCAACAAAATGAGCGCGTTATAACCACAGCTGTACCTTTTTTAACGATAGCGGCCGATGCCAGATCAGCCGGTATGGGGGACATGGGAGTTGCCACATCTACAGATGCTTTTTCACAACAATGGAATTCTGCCAAATTTGCTTTTGCAGAAAGAAAAATGGGAATAGGTCTTAGCTATACGCCCTATTTGGAAAGTATTATTACTGATATATCTCTTTTGAACGCCAGTTTCTATAATAAGATAGACGATCAAAGTGCCTTTGCCATAGGTCTGAGATATTTTACATTGGGAGAAATTGAACTTCGACAACTTGCCAGTGATCCAGGAACTACGGCAAAACCCAATGAACTTGCGCTGGATGGCTCCTATTCTTTGAAGTTAAGCCCTACATTTTCCATGGCAGTAGGTGGGCGTTATATAAGATCCAACTTAAAATTACCGCAAAACGGTGATGTTGATTCAAAAGCGGCCAGTTCTTTTGCGGTTGATGTGGCCGGTTTCTACCGCTCCAGGGAAATTGCCTATAATAGTTTTGACGGTAGATGGAGGGCAGGTTTCAATCTTTCAAACCTAGGTGGGAAGATTCAGTATGATGAAGGTGGCCAAGAAAATTTCTTACCAACGAACATGAAGCTGGGTCTTGGCTTTGACTTTATATTGGATCAAGATAACGTGCTGGGCCTAACTACAGAATTCAATAAATTGTTAGTTCCAACACCACAGGATTTTAATAATGATGGAACAATAGATGGTACCGATAACGCAGAATATGAGAAAATAGGTTTTTTTAGTGGTCTATTTAAATCGTTTGGGGATGCCCCTGATGGTTTTGGAGAGGAGTTGAAGGAATTTACCTGGGCGTTGGGCGCCGAGTATGTGTATCAAAATGCGTTTATGGTCAGGACGGGATATTTTAATGAAAGCGAAGAAAAGGGTTTCAGAAAATACTTTACTTTGGGGGCTGGTTTTAAGTTTAAGTCCGCACAAATAGATCTCGCTTATTTATTTTCTACAGCTAAAGTCCCAAATCCCGTTGAAAATACATTGCGATTCTCACTCACATTTTCATTGGGAGAAGAATATTTGAATGAATAACCGCACAAAAAGAAATTGAAATAAAACCTGCTTGATCGCAGGTTTTACTATTTTAGAACTATCCAAGAAAGTTGTCAAATGAAAAAAAGAAGTATCACTTTTGATTTGGAAATATTTGAATCAATTGACGAATTGTCACATACGGACAACTTACTGATGAAAACCGCCATTCAAGCACGAACAGGTGCCTATGCGCCTTATAGTAGTTTTTGCGTAGGTGCAGCTGTATTGATGGAAAATGGAGAAGTGGTCATTGGTAACAATCAAGAAAATGCGTGTTACCCCTCTGGGCTTTGTGCCGAGAGGGTTGCCGTGTTTTATGCCGGTGCAAAGTTCCCTGAAATAAAAATACAGGCCATAGCCATTAGTGCGGCATCAAAAAATTATATTGTGGACCAAGCCGCGGCACCATGCGGTAGTTGTAGGCAGTCCATTTCGGAGTATGAGATAAAACAGAACAGTCCTATTCAACTACTATTAATGGGTGAAGTGGGCGAAGTGCTCAAATGTGGATCTATTGGTGATATTCTTCCATTGGCTTTCAATAAATCGTATTTGGGTTAAGAAGAGATTGGCTATTCCAGTGCCAGCTTAAGGTATGCGTTCGTTTTGGCTATTTTGTTGGATATGCAGATGCTTTTGTACTATTTACTTCCTTTTTTTTTACCGATTCATTTATATGTGTATTTTTGTTCTTCTGGTATCAGGTTGCCCGTAATTGGGTAGCATCCGTTGTGAACCTATTGGAATTCTACTAAATAAACACCGATTAATGGAAAAAATTACAAAAGAAACCTACTTGAAGTGGTATGAGGATATGTCGTTTTGGAGAAAGTTTGAAGATAAGCTCGCGGCAGTTTATATTCAACAGAAAGTAAGGGGATTTCTACATCTATACAATGGTCAAGAAGCTGTTTTGGCAGGTGCTTTGCATGCGATGGACTTGACAAAGGATAGAATGATAACGGCATATCGTAATCATGTTCAACCAATAGGAATGGGGGTGGACCCAAGAATGGTTATGGCAGAACTTTATGGCAAGGTAACAGGAACTTCCAAAGGAATGGGCGGCTCCATGCATATATTTTCAAAGGAGCATCGTTTTCATGGTGGTCACGGTATTGTAGGGGGGCAGATTCCGCTAGGTGCTGGTATGGCTTTTGGGGACAAGTATTTTGGACGTGATGCGGTAACCCTTTGTTATATGGGGGATGGCGCCGTGCGCCAGGGCTCCCTCCACGAAACCTTTAACTTGGCGATGTTATGGCAACTTCCTGTAGTTTTCGTTTGCGAAAATAATGGATATGCGATGGGTACTTCTGTGGCGCGAACTTCTTTTTCAACCGAAATATGGAAGTTAGGGTTGGGATATGAAATGCCATGCGGCCCAGTGGATGGAATGAACCCGGTAACGGTTGCCCAAGAAATGAGCAAGGCCATTGATCGTGCCCGAACCGGTGGAGGGCCCACTTTTCTTGAAATGAAGACCTATCGATATCGGGGGCATTCAATGTCGGATGCCCAACATTATAGGACCAAAGAAGAGGTCGAAGAATACAAAAAAATAGACCCGATAACGCAAGTATTGGATATTATCAAAGAAAATAAATATGCGACACAGGCGGAAATTGAAGCAATTGACAAAAGAGTCAAAGATTTGGTTTCTGAATGTGAAAAATTTGCCGAAGAATCGGAGTATCCACCTGTAAATCAATTATATGATATGGTTTACGAACAAGAGGATTTTCCGTTTGTACAACATAAATTATAATCTAGAATGGCAGAAGTAATAAACATGCCCCGGTTAAGTGATACCATGGAAGAGGGTACCGTGGCCAAGTGGTTGAAAAAAGTAGGGGACAAGGTTGAGGAAGGCGATATTTTGGCCGAGATTGAAACGGATAAAGCCACAATGGAATTTGAATCTTTTCATGAAGGAACCTTACTTTATATTGGAATTCAAGAAGGGGATGGTGCACCCGTTGATTCACTTTTGGCCATTATCGGAAAAGATGGTGAAGATATATCCGGTTTAGTGAATGGCTCATCGGCTAGCTCAAATAAAGAGAACATATCAACCATTGAAGAAGCTCCAAAAGAGGAGAAAAAAGAGGTTAAAGAGGAATCTTCAAGTGCTGCACCTGCATCCACTGAAATACCTAAGGATGTTGAGGTAATTAAAATGCCCCGGCTGAGTGATACCATGGAAGAAGGAACCGTGGCCTCTTGGTTGAAAAAGGTGGGTGACAAAGTTGAAGAAGGAGATATCTTGGCCGAAATCGAAACAGATAAGGCTACAATGGAGTTTGAATCTTTTTATTCAGGAACTCTATTGTACATAGGTATTCAAGAAGGAGAGTCCTCTCCTGTTGATGCCGTACTTGCAGTTATTGGACCTGAGGGAACCAATGTTGAGGCTGTTCTAAATGGCACTTCCTCGACCCCGTTGGACAATATGGATTCCACTGCTGCGAAGACATCCCAAGAGGTAACGGAAAAAACTGAAGGGAAGGTGGAAGATTCTAACCAGGCCAAAGAGGTAAGTGATTCCACAAGAATATTCGCTTCACCTTTGGCCAAGAAGATTGCCAAGGATAAAGGAATTGATATATCGCAGGTAAATGGTTCTGGAGATCACGGTCGCATTATCAAAAAGGATATTGAAAATTACAGACCCTCGGAAAAAGTTTCTCAGTCCCAAGGATCTGCGGAGAAAGCAGCATATACGAACACTCCGATTACCCCAATTAATCTACTAGTTGGTCAGGAAGGCAGTAATGAAGTCAAGAATTCTCAAATGCGCAAGACCATTGCAAAACGTTTGAGCGAATCCAAATTTACCGCCCCACACTATTATTTAACTATTGAAGTTGATATGGACAATGCGTGGGATTCGAGATTAAAAATTAATGACTTACCAGATACCAAAGTGTCCTTCAATGATATGGTCGTGAAAGCGTGCGCTATGGCCTTGAAAAAGCATCCCCAAGTGAATACTACGTGGAACGGGGATACAACTCGCTACAACCATCACGTACACATAGGGGTTGCGGTTGCTGTTGAAGATGGCTTGGTGGTACCCGTATTGAAATTTGCCGACCAAATGAGCCTTACGCAAATTGGAAGTTCCGTAAAGGATTTGGCGGGCAGGGCAAAAACCAAAAAATTGACTCCTTCAGAAATGGAAGGAAGTACTTTTACGGTTTCCAATTTGGGGATGTTTGGTATTGTGGAGTTCACATCCATTATCAATCAACCCAATTCAGCAATTTTATCGGTAGGTGCCATCGTTGAAAAACCAGTGGTAAGAAAAGGCGAAATCGTGGTTGGTAAAACCATGATAGTGACTTTGGCCTGTGATCATAGAACTGTTGATGGGGCAACGGGATCTCAATTCCTTTTGACTTTAAGGGCCTATTTGGAAAACCCGGTAACAATGCTTGCCTAATTAATTGCAGGAAAATAAAGGTTTAAGTAGATAAAAGAGCATCCGGTTTTAAGGATGCTTTTTTATCTTTAAAAAATAAAAAATTATGAGGAAGATTTTAAGTGTTCTAGTTACTTTATTTCTTTTAGGCTGTGGCCCGTCCAAAGTAAGTGAAGATATTACTTTGCATGAACGGACCATTAATAAGGCTAAGCAAACGAACGTTCCTAAAGAGACAAAAGTTTCATCTGATCCGCTTGCGACTAAAATCCCAACAAAAACAAATATTGCAAAAGGGGATTCAAATGTTGAAATTAATGGGAACAATGAGGATGTTGCACAAAAACCCCAGAATAGGTTTCACAAAACTGGTTTTTCAGATAGCTCAAGAATTGAGGAAATAATGACGTTCTTGGCTTCTGATGACTTGCAGGGAAGAGATACCGGTAGCGAAGGAATTGAAGCGGCTGCGGACTATATCCAGAATATTTTCAAGGAAAATAATGTGCAACCTTATTTTGCCGACTATAAAGATCAGTTGTCAAATTTTGATAAGCCCGCTTTTAATATAGTAGGAGTTGTAGAAGGCAGCGACAAAAAATTGAAAAATGAATTCATTATTATTGGTGCCCATTACGATCATATTGGCATTATTGAAGAATTGAATGGCGATGTCATAGCCAATGGTGCCAATGACAATGCTTCAGGTACTACGACCGTATTGGAATTGGCGCGATATTTTGGTAACGCCAAAACAAACAAGCGAAGTATAATTTTTGCGTTGTTCAGTGCCGAGGAAAAGGGATTGTTGGGGTCCCAACATCTTGCTAAAAAGCTAAAGGAACAAAATTTAAACCTGTACGTGATGTTGAATTTTGAAATGGTCGGTGTGCCCTTGGTAGGTAAGAATTATTTTATGTATGCAACCGGCTTTGAACTATCGAATCTTGCAGGTGTCAGTAATATGTTCGTTAGTTCAAACTTGGTTGGTTTCTTACCGAAAGCCAAGGAATTTAATCTTTTTAAAAGATCCGATAATTATTCATTCCATACGGAATTCAATGTGCCTTCCCAAACCTTTAGTACATTTGATTTTACCAATTTTGACCACTATCACAAAGTGGGTGATGAAGCAAAACTTATGGATTTTGGACACATGGCAAATGTGGTCAACAAATCGATTCCTTTAATTGAAAATATTGCGAATTCAATGACTCAAATGATCAAATACAACTAATGGCAAATGTTATTATTACAGGAACAAGTCGAGGTATTGGCTTTGAACTTGTAAGGCAATTTGCCAATGCCGGTCACCATGTTTTGGCGTTGTCAAGAAATGAAAAGCCCATCGCGGATCTTAAAATAAAAAATGTAAATTTCTTTCCTTTTGACTTGGCTAGTTCAAAGGACCTCGATAGACTAAAATTATTTCTCAGTTCAAATTGGGAAACAGTGGATGTTTTAATAAACAACGCAGGTAAATTATTGAATAAACCATTTTTAAAGACTACCGCAGCGGAAATAGAAGAGGTTTATGCTGTAAATGTTTTTGGAGTTGCGAATATTACAAAGTTGGTGATTCCCATGATGCCAAAAAATGGACATGTGGTGACCATAAGCTCTATGGGAGGAGTTCAAGGGAGTATGAAATTCCCTGGCTTATCCGCTTATAGTTCAAGTAAGGGGGCGGTAATCACGTTGACCGAACTTTGGGCAGAAGAGTTTAAAGAAACAGGACCTTTCTTTAATGTACTTGCGTTGGGAGCGGTACAAACTGAAATGCTCGAAGAGGCTTTTCCTGGATATGAAGCCCACGTCAAACCAGCTGATATGGCCTCCTACATTATGAACTTTGCATTAAATGGCCATAAATTTTACAACGGAAAATTGTTGCAGGTCAGTAATAGCACCCCTTAAATCAAGGTCTATTTAAGCACTTTCTCAAAACATACACTATTTGTGACCCCTGCATACTGGCCATAATTTGGAATAATGGAATATCCTTTCTTTTTATACAGTCCTATCGCTTCCGGTTGTTTCCGCCCAGTTTCAAGTACACATTTTTTGTAAGCCAATTCAGCGGCCCAAACTTCCAAAGCCAATAATATTTGCCCTGCAATTCCCCTTCTACGTTGTTCGGGAATTACATACATGCGCTTGACTTCCATGACCCCTGGTTCAAATTCCTTAAGGGCACCACAGCCCACTGCAATTCCGTTTTCATAGGCAACCAGTGCATGCTTTATGTGGGTGATTTTATTAAATTGGTCATAGAAAGTATGGTCTTCCCCATCTCTTATTGCCAAATCCGAGTCTAATTGCGAGACCAAATTTTGAAAATCTATATTGCTGCAATCGGTGCGTTGTAGTGTAATCATTCTTGGAAGTAATTTCAGCTTAAAACGAAGCCATATCCCATAACAAAATAAGCAATTCTTTGAAGGGGTAAAATGTTTAATTGCTATTTTTGTTTTAATGGATGATATCCTTATAAAATATATACCAGAAAGAGCGGTAGCACCTTGTTTAGAGCTTATTAAACATACTGGGGTCCACTTGAAGATAGTAAATGAAAGGGTAACAAGACATGGGGATTATCGTAAAATGCCAAACGGATTGCATCAAATCACGGTCAACGCAACAAGAAACCAATACAGTTTTTTAATTACCCTCTTGCACGAAATTGCCCATTTGGTGGCTTTTGAAAAATACGGTCGACGAATTAAACCGCATGGATTGGAATGGAAACGAACCTTTCAATACATAATGCTTCCCTATTTACGTCCTGAAATATTCCCTTCACAATTGTTGCCCATATTGGCAAAACACTTCAAAAATCCTAAGGCAAGCAGCGATACGGACGCAAATTTATCAATGGCACTTCAAAGATTCAATCAACAATGCTCGGAAAAATCCTATGTTTTTGAATTGCCCCATGGCAGCATCTTTAGACTATATAACGGCAGACTTTTCAAGAAGGGGGCAAGGCGAACAAAACGATATGAATGCATTGAAGTAAGCTCGGGCCGGGTATATTTATTTCAACCGAACGCTGAAGTTGAGATAGTTAATTAGCCAACCCCGGTCCGTGCTATTTAACTTTAGTAATAAACCACACAACAACGCAATATTTTATATAGTTTTGCAATGTAGGGTCGTAATTTTCCTTGGATAATAAGAATTAAAAATGAACAACAACTATTATGCAGTTTTGATGGCGGGAGGCGTCGGATCTAGGTTCTGGCCAATTAGTACTTCTGGGAACCCGAAACAATTTCACGATATGCTTGGCACAGGGGACACACTTATTCAGAAGACTTTCAAAAGACTCAACAAGTTTGTTCCCACTGAGAATATTTTGATCCTTACCAATGAAAGGTATAATGATCTGGTACTTGAGCAATTACCAATTCTGAAACAAGAACAAATAGTTAGGGAGCCAGAGATGCGCAACACCGCACCGTGTATTCTGTATGCCGCACTTAAAATAAAAAAAATGAATCCCAATGCGGTAATGATAGTAGCTCCAAGCGATCATTGGATCGAGGATGAGGATGCATTTGGCAGTGATGTTACGCAATGTTTTGAAAAGTGTTCGAAAGAAGAGGTGCTGTGTACTTTGGGTATTCAGCCAACGTTTCCCAATACGGGTTTTGGATATATCGAATATGAAAAAAACAATTTTGACAAGATCAAAAGGGTCACCCAATTTAGGGAAAAACCGGACTATGAGACCGCAAAGGAGTTTTTGGCGCAAGGAAATTTTCTATGGAATGCCGGTATTTTTATGTGGAGTGTGGGTACAATTGTCAATGCTTTTGAAAAGTTTCAACCAGAACAGTTTAAATTGTTCAACGATGGGTACCCTTATTATAACACTGGGGAAGAATGGAAATTTATAAAAGAAAACTATGGTAAGGCCGATAATATTTCCATTGATTATGCCATTTTGGAACCCTCAAAATCTATATTTGTGCTACCTGCCTCGTTCGATTGGAACGATTTGGGTACTTGGGGCTCCTTATACGATAAATTGGAGAAGGACGACAGTAACAATGCCATTGTCAATAGCAAAGTGATCGCGCAGGACAGTCAAGGTAATATGATACGCTCCCCTAAAGGGAAAATCGTTGTGGTTGATGGCTTAAACGATTATATAATTGTAGATAAAGAGGAAGTGTTGTTGATTTATCCGAAGTCGAAAGAACAAGATATCAAACAAGTTTTGAATAAGGTAAAAGATGTATTTGGGAACGAATTCGCTTAATTATGGATGAGGAACTGGATAAAGAAAATTTCACCTCAAATGGCAAAAATGTAGAAAGTGGTGATGAGGTAAAGAAAGATTTTCAAGGATTGTTGACAAGCACCAAAAGGTTTCTCAATGAATTGTTGGACATTCGTCCCAATACCGATCAAGAAGCGACGAAGGACGCAATTATTGCCGATATACCTTTTAAAGGACATACTTCTTGGATATTAATATGCTCGATTTTTATAGCCTCTGTCGGATTGAACGCCAATTCTACGGCCGTAGTGATCGGTGCCATGTTGATATCGCCATTGATGGGTCCTATTCTTGGTGTGGGAATGTCAATTGCGATCAATGATATAGATACTTTAAGAAGATCTCTCAAAAATTTTGCGGTGATGGTAATACTCAGTGTTCTTACCGCCTACCTCTTTTTTTTAAGTTTTCCCTTAAGGGATGAATCTTCGGAGCTATTGGCGCGTACCGCACCTGATATTCGGGATGTTTTGATTGCCTTTTTTGGAGGATTGGCATTGGTAATCGCTAGGGCCAAGAAAGGTACTATAGCAAGTGTGATTTTTGGGGTCGCCATTGCAACGGCCTTAATGCCGCCGTTGTGTACCGTAGGTTTTGGTTTGGCCATTGGCAATTTTGATTATGCCGGTGGTGCCATGTATCTTTTTGCCATTAATAGTATTTTTATAGCATTGGCTACTTTTTTGGTTATCAAGATATTAAGGTTCCCGATGGTGAAATATGTAAACTCGAAACGTCGAAGTTTCATATCGAGAATGGCATCCGTAGTTGCAATCTTGGTTATGGTACCGGCTGGTTTTACCTTTTTTGATGTTTGGCAAGAATCCTCATTTAAAAATCAGGCGAATCAATTTATAAACGAGAAAATTGTACCCTACCAGTTTTCAGATGGAGGGCGGTTTTTAAAGGAATTTTCAAATATTCAATACAACCATGGGGAAGAGTCTAGAATAGATTTAGTTTTCATGGGTAATGTGACGGTTCCGGACAACATTATTGCCACATGGAATTCGCAGATGTCTGAATATTCCGCTTTGAAAGGAACAGATTTGCAGATTATTCAAGGGTCAAGCAATGCACAAGTAGATCAATTGAAATATGTGAATGAGCTTTATGAATCGCAGAAAAGTGCCTTGATCGGGAAGGACGGCAAAATTAACTTATTGGAGAATGAGCTCATCCGGTTAAAGAGATCTTTGGGAAAGCAAATCCCCTTCAAGGAGATAAGCGCAGAGGCCAGGGCCAATTATGAAAATCTAAACTCCCTGAGTTTTTCATACACCATAAAAACCGACTTTTCAAAACTTGACACCGTTCCTATTTTTGAAGTTGAATGGAAGAAAGAAGTGCCCGAAAAGAATAGGATTACCGATTCTAAAAAGCTGGAGGATTGGTTGCGCTTGCGACTTCAGGACAACGGAATTCAATTGAAACAAGCGGCCAATTAATTTCTCTCTTCAATATACATCTGGCGAACTTTTTTGAAAAGTTCCGAGGAGTATACAAAATTTGTGACGGCCTCATTATCGGTCCTGAAAATTTCCTTGTTGGTTCCTTCCCATTCTTTAAGTCCATCTTTAAGAAAAACGATTTTCTCCCCGATCTCCATCACTGAATTCATGTCATGGGTGTTTATTACCGTTGTGATATCGTATTCCTCGGTAATTTCCTTGATCAAATTATCGATAAGGATTGCGGTCTTTGGGTCAAGTCCGGAATTTGGCTCGTCACAAAATAAATATTGTGGATTCATCACTATGGCACGTGCAATAGCAACCCTTTTTTGCATTCCCCCTGAGATCTCGGAAGGGAATTTATGATGCGCATCGATCAAATTAACCCTTTTCAAAACAAAGTCTACCCTATCCTGCATCTCGGATTTTGATTGCCGGGTAAACATTTCTAAAGGAAACATAACGTTACCTTCTACTGTCATAGAATCAAAAAGAGCGCTTCCTTGAAAGACCATTCCCATTTCCTGTCGCAAATCGCGTTGCTCGTCACCGGAAAGTTCGGAATAAATTTTACCATTATAACTTATGGTGCCCTCATCGGGCAGAAAAAGGCCCAAGAGACATTTTACAAAAACAGTTTTTCCCGATCCACTCTGACCTATGATGAGGTTGGTCTTTCCTTTTTCGAAAGTGGCGGAAATGCCTTTTAATACATGTGCATCGCCAAAAGATTTATGTATGTCTTTTACTTCTATCATTAGCCTAGTAAAAGTTGGGTTAGGATATAGTTAAGTATAATGATCACGACACTTGTCCAAACAAAGGAGGTGGTGGCCGCTTTTCCAACTTCCAAAGCGCCGCCCTTCATATAAAACCCGTGAAAAGAGGGCACTGTGGCAAGAATAAAGGCAAACACCAAGGTTTTAATGAACGAGTAGGTAATGTGAAATGGAATAAAATCAAGTTGTACCCCTTCAACGAAATCCGCACTGGTGCTGAATCCCCCAAAAACTCCTGCAAACCAGCCACCAAAAATGCCCACATACATGGCAATGGCTATAATAAACGGATATAACATTACAGCGATTATCTTAGGGAACACTAAATAATTAAGGGCATTTACACCCATCACCTCAAGGGCATCAATTTGTTCTGTAACCCTCATGGTCCCAATACTTGAAGTAATATACGAGCCTACTTTCCCGGCCATAATAATACTGCAAAAAGTAGGTGCAAACTCCAAAATAATGGACTGCCGTGTCGCAAAACCAACCAAATTCTTGGGTATAAGGTCACTGGTAATATTCAAAGCGGTTTGTATAGCAACTACCCCGCCGATAAAGAAAGATATAAAGATCAGAATTCCTAAAGAACCATAAATGAGTTCATCTATCTCCTTTAAAATCAAGGATCTCATTATTCTCCATTTGGTCGGTTTCTTAAAAACCTCCCGTATCATTAGGGCATAGCTTCCAATTGACGCTAAGTAACTCATTGGTTAAAGATAAATTTCTTGCCGTAAAAATAACAATAAAGGTGGTCTTTTAACCTTCCATTAAACTTTAAAACCTTTATTTCTATATTTTTGTGCTTTCAAGAAATATATACATGAAAAGAAAAAGTTTACAATTGTTGTTTTATTTTGTTTTGATTGGTTTTATACCATCGCTATCAATAGGTCAAAAAAAATCAAAAGAGGACATAGATCCTATTTTGCGTGCCTCACCCAAACTGGTTGTTGGGATTATTGTGGATCAAATGCGCTATGATTATATAACCCGATTTTGGAACCACTTTGAAGAGGGAGGGTTTAAGAGACTGGTGAACCAAGGCTTTAACTGCAAGAACAATCATTTTAATTATGCACCTACTAGCACCGGACCAGGGCATGCGTCCGTTTACACCGGTACTACGCCTGCAACACATGGGGTAATAGGAAATGATTGGTATGATAAAGAGTTGAACAAGTCGGTATATTGTGCAGCTGACGACGATTATAATTCAGTAGGCACGCCGACAGAAGCGGGTAAAATGTCCCCTCACAGAATGCAGACGACCACTATTACGGACGAGTTGCGTCTTCATACCCAAATGAGGGGAAAAACGATTGCAATTTCTTTAAAAGATAGAGGTGCTGTGCTTCCTGGTGGGCATACTGCCAATGCGGCCTACTGGTTTCAAGGAAAGGATGAAGGCAACTGGATTACCAGTTCTTACTACATGTCAGAACTTCCCAAATGGGTACAGGATTTTAATGCGACCCGCTCCGTGGATCAATACAAAAAACCATGGACGACCTTAAAAAATTTGAATACGTATCTTGAAAGCGGTTCTGATAACAACGCTTATGAAGGCCTGTTCGATGGTGAGAGTATACCAGTTTTTCCGCATGATTTACCAAATTTGTGGGAGGCCAATTCTAAGTATGACCTATTAAAATCAACCGCTTTTGGCAATAACCTTGTTGCAGATTTTGCGATTGCGGCATTGGAAGCCGAAAGTTTGGGATCCGATTCAAATACAGACTTTTTAGCCATAAGTTTTTCCAGTACTGATTATGTGGGTCATATGTTTGGAGTAAATTCGAAAGAAGTTCAAGATACCTACATACGTCTTGATCAGTCTTTGGCGCAATTGTTCAAAGTAATTGACAAAAGGGTAGGTGAAGGAGAATATACGGTTTTTTTGACCGCTGATCACGCGGCAATAGATGTACCTGCCTATTTAAAAGATCAAAAAATACCGGCAGGATACATTGATGGTAAGGAAATGAAGTCCAAAATGGAGGAATTTCTGAAATATACATATGGTTCAGCGGAATTGATAAAGAATTCTTCCAACAATCAGTTGTTCTTGGATCAGGCAGTTCTGAAAAATTTGGACATGAATTCGGCGGAAGTTGAAGAAACCATAGCCAAGGAACTACTTTCATATCCAAATGTGGACCGTGTTTATACCGGACACCAGATGTGGCAGTATGAATATACTGAGGGCATTCCGCACATTCTGCAAAATGGGTACAACCAAAAAAGATCTGGTGACATACTTTGGGTGATGAGACCAGGATTTATAGGTTATTCAAGAACAGGTTCCACCCATGGGTCTCCGTATATTTATGATACGCACTCACCTTTGCTATTTTATGGAAAAGGGATAAAAAAGGGCAGTACAACCGCTAGAACAGAAATCCCGGACATCGCGCCAACAATAGCCTCCTTACTGGGCATTGCATTTCCTAACGGAACTACCGGTAGGCCCATTTCGGAAGTTTTGGAATAAAGAACATACTGCAATGAACGATCGGCCTATTGGCATTTTTGATTCTGGCGTTGGAGGTACTTCTATTTGGAAGGAAATCCAGATGCTGCTTCCCAACGAAAATACGATCTATTTGGCAGACAGTAAAAATGCCCCTTATGGTGAAAAGGCGAAGGAAGAAATAGTAAAACTTAGTATAAAAAATACGGAGTACTTGCTAAGCCAAAATTGTAAAATAATTGTGGTGGCATGCAATACGGCTACAACAAATGCCATTTCAATGCTTCGGGCCACCTATGAAATACCTATTATAGGCATAGAACCTGCCATAAAGCCAGCAGCTTTGCAGTCCAAATCCAAAACCGTTGGAATTTTGGCTACAAAGGGAACACTGTCCAGTGGTTTATTTCATAGTACGGCGGAAAATCATGCAAGCGGCATCCGAATTATGGAACAAGAGGGTACAGGTTTGGTAGCATTGATTGAGCAAGGCAAAAGCAGTTCAAAGGAAACAAAAGCGCTGCTGCGGAACTATTTGGATCCCATGATAAAAGCAGGAATCGACTATTTGGTCCTAGGCTGTACGCATTATCCCTATTTGATTCCGATTTTAAAGGAAATCCTACCCGAAAACGTAAAAATTATTGACTCTGGAGAGGCTGTAGCTAAACAGACGAAATCGGTTTTAGAGAAAAATGATTTGATCAATACTTCGGGCATTCTGGGCAAGCATCAATTTTATAGCAATTTGGATACCGTTACTTTAAAGTCACTGGTTATTGATGTGGATCCCTATGCCAATGTCTCCTATTTGGATTTTTAGTAAGAGTGGAAAGACAATTTAAGTAGCGTTTGCCCAATTTGGGAGGTAAGATTTACTTTCTCAAATAAGTCAAATAGGTAAAATCATATAGGTGTCTGTCATCTTTGGGATGATATGCTTCCTCTATTAAATCCCAAACTTCTAAATCAATTTCCGGAAAAAAGGCATCCGCTTCAAAAGAGGCATGCACGCGGGTCAATTCAATTTTATTGGAAAATTCCTCCCCCTGTTTATATATTTCCCCTCCACCGATAATAAATGCGGATTCCGTGGTATCGACACAATTCAAAGCTTCATTGATTGAATGTACAACAATACAATCGGGATGGGAGACTTTATAATTCTTGTCGCGGGTAATAATAATATGGATGCGGTTGGGCAAAGGTTTGGGAAATGTTTCGAATGTTTTTCGGCCCATAATGATCTTGTGCCCCGAAGTCAGTTTTTTAAAACGTTTAAAATCATCGGGCAAGTGCCACAGCAATTCATTGTCCTTGCCAAGTGCATTGTTTTCAGCAGCCGCTGCGATCAGGGTTATGGTGCGCACTACTCTTTTTTTTTATTGATCTGGGATAGGGGAAATTCGGTCTCTATTTCCTTTTGAATCTCGGCAATTCGCTTCTTTTGTTTGGCGACCAGTTTTTCGCGTTGCGACCTTTCCCAATCCTGTCCCATGAATTTTTGGGTTACAAAAACATTAAAGGCATGGATCACAAACAGAAACGCCCAAAAAGTAATGGCCCAAACAAACCAATCATAGGTTTCACCGTATTTTAATATTTTATTGACAAGGACCAAAAAAACGCTTCCGATTAGAAAGATCACAAAGTGGGCAAAAAGTCTCTTTTTTTGTTTGATACGGGCATGGGCATTTTCCAGCAGTTCATGTTGGTGTAGATCAATTTCAGGTTTGATTTTATTCTTGGAAAACATCCTATAAAGTATCTTTACCTACAAAGATACATGAATCAAAATATATTAAATCCATATTCCATGCGAATCCATTCCAATGATTTTCCTGTACTACAAAATTGTATTTATGCCAATACGGCTGGGACCGGACTTATGCACAAAGGCCTTTTGGAATGGCGAAGGCAACATGACCTTGATTATTTGAACGGCGGAAGTCAAATGAAGTTCAGTGCTACACAGACCGTTATACCGGAGACAAGGCGAACCGTTGCCCAATTTTTCAATTGTGACAGCGAAAATGTTGCGTTGGTCCAGAATTTCTCCGTTGGGCTCAATTTTTTATTGGAAGGGTTGCCCGGTGCTACTCGGGTATTGTTGTTGGATAACGATTACCCATCTGTCAATTGGCCTTTTGAGGATAGGGGGTTTCCCGTTTCCTATGCCAAAATTGATGCCTCTTTGGAGGAAAATATATGGGAGAAGTTAAGAAAGGGAAACATTTCGGTTTTGGCCCTAAGTCTGGTACAATGGCAAAACGGAATCAAGATCGATCTGGATTTTCTAAAAAAAGTGAAGCTTGAATTTCCCGATTTGATAATCATTGCGGACGGCACGCAATTCTGTGGAATGCAAGCCATTGATTTTAAGGATTCGGGTATAGATGTTCTGGGGGCCAGTGCCTATAAATGGCTATTGGCCGGTTACGGAAATGGTTTTTTGCTCTTTAAAGAACATGTCATTGAGCGATTTAAGGTGAAGGCAATTGGGTGCAATACGGTCAATGCGAACATGGCCTTAAGACACACGGCCCGTTTTGTCAAACACTTTGAACCTGGACATTTGGACACGCTCAATTTTGGAAGTTTAAAATACGCACTTGATTTTCTGGCCGAAATTGGAATGGCAAAAATTACGGAACATAACCAAATGATTTCGGCAAAGGCAAAAAAGGAATTTGCAGGCCTTGGACTTTTAAATGATGATGTAATTGAAAGAAAGGATCACAGTACCATTTTTAATATAAAGGGCGATGACCGGTTATTTGAGTACGTATCGAAAGAAAAAGTGGTATGTGCGCAACGGGGAAAAGGAATACGATTTAGTTTTCATTTTTATAATACTGAAAATGATGTATATAGCATTATTGAAATTCTAAAATCTAGAAGTTAAAAATCAACATTGTCAAAAAATATCCTATTAATATTATCAATACCCGCTTAAATGTTGCCAATAATTTGAGAAAATCACAAAAATGTGTTAGTCATTGTAAATGAGGACTTTAATGCAGTAATTTTGCTGAGAATTTAAATCTAATATGTTATGGCTATCGCAAAACAGTATTTAAAAAGTAAACCGGTATGTAAGGTAACCTTTACAGTACCTGCAGAAGATGCAAAAAAAGTGGCAGTTGTTGGTGATTTCAACAATTGGAATCCAAAAGGGAGCACTTTGAGAAAATTGAAAAACGGAACGTTCAAAGGAACGTTGGAGTTGGCAAAAGAGAACACGTATGAATTCAGATATTTAATAGACGGTACCTATGTAAACGAGGCTGAAGCTGATCGTTATCAGTGGAACGAGTATGCTGGTGCTGAAAATGCAGTTATTGAATTATAAGCGTTCAAAAGAAATTAAAAAAGCCCGAAAGTTTTGACTTTCGGGCTTTTTTTTTGACAGGTTTTAAATAGCTACCATTCCTTTGATGTGGGGATGTGGGTTGTAATCCTGCAAAGTAAAATCCTCAAATTTAAAATCGAATATATCTTTCACTTTAGGGTTTAGGACCATTTTGGGCAAGGGTCTTGGTTCACGGCTCAACTGCAGTTCTACCTGTTCCATGTGGTTATTGTAGATGTGCGCATCCCCAAATGAGTGGATAAATTCACCTGCTTCCAAATCGCATACTTGCGCCATCATCATAGTGAACAGCGCATACGAGGCAATATTGAAGGGGACTCCCAAAAATATATCGGCACTTCGCTGATACAGTTGGCATGATAATTTTCCATCGGCCACGTAAAATTGAAAAAAAGCATGGCATGGGGGCAAGGCCGCCTTACCGTTCGCGACATTTTCCGAAAAAGATTTTGAAGTGTCGGGCAGAACGCTTGGGTTCCACGCCGAAACCAGCATGCGCCTACTGTTGGGGTTGTTCTTTAACGAATGTACTATTTCCTTTATTTGGTCAATTTCATCATTGTTCCAGTTGCGCCATTGGTGGCCGTACACCGGTCCCAGATTGCCATTTTCATCGGCCCACTCGTTCCAAATGCGTACCCCGTTCTCCTGCAGGTAGTTGATATTGGTATCTCCTTTCAAGAACCATAGCAATTCATAAACGATGGACTTTAAATGCAGTTTTTTGGTTGTGACCATGGGGAACCCCTCGCTGAGGTCAAAGCGCATTTGATAGCCAAAAACGCTAATAGTCCCGGTTCCCGTGCGATCCCCTTTTTGGTTGCCCGTGGCAAGTACATGTTTTAATAAATCGTGATATTGTTTCATATATTTTATAATCTTAGTGGCCTTGAAAACATGATTTTAATTGGTTTAAGCAACTAATTAGCTATGAACTATATACGCTTATATGTGGCGTTTTTAGGTAACCTTTTAATCCCAAATGGGCTAAAATTAAGCTCAATGTAATTTTTCTCAAACTGTACATTTGAGATTTTAAATTCTTTTCATTGATTGAACTAATACTTCCGTGCGTTAATTTATCTCTTGTTTTTTTTAATTGAGTAAAGGCGTATCCAAATTCCAATGCGTTAATGTTATTTGATAAAAGCGTCTCCTCTAAGGGACTTTTCATCGGTTTTATTTCCATTTTATTTTTGATGCCAAGCCATTTATCCCGAAGTAATTCTTTATCAGCTTTATTAGTCAATGACGAAGAAATTAAATCAAATGCTTTGTCAAAATTTTCGTCTTTAGTGTTGTCAAAGGCAAAATTCTCTATTTCCTGTTTTTGATTAAAAATCTCTATAATATTGAACAGTAATAAAAAAGAGGATGCTAAATTTACCTCTCTTGAATGTAGATAGTTGTCAATAGCTTTATCAAATTTATCCTTTTTTAGAATGTAATTATCAAACCATTTTGTTTTTAAAATTCTTTGAATATTGTAGTTATGTTCTAAAAGCGGAAACACCATAGAAAAATCAGATACAAACGTTTTATTGTTTGGCGACGTATCTCGGTATACAAGAATATCTTTTTTAGTTCTGTAAACTATTTTATCTGCTATAATTCTAATGCCAAAGCAGAAAGATAAAAAATTACAAATGATGTTTATCCTACTTTTAACTTGTTCAAATTCCAATTCTTGGAATTGATAGCTTATTGTCGGTATTTTTTCTACAGTAAAATTTTTACTTCCTCTTTTTTCGTTATTTGAAAAATTCAATTCTGGTCTGAAAGTTAGTTTATCCGTTAAGTGAAAGTCGGACATACCATTCATATGTGATATTGAAAAAACATTTTTATCTTTAAGATTGGAAAAAAACGAGTAGAAAGTATTTACAACCTTTAAACCATTGCCATTTAAAAAAGCTGTTCCTTGATTTACAAATTCTTGATATTTATTTGGAAATATTAATGCAATCTTACTGACGTAAATTGTAAAATAGGTGTTTTGGTGGTTAGTCTGGAAAGATGTCATTTTGTAAATTCTACTCTTATCAAAGCATAGTGATACTTCTGTACCAATGATTTCCAACTTATCCTCAAGAGGACCTAAAGCTCCAGATATTGAAAAATTTCTATCAATCTGAGAATTCGGTTCATTATCAATTATTTGGAAATACATTTCTTTGTCAGAAACGTATAAATGTGAATGAAAAGTTTTTTCGGAAATTCCATTGTCCTTAAATTTTAATTCTATGCAATAATAATCTTTCACCCCCGATTTTTTTTCAAATGCCACATAACAATTGGATATATGTAATAATTGGTAAAATAGCCTAATCAAAATTAATCAAAGAAGTACTTTTTAGAAGAATAAATCTTTCCCACTTATCAATAATTATCAACGAAGAATAAAGCCAAATTTTGAAATTATCCCAAGATCATACCGGCAATGGTAGCAGAAAGTAAGGAAGCGATGGATCCGCCCAATACGGCACGCAATCCAAATTCTGAAAGCGTTTTTCGTTGACTTGGGGCCAACGAGCCAATGCCCCCAATTTGGATGCCGATGGAGGCAAAATTGGCAAATCCGCATAGCATATAGGTCGCCATGATCACCGATTTGTTAAAGGTCAGGTGGGCGCCCGTGGCGACATCCTTTAGTTCGGCCAATTGAATGTACCCTATAAATTCACTTGCGGCCAATTTTATGCCCAACAATTGTCCCATGAGCATAACATCTTCTTTTGCTACCCCTATGAGCCACATCAAAGGGGCAAAAATGGTTCCCAAGATGGCTTCGAGCGAAAAGGAATCGTACGCCGAATTGTTCGCAATCCAATCGTTTAAAGAGGTCAAATCGCCTATCCAACCCAAAACCCCATTTAGCATGGCAATGAAGGCCACAAATACCAAAAGCATGGCACCCACGTTCACGGCCAGTTTTAAACCTTCAGTGGTGCCGTTGGCAATGGCATCCAAAATATTGGAACCTATCTTTTCCGTTGAAACATGCACATCGGTATTAACGGCCTCTGTCTGTGGGTATAGGATTTTGGAAACCACGATGGCCCCAGGTGCTGCCATGACCGATGCGGCCAACAAATGTTTTGCAAATTGAAGTCGCAGTTTGGGATCATCACCGCCCAAGAAGCCAATATAGGCAGCCAATACGGCACCGGCGACCGTGGCCATGCCACCGATCATGACCAACAACATTTCCGATCGGTTCATCTTTTCCAAATACGCCTTTATCAATAAAGGGGCTTCGGTCTGTCCCAGGAATATATTGCCCGCAACGCTCAAACTTTCAGGACCTGAAATACCCAATGATTTTGAAAGCAGCCAAGCCATGGCCTTCACAACTTTTTGAATGACCCCCAAATAAAAAAGTACGGAGGTCAACGCCGAAAAGAAAATGATGGTGGGCAATACCTGAAAAGCAAAAATATAGCCGAAAGTAGTAGTATCTACCACAAGGCCTTCGAACAAAAATTTGCTGCCCGCTTTTGTAAATTCGAGTATGCTTACGAAAACCTGCCCCATTTTGTTGAAGAACCATTGCACTGCCGGCACTTTTAATACACCTATGGCGATCAGCAGTTGAAGGGACAGCCCAATGCCGACCGTTTTCCAATTGATGGCCCGGCGATTTGCACTACATACAAATGAAATAAGAATCAATACCGCCATTCCCAAGATGCCCCTCCATAAACTGTTTATGGAGAAACCCTGATTTGCGATTATCACTGTTGAAGCAGCATGATCTTGGACATTTACGGTACCTTCTAGGGTTGCAAGTGCGGTATCGGTTGCGGTAGTTTCTTGCGCAATGGCTGGGAGGGCAACAATTAAAACAAGCAGAAGAATCCAAAGGCTTTGCTTCATGGGCGTTGCTCGTCTATTTAGTTGCGTTTGGATATTTCGTCCCTCAATTTTGCGGCCTTTTCATAATCTTCATTTGTCACGGCCTTGTCCAATTCTTGATGCAGCTCTTCCAATGTTAGTTCCTTATAAGCACCAGCGACATCGGAATCTATTTCTACGGTTTCACCCTCCTGCAAAATTTCATCGACCATAATGCTGTCACTTTTTCCCTCTTTATCCGCTTCTTTATCCTTTGAGGAAAATTTCAAGAAGATTCCCGCTTTGTCCAAAATGGTCTTATAGGTAAAAATGGGGGCACTGAAACGAAGGGCCAGAGCAATGGCATCGCTGGTCCTCGCATCGATTATTTCTTCGATTTTATCCCTTTCGCAAATAATGCTCGAATAAAACACGCCGTCCACCAATTTATGGATGATTACTTGTTTGATAACGATATCAAAACGGTCGGCAAAATTCTTGAACAAGTCATGGGTCAGTGGGCGGGGAGGTTTAATTTCCTTTTCAAGGGCAATGGCGATGGATTGCGCTTCAAAGGCACCAATGACGATCGGTAGCTTTCTATCCCCATCTACTTCGTTCAAAATAAGGGCGTAGGCACCGTTTTGTGTTTGGCTATACGAAATCCCTTTTATTTTTAACCGGACTAAACTCATAATTTACTAAAATACGAAAGGCTGTTTAAATATTGGGCATACCATGTATTTAAACAGCCCTATAAGGGGTGCAAATTAACAAAAATTAAGTGTTTTGCGCTTTAAATTCCTTTAATTTTTCGATGAGTTTAGGCACTACCTCAAAGGCGTCTCCCACAATTCCGTAGTCGGCAGCTTTAAAAAAGGGCGCTTCCGGGTCCGAGTTGATGACCACTTTTACTTTTGAAGCACTTACTCCGGCCAAATGTTGAATAGCCCCGGAAATGCCGATTGCAATATATAAATTGCTGGCGACGGGTTTTCCTGTCTGCCCCACATGTTCCCCATGCGGTCTCCAACCCATATCCGAAACGGGTTTGGAACAGGCTGTTGCAGCACCCAGAACGGATGCCAATTCTTCTATCATTCCCCAATTTTCAGGGCCTTTAAGACCTCTTCCTCCTGAAACGACAATATCGGAATCTGCGATGGTCGCCTTGCCGACCACTTTGTCAACCTCAATGGATTTTGTTTTGAAATCAGAATCATCAAGAGTGACTTTGAACTCCACCACCGATGCCGTCGTAGCATTTTCCACTACGCCATAGCTGTTATTTGAAACACCGACTATCTTTATATCCGTATGAATTTGCGTATGGGCAAAGCCCTTATTGCTAAAAGCGGTTCTTTTTACCATGAAGGGATCTGTGCTCTCTGGCGCAGTAACCACATTGGGTACATAGCCCGCCTTCAATTTAGCCGCCAATAGGGGTGCTAGGTACTTGGAGTCCGTGCTAGAACTTACAATAATGACTTTGGCACCTTCTTTTTCAACTGCTTCCGCGATAGCATGTGCATAGGCCTTGGCGTTAAAAGTTGAAAGTTTGGCATCAGTTACATTCAAAATCTTGCTTACCCCGCAGGCCCCTAGGCTTTCACCTTCCGAAGTATTGAATGTTACGGCGGTAACCGATGTTCCCATTTGTTTCGCAACGGCACTGCCATAAGAGGCCACTTCCAGTGCGCTTTTCTTGAATTTTCCGTTCTCGGATTCTGTATATACTAATACTGACATATTTTTTTAATTACGGATCTACCTTATGGTCCCATAAAACTGAAAGTAGGAGGTAGAAATGAGACTATATTATTTAAATGACCTTTGCTTCGTTGTGCAATAGATTCACTAATTCCCCAACATCGGACACCAATTTAACGGCACCTTTGGGTGCAGGTTTGTCAAACTTAACATCGGCTGTCTTATTGTTCGATTGAACGGGTTCCATTATTTTTAATTGCTTTTGGCGGGCCATCATAATTCCGCGCATATTGGGAATACGCAGATCACTTTCCTGAACCAAGCCCTTTTGTCCGCCAATGATCAATGGCAACGAACTGGAAATTTTTTCTTTTCCACCGTCTATTTCCCTAATTGCGGTAACGTTGGTGCCATCTACCTCAATGCTAATACAGGTATTTACAAAATTCATATCTAATAACGTTGCCAATATACCGGGGACCATTCCACCGTTATAATCAATGGATTCCCTACCGGCAATTACTAAATCATAACCCCCATTTTTAACAACTTCGGCAAGCTGCTCCGCAACGAAAAAACCGTCCGTTGGCTCTGTATTGACCCTTATGGCTTCATCGGCCCCTATGGCAAGTGCTTTGCGAATGGTCGGTTCCGTGCCTGGTCCTCCTACCGTTGCCACATGTACCGTTGCCCCCTGTTTTTCTTTGAACCACATGGCGCGAGTCAAACCAAATTCATCATTCGGATTGATTACGAATTGAACCCCATTGGTATCAAATTTGGTATCACCTTCGGTAAAATTGATTTTGGAAGTGGTATCAGGAACATTACTGATACAAACGAGTATTTTCATTTGGTATGCACTTTAAATTGATGGTGCTAAGATAGGTATTAATTTTCAAAAAAGCTATGCATGCATAGTAAAATTCCAATATATTTTTAGTCATAATGAACTTTCAATTGATATATATTTTCCTATTTTTGCTAGCGTTCGAAGAATCACGGACAGATTAGAAACAATACGATCAAATGAAGACACTACAGTTTAGGGAAGCCATTCAGGAGGCCATGTCCGAAGAAATGCGAAGGGATGAATCCATTTACTTGATGGGCGAAGAAGTTGCGGAATATAATGGTGCCTATAAAGCTTCAAAAGGGATGCTGGACGAGTTCGGGGCCAAACGAGTGATTGACACACCAATTTCAGAACTTGGTTTCGCGGGTGTCGGTGTGGGTTCAACTATGACGGGCAACAGACCCATTATTGAATTTATGACCTTTAACTTTGCTTTGGTTGGGATCGACCAAATTATAAACAATGCTGCAAAAATTCGTCAGATGTCGGGCGGCCAGTTTCCGTGTCCGATCGTTTTTAGGGGCCCTACGGCTTCCGCAGGTCAATTGGCGGCAACGCACTCACAAGCTTTTGAAAGTTGGTATGCGAATTGTCCAGGTTTGAAAGTAGTGGTTCCTTCCAATCCAAAGGATGCCAAGGGTTTATTGAAATCTGCCATTCGGGACAATGACCCTGTAATTTTTATGGAGTCGGAGCAGATGTACGGCGATAAGGGCGAGGTGCCAGAAGGCGAGTATACTATTCCTTTGGGCGTTGCCGATATTCGAAGGGAGGGATCCGATGTTACCATTGTATCTTTCGGTAAAATAATAAAGGAAGCTGACAAGGCGGCGGAAGAATTGGCCAAGGAAAATATCAGTTGTGAAATTATTGATTTGAGAACCGTAAAGCCCTTGGATTATGAGGCAGTTTTAAAATCGGTCAAAAAAACCAATAGATTGGTAATCTTGGAGGAGGCATGGCCATTTGGTAATGTGGCCACAGAAATTACATATCATGTGCAAGCCCACGCTTTTGATTATTTGGATGCACCGATTCAAAAAATAAACACTGCCGATACTCCAGCGCCATATTCACCGGTATTACTGGCAGAATGGCTTCCAAATCACGAGGATGTGATCAAGGCCGTTAAAAAAGTGTTATATAAATAAGGCATACCAATTTGTAAGGGTACATTTGCTCCGCCGTTCCAATCTCGGCGGAGCTTTTTTATTGGTACGTTATTTGTTGAATTCGCATGGCGAATATCATTTGTTTGAATGAAGAAGATTTTTATCCTTTTTATATTTCTTTTTGGACTCCTTGTTCATGCCCAAACCAAAGTTGGCGGCATTGTGAAAGATGAATCCGGAAACCCTGTTGCATACGCCAACATCCTTTTTAAAAACTCCATTGAAGGTACCATTACCAATGATAATGGTATTTTTTACATGGAATCGGATAAAACGTACAATGTTCTTGAGGTTTCCTTTATTGGTTTTGCCACTGTGGATATTCCACTTACTTCAAGAGTAACCTATAATATGGACATCAAGTTAAAGGAGTCCACCGAAGAGCTCAAAGAAGTTATTCTGATTGCCGGAAAACAATCCAAGAAGAACAACCCGGCGGTTGAAATTTTGAAGAAAATATGGGCAAAAAAGCGTGAAAATGGCATTCGCAAGTTTAAACAGTATGCCTATAGTAAGTATGAAAAGGTCGAGTTTGATTTGAATACCATCGATAGTGCCCTTATGAAAAAGAAAATATTCAAGGGCCTGGAGTTTGTATTCAAGGATTTGGATACTTCACGAATTACAGGTAAGACTTACTTGCCCATTTTTTTGAACGAAACTTTTTCCAAGGTTCATGGCGACAATTTGATCAATGAGGAAAAAGAGCAAATTCTTGGAAATAAAAACTCGGGTTTTGACAATAACCAGGCCATCATCGCATTCGTGGCGAACCTTTATCAAGACTATGATATTTATAACAACTATCTGAAGTTCTTTGATAAGAGTTTTACGAGTCCGCTGTCACGAACGGGTGTTGATACGTATAATTATGCCTTGAGGGACAGTGCTTTTATCGATAACAAATGGTGCTATAACATTGTATACTATCCCAGGAGGAAAAACGAACTCACATTTAAAGGGGATTTTTGGGTGAACGATTCCACTTTCGCTATTAAGAATATTAATATGGAGGTCACCAAAAGTGCCAATATCAACTGGGTGAAAGAAATTTATATTGAGCAGGATTTTGAAGTTGTGAATGATTCTGTTTTTCTTCTCAAACGCGATTATATGTTAAGTGATTTTAGTTTTCAGAAAAAGGAAAAATCACGGGGCGTATATGGCAAGCGAACCACAGTTTACGATGATTACGCATTTGATGAACCCAAACCCCGAGAATTTTATAGACCTGAGGAGAACCCATATGACCCTGCGGCGATTGTAAAGGATGATGATTTCTGGGATAAAAATCGTCTTGAAAGTCTAAATAAAGATGAAAAGGGAATTTATAAACTATTGGATACGTTAAAAACAGTACCTAAGTTCAAATCTTACTATAATTTGGTGAGCATTCTTGGTTCAGGATACGTTGAAATTGATAAATGGAACATGGATATAGGTTCCGTGTATGACGTATTTGGGTATAACCAGGCAGAAGGCCCACGAGTAAGGGCAGGAGCAACGACCTACTTTGGGGAAAATGACACTTGGCGCTTGGAAGGGTATATGGCCTATGGTTTTACCGACCATAAGTTTAAACATGGTATTTCAGGTAAATTTCTGTTGGATAAAAAGAGTAGGTTAATCATTTCTGGTGGAAATAGACACGATATTGAGCAGTTGGGAGTTAGTCTTACCGCAACCAATGATGTGCTGGGAAGAAGTATTGCATCATCTTCGCTTTTAACGGTTGGGGCCAATAACAGGCTGACCAAGATAAATCTCAGTGCCCTAAGTTTGGAGATGGAACCGTTTACCAATTTAAGAATAGGGGTGGGAGGTACGTTCCGAACCTTAAGTTCGGCACTTCCGGAGGCTTTTAGCCTGGACTATGTTGATGTCAATTCACCGACCGGAATATCTTCTGAAATAAGGCAATTCGATTTTAATACCATTTTGATTTACACCCCTGGAAAGAAAACAATTGGGTATGGAGTTGAACGGAGGGACATCAATGACAATTACAGTACGTTATTGTTAAATTATACGCGCGGTTTGGATGGTATATGGAATAGTGATTTCAACTATAGTAAATTGCAATTTAGGTATAGTCAACCTTGGCAGGTAGGTGGTTTTGGTCGTTTGTTCAGTACAGTTGAAATAGGAAAAACTTTTGGTGAAGTACCACTAGGATTACTAAATGTCATACCAGGAAATCAAACATTTTTCACCAATTATGGAACATTTCCCAATCTGGACTTCTATGAATTTGTTACCGATACCTATGTAGCCATGCATTTGGAACATAATTTCAATGGAAGGTTCTTCTCAAGAATACCTTTTATGAGAAAATTAAACCTTAGGGAAATTGTAGGTCTACGCGGTGTCTGGGGAGAACTTTCAAATAAGAATATAGCTTTGAGCAGTCCAACCAATATACCGCTTCAATCTCCGAATAATCGCATTTATTATGAGTATTCTTTTGGCGTGGGCAATATTTTTAAGATTTTCAGGATAGATTTCAATTTCAGGGGCAATTATTTAGATAGCCCAAATGCGCGGCCTTTCAGTATTACAGGTACCTTCGGCTTTAATTTTTAAACTTAGAAATTAAAATGATACCGAGGCAATTTTGATTTAAGGTCTACGTTGAACCTCTACCATTAATATTATAAAAGTAACATGAGCGATAAAGATTTGACTTTTGATGTATTGATTGAAATCCCAAAGGGAAGTCGAAATAAATATGAGTATGATTTTACATTACACAAGATTCGGTTTGATCGAATGTTGTTTTCTTCTATGATGTATCCCGGGGATTATGGATTCATCCCTGAAACGCTTGCACTTGATAAAGATCCATTGGATGTTTTGGTTATGGGAACTGAACCTACTTTCCCGATGGTCGTCATGGAAGTGAAGCCCATAGGTGTTTTTCACATGACAGATGAAAAAGGACCGGATGAAAAAATCATTTGTGTCCCGGTAAATGATCCCATTTGGAACAATTACAATGACATTAGCGATTTGAACCCCCATCGAATGAAGGAAATAGAACACTTTTTTCAAGTTTATAAAGACCTTGAGGAGAAAAAGGTTGATACGGGAGGTTGGGGCAATGCAGGAGAAGCGATTAAAATTTATCACCAGTGCGTGAAACGATATGAGGAAAGTGATCACAAGAAGAAACGAACCTTTACCATATAAACCCATAGATAAACAGTATCATTACCAAGATTTTACATAAGACATCAAAAAGCCACTTTTCACATTGAAAAGTGGCTTTTTTTATTCTATTCAATTTTACTACATTAGCAGCCGCTAAAATTTTCTTAAAAAACAACTAAAAAATGGAATTGATTGTAAAGCTTTTACCTGCCTTTGGTCTTCTGGGGCTGGTGTTCGTATTCGTTAAAAATAGGTGGGTCTCCAAGCAAGAAGTGGGTGACGCAAAAATGGCGCGTATCGCCAAAAATATTGCTGATGGTGCCATGTCTTTTTTAAAGGCGGAGTATAAAATACTTTCCATTTTTGTAATAGCAGTTGCTATTCTTTTATTCCTTAAAGGAAGTAATGAAGTAGGATCCAACGGTATGGTAGCTGTTTCTTTTGTTGTTGGAGCTGTATGTTCTGCTTTGGCAGGATTTATTGGTATGAGAGTGGCGACTAAAGCCAACGTTCGTACAACACAAGCGGCGAGAACTTCTTTGGGTAAAGCTCTTGAAGTTGCCTTCGCGGGAGGTTCTGTTATGGGACTTGGTGTTGTTGGCTTAGGTGTTTTGGGTTTAAGCAGTCTTTTTTGGATATATCAGGAAATGTGGCCAGGTGCCGAAAATCTATCTATGGTGCTAAATGTGCTTACGGGATTTTCGATGGGTGCTTCCTCAATAGCATTGTTTGCACGTGTAGGTGGGGGTATTTATACCAAGGCCGCCGATGTGGGAGCCGATTTGGTCGGTAAAGTTGAGGCGGGAATACCCGAAGATCATCCTTTGAATCCTGCAACAATTGCAGATAACGTTGGTGACAACGTGGGTGATGTTGCCGGTATGGGAGCAGATTTATTCGAGTCTTATGTAGGATCAATTATTGGAACCATGGTTTTGGGTGCCTTTATTATAACTCCTGATTTTGCCGGCTTAGGTGCTGTATATCTTCCATTGGTACTAGCTGCCGTAGGTATTGTTATGTCAATTATAGGGACCTTTTTTGTTAAGGTAAAGGATGGTGGAAATCCACAGACCGCATTGAACATTGGTGAATTTGGTTCGGCATTTTTAATGGTAATAGCGTCTTATTTTATCATAAACGCTATGATTCCAGATTCTGTTGAAGGCTTGCCTTATGGGGCAATGGGAATTTTTTGGGCAACCATAGCTGGTCTTGTGGCCGGTCTTGGAGTAGGTAAAATAACAGAATATTATACAGGAACAGGACCAAACCGGTAAATTCTATTGTAAGGCAATCAGAAACCGGTGCTGCTACCAATATTATTGCCGGTCTTGGTGTTGGCATGATGTCAACAATGATCCCAATTTTATTGATAGCTGCCGCTATTTTGGTTTCACACCATTTTGCGGGACTTTATGGAATTGCAATAGCTGCCGTAGGTATGTTGGCGAATACCGGTATACAATTGGCTGTTGATGCTTACGGACCTATTTCGGATAACGCGGGCGGAATTGCTGAGATGGCCGAGTTGCCCCATGAAGTTCGTGATCGGACCGATAAATTGGATGCCGTTGGAAACACCACCGCTGCTATCGGAAAAGGTTTCGCAATCGCCTCTGCGGCTTTGACGGCTTTGGCACTTTTTGCAGCATTTATGCAAGTGGCACATGTAAACAGTATCGATGTCTCGAAACCTACCGTAATGGCGGGTCTTTTAGTAGGAGGCATGCTTCCATTCGTTTTTTCTGCACTATCAATGAATGCGGTCGGGCGTGCTGCAATGGCCATGATTGAAGAGGTTAGAAGACAGTTTAAGGATATTCCTCAATTAACAGCGGCATTGGTCGTAATGAAAAAATATAACTCCGACATGTCCAAGGCCTCAGTCGAGGATAGAGCTATTTTTGATGCAGCCGATGGGTATGCCGATTACGAAAAATGTGTTGAAATTTCTACAAAGGCCTCTATTAAAGAAATGGTGCTCCCCGGTCTGTTGGCCATTGCGGTTCCAGTGGCTGTTGGCTTTATTGGTGGTGCAGAAATGTTGGGAGGTCTTTTGGCGGGAGTTACCACTTGTGGTGTTCTGATGGCTATATTTCAGTCAAATGCTGGTGGTGCCTGGGACAATGCCAAGAAAATGATCGAAGCTGATGGCCGAAAAGGTACAGATGCCCATAAAGCGGCTGTAGTCGGTGATACGGTTGGTGATCCATTTAAGGATACTTCAGGGCCGTCTTTGAACATCCTTTTAAAATTGATGTCAGTCGTAGCATTGGTAATTGCACCAAGTATTGCCTTAAATATCACAGGGATGGCTGGTGACTTAAATGAAGAAAAAACAATCAAGGTTACCATGAATTCTGAAAGTTCTGATTTGGCCGAGGCAACCATTGAGTACACTCAAATTGTAAACGGAGAAAAAGTACTTCAGGAAAAGACTTTTAAAGGTTCGGAGGCTGAGGTTAAGGCCCAGCTTGAGGCTTTTGAAAACACTACTGTAAAAACCACAGGGAAAGAAACAGAGATTACGATTGAAAAGGTAGATATCAGAAAGTAATATTTTTCAAATTATAATCAGGATGTAATCATAAGAAATCTTATGAACTACATCCTGATTTTTTTGTTATTGCAATTTGAAAGTAATGGGAATACTAAATGGTACTTTGACCGGTTTACCTCCTTGTTTTCCGGGCTTCATTTTAGGTAATTTACCAATGATTCTGGCAGCTTCGGCCTCCAGACTGTTATCCGGCCCCCTTAATTGAATTTTCCCTATTTCCCCGTCCTTTTCGATTACAAACTGTACATATACTTTTCCTTGAATTTCCAATTCCCGTTGCATTTCTGGATATCGAAAGTTTTTTGAAATATGCTTGCCGATCATTTTTTGGAAACAGGCGCGTTTGTCATTTTCATTTTCACAACCCGGAAAAACAGGTACTTCTTCGACCGATGCCCAATTAACCGGTACTTCCTCTTCGATTTCTTCAAAAACTACACTGTCGATTGCCACTACTTGATAATGTAGCGGTTCTGTAGTAGCGATTGGTGTTTCATTTATTTCGGGATCGTCCGGCACTATTTCTATTATATTTGGTGCCACTGGTGGCTGCGGTGGAGGGACTTCTAGTTTAAAAATCGGGACTTCTTCTTCGATTTGATCATCAGGATTGTTTAAATCCACTACATATTCATTGGGCAGGTCATAGGTCTTCCATTCCAATGCCGCATAGGTTAGTAGCATGACCAATGCCAAGGCAGCAAAGAAGTAGAGACTTTTGCTCCTGTTCAGATCTTTTTTAGGATGCTTTTTTGGTTTCATAACTCAAGGTTTTTATCTATCAAAGGATAGAGGGGTTAAACAATACTTAAACCTAGGTTTATAGAACCATAAATAAAATGACCAATGAGTGAGAAGGACTTTTGATTGAGGGAATGATCTATCAAAAAGGTATACACTAAGAAAAACACCGGACCATTTGCTATATTTGATGCCTATGGGTTGGTTTGGAAAAAAAGATAAACTTCAAATAATTGCATTTCAATCCTATGGAAGCGATTTGCATTTATACGCTCGCGGAAGGGCATTGGAAGATGAGGAAATCGATTTGTCGGAAAAGGGGTTCTTAAAGCTTTTATGGAATACCTATAAGCGTTTTGAAACCGATGAAATTAGGGATACTCCGATAGCCATAAAGCTTTCTGATAATAGAATAATAAACGGAAAAACGGACCGTGAAGGATACTATCTTGTTGATGAACCTTTGGAGGGCCTAGCGAATCTGACCAATGAGGAAGGGTGGTTATCATTCGAAATTTCCTATTCCGATGCACGACTTAAAAGTGAAATAATAGGACAAAATCGCTTCCCGGGAGAAATGTTGATTCCTTCCAAGAATGCCGATTTTGGTGTCATAAGCGATATTGATGACACCATTCTTCATACAGGCGTGGTATCTTCCCTAAAATGGAAGGTAATCTTGAACACTGTTTTTAAAAATGCCTCCAAAAGGAAACCCCTTGAGGGTGCTGCGGACTTCTATCATCTCTTACATCGTGGTAAATCTGGTGAGAATGCGAACCCTATTTTTTATGTGAGCCACAGTCCATGGAATTTATACAGATACCTTGAACTGTTCCTTAAAACGAATAATTTTCCAAAAGGACCCATTCTACTAAGAAGTATGTCAAGTTTTTGGAACAAGAAAGTCTTGCCTGGAAAGCCTCATAAGCAACATGAAATTTTAAATATTCTCAAAGCCTATTCTGAGCTGCCATTCATTTTGATCGGCGACAGCGGTGAGCAAGATGCAGATATATATATTGACATTGCCAATAAATATCCTCAGAGAATAAAGGCGATTTATTTACGAAATGTAGCTCATGAGGAAAGAATGTCTCGGGTAAAGGGCTTGGTAGATGGTTTTAATTCCATTCCGATTTTACTGGTCGGCAGCAGTGAGGATGCCATTAGGCATGCCCACGAAAACGGATTTACAAAGTAAAACTTTACTTGCTTATGATTTTCTAGAACAATCCGTGAATTTCAGCATCAATTTTATTGATTACGATGCCCAAATCCTCGGGCTTGTCCACAAAGTCAAGATCATCCACATCGATCACCAGCAAATTACCTTTTTCATACGTATGTGCCCATGCCTCGTACCGCTCATTCAAGCGACTTAGATAATCTATGGAAATGGAATTTTCATACTCCCTACCTCTTTTATGAATTTGTTTTACTAGGTTGGGGATTGAACTTCTGAGATAGATCAACAGGTCTGGAGGCTGAACCAAGCTCTCCATTAATTCAAAAAGACTTGTGTAGTTTGTAAAATCCCTGTTGGTCATCAAGCCCATTGCATGTAGGTTCGGAGCGAAAATAAAGGCATCCTCGTAAATGGTCCTATCTTGGATTATATTCTTGCCACTTTCCCTAATTTTTAAGATTTGGCGATACCTGCTGTTCAAGAAGTAAATCTGAAGGTTAAAGCTCCAACGCTCCATTTGATTGTAGAAATCGTCTAAATATGGATTGTCCACAACATCCTCAAAATGCGCCTCCCATTTATAATGTTTGGACAATAATTTTGTCAATGTAGTTTTCCCCGCACCTATATTTCCTGCAACAGCAATATGCATTCCCGTTCTATTTTAATGGTTGGTTTTATTTTAAAGAGATGGCGCACAATATACAAAGTATATTGTGCTTGTAAAAGAATAGTTGTTGAAATACCATGTATATTATTTTGAGGCATAATTTTTATTTCTTAAACAAATATGTACCTTTGAATTCTATTATTCATGAGGAAGGATTTGACTGATTGCAACCTCGAGATTCTGAATATTTTTTCAGATTTAAAAATGCTAAAGCAGTTCGTTTCGCCAAGTTTTAAGGGGCTTCCGAATCTTTAGTATTCCACGCAATCATTTTTAAATGCTCTTCTATTAAACTTGATTGGTATGTCATATCTATTTACTTCAGAATCAGTAAGCGAAGGTCATCCGGATAAAATAGCGGACCAAATTAGCGATGCCTTATTGGATAATTTTTTGGCATTCGACCCCGAAAGCAAAGTTGCCTGTGAAACTTTGGTGACTACAGGCCAAGTAATTCTGGCGGGAGAGGTTAAAAGTCGCACCTATTTAGATTTACAGCAAATTGCCCGTGATGTCGTTAATAAAATTGGCTATACCAATGGGGAATATCAATTTAGTGGTGATTCCTGTGGAGTTATTTCATTGATCCACGAGCAATCGAAAGATATAAACCAGGGCGTGGACCGAGGTTCAAAAAAAGAACAGGGGGCAGGGGATCAGGGAATGATGTTCGGTTATGCCACCAAGGAGACTGAAAATTACATGCCCTTGGCGTTGGACATTTCCCATAAAATATTGCAAACACTTGCAGATTTAAGAAGAGAAAGTAAGGAAATCCCATATTTACGGCCCGATGCAAAGGCGCAAGTTACCATTGAATACTCCGATGAGAATGTACCCCAACGAATTGATACCATTGTAGTATCTACCCAACATGACCCCTTTGATGCGGATGATGATAGAATGTTGGCGAAAATCAAAAAAGATATTATATCAATTCTAATTCCTAAGGTCAGGGAACAATTACCTTCAAAAATCCAGACACTTTTTGATGATCAAATCAATTATCACATAAACCCTACCGGAAAATTCGTAATAGGAGGTCCGCATGGTGATACGGGACTGACAGGTAGAAAAATAATTGTGGACACCTATGGAGGAAAGGGAGCTCATGGAGGAGGTGCTTTCAGTGGCAAAGATCCAAGTAAAGTAGATAGGAGCGCGGCTTATGCGGCTAGGCATGCGGCCAAAAATTTGGTAGCAGCCGGGGTTGCCGATGAATTGTTGGTACAGGTTAGCTATGCGATCGGGGTTGTAAAACCAACTTCGATTTATGTTGATACGTTCGGTACCTCAAAAGTGGCTATTTCAGATGGTGAAATTGCAAAGAAAATTGCAGAACTTTTTGATATGAGACCTTTCGCTATTGAAGAACGGTTGAAATTAAGAAATCCCATTTACTTGGAAACAGCGGCATATGGTCACATGGGTAAAACTCCCAAAAAAGTCACCAAGGTTTTCGAATCGCCTTATAATGGAAGAATTGAAAAAGAGGTTGAACTTTTTACCTGGGAAAAACTTGACATGATTGATAAGGTCAAGTCGGTTTTTAACCTGTAAATATCCATTTAGTATTATTTCCGAGGTTTTGGTCCTGAAAACATTTTTTAAGGAATGGTAAATTTTTTTGAAAAAAGTATTGTATTCTAATTTTCCAGCTATATATTTGCCATTCAAAAGTTCAAACACGTATTGGAAAGTTATCAAGAAAGGTGGAGGGAATAGACCCTTTGAAACCTTAGCAACCCTTTGTTCTTTTACAAAGAAGGTGCTACATTCTATCATGCCTTGGGTATGACAGATAACGAAACAAAATTACTTCCGTAATTTTTCGCTTTCTTCTTAACTCTTTGATTAAACCTAATTCGCAACGTCGGCGTAATAGGGTTTGGATTTTTTAATCAATTTTTAATCATTAAAAAATCAATTGTCATGAGCGATCAAAAATTTTCAACAAATGCCTTACACGCGGGGCACGACACTACCCAAACATCAGGTACAAGAGCGGTTCCCATTTATCAAACCACTTCGTACGTTTTTAACAATACGGACCACGCCGCCCGTTTATTTTCACTAGGGGAATTGGGCTTTATTTATACGCGTTTAAACAATCCCACAAATGATATTTTGCAGCAAAGATTGGCGGCCATTGAAGGAGGTATAGGTGCTGTGGTCTTTGCCTCAGGAGCTTCCGCAATATCAACGGGCCTTTTGACACTTTTACGATCGGGAGATCATATCGTTGCTTCGAGTAGTTTATATGGTGGCACTTTCAATTTATTGAATGTTACATTGCCGAGATTGGGAATTACAACGACTTTTGTAGATGCAGCCGATTCCAAAAATTTCGCCAATGCCGTTCAAGAGAATACAAGGGCCTTTTTTGTGGAGTCTTTGGGGAATCCAAAATTGGATGTTTTGGATTTAAAAGCAATTTCGAAGGAAGCCAAGGCGGCAAAGGTTCCTTTTATTGTTGACAATACCGTTGCCACGCCAGCTTTGCTGAATCCCATAGAGCATGGTGCCAATATTGTGATCCATTCTTTGACCAAGTATATCGGTGGACAAGGAACCTCATTGGGCGGGGCAATCATTGATGCCGGAACTTTTGACTGGACCAATGGAAAATTTCCAGAATTTACAGAGCCTTCGGCGGGGTATCATGGTTTACTGTATAGTGAGGCATTAGGTGCTGCGGCTTTTACCTTTAAGTTGATTTTAGAGGGATTGCGCGATTTTGGAGGAGCCTTAAGTCCGTTCAATGCCTTTCAAATTATTCAAGGGTTGGAGACCTTATCCGTTAGAATAAAACAACATAGTGCAAATGCCTTGGAATTGGCAAAATGGTTAGAGAAGAGAGAAGAAGTCACCTGGGTCAACTATCCCGGTTTGAAAAGCAGCAAGTATAAGAATTTGGCCGAAGAGTATTTGCCAAAAGGACAAAGTGGATTGCTCACTTTTGGGGTAAAAGGAGGTTTTGAGGCGGCCAAAAAATTAACCGATGCCACAAAGATATTTTCCCTTTTGGCTAACATAGGAGATACGAAATCCTTGATAATTCATCCGGCAAGTACTACACATCAGCAATTGAACGAAGAACAACAGAAGGCAGCTGGGGTAACCCAAGACTTGATTCGCCTGTCGGTGGGCCTTGAGGATATTGAAGATTTGAAGGGGGATCTGGAAAATGCATTTGCCGCGATAGATAAATCAGTAATAGCATAATAAAGTTGGCCCGAAAGGTTCTTAGAACCTTTCGGGTTTTATTAAATATGACATGTTAGATCACCTTACCCTTAAAAATTTTGTTACACTTACCGGTGTAACCCAAGATATAAATCTTTCATATCAGGTTTTTGGAAAGAAGTTGCACTCAGCCCCAATTGTGCTTGTAAACCATGCGCTTACGGGCAACTCAAACGTAACAGGTAATGATGGCTGGTGGTCGTCGCTCATAGGGGATGGTAAATGTATTGACACCCAAAAATATACCGTATTGTCGTTCAATATTCCCGGCAATGGGTACGATGGCTTTGTAATTGACAATTATAAGGATTTTGTGGCAGGTGACATTGCCAGAATTTTTCTGTTGGGATTGGAACAGTTAAAAATTAAAAAGCTGTTCGCCGTTATCGGTGGATCATTGGGAGGCGGGATTGCATGGGAAATGGCAGCAATTGATCCGAAAATAACGGAGCATTTGATTCCGGTAGCCTCGGATTGGAAATCGACCGATTGGCTAATTGCCAATTGTCAGATACAGGAACAATTTTTGGTAAACTCCAAAAACCCGGTGCAAGATGCTCGCATGCATGCCATGTTGTGTTACAGAACTCCGGAATCCTTTAAAGAACGATTTCAAAGAAGTACGAACCAAGAACTTCAAGTATTTAATGTAGAGAGTTGGTTGATGCACCATGGAGAAAAATTGAAGGAGCGGTTTCAGTTATCCGCCTATAAATTAATGAACCAGCTTTTAAGGACAATTGATGTTACCAGAAATGGTGGGCAACCCTTTCTTGATTTACAAAATAGTGATACCAATATTCATATTATTGGGGTTGATTCGGATTTATTTTTTACGGCCAAGGAGAACAAGGAAACCTTTAGACAATTGGCGCAGGCCAATAGCAATGTAACGTATGGGGAGATTCGATCCTTACATGGGCACGATGCATTTCTTATCGAGTTCGGTCAAATGCAAAAACTTCTTAGTGGGATTTTTAATCAAAACGGAAAAAGTCAGAGATTAAAAGTCCTAAAATTTGGAGGAAAGTCTTTGGGTAATGGTGAAGGTCTGGGAAATGTACTTGAAATCATCAAGTCAAAGGTTAATAACCAAGAAAATATTGCGGTTGTAGTTTCCGCAAGGGAAAAGGCTACTGATGATCTCGAAAAAATTCTGGAAAAAGCTGCAAATGGAGAGGATTATTCTTTCGATTTTAAGGCTTTCGAAAATTACCAGACGCACACGTTTAAAAATATAAGTCTCTCCGAAGATTATGCGGCATTGATCAAGTTGTTTGATGGTGTAAATCTATTGGGTGATTACAGCGCAAAAATTAAAGATCAAGTACTGGCCTTTGGTGAGTTGATATCCGCAAAATTACTGACAAAATTGCTGATAGGAAACGGTATAAATGCGGTTTTTATTGATACAAGAAGACTCATTAAAACGGACAATACCTTTGGTGATGCCCATGTTTTGGAGTCAATTTCCAAAGAAAATGTTTTAAGGGAATTCAATAATTTACAGGTTGATTCTGTGCCGGTCATTACCGGCTTTATTGGATCTACGATAGATGATGAAACCACTACGTTGGGAAGAAATGGCAGTAATTATTCTGCTGCCTTGATAGCCAATTTTCTAGATGCCGATGAACTACAAAATTACACCCATGTCGATGGTATTTTTACGGCCAATCCAGATTTTGTCCCTGACGCCAAACGCATTTCGGAACTCTCCTACGCCGAGGCCAATGAACTTGCAAGTTTTGGGGCCAATATTCTACATGCAAAAACCATTATTCCGTTAATTGAAAAAAACATTCCCCTGCGCATTTTAAATACGTTTAATCGCGACAATGAGGGTACTCTTATTAGTGCAAAAACCAGTAGGGAGGGTATAAAATCCCTTTCTGTCATTGAAAATGTTTCATTGATCAATTTAGAGGGTAGGGGGCTATTGGGTAAGGTTGGCGTTGATGCACGCATATTCCGGGCCCTTGGCGAGAATAATATCAGTGTCAGCATTATTTCCCAGGGATCTTCTGAGAGGGGAATTGGACTGGTGGTGAATGCCGATAAGGCTCAGAAGGCCAAAATGGCCCTGCAGCGAGAATTTGATAGCGATTTTCAATCAAAGGACATTAATCTGATAAAGGTAGTGGACCAAGTTTCCGTGATATCGATTGTTGGCCAAGACCTAAGTACTTTTCATAAACCCTACAATGCACTGATAAAAAATCAAATTTTCCCTCTTTTGTTCAATAATACAGTTACAGGCAAAAATGTAAGCTTGGTACTTAAAAAATCGGACTTGAAGAAGGCGTTGAATGTGATGCACGGACAAATCTTTGGGATTAGCAAGAAAGTGAACTTGGCTATTTTTGGCCATGGCAATGTAGGAGGAACCTTGGTAGACCAGATTTTAAAATCGGCAAAAACTATTGAAAAACGAAAGGGAATTGACTTGCATGTGTTCGCTGTTTCCAACTCAAGAAAGACTCTTTTGACCAAAAACGGATTGCCCAAAAATTGGAAATCAGCTATTAAGGAAAACGGACAACCTTACAAAATTGAGGATGTTTTCAATTTTGCCAAAGAACATCACTTGGAGAATTTAATAATGGTCGATAATACCGCCAGCACGGATTTTGTGGCCAATTATTTTGAGTTCGTGGAAAACGGGTTTGACTTGGTATCATCCAATAAAATAGCAAATACCTTAGGGTTTGATTATTATCAACTATTACGTGAAGAACTGGATAAAAATCAGAAGCAATATTTGTACGAAACCAATGTAGGTGCTGGGCTTCCTTTGATAGATACCATTAAGTTGTTGCACTTGTCAGGTGAAAATATTACCAGGATAAAGGGGGTATTTTCCGGTTCTCTAAGCTATATTTTCAATACTTTTTCAGAAGTGGAAGCTCCTTTTTCGGCAATCTTAAAAGATGCCATGAAAAAAGGTTTTACCGAACCCGACCCACGAGAGGATTTATCCGGTAATGATGTGGGTCGAAAACTTCTGATTCTGGCCAGGGAGCTGGATTTGCGGAACGAATTTTCCGATATTAAAATCGAGAATTTAATTCCTTCAATATTACAAGAGGGAGAGGTCAATTTTTTCCTAAATAATCTTGATGCAATGGATGATAAATTCAACGAGATTAAAAGAACCCAGAAACCAGGTCATGTTCTTAGATATATAGGGGACTTACATGGCAATCTCCACAAAGATAAAGGGTTGCTTGATGTTCAGTTGGTTTCGGTTCCAAAGGAAAGTGCATTGGGTCAAGTGAAAGGCTCGGATTCGATCATTGAGATCTATACGGAATCCTATGGGGAAAACCCCTTGGTGATCCAGGGAGCTGGTGCCGGTTCGGCGGTCACTGCCAGAGGCGTTTTTGGGGATATTTTAAGGATTGCCGAAAAGGGGTAATTTAAAATTAGTTTTAAAACATTTATATATTTCAAATGAGTAAGAAATTTGAAACCAAGGCGATAAGAACACAAGTGGAACGTTCACAGTTTTTGGAACATTCAGCTCCCTTGTACCTTACATCCAGTTTTGTTTTTGAGGATGCTGAGGATATGCGGGCTTCCTTTGCCGAGGAAAAGGACAGAAATATCTATTCGCGCTATGCCAACCCGAATACAACTGAGTTTATTGACAAAGTCTGTCAAATGGAAGGAGCCGAGGACGGATTTGCATTTGCCTCGGGGATGGCCGCCGTTTTTTCGACTTTTGCCGCGCTCTTAAATAGCGGAGATCACGTACTTTCCGCGCGTAATATTTTTGGTTCCACGCATAATCTGTTCACTAATTTTTTGCCCAAGTGGAATATTGGCCATTCTTATTTTAGGATTGATGCATTGGATGAGGTGGAAAGCCTGATTCAACCAAACACCAAAATTTTGTATGCGGAATCCCCAACCAATCCAGGGGTTGATGTGCTTGATTTGGCAATGTTGGGGAGCATTGCAAAAAAACACAATCTTATTTTTATTGTCGATAATTGTTTTGCCTCACCTTATTTACAGCAGCCGCTTAAATTTGGGGCTGATTTGGTTATCCATTCCGGAACCAAATTAATGGACGGACAGGGTAGGGTTTTGGCCGGAATTACTGTTGGGAGCCGAGAACTTATTGATACTATTTATAGGTTTTCCCGTATTACGGGTCCCTCACTTTCTCCTTTCAATGCCTGGATTTTATCCAAAAGTTTGGAGACCTTGGCGGTACGGGTTGACAGGCATTGCGAAAATGCTTTAAAATTGGGGGAATATTTAGAGGGTCATCCAAAAGTAAACTGGGTAAAGTATCCCTTTTTAAAATCGCACCCCAATTACGAACTTGCCAAAAAACAGATGAAAGCTGGTGGTTGTGTGGTAGCCTTTGAAGTTAAGGGTGGGCTCTCCGCCGGTCAAAAATTCTTTGATAGTATTGAGCTTTTATCGCTATCAGCCAATCTTGGGGATTCCAGAAGCATTGTTACCCACCCTGCATCAACCACCCACAGTAAGCTTACGGTAGCTGAAAGGGCTGAAACTGGGATTACTGACGGTATGGTGCGGATTTCAGTGGGACTTGAGCATATTGACGATATCATTGCAGATATTGAACAGGCGTTGGATTGAGGATTGCAATTTCAATTATACTTCGTTGTTGTCATGTTGTAAAAGTGCAGTTAAAGGTTTTGGGACCTATCAACAATTTGAATTGAGATCGCAAATTTACCTATCTTAGACCCATGCTCTCCAAGAAAACGAAATACGGTTTAAAGGCCTTGGTATACCTCGCTTCCCAAAAGGATAACAAGCCCGTGCAAATTGCTGAAATTGCAGGGCATGAAAATATTTCGCAAAAATTTTTAGAAAGTATTTTATTGTCACTCAGAAAAACCGGATTCCTTGGGTCTAAAAAAGGGAAGGGCGGGGGATACTATTTGATTCGCAAACCTTCTGAAATTTTAATGACCGATGTTATGCGGATCTTGGAAGGCCCTATTGCCATGGTACCCTGTGTTAGCCTAAACTTTTATGAAAAATGTGATGACTGTCCGGATGAAGATTCATGCTCCGTTCATTTGTTAATGCTAAAAGTGAGGGATAGCGCATTGGATATTTATCGCAACAATACCTTGGCCGATCTGATTATCTAGGCTTCAGATTTTTAGATAAGACCAAAATCAATTGAAAAGTTCGTAAAAAATCACATAAATACTTAATAATCTATTAAATCTATAGGATATAAGTAATATCTTCTATGGATTTACGTAAATATTTCAAAATAAATTCTATTTTTGCTTACTCTATTAAACAGATAGGGTAATTGGACTAGTGTAATTATGATTATAGATCAGTTGGTTATAGACAATCAAAACAACTCTAAAAAGAGTTATGCCGAGGATAAAAAATCTGAAAAAGCGCTTCGCAGTATTGTAAAATCAATAAGTTGGAGAATTATTGGCACATTGGATACCATTATAATTTCGTGGTTTATTACGGGCAAAGTAAAACTTGCCTTATCCATAGGAGTCGTTGAGCTTTTTACAAAAATGTTGTTATACTTTTTCCATGAACGAATTTGGAATAAAATCAACTGGGGCAAATAAATTGTAATAGGATGACATTTACACAGCAGCAAATAGAAAAATTGAACCTGCAATTAAAGGGTATTCCTCCTGAGGAAATAGTTTCTTGGGCTATAAAGAATTCTGAAAAGGCCGTAGTAACTACAAATTTTCGGCCCTATGAGGTAGCTATTCTTCATGCGGTTTCCGAAGTTAAAAATGATATTACGGTTATTTGGTGCGATACTGGGTATAATACGCCCAATACATACAAACATGCTGACTATTTGATTGACAGGCTGGGTTTGAACATTGATTTATACGTACCAAAACAGACTACTGCATATAGGGATGTAAGCATGGGAATTCCGCAAATTGATGATCCCAGACATACGGAGTTTACCGAGCAAGTAAAGTTGGAGCCCTTCAGAAGGGCGATGGCTGTACATAAACCAGATGTGTGGCTTACGAATTTAAGAAAAGGTCAGACCGCATTACGGGACTCACTTGATATACTTAGCCTTAGTAAAGATGGCGTCTTGAAAGTGAGTCCGTTCTACCATTGGACCGATACGCAGTTGGATGCATATTTAGAAGAAAAAAACCTACCTAACGAACATAAATATTTTGACCCAACCAAGGTTTTGGAAAACCGGGAGTGCGGTCTGCACACGTAATTTAAGCTTGTGCCAAAAAACTAGAAGATGATAAAAGATACATCACATATAAATGCATTGGAAAACGAAGCCATCTATATTCTTCGAGAAGTAGCCTCACAATTTGAGAGGCCGGTTTTATTGTTTTCCGGCGGAAAAGATTCGATCACGCTGGTCCGTTTGGCACAAAAGGCGTTCTGGCCGGCCAAAATTCCCTTTCCCCTTATGCATATTGATACCGGACATAATTTTCCTGAGACCATTGAATTCCGCGATAAATTGGTTGAGGAACTGGGGTTGGAACTTATTGTGAGAAATGTGCAAGATTCCATAGATCAGGGAAAGGTAAAGGAAGAATCAGGTCGCTATTCAAGTAGAAATATTCTGCAAACAACCACGCTTTTAGATGCCATTGAAGAATTTAAGTTCGATGCCTGTATTGGCGGAGCACGACGCGATGAGGAAAAAGCAAGGGCCAAGGAGCGAATTTTTTCGGTTCGGGATGATTTTGGTCAATGGGATGAAAAAAATCAAAGACCCGAGTTGTTCGATATGTTGAACGGGCAAATTGAACTGGGACAAAATGTGCGGGTTTTCCCAATCTCAAATTGGACCGAACTTGATGTTTGGTCCTATATAAAGGAAGAGAATATTGACATTCCGTCCATCTATTTTGCGCACAAGCGCAAGGTATTTTTAAGGGATGGTTTGATTTGGTCGCACTCTGATTATGTGTATCAAGAGGAAGATGAAGAAGTTTTGGAGCGAATGGTTCGCTTTAGAACAGTGGGCGATATGAGTTGTACAGCAGCAGTTTTGTCAGAGGCTTCCGATATTGCTTCCGTTGTACAGGAAATTCGTGATTCTAGCATTTCGGAAAGAGGGGCCAGAATCGATGACAAAAGGTCCGAGGCCGCAATGGAAAAGAGGAAACAACAAGGATATTTTTAATCCTCCTATCCCCTAAAAGGGGAAAAAGTAATACAAAATAGATACAATAATTTAATATCACCCGTAAAACCCCCTCTCCTTTGGTGGGGGGCGGGAAGTGGAAAATGGAAGTACTAAAAATAGCAACGGCAGGTAGTGTAGACGATGGTAAAAGTACCTTGATAGGAAGGATTCTATACGATACTAAATCATTGACCAGCGATAAGTTAGAGGCGATTGAAAGAACAAGTAAGCAAAAAGGATATGATTACCTGGATTTTTCCTTGGCTACGGATGGTTTGGTGGCCGAGCGGGAGCAAGGAATTACCATTGATGTGGCACATATCTATTTTTCCACACAAAAAAAGAGCTATATCATTGCCGACACCCCTGGTCACGTTGAATATACACGGAATATGGTCACTGGTGCTTCGACCTCACAAGCGGCCATTATTTTGATTGATGCGCGTAAAGGTGTGATCGAGCAGACCAATCGACATTTTTTTATAAATAACTTACTCAGAATAAAAGAGGTTGTTGTTGCCATTAATAAAATGGATTTGGTCGATTTTTCCGAGGAAAGGTATAATGAGATCAAAACGGATTTTACGGAGTTGATGGGTAAGCGTGATTATGAGAACCAGAAAATTACCTTTATCCCTGTAAGTGCTTTGAAGGGTGATAATGTGGTCAATAAATCCAAAAACATGCCTTGGTACAATGGGGAAACATTGCTCGAGCATCTGGAAGCTTTGGATTTGGCCGCTGTATCCAATGTGGGAACACCCAGATTTCCTGTTCAATATGTGATTCGCCCAAAAACGGATGAACACCATGATTTTCGCGGATTTGCAGGCAAGGTTTATGGTGGTGAATTGAGCGTAGGCGATGAAGTAGTTGTGTTGCCTTCACTGACAAGATCAAAAATAAAGGAAATTTATTTCTATAACAAGAAATATCAAACCGCCTCAAGGCGCTCGTCCGTAACAATAACTTTGGAAGACGAAGTGAATATCAGCAGAGGGGACATGTTAGTAAAAGTCGGGGATTTGCCGACAATCGATAAACAATTTACCGCCACTATTTCTTGGATGGATTCTCAAAGATTGTCTGCCGGAAATAAATATGTGGTGCAACATGGAATCAATAAAGTCCTCGGAAAGGTCGAGAACATTCATCATAAGATCCTGCCCGATTATTCTGGAATTGAAACTGGAATAGATAGCCTTGGCATGAATGACATTGCCCAGGTTACCTTTAAGTTGAATAAACCAATTTTTTACGATAAGTTCAAGAACCATCGTACCAATGGATCTTTCATTTTAATTGATACGCAATCGAACAGTACGGTCGGTGCAGGTTTTATAAGTTAAAGAAGTAAATGACTATACGTCTTTTGGGGAAGATCGATATTCAAATTCCCATTAAATCTATAGGAAAAATATAAGAAATTAATAAGTCGAGTTTCTACCATTAATAAAGAGTATGCAAAGTTTTAGAACAGAAATAGAAAATCCAGTTGTTGAAAAGGACATTTTAGCCCTAGAAGTTAAAATCCATGAGTTTAAGGAAGGTAAATTGGACGAGGAAAAATTCAGAAGTCTTCGCTTGGCAAGGGGTATTTATGGTCAAAGACAACCCGGTGTTCAAATGATTCGCATAAAATTGCCGTACGGTAAGGTTACCTCAAATCAATTGAGACGTATCTGTGATGTTTCCGACGAATATTCAACAGGTAGGTTACATATAACTACGCGTCAAGATATTCAAATTCATTATGTGGATATTGACCGTACACCAGAACTTTGGGCCCAACTTGAAAAAGATGATGTTACGATTCGAGAGGCTTGTGGGAATACGGTTCGCAACGTAACCGCAAGTGAAACTGCCGGGATAGATGTCAATGAACCCTATGATGTTTCACCGTATGCACATACTGTTTTTCAGTACTTTCTCCGAAACCCGATAGGGCAGGAAATGGGCCGAAAATTCAAGGTTTCATTTTCCTCAAGCGATGCGGATACCGGTCTTTCCTATATGCATGACCTTGGCTTTATCGCCAAGATTGAAAATGGGGTAAGAGGGTTTAAAGTGATGTTGGGGGGTGGATTGGGATCCCAACCAAGACATGCGGACGAACTTTATGTTTTTTTACCATCTGACAAGATTATTCCTTTAATGGAAGGTGTTATCCGTGTTTTTGACCGTTATGGTGAAAGAAAGAGTAGGGCGAAGGCTCGACTCAAGTTTTTATTGAAAGATGTAGGATTGGACGGTTTCAAGAATTTGTTGGAGGAAGAACAAAAAGCGATTCCGGTTCAGTCCTACCCAATAGACCTTGAATCGTATCCGGAAATAAAAATTTCAGGGGTTGAAGCCCCAAAAATTCAAATTGAAGATGAGGAAGAATACTCCAAATGGAAATCAACCAATTTGGTACCTCAAAAGCAAAAAGGATTTGTAGCTATTGGTATTAAGGTTTTATTGGGTGATTTTTATACCGATAAAGCTCGATTGTTGGCAAATTTGGTAGAAAAATACGCTGCAGGTGAAGTTCGAATGACATTGAGACAGAATATTTTGATTCCCTATGTTAGGGAAGAAATTTTACCCTTCTTCTATCAAGAATTGAAAGCATTGGGCCTCGCAGAAGTTGGGTATAACACGACCTTGGATATCACTGCCTGTCCGGGAACGGATACCTGTAATTTAGGAATTTCAAGTAGCACAGGTATTGCCGAAGAACTTGAAAGGATCATAAAATTGGAATATCCCCATTACATTCACAATCCAGACGTGGTTATCAAGATCAGTGGCTGTATGAATGCATGCGGACAGCATAATATGGCGAACATAGGTTTTCAAGGAATGTCCGTTCGGACAAAGGATAAATTGGTCGCACCCGCACTTCAAGTATTGTTGGGTGGTGGGAACGACGGAAATGGAAATGGTCGTTTTGCCGATAAAGTGGTAAAAATACCAAGTAAACGAGGTCCTGAGGCCTTAAGATTGGTGTTGGACGACTATGATAAAAATGGTAATGGTCTTTCATATGCCGATTATTATGCGCAAAAAGGGCAACACTATTTCTACAATTTTCTAACCCATTTATCCGATGTTGAAAATCTAACGGCCGAAGATTTTATTGACTGGGGAAATAAGGAAAGATATGAACAGGCCATAGGTGTTGGTGAATGTGCAGGTGTAGTGATTGATTTGATCGCGACCCTGTTATTTGAAAGCGAAGAAAAAATACAGAATGCCCAGTATACTTTTGAAGAAGGAAAATGGGCAGCAAGTATTTATCATTCCTATTCATCAATGGTCAATTCTGCAAAAGCATTGCTTACTGCGGAAAACACGAAAACTAACACACATATTGGAATCATAAAGGATTTTGATGAAAAGTTTATAGAATCTGAAAGAATTTCGTTGGGCAAAAGTTTCGAGGAGCTCGTACTTCAACTTAACAAAAATGAGCCAACACGGGCATTCGCCAAAAGTTATATGGAAGATGCACAAGGGTTTCTTAAGGCGGTTGAGGTATATAGAAAGAATGAATTGGTACAAGTATAAATATGAAAAGCGAAAATCCCAAATCTGAATTCAGGGCCGCTCGGCTGAGCATAATAGGAGCTGGCCCAGGAGATATAGACTTGATAACTATTAAGGCTATCAAAACTTTGGGCAGTGCCGATGTGGTATTGTATGATGCTTTGGTAAATACCGAATTGTTGAAGTATGCCCCAAATGCAGAACATATTTTTGTAGGAAAAAAACTAGGATGCTATGCCTATATCCAAGATCAAATTAACGAACTAATAGTTAACAGGGCTAAGACTTTAGGACATGTGGTAAGACTGAAAGGCGGTGATCCTTTTGTCTTTGGTCGGGGTGCTGAGGAAATGGAATATGCCGCGAACCATGGATTGGAAGTGGCCATGGTTCCTGGAATTTCATCCAGTCTTTGGTCCCAGCTTCACAGAACATTCCTGTGACCAAAAGAGGATCGGCAGAAAGTTTTTGGGTCCTTACCGGGACGACCAAAGATCATAAATTATCGGACGATATTCATTTAGCTGCCAAAAGCAGTGCTACGGTCATTATCTTGATGGGCATGTCAAAATTGCCTCAGATCGTTGCTTTGTTCAAAAAAGAAGGAAAATCGGCAATGCCTATAGCAATAATTCAAAATGGAACGACTTCCAATGAAAAAATTGGAGTAGGTACCATTGATTCAATTGAAGGTATAGTGGAAGAAAATCAGTTGGCCAATCCGGCAATTATTATTATTGGCGAAGTTGTGGGTCATCGGGAAAGAATATTTGAAATCCAAAAAAATTACGCCGTAGGGGAGTTTCGCTAATTATGGAAAGAAATAACTTATATCCTATTTTCCTTAAAACGAACCAGCTTCATATTTTGATTATTGGTGGGGGAAATGTGGCCGAAGAAAAGTTGAAATTTTTGACAAAGTCAAGCCCAGATGCCCAGGTAACCATGGTTTCACCCATGTTTCGAAAAACAACGTTAGAACTGGCAAAAAGATATCATGTTCAAATTATAGAAGCCGTATATAATGAAAATTATCTTCAAGGAAAGCATATGATCATTGCCACCACTGACAATCCGGAAGTGAATATACAAGTGTACAACGATTGCAGAAGATTTGACAAGTTGGTCAACGTAGCAGATAATCCGCCTTATTGCGATTTTTATATGGGTGGCATTGTAACGAAAGGAAATGTAAAAATTGCAATTTCAACAAATGGCCAATCTCCTACTACGGCAAAAAGGTTACGCCAGTTTTTTGAGGATGTAATTCCGGATGATGTGGATAAAATGGTCAAAAATTTGAATTCTTACCGAAATAAAATAAAGGGTGATTTTGAGCAGAAAGTGAACCAAATGAATGAAATAACCCAAAAATTAATTGAAAAAGTATAAAAAAGCTAAAAATGATTAAAACAGATATACTAATAATTGGTGCTGGTCCAACAGGCCTTTTTACGGTTTTTGAAGCGGGCTTGCTAAAATTGAAGTGTCATTTGATTGATGCATTGGCGCAACCGGGTGGCCAATGTTCAGAGATTTATCCAAAAAAACCAATCTATGATATTCCTGCCTTCACTGAAATTTTAGCCGGTGATTTGGTAAATAATTTAATGGACCAGATAAAACCATTCAAGCCTGGATTTACTTTAGGGGAGCGGGCCGAAACTTTGGACAGACTAGAAGATGGTTCTTATATTGTGACCACCAATAAGGGAACCAAGCATCATGCCCCTGTGGTCGTAATAGCGGGAGGATTAGGTTCATTTGAACCTAGGAAACCGCCTTTGGAAAATATCCTGGAATTTGAGGACAAAGGTGTAGCCTATATGATCAAGGATCCCGAAGTATATCGAAATAAAAAAGTAGTTATCGCAGGTGGAGGGGATTCGGCCTTGGATTGGGCTATCTTTTTGACCAATGTTGCATCCGAAGTTAGTTTGGTACATCGCAGAAATGAATTCCGTGGTGCTTTGGACTCTGTTGAAAAGGCGGCAGAATTGGCCAAACTAGGGAAAATAAAACTATTCACGGAGGCTGAGGTGACAAAACTTTATGGCGACGAACACTTGGAGGCCGTCGTAATTAAGCATAACGATCATGAAAAAGGGGAGACCTATTTGGAAGTGGATAATTTTATACCTCTGTTCGGTCTTTCCCCAAAATTGGGCCCTATTGCGGATTGGGGCATGGAAATAGAAAAAAATGCCATAAAAGTGAACAATGCCAAAGATTATCAGACCAATCTTCCGGGTGTTTTCGCAATAGGGGATGTAAATACCTACGAAGGGAAGTTGAAGCTTATTCTTTCCGGTTTTCATGAGGCTGCGGTAATGTGCCAATATGCCTATCAAATTATTAATCCTGGAAAACGTTACGTAATGAAATATACCACTGTCGGAGGTGTTGAAGGTTTTGATGGCAGCAAAAAAGAAGCTAAAAAAGAAGTAGTGCAGAGTATCGGATAAAATTTGGATTAGTGCTTTTTTAAAGACCCGCTGGTTGCTTATTGCCCGGTGGGTTTTTTTGTGGGTCAATCGGGTTCTGGGCACACATTATTTTCAAATTAAAAAGTATAAAAACAGCGTACTTTTCTTGTTTTTGATCGGGGCGTAGCGTTTCTTTGCACCCAGTTCATTACCAAGCTGAAATTGTTATCAAGAAAGGTGGAGGGATTAGACCCTTTGAAGCCTTGGCAACCCTTTACCAAAAGAAGGTGCTACATTCTATCCGGATTTCGGAGTAGATAACCAAAAAGAAGAAGACGCCTTCCCTTTTTACTTTTCCTGATATATAGAGCAACAAATTTTTTTCTAGGGTGGTATATGGCCGCTATGGAAAGGATAAATAAGATGTATCCACAAATGGACATAAAAAAAATAATAAAGGAACGAATCCTGGTTTTGGATGGCGCCATGGGGACTATGCTTCAACGCCACAAATTTAGCGAAGAGGACTTTCGGGGAGACCGGTTTAAAGATTGGAGCTCTCCATTGCAAGGCAACAATGATTTACTGTCCTTGACCCAGCCCGATGCCATTGAGAAGGTGCACAAAAAGTATTTTGCGGCCGGGGCGGATATTGTGGAGACCAACACTTTCTCCAGCACAACGATTGCAATGGCCGATTACCATATGGAGGAATTGGTTTATGAGTTAAATTATGAGTCGGCTAGAATAGCAAAAAAAGTGGCCGTCGAGTTTACTGCCAAAGAGCCTGAAAAACCTCGTTTTGTAGCCGGCAGCATCGGCCCTACCAACAAAACGGCCAGTATGTCCCCAGATGTGAACGATCCGGGATTCAGGGCTGTCTCATTTGATGAACTTCGCATAGCTTATAAACAGCAGGTCGAAGCGCTTTTGGATGGTGGGGTCGATATTCTTTTGGTGGAAACAATTTTCGATACTTTGAATGCCAAGGCGGCCTTGTTTGCTATCGAAGAAGTAAAGGAAGAACGGAATATAGAGGTGCCGATTATGGTCAGTGGCACCATTACGGACGCTTCGGGTAGAACTTTATCGGGCCAGACAGCGGAGGCATTTTTAATATCAATATCGCATATTCCCATACTTTCGGTTGGTTTTAATTGTGCCCTGGGCGCAAATCAGCTAGTGCCTCATTTAGAAGTACTTTCCAATCGTACGGAACATGCGGTATCCGCACATCCCAATGCAGGTTTGCCAAATGCCTTTGGTCAATATGATGAATCACCTCAGCAAATGGCCGAACAGATCAAGGAATATGTTGAAAAAGGTTTGGTCAATATTATTGGGGGTTGTTGTGGGACCACACCAGAACATATAAAGGCAATTGCCGATTTGGTTAAAAAATATCAACCTCGCCAGTTAGCAGTCGAAAGTAGATAAGAAATGGGAACGGAAACAACCAGATATTTGAAATTAGCAGGACTTGAGCCGCTAATTGTGACTCCTGAAAGTAACTTCGTAAATGTTGGCGAACGAACCAATGTGGCAGGTTCCAAGATGTTTCTTCGGTTGATAAAAGAACGAAAATTTGAAGAAGCCTTAACCGTTGCACGTGAACAGGTAGAAGGAGGTGCCCAGATAATCGATATCAATATGGATGATGGCCTTATTGATGGTAAGGAGTCCATGGTCAAATTCTTGAACCTTGTCATTGCGGAACCCGATATTGCCCGAGTGCCAATTATGATCGATAGTTCCAAATGGGAGATTATTGTGGCGGGTTTGCAAGTAGTCCAGGGAAAATGTGTAGTGAATTCCATAAGTTTAAAAGAAGGTGAGGAGCAGTTTATCCATCATGCCAAGTTGATTAAACGATATGGTGCTGCTGTAATCGTTATGGCCTTTGATGAGGTGGGGCAGGCAGATAATTTTGATAGGCGCATCGAAATATCAAAACGGTCCTATGATATTTTAGTAGATAAGGTTGGGTTTGCTCCTGAGGATATCATTTTTGACTTGAATATTTTTCCTGTGGCTACAGGAATGGACGAGCATAAATTGAACGCCTTGGATTTTATTCGGGCCACCCAATGGGTACGGGAGAACCTTCCGTATGCAAGTGTGAGTGGGGGAGTGAGTAATGTTTCATTCAGTTTTAGGGGAAATAATCCCGTGCGGGAAGCAATGCATTCCGTCTTTTTATATCATGCTATTAAGGCTGGGATGAATATGGGCATTGTAAATCCTTCAATGCTAGAGGTTTATGACGACATACCAAAAGATCTTTTGGAGCGCGTGGAAGATGTAATATTGAATAGAAGGGACGATGCAACGGAACGGTTGTTGGATTTTGCTGAATCCGTGATTGGAAAGACGAAAGAGAGCAAAGTTGACCTGTCATGGAGGGAGGAATCCATTCAAGAACGTATTACGAGGGCCTTGGTTAAAGGAATTGACCAATATATTGTCGAAGATGTTGAAGAGGCCCGGTTAAGTGTCAATAAGCCTATTGAAGTTATCGAGGGTCATTTGATGACAGGTATGAATGTCGTAGGGGATCTTTTCGGAAGTGGAAAAATGTTTTTACCCCAAGTAGTAAAATCGGCCCGTGTTATGAAAAAGGCCGTAGCCCATTTATTACCATACATCGAGGAAGAAAAATTATTGAATCCGCAAGTCGGTGATTCCGAAGGGAATGGAAAAATATTGATGGCGACCGTGAAGGGGGATGTACATGATATCGGTAAAAATATTGTAAGCGTTGTTCTCGCCTGCAACAATTATGAAATTGTAGATCTTGGGGTTATGGTGCCACCCGAAAGGATAATTGCTGCCGCCATAGAACATAATGTTGATATTATTGGACTTAGTGGATTAATTACGCCCTCCCTTGATGAAATGGTGCATTTGGCCAAAGAAATGGAGCGAAAGAATTTCAAGGTTCCGCTATTAATAGGTGGAGCCACTACCAGCAAGGCACATACGGCGGTAAAAATAGACCCAAAATATAGTCAGGCCGTAGTACATGTGAATGATGCCTCACGGGCGGTTACGGTAGTAGGCGATTTGCTTCAAAAAGAGACTAGTGAAGCCTATAAAAAAACTGTAAAGGCCGATTATGAGGTATTCAGGGAAAAGTTTATGAACCGCTCCCAGCATAAGGAATACAAATCGATTGCAGAAGCGCGCAAAAATAAATTTCAAGTTGATTGGGCAACTTCTGGGATAGTAGAGCCAAAAGAGTTAGGGATTCAGGTTATTGAGGATATGGATCTGGAAAAACTGGTCCCCTATATAGATTGGACTCCTTTTTTCAGAAGCTGGGAACTTCATGGGAAATATCCTGAAATCTTGACCGATGAGGTAGTGGGCGAGCAGGCCTCAGACCTTTTTGAAGATGCACAGGCAATGCTTAAAAAGATTGTAACCGAAAAACAATTGAAGGCCAAGGGAATTTTTGGATTGTTTCCTGCAAATACCGTAAATGAAGATGATATTGAATTGAACGTTGATGAGAAAGGTTATATTTTTAGAACGCTACGTCAGCAATTAAAACGAAAAGAAGGTGTTCCCGATTATGCCTTGGCGGACTTTATTGCTCCCAAAGAATCTGGAAAACAGGATTATGTAGGCTGTTTTTGCGTCACCACAGGATTTGGGACCGATGAGCTATCTGAAAAGTATCGGAAAGATCTGGACGATTATAATTCGATTATGATCAAAGCATTATCGGACCGTTTGGCGGAAGCATTTGCAGAGTATCTTCATAAGGAGATTAGAATAAAAAATTGGGGCTATGCGTCCAATGAGGATTTGAGCAATGAAGATTTGATAAATGAAACCTATAAAGGCATTAGACCCGCACCTGGATATCCTGCTTGCCCCGATCATTTGGAAAAGTTGACGATTTGGCAAGTTTTAAAAGTTGAGGAAAAAATTGGGGTTAAGCTCACTGAAAGTCTGGCCATGTGGCCTGCAGCATCCGTTTCAGGATATTATTTTGGCAATCCCGAAGCTAGATATTTTGGATTGGGAAAAATAAAGGAAGACCAAGTGGCAGATTTTGCCAATCGAAAAGGAATTCCGGTCGAGGAAGCTACCAAATGGTTGGCCACGAATATTGCGGACGATTAAAATATAGAAACATAAATGAAGGTTACGGATCATATAAATAAGGCTAATGGAAAAACATTGTTTTCCTTTGAGATTATTCCACCCGTAAAAGGGCGGAACATAAATGAACTCTATAATAACATCGACCCCTTAATAGAATTCAAACCCCCATTTATAGATGTGACTACTTCGCGGGAAGAATATGTTTATTTGGATAGGGACGGCCTACTTGACAAAAAGCTGACTCGGATGCGCCCTGGTACAGTAGGGATTTGTGCATCAATCAAACATAAATATGAGGTAGATACAGTACCCCATGTGCTGTGTGGCGGGTTTACGAAGGAAGAAACGGAATATTTGTTGGTAGATTGCCATTATCTGGGTATTGATAATGTAATGGCACTTAGAGGTGATGCCATGCGCGAAGAAAAATACTTTGAACCTACCAAAGGCGGACACGAATATGCTGTTGGCCTCGTAAAACAGATCCATGAATTAAACAGCGGTAAATATTTGCATGAAGTCATCGAAACGGATGATTGTGCCAATTTTTGTATTGGTGTAGCGGGCTATCCGGAAAAACATTTGGAATCACCTTCCCTAAAATCTGACTTGGCACGCCTTAAGGAAAAGGTAGACGCGGGAGCAGATTATGTCGTGACCCAGATGTTCTTTGATAATCAAAAATACTTCGAGTTCGTGACTGCGGCAAAGGCCATGGGAATTAATGTTCCTATTATTCCAGGTATAAAGCCCATCGCTGTAAAGCGCCATTTGCAGCTGTTGCCTCAGGTATTTCGAATTGATTTGCCACAAGAACTTATAGACGCTGTAGACGCATGCAGGGATAATAAGGCGGTCAGGGAGGTTGGAGTTGAATGGTGTATTCAACAGTCAAAAGAATTAAAGGCTGCCGGGGTACCCGTTCTTCATTACTATTCCATGGGAAAATCAGATAACATAAAAGCAATTGCCAAAGAAATTTTCTAATTGTGCTATGGTTAATTTTTGGGTGGGAATAGGCAGGTATTCTTAAAACCAATCACTTTCTGCAATCAACCAGAAACTAAATATGTATTTTTACGCCCCATGAAACGGTGCCTGTTTTTTATTGCCATTGTTTGGGGCTTTACGTGTTCTGGACAGAATGATAGTATTCCTAAAGTATTCACATTGGATGCCAGCCAGTTTTATGGTTCCATTCTGCTTCATAACCCCGATATATCACATTTGATAAATGAACATCCTGGCGGCATAGTGTTGGGATTTAATCGCAAAACTTTCGGTAATAGGGAATGGGAAGAGATCTATAATTATCCAGATGTTGGGTATTCACTTGTTTATCAGAATACAAATAATGGGACTCTGGGCAGCAATTATGGATTATACGCCCATTACAATTTGTACTTTTTAAAAAGGAACCTGCAATTTCGCATCGGACAAGGGTTGGCTTATGTTTCAAATCCTTATGATAAAAACGAAAATTTCAGAAACAACGCCTATGGTTCCGATGTTTTAAGCTCAACTTATTTAATGTTGAATTTTCATAAAGCGAACATCTTTAAGGGATTGGGTTTTCAAACGGGGATTTTGCTTGTCCATTATTCAAATGCGAACATACGGGCACCTAACACATCCACAAACACATTTGCATTTAATTTGGGGCTAACGTATGACTTGAATAGTGATAGCAAGACAGAATATGTACATACCGTAAATCGTGAAAAAGTAAAAGAGCCATTGCGTTATAATATGGTATTCAGGACCGGTTTGAATGAAAGCGATGTTATAAATTCAGGCCAATATTCATTTTACATCGTTTCAGGTTATGTTGATAAACGATTGGGAAGAAAAAGTGCCATTCAGTTCGGTACCGATATTTTCTTTTCAAATTTTTTAAAGGAATTGATTCGTTATCAATCCATTTCGTTTCCGGAATATGGAATTTCACAAGATGACGATTATAAGAGGGTTGGATTGTTTTTAGGCCATGAACTCTTTGTGAATAAAACGAGCGTTATAACGCAATTAGGCTATTATATATATTACCCTTTTGATTTTGAAGGGCAGGTTTACAACCGCATTGGACTGAAAAGATATTTTGGTAAAAAGATTTTCGGAGCACTCACTTTAAAATCACATGGTGCGAAAGCCGAAGCTATCGAGTTTGGAATTGGAGTTAGATTGTAATAATTCAATTAAAAAGATGATATTAATGAATAGGATTGAAAAGAAATATATATTCCGGATTATTTCCTGGAAAAAATTTCTTTATCGATTGATAATATTTGTATTTCCGTTGTTATCACTGTTTTATGCCTGTAACTCAGAATCGTCCCAGGACTGCTTTCAAAGTACAGGAGAAATAATGAGAAATGAAATTTCAGTTCCGATCTTTACAAAAATTACGGTATTTGAAAAGGTGGAAGTTATTTTAAAGCAGGGTATTACCCAAAAGGTAGAAATAGAAACGGGTGAAAATTTAATGAATGAGGTTTCCGCAATGGTAGAGGGAGATAGATTAATTGTTAAAAATGGAAATGGCTGCAACCTATTTCGTGATTATGGCGTCACAAAAGTATACATAACCTCTCCTAATATTACGGAAATAAGAAGCAGTACAGGATTGCCCATTCGTAGCGACGGAACTCTTAGCTACCCAACAATTAATCTATTATCCGAAAGCTTTAACGTTCCTGAGGCCGAAACAGTTGATGGGGAATTTAATTTGCAACTTGATTCTCAAAATGTAAATGTAGTAGTGAATGGTATTGCCTATTTTCACTTGACTGGTAAAGCGGTCAATCTTAATCTGGTTATCGCCGCCGGGGATTCCCGTATCGAAGCAGAAGATTTGCTGGTTGAAAATGTGGGTTTAAATCATCGGGGTTCCAATGACATGTTGATCAACCCACAAGTGTCCATTACAGGAGTGATCAGAGGTACAGGCGATGTGGTAAGTTTCAATCGACCCGCTGCTGTAGAAATTGAGGAAAAATACAAGGGACGGTTGCTCTTTAAGTAGTAGATGAGCACTTGGCCAGGTGAAGATTATAAACTCGGAAGCATGAATCCCATTCTCTCATATCTCAAGAATCTACTTGCAAAACAGCGTGTTCTGGGGGGGAATGAACATTTGACTGGTGTAGTTGCAGCAGATTTGATTTTTGAGAAGTTAATAAGGGAGAGGAGAATTCCCGGTCTTGCAATAACGGTTCAGAAAGAGGGTCAGGTTTTTTTCCAAAGAGGATACGGTTATTCGGATTTGGATAGGAAAAAGCTTGTGGATCCAAGAAAATCTATTTTCCGAATAGCCAGCGTTTCGAAACCAATTTCCGCTACGGCACTTGCCCTTATGGTAGATGAAGGAATAATGGACTTGGATTCCTCTTTTTATAAGTATGTCCCATACTTTCCGAAAAAGAAATGGGATTTCACAATCCGGCAATTGGCTTGCCATACAGCGGGCATAAGAGGGTATAGAGGCATAGAATATGCCCTCAACAAACCCTATTCAATTGAAGAAAGTATTGAAGTATTCAAGGACGATGACCTTCTATTTGAACCAGGGACCGACTATTTTTACAATAGCTACGATTGGGTGCTCATTTCATTGGCGATGCAGAAAGCCAGTGGCGTTCCATTTGAAAAATATGTGCATGATAAAGTATTGCGGCCATTGCAAATGGCACGCACTTTTCATTCAGGTAGTCCGCTTACTAATACTCTAGAAACCAGTAAATTGAACTCGGAGAATATCACTTCATTTTATTCCAAAAGTAAATTTGGTATTAGAAACGCTATACTGGTCAATAACTTTTACAAATTGGCAGGTGGAGGTTTTCTGTCCACTTCTCCTGATATCGTTAAATTGGGTCAAGCATATTTGGATGGGAAAATTTTAAATGATTCCCTACGGGCCGAATTTTTGACGCCGCAGATTGTAAATGGAAGTCCAACTTATTATGGACTTGGTTGGCAAGTAAGCAAGGACAAAAATGGAAGGCCATTTTACGGACATATTGGAAATGGGGTAGGAGGATACTCCAATTTTTTTGTTTATCCCAATGAACAAGCGGTGATTGCAATTTTAGTGAATTGTACCGACCCAAAGGTTCAAGAGGAGTTTGATATGGCCATAGATCTGCTATTAAATACCCGTAAAGAGATTTCTAAGAAAGTTCTTTATGGATAATATTGTATGGATGCCGGCCTGAAATTTGAACGAGTTCAGTATATTAGTTGAAATAAAGAATGTCAAAAGTATTCAGCACAATGAAATTTTCGGGAGCCCTTGTTATTTTTTTAGCCCTATTGTTGTCTTGCAGTAGTGCAAAGATGCTTTTTGAACCGGAAGACCCGACCTGGTTTGAAAAGGGTGATGCGAAATGGCAATTTGGGCTTGAAGGAATTGTTGGAAGTTCAAATGGTGGTATCGGTTTTCTAATGACCAAAGAACCCTACAGGGATTTTGAACTGGAATTGGAGTTCTATCCCGATGAAACGGTAAATTCAGGAATTTTTGTGCGTTGTAAAAATTATGACTTAAGCTTTTCCGATTGCTATGAAATCAATATTTGGGACAACCACCCAGATCAAAAGAATAGGACAGGAGCTATTGTTTCAAGGACAACACCCTTAGCGCAAGTCGAAACCTTGAATCAATGGAATACCTATAGCATAAAGTGCGAAAAAAATCATATACAAGCCTGGGTAAACGGTGTTTTGACTGCCGACTTAATAAGTGATGACCTAAGGGAAGGTTATATAGGTCTGCAAACCGCCGAAACGGGCACCATAAAATTCCGGAATGTGAGGATTAGGCCATTCTGAGTAGATCGGTCTTAAAATGGCATATTTTTTAGAATTAAAATATCGATTATGCTTCGAAAGTATCTTGGGCTATTTCTCATGGCTTCCATAACAAATCTATCTTCGCAAACGGGTATTTCAGGCTACATAGACCTTAAGAAAAACCACCCATTGGAGCAGAAGGTATTCCTCTCCAAGTTGGATATGGACCATCTCGAAAACCTAAAATATGGCAAATCGGTTGCTTGGGCCAGGATAAATGATGATGGATACTTCTCATTTGATGGCAAATATATTGCCGATAAAAGCGCGGTATACCATTTATATGTCCGTGAGGTTGAAAAGGTGCTTAAAGATACAATTTCAAGGGGTTCGTCTTTTATTCTATCCAATTCCGATGATATAAAGTTTTCACCTACAAAATCACCTTTTACAGTATATACAACTACAAATTTGGCCGATAAGGAGTGGAAAAAATTACGGGAATTTGAAACCCAACTGCTTCATTTACAGCCAGGGAAAGAGCAGGAATCCTTGCAATTAAAAAGTTTTGCGAAAGACTCACTGCAAATACTATTGGTAAAATTGATCGGTATAAAACAATTGGAGAACAAGCAGTTGTTGGATCAAGATATTGCTAAAAATCCCGAATACTATCTTGCGCTTTTAGAAGAATTGAAAGGGAGTGAAATGCCAAAGGAACAGTATCGATTTTTGGAAAGGAAACTGGCCTTTCTGACCCAAGAAGCGGTGGAACAGAGGTATACCTGGAGCATGGCTTTAAATTTTATTCTTGGCTTTTTGATAGTTGCCTTGGTGGCCATTTTGGTTTTTCGAAGAAAAGAACAGCCCATATTTCCCGAGCTCAGCAAACAAGAGCGTACCATCCAAGATCTCATTTTACAGGGCAAGACCAATAAAGAGATTGCCAATGAGCTTTTTATAAGTATCAGCACGGTCAAAACCCATATCACCAATATTTATGGCAAGTTAAAGGTCTCTAACCGACAGGAGTTGTTTCAAAAGGCGCAAAATTAGTACGGGGTACTAGTTCCAAAATCCTACCTGTAAAGATGCTGGTTTACCATTTTTAAAAAGTTATTTGCACGGTAAACCAAGGCCATGCAACAAATAAGTGTGCTTATATTCTTTTTGTTTTCATTTATGGGATATGGTCAGAACCTACATAAACTTTCGGGTCTGGTTGTTGATTCAAATAATTTACCAGTGGCAATTGGCGATGTATTATTGTTTGCAGGGCAGAATGAAACCCCTATTCAATATGCGGTAATGACCGATGGAAAATTCGAACTTGAACCCCTAGTCGAAGGTACGTATCGGTTAACAATTTCTTGCTTGGGTTATGCGACTTATGAGCAGGAAATAACCCTGAACCATCGAATGACTTTGACCATTCGCCTTATAGAAAGCACCACTTCTTTGGATGAAGTCGAAGTTGTGGCTTCCAAACCCATGTTCTCCAACGAAAATGGAAATATAAAGATGAATGTTGAAAATCCAATTTTTTCATCCATTCCCGAACATCTGGAATTATTGACCAAGTTCCCGGGAATTCAAGTAAGCCCGGATAAGGAATCCATTGCAGTTCTTGGTAAAGGTGCTCCCTTGATCTATGTTGGCAATCAACGTATTTCGTTGGAGGAATTAAATGCAATGTCAGTCGCTGATATAAACAGTATCGAGGTTATTAAAAATCCGCCATCCAAATATGAGGCCGAAGGCCGGGCAGTGGTATTGATAACTCGGAAAATCAGTGACACGGAAGGTTTGAAATTTGATTTTTCGGAAACCCTATCCTTCAAACAAAATTTCAACAATTATAATGGTCTCAGCGGAAGTTTTAAAAAGAAAAAACTGGTCTTGAAAACCAATTTTGCCTACAACGATTTGCAGACATGGGAAAGTCAAACATTTGCCTTTGCCATTCCAGAACAGGATATTTTTTCAGAATACCTCTTTTTGATCGATAAAAACGAGAGGGTACAGATCAACACCGGTGGAGGTTTGTTATATCAAATCAATGATACCGACTATTTTTCGGTAAATTCCAATATAAGGCTTCAGTCCAATAAGTTTCCAATCCATACCGAAACTTTTCTTCGTCAGCAGGCACAGGAAGATTTTATTGTAACCAAATCGGGTAACGATAATACCAGGGATTTTTTCAGCGGTAATTTCAATTATAATAAAAAGCTGTTTGCCGGACTGAGTCTTTTTACGGGTCTTCAGTATTCTTCCTATGTTCAAAAGTTTTGCACCGATATTTCCAACAATGCCAGCGAAACCGAATTAATAATTTCAGAGGAGCGACAGCAGAAGTATCGAATTGATGTTTTGGCATATCGATTGGATTTGGAAAGAGTGTTTGACAATGGCTTCAAATGGGAAATGGGGGCCAATGTCAGTAACGCCAAGGCTAATGCAATAACTGACATCCGTTCTTTTGAACCCGTAGGGAGCACAATGGTTGAATTTGATTATTCGGAAAGTACCTATTCAAGCTATTCCGGGATTTCAGGAAGTATTCGCAAAAACATAAATTTTAGTACAGGGGTGCGAATTGAAAATAATCAGGTTCAGGGAGAAACTGAAACCAGTGATTTTCCTTTAGTGAATAGAAAAAACACTCAATTTTTTCCGAAAGCTATGCTAAATATTGAACTCGACAGAACCAAAAGTTTGACATTTAACTATTCAAAAAGTATCGAACGTCCAGATTATTCTAGTGCGAGTTCGATAAAGGTCTTTATAAATCCATTTTTGGAAGGCTCGGGGAACGTAAATTTGCTTCCTACCACTACGGATGAAATCTCGGCCAATTTTCAAATAAGGCAAAAATCGATTTCCATAAATTATTTACAGAAGAAAAACCCCATGTATTTCACAATTGGTTACGACAAAGATGATACCGGGAAAGCCATTTTTTCGCTGCGGAATTTGGAACAAGAGTCCGGACTCGATATCAGCCTCAACTTACCTATGACCAAAGGTAAGTGGACAGCGAACAATTTGGTGATGCTATCGACAAGAAATAGTAAGGATAGTACGGCCTTAAGGAATGCTTCGAAACCATATTTGTATGTTTATACGGACCATCAATTTAAAATCGGGAAAGACACGACCCTTTCTTTGGGTGGTTGGGGATTAACAAGGCGTTCTGAGGGGATTTTTACCAGAAATGGTATAGTTTCCTTAAATGCGGCCATCTCAATGACCTTTTTCGATAATCTGGATTGCTCCCTTCGTCTTAACGACATCACAAAGGGACAAAATTTCAGGGAGAGCTACTCCATCAACGGCGTCAATGCCAATGGCATCTATTTTGCGGATGCTCAGGAAGTTGCACTTTCGATAAAGTATTCGTTAGGCAAGATCAAAGAACCTGGTTATAAGAATAAAGATGTGGATGAGAATTTGGATAGAATAGAATAATGCTATTGTGTAAGTTCAGTAAACAAACTCTCCAGATTTTTATTCTTACGGGTGAGTTGAAGTGTTTTTAATTGATTGTCATGCGCAAAGTCAAAAACTGCGGGCCGCATATCGTTTGAAGTATCAAATGTAATTTCATAGACAAATCCCCCGGTATTTTTTACGGCGACCACATGGGACAGCTTTTCTAGGAAAGCTTCCTCAACTCGGTAGTCAAATTCCACTTCAATAATTTGTTGTTCGTCATCATGTAGGTCCGATATTTTTTTGTCAGCAACGAGAACTCCTTTATTAATAATGAGTACACGATCGCATACCGCTTCAACTTCCTTCATGATATGTGTGGAAAGGAATATGGTTTTTTCCTTACCGATTTCCCGAATCAATTTTCGTATTTCAAGCAGCTGATTAGGGTCAAGACCCGTGGTAGGTTCATCCAAAATCAATACTTCAGGGTCATGCAGCAATGCAGCCGCCAATCCTACGCGCTGCCGGTACCCTTTAGAAAGCTGCCCTATCTTTTTATGGGATTCGGGCGTAAGTCCAGTTTGTTCTATTACCTCTGCGATTCTTGTCTTGTCCACTTTATACACATCCGCATTAAAGGACAGGTATTCCCTAACATACATGTCCAAGTATAAAGGATTGTGCTCAGGAAGATATCCGATGCTTTTCTTTACCTGCATTTCTTCGGTACGAACATCGTAAGCATTGACACTCGCTTCACCCTTATCGGCGGGATGATAAGTAGTCAAAATTTTCATAAGTGTGGACTTTCCGGCACCATTGGGACCCAGAAATCCGACTATTTCTCCTTTTTTAATTTCAAAAGAAACAGCATCAAGAGCCTTTTGGGGGCCAAAGGATTTTGATATGTTTTTAACCGATATGGACATGCGGATGGAATTTTTTCAAAAATAAACAATAAAGAGCTGATTTTATTCCGACTAGTGGGTTTAATACCCCGAAGCTCGCATGAAATGGTATACATCAATTCCTTTTAATGCTTCGCAGGCTTGCCCCGAGGTAGTTTACTTATTCAGTATTCCCAATAAATTGGATCAAACCAATAAAAATCCGCAATCTTTTTATTCATTCCTTAAAATATCGAAAAAATATGTGTTGAACTAGATCAATTTAATTTTAATTGCTACTTTAGCCGAAGTTTTATAAGATGATGACAAATCAATATTTCTGGAACGGTTTTTATTTTTACTTCTTTTTTAAGAGAGGTGTGGGACTGTTGTAGTATATTCAAAAGATAAATACAAATTAAAGTCCCGCATAGAGCGGGACTTTTTCATTATCAATAAGACCAAAAAGTAAAAATCATTAGTAATTGATTGGCCTAGCAAAGCAAATGGGTTTAAAAATAGCCATACAGGGAATAAAAGGTTCTAACCACCATCAAGTGGCCAAGGAATATTTTGGGGAGGAAACGGAATTGGTGGAATGCATGTCCTTTGACTACCTGGTAGATCGCTTGTTGGATGGTTCGGCAGATAAGGGTATCATGGCCATTGAAAATTCCATTGCTGGATCGATCATTCCCAACTACGCATTGATCTATCACAATAAACTCCATATTATTGGGGAACATTATCTAAATATCCACCATAATTTAATGGGTTTGGCGGGTCAGACCATTTCTGATATTGAGGAAGTGCGTTCGCACCCAATGGCGTTACTACAGTGCAAGGAATTTTTTAGGGATTATCCGAATATCAAGTTAGTTGAGGATGTTGATACTGCGGAAACTGCAAAACGAATTCAGGACAATCAATTAAAACGTGTGGGAGCGATTGCCCCAAAAGTAGCCGCTGAATTGTATGGTTTGGAAATTATTGCCTCGGAGATTCAGACCATAAAAAATAATGCTACGCGCTTTATAATTGTCAAAACCAAGAACAAGGAAATTCCCAAGGAGGAGATCAACAAGGCATCTGTTCGCTTTATTACCGACCATAAAAGAGGTAGTTTGGCCGCAATTTTAAATGTTATGAGCGATTGTTTGTTGAACCTTACCAAAATACAGTCGCTCCCGGTTATTGAAACACCCTGGAAATATGCATTTTTTGTGGATGTGACCTTTGAGAAATACGATAATTTTGCCAAAGCTAAGGTGCTACTGGATATTATGTCCGAGGATTTTAGAGTTTTGGGAGAATTTAAAAATGCAAGAATATGATACGTACGGCGAATCGCTTACATACGGTAGAGGAGTACTATTTTTCAAAGAAATTACGAGAGGTTCGCGGACTCATTGCCGATGGTAAGCCTATTATAAATATGGGAATCGGAAGTCCGGATTTAGCTCCCTCCGAAGAAGTTTTGAATGCCGTAAAAGATGCTATGTACGATACCAATGCACATCAATACCAAAGTTATCAAGGATTGCCGGAATTACGTCAGGCGATAGCGGATTTTTACAAATCAAAATTCGGGGTAGCGTCCGATCCCGCGAACGAAATTCTCCCGCTAATGGGTTCCAAAGAAGGGATTATGCATATTAGCATGGCATTTTTAAACCCTGGGGATGAAGCACTGATACCAAATCCAGGTTATCCTACGTATACCTCCGTGACTAAATTGGCAGGAGGCGTTCCGAAATATTATAACCTTAGGGATGAGGAAAATTGGTTTCCAGATCTGGTTGCCCTTCAGCAACAAGACCTTTCAAAAGTGAAGTTGATGTGGGTGGGCTATCCGCATATGCCTACGGGTGCAACCGCAAATAAAATTCAATTACAGCAATTGGTAAATTTTGCCAGGAAAAATAATATTCTATTGGTCAATGACAATCCGTATAGCTTTGTTTTAGGAGAGAATCCTACTAGTATTTTAGCGATGGACGGGGCAATGGAAGTTGCACTGGAATTGAACTCCCTAAGCAAAACTTTCAATATGGCCGGTTGGCGCGTAGGAATGGTTTTGGGCGGTTCCGAACATATTGAGGCCATTTTAAAGGTTAAAAGCAATATGGATTCGGGTATGTTCTATGGCATTCAAAAAGGAGCCATTGCAGCTCTTAAAAGCGGGAGAGAATGGTTCGAAGCCTTGGATCAAGTATATGCCTCTAGACGCACATTAATGTTTCAACTGGCAGATCGGTTAAATTGTACCTACGATCCGAAAGCAGTGGGGATGTTCGTTTGGGCCAAGTTGCCTTCAGGTGCAGAATTTGCTGAAAAGTTTGTAGATCAAGTCCTATATGATAAGAACATATTCATTGCACCTGGTACCATTTTCGGAAGCAATGGTGAAGGATATATTCGATTTTCACTTTGTGTAACAGAGGAAAAAATTAAGGAGGCAATTGGGAGATATTAGTAGTGAGTAATTAGTAATTAGTATTGAGAAATCTGTATCGGGAAGTTAGCACTGGGAAGTTGGCAGTAAGATAACGGGATTATATAGAAGCTTTATCCCATTCTCAATACTAAAATCTAAAATCTATAAAGATGAACATATTTATTATAGGTATCGGTTTAATTGGAGGTTCTTTTGCAAAAGATGTGAAAAAGCTTTATCCCGAATATAAAATTTATGGTATCGATGCCAACGGATCACATCTGGAAGAAGCCTTGGCACTTGGGCTTATTGATGTAAAAGCATCCTATGATGATCTTCAAATGGCCGATTTGGTCGCAGTGACCATTCCCGTAGATGTTCTGGTCAAAGAGCTTCCCATGATTTTGGATGCGGTACATGATGATTGTCTGGTTTTTGATGCAGGTTCAACAAAGACGCTTGTTTGTCGCTCTGTTGATTCCCATTCCAAGAGGCGAAATTTTTTGGCCTGCCACCCTATTGCAGGTACTGAATTTTCAGGACCCATGGCTGCCATTAATGGTTTGTATGATGGAAAGACCAATATTATCTGCGAGGTAGAGAAAACGGCTTTCAAACTTCAGGAAAAGGCATTGTGCCTATTTCAGCAATTGGGTATGCGAATTCGATATATGAATCCTGAGGCCCACGACAAGCACATTGCATATGTTTCGCATTTGTCACACATAAGCTCTTTTATGTTAGGAAAGACGGTTATCGAGAAAGAGAAAAACGAACGTGATATTTTTGACATGGCGGGAAGCGGTTTTGAAAGTACCGTTCGCTTGGCAAAAAGTTCTCCAGCGATGTGGACACCCATTTTTAAGCAAAATAAGGAAAATGTTGTGGAGACTTTGAACGAGTATATTTCCAATCTGGAAATATTTAGAAAAATGCTTTTGGAAAATGATTATGAGGGCATTTACAATGAAATGAACAATACCAATAAAATAAAGGAAATATTAAACGGAATACCACTTAACAAAAAATAAAATGGAGAATTCAAAAGAAATGAGGAAATGGTTGGATGATATGGGATTAAATCATCCTTTGGTAATTGCGGGACCATGCAGTGCGGAAACTGAAGAACAGGTCATGAGAATTGCGAACGACCTAAAAGAGACCGATGTAAACTATTACCGTGCAGGAATTTGGAAACCAAGGACGCGTCCAGGAATGTTTGAAGGGGTTGGTGCCATTGGTTTGAAGTGGTTGCAAAAAGTAAAAAAGGAAACCGGTTTAAAAACAGCAACAGAGGTTGCCAATAGGGCACATGTTGAATTGGCCCTTGAGCACGATATAGATCTTTTGTGGATCGGAGCAAGATCTACGGTAAGTCCGTTTATCGTTCAAGAAATTGCCGATGTTTTGGCAGGTACTGACAAGATTATTTTGGTCAAAAACCCGGTCAATCCGGATCTTTCCTTATGGCTAGGTGCCATAGAGCGTCTTGCGACCGCAAATATTAAAAAATTGGGTGTTATTCATAGGGGATTCTCCACTTATGAAAAGACCAAATACCGGAATATTCCGGAATGGCAATTGGCAATTGAATTGCAGACCAAATTTCCCGATCTGCCAATCATCAACGACCCTTCCCATATTACTGGAAAGAGAGATATGATATTTGATGTTTCGCAAACCGCACTTGATTTGAACTTTGACGGCTTGATGATCGAGACGCATTATGATCCCGATAATGCATGGAGCGATGCCGCCCAGCAGGTAACGCCAAAACGTTTGGTACAGATCATGAAAGATTTACGTATTCGTAAGGAATCAGACCCAGAAGCGGAATACAATAGTAAATTGAGCAATCTGCGGGCGCAGATAGATGTCATTGATAACCAATTGATAGATACACTTGGTAAAAGGATGAAAATATCCGATGGCATAGGGGAATTGAAAAAACAAAAAAACGTAGCTGTCTTGCAGTCTAGCAGATGGAACGAGATTTTGGGTAAAATGATTTTGGAAGGCGAGACCAAAGGTCTAAGCGAAGAATTTGTTCTGAAAATGTTTAAGGCCATTCACCAAGAATCAATAAATCACCAAGAAAAGATTATCAATTCATAGTACTCTTTTCGATTATGCTATAAAGGGATCCGTTTGTATTTAACAATACAAACGGATCCCTTTATAATATGAAACCAGTGAAGCTCCAAAAATAGTGGCTTCTCGACTCGGTGACGCATCATTAGTCCTTCTTAAAAACATAACGGGTAATGAAAATGCCCTGTCCATCCTTTTCGCCTGCATCTGCCTCTACAGCACTTGTTACGAACATTAATTGCCACCCATCGGTTGCCATGGCGGTTAGTTTTGAAGATATGACCGCATCATTTGCGGCAATGTTTTGAAACCGGATTCCAGCAATATTGTAAAAATTAAGAAGTTTTGTCTCCTCGAAATTTTTTACCCTAATTTCACTTCGATCTGCCTTATTTCTGGTGTTGTCATCCTCGGTTTGTACCGAAGAGAACTCCTTATAATCCTTTTCCTCGTTTCCATCAATAATTCTTGAACGTCCTAGACCACTTGGTACAATGGACTCTACACTTGTAATTACCTTAAATTGCTGGGCGTTACCATCAATTGCAGTCGCAAAGGCTATTCCAATAATTAGAATGAGATTTTTCATTTTTAAAGTTTTTAGTTTTTCTTTTAGAGACAGTGTTAAATTGTAAAGGTTGCATTATTTGAATATAAACTTAAATAATCAAATTTTTAATTGCAAGAGGTAAAAGGAGCAGTTTCATGAAACGTATAAGATGCCTGTTTTAAGTTGAGATTGTGTTTCTTTGTGAAATAATTATTGTAAATGCAAGGAACTGTATATAAATCTACTGGAAGTTGGTATAGTGTAAAGACCGATGATGGAACGTATTATGACTGCCGAATCAAGGGTAAATTTCGAATACAGGGAATAAAAAGTACGAATCCCATAGCCGTTGGGGATATTGTGGAGTTTGAATTGGAAGAATTGGGAGATGCCGTAGTAGGAACTATTTCAGGAATTGCGGACAGGAAGAACTATATCATTCGAAAATCGGTGAACCTATCAAAGCAGACCCATATTATTGCAACTAATTTAGATCAGGTCTTTCTGATCATAACTTTAAATAATCCTACCACATATACCATTTTTATTGATCGATTTTTAGCGACTGCCGAAGCATATGATGTGCCTGCCATTCTGCTCTTTAATAAGATTGATACCTATAACGACAAAGAACTCGGTGAAGTGAAATTTTTGGCCGAATTGTATAGGACCATAGGCTACACATGTGTGGGAATATCGGCCAAGACCGGTAAAAATGTAGCAAAGGTCAAAGAAATGATGGTTGGCAGAACAAGTATGTTTTCAGGTCACTCGGGGGCAGGAAAATCTACTTTGATCAATGCCCTTGAGCCTAGATTGGATATCAAAACTGCCGAAATTTCGCAACAGCACTTGCAAGGACAACATACGACCACCTTTGCAGAAATGTTCGACCTTGGTTTTGGTGCCAAGATAATCGACACACCAGGTATCAAAGGATTTGGAATGGTCGATATGGAGAAGGAAGAGATTGGCGATTATTTCCCCGAGTTCTTTAAATTGAAAGCGCATTGTAAATTCAATAATTGTCTGCACTTAGATGAACCCCAGTGTGCTATTAAGGAGGCTTTGGATAAGAATGAGGTGGCCTGGAGCAGATATAGAAGTTATGTACAGATGGTTACCGGTGAAGACGAGAACTATAGAATAGATAGTTATGGGGATAGAAAATAACCTTTTAAAAAGTGCCCTCTTTCTTTGGAAAGGGCAAGGGGAGAGGATATGCGAGCGGTAATTCAAAGGGTTTCAAAGGCGAGCGTTACCGTTAACGAAAAAGTCATATCCCAAATTGAAGGTGGAATCCTTTTGCTTTTGGGAATTGAAGATGCTGATAATCAAGAAGATATCGAATGGTTATGCAGAAAGGTAGCCAATCTTCGTATTTTTAATGACGATGAAGGAGTAATGAATCGTTCTTTGTTGGAAACTTTTGGTGATGCAATAGTGGTAAGTCAGTTTACGCTTCATGCCGCAACCAAGAAAGGAAATCGACCCTCTTATATTAAAGCGGCAAAACCAGATGTTGCCATACCCATATATGAGAAATTTATTATACGGCTCGAGCAGGAAATGGGTAAAAAAGTTGGGACGGGCGTTTTTGGTGCCGATATGAAAGTTGAACTTTTAAATGATGGTCCCGTGACAATATTAATTGATTCAAAGAATAGAGAATAATGAATATAGAAAATGCACAACTAGCAGTCGATAATTGGATCAAGGAACATGGGGTCCGTTATTTTAATGAGCTTACCAATATGGCACAGCTCACCGAAGAGGTAGGCGAGGTTGCCCGTATTATAGCCAGGAGATATGGCGAACAAAGTGAAAAAGAGTCCGACAAGAACAAGGATTTAGGGGAAGAGCTTGCCGATGTTCTTTTTGTTGTGCTATGCCTGGCCAATCAGACAGGAGTCGATTTGCAGGATGCCTTTGATAAAAAATTGGACCTGAAATCGAAGCGTGATCATGACCGACATCAGCAAAACGAAAAGCTGAAATAGTAGTATATTTGCATTTCATTTTACGGCCATAAATCAATTGAATTGAAACTACACCTTTCTGGACCACCATCCAACCTTATAAGATCGAACATTCAAATTACAGGTTCCAAAAGCGAGTCTAATAGATCGCTTCTTTTGCAAGCCCTATATCCGAACATATCCATTGAAAACATTTCCAATTCCGACGACGCAGAAGTCATGCAAAAAGGATTGAAGGTCAAAAATGGTGAGGTTGATATTCACCACGCCGGTACTGCTATGCGCTTTCTTACCGGTTATTTTGCATCCCAAGAGGGCAAAAATGTAATTCTTACGGGTTCAAAACGGATGACGGAAAGACCTGTTGAGGTATTGGTAGAGGCATTGAGAAATTTGGGTGCCGAAATTGATTATGTGAACAATGAAGGATATCCGCCAATCCATATTAAGGGTAAAAAGCTTGAAAAAAACAAAGTGAGCCTTCCTGCCAATATTAGCAGTCAATATATTTCCTCATTGTTGCTGATTGCTCCTTCCCTTGAAAATGGTTTGGAATTGGAATTGATTGGAAAAATCACATCGGTACCATATATAAAAATGACCTTGGGACTTTTGGAACAGATTGGAATTGAAACTTCCTTTGAGGGAAATACAATAAAAGTAATGCCAAAGTCTACTGTAGGGCCAACTCAATTGGTCGTAGAATCTGACTGGAGTTCTGCTTCTTATTTTTATAGTATTGCCGCACTTTCGGCAGTAGGTTCTGAAATTGTCCTATCAGCTTATAAAAAGAACAGTCTTCAAGGTGATAGTGTGCTTGCAGAAATATATACCGATTTTGGTGTCGAAACTAGTTTTGAACAGAACACGATCGTATTGCAAAAAACTTCTGAATGTCAATTATCAAAGGTTCAATATAACCTGGCAAATGCACCCGACATTGCCCAAACAATAGCTGTAACCTGTTATGGTTTGGGAATAGGGTGCCATCTTACGGGCCTACATACCTTAAAGATCAAGGAAACCGACAGATTGGAGGCAATGAAGACCGAACTTCAAAAATTCGGGGCAGATATTTTAGTTTCCGATAAGGATTTGACATTACAAGCCAGGTCGGAAAAAATGAAGGCGAATGTTGCCATTGATACCTATAATGACCATAGAATGGCCATGGCTTTTGGACCCTTGGCTTTGAAAACATCATTTATTGTAAACGAGGCCGAGGTGGTTTCCAAGTCTTATCCAGACTTTTGGGAAGACCTTAAAAAACTTCATTTTAAGGCGGAAAATTATAATTGAGATTTAAAACCGCATTTACTTGACATCCCCCATGGCGGGGTCGTATATTTGCACCCGCAAAAACGTTTAACAAAATTCCTTAAATGAAATTATCACACTTCAATTTTGAGCTTCCGAACGAATTATTGGCCGAGTATCCCTCAGAAAACAGGGACGAATCCAAACTTATGGTAATCCATAGACAAACAGGAAAGATAGAACACAAGTTGTTCAAGGACCTTATAGATTATTTTGATGAAGGTGATGTGATGGTATTGAACAATACAAAGGTATTTCCGGCCCGTTTATATGGTAACAAAGAGAAAACCGGTGCACGAATTGAGGTATTTTTATTGCGTGAGCTGAACGAAGAGCAGCGGCTTTGGGACGTGTTGGTTGATCCCGCAAGAAAAATCCGTATTGGCAACAAATTATATTTTGGTGATGATGATGATTTAGTGGCGGAAGTAATTGACAACACCACTTCAAGAGGAAGGACCCTTCGTTTTCTGTATGATGGCTCTTATACTGATTTTAGACGCAAATTGAGAAGCCTTGGTGAAACACCTCTTCCAAAATACATTAAGAGATCGGTCGAACCCGAGGATGAGGAAAGGTACCAAACTATTTATGCGAAACACGAAGGCGCAGTTGCTGCTCCGACTGCGGGTCTGCATTTCTCGAAGCATTTATTAAAACGCTTGGAAATAAAGGGAATTCAATTTGCGGAACTTACCCTTCATGTTGGCTTGGGAACTTTCAATCCTGTTGAAGTGGAAGACCTTTCAAAGCATAAAATGGATAGTGAAGAGTTGATTATTGATGAAAAGGCAACTGAAGTTGTAAACAAGGCCAAAAGAAATAAGAGAAGGGTCTGCGCCGTTGGCACGACCGCAATGCGCGGATTGGAAAGTGCCGTTTCTTCTGGGCAAACCTTAAATACATATGATGGTTGGACCAACAAGTTTGTGTTTCCTCCTCACGATTTTAGCATTGCAAATGCCATGGTGACCAATTTTCATTTACCAAAATCAACGCTTTTGATGATGGTATCTGCCTTTATGGGTCATGATTTAATGAAAAAAGCCTACAAAGAGGCAATTATTGAAAGTTATAAATTCTATTCCTACGGGGATGCGATGTTAATCCTTTAATAGGAATCCCAGACTAATTATTGAAATCCTGCCAGTATTTCCAATTTCAAAATGGTAACGGCAGGATTTTTTTATCTCTTTAAAGTGGATATAAGGAAAAAAGATATTAGGGCACTTACCAAAGACCAACTTCGAACTTTTTTCGAGGAACAGGGTGATAAGGCTTTCAGGGGCAATCAAGTCTATGAATGGCTTTGGCAAAAATCTGCCCATTCTTTTGAAGGGATGACGAATATTTCCAAAAATACCCGCGACATGTTGGAGGCCAATTTTGTGATCAACCATATTAAGGTTGATCACATGCAGCGTAGTAAGGATGGTACCATAAAAAATGCAGTGAGATTGCACGATGATTTAATAGTGGAGTCCGTTTTGATACCCACCAAGACTAGGACGACTGCCTGTGTTTCGAGCCAAGTAGGATGTAGTTTGGATTGTAAATTTTGTGCAACGGCCCGCTTAAAAAGAATGCGCAATTTAAATCCCGATGAAATCTATGACCAAGTAGTTGCAATAGACCATGAGAGTAGACTATATTTTGATAGGCCATTGAGCAATATTGTCTTTATGGGCATGGGCGAACCATTGATGAACTATAACAACGTGCTTAAGGCTATAGACAAAATAACATCTCCAGAAGGGCTGGGGATGTCGCCCAAGCGTATTACGGTCTCTACATCCGGAGTGCCTAAGATGATTCGTAAAATGGCCGATGATGCCGTTAAATTTAAACTGGCAGTATCCCTGCATTCGGCAATTGATGAGGTTAGGACAACCATTATGCCTTTTAACGCAACGTTTACCCTTTCCGATTTGCGTGAAGCACTTGAATATTGGTATCATAAGACAAAAAGCAGAATAACGTACGAATATGTAGTATGGGAAGGAATCAACGACGCCCAAAAAGATGTTGATGCGCTAGTGGAGTTTTGTAGGTTTGCTCCTTCCAAAGTAAATCTTATTGAATACAACCCCATTGATGATGGGGAATTTCAACAGGCATCTGGCAAAGCCATACAGATGTATGTAGATACCCTTGACAAAAACGGTATTGTGGTGACTGTGCGCAGGTCACGCGGAAAGGACATTGATGCGGCCTGCGGGCAGTTGGCCAACAAGTCTTAAAATCCAATTCTTTTACACCCATTGCCGAGTATCTTGGTCTATGTGCCGAATACCCAAAACTTCATATCATAAACTGCCTCATTTTACCTATTTTTATCGCCTGTCAAACCAATAGGATATAAATTACAATCCTTGAAAATAGTATCACAAATAAAGGAGCCCATTAGTTCGGAAATGGAACTTTTCGAAAGAAAGTTCCATGAGTCCATGTCCTCGAAGGTCGCTTTATTAAATAGGATCACCTATTACATTGTAAACCGCAAAGGCAAGCAAATGAGGCCCATGTTCGTGTTTCTGACCGCGAAGTTGTTGAACAACGGGGAAGTGAACGAACGCACCTATAGGGGTGCTTCAGTAATAGAATTGATCCATACGGCAAGTTTGGTGCATGACGATGTGGTTGATGATAGTAACAAACGACGTGGATTTTTTTCGATAAATGCTTTGTGGAAAAACAAAATTGCGGTTTTGGTAGGGGACTTTTTACTTGCCAGGGGCATGTTGTTATCGGTTGATCATGGAGATTTTGACTTGCTAAAAATCATTTCTCTTGCTATGCGCGAGATAAGTGAAGGGGAACTACTTCAAATAGAAAAAGCGCGTCGCCTTGATATTACCGAAGAGGTATATTACGAAATCATACGACAAAAAACGGCAACCTTAATAGCGGCTTGCTGTAGTTTGGGCGCTTGCTCAGTGAAGCCCGATAGTCCGGATGTGGAGAACTTTCGAAAGTTTGGGGAACTGTGCGGTATGGCCTTTCAAATCAAAGATGATCTTTTTGACTATGGTGGGTATAAAATAGGCAAACCTTCGGGCATAGACATCAAGGAACAAAAAATGACACTTCCGCTCATTCATGTGCTCAACAATTGCGGCAGAAAGGAAAAGGCCTGGCTTATTAACTCCGTTAAAAACCACAACACAGATAAGAAAAGGGTAAAGGAGGTTATTGATTTTGTAAGGTCCAAAGGTGGACTTGAATATGCTGTTCAGAAAATGTTGCTGTTTAAAGAAGAAGCCTTGGCCATGCTAAAATTATACCCTGAATCTGACTATAGAAATTCTCTTGAACTTATGGTCAATTATGTTGTGGAAAGAAAAAAGTAGGATCACTACATTTTCCAGAAGCAAAATTTTGGATTTCATTGTTCAAAAGCACTTGTAAAGTGGCATGAACTCCTTTCTATTAAAAAAATTATCACGGGGCAACCTTTTCTATTCTTAACTCGTCTATACTTTTAGAAGACATAAAATTGAAAATCATCTCCTTTTATACCAACGAGAACCAACTCATAAAGAAAGCTGCCAAAGGGAATCCAGAAGCGCAAAAGCAGATTTATGGGGAATATGCACCTAAGATGTTAGGGGTGTGTAGGCAATATATAAAAGATATGCATTTTGCGGAGGATACCATGATCAATGGTTTCGTGAAAGTTTTTAAATATCTGGACACCTTCAAATTTGAAGGAAGCTTTGAGGGTTGGATTCGGAGGATTATGATCAGGGAGAGTATAACTTTCTTGAGGAAACGTCAGTTTGTTGTCTACGACGATGCGGTTTTTGAACGTAATGAAACCTATGTATCCTCCTCACAGGAAATGGATACTGAATACATACAGGTGCTGATTGATGGGTTGCCGGAGGGCTATAAATTGGTGTTTGTTCTGTATGCGGTAGAAGGTTATAAACATCAAGAAATAGCTGAAATTTTAGAAATAACAGAAAGCACTTCAAAATCGCAATTGTTTAAAGCCCGCAAACTATTGCAGGAGCAATTGAAGAAACAAAATATTATTGGGTATGGAAACGAATAGATTTGAAAAATATATAGCGAAGAAACTCAAAGAACGGGAAATTTCTCCTTCTGCCGATGCTTGGGATAGGATTGCCGAAAAATTGGAAACTTCCCCTGTGCCAAAGAAAAAAAGATACTTCTGGTACGGTATAGCTGCCAGCTTTGTTGGATTGCTCCTGATATCCATTTTCTTTCTTAAGAAGGATGATACATTGGAAAATTCAAAAATAAAAATCGTAAATACCCCAAATGGGAACATTCAACTTGAGAATAAGGAGAAGGAAGCTATTATTGATAAGGAAGGTTCGTTGACTTTGGAGGGGAAGAAGGACCCTATAGTAAAGCGACTTGATCTGGCAAAACCAGATTTGGACAAAAATTTTGGTGTAGATACCAACATAGCACAGCAAGCTCGGGAGGTATTGGAAGATAAGGACCTGGATAGCAAGCAGGAGGCAATAATGGATGAAAAAATTGCCGAAGTATTGGCAAGGGTAAATCTGTTGGAAACCGGCGATAAAAGCTCGCTCTCCGATATTGAAGTGGATTCTTTGCTGCGGAATGCCCAACGTGAACTATTGGCCGATAGAATTTTCGTTGGGAAAGGATCCGTTGATGCAACAGCTCTGCTGAACGAGGTGGAAGAAGAGTTGGATCAAACTTTTAGGAGCCAAATTTTCGAAACGCTTAAAAATGGTTTCCTTAGAGCTAGGACAGCAGTTGCGGATCGAAATAATTAAATATCCAATTATATAAAAACTTATAATCCTTCTTTGAGCATTTTGAAGAAGTAGGGAGGAGTCTATTCATCAATCATCAATCAAAAATTTTAAAATCATGAAAAAAATTGCAATTCATTTAGCTTTCATCCTGACCTTACTTAGTGTGCAATACGTTGCAAGCCAGGAATGGTACAAAGACCGCATAGAGGACTTGAACAATCAAAAAACCATTATCGCACAACAAGAAAAGGAGGCACTAAAAGATGAGGTGCAGCATATTAACGAGCGCCTAGAAAAGGAGCAAATAAGTCTACAGGAGGCAAATGACCTAAAAGAGGCCGCTGCAAAAAAGCGCGCCCTGAATATTGAAAACAGAATAGCCATAATCGATAATAGAATTGCACTATTGGAACGCAATGATGGTGTAGTAATGAAAAGTGAAAATGAATTTTCGATTAACGACAGTGATAACGGGATAAGTATTTCATGGGGGGATGGGGAACCATGGACTTTTTTTAAAAACCACAATCGGGAGCCTAAATATGACCGCAGAACCTACTCTGATTTCGTGTTTGCGATAGGTCTTAACAATGCAATTATTGAAGGGCAATCGTTTGAAGATTCACCTTACAAGATAGGTGGAAGCAGATTTGCAGAGTTAGGCTGGGAATGGCGTACCCGTGTCTTTCAAAACTCCAATTTTCTGCGCCTAAACTATGGATTTTCATTTCAGTTCAATGGTTTAAAGCCTAAGGATAATCAATACTTTGTATCTAACGAAGGCCAGACCCAACTTCAGGAATTTGAGTATGAGTTGAAGAAATCGAAATTCAGGATGGATAACCTCGTTTTTCCGATCCACCTTGAATTTGGGCCTTCAAAACTGAGAAAAACGGAAAAAACGATTCGGTATTCCCTGCATAATCAATTCAGGTTGGGATTGGGAGGATATGGAGGTTTCAATCTGGGTACCCGTCAAAAATTAAAGTATGAGCGTAATGGTGAAAACGTAAAGGACAAGCTAAAAAGGGGCTACAATACTTCCAATTTGATATATGGGATCAGCGGCTATGTGGGCTTTGATGGTGTTCTGTTATATGCCAAATACGATCTTAATCCTATTTTTAAGGATGCAGTTGTTGAACAACACAACATTTCGTTGGGACTCCGATTTGATCTCTGAAAAATTAAATTAAGACTAAAAACTATATTGACCAATAGAATGGTTTCTATTGAACCAAGAATTAAAAACCCTGCCGTTCAGTCAAAAGGATGGTTAAAAGACTATAAATTTTCTAACATTTCATTCGTGAATTCTTCTTGATAATAAACCCTTCTGCAATGTGAACATTCAATTGTAGTATTCGAGGAAACTTTAAAGATCTTTATCCAAAATAAATGGAACCAATTACTAGTATTCACTGCGGTCAAGGTGTTTTTCTGTTCACAATAAGGACAGGGAACCCCACCCAAAACGTTAGTTTCGGTCTTGCCAAGACGGGTTCCAAAGAAAAGAATCATTTAAAAAAAAACAAAAATGCCCGTCTAAGATAGTTTACATTTTTTATTTGTAACAATATTGATAAAATGGCGACCTGTTGAATGGGTAAGAACGAAAATATAAATAATCAAAAGAACCATGAAAAGTTTGATAGACCCCAATATAAATGTAAAAATCAAGCTTTCAGTTCTTTGGGTCTCCGTAACCCTTTGCTATTTATATGGCGATTATTTTGAGTTTTATGTACCTGAAAAAGTTGAAGGACTTATAAACGGTGATAATATATTGAATAGTCCCATCAGGCTATTCCTTGCAGCTTTGTTAATGGTCATTCCGGCCTTGATGGTTGTCTTATCATTGTTATTAAAACCATTATTGGCAAAATGGTTGAATATTGTATTTGGGATATTTTTCAGCTTGATTATGCTGCTTATTGTATTTTATTCAATTACCCCTTGGTTAATATTTTACGTGTTTTTGGCCGTGGTGGAAATTGTTCTTACTTCATTGATTGTTTGGTATGCCTTGAAATGGCCTAAAAATAGCGTCTTCGAGTGAAGATTCATTTCACTTACTTATTAATACTGAATTCCAATCCAACAGCAAAACCATGAACCCGACCAAAAACACTGCAAGACTTGCTGGATTTCTATATCTTATTCTAATTATTACTGGGATTATAAGTTTAATGTATGTTCCTTCAAAATTAATTGTTTGGGCGGATGCTGCAAAAACCGTTGCAAATATAAAAGAGTCCCAAATGCTGTTCCGTGTAGGAATAGTAAGTGGTCTTATTTGTTTCACCTGCTTTATTTTTTTACCCCTCGCTTTATACCAACTGCTTGAAAAAGTTAATAAAAAATACGCAGTTGCTATGGTACTATTTGCTGTCGCAAGTGTTCCCATATCGTATATAAGTATTGTCAATCACATAGATGTTCTGACTCTTAGTTCGGATGCTGAATATGCCAGAGTCCTTACTGCAGAACAATTGAATGTACAGGTGATGTTGCTACTTGAATCATATAACAACGGTAACTTAGTTGCCCATATTTTTTGGGGCTTGTGGTTATACCCCTTTGGTTATTTAGTGTATAAATCGGGCTTCCTTCCGAGGTTTTTGGGAATCATGTTAATGTTAGGTTGCTTCGGTTATCTCCTTGATTTCTTGGGATATTTTCTTTACACGGATTACGGCGTTTCCTTAGTTTCCAAAATTATAGGCATACCCTCTGCAATTGGTGAATTTGGAATTTGTCTTTGGTTATTAATAATGGGCGTCGAATTAGATAAAACAGATGGCATAGCTAAGACCTCATAATAATTCAAAAGAAACTGAAATGTAATAGTCCCTTGAGTTTACCGGACTTCCGTAATATAATGATTCTGAAATTTTATTGGAATTATTGTCACTTATATATATTGCCTTGCCTATAGTTCTGCCAATTTTTTTGGCGATGGCTTCAGCTTTTTGTTTAGCGTTGTCAAAAGCACCTTTGGCATAATCAGCTATTTGAGCATCGGTCAAGTTCGCTTCAAGCATGGTATCCGATTTGGTGACACCAATAGATTTGACCATAAGGAATTTTTTCATTTCTTCCAATGACTTTGTCTTAAACTCAATTACCGTTCCTTCCTTATCATAACCCATCATAGCATAGTTAAGATCATCCTCTTTTATGCGATCGCTGGTAATGCCCACTTTGGCTAATTTTTCCAAATAGGAAGACTTCAATTCGGTCATATTTATGGTTTCAACATCATAATAAACATTTGTAAGACTTACAACCATCTTGGCCGTATATTCCGGTGATATTGCATATTGATGCATACCATTCACGCTAATATTGTTGGGAGTCGTTTGAGCTTGTGAACCAAAGCTGATCAATGTCAAAGCAATTAAAAGGATAGTTTTTTTCATCTTTTATTTTTTTGATGGGTTTTACGAACTATTAAACGTGCAATGGTTTAAAAAGTTATAAGCAGAAATTTAAATATTTTTTTTCAGTTGGGTAGACTTTTAATTTTTAAATTCAAAGGTATTTGGGGTTGTTATTTTAAGAGGAGATACTTCCTTTTTAGGCATATCTTTGCGATATTGTCAGGCTTTCTGAGACCTCTAATTATTTGAACGAAATTGATTTCAAAATCCACTATAGACCAAGTATACGAAACCGCCCGTTTAGAGGAGGTTATTGGTGATTTTGTGCAGCTCAAAAAATCGGGCTCCAATTTTAAGGGGCTTAGCCCATTTTCAGATGAGCGAACCCCCAGTTTCATGGTTTCACCTGTCAAACAAATATGGAAGGATTTTAGTAGTGGAAAGGGAGGAAATGTAGTGGCTTTTCTAATGGAACATGAACATTTCACATATCCTGAGGCCATAAAATATTTGGCTAAAAAGTACAATATTGAAGTGGAGGAGACTGAGCGTACCGATGCCGAAAAGGAAGAATCAAATGAACGGGAAAGCATGTACTTGGTGTCTGAATTCGCCCAAGGTCATTTTGCTGGAATGCTGTGGGAAACGGAACTTGGGAAAGCCATCGGATTAAGTTACTTCAAGGAACGTGGATTTACAGATGAGACCATCAACAAGTTTGGATTGGGATATTGTTTGGATCATTGGGACGGATTTACAAAAGCAGCCTTAGATAAAGGATATCAACTGGAATATCTTGAAAAAACCGGACTGACCATTGTAAAGGAAGATACCGCGAACCCCAACGAACCTCGGACTTTTGATCGTTTTAAAGGCAGGGTAATGTTTCCCATACATTCCATGAGCGGCCGTGTGCTAGGTTTTGGAGGGCGTATTTTGGGAAATGATAAAAAAGCTGCTAAATACCTCAACTCACCAGAAAGTGAAATTTACCATAAAAGCAAAATACTATATGGGATTTTTCACGCAAAACAGTCGATTGCAAAGGAAGACAATTGCTATTTGGTTGAAGGATATACCGATGTGCTACAATTCTATCAGCGTGGAATACACAACGTGGTGGCATCAAGTGGCACCGCATTGACACCGGAACAAATACGGCTTTTGAACAGATTGACCAAGAACATTACCGTTCTCTTTGATGGTGATGCCGCTGGTCTGCGTGCATCGATAAGAGGTATAGACCTAATCTTGGAACAAGGAATGAATGTTAAGGTCTGCACTTTTCCTCAAGGGGAGGATCCAGATAGTTTTGCCAAGAGCAATGATCTTGAAGATGTAAAGCTTTATCTGCAAGAGAACTCAAAAGATTTTATTCAATTCAAGGCGTATCTTTTGGCAAAAGAGGCTGCCAACGACCCTATAAAAAGGGCTGAAACGGTACGTGACATAGTGAACAGCATTTCAAAAATACCGGACGCCATAAAAAGGGAAATATACATTCAGGAGTGTTCAAGCATTATGAATGTATCGGAAGGGGTACTTTTCAGTACATTGGCGCAAATAGGTAAAAAGGAAATCTCTGATGCTTCAAAAAAAATCGATCAAGAGCAGAAAGCATTCGAGGTGGTCAAGAACGATCTGGCCGTTGAGAAAGTCAATATTAAGAGTTTTCATGAACAAGAAATTTTAAAAATACTGCTTGAGTACGGAATGAAAAGCGAAGTCTTTACCGAATTTTATCAAGAAATTGATGAAAAGGGCGAAATGATCTTGGTGAAAGATGAGTTCGAAAGAAAGGTGGCGGAAAAGGTTTATCTTGATTTGCAGGAAGATGAAATAGAATTTACGGATGGAAATTTCAAGGTTATTTATAGCTTATTGATCGACAGGTTAATGAACGATACCGTTTTTGAGTTTAATGAATGGATGAATACCGTACCTCAAGAAATATCCAGCATAATTGTTGACCTCGATATGAGCGAAAATAAGTATCGCCTAGATGATTGGGAAAGAAGGGAAATTTATGTAAAGACCAAAGAAAGTGAAATTGTCCAGAGGGTTTCACAAACAATTACCTCCATTCGCTTAAAGTTGATCAATGACATTATAAATGAGATTGCGGAGGAAATTCAAGGATATGGTGAAAGTGGTACAGCTACTCGCGAAAAACTTGAGGAAATTGGAAATTATAATGAATTAAAAAAAATTCTTGCCAAGAAGAACGACTTGGTTATTAAACAATTCTACTAAAATAAAAACCCCGGGATGACCGAGGTTTTTAACTACTTTAATATTTGATGATCAATAAAGCTCCAAAGCTTTTGCTTGTTGAAGCAAATCAACCATATTGTCAACATTCAATTTCTTCATTAAACGGGCCTTATAGGTGCTTACTGTCTTTTCATTAAGGCTTAATCCAGAGGCGACATCTTTATTGCGTTTGCCACTGGCCAATAATTTAAGCACTTCCACTTCACGAGACGAAAGTTTTCTAAAGAACCTTCTAGGTTTCTGGGTGCCTTCATCAAATGCTAAACGCTGGGCAAGTTCATTGGTGATGAACATATTGCCTTCAGCAACCTTACGAACGCCTGAAATAATGTAATCAACATCGGCAGTTTTTGATAGGTAGCCAAAAGCACCTGCCCTTATGGTGCTAAGTGCGTAAACATCTTCCGATTGTCCACTGTACATCAATACGCGAACATCAGGATACTCTTTTTTGATTTTTCGCAAAGTGGCTATTCCGTTAATTTCGGGAATATCCATCTCAAGCATTACGACGTCTGGTGAAACTTTAGTTAAGCTGGCAAAAAGTTCTGAGGTGGTTGAAACATCATCTACAACTTCAAAACCGGAAGCTGATTCTAAAACATTTCTTACACCCATTCTAAGGATGGGGTGGTTATCTGCAATTAATACTTTAATCATTGTTCATAATTTTATTTAGATAATAAAATTCCGTAGTAGCGTCCATATTTACGGACGCACAATGTAAGTTTTAATTATCTATTTTCGAAAGCAAAAGTGGAATAATTTTCTCAAACGGACTGAGTTTTAGGATTATATTCGTTTTATCAACCTGATTCCTAGGTAAGTCGCTCACTTTAACATCTTTGGTATTTCGCAAACTGGTATTGGCGTCATCTTATGACGGTTAGCCGAATTTAGTTTTTTAAATATTTCAAAAACCTTTTTTTCACGCCCTGAAAAGTCCCCTATAGTTTTTCCTTCATCGCTCATTTGCATGGCCAATTCCAATTCTGGATAGGATGCCCCGATTTGATCTTCGTCAGTGCGATTATCTCCCCAAAGTCCATCAGTCGGTGCCGCCTTAATAATTTCATCATTAATTCCTAGAAAACGGGCAATTTCATAAACCTCCGTTTTCAAAAGATCGGCAATCGGACTTAAATCAACTCCGCCATCCCCGTATTTGGTATAAAAACCAACTCCGAAATCCTCAACTTTGTTACCGCTCTGCCACTAAGTACTTTTTAATTCCCGCAAAGTAATACAAGGTGGTCATTCTCAAACGGGCCCTTGCGTTGGCCAATGATAAAAACTGTGTATCTTCATCGGCCACCTTTGGAAGGGAATCCACAAAACTGTCAAAGACGGGCGTAAGGTTCAATGTGTGGGATTCCACGGACTTAAAATTGTTTTTCAACCATTCAATATGATTCAGTGCCCTACTTACTTGGGTAGGTGCTTGGTGAATAGGCATTTCCAGACACAATAATTCAAGTCCTGTTTTTGCACATAGTGCGGAAGTTACGGCGGAATCAATTCCTCCTGAAATCCCGACGGTAAAGCCTTTCATTTTGGCATTGGTGGCATATTCCTTTAGCCATCCCACAATATGATCCACCACTTTTTCAGTCTGCATAGGGTTTCCGATTAGTTTAAAAACAGTTAACTTTGTGCCATAAAAATAAAGCGTAACATCGTAATATTAAAGCCTTGGGGGGGTTACTTTATATGAATAGGAAGATTTTTGTGTTTTTGCTAATTTTCGCGCTTTTTTTAGGTTGTAATGATAACGACAAAGTTGCGGATGACATTTCCAAAATAAATATTGATTTAAAAGTACTTCGTTTTGATGTGGATTGTGCCAAGGCAGGACCTGAGGATATTCCTTCTTTGAAAGGTAAGTATCCCTATTTGTTCCCACCACAATACTCGGACAGTGTTTGGGCCGCAAAATTGACTGACACGCTGCAAGAAGAGCTTTTTTCAGAGGTAGGGAAGAAGTTCCCGGATTTTTCAAAACAATCCGGAGCATTAGAGACATTGTTCAAACATGCGAAATACTATTTTCCAAGGGTAAAGGTTCCCAAAGTCATCACCTTGACTTCAGAAGTTGATTATAACAACAGGGTTATTCTTGCCGATTCCTTATTGCTGATTGGACTTGACAACTATTTGGGACCTTCGCATAGGTTTTATCAAGGCCTACCCAATTATGTCTCCAATGTTTTGGACGAAAAGTATTTGGTCAGCGATGTGGCAGGCGCCTTTGCCAAAGCGGTGGTGCCGAAACCGGACAATAGATCTTTTCTTGCCCATATGATATATTATGGAAAAGAACTTTACCTAAAAGACAAATTAATGCCATCTGCAAGCGACTCACAAAAAATGGGTTACAACGAAGACCAAATGGCATGGGTACAGGCAAATGAAGAGCCTATTTGGCGGAACTTCATTGAGAATGAATATTTGTACAGTACCGATACCAAATTGGCGTTGCGGTTTCTTGACCCGGCACCATTTTCCAAATTTGGCCTTGAACTTGATAATGAATCGCCTGGTAGGGTAGGGCGTTATATTGGTTGGAAGATTGTTAGGGCTTATATGGAAAAGAATACGATCGCAATTGAACAATTAATGCATATTCCTTCAGAAGAAATCTTCAAGAAATCTAACTACAAACCTGAGAAATAATGGCAAAGCTGCATACATCGGAAATTACCTTAAAGGTTGCGCTGGATGAAAACCGTGTTCCTGAAAAATTGGTGTGGTCTGCCGAGGATGGTGGAATATACAATGAGGAAGCCAAGGCCATGTTATTATCCGTTTGGGATGCCAAGAACAGGGAGTCGTTAAAAATTGATCTATGGACCAAGGACATGCCCGTTGATGATATGAAGATCTTTTTTCACCAAACTTTGGTTTCCTTGTCAGAAACCTTTATGAAGGCTACTCAAGATGAGAAAATGACGTCCACCATGAAAGATTTTTGCGAGTACTTTGCAGAGAAACTAGATCTTAAAGCGTAAATAATATTCCTAAAAGAGCATCGGTTTATAATTGACGGAAGGGCTATTTTAAAGAATCAATGACCCCATTGGCATAACCTACACATTGTGAGAGCCCCGGAAGCACATCATTGCCATCTTTTTCATATTCCAAAGCCATAACACCTTCATAGTTAATGTCTTTCAAGGTTTTCATTACGGCGGGGATATCAATTAAACCCGTTCCCAATTCCACCGATTTTCCCTCTGGGGCAACCTTATCTACATCTTTGAGATGTAGGTCATGTAAACGATCTGCGTATTTCGTAATATTTTCCACAGGATTAAGTCCAAGGCGCATAACATGCCCAATATCAATGCAAAGGCCAATACGAGGATCCAAGGACTTTATTTTAGTGTAAACCACCTCGGGTGTTGGATATACCTCATCCCCAGGACCGTGATTATGTATGGCCAATTTTATATCGGTTTCCTTTACTTTCATTTCAACCAACTGCAATAGGTCATGATTGGGAACCCCGATGATCATTTTAAGCTTAGCTGCCTTTGCATACCGAAAAGCATTTTCTACCTCTTCAGCCGTTTTCATGTAAATGACACCTGCCCCATATATAGTGAGTCCGGCGGCTTTGACTTTCTCCAGGGCGGTTTCAATTTCATCTTTGGTACTCTCCAAAGGCAAGTGCATACTCTTTATCGCCAATTTGGTAATCCCTAATCTTTCGGCCATTTTTAAAGTCGCATCCAAGCTATATTCCCTCGTTGAGTAAGTTGCCAGACCTAAGGTCAAATTAGAGCTACTTTTGTTTGGGTACTGGGTTTGGTCAGAATCCTTAAATGGTGAGGCATGTAATAGGTTGCCACTTACAGCTAGGCCGCCGAGCCCAAGTAATTTTAAAAATGAACTTCTAGAGTAGGTCATAATCAACAATTTATCTTATTACAGTTCCCATATGCTAAATTCACCGATTTTTCAACTCTTGAAATGGGAAATATAAAATATGGGTATGGTGCTTTCTTAAAATCATACCCTCTCTGGAACAACGAATTCCCCGCGATAATTGCGGGTCAACATTTTATCGGCTTCAGGGTCATTGACAAAGGTCTCCGAGCTTGGATTGAAGGTCAATACACGGTCCAGTCGATATGCAATGTTACCAAGATGCGCCAAACCAGATGATAAATGTGCAGTTTCAACTGGTCCGTTTAGAATGGTTTTGTCATGCTTGCGAACGGCTTCAATAAAATTGGCAAAATGCCCATCAGTACCACCATCGCCCCTGTCCATTTCAGATCCTGCATTTGCACCGTCGTCACCTGATTTCCCGGGTTCCCTGTTCTGGCCTAAATAGGTTTTATATTTATCATAGCCGTCAACGACCAAAATTCCTTTATCCCCGTAGAAAATGTTTCCCACGGTGGCTCCGTCCTCTGTATTTGTGCACCAAGGCCGCACTTCAAATTGAATAATTTTTTTCTCTTCCGGATAATGGTAAACGGAGGTCAGTACTTCCGGAACTTCTTTACAATCATCCCAAAGGAATTTTCCCCCCATGGAGGTAATCTTGGTTGGAAGCCCTACATCTAATCCCCACATGCACAAATCCGTTTCGTGAATTCCCTGGTTTCCGACATCGCCATTTCCATAATCCCAGTGCCAATGCCAATTATAATGGACCAGATTTTTAGTGAACGGTCGTTTGGGTGCAGGTCCCGTCCAAAGGTCGTAATCTACCCCAGCAGGGACTGGGGAGAAACCTTGATCACCAATATCGGCCCTCCAACGAAAAACAAGACCTCTTGCCATATAAACTCTCCCAATGTACCCTTCACGCATGAGATTTATAGCTTCGTTGATGGCAGGCGAACTTCTTAGCTGTACGCCATGTTGAACAATTCGGTCATATTTTTCAGCAGCTTCTACCATTTTGCGTCCTTCCCAAATGTTGTGGGAACCGGGTTTTTCAACATAGCAATCCTTTCCTGCTTGACAGGCCCAAATTACCGAAAGGGCATGCCAGTGATTCGGAGACGCTATACTGACTATGTCAATATCCTTATTGTCCAAAACCCTTCGCAGGTCTTGTTCCAAGGCCACATCTTTATTATAGGTTTCCTTAAACGTTTTTTGGCGTTCTTTCAAAAGATTCATATCGGGATCACATAAGGTGGTAATCTGTACGTTTTTTTGAACCATTAAACTTTTGATATGGCTTTTGCCACGACCATTGACCCCTAGCACTGCGGCATTGATACGATCGTTTGCACCAAAAACACTTGCGGATAATATAGTCGGTGCAGCAATGACGGCCGAACTGGCCACTGCGGTTTTTTTAATAAATGACCTTCTGGTAGATTTCATTTTCCTTTGTGTTTAAATTCGGTAAAGTTTTGATTTTGTGCACTGGTGTGCTTGATGATGCTGATTTTAGCCTACGAAAGTTAACATTTATTTTTTAACGGTAACGTTAACGAATATAATTAATCATGAAAAAAGATCGATAATAGCTTACTTTGTAATTATGAAAGAGAATGCACCTCAAAAATTAATTTTTATTTACAACGCGGAAACTGGTTTTCGGAATCAAATATGGGATGGGGCACATAAAATTTTAAGTCCATCTACCTATACATGCAATCTTTGTGCATTAACCCATGGGGCTTTTAGTGAAAAATCTTCATGGAAAATGTTTAGGGGAACTTCGGGAATGGAAATGGAATTTATGCACAAAAATGAATTTCAAAAAATGTACGCCTCAAAATTTGGACATAAATATGAGTTTCCTATCATACTTCTGGCCCAAAATAACGAGTTGGAAGTACTTATAGGTACAAAAGAATTAAATTCAATTGAAAATAGTGAAGAATTGATAAAAATGGTAATCGGAAGGGCAAGGAATTAGGCGTTTGTGTTCTTGAAGAATTCCAAATTTAAACCATCAATAAAGTCCAAGATCGATTCTCGGCCATCACCGGAAGAGGATGAAGAAATAAAGTATTGGGGAATCTCTTCCCAAACTTCCGATAGCAAAACATCAATATAGTTTTGGACATTTTTTTCAATTCCTTTTGGTTTCAGTTTATCGGCTTTGGTAAAGATGATGCAAAAGGGAACGCCATTATCACCCATCCACTGCATAAATTCCATATCAATTTTCTGGGGTTCATGCCGAATGTCCACTAACACAAAAGAACATAGCAATTGTCGCCGCTCCAAAAAATAATTAGTAATATATTTTTGAAATGTATTTTTATTTTTTTTCGAAACCTGGGCATAACCATACCCTGGTAAATCTACGAGGAACCAATTTTCATTGACTTTAAAATGATTGATCAGTTGGGTCTTACCGGGTTTGCCTGAAGTTTTTGCCAAACTTTTTCGCTCGGTGAGCATGTTGATCAAAGATGACTTGCCTACATTTGAACGGCCAATAAAAGCGTACTCGGGCAAGGGCTCGTTCGGACATTTGGCAACGTCGGAATTACTCATTACAAAGTCGGCCGACCTTATTTTCATCCGTTGGTTTATTAGAAATTACGCTCCTTTAACCAAGCCTCTAGAATCGTATTGAATTCCAAGGGATGCTCCATCATTGGGGCATGCCCGCATTTTTTAATCCAAAATAAATCAGAATCAGGAAGCAGTTCATTGAACTCCGTGGCAACGTCTGGAGGTGTAACTGCATCATTCTCCCCCCAGATAATACAGGTAGGGGTGTGCATTTTAGGAAGGTCTTTTGACATATTATGCCTGATGGCACTTTTTGCAATGGCCAATGTCTTGACCAACTTCATTCGGTCATTAACGGTGGCAAAAACCTCATCAACAATTTCTTTCGTGGCAACTTTTGGGTCATAGAAAACATTTTCAGCCTTCTTTTTTATGAATTCATAATCACCACGCTTGGGGTAGCCATCGCCCATGGCACTTTCGTATAACCCTGAACTTCCAGTAATGACCAACGCCTTTACCATTTTAGGGTATAATTTGGTGTGCAATAGACCAATATGGCCCCCTAATGAATTCCCCAGAAGAATGACATCCTTTAACCCTTTGAATTCAATGAATTTTTCCAAGAATTTCGCGAAGTTCTTAACATTCGTCTTAAGCACTGGTAGATCATAAATGGGTAACTCGGGCACCAACACCTTATAGCCCAATTTTGGAAAATAGTTGGTTACACCGTGGAAATTACTTAAACCACCCATAAGACCATGAAGGATAATTATTGGGGTGCCTTCACCAACTTCAATATATCGGAATTTTCCTTCCTTGATTATCTTTTCTTCCATTCAGGATTCTTGTGGTAAATGTTGGCAAATATATGCATTTCCGCAAAATACGAACTATGGACACCAATTCAAGGAACCTAACGGGATAATAATTTACGTAAACATAATCTTGCGCTGAAATGCCGAAATTCTGTTTTAGGTGGTTTGAAAACACTTTTTAGGCAAAAAAAGCAAAACTTACTAACAAAGTGGTAAATTGTGGTAAATTGTGGTAATAATATTTATATATTTGAGTTATTAAATGAAAACCAACCTCTTTGGAAACATATTTCTATGGTTCTTATGACTGTAAAGCTGATGCCAAAGGCAGGGTAATGCTACCCGTTGCCCTAAAGAGTCAGATTACGCCCATATTAAATGAGGGGTTCTTCATAAAAAGGTCGATGCTTGTTGAAAATTGCCTTGAGCTTTATCCTATGAGCGAGTGGCAAACGGTAATGAGGGAGCTAAACGAGAAGAGCAGATGGGACGAAGAGATCTTGGATTTTATACGAAAATTTACGGCTGGTTTACGGCCAATTGAAATAGATACGACGGGTAGGCTATTGATACCTAAAAATCTGATTTCAACAGTTGGTATTACCAAAGATGTGGTTCTGACATCTATGGGTAAATACATTGAAATCTGGGATAAGGATTTATATGAGGAGTCTATAAAGTCCACAACAAAAGAAGGGGCGAAGTTGGCAAAAAAAGTAATGTTGGGGGAAAAGCCTAAAGATGAGTTATCATAACCCAGTATTGTTGAACGAGTCCGTAGATGGACTCAATATTAAAGAAAATGGAATTTATGTGGATGTCACTTTCGGAGGTGGAGGGCATTCCAGGGAAATACTGAAAAGGCTTGGAGGGCAAGGAAGATTGTTCGCTTTTGATCAAGATGAGGACGCTGTTGAGAACACCATTAAGGACGAAAGATTCATCCTTATTAATGAAAACTTTAGGTATATACAACAGTTTTTAAAGTTCTATGGCATTCGGAAAGTAGATGGGATCTTGGCAGATTTTGGAGTTTCTTCACATCAATTTGATATTGCGGAACGGGGGTTCTCGACCCGCTTTGATTCGGAGTTGGACATGAGGATGAGTAAGAAAGGCAGTATTTCTGCCCTGCATGTGATAAATAGATATGATTACGATGAACTGAGAAGGGTTTTGTTTCAATATGGCGATTTGAGAAATGCAAATGCCATCGCTGGAAAAATCATTAGACAAAGGGATGTTGAAATGATCAAAACCACTGAAGAGCTCAAAAATGTATTGAGCGAGTTTCTTCCCAAATCGAAGGAGAATAAGATTCTGGCCCAAATATATCAGGCCATTCGTATTGAGGTCAACCAAGAAGTAACGGTGATTCAGGAATTGTTGCAGCAGACAACCGAGCTTCTTGACAAAGGTGGAAGATTAAGCATGATAAGCTATCATTCCTTGGAGGATCGATTAGTGAAACGATTTATTCGGGCAGGACAGTTTGAAGGTGAGCCGCAAAAGGATTTTTATGGAAATATAAATGTTCCCTTTAAAAAAGTGGGGGGGCTCATAATTCCTACTAAAGAGGAAATACATATAAATAATAGGTCAAGAAGTGCCAAGCTAAGAATAGCGGAAAGAATTTGAAAATTAGGATAACATGAAACAAGGATTATTGGACATTTTAAAGGGAAAATTTTTGGTAAGCGGCGACGCACCAAAAAATTGGTTGTTCATAATCTTCGCCTCGTTTTTGGCCACTGTAATGATTGGAAGTTCGCATAGTGCCGATAAAAAAGTGCACCAAATTGCCGCTCTAAATGAGGAAGTTAAGGAATTACGAAGTGAGTTTGTTGATATTCATAAGACCATTCAGAACTTAAAGCTAGAATCAACCGTGTCGCAAATATTGGAAGAGAAGGGGTTGGAGCCCTCCGAAACTCCTCCGAAAAAAATCCGTGTTAAATCCTCAAAAGAGTAATGGCCGTTTCAGACAAGAGCATACTGACCCGATTATATGTTGTAACAGCTTTTATGTTTCTGTTCTCTTGCGCTGTTCTTTTTAAGTTGGTGAGCATACAACTTGTCGATGGTGATAAATATCGGGAGCTCGCCATGAAACGAACTGAAAAAATGTTCACGATTGAACCGAATCGCGGTAATCTTTATTCGGACGATGGGAGTTTATTGGCAACATCGGTTTCCAAGTACACCATTCGTTTTGACGCCGTAACCGTTACCAATGCCGATTTAAACGAATATTTAAAGCCCTTGTCCGATGCTTTATCGGATCTTTTGGGCAATACCCCATCCCATTACCAACAGCTCTTCAGGAAAGCAAAAGAAAACAAAAACAGGTACACGCTCATAGCAAGGGACTTGGATTATATGGAATATATGGCCGTTAAGCAATTCCCCTTATTCAAAAAGGGACCATATAAGGGAGGAATAATAGTGGAACAGAGAACCGTGCGTGAGCACCCCCTTGGCAAAATCGCCGAACGCAGCGTGGGTTACGAACGAGTTGATGAAAATGGATATTACACGAGAGTGGGATTGGAAGGGGCCTTTGGGGAGTATTTAAGAGGCGTTGAAGGCAAGAGGCTAAAACAAAAGATAGCCAAAGGACAATGGAAACCCATAGGTTTTGACAATATAGTAGAGCCAAAAGATGGTTATGATGTGGTATCTACCATTGATATCAACATCCAGGATATTGCACACCATGCTTTGTTGGGCCAACTGGAAAAATATAAAGCAGATCACGGTTGTGTGATCGTAATGGAAACCAAAACTGGAGAAGTCAAGGCAATCTCTAATTTGGGAATGACCCCGGACGGAAAATACTACGAACGTCTGAATTATGCCATTGGCGAGTCGCACGAACCTGGGTCTACATTTAAATTGATGAGCTTGGTGTCCGCGCTTGAAGACAAAGTGATAGATACCAATACGGTTGTGGATACTGAAAAAGGATACTGGCAAATTTACAGACATAGGGTGAGAGACTCAAAAAATGGTGGTTATGGTAAAATTTCTGTGGCAAAGGCCTTTGAGGTTTCTTCCAATACTGCTTTTGCCAAAATGATACATAATGGGTATAAGGATGCTCCCCAGAAGTATGTGAACCGGCTTATGGACATGGAACTCAACAAAGAACTTGGGCTTCCCGTAAAGGGCGAGGGAACGCCAGTTATTAGGAATCCAGGCGATAAAGGATGGTCTGGACTATCATTGGCACAGATGGCCTATGGATATGAGGTCTCATTGACTCCATTGCAAACACTCACTTTTTATAATGCCATTGCCAATGATGGTGAAATGGTAAAGCCTAGGTTGATAAAAGCTGTGAAAGAATGGAACCGAACCATTCAAGAATTTGACAAGGAGGTTATCAATCCTTCCATATGCTCCAAAGAAACCATCAAAAAGGTACAGCAGTTATTGAAGGATGTGGTCGAGAAAAAACATGGCACTGGGCATGGTTTATATACGCCCAATTTCTCAATGGCAGGCAAAACGGGCACTACCCAGAAAAATTATGTAGCTAAAGATCCCGACAAATTAAAGTACATATCAACCTTTGCGGGGTACTTTCCGGCAGATGACCCTAAATATTCATGCATTGTGGTCATTCATGAACCGGATAAGAGTGTAGGGTATTATGGCGCGGATGTTTCAGGGCCTGTATTTAAATCCATTGCACAAAAAATATACACGAACAATCCGTTGGTTGATGAGGTCGAAATGCAGATTTCAGAGGCGGGTAATTTGGAAGATTCCTATCAAAATTATTACACGGAGTCTCAAAAGAAATACAATCAGGTGCCCAATGTGCAAGGTATGAGCGGAATGGACGCCATCTCAATACTTGAAAACTTAGGTCTAAAAGTCGAAGTTAAAGGTAATGGCCGTGTTAAAAAGCAATCGGTTACTAAAGGAACCGACCTTAAAAAAGTGAACAAAATAGTTCTAGAACTTTCATGAAGTTATTGAAGGACATATTATATGGAGTTGGCCTATCCGCCGTAAGTGGTTCAACAAGCGTTATGGTAAACAACGTCTGTTTTGATTCACGCCAAGTAGGAATGGATGATGTGTTCGTGGCCATTAAAGGAACTTTGACCGATGGGCATGGGTACATAGAAAAGGCCATAAATCAAGGTGCCAAGGCAATAGTTTGTGAAGCCTTGCCGGAACAAATGATCAATGGCGTTACCTATGCCGAGGTTGACAATGGCAATAAGGCATTGGCCATAATGGCATCAAACTATTACGAAAATCCTTCTAGGAATTTGAAGCTGGTAGGGGTTACGGGAACAAATGGTAAAACTACTGTAAGTACCTTGCTATATCATCTTTTCAAAAAGGCGGGCTTCAAAGTTGGACTTATTTCAACTATAAAAATAATGATCGACGATGTTGAATACAAAACGTCGCATACAACGCCAGATGCTTTGACAATCAATAGTCATTTGAGTTTAATGAATAAAGCAGGCGTTGAGTTTTGCTTTATGGAAGTAAGCTCCCACGGCATACATCAAAAGAGAACGGAAGGCCTTGTGTTTGAAGGTGCGGTGTTTACAAATCTTACACACGATCATCTGGACTATCATAAAACTTTCGCGGAATACCGGGATACTAAAAAAGTATTGTTTGACAACCTTCCAAAAAAAGCATTTGCCCTCACAAATATTGATGACAAGAATGGATTGATAATGTTGCAGAATACCAGGGCTCGAAAATTGACCTATGCACTAAGGACATATGCCGACTATAAAGCCCAGATCCTCGAAAACCAATTCAGTGGCCAATTATTAAGAATTGATGGTAATGAACTGTGGATCAAGTTAATAGGTCATTTTAATGCGTACAATATGTTGGCCATATATGCCACGGCAGACTTACTAGGGCTTGAAAAATTAGAGATTTTACGTCTACTGAGCGAATTGGAGAGTGTGGACGGAAGATTTCAATATTATATATCCAAAGAGAAAATTACTGCTATTGTTGATTATGCCCATACACCGGATGCACTAAAAAATGTGCTTGATACTATCAACACATTGAGAACTGGAAATGAAAACGTCATCACCGTTGTGGGGTGTGGTGGCGATAGAGACAGGTCAAAGCGTCCGGTTATGGGTCATATCGCATCGGAAATGAGCAATAAGGTCATATTTACATCCGATAATCCCCGATATGAAATTCCGGGTGAAATTATCTCAGAAATGGAGTCCGGTGTAGAGGCTCAAAATATTAAGAAAATTGTCGCTATCGAGAACCGGAAACAAGCCATAAAGACTGCCTGTCAAATGGCAGTGGCCAACGATATTATTTTGCTTGCCGGCAAAGGTCATGAAACCTACCAAGAATCTAATGGCAAAAGAATTGACTTTGATGATTATAAAATCGTAAAGGAGCTGCTCAACAGTATGGGTAAGTAGGATTGAAGCTGATAAAGGAAGAATAAACAGAAGTAAGATTAAATAAATGCTGTATTACTTATTTGACTATTTGGAAAAACAATATCAAGTACCGGGTGCGAGTCTCTTTCAGTTTAGCACTTTCAGGGCTGCCATGGCCATATTATTTTCCTTGGCGATTGCTACAACTTATGGTAAAAGGGTAATTCTATTTCTTCAAAAAAAGCAAATTGGCGAAACAATTCGTGACTTGGGTCTGCAAGGGCAACAACAAAAGGCGGGAACTCCAACCATGGGTGGGTTGATAATCATTATGTCCACTTTGATACCAGTACTTTTATTTTCACGATTGGATAATATTTATGTGATTCTTTTAATAATCACGATGGTCTGGATGGGCATTATTGGTTTTGTTGATGATTATATCAAAATATTTAAAAAGGATAAACAAGGCCTTAAGGGAAGGTTTAAAATATTGGGACAAGTAGGATTGGGTTTGATAGTTGGATCAACGCTTTACTTTCATCCAGAGGTAACTATGAAAGAAGGCGACACTTCAATTATTACGGAACAATATACAGTCGAGGTCGTTAAGGGTGCCGAGGTAAAATCCACTAAAACTACCGTGCCGTTTTTTAAGAACAATGAATTGGATTATAGCACATTAATTTCTTGGTTCGGCGAAAATGCCAAGGAGTATGCGTGGCTGATATTTATTCCCATTATTATCTTAATAGTTACCGCCGTATCAAATGGCGCAAATTTGACAGATGGTATTGATGGGCTTGCGGCGGGGTCTTCGGCTATTATAGTTTTCACCTTGGGAATCTTTGCCCTTGTGTCGGGTAATATAATTTTTTCAAACTACTTGGATATCATGTATATCCCCGGATCAGGAGAATTGGTCGTATTTATTACGGCTTTCGTAGGGTCGTTGATCGGGTTTTTATGGTACAATGCCTATCCTGCCCAGGTTTTTATGGGTGATACGGGAAGTTTGACCATTGGGGGGGTAATAGCCGTGATCGCAATTATTGTTCGGAAGGAACTTTTGATTCCGGTTTTATGTGGAATTTTCTTTGCAGAATCACTATCCGTTATGTTGCAAGTAGGGTATTTCAAATACACCAAGAAAAAATTGGGGGAAGGAAAGCGCATTTTTCTGATGGCACCCATCCATCACCATTATCAAAAGAAAGGGTACCATGAAAGTAAGATTGTAACCCGATTCTGGATTATAGGAATTCTCTTGGCAATTGTTTCGATAGTGACATTAAAGGTCCGTTAGGATGAGGAGATTGGTGATTTTGGGTGGTGGAGAAAGCGGAATTGGCACCGCAATATTGGGTAAGAATAAGGGATATGAAGTATTTGTATCCGACAAGGGGAAAATACAGGAAAAATATAAAAACGTTCTTGAACATTTTGGGATTGATTGGGAGGAGGAAAAGCATTCCGAGGAGAGAATTTTAAACGCCTATTTGGTAATGAAAAGCCCCGGGATACCGGACAAGGCTCCCATAGTGAAACAACTTGTTGAAAAAGGAATTCCGGTAATTTCTGAAATTGAGTTCGCATCAAAATATACAGATGCAACTATTATAGGAATTACAGGAAGTAACGGTAAGACTACCACAACAATGCTTGTCAACCACATTTTGAGAATGGGGGACAAATCTGTCGGAATGGCCGGGAACATCGGTGACAGTTTTGCGAAAATGGTGGCCGAGAACAATTTTGATTTCTATGTATTGGAAATCAGCAGTTTTCAGTTGGATGGTATAAAAGAGTTTAAACCACATATTGCCATTTTGACCAATATATCTCCGGACCATTTGGATCGATATGACTATAAATTTGAGAACTACATCGCTTCTAAATTCAGAATCACTAAAAATCAGAATGAGGAAGATTATCTCATTTATGATGCCGATGACAAGGAAATCACTAGCTGGTTAGAAAAGCACCCGATCAAGTCCAAATTAATGCCCTTTTCCTTGCTAAGTAATTTAGCAGAAGGAGCCTGTTTAAAAAATGAGAAAATGAGAATAACAACTAATAACGAGACCATAGAAATGAGTACTGATACATTGGCACTTGAAGGCAAGCACAATCTTAAGAATACCATGGCTGCTGCAATGGCGACTAAATTGGTTGGGATCAGAAAAGACACGATTCGTCAAAGCATCGAGAATTTTCAAGGGGCACCGCACAGACTTGAAAAAGTATTAAAAATTCAGTATGTACAGTATATAAACGATTCAAAGGCAACCAATGTGAACTCTGTATTTTACGCATTGGATAGCATGAAGACCCCGGTGGTTTGGATTGTTGGAGGTGTGGATAAAGGAAACGATTATAGGGAGCTAATGCCCTTGGTGCGTGAAAAAGTAAAGGCAATTATCTGTTTGGGAACTGACAATTCCAAAATAGTGGATTTTTTTAGAAATGTGGTTGACCTTATGGTTGAAACCTATGCGATGGAAGAAGCTGTAAAAGTGGCTTACAAAATTGCTCAAAGGGGCGATACGGTCTTGTTATCGCCAGCGTGTGCCAGCTTTGATCTTTTTCAGAACTATGAGGATAGGGGAAATCAATTTAAGACTGCCGTAAAAAATCTATAGACAATGAATGAATTGTTCAAAAATCTAAAAGGAGATAAAGCACTTTGGGCCGTTGTAGCTCTCTTGGGCCTATTTTCCTTTTTGCCTGTTTATAGTGCAAGCAGTAATTTGGTCTATGTTGTTGGCAATGGAACTCCACTGGGCTATCTTGTAAAACACGGGGTTTTGTTGTTTTTGGGTTTTGGGATAATTTATGGCATACATAGAATACCTTCCCATTTTTTCAAAGGTCTTTCGATAATAGCAATGCCAATTGTCATTGTATTGCTACTGTTAACGTTGGCCCAAGGTACTACGATCGATGGTGCCAATGCCAGTAGATGGATCCGGATTCCTTTGGTGGGCATTCCATTTCAACCATCTACTTTGGCCGCAGTGGTCTTAATGATATATGTAGCCCGATATCTTACGAAAATTAAGGACAGGACCATTGGTTTTAAGGAAAGTATTATACCTCTTTGGACACCAGTTTTCATGGTAATTATTCTTGTTCTGCCCGCGAACCTTTCTACGGCTGCCATCATGTTTTCGATGGTTCTTTTGCTGTGTTTTCTTGGTGGATACCCCATAAAATACCTGTTGGGGATTATCGGGACAGGAATACTGGGTCTCACACTTTTTGTTTTAACTGCCAAGGCCTTGCCCGACCTGTTTCCGAACAGGGTAGATACTTGGATGAGCAGGATCGATAATTTTTGGGAGGAAGGGGATACCGAGGCCGATTATCAAATTGAAAAGGCCAAAATTGCCATTGCCACAGGTGGTATAACTGGTAAAGGTGCCGGAAAAAGTATACAGAAGAATTTTCTCCCGCAGAGTTCTTCCGATTTTATTTATGCCATAATCGTTGAAGAATATGGCCTGATTGGAGGGTTTGCCCTTATGCTTTTTTATATGTTTTTGTTATTCAGGATTGTGGTCATTGCAAATGCAAGTGGAACCATTTTCGGCAAACTTTTGGCACTCGGGGTTGGGTTGCCAATTGTATTTCAGGCACTGGTGAACATGGCGGTGGCCGTAGAGCTTTTTCCGGTGACAGGGCAGAACCTGCCTCTTATCAGTAGTGGAGGAACATCGGCCTGGATGACTTGTTTGGCAATAGGAATCGTTCTGAGTGTGAGCAATAAAACAGTAAGTGACAAGGAGTCGATTGATTTGGATAGTACGAACCCTTTAGAGGTATTGAGTGGGCAACTATAGGTTCATACTTTCTGGCGGGGGCACTGGCGGCCATATATATCCGGCCATTGCCATAGCAAATGAGTTGAAAAGGAGATATCCCAAGGCAGAATTTCTATTTGTGGGCGCAAAAGGCCGAATGGAAATGGAAAAAGTACCACAGGCAGGGTACAAAATTGAAGGATTATGGATAACGGGGTTGCAAAGGAAACTTACCCTTAAAAATTTAATGTTTCCCTTTAAAGTAATTGGTAGTTTGATTAAATCTGGCAAAATAGTATCTCGTTTCAAGCCACATGCCGTAATAGGCACGGGCGGTTTCGCCAGCGGCCCTTTATTGAGGGTAGCCTCCGGTCGTGGTATTCCGTGTGTTTTGCAGGAACAAAATTCATTTGCAGGTATAACCAATAAACTATTGAAGAACAAGGCTGCCAAGATTTGTGTTGCATACGATGGCATGGAGAAATTCTTTCCAGCTGCTAAAATTGTAAAGACGGGAAATCCGGTACGTAGTGATCTGGTAACCATCGAGGGGAATAACAAAGAGGCTTTAACTTTCTTCGGATTTGAGGCTGATAAACCCGTTTTATTGGTACTTGGGGGAAGTCTTGGGGCTAGACGAATAAACCAATTGATAGAGCAGAAGCTTGGTTGGCTGAAAAGTTTGGACATTCAAATTATTTGGCAATGCGGTAAGTTTTATTTGGAGGAATACAAAAAATATGATTCGGAGCGTGTAAGTGTACTCGACTTTCTAAACAGAATGGACTACGCCTACGCTGCTGCGAATACTATTCTATCAAGGGCTGGTGCAGGATCGGTCTCTGAATTATGTATCGTTGGTAAACCCGTAATTTTTATTCCATCGCCCAATGTTGCAGAAGATCACCAGACGAAAAATGCGACGTCTTTAGTGCGCGAAAGTGCAGCTTTAATGATCGTCGAAAAGAATTTGGATGCTGAATTTGAATCTGTGTATTTGGATTTACATCGATCCAAGGAAAAGCAATCAATGTTAAGCAAGAATATTAAAAAGTTGGCACTTCCCAACGCCACCAAGGATATTGTGGATGAGATTGAAAAACTGTTAATGAAATAATGGAACTTAGGAAGATACATAACGTTTATTTCATTGGTATTGGAGGCATAGGCATGTCAGCCTTGGCCAGGTATTTTAAGTTCCTAAATAAAAATGTCGCCGGTTACGATAAGACGGAAACGCCTTTGACCATTGAATTGACAGATTTGGGGATCGATATTCATTATGATGACAACGTGTCCATGATACCGTCCAGCTTTTTGAGTATCGAAAATACTTTGATAGTTTATACTCCGGCGGTACCTAAAGAACATTCGGAATATCTTTATTTTCTGGAAAATGGCTTCGATTTAAAGAAACGATCAGAAGTTTTGGGATTGATTACCAAAGACACTTTCTGTTTTGCAGTGGCTGGTACACATGGTAAAACTACTACGTCCTGTATTTTGGCCCATCTTCTTAAAGAAACGGGAACCTCGTTTACGGCATTTTTAGGGGGTATTTCCGAAGATTTCAATAGTAATTTTTTGTTTCAAGGAAATGAGTATTCCGTAGTGGAAGCCGATGAGTTTGACCGCTCTTTCTTAAGATTGTTCCCAAATGTGGCCTGTATTACATCTATGGATGCCGATCATTTGGATATTTATGGGGATCATGGGGCCCTTCAAGACTCCTTTAGGGAATTTGCGGGCAGATTGAAGCAGGGAGGCAGGTTATTTGTTAGAAATGGTCTCCCTTTGGAAGGGTTTACATACGGTATAGAGGATGATTCTGATTATTGTATCAGAAATCTGAGAATAGAACATGGCACCTACATTTTTGATTTGGGAACCCCCGAAACAACCCTATCGGGGGTTAAATTCAACAAGCCGGGAAGACATAATTTGCTAAATGGACTGGTAGCATTCGCAATGGCATTGGAGTCCGGCAAACCAGCAAATGAACTGGCCGCAGCATTGGAGACATTTAAAGGTGTTCAGCGCCGATTTTCGTACAAGATCAAAGAGGACGACTTTATTTTTATTGATGATTATGCGCATCACCCAACTGAAATCAATGCAGTGTATGACGCCATCAGCGAAATGCATCCGAATAAAAAGGTATTGGTGGTTTTTCAACCGCATCTATTTTCCAGGACCAGCGATTTCGCCGATGATTTTGCTGCAAGCTTGGCAAAATTCGACAGTATTTTATTGTTGGATATATATCCGGCAAGAGAAAAACCAATGCCCGGTATCACTTCACAATGGTTGCTTGATAAAATTGAAAATACCAACAAAAAATTAGTTGCCAAAACGGACTTGGTACACGAAATAAAGAGTCAAAATCCTGAAATTCTCGTGACCTTGGGTGCTGGGGATATAGGATTGGAAGTATCAAAAATAAAAAGAGAACTTAATTATGCGAATTAACTGGAACTATCTAAAATTTTTCGCCCTATTAATAATAATAGTGGGGCTCTATTCATTTTCGAACCATCGTAGCACATTGCGTAATGTGAACGGCATGAAGATACAATTCATTGGGGATCAGAACCTTTACATTTCAGAGGACATGGTTAATAAATTGTTAATACAAAATTATGGGCCACTCACAAATGTCCCTAAAGAAAAATTAGTTTTGAATACTATGGAAAAGGTCATCGAGGCCAATGAAATGGTAAAAGAAGCCCAAGTTTATCTTACTATCAATGGTGAGCTTACGTCGAAAATCGTGCAGCGAAAACCAATCGGAAGAATTGAAGGGAGTTCAAAATTTTATCTGGATGATGAAGGAAAACGCATGCCGTTGTCCATAAGCCATTCTGCCAGAGTGCCAATTATTACCGGTAATGTTACAGGTAAGAGTCTTGAAGACATTTATGAAATTTTGAAATACATCAATACAGATAATTTTCTTCGCAAGAATGTGATTGGAATCCATGTGCAGGATGAGAAAAATTATCAGTTGAAGTTTAGAATGGAACAATTCGTAGTCAATTTGGGTGGCGTGGATAATTTGGAAGAGAAGTTCAACAATTTTAAAGCCTTTTATGCAAAGGCCAATAAAGATAAAACTTTGGAGAATTTCGCAGTTGTCAGTTTAGAATTCAATAATCAAGTGGTTTGTACCAAAATATAAATTTTGCACATGGAAAAGGTTAATTATTCAGTTGGTTTAGACATAGGGACTACCAAAATTGTGGCCATAATTGGGAGGGAGAATGAGTATGGCAAGATTGAAATCTTGGGTATTGGGAAATCAAAAAGCTTAGGCGTTCACCGTGGCGTGGTGAACAATATTACACAGACCATAAAGTCAATACAGCAAGCTGTTGAAGAGGCAGAGACCAATTCAGGTCTCAAAATTGGTTCTGTGGTGGTCGGTATTGCCGGTCAACACATAAGGAGCCTGCACCACAGCGATTACATAACACGTGCCGATTCTGAAGAAGTGATCAATGATGATGATCTGGACAGGCTGTGCAACCAAGTTTATAAATTGGTCATGTTGCCTGGTGAGGAAATCATCCATGTTTTGCCACAAGAGTATAAGGTAGATGGCCAGGCCGAGATAAAACAACCTATAGGTATGTATGGGGGTCGTCTTGAGGCAAACTTTCACGTAGTAGTAGGCCAGGTTTCATCAATAAAAAATGTGGGCAGGTGTATAAAAAGCGCAGGCCTAAATCTTGGGAACATCACATTGGAGCCCCTTGCGTCTTCTGAAGCAGTATTGAGTCAAGAGGAGAAAGAAGCTGGTGTTGCACTCATAGATATAGGAGGTGGCACAACTGACCTTGCCATTTTTAAGGATGGTATAATTCGTCATACCGCGGTAATCCCTTTCGGCGGTGGGGTCATTACGGAAGATATCAAGGAAGGATGCTCCATTATAGAAAAACAAGCGGAATTATTGAAAGTGAAATTTGGTTCTGCATGGCCCGGTGAGAATAAGGACAATGAAATAGTTTCGATCCCTGGATTGCGCGGACGCGAACCTAAGGAAATTACCTTAAAGAATCTTTCTAAAATTATTCATGCCCGTGTTGTGGAAATAGTTGAGCAGGTATATGTTGAAATCAAGAATTACGGCCACGATGAGCAGAAAAAGAAACTTATTGCAGGTATTGTGTTGACCGGTGGTGGTAGTCAGTTGAAACATCTGAAACAATTGGTTGAATATATTACGGGAATGGATACCAGAATAGGCTACCCCAATGAACATTTGGCGGGCGATTCCGATGAAGAGATCGCAAGTCCGTTGTATGCCACGGCCGTGGGATTATTGATGAATGCAGTCCGAAATCAACGTCGTATGCCCGTAATAAAGGAGTTGTCCAACGAAAAGGAAGAATTGGTTTATGCGGATGATGATGAGGATATAATGATTTCAAGAGGAAAAACAAAACGCGAACGAAAATCTGTTTTTGATAAATGGTCCGAAAAGCTAAAGGACTTTTTGGATAATGCAGAATAATATTTCCATTCAATAGAAAAAAATTAACCAGTAAATACAAAGTATGAGCAACAACATTGAATTTGAAGGAATAGCATTTGATCTTCCCAAGAATCAAAGCAACGTAATTAAAGTTATAGGTGTAGGCGGTGGTGGCAGCAATGCCATAAACCATATGTTCAAGGCCGGAATCAATGGAGTGGATTTTGTTATCCTAAACACAGATTCGCAGGCACTTGACAATAGCCCTGTGCCGAATAAAATTCAATTGGGTGTTTCACTTACGGAAGGACTTGGAGCTGGTGCCAACCCGGAAGTTGGTGAACAGGCAGCGATTGAAAGCTTGGAGGACTTAAAGAATATGTTGGATCATAATACGAAAATGGTATTCATTACCGCAGGTATGGGCGGGGGAACAGGTACTGGTGCTGCTCCCGTTATTGCAAAGCTTGCAAAGGAAATGGATATTCTTACAGTGGGTATCGTGACCATGCCCTTTCAATTTGAGGGTAAAATGAGATGCCAACAAGCTCAGTTGGGTATAGAAAGATTGCGCAATAATGTTGATTCGCTCATTGTAATCAACAACAATAAATTAAGGGAAGTATATGGCAACTTGGGATTTAAGGCCGGCTTCTCAAAGGCCGATGAAGTATTGGCGACCGCTGCTCGCGGAATTGCCGAGGTAATTACACACCACTATACCCAAAACATAGATTTACGCGATGCAAAAACCGTATTGTCAAATAGTGGCACTGCCATTATGGGCTCCTCAATTGCGTCTGGATCGGCAAGGGCCAACGAGGCCATTATGAAGGCTTTGGATTCGCCATTGTTGAACGACAATAAAATTTCAGGGGCTAAAAATGTACTGTTATTGATAGTATCGGGTTCAAAAGAGATTACCATTGATGAAATAGGCGAGATCAATGATCATATACAGGCAGAAGCCGGTCATGGTGCAAATATCATTATGGGTGTCGGTGAGGATACCGATTTGGCGGATTCAATAGCCGTTACCGTAATCGCCACGGGATTTAATATTGATCAACAGGATGATATCGTAAATACCGAATCAAAAAAAATTATCCATACCCTTGAGGATGAACAAAAAGCGGTTCATAACCTTATATCCCGTACCCCAGTAATTCACCAATTGGTTGAAGAGGATTTGATTGAAGGGCCTATCCTTAAGCACAACTTCGATGAAGAAGATGAAATGGAGCTCATTCCAACCACCAATTATATTAAAAACTTCAATGTTTTTTATGAAGAGGTGATTGCCAAGAATGTTTCAGAAGATGATTTCGTATTTATTCCCTCAAAGGAAAAATTGAAGAACCAGGAATTAAATAGAAACCAAAAAGAAACTGTTTCTAGAAATATAGAAGAAGATCAATTTGCCATCAGCTTTGATTTGCCTTTGTCCGATTCGGAGGAGAATGAGCAAGAAAATGTAATTACGTTTAGTTTGGATGAGGAGGTAAAATCAATGGATGTCAATGATCATATTGAGGTTATCCCGGTTTTGGAATACAATAAGGAAGGTGAGACCCGATATAGCTTGGACGATTATATGGAATTGGAAAATCGGCTTACGGGTGCCAAATCCAAGGCCGAAGAGTTTGAGCCCAAAATCATCGAGGATGAGTTGATCTTTGAAAGGAAAGTAGTAAAAGAGAACAGGCCCAATGCCGCTGTAGATCCAAACAAGGAAATTGACCCAATGGATACGCCACTGGAAGAACTGTTAAAGGAAAGGGCAGATGAGCGCAGAAGAAAGTTGAAGGACTTCAATTACAAGTTCAACAGTAGTCTTAGCAATATTGATGAAATCGAAAAAGAACCTGCCTATAAGAGACAGGGCATTAATCTTCAAGATAACCCCAGGGAAAATAAGTTTTCCCGGACTACCTTAAGTGAAGATAGCAATGATGAGATCCAATTAAGATCTAATAATTCATTTTTACATGACAATGTAGACTAGGAATCCTTTACAGATCCGTACCATAATTTTAAACCCGGAAATTATATCGATTTTCGGGTTTATTTTTTATCTTCGCAGTCCAAAAAAAGTATAAGTATGAGCCTTCAGGACCGGGTAATGGAGCAAATGAAATTGGCCATGAAAGCTAAGGATAAAGTGGCCTTAGAGTCGCTTCGCGCCATTAAATCGGCTATTTTATTGGCACAGACGGAAACAGGGGGTGGGGCAGGACTTTCAAGCGATGATGAAATTAAACTTGTGCAGCGTTTGGTAAAGCAGCGAAAGGACAGTGCCACCATTTACAATGCCCAAGGCAGGGAGGATTTGGCTGCCCCTGAATTGGCGCAGGTAGCGATCATTGAAACGTTTTTGCCGGAGCAGCTGAGCGAAGAGGCCATTGAAAAAGTTGTGGAGAAGGCGATCAGCGCAACGGGAGCAGCAGGTATGAAAGATATGGGCAAGGTTATGGGTATCGTATCCCAGGAACTGGCAGGTAAGGCGGATGGGAAGACCATATCGAATATTGTAAAAAGTAAGTTAGGTTAATTTTGGCCGCGTGGCGCAACTGAATAGCGCATCAGATTTCGGCTCTGAGGGTTGGGGGTTTGAATCCCTCCGCGGTCACTTAAAGCAGCAGGCCCACCACGAAAGTGGTGGGCCTTTCTTTGCTGCGGAACAAAAAGCAGCGCTTTTAAGTTCCGCAGCAAAGAAAGGCCAACGGCGCAGCCGGGACCTGCTATTTTCACACGGGAGTACATAGGGATATGAAATCCCTCCACTAAGTTCCGCAGCAAAGAAAGGCCAACGGCGCAGCCAGGGCCTGCTATTTTCACACGGGAGTACATAGGGATATGAAATCCCTCAGCGGTCAATAATAAGCGGAAAAAGCAAGCCAATCCTAAAGCTTGTTTTTTTGATTTAGTACTTTTTCTACTTTCAAAGCGGAGCTTTGAGGGAAAAGTGGGGACAATCCTTACTATATAATTTCCTCATGCATATTTTTAATTTTCAACAAGTTCTTATTTTACAATTGACAAATAGGAGGTATTTTTTATACATTTAATAGTTTGCTCGAATATTCACTTTAGAAAAATGACTAACGCATTTTAAGATCAAGGAGCGGATTAAACTTTTAATAAGATGGAAAAAGATAATACCCGAAGAAGTTTTGTCAAGAAATCAGTAGCCGCTGGAGTAGGATTTACCATTGTTCCCAGTTATACAATTAGCGGACTTGGGCACAAGGCGCCAAGCGACAAACTGAATATTGTAGGTATAGGTGTTGGTGGGAAGGGTTATAACAACCTTATGGCCATGAATTCCGAAAATATAATCGGCCTGTGCGATATTGACTGGAACTATAGCCAACGGTGTTTCAACGAATTTCCAAAGGCGAAGAAATATTACGATTGGCGTAAAATGTATGATGAATTGGGCAAATCAATGGATGCCGTTTTGGTGGCCACTGCGGACCATACGCACGCCATCATTGCATCTACCGCCATGACCCTGAACAAACATGTATATTGTCAAAAACCGTTGACACATTCGGTTTATGAGTCCCGTTTGTTGACCAAGTTGGCGGAGAAATTCCCTATTGCGACCCAAATGGGAAACCAGGGCAACTCAGGGGATGGTGTTCGCCAAACTTGCGAATGGATATGGAACGGTGAAATTGGGGAAGTACTGGAAGCACATGCCTGGACAGATCGCCCTATTTGGCCGCAAGGGCTGGAAATGCCTAAGGAAACAATGCAGGTTCCCAATAATTTTAATTGGGAAATGTTCATCGGCCCGGCAACCATGCGCCCTTACCACGAAATATATACTCCTTGGAACTGGCGTGGTTGGTGGGATTTTGGAACCGGGGCCTTTGGTGATATGGCATGCCATGTAATGGATCCGATCTATCGCGCCCTGAAGTTAAAATATCCTGTTTCAATCTCGGGTAGTTCCACAACCGTAAATACAGAAAGTGCACCGCAAGGTGAAAAGGTGCGATTTGATTTTCCGGCCAGGGAGGATATGAAAGATCTAAAAATGCCCGCTGTTAGTGTGCATTGGTATGATGGTGGATTTTTACCGGACCGGCCTTTATTGTTGCCTGACGGAGAGCCGCTTATAAGGGATGGTTTGGGAGGCTGTATGTTCATCGGTACAAAAGATACATTAATATGCGACTGTGGAGGCTTCAATCCCCGATTACTATCGGGTAGAATACCAAATGTTCAAACTAGTCTGAGACGCATTCCAGGAGCGGTTGGGTATATTGATGGCCCACATGAGCAAGATTGGATAAGGGCGTGTAAAGAATCCAAAGACAATAGGGTGGAAGGCTCGGCAAATTTTGCCTATTCGGGCCCCTTTAACGAAATGGTGCTATTGGGCGTTTTGGCCATTCGGCTCAAAGGATTGCACAAAACCTTAAAGTGGGACGGGCCAAACATGCGTTTTACGAACATTGGCCCCGACGAAACGATGGAAGTAATAGAGCACTTTGGATTTCAAATGCAAAACGGACTTCCCCAATGGAATGTTCAAAACGTTACCTTAAATGCACTTGAATCGGCCAAGGAGTATGTTGATCATACCTATCATAATGGTTGGAAATTGCCTGCCATGCCCAATTAAGACAAGACTTGGTACGTTCTATTTAGATTTTTTTTCCAAAATAGCATTCACGATCATAGGTGCATGCACCCGAGAATTTTCGATGAACCATTTATGGGTTTCCATACCGCCGCAAATGACTCCGGCTAAATAAAGTCCATCAATATTGGTCTCCATGGTGTCAGGGTTGTATTGAGGCAGTATTTTTTCATCATTGGAAAGTTCAACACCCAATTTTTGTAAAAACCCAAAGTCCGGTTTATATCCTGTAAGAGATAGCACAAAGTCGTTCTCTAATTTGAGGATACCTTCTGGGGTTTCGATTATAATTTCCTTTTGAGTGATTTCTTTTACCACCGAACTATAGTATGCTTTAATACTACCTTCTTCGATGCGATTAATAATATCTGGCCGTACCCAATATTTTACACGTTGCCCCACTTCATTGCCCCTGATAATCAATGTTACTTCAGAACCTTTCCTCCAACACTCCAACGCCGCATCTATGGCAGAATTGCTGGCACCTATGATGGCCAATTTTTGACCGGCATAATAGTGAGGGTCTTTGTAGTAATGGGAAACTTTGGGCAATTTCTCGCCCGGAACATTCAGGGTGTTGGGCAAATCATAAAAACCGGTCGCCAAGATAACATTGTGCGCCAAATAAGAGCTTTTATCGGTTTTGATAGAAAATATGGCATCTTTTTTTTTGATTTTTTCAACTTTTTCAAAAAGATGAATGCTCAATTCGTTCGAGGTCGCAATTCTTCTATAATACTCCAAGGCTTCGCTTCGCTTCGGTTTCGCCTCTTTACTTATAAAAGGAACATTGTCAATTTCCAATTTTTCGGAAGAGGAAAAAAATTGCATGTTTACAGGGTAATTGAAAAGGGAGTTTACAATGGGTCCCTTTTCAAGAATAAGATATTTGAGGTCTTTCTTTTTGGCCTCTAATCCGCACGCTAGTCCTATAGGGCCGCCTCCAATTATGACCAAATCATATTGGTCCCTCATCCGGCAATTTGCTTTAGCTCTTTAATAGTCTGTAAAGGATCCGTACTTGAGAAGACAAAACTTCCCGCTACCAATACATCGGCTCCGGCATCTACAAGTACTTTGGCATTTTGGGATGTTACTCCTCCATCAATTTCTATCAGTGTTTTTGCCTTTTTATGTTGAATCAGTGCTTTCAGATCTCTTAATTTGTTATACGTGTTTTCAATAAAGGACTGGCCGCCAAAACCTGGATTGACACTCATTAAGCAGACCAGGTCAATATCGCGTATGGTATCTTCAAGTACATTGATGTTTGTATGGGGATTTAAGGCCACCCCAGCTTGCATGCCTTCTTCTTTTATGGCTTGCAGCGTTCTATGAAGATGGGTACAGGCTTCATAATGTACGGTTAATATGTTTGCACCCAGCTTGGCGAAAGTTGTTATATAACGATCGGGGTCAACTATCATAAGGTGAACATCCAATGGCTTGGTAGCAGTTTTGACAATTGCCTTTATCACAGGCATTCCGTAAGATATGTTGGGTACGAACAGACCGTCCATTACATCAATGTGATGCCAATCGGCCTGGCTCTCATTGACCATTTCAACATCTCTTTGAAGATTTCCAAAGTCTGCTGCTAGGAGTGAAGGGGCAATTTTTGTCTTATTCATTTGCTACACAATCGTAATTATTTACAAAGGTAATGAATCGTCTGTTCCTGAAAATTGATTATAACTTTATATCTGATACCCCCACTTTTTTTAATTGCTCATTAACGATGGGGAGCCCTTCTTTTAAAACGTTGTCAAGATTCGATAACTCCTTTTCAAGTTCGGCCGATAATTCCCCAAAAACCAGATAGGCCCCATCGGTTGGTTTTGCGTCACCATCTTCAACACTTCGCCTCAAAGAGGCAAGTCGATTGTTCAATTTTATTGGAAAATTAAGGGGATCTTGTCCTGACTGATTTTTTACTTGATACAGATTTTCCTCAATTGTTGCCATCTTGGTTAAAAAAGGGTTTATGGCATTCTTGAAATCAGATTCATTAATTTTTTCCCTATTATCGTTTATCTTTTTTCGAATATCCCGAATTTTGATGACAGCTTCATTGGCGGCACTTGTTTTCTTCATAATTTTTTCCGCCAAGTCAAATTGCTCCTTTAAATCTCCATCGGTTATCCCTTTAAGATTGGGGTTCATACGTATTGAAAAAGGGTAGGTTTTTTCATAGTCCTTTGTTTTCATACGCACTTTATAATTGTCCAATGGCGCTTTTGGGCCTCTTTGGGGTGCGCCACTCCAGATTATCATACCCTCAAATTCAACGGCCCCCGGATACCTCATATCCCATTTAAAAGTGTTCAAACCATTGGCAGTAGTTGGTTTGGAAGACCCTCCTTTCTTCCACCATGGAAGGTCTGGATCAACTTCATATTTTGGTTTACTACCTGTGAATGTGTTGATCAGCTTATCATTGGCATCCAATATCTCAAATGTTATTGTATCCTGTTGCTCTTTTAAATAATATTGAAAAGTCGCATCTCCGATACCACGAATAGCATCCGATGGTTGAAAAAGGGTAGCGGATCGGTTTTTCATTTCATCAGTATATTGTCTTAGTGGTTGAATGTCATCAAGAATCCAAAAACCACGGCCATGGGAACCCAATACCACATCATTATCCTTGATGACTAAATCCCGTATAGGTGTATCAGGGAGTTTTAGTTGTAAACTTTGCCACAGCCCACCATCGTTCATTGAAAAATATACTCCGTGTTCCGTTGCCAAAAAGAGCAAACCTTCGCGCACTGGATCCTCGCGAATGGCCCTTGCGAAGTGACCATCCTCAATGCCATCAATAATTTTTGTCCATGTTTCACCATAATCATGGGTTTTGAAGACATACGGTTGTCGGTCGTCGACCTGATATCTATTCGCGGCTACAAACAAAGTTCCGGGACGATGTTTTGATTCATCTATGATGCTAACCCTTGAAAATTTAGGTAAATCTTTGGGTGTAATATCTGACCAATTCCTACCTCCATCTCTTGTAATATGTATTTTTCCATCATCTGATCCTGCCCAAATAGTATTGATATCATGAAAAGAAGGTGCTAGGGCGAATACCGTTGCATAAATCTCTGGACCGTTCATGTCATTGGTAATGATTCCGCCAGTAACACCAAGAGTAGAAGGATCGGCATACGTTAGGTCTGGACTTATTTTTTCCCAAGACTGTCCGTCATTGGTTGTTTTCCAAACATGTTGGGAACAAGTGTACATCACTTTTGAATCTTGTGGGGCGAACATAATAGGGAATGTCCATTGCCATCTTTCGGGCAAGGCACTTGCCGGTTCCCCGGAAAAGAATCGCGGATATACTTGAATATCTCTTGACTGGCCGTTGCTTCTATCATATCTTGTTAAAAGAGCACCTTGACTTCCCGCATAAAAAATATCCGCATTTTCCGGATGCTGTGTGATCCATCCACTTTCTCCGCCCCCGACTTCATAATACCAGCCATGGTTGGGCCCGCCAGCTTGCATGTATTCCCAGCCATCACTGGGAATGGCTAAAGTGCTATTATCTTGCTGTGCGCCAGCAACATGGTATGGCACATCACTTGTAGCCATTACATGATATAATTGGGTGGTACAATAATCCTCTTCTGTCCAAGTTTTACCACCGTTGATACTAACGATACCACCGCCATCATTGGAGCTTATCATGCGGTCTGGGTTATTGGGATCTATCCAAAGATCATGGTTATCGCCATGTGGGACTTTTATTTCGGTGTCAAATGTTTTTCCACCATCTGTCGATTTCCAGAAATCTACATTTAGGCCATAAACTGTCTCTTTGTCCCAAGGATCCGCATAGATGCGGGAATAATAGAAAGCCCGTTGTCGTAGTTTACGTTCTTCATTGGTACGTTGCCATGTCTTGCCAGCATCGTCTGAACGAAAAACTCCACCTTCATTGGCCTCAACAATGGCCCAGACCCTATTTGAATCTGCTGGTGACACGGTGACCCCAATTTTTCCAAGCGGTCCCACGGGCATGCCGGGATTATTGGTCAAATCGATCCAAGTGTCACCACCATCAACCGATTTCCATAGTTTGCAATCGGGGCCACCACCCCACATCTTCCATGCCTTACGATAAACTTGCCATGTGCTGGCGTAGAGAACTTTAGGATTATTGCGGTCTATAATCAAATCTACGGCACCCGCTTTGTTGCTTACGTACAAGACCTTATCCCAAGTATTTCCGCCATCCTTGCTACGGAAGACACCACGCTCTTCATTTTCGCCATAGGGGTGGCCCAATGCAGCCACATAAACAATATCTGGATTGGTAGGGTGAATTCGAATGCGCGCAACGGCCTGTGTTTCCTTTAATCCTAAATGACGCCATGTTTTTCCGCCATCCTTGGTTTTGTAAACCCCATCTCCTTGTGTTATACTTCCCCTTAATTGCACCTCGCCCATGCCAATATATACAATATCTGGATTGGTTTCGGCGATGGCAACTGCACCCACGGAAGAACTTGTAATCTGTCCATCGGTGACAGGTGCCCATTCGTTGCCACCATCGGTCGTTTTCCATAGACCTCCCCCTGTAGCTCCAAAATAATATTCATTGGGTCTACCGGGGCTACCGGCAGAACCTAAAGAGCGACCACCGCGGTTGGGACCAATATTTCGCCATTCCAATCCCTCATAGAAGCTTTTGTCAATTGGTTGGTTAGCTGGAGTTGTAATTTTCGACTTCTTTTGGGCAAATGCGCCTGAAATGCTAAAGACGAATAGTACAAAAAGCACCCCATAATTATTTTTAACCATGATAGAAGATAAATTTCATTTTTATAAAAGTATTAAAACTGTCCAATAAAAGTTACAATGGCCTGTCGAAAGTAGTCCAAGAGTCAAGAGAATTGTTAATAATGCAATTGAAGTTGCCTTAATCCTTCATATAGGGAAATTCCAACGGCGTTGGATAGGTTTAAGCTGCGAATATGTTTATTATAGAGGGGAATTTTATAAAGCTGTTTAACATATTTGTCGGTTATTTCCTTTGATAGTCCAACCGATTCTTTCCCAAAAATTAGAAACATATTGGCCTCATAAGTCAAGGACCAATGTTCTTGGGCGGCATGGCTTGAAAAAAATGCCATTGTCTTATCCCCATGGGTTAAAAAAAAATCATCCAGGCTTTCATATAGATGAAGGGAAAGATGTTTCCAATAATCAAGGCCCGCGCGTTTTACCCTTTTATCATCAAGTTCAAAACCAAATGGTTTTACCAAATGAAGATTTGAACCGGTGGCCAAAGCCAATCTTCCTATATTACCCGTATTATTGGGTATTTCGGGTTCTATTAGAACAATGTTAAAAGCCATTCGTTTTTATTTGCCGATTGATTTTAGATAAAGCTGCTCTACTTTTTCCCTGGCCCAAGGTGTTTTCCTTAAAAAATTCAATGAAGATTTTATAGACGGATTACTTTTAAAACAATTGATATTAATTCTGGCCGCTAATTCATCCCATGTATATATTTGGGTCAGATACTCCAAAATGTCCAATAATTTTACACCATGTAAGGGATTGTTGGGTTGAATGTTATCTGGTGAATCCATATTTTTTTGGTTTGATCAAGATCTTTACCTTGAAATTATAATCATAAAGCGGTTACGAAAATAATCTTTAATACCATGATATTGGGGGTTAGAGGCAATTTCTTAAATGAAAAAACTCCGGTAATCAGCCGGAGTTTATTCATCAATCAAAAAACGAACAGTCATGATAAACTGTTGTTATGTTTCACAAATTACAACTTTTGTTCCAAAATTCCAATTTATGGAATATTTAACACATAATTTGTGTCTTGGCCCCTGACAATTGACATCATGGCAGTTGATTTAGCCAAGATAAGTCTTCAATATCTTACTTCTTGAGGTATGTTTTAACCTTCTGATTGCTTTTTCTTTAATCTGACGAACTCTCTCTCTTGTAAGGTCAAATGTTTCACCTATTTCCTCCAACGTCATGGAGTGCTGGCCTGCCAATCCAAAATACAAACGAATAACATCTGCCTCCCTTGGTGTCAATGTTTCCAAAGCGCGCTCTATTTCGGCTCCTCAAAGATTCATGCAATAATTCACGATCTGGATTAGGGGACTCACCACTACGAAGTACATCATAAAGGTTGGAATCTTCACCATCGATCAAAGGGGCATCCATTGATACGTGTCGTCCAGAGTTTTTCAAGGATTGCTTCACATCCTCTACGGTCATATCCAATTCTTTCGCAATTTCTTCGGCGGAAGGTTGACGCTCGTGTGCCTGCTCTAAAAATGCGAATGTCTTATTTATCTTATTGATAGATCCAATTTTGTTCAAAGGCAATCTAACAATACGGGATTGTTCTGCCAAAGCCTGTAAAATCGATTGACGGATCCACCAAACGGCGTAGGATATAAATTTAAATCCACGGGTTTCGTCAAAACGTTGTGCGGCTTTGATCAATCCCAAGTTTCCTTCATTGATCAAATCCGGAAGTGTAAGTCCTTGGTTTTGGTACTGCTTTGCGACCGATACCACGAATCGAAGATTGGCTTTGGTGAGTTTTTCAAGGGCTGCCTGATCGCCTGCCTTGATTCGTTGTGCCAATTCTACTTCTTCATCTGCAGTAATCAAGTCAACTTTGCCAATTTCTTGCAAGTACTTGTCCAAAGATGCGGTCTCCCTATTGGTGACCTGTTTTGTAATCTTAAGCTGTCTCATTTAAATAAGTTAAGTTCGTGTCGCATAGACTGCATATACTTATACGTAAAAAAGCTGGAAATGTTACAAACCGATTAAAAAAACTCGATTATTCGGTTAAATTGCATTAAAAAGCCACAAGTATCAGATGATACTTGTGGCTTTTCATAAATTGGTTGGTTTCTAATCCCTTCTTGGTTTACGATCTCGGTCACGGCTATCCCTTCCGCCTCCTCTTCGATCATCCCTACCTCGATCATTGCTACGAGGTGGTCTTTCAACATAACCTTCCGGTTTAGGCAATAATGCCTTACGAGACACTTTTTCCTTGCGGGTCTTAGGGTCTACACCGAAATACTTTACTTCAAAAACATCACCCATATTTACAACATCGGTTACATTTTCAGTTCGTTCCCAAGCCAATTCGGATACATGTAAAAGTGTTTCATTGCCCGGAGCATCTAAATATTCTACTACAGCACCAAAATCTAACATTTTAATGACCTTTACTTTGTAAGCCTCACCCACAACTGGCTTGAATAGTATCGAATCAATTTTTGCCAATACCATATCAATACCCTCTTGAGAGGTTCCTAGTATTTCAACGTTGCCTTCACCTGTAAGCGGGTCTTCATTGATTACAATAGTCGTTTTTGACGCTTTTTGTAATTCTTGAATTACTTTACCACCAGGGCCGATCAAAGCACCGATAAAGTCACCAGGAATGGTTCTTGTGACCATTTTAGGAGCGTGTGGTTTCACATCTGGGTTGGGAGTAGCAATAGTTTCTACCAGTTTCTCCAATATATGAAGTCTACCTGCCGCGGCTTGTTTCAAGGCTTTCACCAATATTTCATAGGACAATCCTTTTACTTTAATGTCCATTTGACAAGCAGTAATTCCGTCCGCAGTACCCGTAACTTTAAAATCCATATCCCCTAAATGATCTTCATCACCAAGAATATCGGATAATACAGCATACTTGCCTGTTTCAGAATCTGAAATCAAGCCCATTGCGATGCCGGATACCGGTTTTTTTAATTGAACCCCAGCATCCATAAGTGCCATTGTACCAGAACATACGGTTGCCATTGAAGACGACCCATTGCTTTCAAGTACTTCGGATACCACCCTCACTGTATATGGGCAATCTGAGGGAATCATGCCTTTTAGGGCACGTTGTGCCAAGTTGCCATGACCGACTTCCCTTCTTGATGTTCCGCGGATAGGTCTTGCTTCACCCGTGGAGAAAGGAGGGAAATTATAATGTAGATAAAAGGTTTCTTCACCTTCGTAGGATGGCATATCAATTTGGTTGGCCTCCCTGGAAGTTCCCAAGGTAACAGTAGCCAAAGCCTGGGTTTCACCTCTTGTAAAAATGGCAGAGCCATGGGTAGATGGTAAATAATCAATCTCACACCAGATAGGACGGATCTCATCGGTCTTCCTTCCATCCAGTCGCAATCCTTCATTTAAGGTAAGGTCACGAACAGCTGCTTTTTCGGCTTTGTAAAAATACCTTGAAATTAAACTGCCATAATCTGCAGTTTCTTCTTCAGAAAAAGACGCTTTCACTTCTTCTTTTATTTCATCAAAAGCGGCACTCCTTTCATGTTTGGCCGAAGCCTTTTTCGCAACTGCATACACTTTATCATAAGCCATTGCCCGTATTTTCTTCTCTAGGTTGGCATCTTCTCTTTCCAAAGTATACTCACGAACCTCTTTTCTGCCCACTTTTTCCGCTAACTTCAATTGGGCCGTACATTGTATTTTAATGGCATCATGGGCAAACTTAATAGCCTCGACCATTTCTTCTTCTGAAATTTCCCCCATTTCACCTTCCACCATCATTACGGAGTCAGCTGAAGCACCAATAACCATATCAATGTCCGATTCCAATAATTGAGCTCTAGTTGGATTAATGATGAATTTCCCATCAACACGCCCTACACGGCATTCCGAAATAGCACATTCAAATGGAAAATCTGAAAGTTGAATTGCCGCAGAAGCCGCCAAACCGGCCATCGCATCTGGCATAACATCCTCATCATGGGACATTAATTGGATCATTACTTGCGTTTCAGCGTGATAATCCTTTGGGAAAAGCGGACGCAATACACGGTCTACTAGCCTCATTGTCAATACTTCACCATCACTTGGTCGTGCTTCTCTTTTGAAAAAACCACCAGGATACCGTCCTGAAGCTGCAAATTTTTCACGGTAATCCACCGTCAATGGAAGAAAATCCACATCACTTTGTTGGTAGTTGGATACAACGGTACACAACAACATACATTTTCCCGATTGTACAACTACAGAACCATGGGCCTGTTTTGCCAATTTGCCGGTTTCGATGGAGATTTGTCTGCCATCACCAAGGTCGATGACCTCTCTAAATACTTTTGGTATCATAAATTTGATTTAAAACCCGGTTACAACCGGATTTATTAAACAATGGTCTATCCGCCATTCTTACTGGTCGGAGTGTGTGTTGTGTTGACCAATGAAAAACTGTGTGCAGCTTTTTGTAATCGCCTTATTGAAAAGTATAAGGACTTTATTAAAAAATAGGGGCTGAAATTTTCAGCCCCTATGTATTTACTTTCTAATATTCAATTCTTTGATAAGTTCACGATATTTTACAATATCTTTCTTTATCATATAATCAAGAAGGCTTCTTCTTTTACCTACCAAACGAACCAACGAACGTTCAGTGTTGTAGTCTTTGTGGTTATTTTTAAGATGGCCAGTTAAGTGATTGATCCGATGTGTAAACAACGCGATCTGTCCTTCCGTAGAACCTGTGTTCTCTTTTTTTCCGCCGTGTTTCTTAAAGATTTCGGCCTTTACTTCTTTGGTTAAATACATTCCAATATTATTTTAAATGATTTTTATGTATCTGACTGTCCTTCAATCAGGCGGCAAAGATAATATTAATTTCTTTACTTCCTAATAGCGTTGTTCTGTATTAAATCAAGATAGAGATTTACTTTTTTCTTAAGGTCTCTTCTGTGTACAATAAAATCCAAAAAACCATGCTCCAAAACAAATTCTGCCGTCTGGAAACCTTCTGGAAGATCCTTTCCCGTAGCTTCTTTTACCACACGCGGACCGGCAAAACCTATAAGAGCCCCAGGCTCCGAAATATTAACATCTCCCAACATTGCATACGACGCGGTAGTACCTCCTGTTGTGGGGTCTGTGCATAATGAAATATACGGTATTCCAGCATCCGATAATTGCGCCAGCTTGGCCGAAGTCTTTGCCAATTGCATTAGTGAAAGTGCCGCTTCCATCATTCTCGCGCCTCCAGATTTGGAAATCATGAGAAAGGGAATTTTCTTTTTGATCGAATAATCGATTGCCCTGGCAATTTTCTCCCCTACAACGCTCCCCATGGAACCTCCAATAAAGGCAAAATCCATACAGGCAACAACCAGATCTTTACCTTTTGATTTTCCAACTGCGGTTCGTACTGCATCTTTGAGACCCGTTTTTTTCTGGGCCGCTTTTAGCCGCTCTGCATAGGACTTTGTATCAACAAATTTCAATGGATCTTTTGAGGTAAGCTTCGTATCAAGTTCTGTGAACTTGTTTTCGTCGAAAAGCATCTCAAAATACTCCTTGCTTCCTATTCGTACATGATAATCATCTTCAGGGCTTACATAAAAGTTTTTGGCCAACTCATCATATTCAACGATTTTGCCTGTTGGTGATTTGTACCAAAGACCTTTGGGCGTATCCTTTTTTTGATCCGTTGAAGTCTGGATTCCTTTTTCCTTTCTTTTAAACCAAAGAGACATATGTTCCATTTTAGGTTACCTTGTTTAGAGCGGAAATTATAATGTATTTACATTGTTTAAATCGGCAAAAGCTTTTTTCAAGCGCTCAACAAACGTCTTTTCACCTTCGCGCAACCAAACTCTTGGGTCGTAGTATTTCTTATTGGGTTCGTCCGGACCATTTGGATTTCCAATTTGGGATTGCAAAAAGTCCTTTTTATTCTGAATATAATCACGAATACCGGCAAGGAATGCATACTGCATATCGGTATCTATGTTCATTTTTATTACGCCGTAACCGATGGCTTCTCTTATTTCCTCTACTGTAGAACCCGATCCACCGTGAAAAACAAAATCGATATGATTAGGTTCAACACCATATTTTTTTGAGATAAACTCCTGGGAATTTTTCAGGATTTTTGGAGTCAGTTTTACATTCCCCGGCTTATACACCCCATGCACATTCCCAAAAGCAGCTGCGACGGTAAATCGCGGACTTACCTTGGAAAGTTCTTCATAAGCATATGCTACTTCCTCGGGCTGGGTATACAGTTTGGAATCATCAACGTCGGAATTATCCACACCATCTTCTTCACCCCCAGTAATACCGAGCTCAATTTCGAGGGTCATTCCCATTTTACTCATACGCTCCAGGTACTTTTTACAAGTTTCAATATTTTCCTCAATGGGTTCTTCGGAAAGATCGATCATGTGGGAACTAAATAAAGGCTTGCCAGTGGCAGCGAAATGCTCCTCACTTGCATCAAGCAAGCCATCTATCCAAGGTAATAAATTTTTTGCGCAATGATCTGTATGCAGTATTACGGTAGCACCATATGCCTCAGCCAACTGATGTACATGTTTTGCACCTGCAATGGCCCCTAAAATGGCCGCTTGCTGCCCTTCATTTGACAATCCTTTGCCTGCATTGAACTGTGCTCCACCATTTGAGAACTGTATAATTACAGGGGCATTTAGACTGGCAGCAGTTTCAAGTACACCATTTATAGTGTCTGACCCGACTACATTGACTGCGGGTAGTGCAAATCCTTTTTCTTTTGCGTAATTGAAAATCCTTTGAACTTCGTCACCGGTGGCTACACCGGGTTTAATGTTGTGGGCCATATCTTTTTGGTCTGTTAGTTTGTAAAGTGAGAGGCAAAAGTAATAAAATATTAGGTCTAAAAAGGATAATTGATTCCAATTTGAAGCACAGAGTTCTTAAAATTATAGTCCCTAAACCATCTTTTTGAAGTTTCTTCAGCTGGGTTATAGGTCTTAAAGCCAAGATCTAATCGAAAAAGAAAATAAGTAAAATCGTATCTGATACCGAATCCTGAACCCAGGGCAATATCGGCCAAAGAATTAAATCCGCTAAAAACAGCATCGGGATCATCCACGTTGTCAAAGACATTCCAAATGTTACCGGCATCGGCAAACAAGGCACCCTTAACATCGCCTACAATGGGGAATCGATATTCCAAATTGAGGGCAATTTTTAAATTGGCTTCGTTAAAATCGTTCAGGGCTTTGGTTCTTCCAGGCCCCAGGGAGTAGGGATACCAGGCTCTGTTATCGTTGGAACCCCCTGCAAAATAACTCCGTACGAAGGGTATGTTGTCGGCGTTGCCATAGGGTACGGCAATACCTAGAAAACTTCGAAATGCCAGCACGTTTGAGCGGGAAAGGTCCCAATATTTGATGAAGTCAAATTCAGTTTTTACATACTGCGAGTACGGAACGCCAAAAACTAGGAGCTTGTCATCTTTTTGATTGAAAGGGATAAGATACGATAAACCAGAAAGGAGGTTTCCGGCACTTTCCAATTTGAACCTAAATTGATAAAAATTGTTGTCGGTGAGGCCATTTCTATTGTTCTTGTTTAAAGTATAGTTGCTTGCAAAAATGAGATTGTTCTCGGTAAGTCGTTGTCTCCTTTCCTCGATTCGTACCACCTCAATATAATCGGCATCGGTTGTAGCTATCAATCCTTGATTTTGAACAGCATTGATGAATCCTGTTGTTCCCTCTGGAATAATAAGGTTAGGCGTTGTTTCGCCATCAGGGATTTCGAAGAAGTCGGAAACCAGAACGTTGGCCGCATAAGGTTCGGCAACTTTATTTAGTCGGTTGTATGTGTTTCTGTAAACGCTGAAAAACCTTTCCTGATTTAAATTGAGCACAAATTGAACATTCAATATTTCAACGGCATGTTTCTTAAATTCTGACGGGGTCCAATTATAGCCCAATATAGTATTGAAAGTTTGTTTGTCCAAACCAATATTTCTTTGGGAAGTTGTTCCTATTGACATGCGCGTTTGAGGAAGCATATAGTTAGGAATAATTTTTCCCGTATTTATGAAAGGGACCCAAATTCTGGGAAAGGTCAAATTAAGATCGGCCCCATATTCCAGAATATTGAAGAAATGGCTGTCGGAAATGTTCGGGTCTTTGGATGAACCAATGCTTACGCGACCGGAAAGACTTAAATTCTCGGCTCCCCTAAAAAGGTTGCGGGCCTGAAGGGATTGTGAAAGGCCAAGGCCAACTTGTTGAATGTTGGAGTGGGTTACATTAAAATCTGTTCCTGAGGAGTATTTAGGGCGCGATGATAAATAAATGTTCGTTGTTAAATTATTTTTGGTGCTATCTTCTTCAATGGTTATGTTGGGATATTTGAAAACATTGAGATTCGTTATCTGCCTTATGGTCCGGATCCTATCAATATCCCTGTAAACACTGTCCTTTTCAAAAAATATGGCATCCGTTAGCGTTTTCGGTTTATAGCGAAGCTTGTTCTTATAAAAGATAGTGTAATTACCAAATCTTTCGAACCGCAATTCACCATCGCTTTCATTAAAAAGGTAGTCGGTGTAAATATTGATTTTGTCGAATTTAAAAACTTTGTACTTGGAAGTCGTTATGGTACTGTCATTACGCCTTTTAAGGTCATCTATCGTCAATTGAATGTCCATTTGCTTATCATCACTTTTGGCAACCGAATCCCGAACGATTTCAAAATTGATCGAGCTTTCCTGAAAATTATAGACTCCCGAATTCCTGAATATTGATGTTAGGCGTTCGCGTTCCGCGGTAAAGTCTACGAGGTCAAATTGGTTTCCTTGTTTCACCCAAGAATCACTTTTGTGGATTGCATAAATAGAATCAATGGGAGTTGAGGATATTTTCGCAGAAATGGAGTCAATAATATAAGGACTCCCCAATTTGATTTGGTAGGCAACTTTGGCTCGCTGCTTGCCTTTTGCGCTGTCAACCTCAAAAGTTGTTTTATTGTTAAAATATCCTTTGCTTCCGTAATATGAACTTAAACGCTGTAAAGTTCTGCGTGTAGCCGCCGTGTCAAGGATTACAGGGGCTTCCCCAATTTTTTTAAGCCATTCACTAAGTCCTTTGACCATGAAAGATTGCCCTAGCCTATCAACTTGTTTTTCGGAAAGAAGGTTGGTCAATCTCTTTTTTCTATTTTCCTTTTTATATAGCCAATCTTGATAGGAGGCATCGGGATCCGTTTTGGCAAGATTGTATAGGTTTAGTCGTAATGGGTAACCCAATAATGAACTGTTAGGTCTCTGAACAATAAGACTATGGATATTCTCATTGTATATTTTTTCACCATCTGCGAATATTGTATTTTTTACTACAAGGTACTCATCATCATCGACCCTTTTCAAAGTGTTACATGAAGCAAAAAGAATAGCTAGGAATAATAAGCTTAATTTAGCCATGTTCTTTTTGGAGCGCAAATGGATCATCATAGAAATCAAAAATACATTTTTTTATGGTTGTTAAAAGCCAAATAAAACTTATAAAAAGCCTGCAGCAAAAAAAGTACCGAAATGAACACGGTATGTTTGTGGTGGAAGGTATCAAGACAATTAATGAACTACTGGAATCGGATTTTGAGGTCGCTAAAATTTATGTGACAGAGCCCCATTTTAGAAAATTCAAATCAGAATATACAACTGAAGTTTCCCTACGCGACTTTGAACAGATTAGTGGATTAAAGAACCCCAATGGAGTTTTGGGTATTTTCCACATACCGAAACCAGTGCAGGTTGATTTTAAAGACTGGATAGTGGCCCTTGATGACATAAGGGATCCTGGAAATTTAGGTACCATTATCAGGTTGTGCGACTGGTTTGGAATCAAACATTTGGTTTGTTCTATAAATACGGTTGATTGTTATAACCCTAAAGTGCTGCAAGCGACCATGGGCTCTATCTCTAGGGTAAATGTGGTTTATGGTGACCTGGCCGAATTTTTATCAAAATCCGATTCGAGAATTTACGGGGCTTTTATAGAAGGTGCTACCGTTTACAAAGAAGAATTGCCGGAAAAGGGCGTCTTGGTTTTGGGCAATGAAGCGAATGGGATTTCTAGGGAAATTGAAGAATTGGTCCATTCAAAAATGGGTATACCCCAATTTGGTCAAATTACCGCAGAGAGCCTAAATGTGGCAACTGCAGGTGCTATTTTGCTGAACGAGATACGAAGGAGTTGATGGTTGTTCGTTGATGGTTGTTTGCCGCCGATTGATTATTTTGGGTTTTTCTGTTGATGTGTTGATTTGTCGATGGTCGTTCGTTGACGGTTGGTGGTAGATGGTTTCAAGTTTAAACGTCGAACTCAAATTCTAACTCAATTTTTTTCAACCTCCTCGTTCACGACCTCATAGCTTTCAATTATCCTATATAAAAATCCTCTCCTGACACACATCGGCAGGTATTACGGTGAGCTTGCCGAACTGCCCGGCACAAAACTTCACAAGAGGAGAACCAACAACTTCACTTTATCACTATTCGTCTCACCTCTCAAATCTCGCTTCTCAATACTATTCAAAGGTAAAATTGATAAAGATTCCACGCGTTCGCATGGCCGCTATATTTGATGTCCAAGGACTGGCAGGGTCATTGTCAGGAACAAGTTCGTCACTGATGGCAAATATACCCCGGATGGATGGTGTAAATTTAAAATACTCTAAATAGAAATCGATGCCGAACCCCATTTCATAATTGTAAACCGATTTTTTCATACGAAAAGTACCGCCTTCATTATCATCGAGACTTGCTTCGTTACTGCCTAAGTTCATAGAGGTAGACAGGCCGCCGATGAGAAAAGGTTTCCAATTACCCAATCTTCTGGTGCTTACTTTTAATAGTAAAGGGAAGTTGATATAGGTAGACTTTACTTCCCTCAATGCATTTTTTTCCTCTGTAAAACCTGGAAATCCCAATGTTCTGGTATTATATAGTAGCCCTGGCTCAAAACGTAAATCCAAGAATTCGTTCAATCGCATTTCGCCAATAAGGCCTACATTAAAACCTAAGGATTTATCAACCAATACGTCCTCACCATTGTTCTTGTAGTCAAACTTAAAATCATATTGATTGAAACCTAGAAAGTAACCCCAATTAAAAAGAGATTTATCCTCATTCTCTAGGTTCAGTACGGGTTTTTCATTGAACTGGGCACTGATCGGAAGGCAAAAAAGCGCCATACCGATCAATAATAATAGACTGTTCTTCATAAAGATCACTTTGTTGCAGCGTATATCGAAGCCACCCCAAAAGTTTGGGGCCGGTTCGTTACCTCTATAAACCCAATTTTGCGTAAAATATTGTTGAACTCTTCACCATGTGGAAAAACCGAAGCAGATTCAGATAGGTACGAGTAGGCCGATGTGTCCTTTGAAAAAATCTTCCCTATTTTCGGAAGTATATGTTTGGTATAAAAATAATATACTTGTTTAAATGGGGATTTGGTCGGCACAGAGGTTTCCAATACTATGAAGGTTCCCGATGGCTTCAGGACTCTATATATTTCTGAAAGACCCTTATTAAGATTTTCAAAATTACGAACACCGAAGCCTACGGTTACGGCATCAAACGAATTTTCCTCAAATTGTAAATTCTCACTGTCACCAACAACCATTTCAATTATAGTATCCAGTTTTTTTGTCCTTATCTTATTTTTTCCAACTTCCAGCATCCCGGGTGAAATATCCAATCCCACAATTCTTTTGGCTCCCGTTTGCACCAAATTAATCGCAAGATCACCGGTGCCGGTGGCAATATCCAAAATGGTTTCGGGAGCCTTCTTTTTTAATAGGGCAACGACTTTTTTTCTCCATTTAATATCTATTCCAAAGGATATGATTCTATTCAGTCCATCATATTTATCTGAGATAGTGTTGAACATCTTGGTTACTTGCTCCTTTTTTCCGAGGGTGGAATCCTTATAAGGAGTGATGTTATTGCCCATTTAAATTTTTTGGCAAATATACGACATGAATAATGTTACCTCCCATATTTAGCGACCCAAAAAGCACCTTACTTTTTACTTTTTCAATTTACCCCACAACCAGAATTATTTGTTTAATTTTGTACCACAAATAGTTGCCAACCCTTTACCACATGAGCTGTATTAAAGCCAAAGTGTTAAAAAAGACACTTCTTTCTGATTGTCGCAGCAATGTAAGCCAAGAGCGTAAAATTCAACTTAGATATTAAATGAAAATTATAATTGCCGGTGCTGGTGAAGTTGGATTTCATTTGGCCAAATTGCTGTCCTACGAATCTCAGGATATTACCTTGATAGATACCCAAAAGGAGAATTTGGCCTACGCTGATAATCATTTGGATATTAGGGTTTTGCGGGGTGATGCAACTTCGTTTTCATTATTAAAGGAAGCACAAGTTCAGGACTCTGATTTGGTTATTGGGGTTACTTCTTCTGAGACAACGAACATTACCCTTTGTATGTTGGCCAAACAATTGGGTTGTAAACGGACCATTGCGAGGATTTCAAATACCGAGTTCATAGAGAATAAAGATGCCATAAAGTTCACCGCTTTGGGAATTGACGAGCTTATTTCACCAGAAAAATTGGCGGCAACCGAAATTCAAATGCTCTTGAATAAATCGGCATTTAGCGATACCTATGAGTTTGACGGAGGTAAATTAATAATGATAGGTGTTACACTTGATAAAACGGCTCCCTTTGTAGGTAAAATGGTGAAAGAGGCGGCAAAAATATTTTCAGAGTTACATTTTATGCCTATTGCCCTTCAGCGAATGGGTACTCAATTTACGGTTATTCCTAGAGGGGATACAACTTTTAAAGAAGGTGACACGGTTTATTTTATTACGGTAAAGGAAGGGGTTGATGAACTTTATAAGCTTACAGGGAAGAAAAAGAAGGACATAAAAAATGTGATGATTTTGGGAGGTAGTAAAGTAGGTTTTAAGGCCGCTCGCGATCTTTGCTCTAAAAACTTCAATGTAAAACTGATAGAAAAGGATAAGGAAAAGGCCTTTGATCTGGCCGATGAGCTTCCGAATGCACTGGTCATAAATGGTGATGGCCGAAATGTGGAGCTTTTGGAGGAGGAAAATCTGGAATCTATGGATGCTTTTATCGCCGTGACCGGTAACTCGGAAACGAATATAATGTCTTGTCTTGTGGCTAAATCGAAACACAAAATCAAGACTATAGCCTTGGTTGAAAATATGGATTATTTTCAGCTCTCCCAATCCATCGGAATCGATTCACTGATCAATAAAAAGCTCTTGGCCGCCAATCATATATCGCGGCATATACGCAAAGGGGAAGTGGTTGAATTGATGCGCCTCAACAATTTGAACGCCGAGATTCTTGAATTTGTAGTGAAAACAACTTCTCGTGTAGCTGGCAATACCATTAGAGCGATAGATTTTCCAAAGGAGGCTACCATTGGCGGTGTCGTCCGAGACGGAAAGGGATTTATAGCATTGGGCGGGTTCGAAATAAAGACAGGGGACAGAGTGGTCGTCTGTTGCCTACCAGAAGTTATTCCGGCAATAGAGCGCTTATTTTTATAACATGCAACTCAACACTAGAATCATTGTTCATCTTATGGGCCTTTTATTGCTTTGCAATGGTGGGTTTATGCTTTTGGCCGCATTGGTAAGTGGAATTTATGATGATGGTGCAACCTTAGATATTACGACAGCGTCTATAACCACTTTGTTTATTGGTGTTTCGGCGATGTATTTCACCAGGGGGCACAAAAAAGAGGTAAAGCGAAAAGAAGGCTATATAATTGTGACCTTTGGATGGATTATCATGTCGCTTTCCGGAATGTTGCCCTATTTGTTTTCTAATAGTATTCCAGGTATCACCAATGCATTCTTTGAAACGGTGTCAGGCTATACGACTACGGGAGCATCTATTTTAGATGACATAGAAGTCATGCCTGAAGGAATTTTATTCTGGCGAAGCCTTACACATTGGATAGGCGGAATGGGTATAATCGTTCTGGCAATTGCCATATTGCCACTTTTAGGGATTGGTGGAATGCAATTATTTGCTGCCGAAGCACCAGGACCTAGCGCAGATAAACTACACCCAAGAATTACCGATACTGCCAAAAGACTTTGGCTAATATATTTTGGATATACCATAGCGGAAACGATACTTTTGAAACTTGCCGGAATGTCCTTTTTTGATGCCTTGAACCACTCGATGGCCACCTTGTCAACGGGCGGATTTTCAACAAAAAATTTAAGCCTTGCCTATTGGAACAATCAACCTTTAATAGAATACATAGTTATTCTTTTTATGTTTTTGGCAGGTAGTAATTTTGTGTTAAGTTATTTTGCATTTAAGGGGAAGGTACAGCGAGTTTTTAAGGATGAGGAATTCAAGTTTTACGCGGCATTTGTGGTCGGTTTTACGATAATTGCCACCCTTGTAGTTTATTTTAAGGCCAATGTACCCATTGGTGAATACCACCCCATGGTACTTGGACCTTTCGAAAGTGCTTTTAGACATTCCCTATTTGCTGTGACCTCTGTTATAACCACTACGGGTTTTGTTACAGCTAATTTTACAACTTGGACCCCCTTCCTGACCATATTCTTTTTTGGTTTGATGTTCCTTGGGGGATGCGCAGGTTCAACGGCCGGCGGTATAAAGGTCATGCGCCACCTATTGATTATAAAGAATGGGCTCTTGGAATTTAAGCGAACATTGCACTCTAATGCCATAATACCTGTTCGTTATAACAATAAAACTGTGAAGGAAGAAATTGTGTACAACATTATTGCATTTTTTGTATTGTACATGCTTTTATTCATCATTGGGGCTTTGGTATTGGGTGCACTAGGTCTTGACTTCATTTCGGCCATTGGTGGGGCAGCAACTTCACTGGGTAATGTTGGGCCAGGTCTTGGCAGCTTGCATCCGCTGAGTAATTTTAACGGACTTCCCGATTTGGGAAAATGGTGGTGTAGTTTTCTGATGCTGGCCGGAAGATTGGAACTTTTTACAGTTCTCATTCTTCTAACCCCTTATTTTTGGAAGAAAGTATAAAGCCCCTAAAAACTTAACATTCTTAAAGGCTTCTTTATTTGAAATACTAGGTATTGTTTAACCAAGGGCAGCTTTTATCCTAGATGCAGCTTCTCTAAGCTCTTTTTCAGAGGCCGCATATGAAATCCGAATACAATTATCGTTTCCGAATGAATCGCCACCAACTGTAGCAACTAAGGCATGTTCCAGTAAAAATAGAGAGAAGTCCGATGCATTGTTTATGGTTGTACCTTTAAGCGTTTTTCCAAAGAAGCTTGAAATATCCGGAAAAACGTAGAAGGCTCCTTCAGGTACATTTAGTTTGAACCCATCAATTTGTCCCAAAAGCTCTAGGAGAATATCCCTTCTTTTATGAAATTCATCAATCATGAATTGTATTTTTGAAACGGGTGCTTCCAATGCTGTTATCGTAGCTCTTTGGGCTATTGCATTTGCACCGCTGGTTATTTGGCCTTGGAATTTTGTACAGGCCTGGGCAATCCATTCAGGAGCACCAATATAACCAATACGCCAGCCTGTCATTGCAAATGCCTTGGAGACACCGTTGACTGTAATGGTCCTATCATACATTCCTTCTATTCCCGCAATACTTACATGGCCCCCCCTGAAATTTATATGCTCATAGATCTCATCCGAGACTACAAAAATATTCGGATGTTTTCTTAGGACGGTAGCCAAACCTTCCAACTCTGTTTTGTTGTAAACCGATCCACTAGGGTTGCAAGGAGAGCTGAACCAAATCATTTTGGTTTTTGGGGTAATTGCGGCCTCCAATTGCGCCGGAGTCATTTTAAAATCGGTTTCAATAGCTGTGGGCACTTCTACAGGTACACCTTCTGCTAATTTTACAATATCACTATAGCTTACCCAGTAGGGAGCAGGAACAATGACCTCGTCCCCATGATTGAGCATTACCATGGCTATATTTGCCAATGACTGCTTCGCACCCGTGGAAACTACTATTTGATTAATGGTATAATCTAAATTATTGTCTCTTTTGAATTTATTCGAAATGGCCTGTTTAAGATCGGCATAACCGTCTACAGGGGAATAGCTGCTATAATTCTCATCAATGGCCTTTTTGGCTGATTCTTTGATAAAATCGGGAATATTAAAATCGGGTTCTCCTAGGCTTAATCCAATGATGTCTTTTCCTTGATTTCGTAGTTCCCTTGTTTTTGCGGCCATAGCTAAGGTGGCCGAAGTAGACATGCTATTGATTCTTTCGGATAAAAATTGGTTCATAAAAAATTAATTAATGATACTGCAAACTGGGCTGTTTGCCTAATTCGCGTAAATGTTTGAAGTGCGAAATTATAGCTTTTCTGGTAGTTTTATATTCGTTGTAAGGCAAATTAAATTCCTTGGCCGTATCTTTCACAATTTTTGAGATTTTTGTGTAATGCACATGGCTAATGTTAGGGAAAATATGGTGCTCCACTTGATGGTTTAATCCCCCGGTAAACCAATTGACAATTCTGTTTTTTGTGCCAAAATTTACTGTAGTGAACAATTGATGAATTGCCCATGTATTCTTCATGGTTCCATTTTGATCCGGCAAAGGGGTGTCTGCCTCGTCAACAATATGTGCCAATTGAAAAACAACACTTAGGATTACGCCGGCCACATAGTGCATAATAAAGAAGCCTAAAAGGACTTTCCACCAGGCTATTTCCACAAAAATTAAGGGTACAACAATCCAAATGGTAATATAAAGGAGTTTGGTGATGACCAACGTGGTCCAATTAATAGCAGGACTGGGAAGCTTCCCATAAGACAATTTACGCTTCATGTAACGATACATCTGCTGAAAATCGGTAGTAATTGCCCAATTAAAAGTTAAAAGTCCATACAATAATAGGGAATAGTAATGCTGGAATTTATGATATTTCTTCCATTCGGAATGTTTTGAGAAACGAAGTATCCGCCCCGCTTCCATATCCTCGTCATGTTCGTGAATATTGGTATAAGTGTGGTGCAAAACGTTATGTTGAACCTGCCAATTGTAGACATTTCCCGCAAGTACGTATATGCTTCCGCCCATCAATTTATTGACCCAATTTTTGTTCGAGTACGATCCGTGGTTGCCATCGTGCATAACGTTCATTCCTACGCCAGCCATACCAACACCCATCACAATAGTTAGAAGCAAATTTGCCCAATTTGGAAGACCCAAGGTCAATATCAAAAAATAGGGAGTCAGAAATAATGCGAACATTATGGCCGTCTTTAGATGTAATCGCCAATTGCCCGTTTTTTGTATTTTATTCTCTTTAAAATAATCGTTGACCCTTTGGTTCAGCGTTTTAAAGAATTGCGCTGAATCTTTTCTGGAAAATCGAATGGCCGTTCTTTCCATACAAATGTTTTTTTACAAAGATAACTTAATAATGCCCCCAATTTAAAATACTTTGCCCGTTGGGAAAAATTTATGAGGTTAAAAGTGGTATTTTTGCGCGATATTCATTCAGAAAATGGCCCTTGAAATAATATTTGAGTACTTCCCCGAGCTTTCCGTAAAACAAAAAGAGCAGTTTTCCTTACTGGCTGAATTGTACAAAGATTGGAACCTTAAAATCAACGTGGTCTCCCGAAAGGATATAGAGGAACTCTATCTGCGTCATGTGCTACATTCCCTGGGCATTGCCAAAATACATCAATTCAAACAGGGGGCATCGGTTTTAGATGTGGGTACGGGAGGTGGTTTTCCTGGCATTCCTTTGGCTATCCTGTTTCCGGATACCCAATTCACCTTAGTGGATGCTATCGGAAAAAAGATTAAGGTGGTACAGGATGTGGTAGAAGGATTACGGCTTACAAATGTGAATGCAATACATTCCCGGGTTGAGGATTTAAATACCCAGCATGATTTTATTGTTAGTAGGGCAGTGGCGGCTATGCCAACTTTTGTCAGATGGATTAAAGGAAGAATAAAAAAGGATTCAATTCACGAAAGGCGAAATGGCATCCTTTATCTTAAAGGAGGCGACTTGGAGGAGGAATTGAAAGATTACCGAACCGTTCAAATTTTTGAGCTCTCAGATTACTTTGAAGAGGAGTTTTTTGAAACAAAAAGGGTCGTATATCTGCCTTTAAAATTCAAGGGGTAACATAAAATAAAAAGGTGCTGTTAAGCACCTTTTTATCATCCGCTTTACTATTAACTATTAATTGCTCCAAGGCGGAGTAATGCCGTTTGATCGGGCGTATGCGATTAATTGCCCTTTATGCTCACCACTGTGTTCCAACACCACCAACAATGTTGACAGGGTACTTAGTTTGGCGAAACCTAAGTCCACCTCCTTAGAAAAATCCGCCGTCTTTACTTGGCCAATGTGCTTATGAACAAAGTCAAACGACTTTTTAAGTTCGGAAACCACATTGTCTTTTCCGGTAATTTTTTCCAACGTCATAATGTTTACATCCTCGGGTGGTGCAAAGCCAAGCTTTGAGACAAGGTAATAATTTGCACTTGCCACATGTAAAATTGCTTCCCCGACCGATCTTACACCATCGGAAGGTCTCCAGTTAAATTGTTCCTCAGAAAATGCCTGGGCCAAAGAGGTTATCTGGTTCTGATTATTGTCCAACAATCCCTTGATGTTGGCCTGCACAATATCATCTTGTGCCATAGCAAAAAAGGAAGAAACACAAATTAAAAGCGTGACTAATTTTTTCATAACTATCTATGATTAAATGGGTTAATGATTAAAATAACATACTAGAAAAGTATATTACAAGATAGTTCAATTTTTCTTTCTTCTTGATTATGAATTAAATATTCTGGATATAAAATTGAAATTGGCAAACTGGCTTTAGTCATTGAACTAATGACGTGGAGAGTGAAAATATATAAAATCCATATATAAGATAAGAAGATGAATCAATCGTCGTCTATACGATAAAAAGAAAAATAATCTTAAAACAAAAAAAACCCTGCCAAAACTACAACAGTGGTGAATTACAAATTACGCATTGTTTGGTATGAATACCGGCACTTACGGGCGTAATTTCTAATATAGTGCCAGATTTGCTCCGTGATTGCATGATTTGCAGATTTCTTTATCCTATTTGATTTACTATTCGACATATCCCTAAAATTTAAATAGCAATAAATTTATATTTACATAACGTTAAATTTACATTGAAATTATATGAATAACAAAGTATTTAACAGTACCGGCTGCTATTTAACATGAATATTGGGAGAATTGTGAGTAATAGAGCATTCTTAGGGTTGTTCTCAGGCAAAATCAACTTGCCTAAAACCAAAATTAAGACTACCCTTAAAAAGTACAAAGACGAAAAACCTTATCCCATAAATGGATATCTATAGTCCTCCGGTGTAACAAACGTCTCTTTAATCAATCTAGGAGAGACCCATCTTAAAAGGTTTTGGGCCGAACCAGCCTTATCATTTGTTCCAGATGACCTGGCACCTCCAAAAGGTTGTTGTCCTACAACGGCACCCGTTGGTTTGTCATTTATATAGAAATTACCAGCGCAATTTTGTAATGCCTTGGTTGCCTGGTCAATTGCATAGCGATCTTTTGACAATACTGCACCGGTAAGTGCATATTCAGATGTTTCATCAATTAATTTTAAAGTCTTTGACCAATCTTTATCTTCATAGATGTATACGGTAACCACAGGGCCAAAAAGCTCAGTCTCCATAGTTGTGTAATGAGGATCAGTTGTCAAAATAACCGTTGGCTCAATAAAATACCCTTTGGACTTATCATATTTGCCACCAGCTATAATTTCGGCATTTTTATCCTTCTTCGCTTGGTCAATAAATTTGGCCAGCTTATCAAATGACCCCTCGTGAATTACTGCCGTAATGAAGTTTGACATATCTTCGGGAGAACCTGGCTTGTTAAAAGATTTTATATCCTTTTTTACCAATTCCAAAATTTCCTTGGAGGTAGATTTTGGCAAATATACTCTTGAGGCCGCACTGCATTTCTGCCCCTGAAATTCGAAAGCTCCTCTAGTTATGGCCGTAGCCACTTGTTCCGGTTTTGCCGTTGGATGTGCCAAAATAAAATCTTTTCCCCCTGTTTCACCGACGATTTTAGGATATGTCTTATAAATATGAATGTTATTGCCGATCTGTTTCCATAACTCTTTGAAGACATAGGTAGAACCTGTGTAATGAATACCCGCAAAATAAGGACTGTCCAAGACTGTTTTGGTAATCATTACCGGGTCGCCATATACTACATTGATTACTCCATTGGGAAGTCCCGCTTCCTTAAATATGTCTACTATAACTTTTGCTGAAAAAATTTGGCTATCACTTGGTTTCCAAACTACTACATTGCCCATCATCGCTGCACTTGCCGGTAAATTTCCTGCTATGGCCGTAAAGTTAAATGGTGTTATGGCATAGACGAAACCCTCTAACGGCCTATATTCAACTCTGTTCCATACCCCTTCCGAAGAACCTGGTTGTTCAGCATAAATTTGGGACATGTATTCCACATTGAATCGTAGGAAATCAATTAATTCGCATGCAGCATCAATTTCTGCTTGGTGTATTGTTTTGGATTGGGCGATCATAGTCGCCGCGTTGATTTTAGACCTATAGGGTCCGGCTATCAGGTCTGCTGCCTTTAAAAAGATCGCTGCACGCTGTTCCCAAGTTAAATTCGCCCAAGAATCCCTAGATTCCAAGGCATTTTTTATGGCTTTGCTTATGTGTTTTTTCTCTGCCAAATGATATTGGCCTACAATATGTTTGTGATCATGTGGAGGTGACATGGGCTTTGTATTCCCGGTCTTTATTTCTTCACTCCCAATGTACAAAGGCACATCAACATTTCCCTTGAAATAAGATTTGTACTGTTTTAATACTTCCTCTCTCTCATTACTACCTGGGGCGTAACTCTTAATAGGTTCGTTGAATGCTTTTGGTACTTGGAAAAATCCTTTGCCCATGATGCTAAATTTTAGGTGTTAAAAAGTGCAGCAAAGGTACTAAACTGAAAATCGATTATAAAGTAAAAAAGAAATCAATTCAGTGCAAAAGGGGCACTGAATTTAAAGGTAGGAATGTAAACCCTGAATTTTTCAGTGGAACTAAAGTTGACCATATTGTAGTGGCCTTTCATGGCTCCTATGGGCGATGCCAAAAGACAACCCGAGTTATAGGTATGGGATTCGCCAGGTTTAATAACTGGTTTTTTTCCAATAACCCCTTCACCATCAAGTGTTTCCATCTCGTTTAAAGAATCGTAAATTTCCCAGTGACGCGAGGTCAATTGTACCGAATCCTTGCTTTGATTTTCAATGGTTATTGTATAACCAAAAGCAAAATGCATTTTGTAGTTTTTAAAGAAGGTTCCTTCAAAACTGGTCTGTACTGAAATTTTTATGCCTTTGGTTACCTGTGTAGTCATATTTCTAAACTAATAAGTAATAATACTTCCTGCCGAAAGCACCACAATCGCGATGCATGCTAAAATAAAAAATATCGTATTTAAAAAAAGATATTTAACAATAGTTTTAAATACGTTTTGCTGATAGAATTTACGCATCGCAACAAACAAATAAACAGAAAAAATTGTAAGAAAAATACCTGCGCTGTCCCTGTTGAAAATTGTGTCTATCAAATAGCTAATTATGAGCAAGATAAACAACAATGATGTAACATGAAAGCTAAAGATAAGATGATCGGTATAAGTGTATTTTTTTCTGATGTAAATCAACCAAATGACTATTGTAAAAACTGGAAGAAAGAAAAAAGTTGTAAATGGAAGTTTTGAAATCAGTGAGTTTATAAAGGTACTTGGTTGGTTTTTTATTTTTATCCAACTCTTGGCCACATTAAAGGCATATCGGTTTTCAAAGGAAACAGGGAGGTCATATTGGGCTTGTAAATCATCATATTTTTTGACCTTTCCGTGGTTAAGTAACCACCCGAACAATTCACTCTTGTTGAAGAATCTATCCAAGGATGATTTTTCTTTGAGCCCATTGTAGTATGCCTTGGGATCGGCTTGCATTGAAGAATCTTTTTTCTTTTGAATTTCGTCTATAAAAGTTAAGTCAGGTATAGAGTCCAAAATCCCCGAAACTTCCTTTTTATATTCCTCATCGCCATTAATTTTGAGATTGAGCAATCCTTTTTTAACTTCAGCTGTCCCTCCTTCCATATTTCCACCAAAATTATCAAAAGTGCTAAAGTCTCCTCCAACACTGAGCATCAAAAAATAAATAATTGCCAAGCTCAACAAAAATCTAAATGGGTTGGTATAGGTCACCCTCTTGCCATTAATATAATCCCTGGTTATTTTTCCTGGTCGAAATAGAAATGCTGCCAATGTCCTTAGAATTTTGGAATCATAGGAGAGTACACTACCGAAAAACTCATCGAAAAAGTCTTTTATGGAAAGTTTTTTAGTACTATTTGCTTGCGAGCAGTTTGGGCAATACCGGTCGCTCATGTCCAAAGGATGGCCACAATTTAAGCATTCAATTCCCCTATATTGCAGTTGGTATCTGCCTTTTTGGTTTAAAGCAGGTTTGTCCCCCATTGTCGTTAAATGAAAGCTAAATATACATTAATTACTAATATTTCGGGAGTTGGCCGAACCTACGCCGATTACACTATCATAGAGGTCCCCAAAATTTCTGTAGTAGACGAGAATTAGATAGTTATTTTCTGTGAAATGAAAATTGCCAGAAATGGTATTTAGTTCAACAGTGCCATCAGATCTTTTAATAACATACTTATAATTATAGAACCCTTGCTTTAGTTTAAGGATTGCCTCCATCATTCCATTGTTCTCGTTATAAGTCATTTTATTTTCCTCGGTAAGGGCGTAATTATTGAATTTACCAAAAATGTATACATTATCAAGACCGATTATTTCCTTATAAGGTAAACTAAAATGAACATTTGAATATTCAGCTTCCCTGGAATCCTCGTTGCCCTGCAGGGTCCTTACAACGTAATCGCCGTCTATATCGGGATAATAAGTATATGGCCTTTCATTTCTGTAGCTGTCGGTAAATAAATAATGATTGTAAATATCTTCTAATTCAATGTGTGAGATCGCTGAGGTTGGCGCCCGAAGGTCCTTTGTGTCAAAATTCAAGAACTCATTTCCACTGTAAAAACTGGTCTCCTTATCATATTTATAGACCAATTCCGTACCTAGGGTAAATTGTGGAGGAACGTTGTAAATTGCATTCGGCCAATCGTAATTTTGGAGAATGGCAACTTTTACCTCTCTCTTAGGATTGACAACACTAAAATTTCCAGTGTTAATAGAGAACTGTACTACCTGTTTCTCGTTCATAAATTCAAAGTCCCTGGAGCGTTTTACGGTGGCCCCAACTTTGACAGCATCTGAAAATATAATGAACCTTCTGGAAAACTGAAGTTCATAGTTGTTGTTATAAACTTCAATTAAGTAATTGCCCGTTACCTTAAACTGCACATTTTCGTTGGGCAGCGTCAACCTATAGTTGGAAAATGGTTGCAAAGTATTGTAGCTGTTTTGATAATCAGTGATTCTCTGGTTGTCAACTCCACTAATATATTGTGATTTTAATAAATTGGACGGGGTCCAATCATAATCGCAATGCACGATTTTATAATAGTAATCTTGCTCAATAGCCAAAATATCATCAAACTCCAGGTAGATGGGTTCGCCTATTTGAACTATGGGAAACTGATCTTCAGTAGGTCCTTTAAATACAATGGACTTGATGTTCTCCGGGGGATTTATCTCTTCTTGGACCTGCCCAAAAAGCGTTGGGGCAAAAAGTAAAAGAATAATCTGTTTAAGATTATGGGCCATTGATAAACTATTTTCGGTCAAAGGTAAACAAAAAGCATACCTAAAAAATTAACATCGCCATACGGCCTAAATTTATGGTCAATTATTATGAAAACTTTCTTATAAGTGCTACTTTTGACGCAAATTTTGTTAACCTAAGGTCAACTACAATATGTCTAAAGACATCAGGATCACAAAGGGCTTGAATATCAATCTTATTGGTGCTGCAGAGCGAACTACTTCAAAAGCCGTTTTAAGTAATGTTTATTCAATAAATCTTGGCGATTTCCATGGGATTACTCCTAAAATGCTTGTAAAAGCAGGTGCTGAAGTGAAGGCTGGAGAGGCCCTTTTTTATAGCAAGACCAACGAGGATATGCATTTTGTTTCACCGGTAAGCGGTGAATTGATAGAAATTGAAAGGGGTGCCAGAAGGCGCATTTTGAGCATCAAAATATTGGCGGACAAGACTCAAGGGTCGTCAGTTGGACATGCCAAGATAGCACTTGACAAGGCAACTTCCCAGGAGATAAAGGCATATTTGTTAAAAGGCGGTTGTTGGCCGTTTATCAAACAGCGACCTTATGATATTATTGCGGATCCAAACACCACTCCGAAAGCCATATTTATATCCGGATATGGAACGGCCCCATTAGCCGCAGATTGGGACTATGTTCTTAGCAATAAAGAGAATGAATTGCAGACCGCTATTACCGCATTGTTAAAATTAACACCGGGCAAAGTGCATGTTTCTGTTGGAAAGTCTTCCAAATCACCTTTGGCAGGATTGTCAGGAATAGAACTGCACAAAATCTCTGGCCCGCATCCCGCAGGGTTGGTCGGTACCCAAATTAATAAAATTGATCCCATTAATAAAGGTGAAGTGGTTTGGACCATTTCTCCGCAAGATCTTGTTATAATTGGGGAGTTGTTATTGACCGGGAAATTCAATGCGGAACGAACTATCGCCTTGGTAGGCTCATCTGTAAAAAATCCAAGATATTATACTACCAAAATTGGCTCTGAAATTTCTACGTTCCTTTATGCTAGCGGTGTGAGCACCAAGAATTTCCGTGTGATCAATGGTGATGTATTGACCGGAAAAAAGTCTAAGCAAGACGGTCACTTGGGATATTACAATAATACGGTAAGTTGCATTCCAGAAGGGGATGATTATGAGTTCTTTGGTTGGAACAAACCCGTTTTTAATAAAATTTCCGCAACCAGGGCTTTGACATTCTCTTGGCTTCAGCCCAATAAGAAGTATGATTTAACGACCAATACCAATGGGGAACATAGGGCTTTTGTAGTTACAGGAATGTATGAAAAGGTTTTCCCGATGGATATTTATCCAATGCAACTTTTGAAGGCTTGTATGATTAAGGATTTGGATGAAATGGAACAGTTGGGTCTTTATGAGGTTGCTCCCGAAGATTTTTCATTGACTGAATTCATTTGTATTTCCAAACAGCCACATCAACAAATTATTCGGGAAGGTTTGGATCTATTATATAAAGAAATAGGATAATAATGAGCGATAAACGTTTGACTTTTAAGAAAAGACTTCACATTCTTAAACACCATTATCGAGGCAAAAAAATGGCTCCTGCGTTCAATGCGATCCATACTTTTTTGTTCGCACCAGATGAAACTACGCACAATGGCTCACATGTAAGGTCCGCGGATGATTTGAAGAGAACCATGAATACGGTCATAATGGCTTTGGTTCCGGTTTTAATATTTTCAATGTTCAATGCTGGTTATCAGCATTATTCTGCCATAAACGGATTCCCCCAGAATTTCTCGTTGCTTGACAACTTTCTTACCTGGGATAATTTCTGGATAGGAATTATAAAGGTGTTGCCCCTACTTGTGGTATCTTATGGTGTTGGACTATTAATAGAGTTCATTTTCGCGGTTATCAAGGGACATGAAGTTGAAGAAGGTTATTTGGTAACAGGAATGTTGGTCCCATTGATTGTTCCAATTGATACACCTCTATGGATGTTGGCCGTCGCCGTGGTTTTTGGTGTTGTAATCGGTAAGGAAGTTTTTGGAGGTACAGGAATGAACATTCTTAATCCCGCTTTGACGATAAGGGCCTTTTTGTTCTTTGCATATCCTACATGGATGAGTGGGGATAAAGTTTGGGTTCATGGTGCGGTCGAAAGGGCAAATGAAATTGCGGCCGGTGCACAGGCAGATGCAATTTCGGGAGAAACTGTATTGGGCTTTTTGGCCCAAAATAAAGTTGCAGATATTTCATACTCGGTATGGGATATGTTTTGGGGTTTTATTCCTGGATCTGTGGGTGAAACATCTACCTTTTTAATATTGTTGGGGGGCCTATTTTTAATTTTCAGTAAAATAGCTAGCTGGCGAATCATGGTCAGTGCGGTTTTAGGCTCGTTGGTCATGGGTCTTATATTCAATCAAGTTGTGGAATTTGGATGGATAACGGAAACAAGCAAATTCTATGGCTTAATGAGTTTTGAATTCTGGAAGCATCTTCTTGTTGGTGGTTTGGCATTTGGTATTGTATATATGGCCACAGACCCGGTTACTGGTTCACAAACAAATCGTGGTAAATGGATATATGGTTTTTTAATCGGATTTATGTCCGTAATGATCCGTGTCTTTAATCCAGCATATCCAGAAGGTGTTTTCTTGGCAATACTTCTAATGAACGTATTCGCACCAACCATTGATCATTATGTAATCCGAGGTAATATTAAAAGAAGATTAAAGCGATTTAAAAAAGCAACTATTTTGCCAAAGGATGCCGATGGAAAAGCAAAAGAGTTAAAAGCAGAAACAGTTTAAATATGGCAATCAATACAGATAAGAATAGTTATACGGTAATTTTTGCCGCAATTATGGTTGTTGTTGTGGGTTCATTATTGGCTTTTTTTGCATCAGGATTAAAGGACAAAATTGAAAAGAACCTTAAAAGGGAGAAACAACAGAATATCCTTTATGCCATGGGTGTAAATGAAAACCAAGATGAGGGCAGTGTCAATTTTGTTTCAACGGATAAAGTTGCGGAGGATTTCAAGAAATATATAAAGGAACAATTAATAATTGAAGGTGATAAAATAACACCAGATAGTACGGCTTACTTGGTTGATTTAAAACAGCAGATCACGGTGGCAAAAAAAGGAGGTACGCAAAAGCTACCGCTTTTAATTGGTGAAAAAGAGGGCAAAAAGTACTACATAATCCCTTTATATGGTAATGGCCTTTGGGATGCTATTTGGGGTTTTATGACCTTGGATGAAAACATGGTCATTCAAGGAGTTTATTTTGACCACAAAGGCGAAACACCTGGTCTTGGTGCCAATATAAAACAACGTTATTTTATGGATGATTTTATTGGAGAGACCGTTCTTCAGGGTACCGATGATTATGTGGGTGTAAAGGTGGCCAAAGGCAATAACGACCCATTGAACAAAATTAAGGACGATAATGAGGTTGATGCACTTGCAGGGGCCACTATTACAGGGAATGGTGTATCGGCCATGATTAAAGAAAGAATCAAGCTATACAAGCCATACTTGGAAACTATTAAAGCAAAAAATTAGCAGACATGGGACTACTTACCAAAAAAGATGCAAGTCTAATTACAGATCCTTTAACTGACAACAATCCCATTACCATTCAAGTTTTGGGAATTTGTTCGGCGTTGGCGATTACGGCCGAATTAAAAGCGTCTATTGTTATGGCACTTTCGGTTATGTTCGTGTTGGCCATGGGGAACGTCGTTATTTCCTTGATGCGGAATATTATCCCATCCAAGATCAGGATTATTGTGCAATTGGTGGTCGTTGCCGCTTTGGTAATTATGGTTGACCAAGTTTTAAAGGCGTTCGCCTATGAACTTAGCAAAACCCTGGCGGTGTTCGTTGGCTTGATCATTACAAACTGCATAATCATGGGTCGTTTTGAGGCTTTTGCATTGGCCAATGGGCCTTGGCGGTCGTTTTTGGATGGAATAGGGAACGCAGCCGGCTATGGGTTAATATTGATTATTGTCGGAGTTATTCGAGAACTTTTGGGTTCAGGAACTTTGTTAGGCTATAAGGTTTTGGGCGACCCCGTTACTAAAACTGGATTGTATGCCTTCGGTTATGAGAATAACGGATTTATGATCATACCACCAGCAGCATTAATAGTAGTAGGTATCATTATTTGGGTGCAGCGTTCCAAGAATCCCGCACTGGTCGAAGAGAATTAAATAGATAAATAAAAGATAATGTTAGAGCATATAGAGTTATTCTTTAAATCCATTTTCATAGATAACATGATTTTTTCTGTTTTCTTGGGAATGTGTTCTTATTTGGCCGTATCAAAAAAGGTGGCTACTGCGGTGGGATTAGGTGCTGCGGTAATCTTTGTTCTGGCGGTTACCGTACCTTTGAATTGGTTGCTGGATCAATATTTATTGCGAGATGGTGCGCTTGCATGGTTGGGACCTGAATATGCTGATTATAATCTGGGATTTCTTTCCTTTATTTTGTTTATAGCTACGATTGCGACGATGGTGCAGCTGGTTGAAATTGTGGTAGAGAAATTTTCGCCTTCCCTATATAATTCTTTGGGAATATTTTTACCCCTCATTGCTGTAAACTGTGCAATTTTGGGTGGTTCATTATTTATGCAGGCCAGGGATATTCAAACTTTGGGACTTGCTTTTAACTATGGCATTAGTTCTGGGATAGGATGGTTTTTGGCTATTTTGGCAATAGCAGCCATTCGGGAAAAAATCAGATATTCAAATGTTCCGGCACCGCTTCGTGGGCTGGGCATTACTTTTATTATAACAGGCTTAATGGGAATTGGTTTCCAAAGCTTTGGTGGCATGCTTACGGGAGGTGATGAACCCGCACCTGCTGTTGAAAATACCACCGCCCAAAAGGTAGAAGAAGAAACATCTGAAAAAGAGGAAGGGAAAATTAAAAAGGAAATTGACGAAAAGGAGATTTCATATAACGACGTTACTAAAGAAAAAAAATGATTTTAGCTGCATCTACCGGTGGAACCATAATGATTACCGTAATAGCATTCATGGTTTTACTTTTATTATTGGTTGCTCTTTTACTGTTCACCAAGGAAAAATTATCCCCGTCGGGCCCCGTTACAATTACCATCAATGGTGAAAAGAAAATTCAAGTTGGATCAGGAAACTCTTTGTTGTCAACGCTTGGTAACCAAAAAATATTTCTTCCTTCCGCCTGTGGAGGAGGGGGTACCTGTATTCAATGTGAATGTCATGTACTATCTGGGGGCGGTGAAGCACTGCCTACGGAAACACCGCACTTTTCTAAAAGAGAATTAAATCATGGGGCTCGTTTGGCATGTCAAGTAAAGGTCAAACAGGATATGGAGATAACCATACCCGAAGAAGTATTTGGTATCAAGAAGTGGGAGGCTACCGTAGTCAGAAATTATAATGTTGCCTCATTTATCAAGGAATTCGTTGTAGAGATTCCTGAGGATATGGGTTACAAAGCTGGGGGATATATTCAAATTGAAATCCCTCAATGTGAAATAAAATATGCTGATATAGATATTACCGCCCACCCAGAGGAGCATGAGACTCCCGATAAATTCCAAGCGGAATGGGACAAGTTTAACCTTTGGCCGTTGGTGATGAAAAATGTTGAAACTGTAGAAAGGGCTTATTCAATGGCCTCTTATCCTGCAGAAGGACGGGAGATTATGTTAAACGTGCGTATTGCCACACCGCCATGGGACCGTTCTAAAAATGGCTGGATGGACGTAAATCCAGGTATAGCATCCTCTTATATCTTTGCCCAGAAGCCAGGAGATAAGGTAGTTATTTCTGGGCCTTATGGCGAATTCTTTATCAATGAGTCAGAGTCCGAAATGCTATATGTTGGAGGCGGAGCCGGTATGGCCCCTATGCGTTCGCATTTGTATCATTTGTTCAGAACATTAAAGACCAACAGAAAAGTGACGTATTGGTATGGTGGTCGTTCAAAAAGGGAATTATTCTACATTGATCACTTTAAGAAATTGGAAGCCGATTTTCCTAACTTCAAGTTTTATATGGCGTTATCCGAACCACTACCAGAAGATAATTGGAAGGTTAAGGAAAATGTAGATGCACCGGGAGATGGGTTCGTTGGGTTTATTCACAATTGCGTAATTGATAACTATTTGAGTAAGCATGAATCCCCTGAAGATATTGAACTCTATTTTTGTGGACCACCTTTGATGAACAAAGCGGTGCAAAAAATGGGTGAGGACTTTGGAATTCCTGATGAGCATATCCGATTTGACGACTTCGGAGGATAAATTTCTTTTAATAAAAATGTGAACCTGACAGTTTTTCTTTATCTGTCAGGTTTTTTTTGGATAATGCGAAGATTGACCGATCAGGAATTGCACAATCTGGCAATGAACATTGTAGGAAGACAATTGGAAGCAGAAGGGTTTGAGTTTATGGGGGTTAACAGTAAACTCGAAAGCAATCCCCAGTTCGTTTGTCTAAGGGAAAAACAATTGTATTTTATTGTTGTGAGAAGCGTTCCTTTTCCTTTGGATCCCAAGCTTTATAATAATGGACTTATGAGAAAAATCATAGAGCATGCAAATCGCCAGCATGCAAAAGTGTACTACGCCGGAGTAGGCCTTTCCAATGCCCAGAACCAACGACTTCCGGTATATTTAGACGAACCCTATATTGTGGATTATGATGGACTTATTGAGATGGAGGATGAATAGGGTAAAGACACTATTGATCGCAAGTACGTTGCTTTTGGAAGCATCTTGTGGAAGTACTGTTGTTAAAAATCAAAATGTGGGTGGTGCGCTGGGAACTTCCTATAGCATTATTTACTTGTCCGATAAAGAACTCGATTATCAAACGGAGATTGATTCCGTTTTCAATGTTATAAATCATTCTTTATCCACCTATATTGGCACTTCTGATATATCCAAAATTAACCGGGGAGACTCTACGCTCGTAGTCGATAAGCTGTTTCATGAGGTCTTGGCACTTTCCAAAGAGATCAATCAAAAAACCAATGGTTACTTAGACCCTACGGTCGGGACTTTGGTGAATGCCTGGGGCTTTGGCCTGGTCGCTCGATTCAAATGGATAGCACCAAGGTCGATAGCTTATTAAAGTATGTGGGTCTTGATAAGGTAAGTATTACGGAAAAAGGTACTATTAAGAAAATGTATCCAAATATTTACCTGGATTTCAATGCTATTGCCAAAGGATATGCCATAGACTGTTTGGCGAAATTGATGGACACAAAGGGTGTTAAGAATTACCTCATTGAAGTAGGAGGGGAGCTTGTTGCCAAAGGTACAAATACTATAAAGGAAAAACCGTGGGTGGTAGGTATAGATGATCCCCAAATGAAGGAAGACCGTGAACTAAAAAAACTTATTTATTTAAAAGATAGGGCGTTGGCATCATCAGGAAATTATAGAAAATTCCGAATAGATTCTACTACCGGCAAAAAGTATGTTCACACAATAGACCCTATAACCGGTTATACGAAAAGCAGTAACACCCTTGGGGTAACTGTTTTAGCTAGTACTTGTGCAGAAGCGGATGGTTATGCAACGGCATTTATGGCGATGGACCTAGACGATGCTTTGAAGCTTTTGAGCCAGCAAAGAGATTTAGAGGCTTATGTTATTTATCTTGACCAGGAAGGCAATACCCAGGAGTTTATGACTGATGGCTTTAAGGAGCTAATCGTAGATTCCTCTATTTCCGAACCAAAGGAATAATCTCTCTTTTTGCAAGTCGGTATTTTTCGATTTCTTCTGCGGTTAATTTGGAAGTATAATTTACTTCCTCCACGAAGAAACCAATGTCTCTCAGCTTATCAAAATAATCCTCACCGTAAATGCGAACATGATCGTACTGACCAAATATTTTGGCTCGTTCCTTTTGATCAGTAATCGAATTGTCCTCAAATGTAACACTTCGGTCAAGGTCCTGTGGTACTTGAAAAATTCCCCATCCTCCTTTTTTTAATACTCTATGGAGTTCTTGCATGGCTTTCGTATCATTTGGAATATGCTCCAAAACATGATTGCATAAAATGACATCGAACGAATTGTCCTTAAAGGGAAGGTTACAAATATCCGCCTTCACATCCGCCAATGGGGAATGTAGGTCGGTGGTAGTATAATCAATATTTTTCAGTTTCCTGAATCTCTGGTAAAATGCCTGCTCTGGGGCAAAGTGCAACACTTTAAGTGGTGCCGTAAAAAAGTCGGTATCACTTTTTAAAAAGAGCCATAGAAGCCTATGGCGTTCCAGAGATAGTGTGGAAGGAGAAAGCACATTGTCCCGAGGATTTTCATACCCGTACGGCAGAAAACTTCTAAAATGCTTTCCGTCAATGGGGTCGACATAATTGGAGCCTCGATAAATCAATGCAAACAGAGGCCTTATCAAGTAACTAAATTTTATAAGAATTGGCCTGGGAATTATATTGAGCAGAATCTTGAAGATTTTCTTCATAATAAGCAATATCTACAATTGCAATTTCTTCTGTCTAAATTCGTCTTCTTCATTGCTTTGTATGCCCAAAGCATCATAAATGTATTGAAAGGTAGATAATAACTCCGGTTTGCCGTTTACAATGGCCACATTGTGCTCAAAATGGGCACTTGGCTTTCCATCAGCTGTTAAGATGGTCCATCCGTCTTTCAACTGCTTTATATTTTTGGTGCCCATATTGATCATGGGCTCAATAGCAACTACCATTCCTTCAACAAACTTTTTACCACGACCACGCTTGCCATAGTTCGGCATTTCGGGGCCTTCATGTAATTTGGTGCCTAGACCATGCCCCACCAATTCCCTAACAACACCATAGCCGTTTTTCTCACAATAACTTTGAATGGCAAAAGCCACATCTCCCACGCGATTTCCGGTTTTGAATTCTCTAATACCACGATAGAGGGATTCTTTGGTTATATCGAGTAATTTTTTGGTGTCTGGTTCAATTTCACCAACGGGAAAGGTATAGGCATGATCACCATAGTATCCATTTTTAAGACTTCCACAGTCAACTGAAATAATATCACCTTCCTTTAACGGTTCTTTATTGGGTATACCATGAACTACCTGGGCATTGGGACTTATATTTAGGGTATTCGGAAATCCGTACATTCCCAAAAATCCCGGCTCTGCACCTTGGGAACGTATAAATTCCTCGGCAAGTTTGTCCAAATACAGGGCATTCACACCGGGTCTTATTTCCGAAGCCAACATGCCCAAGGTTTTAGATACAACCAAAGCGCTCTCGCGCATGAGTTCTATTTCTTCGGGACTCTTAATTTTCACCATATCGGCAAAGGTAAAAAATTTGATTCAAGCATTCTATACCAATGCCTTTTGAGTCATTGCTTTGGGTTGGGGAATGCCCATCAATTTTAGGATGGTGGGGGCAATATCCCCTAAAACGCCATCTTTAATTTCTTTTATTTCTGGATCAACCAATATTAAGGGCACAGGATTGGTTGTATGTGCCGTATTGGGGCTTCCATCAGGGTTTATCATGGTGTCACAATTCCCATGATCTGCAATTAAGATGGTCGTATAGCCATTATCCAATGCCGCAGAAATTACCGAGTTGGCACAGCTATCCACAACTTCACAGGCCTTTATGGCCGCTTTCATATCTCCTGTATGCCCTACCATATCAGGGTTTGCGAAATTTAGGCATACAAAATCCACATCCCCTTTTTGTAGTTCTGGAATAATGGCATCTCGTATTTCATAAGCACTCATTTCTGGTTTTAAGTCATAGGTTGCGACTTTTGGTGACGGACATAAAATTCGTTGCTCCCCATTGAACGGAACCTCTCTACCTCCATTGAAAAAGAAAGTCACGTGCGGGTATTTTTCAGTTTCTGCAATTCTTATCTGTTTTTTATCCGCTTTTTCCAATACTTCCCCTAAAGTTTCTCGAATATTATCCTTGTCGTACACGACTTTAATTCCCTTGAAAGAATCATCATAGTTGGTCAAGGTTACATAATAAAGATTTAATTTATGCATATTCAGTTCGTGCATATCCTCTTGGTTCAAAACCTGGGTCAATTCACGACCCCTGTCCGTTCTGAAATTGAAGAAGACTACGACATCATCTTCCTTGATCTTGGCAATAGGACTTCCATTTAAATCGGTCATGACTACAGGTTTGATAAATTCATCTGTAATACCCTCATCATAACTGGCCTGCATTGCATTTGCAATATCATTGGACTTTTCACCTTCAGAATTCACCATCACGTCATAAGCCAATTTCACCCTTTCCCAGCGTTTGTCCCTATCCATGGCATAATATCTGCCTATAACAGTAGCCAGTTTCGCCTTTTTATTTGAACAAAATACGTTCAAATCTACAAGAAAACCGAGACCACTTTTAGGGTCTACATCACGACCATCGGTAAAGGCATGTATATACATTTTATCCAGACCGTAGTTTTCCCCTGCGGTAATCAAACCTTTTAAGTGGGAGATATGACTATGTACGCCGCCATTGCTTAGGAGGCCAAGAAAATGAACCGATCTGTTATTGGCTTTGGCATATTCAAAAGCTTCTTTTAGCACCTTCTCATCCTTCAAAGTATTCTCTTTGACGGCCAGATTGATTTTTGCCAAATCTTGATATACTATTCTTCCTGCTCCCAGATTCATATGTCCTACTTCACTATTCCCCATTTGACCCTCGGGAAGGCCAACATTCATTCCATCGGTCAATAAGTTCGCATTGGGATATTTCTTGTATAATGAGTCTATAAAGGGTGTTTCGGCGTTATCAATAGCGGAGACCTTGGGATCTGGGGATTTTCCCCATCCGTCCAAAATCATTAGGATTACTTTTTTGTTCATTTCTAAGGCATTATTTTTTCCAAAATTACTATGATTCCCTAAGTCTAGCTAGGTTTAGTTCATCAAATTTTGGGGATGTCTTTTTAAATGATAATTTTTTAACAAATTTTCAGTGTAACTGTTAAACTTTAGTTATTTAACAGTTAAACATGAAACAAAAAAGTATAAGAAACGTCTATTTTTATATAATCAAAAATTATTCATCAATTAAATCAATTCATCATGAAAAAAACAATCTTTACTATGGCCACTGCATGTTTGCTAGTGGTTACGGCTGTTAGGGCCGATCAGAAAACTAATCTGAACCATTCAGACTTTGTGGTCTCAACCATTGCCAATGAGGCTAGCACCTTTTGTAAGGCAATCATAAAAGGTGATTTGGAGACGGTAAAAAGATTGATCGCCCTTGGCGAAGATGTCAACCGAAAATCCTTAGGGAAGACACCTGCAATTTTTGCGGCGAGGTACAATAAAGCGGAAATTTTGCAGCTATTGATAGATAATGGGGCTGATCTGCGTATTCGATGTGATAAAGGGATGACCGTTAAAGAATATGCCGAACTTTCAAATGCCAAGGAAACCTTGGAAGTACTTGAAGCGGCAATGTAGTACCGAACAATATTCATCAATTAATTTGCTTTTCTACCAATTAAAAAACCACTCTATACTTTAAATTAGTTAGAGTGGTTTTTTAAATCCATACGGTCGCCCCATATAGTGTTCAAGTAAAAGAGCGACCTAATAAAACAATCCTTTAAAATTCAAAGCCGTTCAGTGCCCTATCCATTAGGGCATAAACCGCCATTAATAACATAGATGCACAGAAAAAAGAGTAAAGTTTTAATAGTATTACAACAAACTCTGGCTTACAATTTTCAAATGCTTCTTCGTACAATGTTTTAAAGTGCAATAGTGTTCCCATATAGTTTCATTTAAAAAATTATAAATCAAAGCTACAAGGGTTAAATTTGAGGCAATTATAAGACTTGAGGATTTCAAATATAACCAAAAATGTATGAAAACCTACCACTAGGTCTGTATTTAACAGGCTTTCAAAGAAATAGTGGACAAATGGTTATAAAAAGTCGTTAAGCGGATGAAAAGAAAGATATTGTCGTTTTCTGCCTACCTCAATGATTCAGTTCTGCAATGTACCCAGTGAATAAAAACGGTCTATTGTTGACCTTTGTATTTTTGAATGGCTTCTTTGATTCTTTCAATACGATTTTCTGGATCCGGGTGTGTACTTTGAAATTCCGGCACCCTATTGGAACCAGAAGCAGCTTTTAGAATTTCCATCACCTTGATCATTTCATAGGGATCATACCCAGATTGTATCATGAACAATACCCCAAGATCATCGCTTTCCAGTTCATCGCCCCTACCGTTTTTCAAAAGGGTATTTTGGCCGATACTACCCACAATACTTCCTGCGTCGGCACCAACGGATGCCCCCATTGATATGGTTTTCCAAAAATCACCTTCGGCAATTCGCTCTGCCGAATGCCGACCAATTACGTGGCCAATTTCATGACCCAGAACACCGGCCAGTTGGGCTTCGTTCAATTGCCTAAATAGGGCATAGGTAATAAACACAGGGCCGCCTGGCAGTGCAAATGCATTAATTGTCTTATCATCAGCCAAAAGATGAAATTCATATTTATAAGGAGTTTCCCTGGCGATGCTATTTTGTATCAGTTTATTGCCCACTTGGTCAACCCTAGCTTGAAGATTTTGGTCTGGATAAAGTCCGCCATATTCTTGGGCTATTTCGGGGGCACTTTGAAGACCAATTGCTATTTCTTGCTCAGGCGACATATTAATGGTCTGAACCCTGCCCGTATACGGGTTTTCTTCTTTACTGTTACATCGCTGAATAAATGCGAAGGCAACAATGGCCAATCCAATAAAAATTCGGATTTTCCAGCTACTTCTGTTCATTTTGGATTGTGTGAATTGTGAAAGGAAATATACAAAAGACTTATAAAAGTTCCCTATTAATATCCAAAATATTGTTTTGAATATAACTCCTAACAAATCCCGTTGTAAAATGCTCACATCCCAAGAATTCTTCTTTTCTCAACAATTGAAGAATGTTTTTGCCTCTAAATTCCTTCAGCATTGGAATCGAAATAGGGGCGTAGCTATAGTGCCACGGTTCGTACTTAAAGCCTTTTCTTTTAGGTTCGTCTGTATAAACCAGATAAAAACCATATGTTTTCGAATTTTTGTCCATCCAATTTTTAAAATCTGCGTAGGGCCCACCCTCTCCGAATTTTTCTGGAACAAGAACATCGCCCTCTACTTTACGATATCCGTCCACAATATCAATATCAGTACCCCAATGATGCCTACTTGTGCCAGGAATGGTTGAATACTCTATAATCTTATCAATGGCAGGTAATGGCTTCATCCCATCTTCTTCGGTATATTTGAGGTATTTTCCTTCCCATATCTGTTCTTGGCGCTCAAAACTGCGATAACTTGATACGATTTTTAAATCGATTCCGTCATTGTAGGCGGCCTTTTTCATTTCCAAAAAAGCATCATGGGCTTCCTTTCTTAGATTAATATCTTTTCCAATCAGGTTTATTTCTTCTTTCCCCATTAGTTCCAATACCGAAAATTCGGTTTCCTGGGAAATTGAAAAAGTTGGAAGTAAACTAATAGAAAGCGCCGTAATACCACCTTTTTTAACAAATGTTCTTCTATGCATGTGCTTTGCTTTTTATTTGATATTTGGGCAAATACAGTATATACGTCAAAAATACTGCCAATAGTATCAAGTACCTTTTTGTATAAACTTCCAATTAAATGGAAGTCTCTTCGAAGTTAAAATTACGCAATTCTCCGCAAGAAAGACAAGGATCTACATTGTAAAAGGAATCAATATCGATTCTTTGATTAGGACTGAATTTAATTCTTTCCGTCCGTTGCAATATAAAGATATCCTTGATGTTTTCGTCTTAAATCGTCCAGAGTGATTATATAGAAATATATGCCCGATTCCAAACGCGAATCTCGATTGATAACCGATTGTCTGTTGGAAGTTCCATCAAAATCGTTCTGATAATTTGATTTTGAGTACACCAGTATTCCATAGCGGTTGAAGATTTGAATATTGTTATTAGGGGATTTATCGAGTCCTTCTAAAACAAGTACATCATTTTTTCCGTCACCGTTCGGGGTCATAAAATAATTCGCAAGGTCAATGGTCGTAAAATCCTCAAGGGCATCATCATTGCCGCCTATGGTGATAATTTCGTAGTCATTTGGGACAAACAGGTCCGATGTGACAGAGCCATGGGACATTCCACCTTGAACATCGGTATTGCCCAAATTCTCCCATACTTGTTTTTCCCTACTAAAGCCTACCACTTTTAAGTCACTTAAATAGGGAGCCAATTTGCGTACATTACTAAATTCATCCCACGTTAGGGTTACGGCTGTGGGCACATCACCTTCTAAATGCCAATATTCCATATCACTGACTGATAGGAAATTTGTGGATTTTTTGGAAGTCTGAAAATTTTTTCCAAATGTGGAAGTTGTATTTGGGTCTTCGTAAAAATAAGCACACTTCGCCAACCAGTTTGTTGCGGAGGATGCAATGGTGAGTGGGCGCAATCTATCGGCATCACCAACTGGGAAAGTAAATGTTTCTTTGTTGGTAATGGCTGCATACCCATCAATATGGGAAACATCATTTTCACCGGAGTAAAAGCCATCATCTATGAAATTGGAGAAAATGTTGGACCTATTTCTAGGAGTGATAATATCGCCCGTAATTAAATTTGCATTGTTAATGACTCCTATGGCCGTATCCAAATACAGACCGTCATCCACCAAAAATTCCGCATCATAAAAAATAGCGTTGAATGCACCGGATACTTGTAGGGATTTGTCATATCCATAGAAACCGGCCAAACCTTTATTCTGATCAAAACTACCATCGTTGATCAAGTTCGTATGGAAACCAACTTGTACCGCATTATGCATTTGAAGCGATCCAAAATTATGGATAGCATCTTGGGCCATGGCAATTTGCACACTTAAAAAGCCAATTATTATTATTATTCTCATTTTTTTTGTTCGATTCATGTTTTCAATAGGCAAATTCAAAACTTAAGGACACATAAGATAGAAAGTTAGAACCACCTGTTGTTCTAACGGCCCAAACCAGAAGATCATTCTCCAAAAGCGGAAAATCCACATTTTGGGAGTGCAGGGTTATAGAAGTGCTTCCACCGTTTAAAGTATAAGTGCCAATATTAATATAAGTACCATTTCTTAAAACTGACAAGTTGATGTGTTGTGTTCCTGTTGGATTGGTGTTAAAATCATTTTTCATATTGAATTTAACAAGCGTCATACTTGACGTAATGACAGTACCAGACTGATCATTGCCACTATAACTGGGAATAGTACCAGAGCCTTTGGCCTGATTCCAATTCTGTGAAGACACGCCGTACAGGTCCGTGGGTGAATACCATGTATTATTATAAAAATATGCCCGTCCCTGAAAGTTTTGAAAGAATTTGCCTAAAATACTTTGTTCACTTATTTGACCTGTACCTGGATCCTTTACGAGTGCCTTGGTAGCCGTTGAAATAGTGGGCGTATTCACGATTCTTGCGGTGCCGTTGATATCGGCCGTATAATCGGGGTTTGATGTGTTGAACCCAACATTGCCCCCATATTTGAGAAAAAGGCGATAGTCAGCGACATTGGTTTCCACAAAATTCAATCCCCCACCAAGAATGTTCCAATGCCATTTGGGAACTCCCGTATTGTCTTCAAATGCCAAAACATCATTACCATTGGCCCGCAGTACCAGCGGGTGGTTGTTGAATGATGTTGCCTGGTTTACAAGAACTTGGCCCTTATTGTTTACAAGCCGTAGTTTTTCGTTGGAATTGGCTTTCAAGACAAGATCCTGGGCGTCATTGGTGCCTATGTAGTTTGTTGCGGAGGAAGTTCCTGAATTTCCTAAAAGATTCCAAGCATTTGATGAGGTTCCTACAGCTTTCCAGCTGCTCCCGTCGTACTGAAATACTTGCTTTAAGGTAGTATTGTAAATCAATGAACCTAAGATAGGATTCGAAATTAGGTCTATCTCGCTCGTAGTCGCTTGGGTGAGCCCCAATAGCAACGCAGCATCAATCTGTGCTTGCAGTACCGTTCCGAAAAATAAGGCGACTAAAAGTGCCTTGATCCTGTTCTTCATTTATTTGTTGATTTCTTCCCTTAATGATATGGGAATGGATTTAGGAAGAAGGATATTGTACGATTTATAACCAATACCGACCCTTTTTCTGAACCCGTTTATCTTAATTTATTTATCATAAAACTAGACTCTCCAGATCCGCTGAATCGCACCGTTCCGGAATTTGCTTCCCTGTACGTAATAATGGTTATTATATCATTGGCGTTCAATTGTAAAATCTCATTCATATGAATACTGGAATGGTCATGGCCGCTTAAAAAAAGTATAAAACCTGAAGCGCCAATGGCACCAATTGGCGTACCGTTGATAGCCAATCGGGCATTTACATTCGTTCTCTGCTCCGCGGTTCCAGAAGAATTTATTCCTTCAAGTGACAAATTGGCCCTTATGTCATATCTACCAGCTTCTTTTACGACCAAAGTGTTACCACTGACTTCATATAGATTATTTCCATCATCCTTGTAATTCTCAGCACCAAAAATAGGGGCGACCGTATTGTCCACATTTAAGTCGGTCGAGGTATTCGTATTGGTCCATCGACCTCCATAATTTATTTTCAGGTATGCTCCTCCATCAGTGCCTACACTTATGCTGTTATTGGCGTCTGTTGAAACGATTGTTGAAGCACCCGAATTTGAGGAGATGGAATTCCAAGTACTTCCATTACTTTGTAACCATAATGTACTTTGGGCGCTTATTTGCGTTGAATTACCCCCTATACTGTTGACATATGTACTTATGGTCCTGGCAGAATTCGTGGTATTTTTGATCACATAGATCCTGCCGGAAGCACCATTGGCCGCAGGAAGCGTCACACTTAGATTTGAATTGATTATTACGGTGTAATGACTTTCGTCCAAGGTTATATTGCCGGTGGGTGTAATCGTTGACATGGACAATGACCCATTAACCTGCAACGTAGAGTTTGCCAAAGCACTTGTGGCAATACCCACACGTGGTTTTGCATCCTGCGCATCGGAACTCCCTTGAATGCGCATCAGTTCCTTTAATAGTTGATCTCTATAATCATAGCGCTTGAATGTAAAAGGTTCTGCGCCATCATCCCCGATGATAAATTCTACTTCGCCATTATTTGCTGTGCCTTTAGAGCCTATTTCAAAGAAATCAGTACCTGCTGCGCTACCCTTTAGCCTAAAATTTCCGTCTGAGTTCGTAAAGAACATAGGTTTATAAAAACTGGCGGCATCTGCTTGAAATTGTAGGGCAGAAACTCCACTGTTTCCTTTTACATACGTAATATATTGATCGTTATCGGTATAATCGGGATAACCCTGAACCAAACCCAGGGTTTGTCTACGCCCAAATTGCAGAATACTGGTATTATTTGATCTTATATCCATTAGGATATCATTCGTAGAACCTAAAAAGGATCCCGCAGTCGCCACGTTGCCATTTAATAGCCAGTTACTATTGGTGGTTTGTACCCAGTTTGTACCATTATAGATATATACCTTCTTATCGGTTGTATTATAAAGCATGGATCCCTCTATAGAACCCACGATGGCATTCATTTGGGTGGTGGTAGCTTGCGTAAGGCCCAATATCAAGTTTGGGTCTATTTGTGCATTCACACCTATAAAACAAAGTACCCCGATCAGAGTTAATTTAATTTTTGTCATGTATATCAAAGATCTAAAATGGTAAACATAAATTCTGAATCATATCGTGCGCGGTCGGTGGCACCATTGTCATTATCTCCGATAATGACTTCGAAACTGCTTGTTGTTTGGTTTTCATACGCAATTCCAGGGTCATCGTTTCCTGCACCTCCTCGGCCAGGTTGGGAAAGTTGAATTATGTAATTGGCATCTGAAACCAACCCTGAAGGTAAGTTTACCCTATACCGTCCCGTACTTAGTCTGGTAACCGTTACACCTGCCGTACATTTTAGGGAAGCACCTGTTGAGGAAACTTTCCCGAATGCCTTTATTGGACTTGCATAATAAGCACCCCCATTGGCTCCCACGGAAATAGCATTATTGGATTCAGCCCCAACCGTATTGGCAGTTTGGGATGCACTTATTTCATTGGTATAGGTTATTACACCCGTACTTGTATTTTGGACTAAGTTGGTTGTGATATTTGTTGCCGGATCGCCTGTTGCTCCGGTAGCACCAGTGGCACCTGTTGCACCATCGACTCCGTTGGTTCCGTTCGTACCTGTGGCACCCGTTGCACCGGTATCACCTTTGGCTCCGGTTGCGCCAGTAGCACCTGTCGCACCATCGATTCCGTTTGTTCCGTTCGTTCCAGCGGCACCCGTTGCTCCAGTGGCACCTGTCGCCCCAGTGGCACCATCCAACCCATTTGTACCATTTGTTCCATTTGTACCAGCGGTTCCTGTGGCCCCGGTATCGCCCTTTGCTCCGGTAGCACCTGTTGCACCATCGAGTCCGTTAGTTCCGTTCGTTCCTGCGGCACCCGTTACACCTGTATCTCCTTTTGCACCCGTAGCTCCAGTTGCGCCATCGACTCCATTGGTTCCGTTCGTACCAGCGGCACCTGTTGCTCCCGTTGCACCTGTATCACCTTTGGCACCGGTATCACCTTTGGCTCCGGTTGCACCCGTTGCACCATCGACTCCGTTGGTTCCGTTCGTACCTGCGGCACCTGTTGCACCCGTTGCACCTGTATCGCCTTTGGCACCGGTCGCACCCGTAGCACCTGTATCACCTTTTGCTCCTGTATCGCCTTTTGCACCGGTAGCACCTGTTGCGCCATCGACTCCGTTTGTTCCGTTCGTACCTGCGGCACCCGTTGCGCCGGTTGCTCCTGTATCGCCTTTGGCACCCGTTGCACCTGTTGCTCCTGTATCGCCTTTGGCTCCAGTGGCACCTGTTGCACCATCAATTCCGTTGGTTCCATTCGTACCTGTAGCACCTGTGGCACCTGTAGCACCCGTGGCACCATCCAATCCGTTGGTTCCATTTGCACCAGCGGCACCTGTTGCTCCCGTTGCACCTGTATCACCTTTTGCACCTGTCGCACCCGTTGCACCATCGACTCCGTCGGTTCCATTTGTACCTGCGGCACCCGTTGCGCCGGTTGCACCTGTATCGCCTTTGGCTCCTGTAGTACCCGTTGCGCCTGTATCACCTTTAGCGCCCGTTGCACCATCGATTCCGTTGGTTCCGTTCGTTCCAGCGGCACCCGTTGCTCCCGTTGCACCTGTATCACCTTTGGCACCGGTTGCTCCCGTGGCACCATCGACTCCGTTAGTTCCATTTGTACCAGCGGCACCCGTAGCACCTGTATCGCCTTTGGCTCCTGTAGTACCCGTTGCGCCTGTATCACCTTTAGCGCCCGTTGCACCATCGATTCCGTTGGTTCCGTTCGTTCCAGCAGCACCCGTTGCTCCCGTTGCACCTGTATCACCTTTGGCACCGGTTGCTCCCGTGGCACCATCGACTCCGTTAGTTCCATTTGTACCAGCGGCACCCGTAGCACCTGTATCGCCTTTGGCACCGGTTGCTCCCGTGGCACCGTCCGATCCATTTGTTCCGTTCGTACCAGCGGCACCCGTTGCGCCGGTTGCTCCTGTATCGCCCTTGGCTCCGGTAGCTCCAGTTGCGCCATCAATTCCGTTTGTTCCGTTCGTTCCATTCGTACCTGCGGCACCTGTAGCACCGGTATCACCTTTAGCGCCGGTTGCTCCAGTTGCACCATCCACACCATTTGTTCCATTTGTACCTGCTGCACCCGTTGCACCGGTATCGCCTTTTGCTCCGGTAGCACCCGTTGCACCATCGATTCCGTTGGTTCCATTTGTACCAGCAGCACCTGTTGCTCCTGTATCACCTTTAGCGCCTGTGGCACCATCCACACCATTTGTTCCATTTGTACCTGCGGCACCCGTTGCACCTGTATCACCTTTGGCACCGGTAGCACCTGTTGCGCCATCCAAACCATTTGTTCCGTTCGTTCCAGCAGCACCCGTTGCACCAGTATCGCCCTTGGCACCTGTCGCACCGGTATCGCCTTTTGCCCCGGTAGCACCTGTTACGCCATCCAAACCATTTGTTCCGTTCGTTCCAGCGGCACCTGTTGCTCCCGTTGAACCTGTATCACCTTTGGCACCGGTATCACCCTTGGCTCCCGTAGCACCCGTATCACCTGTGGCACCGGTATCACCTTTGGCTCCAGTTGCACCCGTATCACCTGTGGCACCGGTATCACCTTTGGCTCCAGTTGCACCCGTAGCACCATCGACACCGTTGGTTCCATTTATACCTGCGGCACCTGTTGCACCTGTATCACCTTTGGCTCCGGTTGCACCATCGACACCGTTGGTTCCATTCGTTCCAGCGGCACCCGTTGCACCTGTATCACCTTTTGCTCCGGTAGCACCTGTTGCGCCAGTATCACCTTTAGCGCCAGTTGCGCCAGTTGCACCTGTTGCACCATCAATTCCGTTTGTTCCATTTGTACCAGCGGCACCTGTGGCACCTGTAGCACCCGTGGCACCATCCAATCCGTTGGTTCCATTTGTACCAGCCGCACCTGTCGCACCCGTTGCACCATCGATTCCGTTAGTTCCGTTCGTACCTGCGGCACCCGTTGCACCTGTATCTCCTTTTGCACCCGTTGCACCTGTCGCTCCTGTATCGCCTTTGGCTCCAGTGGCACCTGTTGCACCATCAATTCCGTTTGTTCCATTCGTACCTGTAGCACCGGTATCACCTTTTGCACCCGTTGCGCCAGTTGCACCATCCAAACCATTTGTTCCATTTATACCAGCGGCACCCGTTGCACCTGTATCGCCTTTGGCACCGGTAGCACCATCGATTCCGTTGGTTCCGTTTGTACCTGCTGCACCTGTTGCACCCGTTGCTCCTGTTGAACCTGTTGCACCGGTAGCACCCGTTGCACCATCGACTCCGTTAGTTCCGTTCGTACCTGCGGCACCTGTTGCACCGGTATCGCCAGTTGCGCCAGTTGCACCCGTATCACCTTTTACACCTGTCGCTCCAGTGGCACCATCCACACCATTTGTTCCATTTGTACCTGCTGCACCTGTTGCACCCGTTGCTCCTGTTGAACCTGTTGCACCGGTAGCACCCGTTGCACCATCGACTCCGTTAGTTCCGTTCGTTCCAGCAGCACCCGTTGCTCCAGTAGCACCTGTATCGCCTTTTGCACCTGTCGCTCCAGTGGCACCATCTAAACCGTTTGTTCCATTTATACCAGCAGCACCTGTTGCACCGGTATCACCAGTTGCGCCAGTTGCACCCGTATCACCTTTTGCACCCGTAGTACCCGTGGCACCATCCAATCCGTTTGTTCCATTTATACCTGCGGAACCTGTGGCACCTGTATCGCCTTTGGCACCGGTAGCACCATCGATTCCGTTGGTTCCGTTTGTACCTGCTGCACCTGTTGCACCCGTTGCTCCTGTTGAACCTGTTGCACCGGTAGCACCCGTTGCACCATCGACTCCGTTAGTTCCGTTTGTACCAGCGGCACCCGTTGCTCCAGTAGCACCTGTATCGCCTTTTGCACCTGTCGCTCCAGTGGCACCATCTAAACCGTTTGTTCCATTTATACCAGCAGCACCTGTTGCACCTGTATCGCCTTTGGCACCGGTAGCACCATCGATTCCGTTGGTTCCGTTTGTACCTGCTGCACCTGTTGCACCCGTTGCTCCTGTTGAACCTGTTGCACCGGTAGCACCCGTTGCACCATCGACTCCGTTTGTTCCGTTTGTACCAGCGGCACCCGTTGCACCGGTATCGCCAGTTGCACCCGTATCACCTTTTGCACCCGTATCACCTTTAGCTCCTGTGGCACCTGTGGCACCTGTTGCACCATCGACACCGTTGGTTCCGTTCGTACCAGTGGCACCCGTTGCTCCCGTATCTCCTTTCGGTCCGGTAGCGCCAGTTGCGCCTGTATCGCCTTTTGCTCCGGTAGCACCCGTAGCACCATCCAATCCGTTTGTTCCATTTGTACCTGTGGCACCCGTTGCGCCGGTTGCTCCTGTATCGCCCTTGGCTCCGGTAGCTCCAGTTGCGCCATCAATTCCGTTTGTTCCGTTCGTTCCATTCGTACCTGTGGCACCCGTAGCACCGGTATCACCTTTTGCTCCGGTAGCACCTGTTGCACCATCGAGTCCGTTAGTTCCATTCGTACCTGCGGCACCTGTTGCTCCCGTATCACCTTTGGCACCTGTTGCGCCATTTGCACCTGTCGCTCCAGTGGCACCATCCAATCCGTTGGTTCCGTTCGTTCCAGCAGCACCTGTGGCACCCGTTGCTCCCGTGGCACCGTCGATTCCGTTGGTTCCGTTCGTACCTGCGGCACCTGTGGTACCGGTATCACCTTTTGCGCCAGTTGCACCAGTAGCACCTGTTGCACCATCGATTCCGTTAATTCCGTTCGTACCATCTGCTCCAGTGGCACCTGTATCACCTTTTGCTCCGGTAGCACCCGTTGCACCATCGACTCCGTTAGTTCCGTTCGTTCCAGCAGCACCCGTTGCTCCAGTAGCACCTGTGTCGCCTTTGGCTCCGGTAGTACCCGTTGCGCCTGTATCACCTTTAGCGCCCGTTGCACCTGTTGCACCATCGACACCGTTGGTTCCATTCGTACCTGCGGCACCCGTAGCACCGGTATCGCCTTTTGCACCTGTCGCTCCAGTGGCACCATCGATTCCGTTGGTTCCGTTTATACCTGCGGCACCCGTAGCACCGGTGGCACCATCCAATCCGTTGGTTCCGTTCGTTCCAGCAGCACCTGTGGCACCCGTATCACCTTTAGCGCCTGTTGCACCAGTGGCACCATCCAATCCGTTTGTTCCATTTGCACCTGCTGCACCCGTTGCTCCTGTTGAACCTGTTGCACCGGTATCGCCTTTGGCACCGGTTGCGCCATTCGTTCCGTTATTTCCTGTTGCTCCTTTTGGACCGGTGGGTCCTTGCGGACCAGTTAAGTTTTGTGAAGTAAATGATGTTCCGTCGGAATAATTGATTGTAAAGGTTCCGTTCCCATTGTTAACAAACGAAAAAGCACCACTACCTGTATTTTGACAAAGATTGTTCCATTGGGATCCATTATAATAATGAATACACTTGGTATCCGTATTGTAGACCATTGCCCCTCTAAGAGGTACAATATTCTGCATTTGGGAAGTAGTAACTCTTGTTAGGACCAGTGCTTTTGAAGTACTCTCCATTTCAACGATGGAAGCCGGGTCGATTGTGTTAGGATTTTCACCAACTTTTAATTGTGCATTCACAAAATTTGCACTTACGAAAAGAAGTAGTAATAGCCCTATTTTTTTTAAGGTCATGGTCAATTAGATTTGGTAACACTATCTTATATGACCCGTAAAATTAGGGCACAACTTGGACAACAGGTATTAAATGTTGTGAATTGGGCCTTGTGTGTGGTGAAATGTATCTTGTCCGTTAGTTGCCGTAAAATAAGGCACTTTAACGACCAAGTATTTGTAGGTATTATCTCGCTAAATACAGGAATCCCTGAAAATTAAGCTCCAGATCCTCCATAGTTACGATGTAGAAATAAACGCCAATGGGAAGTCCTTTTTCGCGTTCGATTACAAAATTATCAATGTTCGAAAAGCCATTAAATTCATCCTGGTAATTTTTCTTTTCGAAAACTTTTAACCCGTAACGATCATAGATCCTCAAGACATTGTTGGGAGATTGTTCCAGCTCCGGAATTCTTAAAAAATCGTTCGCGCCATCCCCATTAGGTGTGATCAAATAATTCTCCAGGGTGAGAAGCTCCTCAGGAACACCGATGTTCCCAAAGGTGATGATCTCAAAATCATCGGGTACAAAAGTTGCCGAGGTCGCAAATCCCTGTGTGAGGTCCCCGACCGCAGAACCGCCGAGACTTTCCCAGCGGTTGGCCGATTTGCTCCAGCCCACGGGAATAAGGGTTGTGGGATCATCGGTCAAAGCGGCCATATTACTACGTTCGTTCCAACTGATGCTTATGGTGGAAGGTACCGAACCCTCCAAACGCCAGAATTCTACGGTGCTAATGTCGCCCATGCTCGGAGGTTTTCGAGTGGTGTCAAAACCGACAAATGTTGACGGACTATTGGGATCTTCAAAAAAATAGGCACATTTTGCCAAAGGGTTTGCCCCTGTGGAATTTACTATCAAGGGCCGCAATTCCACATTGTCCCCAATTGGGAAGGTAAAATTAGCCTGATTCGTAATGCCCACATAGCCATCAACTTTTGAAACATTGGTCTCCCCAACATAAAAGGCATCCTGTAGAAAATTGTAAAATACATTGGGTTGATTGCGGGGAGTGGCCATATCACCCAAAATAAAATTGGTGTTGTTTGCATTGTCAATGCCCGTAAGTAGGGATACCAATTGGGTATTGGCAATTTCCACATCATAAAATAGGGGGACAAAGGTTCCGGAAACCGTTAAAACGGTGTTGCCGTAAAACCCCACCAACCCCAAATTTTCGTCAAAAGCGGCCTCATTGATTAAATTGGTATGAAACCCCATTTGCCCCTGATCGTGAATACGAAGGTTGCCGGAGTTGTACAATGCGGTTTGGGCTTGTAGCACCGAGACCCCAAATAATAATATGTAAAAAAGATTTTTCAATTATTTTTCTTTGATCAGGTTCTTAATTGCTTCAAGTTCTTTTTTAAGGTTTAAAAGTTCTTGATTTATGTTTTCATTCTCTTTTTGAAGGGTGTTGATCTTTTTTTCCTGTTCAATGGTATGTAAAAAGAGCTCCTCAATTTTTTCAAGGTTTTGCAAATTGGACTCACTTAAATTCCAAGAACCCTCTTTTTTAACTTGAACTACGGATTTGATACCTGGCAAGTGATTATTTTTCTTCACAAAGGCCTCTATTTCTTCTAATGATTTAAATTGATAGTTTTCATTCAGCGCTGAATAGCCATCAAAATACTTTTCGAATACGTAGTCAGGAAGTTGGATAGTTGTATTTGAAGAGATAAAATCTCCTTCGGCCCTTATATCACCATTAACATGAAGTTCTGAAAGAATATTTGGTATCCCAGGAGCCGGTACACCAATTCCAACATTTTGTGCATTGTCAATTCTTAGAGCTTCCGCTCCATTGGTTGAGAATGCAAGTTGATCAACACCGGCGCGGAACATACCCATATTCGTATCACCACCTGTAAAAAAACCATATGCAGGATTACCCTCGGTTCCTGAACTTGCCGCAAATCCATTGGAAGCGGTGACCTGTCCATCAACGTCAAATTTGGACCTTACAGATGCAGGAGACCCTGGGCTGCCAAAATCGCCAACTCCTACTTGTCCAGAACCCCCAAATACAAAATCATTACCTCCCAGGTTGTGGGTTCTATCATTTGATAGGTTTTGATCTGCATCAAAAAGGTTTTGGCTTCCTGCCACCGCTGCCCATTGGACGTTTCCGCCAACCGTTGTGAGTACCTGACCGTTGGTCGCGGACGGTTGTAATTTGGCCGGGGTCACGTTCGCGTTCAATATTTTGGGGGTGGTGACCCCGTCGTTGGCGATGTCTCCAGTTTGGACCGCTCCATCGATGATCATTGCCGAGGTAATCGCATCTGAGGCGATGTCTAGCTCGTTGCCAGCTGTGCCGTCACCGGTAATTGTGGTTCCCGTACCAACCGCACCGGCCGTCGCTGCCGCCCATTGTGCTACGCCCCCGACGGTACTCAGAACCTGTCCGTTTGTCCCCGGGGCAATTTTTCCTGTGGTAACGTTCGCATCCTGTATTTTTATTGTTGTCACGGCATTGGTGGCAATATCCCCGTTCTGTACCGCACCATCTATTATCATTGCCGATGTAATGGCATTTGGTGCGATGTCCAGTTCGTTTCCAACTGTTCCGTCACCGGTAATGGTAGTTCCTGTTCCCACGGCACCGGCTGCTGCGGCCGCCCATTGGACGTTTCCGCCCACGGTTGTGAGCACCTGTCCGTTTGTTGCCGAAGGTTGTAGTTTGGCGGGAGTCACGTTGGCATTCAATATTTTTAAGGTGGTGACCCCATCGTTGGCGATGTCCCCGGTCTGTACCGCACCATCGATTATCATCGCGGTAGTTATCGCATTTGGTGCGATGTCCAGTTCGTTGCCCACGGTTCCGTCACCGATAATTGTGGTGCCAGTTCCCACGGCACCGGCTGCTGCGGCCGCCCATTGCACGTTACCTCCCACGGTTGTCAGAACCTGCCCGTTGGTCGCGGATGGTTGTAGTTTGGCCGGGGTCACGTTGGCATTCAATATTTTTAAGGTAGTGACCCCGTCGTTGGCGATGTCCCCGTTCTGTACCGCACCATCTATTATCATTGCCGATGTAATGGCATTTGGTGCGATGTCCAGTTCGTTTCCAACTGTACCATCACCAATAATTGTGGTTCCCGTTCCCACGACCCCTGCGGTCGGTGCCGCCCATACGACGTCAGCCCCATTTGTGGTAAGTACTTGCCCTGGATTCCCTGGGGCAATCTTTTCGGGGATAACGTTTTTGTCCACAATGTTGACTGCGGTCACGGCGTTGCTGGCAAGACTTAGTGGTACCGTGTTCCCGTTTCCTACAAGTGATGCATCTGAGATTACGTCCCCTGGGGTTGGTGCAGCCCAAATGACATCCGTTCCATTGGTGGTCAATATTTGCCCATCGGATCCTTCGGCAATCTTTGCCGGGGTGATGTTGTTATCGGCGATCTTGATGGTTGTTACCGCGTTCGCGTTTATTTTAGCATTGGTCACGGCGTTGTCAGCGATGTCCGCTGCCGCTATGGTCAAATCCAAAATTTTGACTGATGTAACCGAATTATCCGCCAGTTCATTTGTTCCGATGCCATTTGGACTCACATCCAAAGTGAAAGGGTCGGCAGCGGTACCAGCTCCTGTGAGCAAAAGTGTGGCATCCGCAATGGCAGAAACTTCATTTCCTATAATGCCATCCGCCTCTGTTATTGTCAATGCTGATTGGTTTATTAGTACCCAGGTAGTGCCGTTCCATTGCATTAGTTCCCCTGCAGTTGTGCCATTTGCTAATTTTGGAAGGGTAATTGAGTTGTTAGATATATCTCCTGTTACTATTGTTCCATCAAGTATATCTTCAGAGAGAATACTCTCATTCGCAATCTGTACATTCGTAATTCCACCATTCCGTACCTGTAAAGGGTTAGGATTTACCCCATTCCCCTCAATAGTCAAATTATCTGCATCAACAGTGCCTCCAGTGCCTGCAGGTAAGTTATCCCAAATTACCTGTCCAGCCGATGTACTCAAAAATTGTCCATTCGCACCAGGTTCGATTTTGAATGGATCTCCAACGGCACCAGTTCCAGTAATTGTTGTTAAATCTGCGACTTCTGTTGAACCAGTTGTAACAGGAAAATCAACCCAATTCACTTGTGTCCCCGTGGCATCCGTTCTAAGTATTTGGTCTGCACTGCCAGGAGCTAGATTGGTATTAGTTATCGTATTATTGGCAATATCACCTGATACTATTGTGCCATCAAAAATATCTTCCGAAACAATAGTCTCATTCGCAATTTGAACATTTGTAATGCCACCGTTAGCTACGGCAAACTCAGTTCCAAGTTGACCGTCACCCACAATTGTTGCTTGATCAGCCAATTCCGTTGAGCCACCGCCAGTTGCCGCAGGTATCCATGCTATGTCCCCAGCCGTATTTGTGATAAGCATTTGGTTCGCTGCCGGTGCCGGTGCAAGAGGTTGAATTTTAAAAGGATCCCCTGGGGTTCCTACTCCAGAGATAGTGGTTTGGTCGGCAATTTCAGTTGAACCACCTCCACCGCCGGCCAATGAGGAAAGATCAACAGTGGCACCAAGTATAGTCGCAGATTTTGAGATACTAAGTATGTTAGTGCCCGTATCAAAGGCTAAATCTACCAATTCGTTGGTATCATCCGTATCGTCATTTGCAATATGGGTCGCCAAATTAGTTGTATTGGTGGCAATATTGTTTTGCAAAGGGATTGCATTGAATAATGCACCCCCATCCGTACCTTCAGTTATTGAATTTGGTGTATTGCCACTTACAATTGTTTGCGCTGAGCCACCTACTGCGGCATCCACGTATGTTTTTACTGCATTTTGAGTCGGAAAAAGAACTGTCGATGTCCCCAATGCCGCATTTGATTTATTGGCAGCATCTTCTTTTGTCGCAATATCGCTGGTGTTTTGGATAATGGCAGCAGTATTACTACCAATATTGGTACTGTTCTGCGTAATGTTTTGGGTATTTGTGGTAATGTTCGTGGTGTTGCTTGCAACATTTGTTTGAAGGGCTGAATCATCATAAAAAGCGCCGCCATCAGTTCCGGGTATGATGGCATTTGGCGTATTTGCACTTATAATTTGTGCGCCTGTGATATAACCGGCATCATTTGTAAAATCGTTCAACGTTACCAGATCGTAGTTTATCTCTTCATCGGCAACCGTGTTGGTCTGTAATTCTTCGACCCCCACCGAGTTGGGTGCCAATCTATCGGCACCGATTGAATTTTCCTGAATTTTAACGCCATTGATACCTCCATTTGCGATCTGTTCATTCCGTATGCTAAGAGGGGCTACCTCAAAATTATAATTATTCCCATCTTGAGTAATTAGAATTGTTTCTGGTAAGTCAGGGTCAACTGTAGAATCGGTAGTAAAAGTAAGCCCTATAGATTCACAAAGGTTCACCCATTGAGTGCTATCAAAGTAATATACGCATTGGGTATCGGTATTGTAGACCAGTGCCCCTTGGCTGGGGACAATGGCATTCATTTCTGCGGATGTCACCCTCGTAATTACGAGTACCTTGGTGCTGCTTTCCAGTTCAAGGACGGAATTTGCATCAATATTCTGGGGATTATCGCCAATTTTGATCTGCGCCTGAACGGTTTGACCGATAATAAGCGCAAATAGGAGTAGGAACAGAATGGGAAATTTCATGTGTTTATATTTATATTATTGTTTTTCAATGGTCACATGTAACCTTTGATGATTAAATTAATCGTTACACTTGTGTGTTTAAAGATTATTTTAATCATGTCGGTTTCATTTTTTCTCTTTTATAGGTTCTTCTTCGTTTTTCAAAAGGTGCACATTTTGAGGCCGTTCTATTTCAAAATATCGTTTCAAAATGCCATGGCACCATAGGTATAACGGAACAAACAAAAATAGGACTATCCGTACACTTACCTAATTTTAGGCGTTAAAATGATAGGGTTCTAGGGTGAAGTGAAGGGAAAAATCGATTAATGAATTGCGGCAAAGGAAATGGGGTCCCAAATGTCCCAAATAGGACAGGTCTCCCACAAATTAACAAAAGTTTATTGACCTTCGTTTTTTTATGCCCCTAACTTGTATTTTCTTTATCTTCATGAAAAACACGCCCATGAAAACAATTGTACCAATTGTCCTGACCCTTTTTGTCTCTCTTAATTTATTTTCCCAAGAGGACGAACGCAGATTGCTCAGGGGACAGGTACTGTACCGCAATGTGAGCGTTCCCAATGAAAATGTGATCAATATAAATTCGGAGGCGGCCACCATCACCAACGAGGAGGGTCAATTTGCCATAGCCGTCAAAGAGGGCGATGAAGTGGCTTTCACTGCCGTAAATTATAGTTTGAGCGTGGTTAAAATAACTGCGGACATCCTAAAAAAGAACCGATTGGTCGTTGAGGTAACCGAGAAAGTCACCCAGCTGGACGAGGTTGTGGTATCCCCTGAAAACCAGGCGAAGTTCCTCGAAATGCAGAACGAGGAATTCAAAGGGTATGAATATGAGCAAGATCGCTCTTCCCAGGTCGTGAACATAGCCATGTCAGAAACGGATAGGGGGATGCAAAATGGCCTGAATTTCGTAAATATTTTTAAAGCCCTCTTCAAATCGAATAATAAGGAGGAAGCGGCCCGACCTAAATTAAAGGTAAGCGAGGTGCTGCGGTATGTATATGATGACGAATTCTTTGTGGTAGACCTAAAATTGCCCCAAGATAAGATCGATGCCTTTTTGATGTATTGTGACACCCAAATACCGGAACAGGAACTTCTAAAAAAGTCCAATGAGTTTCAGCTCATTGATTTTTTGGTCAACCAGAGTATAGAATTCCGCAAGCAGTTAGATGCAGAGAAATAGTGTTTTAACTTTTTTATTTGTCCTGATAGGTGCAACTGCGAGTGCCCAAACCTTGTTTTCCAGAAACTTGGAGGGGAAGGTTTACAGTAAGGATGGGGATGTGTCGGCCACGCATGTTTTGAACATCACTACGCAACGCGCCTCGATTACCGATGCCAACGGTTTTTTTTCCATTCCCGCCCGTCTTAACGACACCTTGGTTTTTTCCGCCGTTCAGTTTAAAAGAAAGGAAATCGTGGTGAGTATGGAAATGTTGGAAAGTAAAATGCTTTCGATCCCACTTGAAGATGCGTTGACGGAATTGGATGAAGTGATTGTAATGCCTTATAATTTAACAGGGGATATAGCGAGGGACGCCGAAAGAATGGGAGTAGGACCTATTTCAACCGCTTCTACTTTAGGATTGCCCAACGCAGATGTCAAGGTGCTTACCAAAACCGAGCGGGAGTTGTTCGCGGCCACGGCAAACCCCTTTATGAGTTTTGACCCCTTGATCAATGCGATCACCGGCCGTACGAAGATGCTGAAAGATCGACTGGCCTATGAACGAAAATATGCCCGAACGGAAAGGGTACGCGATTTTTATGTGGATTCACTCTTTCGGGTCGACTTTAAGATTCCCGAAGCCAAAATTGATGATTTCCTATATTTCTGTGAGGTGGATCCTACCTTTCAAAAAACGGTGGACAGCCATGATGTGCTTAAAATATGGGAATATATGCGAGGACGTAGCATTGAGTATCGTAAGAATAACGATTTGGTAGATATTGAGTTGAAGGATAAAAATTAATCCGGCCACCTTTCTGAAAATCTCGGATGTAACGTAATTTTTTGGCACACCTATTGTTTATTTTCGCACAGATAAAAATGAGCGTATGCGTTTGATGAAAAGAAGTCTTTTGATTCTGATACTGCCTTTATTGGCATTTACCGTGGCACACAAATTTTATTTAAGTGTGACCCATATTGGCTATTCCGAAAAGGAGGATGCCCTGCAGATTACCACACGCATTTTTATTGATGACCTTGACATGGTGATGCAAGAACGCTATAATGTAAAAACACAGTTCGGAACGGAGTCGGAGTCCGATCAGGCCAATGTCCTTCTTGAGAAATACCTAAAGGCAAAATTTGCCATCGAAATTGATGGGCAAAAAAGGGAATTCCAATTTATAGGTAAGGAATATGATACCGATATGATCGTATGTTATATGGAAGTTCCGAAGGTAGGTTTGGCCGAGGCCAAGACCATTCAAGTGCAGAATGAAATTCTGACCGACATATTTGATGAGCAGCAAAATGTCGTCCATTTTAAAGTCAATGACAAGAAAAAGAGTTTTGTACTCCTCAAGGATACTAATAAAGGAATGTTAAAATTGTAACATACTATTAACAATTTCTTAAAAATCCACTAATTTTCGAAGATTATAAACTATGATAATGATGAATAAGATTAAGTATTGTTTGGCATCTATGCTATTCCTGTTTGCCTTTGTAGCCTTTGCACAGGAAGAACCACCCAAAGAAAAGGCACCAGGACAGACCAATGTAAGTAAGTTTGAGCAGATGTACCAAGAGTTTGCAACTCCCAATACCTATAGATCGGCTTCTGGGGCCCCTGGTCCCGATTATTACCAGCAGCAGGCCGATTATAAAATTGATGTAACCCTGGATGACAGGAAACATTGGATCTATGGCGAGGAAACCGTTACCTATACCAACAATTCACCAGATGATCTTGAGTTTCTTTGGTTGCAACTGGACCAGAACGTTCGGGCAAAAGATTCAAAGGCAAAATTAAAGAACGGGGAAGGCGTGCCCATAGCGGAGCAAGTGGGTGCTTTTACAGGTAAATATATGGATGAGCCCTTTGATGGCGGGTTCAATATAGAATGGGTAAAGGATGCCGCAGGCAAACCTTTGCCTTACACCATAAATTTTACAATGATGCGCATTGATCTGCCACAGCCTTTAAAAAGTAAAGGTCAGATTTCCTTTTCCGTCAAATGGAACTATAACATTCCAGATCATACCGTTGACAGGGCGCGATCGGGTTATGAGGTATTTAAGGAAGGCAACAGGGCGTATGTCATAGCCCAGTTTTTCCCACGAATGTGTGTCTATAACGATGTGGAGGGCTGGCAAAACCATCAATTTTGGGGAAATGGCGAATTCGCACTAACCTTTGGCAACTATGATGTAAGTATTACGGTACCCGCAGACCATATTTTGGACGGCACCGGGGAGCTGCAGAATAGAAACGAGGTTTTTACCAAAGAAATGCTAAAGCGCTACGAACAGGCCAAAAAGTCATATGACAAACCCGTGCTGATTGTTACCCAGGCCGAAGCGGAAGCCGCTGAAAAAGGATTTTCCGATAAGACCAAAACATGGAAGTTCAGGGCTGAAAACGTAAGGGACTATGCGTTTGCGACTTCCCGTAAGTTTATATGGGACATGCAGGCCGTGAAAATGGGCAATCGCGATGTGATGGCGGTTTCCCTTTATCCAAAGGAAGGAAATCCGTTATGGGAGGAATATTCAACAAAAGTGGTGGCCCATACGTTACGGTCCTATTCTTCGCATACGTTTGACTATCCCTATCCAAAGGCCATATCGGTACATGCCAAAAACCAGGGTATGGAGTATCCCATGATTTGTTGGAACTATGGAAGACCCAATGAAGATGGCACCTATTCCGACCGTGTGAAGTATGGGATGATGAGCGTTATAATCCATGAGGTAGGCCATAACTTCTTTCCTATGATCGTGAATTCCGATGAACGCCAATGGGGATGGATGGATGAAGGTCTTGACACTTTTATGCAGTATATGGCAGAACAGGAATTCGGTGAAGCCTATCCCGAGGCGATTGCCCCAGATACAAAGTATCCTTCACGAAGGGGAGACCCATCCAAGATCATACCTTACATGAGTGGGGATCGTAGTACCATTTCGCCCATTATGTCCAATCCTGAAAATGTATATCAGCTAGGCCCCAATGCCTACGCAAAACCGGCAACGGCATTGAATATTCTAAGAGAAACGGTTATGGGTAGGGAACTGTTCGATCATGCATTCAAAACCTATTCAAAAAGATGGATGTTCAAGCACCCGACACCCGAGGATTTTTTCCGTACAATGGAAGATGCATCTGCCGTGGATCTTGACTATTACTGGAGGGGTTGGTTCTACACAACCGATTATGTTGACATAGGTGTGAAAGATGTCAAGAAATACTATGTTAGTGACAAACCTACACAAAAAATGCGCGAGTACATGGCCGCGAACAACGTTACCGAAGCTGATTTACCGCCTTTGGTCTATTTGGCGGAAGAAGGTAGTGATGATTTTGACCCCAGCTTAAAGGGCAAGACACCTTCAGATACTTCCAAGCCATTGAAGGAGTTCATGATGGACAATCTTACGCAAGAAGAACGTGCAAATGTCAAGGAACCAAAATATTTTTACGAGGTAACTTTTGATAAACCTGGGGGCATACCTATGCCTTTGATCATTGAATACACGTATTCCGACGGTACTAAAAAGGACATCACCTACCCAGCGGAAATATGGAGAAAAAGTGATGCCGAAGTAAAAGTTGTAATTTCATCCATGGTTGAACTTACGGGAATTGCTGTTGATCCCAAAGCGGAGACTGCCGATATTGACGTTACCAATAACGCATGGCCCAAGAAAGAAGAAAACAATGACTTTGAAAAGTTCAAGGAAAAAGTAAAAGGATAAATAGTCAAGATTTTTTTGGGTCCCGGTATTATTAATGCCGGGACTTTTTTATGGGACTGATCTAAACTTGATTATATTTGTTGTATGCATGTGACACATTTTTTATTCATCAGCGGAGCCGAAATATTCTTTATCCTGTTTATAGTGGTCATGGTTTTTGGAGCTGACAAAATTCCGGATATCGCCAGAGGATTGGGAAAGGGTATGCGACAACTGAAAGACGCAACGGAAGATATTAAAAAGGAGATTCAAAAAAGTGCCGATAAAAAGGGTATCGATACTACTTTCATAACGGACATCAAAAAGGATATTGACGATGTAAAAAATAACCTTCAATCCGGCATGGGCAAAGAACTTCAAGAAGGTATCAATAAGGTCAAGAAAAGCGTTGACGACGTTTCAGGAACGGTAAAACGCGGGTAGTGTTCTATGTGGGAAAGAATCCTTCAATGGGACAGGGACACTTTCGTTTATTTTAATCAACTCGGTATTGAGAAGTATGATATCCTTTGGTCCGTAATTACCGATTTTAACTCATGGACTCCCTTTTTTCTATTCATTTTATATCTTTTTTTTACAAAATTTACGAGGCGAAGAGCTTGGGCCATGTTCGGGACGGTTTTACTGCTGGCATTGATAATTACATTGATGACCAACTTTACAAAAGAGCTTGTAGCCCGGACAAGACCAAATAATCATGAGGAGTTGAATACCTTCATACGGGTACTTAGAACGCCTACCAACTACAGTTTCTTTTCAGGGCACGCAGCAAGTTCTTTTGCGATAACCACATTGGTTTATCTATTCTTGAGAAAAACACTTAAATGGGCCGTGGTGCTTTATATTTGGCCGCTACTTTTTTCCCTGAGCAGAATCTATGTTGGGGTGCATTATCCGTTGGATATTATTGCGGGTATGCTTGTAGGAGTTGCGGTGGCAATAATTTTCTATTTCGTTTACAAAAAATTTATCGTACCCTACTTACGGTTAGACCATCCCTGACAGGCAATAAAACGGTTTCCAGGCGATGGTCATTTTTTAGATTTTTGTTATATTCCAATAGTATTTTGGTGGCCCTATCCTTGGGTCCAAGGGTTCAACAACCTTTCCCGACCACAATACATTGTCCGAAATGATAATGCTGCCGGAACGTGTTGTTTTAAGAACGGCTTCCAAATATTGGGGATATTCTGTTTTTTCAGCATCAATAAAAACCATATCAAAGGTTAGGTTGAGCGCGGGAATCAGTTTCAATGCATCCCCAATATGTTGAAAAATGCGATCTCCAAATCCACTTTGATCAAAATAGCGTCTTTGCATGGGTGCCAACTCTTCATTCATATCCAAGGTATGGAGCTCGCCTTTTTCTTGCATTCCTTCTGCCAGACAAATGGCCGAATAACCGGTATAGGTACCTATTTCAAGAATGTACTTTGGTGCCATTATTTTTGACAACAAACTAAGGACCCTTCCTTGATAATGACCGGTTATCATTCGGGGTCGCAATACTTTTAAATGGGTTTCCCGGGTAAGTTCTTTTAGCAGTTCGGGTTCATCTTGGGAATGATCTTGTATATATTGTTCCAACTGTGGGGATAGGAAATGCATCTTTTAATTTTTGTAAAAATATAGATTTATGTGCTACCTTGAAATGCTTAAAACGGACAAAAATGGATTCGATTACTGTGAGAAACGCCACCTTGGATGATTTGCCAAAACTACTTGAATTTCAACAAGGTGTGGTTGATTGGGAACGCCCTTATGACCCAACGATTGCCCCTGACCCCATCTCATATTACAATTTAAGGGATTTAATTAAGGATGGTGAAAAGGCGGTATTGGTTGCGGTCCTCAATAATAACCTTATTGGCTGTGGTCTTGGTATGGAAAAGGAAGGACGGCATTATTTAAATCACAGCACCTATGCTTATTTGGGGCTTATGTACACAGATCCAAAATTTAGGGGAAAAGGTATAAATGCCATGCTGATCGATAGATTAAAGGGATGGGCGTTGAACAAGGGTCTAACGGAAATACGACTAACGGTTTATAGTGACAACGTATCAGCCATTAAGGCCTATGAAAAGGTGGGATTCAAGAAACATATTGTGGAAATGCGCCTTCAATGATTGCAAATGGGGAAAAGAGTCAATTTATAATTTGTGAAGTCGTAATTTTGAACAAATTGAAAGCATGACATTTGAAAATTCGCTGGAGTTTGCCCAAAATTTAGATGCCGATGATGCCCTTTCCAAATATAGGGAGGAGTTTCATTTTCCAATGGCCAATGGCCAAAAGGTCATCTATTTTACTGGAAATTCATTGGGGTTGCAACCCAAACGCACCCAAAAGTTCGTAGACGAGGTAATGACCGATTGGAAAGAATTGGCCGTGGAAGGTCATTTTCAGGCCCAAAGACCCTGGTGGGATTATCATGAAAGACTGGCCGCCCCGTTGGCCAAAGTTGTAGGTGCCAAGCGTGAAGAGGTTTCAGTTCTTAATACACTTTCAGTAAATCTTCACATGCTTTTGGTTTCCTTTTACAGGCCAACAAAAACGCGCTTTAAGATTTTGTGCGAGGAGAAAGCTTTTCCTTCAGATCAATATATTCTGCAAAGTCAGGTTAAATTTCATGGTTTGAATCCCAATGAAGCCATTGTAGAGGTCAAAAAGCGGGACGGGGAGCATTTTTGGCGCACCGAGGACGTTGTTTCAAAAATAAAGGACCTAGGTGGGGAGCTGGCGGTCGTATTGATCGGTGGTGTCAATTATTACAATGGACAGGTATTTGATATGGCAACGATTACCAAGGCCGGCAAAGAGGTTGGTGCCAAAGTAGGCTGGGATTTGGCGCATGCCGTAGGAAATGTTGATTTGAAATTGCATGAATGGAATGTTGATTTTGCCGCTTGGTGTAGTTATAAATATATGAACAGCGGCCCGGGAAATGCTTCCGGGATTTTTGTGAACAGCCACTATTTGAGCAAAGATGATCTACCTAGATTTGAAGGTTGGTGGGGAACTAAAAAGGAAACGCGTTTTCAAATGAAGTCCGTTTTTGAACCGATCGATTCTGCTGATGCCTGGCAAGTAAGCAATCCACCCGTTCTATCCTTGGCCCCCTATCTGGCATCTTTGGAAATGTTTGAAGAGGTGGGCATGTCTGCCCTGATTGCCAAGCAAAAACTGATGGTGGCCTATTTGGAGTTTATATTGCATGAAATAGACCAAGAAGTGCAAAGTACCTTTGAGATTATCACTCCTTCGGAACGAGGATGTCAACTATCCGTTTTTCTTCATGGCCAAGGAAGGCCGCTTTTTGATTACTTGATGAAAAGTGGGGTCATTACGGATTGGAGGGAGCCTAATGTAATCCGTTTGGCACCCGCACCATTTTATTGCTCTTTTGAAGACATGTTTAGATTCGGACAGATTTTAAAAGATGGAATATTGACAAAAACGGCTTAAAAAACGGTTGTGAAATTGTTTAGATTTGACCCTGTTTAACAACCAACCATTCTTTAATGAAGTCACTTCGACTAATTCTTTCCAGCAAGCGATATTTTGCGCCTGCGTGGGCATTCGCCAGTTTAAATATATGGTTCGGAACATGGGCTATTTATATACCAACGGTCAAAGATAAATTGGGAATAGATAAATCCCAACTGGGAATCGCCATTTTCTTCTTGTCATTAGGAGTTTTTACAATATTTCCTGTTGCTGCCAAGATTATAAATAGAATAGGGGTTGGAAGGGCAACTTGGTACGGCGTGCTGCTAAGCAGTTTTGCGGCACTGTTACCTTTGATAGCCCCCAGCTATTATACGTTGATGGCCTCGCTTTTTCTTTTTGGGGCTTCCAATGGCTTTCTTGATATTTCCATGAATACGTTGGTGACCGAGTTGGAGAAAGAGGACAAACAAAACTTTATGTCGGCCATGCACGGATTTTTTAGTTTGGGAGGTGTATTGGCCGGATTGGGAAGCTTTCTAATCGTTTTTTTGAACAGCCCGGCAATTCATATGTTATTTGTGGTGATAGTTGTGCTGATTATCAATTCCGTTTTAAGGAAGAACTACATACATATTGTAGCTGCACCTATAGAAAAAGAACCTTTTAGTCTTAAGCTTTTTAAACCGCTATTGATCATAGGTATCGTATCTTTTATGGTAATGGGTGGGGAAGGCGCCATCGTAGATTGGAGCGGTCTTTTCTTGAAAGAAATTAGTTTGGCCCCAGAAGCCTATTGGGGTGCAGGATTTTTGGCATTTTCCGTTACCATGACCTTGGGAAGGTTTTGGGGAGACAGCATCAGTCAAAAAATAGGTTCGGTAAGGATTGTGGCCTTGGGGATTTCCATTTCCATAATTGGGTATTTGGCAGTTCTGGCCACCTATACCTATTTGGCCATTTTGGGATTTGGACTTATAGGCCTCGGATTCTCGGTAATTATTCCCGAGCTTTTCAGGATTGGCGGCAATGTAAAAGGGATAGAATCTTCCCAAGGCGTGTCCTTTATCGCCGGAACGGGTTATTCAGGCTTTTTAATGGCACCGCCCATTCTAGGTTTTTTGGCCGATAGCTATTCCTTGGTTACCTCGTTTATTGTTTTATTGGGCTGCGCCGTGCTCGTTTTACTTTCAACTTTCTACTTAGGGAAAAGCAAATCCTAATTGGCGCCAACGACCACATCTGTAAAATAGAGCTTAAAATTTCCTTCGGCATTATTATGGACCATTGCTATGTTAAGTCCCGATTCATTTTTATAATCCTCCCAAGTTGTTGCCATTGAAGGTTCCGCTTGGTTGCCCCTTCTAAAAACCCATTCTTTCACAATATAATCATCACCAAAATAGAAGTCATAGGCATCCCCAGGAGTATAACCCCCGGCATTTCCGTACACCACGGTTAGTTTTTGCATGGGTGTTTTACTTATGGGAGCCTCGGCATTTTCCGTAACTTCTTGGGTCAAATTAGGTTCGTCCCACATAATATTTATGGGGGCCAGTAACCAGTATTTATCATTGATAAATCCGCCATCGGTTTTTTGGGCAACGCTGTCCATTTGTTTCCGGTTATAGATTATTGTATCTGTTAAAGATATGGCCGTTACGTCATTCGTTTTAGGCTTCCAGATCCATGTACGCTGAAAATGGGAAGTATCCCTATCCACATTAAAGGTAAACTGTAGTTCATTCACATTCTTCCAATTTTCGAAACCATTGGCAAAAGCAATTTTTTCCAAAACCGACAATTCTTTAACAGGTTCCTTGGTTTCAGTTTTTTTATCGGATTTGCAACTGGATAGGGAAATTGCACCTACTAAGATGAATGGAAGAAGTACTTTCATGGTTTTGATTTTTACCAAATATAATAGGTTTTGACCACAATTTAGAGAAATCACAAATAATTCAAAAAGTCTGAACGAGATCAATTTCAATGGGATGCTAATACCAATAAATTGTTTAATTTTGGGACTTAGCAAAAAATACGTAATGAGTTCAAAAAAAGGAAAAGTACAGGAAGCGATTGACGAAAAATTATTGGAAGAAAGAAAAGTATTTCTTTGGGGAATGGTAGATGATGATTCGGCCAAACATGTAATTGATCGATTGCTTTATTTAGATATGCAGAACAATAAGGAAATTCAACTGTTTATCAATAGCCCTGGAGGTTATGTGACCTCAGGATTTGCCATGTACGATACGATAAAATCATTGAAGAGTCCTGTTTCTACGATTTGCGCGGGTCTGGCCGCTTCTATGGGTTCCATATTATTGTCCGTTGGTAAAAAAGGTAGAAGATTTATTCAGCCACATGCCCAGGTAATGATCCATCAACCAAGTGGTGGGGCAAGGGGGCAAGCATCAAATATTGAAATTCAAGCTAGGGAAATTATCAAAACAAAAGAATTAAGTGCTAGAATTTTGGCCGATAATTGCGGTCAAGATTATGAAAAAGTTCTTCGGGATTTTGATAGGGACTATTGGATGAATGCCGAGGAATCTTTAAAGTATGGTATCGTTGACGGAATAATGAAATAGATGTTTGGAAAATTGAGTTTCAATCGCATCAAAAGGAAAAGTCCTTCGCAAACCTAATGCGAAGGACTTTTTATATATAGACGCTCTCGCGGAATGTATTTTATATACGAGCAAATATTCATATTTGGATGTTTCTTTACTAAAAAGCCTAAGTATAAGAAAATTATTGGGAAATCTAATTTTGTTACATTTACCGCTTAAGCATTTTTTTAATTGAAAAATATGGAACAAACCTCCAAAAACATTGCAATTATTGGCTCCGGTCTCGTAGGTTCCTTGTTGGCAATCTATTTGCGAAAGTTTGATCATCAGGTGACTGTTTTTGATAGACGGCCCGACATTAGGACCGTTTCATTTTCGGGTAGGTCCATAAATTTGGCTATGAGCAATAGGGGTTGGGCTTCTTTGAGGGAAATCGGAATAGAGGATGAAATTAAAAAAATTGCCATTCCTTTGGACAAACGCGCAATGCACGTTATTGGAAAGCCATTGTATTTTCAGAAATATGGGAAAGAAGGTGAAGCAATATGGTCTATCTCTAGGGGAATGTTAAATAGAAAGATGATTGATTTGGCAGAAGATGCCGGAGTCGTTTTTCGCTTTGGGGAGAAGGTCTGGGATATAGACTTACCGGGTGCCAAAGTGTACACTGGGGATTCCGAAAAAAGTGAATGGAAGGAATATGCATATGATATGGTTTTCGGGTGCGACGGGGCCTTTTCAAGGGTTCGGCATAAAATGCAACGAAGAAGCCGTTTTGATTATTCCCAGGATTTTATTGATGTAGGTTACAAAGAACTGACCATAGTCCCCAATGTGGATGGTTCACACAAATTGGACAAGAATTCCTTTCACATATGGCCGCGCGGCAGGTTTATGTTCATAGCCATGCCTAATATTGACGGCAGCTTTACATGTACGCTCTTCATGCCCTTTGAAGGTGATATTTCTTTTGAAAAAATCACCAATAAGGATGAGGCCAGAAATTTTTTCACTACCTATTTTCCCAATGTAATGCCCGACATCGAGAATTTAACCGAAGATTTCTTTAAAAATCCGACTAGTGCCATGGTGACTATGAAATGTTATCCATGGACTTACTGGGATAAGGTCGCACTTGTAGGTGATTCGGCGCATGCCGTAGTTCCTTTTTATGGGCAAGGAATGAATGCGGGTTTTGAGGATATTCTGGTGCTAAGCAGATTAATGAAGCAGTATGGTGATAATTGGGTCGATATTTTTAAGGTGTACCAAGAGAAACGTAAGCCAAATGCCGATGCGATAGCGGAGCTTAGTTACCGCAATTTTGTGGAGATGAGCAGCAAAACGGCCGACCCAAAATTTTTACTCCAAAAGAAAATCGAGAAATGGTTTTCTGAAAAACATCCTGATAAATGGGTTCCTATTTATACTCGGGTAACTTTTTCCGACAGACCTTATTCCGAAGCCTTGGAAGCAGGCGATGCGCAAGAGGAGATTATGAAAAAAATAATGAAGTTACCCAATATAGCAGAAAAATGGGATAGTACCGAGGTTGAAAACAAGATATTGGCATTTTTGAAACCTTAATAATCAATGGCAATAAAAAAGCCATCCGTTTGGGATGGCCATTGCATTGAGTTAGTTTGATGGTATTATAATTTTGCAAACATTTTCTGCATTTTTTCTTGTTCTTCTTCGGCCAGAATGGGGTCTACCAAAATTCGACCACTGTGCTCATCGGTAATAATTTTTTTACGGGAAGCGATTTCAACCTGTATTTGCGGTGGAATGGTAAAAAACGATCCGCCGGAAGCACCTCTTTCAATTGGTACAACTGCCAGTCCGTTCTTTACATTGTTCCTGATACGGCTATAGGCTTTTACCAAACGCTCGTCAATTTTATCTTGGTAGTCAACAGACTTTTCCAACAGTGCTTTTTCCTCTTTTTCAGTTTCTGCCAGAATAGCGTTCAGCTCGCTTTTCTTATGCTTCAAATGCTCTTCGCGTTCAGAAAGACGTTCTTTCGTTTCTGAGATCACTTCCTTCTTCTGTTCAATTTGAGCTTTAAATTCTTTTATATTTTTTTCGGCCAGTTGTATTTCAAGCTCTTGAAATTCCAATTCTTTTGTAATGGAATTAAACTCCCTGCTATTACGAACATTCTTTTGTTGCTCGGTATACTTTTTGATCAAAGCCTTTGCTTCATCAATTAAGTTCTTTTTTGCCCCGATCTCAAAATTAACGGTTTCAACATCTGTCTTTAACTTATCCAATCGGGTTTTAAGACCGAGCACATCATCTTCTAAATCTTCAACTTCCAATGGGAGTTCACCACGAACGTTGCGAATCTCATCAACCCTTGAATCAATTAATTGCAAATCATATAATGCCCTTAATTTTTCCTCCACGGTAATTTCTACTTTCTTTGACATATTTATAAATACTTGATAGGATTGGTTTTAGTTCCCGACAAACGGATTGCAAAATTAGGAATTTTTTTCGTAAGATAATCAACTAAAAGGGTTTTTGTAAATTGCTCTGTTTCAAAATGGCCAATGTCGGCAATTACCATACTATTTTCTGCTTCGAAATACTGATGATATTTAATGTCAGATGTAATAAAAAGGTCGGCCCCGGCCGCTTTGGCAGCCGAAATGGCGAATGCTCCGCTTCCTCCCAAGACTGCAACTTTTTCTATTTTCTTATCTAATAATGTAGAATGGCGAATGCCATTTGCTTTCATTTTTACTTTCACAGACTCCAAGAGCTTTTTGGCGTCCATAGGTTTTTCCAATTCCCCGATCATCCCCATGCCAATAGATTGATTTACATTTTCCAGTGTAAATATCTCGTAGGCCACTTCCTCATAGGAATGGCTGTCAAACAATGCCCTAAGAACCTCTTGCTCTCTGTGCTTTGGAAAAATTACGTTAATTTGAGTTTCTTGTTCACGATGTATTTTGCCGATTTTTCCCTTGGTGGGATTGGCATTTTTTTCCGCCAAGTAACTTCCGGAACCCTCGGTTACGAAACTACAATTACTGTAGTTGCCAATATGCCCTGCACCGGCCGCAAATAGGGCATTCAAAACAGTATTCGCATCATTTATCGGTGAATAGGTGGTCAACTTTTTGATTGGTCCCCTTTTGGGGAATCAATATTTTAGGATTCATAATTCCCAATACTTCGCAAATTTTGGCATTGACTCCTTTTGACGAATTATCCAGGGCGGTATGCATGCTGTAGATGGCTATCTCATTTTTTATTGCCTTTATGACCGTTCGTTCCACATAGTTGGTTCCCGTTAGTTTTTTTAAACCATTGAATATTATGGGATGAAATGTTATGATCAAGTTGCAATTGTGTACTATGGCCTCTTCAATAACCGGTTCAATCGTGTCAAGGGTTACCAATATTCCGGAAACAACATCATTTGGGTTACCGACCAAAAGTCCCACATTATCAAAATCCTCTGCATAGTGCAAAGGGGCTAATTCTTCAAGTATATCGGTAACTTCTTTTATGATCATTTTGTGATTTTATAAGTCGTTCAAAGATAAAATATTATATTTTCGTTCCTGTGCAACTACTTCGAAAAATAGCCTTCCCAATATCTTTAATATACGCACTTGTCGTGCGCATCCGTAATTTTTTGTACGATATCGGATTGTTCAAATCAAAGTCTTTCACAACCCCTACTATATGTATTGGCAACCTGAGCATGGGAGGTACTGGAAAATCCCCAATGGCGGAATTTTTGATCGAAGCCTTGCAGCCAAATTACAAGATAGCCTTTTTGAGTAGGGGGTATCGAAGAAAATCGAACGGATTTGTTTTGGCCAAATCAGATAGTAGTGTAGAAGATTTAGGGGATGAACCTTTTCAGATCCATCAAAAGTTTCCGGCAATTCAAGTAGCCGTAGATGCGGATCGTAGAAATGGAATTTCCATTTTGGAAAATAAAATAGTTCCGGATGTTATTATTCTTGACGATGCTTTTCAGCACAGAAAGGTGACACCGACCTTTTCGATCCTATTGACTTCATATGGGAACCTATATTGCGATGATTGGTATTTTCCAACCGGAACGCTCAGGGATAGTAGGTCCGAGTCGAAACGGGCTGAAGTTATAATCGTAACCAAATGCCCAATAAACTTGGATATTGTACAACAGACAAGTATTGTCGAGAAATTGGTGCCCAATCCCAATCAGAAGGTATTATTTAGTTTTTTGGAATATGATACGGTGCTTAAAGGAGGTGAAAACGAATGTTCACTGGATTTGTTAAATGGGAAAAACATCACCCTTGTGACTGGTATTGCCAATCCAAAACCCTTGCTAACATATTTAGAGCAAAAACATATTGTTTTTGAACACTTGCCATTTAAAGACCATCATTTTTTTACGGCTGCTGAAATAGAAGAATTGAACAATAAGGAATATGTATTGACTACTGAAAAAGATTATGTGCGCTTAAAAGGCAAAGTAAAAAACCTTATTTATATTTCAATAAGACATTCATTTTTTAATAGGGGAGAGGAATTTCTTTTAGAATTGATCAGGAAAAGGTTATGAAGCGGCCCCTCTAATACCTTTGTCGAAGATGTTCTCACCAATTTTTTGATAAAAAACCTCGGGTTTAAATGGTTTTGTTACCACATCGTTACAACCAGCGGCATAAAAACTTTCCAAACTGTCATCCAATGAAATTGCCGTGAGGGCAATGATCGGTGTCTTTGAATCAAATTTTCGTATTTCCCTTGTTGCCTCTTCACCGCTTATTCCCGGCATGTGGATGTCCATTAAAATGGCGTCATAAGTATTGTTCTTGGCGAGCTCAATGGCCTCTGTTCCATTACTAGCAACGTCACTTGTTATATCCTTCTTGGTCAGCATCTTTTTGGTGATGACCTGGTTTATTTTATTGTCCTCTACTATCATTAGGTGTAGGCCCTTAAAATCATAATCCCTTTCAGTGATCTCAAATGGAATTTCATCAACAAGGGCATCTTTGCTCTTAACCTTAAGTTCAAAGAAAAAAGAACTGCCTTGTCCAAGTTCACTTTGAAGTTCTATTTTACTTTCAAAAAGGCCCAAAAGACTTTTTACGATAGTTAACCCCAGACCTGTGCCACCATATTCGCGGTTGATCTGTATGGAGCCTTGTTCAAAACCTTCAAAAATACTTTCTTGTTGATCTTTGGAAATGCCTATTCCGTTGTCGGCTACCTCAAAATATAAGGTAACATCTTCTTCGTCCTTCTTCCTTAATTTGGCGATCACTTTTACTTCGCCATTTCGGGTAAACTTAATCGCATTGCCTACTAGATTTATAAATATTTGGGACAATTTCAGGGGATCACTCATCAAATGACCCGGAATTTCATCGTCATACTCCAAAACAATTTTTGTTTTGTTGGCACTGGCACTTTGCTTTAAAGAATCGAGAACGTCCCTGAGTACCTTTTTTAGATTAAACTCAATATGAAGCGGCTCAAGTTTATTTGCCTCTATTTTATTTATTTGAAGAATATCGTTTACAAAATTCAATAAATAGTCACCCGAGAATTTCAATGCCCTTAAATGCTCTGCTTGGTTTTCGCTTGGATTTTCTTCCAATAATAAATGTGTAAGTCCTGTAACTGCATACAGGGGTGTGCGCAGCTCATGGCTGACAGTAGATAAGAAATTACTTTTGGCTTCCATTGCGCTCACAGCCGCATCCCTTGCAGATTGCAGCTCACTATTCTTTGTCTGCAATAGATCGTTGGTACGCAGTTTTATTTGGTTGTTCCTGTATAGTGAAACGGCCAATAATGAAATTATGGTCAAAAATGCCGAAGTTAGAATTACAGCAATTTCCGAACGGTTGGCAGATTCACTCAATTCTTCCAATCTTGTGTCCAGTCTTTTTATTTCTGCACTTTGATTCTCGATTTGGATCTTATCGGCGGTCTTTGCCTCTGTCCTAATTTTTTCAATGGTTAGAACTGAATCGCGCATTTTGAGCTGGTTCCTTGTAGATTGGAGGGACAGGTCGAAATTTCCCATTTTTTCATAGGTAATTCCTAACTGTTCATCCGCTTCAATGATTTCATTGAAAAATTCATTCTCCGAAGCAAGTTTTAGGGCGTTTCGCCCGTTAAGAATGCTTTCCTCCAAGTTCCCATTGGCGTAATTTAATTTGGCAAGGCCTAAATAAGCACGGGTGGATAAATAGTTTTTCTCTTTAATGTCCGTATTTATAATAAGGGAATTGAAGTTTTTGGAAGCACTTTCATACTTTTCTAGATTGAGGTAAATATTACCCTCAAGCAATAGAATATTGTTGAAAAAATTACGGTCATTATTGAGCTGTTTTGCCTCTTCAAGCATAAATATGGCCTGAAAATTCTTGCCTTCCCGGTAGAGTTGAATAGCCTGTATATACTTGCGCATGGCACTGCCATAGGGATATTCTATTTCTTTGAGCAAAACGTTGGCCCTATCGGAATAGAAATTGGCATTTTCCTCCCTATTGAGCTTCAAGTACAATAAAGCAAATTCGTGGTAACAGTTTATGAGTGCTTTTACATCCTCGTTTTGTTCGGCAAGCGCAGCAGCTTTGTCCAAAGATTCCAGCGCAAGATCGATTTTGTTTTTATTCTTGAACCCGGTGGCTTGATCAAAATAGGCCTGAATACTTTTTAGGGAGTCTGTCTTCTGTGCCGTTGCTTTATGGGCACCTAAGGACAAGACGAAGAATCCTAGAAGTATTGGAACCCTTATATGTAGTGCGTAAAATTTCAAAGGTACTGTTTGTTTATCAAGATGTTCATAAGATCGATAATTCTACTACTATATCCAGTCTCATTATCATACCACCCAATTATCTTTACCATTTTTCCGATTACCGATGTCATCTGAGAATCAAACGTACAAGAGTAGCAACTATTGTTTATATCGATCGACACTATGGGGTCCTTGGTAAAATGAAGGATATTTTTTAACTCATTTTTTGAAACTCTTTCAAAAGTATCATTAATTTCTTCAATATTCGTAATCCTTTTAACATTAAGGGTGATATCGGTCAATGAACCGTTGGGTACGGGTACTCGAATACCACAGCCGCCAATGACATCGGCAAGCTCTGGAAAAATCTTGGTCAACGCTTTCGCTGCACCTGTGGTTGTGGGAACGATAGATTGTCCCGCCGCACGTGCCCGCCTTAAATCGTGGTGCGGTTGGTCGTGCAAACTTTGATCGGATGTATAGGAATGTATGGTTGTAATATAGGCTTGTTCAATACCACATAGATCTTGCATTACCTTAATCATCGGTGCGGCATTGTTAGTTGTACAGGAAGCGTTGGAGATGATATGGTCTTCTTTGGTAATACTATCCTCATTAATGCCCAGGACCACCATTTTTATAGTATCATCTGGCGAGGGCGCAGAAAGAATAACCTTTTTCGCCCCGTTTCTAATATGGTCTTGTAGAATTTCACGGGTTTTGAATTTTCCTGAACATTCAATAACAATATCGATGTTAAAGTCGGACCAATTAATTTCAGAAGGTTGCTTATGGTTGAGAAGTGCTATTTTTTTATTTTCCACTAGGATGGTTTGGTCCCCATAACCAATTTCTTTTTGAAAAACCCCGTGTATACTATCGTATTTTAATAAATGTGAAAGTGTTCTGGCATCGGCAAGATCGTTTATGGCGACCACATTCAGATGCGGTTGATCATTCATTAGACGAAATAGGGTTCTTCCTATTCTGCCAAAACCGTTAATACCTATTTTCACTTGTTTCATGATATCGAAAACCCTATTATCCTTCACATACAATGAGAATAATAGGGAGATTTTGTAATAAATTAAGACTAATTTATATGTTTATGTGCTTTGTAGGAAGATCTTACCAATGCACCGCTCTCAACATGACGAAACCCCATTTGAAGTCCAGCTTCCTCATACTTTTTAAATTGTTCGGGAAGAATGAATTCTTTTACAGGTAAATGCTTCTTGGAAGGCTGTAAGTATTGTCCAATGGTAACTACGTCCACATTGGCCTTTCTCAGATCTTGCATGGTCTGGATTACTTCATCTTCCATTTCCCCAAGACCCAGCATGATTCCTGATTTTGTTCTATTTACGCCATTGGCTCTCAAGTATCGAAGTACTTCCAAGCTTCTTTCATATTTTGCCTGAATACGGACTTCCCTTGTCAATCTTTTGACGGTCTCTACATTGTGGGAAACAACTTCCGGTGCAACTTTGATAATTCGGTCCAAATGCCTTTCGACACCTTGAAAATCAGGAATCAGAGTCTCTAGGGTAGTGTCCGGATTCATTCTCCGTATGGCCTTGACGGTTTCTGCCCAGATAATAGAGCCCATATCCTTGATGTCATCCCTGTCAACCGATGTAATGACGGCGTGCTTAATACCCATAATCTTTATGGATCGTGCCACCTTTTCAGGTTCCGCCCAATCCACATCGTCGGGTCTGCCTGTTTTTACGCCACAAAAACCGCAGGATCGCGTACATATATTGCCTAAGATCATAAAAGTTGCCGTACCCTCTCCCCAGCATTCTCCCATATTGGGGCAACTACCTGAGGTGCATATGGTGTGAAGGTCATATTTTTCAACAAGGCCTCTTAACTGCGTATACTTCTTGCCCGTAGGCAGTTTCACACGAAGCCATTTAGGTTTTCCTTTGGGTGGAATTACGCTTTCTGCTATGTCTTGACTCATGACCAAATTTTGGACAAATATACGAACTAAAAAGAGCATGGACTATCTGAAAATAATCCAGGATCCAGAATCACGAAATAATAGATATTTAGGTAAAATAGATACCCTACTGGTCAAAAGGAATTCTTTATTCGTACAGATCTTGAACATCGGCATTGCACAGTTCCACTAGAAAGTTGCCGATTTTCTCGGTTGCGTCCTTAAAAAAACGCGCTCCTTTTTCCTTTGTTGAACTATGTGGATTTCCGACACCGGTGTCCTCACTTATTTGGGACCATTTTCGTTCCGACCATACCCAGCCTTCTGAAAATGCTGTGATTTTATGTTTTTTTGAAGAGCCATTTCCCCATTTCTCTTTGGGCAATACCAATTCGGGTCTCAGATATAGAACAAGGCTTGTCTCCATTTCATCCGCATGATCCCCGGCCTCTTCAAAATATTTTGATTTGTCCATGGATTGGAACCAATTGGAAAAACTGATAAACATTTTAGGAAATTCCAGTCCTAATTCACGTACCAAAGGCTTAAAATCGTTTCCTCCGTGGCTATTGAAAATTAATAATTTATAAATACCCTGCCTGTTTAAAACGGTTAAAATGTCAGACAGAATGGCTTTTTGTGTACTGGGATTCAAGTTGATATCCAGATAGATATCCGATTGGCCCGTATTTACACCAAAAGGAATACATGGCAGTACAATTGGTTTGGCGCCTTTTTCCCAAGCTATTCTGGCTGATTCGGCAGCGAATTCATCAGCTTCAATGTTATCAGTTGCATAAGGTAAATGATAATTATGAGCTTCTGTAGCGCCCCAAGGTAGAATTGCCAAATCAAATTTGGCATCTTTAAGGGTATTCCAATTCGTTTCGGCAAGAATATAGGGTCTCATGATCTTATTTGGTTTCCGAGTTTTTCTTGAATCGGGTTATTGTCAATAAAAGTAAGGTAAATTCCTCCGATACCAGTAATCATAAAATATAAAACAACCAGCCAGCTACCCCATGGTATGTAAGTGTTTAGGCCAAACCAGTCTCCGCTTAACACGGTAAAACTTATTCCGATAATTGCTCTGCCCAATTCAATCCAAACGGCATATTTTGCGCGATCCATTAAACTGGTATATCCATATATGCCCACAAAGACAAATGCACCGAACAACAAAAGTTCGTTAAGACCTATATTTGAATAATTATAAAACATGAACATTAGGAAGGATGTTGTTGCCAAAAGTTGAAATATGGTATATCCGTTTAAAAATGTGGATGTAGAGGTATTATATCTTTCAAAATTATACACATCTTCTATGATAGTTATGGGATATTTTTCTTTTACATCTGCCGGTCTCCAACCAGTCGGCATGAACCAGATCCTTATTTTGTCCCAATAATTATTTGTATACCAAGCATCTTTAATCAATCGCCATAAGTGTTGAAAGTTAATGTGAACAGGATTCCAAGTGGCTGCTGGTTTTAAGACACCGTACTGGGGGGGCACACCTTCCAATTCTTCTTGAAAGGTTCCGAACCATCGATCCCAAACGCACAGAATTTGACCTAAATTTTTGTCAATATATTCGGGGTTAATGGCATGGTGTACCCGGTGTTGCGATGGCGTTACGATAATATATTCGAGCCAACCCATTTTACCGATATGTTGCGTGTGGTACCAAAATTGTGCGAAGAGATGAATGGGGGCTAAAATGGCAATTACCTCATTAGGCACGCCCAATAATGCTGCCGGGATCAATAAAAATGGGAAGTAACCAATTAGATTAGAAATTGATTGGCGCAAAGCACAGGCCAAATTAAATTCCTCACTGCTATGATGAATTACATGCTGGTTCCAAAAGAAATTAACTTTGTGACTTAGTCTGTGGTTCCAGTATCCTGCAAAGTCAATGGCTACAAAAGCAATAAGCCAAACTGCCCATGTAGATTTAATTTCCATTAATGCCAAATGCTTAAGCAAAAAGGGATAGGTTATGATAATCAATCCAAGTCCCAATGAATCCTTTATAATATTCGTAAGTCCAGAGCTGATGCTTGAAACCGAGTCCATTACCTTGTGTTTTTGGTTTTTGACAAAATAGCCATAGGTAATTTCAACCACCAGCAGCAATAGGAAGAATGGTATGGCATATAAAAGAGCCTTGGCATAGGTTTCCATGTATCAAAAGGTTTCTTTACATCAAATATACGTTGAATTTTATGCTCTAATAATTGAAGGAAAATCTCATAATTGAAGGAAAATCTCAAATTGAAACCACCAAACCACAATTAATTTATATGGAATTTTGTTCTTAAAATTAATTAATCTACTCTGAGAATAAAACCTTGACCATGAACATTTTCAATTTTAATACTCGGATCCTTATCTAAATATTTCCTTAAATGGGTTGTGAAAACATTCAAACTTTTTTTATTGAAATAATCGTTTTTGCCCCAAATACCGATTAAAATGTCCTTGTGTTTGCAGAGTTGATTTTTATTGGAGATCAATAACTCAAGAAGCTCGCTTTCCTTTGTTGTTAAATGAATGGTTCTTCCATCAATCGATAATTCTTGATTTAAGCTATTGAAGCTGTACATACCCAATTCATAGCTATTTTTCAGGGATTTATCCACTGAATTTGGAGTAATTCTGGACAATAGCGTTTGAATTCTAATTACCAGTTCTTCCTCATCAATGGGTTTTTTTAAATAATCGACAGCACCTAAGGAAAACCCTTTAAGAACATCAATTTTTAAGGATTTTGCACTTAAGAATATAAAGGGTAAAGCGGTATTTCTTTTTTGCATTTCCGTGGCCAAGGTAAAACCATCCATTTCCGGCATCATAATATCCAGAATCCCCAAGTCATAGGCATTTGATTCAATCTTTTCAAGTGCTGCCCTCCCATTTTTGGCCCAAGTAACCTGGAAGCCCTTCATCTGCAAGTATTCGGAGAGAAGATAGCCCAAGGATGGATCATCTTCTACCAAAATTAATTTGTGCTTATTATCAGTCATTTAACAAAGGTATTGAGATAAAAACTATGGTTCCGACATCTTTTTTGCTTTCTATGGACACCTTTCCCTTTATACTTTCAACAACTTTTTTTACATAACTTAATCCAAGGCCGTATCCTTTGACCTTGTGAAGATCTCCATTGGTGACCCTATAATATTTTTGGAAAATGTGCTGCTCGTCTTTTTTTTCAATTCCTTGACCATTGTCTTTGACACTGATAATCAGCTTGTTCTTTTCTTTTTTGGATTCCAAATGAATTACCGGGTTGTCCGAGTATTTTTTTGCATTGTCCAGCAAGTTGTTCACCGCATTTTCTAAGTGGAATATTTCGGCCTTCATTACATATGGACCAGGTATCAGTGTATAGGAAAATACTACATTTTCAATAGACGATAACGTTTTGAATTCTTCACAAAGCTTCTCTAAACTTGGCCTAAAATCAACTTTTTCTATATTGAAAACCTTTTTGTTGCCTTCCAAACTGGCAAGTTCCAAAACTTTGTCAATATGTTCCGTCAATCGGTTTACCTGTTGACGAATGATTTCTAAAATGGGTTTTTGGCTAACTTCGATATTCCCATCAAGAATTTTTGTGGCGAGACCTATTGAGAATACAGGGGTCTTCAATTCATGGGTAAGGTTATTAATGAAATCATTGGTAGTCATTATTAAATTCCGTTGCCAATAATAGGTTCTTAAAACCCAAATAACGGTTATGATAATACCGATAAGAAAAAGAAGACTTGGCAGTGTAAGGCCGCTTAGTTTGGATAAGAAATAATTATTCAATTGTTTGAATTTGAGCTCCAGAATAAGTTTTTCCTTAAGCAAATCAGGTAGGTATCCAGTCAGTTCTATCGGATAGTTTACAAAGTTATCTTCCTTTTGATAAGCAGAAGGTGATTTTAAGTAATACGAGGAGTCCCTGGTATATAGCTCATAAGAAAATTCAGAATCTATCCCATTTTGGACCAGTCGCTGCGTTATATAATCATTTAAAAAACGGCTCGAAGATTTCTGTATGGTATCAATACTTGTTTTAAAATATCTGTTGTCCTTTTTTAGTGCTTGGCCTATTAAAAAGGTCAATTCGTTCATGTTGGCCATTTCAGATTTGATTGTTTCACTGGTTAGGCCAATTTTATTATTAAACTGTACTTTGGCCAAATTCAAACCTACCTTTAGATATTGGTATTGCACTATTGCCAGTCCGAGTATTGAAACTACGAATATGATAATATAGATACTTCTCTTTTTCATATATTTTCACAAATAACCGAAAATATAGATTCTATTAATACATATTAATTTTTCATTAAGCTATTTAATCTTTTATTAATCGTATTTAGTGAATGATTAATCCAGATGCATGCTTCTTGTGCTTAACTTAGCATCTAGTTTTTTATGTTAGTTAAATCTATACAAGGATATTAGGGGCTGGTCTTAATTGATCGGTCCTTTTATCTATAAAATAAAGGCTAACCGACTATGTGAACATTTTTGTCTTTTTTGGATTTTAACTAGGACCTTTTTCTTTTATCAACATAAAATCACACTATACCTATGAACAAGAATAGTTTACTAACTTTTTCAATCGGAATCATTTACGTATGGTTCGGTATTTTGAAATTCATCCCACATCTTAGCCCGGCTGAGAGTTTGGCGCAAGATACAATTCATGTACTGACCTTTGGATTAATAAGTGCTGAGGTTTCAATTAAAATTCTTGCAGCCTGGGAATCCATAGTTGGGATTCTACTGGTTTTAAATCTCTTCAAAAATGTGACAATTCCTTTTGCAATTCTGCATATTGTCCTAACTTTTTCCCCACTTTTCCTATTCCCGGAAAGAGTATTTGAGGGTATTCCTTTTTCCTTGACAATACTTGGTCAATATATTGCCAAAAACATTGTTATTTTATCCGTATTGATTTTTGTTTACATAGAAATCTGGCAAAATAAAAGGCTAAAATCCGAATCGAAGAATTTGGCTTGAGCACAGTGATTTAGTTTCCATAGTTTAATCAATTGAAGGGGCCAATCATAATGTGGGCCCTAAAAGTACCTGGATCCATAAGCCATGGCATGCCTTTTTCATGTGGTTTATCGGGCAATCCTGTTGACTTTGTGGTGGCAAAGGGAGTGTAGATTACATAGCGGTATTGCCCATCGGCCAATTCCCCGGTTGATTTATTATAAGCCCCGTCACTACCAAAATATACATACATCATACTTGGCACCAGAGGCATTTGTAATTTACCATCAGCTACTTCGGCACCCTGTATTTCCCTTTTCTCTTTTGTATTTTTGCCTTCGAATGTAAGTTCCCTACCTCTTTTCATGAAAGGTTCCAATTCTTTGGAATAGCATGCCACACTAATTCCTTCCTTAAAAGGGTCATCACCAATACATACAAGATTATTAGTACCTTCCCTGAGTACAATTAGATTGCCGGAGGATTCAAAACCATATACCATAGCTCCATCCTTGTCTGCGTCAGGGACTGGAAAAGTGGCTGTTTTGATTTGAATTTCAGCAGGAAGTATTTCCGCCTTTTTCTCTTGTCCGGCTACAGTAATCATACCTAACAATGCGATTGCAACAACTATCTGTTTCATGACTTGCGGTTTTTCCTTAAAGATAGTCATCAAGGCGTAAATATTATAGACAATGAAAGATTTTAAGTGAAAATTAATGACGAGTAGAAAAACTATTCCAAACTTGCCAAGCTCTTTTCAAGTGTCTCAATTTTTGATCCTGCGTCCGACAGTTTTTTACGCTCCAAGGCAATCACTTGTTCTGGGGCATTGTTCACAAACTTTTCATTGGAAAGTTTCTTTTGAACACTTTGAAGAAAACCTCTTGTATAATTGAGTTCGTCCTTAATTTTTTGTATTTCAGCATCTACATCAATTGCTTCGCCCATTGGCACGAAATATTCGTTGCTTTTTACCCTAAATGTAAGGGCCCCTTCAACCGCTTTGGAGATATAATTTATATCCGAAACATTGGTTAGTTTCTTAATGATTACATCCCAGAGGGTATTTGTATCTTCAACCTTTAGAATGGAAAGTTTCAAAACCTCCTTCATTGGGATATTTTTGTCTTTTCTTATGGTTCGAATTCCCGCAATTACTTCCGCAGTGAAATCAAAATCGGAAATCAAATCATTGTTAACCACAGAAATTTGAGGCCATTGCGCAACTATCAATGCTTCTTTGGGTTTGCGCTGAGTTATATGTTGCCATATTTCTTCGGTAAGAAATGGCATGAATGGATGTAGCAATTTTAGATTTTGCTCGAGAATATCAATAAGGGCATCAAAGGTTATTCTATCTATCGGCTTTTGATAAGCTGGTTTTACAATTTCCAACAGCCAAGAGCTATAATCATCCCATACGAGCTTATAGGTGGCCATTAAGGCATCGGATATCCTATATTTACTGTAATGACCTTCAATTTCTTTTAAAGTCTGATTGAATTTTGACCTGTACCATTCAACACCTAATTTAGAGGCCTCTGGTTGGGGTAAATCGGCAACCTCCCATCCCTTTAGCAACCTGAAACCATTCCATATTTTGTTCGCGAAGTTTTTTCCTTGTTGACATAAGTCCTCATCGAACATTAGGTCGTTGCCGGCTGCGGAACTCAATAATAACCCAACGCGCACTCCATCGGCACCATATTTTTCTATTAGGCCAAGTGCATCCGGGGAATTCCCCAAAGATTTCGACATCTTTCGCCGTTGTTTATCCCGTACGATTCCCGTAAAATAGACATTTTCAAAGGGCTTCTCATTTCTATATTCATAACCGGAAATTATCATTCTGGCAACCCAGAAAAATATAATGTCAGGCCCAGTCACCAAATCATTGGTAGGGTAGTAGTAGTTGATTTCTTTATTGTCAGGTTCTAAAATTCCATTGAAAACGGTCATCGGCCATAACCAGGAAGAAAACCATGTATCCACGACATCTTCGTCCTGCATTAAATCTGAAGACGTCAAATTCTGATTTTTCGACTTTTTCCGTGCCAATTCTAGGGCATCATCCAAACTTTCGGCGACTACAAAATCTTCCTGGTCATCCCCAAAATAGTAGGCCGGGATTCTCTGACCCCACCAAAGCTGACGTGAAATATTCCAATCACGGATATTTTCCATCCAATGACGATATGTATTATCAAACTTTTTGGGGAAGAACTTAATTTCATTCGTCTCTAAAACTGCCTTAATGGCAGGTTTGACCAAATCTTCCATTTTAAGAAACCACTGATCCGAGAGTCGAGGTTCAATAACTGCCTTGGTACGTTCTGAAGTACCGATTTTATTTAAATGAGGTTCGGTTTTTAACAAAAAGCCCTTCTCTTCCAATTCCTTCGAAATGGCTTTTCTCACAACAAACCTATCCTGCCCCTCATAATGTAGACCAAAGGAGTTTAACGTGGCATTGGCATTGAAGATATCAATCGTTTGCAGGTTGTGTTTCTCCCCAAGTGCCTTGTCGTTCACATCATGTGCTGGGGTTACTTTGAGACAACCGGTACCAAATTCCATATCAACGTATTCATCCTCAATGATCGGGATTATTCGATTACATATGGGTACAATGGCATTTTTGCCTTTTAAATGTTTGTACCTGTCATCATTTGGGTTGATGCATATGGCTGTATCGCCCAATATAGTTTCAGGGCGGGTAGTTGCAATTGTTACTTTATCATTCGAATCTTGGACTGTGTAGGATATATAAAATAATAACCCTTGTTTTTCCTCATAAATAACCTCTTCATCTGACAAAGTGGTCAGAGCTTCGGGATCCCAATTCACCATTCTATATCCCCTATAAATGAGTCCTTTGTTAAACAGGTCAACAAAAACCTTAAGGACCGATTTTGACATGTTTTCATCCATGGTAAAAGCGGTACGTTCCCAATCACAAGAGCATCCCAGTTTTTTTAGCTGTTCCAAAATTACATCACCATATTCGGCTTTCCAATCCCAAGCATGCTTCAGGAATTCCTCTCTCGAAATATTGGCCTTCTGAATACCTTGTTCTTTCAATTTGGCTACCACTTTTGCCTCTGTTGCAATAGATGCGTGGTCAGTGCCAGGAACCCAACAGGCATTCTTGCCCATCAAACGGGCTTTGCGGATCAAAACATCTTGCAGGGTATTGTTCAACATATGGCCCATGTGCAGCACTCCTGTTACATTCGGAGGCGGAATTACAACGGTATAGGGTTCCCTATTGTCAGGTTCTGAGTGAAAGTAATTATGTTGCAACCAGTAGTTATACCAATAGTTTTCCACTGTCCGTGGTTCATATTTTGAAGGAATGTCCATTATTTGGAATGATTTTTGTTAAGGTCAGTCGGCATTCTAAATCACTTGCAAAAATAAGATATGTTAAAATATCTGTTTGTTTGTGCTTGAAGCCAAATTTAAATACGAAACAAAAATAAGTAACGTTATAACATAACAAAAGAATTTTGGAGGTTCGTCTTAAAAGATTTATTTTTGAAATTCACCCAAAACTAAAAATGATGAAAAAAATAGTACTGGTTTTATTTATTGGACTATTAGGATTTAGCCTTACCGCACAGGAAAAAGTTGCGAAAATTGAATTCAAAACTGAGACTATCGATTACGGAGTTATCCAGAAAGGTAGTGATGGCGTCCGCGTTTTCGAATTCACAAATACTGGTGGTGCCCCTTTAATTATCAGTAAAGTCAGTTCCAGTTGTGGTTGTACCATACCAAATTGGTCAAAGGATCCGGTTTTGCCAGGTAAGACTGGAGAAATTCAAGTAAAATACGATACCAATCGTGTGAATCCCATAAGAAAGGCAATTACGGTAATTTCAAATGCCGATACACCCACAAAGGTGTTGAAGATAGTAGGTGAGGTAAAAGCCCCGGAAGGAAAATAAGCTTGAAATAAAGAAAACTTTTTATAAACCCTGACTTTATGGTCGGGGTTTTTCTTTGAACATGTTCCTGAGAACGAAACTGAAAAGCAAATCCGAATTGAACCGCTCTATGAGAACGCGAATTTTTTTTCCTTCTTTTTCATTCAGTAAGTGCATTATTTCCTGAAGTTTGAAACGATGCACACTTTTACCATTAACTGCCAGAATTATATCGCCTTCTTTTAATCCAGCTGTTTCGGCGGGACTACCAGCCCTTATGCCGGAAACAACAATTTCCGGTACCAAGCTAAGCCGAGTCTTGTTCTCGAATAAAATTTGAACATCCCCAAAAGATTTTCCGTCCTTTTTGACAACACCTCGCGGATCAGCAATACTTTCGGCTACATACCTGAGCCCATCATGTTGCAGTTCAATTCCGCTCATGTTATAATGGAAAGGCTTCTTGAAATCGCCATTTTTTCTGAGCGTAATTTTATGGTTGGGATAATCGAAAACAATATTAAATCGTTTTAATACTTCCCCGCCCATACTTCCGTTTCTATCGCCTAAGTTTTTCATGTCGTTGAACGAATTCATATTAGGAAAAGCGGCTTTGGCGTCCTCTAAAACAAAAGACCCTATTTTTATGCTTTTAACAATGGTCCGCTTTCCGAAAATATTTCCGCTAAGTCCCTTGCCTAAAAAATCCTCATAATTTTTCTCCGGAACATCAATTTGTTCATTTTGGAAAAGCCAGATAGCATCACTACTGCCAGTATCCAATAGCATTTTCACCGGAACACTTTCATTTCCCGTTAAAAATACTTCTCCATCAACATAAGCCTTCCTACTGATTATATTTAACGGAATTGTTTCATTTCTTACATCACTTTTGTATTTATAATATATGGGGTCATGAAACTTAATTGTTTTACTGGAATAATTGATGTCTACAATGAAATCCCTGAATAAATCATAGCCTATAATGCCATGTATAGGAATTCCCAGACTTGGAGAAAAGTTAATTTCCTTATCCAGCACTACATACAATTGTTGTGTGCTATTTGTCACATCCCCCATTTTAAAATAATTTCCTCCCGAACTTAAGGCTTTAATGGGTTCACCACCACCCAAACCTTTTATGGTTATTTCTGAGACATTATTGATTTGAATGGAATCCTGGTCAGATAAATTGAAAAGAATGGGCTTGCTTACACCAGAGTCGAGAACAAAAGACAGATTACTGCCATTGACCTGTATGGGTATTACTATGAGGTTGTTTATAAGCTCGAATTTGATCTTTTGGAACTTTTGGCCTTTTTTCAATTCAAATCCTTGTGAATTGCCATAAAATGGCAAACTCATTAAAAGGATTGTCATAAATTGAAAAAACTTATTCAAGTTACTTATATTTAAGAAGTTAAGCTTTTTAAAGCTACGAAATATTTTAGTCAAAACTGGAATTTTTAACAAAATCATTGATACTCAATTAAGTTCTTCTTCTATTGCTTTGTCCAATAGCTTTTCTCATTTTTGTGAAAAATTAATCCATATGCCGTCCGTGTCAAAAAAAGGGCAATTAATGCCCGAATCACCTATAAGAAAATTAGTGCCTTTTGCGGAGGAAGCTAAAAAAAAAGGTGTTAAGGTAATCCATCTCAATATTGGTCAGCCCGATATTAAGACCCCGCAAGTGGCCCTCGATGCGGTTAAGAACAACAATATTAAGGTCCTGGAGTATAGTAGAACAGAGGGGTCTGAAATCTATCGGGAAAAATTGGCCAACTACTATGCTAAAAATGATATTTTCGTCACAGCCACTGATATTATTGTGACCACTGGCGGTTCGGAAGCACTCTCATTTGTCATGGGAAGTATAGCTGATTCAGGAGATGAAATTATAATTCCAGAACCCTTTTATGCCAATTATAATGGTTTTGCAATTGCCATGGGAATCCAAGTAGTGCCCGTTGTTTCGAATATTGAGACTAATTTTGCCCTTCCGCCAATTGAGGACTTTGAAAAATTGATTACACCCAAAACAAAGGCAATTCTTATATGCAATCCTGGAAACCCCACAGGATATCTTTACAGCAAGGAAGAAATTCAGAAACTTTCCGAAATAGTTAAAAGACATGACATGTTTTTGGTCGCAGATGAAGTGTATCGAGAGTTTATTTATGATGGGAGAGAGCACTACTCAATTTTGCAGGAACCAGGTTTGGAAGAGCATGCGATAATAGTAGATTCAGTTTCCAAACGATATAGCATGTGCGGTGCGAGAATAGGTTGTTTGGTCACCAAGAATCGTGAGGTTATAAAAACGGCCCTGAAATTTGCCCAGGCAAGGCTTTCGCCGCCTACCTATGCGCAAATTGCCAGTGAGGCTGCTTTGGAAACGGCACAGAGTTATTTTGATGATGTTAAAAAGGAATATGTAGCCAGACGAAATGTTCTTATTGAAGAATTGGAAAAAATTGAAGGAGTAAAGGTAGGAAAACCTCAAGGTGCTTTCTATTGTATTGCAGAACTGCCAATCGCGGATGCCGACGATTTTGCACAATGGCTTTTGGAAGATTTTAGGCTGGGCGGTGAAACGGTTATGGTGGCTCCCGCCGCAGGATTCTATGCAACCGAGGGCCTTGGTAAGAACCAGATTCGTATTGCCTATGTGTTGGATCGTGATAGTATTGTAAGAGCCGTGAACATACTAAAGGAGGCCTTAAAAAGTTATATAGGTTAATGACGATTCAGTCCAACATATCCCTCAAGCCCTATAATACCTTTGGTATTGAAGCTAAAGCAAAATATTTTTGCGAGATAAATAGCGTCGATGAATTAAAAGAAGTGCTGAGATTAGATGAATATCCAAGTAAATTCGTTTTGGGAGGGGGTAGTAATATGCTCATTACCAACAATCTAGACGCATTGGTACTGCACATCAATTTAAAGGGTAAAGAAGTTATTGAAGAAGAAGGAAACTCTGTGAGAATAGAGGTTATGGCGGGTGAAAACTGGCATCAAATGGTTCTTTGGACCTTGGAAAATGGATATGGTGGCCTAGAAAATTTATCCTTAATACCTGGTAACACAGGTACCGCCCCAATACAAAATATAGGTGCCTATGGCGTTGAGCTTAAAGATGTTTTTGAAAGCTGTGAAGCCTTGAATATTTTAAGTGGGGAAATTGAAGTTTTCAATAAGGAGCAATGTCAATTTGGGTATCGAGATTCTTTCTTTAAGAATGGGGGTAAGGATAAATATATTATCACCTCGGTGAGGTTTAATTTGTCGAAGAATATTCACACTTTAAACACATCGTATGGATCTATAGACGAGGAACTGAAAAAAAATAATATTTCCAATCCCGTAATTAAAGATGTCTCGGAGGCAGTAATTGCAATTCGGCAAAGCAAACTGCCAGACCCAAAAGAACTGGGCAATAGTGGCAGTTTTTTCAAGAATCCTGTATTATCCAAATCTGAGTTTCATGAGTTTACATCCAAACACCCAGAAGCTCCGTTTTATAAGGTTACCGAAAATGAATATAAGATTCCTGCCGGTTGGCTTATTGAGCAATGTGGTTTTAAAGGTAGACGTTTTGGAGATGCGGGTGTACACAAAAACCAGGCATTGGTATTGGTAAATTATGGAACAGCGACCGGAAGAGAGATTTTAGACTTGGCCGAGTTAATTATGGACAAGGTTTTTTCAGAATTCAACTTGCAAATTTCCCCAGAAGTCAATATAATAAAATAACCCCCGAGGAAAGATCATCAGGGGTTATACCAAACCAAACTAACCAAAAACTAAATGTGCAGTTACCAAGTGCACATTTATAATTAATATTTTGAGATAACACAACCTATAACAATCAATTTTATAAATTAGCGTTTAAGGGATATACGGTTAAAAATGGAAATTGGATGCCGGTAATTCAACTTTTTCATTCCATCCAACACACTATATGAGCATACTTCTCGAAAAGCATATTGTTGAATTGCTGCAGGAGCGAAATGAGAAAGCCATTTCCCTTTTGTATGAGCATTATGGTGATACACTTTTTGGGGTGGCCCATAAAGTTGTTCGCGATGAAGAATTGGCCCAAGATGTACTTCAGGAAAGTTTCGTAAAGATTTGGAAAAAATCAGATTCCTATGACCCCTCAAAGGCCAAGTTGTTTACATGGCTTTTTCGCATTACAAGAAATACGGCAATAGATAAGTTAAGAAGTGTTAATATTAAAGCGGACAGAGAAATCCAAATGGACGTTTCCAACGTATATAATTTGGGTGTAGAAGGTATACAACCTGATTTTATGGACGTTCAGGAGAATCTTGATAAAATAGAGTCTAAGTATCAAATTGTACTAGAAGCTTTATTTTTTCAAGGGATGACTCAACAAGAAGCCAGTGAAGAACTTGATATTCCTTTGGGAACGATCAAATCAAGATTAAAAATCGGTCTTCGTGAATTAAAGAAAATTTATGGACCTACGATGCTGTTACTGCTCATTTTAAATTTAATATGATGAAAGAGAAGATAAAAATATTCTTGGATTCAGATTTGTTGGAGAAATATTTATTGGGATTCACTACAGATCAAGAAGCCCAACAAGTAGAGCGCTATCTTGCCATGTATCCAGAAGTTAGGGATACTTATAATGAGCTTCAAGATAATTTGGAGGTCTTTGCCAAGCTTCATGCCGTCAAAACGCCCGAAGGGTTAAAGGAAAAGATCTATGCAAGAATAAAGTTGGAGCAGAGAGGCAGATCCCAATTTTTTAGGTACGCAATTGCCGCCAGTTTTGCAGCGGTAATGTTTGCTGGTGCCTCTTATTTCTTTTGGAATCAAAACAAAAGCCTTCTAGAGCAAAATACCATTGTTAGCAAAGAGATCAAGAGCCTTAAAATGGATATGGAAGGGCGATTGGAAGATTTTAGGAATCAATTTATTGTCTTGAACAACCCACAGACTAAGAAATATACTGTGAATGGCAATAAAAAAGCCAAAGAATTGAAAGCTGTGGCATATATAAATCCAGTTAAAAAGCTTTCTTATATAAATGTCAGTAATTTACCACAATTACCTGAAAATCAATGTTTTCAAATGTGGGCGGAGGTAAATGGGCAAATGGTCAATTTAGGGGTTATAAAAGAATCTTTTGACCAGGAGAAATTATTGGCGTTGCCTTATGCCGAAAAAGCGGTTGGATATATTACAATAGAACCTGAGGGAGGGAATGTAGCGCCAACAATTGAAAACATAGTAGCGAATATTGCTTATTAGTCTTTCCAAATTAACAATAAGTTATAAAGCCTTGGCGGTCGTCGTCAAGGCTTTGTTGTATATTTGTCTAAAATAAAGGGATGAAATTATTCTTGTTGACAATTGGTTTATTGGCACTTGCGTTCTCAGGAATTGCAATTAAATTATGGGCCAAGAAAGATGGTAAATTTGCGGGTACTTGTGCAAGCCAAAGCCCATTTTTGAACAGTGATGGCCAGCCTTGCAGTATGTGTGGAAAATTACCCGCTGAACAAGATTGTAAAAAGGAATCTGTTTAACCATTAAAACGTGGTCTAAATGAATCTCTTCTTCTCATTAAATATTGAAACTCACTTTTGGATAAAATTGACACCATTCAGAGTCTGATTAAAAAGGCAAAAGAGGGGAATCAAATTGCATTTAGCACTTTGTTGGATACATTTTGGAATGATGTATATGGATTTCAATTGAAACGTACAGAAAACGAAAACGATGCCGAGGATATTACAATACAGACCTTTTCCAAAGCCTTTGATAAACTTGGTACTTATGATGAAGCCTATGAATTTAAAACATGGTTAATAACAATTTCCAAGAATATACATGTTGATCTTCTTAGAAAAAGAAGAAGAAATGTTTTAGATTCTGATGGCAACAACGAAGCAGTAAAGTCTGTTTTGGACGATACACCATCAGCAGAGGATCAATTAATCATTGAACAAAACTTGGCCGAATTGCTAAGGCATATTAAAAAATTAAAACCTCATTATCAAGAGGTTATCAATCTTCGATTTTTTCATGAATTGAGCTACGCCTTGATTGCGGAACAACTCAGTGAACCTGTGAATAATGTGAAAGTCAAGCTTTTACGTGCAAAAAAACTGCTGTCAGAATCAATTAAGAATAAGGGTTAAACAAAAATATTTTAGAAACCTGCTTCATTTTATTCCTCGTTATCCCTAGGTATTTCTTTCATTACCAATTTAATATAAGACTCCATTGCCTCCTCCCGTGAAGTATTTTGTGCTTGAATAAGTGCATTTGCTTTGAAGGCGTTTATCAAAGGAGTTTTGCTATCTGGATTGTTGAAATTCTTATTGGCAATTTTATAGTAGGCGTATAGCTTTAGTAGCAAATCAGCAGGAAGTGGTTTTGTATAATTGTTCACAAACTCCACGGCCTTTAAAAAATCGGTATTTAAACTATCATTCTTCATTATCCTTTTTATAGGGGACGGTAGCAATGCAAGTTTTGGCACCAACTACTTTTTGGTTGAGTTTAACTGCAATCGCCGTATTTAGTGGTAATAATATATCTACTCTTGACCCGAATTTTATAAACCCCGCGTCCTCGCCTTGTTGAACACTTTCACCTTCTTCTGCATAATTAACGATTCGTCTGGCCAAGGCACCCGCAATTTGTCGATAAAGAACATCCCCAAACTTGGGCGTTTTGATTACCACAGTAGTACGTTCATTTTCCGTAGAAGATTTTGGATGCCAAGCAACCAAATATTTACCCGGATGATATTTTGAAAACACAACCTTTCCGCTAACTGGGTATCTGGTCACGTGCACATTGATCGGGGACATAAAAATTGAGACTTGAATTCTTTTATCCTTAAAATATTCGGAGTCTTCAACCTCTTCAATTACCACAACTTTACCATCAACTGGCGCAATTATTTCGTCAAAACTTTTAATAGGGATGCGTTTTGGATTTCTAAAGAACTGAAGAATCAAAATTAAGATTGCCAGTGCCAAAACCTGAATTGAGACCCTAAGCCAAATTAAATCCACATAGAAATACGAGATTAGAACGGAAATACCAATAAGAAAAAAAGTGATTAAAATGATTGTTTGGCCTTCTTTATGAAACATATGCAAAAATAGTTAATATTAAGTAGGTAAATGGCGCGGCAAAAACTAGGCTGTCCAGCCGATCTAACATGCCACCATGGCCTGGTAAAATTGCACCACTATCTTTTACTCCGGCGACCCTTTTTAGTTTGGATTCCAATAAATCACCCAAACTACCGGTAATTACAATGACGGCAGCTAAGACCATCCATTGTGATGGACTTATAATCGGTTCAAAATGTCCCATTATAAAAGCGGCACCCATGGCAAATATAAAACCGCCAATGGTTCCCTCTACAGTTTTTTTAGGAGAAATTGTTGGGCATAATTTTGTTTTGCCCATACTTCGGCCAACAATGTAGGCAAATGAATCATTAACCCATATAAGAATAAAAATTCCCATTATCAACAGCTTGGCAAAGTGGTCATTCTTATAGGGAATCATAGTAAGGAAAATACAACCCCCTCCTATGTATAAAAGACCTATAATAAACTTTTCATAAGTTAAAAACACCCTTTCCTTCTTGGTAAAAAGATAGAATAACATTAATAGGTCCACAAGAATGGTTAGGAACATCAAGACATATATTGCCGACTGCGAATGAATAAGGTAAATGTAGGCCCACCAAAGCGCTAAATAAGCAATGAATATATGATAACCTTTGAGGTTTACCAAACGTTTGTACTCATAGAGGCAAGCCAGGCCAAAGGTCATGAAAAGGAAATCAAATGCATCTGAATTAAGGAAAACGGCAGAAAGCAACAAAATAATATATAAGATTCCTGTAATTGCACGCCTCAAGATTTCCCTCATACTATAAGTCTTCCAAAAGTAAAAGGTACAAATTTTTGGAACTACTGCCGTATGTTAAGAAATCATGAGTATTTTCAGTTGTTGGAAGAAAATGTTTAAGTGTGGTTATATTGGCGGGAATATTGTGACCATATTTTTTTTTGATAACTTTTAATCCTTCCCCAATTGATTCAACGAATTGACTGGTGGTTGCAAATACAATGACATTGTCAGGCAGTTCATGAAGTTTTTTTTCATTCAATTGATTTGAACAAACAAGTATAGATCCGTTTTGCGCAATCAGATGTTCGCAAGTTGTAAAGAAAATCTCACCGGTATTCGAATCACTTGTAAAATTGATGCTCTCCTTTGAAAACTTCTCTTTAAGTCTAGGGTTCATTACTAGAAATGGAGCTTCTTGCCAACCATTTTCGGAAACAATATTTTTCAAGGCAGCGGATACTTCTGAAAAAGAATCACAGTAAATGAACTTACCCCCATTTTTCTTAAAGTGTATGGTAAATTTTTCATCGGCAGGAATATTAAGGTCTGGCATGTGCATACCCCTAGTTTCCTTTGTTTCTTTTGGAACCTTTTTTTTCCCTCCACCAAAAATTTTGTCAAATAGCCCCATTGACTTTTACGAATACCTTGATTTTAACACTATTTAATATAGGACAAAATTATTTTGCCTTTCTTCGTTATCTGCGACCTTTTTTTCTCGGCAGTATTTAATTTACTCTTTTTTTGCGGTAATATCTTCTATTACATCTTTTGGAATCTCTTGTCCCCTTTCATCAAATTCCTTGTCGAATGGTCTTTGACCAAATATTTTTTCTAAATCTTCCTTAAAGATAACTTCCTTTTCCAATAATCTTTCTGCCAGAGTAACAAGTTTATCCTTATTTTCCTGAAGAACCTTAATGGCCCTTTTATATTGCTCCTCAATAAGCTTAGAAATTTCGACATCTATTTTTCGAGCCGTTTCCTCGCTATATGGTTTGGAAAAGCCATAATCATTTTGACCCGAGGAATCGTAATACGTAAGATTGCCTATCTCATCATTCAGTCCATAGACTGTTACCATGGCCCGTGCTTGTTTTGTTACCTTTTCAAGGTCACTAAGTGCTCCTGTAGAAATCTTGTCGAAAATAACCTTTTCTGCCGCTCTACCACCCAATGTAGCACACATTTCATCCTGCATTTGCTCGGGACGGACGATTAAGCGTTCCTCGGGCAAATACCAAGCTGCACCCAAGGATTGCCCTCGCGGGACAATGGTCACTTTAACCAATGGAGCCGCATGTTCCAACATCCAGCTGACAGTGGCATGTCCGGCCTCGTGGTAAGCAATTGTCTTTTTTTCGCCAGGAGTTATGATTTTATTTTTTTTCTCCAGTCCGCCTACTATTCGGTCCACTGCATCTAAAAAGTCTTGCTTGTTGACCGACTTTTTTTCTTTACGTGCTGCAATAAGGGCAGCTTCATTGCAAACGTTGGCGATATCAGCACCCGAAAAACCGGGTGTTTGTCGAGCTAGAAAATCTAAATCCAAAGTTTCCGCTGTTTTGATGGGCCTTAAATGGACTTCAAAGATTTCTTTTCTTTCACGAATGTCCGGTAAATCCACATATATCTGCCTATCAAATCGACCAGCCCTCATTAAAGCTTTGTCCAATACATCTGCACGGTTGGTCGCCGCCAATACAATTACGTTGGTATTGGTTCCAAAACCATCCATTTCGGTCAGCAATTGATTCAATGTATTTTCCCTTTCATCATTGGAGCCTGTAAAATTATTCTTTCCCCTGGCCCTACCTATGGCGTCAATTTCATCAATAAAGATAATAGACGGTGATTTGTCTTTCGCTTGTTTAAACAAATCGCGAACACGAGAAGCACCGACACCAACGAACATCTCAACAAAATCAGAACCTGATAAAGAAAAGAAAGGCACTTTTGCCTCCCCAGCAACTGCTTTGGCCAACAAAGTTTTCCCTGTTCCTGGAGGAGCTACCAATAAGGCACCCTTTGGAATTTTACCACCTAATGAAGTGTATTTATCCGGAAATTTTAGGAATTCGACTATTTCCTCGACTTCCTCTTTAGCACCTTCCAATCCTGCTACATCCTTAAATGAGGTGCGGGTATCGGTTTTTTCATCAAAAAGTTTGGCCTTGGACTTTCCGATATTGAAAATCTGACCGCCTGCGCCACCGCCGCCGCCGCCGGACATTCTGCGCATAAGATAAATCCAGATGCCAATTATCAGAATAAAGGGAAGTATGCTCAAAAGCATCTCCATAAAAAGGTTGGACTCCTTGTCAAACTCAACTATGGTATCAAGGTTATTCTCCTTTTTTATTTCAGTAATTTCATTCTGGAAAATTTGAAGATCGCCATAATCCAATATATATTGGGGAATTAATCCTGTCGATGGGATAAGTGGCTTTTCGGCAACATCTTTATGTACATCCTTTTTTAGCGCTTCATCAGTAAGGAAAACCTTAGCCTGGTTTGTATTGGTAATAATCAATATTTTACTGATATCCCCATTGCGTAGATATTCCTGAAGTTCGGAGGTAGTAGTTTTTTTTGTACTGGTAAGGTTACTACTGCTGAAAATCTGAAACCCGATCAGTAATATTGCTATTAAGCCATAAATCCACCATGAACTAAACCTTGGTTTTTTGGGATTTGAACTGTTGTCTTTTGCCATTTTATTTTTTAGAGATTTATGCTACTTTCAATTTCGGTCACTTTGGCATCGCCCCAAAGGCCTTCAATGTCATAATAATCACGGATATGTTTTTGGAAGATATGAACAACTACGTTTACATAGTCCATTAAAATCCACTCAGCATTTTCCTGACCTTCTACATGCCATGGTTTGTCATGGATTGCTTTGCTAACTGTTTTTTGGATGGACCCTACTATCGCGTTAACCTGAGTATTGGAAGTACCATTACAAATAATAAAATAGTCACAAACTGTGTTTTCAATTGCCCTAAGATCTAGTAAACTTATATGTTGACCTTTTACTTCTTCAATTCCTTGTAATATTAATGCAATTAACTCATCTGTGCTAGCTTTACCCTTTTGCATTCAAAAATTTTAGTTTTTACAAAGTTATTATTTTTTTGTTCTTTTAACCTTAGTTTTTAAGAATAGATTCCGTTTCCAAATATCAGGTAACTCATGCAAATAATCAAACTTAATGCCACGGAGTCTACAAATACCTATTTAAAAAATTTAATGCTGTCACAAAAACTGGAAGACTTTACGGTCGTTACAGCTTTAGAACAGTTAAAGGGAAGAGGTCAAAAAGGGGCATTTTGGCAAACAGAACCCCGTAAAAACCTAACATTTAGCGTATTAAAGAGAATTGGGAATCTAAATGTGAACAGTCAATTTCAAATAACCATTTGCATTTCATTGGCTATAATTGATACTTTAAAGCAGTTAAATGTTCCGGATCTTTCTATAAAATGGCCTAACGACATTCTGTCAGGGAACTCTAAAATTTGTGGCATTCTTATTGAAAATATTGTACAAGGAGCCTTAATTCAGTCTTCCATTCTGGGAGTAGGTCTTAATGTAAATCAAATATCATTTCCTAATTTAAAAAATGCCTCATCAATAAAATTAGTATTGGGAAAAACGCTTGATCTTGATGAATTACTTCAAGATATATTGCTAAATATTCAAAATAGGTCTTTGAATCTTGAAGATACTATGGAAGGTTATGAGAAGGAATATGAAACATTGCTGTTCAGAAAAGACAAACCTTCAACTTTCAAAACTAATTCTGACAATCTGTTTATGGGTTTTATTCGAGGTGTTACCAAAGAGGGTAAATTAATAATAACCCTCGAGGATAACATTCTCAAAGAATTCAATTTAAAGGAAATTCAACTTTTGTATTAGATCTTAGAAAGGTTTTCGGACAGTGTACCTATGAAATTGGTGATAGGATTTTTTATCATCATCGCCATCATGGCATTAAATTCACCTTTAAAACTAAGACTTACTTCACTTTCACCTGTATTTATCGCCGCAATATCAGCGGTTAATGTAAATGGAAGCTTATCACTGGCTGCGCCCAAAACAATTTGAGTATTTGGAGTCTGTGTTTTTCGTTCCAATACAATTTCTGGCATGCCTTTCAAAGCAAACAAAAAACGATCACTGTTCAAAACCTCAAATTTATTGATGGTTTCGGGCATTAATAGTTCAAAATTTTTTAAATCCATTAAGAAATCGAAGACTTCTTTGGGAGATTTTGCTATTATTTTTTTAGGGGATTCTATGAACATATTATTATTGCTTCCATTGGGACGGATTTTTTCGCCACTCCATTAATTCAATTAATTCTTCTTCTTTTATATAGCCTGTATCGCAAGCTTGCTGAATTAGATGATCATAATCACTTAGGGTGTGCAATTCAATGTTTTGTTTTGCAAAATTCTTTGCCGCAGGTTCAAAGCCATATGTGAAAATTGCAAGCATTCCTTTAATATGGGCCCCTTCTGATTTAAGGGCATCCACGGCGTTCAAACTACTTTTGCCGGTGCTTATTAAATCTTCAATTACAACCACACTCTGATTAGATTCCAAGTGTCCTTCAATCTGGTTTTGTCTACCATGTGATTTGGATTCGGGCCTTACATATATGAAAGGTAATCCTAAATAATCGGCCACTAACATGCCAATTCCAATGGCACCCGTTGCAACCCCGGCAATGATATCTGGTTTGCCGTAAAGTGCTTCTACTTTTTTTGCGATTTCTTCACGAATATAGTTGCGAATGGCAGGGTACGATAAGATAATCCTATTGTCACAATAGATCGGTGATTTCCATCCGGAGGCCCAAGTGAAAGGATTTTCCGGTTTCAACTTAATTGCATTAATTTGCAGCAGAAGCTCTGCTGTTTTTTTTGCGGTGTCCTTGTTTAAAACCATGACGCAAATGTATAAAGTTTTTGTTAATGAATTGCCATTGATTTTAACCAATAAGCTCACCCAGGCAGTGAGCGGGGATTATTTTTTACTTAATCAAGACTCCATTCAAGATGCCATTAAGGCACTGATGAACAAGAAGTTAACGGAGGCTTATGTATACCATCCCAACCATGAGGAACTTCTCAGAAAATTCACAAAAAAGATACCCTTAGAGGTTGCCGCAGGCGGTATAGTTACCAATAAAAGTGGGAAGGTATTGTTCATTTATAGAAATGATAAATGGGACCTTCCCAAAGGAAAATTAAAAAAAGGTGAAACACTTGAACAATGTGCCCTACGTGAAGTAGAGGAAGAAACAGCGGTGAGTGGACTAAAAATTGAGAATTTTCTTAGGACTACCTATCACGTATTCAAGAGAAATGGCAAGTATAAGTTAAAGGAGGTTCATTGGTTTGCTATGAAAACATCTTATGATGGGGAATTGCTTGGCCAAGAAAAGGAGGGCATTATGAAAGTTAAATGGAAAGGTCCAATTAAAATTAAAGAAGCCCTCCAGAACTCTTATGTTAATATCAGAATTCTATTTGAGGACTAAAACTATTCAGTAACCGGTCTTGGTATACGATATACAGGATATTGAAGATGCGCTTTCTCATAATGGTCAGAATGCTGATAGATCCACTCTAATTGTGCATACCAATTTTTTGCAAAATCTGCTTCATTGACTTTTTTTGTTTCAAATTCTGATTTTAAAACAGGGTCTTTTTGAAGAATTTCAAAGGCTACATCTTCGAATACATAAGGAGAAAATTCTTCTTTTTGCTGAAGAACGGTATCGAAAAAATTCCAGTTGAAAAATGAATCTGTTGCTTCCGGTTCAAGAGTCTCCATTAAATATCTAATTCCGGTTTGATCTGTTGGTATTACAATATCCCCTTTCGAAAAATTAACCGATACCAATTTTTTTAAAACTTTTGTTTCATAATGCGGGTAATGACCCTCATATGCTTCGGATCTGGTTTTGTATGAATCTATTCTATATGATTCAACCAAAAGCATGGAGTCCCTATCTAATATATTAAAGCGTATTTTGTTCGTTTGCAGTAAATCTATTACCCTATGCCAGCCCTTCTTCATTATATAAGCTTCTGGAATGGGAACCGAATCAATTGCAACGTAATTGTTCTGGTAAATGACATCCTTAGTAAAAGGCCTTGTCCTATCATACTTTAATCTTGGAAAGCCAGTAACTTCACTAATTAGGGTATCGGCTTCATAGCCTTTGAAATTAATTTTAGAAGTAGTTGTGGTATCAACTGCGTATTTTATGGGGTATTCATTCCTTTCCAAATATTCCGAATTGGCGTTGGCACGAAATTCCTTGATTTTTTTTCCATCGGTCTCTGCAATGTCTATAAGTTGTACCATCAATTCGTAATTGCCTACTACCCGCTGTTTATACGGTTTTAGCATGTGGGTCTCCACCATTAAACCTATTGTGTTCCATAGGGTGGTATAGCCTGTCGAATACCTAGGATAGTCCATAAATTGTGAAAAACCATTTTCGGGAACCTCATTGAAAACATTGACATAGGGAGTAATGTCCCAACTCTTTTTTGATAATAACAATTCTAAGTGGGGCATCATTTCCTCATTTAGGTATTTCCCTAATTTACCTCCCAATTTATTGTGTTGTGTAAAAAGATGTGTTAATGTATATTGATAATCTGCGCCGTTGCTTACATGGTTGTCAACAAAAATATCAGGATTGATCAGATGAAAAATCTGTGCGAAAGATCTTGTGTTCTTTGTGTCTGATTTTATAAAATCACGGTTAAGGTCATAATTCTGCGAATTGCCACGAAAACCATATTGTGCCGGACCATTTTGATTGGCTCTGGATGTACTATTTCTGTTTAGGGCTCCGCCAATATTATACACGGGGATAGTTGCTAGGGCCGTATTGACAGGCGGGGCTAATTTACCCGAGGCCAAGTCCCTAAATAAAAGCATTGTGGCATCTATACCATCGCTTTCTCCTGGATGAATGCCATTGTTTATTAATATTATGGCTTTGTCCTGCCCAATTTTTTTAAAATTAAAATTTCCTTCAGGATTGTATGTAACCACGTGCAAAGGAAGTCCACTATCGGTTTCGCCAATGGTTTGAATATTAATAACGGGGAATTCTTTGGCCAGCCTAATATAAAAATCTATAACCTCAAGATAGGTAGCAGTCTCGGTGCCATTGCTTATTTCAAATTGGGTTTTTAAATCTGCAGCCCGGTCCTGTTCTTTGGTCTCACAGGAAGAAATAAATAGCAGGACAATAATTAAAACGAAAAATCTCATCACAATAACTTGAATTACAATTCAATTTTTTAAAGAAATGTAAATTTAGGTAAAAGAAGTGTTGGTTTGCGACTAAGCTGCTTTGGTAACTTCTTCAATTTCGTGCCTTCGAATGGGTTTATTGTTATAAGTTATGGTATGATGCGTTTTTTGTTTATAGAATTCCCAATTTTCACGATCATGCGAGTCTATCGAAGAAGTTAAAATATTGACCCTTATTTTATTTTTGATTGGTAGCTCAAGAAATTCCTGTAAAAACTGCCAACCGTCCATTACGGGCATATTTATATCCAAAAAAACGATTTCGGGAAGTTGTTGATCATTTTCGATCATACTCAATATTTTGTCCAATGCCAACTTTCCATTCTGAAAAGTAGAGACAGAATTACATTCCACTATCGTGCTTAGAACTTTTTTAATTCCAAATACAGTTATCGGATCATCATCAACTATGAAGATTGAATTAATTTTTGTCATTAAAGTATATTTTAAAAATAGTTCCCTTGTTCACTTCGCTCTGAACATTTATTTTTCCGTTCATCGCCTCGATTTGATTTTTTGTAATGTAGAGACCAATCCCCCTCGCATCTGTATTGCCGTGGAAGGTTTTGTACATGCCGAACAATTTATCACCGTATTTTTCTAGATCTATTCCAATTCCGTTATCCTCAATGCTTAATACAGTAAAATTTGATTCGTTCTTAATGCTTAATTTGATAACTGGGCTGAGTTCAGGCTTGCTATATTTTACCGAGTTGGTGATTAGATTGCTCAGGATGCTATCAACATAGGCAGGTATGGCATAGACAGTTTTATTATCGGGAATTGAGCTTATTATCTTGACATTGCTGTTTATCAATAAACCTTTAAGGTTTTGTTTAACAAGTTCAATCTTTTCATTAATATTAATATGTTCTTTTTCTATGTTAACATTCGTGCTGATTGCTACCACCTCATTAAGGTTATCCAGCGTTTCTAAAAGATTGTCCGAAGTGTTCGTCAACATTTTGATTATGTTGATTTTTTCTTTTTCATCTTGCTCATTCATAAGAAAATCCAGCAACATTGAAAAGTTTGCGGTATGAGAGCGTAGGTTGTGCGAAATTATGTGGGCGAAATTAATTAGTTTTTTATTTTGTAATGAAGTTACATTTATCAAATCCCTTAACTCTGATTCTTTTTGTTTTAGCGTGGTTATATCTAAACTTATTCCTACAAGACCTGTTGCACTGCCTGTTTCATCCTTCAAAGGTATTTTTGAAGTGAGGAAACTTGTTTGCGTTCCATCCTTTTTAACGTTAAGGGTCTCTCTTCCTAAAATGGGTTTCAACGATTTCATAACAGAAATGTCCTCGTCTCTTGAAATTCGGGCAACTTCACTGTCATATAGATCAAAATCGCTAAGGCCTATAAGTTCATCTTGGTCCTTTACTCCCAAAAAATCACATTCTGCCTTATTGGCCAAAATTTTTCTAGAATCTTTATCTTTTATGTAAATATTTAGCGGAAGATTATCAATTAAGCTTTTGAGCAAATGCTCATTTTCTTTTGTTTTAATAATGGATTGTACTTCTTCATCAATATCTTGACAGGTACCGATCAGCCCCACAATTTTATTGTTCTTATATACAGGTTTACCAGCTGATATGATCCATTTTTCAGCACCTTTTGCGGTAACAATCTGTAGCTTTTCTTCCCAGGGAGTACCTTTTCTTAAGGCATTGTCTACGTGCATTGACAATGTATTTCGGCTATATCCATGTTTGTAAAATTCAATTCCACTTTCAATATTGGGAATAAAGGAAACCGGAACTTCATGGATCGCCTTGGTCATGTTGCACCATGTTGCCTCATTGGTAATGGCATCATATTCCCAACTTCCTATTTTAGCAATCTCAGATTTTTCTTTTAAAAGGGACTCAAGTTTTTCTCTTCGCAATTCTTCCTGAACTTGCAGCGTAATATCGCTTCCTTGAATAATTATGCCGATAATATTTTCATGATCGTCATACCAAGGAGTATTGATTAGTTCATACCACTTTTCTACTTTCTCATGTTCGTAGTGTTGTACTTTCACTATTTCGTTATGTGAGCCCAAAAGACAGTTTTTAAGGGCTTTTCGCCAATCCGAATGTCCATCCTTGAATAGCCCTAGGATACTCATGCCAAAAACCTGGTCTTTTTCGAGACCAAAACTATTCATCCACTTGTCCGATGCATGAACTACCTCAAATTTTTTGTCGACAAATACCGTAGCATTTGGCAATTGCTTTATAAGAAGGTTATTGGGTACTGTCCGTATCAACTGCAAAATATGTTGTAATTTCCTACGAACTTAATTGGATTTCATAAGATAAATAAAGGTTTGTTGTGAACTGCGTAAAAGCCGTTGTGTAATCCGTTAATTAACATGATCTAACAGATAAACTGCCAAAAAAAGAAAGTGTTTACTTATTAAAATGAAATCTCCCGGCGCGTTGATATTTACAATATTATATTCAAGATTAAGCTATTTCACCCGAACAGTGTTGGGAACCAGGCCGGTGTAATCTCCTCCATTGCGAATTACATCTCTTACAATCGAAGAACTTATGTAAGATTTGCCTGAAGAGGTCAGTAAAAACACAGTTTCTATTTCCGACAGTTTTCTGTTGGTATGCGCAATGGCTTTCTCAAACTCAAAATCACCCGGATTGCGCAATCCTCTAAGAATAAAACTGGCATCAATTTCTTTGCAAAAATCAACAGTTAGGCCTTTATAGGTCAGTACCTTTATTTTTGGCTCGTTGGAAAAGGCTTCTTTTATGAATTGCAAACGTTCCTCTAAAGAAAACATGTACTGTTTTTCCGAATTAATGCCAATGGCAATAACGAGCTCGTCAAAAAGAGTTATACCCCTTAGAATAATATCATAGTGCCCTAAAGTAAGTGGGTCAAAAGATCCTGGAAAGATGGCCCGTTTCATACAGTTCAGTATTTAAAGTTTAATTTGCTATTGGCCTAATAGGGGTACTAGCGATATTCTGTCTTGCATAAAGTTACTTATTTTTCTCCTAGGGCATTTATAATAGAACTTTCAAATAATTTGGAAAGGCTAATTCCGGCGGCCATTGCTTGTTTTGGAAGTATGCTTTCCTCGGTAAGACCCGGCGTGGTATTAATTTCAAGCATATAGGGTTCGTCATCCACAAAAATGAACTCACTTCTAGAGTATCCCTTCATTTTGAGAATTTCATATGCCTTTTTGGCAATTTCAGAGACATTGTCCTCCTGAGATTTTGATATTCTAGCCGGTGTTATTTCCTGAGATTTGCCCTCATATTTGGCTTCATAGTCAAAAAAATCGTTCTCGCTAACAATCTCGGTTATGGGCATAACCTTTATCTCACCTTTATAGGTTATAACTCCAACAGAAACTTCTGTTCCTTTCAAAAAAGCTTCAATTAAGATTTCGTCATCTTCCTTAAATGCTTTTTCAATGGCAGGGTTGATATCCTCTTTTTTGTAAACCTTTGAAATGCCGAAGCTACTACCGGCTCTATTGGCCTTAACAAAACAAGGCAGCCCAACCGTTTTTATTATTTCATCAACATCAATGTGTTCACCCAAATTCAGATAATAGGATTTTGCCGACTTTATGCCGTATGGTTTTAGCACGCTCAAAAGATCTCTCTTATTAAATGTCAGTGCCGACTGGTAGTAGTCACAAGATGTTTGCGGTATGCCCAATAGTTTGAAATATGCCTGCAATAGCCCGTCCTCACCTGGGGTACCATGAATTGCATTAAAGACACAATCAAAAGTAATCTTGGTATTGTTCAATTGAACTGAAAAATCATGGCGATTTACAGGGTATTCCTTGTCTTGGTCATCAACATAGACCCATTTGTCCTTGAAGATATGAATGCGATAAAGATTATATTTTGCACTGTCCAAATGTTTGTAGACCACACTACCGCTTTTTAAGGAAATTTTGAACTCACTGGAATACCCACCCATTATAATGGCAATATTTTTCTTCATATCTATTTTTGAAACATTTTAGCCGTAAAGCAAATTCAAATTAAGTAAAAAAGCAATCCTTCCAATGTTGATCTGTTGTTTTTTTTATTTTGTAATAATTATGATGTCAACAATTCATTGGGTGGTAATGGAAAGTTAAGCCCATTTCCTATATTTGTGGGATTAATCATAATTGATGAGAGATTTTTTTAATTTTCTTAAAAGTAGAACTTTTCTAATTCAAATCGGCTTGGCCTTGGCAACACTGGGAGTCGTTGTTTTTATTTTGTTGAGATGGTTGAATAGTACAACAAACCATGGCGAATTTGTACTGGTGCCCGATTTTTCAAAAATGTCAGTTACTGATATGCGAAGTGCCGTTGAGGATGCAGGACTTAGATATGAAGTATTGGATTCGGCAAATTTTAACCCTGATTTTCCTCGGTTTTCAATTATTGATCAAGAACCCATGGCGGGTAGCAAGGTTAAAGAGAACCGTAAGATTTATTTCACGGTGAACCCCTCGGGATATAAAAAAGTGACAATTCCCAACGTTATTCAAGTGACCCAGCGAAATGCGGCTTCGATGCTCCGAGCGGTAGGTCTTGATGTTGAGAGAGTTACGTATATTGAGGAACTTGGTGAGGATATGGTATATTACATCAAATTCAAGGGAAAGAATGTATCACCCGGCGATAAACTGCCAAAGACTTCCAAAATAGAATTGATTTGTGGGGACGGCAACGTTTCAGATAGAGCACAGATCAAAGCTGATTCAGAATAGCCAATTATGGAACCGCACGAAAGTCAAGAGCTGCAAGAAGATGAACTTTTTGAGCATCATCGCTTTGTAGCTTCGAAAGGGCAAGAGCCCTTAAGGGTCGACAAATTTTTGATGAATTTTATTGAGTATGCAACTCGCAATAAAATACAGCAGGCGGCAAAGGATGGCAACATTTGGGTGAATGATCAAATTGTAAAACAAAATTACCGCGTAAAGGCCGGTGACGAGGTAAAAGTACTTTTTGCCCACCCACCACATGAGTTTTTATTGGTTCCTGAAGATATTCCTTTGGATATAGTATATGAGGACAACTCCCTTTTGGTCGTGAACAAGCCAGCGGGAATGGTGGTACACCCTGGACATGGAAATTATTCGGGTACTTTGATCAATGCTTTGATGCATCACATTAAGGATTTACCTGTTAACGGCGATCAACGTCCGGGGCTGGTGCATCGCATTGATAAAGATACTTCAGGACTTTTGGTGATTGCAAAAACAGAAACAGCAATGACCCATCTTGCAAAACAATTTTTCGACAAAACTTCAGAACGGGAATATATAGCCTTGGTTTGGGGTAACGTGGAAAACGAAAGCGGAACAATTGAGGGCAATATTGCCCGTAACCCAAAAAATCGGCTACAAATGCAGGTGTATCCAAATGGGGATGAAGGCAAGGAGGCAGTAACACATTATTCAGTAATGGAACGACTGGGTTATGTTACTCTGGTTTCCTGCAAATTAGAGACTGGTAGAACACATCAAATTCGGGTCCATATGAAATATATTGGTCACACCCTTTTTAATGATGAACGCTATGGTGGCGATGTCATATTGAAGGGAACCACTTTTTCAAAATATAAACAATTTGTTGACAATGCCTTTAAAGTTTTACCCCGACAGGCCTTGCACGCCAAAACTTTGGGTTTTGTTCACCCGGCAACAGGAAAAATGATGCGCTTTGATTCGGAAATTCCGCAAGATATGGCTGATTGTATTGATAAATGGAGACATTATGCCATTCATAGCCAATCGGAATAGTTTGTACCTATTTTCAGTTAAAACAGGCATCTATGTAAATGGATTATCCTAAAAAACTTAATTATTTTACAGAAAAATTAGAAAATGAAAATAGTTATTTCACCAGCCAAGTCATTGGATTTTGAAACTGCTTTGCCAAGTTCAAGATACACCCAACCTCAATTTTTAGATTTTTCTAAAAAAATAAATACCGTTTTGGTTAAGAAAACTCCCAAATCCTTGTCAAAATTAATGGATGTATCGGCAAGTCTTGCGCAATTGAACTGGGAACGAAATCAACAATTCGCCGTTCCTTTTACTGCCCAAAATTCACGTCCGGCCATTTATGCTTTTAATGGGGATGTATATCAAGGCCTGGATGCATATTCACTTTCTGAAAAAAAACTAGATCAATTACAGGACAAGTTGAGGATATTATCGGGATTATATGGGATATTGAGACCCTTGGACTTAATTCAACCCTATCGGCTTGAAATGGGCACCCAATTAAAAATAGGGCGAAAAAAAAATTTATATGAATTTTGGAAAAAGGACCTAACAGCACATTTAAATTCTGAACTTCAGGAAGGAAAACTTTTTATAAATTTGGCCAGCAATGAATATTTTGGAGCCATTGACGAAAAAAGACTAAAAGTACCGGTTATTACTCCAATTTTTAAAGATTGGAAAAATGATAATTTAAAGGTGATAAGTTTTTTTGCCAAAAAAGCAAGGGGTTCCATGGTACGCTATATTATTGATTCGAATGCTCGCACACTAAAGGATATTCGAAGTTTTAACTTAGATGGATATGAGTTTAGCAAGGAACATACGTTAAAGGAAAATCAACCCGTTTTTGTGAGATAAGAGGCTATTATTTCTTCTTTCCAATATTTATTTTTTCCTCTATGGTAGGTCTTTTTTTGATTTTTTGAGGTCTTCTGGCACCATAAGAATTGTTGGCTATTTTACCCCTTCTGGTTTTTTTGTCTCCTTTTCCCATTTCATTGAAATTTTATTAAGCCATTTAAAAATACGGATTCTATATCAAAAAGTCCAATTTGAGTTGTCAAAAAATAGCTTATTGGTGCTATAATCATTTTTATATTTTATACCTTAAAAGCGCGGATAAATTTATTTGGAACTTTGTTTTTTCACAAACATCCTTATGAGCCATTTCTTTTTGAAGAAGCTACTAGATTAATCGTAGGAACATTGCCACCCCCAAGATTTAGTACAGGTGATTTAAAGGAAAATGACGTTAATTTTTGCTATGGTAGCCGGGACGGTCAATTATGGCAGATTTTAGACGTACTTTTTAACCTGGATCTTAAATATGTGGATACGGATTTTGCCATTGAACAACGAAAGGATTTTTTGAAGCGGAATAAAATTGGGATATGCGATATCGTGGAAAGTGCCGAACGCAATAAAATAGATGCTTCTGATTTGGGAATGCAAAACATCATTTTACGTGATATTGTTTCTATTTTGAAAAAATATCAGAATATTGAAACTTTATTGTTCACAGGTGGTAATAGCAAAAATGGGCCAGAATACTTTTTTAGGAAACATTTAAAGGATTACCAAATAGAGCTCCAATTGATATCAAATGATGTTCCCCGAAAACATCGGTTTAATTTGAATATTGACTCTCAAATTAGAATCATCAATACGGTTTCCCTGACCGCCCCGTCTGGGGCGGCAAATAGAGCAATTGGTAGTATGGATGTTTACAAGTTGATGAAAAAGGAAAATCCAAAGTTGACTACATTCGATTTTCGGGTACTTCAATATCGACCCTATTTTCAATAAGGATAGAGAAAAAATCAGTATTCTGTTGTTTTTAATCAATAAAGCGATTGATTTTGTTATTTGATAAATAATCTCACGAAGCATCATCGATTTATACCGATATTTGAGGCAGTTAATTAGGGAATCGCAGATCTTAAAAGTTTGATTTAAAAGTATTTTATGCAGCAAGAGGAAAGATTAAAAGAATTCAAAAAATCGGTCAATAATAAGTTCAATGTATATAATAGCCTGTTTCTCAACTTGCCTTATCAAAACATTGAAAATGTAGGAATGTTAATTCCCTTATTGATGCATCAAAGTCAAAAAGGCCTTGATTCAGGACAAAAACCGCAGGATATTCTTGAGTCTTTCTTTCAGAACTATGCAAATATCTATTCGGAGAAGGATCGAATAGATTTTATGTTCCGTATCATTCAATACGTTGAAAGGCAGGTGGTATTATATGACAGTGTGGAGGATGCAGCATTTCCAAAATTACAGGAGCATAGGAGATCATTATCAATAAAGGACTATTTTCAACTTGTAGATAAGAACAAAAGTTGGGATAAAGTTGCTGAAAAACTATCAACTTTCAGCGCACGAATTGTACTGACCGCACATCCCACTCAATTTTATACTCCGGCGGTTTTGGATATTATTGGTGAACTACGTTCTTTGATACTTGAAGATAGGATTGATGATATTGATATAACCTTACAACAGCTTGGGCTTACTTCACTGATCAACGCAAAGAAACCTACACCCTTGGACGAGGCTAAAAACATAATTTATATTCTGCGTAATGTTTATTATGACGCGGTAGGGGATTTATATGCGTACATAAAGGAAAATATCAATAACAATAAGTTTGAGAACCATAATATCATGAAATTGGGCTTTTGGCCCGGAGGAGATAGAGATGGAAATCCTTTTGTGACTGCCCGGATAACAAAGGATGTTGCAGATGAACTTCGAGTTAATTTAATGAAGTGTTACTATAATGACTTAAAAGAACTTCAAAAAAAGCTCACTTTTAAAGATTTACAAGACCATTTGAATCAATTGCGTACAATTCTTTATATCGCCATGTTTGATACCTCAAAGAATGTTGGTTATGATGATATTATTACTCCTTTGATGAATATTCGTGAACTTTTAATTGAAAAGTATCACAGTTTATATTTAAAGAATTTGGATTATTTTATTGACAAGGTAAAAATATTCAAGACCCATTTTGCTACATTGGATATTAGGCAGGATCATAGTATGCATAAAAGAGTGATCCAAGAAGTATTGATTCAGAATAAATTGATCAAAGAGAGCCTTGATGAGATTTCGGAAGCGAAGTTAGTCGATTTACTTCTGCATAAAAACCTGAATTTGAACCCTAAAGATTATGAAGATGAGATAACTTCCGATACCATTGAAAATATTTTACAATTAAAGGGAATTCAATCTAAAAACGGAGAGGAAGGATGTAACCGATATATCATAAGTAATTCCGAAGATATATTTTCGATACTTTTTGTTTACGGACTTCTTAGATGGTGCGGATTGAATGGCACTGAAATGACTTTTGATATCGTTCCACTTTTTGAGACTATGAAGGGTATGGAAAGTTCTGAACTGGTTATGCAGAATCTTTTTAATCTACCCGAATATCGAAAACATCTGAAGCAAAGAGGTAACAACCAGACCATGATGCTAGGCTTCTCGGACGGGACTAAGGATGGGGGCTACGTAAAGGCTAATTGGGCTATTTTTAAGACTAAGGAGCAATTGTCGAAAGTTTGTAAAAAGAACGACATTAGGGCTATATTTTTTGATGGCCGCGGAGGGCCGCCAGCTAGGGGAGGGGGAAAGACCCATCGGTTTTATGCCGCCCAAACAAAGGATATCGCGAACCATGAGATCCAACTTACCATACAGGGCCAGACCATAACAAGTACCTATGGTACCAAAGAGCAGTTCATGCACAACAGCGAGCAGCTACTTACTGCCGGGTTGTCAAATAATATTTTTGGAAAGGAAAATATAATCTCCAAAGATGCGAGGAACTTGATGGAAGAGTTGTCCACGCTTAGTTTTGAAAAGTATGATGCGTTAAAACATCACGACAAGTTCATGCCCTATTTGGAAAACATGAGTACCCTTAAGTATTACACAAAGGCAAACATAGGCAGTAGACCGGGCAAAAGGGGCAACAAAAAGAAGTTGGAATTAAGTGACTTAAGAGCGATATCATTTGTGGGCTCATGGAGCCAGTTAAAGCAAAACGTTCCAGGATATTTTGGTATCGGCACTGCCATAAAGACGTTAAAGGGGCAAGGAAGGTTAAAGGAGCTCAAAAAGCTCTACAAAGAAGTCCCTCTTTTTCAGGCCCTAATGTTAAATAGTATGATGTCACTTTCCAAATGTTATTTTGAATTGACCAGTTACATGAAGGAAGATCCTGAGTATGGAGACTTCTGGAATATTTTGCATGAAGAGTTTCTTCTTTCCAAAGAGATGTTGCTACAAATTTCTGGCTTTAAGATTTTAATGGAAAATGAGGCTGTTTCCCGCGAATCTATAAAAATTAGAGAAAATATAGTTTTACCGCTTTTGGTTATTCAACAATATGCGCTACAGAAAATAGGCCAGAAATCGGAATATCTGGAACTCTACGAAAAAATTGTAACTCGATCTTTATACGGAAACATTAATGCAAGTAGAAACTCTGCATAGAAAAAAGAGACCCTCGAACTTTGAAATGAATCAGATTCGAGGGTCTAAATTATTAGTCTATAAGTTCACTACTTTTTTCGCTGTTGCTCCTTTATGGTATCACTTTCAATATTAAACTTGCTTGTTTCAATGTTTATGCGACCCGTAGGATTTGTAGGATTATCCTGTTTTACTTTTCTTTTGAATTTTCTTCGTTCATTAATCATTCCCATTGTTCTTTATTTTTAAGGTTCACTTTAATATAAAGAAAATACGGCCAAATTACCGTTAAGAGAGTCTTAAAGTTCTTGTTCAAAAAGTAGTTTGAACATTGAATGACAGATTATAATGAGGAACTCAAAATAGCATAAAACGCTTTGATTCCATAGGCAATCTGGCCAATTTTTAAATTTTCGTTCGGGCTGTGTTGATTGTTGTCAGGATTGACCAATGGAACAATAAAAGCAGGAATTTTCAATTCATTGATAAACGGTGCAATAGGCACCGTACCTCCCATTATCCGAATTTGCACCACATCTTCTCCAAAGGTAGTCTTTAAGGTATTGACCAAGAAACCACCATAATTGTTGGTTAAATCAGTTCTAAAAGCGTCGGTCACAGTTCCTTCTTTTATTGTAATTATTTTATCATGTGCCATTCTCTGTTCCTTGGTCGGGACGGTATCAACAATAAAAAAACCTTGTTTTTCAATATGTTTTTTTACCAAGTTTTTTAATCTAGTGCCATCAGTTTCGGGCACTAAGCGCATATCAATTTCTGCTGTGGCACTTTCCGGAACTATGGTACGCGCCTTTTCACCAATCCAGGCAGAACCTAGTCCCCTGATATTCAGGGAAGGATATTGCAGGGATTCTTGATAAAATGAACCTGCTTTTTCGGGTGTTTTAATGCCCAAGTTGGCATTTATTTCCGAAGAATTGTCAGGAACACTTTTTAAAATGTTTATGGTGGCTTCATCCATTTTTATACCATCATAATATCCATTAATCAATACTTTTCCATCGGGATCTTTCATACTGGTCAATACTCGCGCCAAATCAAAGCCTGGATTCGGAGCATAATTACCATAATGACCGCTATGTTGAGGATGAATGGGGCCATAGGTGGTTAAGGTCAAGGTAGTAATCCCTCGGCAGCCATAAACAATTGTTGGCCTTTCAGAAACATGAACTGGCCCATCATTGATAACCAAAAAATCGGCCATTAAAAGCTCCCTATATTTCTTAACAGCACCTGGTAAAGGCGCACTGCTTTTTTCTTCTTCGCCGTCCAATATAACTTTGATATTGAATGGCATGGCAACATTGTTCTTTTTAAGAAGGTCAATGGCATTCAAAAACATTATAATAGGCCCTTTGTCATCTGAAGTTGACCGTCCGAACAACCTCCAATCATAGTTGATGTCATTTATTAGGCTATCGAAAGGTTGCGTTTTCCATACGTCACCTTCTTTTGATTTTAAGACCGTTTTATAAGGGTCGGGCTGGTCCCATTTGGAAGGATCGACCGACTGCCCATCAAAATGCATGTAAAATAATATTGTGGGTTTACTATCTTCCATTGGCAGGGCCGCAAAGAACAATGATTCTCCTTCTGTTGGCAAAATTGTAGAGTTGAACCCCCTTTCATTGAACTTAGTGGTGAGCCAGGTGAGGTTTCGATTTATATTGGCATGATCCAAGGCATCGTTGGGTATTGAGACAAAATCCCGGAGTTCATCTATACTATGTCGGACCTGGGATTTTATTTGAGTTGAATCTTGGGAGGAAACAAAATTGATTATAAATATGGATAAAAGTAAAATTGATTTTTTCATTGATATGTTTACAGGTATCCCTGATTTTAATTAAGTATTGTTTTTACAAATCCAGGAATATTATGAACACCCTCTTCTGTCAAATTCTTAATGAAGGCAGAGCCGATAATAGCTCCTTTGGCCAAACTCGTAGCTTCCTTAAAAGTTTCCGAATTACTAATGCCAAAACCAACTATTTGAGGGTTTTTCAGATTCATTTGGGCGATACGTTTAAAGTAATCCCGCTGCTCTTTCCCAAAGCCTTCCTTAGTGCCGGTTACACTGGCCGAACTTACCATATAAATAAATCCCTTGGATACGGAGTCTATAAATCTAATTCTGTCATCAGAAGTTTGGGGCGTAATCAAAAATACATTTATTAGGCCATATTTTTCAAAGATGGGTTGATATTCTTCATGATACACATCTACAGGTAAATCTGGTATAATTAAACCATCAATACCTATTTCTTTGCACTTTTGGCAAAACTTGTTAACCCCATATTGTAACAATGGATTGAAATAACCCATAATAATAAGAGGGATTGAAACAGATTCCCTAATATTTTTCAACTGCTCAAAAAGTACTTCTGTTGTCATTCCGTTATGAAGAGCGATAGTGGAACTTTGTTGAATCGTAGGCCCATCTGCCAAAGGGTCGCTAAACGGAAGGCCGATTTCGATCAAGTCTACACCACTTCTTTCAAGTTCTTGGATGATTTGAACGGTATCATCCAATTTTGGATATCCTGCGGTGAAATAGATGGAGAGAATTTTGCCATCCTCAGAAAGTCTTTTATTAATTCTGTTCATTCTAATACATTAAAGATTGAAATATTCGATATAAGTGTTCAAATCTTTATCTCCACGCCCGGAAAGATTAACGACAACAATATCGTTTTCCTTGAAAGTTCGATGTTCAAAAACGGCAAAAGCATGGGCACTTTCGATTGCAGGAATTATGCCTTCCAATTGTGAAATCATTAAGCCCGCCGCCATGGCATCATCATCCGTTATTGAAATAAACTCACCTCGTCCGGATTTGAACAAATGGGCGTGCATTGGACCAACTCCGGGATAATCCAATCCGGCCGAAATAGAATACGGTTCTGTAATTTGCCCATCATTAGTTTGCATTAATAAGGTTTTGCTTCCGTGTATAATGCCAACCTTTCCCAAGGCCGATGTGGCAGCACTTTCACCTGAATCAATACCTTTTCCCGCTGCTTCAACGGCAATGATTCCTACTTTTAGGTCATCCAAATAATGATAAAAAGCTCCGGCGGCATTACTGCCACCACCAACACAAGCAACTACGTAATCAGGGCTTTCTCTACCTTCTTTTTCCAGCAACTGCCATTTAATTTCCTCTGAAATGATTGATTGAAAGCGGGCAACCATATCTGGGTAGGGGTGTGGGCCAACAACTGAGCCAATGATATAATGCGTATCCACTGGATTGTTGATCCAATCACGGATTGCTTCATTGGTTGCATCCTTTAAGGTTCTGCTTCCGGAGAGTGCAGGTCTAACTTCGGCACCCAGCATTTTCATGCGGGCTACATTTGGAGCTTGTCTTGCAATATCAATTTCACCCATGTATACCACACATTCAATTCCCATAAGGGCACACACGGTAGCAGTGGCCACACCATGTTGACCTGCACCAGTTTCGGCTATTATTCTATTTTTCCCCAATTTTTTAGCCATTAGAATCTGGCCGATGGTGTTATTTACCTTATGGGCTCCCGTATGGCAAAGGTCCTCGCGTTTTAAGTAAATTTTTGTATTGTATTTTTTTGAGAGTCTTTCTGCAAAATATAGGGGAGTGGGTCTGCCCACGTAATCTTTCAATAATTGGTCGAATTCCTTTTTAAATGAAGGTTCGTTCATTATCCTAATATAATTTTGGCGAAGCTCCTCTGTATTGGGGTATAACATTTCCGGAATGTAAGCACCACCAAATTCGCCATAATATCCTTTTTCGTCTGCTTGATAGGATTGCATAGTCATTAATTTTCTATGATCAGTTTTTTAAATTCCTTTAATTTTTCAATCTCTTTTAGGCCCGGTTCAATTTCAAATCTACTATTCACATCAATCGCATGGCAATATTTGGATTCGGGTTGTAAAAAGAAGTTTTTTAAAGAATCAATTTCATCCAACCCGATGCCTCCACTTAAAAAGTAGGGTTTTTGAGAAGGGTAATTTTTTAATAATGTCCAATCAAAACCATAGCCGTTTCCTCCTGGTAATTTTCCCTTGGTATCGAATAAATAAAAGTCACAAACATCTTCATATTCGAGAATTACGTTAAAATCGAAATCATTGTTTACTGAGAAGACCTTAATTAGTTTGGTATGGCCTAAAACTTCTTTCAATTCTGAACAATAACTAATGCTTTCAGTGCCATGAAGTTGTATAAGGTTCAAGTCGTGTTTTTTTGTTTTTAAGACAATGTCGTTAATCTCTGCATTGACAAATACCCCAACCTTCTTAATATTTGAAGATATATATGGAATTATCTCATTGAAAAAGCGCTTGGATGGCTCCCAAAAAATAAAGCCCAAATAGTCCGGTTGCAATTCCGCAACCCCCATGACATTGTTTTTCATTCCACATATCTTCAACTTCATTGTTCGAGTATTTTGATAAAGTTGGCGGCACTTTCTCCCGGATTATCGGTTTTCATGAAATTTTCACCAATTAGGAATCCTTGGTATCCATAATTTTTCAAATCGTTTATGGCTTCAACTGTGCTGATACCACTTTCCGATACTTTTACAAAATCGTTCGGAATCAATTTAGATAGGCTCTTACTTGCATTCAAACTTACTTCAAAGGTTTTTAAGTTACGATTGTTAACACCTAGCATGTCCAAACTTGGCATAATGGATTTCTGCAATTCTTCTTCGTTATGAACTTCCAAAAGCACATCAAGATGTAAACTCTTGGCCAATTCTGAAAATGACTTTATTTCGTTCTGATTTAATATGGCCGCTATTAAGAGTATAACATCGGCTCCGTGTGCCTTCGCTTCAATAATTTGATACTCATCAATAATAAATTCCTTCCTTAAGAGCGGTACTTTTACGGCAGCTCTTGCCAACAGTAGATCATCCAACGAACCACCAAAGTAGGTGGCATCGGTAAGTACTGAAATCCCACAAATACCGGCACTTTCATATCCTTTAACAACATCCTGAACGCTTAAATTTTGATTGATAATTGATTTGGACGGTGATCTGCGTTTGTGTTCCGCTATAATCCCGGATTTACTTTTTCTCAGAGAACTGGACAAAGAAACCACTTCCCTGTTGAAAAGAACTGATTTTTCAAGTTGCGAGATTGGAATAATCGATTTTTTTAAATCAACCTCCTTATGTTTATCGACTACGATTTTTTCTAAAATTGTCATTATGCGCTCAATTCTTGTAATTTCTTCAGGGCTTTCAGTCCTTTTCCACTTAAAAGCGATTCTTTGGCTTCCTCAAATCCTTCTTTTGGGCTTACGTTTTTTAAGGTTGCAATGGCGATTCCGGCATTGGCACAAACGACATTGTTCTGCGACGTTGTACCCAAACCTTCTAGCACCTTTATAAAAATCTTTGCTGATTCCTCTATGGTTTCACCTCCTGAAATTTCGGATTGTTTAATGGTTTTCACTCCAAAATCTTCTGGGGTTAGGATACTTTCTGATCCGTTTGAAATTGTTTTGGTATTTCCGGTCAATGAAATTTCATCGAAGCCATCCAAGGCATGGAGGACGGTAAAATTTTTATCAGTGTTCTGATAAAGATACCCATACATTCTCGCCAGTTCAAGGTTGAAGACTCCTACCATTTGATTCTTGGGAAATGCGGGATTTACCATTGGTCCCAGCATATTAAAAAAAGTTTTGACACCAAGTTCCTTTCTGATAGGGCCTACATTTTTCATCGCCGGATGGAACAAAGGAGCGTGTAAAACACAAATTCCTGCTTGATCGATAGATCTTTCCAAAAAATTGGCTTCGTTACTAAATTTGATTCCCAGAAATTCCATGACATTGCTACTTCCACATTTGGAAGAAACACCATAATTACCGTGTTTGGTCACCTTTATACCAGCCCCAGCCGTGACAAATGAGGCCAATGTGGAAATATTGAAAGTGTCTTTTCCATCACCACCGGTTCCACATAAGTCAATGGGATTATAAGCGGATAAATCTACGGCCAGGCACAATTCTAACAACGCATCCCTAAAGCCTTCGAGTTCATTAATGGTAACACTTCTCATCATGTAAACGGTTAAAAATGCCGCTATTTGACTCGTATTGTAGTCACCTTTTGCGATGTTCACCAATATTTTTTTTGCTTCCTCTTTTGATAGGGTATCGTGGTTGATCAACTTGTTAAGTGTTTCTTTCATATGCTATTTATTCAACCAGTTTTCAAGTATTTTTTTTCCATTCGGCGTCAAAACGGATTCAGGATGGAATTGAACGGCACAAACATCATAGACTTTATGGCGGAGGGACATTATTTGTCCATTTTCATCAATTGACGTTGTTTCTAGAACTTCCGGCAAATTGGTGTCAACCACCCAAGAGTGATAACGACCAACTTCAAATTCTTTCGGAAGGCCTTGGAAAAGAATATCATTTTTTATGACGTTGACCTTAGTAGCCACTCCGTGGTAAACGGTTTTCAAATTCACGAGCTTACCTCCAAAAACCTCACCTATGGCCTGTTGACCCAAACAAACACCGAAAATCTTTTTCGTTGGTGCGTACTTTGCAATTATCTCTTTTAATAGGCCAGCCTCATCTGGGATGCCAGGTCCGGGTGACAAAACTATATATTTATAGGAATCTACTTCTTCCAACGTTAGTTGGTCATTGCGTTTGACCATAACTTTACAATCCAAATCTTCCAGATAGTGAACAAGATTGTATGTAAAACTATCATAATTGTCTATAACTAATATTTCTTTCATTGTCATATGGTTTTGGCTATTTCCAATGCCTTGGTCAAAGCACCCAATTTGTTATAGGTTTCTTGAAGTTCGTCATCTGGGTCTGATGCCGCAACCAGTCCAGCCCCTGCCTGATAATGCAATTGATGGTTCTTGCTTAGAAAAGTACGTATCATGATGGCATGATTAAAGTTTCCACTAAAATCCATAAACCCTATGGCTCCGCCGTAGTATCCCCGGCTAGTTTTCTCATATTTTTCTATAAGTTGCATGGCCATATGTTTAGGAGCGCCACTTAACGTTCCTGCCGGAAATGTATCGGCCACTACTTTCATGGTCGAAATATTTTTTTTCTTTTGACCCGTTACTTTGGAAACCAAGTGTATTACATGCGAAAAAAATTGAACCTCCCTATAATTCGTTACTTCGACCAAATTCCCGTTTCTGCTTAAATCGTTTCGCGCGAGGTCGACCAGCATAACATGTTCACTATTCTCTTTGGTATCCTCGGTGAGCTTTTTTGCCAAAATTGCATCCTGTTCGTCATTTCCGGTACGTTTAAAGGTGCCGGCAATCGGGTGAATTTCTGCTTTTCCGTTTTTTACAATTAATTGGGCTTCAGGTGAACTTCCGAAAATTTTAAAATTTCCATAATCAAAATAGAATAGATAGGGGGAAGGATTTATGGAACGAAGGGCGCGGTAAACATTAAACTCATCGCCTTTGAATTTTTGCGAGAAACGTCGAGATAATACCAATTGAAAGACATCCCCACGTTGACAATGTTTTTTGGCCAATCTAACATGCTCTTTATACTCCTCATCTTCAAGATTGGAGGTAGGTTTTCCATCCAAAGTAAAATTATAGGTTGCAAAGCTGCGAATATTTAAAAGTTGCTCAATTTCTTCGATATTTTCATCGGTCTCGAAACAATGGGCAAATAGGTAAGCCTCATTTTTAAAGTGATTAATGGCGATAATGTTTTGATAAACGGCATAATAAATTTCTGGAATATGAATGGAACCGTCTTTTTTGGAAATTGAAATATCTTCGTAATACCTTACGGCATCATAGGCCATATATCCAAAAAGGCCATTGTTGATAAATTTGAAGTTGTTTTTTTCAGATTCGAATCTTCTGCTAAAATTGTGTATTGATTGCACCACGTCCGTATCTTTCGAAATTGTAAATTGTTGTGATGTGCCATCGGGATACTCCTCGAAAATAGTTTCATTCACTATTTTTATGGATGCAATGGGATTGCAACATATATAGGAAAAACTGTTATCATTTGCGTGATAGTCGCTACTCTCAAGAAGTATGCTGTTCGGATACTTGTCCCTTATTTTTAGATACACGCTAACTGGGGTAATGGTGTCCGCCAGTATTTTTTTATAATGTGTTTTAAGTTGATATGTCATTCTACAAGAAAATTGAAAATTAAAAAAGGCCTGTCGTGATTGACAAGCCTTTTATATAGATTTACTACAATAGTGCTTAGCTCACGACGTTTTTCGTAAGTTGTTCCACCACCAAGTATTTATTCCTAAGTTTTGCATTGACCCAAAGATAGAAATGATTTTTATAATGACAAGTCAAATTTGAATAAAATGAAATCCCCCAACCTAATTTAAGGATGAGGGATTTCAAATGTGAGGTCAAGCTTACTAAAATTCCATATCAACGACTAAGTCAAATTCGTCGTATATTGTTTTGTCCCCTAAGTTTTCGAAGAAACTGCCGGAGCCATATTTTACATCATATTTTGCGCGATCCACTTTTAGTGTAGCGGTGGCCTTGTTTCCAAAAACGGATACTACAAAGGTAACAGGTTTTGTAATATTTTTTATGGTTAAATCCCCTGTTACTGTATATGAATTTTTGTTGAATGGTTTTACGCTTGTAAAGACCAATTTCGAAGATGGGTGATTTTCAACACCAAAAAAATCATCAGATTTCAAATGGCCTTCCAACTTGTCTTTGTACTCACCATCAAGATCTGTGGGGGTCAACGTGGTCATATCCACGACAAACTCACCCCCGGTCAATTTTTCTTTTTCAAAAATTAAGGAACCTTCTTTTAAAGTCACTGTTCCCTCGTGTCCGCCACCCACTTTGTAGGCTTTCCAGGTTACTTTACTTTTTTCGGCATTGACTTGTTTTTTTTCTCCATTGATTGGCTCTGTAGCCGCTGCCGTTAAAACAAATAGAACAGCCATTGATACACTTAATATACTTTTTTTCATGTTTAAAAATTTAATAGTTATTGTTATTATATATGTGTGAATAGTTCTTTTTTAGATTTCCTTACTTTTTTAAAATACTGGGACTCATCATCCTTTGACCTGTACCCTATCGCTAATACTACGGATGCATTTAAGTTTAATTCGTTTAATCCAAGTATCTCGTTATATGATTCTTTATTGAATCCTTCCATCGGACAGGTGTCAATTTTCAGGTCTGCCGCCGCCGAAAGTAAATTCCCCAAGGCAATATACGTCTGTTTTGCGGTCCATGTATTTTTCTCTTCTTCAGAAAGTGTGCCAAGTTTTGATTTCATAAAATCTCCGTAACTATGAATTGCCTCTGGGGATAACTTTCGTGTTATTGAGACATTCTCCAAATAATTATCTACCAGTTCTTCTCCAAAATTTATACGATTGGCAAGCACAATAATATGTGATGCATCAATCAATTGCGTTTGTCCCCAGGATGCTTCTTTAAGTTTTTCCCTAATGTCCTTATCGGAAAGAACGTAAATTTTATAGGGTTGAAGTCCATATGAAGAAGCACTTAATCTTGCAGCCTCCAACAGTAATTGGAGGTTTGGCTCCGATACTTTTTTAGTTATATCAAACTTTTTTGTGGCATATCGCCAATTTAATTTATCTATGTAGCTATTCATGATTTCCAATTAAAATTTATTTAATAAAATGTTTAAACCTTCAAGTTCGCCACTTGAAAAATCTTTGGTTAATTCTTCCTCGACCATTTTAATTGCTTGATCCATTTGCAATAGTGCTTTTTGACCTTTTGGTGTTATGCTAATTTCAATTTTCCTCCTGTTTGTTGGGCATGTAACGCGGTGAACATAATCTTTTAGCAAAAGCTTGTCTACCAATCTGGTTGTATTGCTCATTTTGGTCACCATACGTTCATTTAACGCACAGAGGTTCGCGGGTTGGTCGTTATGACCGCGTAAAATGCGCATTACATTGAATTGTTGTAAGGATACGTCAAAAGGTTTTAAAGCATGTCCCAAAGCCTCATTTATTTTGTTATTCACGAGAACAATATGAATTAATGTCCTACTGTTCATCGGAATCTTCTTATCGGTTTTCAATAATTTCTCAACATTCATGTATCAACAATAATTGTATATACAAATGTATGGTGATTATTTGAAATGAAATCATGGTATTTGTCAATTTTTTGTTAAATAATCGCCCCGACGATTTTGTCGCAAATAATGTATTTTTGAAATCTAAAACATTTTAATTATGGCCGATTTATCACAAGAAGAATGGACGCAACAATTGGAAAAGGACAACAATGCCTTTATATTGGATGTTCGTACACCCGAAGAGGTAGAAGATGGATTTATTCCCAATGCAAGAAATATTGATTTTTACCTTGGACAGGATTTTTTGTCCGAGGTTGAAAAATTGGACAAAGGTAAGAACTACTATGTATACTGCAGAAGTGGTAACCGAAGCGGGCAAGCTTGTGCGATAATGAAAAGTTTGGGTTTTACCAACACGTATAACCTAGAAGGTGGTTTTATGAGTTGGGTGGGAGAAATAGAAGAATAAAATGCACAATTCATTTTGTGTTGAAATGTTCATGATCAAGCAATTCCATGAACAAACTTTTAGCTGTCAGGTTTTTAAATTCAACTAACTTTAAGACCAAATATGCGTGAAGATCTTCTTCATTTTATATGGAAGTATAAAAGGCTGCAACTGGTTAATTTGGCAACCACAAGAAACGAATGGGTTTCGATTATAGATGTTGGAACCCATAATCGTCAATCTGGTCCTGATTTCTTTAATGCCCGCTTGGAAATAAATGAACAGTTGTGGGCCGGGAATGTTGAGATTCACCTAAAATCCTCTGATTGGTACGCGCATCATCATGAAACGGACCCAAGCTATGAAAGCGTAATATTACATGTAGTTTGGGAGCACGATTGCCCCGTATTTAGAAAAAATAATTCGGAAATCCCAACTCTAGAACTTAAAAAATATATTTCTGGGGACTTAATCAACTCCTATCAAAATCTTCTGAACAATCATGGGATTAATTTTATTAACTGTGAAAAGCATATAGGTGAAGTTGACCAATTCCTTTTTCAAAACTGGCTTGAGCGAATGTATTTCGAAAGGTTGGAAAAGAAGGCGGATTTCATCTCGGAATTATTGAAAAACTCCAAGAATGACTGGGAGCAGGTCTTATTTGCATTACTTCTTAAGAATTTTGGGCTGAAAATCAATGGAGCTTCTTTTTTTTCTTTATCCGAGGCAATGGAATTTTCCATTATACGAAAATTAAAGCACAACATACCTCAATTGGAAAGTGTGTTCTATGGACTTTCGCATTTACTTGAAGATGATGTATATGATGAATACCATATTCGGTTATCAAAGGAATACAAATACTTAAAGCATAAATTCGACCTGAGGTCGGAAGGAGTTCAAAAACCGGAATTCTTCAAATTGCGACCTTCGAATTTTCCTACTATCCGGTTATCACAATTGGCGAATCTATATGGCAAAGAGTCAAGTTTGTTCAATTTAATAATTGAGGCAAAGAGTCTGAAAGATATATATTCAATTTTTGATATATCGGCCAGTGCCTACTGGGACAATCATTATACATTTGGAAATGAATCCAAGAACAGTCAAAAAAAACTGACCTATAAATTCATTGACCTTTTGGTAATTAATACAATAGTGCCATTAAAATTTTTTCATGCCAGGTATCAGGGTAAAAATGTAGATGACGGCCTTATTGGCTTAATGTCAAATATTAAAAAGGAGGACAATGGCGTATTGGCAAATTTTGAATCGAAGAATGTGAAAATGAACAACGCTTTGGAAAGTCAAGCGCTTTTACATCTCTATACGACGTATTGTACCCAAAACAAATGCCTTGATTGCGCGGTGGGGAATGCCTTATTAAGTTGAAATTGTTAATTTTAGATATGAATTGGTTTTATCACATACTTTATTATTTCCAAAAGCGCGGTTTCGAAGTCTGCCGACGAATAGCTGAACGCCTTGGTATTAGGGCAAGGGTTGTGCGTACTTCATTTATCTATCTTACATTCGTTACATTAGGTTTCGGTTTTGCCCTGTACTTGTTCCTGGCATTTTGGCTTAGGATAAAAGATTTACTTTATACCAAGCGAACTTCAGTCTTTGATTTGTAGATATGCTTAAACTTTTCCGTTCCAGAATGTTGCTGGCCCTCACTTTGATGACGGTTGTTTTGCTTTTTGGAGTTTTGGGCTATAGATTCATATCCGATTTTAGCTGGACAGATGCTCTTTACATGACCATTATTACGGTTACTACTGTAGGTTTTTCTGAAGTAAGTCCATTAAGTGGCACCGGAAAGATATTTACAGTGATTTTAATTGTTACCAGCGTTTTTATCTTTGCATACGCCATCTCGGTAATTACAGAATATGTTCTGGGCCGAAATTCATTACAGCTACTTAAAAAGAAAAAAGTGAAAAATAAAATTGAAAGTTTACAGAATCATGTTATTGTGTGTGGTTTTGGCAGAAACGGCATGCAAGCTTCAGAGCGTCTTAAGGCCTATAAAAAACCATTTGTTGTAATTGAAAAGGACCGTGAGATCATTGAAAGATTTGAAGATGAAACGCTTTTTATAGAAGGCGATGCCAATGAAGATGAAGTGCTTAGGGAAGCTGGCCTTGAGAGAGCCCAGTATTTAATTGCCGCCCTACCCGATGATGCGGCCAATTTATTTGTCGTGCTCTCCGCACGACAAATGAAAAAAAGTCTTTTCATTATCAGTAGGGCCTCTTTGGTAACATCGCAGAAAAAGTTGCTTTTAGCGGGGGCGGATAAGGTCATAATGCCTGACAAAATTGGGGGAGACCATATGGCTTCATTGGTCGTAATGCCGGATTTAATCACATTTATGGATAAATTGTCAATGGAGGGTGAACATACGACCAATCTTGAAGAGGTTGCCATCGAGGATTTTTCTGGTACGATGGAGTGCAATTCGCTTCGCGACCTTGACTTGAGAAGAAAAACAGGCTGTACCATAATAGGCTATATAGAGCCAGACGGGACGTATATTATAAACCCTGAGGCCGATATGCAGTTAAAGCCAAAAAGCAAGGTAATTGTTTTGGGAAGACCCGAACAGATCCGAAAATTGAATGAAATGTTCCATATTGGTTGACAGACCAAATAGATGAATTGCATCTTATTATTTGATGGTGTTGCCTTTTTTTTGGATATTGTCATGCTACAAACAAAACATTTAACTAATACTGACCAATTATGAAATATAGACTGGCAACTTTTCTTGCATTAATTATTCCTATAATATCGTTTTCTCAAGAAAAGGGTTTAGATGAAAAGATCGACGAAGCTTTCAAGCCTGTCTCAGATTTTTTCTCGGCATTAATTTTCTTCGAAATTGCTGGTACCCCTTTTATACTTATTCTTTTGGTGGCAAGTGCCGCCTTTTTTACTATTTATTTTGGTTTTCCCAATATCAAATATTTTGCCAGTGCAATTAGAACTGTTAGGGGTAAGTATGAGGATATCGAAAAACATGGGGCAAAGGAGTTGTACGGTGAAGAGGGAATTGCACAAGGTCAAGATTTAACCAAGGTAAATATTGAAGAGCATATTGATTTGATCGAATCAAGTGATTTAGCAATTGATGGTGACATTATTGATACCATTAGGGATGAAAGTTCTGATGGTGAAGTAAGTCATTTTCAAGCATTGGCAACTGCCGTTTCAGGAACTGTGGGCAACGGTAATATCGCTGGAGTTGCGCTTGCAATTGCGCTGGGCGGCCCCGGGGCTACTTTTTGGATGATTATTTGTGGTTTTTTAGGGATGTCGACCAAATTTGTTGAATGTACTCTTGGCGTTCAATATCGTGATGTTGGGGAAGATGGAACCATATATGGAGGCCCTATGTACTACCTTAGAAAAGGATTAAAACAAAAGGGATTTGCAAACTTGGGTAAGGCCGCAGCGGTGGTCTTCTCTATTTTCTGCATTGGTGGATCTTTTGGGGGTGGTAATGCCGCCCAATCCAATCAAGCCACAGTGGTCTTAAAACAACTTTTCAATTTGGAAAGCACCGCTGCAGGATTTTGGATTGGCGTTGTTCTCGCCATTTTGGTAGGGGTTATTATTATTGGAGGTATAAAACGAATTGCTTCTGTTACCGAAAAGGTAGTGCCCTTTATGGCATTGATGTATATATTGGCCTGTGTTTATATTATGGCGATTAATTTCACACTTCTTGATGATGCAATAAGCCTTATTTTAAAAGAAGCCTTCAACCCTACCGCCATGGGCGTAGGAAGCTTTATTGGAGTTCTTTTGGTTGGATTTAGGAGGGCTGCTTTTTCCAATGAGGCGGGAGCCGGATCCGCCTCAATTGCACACTCCGCTGTTCGCACCAAATATTCCGCTAGTGAAGGATTGGTTGCCTTATTGGAACCTTTTATTGATACGGTTGTCATCTGCACCATGACCGCAATGGTAATTATCATCTTTAATTTTGGCGGATATTTTGAGTACGGAGGGGATGGTTCTGGAGTTGTATTTATTGACGGAATGCCGTTTGAAGGCTCTGGGATAACTTCAAAGGCTTTTCATGAGTTTATTCCATATTCAAATATATTCTTGACAGTGGCAGTGGTTCTTTTTGCTGTATCAACCATGATTTCATGGTCTTATTACGGTTTACAGTCTTGGAAGTATCTTTTTGGAAGGGGTAATATCGCCGACTTAATATATAAGTTTTTATTCTTGACTTTTATCATCATTGGGGCGGCCGCCAGCATGAAATCAATTTGGGATTTCTCCGACGCAATGATATTCGCGATGGTATTCCCCAATATGATTGGACTATTTTTCTTATTCCCAGTTGTAAAGAAACAATTGAACCGTTATCTCGATGCGATTAAACTTAAGAAAGACGCAATTTCTGATCAATAACTTAAAATGAAAAGTTTTAAATCCTACTTCAAACTAAATAAACAGGAGCGAAGTGGGATTTTCTTCTTACTATTTTTAATAGTACTGTTTCAATTGATTTATTTTCTTGTCAATTCCGTTCATTCAAATGACATTCAAGAATCATTTTTATTAGACATCGAAACCCAAAAACAGATAGATGTTCTTAAAGCAAATGCCCTACAGAAAGATTCTATTGTCCTCTATCCTTTTAATCCCAATTTTATTACTGATTTTAAAGGATATACCCTTGGAATGTCAGTTGAGGAAATCGATAGGCTTCATAGTTTTCGAAAAGGGAATAAATTTGTAAACTCATCACACGATTTTCAAAAAGTAACCCGGATTTCCGATTCTTTATTAAATGCGATATCCCCATATTTTGAATTTCCTGAATGGACGCAGAAGAAGAAAATTACATCAGATTCAAAAATTATTGAAAATGAAAAAAAGGGATCGGTGTTAACCACACCGAAAGGTGATGAAGTGATTTTGGATTTAAACCAGGTTAGTGCCAGCGATCTCAGGACTATAAATGGTATTGGCGAAAAGCTATCGGAGAGAATAATAAAATTTAGGGATAGATTGGGCGGTTTTATGAATGATGATCAATTGAGTGATGTTTACGGACTGGAATCGGAGATCGTTCAAAAAACCCTCAAAAAGTTCAAGGTGCTAAAAACACCAAATATCAAGAAAATAAACATCAATACCGCCTCGGCCAATGAAATTTCGAAATTGGTATATATTCAAAAACATGTAGCTGAAGGTATTGTAAATTATAGGAATGTCAACGGGACTATTGTTTCCTTTGACGAATTAATAAGTATTGAAGATTTTCCTGCTGACAAGATTGATAGAATTAGGCTATATTTGAGCCTTTAAAAGTTGCTATTAATGATTGCCAAAACAATTACAAATTTAGGTTTTGATTATTCTGATACTCAGAATATGGTCGCTTATTCAGCCAAAGAATTTTCTGAACAGAATATTAGGCCGTATGTTATGGAGTGGGATGAATCTCAGACATTTCCTGTGGAGTTGTTCAAAAAAGCAGGCGATATGGGTTTTATGGGCGTTCTGGTCCCGGAAGAATTGGGAGGCTCAGGTTTGGGTTATCACGAGTATATTGCCATACTTGTTGAAATTTCGAAAGTTGATCCGTCGATTGGGCTTTCTGTGGCCGCTCACAATTCGCTTTGCACTAACCATATTCTAACATTTGGGAATGAGGAACAAAAACTGCTGTGGATTCCTAAATTGGCGACCGCTGAATGGATCGGCGCATGGGGATTGACAGAACATAACACCGGCTCCGATGCAGGCGGCATGAATACTACGGCGACCAAAGAGGGTGACTTTTGGGTTTTGAATGGCGCAAAGAACTTTATTACCCATGGAAAAAGTGGAGATATTGCGGTTGTAATTGCACGTACTGGTGAGAAAGGGGATAGCCATGGCATGACGGCTTTTGTTGTGGAAAAAGGAACAAAAGGTTTTACAAGTGGAAAGAAGGAGAATAAATTGGGAATGCGTGCCAGTGAAACTGCCGAAATGATTTTTGATGACTGTAGGATCCCGGATAGCAATAGATTGGGAAATGTCGGCGAGGGTTTTGTGCAATCAATGAAAGTGCTGGATGGTGGAAGAATTTCTATTGGGGCCTTGTCTTTGGGTATTGCCAAAGGAGCCTATGATGCGGCATTAAAATATTCAAAAGAACGTGTCCAATTCGGGAAACCGATCAGTCAATTTCAGGGAATATCCTTTAAATTGGCAGATATGGCAACCGAGATCGAGGCTGCAGAACTATTATTGCACAAAGCGGCCTTCTTAAAAAATGAGGGAAGACCTGTTACAAAATTGAGTGCCATGGCCAAAATGTATGCTTCCGAATTGTGTGTCAGGGCTGCCAACGAAGCCGTGCAAATACATGGCGGATATGGTTATACCAAGGACTTCCCGGTTGAAAAGTTCTATCGGGACTCTAAACTTTGTACTATAGGTGAAGGTACCACTGAAATCCAAAAAGTGGTTATTGCCAAAAATATTTTAAAATAATTTTAGTTTATCTTGGATAACGCTGTATATTTGCGGCCTTAACCACAAAAGAAAGGAGGTTGTAGCCCATGTTAATAATACCAATTAAAGAAGGAGAAAACATAGATAGAGCTTTAAAGCGTTTCAAGCGCAAGTTCGATAAGACAGGTACAATGCGACAGTTGCGAAATCGTCAACAATTCACGAAACCTTCTGTTGAGCGAAGAGCTCAGGTACAAAAGGCGCAGTACATACAAGGTTTAAGGGATAAAGAGGAAATTTGACCTGAATCCCCGAACTTTCAATTATAAAAAAATCCCTTCATTTGATGGGATTTTTTTATTTCGCGGACATTTGGAATACATCTTTAGTAACTTTGGCTTATGTCCTTGGAAAAATTCATTGTATATCTATCGCTCGAGAAGAATTATTCTTCCCATACACTCACTGCCTATGGTAAGGATATTGCTGAGTTTTGTGCATTTTGCTTAAAAGAGTTTTCCGTAGCGAATATTGATGATGTTGATTACAATTTGATAAGGAGTTGGATTGTAGTTTTGGTTAATTCGGAAATTTCAAATCGCTCCATTAACAGAAAAATTGCATCCCTTAAAGCATACTATAAGTTTTTGCAAAGAATTGGTGAAATTTCAACTAATCCCTTAGCAAAACATAAGGCCTTAAAAACAGCCAAAAAAATTGAAATACCATTTTCGATACTTGAAATGCAAAAAGTTTTGGATGAAATAGGTTTTGATGACGACTTTACGGGAGCCAGGGATAAATTAATTATTCAGCTCCTTTATACCACGGGTATCCGAAGGTCTGAACTTATAAATTTAGAATGCGCCAATGTAAGTCTTGAAAATGGAACAATGAAGGTGCTGGGCAAGAGAAATAAGGAACGCATTTTGCCTTTGATGTCTTCAACTAAAGAACTGTTCGGTTTATATTTCGTCAAAAGAGGTGCCTTGAATTCAATCATTGATAAAGAGTATGTTTTTTTATCTGAGAGCGGCAATAAAATGTATGAAACACTTGTTTATAGAATTATAAATGGGTATTTTAGTAAGGTGTCGTCCAAGGTTAAAAAAAGCCCGCACATTTTAAGGCATACCTTTGCGACACATTTGCTCAATGAAGGAGCAGATTTAAATTCGGTAAAAGAATTATTGGGACATTCTAGCTTGGCTTCGACCCAAGTATATACCCACAATAGTATTGCAGAATTAAAAAAAGTACATTCCTTGGCCCATCCAAGAAATAAAGAATAAAAGTTCTTCTTTAATGTATTGTTTAATACCTAAAAGCTCAAGCTTATGAAAGTACATGCGCAATCAGTGAATTTTAATGCGGACGGAAAACTAATCGACTTTATACAAACGCGGTTAGACAAGTTGGATCTCTTTTATGACCGGGTCATAAGTTCGGATGTATATCTGAAAGTTGAAAACACAAGCTCCAAGGAGAATAAAATTGTTGAAATTAAATTGAATGTGCCCAAGGATAAGTTCATTGTTAAAAAGCAATGTAAATCATTTGAGGAAGCGGTTGATTCGGCATGCAATTCGTTGGAGAGAAAATTACTAAAATGTAAGGAGCGAATGAGGGTGCAGGCTTAAATAAAATTTTCTGAAATTTATTTTGATTAAAGAAATAAATATCTACATTTGCAGTCCGTTAGAAATAGCGGACTTTTTTATGTATAAAAAAGGGGTTAAAAGCCGATGTAGCTCAGCTGGCTAGAGCAGCTGATTTGTAATCAGCAGGTCGTGGGTTCGAGTCCCTCTATCGGCTCGTATTTTTTGAAAGTTCTTGGAATTTTAGTTTGAGGGGAGATACTCAAGCGGCCAACGAGGGCAGACTGTAAATCTGCTGACTATGTCTTCGCAGGTTCGAATCCTGCTCTCCCCACAGAAGGTTAACGGTGAAAAGTTCCGTCTTCGGACTTAGTGGTTTTGAAGACAAAATATTGAAAGTAAATTGCGGGAGTAGCTCAGTTGGTAGAGCGTCAGCCTTCCAAGCTGAATGTCGCCGGTTCGAACCCGGTCTCCCGCTCTAAAGATTGAAGAGATTTCGATTTAAAGATCGCTTTTCAATGAACGAATTAGGTCATAGGGTGTTTGAGGACAATATACACCATAATCCATTTCCTAATTCTGCCAAGCTTTGACCTTGGACCTTATAAAAGCCGACGTAGCTCAGGGGTAGAGCGTTTCCTTGGTAAGGAAGAGGTCATGAGTTCAAATCTCATCGTTGGCTCAACTATAGAATAATTTGTACACACTAATATAAACATAAGATTAAAATTCATTAAACATGGCAAAGGCAAATTTTGATCGTTCCAAACCTCACTTGAACATAGGTACCATTGGACACGTAGATCACGGTAAAACCACATTAACTGCAGCTATTACGACCGTTTTGGCGAATGCAGGTCTTTCTGAGGTGAGAAGTTTCGATTCTATCGACAATGCTCCCGAAGAAAAAGAGAGGGGTATTACAATCAATACGTCGCATGTGGAATATTCCACTGCTAATCGTCATTATGCACACGTTGACTGTCCTGGTCACGCGGATTATGTGAAGAACATGGTTACGGGTGCTGCTCAGATGGATGGTGCAATTTTGGTTGTAGCAGCTACTGATGGGCCAATGCCGCAAACTCGTGAGCACATTCTTTTGGGCCGTCAGGTCGGTATTCCAAGAATGGTTGTATTCATGAACAAAGTTGACATGGTTGATGATGAAGAGCTTTTGGAACTTGTTGAGATGGAAGTAAGGGAATTGCTTTCTTTCTATGAATATGACGGTGACAATGGTCCGGTTATAGCAGGTTCTGCTTTGGGGGCATTGAATGGTGAGCAAAAATGGGTTGATACGGTTATGTCTTTGATGGATGCTGTTGATTCATGGATCGAGTTGCCTGTAAGGGATGTTGAAAAGCCTTTCCTGATGCCTGTCGAGGACGTATTTACAATTACAGGACGTGGTACGGTCGCTACTGGTCGTATAGAAACAGGTGTTGCCAACACAGGTGACGGTGTTGACATTATTGGAATGGGAGCAGAAAAATTGACTTCAACGATTACAGGTGTTGAAATGTTCCGTAAAATATTGGACAGAGGTGAAGCTGGTGATAACGTTGGTATCCTTTTAAGAGGTATTGAAAAATCCCAAATAAAAAGAGGAATGGTAATCTGTAAGCCAGGTTCCGTGAAGCCACATGCTAAATTTGAGGCTGAGGTTTATATCCTTAAGAAAGAAGAAGGTGGCCGTCACACTCCTTTCCACAATAACTATCGTCCACAGTTTTATGTAAGAACAACTGACGTAACCGGTACTATTAATCTTCCAAGTGGAGTTGAAATGGTTATGCCTGGTGATAACCTTACTATTACGGTTGATTTATTGTCTCCAATTGCATTGAGCGTAGGTTTGCGTTTTGCAATTCGTGAAGGTGGTAGAACCGTAGGTGCAGGACAGGTTACTAAAATTTTAGATTAATACTGGATTATAAATTGCAATCAAGGTGTTCCGTTTATACGACGGAACACCTTTCGATGCAAATATAAATGGGTGTTGTTTCTGGTGATGGATGTCACTTGTGGGAAACATCCAAATACGGGTGTAGCTCAGTTGGTAGAGCACTGGTCTCCAAAACCAGGTGTCGGGAGTTCGAGTCTCTCCTCCCGTGCCAAATTATAGGAATAGACGGATTATGCACTAATTTGTTATTCAGAATTTTAATAAAAATATCCATGTTGAAATATATTAAGGAATCAATTCACGAACTGAGAAACAATGTATCTCTTCCATCTAGGGCAGAATCATCAAACCTTATGGTGGTGGTCGCTGTCTTTAGTATACTATTTGCTTTGGCAACATGGGGGGTTGATTCTGTTTTCAGTGAGTTGATCCAATTATATTTCAATAATGTTTTAAACTAAGCTTTCACCTATGTCAGAAGTATTGGATAAGAAATGGTATGTGGTAAGAGCTGTCAGTGGCCAAGAGAATAAAATCAAAGGCTATATTGAAAGCGAGGTTGAGCGGCATGGTTTTTCAGATTATTTGGAAGATGTTTTGGTGCCTACTGAAAAAGTTGTGCAAATCCGTAACGGAAAGAAGATCAATAAGGAAAGGGTCTATTTTCCTGGCTATATTATGATCAAGGCCAATTTAGGTGGTGAAATGGTACATATTATTCGTTCCATAACAAACGTGATAGGCTTTCTAGGTGAAACAAAAGGCGGTGATCCCGTACCGCTTAGAAAATCGGAAGTAAATAGAATGTTGGGCAAAGTGGATGAGTTGGCCGTAAATACGGATAGTGTGGCCATACCTTTCGTTTTTGGTGAGACGGTCAAGGTTATTGATGGCCCTTTTAATGGATTCAACGGTACGGTTGAAAAGATCAATGAAGAAAAACGAAAACTAGAGGTTATGGTTAAGATTTTCGGAAGAAAAACACCATTGGAGCTGAGTTATATGCAAGTAGAAAAAGTATAAATAATTATTTGTTACATATTTAAAGTTGTGTTGCTTCCCATGAACACGCTTTCAATCTAATTTTAAACAATGGCAAAAGAAATAGGTAAAGTAGTTAAACTACAAGTTAGGGGAGGTGCAGCGAATCCATCGCCACCGGTCGGACCCGCCTTAGGTGCTGCCGGTGTTAACATCATGGAATTCTGCAAGCAGTTCAATGCGCGTACGCAGGATAAACCGGGTAAAGTTTTACCAGTTGCTATCACCGTTTATAAGGACAAGTCTTTCGACTTTGTCGTGAAAACACCACCAGCGGCAGTTCAACTTTTGGAAGCGGCTAAGATTAAAAAAGGATCTGGCGAACCTAACAGAGTAAAATCAGGTAACGTTACTTGGGACCAAATCAAGGCTATAGCCGAAGATAAAATGGTTGATCTTAACGCATTTACCGTAGAATCGGCAATGAGCATGGTCGCGGGAACTGCAAGATCAATGGGTCTAAAGGTTGCGGGTAAAAGACCTTTTTAAAATCTTAAAAAGCAAACTAAATGGCAAAGTTAACTAAAAAGCAAAAAGAGGCTCGCGCGAAAATAGAGAAAGATAAACTTTATTCAGTGGACGAAGCTTCGGTTTTGGTGAAAGATATAACCAATGCAAAATTTGATGCATCCGTTGATATCGCGGTACGTTTGGGCGTAGATCCACGTAAGGCGAATCAAATGGTTCGTGGCGTCGTAACACTTCCCCATGGAACCGGTAAGGATGTAAAAGTTTTGGCTTTGGTAACCCCAGACAAAGAAGCTGAGGCCAAGGAAGCCGGGGCAGATTATGTTGGGTTGGACGAATATTTGGATAAAATTAAAAACGGTTGGACCGATGTTGATGTAATTATCACAATGCCAAGCGTAATGGGTAAATTAGGGCCTTTGGGCCGCGTTTTGGGACCAAGGGGATTAATGCCCAATCCAAAAACCGGTACCGTAACAATGGATGTCGCGAAAGCTGTAACCGAGGTAAAGGCCGGTAAAATTGATTTTAAAGTTGATAAAACCGGGATTGTTCATGCAGGTATTGGAAAAGTATCTTTTTCAGCGGATAAAATTGCAGGAAACGTTAAGGAATTATTGGATACTTTGAATAAGTTAAAACCTACAGCCTCCAAGGGTGTTTACATGAAGAGCATTTACATCTCTAGCACAATGAGTCCAAGTATTCAATTAGATCCAAGGGCAATTTAATTGACTTGTAGTTAAAAATTTTATTATGACAAGAGAAGAAAAAGCAAACGTTATACAAGAATTAACTGCACAGTTGGCAAATAGTCCCACGATTTATTTGGCAGATATTTCCGGTTTGAATGCAACGACCACTTCCGATTTAAGAAGAGCGTGTTTCAAGGCGGATATTAAATTGGCAGTTGTTAAAAATACCTTGCTTGCAAAGGCAATGGAAGCATCCGATAAGGATTTTGGTGAACTGCCCTCTGTATTAAAAGGGAATACATCATTAATGTTTTCGGAAGCTGCAAACGCTCCGGCAAAGCTTATCAAAACTTTCAGAAAGAAAAGCACCATTCCTTTCTTGAAAGGGGCTTTTGTACAGGAATCGGTATACATCGGTGATGAAAACCTAGATGCCTTGATCAACATCAAGTCAAGGGAGGAAATGATTGGCGAAATTATTGGATTGCTACAGTCCCCTGCCAAGAATGTTATCTCCGGACTTAAGTCTGGTGGAGGTAAACTTGCTGGTATCCTTAAAACATTATCAGAGAAATAAAAAGTACGCACTAGAACAATTATATTTTAAAATTTATTAAACGATAGAAAAATGGCAGATTTAAAAGATTTCGCAGAACAGTTGGTTAATTTGACCGTAAAGGAAGTAAACGAATTGGCAAACATACTTAAAGATGAGTATGGTATTGAACCAGCCGCAGCCGCAGTAGCAGTTGCAGTAGGAGGAGCAGGTGCCGATGCAGGTGAGGCAGTAGAAGAAAAAACAGAATTTGATGTAATCTTAAAGGCGGCAGGTGCTTCTAAATTGGCAGTTGTTAAATTGGTTAAGGAATTGACCGGTTTAGGATTAAAAGAAGCTAAAGATATTGTAGATGCGGCACCTAAGCCTGTTAAAGAGGGGATTTCCAAGGATGAGGCCGAAGGAATTAAAAAATCTTTGGAAGAAGCAGGAGCAGAAGTTGAGCTTAAATAATAGCAACGACAATAGCACTTATGGTTTAGGTCTTTTCGCTTTTTGCGAATAGACCTAAGCCTTTTTATGTAAAATGTATATGAAGTAGTATACAACCTTCCTAGTATTCACGATAAAAATACTGTCCATAGATGTTCACAAATCAGACCGAAAGAATAAGTTTTGCATCCGCTAAGAACACTCCGGAGTATCCGGATTTCTTGGACATTCAGATAAAATCGTTTCAGGATTTCTTTCAACTTGAGACAAAATCTGATAAAAGAGGCAATGAAGGATTATACAACACCTTCATGGAAAACTTTCCAATTACAGATACGCGAAACCAGTTTGTACTGGAATTCTTAGATTATTTTATTGATCCCCCGCGATATTCCATTCAAGAGTGTATTGAGCGTGGTCTTACCTATAGCGTTCCCTTAAAGGCGCGTTTGAAATTATTTTGTACGGATCCAGAGCACGAAGATTTTGAAACCATAGTGCAGGATGTATATTTAGGTACAATACCTTATATGACTCCCAGCGGTACCTTTGTAATCAATGGTGCGGAGCGAGTAGTTGTTTCGCAATTGCACAGATCGCCCGGTGTTTTCTTTGGTCAATCGTTCCATGCGAATGGGACCAAATTATATTCTGCAAGGGTAATACCTTTCAAAGGTTCTTGGATCGAATTTGCAACCGATATCAATGGTGTAATGTACGCCTACATTGATAGAAAGAAAAAATTACCGGTAACCACCTTGTTCAGGGCCATAGGTTTTGAAAGGGATAAGGATATTTTGGAAATATTTGACCTTTCCGAAGAAATCAAGGTTTCAGCTGCCGGTCTGAAAAAAGTATTGGGTCGCAAATTGGCGGCCAGGGTTTTGAACACTTGGCATGAAGATTTTGTGGACGAAGATACAGGTGAGGTGGTTTCGATCGAAAGAAATGAGATTATCTTAGATCGTGATACGATCTTAGAAAAAGATCACATTAACGAAATAATGGATGCCGATGTAAAAACCATTCTTTTGCACAAAGAGAATAATGCACAATCGGATTATGCTATTATTCACAATACATTACAAAAGGATCCGACGAACTCTGAAAAGGAGGCCGTTGAGCACATCTATCGCCAGCTTAGAAACGCAGAGCCGCCCGATGAGGAGACTGCTCGCGGAATCATAGACAAATTGTTCTTTTCCGATCAACGCTACAACTTGGGTGAGGTTGGCCGTTACAGGATGAACAAAAAATTAGGTTTGGATATTGGAATGGACAAACAGGTTTTGACCAAGGAAGACATCATTACCATTATCAAATATCTGATTGAACTTATCAATTCCAAAGCAGAGATTGATGATATCGATCACCTTTCAAATAGGAGGGTTAGAACGGTTGGTGAGCAGCTTTCCCAGCAATTTGGGGTAGGATTGGCCCGTATGGCCAGGACCATTCGCGAGCGTATGAACGTTCGTGACAATGAAGTATTTACTCCAATTGATTTGATCAATGCCAAGACATTGTCATCTGTAATTAATTCTTTCTTTGGAACCAATCAGTTATCCCAGTTTATGGATCAAACAAATCCATTGGCTGAGATTACCCATAAGCGTAGATTATCTGCACTTGGGCCAGGGGGTCTTTCTAGGGAAAGAGCTGGTTTCGAGGTTCGTGATGTTCATTATACACATTACGGCCGACTATGTCCTATTGAAACGCCTGAGGGACCAAACATTGGTTTGATTTCGTCACTCTCAGTATTTGCTAAAGTGAATTCAATGGGATTCTTGGAAACCCCGTATCGCAAAGTTGAGAATTCCAAGGTAAATATTAAGGAATTTGTTTACTTAAGTGCTGAGGAAGAGGAAGGAATGAAAATTGCCCAAGCGAACATTCCACTTACAGACAATGGAACGATTGATACAGATAAAGTAATTGCCCGTGATGAAGGGGATTTTCCAGTGGTTGATCCTTCTGAAATTCATTATACCGACGTTGCACCTAATCAAATTGCGTCTATTTCAGCATCTTTGATTCCATTTTTGGAGCATGATGATGCGAACCGTGCTTTGATGGGATCAAACATGATGCGCCAAGCTGTTCCCCTTTTAAAGCCGCAGGCACCGATTGTGGGTACTGGATTGGAGCGTCAAGTGGCATCCGATTCAAGAGTTTTAATCAATGCTGAAGGTGATGGAATCATTGAGTATGTCGATGCCCATAAAATCACGATAAAATATAATCGATCAGAAGAAGAACGATTGATAAGTTTTGAGGAGGACTCAAAAACATATGAGTTGGTAAAATTCCGCAAGACGAACCAAGGAACTAGTATCAATCTTAAACCGATAGTTAAAAGAGGTGACAAGGTTAGGAAAGGACAGGTACTTTGCGAAGGCTATGCAACAGAAAGCGGAGAATTGGCATTGGGCAGAAACCTTACTGTTGCTTTCATGCCTTGGAAAGGGTATAATTTTGAGGATGCCATTGTAATCTCCGAAAAAGTAGTGCGTGAAGATATTTTCACCTCTATTCACGTAGATGAATACTCGCTAGAGGTTAGGGATACTAAATTGGGTGCCGAGGAATTGACCCATGACATTCCGAACGTTTCCGAAGAAGCTACTAGGGATTTGGATGAAAATGGAATGATTCGGATTGGGGCAGAAGTTAAACCTGGTGATATTTTAATTGGGAAAATTACGCCAAAAGGAGAATCGGATCCAACTCCGGAAGAAAAATTGCTTCGTGCCATATTTGGTGATAAGGCCGGTGATGTGAAAGATGCATCCCTAAAAGCGCCCCCATCTTTGAATGGTGTTGTAATCGATAAGAAATTATTTTCCCGATCGGTGAAAGACAAGCGAAAGCGTTCTGAGGATAAAGAAGAATTGACAAAGTTAGAGCTTGAGTACGAAGTGAAATTTGAGCAATTAAAGGATATCTTGACAGAGAAGCTGTTCACTTTGATCAATGGCAAGACGTCCCAAGGTGTGCTAAATGATTTGGGTGAAGAAGTTCTTCCAAAAGGAAAAAAGTATACTATGAAGATGTTGAATTCAGTAGACGATTTCGCGCACTTAGTGGGAGGTAGTTGGACAACTGACAAAGACACAAATAGTTCGGTTGCGGATCTTTTGCACAACTATAAAATTAAGTTGAACGACCTTCAAGGGAATTTAAGAAGGGATAAATTCACCATTTCGGTCGGGGACGAATTACCAGCCGGAATTATGAAATTGGCCAAAGTTTATATCGCTAAAAAGAGGAAACTCAAAGTAGGTGATAAAATGGCGGGTCGACATGGTAACAAGGGTATTGTTTCCCGTATAGTCCGTCAAGAAGATATGCCGTTCTTGGAAGATGGTACCCCGGTCGATATCGTTTTGAATCCGCTAGGTGTACCTTCAAGGATGAACATCGGACAGATATATGAGACTGTGCTGGGATGGGCTGGACTTAAACTAGGCAAGAAATATGCGACTCCAATTTTTGATGGGGCAACAATTGATCAAATAAATGCATATACCGATGAAGCAGGTATTCCTCGATTCGGACATACCTACCTTTTTGATGGTGGAACTGGTCAGCGTTTTGACCAACCAGCAACTGTTGGGGTAATTTATATGTTGAAATTGGGTCATATGGTTGACGATAAGATGCATGCTCGTTCAATAGGACCGTACTCTTTGATCACGCAGCAACCATTGGGTGGTAAAGCCCAATTTGGTGGTCAGCGTTTTGGAGAGATGGAAGTTTGGGCACTTGAGGCATATGGAGCCTCAGCTACCTTACGGGAAATTTTGACCGTTAAGTCTGATGATGTTATCGGAAGGGCAAAAACCTATGAGGCAATTGTTAAAGGCGAAACAATGCCAGAACCTGGTTTACCAGAATCTTTCAATGTATTAATGCACGAACTTAAGGGATTAGGGTTGGACATTAGATTGGAAGAATAATTTAACACACACATTTAATTTAGTATTACCATATAATTATGGCTAGAATAAACGATAATACACCAGCAAAAAGGTTTGATAAAATCTCGATAGGCTTGGCTTCTCCAGAATCGATTTTGGCAGAGTCAAGAGGCGAAGTTCTTAAGCCTGAAACAATTAACTACAGAACCCATAAACCAGAGCGTGATGGGCTTTTCTGTGAGCGTATTTTCGGTCCTGTGAAGGATTACGAATGTGCTTGTGGAAAATATAAGCGTATTAGATATCGCGGAATTGTTTGTGATCGTTGTGGGGTAGAGGTAACTGAGAAAAAAGTCCGAAGAGACAGGGTCGGCCACATTAATTTAGTGGTTCCTGTTGCACATATTTGGTATTTCCGGTCGCTGCCTAACAAAATAGGATACCTTTTGGGTCTACCTTCCAAGAAATTGGACATGATAATTTACTACGAAAGATATGTAGTAATTCAGGCAGGTGTGGCAAAAGGACCGGAAGGCGAGGAAATTAAAAAATTGGACTTTTTGACCGAAGAAGAATATTTGAACATTCTTGAATCCATACCACAAGAAAATCAATATCTTGATGATAGCGATCCCAACAAGTTTATTGCCAAAATGGGAGCGGAGTGTCTTATCGATTTATTGGGGCGCATTAACCTTAAGGAATTATCCTATGAATTAAGACATAGTGCAAATACCGAGACTTCCAAACAGCGTAAAACTGAGGCTCTAAAAAGACTTCAAGTTGTTGAGGCATTACGTGAATCACAAGATAATAGGGAGAACAAGGCAGAATGGATGATTATGAAAGTAATCCCCGTAATTCCGCCAGAACTTAGACCATTGGTGCCGTTAGATGGTGGACGTTTTGCGACTTCGGACTTAAATGATCTTTACAGAAGGGTAATTATTCGTAATAATCGTTTAAAAAGATTGGTTGAGATAAAGGCTCCTGAGGTAATTCTTAGGAATGAAAAGCGTATGCTTCAAGAAGCGGTTGACTCCTTATTTGACAACACACGTAAAGCATCCGCAGTAAAGACCGAATCAAATAGGCCTCTAAAATCCCTTTCAGATTCATTGAAAGGTAAGCAAGGTCGTTTCCGTCAAAACCTTTTAGGAAAACGCGTTGATTATTCCGCACGTTCGGTAATTGTCGTTGGGCCAGAAATGAAATTGTTCGAATGTGGACTTCCAAAGGACATGGCCGCTGAACTTTACAAGCCTTTCGTAATTAGAAAACTGATTGAAAGAGGTATTGTAAAAACAGTTAAGTCTGCCAAGAAAATTATAGATAAGAAGGAACCAGTTGTTTGGGATATTCTTGAAAATGTATTGAAAGGACATCCAGTTCTATTGAACCGGGCCCCTACATTACACAGGCTTGGTATTCAGGCGTTCCAGCCAAAACTTATAGAGGGCAAGGCAATTAGACTGCATCCATTGGTTTGTACGGCGTTCAATGCGGATTTTGACGGAGATCAAATGGCAGTGCATTTGCCATTGGGCCCTGAGGCAATATTGGAGGCGCAACTATTGATGTTAGCTTCGCATAATATTTTGAACCCGGCAAATGGTTCGCCTATTACAGTACCTTCTCAGGATATGGTTCTGGGTCTATATTATATGACCAAAGAAAGAAAATCCACTCCGGAAGTACCTGTGAAAGGTGAAGGTTTAACTTTCTATTCGGCAGAAGAGGTAGAGATTGCTTTTAATGAAGGCAAAGTAAATCTTAATGCAAGCATAAAAGTTAGGGCAAAGGATTTCAATGAGGAGGGAGAATTGGTAAGCCAAATTATACCAACTACCGTTGGTAGGGTTTTGTTTAACATGGAAGTTCCCGTCCAAGCCGGTTATATCAACGAGGTATTGAATAAAAAATCGCTCAGGGATATTATCGGAAGAATATTAAGTGTTACAGACGTACCTACAACATCTGATTTCTTGGACAAGATCAAGACTATGGGATTTGAGTTCGCCTTCAAGGGAGGATTATCCTTTAGTTTGGGAGATATTATCATTCCGCCAGAGAAACATGCCATGATTGCCGATGCAAATGGCCAGGTTGATGGTATTATGGCCAACTATAACATGGGTCTTATTACCAATAATGAACGTTATAACCAGGTAATTGATGTTTGGACATCTACCAACGCCATGTTGACTGAATTGGCTATGAAACGTATTCGTGAAGACCAACAAGGATTCAACTCGGTATATATGATGTTGGATTCTGGGGCCAGGGGTTCCAAGGAACAAATTCGTCAGTTGACCGGTATGCGTGGATTGATGGCCAAGCCTAAAAAATCTACTGCCGGTGGTGGTGAGATTATTGAAAACCCAATTCTATCCAACTTTAAGGAAGGATTGTCGATTTTGGAATATTTTATCTCCACGCACGGTGCTCGTAAAGGTCTTGCCGATACGGCATTGAAAACTGCGGATGCCGGATATTTGACAAGAAGATTGGTTGATGTGTCCCAAGATGTTATTATTAATATTGAGGATTGCGAAACCCTTAGAGGAGTATTGGTCGAGGCATTAAAGAAGAATGAGGAAATTGTTGAAACTCTTGGCGAGCGCATTTTAGGTCGAGTTTCTTTACATGATGTATACAATCCATTAACAGAGGAATTAGTACTTCGTGCAGGTCAGGAAATAATGGAAGCTGATGTCAGAAAAATAGAGGCTTCCCCTATTGAGAAGGTTGAAGTACGCTCTGCGTTAACCTGCGAGGCCCAAAAGGGGATTTGTGGTAAATGTTATGGAAGAAATCTTTCGACCAATAAAATGGTTCAAAGAGGTGAAGCCGTAGGAGTTGTGGCAGCACAATCTATTGGGGAACCAGGAACGCAGTTAACATTGCGAACATTCCACGTTGGAGGTATTGCCGGGAACATTTCTGAAGACAACAAGTTAGAAGCCAAATTCTCAGGGATTGCGGAAATCGAAGATTTAAGAACTGTCACAGGTGAAGATTCCGAGGGTAATAAAACTGAAATTGTTATTTCCAGAACATCAGAACTTAAAATCGTGGATGTTAAGTCCGGGATTACACTAAGTACCAATAACATTCCATATGGTTCACAATTGTTCATTAAAAATGGATCTAATGTAACCCGAAAAGACATAATTTGTTCTTGGGACCCATACAATGGTGTAATTGTTTCAGAATTCCCCGGTAAAATTGCCTATGAGAATATAGAGCAAGGTATTACTTACCAAGTGGAGATTGACGAACAAACAGGATTTCAGGAGAAAGTTATCTCAGAGTCTAGAAACAAGAAATTGATTCCAACTTTGTTGATCATGAACAGTAAGGACGAAGTACTTCGTTCATACAACTTACCGGTAGGTTCACACATTATGGTTGACAACGGCGAAAAGATCAAAGAAGGTAAGATCTTGGTTAAGATTCCACGTAAATCAGCTAAAACAGGTGATATTACGGGTGGTCTTCCAAGAGTTACGGAATTGTTCGAAGCACGTAATCCTTCAAACCCAGCAGTGGTATCTGAAATAGATGGCGTTGTTTCTTTTGGAAAAATAAAAAGAGGAAATAGGGAAATCGTAATTGAATCCAAGTTGGGTGAAGTCAAGAAATACTTGGTTAAATTATCAAACCAAATCTTGGTTCAAGAAAACGATTATGTTCGTGCTGGTATGCCACTTTCGGATGGTTCTATTACTCCTGAGGACATTTTGGCCATCAAGGGACCATCTGCAGTTCAACAATATTTGGTGAACGAGGTGCAAGAAGTATATCGCCTACAGGGTGTAAAAATCAACGATAAGCATTTTGAAGTGGTTGTAAGGCAGATGATGCGAAAAGTACGAATTGAAGATCCGGGAGATACTATTTTCCTTGAGAACCAATTGGTGCATAAGGATGACTTTATTGAGGAAAACGATGAAATTTTCGGAAAGAAAGTTGTGCTGGATGCAGGAGAATCCGATAATCTTAAACCAGGTATGATTTTGACCGCACGTGAACTTAGGGACGAGAATTCTATCTTGAAACGTTCTGATAAAGCTTTGGCGACAGCAAGGGATGTTGTTGCAGCGACTGCAACACCAATATTGCAGGGTATAACAAGAGCGTCATTACAGACAAAATCGTTTATCTCCGCTGCATCGTTCCAAGAAACTACCAAAGTATTGAATGAAGCTGCCGTAAGTGGTAAAATTGATACATTGGAAGGATTGAAGGAGAATGTAATTGTTGGCCATAAAATTCCGGCAGGTACAGGAATGCGCGACTATGAAACTATCATTGTAGGTTCAAAAGAAGAGTACGATGAGATAATGGCCCGCAAGGAAGCATTAAAATTCTAAACAAAACCCTCGGCCCATTTAAGTCGAGGGTTATTTTTTTATCAATATGAATGATAAGGAACAAAAGCAACAGTCGATAAATATTGAACTTGATGAGAAAACTGCTGAAGGAATTTATTCCAATTTGGCTATTATAAATCATTCAGTATCAGAGTTTGTAGTGGATTTTGTAAGCATAATGCCAGGTGCCCCTAAGGCAAAAGTTAAGAGCAGAATAGTGCTTACTCCGCAGCATGCGAAAAAATTTTTAAAGGCACTACATGAAAATGTTAGCCGATTTGAGAAAGCCCATGGCACAATCAAAGACTATGAGCAACCCATAATTCCCCTGAATTTTGGGCCGACCGGAGAAGCTTAAAAAAAGCCCTTGTATTTTTACAAGGGCTTTTTTTGAGTAATTACCGAATACGACTATCTGCCACAGGCCTTATTATTCAAACTCAGAGGTTAAATGTAATTTAATTGATGGATATTTCTGTTGCGTCATTTGCAACGAAAATTGTGAATCTGCCAAAAAGACAAGTTGCCCTCGTTTGTCTTTGGCCATAAACTTTTGCTTCACGCGAATGAACTCCTTATATTCATCACTTTTCTTGTCCTTAGGTTCACCCAACAGGCTTTGTAAACCGGAAAATTTTCATAAGTGCATTTTGCGCCATACTCATGTTCCAACCTATACTGAATTACCTCGAATTGGAGCGCCCCAACGGTTCCTACAACCTTTCTTCCGTTCATTTCCAATGTAAATAATTGCGCTACCCCTTCGTCCATAAGTTGATCAATGCCTTTGGAGAGTTGTTTGGACTTCATTGGATCTGCATTGTTGATATATCTAAAATGCTCGGGCGAAAAACTGGGTATTCCTTTATAATGTAATTGTTCGCCCTCAGTCAAAGTATCCCCAATTTTAAAGTTTCCCGTATCATGCAATCCAACAATATCTCCGGGATATGAAATGTCTACAATTTCCTTTTTCTCTGCAAAAAAGGCGTTTGGACTTGAGAATTTTAATTTTTTATCCTGACGTACATGTAAATAAGGTTTGTTGCGTTCAAAAGTGCCCGAAACCACCTTTATAAATGCCAGCCTATCCCGGTGCTTGGGATCCATATTGGCATGGATTTTAAATACAAAGCCAGTCATTTCCTTTTCATTGGCGTCTACCAATCTTTCCTCTGCTTTTTTTGGTCTAGGAGAGGGAGCGATGTCAATAAAACAATCCAAAAGTTCCCGTACTCCAAAGTTGTTCAGGGCAGATCCAAAGAAAACGGGTTGCTGAGTGCCCATTCTATATCCGTTTATATCAAAAGCTGGGTAGACCCCGTTGATCAATTCAAGATTTTCTCGGAGTGTTAGCGCAGCTTTGCTGCCAATAATTTTTTCAAGTTCAGGATTGTTTATATCCTCAAAGGCGATGGTGTCCTCAATATTTTTCTTGCTATCACCACTGAACAGGTTGAGGTTCCTTTCATATATGTTATAGATTCCCTTAAAATCATATCCCATTCCAATTGGAAAACTGAGTGGAGTTACTGTAAGTCCCAGCTTTTGCTCCACTTCATCCAACAAGTCAAAAGCATCTTTACCCTCCCGATCCATTTTATTAATGAATACGATTATAGGAATATTGCGCATTCGGCAAACTTCAACCAATTTCTCGGTTTGCTCCTCAACACCTTTTGCCACGTCAATAACCACAATAACACTATCAACAGCCGTTAATGTCCTAAAAGTATCTTCGGCAAAATCTTTATGACCCGGAGTGTCCAGGATATTAATTTTCTTATCCTTATATATAAATGCCAATACAGAAGTGGCAACAGAAATACCCCTTTGACGTTCAATCTCCATGAAGTCACTGGTCGCTGTCTTTTTGATTTTGTTATTTTTTACAGCTCCAGCTTCTTGAATCGCGCCTCCAAACAATAATAATTTTTCGGTTAAAGTTGTTTTACCGGCATCGGGATGGGATATAATACCGAAAGTTCTTCTTCTTAGAATCTCTTCTTTAAAAGTCATCGTAAAATTTTGGCAAAAATAATGCAAATAAAGGAGTTTTGAAGTTTTCTAAATTGGCAATGGTATTATTTGCTCAACGGTTAGGCTTTGGTCGCATTTAAGTTTTAAGATCGATAAAAGGTCAGATATGATGGTTTAAGTATTTTTGATGAAATCCTACTGGGTTATTTTAGTACACTTTATAATAAAAAAAGGCGAAATTTTTGCACTTTATCGATTTATGTCGGTTTTGGTGGATTTTTTGAATCACGAAATGTTGAAATGATTTGAAGATAGATTTATTAAATATATCTTGCATGAGATTTAGAATGCCCAATTCTTACACATAACAATCTTTTTTGCCATGGTGATTAGTTGAAATTGCTAAACGATCATTTATGGAAAAATTTACTTTTTTTAGGCTTTCTGGAAAATTGGTACATGCCTGCTCCTTGATTGCTTTGTTTCTGATATTTTCTTTGAATTCTTCATTTGATAAAAGGCCACTTAACCTTGAGTTGGCGATAACCAATACTGATACGGATAAGGATGGTATTCCCAACGCAAATGATATTGATGATGACGGTGATGGAATTATAGACAGTTCAGAAGACAAGAATTTGGATAAAGATGAAAACCCGGCCACAAACCCCACGGACAGTGATGGGGATGGAATTCCGGATTATTTGGATATCGATTCTGATAATGATGGCATTTTGGATAATGTTGAATCTCAGACTTCAACCGGTTATGTTGCCCCTTGCGGAATTGATTCTGATGGAAACGGTCTTGATGACCATTATGAAGTGACACCAGGAAGTTGTGGAGGTTTAACGCCCATTGATACCGATGGTGACACCATTCCAGATTATGTGGATATAGATTCTGATAATGATGGAATATTGGATAATGTAGAGGCCCAAACCAGTTCTGATTTTCAACCCCCGTGTGGAATGGATGCTGACGGCAATGGATTGGATGACCATTACGAGAATACGCCCGGTAGCGGTGAAGGCTTGACACCAATTGATAATGATGGTGATGATCATCCGGATTTCAGGGATTTGGATTCTGATAATGATGGCATTTTAGATAATGTTGAAGCACAGCCAACTGACACCTATCAGGCGCCTTGTGGGATGGATAGTGATGGCAATGGATTGGATGACCATTACGAGAATACGCCCGGTAGCGGTGAAGGTTTAACTCCAGTTGATACGGATAATGATGATACACCTGATTTCAGGGATACGGACTCAGATAACGATGGCTGTTACGATACTATGGAAGCCGGGTTTGTTGATGCTTTCTTAATAGGGGATAGAGATGGACATTTAGGAAATACCATGCCTCCTAGTACCGATAACAATGGTTTGGTAACCTCAGGCGAAAATGGAGAAGGTTATGTATGGCCTGTTGATTCTGACCATAGTAATGTATTGGATTTTAGGGAAAACAGTTATTCAGGTGCTTGTGATTTAGAAGTAATTGACGTAAAAGACGATACGGTCGCTACCCCTAAGAATACAGAAGTGGACATTGATGTATTGGATAATGATAGCGGTATTCCTTCTGATGGCACACTAACGGTTACGCAACCTGACAATGGTACAGTTGTGGTAAACGACAATGGCACACCCGATGACATTGCCGACGACACGGTTACCTACACTCCAGATGTTGACTTTATAGGTACTGACACCTTCGAGTATACGGTTTGCGATACGATGGGAAATTGTGATACAGCCACAGTTACAGTGGAGTGCGGTCTCCCATTGGTGGATGTGGTTGACGACCAAGCGGTTACCCCCGAGGATACGGCCGTGGACATCGATGTATTGGCCAATGACGCCGGAATCCCTTCCGACGGCACCTTGGCGGTAACGCAACCTGTCAACGGCAGCATTGTGGTGAACGACAACGGCACACCCAATGACATCAGCGACGACACGGTGACTTACACCCCCAACGCCGGTTTCAACGGCACGGACACTTTCGAGTACACGGTATGTGATGCGATGGGCACTTGCGATACGGCAACGGTGACGGTGACTGTGGGAACACCGGTGGCACTTGATGTGGTTGACGACCAAGCGGTTACCCCCGAGGATACGGCCGTGGACATCGATGTATTGGCCAATGACGCCGGAATCCCTTCCGACGGCACCTTGGCGGTAACGCAACCTGTCAACGGCAGCATTGTGGTGAACGACAACGGCACACCCAATGACATCAGCGACGACACGGTGGCTTACACCCCCAACGCCGGTTTCAACGGCACGGACACTTTCGAGTACACGGTATGTGATGCGATGGGCACTTGCGATACGGCAACGGTGACGGTGACTGTGGGAACACCGGTGGCACTTGATGTGGTTGACGACCAAGCGGTTACCCCCGAGGATACAGCCGTGGACATCGATGTATTGGCCAATGACGCCGGAATACCTTCCGATGGCACCTTGGCGGTAACGCAACCTGACAACGGCAGCATTGTGGTGAACGACAATGGTACACCCAATGACATCAGCGATGATACGATTAACTACACCCCTAACGCCGGTTTCAACGGCACGGACACTTTCGAGTACACGGTATGTGATGCGATGGGCACTTGCGATACGGCAACGGTGACGGTGACTGTGGGAACACCGGTGGCACTTGATGTGGTTGACGACCAAGCGGTTACCCCCGAGGATACGGCTGTGGACATCGATGTATTGGCCAATGACAGCGGAATCCCTTCCGATGGCACTTTGGCGGTAACGCAACCTGACAACGGCAGCATTGTGGTGAACGACAATGGTACACCCAATGACATCAGCGATGATACGATTAACTACACCCCTAACGCCGGTTTCAACGGCACGGACACTTTCGAGTACACGGTATGTGATGCGATGGGCACTTGCGATACGGCAACGGTGACGGTGACTGTGGGAACACCGGTGGCACTTGATGTGGTTGACGACCAAGCGGTTACCCCCGAGGATACAGCCGTGGACATCGATGTATTGGCCAATGACAGCGGAATCCCTTCCGATGGCACTTTGGCGGTAACGCAACCTGACAACGGCAGCATTGTGGTGAACGACAACGGCACACCCAATGATATCAGCGACGACACGGTTACCTACACCCCCAACGCCGGTTTCAACGGCACGGACACTTTCGAGTACACGGTATGTGATGCGATGGGCACTTGCGATACGGCAACGGTGACGGTGACTGTGGGAACACCGGTGGCACTTGATGTGGTTGACGACCAAGCGGTTACCCCCGAGGATACGGCCGTGGACATCGATGTATTGGCCAATGACGCCGGAATACCTTCCGATGGCACCTTGGCGGTAACGCAACCTGACAACGGCAGCATTGTGGTGAACGACAACGGCACACCCAATGATATCAGCGACAACACGGTTACCTACACCCCCAACGACGGCTTCAATGGAACGGACACTTTCGAGTACACGGTATGCGATGCAATGGGCGCCTGCGATACTGCCACGGTGACAATAATTGTCGGTACAATGATTACTATTGATGCGGTTGATGATGATTATACGGCAAACCCGATAGATGGTCTTGTTGGTGGGGTTGTTGAAGGAAGTAATGTCTATGACAATGATACCTTAAACGGCGAACCATTTGATCCGGAGGATGTAGTATTGAGCTCTGTACCAACCGAAGTTTTGAGTATTAATGAAGATGGGAGTATTGTTGTTGCACCAAATACGGCCGATGGTACCTATACCATTGCCTATACCATTTGTGACATTTTAAATACTGATAATTGTGATACCGCTACTGTAACCATAAGGGTTGAGGAAAGTGATGAAGCAATTTTGGTCAATCAACTGGTTACACCCAATTTAGATGGGCGAAACGATTTCTTATTTATTCGTGGAGTAAAGAATGCCAAGAATAATAGTCTCAAGATTTTTAATAGGTGGGGAGTAGCTGTTTATGAAGGAACTGGTTATAATAATCAAAATAATGTTTTTGACGGTAGGTCAAAAGGTCGATCAACAGTCAGTTCAGGAGAATATCTTCCGGCAGGAGTTTATTTTTATATCTTTGATTACCAAAAAGGTCAAGAAAACATTACTGACAGCGGTTATATTTATGTCAGTAATTAATACGTAAAAGTATATGTTAATAAATAGGAAATTATTACTACTTATCTTATTGCCCATAGCGTTTGTTGATATGGCAAATGCACAACAAGATGCCCAGTATACTCAATACATGTTCAATACAATGAGTGTAAATCCAGGTTATGCAGGTTCAAGGGGACAATTAAGTATTGCGGCATTATATAGATCACAATGGGTGGGCCTTGATGGTGCGCCAAAATCACAAACATTAAATCTTCATTCGCCAATCAGAAATAGTAAATTGGGTTACGGTCTTTCAATCGTAAATGATAATATTGGTGATGGAGTTGTACAAGAGACGGCTTTTGATGCAGTCATTTCGTATACAATTGATGTATCTTTGGACGGGAAATTATCTTTTGGATTGAAGGCTGGCGGAAATCTATTGAACTTGGATTTTAATGGTTTACGGAATTTTGATGTCGAACCCGTAAATGCCGATAATATAGAGAATAAGTTCTCTCCAAATGTTGGGCTGGGGATGTATTATCATACGGATAGGTTTTATGCGGGTCTATCCGCGCCTAATTTATTGAAGACGGAACATTTTGACAATTCAAGTCAAGACGCTAATTCCGTTCAATTCTTGTCAAAAGAACGTATAAACTTTTATTTGATTACGGGTTATGTTTTTGACTTGAACAATAACCTGAAATTTAAGCCGGCATTATTGACTAAAGTTGTTGGTGGTGCTCCATTACAAGTAGATGCTTCGGCAAGTTTTATGTTCAATGAAAAATTCACTTTTGGGGCGGCCTATAGGTGGGATGCTGCATTGAGTGCAATGGTTGGTTTTCAGCTTACAGATCAATTGATGTTGGGATTGGCCTACGATAAGGAAACAACTGAATTGGGAGGAACCCAATTCAATGATGGGTCTTTTGAGATTTTTCTACGATTTGAGTTGGTGAGATCCTTCCAGAGGTTGGTATCGCCACGATTCTTCTAAAAACTATATAAATGATGAAAAAAGGACACATTTTTTTAATCTATCTAGTTTTTGCATTTGTCGGTCAGGGGTTCGCCCAAGAAAAGCTCGTTACAAAAGCGAATGAAAAATATAGTGAGTATTCCTTCAGTCCGGCAATTGATATCTATAAAAGAATTTTAGATAAGGGATATGTTTCTGCGGATTTATTGAAAAAACTGGGAAATTCATATTACTTCAATGCCGAATATCAAAATGCAGCTGATACTTACAAGAGATTGGTGGACGAATATCCAAGTGATATTGGTCCCGAGTACTTCTTTAGATATTCCCAAACCCTTAAATCACTGGGTGATTATAAAGGAGCAGATGTTGTAATGGCTAAATTCACTGAATTGACAACTGATGACAATCGAGCATTAAAATATGAGGATGAAAAAAGCTATTTAGACGATATAAAGAAAAATTCTGGACGATATGACATAAGTCCCTTTGAATATAATTCCCCATATTCTGAATTTGCTCCCTCTTTTTATAAAGATGGACTTATTTTTTCATCCGATAGGGATACAGGAAATTTGGCTAAGTATCGACATACATGGACTGCAAAGGATTTTCTGGATTTATACGAAGTTAATTCTGATAGTTTGTCAATGGGTTTGGTGGTAAAAGTCGGGCAGAATGTGAACACAAGACTACATGAATCTACTTCAATAGTCACCGAAGATGGTAATACCCTTTATTTTACCAGAAACAATTTCAAGGATGGCAGACCTGTAAAGGACAAAAATGGTAACATACGGCTAAAGATACTTAAAGCCACCCTTGTAGAAGGGGTTTGGTCAAATGTTGTAGAACTTCCTTTTAACAGCGATTCGTATTCTGTAGCGCATCCGGCCCTGAGTCCTGATGAAAAAACACTTTACTTTGCTTCCGACATGCCTGGAACTTTGGGGGAGTCCGATATTTTTAAAGTTTCTGTAAACGATGATGGTACCTACGGAGCATCCCAAAATCTTGGTAATACAATTAATACCGAAGTTAGGGAAACATTTCCATTCGTAAGTAGCGAGGAAGTATTGTATTTTTCTTCTGATGGCCATCCGGGATTAGGGGGATTGGATGTTTTTGCCACAAAAATAGCCAAGGAAAAATTTACTGGCCGTGTAATTAATATAGGTGAACCTGTGAACGGAAAAATGGATGATTTTACTTTCATTTTCAATGAAGATTCCAAAAAGGGATACTTTGCATCCAATCGATCCGATGGTTTGGGTTCTGATGATATTTATAAATTTCTGGAGACAAGACCTTTGGTTCTGGAGTGTGTCCAGGATATTACCGGTACGGTCAGAGATAAAATCTCCAATGAGGTCTTGGTAGGAGCTACGGTAAAGGTCATAGATGAAAATAACGAAGAAGTATCGTCAGCAATTACCGATTCAAATGGTAATTACACATTATCCTTAGATTGTGATCAAGGTAATTTTGTGAGAGCTCAAATGCAGGGATATGTACCTTCAGAAGAATACCTTGGAAAATCGGATGGAAAACCAAGGATTATAGATTTCTATCTGGAAAGGGACAAAGTAACCGCAGGTTTTGGAGATGATTTGGCTAAATTACTTCAATTGAGCACCATTTATTTTGATTTCGATAAATACAACATTCGTAAAGATTCTGAAATTGAAGTTGAAAAGGTTATTGCAGCAATGGAAAAATATCCCAGTCTGAAGATAAAGGTCAACTCGCACACGGACAGTAGGGGCAAAGATTCCTATAACCTATGGTTATCGCAAAAAAGAGCGGAATCTACCGTAAATTATATGATTTCCAAAGGCATTGCCTCCGATAGGCTTAAAGGTGAGGGGTATGGTGAAACCAAGTTGATAAATCAATGTGCCAATGGTATAAAATGTTCAGCAAAGGAACATGAATTGAACCGCAGATCCGAATTTATAATTATGGAATAAATTTTTCCAATCAACCATTAATGTTTAAATAGCAGTTACGTGTGTAGCTGCTATTTTTTTAAGGATGCTCTTACGCCCTTAATTATCATTGTCTTATCGACAAAATACAATTGTGGAAAACCCCTTTTTTGTAGGAATATAAATTTCATACCCCAAATTATCTGTACTTCACTAGGCCGTACCGGACCTTCACAACAAATATTTATTTATCCATAGGTACAAAACTATATTTGTTAGGTTAGAAGAAATGTGACTAAAAAATTTGATAGTCCCATTCAGACACAAATGAAACAGAAGATTATAAATGAAGACTTTAAGTCATTTGAAAATAATTCTATTTCTTTTTGCAATTGTATTTTCGGCTCAAATATTTTCGCAACAGACCTATCGCGATAATTTTGGTAGTACTTCCTATTCAAACAATAACGGGAATACTAATTTTTCAACAAATTGGATTGAATCCGGAGATGATAATTCGGCCTCCAATGGTTATATCAGAATTACGGGAAATGAATTAAGATTTGCCTATATATGGACTGAAAATATTAAAAGATCGGCGAATTTGACCGGTGCAACCTCCGCCGTACTTTCCTTTGACTGGCGAACCTCAAGTTTAGAAGGTGGTGAAACACTTGCGGTGCAAGCTTCCAATGATGGCACAAACTTTACAACTTTGACCACATTTACCGGTAGTCAATCAGGAAACTTTAGTCAAAGTATAACAGGCTACATATCAGGGGTTACGACAATAAGATTTCAAAGCGGTAATAATAACTGGACTGATAATAATGATAGGGCATATATAGATAATTTTTTGATAACAGCAACTTTTCCGCCACCTTCACCAGTTTTAATTATAAATGATGTAACGGTTAGTGAAAATAGCGGAACTGCAACATTTACGGTCACTCACACAGGAGCAAATACTGCTGGGGCATTTACGGTAAATTATACAACCGTTAATGGTACGGCACTTTCGGGAAGTGATTATACTTTGACGAGTGGAACATTAAACTTTACAGGAACTTCCGGCTATACACGTACAATTTCGGTACCTATATTAAATGACGTCATTTTTGAAAATCCGGAGACTTTTACAATTCAATTTACAAGCACATCAAACGCTGCGGTAAATATTATGGACACTGCAATTGGCACAATTAACGACGATGACGCAATAATTATGACGAATGGGACTACGGTGAATACCTGTAGTAATACATTTTTGGATCCAGGTGGTGTAAACGATTATGGGAACAACCATGACGTTGTATATACAATTTGTCCCGATACTGCCAATAATTATATAAGTGTGGACTTCACCAATTTTGATGTGGCCAGTGGAGATAATTTATACATTTATGAAGGTACAACTACAGGAGGAACTTTAATAGGACAATATAATAATGGCAATGTACCATCAATTATAGAATCATCGCATACCTCAGGTTGCTTGACCTTTAGATTCACCTCAAATAGTAACACCACAGCTGCTGGTTGGCAAGCAAGTGTATCTTGCTACCCGGAAGGACCTAAAATTGTCATAGATGATATTTCATTTGACGAAACTGTTGGGAACGCTGTATTTACAGTGCGACAGACAAGGGCAGCTCATGGCTATAATGTTATCCTGTTGGGGTTTATCAATGTTCCGTTTACCGTTAATTTTGAAACCGTGAACGGGTCAGCATTAGCTGGGAGCGATTATACTTCCTCAACGGGTACTTTGACTTTTAACGGGCAACTGGGGAACGTTCAGACCATATCGGTGCCCATTGCAAATGATGGTATTCCCGAACTTGCTGAAGATTTTACAATAAGGTTTACAGGTGCGAGTGCCGCGTATGCGACCATTAACTATACGGATACAGGCAAGGGCACAATTAATTCTCAAATCCTTGCGAACGACCCCTTGACGCTCGTTAAAGAATTCGATGGTTATTTTGACTATACCACAACGGGAGGTAGTTTAAGGACAAATGACAATTTTACCGATGCATGCTCTATTACGACCTCCTCATCGAACACCTTGATAGCTCCAATACCGGCAACTGCCACCATTGAAAAGGCCTATTTGTATTGGGCACATTCAAGCACGGTGACCGACCCGGATGTTATCTTTGAAGGTCAAGCAGTTTCAGCGAATTTTATATACCAAACTACATTGACCAACAGAAATTTTTACGGTTATGTCAGTGATGTGACAAGTATTTTGCAAGGTATTGCTAATCCCTCAACCAATGTATATGATTTTTCGGGTCTAACAATTGACAACACTGGCAATTATTGTTCTACGGCGACTGTTTTGGGAGGTTGGACATTGATGGTTTTTTATGAGGATTTATCTTTGCCGGCCGTAAATATTAATTTGTACCAGGGATTTGATGGACTTTCAAATAATGGTACATCATTTACATTGGATTCGTTTTACGCCATTGCAGGGGCAGGTGCCAAAGCCACATTTTTATCATGGGAGGGCGACCCTAACTTAGATGGCTCAAGTAGCGGATCCACAAATCCCGAAGAACTTTCCATTACCAGTCAATCCAATGTAAATTATATACTTTCAGGTGATGGTGGGCAAACGGGGAATAATGCCTACAACTCAACTTTATATGATAATACAGTGGCGCCCGTTTATTCCAATTCAACCACATATGGCCTGGATCTGGATACGTATGATATTTCATCCTATATTTCTCCCGCAGATAGTCAGATTACTGCCAATGTAGATGTAGGACAGGATTTTGTTATTTCAGCGGCTGTAGTATTAAAAGTGCCTTCGAATTTAATTGCGGGTACTGTTTTTGAGGATGCAAATTATCCAGGAGGAGCGGGTAGGAATATGGCTGCTTCGGGCGGAACAGGGGTTTCAGGAGCAACAGTAGAGCTTTTTAATTCTGCGGGAACTTTTATCCAGAGAAAAAACACTGATATTAACGGGGATTATTCATTTGGTGGAATGGCCGATGGAGACTATAGGGTAAAAGTCGTTAATTCAACGGTTAAATCCAATAGGGGCGGTGGACTTAATTGCTCAGCATGTTATCCTGTACAAACTTTTAGAAAATATAAGGGAGTTTCCTCATTGATTGATGTCACCAACGAAGTTGGGGGGGCGAACCCAAGTGCGATCCAAGATGTAGCCCTAGGGGTTATTAACAACGCCCAAAGTGTTTCAACAGTATCGGTGTCGGGAAATGGAGTTGTGGGTATTAATTTCGGTTTCAATTTTAATACCATAGTTAATACAAACGAAAGTGGTCAAGGTTCTTTGGAACAATTCATATTAAATTCAAATAATTTAACTGAAGCTGGTCTGAACATCGAAACCAATTCCATTTTTGACCCGGCAGCTGGTGAAGATACATCCATCTTTATGATACCACCCACAGGTGACCCATTGGGAAGAACTGCCGATACTAAGTTTGCAAGCGGTTATTTCGATATCTTAATTTCAAACGGGAAACAATTGTCAATTATTACGGGTACCAATACGCGAATAGATGGCAGAACACAAACGGCCTATTCTGGCAATACGAATTCCGGAACAGTCGGTTCAGGAGGTACTGCAGTTGGTACCTCGGGCGTTAACCTACCTAATTATGAACGCCCAGAAATACAGGTACACAGAAATACAGGCAATGTACTACGTTTGCAGGGTACGAATTCGGTCATTCGGAATATTGCTGTATATGCTGATAATAATTCCGGAATTCAGGTTCTTGGAGGCTCTTCAACAATTTCCAATAATTTATTGGGAACCAATGCTTTGGGAGCCAATGCAGGAACTATCAATAATGGGATAGAAATTTCCAGCGGTACCACTACCATTGACGGCAATTATATTGCCACTAATACCGATTATGGGATATGGGTCAACGGAGGTACGTCCACGGTTATACAGAACAACCATATTACGGCTAACGGTAATGCCCCATGTGATGACAACATTCTCGTTCAGAGCGGTTCAGGAATTGTTATCAGCCATAACTTAATAACAAATGCCGCCTCCTTGGGAATTGATGCAGATGGTGTGGTAGGAAATATTACTATCACCGAGAACTCAATAACTGGATCTGGCCAGAACGGGGGAAGTTGTAGTGGGAACATAGAAAACGCAGGAATCTTGCTAGATGGCAGCAATTCGTCCATTACAAATAACATCATATTTTCCAATGGCGGACCGGGGATCGTTTTGGCAGGGGGAAATACTTCGGGTAATCTTATTTCGCAAAACTCATTTTATGCAAATGGTACTGCGGGTCCGGCTTTGGGTATAGACATAGACTTATCTGATGCAATGGGCGATGGAGTAACTTTAAATGATAATGGAGATTCTGACAGTGGACCGAACGGGGCCACTAATTTTCCTATTCTGTCTGGCGCATACGCTTCGGGCGCCAACTTAACGATTGAAGGATGGTCAAGACCTGGGGCAACTATAGAACTGTTTTTAACTGACATAAACCAAGGAAGTGCCCCGGCTGGTTCAAACCAATTGGGTAAAACTACGGATTATGGGGAGGGTCAAAGATACTTGGCTACGTTCGTGGAAGGTAGTGGTACGGACACTGCCTCTGGTTCATCTACTTATACCGATTTGGACAATAATACTGACAACACCAATAAATTTAAGTTTACAATACCCTTGCCTTCTGGAGTTACATTGGGAAATTTGGTGACTACGACTGCAACCGTTGCCAATTCAACTTCCGAGTTTTCACCAAGGAGTATAATTAAATCGTACACTATAATTACAAATCGAAGGATAACTTATCGAGTAAATAAAAACTAAAGAGGCTCTGCTTTTAAGTCTCATAATAGCTGAAATCAATTCCTTTACATTGTAAATGTGGTAGCTTAAACAAAGCAGAAAAGCGTGTGACGACCTGGTTTAAGGCAATTTCAATGGGCCATACCATTTTAGGGTCTGCTAAGGCTCCCCCTTCCGTAAAGTACTTGCCATAAATATTACAATCTGTCCTTTTTTGCATTGGGTCATATATGATGTCAGTTTGCTATGCGTATCCACTTCAATGGTAATATTTAGTGTATTGATCCAAGTAGATTGGCCCGATTCAATAACATATTGCAAAGGCTAAAAAACGCAGGTTGTACTTAAAAAATTAAACACTACCGGGGAGGGAGACCTCTTCAAAATCATACCTGAAAACTTCATATTAATAGGTTTGATGGAAATCCAAAATAACGTCCCATTAAATCTTCAGACTACTTGAGTAATTAACAAATCAAATCAGGGTTTGAGAAGATTTTTCCTACGGGCAACCACTCGTCAAGTGCGACTATAATTGCGATTATCGACCAATGAAACAATTGGTTTTTTACCCAAAAATTATATGGTAACCTCAAAATTATAGTACTATACAGTACATATTAACACTTACACAACATAAATTTTCATAGGGTAGCCATTAATTTAATTTTGTAAAGTGTAATAATAATATTTCGTGAAGTATTATAAACAAAATGATTTTAACCGACCCAAACATGAATAGCTTAACCGACTTAACCTCATTATTTCCATTCAACAACGGAAATAGAAAAAATGATGCGAAAGCCTCTATCCTCTTTCTTTATAATTTTTCTAATAAAGAATTCACCCAGAGTCGAAACTAGGAAAGTTTGGTGGCTTCTGGGGAATTAGGAAACCAATTCTTATTTCCTCGGTTTAGCGGTATATGGAAATTAAAAGATACTATTTTAAGATAAGACATAGAGTCATGAGTAAAAAAGTTATATTAATTATTACCCTGTTATTAAGCGGACTTGCCTTTTCGCAAACTACGGTCGCTTTACAAGATCAGTGTAATTGCGAGGTGCTTAGCGGAACACTGGTTTCGACTCCTGGTACTGCGGTACCTACTGGAGCCGATATCGGGGATATATATGTAAACACCAATACGGGGACCATTTATTTTTGGGATGGAAATTCATGGGAACTTACTTCAACCGATAGTCAGCAGGTTTTGGATTTTAGTTTTAATATTTTGACCCGGCAGCTAACTCTGGAGCTCGAAAATGGAGGCCCTCCAATATCCATAACATTACCCGCGGAGACCCTTACACGCCTGGAACTAGGTGCTGACGGCAACTCCCTGGACTATACCGACGAAAACAACCTGACCACCAACATCCCGCTCAATGTGGGTTCCGTGGCATTGGGGGCCAACGGCAATTCCATCGACTATACCAACGAGCTTGGGGCCACTGTGAACGTACCGCTGGGAGTCGGGACACTGAGTTTCGACAACCTGACCAGGACCTTGACCTATATTGATGAGGAAGGAACCACAACGAATTTGGTACTACCCGCGGAGACCCTTACACGTTTGGACCTAGGTGCTGACGGCAACTCCCTGGACTATACCGACGAAAACAACCTGACCACCAACATCCCGCTCAATGTGGGTTCCGTGGCATTGGGGGCCAACGGCAATTCCATCGACTATACCAACGAGCTAGGGGCCACTGTGAACGTACCGCTGGGAGTCGGGACACTGAGTTTCGACAACCTGACCAGGACCTTGACCTATATTGATGAGGAAGGAACTACAACGAATTTGGTACTACCTGCAGAAACTATTACGGATATGACAGGATTAGCCCCAACAGGAAATCCCATAGGTATTTATAATAATGAAAACGGAACACCATTTACCATCAACGAAACCATAACCTCCATTGTTGACAACAACGACGGAAACGTGACCTTTGTGAACGAAGGTGGGGTTAGTGTAACCGTATCAAAATCGGACATTACGGCGAACCCGGACGGTACCTATACCTTCACCAACGGTGACGGTACTGACGTGACCATCGACACGAACGGGCTTACGATTTCAAATTTGGTCGCAGGTAACCGGATCGCCACCATTACAGAAGCGGACGGCAGTACCTCGGACATCAACGAGACGATCACCTCGATAGTCGACAACAACGACGGAAACGTGACCTTTGTGAACGAAGGTGGGGTTAGTGTAACCGTATCAAAATCGCACATTACGGCGAACCCGGACGGTACCTATACCTTCACCAACGGTGACGGCACCGATGTGACCATCGACACGAACGGGCTTACGATTTCAAATTTGGTCGCAGGTAACCGGATCGCCACCATTACGGAAGCGGACGGCAGTACCTCGGACATCAACGAAACCATAACCTCGATAGTCGACAACAACGACGGGAACGTGACCTTCGTGAACGAAGGTGGGGTTAGTGTAACCGTATCAAAATCGGACATTACGGCGAACCCGGACGGCACCTATACATTCACGAACAACGACGGCACCGATGTGACCATCGACACGAACGGGCTCACTATTACCGATTTGATATCGGGTAATAGGATTGCCACGGTCACCGAGGCGGACGGCAGCAGTGTGGAAATACATGAGACGATCACCTCGATAGTCGACAACAACGACGGGAACGTGACCTTTGTGAACGAAGGTGGGGTTAGTGTAACCGTATCAAAATCGGACATCACGGCGAACCCGGATGGCACCTATACATTCACGAACAACGACGGCACCGATGTGACCATCGATACGAACGGGCTTACGATTTCAAATTTGGTCGTAGGTAACCGGATCGCCACCATTACGGAAGCGGACGGCAGTACCTCGGACATCAACGAGACGATCACCGATATAACAGGATTGGCCCCAACAGGAAATTCCATAGGTATTTATAATAATGAAAGCGGAACACCATTTACTATCAACGAAACCATAACCTCGATAGTCGACAACAACGACGGGAACGTGACCTTCGTGAACGAAGGTGGGGTTAGTGTAACCGTATCAAAATCGGACATTACGGCGAACCCGGACGGTACCTATACCTTCACCAACGGTGACGGTACTGACGTGACCATCGACACGAACGGGCTTACGATTTCAAATTTGGTCGCAGGTAACCGGATCGCCACCATTACGGAAGCGGACGGCAGTACCTCGGACATCAACGAAACCATAACCTCCATTGTTGACAACAACGACGGAAACGTGACCTTTGTGAACGAAGGTGGGGTTAGTGTAACCGTATCAAAATCGGACATTACGGCGAACCCGGACGGTACCTATACCTTCACCAACGGTGACGGTACTGACGTGACCATCGACACGAACGGGCTTACGATTTCAAATTTGGTCGCAGGTAACCGGATCGCCACCATTACGGAAGCGGACGGCAGTTCATCGGATATCAACGAGACGGTTACTAGTTTAAACCTAGAAACCGATGGAAGTTTAAGATTTGAAGATGAAGCAGGTGCAAGCAATAATGTACCATTAATTAGTCCAAATGCTAATAATGACATTGTTGCGGATGCCAGCGGAAGGCTCTATTTAAATGTAGCTTCGGTAACAATTGCCGAAACCATCACCAATATTACAGGGACATTGATAAACGGCAATCCCATAGGTGTCTATGAAAATGAAAATGGGGACTCAGTTACTATTAATGAGACGGTAACAACACTTTCAACCGCAGATAATATTACCTATAGTTATACATCGGAGGACAATACGGTTACCTCATTTGATGGAACCGATGATCAAAATGCTTCACAAGTTAGTTTTGATGATTCCACCGCCGGTTTAGGGCAAACGGATGTTCAGGGTGCTATTGAAGCACTTGCATCTAATAGCAGTGACAACCAACAAATTTCGAGTGCTGTATTCACACCAAATGAGTCTGTCGATATAGATTTGGAAAGAGGTGGTAGTACTCGTATCGATATTCGGGACGCGGATTTTGATCCTACAAATGAAATAGAAATACCAGCCGGAGGTACTAATGGTCAAGTATTGGCAACAGACGGAGCAGGTATATATACATGGGTAGATCCGGACACAGGCCCACAAGGTCCAACTGGTCCAACAGGAGCCACAGGAGCCACAGGGGCACAGGGAAACACAGGAGCAACAGGTTCTCAGGGCCCGACAGGAGCCCAAGGAAATACAGGGGCTACGGGAGCAACTGGCGCACAAGGTAACACAGGAGCCACTGGAGCTCAGGGTAACACGGGAGCCACTGGTTCACAAGGCCCGACAGGAGCCCAAGGAAACACAGGGGCAACAGGTTCTCAGGGCCCGACAGGAGCCCAAGGAAATACTGGAGCAACTGGCGCACAGGGTAACACAGGAGCAACGGGTGCACAAGGAAATACAGGGGCTACGGGAGCTCAGGGAGCAACTGGCGCACAGGGTAACACAGGAGCCACAGGAGCCCAAGGAAACACAGGAGCAACAGGTTCTCAGGGTCCAACAGGAGCCCAAGGAAATACAGGTGCTACGGGAGCTCAGGGAGCAACTGGAGCCACGGGTTCACAAGGCCCGACAGGAGCCCAAGGAAACACGGGAGCCACAGGCTCTCAAGGTGCCCGATAGGAGCCACAGGTTCTCAGGGTCCAACAGGAGCCCAAGGAAACACAGGAGCAACAGGTTCTCAGGGCCCGACAGGAGCCCAAGGAAATACTGGAGCAACTGGCGCACAGGGTAGCACGGGAGCCACTGGTTCACAAGGTGCCACAGGAGCACAGGGTAACACGGGAGCCACAGGTTCTCAGGGCCCGACAGGAGTACAAGGAAATACAGGGGCTACGGGAGCAACTGGCGCACAGGGTAGCACGGGAGCCACAGGTTCTCAGGGGCCAACAGGAGCCCAAGGAAACACAGGAGCAACAGGTTCTCAAGGCCCGACAGGAGCCCAAGGAAATACTGGAGCAACTGGTGCACAAGGTAACACGGGAGCCACTGGTTCACAAGGCCCGACAGGAGCCCAAGGAAACACGGGAGCCACAGGTTCTCAGGGCCGAACAGGAGCCCAAGGAAATACTGGAGCAACTGGCGCACAAGGTAACACGGGAGCCACTGGTTCACAAGGTGCCACAGGGGCACAGGGAAACACAGGAGCAACAGGTTCTCAGGGCCCGACAGGAGCCCAAGGAAATACAGGGGCTACGGGAGCAACTGGCGCACAAGGTAACACAGGAGCCACTGGAGCTCAGGGTAACACGGGAGCCACTGGTTCACAAGGCCCGACAGGAGCCCAAGGAAACACAGGGGCAACAGGTTCTCAGGGCCCGACAGGAGCCCAAGGAAATACTGGAGCAACTGGCGCACAGGGTAACACAGGAGCAACGGGTGCACAAGGAAATACAGGGGCTACGGGAGCTCAGGGAGCAACTGGCGCACAGGGTAACACAGGAGCCACAGGAGCCCAAGGAAACACAGGAGCAACAGGTTCTCAGGGTCCAACAGGAGCCCAAGGAAATACAGGTGCTACGGGAGCTCAGGGAGCAACTGGAGCCACGGGTTCACAAGGCCCGACAGGAGCCCAAGGAAACACGGGAGCCACAGGCTCTCAAGGTCCGATAGGAGCCACAGGTTCTCAGGGTCCAACAGGAGCCCAAGGAAACACAGGAGCAACAGGTTCTCAGGGCCCGACAGGAGCCCAAGGAAATACTGGAGCAACTGGCGCACAGGGTAGCACGGGAGCCACTGGTTCACAAGGTGCCACAGGAGCACAGGGTAACACGGGAGCCACAGGTTCTCAGGGCCCGACAGGAGTACAAGGAAATACAGGGGCTACGGGAGCAACTGGCGCACAGGGTAGCACGGGAGCCACAGGTTCTCAGGGGCCAACAGGAGCCCAAGGAAACACAGGAGCAACAGGTTCTCAAGGCCCGACAGGAGCCCAAGGAAATACTGGAGCAACTGGTGCACAAGGTAACACGGGAGCCACTGGTTCACAAGGCCCGACAGGAGCCCAAGGAAACACGGGAGCCACAGGTTCTCAGGGGTCACAACAGGAGCCCAAGGAAACACAGGAGCAACAGGTTCTCAAGGCCCGACAGGAGCCCAAGGAAATACTGGAGCAACTGGCGCACAAGGTAACACGGGAGCCACTGGTTCACAAGGTGCCACAGGGGCACAGGGAAACACAGGAGCAACAGGTTCTCAGGGCCCGACAGGAGCCCAAGGAAATACAGGGGCTACGGGAGCAACTGGCGCACAAGGTAACACAGGAGCCACTGGAGCTCAGGGTAACACGGGAGCCACTGGTTCACAAGGCCCGACAGGAGCCCAAGGAAACACAGGGGCAACAGGTTCTCAGGGCCCGACAGGAGCCCAAGGAAATACTGGAGCAACTGGCGCACAGGGTAACACAGGAGCAACGGGTGCACAAGGAAATACAGGGGCTACGGGAGCTCAGGGAGCAACTGGCGCACAGGGTAACACAGGAGCCACAGGAGCCCAAGGAAACACAGGAGCAACAGGTTCTCAGGGTCAGAACAGGAGCCCAAGGAAATACAGGTGCTACGGGAGCTCAGGGAGCAACTGGAGCCACGGGTTCACAAGGCCCGACAGGAGCCCAAGGAAACACGGGAGCCACAGGCTCTCAAGGTCCGATAGGAGCCACAGGTTCTCAGGGTCCAACAGGAGCCCAAGGAAACACAGGAGCAACAGGTTCTCAGGGCCCGACAGGAGCCCAAGGAAATACTGGAGCAACTGGCGCACAGGGTAGCACGGGAGCCACTGGTTCACAAGGTGCCACAGGAGCACAGGGTAACACGGGAGCCACAGGTTCTCAGGGTCCAACAGGAGCCCAAGGAAACACAGGAGCCACAGGTTCTCAAGGCCCGACAGGAGCCCAAGGAAATACTGGAGCAACTGGTGCACAGGGTAGCACGGGAGCCACAGGTTCACAAGGCCCGACAGGAGTACAAGGAAATACAGGGGCTACGGGAGCAACTGGCGCACAGGGTAGCACGGGAGCCACAGGTTCTCAGGGCCCGACAGGAGCCCAAGGAAATACTGGAGCAACTGGTGCACAGGGTAACACGGGAGCCACAGGTTCTCAAGGCCCGACAGGAGCCCAAGGAAATACTGGAGCAACAGGTTCTCAGGGTCCAACAGGAGCCCAAGGAAACACAGGAGCAACAGGTTCTCAGGGCCCGACAGGAGTACAAGGAAATACAGGGGCTACGGGAGCAACTGGCGCACAGGGTAGCACGGGAGCCACAGGTTCTCAGGGTCCAACAGGAGCCCAAGGAAACACAGGGGCAACAGGTTCTCAGGGCCCGACAGGAGCCCAAGGAAACACGGGAGCCACAGGTTCTCAGGGCCCGACAGGAGTACAAGGAAATACAGGGGCTACGGGAGCAACTGGCGCACAGGGTAGCACGGGAGCCACAGGTTCTCAGGGTTCAACAGGAGCCCAAGGAAACACAGGAGCAACAGGTTCTCAAGGCCCGACAGGAGCCCAAGGAAATACTGGAGCAACTGGCGCACAAGGTAACACGGGAGCCACTGGTTCACAAGGTGCCACAGGAGCACAGGGTAACACGGGAGCCACAGGTTCTCAGGGCCCGACAGGAGTACAAGGAAATACAGGGGCTACGGGAGCAACTGGCGCACAGGGTAGCACGGGAGCCACAGGTTCTCAGGGTCCGAACAGGAGCCCAAGGAAACACAGGAGCAACAGGTTCTCAAGGCCCGACAGGAGCCCAAGGAAATACTGGAGCAACTGGCGCACAAGGTAACACGGGAGCCACTGGTTCACAAGGCCCGACAGGAGCCCAAGGAAACACGGGAGCCACAGGTTCTCAGGGTCCAACAGGAGCCCAAGGAAACACAGGAGCAACAGGTTCTCAGGGCCCGACAGGAGCCCAAGGAAATACAGGGGCTACGGGAGCAACTGGCGCACAGGGTAGCACGGGAGCCACAGGTTCTCAGGGTCCGAACAGGAGCCCAAGGAAACACAGGTGCAACTGGCGCACAGGGCCCAACGGGTGCAAATGGAACTAATGGGACAAATGGAACTAACGGGGCTACAGGTGCGACCGGAGCTACAGGTCCTGCTGGGAATCCTGCAACGGATGATCAGACTTTATCAACTACGGGAGCAGCAGGCAATATATCAATTTCAGGAGGGAACACTATAAATTTAAATGTAAATGATGCTGATTCTGTAATAGGTAATGAATACAACACTGCTTTTGCAGTATCGGGAGGTAATTTGACAATAACAGATGGTGGAGGAGCGCGTTCGGTTCCATTGTCGTCATTAGGTACAGATGATCAATATGATGATGAGGTTCCTTTAAGAACTCCAATTGATGTTGACGATGCAGGTAAAAGTGTTGCACAAGGCTATGTGGTTGAGAGCAATGTTCAACAAGTCATTCAAGCGATTGCACCAATTACTTCGAAAGCGGCTAGAATATTTTATCCTCCTTCGATAGCAGTTGATGCCTCGACCAACGGAACTGGACGAACTATTAATCTATATACACAGTATACGGCTCAATTTGCAACACCGGCAGTTGTCAGTACCGGGGCACCAACAGCCATTCCGACCTATACGGCTGCAGAACTTTATTATTACGTGACATATTATGATACATCGGTTTTTGCGAATGTAAGTGTAAATGCAAGTGGAGTAATGACCTACGATGTTATTGCTCAACCGGCTGATTATAATTCTCTGATCAATGTGGTCTTTGTTGTAAAATAAAATAAACTCAAATAGACCTCAAATCCCTTGAATTTATCCAACACATACAAAAAACTTATCCTAAGCATCGTTTTCACGATGCTCGGGATTTTTGTGTCAAATTCCCAATATCTTTTACAGGCGCCAAATGCTGGAGACGAAAGCAATTACCGATGGTACGAAGCACAGGATACTGGAACGGTTTTAGGAACGGATTTCTTCTTGGAGGTTACACAGCAAGGGGTATACTTTGCTACATACGATGGTACGCTTTGTGGCAAGAATGCCACAAGTTACTTTATTGTAACCAATTGCAATTCACCCTACAACCAGGTCACCTTGGATATTACGGATAATACGAACAAACTATCGCCAGGTGCTACATTAAGTTGGAGTCCGCCTGTGTCTGGTGACCAGACTAGGCCTGTTGTTATTTCGACACAAAGCATCGTTACCTACACGGCAACAATTACCAAGGTCGGGAATAGTTTCGATCTACCCACATTTACGGTTGTTTGCATTGATGAATCTGCCACTTTGGTAGATGATATCGTTTCCGTGGATGAAGATCAATCGGTACAAATTGATATCTATGCGAATGATTCCGACTTGCCTTCCACTGGGACTTTAATAACCACCAATCCCGCCAACGGAACGGTTACCATCAATAATAATGGTACGCCAAACAACCCTTCGGACGATATCATGACGTACACGCCTAATCCGAATTATAATGGTCCGGATTCCTTTGACTATACCATTTGCAACACATTTGGGGATTGCAGTACAGCAACTGTTGATATTGATGTACTGCCTATAGTTGATGCTTTGGATGATTCCATAGCCACAAATGAGAATACGGCAGTGGACATTGATATTTTAGCAAATGACAATGATCTGCCAACTGTAGGTACCTTGACCATTACGAACGCCTCTAATGGCAACGTAACGATCAATAATAATGGTACCCCAACGAATCAGTGGGATGATACCATCACCTATACCCCAAATAATTCATTTACGGGTACAGATACGTTTACCTATACAATCTGTGATAACGCTTCAAATTGCAGTACGGCAACTGTAACAATAGTTGTAAGTCCATTGGGAATTGATTTGGATAGCGATGATGACGGTATCGTTGATAGTTTTGAGGATTTGAACTTGGATGGGGATAATGATCCTTCTACCAATCCGACGGATACTGATACGGACGGTTTCCCAGATTATTTGGATATAGATAGTGACAACGATGGTATTCCGGATAATGTCGAGGCGCAAAGTACTTCGGGCTATATCTCCCCAACAGGTCAAGATTTAAATGGCAATGGATTAGACGATGCCTATGAAAATGGTGGAACCCTAGGAATCATTCCAGAAGATACCGATGGTGATAATTTACCAGATTATGTTGATGAAGACAGTGACAATGATGGTGTGCCCGATAGTATAGAGGCGCATGATCATGACCATGATGGAATTCCAGAAGTGACCTTCATAGGTTCTGACAAGGATAATGATGGGTTGGATGACGGATATGAGGGATCCACGGCAATTGATATTGATGTGAACGATGAAATTGATGCACCGTTTGGTAATCTGCCAAACACGGATGGTGATTCAGAATCAGATTACCGTGATACGGATGATGATGGGGATAATATTCCTACCCGGGATGAAGATTTAAATGGGGATGGCAATTTCGCGAATGATGATTCTAACAATAACGGAATTCCAGAATATTTGGAACTGAACATTCCGGATACTGAAATAGAAGTATTTAACGTTATAACACCTAATGGTGACGGTGCCCATGATTTCTTGACAATTACAGGATTGGAGCCTTACCCAAATAACACACTGAAAATTTATAATAGATGGGGTGTACTTGTATACAGTACAAATTCATACAACACCCAAGGAAACGTATTCGACGGTACTTCTGAAGGTAGGGTGACCGTGGCAGCAGATAATAAATTACCGGTAGGAACTTATTTCTATATCTTGGATTATGAGGATGGGTCCAATACCACAAAATCACTCACCGGATACTTATATATAAACCGATAGGATATTAGAATGCATTATAAAAGGAAACATACAAATTGGTTTAAATGGATAGGCTCACTGACACTTTTGTGTGCTTTGCTGTGTTTCCAAGATGCGGCAGCTCAACAAGATGCGCAGTATACGCAATACATGTATAATACCGTTAGTGTCAACCCTGGGTACGCAGGCTCTAGAGGACATATTAGTTTAGCTCTTTTGCATAGATCTCAATGGGTAGGACTTGATGGCGCCCCAAAAACCCAAACCTTTAATATTCATTCACCAATAGGATATAGAGGTGTTGGGTTGGGATTATCCATTGTTAATGATAAGATAGGGCCAACCTCGGAAACCAATTTTGATATTGATTTTTCCTATACTGTCTATACCTCAACGGAAGGAAAGCTAAGTTTTGGACTAAAAGGGAGTGCCAATCTTTTGGATGTACGTTTTTCCGAGCTCAATCAATATACCACGGATCCTACTTTGCAGCAGGATATTGCCAATAGGTTGGCCCCTAACATTGGTGCGGGAATTTACTATCATACAGAACATTTTTATGCCGGACTGTCAGTGCCTAGGTTTCTTGAAACCTCACATTTTGACAAATCATCATTGTCTACCGCCAAGGAGCAGATGAATTTTTATTTTATAACTGGCTATGTATGGGACTTGAACACTTTCTTAAAATTCAAGCCTACTTTACTTACAAAACTGGTAAAGGGTGCACCCTTGCAAGTTGATCTTTCCGCCAACTTCATGTTGAACGAAAAATTCATATTAGGAGCTGCCTACAGATGGGATGCCGCCTTAAGTGGTATGGCCGGTTTTCAAATCAACAACAAGTTTCTTATCGGCATAGCCTATGATAAAGAAACTACTGAATTGGGCAGTGCAAGGTTCAATGATGGATCTTTCGAGGTGATTTTACGATACGACTTCATAACAACAAAAGGAAATCTAAAGTCCCCCCGGTTTTTTTAGATTTTGCCCAGAATTCTCAATACTATTTTACCATTTTTATGAAAGGCTTAACCTAATAAACTAGGAAAGGTCTTATTTTTACAAAATGGAGGAAGAAAGGGTAATTTTGGTCAACAAAGCCGATGAAGAATTAGGTACCATGCCTAAAATGGAAGCGCATGAAAAAGCACTGCTACATCGGGCATTCTCGGTTTTTATTATGAACCAGAAAGGTGAGACAATGCTTCAGCAGAGAGCAGCCCATAAATATCATTCCCCTTTATTATGGACCAATACCTGTTGTAGCCATCAGAGAACGGGTGAAACCAATGTAGAGGCCGGTCAAAGACGGTTGCAAGAAGAAATGGGCTTTCGGACCCAGCTCAAAGAATTATTTTCCTTTATTTATAGAGCTCCATTTGATAATGGGTTAACAGAGCACGAGTTAGATCACGTCATGATCGGATACTTTGACGAAGACCCTGTTTTTAACAAAGATGAGGTAGCCGATTGGAAATGGATGTTCCCAGAGGCCATAAAAGATGATATTTCAAAAAATCCGGATCTATACACCGCATGGTTCAAGATTATATTTGAAAAATTTTACGGCTATATTCTTCAAAACCAACTGCAATAATGAGAGTTAAAGTAAGTAGAAAAGCCCATTTTAATGCGGCACATCGTTTGTTCCGTCAAGATTGGGACGATGAGAGAAATGATTCTGTTTTTGGAAAATGTAACAATCCCAATTTTCATGGACACAATTACGAACTTATTGTTAGTGTTACCGGCGAAATTGATTCCGAGACCGGATTTGTAATGGATATGAAGATTCTCAAAGATTTGATAAAGACAGAAATCGAGGATTACATGGATCATAAAAACTTGAACTTGGAAGTTCCTGAATTTAAAACAATGAACCCTACAGCCGAGAATATTTCGGTCGTTGTATGGAAAAGGTTGAGAAATCATATTGATGCATCCAAACAGCTAGAGGTAACGCTATATGAAACCCCTAGAAATTTTGTTACATTTTCTGGTTGAATATTTTGGATACCCAACCACGAACTTGTTAAACCTTACTTTACAAATTAATTTTCCTCGCTCTCAAAGTAAAATGTCAAAGCAAATACAACTTCAAATGAAATTTTATCCCTTAAAATTTGACCCAATTCTTAAAGAGCGTTTGTGGGGCGGCACCAAACTTGGTAAAGTTCTAGGTAAACCCTTGACCTCGGATATTACCGGGGAGAGTTGGGAACTTTCTACAGTTCCAGGAGATATTTCAAATGTTTCAAATGGAGATCTTAAAGGTTTGTCACTCCAAAACCTTATTGACGCTCACCCCGATGATTTGTTGGGCAAAAGTGTGGTTCAAAGGTTTGGGAGAGAATTCCCCATTTTGATTAAATTTATTGATGCAAAAGAAGATCTCTCAATTCAATTACATCCCAATGATAAATTGGCCAAAGAGCGCCACGATTCCTTTGGAAAAACCGAAATGTGGTATATTATGAATGCTGATGAAGGGTCTGAATTGATTATAGGATTTAATAGGGAAGTAAGCAAGGAAGAATATTCCAAGAGCATTAAGGAAAATGAATTACTTGGTTTGCTTAACTATGAAAAAGTAAAGGAAGGCGATACTTTTTTCATAAATACGGGTAAAATCCATGCTATTGGAGCGGGTGTAATGTTGGCTGAAATACAGCAAACCTCGGATGTTACCTATCGCGTTTATGATTTTAATAGAAAGGATAAAGACGGTAATTATAGGGAATTGCATACTGAGCTTGCTCTGGAAGCCATTGATTATAGTGTAAAGGAGGATTTTAAAGTAAATTACGCCAAGACTGCAGATAGGACCAATCCTATGGTTGATTGCCCATATTTCAAAACTAACTATTTAAATCTGACAAAGAATCTGGAAATCAATACCTCCACACGAGATTCTTTTACCATTTTTATGTGTGTTGCCGGTTCGGCAACTATTGAGAATGATTTTGGTAGTGCCCCGATAAAAAATGGAGAGACCCTCTTGGTTTCGGCCAACTCAATGCGAATTGGAATAGAAACTGCAGGGGCCAAGCTTTTGGAAGTCACTATATAATGAGAGGGCATATAATTGGGCAGTTTCAATGTTTTGAAAATCGGACTATTATATTTATTCCCACAATGATTGAAAAAAACTTACTTTTGCAAAAAATATTTAGTAATGGCAAGTATAAGAAATTTAAAGAAAGACATAAATTATGTTTTGGGCGATATTATTGAGGCAGTTTCAATTGTGGAAGCGGCTAAAGGTAAAAATGACACCAAAGAAGGCAACAAGATTATTGACAGCGCAATTGAAACATTTGACGATTTGATCGCAAAAGTAAACATGCGAAAAATAGAAGATAAAAAAAAGCATCTTAAAGGTGTTCGTGAAGAACTTGAAAAAAAGGCTACAGCTTTAGTGGATGATTTAAACAAGTTAGCATAGCAAGCACTGTTCGAATACACAATAAAAAAGGCCCTTTAAGGGCCTTTTTTATTCTTGGGACTTTCTCAATTTATCCAAGTATTCCTTTAATGCAAGACCATACTTTGATTCGGCAACTTCTGGGGTTATTGAATTATAAATAGAATCGAGATATACCCTATTGGCATCCGGTATTTCTTGCAAGGCAATAAAGGGGGCGATGTACGAATCCTTATTGGTCAGGGCAAAGTTAATGGCATACGAATAACTTCTTTTTAAGTTTTTATCGCTTAGATTTAAGATGGAATCCCTTTGAATTGAATCAAATTTAATTCCCGATTTGACAGCACTGTTGACTATTTCCAAATCTCTGGTGTTAAATCTGGACATCACTTTTAGGTATTCCTCATATTTTTTTTGTGTTTCAGAACCTTCAATTTGGGCCTTGGAATCGAATGAATTCCATGTCGTGTTGATAGAAATGTTACCAGGTTCCCCAAAAAAACGGATTCGATCATTTATCTCATTGTTATCTTCTTTTTTCAGGTATAAGTAGAAGATTTCTGGACTAACTACCTCTGTCTTGAATTCAAAACTACTATCTCCATCCACTTCAAGAGAATCGATAGTGACCAATGTGGAATCTGGAACACTTTGTAAGTATAAGATCCCTTTTTTAAGTCCTTTTACCTTACCCGTTACGATCATGGTATTTTTGGTATCGCCACCGCAAGCTATTAATAGGGAAGAGAGAATTGTAAAAAAAACTATTTTTTTCATGGTATAATTTAGATGGCGCAAATATCAATAAAATTTTTGATTCAGGTTTTGAATTATGTCTGATGAAAGTTAAATTGTTGAATGTCCGGAATACAGAAATTAAAGTGTTGAAGCAATTTCCATTAAGTAGGCACATAGTAATGCTCCGGCGGTACCGACTACATATCCGAATACCGCTAACAATACCCCAACCGATGCCAACGACGAATGAAACTCTGCCGCAACAACAGGCGCGGAAGCCGCGCCGCCCACATTGGCCTGACTTCCGACGGCCAAAAAGAAATAGGGTGCTTTGATCAACTTTGCCACCAGTATTAGCAATCCGGCATGGATTGAAATCCAAATAAATCCGATAGCTATCAAACCAGGATTTTCAAGAACCTTGCCCAAATCCATTTTCATTCCTATGGTTGCCACCAATATGTATATGAACATTCCACCTATTTTACTTGCCCCTGCCCCTTCATAATTTTTAGCCTTGGTGAATGACAAGGCGATACCGGCAGTGGTGGCGATAACGACCATCCAAAAGAAACTCTCTCCCACAAATGAAAAGAATCCTTTCTTATCTTGAACAAACTGAAAATTAGTTTCTAGAAACGCGCTCAAATAATCTCCAAAAAAATGTGCCACTCCAACACTGGTGAATGCAAAAAACAATAACATCATATAATCTTTGAGCGTAGGTATCCTTTGTATTTTTTCAGTATGCGCGGTCACTTTCGCCTTTAAGACTTCGATTGATGAGGTATCAGCTTTCAGCCATTTATCAATTTGTTTTGTACGCCCAACCCCTAGCAGTAATATGGCCATCCAAACATTGGCTACTACAATGTCTATTAAGACCATTCCACCATATTTTTCGGGATTATACTTGTATATTTCAAGCATGGCCGCTTGGTTGGCCCCTCCGCCGATCCAACTTCCCGCAATGGTGGATAGTCCACGCCAAATAGCATCAAATCCACTTCCACCGACAGTTTCCGGTGAAAATATGGAAACAATTAAAATAGCTATGGGCTCACCAATTATGATTCCGAGAGAACCTGTCAGGAACATAATAAGTGCCTTTGAGCCTAAATTGGCTATGGCCTTTAAGTCAATACTCAATGTCATCAACACCAGGGCCGCGGGAAGCAAATACCGGCTGGCCATAAAATAAAGATTTGAACCGGCATCGGAAACTACACCCATGCTCACTAAGATTGATGGTAAGAGATAGCACATTAATACAGCCGGTACTATACTATAGAATTTGCTCCAAAAACCGGTCTTAAGTGATGAGGTGTAAAAAATAAAGCCGAGACAAAGTGTCAAAAGGCCAAAAACAACTGTATCATTGGTAATTAAAGGGTCTTTAAGCAGTTCTGTGGTCATAAAAGGCTGGTTGGGTACCTTTCAAATATAATCAAATTCTCAGACCGCTTTTCGTTTAAAAACCCAAACATGCTCCCCAATTGCCAAATTTTAGATTCATGAATCTGTATTTTGGTGAATAAAAAGTAATAATAAAGGGATATGGGATTGAACAGGTCGGCAGCTGATACCATTATGTGAAAATTAAATATCCAATTGAATGGATACAAAATTTTGGTGCCACCCGAACATATATCAATTCTTGGATCGGAATTTCTTTACTTTCTTTTTGTTGGGGTTCTTAAATAAGCGTTTAAAGAAACCATCTTTCTTAATTGGGTCACAATCCAATTGTTCCAGAACGGTTTGACCAGGTTTTTCAAAATGTGCTTTTGTTACTTTATCAAAATCGGGTTCCTTGTTCAATTTTTGTAGCCAAAGGGCAAATAGGGGTAGGGCCGCATTTGCACCTTGACCTAGACTTGTGCTGTTAAAACCTATTTCTTGATTATCAAGACCTACCCAAGTTATGTGGACCAATTTTGGCATTAAAGCCACGAACCACGCATCTTTATTGTTTTGGGTAGTTCCTGTTTTGCCGGCAATGTCATTCGTAAGATGATAGGTTGATCGTATTCGCGCAGCGGTTCCGTCATTTATGGTAGATTTCATCATTTCTATCATAAATTGTCGATTTTCATCAGAAAATGCTCTTTTTTCGGCAATTTGAGGTTCAAATCGGGTCAAAACAGAATCTTTTTGATTTGCTATGGTACTTATTATAAAGGGCGTAATCGGTTTACCATCATTAACATAACTGGCATAGGCACCGGCCAATTCGGAAATCTTTATTTCACCGGTTCCCAGCGCTAACGAAGGTTCGTTTGGTAATTTGGTAGTAATGCCCATTTTGTTCGCCTGTCTTATAACTTCTAAAATTCCTGTTTTCTCCATTACTTTTACGGCAACGGTATTGACGGAATTGCTTAGGGCCTGTTCCATGGAATAATTGAGGTAGGCTTCATCCGCATTACCAGAATTGCTGGGAGACCAGCCCTTTAGGTTTTCATATTCGATTTCCTCAGCGGAGAAATAGGTACAGGGAGACATTCCTTTCTCCAAAGCTGCCGTGTATACAATAGGTTTAAAAGTAGACCCGACCTGACGCTTACTTTGGGAGATATGGTCATACTTGAAATATTTAAAATCAATACCTCCAATCCATGTTTTAACAGCTCCTGTAGCAGGGTCTATAGCCAATGATCCGGTATTTAGAAATTTCATGTAATGGCGAATACTGTCCACGGTACTTGCTTCAACAGATTTTTTGCCAGTTGAATCCGATAAAATCATAGTCCTTTTTTTTCCAAGCGAGTCCGTGATTTGGGAATCGCTCCATCCTTTGGCTTTCATCTTTTTGTAAGCGTCTGTTCTTTTGACCAGTTTATCCAATAGTTTTTTATCTTTTATCCAAGGTGCATTTTTCCCATAGCTTTTCTCAAAACTGTTTTGCAGCACGGTCATGTGTTCAATCATTGATTTTTCGGCCAGTGATTGCATTTTATAGTCAAGGGTCGTGTAAATTTTTAGGCCAGAGGTGTATAAATTATAATCTTCCCCCTTTTCTTTCTGTTCCAAAGTCCATTTTATCATCTGTTTCCGGACTTCTTCCCGAAAGTAGGGTGCAATACCATCATTATAATTGTATTCCTTATAATCAAGTTGTAAGGGAATTTTTGTGATACTGTCCTTTTCTTTCTCCGATAGGAAATCGTTGTTCTGCATTGCCTGCACGACAAGATTTCGACGGTTGAGGCTATTTTTGGGAAATATCCTCGGATTATAGCCATAGGTAGCTTTTAACATCCCAATCAATGTAGAAGCCTCCTCAATTCGTAAATCATAGGTTCTTTTATTGAAAAATTTCAAGGAAGCACTTTCGATCCCGAAGGTATTGTCACCAAATGAGACGGTATTGAGGTAATGGGTAAGAATCTCATCTTTGGAATACATGCTTTCAAGTCTTGACGCAATAATCATTTCCTTCACCTTGTCCACAACAACGTTTGTTTTCTTGCGATCTTTTCTCGGATAGAGGTTTTTGGCCAATTGCTGGGTCAATGTGCTTCCCCCTCCTGCGGATTGATCTTGCATTAAAATCGTTTTAAGGCCAACTCTTAGTAAGCTGCGATAATCAATTCCTGAATGCTCAAAAAATCGCTCATCTTCGATAGCTATCAAGGCATTTAATAGGTGTTTCGGAATTTCTTCAAAAGGGATAGGTTGCCGGTTCATCAAATAATATTTTCCTATAAGTATGCTATCCGCCGTAAAGACCTCGGACGCCCTTTGATATTGAAAGTTGGAAAGCTCTTTCTTATTGGGCAGTTTTCCCCACATTCCAAAAGAAATACTCAGCAGAAAAAGAATGGTCGCAATAAGAATTGCCAATCCCGCTATGATGCCATATCTGAGTGTGGGCGATTTAATTTTCTTTAAAATCAATGTAAATTATTTATGATTGCAATATCACATTAAAATATGAAACCGTACCATTTGTTAACAATAGATTAAAAATCGTTTTTCTACTTTTGGCAAAAGTCCGTAAATGAAAAAAATAGCCCTCTTGCTTCTTATTCTTTGTCAATTCTCATTTGGAAATCCTCCCTATTGGTCAAAAACGGGACATAGGGTGATTGGTGAAGTTGCTCAATATCATTTAACAAAAAAAGCTCGAAAAGCGATTGAAAAGATATTGGACGGTAGAAGCCTGGCTTCCGTTTCAAATTTTGCCGATGAAATAAAGGCCGATTCGGTTTTTAAAAAATTTGGCCCTTGGCATTTTGTGAATTATCCTGCCGATAAAAAGTACACTGATGTTCCTCCTAGTCCATACGGTGATCTGATCATGGGCATAGAGGAGTGCATAAAAATTATTAAAAATGAGCATAGTTCAAAATCGGACAGGGCTTTTTACTTGAAAATGTTGGTCCATTTTTTGGGTGATCTACATCAACCTATGCATGTAGGTAGATTGGAGGACAAGGGAGGCAATGACATTCAGTTGCAATGGTTCAATAGGGGAACAAACCTTCATAAAATATGGGACGATAATATGATTGATGATTATGAAATGAGCTATACCGAACTTTCAGAATCATTGCCCAAATTATCCAAGGAACAAATTTCCAAAATTAAGCAGGGTACTATTTATGACTGGGTTGAAGAATCCCAAGATTTGGCCAATCTCATTTACGATTCCGTAGAGCCCGGGGAAAAATTATATTACAGATATGGTTATGTATGGTGGGACACAGTTGAATCCCAGCTATTAAAGGGAGGTGTGCGTTTGGCAGGGGTTTTGAATGATTTGTTTTAGGTTCCATCCGGCCAAAAAGAAGCAATAAATTCCTTTGAACAAACATTTCTGAGTCTACTGCAACAGGGTCTTCAATTGATTTCGATATTCTGACGGATTTTGCCCCGTAAAAGATTTGAAGGATTTATTGAAATGGGAGAAATTGTTGAAGCCACTTTCAAAACAAACCTCGGTTATGCTCATTGGCTTTTCCGCCAATAATTTGGAAGCATCGGACCAACCTGTATTCGTTCACGAACTGCACAAAGGTCTTATTGGTTATTTTTTTGAAATATCTGCAAAACGAAGGTACGGTCATACTCACCAAATCGGCAATTTCGTCTAGCGTGATCTCTTCCTTGAAATTATTCTTGACATGATTGAATACGATATTGATACGGTCGTTATCCTTTACTTCCGTTTCCATTGAGAACCCTTCGGCATTTAATATCCTGTATTCTTCGGATTTTCCAAGTTCGTTCAAAATATTCAATATGGATAGGAGACGCTGAAAATCGGTCTGGTACTCCAATATTTCCATTTTTTCCCCGATTTTCCGTTTTGTTTTTCCAACGAAAGCAATTCCGCCCTTGGCAATTTCAAACAAGGATTGAATTTTTTTCATTTCAGGTATCCCAAAAAACTCATTGCCCAAAAAGTCAGTTTTCATTTGTACCACGGTTTCACTCATATTACCGGTCAAATGATCTGTAAAACCGCAATGGGGCATGTTGCTTCCTATTAATATAAGGTCACCATTGGTGTAATAGGATATGTGACTTCCAATCTGGCGTTTGCCAGAGCCGCCATTTACATAGACCAATTCAATTTCGGGGTGGTAATGCCATATATTATTCTTATTCAATTTATACTGATCGAACTTTTGATAGGTAAATGAATGGCCAAAGTCGGGCTCAATGGCTTCTAAAGTAGGTTTTTGTTTTAACATGGTACTCATAATAATATTCAAAATTAGAAAAGGTAAAAACACCAAATCTTTGCAAATTTACCCATAATATATTCTAAATTACCATTTAACACTAATTTAACTCAATCTGCAGTTAAAATAGCATAGAAACTGGATAAAGTGGATGTAGTGGGCGCACGAATACATAGGTAAGTTTGTACCATAAATTATTCATTAACCCTAAAACAAAACGTTATGAAGAATTATTTAAAAATGACAGCCCTAGTTGCAGTGTTTTTTGTTTCGATGACAATCAGTGCAAACGAACCCATATTAAAAGTAGGTTCAACAACAAACTCAAAAAGTTTGGTATTTGAATTGGATTCTAAATCGACCCAGACAAAGGTTAGGTTCTATGATGCAGATGACAATATTATTTTCTCGGATAATATCTCCGACGCACTCTATGCCAAAAAATTCGATTTAAAAAGTCTTGAGGAAGGCAACTATACCTTTAAAGTAGAGAACTCTTTAACCACATACGTGTACACAATTTCTGTAAAAGAGGGAAGTGTCGATATCGTTAAGAGAAAAGAGAACAGCAAGCCTGTTTTTAGAAAAAATGATGCTATGGTTTACCTTAATTTGTTAAATCTTGATAAGAAAGATGTAAAGATTGAAATTACTGATAGTAGTAACCGATTGGTACACGAAGAAACGATTGCAAATGAACTAGTTGTGCAAAAGGTATTCAATTTTAAGACTGCCGTTGCCGATGGTTATACTATTGCAGTAAAGAATGGCAACGATGTCTATTATGAGGCAATTGTTGTTAATTAGTTGGTTTAAGTTGAGTTAATCCGATTTAAAAGGGGCTGGAGAGCCCCTTTTTTCATTTACACCCGCAAATAGTAATAAGCCCAGTACATCAATACAAATTGAAGCGGAATCCTTAACACCAAAAGCCACTTGGGAATACCTGCGGATGCCTTTTCACTGGAAAGCATATAAAAATGTACCGGTAAAAAGGCGGCAAGCATTAGCATTATTCCATACACCGATAGATTTTTTGTTCCTGAAAAACAAAGACCAATACCCAAAACCATTTCGGCTATTCCGCTTAGATATACCAAGGCCTTGTGGTTTGGTAAATACCTGGGCATTATGCGTAAATAAATCCTTGGTTTTATAAAATGTAAAGCACCCGCAATAAAATAAATAGCGGCCATCAGGTATAGGTGCCAGGGAAAGTTCATAAATCTAAAGGTATTTTCTTAACCGATCTTTCTTGTATTCTGGAACCGAGGCATTCTCTATGGCCAATCGCAAGAGAACCTTGTCCTTGTTTTTGGAATTGACCAGATCAAAAAATTGCCTGGTTGTCAACGGATTTTCAGACTGTTCTACCAATTTAAATTCATCCCCGACCTTTACATGGCCCTCTTCCAATATTCGCACATAAGTACCTGGTTGCCCATGCTCAATATATTGCTTCAGAATTTTCTGTGTTCCAAACCGGATTCCTAATTTATAGCATGGCTCTCTCGGTTGTGATACTTGAACACAGGCCGTCCCAATTTTGTAGATATCGCCGACACGCATTATTTCATCATCCAGGCCCTCAACGGTCAAGTTCTCACCGAACATACCCCAGTCCCATTCCAAATCAGGATAAAGTTTTTGCCAATAGGGATATTGATCTTTCGAAAAAAGATAGCAAGCCTTGTTGATCCCGCCATGGTTTATACGGTTGATCAAGGTGTCTTTGGCCACATCAACTTTGCCGAGAAACAAGGGCTCGGATACGGGATATTTAAATATACCTGTCTGCTCTTCTTTGCCATTCCACATAAAGGTGGTAGGGCTTCCCAAATTGGTGGAAATGACTTTCATCGTAAGGGTATTTTTGTTGGGATTTAAAAACTATTATTATTTGAAGTCTTGAAATGGCCAAGATTATTCGCTGTTCTTTGTCGTAATATTTCAGTTCATTATATAAAAATACAAAAGCACCACGTATAAAAGTGGTGCTTCAACTCCAGTTATCTATATAATTGTACTAAACTTCCTCCTTGTCCAATTTTTTGGTCAGATAAAATCCAATTAAAAGTCCGGTTCCTGCCGTCAAAAATATGGATCCAGGCATAGCAATATTCCAATCAACACCAAAGTTTGTGGCCAAAACGCCACCGATCATAATCCCTGCCCCGATTCCCATTAACAGCAATGCCAGATTGAGTATCAGTATTTTCCAGAAAGGGGCGGCCCTTTCGCGTTTGCCTCTTACAAAAATGCTTGCATCGGCACCCTTCTCTATTAATGCCATTCTTTCTTTATTGCGCGTGGAAAAGAAAAGATAGACCATACCAAATATTACGATAAATGCGCTGATCATTACTACTGCTGGTGCCATGTGATTGTTTTTTAATTGATTAATAAACTCGTTTAGTGGGTATGACGATCATTTTTTGGGATAGGTTACAGAGAACACAATTTTTTTTCGAAAAACTGTAACCAAGGTTGTAATTTCAACGTCATACAGATCAGATGAGCCAACACCAAGATCAATATTATGTTGATAAAGTAATCAACGGGGAAACGAATGTTTTTTCGGATTTGGTAGAACGTTACAAGCATATGGTATTTACGTTGGCATTTCAAATTTTAAGAAATAGGGAAGAGGCCGAAGAGGTGGCACAGGATACATTTTTAAATGTATTTAACTCTTTACAAAAGTTTAAGGGCGACTCTAAATTTTCAACATGGGTCTACAAAATCACCTATAATCGAAGTTTGGACTATTTAAAAAAGCGAAAAACAACGTTGGTAACCGAAACTTTGAAGGATTATTCGGTGGTTACCGCACCTTTGGAAGAAAATATCCTGGACCAGATAGAAAATAAAGAGCGAAGTCTAGAGATTAAAAAGGCACTTGAACTATTACACCCTGAAGAAAGAACTATAGTTACATTATATTACTATGATGAATTATCTTTAAAGGAGATTTCTAAAATTGTGGAACTAAGCAGTAATACCGTTAAGGTAAAATTGTTCAGGTCCCGAAGAAAATTGGCCGAGCTTTTAAATGTGGGTTTAGAAACCGAAAAAATAAATAGATATGGAGGCAATGGATGATAAAAAGTTTGATAAGTACTTGAAAAATACGGTCAAGCAAATGGGTCTTGAATCACCGTCTATCGACTTTACTTATGCAGTAATGTCTAAAGTTCAGAAGGCATCCTTACAAAATAATAGTGCGACATACAAACCATTAATTTCAAAAAAAGTATGGTATGCACTGGCAGTTACTTTAATTTTGGTTTTTTCTTTTCTCTTATATGGAAATCAGGTTTTAGGTAGCACTTTATTTTCAAGTGCTGATTCAGCCTGGTCCGCATTAAATGCAATATTTGAAAAGATACCAATTTTTACCGTTTCGGCGACCGTAGTATACGGTTTTGTAATTTTGGCCATATTTATGAGTGTCCAAGTAATTCTTTTAAAGCATCATTTCGACAAAAGAATGGCCTGATCAATTTTTGATTCGGCATTATAAAAGTTAGGGGTAATTCATTACATTTACCTTTATGGCTTTTTTTACATTTCTATTATTTACCGGATTCGTGGCTTTTTATGCCACCTATAAATTAAGAAAGGACAAACTCAACACCCGTGATGGCTACTTTTTGGGAGGAAGGTCCCTTACGGGAATTATCATTGCAGGCTCTTTGCTTTTAACGAATATTTCCACCGAGCATTTGGTGGGAATGAATGGTTCGGCCTATAGAAATGGGGCTTTCATTATTGCTTGGGAAGTCACATCCGCTTTGGCACTTGTTATTGCAGCATTATATTTTGCCCCCAGGTATCTGAAAATGGGGCTAACGACCATACCTGAATTTCTTGAAAAACGGTTCGATGGTTTGACCCGCACTTTAGTAGCATTGTTATTGATTTTGTCATTTGTGGCAACGCTGCTGCCAATTGTCCTCTATACGGGTGCCCTGAACATTGAGGCATTGTTCGAAATTTCAACGCTTCTAAACGTTAGCCAAAAAGAAGGTATTTGGATAACCATTATGATAGTGGGGACAATTGGGGCCATTTATGCAATTTTTGGAGGACTGAAAATGGTAGCGTATACCGATACGATAAACGGATTTGGACTGCTGGTGGCCGGACTATTGGTACCTATTCTAGCTTTGCTCAGCATAGGGGATGGCAACCCTTTGGATGGACTTGCAAAAGTTTTTAACAACAGCCCGGAAAAATTCAATGTTATTAGTTGGGAATCAGGTGTAGGTGAGGGCTCGAGAACTGCCATTTTGCCTTTTGAGGTTCTTTTTACAGGTCTAATGGTCAACCAGATCTATTTTTGGGCTATGCATCAATCCATCATTCAACGCGTACTCGGGGCAGTTAGCTTAAAGGAAGCACAAAAAGGACTTTTATACACGGGCCTTTTAAAAATATTGGTTCCCTTGATCATTGTATTGCCGGGCCTTATTGGGTTTTACTATTTTGGGGAGAGCCTTTATGATACTCCGGATAGCGTATATCCCTATTTGGTCAAAAAAGTATTGCCTTTATGGCTTACCGGTTTTTTTGTGGCGGTGATGATGGGAGCTATTTTAAGTACGTTTAATAGTGCGCTTAATAGCGCGGCCACTGTTTTTAGCTTGGACATTTATAAAAAATACCTTCAGAAAAGCGCAAGTGATAAGAAGTTGGTCTCAATAGGCAAGTGGACATCCGCGCTTTTGGCCGTTTTTGCGATTGCAATTGCTCCTTATGTGGCAAATGCTCCAGAAGGCCTTTATCAATTGTTGCAGCAACTGAACGGGATTTTCTTTATTCCTATTGCAAGTGTAATCATTGCAGGGTTTTTGTTTCCCAAGGTTTCTGCGGGAGGTGCTAAAATAGGTTTGTATTTCGGACTGCTCTTCTACATAATTATGTACTATGTGCTTGAAGTTAACCTTCATTTCGTACATATATGGGGAATTGAGTTTGTTTTGAATATCCTGATTATGCATCTGGCATCGTCATTTTTACCCAAAGAAACAAAGTTTGTAATGCACGATTCCGGGAAATTGAATCTAAATCCATGGAAATATGCAAGGCCCTTTAGTTTGTTTTTAATTGTATTTACCATTATTTTGTACCTTGTGTTGGGAAATGTATAGCCGCCTAGCGCAGATAATTAGTAAGACTGGATTATGGAAGAAAAGACATTTAGGAATTATGAAGCAGTAGATGTTTCAGTTGCCGTGAAGGAACACTATCGGAAAATGCGAAAGAATCAGACGTTGGATTATGTGCAACGTATGCACAAAAAATACCTGACTTTTGATAAACCAATGGGACTTTGGGAGGCAATGGGCCATTTGAATAGCCTAATTGACGTGAGCGATCCCGATCTGGATCTGCCAAATGTGCAGCACCTTATACAAAGTGCGGAAGCACTAAGAGCCGATGGACGCCCCGATTGGATGCAGTTGACCGGACTTATTCATGATTTGGGAAAAGTGATGTTCTTATGGGGAAGTGATGAAGACGGCACAAGCCAGGCCGAACAGTGGGGAATGGTCGGTGATGTGTTTGTAGTGGGCTGTGCATTGCCCGATAGCTGTGTTTATCCAGAGTTCAATAAGTTGAACCCAGATATGCAAAATGATCAGTATAAAACCGCGACAGGCATATATGAAGAAAAGTGTGGACTTGATAACCTAAACTTAGCTTGGGGCCATGATGAATATTTATATCAAGTATTGTCTAACCACAAGGAAAATAAATTGCCGGATGAAGCTATGGTAATGATCCGTTATCATTCGTTCTATCCTTGGCATTCCGGCGGAAGTTATTCCGAATTACTAAATGAGAAAGATCAGAAGTATTTGGAAATTATACGCGACTTCAATAAGTACGATCTCTATACCAAAAGTCAAAAAATATATGATCTGGAAGATGTTCGAGATTATTACGAACCAATTGCAGAAAAGTATTTGGGTAACACCCCTATTTATTGGTAATCTAAAGTATAATCTAAACTGAATATACTCTCAAGCATTCAATCAATTTGAAACTAATTTCAATCCGATGATTGAACCGATCAATGTGGTTAAAAATAATATTCGCAAGAAGGTTGCGGGCTCTTTGAATATGAAAATTCCCACAAGTACGGTGCCAACAGCACCAATTCCCGTCCATGCGGCATAAGCCGTACCAATGGGCAGTTCCTGGGTCGCTTTGACCAATAAGACCATACTTATGGCCAAACATATTAGAAATGCGATATACCAATAAGTCGTTTCAATACCTGCGGATTCTTTTGCTTTTCCCAAGCAGGCCGCAAAGGCGACCTCAAATAAACCTGCAATGATCAAGAGTATCCAATTCATCACTTTTCTTAAATAGCTATAACTACGTTTCCTATTTTTTCGCCCGTTAGTACATACGCATAAGCCTGGGATATATCATCCAGGGCATATTCACGGTCAACGACCGGTTTGAATTTATCTTTTTCCAAAAAGTTCTTGATGTAGGGTAACGTTTTGTCGACACTATAGGGAATAGGGAAGTATACTTTCTTTTTCATTCCAAATAAACTAAAAATCGCAAAGAACAGGTTTTGGGCATTAGGTCCCAACTCCGAGGATATATAGGCCCCTGAATCCGTTAATAACGATTTGCACTTTCCAAACGAACTTTTACCAACCGCGTCAAATACATAGTCATATTTTTCTAGATCCATCGTAAAATCTTCTTTTGTGTAATCATAAATTTTATCGGCACCTAAACTCCGTACCAATTCAATATTCTTAGTGCTACAGGTAGCCGTAATTTGGGCACCATATTGTTTTACAAATTGCAAAAGAGCAGAGCCAATGGCCCCGGTCGCCCCGTTTATAAGTACTCGCTGACCGGGCTTGATTTTAACCTTATGAACAAACGTGTATGCGTAGTGCGCTCCCTCAATACTGGCGGCGGCCTCTTTGTAATTTATGTTTTCGGGGATGGTCAACAAGTTTCCTTCTGGTACCAAGGTTATATACTCCGCCTGTGATTCCAATCCCGTATCCCTGAACCCGAAAACCCGATCGTTTAATTGCAGTGATTTTACATTTTTTCCAAGTGCTGCTATTTTACCCGCAAAATCGGTTCCCAATATCGTTTTTCGGGGCTTTAAAAGACCCAGTACAAATCGCATTATAAAGGGTTTGGCAGTCAGATTGGCGCAATCTGTTCTATTGACCGTAGTGGCATATACCCGAACCAAAACTTCATCATCCTTCGGTATAGGTTGATCAATGGTTTCTATTTTAATGACCTCGGGTGGTCCATATGTCTTTCGTATGGCAGCTTTCAATTTTAAAGTATTTCGGTTACTAGAATTTAAAGTAGGGCAGCGATTTAAAAATACGTAAATATTTCCGGGGATTTTTAATACCGCCATTTTGCATCCCGCTCCTCAACCTCTTCTATTCTATATGTGGCGATTTTTCGAATCAGCTCAATGGGCAAGGGTTTGTGATAGGGAAATTGAACAGAATCCTTATTTACATTGTATTCCGTTAGCTCTTGTATGAACGGTTTTAACGCCGGTCCCGTAGGGATAAAACTCAGATGCGATTTATGTGCGGAATAGGCAAAGAGTATGGCTTTTGATTCAAAAACCGGCTTTCCCCATTTTAGACCTTCCTTTGCATTGCAAGCTACTTTTTGCAAAAGTGCACGTAATTCCAACAACTTTTTCCTGGACACTTCCGGAGCCAAAGCGATATACGCATCAACAGTTTTTGGTTTCATAGGGTTCCTTTCCAAAATTGTTTAAATGGAATCAAATAAATAGCTATGCTCTAACTGAACTTAAATTTATGAATTTCATTCCGATTTCATACCGATCTCTTCACTCATCCTATGTATTTGTCAATCATTTAACCCTTTCCCTTGGAATATTTTTGGGATGCATTTTTCTATTCTTGCTTCACGGGTCGCCGATTGCTTGGCTTGGGAGAAATGTAACAAATAACCTCTTTGTCTGCCCGGCGTCAAAGCCGTGAAGGCGGATTTTAAATCGGAATTGCCATCCAAGGCTTTTTTGAATTCTGGAGGCATATCAAAATCGGAAGTCTTTTTCATTTTCACTTCCAGGCCTGCCTTCTCTACTTCGATCGCTTCAAAAATGTAGGCCTTGATAATGGGCTCCAAATCAATTATTTCTTTCAAACCGGCAAACCGTATTTGACGGGCCGATTGCACATTCTTCGTTTGCTGGATCAAGATATTGCTGGTATCCTTTAGCAAGGCACCTTTGTGAAAGAGAAGGGCGCAATACTCCTTAAACCCGTGTATTAACACTATATTTTTTTCTTTGAGGGTATAACAAGGGTGCATCCATTTAAAATCTTCGGTTAGACCACAATCAAGGCATATTTTCCTCAATAAGGTCATTTCTTCCTTCCATTTTTTGGCTCTGTCCAAAAACCTATCTACCACTTTAGGGTTCATATAATTATTTTTATAGTAATTTTTTTCTTTCAACCTCTCGGCTATGAGTAGTTGCGTAGTTTAGCACTAAACTTTGCAAGTACACCAAACTGAAAATCCGCAGGGTTTTCTAAAAAGTAGATAATCAGTTAATTATTTTTAAACGGTGTAGCTTTCATTTTTTTTCTTTCTAAATGATTTCAACTATTTCTTTTGCTTCTTCAATTTTTCGGTTAATAACAGCTTTTGAACTACAGTTTCCGCTATGTACAGTGTGGTATTTAAAAAACTTCACTTTCCGATTTGATAATAAATTTAATTTCATACTCATCGGTTTAGAAAGTATTAGACACGGCCAAAGTTGTGTGCTGCTTTTTTATTCATTTGGTTCAATATGAATCAGTACATGACCTAAATTCGGTATTGCATTTCGTAAATGGTCTTTTAATTTATGGGCAATGTCGTGTCCGACTTTTACAGAAATTTCACTGTCAACAATGACGTGCAAATCTACATGATATTTCATTCCAGCTTTTCGGATAAAACATTTTTCTGTCCCTAAAACACCTTGAACTTCCTTTGACTTTACTCTTATTTCAACTATAAGGTCGTCATAAAGTTGTTCATCCATAACTTCTCCTAAAGCAGGTCTTAAAATTAAGTAGCCATTATATAAAATAAATGCAGAAGCAAATAAGGCTGCCCAATCATCAGCAGTTTCATAGCCTTTTCCAAAAATTATGGCTATTGAAATTCCAATAAAAGCCATTATCGAAGTTATTGCATCACTTCTATGATGCCAAGCATCCGCTTTAAGAGATGAACTATTGGTTTGTTTACTTTTCTTAATTACTATTTGAAATGAAATTTCTTTCCAAATTATTATTAGGCCCAAAACAATTAAAGTCCAAGATTTCGGTATTTTATGTGGTGTTTGAATGTTTTGAATACTTTCGTAAGCAATTATTGTAGCAGAAACAACAAGAAAAGCAGCAACTGCAAATGTAATTAATGGTTCAATTTTTCCGTGTCCGTAAGGATGGTTTTCGTCTGCTGGTCGTTTTGCATATTTAAACCCTAATAAAACTAAAAATGATGCAAAAATATCTGTGGTCGATTCAATCGCGTCTGCAATTAATGCGTAAGAATTTCCAAAAAATCCCGCAAGTCCTTTTACCAAGGCTAAAGCAGTATTTCCAATTATGCTGAAATAAGTTGTTCGTATTGCAGTTTGTTCGTTAGTCATTCGTTTTTTTCAGGTGGCACACAACGCCGCGCTATGTGAAGTCCGCTCATTTTTATGGAAATATAGCAAAATCCTTTCAACCATGGGAAGGAATGTTGGCTTTCCCTTCGGTCCCTTGCCATGGTTCGCCAAGGAGGCCGCGCGGGCGGGACAGCTTGCCTTGGAAACAACACTTAAAAGTGTCCTTCAACACCTGTTCGGTCCTTCGATAACGCCTCGAAATTTGCCTTTCCAATTCTGAACAGACAAGAAAAAGCCCTAGGAAAAGGGCTTATATCGACCTATATTTTCGGTTTTATGGGCTTGCGCAACGATTACTTTTGTTGTGGGCTGCGGCCTTTTTATACTCAATATTTAAACAAGAATGAAGCTTTGTCCCCCGTCATTTTAATTGTGAGTCGATTCAGCTCCACTTCCTTGTCGGCCATAGCCTTTGTTAATTGAAAGTCAACTTGTTTTAAGATGAAATGGTCAGCCTCTGTGATTTCATATTCGATGTCAACGTCATTTCCATGAAATCCATTTCGACTTTCTATGAAACCTAAGTCTAAGAGATTACTTTTTAAGTAGTCCAATTCTCGTTTTGATAAACTCAATTTCATACTATTCACTCGGTCAAACAATTTGTTATACTTTATTGAGTCGGGGTTAGTCGATGTCTCCTTAGCACGACTATATCTCACGTAGTCCCAAAATTCAATTTCATTCTTTAAGTCACCGTCCTTGAAACCAGCATTGAACATTTCTTCCCTTTCATTTTCCATCAACCAAATACTAATTTTTAATGTGTCTTTTGTCGGAATAGATAAAGATGTAAACCAAGGCAATGTCGTTCCATTCTCTATGACACTCCTTTCTGTTCGGTCAACTGAATCAAGCGTCAATGTCCAATGTTTGTAAAGAGAATCTATTGTCCCAAGTTTGTTGGGCATAAAGCCCATTCCGAAATCACCCATCTTTGCTCCGTCATAACCAGCGGGTCGAAATATTTCTAAGTAGTGATTTTTCCCATATAGATATTTTCCAGACCATGATTCTGTATCAGTCTTGGTGCTGCTTTCCTCGAAACTTGAAAACTCCTTAATTAAGTCTAAGCTGTCAGATAAGTATTTGTATGTCGAATCGTCAACGACTATGAATAAGTGATTAAACTTAATGTGCTTCTCAAAGGGCAGATATTCATTGTCTGCTTTCTTGCCTCTCGTGCAAGAGGTCAACAAAAGCACTATGGTAAATGTCAAAAGAATGCGTGTTCTCATTGTAGTCTTTTAATATAACTCGTCTCCGGCCGTTGCCGACAACGCCGCACTATGTGAAGTCCGCGCATTTTTATGGAAATATAGCAAAATCCTTTCAACCATGGGAAGGGAATGTGGACTTCCCATAATCCCTTGCCATGGTTCGCGAAGGAGGCCGCGGAGCGGGACAGCTTGCCTTGGAAAAAACACTTAAAAGTGTCCTTCAATACCTGTTCGTTCCTTCGATAACGCTTCGAAATTTGCCTTTCCAATTCTGAACGGATAAGAAAAAAGCCCCGCAAAAGGGCTTATATCGATCTATATTTTCGGTTTTATGGGCTTGTTTAACGATTATCGTTATTGTGGGCAGTGTTTTTATTCCTTTTTGCACTTAATCAGATACATTGGCTGATTTTCGTCCACTTCCGTAATTTCAAAAAGTCCGTATTTCTCAAATTCTGTTTTTACTGATTCTCGGTCGTAGTAAAATATTTTTGCTCCTTTATGAATTTCGTAACGGTCTTTACTTATCAATTCGCCCTTTCCAAATTGCGGTGCATTTTTGGTTATGGCGGTAAAAATCATAAATCCATTTTCTGTCAATTGGTTGTAGCAGTCTTGAATCAGTTTTTTTCTTTCTTCGCTGTCCAATAAATGAATAAGAGCATAACAAAAAATTCCGTCATATTTTTTATCGTCGAAAGGCATTTTGGTTACAGAGCCGTGAAAAATGGTTATTTTATTCCCATAATGTTTTTTGGCAAGTTCAATGGCAGTTTTTGAAAGCTCAATTCCTGTGACTTCAATTTCGTTTTCGATAAATGGTTGTGCATTTCGTCCATAGCCAATTCCTGGAATTAGAATGTTTTTTGCAGATTTTTCCACAAAGAAGTTCATTGTTATTTCAGCAGATTTTGCAGGTTTTATTCCCCACATTTTTTGCTTTTCGTTAAAAGCTGTTTCCCAAAATTCTGTCATACTACACACAAATTTTATCTTTTAATAATTCACATTCAATTCCTTTACTTTTTAGTTGTAGAGTTATTGAATTTGTATCAATTACTTTTCCCTCAATTCTTAAAATCGAATGACCACAAGGATATGGTTTGTTGAAATCCTCCAAGTCAAAATTGAATTTTAGCGGTTGATATTCCTTTTCCAAAAATTGTAGTATTTCTGTTGATAGAATTTCTGATTTTACGTTGGTCATAGATACTTCTACCATATCAAAAAATTTCTTGTGTCAATTCGTGATTTACCATTGCACCTGTTATCGTTCCACTACTAACTGCCATTGATACGGAACGCATCATTGTACTGTTGTCACCACAAGCAAATATGCCTTCTTCTGTGGTTTTCTGCATAAAATCCACTTTAATGTGTCCGTTTTCCGTGATTTCACAACCTAGCTTTTTAGGTATAGTTGAATTTTGCTCAAATGGAATAGAAGCATAAGCGCAATCAAAGTTTTCCGTACTGCCATCTTTAAATACAAATTTTTCTAATTGCCCATTTTGATGTTCTATTATAGAAATTTCTTTTTCAATGACTTGAATATCGTGTTGTTTTAACTTTTCGAGTTGGTTTTCATCCAAGTCTTTTTCCCATGAAGTTATTATCGTGATTTCTTTGGTTAAATTATTCACTAAAGAAGCAAGGTGAAACGCCCTTTCCCCATTAGCAATAATGGCAGTTTTCTTATTTCTTATTTCGTATCCGTGACAATATGGGCAATGCACCACAGAAATCCCCCAACATTCTGAAAACCCTTTTATATCTGGCATTAGGTCTTTAATTCCTGTTGCCAAAACCAATTTCTTTGCTGTGAAAATATCTCCTGTTGAAGTAGTGATTTCAAAACCTTTACCAATTCGCTTTCCATTAACTGCAAGTCCATCATAAAATTTGACACTATCGTATTTTGTTACTTGACTTTTAGCTAATTCAGAAATTTCTTTTGGTGTACTTCCATCTTGGGTCAGAAAATTATGCGAATGTGGTGTTTGACGATTACACGGTTTTCCTGTGTCAATTACCAATGTCTTGCGTAGTGAACGCCCTAGAGTCATTGCTGTTGAAAGTCCTGCATAGCTTCCGCCTATCATGATTACTTCAAATTCATTCTTATCCATATTGTTATTGTGTTGAGCAAAAAGAGTTAATGGTCTAGGTAGTGTAAGAACAAAACCTGATACTCCAAATAGTTTTATTATCTATCTTCTTGTCATTGATTTATTTCTTAAATGCGAAAATGTCGCAATAGTATTTTTGACAAATATACAATCTTTTTGTATTATTGCAACTTGTTCGCAATAAAGTATGAATCGAAGAAATACACCTACAAAAGAAGCAGTACTGAATTTACTATTAAATTCAAGAAAGGCGTTAAGTCAAGACGCTATTGAAAGGCAGCTGGATATTGAAATCAATAGAGCTACAATTTATAGAGTATTGAATAGGTTTAGTGAGGATGGTATAGTCCATAAAATAGTTGCAGAAGACGGAAAACAGTATTTTGCCATTTGCAAAAAATGTGAAAATCCACAAGCCGTAATTCAACATCATTTTCATTTTCGGTGTTTGTCGTGTGATACGATTGAATGCCTACAAGTTCCTGTTGAATATTCAGTTCCTAATGGCTATGAAGTTCAAAATGCAAATTGTGTTCTGACTGGAGTTTGTAATGACTGTTCGTAGGTTTTTTCACATTGCCCACAACGCCGCGCTATGTGAAGTCCGCGAATTTTTATGGAAATATGGCAAAGTCCTTTCAACCGTGGGAAGGGAATGTGGACTTCCTAGAAATCCCTTGCCATGGTTCGCCAAGGAGGCTGCGAAGCGGGACAGCTAACACTTAAAAGTGTCCTTCAATACCTGTCCGTTCCTTCGATAACACCTCGAAATTTGACCTTCCAATTCTGAACGGATAAGAAAAAAGCCCCGCAGAAGGGCTCATGTTAATCCATTATATGCCCGATCAGAGACTTGTGCAACGGTTACCATTGTTGTGTGTAGTGCTTTTCCATTCCGATTTTATTTTAATTGACAATTCGGTTTATCCATTCAGCACAATCAGATGCATCAAGGATATTCCAACTATGAAAACCTTTACCTTTAGTAGTTATGTATTCAGCGTTTTTATTGCCAATTTCCAAAAGGTATTTATGCAACCTTTGCAAATCAATTGCGTTTATATCTTCAAATTGTAATTCTGTACAATAAGTCTTTCTAACAAATTCCAAATCAGGTTCGGTGTATAATCTTATTGGAATATTTTTTAAATATTTTGCGTTTCCACCATTACTATCATTTTCGGAATAAGAAGAATGCAATAAATATTGGTCAGGTTTTGTTTCGGGTGAACCTCCTAAAGAATTCTCCAATTCTTGCTTAATTGAATAACCTTCTTTCTTAATTAAGCCTTGACATTCGTAATTTATTTTGTTTTCTGAAGAAGCGTACAGACGTATTAAATCAAGAGGTGGATCAATTGCAAAAACTCCCTTTAATTTAGTCGAAGTATCATTTGATAATAAATATTCAGCGTATCCAATTCCAATAGCACCACCCGATGAGAAACCACCAATTACAAGATTAGAAACATCATATTTCTGACTGATGATTTTATAGATTTTGTTTAGTTCGTTAATTGTTATTTGGTCTGCAAACAACGAGTTATTTAATTCAGGCACAATAGTTAAAAATCCTTTTTCCGCCAATAAATGTGGAAGGCTTGTTTTGTCAAAAATACTTTTTGGTTTTTCTCCGTAACCTTTCAGAAGTATAAGAATTCCACTAACCTCTAATTTTGGTTGCATTACATAATAAGTAAAAGATTCATCATTCACTTTAATTTTATGTTTGTCGATGCTTTGTCCAAACAGTAAACTCTGAAAGGATAGCTGTAAAAACAAGCAAGTAAATAAAATATTCTTCATCATTTATCTATTCTAATACGGATTTTTTCGCATTACACACAACGACCCGATGGGCAATTTGGTTTGGCTGTTATAGGGCGTTTTTATATGTCTTTCAGTTATTTACTTTTAAAATTTTTCCAAATGTCATAAAGTTCGTCCACTTCCGACTGCTTAAAATACCTATCCCAAAGTCGGCAATTGTTTGCATAAGCCATACATTCTCCAAATTTCAAATATTGTGTCTGTGGAATTTCTTTTTTTCTTAAACACTTTTTCAAAAGCTCAATTCTTTGTTTTTCGTCTTTTAAAATTATGTCATCAATTTCTTCAATTTCCGTTTTAGACAAGCGTTGTTGAACTTCTGTCAGTTTTTTTAATCCTTTCCAATGATTTCGTGCATCAATTCCTTGTTCAACTTTTCTAAACCGTTTTTTTTCTAACGCAAATCTCAAAGGTTCTTTTCTTTCATAGTCAACTCCACTATCTTTTAATTCTGTCCAAAAAATTTCAGTGTCTGGGTTTATGCTCTCATTCCAATATGTCAAAAGCCCACTTTTTAATGAGTTCAGTCCGTATGAATTCATCTTAGGTTCTTTTTGTAAAAGGTCTCTTGTGTATTTTGATAAGTACTTAAAAGCTTCTTTAGTTTTTTCGTCCATAATGGTTGAGCTGTCAACAACTTTGTCATTGATTTTTGTAGTCAAAATGAGTTTTTCTATGTTTCCCAAAGTTGTCATTATTGTTTATACGGTCGTTTTTTTTAATGCGCTATAACTTGTTTATATAAACGTAAAATACATCTTTATACGGCCAAATTGGCCTATATGCTATGAAAACCTACCTATTTATTTTAAAGTTTTCCTTGGCAATGCACCTTTCTTCCGTAACAAATAAGTGTGGAGCCTCTGGTAAAACTACTTCACATATTTCTGCAGCCAGGCCAAATAGCGCTCCAAGCGGTCTTTTTGAAAGGAAGGCCTGCGAATGCCATGGTGTTCCCCCGGGTACACGATCAATTGGGTCTCGCGGCCCAAGCGCTTCATGGCCATGTACATTTGCTCCGAGTTGAGCACGGGTACGTTCCAGTCATCAGAACCGCCCATCCATAGGGTAGGGGTGGTTATTTTGGCCACATTGTTGTACGGGGAAATGCGTTCCCAGCCTGCCGCGTTTTCCCAAGGTAGTCCCAATTCCTGCTCCCAAGTAAGTTGGTAATGATCATGTCCGTAATTAGATCTGTAAAGCGCTTCGCTGGCACCGGACATGGCGGCCTTAAAGCGATCGGTCTTTGTGATGACATAGTTGGTCAAAATACCCCCATAGCAACCATCCGCCAACGGCCAATTTATCCGGGTCTGAATAGCCCTGTGCAATGGCATGATCTACTCCTGCCATGACATCTTGATAATCAAGATTGCCCCAATCGGCAAAAATCGCCTTGCAAAAATCCTCTCCATAACCTGTGGAGCCTCTGGGGTTGATAAGCAAGACCACGTACCCATGGGCAGCGAACAACTGGGGCTCCGGATCATACGAATAATCATATTGTGCAGTGGGGCCGCCATGGATCCAAAGGATCGTCGGGTATTTTTTTCCGGACACAAAATCGACCGGTTTTACCACAAAACCTTCAATGGGCGTACCATCGGTACTTTTAAAGTTCATTTTTTCGATGGTCGGTTTTTTGACATTCGTCAAAAGGCCATCGTTCACTTTGGTGAGTTCCCTAAGTACATTTTTTTCAAAAATGTACAAATTAGTGGGCCTATTCAGTTTTCCGGTCAATGTGACTATGGAGGTTCCGTTAATAGCGTAATCATAAGTGGCAACTTCCCCCATCACTACTCTTTTCAAGTTTTTGCCAGAAAGATCCACCGAGGCGAGTACACTGGCACCATTTTCTTCCAATAGAAAGTAAACGGACTTTCCATCTTCCGAGAATTTTGGCTTGTTGATATTGCGGTCCAAAGTTTCGGTAAGCACCTTGGCCTCACCTCCCGAAGTAGTAGAAATCGCCAGTTTTTCACCGGCATACCAAAGTATTTTTCCGTTTAGGACCGTTTTATAAGCGATGGATTTCCCATCCGGGCTCCAGGTGGGTGACTCATCTTGATAGGGGTTGGTAGTCACTTGCACCAAAGTGGCCCCTTTGTCTTTAGTGTCGGCCGAGACTACCCAAATATTGGTATCGGAATTGCTATCGGGGTCAGCGGTACGGTTGCTCACAAAGGCTATTTGCTTGCCATCCGGACTCGAAACAGGGTCGCTGTCATCAAAATCACCCGAGGTCAATTGTGTGGGAATACTATCCCCGGGAACCAAGGAATAGATATGGTCGCGATAACGATCTAAATAGCCAACATAATCCTGTTTGAACTGTCGGCGGTCAATAATAAAAGGTTTGGCTTTTTTGTCATCTTTTTTGTCCTCGGTCAATTCTTCCGGTTTTGGGTCCGTCAGTACCAATAAGAGCCTGTTGCCCACTGGTGCCCATGCATGGCTCGAAACCCCTTGCGGTATTTTGGTCAAGACTTCGGCATCGCCACCCAACCTATTTGATTGCCATACCTGTGTTTTTTCGTCCCCGCCCTTGCTGGCCAAGAAAGTAAGATATTTGTTATCGGGGCTCCACCGTGGTTCGCTCGCAGTATATCCCTTGCCCGTGATCGCTACTGCCTCACCGCCCGCCATGGGAACCATATAAACCCGTTTGACCGAAGTATCTTTTTTAAGGTCGTTTTCAGAAACAGTATAGGCGACCCATTTGCCATCGGGACTGATCTGTACCTCAGAAACTGTTTTTAGGTTGAGAATGTCATCAATGGTCAATGCTTTTTTGCCATCTTGAGCATTTGCCTTTGAACTGAAAAAAAATAAGGCGAGAAGGGACAGAACTACGTAATTGTATTTCATTGGCGAGATCGGTTTTTGTTGTTATAAAGATACATGCAGCACACTTAAAGATAGGTTTTGAACCAATTAAAAAGGGATGTATGGTTTATGAACAATAGTGCGGCAGATTTATTATTTAATCGCAATGTTACTTTTGGAGCTTCTTTATTTCTATATAGAAATTCCCATCTACCTTAAAGTTTTTCACATCGCCCCTTAGCTTCTCGGTTTTCCATTCCGCAGTCGGTTTTAGCCATTTTTCCTTGTCACCTAAGAATACTCTTAGGGGCATTTGAAAGTCATCAACAACATCGCTATATCTGTATGTAAGGCTTTTGCCAATGAGCTCGTATTCAAAAATAGGGATTGGCGCGGTTCGCAAATATTGGTCAAAAATAGACTTTAGGTTCCATCCCGATTTTTCCGAAACGTAGTTTTCAATTTGTGCCGAGGTAACGGTTTGGTGGTAAAAATCTTTGTTGAGGCCCCTAAGTATCTGCCGCCATTTTTCGTCATTGTCAACCAATTGCCTAATGGTGTGGAGCAAATTGGCCCCTTTGTTGTACATGTCGCCAGAACCAGGTTTGTTTACATCATAGGGACCTACAAGGGGCTTATTGTTGCTAATGTTCTTCCGTAGCCCGATCAGGTATTCCGAGGCAGCTTTCTTGCCATAATAGTATTCCAAAAAGAGACTTTCCGAGTACATGGTAAAGCCCTCATGTACCCACATGTCGGCTATGTCCTTGTAGGTAATGTTGTTGGCGAACCATTCGTGGCCGGCCTCATGAATAATAATATAATCAAACTTAAGTCCCCAACCCGTTCCTGAAAGGTCACGGCCCAAATACCCCTTTTTAAACTGATTGCCATACGTAACGGAGCTCTGATGTTCCATTCCCAAATAAGGCACTTGCACCAATTTAAAACCATCCTCATAAAAAGGGTAGGGGCCGAACCAGTGTTCAAAGGCCTTCATCATTTTTGGGGCATCCTTAAAATGTTCTTTGGCTTTTTCCAAATCCGCCGGAAGCACGTAATAATCCATATCCAACATACCGCTCTCGCCCGAATATTTTTCACCAAAATGGACATAATCACCAATATTCACATTAATGCCGTAATTGTTAATGGGGTTGGCCACGAACCAATTATAGGTTGAGGTATCGGAATGTTCTTCAACACTTCGGAGTTTCCCGTTAGAGACATCCATAAGGCCCTTGGGAACCGTTACGCTTACCAACATACTATCTACCTCGTCATACATGTGATCCTTGTTGGGCCACCATACACTTGCGCCAAGACCTTGGCACGAGGTTGCCACGAAATCGTCGCCATTGGTATCTTTTTTCCAGGAAAATCCGCCGTCCCACGGAGCATTCACTGCTTCTTTCGGGTGACCGGAGTAATGCACCGTTACTTCATTGAAGTCACCTTTTTCCTGTTTTTTTTCTAGCTGGATAAAATGGGCATTGCCGTTGGAACGAACGTTTAGTTCCTTGCCATCTTGAAGCACTTTTTCAATTTTCAAGGGAGATTGTAGATCTACTTGAAGCTCTTGATTTTCGCTCAAGACCTTATAGCGAATGGTATTGCTGCCGGAAATAAATTTCTCGGCGGGTTTCACCTCAATATCCAAATGATAGTAATTAAGGTCCCACCAAACACGCTCCGGGGTTATGCTCCCACGTAGGGTATCCTGCTCCGTAAACTGCTGTGCTTTCAGGGTCGTTGATGCCATAATACCCATTATCCCTATTGCAAGTAATTTTGTTCTGGTCATTTTTGTATTTAAAAATTATATTTCTATTTTTTTGTTTTCCATAATTTCTTTGATATCCTTCCAGGAAACCAACTGAATTTCATTCGCTTTGATGGTTTCCTTGCATGCTTGGCTTGTAAAATAAGTATAATCAATTTGGCGCCATTCGGCTCCAAAATTTGGGTGACTTTCCGTTATACTTTTCATTTCTTCCGTATCAAAGGCCGGGTGGATCAATAGCACATTTATGCCAGGTTCAAGTTCCTCCAATACAGATTGATAATAGTTCTCGAGATTGCCTTTCTCAAAATGGGCAAACGCCCCAACAAAAATACGGTCCACTTCAAAATCATTCTTGTTAATGCTTCTCCAGGCATCGGAACCAATGGATTTGATCAAACCGGTATTAAGTTGTACCGGAAGATTATATTTATCCCCCATTTTTTTATAAACCTCCAGCATTTCTGAACTTACACCTAGGCTGTACATATGGCAATCCAAATGGCTTGGTTGTAACCCTAGCTTCAAGGCCTTATCTATTTGCGCTGAGAGTTCCTTTTCTACTTCCGCCACTTTGGCATTGTTCTTAAACTGGTCTCGGGTCTTATGAAAATACCCGTTTTCGTCTACAAGACTTTTTACTCGGTCTAAAGGGGATACGGGCCCGAACTTGTACTTTTTCCATTCACAGGTAAGCGTTAGATGGATTCCGTAATCGAATTGTGGATTATGTAGGGCAAAATCCGCCATTTCGTAAAACCATGCACAGGGAACCATTATGCTGTATGAGGTAACCAGGCCATATTCTAAGGCCGCAATGGTTGCACTGTTTTCAGAAGTTGACAAACCTGCATCATCTGCATGGATCATCAATATTTTCCGTTTTTCGGTCATACGATTGAAGGACAAAAGGTTGCGCAATAAAGTCTTAACGATCCATAGTTGTTCATCTCATGATCCCATTTGGAAATACCACTGGACTTTCATGTCCGTTGGCCCCTACGGCGGCTATTCCAAAGAAAAAGTTGTCGATGACAATACCGTTCAAAATATATTCATTTACATCGCCCACATACTTGCTGTGGTCCCAAGTTGGCGAGGTAGTATCGCGCCAGTATATTTTATAACCCACCGCGCCGTCAACTTTTGTCCATTGAAATTTTGCGGAAGCCTCCACGATGCCGCCAATCTTCAATTCTTTGGGAGAAGGTGGGGCCCAAGCTATGGAAGCCAGATTGATGGCATTTACCGCTGTGAGTTTTTTGGCATACCCAAAATTTACATGCTCCAGCACATCTCCATAATAAATGCCATTTTCTATGCGGATATCCTGATGTTGTTGGGTATAATTTTCATGCGCCTCCATGATGCGGATCCCTGCAAAGCCGGCATCGTTGAACGGGCGGTGGTGTCCGCCCCGGCCAAATCTGTCCAACCTATAAATCAACATGGGATTCATCTCGGGCATATACGTTTTTACGGTCTTGTGCACATAGCGTGCCAATTGTCTTGAAATACCGTCTACTTCCCCGCCATAGAACCTGCGGGCATTTCGTTCCTTTTCACTTTCGGTGGGGGGCACAGGCTCTGAGAATATGCGAAAATCTACATTGCTTACGATTCCGTCCACACCACTAATATTCCCTATCATGTCATTGTTCAGGATTCCAATAATTTCCCAACCCTTTTCCTTTGCATGGGCGGCCAGTCCTTTTCCCCCAAAAAGTCCCTGTTCCTCACCGGAAAGGCCCACATAGATGATGCTATTTTCGAACTTATATTTGGATAGTACCCGTGCCGCTTCCAAGGTCCCGGCCATTCCACTGGCATTGTCATTGGCACCGGGCGATTCCGATGTGAAATTGGCGGGATCGCTAACACGCGAATCAATGTCGCCACTCATTATTATATAGCGATTGGGATACTTGGTGCCCTTTTGTACCGCCACCACATTCACCACCCAAACATCATGGACAATTCGTTCATTCTCACCTTTTTTGACCAAATCTTTCTGGTAGAATACAGTCAGGCAGCCTTTGCAATCTGCGGAAGTCTTTTCGAATTCTGATTTGATCCACCGACGGGCTGCACCTATTCCCCGGGTTTGCGATAGGGTATCGCTTAGGGTATGGCGTGTACCAAAATTGGCCAATTTCGTTACATCGGCTTGAATACGTTCTGCGGAAACCGAATTGATGATGTCGTACAATCGGGCATCGGTTTGGGAAAAAGAAAACAAGGAAGTTAACAAAAGGAGGATGCTAAGTTGATGCTTCATATTCGGTTTATTGGGTTCGTTCATATTTATTCTTCAGACACAATTGCAAGCTTGTCATTGGTTTTATTAGAGGCGAGACGGGTAACCTTTTGTAGATTTTCTTCTTCAAACGATTTTACCAACACCCAATTGGATGTAGTTTTTGGGCGGAACTTGTACATGCGATTTTCTTTTGAAAGTAGAATTTCTCCGGAATTAAGCCAACAAATATCTTCAACGTTGGGCAATAGATGTACCACATTTTCAGTGGTCCCCGTTATGGGATTTAGGGATTTAATTGACCACCCCTCCTTTTGTTTACTGATGTAACTTACTAAATTGGAATTGGGAATTTTGTGCAAAGACCTACCCACATTTTTTTCGACCGCATTATGGGTGCCTTTTTTTAGATCGGACACAACCAAATCCATTCGGTTGTCTACCAAAACCGAGGAAACAATGATATGGTCATTGTACCAAAGGTGGTAACCCACTTTTAGGTCCTTCAGCAATTCCATGTCTTTACCGGTTAAAATATCGTACGTATATAACCTTTGCAATCCGTTGGTATCCAAACGAATGGCGCTGACTTCTTCCTTGTTCGGGATTTTTAATGGGGAATATTCGCTTCCATCAAGGGTATTGGTAATCCAATTCACGGTACCCTTTTGAATATCATATTGGGCAATATCGGTTTGGTTCGCTCTTGTGGAAGAAAATAAAATGGTGCTATCATTGGGAAAAGAAGGTTGATTATCATACCCCGGATTGTTGGAAATATTTACTCCGCCGGACATAATGATGGAGTCATTTGCTCTCTTCAAATCGAATAGATAAACCTCTGTATTGGTCTGGGCGTGCAAAAGTAAAAATGGAAAAATGAGCAGGAAATAGAATATTTGGTTCATATATGTTGGCCTACAGTTCTAAAATCTAGCAGTAATACCCTACATGAGTGCAACTTCCGACTTTATTGGAAGCTAGTGTTTAAAACAGATTCTAAAATAAGTCTTTTCACAATAATTTGACACTATGTTTGCTATTTTATTGAGCATTGATAAAGGCCTTTAAAAGTTCCCGAACCTGTTGGGTATTGTCAACATAATATTTGGCTGCTGTTTTTTGCCTTCCAACCTTTACCGTAACTGATTCTTCCGGAAGTTCTTGAAACATAAATTCATCCGTCCAATCATCACCTATGGCAAAAATAAAGTCGTAATTGTCGGCCGCAAGCATTCTGGTGGCTGCACGACCTTTGTTTACATTACTGCTTTTCACCTCCATTACCTTGTTGCCATTGAGTACACTAAGGTCATCATTGCCTATAAGACTGGTAAGCACCGTATGTAACTCCGTAGCCCTTAAATTTCCAAAATCGGGGTCGGTCACTGCGGTAATGCCATGCCAAGGAATAATTTTTTTCTTCAATGAAGCTGCCGGGCGTTCGGTCTACAAATGACTCAAAAATAGGCTTAATTTTGTCCATCCATTCGTTTTTGACAATTTCCAACAGTTTAAATTCCTCACCGCCTTCGGAAATCCATACGCCATGTTCTACGATCATATTGTACTTTTTGGGAAGGAACCATCGGGTAAATGTATCCTTGTCCCTGCCACTAACTAAATAGACAGTTGTATTGGGCAGGTTGTTAAGGGCGTCCAAGAGTGCATATAAATCTTCATCCGGACTTGCCTTTTGGGGATCAATGTGGAAACCAGCCAAGGTTCCATCATAATCCAGGAACAACACTCTTTTTTTTGAATTTGAAAAGTCCGCTAGAATCTTGGTAAGAACGGTATCACCAAGTTTTCTGGATACATTGGACACTTCACGGTCTTTTTGGGCAAGTAGCGAATTCATAAAACTGTTCGCCCATTTCTCTACATTGTATCGTTCAAGTCGTTTTTGAAGTACTTTATTTCGCGCTTGTTGCTCCTCCTTCGGCATTCTGAGGGCTGTGTTCAAAGCCTCGGCGATCTGCTCAAAATTGTTGGGATTGATTAATAAGGCCTCATTCATTTCATTGGCGGAACCGGCCATTTCACTGAGAATAAGAACGCCGGTTTGATCCGTTCTTGTGGCCACGAATTCCTTGGCTACCAAATTCATACCATCACGTAGTGGCGTTAGCCAAGCAATATCACAAGTTGTATAGAGATCAATAAGATTTTCGAAAGGCATTGAACGATAAAAATACCAGATGGGGGTCCAATTTACAGTTGAAAATTGACCGTTAAGACGACCCACTAGTTCGTCCACTTCTTTTTTCAACAATTGGTACTGGGGTACGTTGGAGCGGGAGGGTACTGCCAAGATAATCAAGCGAACTTTTTCTTTGTACTGTGGAAATTTGTTTAAAAAATATTCAAAAGCATGCAATCTTTTTGCAATGCCTTTGGAATAATCAAGTCGGTCAATCGAAAGGAAAAATTTGGCTTCCGGGTCATTTTTCTTGTGGTTGTTCAACCGCTGCTGAAGTTCCGATTGTTTATCGGCCGGCTTCTGCCCATGTTTTAAAGCGGCATCACTAAATTTCTTATAATCGATTCCCATGGGGAAGGAATCCACTTTTATAACCCGATCATCCAAGTAAATGTCATTAAAGCTGACCTCTAGCCCCATCAACCTTCGAACAGAGGAAAGAAAATGGCGCTCATAATCATAGGTATGAAACCCGATGAGATCAGCACCCAAAAGACCTTTAAGGATTTCTTCTCTCCAGGGCATAGTTCGGAAAATTTCATAGGAAGGAAAGGGTATATGCAAAAAGAATCCAATGGATACGTTTGATCTTTTTTCCCTTACCATTTGAGGCACCAGCATCAGTTGATAGTCATGAACCCATATCACATCCTCTTCATCGGCCTTCTCTAAAATGGCATCGGCAAATTTTTGATTCACTTTTTTATAAGTGTTCCAGCTATCAAGTTCAAACTCGGAATATTCCAAAAAATAGTGGAACAATGGCCATATGGTACGATTGCTAAAGCCATAATAGAAGCCATCAACTTCTTGCGAAGTCAAGTTTACTTTGGAAGACCCATGTTTGGCGAGCGCTTTGTCAATATCGCCTACAAGTTCATCTGGGATTTCCTCGTCGGTTAATCCGCTCCACCCGATCCAAAGGCTATTTTTGCCGGTATGAACCGACTTCATACCTGTAGCCAAACCACCAACGCTGGGCACCGCCGTAATACCCCCATTGCTAATTTGCAACTGAACAGGCAGTCTATTTGAGATTATGATAGTTTTGCCCATAAATTCGAGGTTTTACTTTGATTTGACTATTATTTCTCTCAATTTCGGGAAAAAGAAGGGCAATAACAATCAAATGCTCGATTGAATCAAAATTTTTATCGAATGGATAATTTAGATTACGGAATAATTGGGAATTGTAGAAGTGCGGCGTTGATTTCTAAAACAGGAAGCATAGATTGGTGTTGTTTGCCCGAGTTTAATTCGTCATCGGTATTTGCAAAACTTTTGGATGATGAAATCGGGGGCAGTTTTGAGATATTGGTGGATGACAATTATAAAATAACCCAGAAATACAAAAAGAACACCGCATTGCTCATCACAAAATTTGTTGACGGCGAGCATAGTTTTGAAATCTGTGATTTTATGCCACGATATCACAAAGATAATGGTGGGTATAATTGCCCACCTGAAATCATACGGTATGTTAGGCACCTATCGGGGAAGCCTAAATTTACAGTTCATTACGACCCTAAGCTAGAGTATGCCCTAGGAGAAACAAAAACCTTTGTGAAACATCATTTTGTGGCCAGTTTGACCCATGCCGAAAAGTTTGACACCGTTTTTCTGTATACCTCTTTCAATAAGAATGCGGTAATTGAAGGAAGGGAAATAGAGATTAGAAAAGACGGATATTTTCTTATGGGGTATAATGAGAAAATATTTCTTCCGAATACCAAGAAAATGTACCTGGAAATGGAGCGTACCAAGGTTTATTGGTTGAATTGGAGCAATGATACCCCGACCTATAAGAAATACAATGCCGAAATAAATAGAAGTGCAGTTACCTTAAAACTATTGAGTTACGACAAAACGGGTGCGGTTTTGGCCGCCCCAACGACCTCATTACCTGAGACTATTGGCGAGGTCCGCAATTGGGACTATCGCTTTTGCTGGATCCGGGACGCATCCATGGTGGTGAAGGTGATTTCTGAATTGGGCCATAAAAACGTCGCAAGAAGGTACCTCCAATTCATCATTGATTTGATCCCCGATAAGGATGAGAAGCTTCAAATCATGTACGGCATCAATAAGGAAAAGATGCTTACCGAAGAAACTTTGGACCATCTGTCGGGTTATAAGGGATCTAAACCCGTTCGTATTGGTAATGCGGCATACGCACAAAGACAAAACGATATCTATGGTATTTTAATGGATGTCATTTATGAACAACTAATGAAGTTCAGCACCGATATTGAAAACGGAGAGGAACTTTGGAGCATTACAAAAGGTATTGTATGGATCGTATCAAAACACTGGCAAGAAAAGGATAAAGGTATTTGGGAATTTCGAACGGAAGACCGCCACTTTACCTTTTCAAAGGTATTGTGCTGGGTGGCATTGGATCGAGCGATCAAAGTGGCACGCGTTTTCAATAAAGCGCACAAGATTGAAAAATGGGCAAAGCTTGAACGGGAAATAAAGGAGGACATACATACGAATGCATGGAATGCCGAAGTAAACGCTTTTGTTCAATCCTATGGGTCAAAGCATCTTGATGCTTCAGTTTTGCTAATGGAATCCTATGGATTTATTGATGCGAAAGACCCCAGGTACGTAAAAACGGTCAAGGCAATTGAAAGGGAGCTTAGCAACGATGGACTTCTGTACCGCTATAAGAATGAAGATGATTTTGGCCTCCCTTCCTCATCCTTTACGATATGCACTTTTTGGTTCATCAATAGTTTATTTAAGATTGGGGAGGAGGAAAAGGCCATGTCACATTTTGATAAACTTCTCGGTTATAGCAATCATTTAGGCCTTTTCAGTGAGGATATAGATTTCAAGACAAAAAGATTATTGGGTAATTTTCCCCAGGCCTATTCACATTTGGCACTCATTGAATGTGCCATTAATTTCTCTAAAAAGGATTCAGAGGAAAGGATCTTAGAATCTATGAGGGAATGAGAACTCAGCCAAAGGCTTATTTTTATTGAAAGCCTATGGGATTTAGGTCACTTTGAAGCTAACTCTCTTATCTTGTTTATTAATTGTCTTAAATGGTCAACCGTTGTAAACGGGTTCATAATGGTGCATCTCAAATAGTGTATGCCCCTTAATTTGGTCTGTACAATATAGAATTCACCATCCTCAAGGAGTTCTTGCCTAATATTTTCATTTAGGGAATTTAAACCTTTTTCATCCAAAGATGTATTCAAATATCTAAAACAAACAATATTGCTTATTGGCCTAACCGCCAATTCAAATTTGGTATCGGCTTCAATAATTTCTGCAAACTGTTTTCCTAAATCGTACAGGGTAGTCACATACGCATCAAAAATTCCATCACCATACATTTTTAGCATGGTGTACCAATGAATGCTCATCATTGTTTTGGTGCACTCAAAAGTCTTTTTGCCGGAATTGTACCAATCTTCATGATCGGTCTGCGTCAAAAGATAGTCCGCTTTTTGATTGAAAGTGGTGGATGCATTGATTCCGTTTTTGAATAGTAAGGCCGTGGTTATTGTTGGCAGCATCATCATTTTATGGCCATCTATGACCACCGAGTCCGCTTTTTCTATCCCATTTACGGTATGTCTGTATTTAGGTGAAAAAATGGCCGCTCCACCATGGGCCCCATCTACATGAAACCAAAGATTTTTATGAGCGGCAAAAGATGCAATCTTATCCAAATCGTCATACACCCCCGTTGCGGTAGAGGGGGCACTACCTACAATTGCAAAAATATGGATTCCATTATCTGATGCATTTTTATAACTTTTCTCTAACAAGGAAATATCCATTTTGAAATTTTTGTCACATGGAATTTTTATAATTCCCTTTGCGCCCAATCCCATTATTTTTGCGGCGCCGGTCACGCAATAATGGGCTTCTTCCGATACCATAATGCCCAAATTTTCCGAAGTTCCTTCATTCCAAACATCATGGGATACATTTGCTTTCCTAGCGGAAAGCAAGGCCGTTAGATTGGCCAATGTACCACCAGAGGTCAAAAATCCCCTAGACTCTGTATTATAACCTATTTTTTCACCGATCCAATCGGTTACCACTCTTTCAATGGCCGAAGGTGCCATGCCCATTTCGTACACGGCCATGCCATTGTTCAATAGGGAACTTATCATTCCGGTAAGGGCGGTTATGGGAGCTGCGGGACTCACTTGGTGTCCTATGTACTTGGGATGGTGAACGTACGTTGTGCGCTTGGTGATTTCGGAAAATAAATTGTCATTGGTACCATTTTCAAGAAACTCTTTCCAAAATTTCAACTCTGTATCCGGGGTATTCCAATTGATGGCCTTTGCTGATTTTTCGTTTAATTTATCTTCCAAATGATCGGCAAGTTCATTGACCAATGTATGGCCACGTTTGCGAAAATCATCCGAATCGTAGGCCTGTCTTAATAGGTGGTTGTTCATGGAATAAAATTATATTCTTCTAAAATGGAAAACAAATAAAGAAACCGCCCCAATTTGGGGCGGTTATAACCTTCGTCTCAAGAAAGTTTCGATTTGAATTAGTCAAAGGTGTAACCCTTGTTTGTGGCCACATAATCAGCAATTTGCGTACGCAAGGCAACTACATTTGGGTTATTGGTATATTTTGTGAAGCGTTTTAGCCCCATTAACATCATGTGCTGTTCATCACCCTCGGCAAATGAAATAATAGCTTCCTTACCTTTTTGGATTACAGTTTCTGTTGCATTGTATAGATATAACCTAGACATGGCAATTTGTGTTGCTTGGGCCTCTTCACCAAAACGCTTGGCATTTTTTTCTGTTCTAAGTAGAGTGGACTCGGCCATATACACTTCGATCAATATATCGGCCGCGGACAGCATCAATTGCTGATGATTCTCCAAATCGGGACCAAATTTTTGTACAGCACTACCGGCAACCATTAGGAATACTTTTTTCAACCTGGCCACTAAGTCTTTCTCCTCTGCGAAAAGCTCAGAAAAATCCGGTGTGTCGAACGATGGTATACCCATTAGCTCTTCACCAACGGCAGTTGCAGGTCCTAGAAGATCTACGTGACCCTTCATAGCCTTTTTAACCAGCATACCTACGGCCAACATTCTATTTATTTCATTGGTGCCTTCATAAATTCGGGCAATCCTCGCATCACGCCATGCTTTTTCCATGGGTGCCTCTGCACTGAATCCCATTCCTCCAAAAATCTGGACACCCTCGTCGGTGGTATATTGCACGTCTTCGGAAACGGCTACCTTTAAGATGGAGCATTCAATAGCGTATTCCTCAACCCCTTTTAATTCCGCCTCCTGATGGGTGTTACCTTCCGACTCTCGAATGGCGATACGGTCCTCAATATTTTTTGCCGCACGATAACTAGCGGATTCCCCAGCATATGCATTTGTTGCCATATTGGCAATTTTGGCCTTAATGGCACCAAAATTTATGATAGGGGTGTTAAACTGTATCCGTTCATTCGCATAGCTAACGGCCTCATTGATGACCCTTCGTTGGGCTTCCAAACAAGCGGCTGCCAATTTAATACGGCCAATGTTTAAGGCATTCATCGCGATCTTGAATCCGTTGCCCCTTTCGGAGAGCATATTTTCAACAGGAACTTTCGTGTCACTGAAGAATACTTGGCGGGTAGAAGAAGAGTGAATACCCAATTTCTTTTCTTCCTCGCCAAAAGTAATTCCGTTTTTAGGGTCATTCTCTACAATAAAACCAGTGATATTTTTGTCATCTTCAATTCTGGCAAAAACAATGAACATATTGCAGAACCCTGCATTGGAAATCCACATTTTTTGTCCCGAGATTGAGTAATGCTTTCCATCTGCCGATAATACGGCTTTCGTTTTTCCTGAATTGGCATCAGATCCTGCACCCGGTTCGGTAAGGCAATACGCCCCGAACCATTCACCGGAAGCCAATCTAGGAACATATTTTTGTTTTTGGGCTTCGGTACCATAAAGCGTTATCGGCATTGTACCAATTCCCGTATGTGCACCAAAAGCCGTACTGAATGATCCGGTTGCACCGGAAATATAATCACAGACCAACATGGTAGACACGAAACCCATTCCCATTCCGCCATAGGCTTCGGGAACAGCTATACTCAGCAGACCTAGTTCACCGGCCTTTCTCATGCACTCTTCTGTGTATGCATAATCTTTTTTCTCGAATCGTTCCCAGTGCGCCCACAATTCGCGATCAACAAATTCTTTGGTGCTATCGCGCATCATTTTTTGCTCCTCCGAGAGGTCTTCAAGCGTAAATATGTCCTCACATTTGGTGTCTTTCACAAGAAATTGACCACCTCGTAGCAAGTTGTCTTTTTGGGTTGTTTCTGTACTCATAGTTTTGATAAGATTTAAGAACCAAGAGACAAGATTCAAGACTAATAGTCTAGTCCATCTTGAAATCCTGAAATCATTTTTTGCAATTGTTGTATTCTATTTTCTAATATTTCAAATTTTTCTTTGTCCAAATACTTTTGTCTATACGCTACATTTAATTGTGTTTCCCATTCAAATGTGGACCCTAAACTATCTTCAAGATACCTGTTGAAATGCTTGTTGGTAGATTTACTTGTTCCTTCCGCGATATTTGACGGTATTGAAACAGCGCATCTTGCTAACTGAGAAACCAAGTTATATCTCTCAAAATCAGGAAATACCTTGATTAATGAATAGGTCTCATCAACAATATTCATTGCTTCATGCCAAATCTTCAATTTTTTGAAATTATGTCTACCCATCCATCTTGATTCTTGGCTCTAGTTTCTAAATTCTAATTCAAAAACTCAAATATTCCGGCGGCACCTTGACCCGTCCCCACGCACATCGTTACCATACCGTATTTCCCCTGCATTTTTCTTTTGCGCATTTCATCAAATAGTTGAACGGAAAGTTTTGCACCCGTACACCCTAACGGATGGCCCAGTGCTATCGCCCCACCGTTCACATTGATACTATTTGGGTCCAATCCCAGTTCCCGAATAACGGCAAGCGATTGAGAGGCGAACGCTTCGTTCAACTCAATGAGTTGTATATCGCTCTGTTTTAAGTCCGCTTGTTTCAATGCCTTAGGGATGGCTTTAACGGGACCAATACCCATAATTCTGGGTTCAACACCAGCAGCGGCATAATTTACCAAGCGGGCAATAGGCTCCAGATTCAATTCTTTTACCATTTCTTCGCTCATGACCATTACAAACGCCGCACCATCGCTCATTTGGGAAGAATTACCCGCAGTAACACTACCATTAGCGGCAAAGACGGGACGGAGTTTGGCCAAAACTTCCGATGACGTATCCGCCCTAGGTCCTTCATCTTTTTTGACTGTATATTTTTTAGTTTCCTTTTTTCCGGAAGAATTCACAAATACCTCTTCCACTTCAATGGGAACAATCTGATCATCAAAACGACCTTCCGCTTGGGCTTTCAGGGCCTTTTGATGTGAGTTGAATGCAAACTCGTCCTGATCTTCGCGGGAAACCTTGAATTGTTCGGCCACTGCTTCCGCAGTGTTTCCCATTCCCCAATAATAATCTTCGTGGCCAGATTTTGCCAGATTATAATTCAGCTCAGGTTTGTAACCCGACATAGGCACACTACTCATACTTTCGGCCCCGCCTGCAATAATACAATCGGCCATTCCGGCCTGAATTTTTGCAGTAGCAACACCGATTGTTTCAATGCCCGATGCACAAAATCTATTAACGGTAACTCCGGGAACGTCTACGATATCCAATCCCATTAATGAAATAAGGCGGGCCATGTTCAAACCCTGAGAACCTTCTGGCATGGCATTCCCAACGATTACATCGTCAATACGCTTTTTATCCAATCCAGGAAGTTCATTCATCATGAATTGAATGGTTTCCGCTGCCAACTCATCGGTTCTTTTGAATCGGAAAACTCCTTTGGGAGCTTTGCCAACTGCGGTTCTATATGCCTTAACTATATATGCGGTTTTCATTTTTTCAGTTCCTTAATGGTTTACCATTTTTTAACATAAATTGAATTCTTTCCAAAGTCTTCTTTTCTGTGCAAAGTGAAAGGAAGGCCTCGCGTTCCAGATCTAATAGATACTGTTCATCTACCATTGTGGGTTCGGACAAATCGCCCCCGGCCATGACGTAGGCAAGTTTATTGGCAATTTTCTGGTCGTGCTCACTAATATATCGACTGGCTTCCATAGCATCCGTACCGACAAGGAATAGTCCCAATGCCTGTTTGCCCAAAACCTTTATATCCTTTCTTTTGGGAGGTTGGGTATAACCGGCTTCCGCCATAAGTTTGGCATGGGCTTTTGCAGTGGCAATTTGTCTGTCCTTGTTTACGACCACAATATCCTTCCCATGCTGAAGTACTCCCATATCAAATGCTTCATAGGCCGAAGTAGATACCTTGGCCGTAGCTACGGTCAAGAAATATTCTCGCAACGTATTCAGTTCAACATCATTTTTTTGAAAAGTATCTTGTGCGCGTAATGCAAATTCCTTGGAACCCCCACCGCCTGGAATGACCCCGACACCAAACTCGACTAAACCGATGTATGTTTCTGCGGCGGCAACTACCTTATCGGCATGTAGCGAAAGCTCGCACCCTCCTCCCAAACACATTCCGTGCGGGGCCGATATGGTCGGGATAGACGAATATCTCATTCGCATCATGGTGTCTTGGAACATTTTAACGGCCATGTTCAATTCGTCATATTCCTGCTCAACCGCCATCATAAAAATCATTCCGATGTTGGCACCTACCGAGAAATTAGCGGCTTGATTTCCTACTACCAATCCTTGGAAGTCTTTTTCGGCGAGATCAAGGGCTTTGTTCAGTCCTGCAATTACATCACCGCCAAGGGTATTCATTTTCGATTGGAATTCCACATTCAAAATCCCATCTCCTAAATCTTCTACTACAACACCACTATTTTTATATACTTCATTTGATTTTCGAATATTGTCCAATATGATAAAGGAGTCCTGACCTGGAACTTTTTGCATGGATTTCCGGGCAATATCGTAGTAATAGGTGGCTCCGTCTTTTACGGTATAGAACGATTTATTTCCATTGGCAATCATTTCGGTTACCCAAGACGCTGCTTGTTGATTCTCTGCCTTAATAAATTGTAACCCTTTTTCTATCCCGATAGCATCCCATATTTGGAATGGCCCATGTTCCCAACCGAAACCTGCCTTCATGGCATCATCAATTTTAAATAACTCTTCGGAAATTTCTGGGATTCTATGGGATACATAAGCAAAAAGTTGGCCAAAACTCTTTCTGTAGAATTCCCCTGCCTTATCCTTGCCATCAACCAAAACTGAAAATCTATCAATAACTTTGTCAATGGTTTTTGTAAGTTCCAAGGTGGCAAAGCTTGCCTTTTTTGCTGAACGATAGTCCATTGTATCAAGGTCCAAGGTCTGGATTTCGCTTTTTCCGTCTTTTTCTGTTACTTTTTTATAGAACCCTTGCCCTGACTTGCTTCCGAGCCATTTATTTTCCATCATGGCATTGATGAAATCAGGAAGCTTGAAAAGTTCCAGGCGTTCGTCTTTTTTGCAATTTTCATAAATACCGTTTGCAACATGTACCAGCGTATCCAAACCTACCACGTCAACCGTTCTGAAAGTGGCGGACTTTGGCCTACCGATTACAGGACCTGTTAGTTTATCAACTTCTTCAACGGTCATACCCATTTCCTTTACCATGTGAAAAAGACTCTGAATGCTAAAAATCCCGATCCTGTTGCCAATAAAGGCGGGGGTGTCTTTGGCGACTACTGAAGTTTTTCCTAAAAATTGTTCCCCATAACCATTTAGAAAGTCCAGCACTTCTTGTGAGGTCTTTGGCCCGGGAATTATTTCGAACAGTTTTAAGTATCTAGCAGGGTTAAAAAAGTGGGTTCCACAAAAATGTTTTTGGAAATCATCACTGCGCCCCTCACTCATAAAATGAATAGGAATCCCTGAAGTATTGGAAGTTATCAAGGTACCCGGAGTTCTATGTTTCTCCAAATTTTCAAATACCATTTTCTTGATATCCAATCTTTCAACGACCACTTCTATGATCCAATCTACTTTGGATACTTTTGAAAGGTCATCCTCTAAATTGCCTGTAGTAATACGCTGGGCAAATTTCTCATGATAAATAGGGGAGGGTTTTGATTTTAAAGCGGCAGCCAGCGAATCATTGACCAAACGATTGCGGACCACCTGATCATTTAAGGTTAGTCCCTTAACTTTCTCCTTTTCATTAAGCTCCCTGGGAATAATATCCAACAATAAAACTTCGACTCCAATATTGGCAAAATGGCATGCTATGCCACTTCCCATGATGCCTGACCCGATTACTGCTACTTTTTTTATACGCCTGTTCATGTAGTGATCAAGATTAATTTATAGTTTGCTCATTAAAAATGTTTTTCTCAGTAATGATTTGATTTATGGTGTCCATAACTTCATAAAAGGAATCTAATTTTTCTTGGGATACCTTTAACTTTACGGCCTCATTGAATCTAAGCACGGCATTTTTGGAATCGCTCCTTTTTTCCAACCCAAACTCTGTCAAATGAATAAGTACGCCCCTTCCATCTTTTGGGTTTGGTTTGCGCACAATGAGCCCCTTATGCTCCATACTTTTCAAAATCCTTGAAAGGCTCGTAGCTTCCATCCCCATTTTTGGCCCTAAGGCCGTTGAAGGCGTCCCTGTTTTGGGGTCTATACTTAATAATGTAAACCCCACTGCCATTGTGGAACCAAAATTTTTGGCCTCTTCATTATACATCCTGGCAACTGCTTGCCAAGTGGCCCTCAATGCGTAATCTATTGTGATTTCCTTCATAGGATTATTTGTGGCTATCAAATATACATAAATATATTATGCACGCATAGCATATTTATTTAAAATTTATTGACAGATAGCCATCTTTGAATTGGAAAACGGTAAAACGCATTAATAGGCTTAGGTTTAAAAAGGAGTAAGCGTTTTCGCCAACGCGACCTAAAAATTAATGCTCGTAAATGGAATTATAAAGATCAATATATTTTTCCTTGATTATTTTTCTCTTCAATTTCATTGTAGGGGTGAGATGTCCACCACTGATACTCCAGATATCCGGAGTGAGTCTAAACTCCTTAACTTTCTCCCACTTGGCAAATTTTTCATTGGCCAGGTCTATTTCTTCCTGAAAACGTTTTAATACATTTTCATCGCTCACAATTTCGGCATTGCTGGCGAAATTCCTACCGTGTCGTTTGCCCCAATCCTTAACGAATTCAAAATCTGGCTGTATAAGTGCTGCCGGCATTTTTTCACCTTCGCCCACCACCATAATTTGCTCAATAAACCTGGATTGTTTGAATCGGTTCTCCAACAACTGAGGCGCTACGTACTTGCCGCCGGAGGTTTTGAACATTTCTTTTTTACGATCTGTAATCTTTAGAAATCCATCTTCGTCAAGCTCACCAATGTCACCCGTATGGAAATAGCCATTCTTTAATACTTCTGCCGTTTTTTCCGGATCCTTGTAATAACCCATCATAACTTGCGGGCCTTTTATACAAATCTCACCGTCCTCCGCAATTTTTACTTCGGTATGGTCCAATAATTTTCCTACGGTGCCTATTCTGAAACCACCATTGCGCATGTCGTTGACGGAAACTACGGGCGAGGTTTCCGTTAAGCCATAACCTTCCATAACACCCATTTGGGCGGCATTGAATATTCTGGCCAACCTGGGCTGCAAAGCTGCACTGCCAGAGGCAATCAATGAAAGATTACCACCAAGGCCTTCTTTCCACTTGCTGAATATAAGTTTTCTGGCTAGGGCCAATTGCTGTTCGTACCACCATCCATTTTGACCGTAGGGCTCGTATTTTAACCCTAGTTCTACCGCCCAAAAGAACAGCTTTTTCTTTATACCGCTTAGTTCTGTTCCTTTTGCCATAATTTTATCGTAGACTTTTTCCAAAAGCCTCGGAACCGCGGTCATTACATGTGGTTTGACTTCTTTAATATATTCACTAATCTGATCGATAGGCGCAAAATAAACGGTCACTCCCGAATATTGATATAAATAGATCATCATTCGTTCATAGATGTGACATACAGGTAAAAAGCTTAAACACTTTACCTTACCGTATTCAATGGGAAGTCTCTTAGAGCTCTCAATGGCATTACTAACTATGTTGCTATGGGATAACATTACACCCTTGGGCCTGCCGGTGGTTCCTGAGGTATAGATCAGTGTTGCCAAATCTTCAGGTTTAACAGCATCTTTTAATTTCTCTATTTCATCCTGATTGGAATCATCTACCCCGAGTTCAAGCACTTCGTCCCAATTTTTACATTCGGAAAGTTGATCAAAAGAATAGACTTCTTGTAGGGAGGCCAATTGATTTCTTACAGACTTCACCTTTTCAAAGACCTCTTGACAGGAGACGAAGCAATATTTTGATTCGGAATGATTCAAGACAAATGCATAATCCTCTTCAGAAATGGTAGGATAAATGGGTACGGTCTGGGCACCTAATTGCAGCACGCCAATATCCATAATATTCCACTCAGTTCTATTGTGCATTGATATTATCGCCACCTTATCGTTTGGGCGGATCCCCATTCTAAATAGCGCACGACTCATTCTATTTGCCTTATCTAAATATTCTTGGGTAGAAGTGGCGACCCATTTATCACCATATTTGGTAACCAGGGATTCGTTGAGATTATAGTTTTCTAATTGATAATACGGAAAATCGAACAGTCGGGTTATGTTTTGCATATTAAGTAACAAATAGATTACTGCAAAATAGGCAAACGTTACCGTATTTTAAAATGAGTTTTATAAAATACTGCTTAATTTGTTGTGAAATTATTAAATAGGATGTTGTTTTTAGTTTTTCCCTTCACTATTTTTTAATAATTATTTCCACTTGGTCTTTCCAAATAATAGGAATCTTTGAAAAGCTTGCATAGGTGGGCCTTTGTCTGCAAATATGATGCTTCCTACAATTCTATACTCATCAATAGACCATCCACTGATCGATTTGGGAAGATCAACCCTTACTAACTATCCAATCCTTGGCATTTATAAATGCCTGTAACCATGGGGACACTACATCATCCATCCTGTTTTTTGGATAGTAGGCCCAGTTCCATGGAAATGTGGATCTTTCAATATGCGGCATGGTGACCAAATGTCGCCCGGTTTTATCACAGAGCATTGCAGCGTTAAAATCACTGCCATTCGGGTTGGCAGGATAAGTATCATATCCATATTTGGCTACAATATGATAATGGTCCTCAGTGAGCGGTAATGAAAATTTTCCTTCGCCATGCGAAATCCACACACCCAATGTCGCTCCGGCCAAACTTGAAAGCATAACGGAATTATTTTCTTGGATCTTTACCGAAGTGAAATTACTTTCGTGCTTGTGGGACGTGTTATAGGTAAGCTTGCCATGATTTTCACCATGTTCCGGATTTATCAGATCCAATTCCATAAACAACTGGCAACCATTACAAATACCAACGGACAAGGTGTCCTTGCGTGCGAAGAAATTCTCGATCACTTTGTTGGCCCGATCATTATATTTTATTGCACCGGCCCAACCTTTGGCACTGCCCAGAACATCTGAATTGGAAAAACCACCCACCGCACCTAAAAACTGAATATCCTCCAAAGTTTCGCGACCTGAGATCAAATCGGTCATATGAACATCTTTAACATCAAAACCGGCCAAGAACATGGCATTGGCCATTTCACGTTCGGAATTGCTTCCTTTTTCTCGTAAAATAGCGGCTTTTGGCTTTTTCGCTGCACTTGACCTGTTGTGCAACTTTCCGGTAAAATTCGCCGGGAATGTATATTTTAAAGCTTGATCCTTATAATTTTTAAATCTTTCCTTTGCCAAGTCATGGGCCGTTTGCCGGGAATCCAATAAATAAGAAGTCTTGAACCACGTATCTCTAAGTGACGCAATGTTCAGACCCATTTCCACGCCATTATTTTTTAAGGATAACTCGGTGTTTGAGACCACTTTTCCGATTTTCTTGAAATCTATTTTTGAAGCCGATAATCTTTGTTCGATGGAATTGTCCTTTGATTGAAAAACAATTCCACGGTTTTCAGAAAAAAGTAGTTTTATAGTGTCAGATTCCCCCAAAACGGATAGATCAAGCGAAGCTCCCAAATCAATGTTGGCAAAGCACATTTCCAACAAAGTGGTAATCAAACCCCCGGAGGCCACATCGTGTCCAGCAACTATTTGCCCTTCGCGGATAAGGTTTTGAATGGAATCAAATACCAATTTTAGATATGCAGCGTCTTTAACCGTGGGTGTTTCTTTACCAATGGCATTCTTTATTTGAGCAAAAGAAGACCCTCCCAGCTTATAGTCGTCCTTGGATAGGTTGATATAATAGATAGGTCCTCCGTTTTTTTGAAAAACGGGCTCCACGACCTTGGAAATCGCATCGCAATGGCCAGCAGCGGAGATTATGACCGTTCCTGGGGCGATCACATCCCCATCCGAATATTTTTGTTTCATGGAAAGGGAATCCTTTCCGGTAGGTACATTGATTCCCAGTGCAATTGAAAAGTCCGAAACGGCCTGCACGGCTTCGTACAATCTGGCATCCTCTCCTTCATTTTTACAGGGCCACATCCAATTGGCGGACAATGAAACGGATTTCAAACCGTTTTTTAAAGGTGCCCAAATTATATTGGTAAGGGCTTCGGCTATACTATTTTTACTTCCCGAAGAAGGGTCGATCAAACCTGAAATAGGGGAGTGGCCAATACTTGTTGCAATGCCATTATGACCCTTGAAATCCAAGGCCATTACCCCGCAATTGTTCAAAGGAAGTTGCAAAGGTCCAGCGCATTGCTGTTTCGCCACCCTGCCGCCCACACAGCGGTCCACTTTGTTCGTTAACCAATCCTTGCAGGCAACGGCTTCCAATTGTAAGACCTGCTCCAGATAGTCATGAAAGAATTCCAATGAATATTCCGGATTTCCGTAAGGTCTTTCTACCGTTGCATCGTTCATGACGGTTTTCGGCGAGCTTCCGAACATGTCTTCCAAATCCAAATCCATTGGTTTGTCCCCTTTTGTTTTTGACTCAAAAGTGAATCTGTGATCACCAGTTACATCGCCCACTTGATACATTGGCGAACGTTCCCGTTCGGCAATGCGTTGCAACAGGTCAATATCTTTTTTTCCGATCACAAGGCCCATACGTTCTTGTGATTCGTTACCAATAATTTCCTTGGCGGACAAGGTTGGGTCACCGATCGGTAATTGATCCAAATCAATTCTTCCACCAACGGACTCGACCAATTCGGACAAACAGTTCAAATGGCCACCAGCACCGTGGTCATGTATGGAAACAATTGAATTATGATCACTTTCCACCATACCCCTTATGGCGTTCGCAGCTCTTTTTTGCATTTCCGGATTGGAACGTTGTACGGCATTCAACTCAATAGCGGAGCTAAATTCACCGGTATCGGCACTGGATACTGCGGCACCGCCCATACCAATTCGATAATTGTCACCACCTAGGATGACGATTTTATCCCCAATTTTGGGATTGTCCTTTAGAGCTTGATCTGCTTTTCCATAACCAATACCGCCGGCCTGCATGATTACTTTATCATAACCCAACCTTCTCGCCTCGGCTCCGCCCGGTGACCCGATTTCTTGGTGTTCAAAGGTTAGGACGGACCCTGAAATTAATGGCTGTCCAAATTTGTTCCCGAAATCCGATGCCCCATTGGAGGCTTTTATCAAGATATCCATGGGAGTTTGATATAGCCATTTGCGCTCGGTCATACCATTTTCCCAGGGACGTTCTGCTTCCAAACGTGAATAAGAGGTCATATAAACTGCGGTTCCTGCCAAAGGCAGAGAGCCTTTTCCACCTGCCAATCGGTCACGAATTTCGCCACCGGATCCTGTGGCCGCACCATTAAAGGGCTCCACGGTAGTTGGGAAATTATGGGTTTCCGCCTTTAATGAAAGCACGGAATCAAATTCCTTTTCTTCATAAAAGTCGGGCTTGTCCGCTGTCTTGGGAGCAAACTGTATGGCCTTTGGACCTTTTATAAAAGCGACATTGTCCTTGTAGGCAGAAACAATATCATTGGGGTTCTCCTGAGAGGTTTTCTTTATGAGTTTGAAGAGGGAAGAGGGCTGCTCTTTTCCATCGATTACAAAAGTCCCGTTGAAAATTTTATGGCGGCAATGTTCGGAATTTACCTGACTGAATCCGAAAACCTCTGAATCGGTCAATTTTCTTCCAATTTTGTTGGATAGGTTATTGAGGTAATCAACTTCTTCATCGCTCAAGGCCAACCCTTCTTTTTGATTGTAGGCAGCAATATCCTCAATTTCCAAAATAGGGGACGGGGCCACATTGATTTTAAAGATATCTTGGTCCAACCCATTGAACTTTTGGGACAGCATGGGATCAAAGTCGTAGAAGTTCTTGTCGACCGCTTTAAACTCCTCAATACGAACGATTCCGGAAACACCCATATTTTGGGTAATTTCTGTGGCATTGGTACTCCATGGGGTGATCATTGCCGCTCGCGGGCCAACAAAAAAGGCATCCAAGGACGCCGTGTTTATTTTTGGTTGGTTGCCGAACAACCATATAAGTTTGCTAATGTCTTCTTGCGAAAGTTCTTTTGCTGTTTGAACCGCCAAAACTTTGTTGGTCACATCCCCGAAAAAGTGAATCATGGACTTGCCGTGTTGTTAGGATTAAGAAAGTGCAAATTTACGATTTTGGGTTGACTTTTGATTCATGAAATGAGGGAGTTGTTAACGAAAGCTGTTGATATATTTTCCGCCCTTCGAAACCTAAAATATGATAAACATCGCTTTTGTAAAGGCACTCTTTTGTTCTTGACCGGTATGGCCCCCGCTCCCTCCAGTTTGTAACGGGCGGTCACAACGGTTGGCCAATAGGCAGCCAACCCAAAAAAACCATTATATGATAAATTTTTTCATAATCTAGAATATTGTTTTTTATAAATAGTTGTATTTTGTTTACCCCACTACTGCGAGATAAACGGCTGTATGGTAAACTAAAAAACAGTAAATTTAGTATTGGTTTATATACATCTTTAAAATGAGAACATTTTTGCTAATCACGCTACTTTCCCTGAATCTTTATTTTGTTGTTGGACAACCCATTCAAAAACACCGAGTCATTATTCTAACCGATATAGAAAATGAACCGGATGATACCCAGTCCCTAGTTCGGTTACTTTTATATTCCAATGAAATTGATATTGAGGGACTGGTGGCTACCACTTCATGTTGGATGCCCAATGCCGTACATCCACAATCAATAAAAAGGGTCGTTCAAAGCTATGAAAAGGTGCATCCCAACTTAAGCAAGCATCAAGCTGATTTTCCCGAGCCTAAGATATTGTACTCCCTGGTAAAAACAGGACTGCCCAAATATGGCATGAGTGGGGTCGGAGAGGGAATGGACTCCGAAGGTTCGGATTGGATTATAAAAATACTTGAAAATGAGGATAAGCGACCTTTATGGATTTCAACCTGGGGTGGAGTGAACACCTTGGCCCAGGCGTTGTATAAAATTGAAAAAACAAAAAATAAAAGTGAAGCAAAGCGGTTAATTTCAAAGCTCCGGGTGTATACCATTTCCGATCAGGATGATAGTGGTATTTGGATTCGGAACAATTTTCCCGAATTGTTCTATATCGTAAGTCCCGGTGATGATTATGGCAATGCTACCTGGACAGGGATTATGACCGGCAATATAAAAGGAATAGACAATAGCAGTATCAGCAATCACTGGCTTGCCGATAACATTCAACAAAATCATGGTCCACTAGGTGCCCTTTATCCTGATGTGGCCTGGGGTATGGAAGGCGATACCCCGGCTTTTCTTTGCTTAATTCACAATGGCTTAAATAATGCGGAACACCCTGAATGGGGTGGATGGGGAGGTCGGTACGAGCTGTACAAACCCGACTTTTCAAAAATGAAAAAGGGAGGCTCTATCGTTACCATTGCTCCTGAGACTAGAGAAATTTGGACAAATACCGTGGATAGCTATACCCCGCACATTCCAAATGAATTTGGCCGCACAACAAAACAGGACACTATAAGCTTTACAGATTTTAAAGTTACCCTTTGGCGGTGGAGAGATGACTTTCAAAACGATTTTGCTGCCCGGATGGATTGGTGTTTTATGTCGTTTGAAGAAGCCAATCACCCTCCTGTCCCAGTCTTATCCCACCCCGAACAACTATCCGTTTCATCAGGAGAAAATTTTACGTTAGATGCATTTCAAACGTATGACCCCGACGGAGATAGTTTTAGTTACCTTTGGTTTCATTATCCTGAGGCCGGAACTTATAAGGAACCCATCAAAGTAAATGGAGCTGAAAATGTATATAAAGCCCATTTTACCGCACCTAAAGTAACTAAAGCAGCTACAGCACATTTTATTTTGAAGGTCACTGATAGGGGGCAACCACAACTATCCAGATATAAAAGGGTAATAGTGACCATTACACCCAAATAAGCATCAATATACCACACATTAAAAGAGGAGTCTTTAACTTAACTATTTCAAATATGTACACCTTTCGTTTAAACGTAATTAGTTTTATTTTGCTAACCACACTTGCTTTTGGGCAATCCGATGATGAAAAGGAAATCAGATTCTTAGAAAAGCATTGGACAGAATTGCTGGATCAGGGAGACACAACCGCATTATTAAAAATATGGTCAGACACCTATGTTGTGAACAATCCAAATGGAAAAATTGTTACACCAAATGATATTATTGCATTGATGAAGAGTGGGCATACATTCCCACTGGTAGAAAGAATTATTGAAAAGATTACTTTCAATCAAAATATGGCAATTGTAATGGGGAAAGAGCTACAACAACCGGAAAATAAGACCACGAATCAAAAAGATTGGATTCCGAGAAGATTTACCAATGTTTGGATAAAAACCGGGAATGACTGGCAGTTGGCAGCAAGACAGTCGGCAAAAATATGTATGGAATAGCCTATTTCAGTTTAAGACATGTATGCAATAAGGACTTACAAATTAGAAAGGCGTCCCTTATCACCCCGCTCGGGGGGATTTCATTAGTCTTTCTCGAACCCCATTTCATAGATATTGAAGCATACCTCTTTTGGTGGGCAGTAGTTTTTGATTTGAGGTAAGCTATCAAGTTTTTCAAAATCAATTTTTTCGCCATAATGGGTTTTGATGCTGTCGATGTAATCCCAATTATTGGCATCTTTATATATTGTTATCTGCCAACCGTTAGTGATATTATAAACCAAATTTCCAGAATAAATTTTGAGTTGATTATCAATCGACTTTAATTTTAACTTACCTTTTTCTATGTCTTTTAAAACTTCTAATATTTCTTTTTCAGTTACCCTCATTGTCTTAATATTTTAAAAACCAGTTGAATAACTACCATGATTCTTCACCACCGCTAGCCCTCGTCTGGGACGAGTGCGTGAAATTCTTTTTTCCATATGGCCAAGCTATAGAAATCAAATAATTTGATTATATTTTTTTACTGAAGTGAAAAAATGGTCTCGAAGAATTAAGGTAAAATGAACATGGCTACTTCTTTTCCAACAAGGCCATATAAAATCCGTCAAATCCACTTTTTGAGGCATATATCTTCTTTTCTTCCACCAAGGAAAAGTCCTTCCCTTCTTCCGAGGATACAAATGATTTTACCTGATCATTGTTTTCTTGGGGAAGAATGGAACAGGTGGCATATACCATTTTACCGCCCGGTTTGACTATTTTACTATAACTGCGCAGGATTTCTTGTTGGGTCTTGGTAATTTTTTCTAGAAAATCGGGTTCCAGTTTCCATTTGGTATCGGGGTTCCTACGAATGACTCCCAATCCCGTGCAAGGGGCATCGATCAATACACGATCCGCAGTGCCATAGAGTTTTTTAATGACTTTGGTCGAATCAATTTCCCTGGGTTCTATATTGTGTGCTCCGTCCCTTCGTGCCCTTCGTTTCAATTCTTTCAGTTTGCTGGCATAAATGTCCATGGCGATCAATTGGCCCTTGTTTTCCATCAATGCCGCCAAATGCAATGATTTTCCACCCGCGCCCGCGCATGTATCAACTACCCGTTGCCCTGGTTTTACATCCAAAAGCTCCGCAACCAATTGTGAACTGGCATCTTGTACCTCAAAAAGCCCATTTTTAAAGGCTTCGGTAACAAATACATTGGCACGCTCCGGCAAACGCAACGCAAGAGGATATCCTTTTAATGGTTCGGTCACGATGCCTTCGTCCAATAAGGTCTTGCGCAGATTTTCCTTGGTGGTTTTTAGGGTGTTGGTGCGCAGAATGACTTCCGCTTGATTATTTAGGGCCTGTATCTCTTGGGTCCAGAGTTTTTCACCCAATGATTTTTCACAGAGTTCATCCATCCAATCTGGAACGGATTCACGAAATTTTCTGATTTTGGAAAGTTCATCGAACTTTCCTTTTATCCTGCGCTCGGGTGTTGGCTCAATTTGCTTCCAATCCGGCAGTTCAATTCCCTTAAGTACTGCCCAAACGGCCCACATACGAAAAAAATCGGCCCGACTGTAAGGGGCTTTAACATCCGCGATTTCAGCGTACAACCTTTTGTAACGTACCATTTCATAAGCGGTTTCAGCAATGAAAGCTCTATCTCTCGCACCCCAACGTTTGTCGAATTTCAATACTTTTTGAACCACCTTATCCGCATATTCGCCCTCATTGAAGGTCAAATTCAGGGCATCGATGACGGCAAAGACTAAGTTTCGGTGTAGTTTCATCTGATATGTTTAAAACAAAAATAGGATGTAATCTGTGGTGTGTTAAACAATGCGAAACCCTTGATCACTTCTCCTCTCCAATTATTTATCCAAAAAATTAAGGTTGCAAAGGTATTGTATTCGAAATGATTCCCTTTATTTTTGAGAAACTTTATACCTATGCGATACCTGTCGATTCTTTTGTTCCTTGTCTTCCTGATCTCTTGCTCTGAAATTAAGAAAAGTATCCCATTTACAACTGTAGAAATTGAGACACTTTATCATGACACTCTAAGTATTAGGGCCATTGAACCTATGGGGGGCAGTTTGGCGTTTGCAGCAAACAATGGAGTATTCGGAAGCATAGACCTGCAAACGGGAAAAGTACGTGCCAATGTCCAAAAACATGATTCGATAGTCCCAGAATTTAGGGCCGTTGCGCATACTTCGACCGACTTTTTTATGCTTTCCGTAGGCAGTCCGGCCTTACTTTACAAGACGGGTGAAAACGGAAAAATGCAGTTGGTTTATGAGGAAGAAGGTGACGGTGTTTTTTATGATGCCATGACTTTCTGGAACGACCAGGAAGGAATTGCCGTGGGAGATTCAATGAATGGGTGTCTTTCGATCCTGATTACACGGGATGGGGGCAATACATGGAATAAACTGAATTGTAAGGACCTTCCCAAAGGAATATCGGGAGAAGGGGCCTTTGCGGCAAGCAATACAAATATTAAAACCATCGGCACTAAAACTTGGATAGCCACAACCGCAGCCCGAATCTATTTTTCACCGAATAAAGGTCTTACTTGGCAAATTCAAAAAACACCCATCATAAACGAACAGCCTACACAGGGAATTTATTCCATTGATTTTTATGATGAAAATAGGGGTATGGCGATTGGTGGGGACTATACAAACCCCAAAGAAAATATTAGGAACAAAGCGATTACCATTGATGGCGGAACTAGTTGGAGTTTGATTGCCGATGGTAATGACCCGAATTATAAAAGTTGTGTGCAGTTCGTTCCAAATGCGGCTGGTAATGGTATTGTGGCACTAGGTTTTACCGGAATTTCATATTCGAGCGATATGGGAAAGAGCTGGAAAACACTATCGGATGAATCATTCTACACCATTAGATTCGTAAATGAATCAACCGCCTATGCCGCGGGGAAGAATAGAATTTCTAAATTGATGTTCAAATAAAAAAGGAAGTGTTTAGCTTCCTTTTTTAACTATTTTTAGGGATGACCTCCACCGCCGTTACTCCGTTTTTGACGGTATTCTTTTATCAGTTGGCGTTTGAAATCTTCCTCTGAGCGCAGCAGTAGAAGTGCTTTTTTTGCCGAGATTACTTTCGCCACATTTTTGTAGAAAGCCGTATCCAATCTTTCCTCTTCTTCCTCAAAATCTATATATTGTTCCAAAAGATTGCTAGCTTCTTTTTCGGTTAGATTTTCCACACCTTTGATTTTACCGCGAATTTCACTGCGATCTTTACGTCTTAGATTTTCCCGATCTTCTTCATATTTATTGTAAAGCGGCCAGAACGCCTGTGCTTCCTTACTGTTTAAATCTAACCTTTCCGTAATGAACGCCACTTTTAAGGCTTTGATTTTATCTCCATCGGATTTGTGTTGCCCATAAATGAAAATTGTTACGAGCATCAATAGGGTGGTGAGTATTCTTTTAAGGTTATTCATCTGTCTCCAAATTAAATTCATCTATCCGTTCAATATTGTTATTCAAGTAATCAATAACATTTTCCTCATTTAATTGATTGTTCAAGATATCGCCAATAGTCATCCCATCAATGGGAAAAACTTCTGCAATTTCCAAGGTCGTTAAATCCAAATCATTTGTTTCAAAATATTTTTCTATATCCGAACTGGCCAAGCCATCAAATGAGATTTCATGGGTAGTGCCCCGATCAATGCCAAGAACAAGGATCAACATGGCCACAATAGATGCAGCAACCATGTAATAGGTACGATAAGGATGAAGTTTTACAACTTTCGTTTCGTTGTTGACCTTAGTTAGGATTTTTTCATTTAGGCTTTCAAAATAGCCTTCGGGTACCTTAAAACCGTTCGTTTGATTGTCGGTTTTTGGTATTAGGATTTTTTCTTCGATTAATCTACCCATCACTTTGTCGGTAAATCCTTCGAAATAATCTTCCGGTGTTTTAAAAGGGTTATATTTCTCTTTTTTGTTCATTCTTTATATTTGACTGTCAAACCTTTAAAAGGTTTAATGTGCTAATAAATAGGTCTCAATTTTTTTAGTGGCCAAGTGATAGGAAGCCTTTAGTCCGCCCACAGAAGTTTCCAAAATTTCAGAAATCTCTTCATATTTTAATTCTTGGAAATACTTCATATTAAATACCAATTTCTGTTTTTCAGGTAGCGCGGCTATGGCTTTTTGTAACTTTAATTGAATTTCGTCCCCGTCAAAAAAAACATCTGCCTGTAGGTTGTTTGTCAGTCTGCTATTTAACTCTTCATCTGTAATTCCCAATTTATTGGAATTGGACTTTAACAGTGAAAGGGCTTCGTTGGTCGCAATGCGATACATCCAGGAATACAATTTGCTATCTCCCTTGAATGCTTCCAGATTTCGAAAAATCTTGACAAAAGTGTTCTGAAGTACATCATCGGCATCATCATGGTTTATGACAATTCTACGAATATGCCAATAAAGGCGCTCTTTGTAGGTATTCACAAGTACCTCAAAAGCTTTGTGCCTTGTTTCTGGTTTCCGTAGCTGAAGTACTAAGGTTTCCTCTGCAATCAATGGTCTAGACTTAAATTCCACATTTGGACTCTAAAGATAGGAAAAGGTTTAACGTTCCTCTAGCCAAGAGCAACAGGTGCGTTGAATTATTACGGTAAATCACGGAAATTAGGCAATGCAGCAAGCCTAAGGCATTTTAACTGGTCAGGGACTGCATCTCGACCAACTTCTTATAGGTACCATTTTCTGCCATTAAGTCTTCATGGGAGCCTTGTTCAACGATTTCCCCTTTCTGAAGTACCACAATGGTATCTGCTTTTTGAATGGTGGATAATCTGTGGGCGATTACGATGGAAGTTCTGTTGCGCATCATTTTTTCCAAAGCGTCTTGTACCAATCGCTCACTTTCCGTATCCAGGGCAGATGTGGCCTCATCCAATATCATGATGGGTGGATTCTTGAGCACGGCCCGTGCGATGGAGAGTCGCTGTTTTTGTCCTCCACTTAATTTGTTGCCGCTATCCCCGATATTGGTATCGTACCCTTCTGGGAGATCCAGGATAAATTCATGTGCATTGGCAATTTTTGATGCCTCCATGATTTCTTCATCGGTAGCATTTTCCTTGCCTAGGCCTACGTTGTTTTTAACGGTCTCATTGAACAAAATGGAGTCCTGGGTTACCAAACCCATAAGACCGCGCAACGATTTTTTTGAGAGATCCTTGATATTGATACCATCAATTTCGACACTACCCTCGGTTACATCATAAAAGCGCGTAACTAAATTGGCAATGGTGCTTTTTCCACTCCCTGATTGCCCCACCAATGCGACTGTGTGCCCTTTGGGGACTTTAAGATTGAAATTTTTAAGCACAATTTCATCCTCATATTTGAATGAAATATTTCTTAGTTCAATACCAGTAGTGAAATCATATTTTTCAATGGCGTTTTGTCTTTCGCTGATTGGGTTTTCTGTCTCCAAGATTTCCAATACCCGTTCTGCCGCAGAATCGCCCTTTTTTACACTATAAAAAGCCTTACTAATTGATTTGGCGGGAGTAAGAATATTATAGGCCAATGCTATGTAGGCGATGAACGATGAAGCATCCAGGGTTTTATCGACCAAAACCATTTTACCACCAAACCACAAAAGGACCACAATGGTCATAATTCCCAAAAATTCGCCCATCGGAGAGGCTAAATTTTGCCGATTAAGTAAATGGTTTGAAAAGATAAAAAATCGACTTGTCGAATTTTTAAAAGACTTATAAAACCTTGATTCGGCATTAAATGCCTTTATGACCCTTAAACCCCCTAAGGTTTCTTCTACAATTGATAGAAACTCACCTTGTTCCTTTTGAACTTTATCAGAATTCTTTTTTAATGATTTTCCAATCCTCGAAATAATCATTCCGGATACGGGGATAAATATAAAAACGAACAATGTCAATTTCCAACTAATACCGAACATGATGATAATTGTAAAAAGAATCGTCAATGGCTCTCTAACGATCAACTCCAATATGGAAAGAAATGAATGTTGTATTTCAAGTACATCGGATGTAATTCGGGCAATAACATCACCTTTTCTTTTCTCGGAATAAAATGAGATGGGCAGTTCAACTATTTTCTGGTACATTTTATTACGGATATCCTTCAGAACCCCATTCCGAAGAAAGGTAATAAAATACATGGCCAAATAGTTAAACAAGTTTTTAAGTAAAAAGAGGACAAGTACTAAGGCAATTATCAAAATCAACCCCTTCATTTTATTGTCACCGGAGTAATCCGTTACTTGGTAATTGATGTAATTTTGAAAGTAGTCCTTTGCATTGGCAATGCCATCATAAACGGGTTTAGATGTAACTTTTTCAGTTTGATCGAACAGCACATCCAACATCGGGATCAAGGCCGCAAAAGAAAGCGCACTGAATAGCGCATATAGAATATTAAAGAAGATATTTAGATAGCCATACTTACTATAAGGTTTCGCAAAGCGAAGGATTTTTTTGAAATACTCCATCAATTCAATTTCAACTCGCTAAGGATACGCTCAATCTTGTCATCCAATTGCTGATTGACCTTCTCGAAGTTCCCCGCCTTGTCCAATTTCGCGTTTACACTGAAATAAAATTTTATTTTAGGCTCGGTTCCACTTGGTCTTGCCGCCATTCGTGTACCATCTTCGGTAGTATATATCAATACATTCGATTTTGGCAAATTAATTGTGGACACCTCACCTGTCACTAAGTTTTTGGAGGTTGAAGTGTTGTAGTCATCTACTTTGACCACCTTGGATCCGTCAATAATCGTAACGGGGTTTTCCTTATAATCAATCATCATCTGCTTGATTTCCTCCGCTCCGGTCATTCCCTTTTTAGTCAAAGAGATTAATTTTTCCTTATAAAACCCATAATCGACATAGCAATCGATTAGGTCCTTATAAAAAGAACTCCCATTTGCCTTTGCGTTGGCACCGATTTCGCAGGCCAATAATGTAGCGGTTACCGCGTCCTTATCCCTTACAAAATCGCCTACCATAAATCCAAAGCTTTCTTCACCGCCACCAACGAAGTGCTGCCTTGGAAAGTCTTCGATCATTTTGGCAATCCATTTGAAACCGGTAAGCGCAGTTTTGCACTCCACGTTATATACTTCGGCCAATGCATCCATCATTGGCGTGGAGACAATAGTGGATGCGATAAATTCATTGCCGGACATTCCTTTTTGTTTTCGCTTTTCCAAAAGGAATTTGGTCATAAGAATCATTGTTTGATTCCCATTCAAAATTTCCATATCTCCTTTGAGATTTCGCACGGCAATACCGAGACGGTCACTATCGGGGTCGGTGCCTATGACCATATCGGCCCCTATATTTTCGGCTTTTTTAATAGCGATTGAAAGGGCTTCTGCTTCTTCGGGATTGGGGGAAACGACTGTGGGAAAATTTCCATCCGGTTTTGCCTGTTCTTCTATAATGGTCACATTTTTGTAACCGGCACGCTTCAAAACCTCAGGGATTGCCGTTATTGAAGTGCCATGTAACGATGTGAACACTATATTGAAATCATCTTTCCTTAATGAATTGAAATTTCCGTTTTCAACCGACGCTTTGATGAATGCCTCATCCACCTCTTCATCAATAAGCTCAATTAAATTATCATTGGCTTTGAACTTTACATCTTCAATTGAAAGTGCATTTATTTCGGCAATTATTTCACCGTCCTGCGGAGGTACAATTTGCCCCCCATCAGTCCAATAAACCTTATAACCGTTATATTCAGGTGGATTGTGCGAAGCTGTTAAAACAATTCCGGCATGGCAATTTAGATACCGTACTGCAAAAGATAGTTCCGGAGTTGTTCGAAGCTCGGAAAAGAGAAATACTTTTATTCCATTGGCAGAAAAGACCTCGGCAACCGTTCTGGCAAGTGTATCGCTATGATGTCTGCAATCATAGGCGATGACTACCTTTATTTCCTTACCAGAATATATCTTTTTGAGATAGTTGCTCAATCCTTGGGTACTCTTGCCCAAGGTGTATTTATTGATTCGGTTTGTGCCAACGCCCATGATCCCACGCATACCGCCCGTACCGAATTCCATATTTTTATAGAAACGGTCTTTGAGTTCCTCGGGGTCCTCATCGATTAACTTCTGGATTTCCGCTCTAACTGATGGGTCAAAAAAGTCAGTTAACCAAGTTTTAGCCGTTTTTACTATGTAATCCATATCGTACGTTTTGTAAAGGGCATAAAATTACGCAGAATATTGTTTTTCCGATTGGGATAAATTCAATTCCTCCGAAATGGTATACCTAGTTTCATTTTTCCTAGATCTAATGATAATTTCCCCCAAAAAACCTGCTAGGAACAATTGGGTCCCAATAATCATGGCTGCTAGTGATATAAAGAACTGTGGTCGCTCGGTTATCAACCTTCCCATCGGGTTTATGAAAAGTTTGTCAATTCCTAGATATATGGCAAAACTAAATCCGATAAAAAACATAAGAACTCCTAGGGCCCCAAAAAGGTGCATGGGTCTTCTTCCAAATTTAGAAACGAACCATATGGTTATCAAATCAAGAAATCCGTTTATAAATCGATCCATTCCAAATTTTGTTTTTCCGTATTTCCGTGCTTGGTGCTGCACCACTTTCTCGCCAATTTTTGCAAATCCGGCATTTTTAGCCAGTACGGGAATATAGCGGTGCATTTCTCCCGAAACCTCAATATTCTTGATCACTCTTTGATCAAAAGCTTTTAAACCACAGTTAAAATCGTTCAGATGGACACCAGAAGTCCTTCGGGCTGCCCAATTAAATAGTTTTGAAGGCATGTTCTTAGATAGTACCGAATCATATCTTTTCTTCTTCCAGCCCGAAACCAGATCATACCCTTCTTCTTTTATCATTTGGAAAAGACCGGGAATTTCTTCAGGGTTATCCTGTAGATCGGCATCCATTGTTATCACTACATCACCCATTGCAGCCCTGAAACCGGCATGCAAAGCTTGTGATTTTCCAAAATTACGCTGAAAACGTATACCCTTTACATTGGGATCGTTTTTTGAAAGCTCCGATATTTTCTTCCAGGAAGCGTCTGTGCTCCCATCGTCTATAAACAGTATTTCATAAGAAAAATGATTGGATCGCATCACGGACACAATCCAATCATGAAGTTCTTTAAGTGACTCTTCTTCGTTGAGTAAGGGAATAATTATTGATAGGTTCATTTAGTACTTCTGGAAAATCTTTTCAAAAGTACAATTTTGACTTTAATCGGATGGATTTTGTTTTTTCATGATCAATCCAGCCACCAACCCAATAATCAGTCCAATAATGACATTGAACAAAATTCCGATGGGATAGGCCAACCATGCGAATTTTTTCTGCATTTCAACACCTTGCTGCCATTGCTCCTCGGTAATTTTAGGGTTTTCCTCAAAGGTCTTAACCTTTGCAATTTCCATTGCCTTATCCATGAAATCCGGTTCAATGACATTGGTAAGTAAGGCATAAAAGGCAAGGGATAAAATACCACCGACAAGGCCTATTCCCGCTCCTAGTTTCAATGCATCGGATAGTTTTAGAAATCCTGAATTGGCTTTTTTGAATTGTATTACGGCCATGACGATGGCTGCAATGATCATTAACATTCCAATAATACGAACTGACCAACCTTGCTCGTAATGCATCTCCATTGTATAAAGGATAAATGAGAATGCTACACTGGCGAGACCCAGAATAAGCCCGAAGGTCCATGAAAATTTTCCGATTTTTGGTTGGTTTTCTTCCATTTTAAAAAGATTTTTTGGTTGTTTTTTAAATAAGTTGAACTAAGATTATTTTTGTTACAAATAAAAATACATTTTTTTTCCTTGAAGGCTCACGGACTTTTTTCTTTTTTTAAGAATTAAATTGTGCATTACGGAAAAATATCTAAATTTGCACCCTGAATTTCAGTAGAAAAACACCTTAGAGCAATGAGAAAAGATATACACCCGGAGAATTATAGATTGGTAGCATTTAAAGACATGTCCAACGAGGAGGTGTTTTTAACGAAGTCTACAGCCGATACAAAGGAAACTTTGGAAGTGGATGGTGTTGAATACCCATTGGTGAAATTGGAAATTTCTAGAACTTCACATCCATTTTACACTGGTAAAGCTAAATTCTTGGATACTGCCGGTCGTATTGATAAGTTCAAGAATAAATATGAAAAATTTAAGAAAGCCGCTCCATCAGAAGATAAGGAGTAACATTATTTACTATACTTAAAAGGCCTCCGAACTATCGGAGGCTTTTTTTTTGAAGTATTTAAACCATATCCATCTAAAGGTAGTTGAACAAATAGCGTAAAGTAATTATTTATGCGTACTCAATACTTGGGAACAACATTCGTTATTTTTGTGTACAAATTAGTCAACCGATGAACTATATACTTTTTGATGGTAATGTAAGGAATGCTCTTTTGCCTTTTACCTTTACAAGACCTGTTGCCGACATACGCATAGGGATTATGACCATTCGGGAAAAATGGGAAAAGCATTTGGGTGAAAGCACATCCTCAAAAACGGAGGACTACCTTTCAGAGAAATTTCCCTTGGTAAAAAAAGAGGAAAACGTTCTCATAAATGCATCATTTTTACCCAATGCAGGTATAGTTCAGGCCATAAAGTGTTTACATCATAATGAGGCGATTTTCAGTGGAGATGAGCTTATAGCTTATCATTCAAAGAACCCGGATACCGAGGTTGATATTTCAGATTACAGGAAAACCGAGTTTAATGAAACTCTTTTAAGAGTGAAGAATACCTGGGATATTTTTTCAAAAAATGGCGAGGCACTTCAGGCAGACTTTGATTTTATAACCAAGGACAGGAAAAGTGCCCCTATATCAAAAACAAATACACTCATAAAACCTGAGAACATATTTCTTGAGGAGGGTGCAATTGTAGAGCATAGTATTTTAAATGCCACTGAAGGTCCCATTTATCTTGGCAAGAATTCGGAAATTTGGGAAGGAAATCTAATTAGGGGCGCATTTGCACTGTGTGAAAAAGCGGTGGTGAAAATGGGAGCCAAAATTTATGGTCCAACGACCATCGGGCCCTACGGCAAAGTCTGTGGGGAGATAAGCAATTCCGTAATTTTTGGTTATTCTAGTAAAGGACACGAAGGTTATTTGGGAAACGCAGTACTAGGTGAGTGGTGTAACATTGGTGCCGATAGCAACAATTCCAACCTCAAGAACAATTATGCCAAGGTGCGACTTTGGAACTACGCCACGGAAACCTTTGAGCAGACCGGATTGCAGTTCTGCGGACTTATGATGGGGGACCACAGTAAAAGTGCCATAAACACAATGTTCAATACCGGTACGGTAATCGGGGTCAATTGCAATATTTACGTACCGGGCTTTCCAAGAAATTTTGTACCCAGTTTTAGCTGGGGGGGAGCCTCTGGTTTTACTACCTACAGTACGTCAAAGGCATTTGAAGCGGCCAAGGTTATGATGGCCAGGCGGGGAGTGGAGTTCAATGATGTTGAGGCCCGAATATTGGAACACGTTTTTGAGGTTACCAAAAAGTGGCGTAACTATTAGGGCCCTTTGGATAAAAAACTATCAATTGCTTGATCATATTGATATGTATTGAAAATGAACTTTTCAATTATTGTATCTTTGCAATCCTGTTTTTGGAATCGTATTTGGAATGAAGAAAAAAGTTGCATTTTACACACTGGGCTGTAAGCTCAATTTCTCAGAGACTTCTACCATTGCGAGAAGTTTTGTGGAAGATGGGTTTGAGCGTGTGGACTTCTCGGAAAAGGCAGATATGTATGTGATCAATACATGTTCTGTTACTGAAAATGCAGATAAAAAATTTAAAACCATTGTAAAGCAAGCACAAAAATTGAATCCCGCAGCTTTTGTTGCCGCTATTGGGTGCTACGCACAACTTAAACCGGAACAATTAGCGGCAGTAGATGGTGTGGACCTTGTTTTGGGTGCAAAAGAGAAATTCAAAATTACGGATTATGTAAATGATCTTTCCAAAAATGAAATCGGTGAAGTGCATTCCTGTGAAATTGAAGAGACTGATTTTTATGTTGGGAGCTATGCAATTGGCGACCGTACAAGGGCATTCCTGAAAGTGCAGGATGGGTGTGATTATAAATGTACGTATTGTACCATTCCCTTGGCACGTGGTATTTCCCGTAGCGACACATTGGAAAATGTCCTAAAAAATGCTGCTGAAATATCTGAAAAAGGGATTAAGGAAATAGTTTTGACCGGGGTTAATATTGGGGATTATGGTAAGGGAGAATTCGGTAACAAAAAACATGAGCACACTTTCTTGGATTTAGTGAGAGCTTTGGATGACGTTCATGGGATTCATCGGTTGCGAATCTCCTCCATTGAGCCTAATCTTTTAAAAAACGAGACCATAGACTTTGTGGCCCAAAGCAAATGTTTTGTACCCCATTTTCATATTCCTTTGCAGAGTGGTAGTGACGATATCCTAAAAAATATGCGGCGCAGATATCTTAGCGACTTGTATGTGGATCGGGTCAAAAGAATTAGGGAAACTATGCCGCATGCCTGTATTGGTGTTGATGTCATTGTAGGCTTTCCAGGTGAGACCGACGAACACTTTCTTGAAACATATCATTTTTTGAATGAGCTCGATATTTCATATCTGCATGTTTTCACCTATTCGGAAAGGGACAATACTTTGGCGGTTTCAATGGATGGAGCGGTCGATCAAAAAGTCAGAAATAAGAGAAGTAGAATGCTTCGAGGGCTTTCGGTTAAAAAGAGAAGATCATTTTACGAAAGTCAACTGGGCTCAAAAAGAACTGTTTTGTTCGAGGGGGAAAATAAAGAGGGTTACATTCAGGGATTTACCGAAAACTATATTAAAGTAAAGGCACCCTGGAATCCAGAACTGGTAAATACTTTGCAAGAAGTTATACTTACTGAAATTGCTGTTGACGGTTTGGTGTGCATTGAATTCGCAAAAATGCCGATAGAAATAAACTGAACTCAAACCATTGGAAACAGGAAAGATGAAAATATATAAAAGAGCAAAAAAAATCCCGCTACCAGCGGGATTTGATTTTTTAGATTCGAATGCCAACTGGCAACATCTCCTTGTACTGTCTGTTTTTTCTTAGAAAACCTGCAATTTGAGGGCTCGTTGGCACAACTCGTTGATTGTTTTCCTGAATAACGTGAAGAACTGATTTGATAAACTCTTCCTTGAAACCCTCTCTTGTAATTTCTTCAGGGATGACCAATTTGGTCAAAAATACTTTGCGCTCCTGTGAAGAATATTCAATCTTGGCTAAATGACCATCGACCCTAGTTTCAAATTGGCGCAAGAAACTGTTGTCCTTAATCTCTACTTCATTCATATAGTTTGATTTTAAAATTGGTCTTAGACAAAAAAATTACGATGTTCCCAAATCGTAATTCTATACTTTTACATACTAAGCAGAAATTTTGCGGGTAATATCTGCAACTGGAACAAAAGTAATAAAAAAAAAGCAATTATCCTATTTTTGCCTTAGTTCAAGCACTATGAGCGACAAGAGAATACAAGTGTACCTAATGCCGGGATTGGCTGCAAACCCATCTATCTTTAAAAATATTGATTTGCCTACTGATCTATTTGAACAACATTTACTGGAATGGTTTGTTCCCAAGGAGAACATGACCATATCTGAATATGCCGCAGAAATGAGCAAACAGGTAAAGCATACTAATCCCGTTTTACTTGGTGTTTCGTTCGGAGGCATACTTGTACAAGAAATGGCCAAACTAATGAAAGTTCATAAGGTGATTGTAGTTTCAAGCGTTAAAATGCAGTCCGAACTTCCGAAGCGAATGATTTTTTCCAGATATACAAAATTGCACAAGCTATTGCCTACAGGGTTGGTTAATAATGTTGAACTCCTTGCGAAATATGCTTTCGGCGAGTCAATTACCAAACGATTGAAACTATATGAAGAATATTTGTCCATTCGCGATAAATATTATCTTGACTGGTCTATTGACCAAATGATCAATTGGCAACAAACAGAGTGTCAAGAGAATGTAGTTCATATTCACGGCGATAAGGATGCGGTCTTTCCCGTAGCCCATATTAAAGATTACATTCCCGTCGTGAACGGGACTCACACAATGATCATTCATCGAGCAAAATGGTTTAATGAAAACCTCCCCACAATTATTTTGGATTAAGACAGTTGTAATACTACCTTTGAGTAACTATAAATAAGGATGCTATGAAGATTTTGAAAAATATATTAATGCTTTTAGGAGTGTTTTTTGTGGTTAGCACATTGATATTCGCCGTGCAGGATAATGTATCGCCGAACAATGATGATATAATGAATGTTGCTAAAAATGACAGCAACACCAATGGGTATCGAATAACAACTATTGAAATTCCCGAAAATCTCAATTTTGCCGGTGAAGCCGTCCCAATGGGTGATCCAGAAGTTATGGAACGGGTTGATAGAGAGTTTTTGGTAAATACTTATTGGCAGTCCAATGCACTTTTGTTAATGAAAAGAGCCAATAAATATTTCCCCATAATAGAGCCTATTTTATCAAAAAACGGAATTCCGGATGATTTTAAGTATTTGGCGGTCGCCGAGAGTGGACTTCAAAACGTAGTTTCGCCTGCAGGAGCTACTGGATTTTGGCAAATAATGAAACCTACAGGCAAGGAATATGGATTGGAAATCAATGACAATGTGGACGAGAGGTATCATATTGAGAAGGCCACCGAAGTCGCCTGCAGGTACATAAACAATTATAAGAAAAAATATGGTAGTTGGACGATGGCCGCAGCCACCTATAATACGGGAACTGGATCAATAGATAAATTTATGGGAATTCAAAAGGCCGATGACTATTATGATCTTTTGCTAGGTGAGGAAACAGGTCGCTACGTTTTTAGGATAATGGCCATCAAAGAGATTTTGAGCAATCCGGGGAAATATGGTTTTGATATCAATAAAGACGATCTGTATCAATCTGTGCCTACCTTTAATGTGGAAGTGAACGAATCGATACTAAGTTTCGCAGATTTTGCCAAACAATATGAGATCAACTACAAAATTCTTAAAAGGCACAATCCTTGGTTAAGGGAGCCACATTTGAACAATGTATCCCGTAAAACGTACACTATTGAAATTCCCAACAAAGGCTATTATAAAATGGGCAAATAATGGGGGCATTCATAAAAGATAATGTTTGGCCAATTTTATTTGGCTTGAATTATCTTTTAGTTGCAATTTTCGCGATTAGCATTATTCTTAGAAACAGTAATCCGGTAAAGACCTTAACGTATCTATTTGCCCTGGTCACTCTCCCGTTTTTGGGATTGTTGGTCTATTATTTGGTAGGACAAGATTATCGCAAAAACAAAATTTTCCAGAAAAAACGGTTGCTTGATAACCATAAATTAAAGGAATGGAAAGCAAAATTTAAGCTCAACGAAGCTGAAAAGGAAGATTTTGAGGAGGAATTTGGAGAAGGTATCATGAAGATTTATCGGTTGTTGCAAAACAATGAAAAGGCTGTAATGACCTATGATAACGATGCTAAAATTCTAATAAACGGGGAAGGGAAATTCAAAATGCTTAGAGAAGACCTCCTTAAGGCAAGATTTCATATTCATATGGAATATTTTGTTATCGTCGATGATGAACTTGGGAGTGAAATAATTGAAATTCTATTAAAGAAAGCGGCCGAGGGGGTACAGGTTCGTTTAATTTATGATGATGTGGGCAGCGATATGACCTCGAAAACCAAAAATAGGATGACTGAAAGTGCTATTGAGCATTTTCCATTTATGCCTGTTATATTTTCAAACTCTACCAGCAAACTAAACTACCGCGATCATCGTAAAATAGTCGTGATAGATGGTCGCATTGGATATGTTGGTGGAATTAATATCGAAAATAAATATGATAATTCATATAAAAATGAAGTATACTGGCGTGATACCCATTTGAGATTGGAAGGAAGTGCTGTAGGCTCGCTGCAACTTTCATTTTTATTAAGCTGGGAATTTGTTTCTGCCAAAGAGCTCGATCTGGAAACTCGGATGTTCCCCGATCAGAAACCCAATACCAACGCTCCGGTCGCTGTTCAAATAGCCGCCAGTGGCCCTGATACCGATTGGGCTAACATTATGGAAGCTCTTTTTTCCGCAATCAATAGTGCTAAGGATTACATATTCATTACCTCTCCATATTTAGTGCCCAATGATGAAATCATAACTGCATTGAGCACAGCCTCCAGAAGTGGTGTAGAAGTGTCTATCATCATCCCATATAAATCAGATTCGCTAGGTGCGCAGTACGCCTCTGACTCCTATATTGAACAATTACTGGAATCCAAAATTAAGATCTATAGGTATAAAAAGGGTTTTGTGCATGCCAAATCTATCGTGATTGACGATATATTTAGCAGTATAGGTACAGCCAATTTGGACTATAGGAGCTTTTCCATCAATTTTGAGATCAATGCCATGATATATGACAGGAAAATTGCATTTGAGCTTAAAAAAATCTTTGAACAAGATTTACTTGAATGCGAAGAAGTTGATTTGGATCGATGGCAAAAGCGAAGTGTGACAAGAAAATTAAAAGAATCGGTCTGCAGGCTTTGGGGGCCATTACTCTAAATCTTTTTCATTTGCTGTTGCATCATTTTGATTTGTTCGGTCAGCATGTTGTTCTTATCCAACTTTTTTGCTTCGTTCAATAATATAGTTGCCTCTCTTTTTCGACGTTTTTGCATGGCTATCCCCGCTAAACTTAATTTGGCCATGGCAACGTCATAATCCATTGTTAATCCTAACTTAAGGGCTTTCTTGAAATACTTTTCCGCTTGGGTCAGGTTCTTTTGCGAATGGATGATGCCATGTAAATAATTGAAATAACCTTGCTGTTTTTTAACCAATGCGCCTTCAGGGTTCTTGATTTTATCCAGCCACTTTTGCGTTCCATCCAAATCTTGTTTTCGCATTCGTAAAAATGCGAGTAAAATCATCTCATTCCTGAAATACAGGAATATGAAAATGAGGGAGAGCAGAATTAAAAATATCCCATTCCCAATATTACCCTCAACAAATTGGTAGCCGGAATAGGCAAGAATAAGACCAGCGATGATAAGTTTAAAAATTTTATGAAACATTTTATGCTTTGATTAGTTGGTAGGTAATAATAGATTTTATGGTTGTTGGTATTTCTTTCTCGCCCATTTGGGACATAGTTGAAAAACCTTTCGAGGAGCCTTCCACGATCATTTTTGTAATAAATCCGGTCCCTAGGTCCGCCAAAATTTCCGAATGCTGTGAGCCACTTAGTTTCATGGTAGTTGCCGCTTCGGAAACGTCCATAACCACCTTTGCATCACCATGTATACTGCTATGGGTTGTGCTGAGAGAATCTAGGGTCCATTTGTTCTTTGCATTTAACTTGCCTTCGTATTCATTTTCCCAGGTATCACCAATTTTTAAAGGGGATGGGGGATAAATATAGGTCATTTGTTTATAGTTATTGGATAATGCCTCTGACCCAAACTCCTTTTCAAGGGAGTTCTTCATCATTTTCAGTGAAAATTCATCTGTTAAACCGGATGCTCTGGCCATTTTCGAAACAAGGCTATCACCGCCTTTGACTTCAAGAATATTGCCAGTGGTAGTCAAGATCAACTTTACCGGGCTATCTAACAAGCTATTGAAAATTTGGGATTGCATATCCCCTTCAACAATTTCTTTTGCCTTTATGTTTATCAATTCCCCTTGCAAGTTTGAGGTCATCAATAGATTAAGGTCTTTAAAAGTAAATTCTATTTCATAGTTTTCCGCCACTTTACCCAGAACCTTAAACTCAAGAATGCCATCAATTTTATTGGTCAGTTCATGGGTCTCTCCCTCCAATTCTTGTGTAATTATTTGTTGGGCTTCCTGTTCCACAGTAAAAACATCACCCTTTTTTAGATTGTATTTTAAGGTGTTTTGGGCAAAGATGCCAACATTGCAAAATAGAAACAGAACCAGTCCAAATGAGTGTTTCATAATTGAGGGGGTATGGCCAAAATTTTTACTTTTGCAAAAGTAATAAAAACAGACCTGAGGCAGGTAAGCTATCTTTGAAAATATTTTTTTAATTCATTTGTCAAAGCAAAAAGTCTTTGTATATTTGCGCCCAGATTTTGCGGGCCGAACCTGCAAGTTTTTAGAACAACAAAAAGGATTATAAAATGCCCGGTACACAAAGAACATATCAGCCATCAAAGCGAAAGAGAAGAAACAAACATGGTTTTAGGGAGCGCATGGCATCTGTTAACGGAAGAAAAGTTCTTGCACGCAGAAGAGCAAAAGGAAGAAAGAAATTAACTGTATCTTCTGAGCCGAGACATAAAAAATAATGATTGAATCAATTCAAAATAAGGGTGTTACTTTTTCGGAAGTAGCACCTTTTTTTTGACCGATTGTGAGATAAAAACTATAAAATGCCAAAAAGGAAAGATTTAAATTCGGTATTAATTATTGGTTCAGGTCCCATAGTAATAGGACAAGCCTGTGAGTTTGATTACGCAGGATCGCAATCATTGCGTTCCCTCCGGGAGGATGGGATAGAAACTATTCTCATAAATAGCAATCCGGCGACCATCATGACAGACCCATCAATGGCTGATCATGTGTATTTAAAGCCTTTGACGACAAAATCTATTATTGAAATTTTAAAGGAACATCCGCAGATTGATGCCGTATTGCCCACAATGGGCGGACAAACTGCATTGAACCTATGTATAGAGGCCGATGAAAAAGGAATTTGGAAAGATTTTGGAGTAGAATTAATAGGTGTGGATATTGATGCGATCAATATCACGGAGGATCGTGAGAAATTCCGTGAATTGATGCTAAAAATAGGAGTGGGGATGGCCCCACAGGCGACGGCTACATCATTTCTAAAAGGGAAGGAGATAGCTCAAGAATTTGGCTTCCCCTTGGTTATTCGCGCATCCTATACCTTGGGTGGTGCCGGTGCGGCAATTGTTTATAAACCCGAAGACTTCGATGAATTATTGAGTCGAGGTCTCGAAATTTCGCCCATTCATGAAGTGATGATAGATAAGGCCCTGATGGGCTGGAAAGAATATGAACTAGAGCTTTTGCGTGATTGTAATGACAATGTGGTCATCATGTGTACCATTGAAAATATGGATCCCATGGGCATACATACGGGAGACTCCATAACCGTGGCACCTGCAATGACGCTATCTGACAGAACATTTCAAAAGATGCGCGACATGGCCATCAAAATGATGCGCAGCATTGGTGATTTTGAAGGAGGATGTAACGTTCAGTTTGCGGTGAGCCCAGATGAGAAAGAAGATATTATTGCCATAGAGATCAACCCAAGGGTGTCGCGATCATCTGCATTGGCATCTAAAGCAACTGGATATCCGATTGCAAAAATTGCCACCAAATTGGCCATAGGATATTCGCTGGACGAATTGGACAATCAGATCACAAAATCTACTTCGGCATTGTTTGAACCTACCTTAGATTATGTCATCGTGAAAATTCCAAGATGGAATTTTGATAAATTCGAAGGTTCTGATAGAACCTTGGGGCTTCAAATGAAATCGGTTGGGGAGGTAATGGGAATCGGACGCTCGTTTCAAGAAGCACTCCACAAGGCGACCCAATCCCTTGAGATAAAAAGAAACGGACTTGGTGCTGATGGAAAGGGATATACCGATTATGACCAAATCATAAGCAAATTAACGATTCCTAGTTGGGATCGGGTTTTTGTCATCTATGATGCCATTCAAATGGGAATTCCGTTGAGCCGAATCCATGATATTACAAAAATTGATATGTGGTTCTTGCGTCAATATGAGGAATTACATCATTTGGAAAAAGAAATTTCCAAGTATACCATTGCGAGCCTTTCCAAAGAATTGATGCTCGAGGCAAAACAAAAAGGTTTCGCGGATAGACAGATTGCTCACATGTTGGACTGTTACGAAAGTGAAGTCTATAACAAAAGAGTAGAGATGGGTGTCAATAGGATATATAAATTAGTAGATACCTGTGCTGCTGAATTCAAAGCCATGACCCCGTATTACTATTCTACTTTTGAAGCTGAAATTGAAACTGCGGACGGGGAGCGCTATGTCCAAAATGACAGTATAGTAACCGAAAAGAAGAAAATTGTAGTGCTCGGTTCGGGACCCAATCGCATTGGCCAGGGAATAGAATTTGATTACTGCTGTGTCCACGGTGTATTGGCAGCAGCCGAATGCGGTTACGAAACCATCATGATCAATTGCAACCCAGAAACGGTTTCTACGGATTTTGATACTGCAGACAAACTCTATTTTGAACCGGTTTTTTGGGAGCATATCTATGATATCATTCGCCATGAAAAGCCGGAAGGTGTCATTGTACAACTTGGAGGGCAAACAGCCCTGAAATTAGCCGAAAAATTATCTAAATACGGAATTAAAATAATCGGAACTAGTTATGAGTCTTTGGATTTGGCCGAGGATAGGGGAAGCTTCTCAAGGCTCCTACAGGAAAATAATATTCCTTACCCAGAATTCGGAGTCGCAGAAACGGCGGATGAAGCCCTTGCACTTTCGGATAGACTTAATTTTCCTCTTTTGGTGAGACCTTCCTATGTTTTGGGAGGTCAGGGAATGAAAATTGTTATCAACAAAGAGGAATTGGAAGAACATGTCGTAGATCTGCTTCACAAAATTCCAAATAATAAATTGTTGCTGGACCACTATTTGGATGGTGCCATCGAGGCTGAAGCTGATGCCATTTGTGATGGAAAAGATGTGTACATTATAGGCATTATGGAGCATATTGAACCCTGTGGGATCCACTCAGGTGACTCCAATGCCACATTGCCACCTTTTAATTTAGGGGAGTTTGTAATGCAGCAAATAAAGGATCATACCAAGAAAATAGCTTTAGCATTGAACACTGTTGGATTGATCAACATTCAATTCGCCATTAAGGATGATATGGTCTATATTATTGAGGCAAACCCGAGAGCATCGCGTACGGTTCCCTTTATTGCCAAGGCGTATAAGGAGCCCTATGTGAATTATGCCACTAAAGTTATGTTGGGAGAGAAGAAGGTAAAGGATTTCAAATTTAATCCACAATTGGAGGGTTATGCCATTAAGCAACCCGTATTCTCATTTAATAAATTCCCTAACGTAAATAAAAATTTAGGGCCTGAAATGAAAAGTACCGGTGAAAGCATTCTCTTTATTGACAGTCTTAAAGATGACCAATTCTATGAATTGTACCACAGAAGAAAAATGTACCTGTCAAAATAAATTCTGTCAGTTCGAGTACCGTTTAGGATCACAAATGTCTCTTGACTTTGCTCGAGACAACTGTTCTTAATTGAACCAAACTGCATATCTCTGTCTGCGTAAGTCCATCGCAAGCTTTTCCTCCATTTTTAGGGCTTCATCTTTTGTAGCCAAGGGATTTATATGATTATAGAGGTTGGGGCGTAAGTACATACCATATTTTTGGACAATATTGGAAGATAATTTATGTCCTTTTTTATTGATATAACCAGTTTTATGCTGCTCAAACCTCTCTTTAGGCGTTTTACTGGTCATTCCCACATAAAGGCATTGCAGTACCCCGTTAAATTGGGGATTGGCCTCCCTGAATCTTCTATTTTCGGTAAATACTTTGCTATGAAGTTCTACAACGTAAATGTAGTACTGCGTTTTTGGCATTATTTGAAATACATGTAATTAAAAAAAATAAATTGCTTAAAAGTAACCAAGTAAATAGTGAAATATTAGTGAAAATTAGGCGTTTAATCAATAAGATGGTTACTTGGTAAAAATATTTTCCCGCCTAAATCAAATAAACCAAATTGATGCGACGACTTAAAATCTTGGTAGGTGCGATTCTGATAATTTCCACGTTTTTTATTCTAACTGTCATACATGGTTTTCAAGCTAATGTTACCTCCGAAACCGAAGATTCGGCTATTGGACAAGAACAGCACCCAATGGAATTGGAGAATCAGCTTCAATACGAATTGAGGCGAAAAGAGTTAAAGGCTGCAGTGAAGGCCTATTTTGAAAAAGCATTTGGAGCGGAAGATATGGTCGGAGCCGGTGTAAGCATTGTTAAAGGTGATTCCATTTTGCTTTCTGAGGGGTATGGCAAAAAAAATATTAATTATAAGGACAAAGTAGACGGACAAACAGTATTTCGCTTAGGATCACTTTCCAAGGGATTTACTGGGGTATTGGCCACCGAACTGGAAAATGAAGGCAAACTAAAATGGGAAGATAAGGTCAGTGATTATATTCCCGAGTTTCAATTGGGCGATAAAAATAATACCGATAAAATCACTTTGGCCAAAATTTTATCGCATACTTCAGGTACGCCTTATCACAGTTTTACCAACCTTGTTGATGCAGGAGTATCCTTGGATGTTATTGCCAAAAAATTCAGGGAGGTTACTCCTATAAGTGAGCCTGGCTCAATGTATAGCTATCAAAATGCCATGTTCGCCCTTAGCGCTTCCATGATGCAAAAAGCTACAGGGCAGGATATTTCTACATTATTCCAAAATCGGTTTTTTAGACCGTTGGGAATGACCACGGCAATAACAGATTATGAAACTTTGTTGAAATCCCAAGATATTGCCGTGCCGCATACTAAAAACGGAAATGTGTGGAAAAGTGTCAAACTTTCCAACAGTTACCACAATGCGATAGCTGCAGGCGGAATCAATGCAAGTGCCCTTGATATGGGTAAATGGATGCGTTTTTTGTTGGGCCACAATCCCGAGGTAATGAACAAAACTGTAATAGCCGAGGCCTTTGAGCCGCGCATAGAAATCGATTTGGGCCGAAAATATTACAAAAGTTGGCCAGGACACACCACATCATCCTATGGCTTTGGATGGAGGATCCATAAATTTATTGCCGAGGGTACCAAAGAAGAAAAAACCATTTGGCACCATGGAGGAAGCGTAAACCATTTTAGAAATGAAATTGCAATGTACCCTGAAGACGATTTGGGTATTTGTGTATTGATGAACAGTAGTTCCCAAATGATCAAAACCGTAATTCCGGACTTGTACAAGATCATAGGGGAAATATATGATAGCTCTTCACATCAGGTACCTTCGAGCGCACGTGAGACTGTATCGCTTACTTTTGAGTGAAACGCCCAAATATTGACATGGCCATTAATTTTCCCATATCTTCAAAAACTTCTTTGGCACAAGACAAATCTAGCTTGTAAAAACAATACTTTAAGAGGATAAATGCGACAATTTAAGTGGTTGAATACGAAACCTATTCGGTGTCCCTGCAAAGCATCAAAATTGGCTTTCAACTTCTGGGCGGGCATGAAAAAAGCCCTCGTAAAGGGCTTATATGAATCCGTTCTATGGCGATTAGGGGCTTGTGCAATGGTTACCAATTTTGGGCATAGCTTTTTTACATCGGTGATGGTGATGCTGGCGCTGGAGGTGGTGGGACAATTTTATTTCCTTCCGCTAGAATGATTTTTTTATTTTCCAGGAAGGAAATCAGTTCGGTTGATTTATTGAATACTTTTTTAATTAACCCATTTGGTTCAATAATATAATGAGTAGGGAATATATTAACTTCTAACTTATCATAAATAAAGGTCTTTTGCTCAGATACAACTTGGTACGCAAAATGTTTTTTATTCAAGAATTTTTCTAACTCTGATTTTGAATCCAATGCCAAACTTATAAATAGAATATCATTCCGATGTGTATTTCTTTCAACGAGTGCGTTGAGTTCAGGAAACTCCGCAACACAAGGTTCACAGTTTATAAACCAGCATTTTAGAATAATTGTTTTGTCTTTTGTGTTATTTTTAGTGTAATGGTTTCCATTCAAATCGGTAAAATCGAATTCAGGAAAGCTTTCGCCTTCCAATTTGAAATGGTTATAACTTGTCTTAGTTGTATTTTTAATGGTACTTCTTATGCCCTGGTTCGCGGATTTGGTTAGTTTAAATAACTTATAATTGACCAAGCTGTCATTTGTATCCAACTTGTATGGAATAAACTCCCCAGAAGTTAGAGCCATAAAAAACTCGTCCTTTGTAATTTGTTCAGATTTGTCATTGATCGCTATAAAATCTAAAGCGAGCGATATATTGTTTTCATGATAAGTCCACCAATTGTTAAAATCTAGTTCCAAGCTGTCCAAATTGGGATACCCTGAACCATTATCGACAATATAACTTTGTGTATCCTTATTATTTTTGCAAGAAGAAAAGGAAATGATGAGTATTATGAGAACAAGATGTTTCATTGTATTCGAGGTGCTAACTTAGATTCCGATTAATAGATAGATTTAAATTTCCTACTTACAACTTCAATCATTTGAAAATTATCGAAATATCCTATCGTTATGAAGGGAATTATGCCCAACAATTGTTTATAGTAACAAGTTACTATATTTCTAATTAAATGTACTCTCGGTTTTGGGCAAATATAAAAACCGCCCTTTGCGGGCGGTCGTGAAAAATTAGCTTCTAAGTTTAATTCCTTTCGCTTCGGCTTCGCATAGCGATCGGTCAGGGATTATTTCACCATCTCGTAACTACGCTTAATAAAATTGGTCAATTCCTCCCCTTTTAGCAGGCCTTTTGAAAGGCGGGCCAAGTCAATGGACTGGTTGATAAGGCGTTCGCGTTTCTTTTCGGTCTTGGTGTTCAGGATTTCACCCACCAGTTCGTGATTTGTATTCACGATCAGGTTGTACATATCGGGCATATTGCCCATGCCGAACATTCCTCCGCCCCCACTTCGCTGCATATCCTTCATACGGCGCATAAACTCCGGTTCTGTGATTATGAAAGGAGCGGCATCACTGTCCATAGACTCCATTTGAATGGTATACCCTCTATCTTTTACCACGGTTTCCAATTCGGTTTTCAATTGATCTTTTTCTTCATCGGATAGTTTGGAAATTTGGGTTTCGTCCTTATGGATCAATTTATCAATATGATCTGCATCAACCCGGGCAAAGGACACTTTCTCTTTAGAGGTTTCCAATTTTTGCATCAAATGCGAAATAATTGGCGAATCCATCAATAAAACTTCATACCCTTTGGCCTTTGCGGACTCAATGTAACTATGTTGCGCTTCTTTGTCCGAGGCATAGAGAACAACCAATTTGTCATCCTTATCGGTCTGATTTGCCTTTATTTTTTCCTGCAGTTCCTCAAACGTAAAGTAGGCGCCGTCAACCGTAGGATAAAGGGCAAATTTTTCAGCTTTTTCGAAGAATTTTTCCTCTGATAGCATTCCGTATTCTATGACAATCTTGATATCGTTCCATTTCTTTTCAAAATCCTCGCGATTGTTCTTAAAGAGCGATGCCAGCTTATCGGCTACTTTTCGAGTGATATAGGAAGCTATCTTTTTAACGGCACCATCTGCTTGCAAATACGATCTAGAGACGTTCAAGGGAATGTCGGGGGAATCAATAACACCACGCAACATGGTCAGGAATTCTGGCACGATGCCCTCTACATTATCGGTCACGAAAACCTGGTTCTGATACAACTGAATGCGATCTTTTTGTATGTTGAGGTCTGTGGTCAATTTGGGGAAATAAAGAATTCCGGTCAAATTGAACGGATAATCAACATTCAAATGAATGTTGAACAACGGCTCTTCAAATTGCATGGGATACAATTCACGATAGAAAGCCTTGTAATCCTCGTCTTTTAAATCTGCGGGCTGCTTGGTCCAGGCCGGGTTGGGGTTGTTGATGATATTGTCAACCTCTTTGGTCGGGGCCGGATCTTCTTTCTTGGCACCTTCGGGCTTGGGAAGTGTTTCTGTTTTGGTTCCGAACTTGATCGGAATAGGCATAAACTTGTTGTATTTTCGCAACAGTTCGCGTATTCTATTTTCCTCTAAAAACTCTTTGGAGTCATCGGCAATGTGCAGGATGATTTCGGTACCGCGATCTTCTTTCTTGCCTTGGGCCAATGTAAAATTCGGAGACCCATCACATGTCCAATGAACGGCCGGTTCATCCTGGAAACTCTTGGTCAGGATTTCAACTTTTTTGGCCACCATAAAGGCGGAATAGAATCCGAGACCAAAATGACCAATGATTCCAGAATCTTTGGCGGAATCTTCATATTTGTTCAAAAACTCCTCCGCTCCCGAAAAGGCAACCTCATTTATGTATTTTTTGACCTCTTCCTCTGTCATGCCAAGTCCTTGGTCAATAATGTGCAATTTCTTACCCTTTTTATCAACCTTTATTTCGATTTGGGGATTGTCATACTCCACTTTTGCCTCTCCTATTGACGCTAAATGCTTCAACTTTAGGGTGGCATCCGTAGCATTGGAAACCAGTTCACGAAGAAAAATTTCGTGATCACTGTACAAGAACTTTTTAATAAGTGGAAAAATATTATCCACTGAAACATTGATCTTACCTGTTGCCATCTTCTAATTTCATTTTAAATGTTAATCGCTTAGACCAGTCAAAAAAAATACCACAATACCACAAAGTGACAAACTGACACTCTTTATTTTGACAATGATTTTTTGCACCTAAAAACCAATCGGCAATCGGGCGAGTATTAATGTTGAAATATTTTTGTTTAAATAATTTGTTTAAAAGTTAAACAATAATTATATTTGTAAGGTTATGGAAATTAATTGCTATGAAAAAGTTAGTTCCATAAAATTATTGATTATTGGTTAGGTTGTTTGAAAACGTGTTGTCCCCCAGATGACACGTTTTCTTTTATGAATCATACGCCTTCTGAATTATTGGGCAATCAAATGCAGCTAAAATTGCCGATTCTTCAATAAACTTATACGTAATAGTGTATTTTTGTTACCTTGGGTTTTCCGATGTAACGAAATATATCAATCTTGATAAAAGGAAAGGAAATGCTATATTTTATTGAATATAATAGGTGAAATATGTACAATTCAAAAATTACGGGGCTTGGTTTTTTTGTTCCAAATAATGTCGTAACCAATGACGACCTATCCAAAATAATGGATACCAATGATGAGTGGATACAAGAACGGACCGGGATAAAGGAACGTCGTCACGTGCTTCCCGGTAGTAAGGAAACGACCACTTCAATGGGGGTGAAGGCTGCCAAAATTGCCATTGAAAGAGCCGGGATACATAAAGATGAAATTGATTTTATCGTCTTTGCGACCTTGAGTCCAGATTATTATTTTCCCGGCCCTGGGGTTTTGGTACAGCGTGATTTGGGGATCAAAACCGTTGGAGCCTTGGATGTTCGAAACCAATGTTCCGGATTCGTTTACGGAATTTCCGTCGCCGACCAATATATTAAGAGCGGTATGTACAGGAACGTACTGGTCATTGGATCGGAAATTCACTCCAAAGGACTGGATATGACCACAAGGGGTAGGGGAGTATCCGTTATTTTTGGGGATGGGGCGGGTGCCGCAATTCTCAGCAGGGAGAAAGATACTACCAAAGGCATATTGTCCACTCATTTACATTCGGAAGGTCAACATGCAGAGGAACTTTCGTTATTGGCTCCAGGAATGGGAGGCAGATGGGTGAGCGATATTGTTGCCGACAATGACCCCAATGACGAATCTTATTTACCGCACATGAACGGTCAGTTCGTTTTTAAAAATGCGGTAGTTCGTTTTAGCGAGGTAATTATGGAAGGATTGGCGGCCAACAACCTACAGCCTTCGGATATTGACATGTTGGTTCCACACCAGGCCAATCTTAGAATTTCCCAGTTTATACAGAATAAATTTGGACTCAAGGAGGATCAAGTCTTTAATAATATAATGAGGTATGGCAATACCACGGCCGCTTCCATTCCAATTGCCCTAACGGAGGCCTGGGAACAAGGAAAAATTAAATCAGGAGATTTGGTGGTATTGGCAGCATTTGGTAGCGGCTTCACTTGGGGCAGTGCAGTCATAAGATGGTAAAAATATAAAACCCCGACATTTCTGCCGGGGTTCTTTCGTTGATAGGCTATACTAAACACTAACCATTAACTATAAACATATAGCGTTATCAACTACTTATAATAAAATGTAAGTTTTATTCACTAATTACCACTAATAGACGACTTTTTTCCAGAAAAGTTACGTACCCCACAACAACTTTAACAAATGAAAAAAACACTTGTATTCGGAGCTTCCTTGAAACCGGACAGTTATAGCAATTTAGCATTAAAACGACTAGTTGACAGCGATATTGCCACCGAGGCTTTCGGATCAAAACTTGGGGAAGTTTCAGGTGTGCAAATAAAGGGCAATTTAAGCGATTTTCAAAATATACATACCATTACTTTGTATATGAATCCCCAAATGCAAGAAGCCTACTACAACGCCATAGTAAAATTACATCCTAAAAGGGTAATATTTAATCCCGGAACCGAAAATCCTGAATTTTATGATATTTTGGAGAAAAGCGGAATTGAGGTAGCGGTCGCCTGTACTTTGGTACTTTTGGCTACAGGGCAATATTAAGGAGCCAGGTACCAAAGCTTTGCTAAACTTTTTGCGTTGTTATTTTTTTCTTATCCCGGATAAGCCACAAACCCATAAAAGTGATGAGCCCGTTGATCGGCAATAGCTCATACCCGATAACATAACCACCCAGCCATTCAGTAGGCAGGTTGGCAATTCCCATAATCAAAAGTACAGCACCCATTGCTACAAAAAGCACATACTTATCCTTAACCTTATAGTTTGTAAATATTCCAAAGGAAAATAGCCCCAAGAGTGGTCCATAGGTATAAGTTGCCACGGTAAGGACGCCATCTATGACATTTCTTTGCAAAACATATTTGAATATGATTATTACGATAATAAGGAGCACGCCCATGGCAATATGTACTTTTTTACGCAGTTTTTTTTGCATTGCTTCTGGACGTTCATCAATATTTAAGAAATCAACACAGAATGAAGTAGTCAATGAGGCCAAGGCACTGTCAGCACTGCTATAAGCTGCCGCAATAAGTCCCAATAGAAAGGTAATGCCCACTATAGGCCCCAAACCTCCTTTAATGGCAATTTCAGGAAAAAGCAGATCAGATTTTGGGGCCCCATCCATAATTGGAACTTGTATCTGAAATTTTTGGGCATAAATAAAAAGAAGTGCACCTAAAAGTAAAAAGATAAAATTTACGATGACCAAAACAAAACTGAAAGATACCATGTTCTTTTGGGCATCTTTCAATGTTTTACAAGTCAAGTTTTTTTGCATCATGTCTTGATCCAGTCCCGTCATGCATATGGCAATGAACATACCTCCAAGGAATGATTTTATAAAGTGCCCTCTATCCGAAAAATCGTCGGAGAAAATAATTTTGCTATATTTTTTCAACTCCTCGGAAGCCATGAATTCTCCCAATCCCCACCCCAATTTCTCATTGATAAAGTAAATGCAGAGCCCTACCGAGGCCAACATAAATGTAGTTTGCAGGGTATCCGTCCACACTATCGTTTTTATACCGCCTCTTTGCGTATATACCCAGATAAGAAAAATGGATAAGGTCACCGTCAATTCAAAGGGAATTCCTAAATCATCAAAAACGAATTGTTGCAATACAATCGCCACTAAGAAAAGCCGAAAAGCGGCACCCAATACCTTGGATAGAAAGAAGAACAATGCACCGGTTTTATAACTGAACCTTCCAAATCGCTGCTCCAAATATTCATAAATAGAGGTAACGTTCAGATTATAGTATATGGGCATCAATACATATGCGATGATCAAGTAACCTACGAGATAACCAAAGACTACCTGCATATAACCGAAACTTCCGACTTCCACTCCGCCGGGTACTGAAATGAATGTTACTCCAGAGAGTGAGGCGCCGACCATGCCAAACGCCACCAAAAACCAAGGTGAGGATTTGCCCGCTTTGAAGAAATCATCGTTGGAATCGTTTTTTCCGGTAAAATAGGAGATCAACATCAGCAGCATAAAATAGCCACTTATCAATAGAAGAATATGGGTTGGAGTCATGCAAATTAATTTACGGTAAAGTACAAAAAGTAAAAATAGTATGTAATTTTGTCCCTTAAATCAATCGAATGGATTTTTCATCAAAACTTTTGGAAAATGCGGTCTACGAAATGTCCCAATTACCGGGCATAGGCAAGAGAACGGCATTGCGCTTGGTTCTTCACTTACTTAAGCAGCCTAATGATCGCACCACCAAATTGACAGATGCGTTGGAGAACCTGCGTACCAAGGTTAAGTTTTGCACCAGTTGCCATAATATTTCGGATGTAGAACTTTGTGAAATTTGTGCGAGCCCCAAAAGGACCAAACACTTGTGTGTGTGGTTGAAGATGTTAGGGATGTAATGGCCATCGAAAATACAGGGCAATATAGGGGGCTTTATCATGTTTTGGGTGGAAAAATTTCGCCAATGGAAGGTATTGGTCCTCAAAACTTGAACATATTATCATTGATTGACAAAACTAAAAAGGGACTTGTAAAGGAACTTATTTTTGCCTTAAGTTCCACAATGGAAGGTGATACGACGAACTTTTATATCTATAAACAAATAGAGGGTCTGGATATCAATACTTCGACCATAGCCCGAGGAATTGCCGTAGGTGATGAATTGGAATTTGCGGATGAGGTAACGCTGGGAAGAAGTATCCTTAATAGAATTCCATTCGAGGGTTCCTTGAAAGCGAATTAATAGTGCATTGAATTCATAAGTGAGCCTACCATTTTATTATTTTTGCAAAAAATAGGCTTAAAAAAGGTAATAAAATATCAATATGTCAAAGTTTGAATTAAAATTGCCGAGAATGGGCGAAAGTGTTGCGGAAGCAACTTTGACCGCATGGTTGAAAAATGTTGGGGATACCATAGAAATGGATGAGGCGGTTTTTGAGATTGCGACGGATAAGGTCGATTCTGAGGTGCCCAGCGAGGTTCATGGCGTTTTGGTAGAGAAGCTTTTTAATATTGATGATATTATAAAAGTGGGACAGACAGTGGCGATTATTGAATTAAATGGTCAAGAGTCTCCGGTATCAAAGGTTACAACTGAAATCCAGGCAAATTCCAATGTAGCAGAAAGCACGGCGGAAGCCCTTGAAGAAACTGTGATTTCGGCAAAGGAAACGGCTAGTGGCCACCAGCCTCTGGAAGTATTGAATAATAAGGATAATCCATCGGATCGGTTTTACTCCCCATTGGTTAGGAACATAGCCAAAGAGGAAGGTATTTCGATATCTGAATTAGATGCTATTGCCGGTACAGGTAAAGAGGGCAGGGTGACCAAGGACGATATCTTAGAGTTCATAACCAACAAAGGACAGGTTCAAAAGGAGAATACCCCTCCGGTAATTGCAAAAGAAGAACCCGTTGTAATTGAAAAGACCGTTGGTTCAGACCTTCAAAAATCAACACCAACGGCACCTGTACCAACCGGGTCTGATGAAGTCATTGAAATGACCAGAATGGGCAAATTAATTGCCAAACACATGGTTGAAAGTGTTTCAACTTCTGCCCATGTCCAAAGTTTTATAGAAGTTGATGTCACCAATATTGTGAATTGGCGCAACAAGATGAAGGATTCTTTTGAGAAAAGAGAGGGTGAAAAATTAACGTTTACTCCTATTTTCATGGAGGCAGTGGCAAAAGCCCTTAAGAATTTCCCGATGATGAATATTTCTGTTAAAGGTGATGCCGTTATTAAGAAAAAGAACATAAATATTGGTATGGCTGCCGCATTGCCGGATGGCAATCTTATTGTTCCGGTCATCAAAAATGCCGATCGACTTAATTTGGTGGGAATGGCACAGGTTGTCAACGACTTGGCGAATAGGGCCCGGCACAATCAATTAAAACCTGATGAGGTTCAGGATGGCACTTATACCGTTACCAACGTGGGTACGTTTGGCAGTGTTTTTGGAACACCAATAATCAATCAACCACAAGTAGGAATTCTGGCATTAGGGGCTATTCGAAAAATCCCTTCGGTAATCGAAACCCCGGAGGGTGATTTTATCGGTATTCGCAGTAAAATGTATTTGTCCCACAGCTATGACCATCGGGTGGTAAATGGTGCGTTAGGTAGCATGTTCGCTAAGTATGTAGCGGATTATCTGGAAGCGTGGGATTTCAATAGGGAAATTTAGCCTACTAACATTTTAAAGCATAAAGGCTCCGATACTGTTGGAGCCTTTTTTTTAACCCAAGGATGAAATAGGGAGCTAATTTTTTTTGGGATGCGATTTCCAATTGTTAATGAACAGTTGCTTATCTTATTTTAGCTGAAATAAATAAATTGTTTGAGAGTGAATTTCTAATGTACATTTGCCCAAAAATTAGGATAATTCCATGTCAATTCGTCGTAAGGTACATTCGGTAAATTTATTGTATGCCCGTTTGGAAAAGGAAATTGCTGCTTTTCAATCGGAAAGCAAATTAAGCTGTGTCTCGGGTTGTGGAAAATGTTGCACAAAGCCAGATGTGGAAGCTTCCCCTTTGGAATTCTTACCGTGGGCGTTCCATCAATTTGTGGAAGGCAAAGCGTTAGAAGTGCTTCAAAGATTGCAAAAAGAGCCAAATTCTATTTGTATACTCTTTAGTCAGTTGTCTGTGGTGGATGAAGGTAAGGGTCGCTGCAGTGAATACCCGTATCGGGGTTTAATATGCCGTCTTTTTGGGTATGGTGCAAATAGGGATAAGTTGGGACAACTTCGATTGGCAACTTGCAAAATAATTAAGGAAAACCAAGAAGAAAATTACCTTAAAACAGTCCAGGCCCTAAAAAACGGTCTTGAAATACCCATTTTTTCAGATTACTATCAAAAGTTGGGACATATAGATTTTAGATTGGGACATACGATAGTGCCAATCAATTTGGCATTGCAAATGGCTTTGGAGGAAGTCTTACACTATTACGCCTATCGTCCATTTCCAAGGAATTTAAAAAAAGCTTCATAGCCCAAAAATATGATTTATCATGTTCGGCTCTTTTGGTAAACTTCAAATAAATATGTTTAGTATTTCCATAGACCTTTGTAAGGCCTATCTTTGCGGAAAGAAATGTTGATCATGGAGTTGAAACTTTCAAAACCCATTTGCTTTTTTGATTTGGAGACCACAGGCATCAATGTTGCCAAGGACCGTATTGTTGAAATTTCAATTTTGAAGATCTACCCCAACGGTAATAAAGAAAGCAAAACTTGGTTGGTTAACCCCGAAATGCAAATCCCAGAAGAATCTACTGCAATTCACGGTATTTCCAATGAAAAGGTGGCCAACGAGCCCACTTTTAAAGAACTTTCCAAAGAAATTTATAAAATGATCAAGGATTGTGATCTCGGAGGATTTAATTCAGATCGTTTTGACATCCCGCTTTTGGCCGAAGAGATGTTACGGGCCGAAGTGGACTTTGATATGAAGAATATGGTTTCAATTGATGTGCAGACCATTTTTCATAAAATGGAAAAACGCACCCTGGAGGCAGCCTATAAATTCTATTGTGATAAGGACCTAACCGATGCCCATAGTGCAGAGGCTGATACACATGCAACTTATGAAGTGTTACTTTCCCAACTAGATCGCTACCCTGAATTGGAAAATAATGTGAAAAAATTGGCCGAATTTTCTACACACAGGCAATTTGCCGATTTTGCCGGATTCATTGCGTTTGATGAAAACAATGAAGAAGTATTTGCATTTGGAAAACATAAAGGAAAAAAAGTCCATGATGTTCTTGAATCGGAACCCGGGTATTTTGGATGGATCTTGAATGCAGATTTTCCCTTATATACCAAAAAGATACTGACCCAAATAAAATTGAGCAAGTTGAATACCAAGTTGGGATAAAAAACGGAATCTGGAATAGAAACAATTCACCACCCATAACATCGTATGAAATTAGTCTGTATAGGCCGCAACTACACCGAACATATCAAAGAATTGACGAATGAACGTCCAGTTGACCCCGTTGTCTTTATAAAACCTGATTCGGCTATATTGCCAAAGGAACAGGATTTCTATATTCCGGATTTTAGCCAGGAAATTCATCATGAGGTAGAAGTGCTTGTGAAAATAAAGAAGGTGGGAAAACATATTGATATAAAGTTTGCCCACAACTATTATGATGAAATAGGTTTGGGAATTGACTTTACCGCCAGGGACCTTCAATCCCAATTAAAGGAAAAAGGCCTTCCATGGGAAAAGGCAAAAGGTTTTGATGGATCCGCAGTTATCGGTAAATGGATCTCAAAGTCAGATTTTAAAGATTTGGATAATCTGAGTTTTAAGCTATTAAAAAATGGAATTGAAGTCCAAAATGGAAATACCGCGATGATGCTTTGGAAAATTGATGAGTTGATCTCATACGTTTCCAAATTCTTTACCTTAAAGAAGGGTGATATTATTTTTACCGGAACACCTTCCGGTGTTGGAAAAATAGCAACAAATGACTACCTTTCGGGGGTATTGGAAGGGCATGAACTCTTTTCGTTAAAAGTAAAATAATGATTTATAATCTTGATAAAATCAATGAGATGGCTGATGGGGATGAGGATTTCATCAGTTCTGTAATATCGGTTTTCTTGGAAGAAGTGCCCCAAGACCTGCAAGACCTAGAAGTTGCCTTGGCACAAGGCAACCATGAAAAAGTATACCAACTGGCTCATAAAATTAAACCCAATGTAGATTTGTTGGGCATGGAGCAGACCCGTGCAGCCGCACTTCAGATAGAGACCTTGGGTAAAAATGCGGCCAACATGTCCGAGATTCAAAAAGTGTTCCCCATTCTTAAACAAGATATTCACCAAGTGGTGGGCGAACTTAAAAAAGACTTTCACCTTTAATGTTTGCTGAGATTATTACAATTGGCGATGAGATTCTCATTGGCCAGGTCGTTGATACAAATTCAGCATTCATTGCCAAGGAACTCAATAAGATCGGTGTTTCCGTATATCAGATAACTTCAGTCCAGGACGACCGGATCCATATTCTAAATGCCTTGGGAGAGGCTAAATCCCGAGCTTCCATAATTATTGTAACCGGCGGATTGGGGCCTACCAAGGATGATATCACAAAGCACACCTTTTGCGAGTTTTTCAATGATACCCTAATTGAAAACAAAGAGGTTTTGAGCAATGTGGAGGAGCTCTTCAGAACATATATTACAACTGCACCCATTTCCGAAATCAATAGGAAACAGGCCTTGGTGCCATCAAAGGCCACAGCTCTTTACAATGCATACGGTACTGCCCCGGGCATGTGGTTTGATGAAGGCGGGACCGTATTTGTTTCACTACCAGGTGTTCCCTTCGAAATGAAAAATTTAATCACGACCACTGTTATTCCTAAACTAATGGATCGCTTTGACCGCCCTTATATTCTTCATAAAACATTGGTGACCTATGGTCTGGGTGAAAGTGCCATTGCAGATAGAATAGCGGAATGGGAGGAAAATCTTCCTTCTTTTGTGAAACTGGCATACCTTCCAAACTTGGGAAAAGTAAGGTTGCGATTAACCGCTAAAGGTCCTAACAAAGAAATTTTAGAAAAAGCGGTCGCATTGGAATCTAAAAAACTCTACCCATTATTAGGTGATATATTATATGGCACTGAGGATGATCAAACCTTGGAGGAAATAGTTGGTAAACTGCTTACCGATAGAAAAATAACCCTTTCAACTGCCGAAAGCTTCACAGGGGGCAGCATTGCCGAGCATATCACTGCAATTCCGGGGGCTTCGCAATATTTTAAGGGCTGCGTGGTGAGTTATGCAACGGAAGCGAAAATAAATGTATTGAACGTGCCCGAAGCTGTTATTAAAAAACATTCAGTGGTCAGTATCGAAGTTGCTTGTGCCATGGCCCAGAATGTCAGAAAATTGTTAAAGACCGATTTTGCAATTGCCACCACCGGAAATGCCGGGCCAACAAAAGGTGATTCAGATGCTGAAATAGGGACGGTATGCATTGCCATAGCCACTCCCAAGAGGGTTTTCGCCGAAAAATTCAACATGGGAAACCATCGCGAAAGAATTGTTGAGAAGTCTGTAAACAAAAGCTTTGAGATGCTACAAAAAGAAATTCTAAAATTCTAGGTGAGAATTTGTACGTCCCGTAAAAATGATATAAATTTGCACCCTGTTTATAAGAAAACCTCAACGCAATGTCAAAAGTTTGTGAAATTACTGGAAAGAGCGCAATGTTCGGGAACAATGTATCCTTTTCCATCAATAAGACTAAAAGAAGATTTAATGTAAATCTTTCTAAAAAGCGTTTTTATATCCCAGAAGAAGATCGTTGGGTTACTTTAAAAGTTTCTGCCAAGGGTTTGAAATCTATCAACAAGAAAGGGATTTCGGCAGTTTTAAAAGAAGCGAAGGCACAAGGATTGCTTAAGTAGTCCTTAATAATATAGAGAACAATGGCAAAGAAAGGCAATAGAATTCAGGTGATATTGGAATGTACAGAACATAAAGAATCTGGGCAGCATGGAACTTCTAGGTACGTAACCACGAAGAATAAGAAAAATACACCGGAAAGGATGGAAATTAAAAAGTTCAATCCTATTTTGAAAAGAATGACAGTCCATAAAGAGATAAAATAAGAAGCCATGGCAAAGAAGACGGTAGCAAGTTTACAAACTAGTTCAAAAAGATTGACCAAAGCAATTAAAATGGTCAAGTCACCCAAAACAGGAGCCTATACTTTTGTTGAGTCGGTAATGGCCCCAGAAATGGTAGATGCGTGGATTGCAAAAAAGTAACAATTACATCATAACGATATATGGGCCACTTTCTACTGAAAGTGGCCTTCTTATTTTTATATCTTTGATCAAACTCTTTTAGTCTATGAGCTTATTTAAAAATATTTTCTCCTCCAAGAAGAAAGAGACACTTGATAAAGGTCTTGAAAAGACCAAGACTACTTTTTTTGCAAAACTTAGCAAGGCGGTCGCAGGCAAATCAAAAGTTGATGATGATGTCCTGGACAACTTGGAGGAGGTTCTTGTCTCCTCCGACGTTGGGGTGAACACTACGTTGAAGATAATCCAGCGCATAGAGGCAAGGGTTGCCAAGGATAAATATATGGGCACAGATGAGCTGAACGGAATCTTGCTGGAAGAAATTACGGGTTTGCTTTCTGAGACCCATTTAGGCGAGACCTCCGAGTTCAGAATACCACAGGATAAGAAACCATATGTTATTATGGTAGTCGGGGTCAACGGTGCCGGTAAAACGACTACTATTGGCAAATTGGCCTTTCAATTTAAAAAGCAAGGTTTGAAAGTAGTTCTTGGTGCAGCGGATACTTTTCGGGCTGCCGCCATAGACCAACTTCAGGTTTGGGCAGATCGTGTTGGGGTACCCATTGTTAAACAACAAATGGGAAGTGATCCTGCTTCTGTAGCTTTTGATACTTTGAGCTCTGCCGTTACGCAAAATGCCGATGTGGTTATTATTGATACGGCAGGTCGACTTCATAACAAAGTCAATTTAATGAATGAGTTGACCAAGGTAAAACGCGTTATGCAAAAGGTGATGGAAGGCACACCGCATGAGGTCTTATTGGTCTTGGATGGTTCAACGGGTCAGAATGCCTTTGAACAAGCCAAACAATTCACCAAGGCTACCGAAGTAAATGCATTGGCGGTGACCAAACTTGATGGAACGGCCAAAGGTGGTGTTGTAATCGGGATTTCGGACCAATTTCAGATTCCCGTCAAGTACATTGGAGTAGGCGAAGGCCTTGAAGACCTACAAGTCTTCAATAAGTATGAATTCGTTGATTCCTTCTTCAAGAGGGACTAAGAATTGAATTTTATTTTATTACGGAATTTATTTTTTCCCACAATGCATTGTCAAACGTGGTAGGTCCCAACTCGTCTTCGTCCGCCGAGTCGCCCATTCTTACCACCACGAGCCCTAAACTAGGAACGATGTATAGTTTCTGATCCATAGCTCCCAAACCCGAAAAGAGGTCATCTGGTGCATTGGGGATAAGTTTACCTTGAAACAATTCTTCGGAACCAGGAACCTTAAAATTGGTTTTGCCATTGAGCCAATAGAGATATCCGTAAGATTTGTTCAGGTCCTGGGATGTTGTAGTTGCCGCCGTAAAATAGGAAGGATCATCCAAAATAACCGTTTTATCCCAAATTCCTTTATTTAAGTTCAGAAGCCCGAATCGGGCCATCGTACGTGCATTGCTAAAATAGAGATTCAAGTATCCTGTCTTCACCCAAGAACCTTGCATACCAATTTTATCGCGTACCTTTTCATTGAAATAGGTCTTAAAATCTTTATTTACAGCACCAGTTATTATATTGTCCAGTACGGTATAGGCTCCTTGATGATAGTACCAATACGTACCAGGTTCATTTTTGTATAAGAAGCACTCCTTATCTGTACAGAAGTTTTCAGGAACTGTGTAATCGAGTCCAGTAGTCATTGTAAGATGATGTTTTACGGTAATGTTCTTTTCTTGATCTGAGGTAAGCGATGACCATCCTTCCCCCATATAATCCGATGATGGGTTGTCAATTGACAAGAACCCTTCTTTTTGGGCAATACCAGCCGTAAAGGCAGTCAATGTCTTTGCAGCCGAATTCCATGTGTGATTTTTATTGACATCAAAATCCCCGAAATATTTTTCCAGTACAATTTTGCCATCCTTTAAAATAATGAACGCATCGGTTTTGCTTGATTCCAGAAAGTCATATAAGGGTTGAACGTTATTTTCTTTCCATCCCAATTCAGCAACGCTTGTTATTTCCCATGTTGAAGAAAGTATTGGCGGAAAGTACAATTCTTGGGTTTCCGGAAGTGGATCTTCGGGCGTATCCTTTGAACAAGCCGTTAGGAATAAAAAAGATAGGGCAATGAATGATGTGATTTGGGTTCTCATAGATTTACGGGGTTACTTATGAAGACTTCGTTTGGTAATAAAGGTTTAATAATAAGAATAAACTGCGGTTATAGAACGATCTTAGTACTCTAAATCGTATTTTTGCCTCCATTTTAAAATTATGCGTACAAAATCACTCAAAAAGAACAGAATCAATGTGGTAACCTTGGGATGCTCCAAGAACGTTTATGACTCTGAAGTACTAATGGGGCAATTACGTGCCAACAATAAGGAAGTGGTGCACGAGGATGAAGGTAATGTGGTGGTCATCAACACTTGCGGTTTTATTGCCAACGCAAAGGAAGAAAGTATAAACACCATTCTGGAATACGTTCAAAAGAAAGAGGCAGGCGAAGTTGACAAAGTGTTTGTTACCGGATGTTTGAGTGAGCGCTATAAACCGGATTTGCAAAAGGAGATTCCAAATGTTGATGCATATTTTGGTACCAGTGAACTGCCCAATTTATTAAAGGCCTTAGGGGCGGACTATAAGCACGAACTTATCGGTGAACGTTTGACCACAACGCCCAACAATTATGCCTATTTAAAGATTGCAGAAGGGTGTGACAGACCTTGCTCATTTTGTGCCATACCCATAATGCGGGGAAGGCATCGCAGTACCCCAATAGAGCATTTGGTGACAGAAGCGGAAAAATTGGCGGCCAAGGGAGTCAAGGAGCTTATATTAATTGCCCAGGATTTAACCTATTACGGACTAGATCTATACAAAAAAAGAAATCTGGCCGAGTTGCTCAACACCTTGGTGAAAGTGGAGGGTATCGAATGGATTCGTTTGCACTATGCATTCCCAACTGGTTTTCCGATGGATGTTTTGGAAGTGATGAAACGCGAACCGAAAATTTGCAACTATTTGGATATTCCATTGCAACATATTTCAGATTCCGTCCTCAAAAGTATGCGTAGGGGAACCACACAGGAAAAAACCACTAAGTTATTGCAAGAGTTTAGGGCTACCGTTCCGGAAATGGCCATCAGAACTACTTTAATAGTAGGGTATCCCGGTGAAACACAGGAAGATTTTCAAACACTCAAAAATTGGGTCGAAGCAATGCGCTTTGAACGACTGGGTTGTTTTACTTATAGTCATGAGGAAAATACCCATGCATATTCTTTGGAAGATAATGTACCGGAGGAAGTAAAACAGGATCGGGCCAATCAGATTATGGAATTGCAATCGCAAATATCCTGGGAACTAAATCAAGAAAAAATTGGCAAAACATTTCGCTGCATCATTGATAGAAAGGAAGGAAATTACTTTGTGGGACGTACTGAATTTGATTCACCCGATGTAGATAATGAAGTTCTAATTGATGCCAGTAAGCACTATTTGAAACAGGGCGAATTCTTTACCATTAAAATAACAGAAGCAGCCGATTTTGATCTATACGGGGAACCAATTACTTCTTAGGTTTCATAGTGCTAGAACCCTAAGTGTGAATCCGTACGGGTTTGGTAAATATTTGATTGACAATGGATTGATAATGTTGAAAAATGAAAATTAATCTTTAATTTTAAGGGTAAATCCTTTATATATGAAGTTCAATTTTCCTAAGCTTATAAGATGTACAATTTTTGCAACATTTCTTTCAGCTACATTATCCTGTACTGAAAAGCAAGGTAAATTTTTTATTGAGATTTTGGATGATCAGGCCTTGCAGCTTATTGATGGAAATGCCGAAATTGAAGTCATTGGCAGTGGTTTTGTTTGGACGGAAGGGCCCTTGTGGATTGAACAAGGGGGGTATCTATTGTTCTCGGATATACCTAATAATAAAGTTTTCAAATTTGATAGTAAGGGGAAAACTTCCGAATATTTGTTTCCTTCGGGATTTTTGGGTGATAACTTTACCGGTGAGGAACCAGGCTCCAACGCATTATTATTAAATACCAAGGGCGAATTGGTACTTATGCAACATGGCGAGCGCAGGGTGGCAAAAATGTTGGGCACCTTGGAGAATCCTTCTCCCGAGTTTGAATCGGTGGTTGATAATTTTGAAGGGAAACGATTTAACAGTCCCAACGATGGAGTATATGACTCGAAAGGAAATCTCTATTTCACCGACCCTCCGTATGGATTGCCCAAACGCATGGAGGATCCTGGCAAGGAACTCGACTTTCAAGGGGTATATTGCTTAAAGACGAATGGAGAACTTGTTCTGGTTGATAAACTCACAAGACCCAACGGCATAGCTCTTTCCGTGGATGAAAGTAAGCTTTATGTTGCAGTATCAGATCCTGAACATGCGGTTTGGTACGAGTATGATGTACATTCTCCAGCCAATGCAGATAATAAATCCTTATTTTACGATGTTACCTTTTTAATTGGGGAAGAAGGACAACAAGGTCTTCCTGACGGGATGAAAATGCACAGCAAAGGCTACCTGTTCGCTTCAGGTCCTGGCGGGCTATGGATTTTCAATATGTACAAAAAACCAATCGCCAGAATACATACAGGGGAAGCTACCTCTAATTGCGCCTTCACCACCGATGAGAAAACACTTTTCATTACCGCTGATGATTATGTTTTAAAAATGGATTTGAAATAAGAATCCTTTCCGTTGGTAACGCAATAGTCATGGTCATTTTCCAGAAATTAATTCTTTGGCCGCTTATTTTTTTAAGGTTTTTCTAATAAACTCAGAGACATCCTTTTTAAATTGTTCCAAAGAAGGTTGATGGGTGTACATCATATGGCCTGCCTCGTAGTATTTCATTGTTATGTTATCCTTGATTTCCTTTTTTAAGCCGAGGTGATTTATGGAATGTTCAACACCGTAAAAAACAGTGGCGATATCATATATCCCATTCAATATCAAGACTTTCATATTTGGATCTCTAGAGAGGGCTTCAGCCATGTCAATTCCCGTATTAATGGCGGCTTGGGTGCCCCATGCTAAATTCCCCTTATGCTTCCAATCCCATTCAAATCCTTTCCTAGTGCCCGCAGTTATGGCATATGTCGTCTTTTTGTTCACTTTTAGGTCTCCATAGAAATAATCCAGAAACCCGGCAATATAGGCCGGAGAAATTGCAGCACTTTGGGGATCGTGGCTGCCTTCCTGTGATAATAGGTCTTGGTTGATGCCCGTAAACCGAGAATCCAATCTTCCAACTATTTCACCATCTTTTCGCAAAAACTCTGCAAAGAACTCACTGGCAGTTACTTTGAGATTGGCATTCAACCAATACTCAGTGTTCGTTCCGGTATATTTTGCCAATTGCGATGCCATCTCATTCTTCTCGGTTTCTGACAATTGGTCACCTTTGAAAAGAGCAGGTGTATACCTGTTTTCTGTAAAATCGCGTACCTCATCAAGAAATGTATACACATTTTCAGGCTTGTTGGGGATTTTGTTATGATACCAAGCCGTGGCAGCATAAGTTGGAAAATGAACGATGTAGGGCAAGTCATCATTAGGCGGGAACAATAATGTTCGCAAATCAAATACGGCCGATACCATTATGACACCGTTAAGTGCGATTCCATCACCAAGTAATGCATTCATGAGCCCGGCATTTCTAAAGGTACCATAGCTTTCACCTAAAAGATACTTGGGACTGTTCATACGATCATTTTCAATCAGAAATTGTTTTATAAAGAGCGAAAGACTCTTGATATCCTGATCAACACCCCAAAAATCCTTGAATTTGGCCTTGCCCAAAGGCACACTTAGTCCCGTCCCCACAGGATCTATCATAACCAGATCGGCTACATCAAGAATCGAAAAATTATTGTTGACGAGTCTGTAGGGTGCCGCTGGAGTAGATTTTGGATCATTGACGACAATACGTTTTGGACCCAAAACGCCCATATGCAGCCAAAATGAGGAAGACCCAGGGCCTCCATTAAACGCAAAGACAATGGGTCTATTTTGTACAGTACCCCGTTTATCACCAACGGAGTAATAGGTATGTCCCATTAAGGCCAACGGTTTGTTATAGTCGTCCCTAACTTCAAACGTACCAGCCTTTGCAGTGAGGAATATTTGCCTACCGTCAATGGTGACACTTTGCATTGTCGCGGATACCTCGGCTTTTGGTATTGTATCGTTTGGTTGCTGGGCACAAAGTAATTGACCTAAAAATAATGCGATGAGTAACCTGGAATTTTTCATGATTTAGTCCTTTTGAATTTCCTTGTAGGTATATTTACTTTTTTTCCAATCGATCAAGGGCGAAGGGTAGTACTTTACGTTCATGCGATCTAAATAGGGTGCTTGGTTGGCAAGGCGAACCTTATAGTTCTCCCAATTTCTGTTTTCCGGGGTAGACCAGCTAAGTTCAGAATACCCGATGGCACGAGGAAAAGCCAAATATTCCAACTCATCAATATTGCTAATGGTCTCCGACCAAAGAGGAGCCTCAATGCCTAGTATATTCTCTTTGGGAATTCCATAATCCTCGGCAGACCACACGTAGGCGGTATCCACAGGTATGTAGGCCGCCCAATGAAGCCCATGTTTGGAAAGGGTATCATATTGCATGTCGAGATAGGCTTTTTTGGCAGGAGATACAATGACCTTCATATTTTTTGCCACCGCTTTCTTTGCATTTTCCTCACTTGCCCACCATTGCGAAATAGAGGTTGAATCTACATCTGCAATTGCGATTTCGTCCCAACCTATCATCCGTTTGCCATACTTCTGAACTATTTTTTCAACCTTATTTACAAAATAAATGTAATCGGGCTTTTTTGTTACATGACTTTCATCTCCCCCTGCATGAAAATAAGGACCGGGAGTAATGGCCGAAATCTCACGAACAACGTCATCAATAAAGGCATAAACAGTATCTTTTCGAGTATCAAAAGTGCTAAAACCCACTTGTGTTCCTTCATATAGCTTAGGGGTTTTACCATTTCCATTTAAAAACGGATAGGAAACCGATGCCGAATTGGTATGACCGGGCATATCAATTTCGGGAACAATGGTCATATAATGTTTGGCGGCATAATTCACAATATCGGTATAGTCCGCTTGGGTGTAAAAACCGCCTGATTCACCACCAACCTCGGTACTGCCTCCAATTTCTGTTAGTTTGGGCCAAGATTTGATTTCAATTCGCCAACCCTGGTCATCAGAGAGGTGCAAATGCAACGCATTGATTTTGTAGTACGATAAGAGGTCAATATATTTTTTGACATCTTCGACACTAAAAAAATGTCGCGCAACATCTAGCATGGACCCGCGATACCCAAAATTGGGTTCATCTATTATTTTTCCGGACGGTATGGCCCAAATTTTTTGTTCCGCCAAGGTATCAATGCTGGTTTCCGGGATTATTTGTCTAAGGGTTTGAATACCTCTAAATGCACCTTGCGCAGTATTCGAATTAAGGATAATGGAATCTTGTGTTATATATAATTGGTAGGCTTCTGGTGAAGATAAATCGGTACTGTCAGATTGATTGATATAGATTACCCTTTCAATATTCGTTAGGCCTTCCCCATTGACAGGAATATCGAGGTCTATCTTTGACTTTATTTTTTCAGCTAGAAATTGACCAATCCCTTCAAAGCCAGTAGCATTTTTTGAGGTATAAATGGCGGTATGCCGATCTAGGGCAAAGGCCGAATTCGTCGGAATTATTTTAAGCGGTCTTGGAATCATATTCTCCATTGACAAATCAGTTGGTGGAAAATTGATTGTTTTCTTTTTTTCCGCGGTACAAGATGCGAGAAGAATGATTGTGGTAAGAACTATAAAAGTTTTTGTGAAAAATGATATCATATGCTCGTTTTAATTTTCAAAAGTTTGTTTTACGCTTTGTTAATAATAGATCTTTAGATTCTCGGTGGTATAAATTCAATTGACATACTCTTTAAGCGCATGGTACCAAATGTCATATCCTTTTGAATTCATATGGAGTCCGTCTTGGATAAAAATATCCTGTTTCACTTTTCTACCATCCAACATAGGGTTCCAAACATCAACAAATGAAGTCAAAGTATCATCCTTGGAGATTGCTTCGAACCTTCTGTTCAGGCGTTTAAATTTTCCTTTTAATTTCCATCGGGCCAGACTTGGCTTTGCCGAAATAAGAACTATCTGAAGTTTTGGATTGCCTATTCTAATTTTGGCGATTAGCTCTTTGGTAGTAGCTAAAATTTCCTTGACCTTCTTTCCTAAAGAAATGTCATTGTCCCCTTCATAAATAAATACCTTTTTAGGGTTGTATTTTGAAATAAGATCTGCGGAATAATAGAGAAGATCTGATGTTTGGGAACCTCCAAATCCCGTGTTGACAATTTGTACTCCAGGAAATCTATTTTCAAGGTCATTCCAGATACGGATACTGGAACTTCCGGTGAAAACAATGGTTTCACTTGATGGATCCCATAGGGTGTCGTATTTTTTTTCAATTGAGGTAATCTCATCTGCAAATCCAGGCTTTTTTTGTGCTTCAAGAGAGCATACAAGAAATAAAAAAATGATACTGAAAATTTTCATGATTCATGAATTGGATGACCAATATACTCAAATCCGTACATTTTTTAGATAGTTGATAAAACTAGCCTATGGCTAGAAATGCCATTGCGGCCAAGAGTGCACCCACAAGCGGGCCAAGAATAGGAATGAACGCATACCCCCAATCGCTGCCGCCTTTACCCTTCAATGGTAATAGGGCGTGCATAATCCGAGGCCCCAAATCACGAGCCGGGTTGATTGCGTAACCCGTGGGGCCGCCCAAACTAAGGCCAATGCCTATAACCAATAAGGCCACCGGAAGAGCGTCCAATGACCCCAATTTGATCGGTTCGTCACCATGGGTCCCACCCGCTATGTACATCACACCAAAGACCAGTGCAAAAGTACCGATCACCTCGGTAATAAAGTTCCACAAAGGGCTGCGGATGGCCGGACCAGTTGCAAATGTTCCCAAAAGGGCACCTTGATCCTCCGTTGCATCGTATTGTTTTTTATAGGTTAACCATACCAATGTTGTTCCCAACATGGCACCCAGCAATTGCGCCAACATATAGCCGGGCACAAGGCTCCAAGAGAATTTACCGGCTGCCGCAAGTCCCAAGGTTACGGCTGGATTCAAATGTGCACCACTAGCATCCGCAGAAATAAAAACGCCCGTGAATACGGCAATTCCCCAAGCCAATGATATACCTACCCATCCAGAGTCCGGGCCCTTGGTTCCCTTTAATAAGATGTTGGCCACGATGCCATTGCCTAAAAGCAAAAGCATGGCGGTTCCAATGAATTCAAATAAATAGGCTGTCATAATTTCGGTCGGTTAATTTGAGGTAAGATAGAAAAATACCTTGAAAGTTCAATTTAATAATTTCCCGAGTGAAAATCCAAACGAAAATGAATGTCTTTATTATTGATCATGAATTACCTGATTCAAAATTTATAGTATTTTTAAATGACCGTAAACCAAACTATGCAAATGTTCACTTTAAAAAAGGCACTCCTATTTCCGATCCTACTTTCTATTCCCATCCTATTGTTTTCTCAAAACACGACCACTATTGATAATCAAAAGCCAGTGGTTAAAGCCTCGGCCATTCAGGAAGGCCCTGTCATTGATGGAGAGGTCTTGAACGATCATATTTGGCAACAGATAGCGCCTTTCGGGGATTTAAGTCAGAATCAACCTAATTTTGGACAGCCTGCAACAGAAAAAACAGAGATACGAATTGCCTATACGCAGGAGACTTTTTATGTTTCGGTGATTTGTTATGATTCTCAACCTACTAAATTAGTAGTATCGGATGCCCGCAGGGATGCAAATTTGGATAATACCGATGCATTTATCTTTATTCTGGATACTTACAAAGACAATCAGAACGGATTTATTTTTGGCACGAATTCAATAGGGGTAGAGTATGATGCACAAGTGGATAACGAAGGCCAGGGCAATAACAATGCCAACAGACAGCAAGGTGGGACTATTGGCGGCTTTAATCTAAATTGGGACGGTTCGTGGCAGGTGCAGGCACAGGTTGGTGATTATGGCTGGAGTGCTGAATTTGCAATTCCATTGCGGACGCTACGATTTCAAAGTGGTAAAGACTGGGGAATAAATTTTAGGAGGAATATTCGAAAAACCAATGAAGTGGTTTATTGGTCCCCGATGCCGGTTGGCTTTGATTTGAATAGATTATCACTGGCTGGTACTCTTACAGGTTTGGATTTAAAGAGTCCTGGAAATTTGAAAATAATACCGTATGCCTTAGGAAAGTTAGAACGAGATTTTACAGTTGCTGACTCAAAGTCCGAATTTACGCCGGAGGTGGGTGGCGATATAAAATTTAGTATCACCCCTAGTTTAACCTTAGACCTTACCTATAATACCGATTTTGCCCAGGTTGAGGTAGATGAGCAACAAGTAAATTTAGATCGGTTCAATCTGTTTTTTCCAGAAAAGAGACCCTTCTTTTTAGAGAATGCCGGACTTTTTAGTGTAGGGAGCCCGGGCGAGGTAGACCTCTTTTTCAGTAGGCGTATCGGTATAGGAAATAATGGAAGTATTGTACCGATTATAGGGGGTGCGCGGTTATCGGGAAAACTCAACCGTACGAATGTAGGTCTCTTGACTATGTTTACGGAAGATGTGTCGGATGCAGGTATTGAAGAGAATAATTTTACCGTGGCACGTGTAAATCATGAATTCAAAGGTCGTTCGGCACTAGGCGCGGTTCTTATCAATAAAGAAGGTCTGCAATCAGATGATTTTAATAGGACCATGGCCATAGATGGTAAACTCGGTTTGGGAGCAAAGGCCAGATTGTCAGGTTTTTATGCTAAATCTAAAGGCCTTAACGATACAATAAACGAGCATTCCTATAAATTGCAAGCCGATTATATGTGGAACAACTGGGAAATGCGGGCTGCCTACACAGAAGTAGGTGAAGGTTTTAATCCCGAAGTCGGTTTTTTATTGCGATCTTCATTTCGTAAACCAGAAGGTTTGGTACTTTATCATCTAAGACCAAAGAATACGAACTCAATTTTCTTGGAACTTCGCCCCCATATTTCATATCGGGGATATTGGAATTTTGATGGATTTCAGGAAACTGGTTTTTTGCATGTTGACAACCACTGGGAGTTTAAAAGCGGAATGGAAATACATACAGGTGCCAATTTTACCACTGAAGGAGTCCTTGACCCCTTTGAAATCTCAAAGGATATTTTTGTGAATTCGGGGACCTATAAGCACAGTGAGGCACAGATTATCTTTTTCACCAACCAAAGTAAAGCAGTTTCCATCAGTACAAGGTCAACTTTGGGTGGGTCTTTTGGAGGACAGCGTTATTTAAACAGTGCTACATTAAATCTAAGGTCTGGCGATAAATTCAATGCAGCGTTTACTTATCAGAATAATATTGTAAACTTACCGGTCGGTGACTTTACAGCTAATGTTTTCATTAGTCAGATGTCCTATTCCTTTAAACCAAATATTTATCTCCAGAGTTTGGTACAGAACAATACCGTAAATGATTTGTGGTCCTTTAATGTGCGATTTGGTTGGTTACAACAAGCAAACACAGGACTTTTTGTTGTTTACAATCACAACTTACAGAACGGTGGCCCACTGAACAATAGTTTCATCATAAAGTACACAAGAATGTTCGATTTGGTGAAATAAGTCACCTCTATACACCGAACTGTTGTAAATGATGGTCTAAATGCTTTGAGAAGAGTACATTCCATTCCTTTTCACTCAGAGGACCAAAAGCATGGGATTCTTTCCCGTCAAAATGAGAAGCCCCTAGTTTTTGAGTTTTCTCTAGATGATCTATCAATCGTTTTTTCTCATTTTCGAAATCCCTTTGATCACTGATGATAAATATAGGTGATGTTCTTGAATTCTTGCTATAGGGTTTAGGTCCCACAACAATGTTTTTCGCAAATAATCTAATTAAAAACTTTTGGAACCCTTTGGGTTTAGGGTGTTTGTCGGTATAAACCAATTCATAGGCCACATTGCAGTGTGCAAGCATTTGTGCTACGTTCATTTTTCCCCATAGCCGCTTGGTTTCGGGTGTTAATGAATTGATGCGGGCAATGGTTTCTTGAGTCTCTTTTAAATCGAATAAATTTTTCCAGGCCATGAATTATTTTTGGTTGTTGCTTATAAAAATATACAATTTATTCGGGAACTTATTATTTGATGTACGGGCAGTCATAATGAGCATTTAAAGGCAGGTCATATTTGACCATTGCTCTTTGACTTTTTATCTTCATAATAGTTGTTAAGAATAGAATCCAATTGATCCCCACCGTTAATTATTTGCTCTATTTTATTCCAAAGATTCGGATTTAGTAATGTTTTCAATGGCTGGTCTAAAAGAATAATATTTCCAAAAACATTTTTTATTTTTTTATCCCAAACCTTGTAATATTTAACCAAATCGTCCGGATATACAATTTTGCGCTCAGTGCCTTCATCTGCAGCTTTGAAAGGGTATGGAATATTTAAATACCCGTAGTCATCTGTTAATTGTTCGCCGATTTGTATGTCACGTATGGCAATTTCAAAATCATAAGCCGTAGTAAGACAATTGGAATTAAAACTATGGTTTACGTATCTACCATGATCCCAACAAAGCACGAAATTACCCTTATTGTTTCGGTACGTGTAGGTATCCAAAATGTTTTGGTATATCGGCTCCATTGAGTGAAATTTTTCAGGTGTGAACTCCCTATCTAATTTGTCAAGTACCCAAGTGATTGTTCCCGCTGGAATAAATTCGGTTGCGACCACTCCATGCCCAACCTCATTATTAATATATTTCAATTCTGTTTTAGGGTGAATCATAAAAAGTAAAAGTAAGATATTTGATTTGAATTTTTGTTTTCGGGACACCCTACATATGAGTGTTCTATATTGGATAAAGTTAAATCATTTTACGACCCAAAAAAACAAGAAAATTTGGAAAGAAATTTAATAGAGGCCGTTACAGATAAGGTTCTGTTTGCACGCCCTTTTTGTTCACCGTATTTTCTAATTCTAAGGCTTACCAAGAACCTATGGAACTATGTTTAAACCGCATCCTTTAGTTAAAATTGATCTGAAGATGCTCCATCTTTTTTCCCACCAACATTTTCTTTCCAACTGATTTGAACCCTAATTTCAGGTATAGTTTTTTGGCGTTGGGATTCTGATCATCAACAAGAAGTCCCAGAATATGTTGTTCTTTTTCGACGTATTCTTCAATCAAGAATTCGAGAAGGTTGGTGCCTAATCCTTTTCCCTGATATTTGGGAATGACGGACAATGTATCAATATAATATTCACCGGCCTGGGTTTCGTCCTCTGGATGGAAATCGGCATTAAAATTGGCTTGAACGTACGCCATAATAGGGCCTCTCAAAGTTTCTAATTTTGCACCGTCATATACGTTTGCTGCAGCTACTATTTTAGTATTTTTCACCCCAACAATCCAATTTTGATAGCTATATTGATTGTCTTCCCGTGCTACAAAATAACATAAAAATTCACAGGCTTTATCAAATTCATGAATTCCGATGAATTCATAAATAATACTTTCCATAGCCAACATGATATGATATACAATGTGATCGGCGTCTTTCTTTGTGGCTTTTCTGAATATCATTTTAGGATAAACCGCTTATCAAATGCTTACTTGAAATCGGGATAAAATTTGATGATTTCTTTTAATTTTTAAGCCGAAAACTTAAATAGAATGATGAAAGCTAAATTGCAGTTGATTTTTACTCCAGTTATCGGTGGATTGTTTCATAATACCAAATTGAATTTTCATGCCTTTTTTGATCATGTAGCCAATGGCCCCGTACAGCCTGTTTCTATCAAAGACTTCAACTGCATTTCCATTTCCAATATCCCGTTGTCCGTTGATGAAAAGTTCATTGTAAAATGCCAAATAGATGGTATTTTCGACTATTTCTTCGGAGTTTAGCGGAATATTTAAAAATAGGTTATACCTGTACCGCGTTCTGAAATCTTGATTCTCTACAAAACGTTGTTCATAACGAAAACGATGGTTTAGGTAAACACGGGAACCCAATTTGGTGGGGAATAGTGCTTCCTGATAAATTCTGCTTTCACCCGATGTTGAATGGTCATTACCATAAACTCCACTGGTAACATTTGCATACCCCAAGGTAAATTTGACATCGGAATTTTTGGGTTTATAGGTAAGACCACCCCGGAGCAATAATTGCTCAAGATCCCCGCCTATATTCCAGTTCCTGTATTGGACATCTCCCTGAATCCCCCATGGGCCTTCATTAAAAGTATGGTCGAAAAAGTACATGTACCAAGCCCCTAATTTATCCTCATTTAACTGGGCATTTCCCATTTTCGGAATAACAATCAAGCTAATGGCCAAAACTAAAAACCTCAAATTTTTCATATTTCTACTAGTATCCTGTTTCGTTGTTATGATTATTCAGCGAATGGGTTTTCGAAAGTAATGAAATTATTTTAAGTTGGTCAATGGCTCTTATTTCTTGACCAAGACTAAACATAATTTTTAGAAACGTGCAGCCTTTATTCAGGACGGATCAAAATGGCTCACTACGGGCAACCGAGTAGCTGAATCGAGCAAAACAATAACCTGTGCAAAGTGATAGGGTCAAAAACCGAAGTTTTTTTTCATAGTATTTAGATTTTTTTGTCTTTTATCCTTAAAAACTCGATTCCTAAAATTTTACCACTACCTTAAACTAGTTTACTTTTTGATAAATCAACCAATGTCAATGCTTCCAAAATTTGATAAAGCTCAAAAGGCTTGCAGTTTTTTACCTGGAATCTGATGAAATGGCGGGCACTGGCGGTAGTCCGGCGGGTAACATCGCCTCCCAAACATCGTTTCCTTTTCTTTTTAAGAATTCAGTTTTTATCTCTTTTCGCAAATCTGCATTTTCAAAAAGGTCTACCATGGTAGTTCCCAGGGATTTTGCCGCGAAGAGCATGCCCTTATGACCTATGCTCATACCACCACAGGCGACCACGACCCAAGAATGCCACGGCGATTCATAGGGGGCGGTGGTGGCCAACAATGTTATTTCGGGAACAATATAACTTACATCGCCAACATCGGTTGAACCTCCGGGAACTTCCTTACTTTCGGTTGCCAACGGTTTTATCTCCCCACTGATTCCGGCAGGCTCAAGTCCGTATTCTTTCATGATTTTTTCGCCGAATTCCAATTCTTCCTTTGTGTATGTGATAGGTCCTACATATTCCATATTCTTATGCAACACTTTGGCACCCGCTTGGTTGATAAGCAATTCATACAATCCGCTGTTCAATTTAACCTCATAATCCACTCCGGCCATAAGGGCTGCACCTTCCGCTATTTTTTTCATGCGTTCCGCGACTTCCATAACTCCACTTCGGCTCGAATCACGGATCCATAACCAAACACTTGAAGTTGCAGGAATCACGTTGGGTACTTGGCCGGCATCGGTATACACATAATGCATACGAACCGTAGGTTTAACATGTTCTCGAAGGGCATTGATACCTGTCGTAAAAAATTCGGAGGCGTCCAAAGCACTGCGGCCATTCCAAGGATCGGAGGCGGCATGGGCACTTTTGCCCTTAAAGGAAATGGAAAAATCGGTTACTGCTTGGGAGCTTGACATGTTGGCCTCGTTCTCATAGCCGGGATGCCAGTCAAGGCATACATCCAGATCATTGAATAGTCCGGCCCGTGCCATATATACTTTTCCCGCAAGGTCTTCTTCGGCAGGTGTGCCATAAAACCGTATGGTTCCCTGAAGTTTGCCTTGTTCCATCAATTCCTTAATGGCCACCGCTGCGCCCAAACTACCGGCCCCGAACATGTTGTGTCCACAACCTTGACCCGCCGCACCTTCAACCAAAGCTTCTTTGAATGGCTCCGCTTTTTGGGAAAGCCCTGGCAATGCATCAAATTCGCCAAGAATTCCTATAATCGGGGAACCGGAACCGTAGGTCGCGATAAAAGCGGTCGGAATTTCGGCTACACCACGTTCTACTTTGAAACCTTGCGCCTCTGCGTAATCGGCCAATACTTTGGCCGACTTGTATTCCATCATGGCGGGTTCGGCAAAAGCCCATATTTGGTCACTTAAGGTTACCAATTCCTGTTGATGTTTTTCAACGGAGGCGATAATGGCCTGTTTATTCTTTGACTCTTTTTTTTGACCCACTACCAATAAGGTAGCTAGGGAAAGCACAAGTGCCAATGGAAAATTTTGTTTTCTGTTCATGGTCTGGTTATTTGTTATTTTTTGAATGGTTATCGAATTCCGTTTACGTTCATGGCCAGCGTATAGACGGAATCCATCGCGGTAATAAATAGTATATTCTGATCGGGTCCTCCGAAAGTGACATTGGCCGTCCAATTTTCAGGAACTGGGATATGAAGTAGTTGTTTCCCATTTTTATCGAAAATGGTAACACCATCACCGGTTACATATACATTGCCCTGATTATCAAGGGTCATACCATCGGAACCCATGGGAACGAACAACTTACGGTCACTAAGGCCTCCATCCCCGTTCATGGTAAAAGAATAGGTTTTCTTCGCGCCTATATCTGCAACATATAAAATTTTACCATCGTCAGATCCTACGATGCCGTTGGGTTGGATGAAATCTTCGGCCACAATACGTACTTGATGCGTATCTGGCGATCGGTAGTAAACACGTTTTGCCTCCATCTCTGGCTCGGTATGGGTTCACCACGGTCGTGCATAGAAGGGATCTGTAAAATAGATGCCACCTTTTGCGTCAACCCAAAGGTCGTTGGGGCCATTCAGTTTTTTTCCTTCAAAATCCGAGATCAAAACAGTGATATTTTTTTTGGAATCAATGCGCCACAATTCATTTTTTTCATCGGCACAAGACAACAAATTGCCGTCATTGTCAAAAAAGAGTCCATTGGAACGGCCAGCTGGACTTAAATACTCCGAAACCGAGTTATTGGATGCGTCCCATTTTAGGATTCGGTCATTGGGTTGGTCCGTAAAGTAAACATCTCCATTTCGATCTACCGCCGGACCTTCCGTAAATTCATAGTCTTCGGCGACTAATTTAAGTTGTGCACCTTTCGCAACAAGGTCCTTATTTTGGGCATTGCAGGAAAAATTGAAAAAAACTAGGAAGATCAAGGAAAGTTTAAAAAGTTGTTTTTTTTGCATGGGATTTGGTCTTGGTATCTCTTTTCTAAAGTAATAAGAAAATACAATTACAGCTATAAACTTTGGATATTAAAATTGCCAAAGTATAAATTTTACAGAATCCTTTAAAATGGGTTTATGTACTAAATATAGTGCATATTTGATGAGATACTTTTGATTGGTTTGGCAACGATTAATTATATTTAAAAAAAATAAACTTCCAACACCATGAGCACACGTCGAAAATTTTTACAGAAGCTAGGTATTACTGCGGTAGGTATGCCCGTATTACTACACACAAAAGATATTTTTGCCGCACCCTCATTGCCTTATGAGGGCCCTATATTGCGTGTGGCCATAATGGGTTTGGGGAGCTATGGCAACCGTGTGGCCGAAGCCATGCAATCCTCTAAGCGGGCTAAATTGGTAGGGGCCATAAGTGGGACCCCTTCAAAAGTAACGGATTGGCAAGCCAAGTACGGCATCCCGGCAAAGAACTGCTACAATTATGAAAATTTTGATGCAATAAAAAACAACAGGGATATTGATGCCGTGTACATCATAACTCCCAATGGCCTGCACTGTGAGCACACTAAGCGAGTGGCCCTTGCCGGCAAACATGTGATTTGTGAAAAGCCAATGGCGATTAATGCTATGGAAGGTCAGGAAATGGTTGATGCCTGTAGGAATGCCAATGTGAAATTATTGATCGGTTATCGAATGCACTTTGAACCCAAGACCCTTGAAATCATACGAATGCGAAAGGCAGGGGAATTTGGTAAGACTTTGTTTTTTCAAGGTCTATCCGGCTTTATAATCGGAGACCCAACGCAATGGCGATTGGACAAAAAGTTGGCGGGTGGTGGCGCCATGATGGATATTGGTGTTTATTCCATTAACGGTGCCCGCTATATGTTGGGTGAAGAGCCCATTTGGGTCACGGCACAGGAAACCAAAACAGATCCCGTAAAATTCAAAGAAGGTGTTGATGAAACGATACAATTTCAAATGGGCTTTCCTAGCGGTGCTACCGCTTCTTGCCTTTCCACCTATGCCTTGAACAATTTGGACCGTTTTTTCTTGAATGGTGTAAAGGGATTTGCCGAAATGCAGCCGTCTACCGGTTATGGCCCTATTATGGGAAGAACCAATTCGGGTGAACTTGTGGCTACGCATGTAACACATCAAACCGTTCAGATGGATGCAATGGCCGGGATAATTTTAAATGGGGAAGTACCAGAAGTACCTGTAGATGGGGAGGAAGGCCTAAAGGATATGAAAATTATAGATGCTATTTTCAAAGCGGCAAAAACTGGTGAGAAAGTAATGCTATGAGAACAATTACTAATGCTAACATGGAAATTGTTTGGGTTTGCAAAATAAAATGATAGAGGATGGAGTATAGGAATTTAGGGGAAACAGATTTGAAGGTTTCGACCATTGCCTTTGGTGCTTGGGCCGCAGGTGGATGGATGTGGGGCGGAAATGATAGCAATGCGGCCATCAAGGCCATACAAGCGGCTTATGATTTGGGGGTCACTTCAATTGATACCGCCCCTATTTACGGACAGGGTGCGAGTGAGGAAATTGTTGGGAAAGCGATAAAAGAATTGCCAAGGGACAAAATTCAGATACTGACCAAGTTTGGGATGCGTTGGGATTTAAAAAAAGGAGATTTTGCCTTCCCAAGCAAGAACAACGATGGCAAGGAAATAGATATTTATAGATATGCAGGAAGGGAAAGCATCAAAAAGGAAATCGATGATAGCTTGCAAAGATTGGGCACCGATTACATAGACTTATACCAAATTCATTGGCCAGAAAGTACCACATCCATTCAAGAATCTTTTGAAACGGTTGCAGAGTTGATAAGGGAAGGGAAAGTACGTTATGCAGGAGTCTGTAATTATAATGTAGATCAGATGAAAGAAGCTGAGAAGTATGTAAAGTTGGCATCCAATCAGGTACCCTTTAGTATGGTGAATCGGGGAATAGAAAATGAGATAGTTTCCCATTGCATAAAAAATCATAAATCCATCTTAGCATACAGTCCCATGGAAAGGGGATTGCTCACAGGAAAAATGAAACCCGGACAAAAGTTCGATGAGGGGGACCATAGAGCCAAAAATCCATATTTTACGGACGAAAGTATTGCCAAAACCAATGTTTTTCTAGAAAAGATAAGACCGATGGCAGAAGAAAAGGGAGTAACATTGGCCCAATTGGTACTAAAATGGACCACAGCCCGACCAGGCATTACTATTGCCTTGGCCGGAGCAAGAAATGCAGAGCAGTCCGTACAGAACGCCAAATCTATGGCTATTTCATTGAGCAAAGATGAAATAAGTATTATTGACAAGGAGCTTCAAAAACTTGGGCAGTCCAGTTAAATCGGAATCTTAAGTTACTCCGTTGCCATGATGCTGCTCTTTTCCTTATCCTTATACCCCGGGCCTTTTACGAATCTACCAGGAAATGCTCCGGTGTGTTCTCCACTTTTTAAAACTTGCGTGCCATTGACAAACACGTGATACATGCCTGTGGCGTATTGGTGCGGTCTTTCAAAGGTGGCATTGTCCTGTATGCTATCTGCGTCAAAAATCACAACATCCGCATAATTACCCACTTGGAGCATGCCCCTTTTTTTAAGTTTCAAGTTGGTGGCCGGTAGGGAGGTCAAACGTTTTATTGCTTCCTCAAGGGAAATCACTTTTTCCTCGCGCACATAATGTCCCAAAAGCCTAGCAAAGGAACCATAGGCCCTTGGGTGGGTGCTTTGTTCTAAAAACACGCCTTCGGTAGTATATGATCCTGCATCGGAACAAATGGCCATATAGGGTAGTGCCAACTTCTTTTTGATATTGTCTTCAGACATTGAGAAATAGACCACTTGAATACGGCTATCGTCCTCATAGATTAGATCTACCAAGGTTTCATTCGGAGTTTTGTTTCGCTCTTCGGCCACATCGGCCAACGTTTTTCCAATGAGGTTTCGCAGGTTTTTGTTTCGGAACCCTACCAAAAGTATTTTCTCTGGCGGAACATAAAAGTCGATTTCATCCATCATCTTCTGTCGCTGTTTCGGGTCTTCAATTAGTTTCATTGTAGCTGCATGGCCACCTTCTTTTGCCCATGCCGGAAGCACAACGTTCAATCCTGTGGAGCTCGCATTGTACATGTACATATCGGTCGTAATGGGAAGCCCTTTTCTGCGGGCATCGCCGACCAATTGTATGGCACTGTCCAATAGGTGCCAATTTGCCGTCCCCGATGCTTTAAAGTGATATATTTCGGCTGGAAGCTCCGCCCTTTCCGATATGGTAATCAATTCTTTGACCGCATCCAAAAGTCCACCCTCCTCATCCCGTATGTGTGAAACATACATGCCACCATATTCCGAGACAACTTTTGCCAATTCTACTAATTCGTCGGTCTGTGCATGTCCACTGGGTACATAGATCAAAGAACTGGAGAGCCCTACCGCACCTTCTTCCATGGCCTCTCGGGTGAGCCTTTTCATGATGTCCATTTCGTCATCGGTGGGAGGTCTATTTTCATAACCCATCACAAACTCCCTTAAGGTTCCGTTGCCAACAAAAGAGGTGAAATTCGTTGATACCCCTTTTTTTTCTAAAAATTTCAGGTATTCTCCAAGAGTATTCCAATCCACGTCGTAAACAATGCTGCCTTGACCTTCCTTCATTTCTTCTTTCATCGATTCGTTTAAAGGTCCCATGGAATGCCCTTCTCCTAGAACTTCGAGCGTAACACCTTGCCGAATATCGCCTTGGGATCTTCCATCTTCAATAAGCGATTCGTTTGCCCAGCTTAACATATTTATGAATCCGGGGGTAACGGTCAACCCAGTTGCATCAACTTCATTTTTGCCCAAGTCTTTCTCAAGATTTCCCATGGCCGCAATGGTATCGGCATTTATGGCGATATCACCTTGAAAAGCTATTTTCCCTGAACCGTCAATAATCTGTCCGTTGCGAATCAATACATCATATGTATGGGGCGCATTGCAGGCGTAAAGCATACCTGCCATTACAATCAATCTTACAAGATGATACCTTTTCATACGGATCTATGTTAAGAATTTAGCCGAAAAGCTTAACTATTCCCAATGCACCGACCGCCACAATACTGGCAATACTGACCCATAGGATCAAGTCATAGGAAGAACTGGGTTTAAAATGGGGATTCAATCGCACATACCTAAAATGGATTACGGCATACACGACTAAAAATAATAAAAAAGATCCAACAATACCTCCGGTAATAACCATAAATACTGGTAATTTTATGAATATAAAAAGTACCGCCCATAATAGTGGTATAACCCACGCCAATATGGCAATAGTCCTTTTTCGAACTTCAAAATCTTGAAAATTTATCCAACCAACCGTTCCGAAAATATCTGAGATTTGGCGTGTCCAGGCCGCTAAAGCAGCAAAAAGGGTTGAGAATAGGGTTATAAAGGCACCGATCAAAAAAGCAATTTTTGCTGACGGACCTAGTGATTCCGTGTACATAGCAGATAAGGTTTCTACCATGGCATAACCTTCTGGAACCTCACCTTTTATATGTAGAACAGCTGCTCCCAAGAGATAAAACGCAGCCGTCACCGAGGTGTAGACGAGCATGGCGATTACGGCATCCAACTTCATTACCCTTAGCCAACCGTGTGCCCTTTTTCTCCACGCTTCCGAATTATCGTTGGGACCCGTGAAAGAGGCATATCCTTTTTCAAGGCACCAATAGTTGTAATGAATTATTTCATCCCCACCAACACCGGTTATTCCAAATGCCCCAAAGGCAATGGCCACAGCTTCCTTGGGAAGGTTGAATTGAAGTCCGCTCCAAATACTGTCCCATGAAATCTGATAGGGTGTGAAATTCAAGAAATAGAGCGATGCAAAAGTAAACAAGGTGAAAATACCTATCATTCCTAGGGAAATTTGCTCTATGAATTTATAGTATCCTCTAAATATCATTAAGGCCACAACAATGGCTATTCCAATAGCATAAACGGGAATACTCAATACTGGGGCCAAAATATTAAGGATAATGGCCACTCCTCCAACAATACCGCCCACTTGTAATAACTTAATGGTCATTACGGCCAATACCGTCCATACGCTCCATTTGGCTTTGCCGAAAATTGGACCAGGAAGTTTATTGAAGGCCTGCATGGCCGTTTCCCCTGTTAGGATGGTATGTTTGCCAAACTCGAGTTGCACGGCAACCTTTACAATGCAGCTGACGATAATAACCCAAAAAGTTATAAATCCTGCTTTTGCCCCCAAAGTGGTCGTAGCGATCAATTCACCAGAGCCAACAATTGAGGCCGAAAGAATAAAACTGGGCCCCAAGAATTTGAGCCTACCGAAGAATGTGGTCGGTGGTTCTTTGATTTTATCCGGAGAAAGAATATAAGGATCAAGAGGTTCCGACGGTTCATTTTTCATACGTTTTGCATCAGCGGATTATATTTTTGCCAAAAAATCCATGTTGTGCTTCATACTTTCCAAGGGTGTACTGGCATATTCTTCCTGTTCTATGAAAATATGTTTCACTCCAGAAGCTGTCTGGTTTTGCATCATCTTATGAATATCAAGTCCGCCTTTTCCGAATTCGGTACTTTCCTTTTTGGTCATGTCCATATCTTTTAGATGCCATAGTGGAAAACGGCCAGGATATTTTGAAAAGTAATCCAACGGATCTTTTCCTGCAACGACAACCCAGCCTAAATCCAATTCCATATAAACTAAATTGGGATCTGTATGATCCATAAGGACGTCATAAAGTATTTCTCCTTTTTCCGCTTCAAATTCATATTCGTGATTGTGATAACCGAATTTTAATCCTAATTTTTTGCATTGTTCACCTGCCGTGTTGAATTCATCGGCCACCTTTCTATAGTTGTCAATGGTTTGGCCGTTTGAGGGCATTGAAGAACAGATTACATATTCTTGACCTGATTCAACCGCTTGCTCCATGGTATTTTGAAAATTCTCGTCAAGTGCCACATGGCCACTCTTTAAATTCATACCCAGATCATCGCAAACCGTTTTCATTTCTTTCGGGGCTAGTCCATAATAGAGGCCTTTTTGAGAACGCGCGCTTTCAATTTCCTTGATCCCGATGGATGCAATTTTCTTTAGCGTACCAATGGCATCTTTGGCCATTTCGTCTCGAAAGGAATATAATTGCACACCGAATTTTTTTTTTGGCCCATTTGCGAACATGCAAGATGGAAGCAGAACCGTGCCAGCTACCAATGCCCCCGATTGTATTATAAAATCTCTTCGTGTTTTCATAAATTTCATTAATGGTGATCGGCTTGATAGTGTCTTAACAAAATATCTTCACCATAATCATTGGTTAAATCCCGTACCACGACGTGAACATGGTTGGCATTGTTTTGGGTATTGTCATATTCAATCAATAGCATGGGCCCCTGAATTCGATAATAATGGCCCGCACCCGGACTTAAACTTCCTGCCCATGCAAAATGTAGGTTGTCAATACCAGCCGTTTCTATTTTATTTCGGAAATCGGTCGCAAATTGCCACTCGTAGTTTTCCATATACGTTTCCAAAAGCTCTCCGAAAATAGCCCTCTGGGTTTCCGTTAATTTTGGATATGATATACCGTAAGGTTCAAAATTTGCTGTTTTTTGTGTGGTCAGGGAAAGAATATCACCGGGCGCTTCCTTTGAATATACGGCGGTTCTTAATTGAGATTCGGTCATAGAATTTATAAGGGCAAAGCCTAGGACGGCTTCCATTCTCAGCACTTCCTTGCCCTTAAATTCGGTCTCTTTTACAATGCCCGGATTGGTTCCAAAAAAAGTGGGCGTAGCCGAACTGATTTTGCTTTCTGTTGAGGTGAAGTTCAAGGAAAGGTGGTGGCCTTCAAAGCGCCAGCCCCAAGGTTCAGTAGCAGATGGGTTTCCAAAAATACAGAAGTGATAGTTCAATGGATCACGTCTGGGTCTTCCATCGGGCATTTTGTCATCATCATTGTTCTCGATAATGCGAAGCACTTTTTCAAGTGATATTATTTCCTGTGATTTTCGAAAACCTTCCTCGCCTAGAGAGGCACGCAATAGATTCAATGCGGCTTCTTTTTGCGCTTCGTTAAAATCATGGAATGTTGGGCCCTTTCTTGTAATGGGAACATAATTCATATTGAAACGTTCCGGGTCTTCCATAGTAAATTGGGCTTTTGCCCTTATTTCCTCTGGCAAAGAATTTAAAAAGGCATTGGCCTTTTCTGCTAAATCCTGGGCATTTGTTCTTCCTAAAAACAAAAAACCAAGCGCACATAAAAAAATAGTTTTGCGAATCATTCGCTTATGGTTTTGGTTACTAATTAATTTGATTACTTTAAACGGTAACTTACAAAAGCCAAGCGTTGACTATCCGGAGACCATGAGGGAACATTGATGGTACCCTGGCCACCGAACAATTTTGCCATTACCTGTATTTCCCTGTTTTCCAAATTCATTAGGCGAAGCACGACGTCCTTGTTCGGAGGATGCGAACCAGCGGGCACATCAGTTCCAAAAGAAACATAGGCAATCCATTTTCCGTCGGGAGAGGGGTGGGCGAACCAATCATTATATTCATCGGTTGTTATTTGCTCCTGATTGGTACCGTCCGTTCCCATTCGCCAAATTTGCATCGTACCTGTACGCATCGAATTGAAGTAGATATATTTTCCGTCAGGTGAGTAATCCGGTCCGTCATCCAAACCTTCGGCCGTGGTCAACCGAACCTCTTCACCACCTTCTATAGGAATTGCGTAAATATCATAATTGCCATTTCTTTCGGCACAGTAGGCCAGCGTTTTTCCATCGGGTGACCATCCGTGCCAATAGGAAGGACCTTCTAGAGTTATTTTTTTTGGCTCGCCACCTGTGATTGGGAGTGAATAGATCAGGGATTTTCCATTTTCGGTTTGATCGCTGATAACCAATTGCGTTCCATCGGGCGAAATTCCATGGTCGTTGTTGATTCGCTTCGCAAAACCTGTGGGTATTAAAGTCGGCTCACCACCTTCCACCGGGATGGAATACAGTAAACCTTTGCTATTGAAAATTAAATTTTTGCCATCTGGAGACCAATTTGGAGCTTCGATATGGTCATTGGTATGATACACTACTTTACGATCAAATGAAGAGATTGGAATCGTTTCCAAAGTACTTTCCAATTTTTTCAGCGAGTCAGGTTTTTGTTGTATTTCCTCGATAACTACATTGCTGAATTTGGCAGTTTCCAACACATCCGCATTGTGTGAACAGACACCCAGACCGATATAAAAGGGCGCTTTAAAAGGCAGTTTGAAGGAACCGCCCGAAGAAACCAACTCACCAGAGCTATTTAGCACGGACATTGAAACATAGTCGCCCTCCTTTTCTATACGAACCCTTTTTGGGGCCACTATATTGGCCTGAACCTCTCGGGTTAGGGCACCTGCTTCTTCCCTATATTGAATAGATGTTAAACCGTCTCCATGCACTGCTACATCTGCATAGGACGAATTGGGATCCAGGCTTTGCCTGATAATTAAACATGCTTTCCGGTGCGGGTCTATTCCATTGGTCAACCATTCGATATCTGAAGCAATCGACACATTGCCCGATATTTTTTTCCAAACGTAGTGCAGCTCATCAAAATCGAACCACATGTTTGCACCACTGGCCGTAACCGAATAGCTCTTCTCAAGGGCATCATATTTTACGGATCCAGGATGTTTTACCATTCCGATATCCCCATGACCTTCGAAAATTCCTACTTCGCCTTGAGTCTCCCAAGATCCTAAAAGCAATAAAAGCATAAGAATGGGTAAGTACTTTAGTGTTCTGTTCATTATAAATTTGTATTCAGTCTTTTAAATATAGTAAATAACAGGTTACCAGCCATTCGTGTTTAGAAATACAACAAAATATTTATGATTAGAGCATAATCCACTTAATTGCGCTCAAATGGACAATCTTAACAAATGTGTCGCTTTAGTACTTTAAGATTTCTATTTTACGAAAATCGATGGGGTGACTGTTAGACTGTAAGGAGATGTATCCATCCCTAACCGCCACATCCCCGTTTAGGATAAATTTTTGGGCAACTTCATTCTCAGTGTCGTAGGTTGGGTTTGAATAGCTCATGATTTCTTCACCGTTCACGAAGTGTTTTATGTTGCCATGGTGAACATCAATTTCGAGGGTGACCCATTGATCACCGTGAAAGGTTTTTTTAATAGTGGGTTCTGTGCAATAGGAGGTATTTTTATTCCCGTCAATTTCAACGAACATGCCATTGGCACAGATCTCACCATTTGGTCTTTCATCCTTGCCATTGCCTCCATGCAGGTTGTATTCGAGACATATGGGAAATCGTTGGTCAATATCAACCGTTGAAGGCGGTTGTGAATGAAATTGAACGCCACTATCCCTGAAACCCCATTCTGGAGCCCCTGGAGCTGTCTCCCCGACAAATCGATATTCTACCTTTAATCTGTAATCTGTTAGTTTTTTATCATAATAGAGGGCCCCGAAAGTGTTGTTGAAATTATCCCCATAACCGTCATATCGAACACTTAAAACTCCGTTTTCGACCCGAAAGGTATTCTTGTAATTATCACCCAAAGGGTGACCTGCAATTTTTACCAGCCATCCTTCTAAATCCTCTCCGTTAAAGAGGGATACCCATCCTTTTTCCTGTTCTTTTTTTGAAGTTGTATTTTCATTTGGACTATTTGGCTGCTTCACTAAAACCAAGATAAAAAAGAAGCCAATTGTAAAATGTGATATTTTCGATGTCATTTTAATTATTTTTGAATTGTGGGTATGGTCTTGCTTGAGTTTTGATTTTTAAAATGATTATTCCGGGCTCCAAAAAGGATTGCCCGCAGGAACAAATTCAATAGGCACTTCAGAGACAAATGTCTTGAGCCAGTCAGCGCAATAATCCATTCCGGGTTCTTCTGAATTGGCATGGCCTAAAATAATCAAGGCTTTCTTTTCACCCATATTTATGGCATCCCGGACATATTCAACAGTTTCCCATTCTTGCGTTTCGCCAATAACGAGTACTTCTACATCCTCTCGGCGTAAAACATCAATTTGCCTCGCAGCACCCGCAGCACCTAAAACAAGGCCTATTTTACGCACCTTTATAACGGGATCTCCCACTATTCTTAGGGTCTTTGAACCAAAGGTGCCCTTTAACCGGCTTCCCAAGCTTCCCAATGTACTTTCGGGTAGATTATAAATGTAGGGACGCTCACTTTCCTTATAATCTTGCCATCCCAGTTTATCCACAACGCCTTTGTAAATACCATCGGTGTCTGTTTGGTGTATATGGTCATGAAACCGAAATACTACCAGGCCATTTTCTTCAATATATTTTTGCTTGGCATCAACAATGGGGTCCTTACCATACTGATCTGTTTTGTCAAAATGATTGTAAAAAGTTGGTTCATGGGTAATTATTAGATTCAGGCCTTTGGACTTCGCCTTTTTTAGAACTTCCATAGTGGCCAAAAAAGTGGTCGCTATTCCCGTTATTTCGGTTTGGGGATTCCCACCTTTGAATGTATCCACCGTTTCTTCTTGCCAAGGGCAGGTTACATGATTCTTTATCCTGCTGATAATTTCCTGGGCAGTCAAGGCTTTTGCATCGGTTGGAATTTCTTCGAAACCGCCCAGTATAAGGATTAATAAGGGTAGTATGATAAGTTTCATTTTCTTCATCATGCGCTGTTTTTTGTTTGGTTCGATGAGAATTGAATCCGCATCGCTCCTTGGAACACCTCTAAAATACCTTAATTTTCTTCATAAATCAATGAAGTGTCTTTGTACTTTTGCGCAAAGTTTTTTTATGAGTTCCAGAGAGGCCCAAATTGCTGCTTTTGACAGATTGTTGACTATAATGGATGAGTTGCGTGAAAAATGTCCGTGGGATAAAAAACAGTCCATGCAAACATTAAGGCATTTAACCATTGAGGAGACCTATGAGTTGGGTGATGCTATTTTGGAGAATGATTTGGAAGAGGTGAAGAAGGAATTGGGAGATGTGCTATTGCATATTGTTTTTTATGCCAAGATAGGTTCCGAAACCAATGATTTTGATATTGCGGATGTTTGTAATGGAATTTGTGAGAAGCTTATCAATCGGCATCCCCATATTTATGGGGATGTCAAGGTCGAGAACGAGGAAGATGTAAAACGCAACTGGGAGAATATCAAATTGAAGGAGGGTAAAAAAAGTGTTTTGGAAGGTGTTCCCTCCGGTTTACCGGCATTGGTAAAGGCCAATCGCATTCAGGACAAAGTTTCAGGTGTTGGGTTTGATTGGGAAAAACCGGAGCAGGTTTTTGAAAAGGTTCAAGAGGAATTGGCCGAATTACAGGATGAAATTAAGTTAGGTGATTCCGAGAAGATGGAATCAGAATTTGGGGACGTGCTTTTTTCAATGATAAATTATGCACGATTCTTGAATATCAATCCCGAAAATGCCTTAGAGAAAACCAATAAAAAGTTTATAAAGCGATTCCAATATTTAGAGGAAAAGGCCAAAAAAATTAACAAAAGCCTCAAAGAGATGACCTTGGCCGAAATGGATATTTTCTGGGAAGAGGCCAAAAGGGTTAAGTGAACAGTTAGCAGTAATAATTGGACAGTAAGCAGTTATTCTTAAAGTTTAAAAAAATAATTTCTAGAGACCACAATCCTTGAACGGTTAACTATCAACTAAATAAACCTTGTTGCAAAAATACACCAGAGAATTCCGATATAACATTCAACTTTCCGTTCCCGTAATTTTGGGCATGTTGGGTCACACCTTTGTCCAATTGGCCGACAACATCATGGTCGGGCAATTGGGTACGGCAGAGTTGGCAGCCGTATCACTGGGCAATAGTTTTGTTTTTATAGCCATGTCATTGGGAATTGGTTTTTCAACTGCAATTACACCGTTGGTTGCCGAAGCTGACGGTGCCGGAAATAAGGAAGACGGTAAGAATGCCCTAAAACATGGCCTTGTACTTTGCTCTGTTCTGGGCATTGCCCTGTTTTCAGTGATTCTGCTGTGCAAACCTTTAATGCATATGATGAAACAACCACCTGAGGTTGTAGAACTGGCAATACCTTATTTGGATTTGGTAGCTTTTTCTTTGGTGCCCCTGATCATATTTCAAGCGTTTAAACAGTTTTCGGAAGGCCTTTCCCAAACGAGATACCCCATGTATGCCACTATTTTGGCTAATTTGATAAACATTTTACTGAACTATTTATTCATTTTTGGTTCACTCGGATTTCCAAAATTGGGTGTTGTTGGTGCCGCGATAGGCACGCTGGTTTCTCGGATTATTATGGTCTTTCATCTGTGGTATTTGCTTGGCAGCAAAAAGAAGTTCCATGAGTATGTTACCGGGTTCAATTTTAGGAATATTGAGAAAAAGGTGATGAACAAAATTGTAAATCTCGGCTTCCCGTCTGCATTGCAGATGTTTTTTGAAGTGGCGATTTTTACAGCCGCAATTTGGCTTAGTGGTGTTTTGGGAAAAAACGCGCAGGCTGCCAATCAGATAGCTTTGAACCTTAGCAGTATGACCTTCATGTTCGGGATGGGATTGGGTGTTGCCGCCATGATCAGAGTTGGTAATCAGAAGGGACTTCAAGATTTTACCGAACTTAGGAGAATAGCACAATCCATTTTTTTGCTTACTTTTTTGATAGAAGTAGTTTTTGCGGGATTGTTCCTATTGGGTAGATTTTGGTTTCCTACCTTGTATTTGGATGTGAAAGATTTAGCAAATGTCACCGATAATACAGAAGTAATTTTAATGGCCGCACAGTTGCTGTTGGTAGCTGCTTTTTTTCAGATTTCGGATGGTATACAGGTGGTTGTGTTAGGAGCGTTGAGGGGTTTGCAAGACGTTAAGATACCCACCTTCATTACATTTATCGCCTATTGGTTGATAGGTTTTCCTATGTCCTACTATCTAGGTCTGTATACTCATTTGAAGAGTTTCGGTATCTGGATCGGCCTTTTATCGGGACTTACGGCATCGGCGATTATGTTGTATATTCGATTTAATTATTTAACCAAAAAACTTATTCTTGCTCAGGGTAAATTTCAAAATTAAGGGACGATAAGTTTTCTTATGAAATAAACTGCAGTTATAAACAACCCTATTATTTTAAACATGGAACTACCAAAATTCATTTTAGGAGACAATACGGACTATCCTTCCGCAATTTTTATCATTCACACGGAATACCCTAGATTTATCATCAACCTAGAAAATGATGAAGTTGAATGGTTTGAAGATTTTTCAAAGGAAGACGAGGCCGACCTTGAATCGGAAACTGCAGGCTTAATTGAACAGGCAAGTGAATTTTACGATCGTGAAGTGGCACGTTATGAAGAATAGCCAATATAATGGAAGAACTCATTCACTACGATAAGGAACTTTTCCTTTTTTTGAACAGTTTGGGAAATACTACTTGGGATGGCTTTTGGCTTTTTATGACCGACCGATGGAGTTCCATACCCTTATATGCGATTTTAGTTATCCTTTCTTATAGAGTTTTCGGAATAAAAAAAATGTTGGTTTTGTTGGCCATTGCGGGTTTGTTAGTGGCTTCTACGAATGGACTTGCGGATCTTTTTAAATACGGGGTAGCCAGGGCAAGGCCTTGTTTTGATCCTGAAATCAGTTCCTTGGTTCGTTTGGTAAAGGAAAGCTGTGGAGGCAGGTACGGCTACTTTTCAGCCCATGCGGCCAACACTACCGCTGTTGCCTTTTTATTTACAATGGCTTTAAAATCGAAATGGCCTTTCATTGGCATTTTTCTTGGGATATGGGCTTTGCTGATTGCCTATAGCAGAATTTATATCGGGGTTCACTTTCCATTGGATGTACTTACAGGAATACTGGTAGGGATCTTGTTAAGCTGGATTTTTGTTAGGATATTCTTTAGGCTGAAAGAAAAGTTTTTGTAAAAGCTTTGTAATCTATTTCTAGATGTTTCGATTTTCATAGGCTTGTAGCAATTTCTCGGCGGCCTTGAATGGGGATATCCCATTGGCCATAACTTCCTCTATCATTTTTTCCAACTTTTTTTTGACCGATGCATTTGAATAAAAGTGTGTCTTTAAACGTTCATCAACAGTTTGAAGTAACCAGCTTTTATTTTGATCTTTTCGGTTCTCACTAAAAAACCCGGACTTTTTATTGAACTCAACGCATTCAATAATAATTCTCCAAATTTCTGAAATCCCTTTCTGTTCCAAAGCGGAACAAGTGGTGACCTTTGGGGTCCAACCATTTAGTTTTGGAGGATATAAATGCAGTGCTCTGGTGAGTTCGGTTTTGGCCAATTTTGCCGCTTTTATATTATTGCCATCGGCTTTATTGATTACCAGTGCATCGGCCATTTCAATGATTCCCCTCTTAATTCCCTGTAGTTCATCACCGGCACCGGTCAGTTTTAGGAGAAGGAAAAAATCAACCATACTATGAACGGCAATTTCACTTTGACCTACCCCAACAGTTTCGATTAAAATGACATCATAACCTGCGGCCTCGCACAATATCATGGTCTCTCTCGTTTTGCGCGCAACCCCTCCCAAGGACTCACTTGAAGGTGAAGGTCTAATAAAGGCGTTTGGGTCTCTTACAAGTTCGTTCATACGGGTCTTGTCACCCAAAATACTGCCCTTACTTTGCGAACTGGTCGGGTCAATGGTCAAAACGGCCACTTTTTTGCCAAGAGAAGTCAGTTTTTTGCCGAGGGCCTCAATAAAGGTGCTTTTGCCAACACCGGGGATTCCTGTTATTCCTATTCGAATGGTATTAGCCTTGTTAGACAGGCATTTTTCTATTATTTTTCCAGCTTTTTGAAGATGTTCGGGTTGTGAGCTTTCAATTAAGGTAATGGCTCGGGACAGATCGGAAGTGTCACCGGCAAAAATCCCTGAAATTAATTCTTCCTCAGTCGGAATTTCTTTCCTTTTACTTTGAACCTTGGAAACACTTTGTGAATCTATATTTTTTTGGGAACTCACATTGAAGGGTTAATGGGAACACTCACTTTGGTATCATCCCAGGATAAGGTGAGATACGGATTGCCAGTTCCTTCAAAGTCAATTAAAAAACTTTCCTGAGGGCTTGGTAATTTTTCTGTAGGCACCTCTATTTGAACGATATCATTTTCCGGATTGCGAGTAGTTTCTTTGCCACCGCTTAATAAGGTAACGCCCCATTCAGGAACATTTTTATTGAACATCACCGTCCAACTATCTTTATTCGGTTTGGTCCACAACGAATATGTGCCAGCAGGTAATTTTTGGTCCACTATCTTTATTTCTTTGGTAGTGGTAAAGGTCGTTGGTTCATTAGCGCCCGTTCTCCATACTTTATCATAGGGTACCAATTCTCCAAAAATTACCCGACCTTTTTTAAACGGACTACAATATTTAACTTCGAGATCCATTCCGTTTTTGACATAGGTCTCCACTTTTTCCGGACTATGCTTTTTGGTCTGTTCGCGTAAATAGGATTTCCCGACAATAAAAAATAGTGCTACTAAGACAACCAGTATTATCCCTATGCGTTTTAATAATTTCATAATAGTTAATGATTTATTCCCTCTAAGTTAGTAAAAACAGCATCAAATCCCCGTCTTTTATCTGCGGTTAAGCAGAACTTTTTTATTCCAAGGCAAAAACAAATTTTGAATCGTTCAAATACATTTCACCGCGTCGGAGAACACAATTGGGAAAATGTGGCTGATTGGGTGCATCCGGATAGTTCTGGGTCTCAAAACAAATACCGGGGAAATAGGGTGGGCTATAAACGACCATAGAAGGTTGATTTGTATAGACCTCCATTGAAATCCCCGATTTTGACGAGTGTAATTTTGCGGCCCTTTCCACCTTATCATCAAAAATATAGGGAGTGTCCAAAGGTAGTCCGGCAATTTTCTTCGGTTTTGAAAAATCGTATTCGGTGCCCTCAACGGAAATTATGTTTCCCGTGGGCAGCAAGTTTTCCTGTGTTTCGACCATTTTACTACAGTTGAGTTGCAGTTTGTAATGGTTTACCGAATCCGATTTGTCCAGCCGAAAATAACTGTGATTGGTAAGGTTCAGTACGGTAGAACGGTCCGTAATCGCTTCATGGGTTATCTGTAGGGCATTGCCGATCAATTTATAGGTTACGCTGGCCTTTAAATTTCCGGGATACCCTTCTTCCAGATGTTTACTTAGGTATGATAGCTTTACAAAAGGTTCTATGCCCTTGTTCACTTCCTCAATGGTCCAGTACTTTTGCCCAAACCCTTCCTTTCCACCATGCAGATGTATACCATTTTCACCGTATAATAAATAGGTTTCCCTATCTAAAACGAATTTGGCATTGGATATTCGCCCAGCATACCTACCTACACATGCTCCCAAAAAAAACTTATCACTGGGATACAGACTTGGAAAATCATAACCGACCACCACATTGGTAAATTTTCCGTCTTTGTCCTTAACCAATAATTTCTGGATGATTGCTCCGTAGTCAAGTACAATGAGGGTAATGTAAGGTGTATTAATGGTAACTTGTCGCAAGGATAGAATTTAAATGAATATAAAAATAGTTGTTTTTTGCAACACTCGAATATTTCTTTCGTCCTTAAGATAACTAGGCAACAAAACCAACACCGAAACGAGCACATGTTTCAAATTGATGTTTTAGAAAAGTGCATGGCCAACGATCGCAAGGCACAAATGCAGCTTTATAAGCAATACTGTGAAGGTATGTACTGTGTTGCCATGCGATTTTTGAAAAATTCGGATGATGCCGAAGATGTGTTACAAGAATCGTTTATCAAGGCATTCCAAAAAATGGATCAGTATAAGGGTGATGTTACCTTCGGGGCTTGGCTCAAGCGAATCGTCATCAATAAAAGTATAGATTTTTTAAAGTCAAAAAAGGACAAAACACTTGAGTTGAACGAAAGTTATATGCATATATCCGAAGATGAGGATTGGACCGTTGACGAAGGAATTTCAATAGATGTCATCAAAAAGGCCATTGAAAACCTTCCCGAAAAATACAGGTATGTAATGATGATGTATTTGATCGAAGGATTTGATCACACTGAAATTTCGCAGGTGCTCGATCTTGCGGAGACAACTTGCAGAACCCGCTTGCTGAGAGGTAAAGGATTATTGAAGGAAGGATTAAAAGAACAAATTTATGGGACAGGATCTTAGAAAATTATTTGAAGAGGAGCGCGAAGCTAAAAAATTTCAATTGAAGGGTGGCCATGAAGAACGATTTATGAAACGCTTGGAGAGCGAAATGCCTAAATCCAAAAAACCAATCTTTTATTTTCTTAAAATCGCTGCATCCGTACTTATACTTCTTAGCGCAGCTTTCTTTGGATATAGGCAGTTTGGCACAAACGATGGTCCAATAAAAACCACGGTGGTAGACAGGCAAGACAATCCGCCAAAGGAAACGGGCATATCACTTGGTGATCTTTCGCCTGATTTGAGGAAGATTGAGAATTATTATGTGGCCAACATAAATCTTGAACTTTCAAAGCTGGAAGTTTCCAAAGAAAATAAAATAATGGTCGATGGTTTCATGGAACGTTTATCAGAACTGGATTCGGAATATAAACTATTGAATGCCGAACTCAACAAAATTGGCCCCAATGACCAGACTATAAACGCCCTTATCAAGAATTTACAATTGCGATTACAATTATTACACAAATTAAAAGAGAAGTTGAACGAATTAAAATCATCAAAAAATGAACATGGATCAAATACTATTTAAAAGGATTGCCTTGGCCCTATGCCTCATCAGCATTGGGACTTACGGGCAAAAACAGACCAAATCTTACAAGGAGAACTTTATGGTCACAGAAACTACTTTGTTGGATATCAATACCAGCAATGCCGATATTGAATTTGAAACATGGGACAAACCCCAGATCCAAGTTGAAGCGACCATTGTAGTTGAAGGCGTTTCTGATTCCGAGGCTGAAAATTATTTTAAAAATTCAGGATTGCAAATTATTGGGAACAGCAAAAAAGTCACTGTATCCACAGGTTCTGAAAATGGTTTTCATTTTGCCAATGGTTTTGACCATGGAAAGGACTTTCAGATTGCATTCTCGGAAATGCCCATAATGCATTTGGATTCATTGTCTTTTGCCTTTGATGTCATTACCGAAATGCCAGAATTAATGGAAGCACCTCCCATGCCTCCCATGCCCCCTATGGAATTTGACTATAAGGCGTTTGAAAAGGATGGCGAAAAATACCTTAAAAAATGGCAGAAAGAATTTTCCAAGGGATTTAATAAGGATTATGAGAAGAAAATGGAGGAATGGAGTGCGCGAATGGAAGCCAAGCGTTCGGAAATGGAAGAGAAGAGAGAATTGATGCGGGAAAAAAGGATGGAAGCACAAGAAAAATTAATCGAACAAAGAGCAGAACTACGGGCACAACAGGCCGATCAAAGGGCCCAACTTGCGGAGGCACGGCAGGCAAGAAATGAGGCCATGGAGGCGGTTCGTGCAAAAAGAGCTTCATCATGGGGATTTTACGGCCACAACGATAGTCTTTGGGGCGGCCCCAACATGTTCTATTTTTCAACAGATGGAGAAAATAAAAATTATAAGGTAAAAAAGACCATTAAAATTAAAATGCCAAAGTCGACCAAGATCCAAATGAACGTTCGGCATGGTGAGGTAAAATTGGCCGGGAACACCAAGAATCTAAATGCGAAATTATCGTATGCCAGTTTAGTGGCGGCGACCATTGATGGCGACGCTACAATTATCAATGCATCCTATTCCCCGGTGACCGTCCAGAAATGGAATTATGGTCAGTTACAGGCCAATTATTCTGAATTGGTTGACTTAAAAGAGGTGCTCAACTTACGGTTGAGCGCCATATCTTCCGATGTCGTCATTGACAACCTGCTCAAAAGTGCCTATATTAAAAATGAGTTTGGACCCATACGTATCAATGCCATTTCCAACGACTTCAAAGAATTGGATGTTTCAATGAAGAACGGTGATTTAGATTGTGCTTTGCCAACCGCAGCCTTTACAATATATGTGCAAGGAACAAGTTCTAGGTTTACCAAGGCCAAAGGGTTCAAACTTGAAGAGACCAAAAATCTGAACAGTTTTGTTCAAAAAGGATACAACATCAGCAATAACAGCAATAAATCGATTACAATAAATTCCGAGTACAGCAATATAGATATAGCCTTGAAGCAATAATTATTCCCTTAAGACCAACGTCCCAAATATGTCGGCATCTATCCACCCTTGGTCCTTATCTTCTCCCGGTACAAAAACCGATCCTATAAAATTTTCCCTTTCCGTACTTCCATCATTGTCACAATAGGCGAGTGCAAACCCTATTTTTTTATCAGCACTAAGTTTTACGGGTATGTTCGCTTTGGCATCGGTGAATTTTGAATCGAACATTTTTATGGACATCTCCCAGGTACTTATGGGGCCTTCTGTCAATCTCTCGCTTTGTACGTTTTCATTATATAAATGTGGTTGGGAATCTGAACCTAAATCTACCACGTTGCCATCTAGTGCCACATGGTAGGCAAAGGCATTGTGATTGAATTGATGCAATCCGCCTGAATTGTCCTCGTCCACAAAAACCTCCACACAATCGTCGTTCCACCAAAGTTTTAATGGATCCTTGTTATGGTCATAGATTACGTCGTCCTCTACTTCTACCAATAAATACAATGCATTTTCGTCCCAAAGAAGTTTGTAACGGCCGTTAAAATCGTCGTGTTGGTAAGGCTTGCCTATCCAATTCTGGTCCAAAGGATGCCACTGGGCCAAATCCCATGAATTTTCCGTGGATTTTCCGTCCAAGATTGGACTTCTTGAAGTCTTACCTACTTCGATTATTTGGTGATCTACTTTTTTTTTGACTTCATTACAGGATAGCAATAGCATGGCGAAAAGTGCCACAATAGTGGGTTTCATAACGTACAAATTTGGGGTTTGCACTATAAATATACTAAATTCTGAGTGTCGCAGAGCTTTTCTGTACCAATAATGACCTAGGATAAAATTTCTACCGTTAATGGTGGATCACAAACTAAAATCGGGATTCCAATGCACTATTTTATCCTGCTCCATGGCATCCAATGCCATTTGCACACAAAGGGCCGCTTTTGCACCTGAGATAACATTTGAAATGGGTTCCACATTATTGAAGATACTATCCCTAAAATCGATGAGAGCTTGTTTACTTGGATCATCTTGCGGCCCTTCTATGGGTATTCCTTTTCCCTCGTCCCATTTCACAGTGGCTCCGGCAACTCCATCCACTTCGCCCAATACCTTGTTCATTTTTCCTTCGGGATAAAACCAAGCTTTTACATAATCCAATATAATTGTTCCCTTATCACCAAAAACCTTAATCTTATAGTCATCCATGGCATTGCTTGTTAAACAAGTGAATTTTGCCCGTACGCCATTGGGATAGCTATACAATAAGTGAATGTTGTCATAGGTCTCCCTCCCATCCTTCCAATAATCAACACCTCCGATGCCCATTACCTTATCGGGTACCGATTGCATTACCCAGTTTACAAAATCTAGTTGATGGGAACATAATTCGGCTACCAGACCTCCAGAAAATTCTTTGTACATGCGCCAGTTGATGGCTCGCTCAAATTCTAGACTCGGAACAGGTCGTCGCCAATCCCCATTTCGGTTCCATTGACATTCAAATGCGGTTATTTTTCCGATTTTTCCATTTCGGATAAGGTCTACCACATGGGTATAGAGCCTGGAGCTATGATATTGATGGCCCGTTTGAAAAGTTTTGGAGGACGCTTTTACTTTGCCAATTAAATTTTGGATGCCATCAAAGCCTTTGGCCATTGTTTTTTCACAATATACATGTTTCCCGGCATCAAGAGCATCCATGGCAATTTTTGAATGCGTGCTAAAAGGGGTCGAAACCATAACGGCATCAACATCCGGGTTGTCGAGAAGCTTGCGATAATCGCTATATCCTTTTGCCTTTCCTTCAACCTTGCTTACTCCTTTTTCCAGTCGAAAAGGTAGCACATCACAACAGGCAACAACATTTAGATTTTCAATTTCATTCAAAAAGGGAATCATTCCGCCCCCGCGATCTCCGGTACCTATGACCGCTATGTTTATGGTACTATTTGCGCTCTTTGGGTTAAAAACAGTTCCCATTACCGATGTTGAGGTTGCTAGGGCTGCCGTGGCAATTCCGCCTTTTACTACAAAATCCCTTCTTTTCATTTTAAAATTTTACTCTTTATGCTTGATCCATATACTTTTTAAACTTTGGGTTCCCATCCGTTTTCATATGCGCGTTTCCAACCCTTCATTGCCTTTTCATTGTTCAGGATCCTACCTGTTTTTGAATCAATTTTAAGCATTTCCCCTGCATCTTGGGCCATATTTCCCAAATGACAAAGCACTGTCGAAATACTGGCATCTTGGATATCTGCATAAAGACTTACATCTTTTCGTATGGCCTCAAAGAAATTGCCTACATGATTTACATCTAATTGGCCTTCCCCCCTCGTGTTGGTAGTTGCACTGGCCGAGTCTTCCAATTCCTCTTTTAACTGATTTCCTTGCAAATCGAACAATTTGTAGAAATTACGGTCTAGCATAATCGATCCCTTACTACCATAAATGGTTATGCCGCGCCCTGGTCGTTCCGGTTTCATGATGCCTCGACTATGACCTGTCCAAGTAATGAATTTATCATTGGCAAACTGATAGGTTACCTGTTGATTGTCCACAAATTCCCAGTCATCATCAAACGTGTATTTTCCCCCAAATGAAGTCACACTTTCCGGGAGGTCGACACCTAAGGCCCAGCGACAAATATCGATCTCATGGGTACCATTGTTGTGCACTTCGCCCGTTCCCCAGTTTCGGAACCAATGCCAGTTGTAGGCATGAATGTTGTCCCTGTAGTCTTCCCTAGGGGCCGGTCCTTGCCACAATTCCCAATCCAAACTTTTAGGAACCTCCATTTTTTTGCCAATACCAATAGATCCCCTGTTGTTGGAATAATAGGCTTCACCCTTATAGACATTACCAATGATTCCATTTCGTATATCGTTGATGGCCATTATCGAGGAAGCAGCGGACCGTTGTTGATTCCCCATCTGTACCTTTTTACCGTATTTTTTTTGTGCGGCCACAAGGAGTTCAACCTCATGTGGATTGTGGGCACAGGGTTTTTCAACGTACACATGCTTTCCGGCCTGCAAGGCCATTATGGCCATGGGTGCATGCCAATGTTCGGGAGTGGCGATGAAAATGGCATCAACATCCTTATCTTCCAATATTTTTCGAAAATCTTTTTCAACCTTTGGAACGTACCCAATATTTTCTTGGCACCATTCATTATGTTCTTTTATAATAATATCATCTACGTCGCAGGTGTAAAGAATTTTTGCATTTTTATTGGCATGGATGGCTTTTACATGCGCTTTTCCTCTACTATTAATCCCTAAGGTAGCACAATTGATGTGGTCGTTTGCTCCAAGGAAATTGGAATACCCCATATTGGGAAGAACCAGACCGCCAAGTGATAGGGAGGCGGTTCCCGCCGTTGTTTTTCTGATAAAAGATCTTCGTGTGTTCATTTGCTTGTATTGGTTTGTATGCTATGGCTTAGGGGAAGGATGTAATAGACATCTCCCCATAAGAAGCAATTTTTAAGAGGTATAAGATAATCCAATAAAATTGGATATAAAAAATGCGGCCCTAATTTGGCCGCATTTTATGATTGTGCTCATATATGAAAACATATCAATTGGAGGATTCAACCCCAATATCGTACATGCCATTTACGGGCCGCCCATCATCGGTTATCCCTTCAATTTTCACCCAATAGCTACCAGTGCTATCACCTGTGTAAAAATCGACTTCTGCTTTCCCATCCTTGTCAATTTTTAGGCTAGGCTCCCAAAATAAAGTGGTACGGTAATCGGGTTTTTCCAGATTGTCTTTTTCAGTTGCGTAATCTGGTGTGTAGAACTCCCGCTGCTTATAAAAACCTGGAATCTTAAAATTGGCAACACCTGGGTATTCCTTGGAGATGTTATCCCCAAAGTCAATACCCTTGTTCGTATATAAGGCAATTACTCCATTGGCACCACGAGATCCCCATAAGGATGTATCTGGTCCAAATACATAATCCACGAACATAATTTCATTGGCCCGCATTACAACAATATTATCAATTTCTGTTGGAACCAAATCTATAAGAAAAAGGGGCAAATTCGAAGCATTTATACTACCAACGCCCCGAGCCATAACGCTATTTCCAAAAACCATTAATCCGGGCACTCGACCTATAAGATCCAACACGCTCATAGTATTACCTCCAGGTATAGAATCTGTATACCTTCTTCTAGAAAACAAACCAGAAGTTACTTGCGCACCCATTGCCTTGGTAATCATATAATTTCTAGCAGCTCTTTTATTTATTTTTCTATCCACCACTGTAACTTCATCCAATTGAGTTACGTTGGGGTCATATTTGAAGTCGTTCAATTTTTCTTGGTACGATTCCTTTAAGTAATCCTGTGCCAATTCAAGGGTATTTTGGCCAAGGATACTGGATTTTAAATTTTGGGGTTGGACCTCCGGAAAAGGGGGTTCAACCAAAATTGAAAAGTTCTTGTTTTTAAATTTATTGGTGTTCGTGCGATCTATGGCCTCAACCATGACATCCAAAGTATCCCTAAAATAAAAGGGGCCATAACTAAATTCACCCTGCAGATTGGTTGATTTATTGGCATGAAGAATTTCTTGGTCAAATAGGTTAAGGGTAGTCATGGTTCTTTTAGGGTCGTACGGGTTTTTAAAGGCCGTGGTCTTTCCAGTAATCATAATACCTTTTTCGGGTGCATATTTTGATTCAGGTTTCACTTTGTCATTTAAAAGGTCTGACCATACGAACCTGCGCCACCCGTGGGTAAGCATAAGGGCATCCAATAAAAGTTTGCCATTTTCGGATGTATCCTGAAAGAAGTACTGCGGATTTTGAACAGTTCTCCCAAGGTCCGAATCCAATAACAACCAACTTTTAATGTCCATGGATTGTTCATCGATTTGATTGCTTTGGGTTACCACACCCATGGAGAAATCTCCGGAAAGGGTTCTGCCATAGACATCCTGTAGCGATACATCTAAGGTTACTTTTTCCCTAGGGCCATAATTTTTGGCATTCGATTTAATCGTGAATTTTGCTTCGTTCTGGGGATTGTCTATAAAAACCAGTCGCTCACAGAGGGGTTCGCCATTTGGTGCGAATAGTGTAAATTGCGCCACACCGTCCAGGAGTTCTTCCGTTAATAATTTCACGGCATAATTATTTTTATCGGCCGAAGTCCCTGTTTTGTTAAAAATAAGATTGCCCCTTAAATGGCCTATCAATAAAGTTCCATCGAGTCCGTCTTCGGCATTACTGGCCACTTGGACCAAAATATTATCACCCCTATTTTTTATACTTAGCACATAACCCGAAGAAGCTGCAGCAGGCAATGGGAATTTTCTTTCCCCATCTTTGAATTGGATACTTGCAAAATATTTCTTACCCGGTTTTGGGGTAAAATAAAAACTCCCTAGACCAAAATCCTTGCTTTCAAAATTGGTGACCCAATTACCTTCCCCATCCTCAACGATGCCCTTGAGCCCAAGGCCATTCCCGTTTTGATCCGTTATTTCCATACCAATGGTGCTTGAAATGCCTTCTACCAAATCTCCTCCTTCAGGAAAAAACTGAATACTTGGCTCCACAACATCTGCATTTGTGGGCTTTTGGGCGGCATTAAAATCATTATCGGCCCCAAAAAAGGCAGTATCATATTCCGAGGAACCGGCCCTAATATTTTGTGTGTAAATGGGAAAAGTCTTTTGGAATAAAAATTGTTGCTTTTCATTCAACATATATTTTGTGTAGGCTCTCAAAGTATAATTGCCGTTTATTGCATTTTTGTCAATTTTAATATCACCAGAGGCCCCAAAACCATCAACGAACAGCTTTCTGTTCGAAATTATGCTATCCTTCCCATCAAGTAATTCAACATACACAACTTTACTTTTATCACTTGGCTTATGAGTGATTCCGTTGACCAAATAGGTTTTAAACCAGATGGTCTCGCCATTGGTATAGAAGTCCTTGTCAGTATGCACATACACTTTTTCAGGACCTTCTTTCTTTTCATAAATCAAAAGTTTAGCAAGTAAATTCTGAAAAAGTTGATTTTCCTGAGGAGGATTTTTGAACCCTAGGAGGGACAAAAGCCCAAGAACACAAACTCCCAATAATTTGTAGTAGCTGTTTTTTTTCATGACCGAAATTTAATACCTTTTCTAAGGTACGAAATTTTTCAAGTCAATTTGCAACGTATAACAAGTTTGAATAAAGCATTGGTTTTCAAATCAATGTACTTCCATTTTTAAAAAATCAGGAAAATTCTTTTTAAAGCGATTCAATCTTGGGATGGACACATTTTGGACGTACGAATTATTAGGGTGTTTTTTCTCGTAATCTTGATGGTAATCTTCTGCCATATAAAATTTGGTAAACTTTGATACCTCCGTGACTATGGGACTGTCATAGGTATGTTTTTCCTCAAGGGCTTTCATATAGGACTGGATAATTTTTTTTTCATCCTCATTTTTATAAAAGGCAATAGAACGGTATTGGGGACCGCGATCGGGTCCTTGTCTATTTAAAGTGGTGGGATCATGTGACCCAAAAAAGACCTGCACCAATTGGGTAAATGAAACTTCCTTTGGGTCATAGTATATTTCAACCGCCTCCGCGTGGCTAGTTTGTCCCATGCCCACTTGTTCATAGGTAGGGTTTTTCTCCTTTCCACCTGCGTAACCGGAAATGACTTCCTTTACCCCTTTTACACTTTCAAAAATAGCTTCTACACACCAAAAGCACCCACTTGCAAAATAGGCGGTTTCATAGCTACTCAAATCTTGTACTACAGCAATTGGTTTTTCCTTAGGTATTTCAGTTTCGCCAGCGGTATTGTTCTTTTTGATATTAGATTGACAACTGGCCGTTGCCAGTGTGGCAAATAATAGGAATATGTTCTTTACTGTTTTCATGATTCTTTTTTTGGTTAGTACCGCATATATAAAAATACTTACGGAATACGGTCTAAAAAAGTTTTATCGTGTATTTATGGGTCTTTTTGAGTCTGGTTTTGTACATAATTGGCGAAGCCTTACCATATTTCACTGGAATATGAACCTTTTTTCCCCGATTAAAAACTTCTTTTTCCGATATGTTGTTTTTGATGCCATATACGTTTATCGGGAGTTTTTTGCACTTTATCCTTTCTTTTGTCATTTACCGAAAATAGGGCGTTGTTGAACGAATCGGAACCCTTTGAAATACACTTGCCGGAGTTATTATTATAACAAAACGCAAGACATGAAAACGATCGCAACCTTAATCTTAGTCCTTTTTATCGGAGTGGCCGCACAGGCTCAGAAAGCTTCCAAAGAAGTTAAGGTTGCTACCGTTGAAATGGGCATCGTTACTTCTACGGTAAAGGAGGAAGTGAAATTGGAGACCAAAACCGAAGTTGCCCGTTTGTACAAAAGAAAATTCTCTAACGTAAAAAAAGAACTTTCTTTCACTACCAAAAGAGACGCTGCCAAAATGGCTTAATTAAATAAGTTGAATAAAGCCTTTATCAGGATACTAAATTTCTCTAAAATTATTCGCATTCCATTTTATGGATCCTTTCGTTTGCATGTTGATACCTTACTAAGTATTCCTCATTAATATTTGGTAAACAGAATAACATTATTCCTAATAAGATCAATCTGGAATACATTCGGTTTTTTAGATTCACGGGAAATTAAGAGGAACAAAAGTACCGGAACTGATTTTCCCATTTTTTACTTCATAGACTGTGAATCCCGAACGAACAATAAAACCATAATAGTTGAAGGTGTCGGGGCGAGTGATTGCCGAGGTTTGCACAAAAAGGGTTTTCGTGCCATGTATTGATCCTTCCTGTGCGGAATGATAATGTCCGGATAGGGCAAGAGGGTAGTGTCTTTTGCCAATTCTTTTTTGAACCTCGTTAAAGTTGTAAACAATATGCCGATGCCTCAGTGTATCGTTTTGGAGAAGTAACTGAGGCCCATAAAAAATATCATTTTCAAAGTTCTGAAAGGAAAATCCCGGCGAAACAAAAGGAATGTGGTTGAAAGTTACTATGGACATTTCCTGAGGAACTTTTTCAAGATCTTTTTCGAGCCAATTCAATTGAAGCGAATCAATGCCGCCATAGTAATAGAGATTTTGATAATCCACGACATCCAACGACAAAAAATGGATATTGCCATAGTTGAAAGAATAGTAATTGGGACCTAGGTAGCTCCTGAACATCTTTTTACCATATAGGGGATGTTCTGTGCTTATCAATGATTTATCTCGCTCTATTCCAAAAATTTCATGATTGCCCACACCACTATAAACAGGAACACCAAATTTTTTGATTTCCTTCAAATACATTTCAAAATAATTACTTGCCGTTTTTTCATCGGTTCTGAGTGCATCTCTGATCAAATCCCCTGAAATCACGATAAAATCAGCTTGAACGGAATCGGCCAATTCTCTAAAGCGCGCCATTCTTGGTAGATTTAACGAATCTACATGTGTATCGGATGCATGAATAAATTTAAAATGGTCTTTTTGGTTAATTTTTCTAAGCGGGAACTGCATATGGGCCATCTTCGGATAATAATAATCTCCGGTATAGCCTGTTGGCAAACTAATGAACAGGTAGGGAAAATGGGAAGATGCCTGAATGGAAAAATTCCCGTCCTTGTCCGTAGTAGTAACAACTATCTGATCCGAAACAACCACGTTTTGTATACCGATCTCATTTTTGTCCTTGTGACCATTATTATTTGAATCTTCAAAGACGGTTCCCTCAATCACGTCAACCTGTGAAAATAGGAAAGCGGAAATGAATAGGTGGAATAAGGTTAGATTCAGTTTGGAAGTCATGGCGAAGCTAGTAAAGGAACAAGGTAAATATAACCAATTAGCGCAAAAACCGATGATGCTTTTTATTTGCCCAGCATATCAAAGTAGGGTATAGATGACAAGTATTCCAATTTAGAACGGCTTTTCGTACCGTTTAAATGCAGCTATTGCCGACATGTTGTTTTTGATGCCATATACGTTTATCGGGAGTTTTTTGCACTTTATCCTTTCTTTTGTCATTTACCGAAAATAGGGCGTTGTTGAACGAATCGGAACCCTTTGAAATACACTTGCCGGAGTTATTATTATAACAAAACGCAAGACATGAAAACGATCGCAACCTTAATCTTAGTCCTTTTTATCGGAGTGGCCGCACAGGCTCAGAAAGCTTCCAAAGAAGTTAAGGTTGCTACCGTTGAAATGGGCATCGTTACTTCTACGGTAAAGGAGGAAGTGAAATTGGAGACCAAAACCGAAGTTGCCCGTTTGTACAAAAGAAAATTCTCTACCGTGAAAAAAGAACTTTCTTTCACTACCAAAAGAGACGCTGCAAAAATGGCTTAATTAGAACAGTTAAGTAAATAATCACTCTACCATCTCTTGCAACACACTCCAGACATTATTCGCCACTATTTTTTGCCCTTCTAAGGTAGGATGAATACCATCCGTCTGGTTAAGACTTGGATTTCCGGCGACACCATCCAATAAAAAAGGTATTAAAGTGATATTATTCTTTTCTGCAAGTTCCGGAAAAATGGTTTTGAATTCGCTCGTATAGGCCTTACCCATATTTGGCGGAATTTGCATACCGGCCAGGATGATCTGTGTATTTTCATTTTTCGCCCTTACGGCATCAATAATTTCTTGAAGGTTGTTTCGTGTTTCTTTTAACGGGATTCCCCTTAGCCCATCATTTGCGCCCAATTCCAGTACAAAAACGTCTATTTTTTGATTCAATACCCAATCCAATCTATTCTTCCCTCCGCTAGTGGTTTCACCACTTAACCCCGAATTGACGACCGTATAGGCAAACCCCAATGAGTCTAGTCTGTTTTGAATTAATGCTGGAAAGGCCTCTTGGGTATCCAAACCATAGCCCGCCGTCAAACTATTGCCAAAAAAGAGAATTACTTTTTCCCCTGTTTCTTTTGGTGCTACTTCCGTAGTATTAGAGCTATTTAAGGGAGTATCATTAGTTTTCTTCTCAGTTTTTTCTCCACAGGAGAGAACGAGGACAAAAACTAAAAAATAACGAAACTTTAATACTTTGCACATAGTTGTAGGGACATTAAATCGAAATCATTTGCTTATTTTGCCTGTTCGGCATAATGCGATTTCAAAAAAATTAGATGACAAAGATATTAAACGTACATAACTTGGGGAAGACTTATACAAGTGGTTCCAAAAAATTAACGGTACTTGATGCTATTTCATTTGAGGTGGTGCAGGGGAGCACTTTTTCTATTGTTGGACCTTCTGGGAGTGGTAAGACGACTTTGCTCGGCCTTTGTGCAGGATTAGATCGCGCAGATACAGGCAAAGTGGAATTGTGTGGAACTGAGCTTAGTTCGTTGAATGAGGATCAACGTGCCTATCTCCGTAATAAGGAAGTCGGTTTTATTTTTCAGAATTTTCAATTGCTGCCCACCCTCACTGCACTTGAAAATGTATTGGTACCTCTTGAACTGCAAGGAGCGAAAAATGTTCGACAATTTGGAATAGATTTATTGGGAAAGGTAGGATTAGGCGATAGAATACATCACTATCCTTCACAATTGTCTGGCGGGGAACAGCAACGGGTTGCCTTGGCGCGCGCATTTTCAAATACACCTTCTATTTTGTTCGCTGACGAACCTACGGGTAATTTGGATGAAGAAACGGGCGAGATGGTCATACAATTGTTGTTTGAACTGAATAAGGAGGCCGGGACCACACTGGTCATCGTAACCCATGATATAGAATTGGCAAAACGTACAGGACAGATACTTCGACTCAAGGGAGGCAAAATATTGGCGAATGAAACGAATATGGTATCGTGAGCGAGATTCCTTTAAAATCAAAGGCGAACACCACCTGGTTGTTCAAAATGGCCTGGAGAGATGGTAAGGCTAGCCTAAAAAGGCTTTTACTTTTTATGGCCTCGATAATTCTTGGGATTGCGGCTTTAGTGGCCATTCAATCTTTTGGTGAAAACTTAAAAGAAAATTTTAAGCAACAATCGAAAACCTTAATGGGCTCTGATTTCTTGATTGCCGCGAACCAGCCGCCAACAGAAAGAGTTCAGGCGATAATGGATTCATTAGGTGGCGCGAATGCGAGTGAGGTCAATTTTCCATCTATGGTCTCTTTTCCAAAAAGGGATGCTACAAAATTGGCATTTGTAAGAGGGGTAAACGGTGGATATCCCTTTTATGGTTCACTGGTAACCAGACCGGCCTCTGCCGCTATTGAGTATCAAAGACTTGGTGGTGCTTTGGTAGATGTTACCCTTATGTTGCAATATGGGTTAAAAGTAGGGGATTCCATCAATGTTGGTTTGGTAAAGTTGCCGATTTCTGGTTCTATTATATCTGGACCTGGAAGTACGGGAATCTCCGCATCCGTTGCACCCCCGGTTTATATTCCTTATCGATTTATTGAAGAAACGGGACTGGTACAAACAGGCAGCCGAATTGAATACAAGTACTACTTTGTGGCCAATCCGGAACCTGATTATATACAACTGGCAAAAAAGTTAGACCCTATACTTGATGCCGAAAATGCGGATTTGGATACCCATGAATCAACAGGTCGCCAGCTGGGAAGGCGGTATGATAATTTCGGCAAGTTCTTGAATCTCGTCGCCTTCATCGCGTTATTGTTGGGATGTGTGGGTGTTGCGAGTTCGGTACATATTTATATAAAGGAAAAATTGGGATCAGTGGCAGTTTTAAAATGCTTGGGAGCTTCCAGAAAACAATCCTTCCTAATTTACCTGATTCAAATTGCAGGTATGGGCTTGATAGGGGGACTTATCGGGACGGTACTAGGGCTAATGTTACAGCAACTATTCCCTCTTTTATTGCAAGATTTTCTACCCATTGAATTACAAATTTCACTCGCAATACAGCCTCTGGTCATGGGCCCTTTATTGGGGCTTTCCATGTCGGTCTTGTTTGCTTTGTCACCTTTATTGGGAACTTGGTACGTATCGCCGCTTGAAGTGCTTCGCGTACAGGAAAAGATATCTAAAAAGGTTCGCGTGGCCAACATATTTGTCATGATGGCCATACTTTTATTCCTCTTTATCTTTTCATTCTGGTTATTAAGAAGTACGCGTTACACGTTTGGTTTTATTGCAGGGGTATTGGTGGTCTTTTCCGTTCTTACCGGTATTGCAATTTTGCTGATGCGTTCAGTCAAAAGATATTTCCCCAACTCCTGGGGCTTTACTGCAAGACAGAGTCTTTTAAATCTTTTTCGGCCAAATAATCAGACTTTGGTTTTGCTCTTGGCCATTGGGGTAGGAACGTTTTTGATAAGCACACTTTATTTTACAAAAGATATATTATTGGAAAAAACCTCTTTGGAAGCAAGTGCCAAGACCCCAAATCTTATTATGTTGGATGTGCAGTCGGGCCAGACAAAGCAAGTGGAGGAAATTATCAAAAAGAATGGATTACCCGTTGTTGACAATATGCCTATTGTCACCATGAGGGTTCATAGTATCAAAGGGCGCGATGTAAATGACATTCGGAAAGACACGACCTCGACCATCAACCGTTGGATATTGAACCATGAATTTCGTGTAACATATCGAGATTCAATGATTGCTTCCGAAACACTGGCAACCGGTGAATGGAACCCTCCATTCGAACCAGGAAGCCCGATACCAATTTCTATTTCCGATAATATTGCCCGAGACGCTCAGGTAACTGAAGGTGATACGCTGGTTTTTAATGTACAAGGGGTTCTAATGAATACCATTGTGGCAAACAGTAGGGCTGTGGATTGGGGTAGGATGCAGATGAATTTTTCCGTAATTTTTCCGACTGGGGTCTTAGAAAATGCACCTCAGTTTCATATTCTCAGCACGAACGCGCCCGATGAAAAAACTTCGGCTATTTTACAGAAGGAAATGGTTAGAAACTTTCCAACCGTATCAATACTTGATATTCGACAGGTAATTAAACTTGTGGAGGGTATTTTGGATAAAATATCATGGGTAATCAACTTTATGGCATTTTTTAGTATTCTAACGGGCGTTATTGTATTGATTGGATCTGTGCGAAATAGCAAATACCAACGTATCAAGGAAAGCGTTCTTTTGCGTACGCTTGGCGCAAAATCCAAACAGATTTTACAGATAAATGCCTTTGAATATCTATATCTTGGACTTCTCGGTAGTGCAATGGGGCTTATTTTAGCATTTATTGGCGGACAACTTCTGGCGACATTTGTTTTCAAGACTGATTTTATTCCTTCATGGATTCCATTTGTTGTGGTGGTACCCTGTATAACTTTATTGGTGTTGTTGATCGGGTTGTTTAATAGTAAAAGTGTTCTAAAAAGTCCACCTTTGGAAGTCTTGCGAAAGGAGGGTAGTTAACTTGACCGCCATCTTTTTAATCATTTATCACTGATGATTCAATTTAAGCCCTTAGTTTTGCGGATTAATTGAGAATTTAGCCGAATGTCAACCTTCGAAGATTTTAAGATCAGCAACCCAATTCGTAATGCCATTGCCGATTTAGGGATTATGCAACCCACTCCGATCCAAGAAGAGGCATTTTCGATTATTATGTCGGGCCAAGATGTGGTCGGCATAGCCCAGACTGGTACAGGGAAGACCTTCGCCTATCTCATACCCATTTTACAAAGTCTCACCTTTTCCAAGGATATTCACCCACGTGTGCTGATAATGGTACCTACTCGTGAATTGGTGGTTCAGGTCGTTGAAGAAATTGAAAAGCTGGTTAAGTATCTCAATGTTAGGGTAACGGGAGTTTATGGAGGAACCAGTATGCAACGTAGCACGGATGCCTTAGCGGGTGGTGCCGATATTGTGGTGGCCACTCCCGGTCGTTTATATGACTTAGTGTTAAGCAGGGCATTGCAATTGAAATTGGTAAAAAAACTGGTTATTGATGAGGTTGATGTGATGCTCGATTTGGGTTTTCGATTTCAATTGACCAATATATTTGAGTTACTGCCGGAACGTAGACAGAATATTATGTTTTCTGCAACCATGACGGAAGAAATAGATACCTTGATACAGGATTTTTTTATTGGAGCCAGGAAAATTTCGATTGCCGTTAGCGGCACCCCGTTGGATACCATTTCCCAAAATGCCTATGCGGTACCAAATTTCTACACAAAAGCAAATCTGCTTGTATATCTTCTTCAGAATGTAAAAGAGTACAAAAAGGTTTTAGTCTTTGTATCCAATAAAAAAAGTGCGGATAGACTATTCACCGTCCTTGATGAATTTTTTGGAGAGGAACTTTGTGTTATTCATTCCAATAAGACCCAAAATTATCGCGAACGGTCCATTAAACAATTTGATGCCGGAAAGAACCGGGTTCTGATAACTACAGATGTAATGTCGCGCGGATTGGATTTAGAGGAGATCTCCCATGTTGTTAATTTTGACACACCTGCATTTCCTGAAAACTATATGCATCGTATAGGTAGAACGGGTAGGGCGGGTAAAATAGGAACTTCACTATTGTTTTACACTGAAAGGGAATCCGAGGCAAAGGCGGCCATTGAAAAGTTGATGCACTATAAAATTCCGTTAAGGGCAATACCCCCAGAGGTTGAGATTGCAACTCAATTAACTCCGGATGAGCGGCCCAAGATCATGGAGGCCAATAATCCCCATACGCAGTCCGGCGATTTTGAACCAGGGGCCAGTTTTCATGAGAAATCGAAAAAAAATAAAAAGCAAAATCTTGGAGGCTCGTATAAACGCATAATCAAGGAAAAATATCAAAAGCCGAAAACCAGGGGGGACAAAAATTTTAATAAAAAGAACAAACGCAAATAGCCATGAAGCCGAAGGAGCTTATTGATACCAAAGACGGAGGATTTAAGAAAACCCCCTCCAAAGAAGAGATTGAACAATGCGTAACGCTTCTTAACCATTTGGTAGATAATACCGATGTAATTTTTGATATTCCTAAATCACTAAGAACGGAGTTAATAAAAGCATCTGGCAAACTTTCCAGACCCAGTCGTGAGGAATTTTCACGTAGAAAAAAGGACGCCAAAAAAACGGAGAAACGAAAAAAGGCAGCCCAGGACAAAAATGCCAGAAAGGAAACAGGTATTAGGAGTGCAAGGGAAGCCACTGTTTTTGTTGCTCCCAAATTACTTCCCGCGGCAGAACTTGCTCAAAAGGAAACTTCGGAATTGGCTTCACCCCGAAATTGTTACGTTTGCAAGACCCTGTACACAAAACTTCACCATTTTTATGATACCATGTGTCCTGAGTGTGGGGATTTTAACTATGCGAAACGCTTTCAGACTTCAGACCTTACCGGCCAAGTGGCCGTTATCACAGGTTCTCGACTAAAAATAGGATATCATATAACGCTGATGTGCTTGAGGGCAGGGGCAACTGTGGTAGCAACGACTCGCTTTCCCATAGACTCGGCATTGCGATTTTCCAAAGAGGAAGATTTTACCCAATGGGGGCATCGTTTAAAAATTCACGGATTGGATTTACGACATATTCCCAGCGTTGAGATTTTTTGCAATTATTTGGAACAAAAATACGATCGACTCGATATTTTAATAAACAATGCAGCCCAAACGGTTCGCAGGCCTGCCGGATTTTACCAGCACTTGATGGGCAAGGAGGAAATGCCTATGAATGCACTCCCGAAGTATGCAGCAGATCTGTTAAAAGACCACCTGGCTTGTCTTGATGAACTAATTTCATTGACAAATGGAGGTCCTATAGCCAATAAAAATCTGCCTGTAACATGGCACGGCGCAGAGCCTGGAATAGGGTTACGAGCTTCAGCAAGGTTATCACAGATTCCGTATAGCTTTGATAGCTCATTGGTTTCTCAAGAGGTTTTTCCCGAAGGGAAATTGGATGCCGATCTGCAGCAGGTAGATCTTCGTAAAACAAATAGTTGGCGCCTAAAATTGGGAGAAATAGAAACCACCGAAATGATCGAGGTGCAATTGGTGAACTCCATAGCGCCATTTGTACTTTGTAATCGACTTTCTGAAGTAATGAAAAAGGAAAATACCGGCCAAAAGCACATCATCAATGTGTCCGCAATGGAAGGTAAGTTTCATCGTTTCTTTAAGGAAGATCGTCACCCGCATACCAATATGGCGAAAGCCGCCTTAAACATGCTTACACATACGGCCGCCGGCAGTCTTGCCAAAGAAGGGATCTTCATCAATGCGGTAGATACGGGCTGGGTTACCGATGAAGATCCAGCAGAGCTCGCACAACGTAAAATGGAACTCCATGATTTTCAGCCTCCGTTGGATATTGTGGATGGCGCTGCCAGAGTAATGGATCCACTTTTTGACGGTATCAATACAGGAAAGCATTGGTGCGGGAAATTCCTGAAAGATTATAGACCAATTGATTGGTAATGATCAATCTACTTAAAATTGCAATTAAGATGTAAAGTAAAGTGTTGCCACGTACTTTTAATATTTCTTTTAGATCCTATATCCCCAGAGCAGAAAAATACTGCTCCTAAAATGCCATATTATACAATCGGCATTTTTGTGCTTCCAGACTCATTTAGAAAAAGTTCGGCCGTGTAAATAAGTGCTACAATTCCCAATGAGGTAAAAACTGTTCCAATATCCTTTTATAATCTATGGAATCAAAAATGGAAATTTTTATTCTTGGTTGGCTTGAGTGCCCCAATTTTTAGCGATAAAAGGCCACTTTATTCGCTGATCTAACTTTGGTTCTAAATTCGTTTATCGAAGAACTTTTACGTTTCATCCATACTTCTTTCATTAACCGAAAATACTTGCTTTTCAGCGACTTACATTGAGACATGGTCTATTGTCAGGGTTATATTTATGTAACCCAAATGAATAACATGAAGACGCTTTTAACTTTGATTTTAGTAACAACCTTCGGAGCAACAGCTCTGGCTCAAAATATAGAAAGTCATGATAAAATTCAATCTGCTGAAATGGGTATTATTTTGGATGCTGGCTTTTTTGGTGTTGATGTTGACAAAAAGATGGAGACTGACACAGAAAGTACAGTAGCTCAATTATACATGTTTAAGAACTCCCGAGTGAAGAAAGCTTTGGCTTTCCGAACCAAAAACGATAAGGCCAAATTGGCTTAACCCAAAAATTAACCCTTAACTCCCCAGTTAAAAAAAACCTACTTGATTATGATTTTAATTGCACTTATTGTAACCATTGCCCTTTTGGTATTGCATATCATATTGTTCCCAAAGACAAAAGGCGTTTTAAGACCTCTAGATTTACCAGTAAATAATAATAATAAATAGTTGAATGGCCACGCAACATCTTATTTTATCATTCGAAAAGAATGTTTGGCACAGTCATTGAAAACAATAAACAAGATTCGCCATGATGGCAGTTTCATATAAATAAAACAACTATGATAATTCTATTTACAATACCCATATTAATATATAGTGTTCTGCTTTTTGCAACCAATAAACCAAGACAAGAGGCAAAGGTTGTTGAGGTAAGGCATAGAAACCGAAGATAAACCGGTTAAAAAAAAGCTCCCTTTATTCTAAATAGAGGGAGCTTTCTTGCGTTTAAGACTTCTTGGTTTTTACTTAGCCTTTAATTCCTGGCTGCAAAATTTTATATCCAGTTTTGTTCTTTTCTTCAGCAACCATTTTTTTTACATCCTCGAGCAAGGCTTTTGCATCATATACTATTCCGTCTTTAATGGTATATTTTACACCTCCTACACGGACTACCTTATTATCGTCTGTCAAACGGATAGCACCAGTTCCGTATAACACTTTCAAATTCCTTAAAGGATTTTCTTCCACTACGACGAAGTCGGCCAATTTCCCCACGGCTACTGTGCCCAACTTGTTATCTACCCCTAAGGCCTCAGCTCCGTTCAAGGTAGCGGCCCGAATGACTTCAAGAGGATGAAAACCAGCTTCTCTTAGAAGTTCTAGTTCACGGATATAGGCAAAACCATATAATTGGAAAATGAAGCCTGAATCGGATCCCGTGGTAACGCGACCACCTCTGTTTTTGTATTCATTGATAAAGGTCATCCATAAGTTATAATTTTCCTTCCAAGCTACTTCTTGTTCCGTGCCCCAATCATGCCAGTAACTGCCATGTGAAATTTTACTCGGCTGGTAAAACTCCCATAGAGAGGGCATTGTATAATCTTCATGCCATTCGGCTCTTCTTGCACCTTGTAGATCCCGACTGGCCTCGTAAATATTAAATGTTGGGTCTAAGGTAAAATCTAGGGAAAGCAGTTCATCCATTACCTTGTTCCAGTGTTCGGAGTATGGTTTGGCAGCCTGTACCCATAGTTTACCGGCATATTCAAATCGGTTCTGCTCGTTGGCATAATTATAGTTTAACGGGTAATCTTGAACCGTACGATCTTCAAAAAGAGCCTCCGGAAGTCCGTACCAGTGTTCCATACTGGTAAGTCCTGCACGGGCCGAGTGCAATACGTTCCATCTGGCAACATCTAATTGTGCATGATGGCAAGACGAACGCAATCCCAGCTTCTTGTTTTCATCCAGTGCCGCGGACATAATTTCTGGCGGAGCTCCTAAAAATTTAATCCCATCCGCTCCTTTTTTTGCATTTTCCCGTACCCAGGCGCGTGCCATGTCCGGCGTACTTATTTCTTCATTACTTCCCGTCCCGAAAAAAGTATGGGTGTATATACGAGGACCTACCATTTCCTTGTTGTTGATTTTTTTCTTAAGGTCAAGAGTCCATTCAACTCCCGGTCCGCCAACTTCTCGAACGGTAGTAACTCCATGCCCCATCCACAGTTTGAAAACATATTCTGGACTCGCGCCTTGAGATTCACCACCGATATGGGTATGCATATCAATGAAACCGGGCATTAAATACATGCCATTACAATTGAGTTCTTTACCACCCGACTTCAGTTTGGGTCTTTTAGATTCGTCAATGGGCACACCGGGATATCCGATCATTTCAATTTTTTTGATAATATTGTTTTCAACCACAATATCCATAGGACCTTGGGGGGGCGCTCCATTTCCATTAATTAGCGTGATCCCTCTAATTATGAGTTGTGAATGTGGCCCATCGCCCAAAATACTTTGAGCAAACATCATTGTAAAACTCAAGAGCATTAGGGTTATTGTGAGGAATGCGGAACGTTTTTTCATTTTGAAGGTTTTAGTTATTTATTTAAACTTTGGTCAATTAGTTTTTTAAAATTTTTAAGGAGTACTAGGAACTTCAATCAATTTTCCTAGGAATATGGCATTAAGAAAGAGTCGATTCGTACCATACCAAGAACCCCTAAAATTTGGATTGTCCGCAAAAAGTATTACGCGACCACTTCCCAATTTAGATACAATCAAAGAAGCCGAGGGCTTTACAAATTCTTTCATGTTTTTTTCGGTAATAAAACCATCAATATGGGCATCGGCACTATATTTATTTACTGTGGCATATTCATTCTTGCTCGGGGCCAACCAAACTTCGTTATTTTTATAGATAGGAATTGATCGGTCATGATAACCAAAAGCCAATGGGTGGGTTGTATCTATATCTACCTTCAAAATAACGCCTCCAATACTTTCTTTCCCAATATTTTCTTCCGCATCTACATACGGTTTTCGGATAACATTGGTGGTATCTATTTTTGTAGAATCTTTTAAACCCGTCGTCAACTTTTCGACTACCATCTTTTTTTCAATGGCCCATTTAGAAGCAGTTCCAATCGTAATAAGTGTATTTCCTTTGCTCACCCAAGTTTTTATTTTATCCTGCTGTTTATCCGTCAGGGAGTAATTGCCAGAAACCATAACAAGGGTATTGTACTTGTCAAAATCTACACGTTCAAAATTGCGTAACGGAATTTTTGTAATTGGCATGTGCACCCGTGTGTCAAGCAAATGCCAAACCTCACCTGCTTCAGTATAGCTGATGCCATTGCCAATAAGCATTACAGCCTTAGTCTTTTCCAACGGTGTAATAAATCGACTTCCTAAGTCGACACCCTCTAGATTATATCCTGAATCAACTGCATACATAGGTACTTTGAATTTCCCTTGCGCCTTTTGTAAAAGTTCAAATACTTCGTCAGAATTTTTCTTTTGCAGACTTACGGGAATCATAAGGGTACCATAACCGAACTTCATGGCTTTTGATTCTACCCTTGCCGTAAATGGTTTGGAAGAATTTGAAATTACCAGTCCATTTTCTTGAAGAAAATTTAGTGTTGCCGGCGCATTATAGTCGTTCCATCCAATCAAATAGGCATAATTTGATTTTTGAACCGGATCAATCTCAATTAAATTATCCGTTGAAGTAATTTTCTCGCCCAAGTTTAACGATGTTACGGGTTTGTACTTCATATTATAGAAGTTTGCGACCGACCATGCGGAGGCATCGTAATACACGCTATCCCTATATTTTTTATAGGTCTCGAACATAGTTTGGACCATGCGATATTGATTTTGTTTGGTGGGTACCACAAATGAGTTTCCTGATTTATAAACCTCAATGCGATGTAGCAATAGCTTATCAATGAAAGCTTTGGTTCTATTTTGATCATGAACATCCCCAAAAGAATATCCGCGAATCTTCGTTTTGGAAGGATTCAAGATGGCACTTTTGAAAAAATCTTGCTGGTACTTTCGCAAAAGCGCCTTATTTTCAACGGCTGCCTTAACTGTAGTAATACTTGAAGTAAATTGATTGCGGATGGTAAATGGGAATGTAATCTCGCCAAATTCCGTGGTTTGTCGATGCCCTCTGGAACTCGCCTGTTCGAACAGGAGTCCTAGGCCCCCTTGCAGATCGGGATAGGAAGACCCGTACCCAGGGTATGTGCCGTCAAAAACCTCTTTTGTAAAATATAAGGAACCAATACTGTCCAAGGCCTTCGAAAAATAATCCCCGAACAAATTGTTTAAATCTTCATAATTTTCCTTGGGCATAATTGGTTCCAAAGATCCATTTGTCTTCATGGGTTCAAAAAAGTAGGTGCTCTGACTTCCCATTTCATGAAAATCGGTCACAACATTTGGGTACCATTCGTGGTACCAGTTTAATTTGCCTTGACTTTCTGGATTAACTGCCAAAAGCCAATCTCTGTTAAGATCGAACCAAAAATGATTTGTACGCCCACCAGGCCAATACTCATTATGCTCGGCATCTTGGGGATCTGCAACTTCTGGTGTGCCTTGGTAACTATTCACCCATTGGGTATGTCGATCGCGTCCGTCGGGATTTATGGTGGGATCTATAAAAATTACCGAGTTTTTTAGATATTTCAATATTTCTGGACTGTTTGATGCGGCAAACGTGTAAGCAGATAAAAGGGCGGCTTCGGAACTTGAAGGCTCATTACCGTGAACATTATATGCCAGATTTATAAAAACAGGGACATCATCGTAATTGCCGACACTTTTATTGGGATCGGTGAAAAGCAGATGCTGCTGTTTTATATTTGCGAGATCGGACAAGTTTTCGGGAGTTGTTATAGTCAACATGACCAGTTTTCGTCCTTCATGTGTTTTTCCATAATAATGAATCGAAGCTCTATCTGAGACTTCGGCCAACTTTTCTAAATAAGCAACTATAAGATCATGTCTCGTATGGCGTGCGCCGATTCCATACCCAAGAAACTTTTCTGGTGCGGGGATAGCCGTATTAAAGGGTTGATATTTTTTTAGGAAGTAATCTTGCCCAGATAAGGAAAAACAGCAAAAGCACAATAGGAGTAAAAGTCTTTGAACCATCTAAATTTATTTTGAATTAGCTGAATAAATATAGGGATAAAATATCAGAAGACTGAAGGACTAAATTTGGTAAAATGTAGGCAGAAATTTATGGAAATACAAGATGCTTTCTAAGCGACGGAATGAAGTTTTGGGCGTACTTCTTTGAACTTTACGGTATAATAGGTACCTGGTTTCGTACAATCTCTATCAATGCTACCTTCCAATTGCCTAGCTAGGTTATGGATTAGTTTGAGCCCTAAGGATTTAGTGGTCTTGTGATTGATATCCTCTGGGAAACCTACGCCATTGTCACCAATGGTCAGTATGTAATTTGATTTCTCGCCTTGCGTCAACTCGATATTGATTTCACCCTCACAGTCATCCTTTATTCCATATTTAAGCGCATTGGTGATCGTTTCATTGATGAGTAACCCCAGAGGAATGGCCGTATCGATTCCGAGTTTAATGTCATTGATCTCGATATTCAATTTCACATGATTGTTGGCGCCTTTTAGCGAGCGGATCAAATATTCGCTGAGTTCCTGCACATAGGACCTATATTCAATTTTTGCAAGGTCATCCCGCATATAGAGCATTTCATGTACCATTGCCATGGAGATTACCCTGTTCTGGCTGCTCTTTATCAAATTTTTCATCTGCTTATCTTCTATACTTCGTGATTGCAAGCTCAATAAGCTTGATACGGTTTGAAGATTATTTTTTACCCTATGATGAATTTCCTTTAAAAGAATCTCCCGCTCTTTGGCCTGTTGGGCAACTTCCATTTTTGACCTGTAAAGCCTATGGTGGGTTCTTAGTAAATTTTTCCCAAAGACACTTCCCAAAAGGTAAACCGAAAATAAAACGGACAATAAATTGAACATATTCTGCGATTTTTCGGGCACTACATTCTCGGTAAAGCTAAATTCAGGCAAGCTTTGAGAATAGATTAAGATGACCAAAAAGAAAATGAGGTTTAAATACACTTGTCCATATTGCCTGGTTGTAACATACCCGGCAAATACAATCAGGGCCAATGTGAATATAAAAGGACTAGAAATACCACCTGTATATAAAGTAATGGTCAATGCACTAATAAGTGCGGCAATGGAAGAAACATTATAGGTTAGCGAAAGATTATTATGGTATCTAAAAACAAGTGTGTTTACCAGATTGAAGATTCCAAAAACAAGAAATACAAGAGGTACAACATAAATAATCTTCAAAAGAAAATAACAGACCCCGGAGAAAATTACGGCAAGAATGGAAGAGATGTAGTTAACCCGCTGTACTAAATCAATTTTATCTTTTAGTCGCTCTACATCAATGGTTGAACTTTCCATAGTAAAAATTATAAATGAGAGGGTTGAGCTAAACTTTATGTAAAATTAGTCATGTTTATTCTTTCATAAAAGTACATATTCTAAATAGAAAGTCACTTTTTTTTAAAGTTTGGAAATTTCACGTCAATATAACAAAAAACGGCCAACCAGTCCGGTCGCCGTTTTTCCATTAAATTTTATGCTTATACTAGTCTTCGGTCAACACCCAACCACCATTGTCCAACAAGGGCTCGGCCTGCTTGTATTTAACGGTCTTACTTTCCCCGGACATTACATTTTTAATAGTTACTTTGTCGTTACGCCCAATTTTTGGTCGTTCCCTAGTGATGGTTTCGGTTATTTGTGGACGCTGTCCTTGGGTCTGGCCAGCGGCCCTATTCCTGGATGCCAATTCATCACTATTCGGAATTTCGTCCTTGGTTGTTTTTAAATTTTCTTTAGGTCTTTGTAAATTTCTTTCTTCATGAATCTCATTGGGGTTGGCAGATGGCAATTCACCTTTGAACAAAAATGAAACGACCTCTTTGTTCACTTTATCAATCATCCCTTTAAAAAGTTCAAAGGCTTCGAACTTATAAATCAATAAAGGATCTTTTTGTTCGTGTACTGCCAACTGAACGGACTGTTTGAGCTCATCCATTTTTCGTAAATGCGATTTCCAGGCATCATCAATAATTGCCAGGGTAATGTTTTTTTCAAAATCGGTCACTAATTGCTTTCCACCACTCTCATACGCCTCTTTTAAATTGGTAACTACGTTTAAGCTTTTAATTCCATCTGTAAATGGAACCACGATACGCTCAAATTTGTTGGCATTATCCTCATATACCTTTTTTATGACCGGGAAAGCTGTTTGCGCATTCCTTTCCATTTTGTTTTTGTAATGCTCGTATGCCGTTTTATAAACAGTACCCGCAATTTCTTGAACCCCTAATCTTGCAAAATCTTGTTCGGTTATTGGCGAGGTAATCGAGAAATACTTGATTAGTTCAAACTCGAAATTTTTGTAATCACTAGCCGATTTATTGGTGTCCGCAATGACCTCACAAGTGTCATAGACCATATTGGCGATATCAACCTTTAGCCTATCTCCTTGTAGTGCATGTCGACGTCTTTTGTAAACAACCTCTCTTTGGGCGTTCATTACGTCATCGTATTCCAGAAGTCGTTTACGCACACCAAAGTTGTTCTCCTCAACTTTTTTCTGTGCACGTTCTATGGATTTGGTCATCATTGAGTGCTGTATAACCTCACCCTCTTCAAGGCCCATCCTATCCATCATTTTAGCAACGCGGTCCGAGCCGAACAAACGCATTAAGTTGTCTTCCAGGGACACATAGAATTGTGAGCTTCCTGGATCTCCCTGACGACCTGAACGTCCCCGTAACTGCCTGTCGACCCTTCTTGAATCGTGTCTTTCTGTACCAACGATTGCCAATCCGCCAGATTTCTTCACTTCCTCGGTCAGCTTAATATCCGTACCGCGACCTGCCATGTTGGTTGCAATGGTGACAACACCAGGTTTGCCAGCTTCGGCAACTACATCCGCTTCCTTTTTATGAAGCTTTGCATTCAATACATTGTGTTCTACTTTTCGAATGGTCAACATTCGAGACAACAGTTCAGAAATTTCTACCGAAGTTGTACCAATAAGTACAGGTCTGCCAGCTTGCGAAAGTTTGGTAACTTCCTCAATTATGGCATTGTATTTTTCACGCTTGGTCTTGTAGATCAAATCATTTCTATCCTCACGGGCAATGGGACGGTTGGTTGGAATTTCCATGACGTCCAACTTATATATTTCCCAAAATTCGCCTGCTTCGGTAACCGCAGTACCGGTCATCCCCGCCAGCTTGCGGTACATTCTAAAATAATTCTGTAATGTAACGGTGGCAAAGGTCTGGGTCAGCGCCTCGATTTTTACATTTTCTTTGGCCTCAATAGCTTGGTGAAGTCCATCAGAATATCTTCGACCGTCCATTATACGGCCTGTTTGTTCATCAACTATTAGCACTTTATTCTCCATTACTACATACTCCACATCCTTTTCAAAAAGAGTATAGGCCTTTAATAATTGGCTCATGGTATGTATACGTTCACTTTTTACGGTGAAATCTTTGAAAAGTTCTTCCTTCAGTTCGGCCTCTTGTTCTATTTCTAGATTTTGTTGTTCAATTTTTGCAATTTCCCCTCCAATATCGGGCATTACAAAGAAATCTCGGTTCTGTTCTCCAGAAATGTAATCAACACCCTTGTCGGTAAGCTCAATCTGATTATTTTTTTCATCGATTACGAATAACAAATCCTCATCTACCTTTGGCATTTCTCGATTGTTATCCTGCATGTAAAAATTCTCGGTCTTTTGAAGTAATTGTTTGTTGCCTTCTTCACTTAAGAACTTAATAAGTGCCTTGTTTTTAGGTAAACCCCTATGAACTCTAAGCAGCAGGAAACCGCCCTCTTTTGTATCACCCTCAGCTATTAATTTCTTTGCCTCTGCCAAAACACCGGTCAAATGATTTCTTTGTTTCTGAACAATATCGGCGACCTTTGGTTTCAACTCGTTGAATTCATGGCGATCACCTTCAGGTACTGGACCCGATATAATCAATGGGGTTCGGGCATCATCGACCAAAACGGAATCTACTTCGTCCACAATCGCGAAATGATGGGGTCTTTGAACGAAGGTCCTTTGGCGTATGTGCCATGTTATCCCTCAAATAATCGAAACCAAATTCGTTGTTGGTGCCGTACGTAATGTCCGCATTATAAGCTGCCCTTCTTCCTTCGGAATTGGGCTTGTGCTTGTCAATACAGTCTATTGAAAGTCCATGGAATTCAAATATAGGGGCCATCCAGGCACTGTCCCGCTTGGCCAGATAATCGTTTACTGTTACCAAATGGGTTCCTTTTCCTGACAATGCGTTCAGATATAAAGGTAAAGTAGCTACTAGTGTTTTACCTTCCCCCGTTTGCATTTCCGCAATTTTCCCTTGATGTAAGGCGATACCACCTATTAGTTGAACGTCGTAATGGACCATGTCCCAAGTAATGGCCTTGCCTGCCGCATCCCAAGAATTTTGCCATATTGCATGGTCGCCATCCAAAGAAACGTAATCCTTGTCACCTGAAATTTTACGGTCAAATTCATTTGCTTTTACCTTAAGTGTTTCATTTTGAACAAAGCGTTTCGCGGTTTCGCGAACTACCGCAAATGCCTCAGGTAGTATTTCATTTAAGGTGTCTTGGGATATCTTGTATGCGTCCTCCTTTAACTTGTCAATTTCCGCGTAGAGGTCTTCATTCTTATCAATGTCGGTAGAGGTAATTACTTCTTCTTGAAGTTTGGCAATTTTGTCATTTACCTCCTTGCCATTTTCTTTGATTTTTAGTTTGAATTCAGCGGTTTTGGCACGTAAATCGTCATGACTGAGTGCCTCTAGGTCTGCTTCGAATGATTTTATTTTATTTACCAGAGGTTGAAGTTCCTTTACATCTTTTTGCGATTTGTCGCCAACGAAAACCTTCAGTACTGAATTTATAAAACTCATAGTGTAATTCTATTTATATGGAAATCCTGGACTTGTCATGGCCAAGGTCGTATTAGAACAATTTTGTTAAATGGGAAATTCAATTCCACTTGCTAAAGATAACAAAAGCTATTCCAGATTCTGTTTTGAGGTAAAACCTGACTTTTGCCTGCCAAAATTACATAAAAAAAAAGCCTCATAAGAGACTTTTTCAATTCAATTAACGCAATATTATTAATATTCGTCCTCGTTCCAGAGGTAATCTTCTTCAGTAGGATAGTCTGGCCAAATCTCCTCAATGGACTCATATATCTCACCGCCTTCCTCTTCCATAGACTGAAGATTTTCTACGACCTCTAAAGGTGCCCCGGTTCGTAATGGAGTAATCGATCAATTCGTCTTTGGTAGCCGGCCATGGCGCATCACTTAAATAAGATGCTAGTTCTAATGTCCAATACATGGTAATAGTTTGATTTTAAATTTTTGCAAAAGTAATTTTTAAAAGGAAATAGACAAGTAAAATCGAATTTATTTTGACTATTCTATTAACATTATTATTGCTTTAATAGTTTGATAACGAAGAAATAACGAATTTATTAGTTCTTTTTCTCCGGAACCCATTTGATTTCCTCCGCTTCCAAATCTTTCGACAATTTCCGTGCCAATACGAACAGATAGTCGGAAAGCCTATTGATGTAGGAGAGGATATTCTTGTCAAAAGGTTCATTTTCCCATAGATGGGATGCCAAACGTTCGGCCCTTCGGCAAACCGTTCTTGCAATATGACAGTATGACACGGTCGTGTGCCCGCCTGGAAGAATAAAATGGGTCATGGGCGGTAAAGAGTTTTCCATCAAATCTATTTCACTTTCCAATAAAATAATATCGCTATCGCTTACTTTAGGAATATTTAAGCGTTCTTTTCCATTTTTAAGAATCGATTTCTGCGGATCGGTTGCGAGAACTGCCCCAATCGTAAAAAGCTTCTCCTGAACACTTTTTAAAATTTCTTTAAAATGCAAGTCCATTTGTTGGTCACGAATCAGTCCCAGCCATGAATTTAGTTCATCTATGGTGCCATAACTCTCTATTCTCATATGGTGTTTTTTGACTCTAGTGCCCCCGAAAAGAGCTGTAGTACCGTTATCACCTGTTTTGGTGTAAATTTTCATGGATTTTTAAGTTTCAGGTTCACGTAATAAATATTTTTGGGTATAACAACCTTAAACTTGTGGAGGCAAAGAGGAACAAAATGAGTTGAATTTTTATTGTTTGTCTTTCTTCCGTTTATAGTCGGTCATAAACCCCCTGGATTTTCTTTTTTTGGCCTGTCTTCTATTATTTATGGATATGACCAGATAAATAATAACGACAACTCCTAAAACATAATAAATAGTATTTTCCATTTTAACTGAGATAAGATTTAAAAATACCCATTTATATTCGAATCTTAAAATGTTCCCTGGCCTGTCCTTTCCTGAAAAAGACTACCCCACAACAAAAAAGGTCCAAGGTAACCGTCACCTCCATTTTATTTTTGAGAAGCTCCCAATATTTTTTGAAAGCCTTCTTCTTGTAAATTGAATCAATGACCAATATACTGTCATTATGGAAATGGCTTGGCAACTCCTTATATTCTGAAATGTCTGAAAAATAAAGATCATAATGAGAGCCATTAATGGTTAAATGAGGGAACTCTCTGATGATAGTATCTATCAAATCTATCTTTTTACCAGAAATCCCTATAGAATTAACCTCAAAATATTGAATGCTTTTTTGCAGAACACCCAAGGTTTTTGATTGTTCTTTGCTGGTTTTGGAGTAAAGGCATTTAGTCACATATTTATAAACAAAAGGGGAGTGGACACCGTATTGATTGGTGGAAGAAAACAAGAACTTAAAGTGCTCAACTAATCTGAACAAAACGCTACAAGTTGAATTCAACGGTATTCCGAAAATGGCATTAGCTTTCGATCATCGATGACAATTCAAACCAACGCTCCGTTTTAACCTCAATTAAATCGGAAATCTCCTTTAGTTCAATGGACAATTGGTTGATTTCATCACCTTTTAATGACATATCAGTGAATTTTAGTTGAATAGCCGCTTTTTTTGCTTCCAACTTTTTGATGTCGTTTTCGAGTGTTTTATGTTCTTTTTGTTCCAAAAAACTCAACTTTGCCGCTTTTTCTTCTATTTTCCAGCTATTTTTTAGATTTTTTGTTTCGGCATTTTTTTCTTTTTCGGCCCTATTTTCCAATACGGTACTATCTTCATAGGCACGGAAATCAGAATAATTTCCGGGAAAATCCTCGATAACTCCGTCACCTCGAAATACAAAAAGGTGGTCCACAATTTTGTCCATGAAATAACGGTCGTGGGATACTACCAACAAGCAACCCGGAAAGTCGAGCAGAAAACTCTCTAGAACGTTCAGGGTGACAATATCAAGATCATTGGTAGGTTCATCCAAAATTAAAAAGTTGGGGTTCTGGATCAACACGGTACAGAGATAGAGCCTCTTTCGTTCACCACCGCTTAATTTTTCGACAAAATCATACTGTTTTTTACGGTCGAATAAAAAGCGCTCCAATAATTGTTGGGCAGATATTTGCTTGCCTTTCATCAAGGGTATGAAATCACCGAATTCACGAATTACATCAATTACTTTTTGGCCTTCCTTTATGGCGATACCCTCTTGGTTGTAATAGCCAAATTTAATAGTATCCCCAACTACAACTTTCCCACTATCTGGTTGATCTGTTCCGGTGATTATGTTTAAGAAGGTAGATTTACCAGTACCATTTTTACCAATAATCCCGATGCGTTCGCCTTTGGTAAAAACATATTCAAACTTGTTCAAAATGGCTTTGCCCGGGAAGGTTTTCGATATTTTATGGAGCTCTAGTATTTTACTTCCTACACGTTCCATATTGATTTCCAGTTGAACTTCGTGCTCCTTGCGCCGCTGACCTGCTTTTTCTTTTATGGCATGAAAATCGTCAATGCGCGATTTGGACTTCGTTGTTCTGGCTTTTGGCTGCCTACGCATCCAATCCAACTCTTTTTTGAATAGGATTTTGGATTTATGTTGCTCTACTGCCTCTTGTTCTATACGTGCCTCTTTCTTTTCCAAATAGTAAGAATAGTTTCCTTTGTAAGGGTATAGTATTCCGTTGTCCAATTCAATAATTTCATTACAGACCCGCTCCAAAAAGTAACGGTCATGGGTTACCATAAGCAATGTCAAATTTTCTTTGGCAAAATATTGTTCCAGCCATTCTATCATTTCCAGGTCTAAATGGTTGGTGGGCTCATCCAAAATGAGAAAATCGGGTCTGTTTATAAGTACATTGGCCAGTGCAAGCCGCTTTTTTTGTCCACCTGATAATTGAGAGATCTTTACATTCAAATCCTCTAATTTTAATTTGAAGAGAATCTGCTTATACTGGGTTTCGAAATCCCATGCATTAAAATGCTCCATGGCCTCAAAGGCTTTCTGGTATCTATCTTCATCTTCAGGATTGGCCAGGGCCATTTCATAATTATGAATAACTGTGAGCACCTCATTGTCGGATGCGAAAATGGATTCTTCTATAGTCAACTCTGGATTTAGTTCTGGTTCCTGAGCTAAATAGGAGACTCGAATTCCTTTTCGAAAACTCACTTGGCCCGTGTCGGGCACATCATTACCTGCAAGTATGTTCAAAATTGATGTTTTGCCACTTCCGTTCTTGGCGATCAATGCAATTTTCTGGTCTTTATTTATTCCGAAGGAAATACCTTCAAAAAGGACCAATTCGCCATATGATTTGGAAATATTTTCAACCGCAAGTAGGTTCATTAAAGTGATTTTATTTGTTTACTTGAAAAATGGATGATATAATAATAACGCACCGTCAATGCCATAAGCAGGGGGATTAGAACTGGAGTGAAATACTGAACCTTAAAAAACCATAAGAATACCATTATAATGAGCAATATCAGTAAAAGTTTCAGGTATTTGGAAATCCAGGGATGAAGGACTTTTCGGGAAACAAAAAACACTAAAACTAAATTTAATGGGAAGGCCCAAAGAATATTGTAATTTGATACGGTCCAGATATGGTCTGTTAAAAACCAAAGAAAAAACAACAATGCCCCAGCAGCACCAGTTATGAGAAAAATACAAAAATCCAGCACTCTATTTCTACCCCTCTTTTTAAAATCTAAAAAAGTTATTCCCAAAATAAGGACAGAAATAAGGCCCATAAAGAATAGGGGAGAGCCAAAAAATTTGGATTTTACAGCAACTGGAACAGGCTCAAATAGGCTCGTTTCTTTCTGTGCAATTGGTTTTCCATCAAGCTTTGCAACATTAAGTTCCCGGAGTACATAAATAGGAAGGTACATGTGTTCTTTGGGAGTGGCCAATCGGTCAATAACCGACCCCAACGCCAAATCTATCCCAAATGAACCCCATGTATTTGTTCCAATGTTATGATGTATCAATTCGCGAAAAGTAAATTTCTCCTGAATATAGTCTTTGTCAAATTTTAGATGATCCCCAAAATTATCCTTCAAAACATCCCATATTTTGGTGGCGCAATTATTCAGAAAATAATCATATTGATATTGTTTGTTTTCCGGAAGATTATTGTGTTCCAAAAACTCGAAGAGCTTATTTTTTTCTTCAAGGGTTAAGTTCAGATTTTGTTCCTTTACCCATCTATTTTCAATCTTATAATCGTCCAAATATGAATTGAACCCCTGTCGCACCAATTTATAGTACATTCTACCCTGTGAGAACTTCCAATAGAAGTTTTCCGAGCCTGGATCAAATACTCCGTAATTATAAACTACGTCAATCCCAAGTGTTGGGTCTTGAACGCGAAAAGCACTATGACCAAAGGAAGTATATAGTATTTCTCCCGGGCCACTGGTCAATACGCTAATTTTTGATAGGGGAGTTAGTTCGGGAATTTGGGAAAAACCAAAACCTGCATAGACAAAAAGAAAAACAGTAAGTAATTTGTTCAAACGCATTTTTAATCCAAAATAGACCTTAGCAAATATCCGAATAAAATAACTCTTCGAACCACTAGAAAGAAAATAGTATTATTTTTACCCAAACCTGCCAAACAGTATGAAGAAACATATTCCGAACTTCCTCACCTCATTGAATGTATTTTGCGGTTGTATTGCAGTAGTTTTTGCTGTGTTGAACAAATTGGAGCTGGCGGCCGCATTTATGTTCTTGGGAATTATTTTCGATTTTTTCGATGGACTCGCTGCTCGATTATTAAATGTAAAAAGTGAACTTGGGCTTCAATTGGATTCCTTGGCAGATGTCATAACTAGTGGTTTGGTACCTGGGATCATTATGTTTCAATTGCTTAATATGGCAATGATGGGCGGTTGGAACGTGAACTTAGGAGACTCGGCAACAGAAACTTTAGGTTGGACGTATGGAAGAATAGCACCACTTCCTTTTTTGGGCTTTTTGATAACCATGGCTTCTGCCTATCGCTTGGCAAAATTTAATCTTGATGGGAATCAGCAATCTTCTTTCATTGGACTGCCCACTCCGGCGAATGCCTTGTTGATTATTTCCCTGCCCTTGATCTTGCTTTACCACAACAATGATGTGCTCAATGAAATTATTTTGAATCAATGGTTTTTAATTGGTCTTACGATTCTGAGCTGTTACCTTTTAAATTCTAAGATCAAACTTTTTGCGCTCAAATTCAAGAATTGGAGTTTTAAGGACAATGCGATCAGGTATATTTTTATTATCGTAAGTTTGGTACTGTTGTCCACCATGAAATTTTTGGCAGTACCCATGATCATAGGTTTTTACATCCTAAGTTCTTTTCTTGGAAGTATAACGGTCAAAGATTAAAATTTTGAAGAAAGCTTCGGGTTGTTTAGTATGCGAAGGGCGGATTTCTTAAAAATCCAACTTCTTTTTTCGGAGTTCAAAGTTTTGACCTAGGTATACCTTTCGTACCATTTCATCAGCAGCAAGATCTTCAGGAACCCCGGATTTTAAAATACCGCCTTCAAACATTAAATAGGATCGCTCTGTAATGGCAAGTGTCTCCTGAACATTGTGGTCCGTGATAAGAATACCAATGTTTTTATCCTTTAATTGCGCTACGATCCTTTGAATGTCCTCAACGGCCACCGGGTCTACCCCTGCAAAAGGTTCGTCCAACAAAATAAACTTAGGATCAGTGGCAAGGGCCCTGGCAATTTCGGTACGCCGTCTTTCCCCACCCGAAAGTAGGTCGCCACGGTTTTTCCGAATATGTCCCAGACCGAATTCCTCAATAAGGGACTCCATCTTCATCTCTTGCTCCTTTTTGCTCAATTTGGTCAATTGCAGCACGCTCAGGATATTTTTCTCAATACTCAATTTTCGAAAAACGGAGGCTTCTTGGGCCAAATATCCTATGCCATTCTGTGCGCGTTTGTACATGGGGAAATTGGTGATTTCCATGTTGTCGAGGTAAATAGTGCCACTGTTTGGTTTGATCAGTCCTACTATCATGTAAAAGGAAGTCGTTTTTCCTGCGCCGTTTGGTCCTAAAAGGCCAACAATCTCTCCCTGGTTTACTTCCAAGGAAATGCCCTTTACGACTTGGCGGCCCCGATAGGCCTTCATGATATTATCCGCTCTTAATTTCATATTCGTTCAAATCTAAATCTAAAAGGATATAAAGTCCTCAGATTTATGGTGTTTTTAACTTTCTTGCTCAAGAGCTTCCCAATACTCATAAGCCCGTCTTAAATGGGGAACCACAATGGTTCCTCCGACCAAGGTAGCAATGCCCAGGGTTTCCATAACTTCTTCTTTACTGGCTCCCGCCTTCCTAGAATGTTCAAGATGATATTTAACACAATCGTCACAACGTAGTACGGCAGATGCGACCAATCCCAATAACTCTTTCGTTTTTTCGTCAAGTGCTCCTTCTGCATAAGCATTGGTATCCAAGTTGAAAATGCGTTTGATGATTTTATTGTTGTCCGCCAACAACTTTTCGTTCATCTTTTTTCTGTAGGCATTAAATTCCTTAACCTGGTTTGACATTCTTTTTTAGTTTTTGTTCTTTTTTAGCTTCCCTTTTAAGCACAAAGCCAGAAATATATATACTCACTTGATATAGTATAATAATTGGTATAGCTACTATAATTTGACTTGCAACGTCTGGCGGAGTAATCACGGCAGATACTATAAGCACCACAACCAGAGCAATTTTTCGGTATTTTTTAAGGATTTCAGGGGTAACCAAACCAACCTTTGTCAAGAAGTAAATTATAATAGGGAGCTCAAATATTACCCCACAAGCGATTACGGCAGATCTAACGGTACCAATGTACGAATCAAGATCAAATTCATTCAAAACAAGTTCACTGACTTGATAGGTTCCTAAGAAATTAATGGATAAGGGTGCAACCACGTAATAGCCAAATAAAACACCTAAAAAGAATAAGAAAGAAGCAATAAATATGAACCCTCTGGAATTTTTGCGTTCCTTTTCGTAAAGTCCGGGGCTGATGAATTTCCATAACTCATAGAGTACATATGGAAAACCGACAATAAAACCGACCCAAATGGCAGTCCAGATATCAGCGGAAAACTGACCGGACATGGTGCGGCTCTGAATGGTAAAAGGTAGCTTGTCTTTACAAAAATCAGAATCTAAACCAAGGGAAGTGGCAGCTCTGCAAAAGAACTTGTAAGTAGGGAAATCCATTTGGGATGGCCCGAAGATAATGACTTCAAAAATGAAACGACTCATTACAAAAGCTACCACCCCTATAATGACCACTGCAAGGGTTGAACGTATAAGGTGCCAACGTAATTCTTCCAAATGGTCAAGGAACGACATTTCATTGGGTTCCTTTATATCCTTTTTCTTTGCCATTATAAAATGCCTTCTTTTATTAAATTGTGAAGGTGTACCACTCCTTTGTACTCGGTACCATCAACCGCCAATAGTTGGGATATTCCATTTTCCTGCATGATCGCAAGGGCTTTTATAGCCAATACATCTATTTGTACGGTCTTTGGATTGGTACTCATAATGTCTTTAGCGGTTAAACCAGTAAAATTTTCGTACTTGTTGAGCATTCTACGGATGTCACCATCCGTAATAATACCTATGATCTCATTATTATTAATAACAGCAGTAGCACCCAACATTTTTTCCGAAATTTCAACAATCACTTTTTTGATATCGGTTGTGGGGCCAACGCATGGTTTTTGGCTATTTTCTGCAATATCTTGGACCCTTAGATAAAGTCTTTTGCCCAAAATGCCACCTGGGTGATATTTAGCAAAATCCTTGCTACTGAATCCTCTTAAATCTAACAGGCATATCGCAAGGGCATCGCCCATTACCATTTGTACAGTAGTACTTGTGGTGGGGGCCAAATTATTGGGGCAGGCCTCCTTTTCGACATACGTATTCAGAACAAAATGGGCCTGCTGTGCCAAAAAAGAATCGGGATTGCCCGTCATTGCGACCAATATATTTTTTCCTCTTTTGATTAGTGGTACCAGCATTTTAATTTCCGGAGTGTTTCCGCTTTTTGAGAGGCATATCACCACATCCTCTTCTTGGATGGTTCCAAGGTCTCCGTGAATGGCATCGGCTGCGTGCATAAATATAGCGGGAGTACCTGTAGAATTTAAGGTGGCAACTATCTTTGAGGCAACAATCGCACTTTTGCCAACTCCAGATACAACTACCCGCCCGCTGGATTTTAAAATGCAATTGACAATGTCCGCAAAGCTATTGTCCAATAAAGATGACAGATTACGCACGGCCAAAGCTTCAGTCTCTATAGTATTTTTAGCTAAGGCAAGTATCGCTTTGGTATCGCTCAATGTTTAATTGTATTTAGTGCCAGTAATCCTTACGAAGGTCCTACTATTTTGGATTACAAAACTACATAAACTTAATTTTATAGTATATTTTATATTTTAGGATTTTTTAAAATTATATTGATTATCTTAAGGTATCGAATGTCGTATCTAGTTTGAGTTGATATGTTGGATTCAATAATCTAAAAAATAATAACAATTAAGTCGAAAAGGGAACTTAAATCGTATAACTTAAGAATATGGCTTTTAAAGTTTACATTCTGCTAGGATTGAACAACTTTTTCTATTCTTAAAAGCCCTTTAAATGAAATAAAAGTTAGTACATGAAAAACGGTATGGTTTTAAGTGAAATCGATTTGCATGCTTCATTAAAAAAATATTTTGGATTTACGCAGTTCAAAGGTCTTCAGGAAGAAGTTATTAAAAATATAGTCCAGGGCAAGAATACGTTTGTAATCATGCCGACCGGAGGCGGAAAATCACTTTGCTACCAATTGCCTGCACTTATGCAAGAAGGTACTGCAATTATTGTTTCCCCTTTAATAGCATTAATGAAGAATCAAGTAGATGCAATCCGCGGAATCTCCTCAGAAAATGGTATTGCCCATGTTTTGAATTCTTCCTTGACGAAGACAGAAATCAAACAGGTCAAGAATGATATCACCCAAGGGATTACAAAATTGCTTTATGTTGCACCTGAATCTCTTATAAAAGAAGAATATGTCGATTTTTTACTGACGACCAAAATTTCATTTGTTGCAGTAGATGAAGCGCATTGTATCTCGGAATGGGGGCACGATTTTAGACCAGAATACAGAAACCTTAAATCAATCGTAAACAGATTGGGTTCCGATATTCCGATTATTGGACTTACGGCAACTGCTACTCCCAAGGTTCAGGAAGACATTATTAAAAATTTGGGTATTGGGGATGCCAAAGTATTCAAAGCATCTTTTAACAGACCAAATCTTTATTATGAAGTTAGACCTAAAACCGGAAATGTAGATGCTGATATCATTCGCTTCGTTAAGCAAAATTCCGGAAAGTCGGGCATAATTTATTGTCTTAGTCGAAAGCGTGTAGAAGAACTGGCGCAGGTGCTGCAAGTGAATGGAGTAAGTGCCGTACCATATCATGCAGGTTTTGATGCCAAGACAAGATCCAAGTACCAAGACATGTTTTTAATGGAGGATGTTGATGTGGTGGTTGCAACCATAGCATTTGGTATGGGAATAGACAAGCCAGATGTGCGATACGTCATTCATCACGATATTCCCAAAAGTATCGAAAGTTATTATCAAGAAACAGGCCGTGCGGGTAGGGATGATGGTGAAGGCCATTGTTTAGCATTTTATTCGTACAAGGACATTGAAAAGCTTGAAAAATTTATGTCAGGCAAACCTGTAGCGGAACAGGAAATAGGCAATGCACTGCTTCAAGAGGTGGTAGCCTATGCCGAAACATCAATGTCACGTAGAAAATTCATGCTACATTATTTTGGGGAAGAATTTGACGAGGTTAATGGTGATGGGGCAGATATGGATGACAATACCCGAAACCCAAAAGAAAAGCATGAAGCCAAGGATGATGTGGTGAAAATTATAAAAGTCGTTGAAGGAACAAGTGAAAAGTTCAAATCAAAAGAGATAGTCAAAACTTTAACGGGCAAGATAAACGCTCTGGTCTCATCGCACAAAGCGCACGAAAAAACATTTTTTGGAATAGGTGCGGATAAGGATAAACAGTATTGGATGGCCTTGATCAGACAAGTATTGGTTGCGGGACTACTAAAGAAGGAAATAGAACAGTACGGAATTTTACATGTTACCAACTTGGGCAAGGATTTTTTAGTAGCTCCCAAGTCATTTATGATGACGAAAGATCATACCTATAATAAAGAGAATGATGATGCTATTGTAAGCGCATCGAGAGGCGGGGTTGTTGATGAGAATCTCTTAAAGCAGTTAAAAGATTTAAGAAAGTCGCAGGCTAAAAAGCTGGAAGTGCCCCCATTTGTGGTTTTTCAAGATCCCTCGTTGGACGATATGGCGCTCAAGTACCCAATAACAATGGATGAGTTGATCAACATAAACGGAGTTGGTGAGGGAAAAGCCAAAAAATATGGAAAACCATTTTTGGAGTTTATATCAAGATATGTCGAGGAGAATGAAATTATAAGACCGGATGATCTTGTAGTTAAGAGTACAGGCGCAAATTCAGCACTAAAGCTTTATATAATTCAAAACATTGACCGTAAATTGCCATTAACTGATATAGCATCTTCAAAGGGTCTGGAAATACCGGAGTTGATTAAGGAAATGGAACAAATTGTCTATAGCGGAACAAAATTGAATATAGCCTATTGGATCGATGAAGTTTTGGATGAAGACCAACAAGAGGAAATACATGAATATTTTCTCGAAGCCGAAACCGATGATGTGGAAAAGGCCTTGAAGGAGTTTGATGGTGAGTATGAGGATGAAGAGTTAAGATTATACCGTTTGAAATTTATAAGTGAAGTTGCTAATTAAACTCACCTATTAAAATCATAGTATTCAACACAAAAGGGCTTCATGATTGAAGCCCTTTTCTTTTTAATGGATCATAATCAAATATTATCTAGCGGCGGCGGCCCCATCACCTCCCTTTGAACGTTTCAATTGGCGTTGAATCTTCTTAATAGCCGACTCAATTGATTTCTCAGGTTCAATTATATTATATTCTCCCCAAAAATCCGGGTCAGCGAATCCTATGGCCTCATCGCTCAAAATAATACTCGATTTTATTCTATCCTTCGCCTTTGGTTGCAGCAAGTCATTGTTTTTTTCCCAATCGGTAACGGCCATCTCACAGGTCATGCTATAAACTGAATTGAAAAGCTTTTTGTCCCAATCAACTTTAAATTCCAGCAAAACATTGCTATAGCCATAATACCATCTGCCGTTCTTTTCACGATAGTCTACGCGATAAGCTACTTCCGTTGGCCAAACATTCGCATTGCTTGGTTTACGGCGTACAAACATTCTGGAAGCTTCTTCTTTATCTGTAATATTCAGTGAAAATATGGCACTTGTCAAAATTTTCTTTTCGGCATCTATATATAATTTACCATGGTACATGGGTTCTGTAAGCTCTGGCCTTTGCTTAAAATCAACCACATATATAAGTTGGTCGTTGATTCTTGTTGAACGATCGAAACTAAACATATAATCTTCAATGGCCTCACTTGTAAAAATATATTCGGGGTACTTCATAATATCAACAAAAAGGGCATTGAAACGACTCCCTGTAGTTTTAGCGCCACCGTATCAAGCTTACTGTAGTCCGTACTCTTCCTCGCTTTATATAATTGCACGGCATCTTTTTTCATTGAGGAGTAGGGAGCCTTGTAAATATTGACAACAGCTTCAGAAAGGGAGACATTTTTTTTTCTTTTTTTAATGGTCTCCCGATAGAATGCGGTCATTACGGTAGGATCCTCAAAATAATTCTCCCCTTTCCTTTTTAAGGTTTCCTTGACAAGGGCAGATGCATCCTTTGGAACGGAGAGGTTTATCTCGGAAAGCTGCACTACGGAGACATCCATTGTAATGCGACTTCCGTTGGATTTAAATTGGGAAAGTGGTATGCCTTTGGTCTTATAGCCCAAGAAGGAAACGATTACGTTGCCTTCGGTAATCTCATTTGGTACCTTAAGGGAATATTCCCCTTCCGTATTGCTTATTGTACTGATATTGGTACCCTCAAGTGCTAAGTTTGCGAAGATGAGCGGTTTATTGGTCTCCCCATCCACTACATCTCCCTTATATTCATTGTAACCCTTTTCATCTTGAAAAAAAGCTAAGGCCGACTGAGTTTCCGATACCCCGATAAATGACACTAATACCAAGGTCATCATCAAGGATTTTTTAGGTATTCTTAAAATTGAATTCATTTTCATGGGATATTTAAATTTTATGGGAAAAACTAATTTCTTTCTAAGTTAATGATTATTAATGACATATGATGTTAATTATGGCTCCATATTTATTAAAAAGCAAAAAATTTCTTTGGGATGGAAGAGAAACAAATGAATTATAGATAGGCACATCTAAGAGGTTTTTAAGTAAAGTCATTTTTCAAAACGGAAGACCTAATCAAAATGTGTCTTTTTCGAGTCGGCAACCAACCGATTGATTTCTAAAAGTTCGGCTGAGGTTAGGTCGCGCCATTGTCCGACGGGAATATCCAGTTTTACATTCATTATACGAATGCGCCTCAACTTTTTAACCCTGTATTCCAAGAATTCGCACATTCTCCGAATTTGACGATTGAGACCTTGGGTCAACACAATCCTGAACTGGTACCTGCTGATTTCCTCGACCTCGCATTTGCGCGTTACCGTATCCAATATAGGGACCCCATTCCTCATTTGCTCAAGAAATTTGGCGGTTACGGGTTTGTCAATCGTCACAATATATTCCTTTTCATGGTGGTTTCTTGCCCGTAGAATTTTGTTTACAATATCACCGTCATTCGTTAAAAAAATGAGCCCTTCGCTCATTTTGTCCAACCTACCGATTGGAAATATCCGCTTCGGATATTTCAAAAAATCAATGATATTGTCCTTTTCTACCTTTGTGTCGGTCGTACATACAATTCCCACAGGTTTATTGAATGCGATATATACGGGTTTCTCATTTGGGTCATCAATCAACTTGCCATCTACCCGAACTTCATCACCAACAGCAATTTTAGTCCCCATTTCGGGAACTTTCCCATTTATGGTTACACGCCCTTGCTCAATAAGTGCATCGGCAGCGCGTCTGGAACAGTAACCAACTTCACTGAGGAATTTGTTTATTCGGGTTTGTTTGGAATCTTGCACGTTGTAATTTGCTGTTTCTGCAAATTTAGGGGATAATTGTTTCCAAAACATAACGAGCATCATAAAGGATGCCCTTTAACGCAATAAGCCACTTCAAAATCTGCAGGAAAAACAATCTATTTAAACTGACAGAAGTGCCATAAAATTCCAGAGGGGTCGTGCATAAATATTTCCCTACCATAGTCAAAATTCCGTATTTCGGTAAGCCGAACATTTCTAAATCGTTCAGGCAAGTTTCTCCCGATCAAATCCGCCTGACATTTTTCAAGATCCTCAACTTCCAAAAACAGCATGGAATTATCTACCCAGTCTTTTACGTATGCGTTCTGAAGATAAAAGGCAAGATGCTCATTCACTTTGAAGAGGCACATGTTATTATCAATTACAATTTCCTCAAAGTCTAGGGCCTTATAGAATTTCCGTGATTCCAAATAGTCCTTGGCACCGATAAAGGACCTAATATTTGCTGCTAAATAATTCATCCATTGTATATTTTTAAGCTGTATAAATCAGTTTTTTCTAGTCAGTTCATTTTTATAAATTTCCCTTCCCAGCTCTGCTAAAAAAGGAATGCCTATTTCATCAAACTCATAGACATCATCGTTGAATATGCCATTTTTATTGACAAGAATTGTGGCCGTCAAAATGAATTCTACATGGTTTTCTTCATCAAGAATATAAGCACAATCTGTTAACGTGCCGTAAGCCCAACCCACTTTGTTGTAAATTTTAATATTTCCAGGAATATTTTCCTTGGTATCCCCAAACATAAAGAACTTACAGTATCCGTCATAGTATTCTTTTGGTTCATATCCTAAATTTCTGGGTAAAGTATGCATGGCCGATAAGAGAAACTCGCGTTGCTCATCGCTTAGATGAAATTGTTCACTTTCAGTATATTTTTCCGGAAAGATAATGCGTTTCATCACTTCGCTTTGGGAGCTAATGGGATAATAATTTTTAAGGCTAAAGTCAAAAGCTTCGTTGACAAGTGAATCTTCTTCATAAAAACCAATACCTTTTTTAATACCGTCCAAATCCAATGGTTCTATGGGGTTATTTATAGTGCCTTCAAGGATTGAGGTGGTACTATCATTCAAATATATAATTAAGGGTTTGGTCTCCAAATTGTCTTCATGAACTCCTAAACGATGCGAAATACGAATATTTTCGATACCCTTGCTTTTCAATCGTCCGTTAATGGCATCTTGACCTAGAAATTCCAACAAACGATTATTGGCCAGGTTATCACTAATCGCAAAAATTTTGGAAATGTCTTGGGCAAACGTGGTTTCAATCGAATCACCCTCAACATAAAATCTCGTATCTCTTTTTATGGAATCTGTTTCGTCAAGTTTTTCAAGGGCTAAAACGGCAATGGGAAATTTCACCGTGCTTGCAGGGTAGAAATAGTCGTTATCATCCAATTGAAAATCGAAATCAGTAAAAAATACAGCATCGTTATCTCTATCTATTTGAGTAAATCTAATCTGAACTTCAAATTGTTCCAAACTGTCCATTACCCGTTTTATTCGATAATCCTTTGAGGCAAGTGCCAATTCCAAGGAATTACCTTTGGGTGGCTTTTGTTCACAGGAATGAAGCAGGCTTACTGCAATTGATACAAACAGGATACTTTTCAACATTTGAATTCGAATATAAAAGGTCTTGGGAGGCATAGAACTACTTTTCATAAACCTCACCCCTATGAGGTTTCAAAGCATCTCTTACTGATTTCATCATACTTTCCGGAACAATCATGAAAGCCGTACTGTGCATATCCGACAGATGCTCATGTCCCGTAATGCTCATAGTTATTTTTTCAATACCAATATATTCCTCCAGATGCTTTTGGTGGTGCTCGGAGGTCTTGGCCGCTACAGGCCCCCTAAAATCCCATATCAGTTTAATTTTTCTATCCATTTCACAAAACTAGTTCAATTTTGGTTCGGAGCTGAAAATCAGCTTTTATTTTGGTCATTTTGAGTAGGAGTCCGGGCCATAATTGGTCTCAAACTTCAAATCGAAACTCGAATAAACCTTTGTTTTTTTGACTATATTCATAAACTAAATTAAATAAAATGTGCCCTAAATTTTCAAAAAAGTGTTAATGAAAACCTTTAACCCTTGTACAGCCTTTTGATATTCCTATTTTTGCTGGATGTTTTTCCGGATATATTTTAATAGTATAAAAGTGAGTTTGCAGATAATGGGGCTTTTGGCCCTAGTCTCATCTTGTAACCTTATTCGCGACGAAGAACATACAAAGGTACCTATTGCTAGGGTAGGGGAGCGATTTTTGTATCAAGAAGACATAGCTTCCATTTTGGCCGAGGGCATTTCAAAAGAGGACAGTGCCTCATTTGTGACGAATTATATAAACAATTGGGCGTCGAAGCAACTGCTCCTTTCCAAAGCTAAAATTAATTTACCGGAAAACAAACTGGCAGAGTTTGACGCCTTGGTAGCGGATTACCGCACAGACCTTTATACGAGGGCTTATAAGGAGGCTCTTGTGCAGCAAGGCAGCGATACGGCAATTACCCAATCGCAGTTAAAAAATTTCTATGAAGCAGAAAAAGAGAATTTTAAGTTAAAGGAGAAATTGGTTCAGATCCGGTTTGTTCAATTGCCAAAACAGTTCTTGGACAAGGAGGCGGTCATCAAACGCTTGAAAAGCTTTAAGGAGGAAGATGTGGCCTATTTAGATTCCATAGGAGTACATTTTATAAAGTTAAATTTTAATGATTCACTTTGGATAAAGGCTTCGACCGTGGTAAACGAAATACCTCCCTTAACCTCTGAGGAGCAGGATAAGTACTTAAAAAATTCACAATTTTTTGAATTAGAGGATGCTTTAGGGGTATATTTGGCCAAAATCACTGGCGTTCTTGAAGTTAATGATGTAGCGCCATTATCCTTTATTGAACCAACTATAAGACAAGTCATATTGAGTCGTAGGAAACTGGACTTTGTTCGAAAATTAGAAAACGAAATTATAGATGAAGCTATTAAAGAAAAAGAATTTGAAGTCTACTACAAAAATGAATAAAATTATCTACATGGTATGTCTTTGTGCCATTGCCGGATTTACTTCCGCCCAGGAGACAGAAGACTTACCTGATACTCAGATTGAGCCACAGGAAATTCCAATGGAAGCTAATCTGGGTTTGCAAAAAGATTCCACCACCAATTTTAAAAGAATTAAACTAGATGGTATTGCTGCCGTTGTTGGCGACCATGTAATTCTGGACTCCGATATTGAAAAAACGATGATAGACTTAAAAAGTCAAGGAGCTTCAATGGAGGGGGTAAACCATTGTAGCATGCTTGGGAAGCTCATGGAGGATAGATTGTATGCCCATCAAGCGGTGCAGGACAGTTTGTTGGTTTCTGACGATGAGGTGGCCGCCACCACTGAAAGACAAATTCAAGGATTCTTGTCCCAATTGGGATCTATGGAGAAACTCTTGAAGTTTTACAAGAAGGAAGATGAAGCAGCTTTACGGGAGGATATCAATAAAATCATCAAACTAAGAATGCTGTCTGAAAAAATGCAGAAGAAGATAGTTGAATCTATTGAGATTACACCGGAGGAGGTGCGTCAATTTTTCAATAAGATCCCAGAAAAAGAACGCCCGGTTTTTGGTGCTGAACTTGAGATTTCCCAAATTATAAAAGAACCCAAGGCAACCGATGAGGAAAAGCAAAAAGTCATTGGTAAGCTTAATGCGATTAAGGCCGATGTGGAAGATAATGGCGCAAGTTTTAGCGTAAAGGCCATTTTGTATTCGCAAGATCCAGGGTCTAAACCAAAGGGAGGCCTTTATGAGGGTATTACCAAAGAATCTGGTTTCGTGAAAGAGTTTAAAGACGTGGCTTTCAGTTTGCGAGAGGGTGAAATTTCGGAACCTTTTGAAACAATGTTTGGGTATCATATCATTTATATTGAGAAAATTAGGGGGCAAGAATTGGATTTAAGGCATATTCTTATGCAGCCTGAAGTCTCCCAAAAAGCTTTGGATGCAGCAAAAGCTGAGCTTGACAGTATTCGCAAGAACATCATGGAGGGTAAATTTACCTTTGCTCAGGCCGCATTGAATTTTTCTGATGAAAAGGAGACCAAATTTGATGGAGGCGCACTTCGAAATCCTAACGATTTTAGCGCACGATTTGAGCTTACTAAAATGGACCCCGCGCTTTACAATCAGGTACGAAATCTTAAAGATAATGAGATATCTTATCCTTTGTTGGAACAAGATCAACGAGGTGGTGGACCCAAATACAAGATTCTGCAAGTTACTAATAGGTATGATGAGCATGTAGCCGTGTTCGCAAAAGATTATATAAAAATTCAACAACTTGCATTGACGGAGAAGCAATACAATGCCATTAAAAAATGGATGGATGAACATATTGAGGATACCTATATAAGTGTAAGTGAGGATAACAAAGGCTGTGATTTCGAGAATAATTGGGTAAAGAATTAGATCAATGTCAGATGTTGCCTCAATTAACAATCTTGTTAAAAAGCATGCCGAACTAAAAAAGGAAATAGCCAAGATTATAGTTGGGCAGAACGAAGTTATCGAGCAAATTCTGCTATCTATTTATACGGGGGGACATTCACTTTTAATTGGCGTTCCAGGGCTTGCAAAAACCTTGATGGTCAACACCATTGCCCAAGCACTTGGGTTGAATTTTAAAAGAATCCAGTTTACTCCTGATTTAATGCCGAGCGATATTTTGGGCAGTGAGGTTCTAGATCAAAATCGCAACTTCAAATTTATTAAAGGTCCCATTTTTGCCAACATCATCTTGGCCGATGAAATAAATCGTACGCCCCCTAAAACACAGGCTGCGTTGCTGGAAGCAATGCAAGAGCGTGCGGTAACAATTGCGGGACAGCAGTATAAATTGGAATTGCCATATTTTGTTTTGGCTACGCAAAACCCAATAGAACAAGAGGGCACATATCCTTTACCTGAAGCTCAATTGGATAGGTTCATGTTCGCCATTGAACTGAAATACCCCTCTATTCAGGAAGAAATTCAAGTGGTAAAGGCCACTACCTCGGACCAGGTCGAAAAGATAAATCCTTTGTTTAACGCCACTGAAATACTTGAAATCCAACATCTTATTAGAAGAGTGCCTGTACCGGACAATGTAGTGGAGTATGCGGTAAAACTTGTGAACAAAACCCGCCCAAGTGTTGATGCCGCTTCTGATTATGTGAAACAATATATTGATTGGGGTGCAGGACCCAGGGCTTCGCAAAATCTTGTGCTGGGAGCGAAGGCACATGCAGCCATCAATGGAAAATTTTCACCGGATATAGAAGATGTTCAAGCAATCGCCACGGGAATTCTTCGCCATAGGATCATCAAAAATTATAAGGCAGAAGCCGAAGGCATTTCCGAAGAGAATATTATTGAGAAATTACTTTAAAGTAACCTTTTGACCTGTCTTTTTTAGAATTGACCAGCGTCTTCCTCAGTGTATGCTCATCTATTTTATCATTTTACCAAAATGATGGTAATCCTAGTTTAAAAATTTCATTTGCCCCTAGTATTTTCTTATTTTCGTGGAATTGTTTTAAACTTAAATACATAATAATGGCATTTGATATAGATATGATCAAGGGTGTATACGCAAACATGGCCGAGCGTGTAAACACAGCGCGCACAATTGTGGGCAGACCTCTTACACTTTCAGAAAAAATTCTGTATTCCCATTTATGGGACGGTACCCCAAGCAAGGCTTTTGTAAGAGGTAAGGATTATGTCGACTTTGCTCCTGATCGCATTGCATGTCAAGATGCAACTGCCCAAATGGCGCTCCTCCAGTTCATGCAAGCGGGGAAATCAAAAGTAGCTGTTCCGACGACGGTACATTGTGACCATTTGATTCAAGCTAAAAGTGGTGCGGTTGCCGATTTGAAGATTGCAAATAGCACTAGCAAGGAAGTTTTTGATTTTCTTGAATCCGTTTCAAACAAATATGGAATTGGCTTTTGGAAACCTGGTGCGGGTATTATTCATCAAGTGGTGTTGGAAAATTATGCTTTTCCGGGGGGAATGATGATCGGAACCGATTCACATACCGTAAACGCCGGGGGTCTTGGTATGGTGGCAATTGGCGTAGGTGGTGCCGATGCCGTAGATGTAATGGCCGGTATGGCTTGGGAGCTTAAGTTTCCCAAACTAATAGGTGTAAAACTAACGGGAAAAATTTCAGGTTGGACATCCGCGAAAGATGTAATTCTTAAAGTGGCCGGCATTTTAACAGTAAAGGGTGGAACCGGAGCTATTATAGAATACTTTGGCGAAGGTGCTAAAAATCTTTCATGCACTGGAAAAGGTACTATTTGTAACATGGGAGCCGAAGTAGGGGCAACTACGTCAACATTTGGGTATGATGAATCCATGGAACGCTATCTTAGGGCCACAGAACGAAATGATGTGGCAGATGCTGCCAACGCCGTTAAAGAACACCTAACTGCCGACCCAGAAGTTTATGCCGATCCTTCCAACTATTTTGATGAATTGATCGAAATCAACCTGGACGAATTGCGGCCCCATTTGAACGGTCCTTTTACTCCTGATCTGGCAACACCGGTCGGCGAGCTAGGGGAGAAGGCCAAGGCCAATGGATGGCCCATTCAAGTGGACTGGGGATTGATCGGATCTTGTACCAATTCATCCTACGAAGATTTAACAAGGGCGGCTTCCATTGCGAAACAGGCCGTTACTAAAAAAATAAAGCCAAAATCTGACTTTGGTATCAATCCAGGGTCGGAGCAAATTCGTTTTACAGCGGAACGGGATGGACTTCTACAAATATTCGAGGACCTTGGTGCCACCGTATTTACGAATGCCTGTGGGCCCTGTATCGGACAGTGGGATAGGAGTGATTTAAAGGGGGATGAAAAGAATACGATTGTACATTCTTTCAATCGAAACTTTTCCAAGAGAGCCGATGGAAATCCCAACACCCATGCTTTTGTGGGATCCCCGGAAATGGTGGCGGCCATAGCCATATCAGGACGATTGGATTTTAACCCAATGAAGGATACATTGATCAATGAGGAGGGTCAAGAAGTGAAGTTAGATGAACCAATGGGGATTGAACTGCCGCCAAGAGGTTTTGATGTAGAAGACGCCGGATTTTTAGCACCCGATGAAGATGGGTCCGGGGTTAACGTAAAAGTGGATCCAACCTCGGAAAGATTACAGTTATTAGATCCATTTTTACCCATAACAAATGAGCAAATGCAAGATATGAAGCTTTTAATTAAAGCTTTTGGTAAATGCACTACTGACCATATTTCAATGGCAGGACCATGGTTGCGTTTCCGTGGGCATTTGGATAATATTGCGAATAACACTTTAATAGGTGCGGTAAACGCTTTTAATAAGAAAACTAATTTTGTAAAGAATCAACTTACCGGCGCATATGGAGGTGTGCCAGATGTTCAACGTGCATATAAAGCCGCTGGGATTAAGTCTATCGTGGTAGGAGACCATAACTATGGTGAAGGGTCATCTCGTGAGCATGCCGCGATGCAGCCTAGACATTTAGGTGTTGCGGCAGTATTGGTCAAATCTTTTGCAAGGATACATGAGACCAATTTAAAGAAGCAAGGGATGTTGGCATTGACATTTGCAAATGAGAGTGATTATGACCTAATTCAGGAGGATGATACTTTCAATTTTATTGACATTGCCCAATTTGCCCCCGGTAAACCGCTTACCATTGAATTAGTACATTCAAATGGAAAGAAGGATGTAATTAAAGTAAACCATACATATAATGATTCACAAATAGGTTGGTTCAAAGAAGGATCGGCATTGAATGTTATAAAGCGGGAAAATGCTGCTTGATGTATGAAATAAATAGTTAATGAAAACTCCTGATTATTATCAGGAGTTTTTTTAGTTTTGACGAAACCCCAATAAATGAAAATTACAAGAAAGACAACCCTTAATCTACTGCTCATATTTTTTGTGCTTTCCTTTTTTATAACTCCTTTGGGGCACTTCTGTAAAGTCTCTTTAAACCGAATTTTTGCCGTTGAACCAAGCGTAATTGCACCCGAGAATCGCGGAAAAATTGAAGATTACAACTGGCGCCTAAAAGATAGGGATTGGAACTATATAAACTTTGAAAGATCAAGGGGCAAAGTAGTGGTGATAAGCTTTTGGGCTTCTTGGAATGTTCCTTCAATGGCACAATTGCATGATTTTCAGGAATTGTATGAAAAATATGGAAAAGAGATTGATTTCTATATAATTACCGACGAGGAGCGGGAGGATCCAGAAGAAGTTATGTCAAAGAATGGCTTTACTTTTCCAATTACCTACCAAATTATTGGGGAAAGAAGTCCTATAAAATTATTGAAACCACCGGGTTCATATTTGTTAGACAAAGAAGGATATATCACCATACACCAAAATGATATTTGTGATTGGGACAATGCCAAGGTAATGGGATTTATTGATGAACTTATCAAAAAGTAATGATCATATCAAAAAGGATTAGAATACTCATTGCGGTCGCACTATTGGGGGGAATCATAATGTTGATCTCCCCGATGGGTCGTTATATCAAGAACTATGCACGGGGTCTTGTCAATACAAAAACTGTTGCATCGCGTAGCGGGGATGTATTGAGTGATGAAGCGTATGAGTGGAAATTAAGCGATCGAAACGGCAATGCGCTGCGTTTTGATCAATTCAAGGGAAAAGTAATAGTGTTGAACTTTTGGGCAACATGGTGCGGCCCGTGCATTAAAGAAATGCCCAGTTTCCAGTCACTTTACGATGTTTACGGTGAAAAGGTCGCTTTTTTGTTCCTAGCCGAGGACGATGAAAAAAAAGTGGAAAATCTTTTTGACAAGAGAGGATTTAATTTGCCAGTTTTCTATTCCGAGAGTTCGGTTCCTGGCCTCTTTTTTTCAAGAACGTATCCCACCACTTTCATCTTGGATAAAATGGGTGTTATTGAACTTGCCAGTACCGAGTCCATGGACTGGAACAAGGAAGAGATTCATAAACTTTTGGATCGACTTTTACAGGAGTAAAAAGCACTTACTTTTTGAAGTACTTAAAAGGAACAAATAACATTCCAAAACATTCGCCATCTTCTTTTTCTAAATGTTTGTGGTGCATTTTATGGGCACGCTGAATGCCTTTTGCGTACCAATTGTCAGCTTTTCTTAATATCTTGAAGCGTTGGTGTATGAATATATCGTGCACCGTAAAATAGGCGAGACCATATGCCGTAATTCCTAGGCCAATGGGCCAACCATACCAGAAATTTGTTTGTGCGGCAAAATAATAGAATATCATACTCACTATTGCATAGAAAACAAAAAAGATGTCATTTCTTTCAAACCAGGAATCATGGCCTTTTTTATGATGGTCCTTATGAAGGGTCCATAAAAATCCATGCATAATATATTTATGGGTAAACCAGGCCATGAATTCCATTATTGCAAAAGTTCCAAAGAAGATCAGTATCCAAGTCAATGTTTTCATATTAAACCAAATTTAGTTTGTAGTTCACATATGATTTGGCCAAAATCCCAAATTTCTCATAATTGGGAACGCGAATTCGAGCGCACCTGATTTCTTGTGATGGAATAAATTCCATTTTTCGCAATAATCTATAGTAATACATGTATGCGGTATATACCCCAAATTTAGATTCACTAGGTAGATTTAAAATACCAGAATACCCAAGTTTAAAATCTCTCTTTATCTCCTTAATTATATGAACTTTTGATTCTTCATCCAAATCCTTAAGATTTACATTTGGAAAATAACTTCTATTTAAGGCCTCATAATCTTCCTTCAGATCCCTTAAAAAATTAACTTTTTGAAATGCCGAACCAAGGGCCATTGCCGACTCCTTTAAAGTTTCGTATTTTTCATCATTGCCTTTGACAAAGACTTTTAGGCACATTAAGCCCACAACATCTGCCGAGCCATATATGTAATCCCTATATTCTTGATCTGAATGATAGCACGTTTTGGTAAGGTCCATTCTCATACTCTTCATAAAGGAAGTCACTAAATGCATGGGAATATTATACTTATGAAAAGTATGTTGAAAGGAATTTAAAATAGGATTTAAACTTATTCTATGTGTTAGGGAGTTAAATAATTCCTCTTCGAATGAATTGAACAAAGTTTCTTTGTCATAGTCGTGGAAGGTATCTACAATTTCATCCGCAAAACGCACGAAACCATAGATATTATAGATGTGCTGCCGAATTGAGATTCCCAACATCTTAGTAGCCAATGAAAATGAAGTACTATAAGATTCTGTAACTATCTTACTAGATGCAAACGAAACATGGTCGAAAATAGCTTTCATAGATTAAAGTCAATTATATTGGGCAATAAGTTGGGAAACCAATTTTCCGGATATTAAAGCTGGTGGAACACCCGGTCCCGAACCGTTAGTTGACCAGTAAAATATAAACTCTTTATTTTTTTACTTTTTAAATTGGGTCTTAGAAAGGCCGTTTGATTAAGCGTATTTGCCAAACCATATGCATTGCCCTTGAAAGAATTGTATTGTTCTTTGAAATCGCGGACACAAAATGACTCTTTGAACAAAATGTTTTCCGTTAAAGATTGATTGGTTTTTTGTTCAAATCTTGCCATGATTATATCAAAATATTTATTTCTGATGTGGGGATTATCATCAAGTCCTGGTGCCAATGGCACCAAGAAAAAACCATTTTCTTTACCTTCGGGAGCCATAGTTGGATCCGTTATGGATGGAAAATTTGCATAAAACAACGGGTTTGTGGGCCATTTGGGAGCATCATAAATTTGTTGCGTGTGGGCTTCAAAGTCAGCATCAAAAAAAAGGTTGTGGTGCCCTATATTTTTCAATTTTTTATTAAATCCCACATAAAATAATAAGCACGAGGGCGCAAAAGTCCTGTTATTCCAGTAAGTAATTGAATATTGACGGTGTTCTTTACTAAGTAAGCTTTCAGTATGATGATAGTCCGCTCCACTAAGGATTACATCCGTATCAATATCATTACCATTGATGGTCATACCAACTGCTTTCCCTGCTACGACACTAATTTTATCCACAACTGCACCTGTAATGATTTTTACGCCCAGTTCTTGAGCCAAGTTTTCAATGGCCTTCACGATCTGGTGCATTCCACCTCTGGGATGCCAAGTGCCCATTCCAAAATCGGCATAGTTCATAAAGCTATAAAATGCTGGGGTCTTCGAAGGCTTTGCTCCCAAAAATAAAACAGGAAACTCCAAAGTTGATATGAGCTTTGGATTTTTAAAATTTTTTCGAACTTCTCCGCTTATCGATTTGAAAAACTGATCAATCTTTAAAATAGTTTCCTTGGTAATCAATTCTAAGGGTGAAAGACCGGGTTTCAGGACAATCTTGTGAATGGCTATGTCATAGTTTTCCTTTGCTTGTGCAATGAACTTTAGTAATGAATCAGAACTTCCTTTTTCAATACTTTCGAATTCTGAGCATATTTTGTCCAAGGTATCACCAATTGTGATTTCACCTTCTTCAAAAAATATTTTATACGCCGGACTTAATTTATCCAATGTATAAAAGTCCGATGTTTTTTTACCAAAATCAGCAAAAAACCGATCAAAGATATCGGGCATCCAATACCAGCTCGGGCCCATATCAAAAGTGAATCCGTCCTTGAGGAATTGCCTTGCCCTTCCGCCAACTGTATTGTTTTTTTCATAAATAGTAACATCATACCCTAGTTTTGCCAAATAGCAAGATGCTGATAGGGCAGAAAATCCAGATCCAATGATGGCTACTTTTTTTAGCATTAATTGAAATTTAGCGGTACTATTTTATAATTGATTGGTGACTTGTTCAATAGAGTGAAATGTCCTCATAAAACTGGGTAATTTTTGATTTTCCAAATATTGGGTTTGGCTACCCAAAAGCCATAATTTGGCTTCTGAACCTTCTTCTTTGGCCATAGTGCCAAAATCATGTATATAGGAATTTATGCTATCCTGAGTGGGAACAATTGTAAAGTAGGATATGAAAATTGCTTCTGGAAAGCGTTTCATTAAATCTCTTAGATTCTCGAGAGGGACGGTCTGCCCCAAATAAATAGACTGATGGCCACTGCTAATTATTTCATAGTTGAGGTATAGCAGGCCAATTTCATGTATTTCATTTTCAGGTAGATAAAGCACATAGGGTTTATTCATTTTGGACAGAATGCTCGGTCTGACTTTTTCAATATTCAAGATTATTTTTTGCTTAATTAATCCTGTAATAAAATGTTCGTTAACGGGAGAAATGGAATCAGTCTGCCAAAGAAGGCCCAATTCATTTAATAGGGGAATGAAAATCTCAAAGAAAACAGCTCGAAACGAATGCTCCTCCAATAAAGTATCATAAGTATCATAAAATGCCTTTGAATCAAAGTTGACCATGGCCATTTTGAAAGCATTGACAGCTTGGCTCGTTGGGCCATTTCCCTTGGTCAAATTCTGCACGGCCAGGGGTATTTCATTTTCAGAAAGGTGGGCTATTTTAGATATTTTATAGCCATTATTATACAACATTGTTATATTCAACAATTTTTGAAGACTCTCGAGGCTATATTTACGAATATTTGTATCAGTCCTGTCTGGAGATAACAAATTGTAACGTTTCTCCCAGATACGTATGGTATGTGCTTTTATCCCAGAAAGGTTTTCCAAGTCCTTGATGCTGAATAGTTTTTTAACGTTGTTCATATATTATTAAAAAAGATTAAACAAAAATACAATTAATATTTGATTATTGGGGATGCAAGATTAAAATTTGAAGTTCGTCACAGATAGGTAACTGTCCTCCAAATTAAAAAATGATTTTGGGAATAAAGAAACTAAATAGGCCGTATGAGTAAAAAAAGCCAAGCTAATGCTTGGCTTTAGGTGCCCACGACTAGATTCGAACTAGCACATCCGAAAGGACACCACCCCCTCAAGGTGGCGTGTCTACCAATTTCACCACGTGGGCCATTGGGTTCGGATGGCAAATATAATACCCTTTTAATTAAATTTTATAAACGAAAGTATTCTTTTGCATTATAGTAACAGATGTCCTCTACAAGTTTGCCGATCCAACCGATATCATTGGGGAGTTCCCCTTTTTGAATTTCAGTTCCGAAAAGATTGCAAAGAATTCTTCTGAAGTACTCATGTCTAGGGAAGGAGAGAAAACTTCGAGAATCGGTTAGCATCCCCACGAAACAGCTTAGCAGCCCCATATTTGACAATATATTAAGTTGATCGGTCATGCCATCCTTTTGATCTAGAAACCACCAGGCAGACCCCCACTGTACCTTCCCTTTAACGCTTCCATCGTTGAAATTACCGATCATGGTTGCCATTACGGCGTTAAAGGACGGGTTAACATTATAAACAATGGTTCTTGTCAATCTATCTTTGGTATCAAGTGTATTCAAGAATTTTGATAAACTTTCAGCCTGATTAAAATCACCAATGGAATCCCAACCCGTATCGGGTCCAAGGATTCTGAGCATTCTACTATTATTATTTCGTAGTGCACCTAAATGAAATTGTTGCACCCAGCCATATTGATGGTAGGTCTCGGATAGGAACAGGAGAATGGCACTTTGAAATTTGCAGGCTTCCTGTATGGTAATATTTTTATTGTTTCTTTTCTTTTCAAAAATTGAGCGTATTTCAGAATCCGCAAAGTCTTCGGCATATATGCGCTCAAGTCCATGATCACAGATGCGACATCCATTTTCATGAAAAAATTTGACTCTATTGGTGAGTGCCTCACATAGTTGGTCATACGTTCTTATGTTTGTTTCGGAGGCTTCTTCAAGAAGGTCTATGTAATCATTATACGTATCGGAACCAATAAGAATAGATTTGTCGGGCCTGAAAGCAGTGCCAACCTTAGTGGTAAAATCACTTTTTGATAGTTTTTGATGATGCTCTAATTTATCCGTGGGATCTTCGGTTGTGCATAGATATTCAACATTCATCCTTGAGATTAACTTTCGACTGCTATATGCCGGTAGACTAAGTTTTTCCGTGGTTTCTTTATAAATTTTTTCCGATGTTTGGGGATTAAGGAGATCAGTAATGCCGAAATATCGTGCAAGCTCCAAGTGCGTCCAATGATATAGGGGATTGCGCATGGTATAAGGGACGGTATAGGCCCATTTGTTAAATTTTTCGACATCTGAGGCCCTTCCGGTAATGTAATTTTCGTCAATACCCAAAGTGCGCATCGCCCGCCATTTGTAATGGTCACCATTGATCCAAACCCTAGTTAAGTTTTCATATACCTCATCATTTGCCAATTGGGCAGGTGGCAAGTGGTTATGATAATCAATAATGGGCATCTTTACGGCATGGCCATAATAAAGTTCTTCTGCGAATTTGTTCTCCAAGAGGAAGTTACTTTGTATCAATTTCGTAGGGGTTTGGTTTTTAGAATCTAGTGTTGCTATCTTGATTTGGTAAATAGAATACAAAATTTGATTTAAAGTACCTTTTTGGTCAGCAAAGGAAATATTAAGTTTGGTGTTTTAAAAGGTATTTAAAATTGAATCTTAAATTATCGGAATGATGTTAGGCGCAAGTTAAAAATATTTTTTACATTCGTTAACGTTAACGAAAACTTTTTATTCATCTTGTTTTTCTCGCAAAATGGTCATTAAATTAAAGACCTAAACATAGCTACAATATGCAAAAACTTACCAATTACATAGTTATCATGCTCCTCTTATTTGGCTATTCACTCCAGGCGCAAGAGAACTGGGAAATACTTTTTAATGGTAAAGACCTTTCCAATTTTCAACAACTTGGTGGTACTGCAAAGTATAAAATTGATAACGGAGAACTTATTGGAATCTCAAGAATGGATACACCCAATAGTTTTATGGCCACAAAAAAAAACTACGGCGATTTCATTTTAGAGTTTGATGTATTTGTTGAAAATGGGCTCAATTCAGGTGTTCAATTTAGAAGTTTAAGCACCAGTGATTATATGAACGGGAGGGTCCATGGTTATCAGTGCGAAATAGAGACAAGTTCCAGAAAATGGGCAGGCGGTATATATGATGAAGCTCGAAATGGCTGGTTATATCCACTTACTCGCAATCCTAAGGGACAAAACGCTTTTGTGCCCGGTCAATGGAATACATATAGAATAGAAGCAATGGGTTCAACCATTAGAACATGGATCAACAACATTCAATGTGCCAATTTGGTCGATGACAGCTCCAGTGAGGGTTTTATAGCCTTCCAAGTGCATGGTATTGGGGAAAAGGAATTGGAAGGAAAAATAGTAAAATGGAGAAATATTAGAATAAAAACGACTGATTTGGAACGTTCGAGAAGAAAAGTTGATTCCGAGGTGCCAGAAATAAGTTATTTGAAGAATCAGCTAACCGCCAATGAAGTTCGTAAGGGCTGGCGCTTGTTGTGGGACGGAAAATCTACCAATGGCTGGCGAGGTGCAAAACTAGATGTCTTTCCGGATAAAGGTTGGGAAATTAATGATGGGGTTCTTTCCGTGCTTTCTTCCGGTGGTGCCGAATCTAATAATGGCGGTGATATTGTAACCATGGAAGCTTTTAGTGATTTTGAACTTAGTGTGGACTTTAAAATCACAGAAGGCGCAAATAGTGGAATAAAATATTATGTTGATTCAAATCTTAACAAAGGTGAAGGCTCTGCCATAGGTCTGGAGTTCCAAGTGTTGGATGATGATAAACACCCTGATGCAAAAGAAGGCAAAAACGGGAATAGAACTGTTGGCTCTTTATATGATTTGATTCGAGCTGAAAACACGGATAGTTCAAGAGGTAAAAACTTTAAGGGGGTTGGTCAATGGAACAACGCACGAATAATTTCGAAGAATGGGCACGTAGAGCATTGGTTGAATCAAGTTAAAGTGGTTGAGTTTGACAGGTTCAGTCAAATGTTCAGGGCACTTGTCGAAAAAAGTAAGTACGAGAAATGGGAAAATTTCGGACGGCATGCAGAAGGCCTGATCCTTCTGCAGGATCACGGGGACAATGTTTCCTTTAAAAGCGTAAAAATACGCGAATTCTAAAAATGAAGATTCATGAATAAAACTAGAAGGACTTTTATCAAAAAAACAGCATTGGCGTCAACAAGTATTGTGGTTGGTGCGTCGGCGTTAAATGCAAAAAGTTACCGCAAAATAATCGGGGCCAATGATCGTGTAAGAGTGGGTATTGTTGGTTTTTCTAATAGGGCCAAAGGTGCTTTGCTACCTGCATTTAACGGGCACAGTAAAAGTCAGAATTTTGAAATTGTAGGAGTTTCGGACATATGGAATCGAAGAAGGGCAGAGGCAACAGCTTTTATTAAGGACATGACGGGAAACTCGATTGAACAATGGCGGAACAATGAGGAAATGTATGACAAAAACGAGATTGATGCAGTTATAATTTCCACTGCTGATTTTCAACATGCCCTTCATACAGCAGAAGCAGCAAACTCCAAAAAAGATGTGTACTGTGAAAAACCTTTTGCGGAAACAATGGAAGATGCAAAGGTTGCAATGAAGGCTGTTAAAGAATCGGGAATAGTATTTCAAATTGGATCACAGAGAAGAAGCGGTCCCAATTATCATGCCGCAGCAGATTACATCAAGTCAGGAAAATTTGGTGATATCGTAATGGTTGAAATGACCTGGAACGTAAACCAACCAGGAAGGTGGCGTTTGCCGAAATTGGTATCCGAGATAAAAGAATCTGATACTGATTGGAAAAGGTATTTAATGAACAGACCGTTCGAGGCTTGGGATCCAAGAAAGTATTTAGAATATAGATTGTTCTGGCCCTATTCTTCCGGAATTCCTGGTCAATGGATGTCACATCAAATAGATACGGTTCATTGGTTTACGGGACTTAACCATCCTCGAAGTGTTGCGGCCAATGGTGGTATTTATCTGTGGAAGGATGGTAGGAAAAATTTTGATACTATGTCCGCAGTGTTTGACTATGGGCCTGCCGAAGATTTAGGTTCAGGATTTCAAGTGACCTATTCTTCACGATTTACAAATTCTGCGGGAGGAACCAAGGAAATATATTATTCCAACGGCGGAGAGTTAAATTTAGATACCAATAAAGTAAGCGATAATGGAGGCTTGATGCAAAGACATGCGGAAGATATGGGAATGAAGTCCAACCTATTGGCACCTTACAATCTCTCCGAAAGTGAAGTCAAAGTGGTTACGTCGGCAAATACTGGAGTAGATGATATGACCTCGCTTCACATGTTAAACTGGATGGAATGTATAAGAAGTAGAAAAATAACCAACGGCCCTGTTGAAGCGGGCTATAACCATTCAATCGCCAATATAATGACGACCGCTGCTTTGAGGACCGGGTTAAAGTCAACTTTTGACGAAAAATCTCAAGAAGTATTGGCCGGTGGAAAAATATTTCAGTATTAAAGTTATTTCAGATTCCTATGTTAAAAAGAGCCTTATTTTATTGCTATTTGTTCTCTATAATTTTGTTTTCTTGTAAAGATGGAAAGAAAGATAGTAGTACCGTTATTCCTGAAGCTGAGTCACACAGTAAGACGGCCAAAGTTAGTTTTGTAAGAGATGATTCCAACAAAAAAGTAGATGTGAGAATTGAGGGGCAACTCTTCACGAGTTACGTGTATGACGGGAAGACCCCGAAACCCATTTTATATCCTATAATTACAAAAAACGGTAAAACGATTACAAGGGGATTCCCTTATAGTCCAAGACCCAATGAGCGAGTGGATCATCCACATCATGCTGGTCTTTGGTTTAATTATGGAGACGTGAACGGACTCGATTTTTGGAATAATTCCTATGTCATTGCAGAGAAGGACAGAGGCAAGTATGGTACAATAGTTCCAAAAGAAATAGTTGGGACCAACGATGGGGACGCAACACTTACCGTGAAAGCACTATGGCAATCACCAGAAGATAGTGACTTACTGGAGGAAACAACATTATTTAAGTTTGGAGAGGAAGGAACAACTAGATTTATTGACCGAACTACGACTCTGAAGGCACTGGAAGATGTTACCTTCAAGGACAACAAAGAAGGTATGTTAGGCCTTAGGGTAACTAGGGAATTAGAAATGCCTTCTAATGAGCCAGGTGTGTTTACCGATGCCCAAGGCAACGTTACGACAGTGGAGTCACTTAACAATGAAGGTGTAACTGGGGATTATTTAAGCAGCGAGAGCTTGACAGGTAATGACGTTTGGGGAACTCGTGGGAAATGGGTTCGATTACAAGGTTTGATTGAGGGTGATACGGTTTCGGTAACCATACTAGATCACAATAAAAATGTGGGTTATCCTACCTATTGGCATGCTAGAGGTTATGGTCTATTCGCTGCCAATCCTTTAGGGCAAGAAGTTTTTTCCAACGGTAAGGAATCTTTGAACTTCTCTTTGAAGAAATCCGAATCTGTTACCTTTAACTATAGGATATTGATACATGATGGTTCCGAGCTTTCAAAGGAAGAAATCGCTCAGTCATTCAAAGATTTCAACAAAGATTAATTTTTTAAGGACAAATTATGAAACGAGCTCTCACTTTATTGTGTGTCATTTTATTTGTGGGAAATTTTTATGGCCAACGTTCGGAACCCAAAATGAAAACCTTATTCGATGGTAAAAACTTGAAGAAGTGGAAAATTCCAGAAGGAAATATTTGGTGGACCATTGAAGATGGAGCTTTGTGGGCCAAAAGTGATCCCGCCAAAATCGGCTCTATCTTATGGACCAAAAAAGAGTATAGCAATTTTGTAATTGAAATGGATTTTAAATTTGGGACTGGTACGGTTGATTCGGGTATATTCATGCGTGGTGGGGAAGATGAAAACGCCCAGATTCAAATAGGAATTTCTGGTTCCCTAAGACGGGATATGACGGGGTCTCCGTATGTTGCAGGAAAAGGATACCCCATAGAGGCACAAGGGGTCAAAGAATTACTAAAACCCAATGATTGGAATACGATAAAAGCAATGGCGATAGGGAATACCTATAAAGTTTGGCTTAATGGCATGGAGGTTATGAACTATACCTATGAAAATGCAAAATTAAAGGGTCCTATTGGACTTCAGTTACATCCGGGAAAAGATATGACCATTCAGTTCAAAAACATTAAGGTGGCCGATCTATAAGGCATTACATAGCTTGAATTTTTTTCACCTACTTAATTCGAGTATTTTTGGGCTTATAAATTCCGTTTTTGATATATGAGTATGGGAATTAAGCAAATTGCGAAACTGGCCAATGTTTCCATCGGAACTGTGGATAGAGTATTACATAAAAGGCCGGGAGTATCGAAAGATACGGAAAGGAAAGTTCTAAAAATCATTGAAGAGTTTGGCTATATTCCCAATACTACCGCAAGTAGATTAAAACTTGCCTCAATTAAAAAAATCAATTACGCCATTTTAATTCCGGTCACCAAGCACAAATGGAATTATTGGAAACTTCCCAAAAAAGGCATTTCCCAGGCCTTGGATGAGCTTAAAGAACTTGGGGTAACAGCTGATTTTTACGAATTTTCAAATTCCACCACCTTTATAGATCAAAGCAAGATTATAATTCAAAAAAATTATGATGCCATGGTTACGGTACCGTTTTTTCAAAATGAGAGCAATGATTTGTTGGATTATGCCAAAAAAAAGAAAATACCAGTTGTTTTCTTGGACACCGAAATCTCACTAAATCAAAAATCATATTTCATATGTCAAAATTCTCATAAGGCGGGGATGGTGGCTGGTAGGTTGCTGCACGGCCTTATTGGTGCTCATGGCGATTATTTTGTTGTGAATATTATCAATGAAAAAGGGATTCATGCAAATAACATTCAAAGGGAAAATGGTTTTAAGGCCTTTTTTAAATCCATAGGCGAGAATGTAAAAATCCACACAATAAATTACACTTTAAGTAATGAATTTGAGATTACCGCTGAAATGGAAAATTGGTTCAAAACAGAAAATCCCAAAGGTATATTCGTAACTAATTCAAAAGCACATTTGTTGCCGGAAATACTGAGACAATACAGTATTGTTAACACGCATATAGTTGGTTTTGACCTCAACAAACAAAACCTAAAATATCTGGAAAATAACGAAATACATTTTCTCATCAACCAACAGCCTAAATTTCAGGGATATAGTGCTATTAAAGGCCTTTTTCAATATTTGACCAAACAAGATGATTCCTCATTGAATATTGATATACCGATTGAAATTATTGTTAAGGAAAACATCACTTCCCAATAAGTTGGGTTGAATATCTATTGTGGGAAAAGTGTGTTTAAACAAAAAAGAGGACCACTTTTAAAAGTGGCCCCAAGTAAAAAACTAACTCAAAAAAACTATTGTGGATAACCTGGATTTTGGGGATAACCTCCCAAAGTTCTATCTATTTGTTCTTGTGGGATGGGCCTTAATACATGGTAATCTTGAATATTGGGTGCAGCAGAAGGGTTATGCAACCTTGTGCGTTCTACCAATTTACCGGTTCGGGTCAAATCCCACCATCGCCATCCTTCACCAAGCAGTTCGCGCGCACGCTCATCCAAAATAAAATCGATATCAACATCGCCGGCGGTAATCTCCATTGCGGCTTCTTGGCCTGGGACTGCCGACCTTACCCGAATAACATTGATGTCCTCAGAGGCACCTGCGGCATCATTTTGTTGTAATCTTGCCTCCGCACGTAATAAATGGGCATCTGCCAGGCGCATCAGAATAAAATCTCGCTGTCCCTGCTCCTTTTGACGATCAGGTCGTGTCGCATCGATCCATTTGTTCATAGAAGGGAACAACCGCTCCGAATATTCATCGTTTGTAACGGTAATATAGGGTTTGGTGTCTTGTCTAGATTGGGGCCAATCAATATCTTTTCCGGTTCAGGAATAAAAATGGCGGTATCACCTATGGCCAGGGCCGCTCTCGCAGGTTCACCAGCTTCTGGGTTTGCCTCTGTTGCAGGCTCCTCTTTATTCGCATACCACACATGTTTGAATGTTTTATCATAACGCGTATCTATATCCCTATTCCACAAACCTAAAGTAAAATTAGTAGGTCTAAATCTTTTCCAAGGCCTACCGTTGGTTATATCTCGGGTCATACCACGGCGCACATCGTATTCTTGCAAGAAATATAAATGGCCTCTATGTCCATAAGTGTCTATTCCACTATCAACTTGGGACTTCGCATTGGGAATGACAAAGACCATTTCACTATTCTCCTGATTATTTATGTCCCATAAATCGGCGAAATCATCCAAAAGGGCAAAACCATAATTGTTGATTACATTACTGAATAAAGCTTCAGCCCTTGAAGCATCACTTCCTTCAGCAAAAGAAGTATAACTTCTTGTCAATAAAGCCTTACCCAATAAAAACTCCGCTGCCGCTTTTGTGGCACGACCGTAATCCGATTGGGAATTTGGTAAAGTAGCAATGGCAAATTCCAAATCAGGAATGATCGCCTGATTGTAGATCTCCGCCTGTGAAGTTCTGTTGGCCTCTACTTCTATGCCTTCGGTTTCTTCTAAACTAAGATGTGCGTCACCATATGTTGTCACAACATTAAAGTAATAAAGTGCCCTTAAAAACCTAACCTCAGCCAAACGGGAGGTCTTCTCAGCTTCATCCATTTCAACGTTGGCCGAACGGTTTATAACTCCATTGGCTTGGTTGATCCCTCGATACCAAACGGTCCAAGCATCCCGGGCATAGGCCGCGGATGCGTTTAAGCTTGTGTCATAGAAATTAAAAAATTTATGGCTACCGTCTGCCCCGTTATTATAGGTATCGGTTCCAAAGACGGTCATTGTAAATCCGATTTCCTGCCCATAAAAAGGCTTCAAAAATGAATACGTTGCATTGACCGCATCTTGTAGCCCTTTTTCCGTAGTATAATACGAAGCGGCCGAAACGTCGGTTACCAGTTCTTCCTCTAGAGATTTATCGCACGAATTGATCATAAGCCCCAAGGCCAAAAACCAAATACAGTATATTTTTCTTCTCATAATATTAAATTATTATTTTAATTTGATTTTTAAACTCCCTAAAACCTAGCGCTCAAGGTCAATGAATACATTTTATTGCTTGGCACAACTCCACTGTCCAAATTACCCTCGTCTTCAGAAACTTCAGGATCAAAAGTCTCATAATCAGTAATGAACAAAAGATTCTGCCCGGCAATAGAAAGTTTTAATTCTTCCATCCCTAATTTGTCAATGAACGAATCTGGTAGTTTATAGCTCAAAGAAACGTTTCTCAATTTGATGAAACTCCCGTCAAAGTAGCGCAAGGTTGATCCATTTCTGGGGCTCTCCTGATTTTCGTTAGGTCTAGGATTTGCGTTGCTAGGATTATCAATGGTCCAATAGTCTACATCTAAATTATTGTATCGAGCAAACAATGAGTTATTACCACCGTGAAAGTCAGATTGCACGGTCTGTCCCTGTCGAAAATAAAAGAAAACTCCCAATTCCAAACCTTTGTAGGAAAATTTATTGGTCAACCCACCATAATAATCAGGGGTATCAGTACCCAATACCTTACGGTCTTCCGGGGTAATGAGCCCGTCGCCATCCAAATCGTTGAGACGAATCTCACCTGGAACTTTTTGCTCTTGAGAATTGGCCAAGGCCACCTCATTTGATTGGTAAATACCAATTTTCTCATAATCGTAGAAAACTCTAATGGGTTGTCCAATAAACCAGTTGTTGCCTATATCATCTATGGGGTTGCCATTTTCATCCTTTAGGGCCAATTCAACAATTTCTTCCTTATAACCCGCTATGTTAAAATCCATTTTCCATGAAAAAGCATTGGGATTGTCAAAAATTTTGGCACTTATAGCAAATTCAAGCCCTTTGGTTCGGGTGGCACCGATATTTTGTAGAATACTTTGATAACCCGAGGTGAATGGAAGACTTCGGTTTAAGAGGATGTCCACAGTATTGGTTTTGAACCAATCAACAGCGCCGCTCACGCGACCATTGAACAATCCAAAATCAAGACCTACATCCAAGGTTTTGGAAACCTCCCAACCTAAATCTGGGTTGGGTATTTCAGAAAGGGCTCTTCCCAAAGCGTTGGATTCGCCCCAAGCATAAGCAGAAGGTGCTAACCTACCTGCGGTTTGATATGGTGCTACCGAAGTGTTGCCCACTTCTCCATACGACCCTCTTAACATTAACTGAGAAACAAAGGTATCCTTCAAGAATGATTCTTCCGATATCCTCCAACCTGCCGAAGCTCCAGGAAAATAATTCCATTTGTTACCCTCGGCCAATCTTGAGGAACCATCAGCCCTAAGAGATGCTTGAAAGAGATATTTACCGGCAATATCATAATTCAAGCGCCCCATAAATGAATTCAATGTCCATTCCGTCAATCTGGACTCGGCTAGACTATTATCCGCAGATCCCAAATTATAAAAGGACTGGGATTCATACGGAATTCCCGTTACAGAAGCAAGTGAGAGCTCCGTTTTAGAACTCTGAGTACTTTGCAATAAGGTTACCTTTAAGTTTTGGCTATCGGTAATTGCCTTATCGTAGGTTAAAAGGTTTTCGATCGTATAGGCAAAATTATCAGAATGTTCTATTGAAGCATCACCTGGGCCACCACGATTATCATTCGTTAAACTGCCCCTAAACTGACCTCTTCTGCCCAATCGGATATCTGGACCAAACAATGTTCTCCACTGTAGGCCTTCAGTAATATCGATGTCAAGAAAGACAGGGGCAAAAATGCGGGTCCATTTTCTTTCATCAATATAAGCCCCATCCACCAATTCGTTTAGAGGATTCGTTCTAATACCATCATTGGTAGGTAAAAACAATAATTCACCATTCGCATCATAAGGAACTCCCAGAGGGTTGTTTGCCAAGGCTTCGCCAATTGTGGCATTTGACCCCCAATTCTGTACAGAATTTGATATCATAAATGAGGCCCCTATTTTAAAAATATCGTTTATGCGATGATCAATATTTATCCTGCCCGTAAATCTTTCGTAGTCTTGATTACTTATGATTCCTTGCTCTTTAAAGTATCCAATGGAAGAATTAAAAGTGGTATTCTCAGATCCGCCGCTCACACCCAATTGGTGGTTGGTCTGGTATCCATTGCCCACCACCATATCGAGCCAATCTGTTGAACGCCCTTGGGCCAACGATTCTAATTCCACGGGATCGAAAAACACGTCATTGTCACCAGGTATGGTACCATCCCATGAAGAGCGCCTGGCCTCCCTTTTAAGAGCTGCGTACTCTTCACCGTTCATCATATCTACCAATTTGGCTGCAGAAGTTAAACCGATTTGGCTGCTATAGCGAACCTGGGTCTTTCCGACCCTACCACGATTTGTAGTGACCAGAATTACACCATTTGCACCTCTAGACCCATAAACTGCGGTAGCCGCCGCATCCTTTAATATTTGCATGGCAGCAATATCCTGAGGATTTATGTCCGACATGGACTCTGAGCCATCAATTAGCGGAATTCCATCAACCACATATAAAGGATCATTTGAAGCTGTTATAGAGCGTCTTCCCCGTATACGAACCGTGGAAGTTTGGCCCGGCCTGCCGCCCGAAGCTTGAATATCAACACCGGAGATCATACCCTTGACCGCATCGATACTGCTCGAAGTTTGAACGATACCAATCTGTTCGGCAGCTACCGAAGCAATTGCAGCGGTAACTTCGCCCTTTTTCTGAGTACCGTAACCTACCACGACGACTTCATCAAGAAGGGCGGTATCTTCGCTCAAGGATACATTTATGGTAGACCTACCATCCACAGGGGTTTCGGTAACCTTAAACCCGACATAGCTAAAGATCAAAGTCCCGTTAGTAGCCACATTGATGGAGTACTTGCCATCAAAGTCGGCCGTTGTGCCCGTTGAAGTTCCTTTTACCACAACGCTGGCACCTGCCAATGGGATGCCATTGGCATCCGATATGACTCCAGTTACGGTAGATTGAAAAATCCCGGGGTTAGAAATGTCAATCTTCCCATGCGCACTCGAAATTGGCGCACAAAAGATAAAAATCATAACGGACATCAAAAAACTTCTTACTTGGGTTTGTGTTTTTTCAATGAAGCATTTTTCCATATTTTTTTGAGTTTTAATTGGTTGAGTTGAATTTTTAGACCGGTGATAATAAATTTTTATTCGCACATAGAGTTCTTATTTATTGTTGGTTTTTGACTTATTAAAGTTTAAATAGCACCTGTCATTTAACTAGTGAAATGAATTTCACTGATAATCTGACAAACAGCATTACAGTTAAGAAAAAACTTACAATCTGATTTTCGTTAACGTTAACAGTTTTACGTTAACGTTAACGAATATATAAATTCTTTTCATTCAAAAAAACATCTTGTTAAAAAAATATTAAAATCCAAAAGATTTCTTATACACCAACGAAAGGAGATTGTTCTAGACCTATATGGCCTTGGTTGGCGTTTTATTTTAAGAAAAGATAGAAGGAGGAGGGTCAACATATCAGTTGGGAAATCTATGAGTAATTAAGTCCTTTAATCAGATTTGGCAACTCCTCACCATGAAATTAAATAAATTTTGAAAATACTATCAAATGAGATTCCTACATAAGTAAATAACGGGATTGTTTATGTGGGCTTTTCTGAATAGCTTTGAAATAAACTCGAAAGGAGTATGGCAAGTCAGATTAAGTTAACCAAGGCATTTGAACTTTTTGATGCCGCCAACAAAAAGGATCCCAACAGGGAAGAGTTTAATGGTAAAATTTATCCTAAGGAGTTATTGTACGCCATACGCATGACAGATATGCTTCAGGAGTTTTCCCCAAATGCGGATGAAGCCTTGAAATTAACCGCCCGTTGCCAACATATTTGCAGATGGGAGATTCCCAGAGAAACTTATGAAATGAACAGGGCTGGGTATTTAAAATGGCGGCAAGACCTTAAGAAATTTCATGCGCAAAAGGCTTCTGGCATTTTGAGGGAAGTTGGGTATGATGATAGTACCGTTGACAAGGTTTCCTTTTTATTGGAAAAAAAGCATTTGAAGAAAAACGAGGATACACAGACCTTGGAGGATGTGATATGTTTGGTGTTCCTTCAGTTTTACTTTGATTCTTTTGCGGAAAAGCACAATGAATCCAAAATCATTGACGTACTTCAAAAGACATGGCGTAAAATGTCGGAAAAAGGACATAAGGCGGCACTTGAACTTCCCTATTCAAAGAAATCCTTCACGTTGGTATCCAAGGCGATCAACGAATTATAACATAAATACCAGGCCATTTAATGACCCGTAAAAGGCGCGAACGACCACTTGACACGATGACCTTTTTAAGGGTCAGGAAATGGTATTTGTTGGCATTGGCCGCCATAGCTTTTACCATTGTGGTGGCCCAGATTCTTATTCAGCATCATTTAAATTCGCAATTAAATGATTCCAGGGTAATTAACGTGGCCGGAAGGCAGCGCGCATATAGTCAAAAATTGGTCAAAGAGGTTTTGCTATTAAAGGAGGCCTCGAGCCCGTCAAAAAAGCAACATATCCTAACCGAAATACAAAAAACACTTTTCATTTGGAAAGAAGCGCACAATGGTCTGCAGTTTGGTAGTGAGGCAATGGGGTTGCCTATCGAAAATCATTCTGAAATTCTCGCACTCTTTCATGCATTGGAGCCTCATTATACCGAGATGGAAAGGGCTGTGCAGGAAATTATTTTGATTCCGATTGATGGAGCAAAATCTGCAACGATGCAAGAAAATATTGCCATCCTCCTGAAGAATGAGCGTTCATTTTTAAACATGATGGATGCCATAGTAAACGAATATGACAAGCGAAGCAAACAGCAATTAGAGAACTTAAAACAGAAAGAATATCTATTGCTTGGTTTTTCACTGGGTATCTTATTGCTGGAAATGCTCTTTATATTTAGACCGATTTCCATTCAAATTCGTAAAACGATTTCCGATCTTTTGCAAAGTCAATTACATTCTGACAACGTCGCAAATGAATTGCAACAGCTTTTTTTGGAAAAGGAAAAATCATTAAAAGAACTGCAGGAACTCTATTTTGTAATAGATAATGTCGCCTTATTTGCAAGTGCCCGGAAGGACGGTAGTATTGTATTTATAAGTAAAAAGTTTTTGGAACTCCTGGGATTGCAAGAACAGGAGCTGAACAGGCCATTATCCGAAATTCTTACTTTGGATGAAGGACAACAAGAATATTTAAAGGAGGTTTTAAAAGGAAATAGAAAAAATGTGATTCGCACGGAGGAAATCAAGATAGCTACAAAGAATGGCGACTTTTGGCTGGATATGTCGATTGTTCCCATGCACCAGTCCAGTGGTCATCAAAGTCTATTGATTCTTTGTTCCAACATTACGGAAAGAAAGAAAAACCAGTTCAAGGTTGAACAACTGACCAGGCAAAATTATGAGGCACGTATGCTGCAAAAAAAGGTGCAGGCAAGCCAAATAGTAGAAGGACAGGAGGAGGAGCGCAAACGTATTGCCAAGGATATTCATGATGGAATTGGGCAGATGTTGACCGCATTGAAATTCAACATTGAATCGATCAACTTAAAGAACCATGATAAAACAGCCGAAAAAATTGAATACCTTAAACAATTAACATCGGATCTTATCAAAGGTGTACGCACCGCAACCTTTAATCTGACGCCTCCAGAGCTAAGTGATCACGGCATTTTTCCGGCTATCCATAAAATGACGGTAGAACTCTCTAAATTGACAGGCAAAACCATTTTGTTTGAAAATAGGACCGAGGGCAACATTCGATTTGACTCCCTTGCAGAGACGAATATTTATAGAGTTACGCAAGAGGCAGTCAACAATGCCATTAAATATGCCAATGCAAATTATATTTTGGTGACCATCAATTTTAGGGACGGGATATTGAGTGTTGTGGTGGATGATGACGGTAGCGGTTTTGATGATTCCATTATGGACCAAGTACCCAAAAATAACAGTGAAGGCGGTATGGGCCTCTTTTTTATGAAAGAACGTATAAGTTATATTAACGGACGCTTATTTATTAATTCGGTTCCGGGAAAGGGAACCAGGGTCACTATCAACTATATAACAGATACAAATTCTGGTCAACTTGCAGATAAATAGGGACTCTTAGGTTTTAGGTCATAAGATTTATACCTTAGTAAACAACCTCGGGGCAAGCCCGCGAGGCATCCGCCCGAACGTTACGGGCGGGCAAGTGTCAGGGCATTTTAAATCTCACGTAGTGAGTAAATTGGCGTTCAATACAAATTTGATGAAGGATGAAAATTAGAATCAAGGGAAACTCAATACGGTACCGACTTACCCAAACAGAGGTAGCAACATTTTGTAAGACTGGTTATTTTTCGGACCAGACGGAATTTCCCAATGGAATTTTCAAATATGAGTTAAGGACCAAGCAAAATATAGATGCCTTGACCGCTGAATTTGATAACGCAACCGTTACATTGTACCTGCCCGTAAAGAATCAGGATATATGGGCGAATACGGAACAGGTGGGTTTTCAGAATACCATTGACAATGGCAAAGGACAAGAATTGTTTCTTTTGGTAGAAAAGGATTTTGTGTGCTTGGATGATACCGCTGAGGACCAATCTGACAACTATCCCAATCCGTTGGCAAAAAAATCTTGATCCAAGGTTATTGGCCTAGAAGCCCCAACTCTTTATTTCGTTGCCGTAGGGAATTCCTTAGGGCAGGTTCGGTTTTATTGGCAATCCTCTAAACTGCTGTCCTGTGTGGGAGGGAATAGTTGCTAAAACACACGACGAGATCATACATAAAACCGTTGCATTTCATTTGGCGTTGCCGACCCACATTGTTCCATTTTGTTGTACAAAACCCGGCACGACCCTACCTGAATTTTACATTTTTTGTGCCTAGGTACCACACGCAAAATATGGGGTCACATTTCGTATGGAGCTTCCACAACATTGACCCGACGGCTATGGGAAGCCATAAAAATATCCGGAAACAAGTGACAATCAGTATTTTGTTCTATTTTCTTTTATATTTATTCTATCGTCTTATTAAGTACAACTTGAAAAATTAATCTAACCAACCAGTTAACACTATGAAAAAGTTACAATTCGAAGTAAGTCTCAAGGCACCCGCAGCCAGGGCGTATGATTTTATGCTGGGCATTGACAATAAATCCACGTATGAACAATGGACCTCCTTGTTTAACCCCACATCTACCTATGAAGGAAGCTGGGACAAGGGAAGTAAAATTCTGTTTATTGGAGTGGATGAGAAAGGTGAAAAGGGAGGTATCGTTTCCCGGATAGCTGAGAACATTCCCAACCGATTTGTTTCTATTCAACACTATGGGCTTGTACAAGCTGACAAGGAAATTACCGAAGGGCCTGAAGTAGAGAAATGGGCAAACGGATTTGAAAACTATACCTTCGAAGAAAACAATGGGACTACAACCGTTACTGTGGACTTGGACACCACAGAGGATTTTATAGGTTATATGAACGAGAACTACCCAAAAGCACTCGACAAGTTAAAAGAAATTTGTGAAAAATAACAATTTCAAGAATAGCCTAAAAGGTATAACACAACCTATAACATTGGTTTGGCCATATGGTAGCTAAAGTGCTTCTATGAAGCATTTGAACAAGGTTCGGCATTAGAAATTCTATTGAACTTTGATGTTAATAATCCGCCAAATCATCAGGCCGAAAACCGTTGCATATAATTCGGAATTGCCGAACCGCGTTGCCCTATTTTGTTATAGAAAACACTCTCGGGTCCTGCTTGGATTTTACATTTTTATGTAACTTCGGTACAACAGCACAGAGTACCGGGTTACACTAAGTATGGCGCTTCCATTAGCTGTAATTTGAAAAAAATGGACTATAAAAAAGAAATAATAACACAAATTGAACTTCATTCCGTTGAAGGAATAAGGGATTGTTTTTTAAATGGGTTGAGCCCGAACGATACTTTTAAAGGAGAATCACTAATTAATGAATTGACAAGTGAATATTTGCGAAGTCCAAGATTCAAAGAATGTGTAAAAGCATTTGTAGAATTTGGATTGGAATTTGAAGACAAAACCTTGCTGGCAGGTTTGACAGATGACTCAAGTGTGTTGCAAAATCTTATGAAGAAAATCCTCAAACTGTTAACAATAAGTATTCCTTAAAGTGTGCATATACTCCGCTACTTGATGCTACATTGCTACATATTTGCGCAGAATTTAATCATTTTGATTGTGCAAAAATTCTGGTGGAAAAAGGCGCTGATATCAATGCGAAGGCAGGGGTTGACGAAAACGGATTCGGAGGACAAACACCAATCTTTCATACTGTAAATCAGAATATGAATCAATCTATTGAAATGTTGGATTTTCTATTGTCAAAATCGGCTGATTTATCAATAAGTATAAAAGGATTGATTTGGGGAAAAGATTATGAGTGGGAAACCTTTATTCCAGCAGTCAACCCAATAAGTTACGCAATGATGGGATTATTGCCACAAATGCATCGAAATGAAAGGACTATTGCGGAAATTGTATCTAAATTGCTTAAACATGAATTCGGAATTGAATACAAACCTAAAAACATACCAAATAAATATCTGAACAATTGAAAACCAGAGCTAACATCGTCATCCTATGAAAAGCCTTAGTCCAGTTCTTTAAAGTTAATCAATATTTTCTTTTTGCCTTAAACCACCTTTTTTTCTTTTGATATAACTTGCTCCGCATCCTATGTGTGATACACCTTTATCTTCGGGTTCACCGGCATCCGTATTATTATAAGTTATAATAGACCCGCCCACTTGCTATAAAAATGTGATCCCAATTGTTTGGGCCACCCACGGTGTTTTGTGATAAGGGTCTGACTACTATTTGGTGAGCTTTGTTATTGTTGTCCTGATTCAAAATTATTCGATTACGCCTATCGCGTATGGTGTCCCCGTCTTGATTACGGCCAAGGTCCGTACTGAGCAATTTTCTTGCTACCTTGATGATGATGCTCTTTACGTTCCTGCCTTGGTGCTTGCGATAATAGCCTTGCATGATCGGGTCGGCACGTATCGCCTGCCAGGCGGCCTCTACGAAATAGCTCCGTATCAAACGGTGCGCCCGTGGCGTTATGCCCAGGGTCCTATAATTGCTCCCACTTTGATGGACCCCGGGTGCAAGACCGACATAGCCCGCCAAATGTTTTATACTGTTGAAGCGCCTGAGATCGCCCAGTTCACACAATATACCGCAGGCCACGATACCTCCTATTCCCGGTATGCTCCTGAGCAACATATAATCTTTCTTATGATGGGCCTTGCAATATCTCCTGAGCTGGGCCGATACATCCCTGAGTTCTTGGTTCACGAAACGGAAGAAGCGCATACGGCTCTCCAAAGTCGCTTTTGCCGTCGGGTTCTTGAATACCATATCGTCCAACCAGTTCCTATACTTATGGCTCCAATGATCGTTATCGAATTCCTCGGGTTCCTTGATACCGAAATACAACAACTGCATTTTTATGTAACTCTTGATCCTACGGAAATCCTTGACCAGATCGTTGCGACGACGGAAAAGGCTCCGCAGTTCTTCCCTATCGATATCGGGTACATGAATGCCTTCCAGGCGACCGTCCTTAAGTTCCCTGGCAATCAACTGCGCATCGATCTTATCGGTCTTGGTATGTTTCTCATTGCCTTTCCTGTGGATATCGGCAGGGTTGACCACCAAAGAATTCCAGCCGTATGACCCGAATAACCACAGCAACCTGCCTCGTAAGCTGTCGATACGTCATAATCGGGAAAATGTTTTGATACGTAGTCCTTGAGCTGTTTCGGGTCGGGCCGCATCGAAAAAGACTTGCCCGCGAACAGGTCCGTTGCACAATGTACTTTCCAACTTCGCTTGTGAATGTCGATACCAATGAATAGCTTTGGTAGAGCAGTTTGTTGAGATTCCATATCTTATTGTTTTAGAGAACTTTAAAGATACTTGACTTACTGCTTTTTCATCGATGCTATAAAATTAATGGCTATTGCTGGCCTATACAACTGATCATGGCAGGAGACGTTAAAAGTGCTGCTATCGGTAAAAAAGAAAACCTTGCTTATCTTAAAGACTAGCAAGGTTTCCATTGTTTGTGACCGGGCTGGGGCTCGAACCCAGGCCCTCTCCTTAAAAGGGAGATGCTCTACCAACTGAGCTACCAGGTCAAATTCATTAAAAAAAGCTAAGGAAGTTTCTCCGTTAGCGGGTGCAAATATAAGATCATTAATTTATTTAACAAGTCGATTTTCCAAGAAATTTACCTTTTCTTTGAAATTGGAAGCATTTTTTTCATTTTTATAAAAAGCGGTAGTGTGAAAATAGTATTGTTGGGATATATGGGCAGTGGAAAAACCACAATTGGCCAAGAATTGGCGGGCAAATTGAATTATGAATTCGTTGATCTGGACCAGTATATTGAATCCGTTGAAAAAATGACCGTACCTCAGTTGTTTGCAACAAAAGGGGAGATTTATTTTCGAAAAAGAGAGTTTGCCCATTTAAAGGAAATAATGCTTGAAAAGGACAATTTTGTGCTCGCCACAGGTGGGGGCACACCTTGCTATGGTGATAATATGAATGCAATATCCCAGGCTACGGCACATTCATTTTACTTAAAGCTAGCCATTGCTGAATTAGTCGAAAGATTAAGCAAAGAAAAGGAGTTCAGGCCCTTGATCAAAAATATTCCTGACCATGATTTGCCCGAATTCATCGGTAAGCATCTTTTTGAGCGTAATTTTTACTACAATCAGGCCAATTTCATAATAGAATGCACCGATAAATCGATTGATTCTGTGGTGGCTGAAATTTCAAGAAAATTAAAACCCAACTAGGTCACTCCAAATAGACGCGATCATTATTGTTCTGAAATTTTACTTGAATATGCTCTTGAAGGGAAGTTGAAAGCGATATTCCTTTATAATCGGCCTTTACAGGGTATTTTTTATGATTTCTGTTTACAAGTACAGCCGTTTTCAATTGCTTCAAGGGTACGCGCAAAAAATGATGAACCCCATAGATCAAGGTAGTTCCCGAGTTCAATACATCATCGATCAGAACAACGGACTTGTTTATGTAGGCATCATCGGGCAAGGATGTTGTAACACCGCTTTTTACCGGGTCTTTTTTATCCATGTTCACGCTGCAAAGTACTATTTCGGCACCCGTAATTTGCTGCAGTACCTCTTGTATTTTTTTTGCGAATTTCAACCCACCACCTTCAATTCCGGCAAGCACTATTTCTTTTTCATCAACATTTGATTCATATATTTGATAGGCAATGCGACGGATCTTGTGTTGAATTTGTTGATGTGACAGTATCATGTTCTGCATAGGTTTCACCATAAAAGAATCAAAGATAACTAAACGGAAAATTATATTTTAGTATTTAGAACCTTAGTGCAATTGGTCATCAATTTATGGGTTGCCCTCTTCTTTATAATCCGTTTGCTTGCCAGAATCCTCTGTATCAATTTTACCACTTGTTGACTCCATATAACCTTCTATTTCACGACGGTCTTTTTTGGTCGGTCTTCCTTGTCCGACTTTGCGATAGTGACTTTTTGAATATTGAAGCAGTTCATTATGCTCAAGGGCTTCTTTAGGTGTTGTATCTTTTCGGTACATATCCACTAATTTGGCGCCCACCCGGCTCTCGGGTATATCCAATACTGTGAGCTGATAATTTATTTGATCCTTTCGTACCACAATCTTATCCATGGGATAGGCCTCGCGCGAAGGTTTGGCCACTTGGTCATTAATTTTCACATGACCTTTTTTACAAGCGGTGGAAGCAATACTGCGTGTTTTATAATAGCGAGTGGCCCATAAGAACTTGTCAATACGCATAGTCAATTAAAAATCTTTGTTAACGTCCGGAACAAAAATAGGGGAAAATTGTATCTTGCCGCCTTTAATAAAAAGGATGATAAAGAATAGCGTGTTTTTGTTGTTGGTAATGGCAACATTTAATTGGTCTTGTAAAAAAGATGATGGTTCTGATATTGTGGTTGTGCCACCAAGACCATTGGGTGAAGTAAAGGTGGAGGATGAGGTCAAAATAAAGGAATATCTTCAAACGCACTTCTACAACTATGAAGACTTTGATATACCGCCAACCGATTTTGATTACAAAATTGTCTTGGACACCATTGCCGGGGATAATGCTGGCAAAACGCCCCTTATAGATCAAATGACGCCAAAGACTATTAAAATTTCCTCATCCTACCTAGGTTTGAGCACTGATGAAAAAGACATAGAACACACCTATTATTATTTGAGTGCCAGGGATGGAATAGGAGATAAATTATCCGTTGCCGATTCAGCGTATGTGCGCTATGAAGGTAGTTTATTAAATGAAACCGTTTTTGATGGTACTAGCAATATACCCGTTTGGTTTGATTTGATAGGTGCGGTTAGGGGTTTTGGCGCAGGAACTTCACAATTTAGTGGAGGAGGTGTACCCATTGTGAATGATGATGGTACATTTTCAGTTGATGGTTACGGTGTTGGTTTAATAATTTTTCCTTCGGGATTGGGATACTATAATGTAGCAAGAACTGGAATCCCGGCGTATAGCCCAATGATTTTTAAGATAGATTTATTTGCAATAAACCAAGCAGATCATGACCGGGATGGAATCCCATCAATACTGGAGGATTTAAACGGGGATGGCTATTTATACAATGACAATACAGATGAAGCTCAAGAAAGTGCTAACAGGTCTAAATTATATGCCAATTTCATAGATGAAGACGATGACGGTGATGGTGTCCCCACCATTGAGGAAATAGTAGTGGACGATCAGGGAAATATTACGTATCCCGATAGTGATTCAGATGGCATCCCTGATTATTTGGATTCTGATAGTTGATCGCAAATTCAATTTTGAAAGCAAAAAAAATCCCCGATAAGACTATCGGGGATTTTTTTCGTTCTTATTTTTTTAATTATAGATTCAAGGAAAGACTCAAAATCAATTGGTCGGGTCTTGTATCAATCCTACTGGGTGGAATAGAAGTAATGTTCGTATTTATGAATTCGGCCTCATTGTTGCTAAAGCCCCTTTCATATCTAAGGTCAATGCCAATTTTTCCAAGGCTCAAACCTGCCCCAATGTGCATCCCTACAGAAAATTCACTTTCGACGTCGTTGATGCTGATCCCATCGAATTCTGTGTCCAGGATGTATTGGAAAGCTGGTCCTGCGAACAGGTTCAAAGGACCTATGATTTTTGCGCCAATCAACAATGGGGCATCCAATTTGCTCATGTTGAACTTATCCCCATCATAGTCGGTTTTTGTTCTCGTATATACCAGCTCGGGCCTAAGATAAAGTCGGTCACCGAATTTGCCGAAGAGGCCAACGTGATACCCTACATTTCTGCCGGGATCTTTCGCCGCCTCACCGGCAGATTCAAAATAATCCCCATTGGCATTATAATTTAGACCTGCTTTTATACCAAATCCGGAATTGTTTTGTGCAAATGTGGCCATGCTAAACATAGCAAACAAAGCCACTAGAAGTGAATTTTTTGTTTTTTTCATAATGTTCTCGTTTTTAATACCCCGATGGTATCAAAAACGATACCATCGTCATTTTCTTTTCAATACCCTCAAAACGGCCTTTACAATAGCTTTATTGTCCAGTCCATACTTCTCCATTAGTTGCTCCGGAGTGCCACTTTCCCCAAAAGTATCTTGGGTGGCAACGAATTCTTGTGGTGTAGGATGTTGATTTGCAAGGACTCTTGCGATACTTTCTCCCAAGCCTCCTAAATAATTATGCTCTTCGGCCGTCACAACACATCCTGTTTTTTTAACAGACTTTAACACAGCAGCTTCGTCAAGTGGTTTTATGGTGTGAATGTTTATCACCTCGGCCGAGATACCTTGTTTTTCCAAATTTTCTGCTGCGATAAGGGATTCCCATGCCAAATGTCCCGTAGCTATTATGGTAACATCCGTTCCTTCACTGAGCATGAGTGCTTTCCCAATCTCGAATTTTTGGTCCGCTGGTGTGAAATTTGCCACTTTGGGTCTGCCAAAACGTAAATATACAGGTCCTTCATAATCTGCAATCGCTAAAGTGGCGGCCTTTGTTTGATTATAATCGCAAGGGTTTATAACGGTCATTCCCGGGAGCATCTTCATCATCCCGATATCCTCCAAAATTTGATGGGTTGCCCCATCCTCTCCAAGTGTTACACCTGCGTGGGACGCACATATTTTGACATTCTTACCTGAATAGGCGATTGATTGCCTAATTTGGTCGTAGACCCTCCCTGTTGAAAAATTGGCAAAAGTACCCGTGAAAGGAATTTTTCCTCCAATTGTCAATCCCGCTGCAATTCCCATCATATTCGCCTCTGCGATCCCTATTTGGAAAAAACGTTCGGGATTTTCATCAATAAAGTCTTGAATCTTCAAGGAACCTACCAAATCGGCGCACAAGGCGACCACGTTGGGATTGGTTCTGCCAAGAATTGTCATAGCATCACCATAGCCGCTTCGAGTATCGTTCTTCCCTTGATCTATATATTTTTTCATCGATTTTAATTTTTTGGTTCGTCCCTCAAAAAGGGTCTGGATCTGTGGTTTTAGTAATCTCCTAAAGTTTCTGGATTCTGTGATAGGGCATTTTGCAATTGCTCATCATTGGGAGCTTTGCCATGCCATGCATGGGTATACATCATAAAGTCAACCCCATGGCCCATAATGGTATCCATAATTATACAGACCGGCTTACCTTTCCCAGTTCTCTTTTTCGCTTCGTTTAACCCTTCTATAATAGACTTTAAGTCGTTCCCATTCTTTATTTCCAGTACATCCCATCCAAAGGCCTCAAATTTGGTCACAAGATTTCCCAAGGGCAAAACCTTTTCAGTAGGGCCATCGATCTGCTGGCCGTTTCTATCAACCGTACAAATCAAATTGTCAACGTTGTTTCCGGCGGCGTACATTATTGCTTCCCAGTTTTGGCCTTCCTGTAGCTCACCATCACCGTGAAGACTATAGACTAGATGACTGTCCTTATTTAACTTTTTGGCCAATGCAGCTCCGATTGCAACTGACATTCCTTGCCCGAGCGAACCCGATGCTACTCGAATACCAGGTAATCCTTCATGGGTTGTTGGGTGGCCTTGCAACCTGGAATTAATTAATCTAAAGGTGTCCAATTCTTCCACCGGAAAATATCCTTTTCTGGCCAAAACACTATAGAATACGGGTGAAATGTGTCCGTTGGATAGAAAAAAGAGATCCTCCCCGATGCCATCCATATCAAAGCCTTCCTTTAATTCCATGATTTCATGGTAAAGGGCTACAAAAAACTCCGTGCATCCTAAAGAACCTCCAGGATGACCAGAATTTACTTTATGTACCATACGTAGGATATCCCTTCTGGTTTGAACAACAATATCCTCTAATTCTTTTATATTCGGCATTTACTTTTGATTTAATAGGGCAAAAGTACTTGCTATACTTTCGGTAAACAAGTAGTAGTTATTATATTTTATCAACGAACTTAAATGATAGGTCAACTTTATTTTTTTGTTAGGATTTAATGCTCATCAGTTGGTTATCTTTGCCACTTTAAATTAAAGATTTGACCTTTACGCTACAACATACCGATAAAAATAGCAAAGCAAGGGCAGGTAGTATGGTTACGGACCATGGCACCATCGAAACCCCCATTTTTATGCCCGTGGGAACGGCAGCCTCAGTAAAGGGTGTCCATCAGAAGGAATTACGCGAGGAAATTAAACCGGACATTATCCTAGGGAACACCTACCATCTTTTTCTAAGGCCCAAGACCGGGATAATAAAAGCTGCGGGAGGACTTCATAAATTCATGGGTTGGGACAGTAATATTTTAACGGATAGCGGCGGCTATCAAGTTTATTCGCTCTCGGCCAATAGAAAAATCAAGGAAGAAGGTGTAAAGTTTAAATCGCATATTGACGGCTCCCTTCACTTTTTTACCCCTGAGAATGTCATGGAGATTCAGCGGGAAATAGGTGCCGATATCATCATGGCTTTTGATGAATGTACACCGTATCCTTGCGAATATGAGTATGCAAAACGTTCTATGCACATGACCCATAGATGGTTGGACAGATGCCTAGCCCATTTGGAAAAGACACCATTGACCTATGATTATTCCCAGACCTTTTTTCCCATTGTACAAGGTTCGGTCTATAAGGATTTAAGGCAACAATCGGCTGAATTCATTGCCAATGCGGGAGCTGAGGGAAATGCCATAGGAGGATTATCGGTGGGTGAGCCGGCGGAGGAAATGTATGCGATGACGGAAGTAGTTTGTGCAATTTTACCGGAGGACAGACCTAGGTACCTGATGGGGGTAGGCACTCCGATCAATATCTTGGAAAATATCGCTTTGGGCATTGACATGTTCGATTGTGTCATGCCTACCAGAAATGCCAGAAATGGGATGCTTTTTACCGCCCAAGGGACCATTAACATCAAGAATAAAAAGTGGGAGGACGATTTTTCTCCAATTGACGAAATGGGAATTACCTTCGTGGATAGGGAATATTCGAAGGCTTATCTTAGGCACTTGTTCGCAGCAAATGAATATTTGGGCAAACAGATTGCCACTATTCATAATTTGGGCTTTTATATGTGGCTTGTTAGGGAAGCAAGAAAACATATTTTAGCAGGAAGTTTTTTTGATTGGAAAAACAAAATGGTAAAACAAATGGATAATAGATTGTAAGTGACCATTATAGATAAATACATATTGAAACGGTATTTACTTACCCTGGCGGTTATGCTACTCCTTTTTATTCCCATAGGTATTATGGCAAATTTGGCGGAGCAAATTGGCAAGATGATTGACAATGAAGCCCCGTTAAATGAGATTTTAATCTATTATTTTAATTTTACCATTTACATAGGTAACTTGCTTTTACCAATTTTTTTATTCCTTTCTGTAATATTCTTCACATCAAAATTGGCCAACAATACTGAAATAGTCGCCATTTTAAGTTCCGGCGTGTCTTATTTTCGGTTTTTAAGGCCTTACCTCATCGGAGCAAGCCTTGTAGCCATATTAATGTTCTTTATGGGCATGTTCATCGTTCCCAATGCAAGTGTTAGGTATAATGAGTTTATTTATAAGTACTTAAAAAAGGGAAAGCTTGACAGGCAGACAGTGAATATTTTTAATCAATTGAATGAAAGGGATTTTATCTATGTGAGCAGCTTTGATCCCGCTCGAAAAATTGGCTCAAATTTTACTTTTGAGCGTTTCAATGAAGACAATACCCTCGATTTTAAAATATCCGCTGCCAATATTCGATGGGTAGATAGGGATACCACCTACAGATTAACATCTTATCAGAAGAGGAAAATGATCGGGGATTCGAGTATTATTGAGAGTAGGGCCAGGTTGGATACACTTTTTACTTTTAAGATTGATGACCTCACGCCTGTATCCTATGTGGCGGAAACAAAAAACTTGTTTGAATTGAACACTTTTATCGAAGATCAAAAAAGAAAAGGGGCAGCTAATATGAATACATACATTCTGGTAAAGTACAAAAGGTGGGCCTTACCAATTACCGCATTCATTCTTACCATTATTGCAGTTGCCGTGTCGTCCGTTAAAAGAAGGGGAGGTATGGGTGTTAACCTTGCCTTTGGTATTCTAGTTGCTTTTGTTTTTATTTTTTTCGATAGGGTTTTTGGCACCTTGGCCCAACAATCCGGTTTTCCTCCTTTATGGGCCGTACTAATTCCGAATATAACTTTTAGTCTACTGGCAATTTATCTTCTTCAAAAGGCGAAAAGATAGCCTACCTTAAAATATACGGAAAGTAGAAGGTCAAGGATAGGTTATAAAATTTTATATTTGCTGATCGAACAAACTAAACAGATTCCCTAATGGAGTATTTGGATTTTGAGCTTCCTATCAAGGAACTAGAGGAACAATTGGACAAATGTCAAATTATTGGAGAAGAAAGTGATGTGGATGTATCCGAGACCTGCAAGCAGATTGAAAAGAAACTGACGGAAACCAGAAAGGAAATTTACAAAAATCTTACGGCCTGGCAGCGCGTACAACTTTCAAGACATCCCAATAGACCTTATACATTGGATTATATAAGGGCCATTTGTGGCGAAACCTTCCTTGAACTTCATGGTGACAGGGGCGTCAAAGATGACAAGGCAATGATAGGCGGTTTGGGTAAAATTGGAGACCAGAGCTACATGTTTATCGGTCAGCAGAAAGGCTACAATACAAAGACGCGACAGTTCCGAAATTTTGGAATGGCAAATCCTGAGGGATATCGCAAAGCACTTCGTCTTATGAAATCTGCCGAAAAGTTTGGGATTCCCGTCGTTTCATTCATTGATACGCCCGGTGCATATTTTGGTTTGGAAGCAGAAGAGCGCGGTCAAGGAGAGGCAATAGCTAGAAATATCTTAGAAATGACCCGACTTAAGGTGCCGATTATTGTGGTAATAATAGGTGAAGGTGCTTCTGGCGGAGCTTTGGGAATAGGTGTAGGGGACAAAGTATTGATGCTGGAAAATACTTGGTATTCGGTTATATCACCCGAATCCTGTTCATCTATTTTATGGAAGAGTTGGGAATACAAAGAGCAAGCGGCAGAAGCCTTGAAACTTACCGCGACCGATATGAAGAAATTGCAACTTATAGATGATATTGTTCGTGAGCCAATTGGCGGTGCACATTCAAATAGGGAGAAGACCTTTGATATCGTAAAGAATAAAATTGTGGCTACATATGAGGAATTACAAAAGTTATCACCAAAAGATTTAGTGAATAATAGAATGGAAAAATATGCAAATATGGGTGTATTTAATGGTTGACAACTGATTTTTATACAGATACTAAAAACTGGAAGAAATGTATTCCGGTTTTTTTTTGCTATCAACACATTTTCGTAACTTATAAACACTTGAATTGTTGAACAATTGTGAACATCGTTCAGTCGATTCTAAGGTTAACTTAATGTTATTTGCATATTTTCGTAGCCATGGAAAAAACGAACCCCATTGTTGGACGTAAGATTGATAAATCCACTATAATTAGTCTGGAGCGCGGAAAAATTCCACCTCAGTCCGTTGATTTAGAGGAAGTTGTGTTGGGAGCAATGATGATTGACAAAAAAGGGGTGGATGAAGTAATAGATATCCTACACCCCGATGTATTCTATAAAGATGCGCATAGGCATATTTATGAAGCAATCTTTATTTTGTTCGAGGAATCACAGCCGGTCGATTTATTAACCGTTTCCTCGCAGTTAAAAAAATCGGGACATTTAGAGCTTGTTGGGGGGGATTTTTATTTGATAAAACTTACCCAAAAGGTAGCTTCTTCGGCGCACATAGAATTCCATGCCAGGATAATACTTCAAAAGTACATTCAACGCAGTTTAATTAAAATTTCCAATGAAATTATCGAAGAGGCCTACGACGAGGCAACTGATGTATTTGATTTATTGGACAATGCGGAGGCCAAGTTGTATGATGTTACCCAAGGAAATTTAAAACGTTCCGCAGAGACCGCGCAAAATCTTGTAATTCAGGCCAAAAAACGAATTGAGGAAATTGCGAACAAAGAAGGGCTCAGTGGTATACCTTCCGGCTTTGATAAGTTGGATAAGTTGACTTCAGGCTGGCAACCAAGTGATTTGGTTATTATTGCAGCTCGTCCCGGTATGGGTAAAACGGCGCTAACTTTATCAATGGCAAGGAATATGGCCGTTAATGCGGATATTCCCGTTGCTTTCTTTTCTTTGGAAATGTCATCCGTTCAGTTGATCACCAGACTCATATCATCGGAAACGGGATTATCCTCTGAGAAACTGAGGACTGGTAGATTGGAAAAGCATGAATGGGAGCAACTGAACGTAAAAGTGAAGGCACTCGAAAAGGCTCCTTTGTTTATTGATGATACCCCATCCCTTTCCATTTTTGACCTTCGTGCCAAAGCCCGTAGACTCTCATCGCAGCACGGTATTAAACTTATTGTCATTGACTATTTGCAATTGATGACCGCTGGCGGTAGTCAAAAAGGAGGGAACAGGGAGCAGGAGATTTCTACAATTTCACGAAATTTAAAAGCATTGGCGAAAGAATTAAATGTACCGGTAATAGCACTTTCGCAATTATCAAGGGCCGTTGAGACCAGAGGGGGAAGCAAAAGGCCTATTCTTTCGGATCTTCGTGAATCTGGGGCAATTGAACAAGATGCCGATATCGTATCATTCATCTATCGGCCCGAATATTATAAGATAGATGAGTGGGATGATGAGGAACGAACACCTACAGCGGGTCAGGCAGAATTTATTGTTGCCAAACACCGTAATGGTGGTTTGGATAATATTCGGTTAAAGTTTGTGGGACAGCTTGGTAAATTTGATAACCTGGATGATTTTGATTCTCCATTCGAATTTCAGTCCAAAATGAATGCCAATGAGAGCAATCCATTTATTACCAAAAACCTTCCCAGCACCAACGAGGCTTTTGGTAGTTCTTTAAATGATGATTTGGATCCTGAAGATAATGATGTTCCTTTTTAAAATACAAACTTCCTGAATCTTCGTTGCATATTAAACTTTTTAAGGTAATAGGGAATGCATTTTTAGAATGTTTAACATGCCCTAAAATTCAATTCCCATATTTTGAATTAACTTTGAGAGACATCAATAGCAGATTTTATGCGAAACCGTCTTTTCTCTTTTTTCTTTCTTCTTTTATCTTTTTCGGTAGAGGCATCGTCTATACTTATTCCGATGGATGCAGACGGACAAAAAAACCATTTGAAGGCCTATGGTATTACGTATTGGGTACTCACAAAACAACAAAAGGTACAGTGGTTATTGAACTACCGCGGAGGCTCTTTTTTGCTTCCTGATGGCGAAAATATCCGTAAAGAATGTCAAATTAGGGGAGTCTCATTTGAAATACTTTCAGATTCCCAAGCACAAGGAATTCTGGACGAAATTAGCAGTCCGTCAAAGAACCAGGAAGCCATTGTTCTTGAGAAAGCACCAAAAATTGCAGTTTATTCCCCGAAAGGAAACCCACCTTGGGATGATGCCGTAACAATGGTTTTGACCTATGCCGAAATTCCATACGAAACGGTGTATGATGAGGAGGTTATCAATGATAAATTGGTACTTTTTGATTGGTTGCACCTACATCATGAGGATTTCACAGGGCAATACGGAAAGTTTTATGGGGCGTATCGTGCGGCTCCATGGTATATTGAGCAAAAAAACGAAGCAGAAGCATTGGCAAACAAGTTAGGTTTTGATAAGGTTTCTGAAGAAAAGCGGGCCGTTGCCTTAAAAATCAGGAATTACGTAATCGGAGGAGGTTTCATGTTCGCCATGTGCTCGGCCACTGATAGCTTTGACATTGCAATTGCAGCCGCTGAGGTCGACATATGCGAACCAATGTTTGATGGTGATCCATCAAGCGCAAATTATCAAAGTAAATTGGATTTCAATAAGACCTTTGCATTCACCAATTTTACCTTGGAACGAAATCCACTGCGATATGAGTTTTCATCAATAGATATGACCGATAAAAGAGGGAACGTTCCTAAAGAGTCGGATTATTTTTCCTTGATGGATTTTTCCGCCAAGTGGGATCCGGTGCCCACTATGCTTTGTCAGAATCATACAGCATTGGTGAAAGGTTTTATGGGCCAGACCACCGCGTTCGTTAGGAATGAGATAAAACCGACCGTTATGGTGCTAGGTGAAAATAAAGTCAATGGCGAAGCCAGATATATTCACGGTATTAAGGGCAAGGGTTTTTTTACTTTTTATGGAGGCCATGATCCAGAGGATTACCAACATAGGGTAGGGGACCCTAAGACTGAACTGGAGCTGCACCCCACTTCCCCTGGCTATCGGCTGATTCTCAACAATGTACTCTTCCCAGCCGCCCAGAAGAAAAAACAAAAGACCTAGTGTGGTGATTATTGACCCAGAGGCAATAGACCTTAAGAAAATATTCGGCAACAAGTTGACGATCATTATTTTGGTCTTTTCTCTTTATTCTATTGTCAGGTTAATTAGGAAGCCAATAATTTTTTCAAGATCGCCTCGACCCCTCTTTCATCATTGCTGGCGGTTATATATTTGGCGGCGGCAATTACGTTGGGATGTGCATTGGCCATGGCAAAACTGAAATCGGCCAAGGCCATCATTTCAAGGTCGTTGTTATAGTCTCCAAATACCAATGTTTCGGATCTATCAATATTATTTAACTCTTGTACCGCTTGTAAGGCAAAACCTTTATGGGCGTTGGGACTCGAAATATCTACCCAATTTTCGCCAGATACTTTTACTTTCAGTCTGTTTTCTAAATGTTTTACCGCCGGATATATGTATTTTTCAGAGCTCTCGAAATGGTAAATGGCTATTTTAAGAATTTCACCTTCAAAGGATTTAAGATCGTTCAGAATTTCAAAATCAGAGTAGTATTCACGCAATTTAGCAACGAATGCTTGGGAATTACCAAGTAAATAGGCATTCTTCTTTCCGCATAATACAGGGTGTACATTCTCCACTGTTTCTAAAATTTGGAGTACTTCATTTTTTGAGTTATTGTCTAAAGGTGTTGAGACCAATTCCTTTCCATTTTGCATGGCGAAGCCTCCATTTTCGGCAATGACTATTATATTATCCTTTATTGGGTTTAGTTTATCTACAATACTATTGTACTGTCTTCCGCTGGCAGCTGCAAATAATATGTTACGTTCTTTTAATTGATGGAAAAGGTCAAAAAAGGTGTCGCTTACTTCATGTTTTGAATTTAGCAAGGTGCCATCCATATCAGTTACCACCAATTTTATCTTAGATAAATCCATTCGCTTTTAAATAAGACGCAAAGGTATTTTATAAGGGATAATAAAAAGAATTAAATGGAATGTTTATATTAAAAGATTTAAATCAAATGGTACGTATATGCAATTTTATCAAAAGGAATTGAGGTTACAACCCTATAAACGAGGTTTTCATTTGATAACCGAAACTATATTGGATTCGGTGCCAGAAATAAAGCGTATAAAGATGGGTGTTTTTCAAGTTTTCATTAAGCACACATCGGCGAGTCTGACCATCAATGAAAATGCTGATGCGACTGTTCGCAATGATTTTGAGAGCCATATGAATCAAATGGTACCTGAAAATGCACCCTATTATGTTCATAAATATGAAGGTCCAGATGATATGCCCGCCCATATTAAAGCTTCTTTAATGGGCGCGTCTTTACAAATACCTATTTCAAATGGGAGATTGAACCTTGGTTTATGGCAGGGAATTTATCTATGTGAGCACCGAAATAATGCTTCTGGAAGATATTTGGTAATTACGGCTTTTGGCGAATGAGCCGGTTAGTAGATCCGGTCTTTGGAAATCTGGTTGGTATAAATAGCCTCATGACCCTTATCTAATTGTTCACTTTTTTGTTGCAAGTCCAATTGACTGATTGGAACGAGTTCAGAACTGCTGCCAGCAAGAGTAGGAAAAGCCTATAATGTAATGGGAATAAAAAATCCGGCTTGTTGGCCGGATTTTTCTAAGTGAGATATTGTTCTAAACTATTTTATTTTTTCTGCAATCGCATGAAAAGCATCTGGATGATTCATTGCCAAATCGGCCAGAACCTTTCGATTCAAATCAATATTGCTTGCTTTTATCCTACCCATAAATTGCGAATAGGACATTCCATGTAACCTGGCCCCTGCGTTGATACGGGTTATCCATAGTGCACGGAAAGTTCTTTTCTTGTTTCTTCGGTCTCTATAAGCATATAGCATTGCTTTGTCAACCGCATTTTTCGCTACTGTCCAAACATTCTTGCGTCTTCCGAAGAATCCTTTGGCTTGCTTCATCACCTTTTTTCTTCGGGCTCTTGAAGCTACTGCATTTACTGATCTTGGCATAATTTCACTTTTTTTTGTAGTGGGCGGCCTAAAAGGCACTTTTGTTTTGGCCCAACTCCATGGTTCATATTTATTTACCGCTCTGAAGAATTACTTTAAACGTAATTGTTCTTTAATACTGTTAACATCAGATTCGTGCACAAGGCCTGAATGTGTTAACGCAAGCTTCCTCTTTGTAGACTTCTTTGTAAGAATGTGGCTCTTAAAGGCATGCTTTCTTTTGATCTTACCTGTGCCCGTTAGCTTAAATCGCTTTTTGGCACTGGATTTCGTTTTCTGTTTAGGCATTTTTCCTATTTATATTAATCTCACTTATTTATGCTGAAACTGCCCACTAAAATGTAGGCAGGGTTCAGGTTATCTTAATTTGATTCGCAAATTTTAACGCTATTGCAAACCTATTTTATTTACTTTTTGTTTTGGGCGCAAGAAACATGGTCATTCGCTTTCCTTCCAATCTTGGCATTTGCTCCACTTTACCCCATTCCTCTAGTTCAGAAGCAAGTTTTAACAATAAAATTTCTCCTTGGTCTTTATAGACAATCGATCGTCCTTTAAAGAAAACATAGGCTTTTAATTTAGCCCCGTCTTTTAAGAACTTTTCGGCATGCTTCTTTTTAAAATCGTAATCGTGATCATCCGTCTGGGGCCCAAAGCGTATTTCCTTAACAACAACCTTAGAGGCCTTTGCCTTCATCACTTTTTCTCGTTTCTTTTGTTCGTAAAGAAACTTTTTGTAATCAATAATCTTACAGACCGGAGGTTCTGCATTCGGCGAAATCTCCACCAAATCCAACTCCAACTCCTCAGATTTAGCCATTGCTACGGCTAATGGGTAAACACCTACTTCTATATTGTCACCTACCAACCTAACATTGGGTGAGTTTATATGTTCATTGATTCTATGCGGGTTTTTATTTTCCCTTCTAGGCTGGGGCTTGAATCTTTTTCGAATTGCTATGACTGCTATTTTTTAGTTAAACTTAATTTTTTTTTAAAACGTCTTTAAGGTACTGTTTATTTCTTTAGTTACCAAGTCCGTAAATTGTTTCAATGTTATAGATCCCAAATCATCTCCACCGTGCTTGCGAACTGAAATGGTATTGGCATCTTCTTCACTTTCCCCTACGATCAGCATAAATGGTATTTTGGCCATTTCAGCTTCGCGTATTTTCTTCCCAACAGTTTCGTTCCTATTATCAATGAGGGCGCGAATTTCGTTATTTTCCAATGAATTTAAAACTTTTTCAGCATATTTTTCATGTTTCTCGCTTATGGGCAATATAATTGCCTGCTGTGGAGTCAGCCATAAAGGAAAATTTCCCCCAGTATGTTCAAGCAAAAGAGCTATAAAACGCTCCATACTTCCAAAAGGCGCTCGGTGGATCATGACTGGACGATGAGATTCATTGTCACTACCCTTATAGGTAAGGTCAAAACGTTCCGGTAAATTGTAGTCCACTTGAATGGTTCCCAATTGCCATCTTCTACCAAGAGCATCTTTTACCATGAAATCAAGTTTAGGGCCGTAAAAAGCTGCCTCACCTTTTTCAATGACATAATTCAACCCTTTTTCTTTGGCCGAATTGATAATGGCATTCTCCGCTTTTTCCCAATTCTCGACGGAACCGATATATTTCTCAGGTTTTTCAGGGTCTCTGACTGAAACTTGGGCCGTAAAGTTTTCAAAGCCCAAAGAGCCCAAGACATATAGTGATAGGTCTATAACATTTTTAAATTCTTGGTCCAATTGTTCTGGGGTACAGAAAATATGGGCATCATCTTGTGTAAAGCCTCTTACCCTGGTAAGTCCGTGTAATTCGCCACTTTGCTCATATCTATATACGGTGCCAAATTCGGCATATCTTTTGGGGAGTTCCCTGTAACTGAATGGTTTTGTGTTATAAATCTCACAGTGGTGCGGGCAATTCATTGGTTTCAAAAGAAATTCCTCATCTTGCTTTGGGGTTTTTATTGGTTGAAAACTATCCGCACCGTATTTTTCATAGTGCCCTGAAGTGACATATAGTTCTTTTTGACCAATATGAGGGGTTACCACCATTTCGTAGCCCGCCTTTTTTTGTGCTTTTTTTAAAAAGTTCTCCAAACGCTCCCTTAGGGCCGCACCTTTAGGAAGCCACAAAGGCAAACCTTGACCAACTTTTTGCGAAAATGTAAAAAGTTCCAGCTCCTTGCCCAGTTTTCTATGATCACGTTTTTTGGCTTCCTCAAGAAGTTCCAGATATTCTGTTAGATCTTTTTGTTTCGGAAAAGATATTCCGTAAACCCTTGTCAGCTGAGTATTTTTTTCATCACCTCTCCAATAGGCGCCCGCAACACTTAATATTTTTATGGCCTTGACAATCCCCGTATTTGGAATATGGCCACCACGGCACAGGTCTGTGAATGTGTCATGGTCGCAAAATGTAATAGTTCCATCTTCCAGATTTTCTATTAATTCAACTTTGTACTCGTTGCCCTGCGATTTATAAAGTGAGAGCGCATCTTTTTTGGAAACAGATCTCATTTTAAAATCGTGCTTGCCTCGTGCAATTTCCAAAGCTCGTTTTTCTATTTCAGGAACGTCCTTTTCTGAAAGGGTTTCGCTTCCAAAATCCACATCATAATAAAATCCATTTTCAATGGCAGGTCCTATTGTTAATTTTGCATTGGGATACAGTTCTTCTATTGCTTGGGCCACAATATGGGAAGAAGAGTGCCAAAATGCTTTTTTGCCTTCCTCATCGTTCCAAGTATAAAGAATTAATGTCCCATCACTTTCAAGTTTTGTGGAGGTCTCTATTATTTTACCATTGAATCTGGCTGAAATAACATTACGGGCCAGTCCCTCGCTAATGTTCATTGCGACATCTAGGGGAGTGCTATCTTTGGCAAACTCCTTTACAGTTCCGTCAGGCAGTGTAATTCTTATCATTGCTTTTTTATTCCTATAGGTTGGCAAAGATAGTTTCTTGCATTGATGTTGGCAATATTTAAATATGCTGTTTTGAAGGGTTTTCAGTGCACTGCGGTTTCAGGGAGTAATTCATGCTTCGATGTTCGTTGGATTGATAATTACAGAAAGATGGTTGAATTATGATGAATCTAGCCATTGGATGGTATTCTATATTCTGTATGATTTTCTTGTGTAGATGAATTAAAACCCCTATTTTTAAAACCCTTAATTTAATTAGGGAAAACTATAAACAGCTAGTAGTTAAGGGTTTGAAAAAATGAGGTAAAAAAAAGTTTAAAAAATGTTCAAATAAACTTTTTAATTTAAAAAACCATCTTATATTTGCAGCCGCTTAGGGGGAGAGGGACATATGGAGTTGATAGGTTGAGCGGTTGGAATGTCCTTTTTCAAGGGATTTTTTAGGGAAGTTCATTGACATACTGTGAAGACGAGAAGCGATGCATCTTAGATGTGTCGCGCCAAGATAATTTATAGGAATAGATAGAAACGAGCGAAGGGGCCGGGAGATGGTTCTTGGGCGTTGGGCGTAGAATATTTAACGAACAACGATGAAGAGTTTGATCCTGGCTCAGGATGAACGCTAGCGGCAGGCCTAACACATGCAAGTCGAGGGGTAACAGGGAGCTTGCTCCGCTGACGACCGGCGCACGGGTGCGCACCGCGTATGGAACCTGCCCCTTGCAGGGGAATAGCCCAGGGAAACTTGGATTAATGCCCCGTAGTACCTTTATACGGCATCGTATTGAGGTTAAAGGCTTCGGCCGGCAAGGGATGGCCATGCGTCCCATTAGCTAGTTGGCGGGGTAACGGCCCACCAAGGCTACGATGGGTAGGGGCCCTGAGAGGGGGATCCCCCACACTGGTACTGAGACACGGACCAGACTCCTACGGGAGGCAGCAGTGAGGAATATTGGACAATGGAGGAGACTCTGATCCAGCCATGCCGCGTGCAGGAAGAATGCCCTATGGGTAGTAAACTGCTTTTGTACGGGAAGAAAAAGGGGCACGTGTGCCCTGTTGACGGTACCGTAAGAATAAGGACCGGCTAACTCCGTGCCAGCAGCCGCGGTAATACGGAGGGTCCGAGCGTTATCCGGAATTATTGGGTTTAAAGGGTCCGTAGGCGGGCCGGTAAGTCAGGGGTGAAAGTCCGTAGCTCAACTATGGAACTGCCTTTGATACTGCTGGTCTTGAGTTATGGTGAAGTTGGCGGAATATGTAGTGTAGCGGTGAAATGCATAGATATTACATAGAACACCGATTGCGAAGGCAGCTGGCTAACCATATACTGACGCTGATGGACGAAAGCGTGGGGAGCGAACAGGATTAGATACCCTGGTAGTCCACGCCGTAAACGATGGATACTAGCTGTCCGGTACCTTGAGTACTGGGCGGCCAAGCGAAAGTGATAAGTATCCCACCTGGGGAGTACGTTCGCAAGAATGAAACTCAAAGGAATTGACGGGGGCCCGCACAAGCGGTGGAGCATGTGGTTTAATTCGATGATACGCGAGGAACCTTACCAGGGCTTAAATGCATATTGACAGGTCTAGAGATAGATTTTCCTTCGGGCAATTTGCAAGGTGCTGCATGGTTGTCGTCAGCTCGTGCCGTGAGGTGTCAGGTTAAGTCCTATAACGAGCGCAACCCCTACCGTTAGTTGCCAGCGAGTCAAGTCGGGGACTCTAACGGGACTGCCGGTGCAAACCGTGAGGAAGGTGGGGATGACGTCAAATCATCACGGCCCTTACGTCCTGGGCCACACACGTGCTACAATGGCCGGTACAGAGAGCAGCCACGTC